>JAQSDV010000007.1 GCA_029945425.1 bacterium | reverse complement strand
AACCTTCGACGTCACCTCCGTCAACGACGCGCCCGCGGGCGCGAATGCAACGGTCTCGCTGTTGGAGGATTCTTCCTACGCCTTCGCGATGTCGGATTTCACCTTCAGCGACCCGAACGATACGCCGGTCAATAATCTTCTGGCGATCCGCATCACGACGCTGCCCGCTGGCGGCAGCCTGACGCTGAGCGGCATTGCCGTGACGGCAGGGCAGTTCATTGATCCTGCCGATGTCGCAGCAGGGCTGTTGGTCTTTACGCCTGTTGCGAATGGCGCGGGCACAAATTATTCCGGCTTTACCTTCCAGCTGCAGGACGATGGCGGCACGGCTAACGGTGCTTTCGACCTCGACCAGACGCCGAACCGTATCCAGATCGACGTGACACGCATCAACGACGCGCCCTCCGGTACCGACCGTACCATCACAACGCTGGAAGACATACCGCATGTGTTTACCGCGTCGAATTTCGGCCTGACGGATGTACTTGACAGCCCGGCGAACACGTTGTTGTCGGTGACCATCAATACGCTGCCCCTGAACGGTAGCCTGACGTTGAACGGCGTTGCAGTGACGGCTGGTCAGGTGATCAGCGCGGCTGATATTGCGGCGGGCCGCCTTGCCTTCCTGTCGGCGCTGAACGACAACGGTGCTTCTTACGCTTCCTTCGACTTCCAGGTGCAGGATAACGGCGGCACGGCAAATGGCGGTGTTGATTTCGATGCAACGCCGAACACGATCACGATCGATGTGACAGCCGTTGACGATCCGCCCGTGGTGGTGGCGAATACCGGCGTAACGCTGTTGGAAGGCGGCACCGTCGGTATCACGACCGCGCAGCTGAGCGCGACCGATGTCGATACGCCGGATGCCAATATTATCTATACGATCACCCAGCAGCCGCTGCATGGCCGCCTTGAGCTGACGACCAACCCCGGTGCGACAATCACGTCATTCACGCAAGCGGAACTGGCGGCGGGCCTTATCCAGTATACGCATGACGGCGGCGAGACGATTGCCGACAGCTTCCGCTTCGCGCTGCGCGACGGCACGACGGTCCTGCCCTCCGAAAATTTCGTCATTACAGTTACGCCCGTCAATGACCCGCCTTCGGATATCATCGTCACGCGCACCTATTTCCCGGAGAATGCGCCGCTCGGCTGGCATTTGAGTTTCCTGAACGCGGTCGATCCGGACAACGCGACGTTTACCTGGAGCTTCGTCGGCTCACCCTCGATCTTCGCCATTAACGGCAATGACCTGGTCGTGAATGCGATGCTTGATTATGAAACGACGCCGATTAAATCCTATACCGTCACCCTTCAGGCTTTCGACGGCGAATATACCTATCAGGAAACCTTCACATTTGACCTGCTGGATACCAACGAATTCGTACAGCCCGACGAGGTTCCCCCGCAGCCGAAGGATGATAACGGACTTCCGCAGGGATTTGGCGAGCTTGGCTTGCTGGACAATTACATCCTGACGACCGTGCGCGGGATTGACTTCACGGGCGGGGACTTGCAGCAGGATGTGGACGGCATCTTTGCCGGCGAAGGCGGCGGCGTCGAGCGCGGACACGGCTTCGATGGTGCTTATGGCGCTGGCATTGCGGCTCTGGACCCTGAAGACCGCCGTCGCATGCATGACGACCAGAAAGAGGGCGGCACGGCAAGCTCGCTTTATGATGATAACCCGTTGTTCCAGGCGCTGATGCGCCATGCGCAAAAACCGGCACCCGACGCGGCCGAAAAACTGACGCAGGAAAAAGACAACTATCGCAAAACGACAAGCCAGCAACTGGACGACGCGGCGCGTTATTACCAGAGCAAGCATGACGCGCTTGTCCGCGCGCTGATGGATGAAACCCCGAAAACCTAAGCGGTTAAACCGCGATCGGCATCTGGTCGGGGAGGAATCCGCCGGCTTGCATGTTCCATAGCCGCGCGAAAATGCCGTTTTTCTCCAGCAATTCCCTGAACGAACCATCCTCGATCACGCGGCCCCGCTCCATCACGACGATGCGGTCCATATGGCTGAGCGTCGACAGGCGGTGGGCGATCACGACGGTCGTGCGGCCCTTCATGGCCTCCGTCATGGCAATCTGGATCGCCTTTTCGGTTTCGCTGTCGAGGGCGGAGGTGGCTTCGTCGAGCACAAGAATCGGCGCGTCCTTGATGATCGCGCGCGCAATCGCAATGCGCTGGCGCTGCCCGCCCGATAGTTTCACGCCGCGCTCGCCGACAAGCGTATCGAAACTTTTCGGAAGGGTCGCGATGAAGCCCAGAGCTTCGGCGGCCGTCGCGGCGGCCTCCACATCCTTAGGCGTCGCATCGGGGCGGCCGTAGCGGATGTTTTCGCCGAGCGTGCGGTGGAACAGCACCGGTTCCTGCGGGATGACCGAGATGGCGGCGTGCAGGCTGTCTTGCGTCACCTCGGCGATGTTCTGGCCGTCGATGAAAATGCCGCCGCCCTGCACGTCGTAAGCGCGCAGCAGGATCTGGCAGATGGTCGTCTTGCCCGCGCCGCTGACGCCGACGAAGCCTACCTTTTGCCCCGCCTGAATTTTAAGGTTCAAGCCCGTGAAAACCGGTTGGCCGGGCACATAGCTGAAGTCGACATTGCGGAACTCGATTTCCCCTTTGGAGATGTTCAGATCAAGCGCCTCCGGCTTGTCGATAACGCTGAGCGGCGTGGAAATTTTCTGCAAGGATTCCTGCAAGATACCGACATCGTCGAATTTCTGGCTGAGCAAGCTGACCGTGCCGGCAAGCGCGCCGAACATGTTCATGGCAAGACCGACGGTCATCGCCAGCTGGGCGGTGTTCACCTGACCCTGCTGCCAGCCATAGACCACAAGCGCCATGAAACCGCAGAGGAAGAAGGTCATGATCAAGTCGAAAGTGCCCCAGAAAATGCTGACGTAACGGTAGCGGGCGCGGAACGTCTCCGTCATTTCGTCCTGTGCGATATCGAGGCGCGACAGTTCCTCGCGCCAGCCGACGTTTTGCTGCACGATTGACAGGTTTGTCGTGCTGTCGACGATATAGCCCGTCAGGCGAGACGATTTTTCGGCGTGGCTGGCGGACAATGCCGTCCATTTCGGCGCGGTCAGCACGGCGCAGATGATGCCGACGACGATGAAGGCAGGCACGAACAGCGCGAAGAGCGGCGTGATGCTCCATAGCAGCACGCCACCGGTGATGAAGCGTACCAGCAGCGACATGATGTTGTACTGCACTTTATCGCGCAACGAGCTGATGACGTCGCCTGCACGGCGCACATGGTTCGCCAGAACGCCCGCGAAATTTGCATGCAGGAAAGACTGGCTTTGCTGGATCAGGCGCGCGAACAGCAGCGTGCGTGTGGTGTTCAGCAGCTCGGGCACATAAATGCGCTCCATCCATTCGCGGCCGCGATACGACGCGTTGCGGATCGTCCACAGGCCTGCCAGCAGGCCCAGCTCGAAAGCGACATTTTTCCAAAGGTCGGGACCGCCATTCGATATGACGCCCACGATGCGGCCAAGCACCCAGGTCACCATCGTGTCGCAGATGGTCGCGCTGATTTCGAACAAGACCGCGATCACCGCGCGCCATTTCATCGCAACCGAGCAATGCTTCAGCACATAGCGGATAAACGCAAACGGCGTATCCGGTGTACGGGGCACCCGCTTGTAGGATGTGGTAGTGGAGGGGGCATCGGCGAACATGAGGGCAATCCAGAGGGAATGGAGATGATTCTTACCCCGAATATTTGCTGTTTTCCGGAAAAATCACAAGAATGTTGTGTCGGTTATGCCGCAGGCGGGCCGCCTTGTTGCCCAAAAGCATCATAGGCGCTTACTTGATGAGGCTGATTGCGGTGCCGGGGTTCAGGAAGTCGAAGATCGTCGTGCTGTCCGTATCATTGATCGGGCCGCCCGACAGGACAGGTTTTTCCAGCAAGGCTCCGTCATGGAAAACCATCGTGACGCTGTAATTGACGCCTTTTTCATCCGTCTGCATACGGATGGGGGAGGAAAAGCCGTGCTTGCGGTAGATATCCTTGAAATCAAGCTTATAGCCGGTGCTTTCCTGAATGATCGTGTAAATTTCCATCTGTTCTTCCGGTGTGCCGGGCAGGGGCGCGTTTTCGCCGCCGAACAGGGCCTTGCGGATGCCGATGCGGTCCAGCAGCGTCATCTGTACTTTCTTGATGCCAAGCGTGCCCATCACCTCGTCTTCACTCATGCCGGGGCTGAGTTTTTCAACGCGTCCCTTCAGGTCGTTGCCTGAGGTAAAATAGGGCTGGTTCACCGCCTCCGTACCGCCTGGCACGGGCGCGCTGCCGGCGCAGGCCTGCAGGCTCAATGCCAGCATGGCGATTAAGCCGAAACGCATAATCCGGATACTGTGTGCAGACTTCGCGGGGCGCAGGAGGGACATTTTCTTCTTTTGAAGCTAAATCATTGTTTTTGCGGCATTGCGACTCAGCCGCGATATACCTATTGTCGCCCAAAAGGGTAAATAAGTCCTTACAACCCAAGGCCTTAGCGGATGATAGGTTATTTGTTATTTAAAAACAACAGGATACCGTTCGCCGCACCGACCCCGGTGCTGAAACAGGCCTGCAGCAAATATCCGCCTGTCGGCGCTTCCCAGTCCAGCATTTCACCTGCGGCGAAGACGCCTTTCTGACGGCGCAGCATTAAGTTTTCATCGACTTCGTGCCAGACAATGCCGCCCGCGCTTGAAATGGCGCGGTCGATATCGAAAGTGCCGGTGAGGGTAACAGGGAATGATTTGATCTGTGCGGAAAGTTCAGGTGCGGCCATGTTTTTCGCCGACTGGTTTTCCTGCAGCAATCCGATGGCAGCGGGCGACAGCGCCGCTTCCTGCCGCAGGAAGTTCGACAGGCTGCGGCCGCCGCGGGGCGCTGACAGGCGGTCGGCAAGTTGCGGCTCGTCAAGGCCGGGTTTCAGGTCGATATGCAGAACCGCGCTGCCGTTCGCCGCAATGGCTTCGCGTAAAGGCGACGACAACGCATAAATCGCCCCGCCTTCGATGCCTTTGGCGGCGAGCATCGCTTCGCCTGCAACGCGCTGCCCATTGAACAACAGCGCAACAGGTTTCAGTGGCTGACCGGCATATTTCGCGCGGAAAATATCCGACCATTTCACTGTGAAGCCGCAATTTGACGGGCGCAGTGGGCTGATAGCGATTTTTTTGTCGGCAAGGTATTTCGTCCAGCTGCCATCCGAGCCAAGGCGTGGCCATGATGCGCCGCCGAGTGCAAGCAAAGTAGCATCGGGCGATACGGTTTCTTCCGCGCCATCGGTGTTGGTGAAAACCAGCGCGCCTTTGTCGTTCCAGCCGCGCCAGTCGCGCTGCAGCCGGAGTTCGACGCCCAGTTTGGCAAGGCGCAACTGCCATGCGCGAAGCAGCGGTGAGGCTTTCATGCTTTTAGGGAATACGCGCCCGCTGGAGCCTGTAAAAACGGGTTCGCCCAAGCCTTCGCACCATTCGCGCAGGGCGGTGGGCGTGAAGGCGTTGATAAAGGGCGTGAGGTGTTTTTCGGCGCTGCCATACCGCGCCAAGAAATTTGTAAGGTCTTCGGAATGAGTAAGGTTCAACCCGCCGCGCCCTGCCATCAGGAATTTGCGGGCCAGCGAAGGTTTGCGGTCGTATACCGTAACGCTGATGTCGGCTTCTGCGAGCTTCTCCGCCGCGATCAATCCCGCGGGGCCGCCGCCGATGACGGCAACGCTTGCCATTATCCGGCTGCCTGTTCCTGCGCTTCCTGCGCCTCCAGCCAGATGGCTTCCTGTTTTTCAAGGTCCTTCATGACGGTGGCGTAGGTCGCCTTGGTTTCCTTGATCTTCTGCGGGTTGTTGTAATATTCCGGCAGCGCCATCAGGCCTTCCAGACGTTCTTTCTCTTTCGACAGTTTCTCGACCGCCTTTTCGGCGTCGGCGACTTTCTTGTCGTTCTTGGGCGAGGGGCCGGAGACGGTTTTCGTTTCCTTGGCTTCCTTCGCGCGCTTTTCCTTTTCTTCCTTGCGCTCTTCGCGGCGGGATTTCAGGATGAAGTCGCGGTAATCGTCAAGGTCGCCGTTAAAGTTCTGGCATGCGCCGTCCTTCACCAGCCACAAACGGTCGGCCACGCGCTCTACCATGATGGGGTCGTGACTGACGATGACGATTGCGCCGTCGTAATTGTTCAGCGCCTGCACCAGCGCTTCGCGGGCTTCCATGTCCAAATGGTTGGTCGGCTCGTCGAGCAGCAACAGGTGCGGCTTGTCAAAGCTCATGAAGGCGAACAGCAGGCGTGCTTTTTCACCGCCGCTGAGCGAACTGATCGGGTTGTCGGCAAGGTTTTTCGAGAAACCGAACGCGCCTAGTACAGCGCGGACGATATGTTCTTTGTAATCGCCGGTTTTCTGCTTCGTCAGGCGCGCCATTTCCTGGAACGGCGTCGAATTGACGTCCAGTTCCTCGGTCTGGTGCTGCGAGAAGTAACCGATGCGCAGCTTGCCCGACCGCACCATCTCGCCTTGCATGGGGCTGAGTTTTCCGGCGATAAGCTTCATCATTGTCGATTTACCGTTACCGTTCGCGCCCAGCAAGGCGATGCGGTCATCGGTATCGATGTTTTCGTGGATCTTGCGAACGATCGGCTTGCCTTCGGTATAACCTACATCCACATGGCGGATGGCGATCAGCGGCGGCGACAGTTTTTCAGGCGAGGGGAAGGTGAAACGCACGGCGCGCTCCATCATCACTTCATCAACCAGATCCATGCGCTCCAACGCCTTGATACGGCTCTGCGCCTGTGCGGCCTTGGCGGCGGAGGCGCGGAAGCGGTCGACAAAGGCTTGCATATGCGCGCGCTGCGCCTGCTGCTTTTCGAACATTTTCTGCTGCACGCCCAGCTTGGCGGCGCGTTCACGCTCGAAGGTGTCATAGTTGCCGGTATAGGCGACCAGTTTTTGCTTGTCGATATGGATGACATGGTCGATGCATTTGTTCAGCAATTCGCGGTCGTGCGAAATGACCATCAGCGTATGCGGATAATTTGCAAGATAGGTTTCCAGCCACATGATTGCTTCGAGATCCAGGTGGTTGGTCGGCTCGTCGAGCAGCAGGAAATCGGGTTCGACAAACAGCGCCGCCGCCAGCGCGACGCGCATGCGCCAGCCGCCGGAGAATGACGAAAACGGCTCGTACAACTGGTGGTCTTTAAATCCGAGGCCGGTCAGCAGTATCGCCGCCTTCGACGGCGCGGCATAGGCGTCCAGCTCGATCAGGCGGGCGTAGATGTCGCCGAGTTTGTTGGGGTCTTCTTCGGTCTCGGTCGCCTTCATCAGCGCGGACATTTCTTCGTGCGCGTTTACGACCATTTCGATCAGCGGCGTTTCGGTATCCTCGATATCCTGACGCACCATGCCGAAACGCTGGCGCTGCGACAGACTGATGGTGCCGGCATCGGCATGCAGCTCGCCCGCGATCAGCTTGAAAAGGGTGGATTTGCCGGTGCCATTCTGACCGATCAGGCCGACCTTCCAGCCATCCATGACGTTCACGCTGGAATCCTCGATCAGCGTGCGCGATCCTACTTTATATGTCAGGTTGTTGATGGTGAGCATGAATCCTTATCCTTCAGGCTGATGGTTATGGCATAAACGACGCCAAAGGGGAAGGATTTAAGCATCCGTCCGGCGTTGCGCGATGCCACGCGGCATGGTGTAATAGCTTGAAACAGTGAAGAAAACATGGCCGAAATCGGAAAAACAATCACCAGCGCCGCCAACCCCGCCGTCAAGCGGCTGCGGTCGTTATCGGCCAAGAAGTACCGGGATGAAGAGGGGGTTTTCCTCGTCGAGGGCCTGCGCCATGTGCAGGACGCACTGGCGGGTGGCTTTACCCTTGATACTTTAGCCTATTCCCCCCGTGGTGGACGTGATGCCGCAGGACTGGCGGGGCGCGCCAAGGAAACCTTAGAGCTGACCGACGACCTGCTCAGCCGCATCACCCAGCGCGACAACGCGCAGGCGGTGATCGGGGCCTTCAAGCTGAAAACGGCCGCCATTGCATCTGTCGCCACCGGTTTCTGGGTGGGGCTGGAGGGGATACGCGACCCCGGCAACCTTGGCACCATTATTCGCACCGCCGATGCCGTAAAGGCCGATGGCGTGCTGCTGCTGGGCGATACCTGCGATCCTTGGTCGCCCGAAGCCGTGCGCGCCACGATGGGCTCCTTCGCGCGTGTGCCGGTTGCGCAAGGCACGCTGCCGGAATTTCTGGAGTGGCGCAAAAACTGGAAGGGCCGCGTTATCGGCACGCATCTGCAAACGACGACCGATTACCGCGCCGCCGATTACACGTCGCCGGTCCTGCTGCTGATGGGCAGTGAATCAAACGGGCTGTCGAAGGAAGCGGCTGCGGCTTGCTCGACGCTCGTGAAAATTCCGATGGCAGGCGGGGCGGAATCCCTCAATCTGGCAGTGTCGGCCGGTATCATGCTGTATGAAATCTGCCGCGGCAAACTGAAATGAATATCTGAAATAACTATCCCGTATTCCGCATGCCTGCCGAAATGCCACCGATCGTCAGCGCCAGCGTTTTCTTGAGGTCTTGCGGCGGATGCGCCAGCGCGCGGTATTCTTTCAGCAAATGTGCCTGCAGGATGTTCAAGACATCGACATAGGGCGTGCGGATGCGGATGGAGCGTGACAGCACAGGCGTCTTTTCCAGCAATTCCTCGCGCCCCGTCACCTTGCGCAGCATTTCTGCCGTGGTTTGCAGGCGTTGCAGGTATTCTTCGGTCAGGTATTGCAATGACGGCTCGACCAGCAGGCCGGAATAATACCGCGTAATTTGCTCATCGGCCTTGGCAACAACCATTTCAACGAGGTCGGTGACGGCCTGAAAAAACGGCCAGTTGCGGTACATATCGCGCAGCATTTTCAGGTTGCCGTTGTCGATTTCTGCCGCCAGCGCATCGCCAATCCCCAGCCATGCGGGCAGCATCGTGCGCGATTGCGTCCAGCCGAAAACCCACGGGATCGCCCGCATGCTTTCCAGCCCCCCGCCTTTTTTGCGGCGGCCCGGACGGCTGCCGATTTTCAGCAAGCCCAGTTCGGGCGCAGGCGTCAGCTGCGAAAAATGCGCCATGAAATCGGGCGTTTCATAAACGGTTTTGCGGAACGCTTTCTCGGAAGTGTCGGCCAAGCGCTGCATGGTCTTATCCCATGCAGGGTTGCGTTTCTGCGGTTTCGACAGGACGGCTTCCAGAAAACCGGATAGATAAAGCTCCATCGTGCGCTCAGCGACGGCGGGCAGGCCGAATTTTGAATCAATCGCCTCCCCCTGTTCGGTCACGCGGATGCTTTTGGTCTCGAGGGGTCGGGGCAGGGCCAGCAGCGCCGTTTCAATAGGGCCGCCGCCGCGCGCCACACTGCCGCCACGGCCGTGGAAGAAGGTGGTGTGAAGGTTGTGTTTTTTTCCGATCGCCAGCAGCGATGATTGCAACCCGTAAATTTCCCATGCTGCCGCCAGATACCCGCCGCGCTTCGATGAATCGGAATAACCGACCATGATTTGTTGTTCTTTTCCCGCATGTTTGCGGTAAATGGGCAGGCGGTACAGCGCCTCCATCACATTGCAGGCATTTTTCAGGGATGCGGGTGTTTCGAACAGGGGGCTGATCGGCACATTCTGCCTCACGCCAGCCGCTTTCATCAGGAACTGGACGCCAAGAATATCCTGCACGCTTTCCGCCATCGAAATGATATACGGGCCGAAAAATTCATCGGGAAATTCGTTGTAGGCGCGCAAGGTGTCCAGCACCTCGGCAGTCGCGGCGGTCATCTTCTGTGGCAAAATCGTTTTTCGGCTTCGTAGTGCCTTCTCCAGCAATTTTATTTTCTTCGTTGGATCGGCGCCCGCGTAAGCATCGCCCAATATCTCATCCACCGCAGATGCATGACGGTCTGAACTCTGCCGGATATCCATTTTCAGGAAGCAAAGCCCGAAGACGCGCACGCGCCAGATCAATTCCTGCAAAGCCACGCGGCCGAGTGCATCGGCCTTATGTTTCGCCAGATAGGCCTGCATCTCGTAGAAAATCGCCAGCAATTCGTTGCGCGTCAGCCCGGTCAGGTCGCGGCGGAAAGCGCGCAGGCGCACCTCCGCTTCGTGGATTTTCGCAAGGCAGAATTTCTGGATATCCGCGCTCGCCTTGTCCTTGTCGAAGGCAAAAGTTTCGCGCAGATTTTCCAGCGCGATCAGGTAGCGTTTCGTGGCGGCGGATGATGCCTCGCGCAACACTTTGCGCGTGATTTTTCCGGTGACGCCGGGATGCCCGTCGCGGTCGCCGCCCATCCATGTACCGAAGCGGATGGGGCGGGGATGGAGCTGCGACATATCCCCCACGCAGTCCTTATACGCCGCGCTCATCAGGTTGTGGAAGTCGGGTATGGCGCGCCACAAAATACGCTCCGCCACCTCAAGCCCATAGCGGGCTTCATCGACGGGCGTCGGTTTGCGTTCGCGTACTGCGCCCGACAGCCACATTTGCGTGACGATGGAATTGATGTTGCGCATTTCCACTTCCTGCTCGTACGGCGCAAGCTGGCCGGTGTCGAGCTTCAGTAGCGAAATGGACAGGTCGCGATAGGCACGCACGGCTTGCGGGCGCATGGCTTCGGTCGGGTGCGCGGTCAGTACCAGTTCGATCTGGACGTCGCGCATGGCGTCATGGATCGTCTTTTCGGATATACCGCGCTTGCGTAGCCGCTCGAAGGTTTCATAGGGCGACGCGCGTTGCGCATCCTTGCCCTCGCGGCGGTAATCGTTGCGGCGGCGGATGCGGTGGACCTGTTCGCACAGGTTCGCAAGGCGCAGGAATTCAGTAAAGGCCTTCGCGATTTTATATTTTTCCGCATGCGACAGGCCCTGCAATTCTTTCTCGATCGCTTTGGCCGCGTTTTTGTCGCCGAGACGGCTTTTTTGCGACAGGCGGCGTAGCGCTTCGACCTTATTGAAGATCTTCTTGCCCTCGAAACGGATGATCGTCTCGCCCAATATGCCGCCCAGCAGGCGGATATTTGCGGAAAGCGGCGCAAGCGTATCTATCTGTTCATTCGCGCGCAGTTTATTCCCGTGTCTGGCCATCGCCCCGTACCACCCATTTGTAACTCGTCAGTGCCTCCAGCCCCATGGGGCCGCGCGCGTGCAATTTTTGTGTGCTTATGCCGATTTCCGCTCCCATGCCGAACTGCCCGCCATCGGTAAAGGCGGTCGAGGCATTGGCATAGACGGCTGCTGCATCGACTTCGGCCAGAAAACGGTCGATGGAGGGTTTATGTTCCGAAACAATCGCCTCGCTATGTCGTGACGAATGGTCGCGGATATGCGCTAACGCGGCGTCCAGCGAGGGTACGGTCTTGACCGACATCTTATACGACAGGAATTCGCAGCCGAAGCTTTCGTCTGTCGCGGGATGCAGCAGTTTTTCGGGGTATTTCCCCTTCAGAGATTTATAAGCTTCTGTATCCGCAAATATTTCCACATCCTTGGATGCCATCGATGCCACAAGATCATAAAGGTCGGGAACGCGGCTTTCATGCACAACCAGCGTATCCAGCGCGTTGCAGACGCTCACCCGGCGGGTCTTGGCGTTGTGGATAATCTTCTGGCCTTTTTTGACATCGCCGGTGGCGTCGAAATAAGTATGGACGATACCAGCACCGGTTTCGATCACGGGCACGCGTGAATTTTTACGCACGGCATCAATCAACCCCTGACTGCCGCGCGGGATCAACACATCCACCAATCCGGTCGCATTCATCAGGGTTTCGGCAGCGGCGCGTTCGGGAGGCAACAGGCAGGCAGCACCAGCCTCGATGCCATGCTTCGCCAGCGACTTGGTAATGCAGTCCATCAGCGCGGCGTTGCTGTGATGCGCTTCCTTGCCGCCTTTCAGCGCGCAGGCGTTGCCTGCCTTGAAGCACAGCGCAAATACATCGACCGTCACATTCGGGCGTGATTCATAGATAACACCGACCACGCCCAGCGGCACGGCGATGCGTTCGATATGCAGCCCGTTCGGCATGTCGCGTTCCAGCTGTACCTGACCCAGCGGGCAGGGCAGGGCGGCCACGGTTTTAATATCGGCGGCAATGCCTGCCAGTCGTTGCGGCGTTAATTGCAGGCGGTCATGGCGCGGGTCGTCCTTCGGCATCACTGCAAGGTCTTTTTTGTTTTCCGCCAGTATTTGCGCCTGATCGGCCAGCAGTATTTCCGACAGGGTTTGCAACACGCTGTTGCGTTTCGCGTCATCCAGCGCGGCCAGTGCATAGGTGGCGTTGCGGGCGGCCTGCAGCTGCGTGGTGACATCAGTCATGGCGCAATTCCGCCGTGTTGATATGCAGATGGTCGTAATGGATAAATTCGGGGCGGTTTTTCTGGCCCAGATGTTCGCGAAGCTTCTCGGCGTTATAGCGCGCAATGCCGACGCCGATTTTATGTCCGTCGGGATCGGCGATTTCGATCATATCGCCTTTTTCAAACGTGCCGGTGAAGGATTTGATGCCGACGGGCAGCAGGCTCATCACGCGCCCGCCGTCCTTCAACAGCGCGTATAGTTGCGCATTAACGCGGATCACGCCGCTTTTACGGCCGGAATCAAAGGCGATCCATTTTTTCAGGTTTGATTTCTTCTTGCGCGGCAGGATGGCCGTGCCGATCTGTTCGCCCGCGACGATGCGCAGCAGCACATCCTTCACTTTCATCGCGGCGATATGCGTCGTAACGCCGACATCCGACATCTTGCGCGCCGTCCCCAGCTTGCTCGCCATGCCGCCGCGCCCCAGTGCGGATTTCGCGGCCGAAACCTTGGGCCAGCCGTGCTTTTCGGGGTCGATCACGGGAATAATCGTGGCGCCGGCCTCATCGGGATTGCGGTCATAAACGCCTTCGACGCTTGTCAAAATCAGCAGCTTGTCGGCGTTCAGCTGCGCGGCGATCAGCCCAGCCAGTTCATCATTATCTGTGAACATCAATTCCTCGACCGCGACGCTGTCATTCTCGTTGATGATCGGCAGGATATTCCCCGCTGCCAGCGTTTCACGCAGCAGGCGCGCGATGTTCAAATAATGTTTGCGGGTCAAGAAATCCTGTTTGGTCAGCAGCAGCTGCGCGACCGCCACGCCGTGCGGGCGGAACAGTTTCGCATAGGCCTGCATCAATTCCGGCTGGCCGAGGCTTGCCAGCACCTGCTTCTCGCCCAGCGTGCTGCCGTAATCACGGTTCAGGCTTTCGCGCGCGACACGACGACCCGATGCGACAGCGCCGGAACTGACCAGCACAACTTCGTGCCCTGCCTGTTGCAATGAGACAACCTGACGCACCAAGGCGGGCATCGCGCTTTTCAAAAGCGTGCCGTCGCTGGCCAGAATGGCCTGGGTGCCGATTTTAATGACGATTTTCATGGCTGTTATGCGAATCCCGAGACATCACCATTTTATACCAGCCAATCCTTTCAAATTTATAAAATAATAGCATTCATAATCAGTGCGTTAATTCTTGAACATCATGTAAACGGAATGGGGCATTGACATAAAGGCAGATTCTACCTAGAAGTCGGGCTCGGATTTGAATATATGACAACTCCCGAAAGCCATTTTACAGGACATACCGATGTATAACAGCTTTGATAACCGTCTCTCCATCAACGAAGCCAATGTCGAACTGCAGGTGCTGATCCGCACGCAGGACGCTGTGGTTGACCTGCTGACCGCAACCGCCAAGAACGTCGCCAGCGATAAACAAAAAGCATCCGAAGGCTTGAGCGCCGGCGTCCGTGCCATCGTGCGCGCCGATGATGCCGACCGTTACGCGGCATTGACCCGCGCGTCGAAAGATGACGGCGCAAGCTATAACTTCACCGCTGTCGTCGCCGACTGGGTGCAGAAGGATATAGACAACCGCAAGGAACGCGCTAGCCTCGAAGAAAAATGGGGCACGCGTCAGGAAGTGGCGCACAAGGCCGCCGAAGTGAAGGAAGGCATCGACCTTATCGCTTCCGCTCTCGCCGAAATCTCCCCCGAAATCGCCCAGTTCGACGTCACCTCGGGCAAGATCAAGAAACACAACGAACAATATAAAGACAAGCCCAAGCTGCAGATCAATCAGGACAGCTACGACAACTATTCCAAATTCGGCTGGAAAGGCGTTGGCCGTTTCCTGCTGTGGCTCGTCGGCTATCGCGGCCCGCACCGCGCTTATAAGGTCGTCAGCGAATACAACAAAAATTTCGGCAACTACTATGACGACGCGCTGGAAATCGCCGACCGCCGCAAGAACGAAAAGAAACTGCAGGGCGAACAGGCGACGAAACAGGCCGAATACGACAACCTGAGCGCGATCGGCAACCGTATGTCGACGCTGGACCGCACCTATCGCGGCTCGCAGGGTATTGCACGCGATATCGGCGGCCTCGTCCTCGACCTGGTGTCCAAAAGCGCGCGTTTTGTGCGCAACCTTCTGTCGGAAGTGCCGGGTGCGGAAGCGGACCAGATCGCGCTAAACGCGCTGAAGGTCGCGAGCCTCGCGCCGCTCGAAACCCTCGCCAATACGCATTACAAAAATGCCCAGGCGACGCTGACCAGCCTCCAATCTCCGCTCGATACGTTCCGCGACGCAATTGACGAAGTTGGCACCGAACATATCTCGTATGACTTCGACACGCTGAAAAGCGGCATCGACAAAGCCGCCCGCAGCGGCCGTACCGCCGCTGCCGCCATCAACGGCGCCAGCGACACCATCGAAACCTTCCAGTCGTCGCCGAACGCACCCTATGACAGCGTCAAGGCAAGCGTCGACAAAGTCACCTCCATCCGCCCCGGCGAAGTGCAGCTGATCGCTGACCTCAGCGGGCTGGAAAGCAAGATTTCGAGCAAGCTGGAAGAATACCGCGCCGAACAGCGCCGCTTGGCTGAAATCGAGCGCCTGCGCCGCGAAGCAGAGGCCGCACGCGAGCGCGCCCGCCTGCAAGAGCAGTTCGACAGCGTTGCGCGCCGCACCACCACAACGACCTATGATTCCGGCCCCTCCATCTCTGAAACACCCTCGACCTCCATCGGTATCGGTTCCGGCGGCATCACGCAACGTGGTGGTTCGTCCGGCATCGGCATGGGCTCGCGCGGGATTTCGGGCAGATAATTAATTACCAACCAATCAACTGAATAAAACCAAAACCTAAAAAGGAAGCACAAGACATGTCTAACGAACTTCTCGACAACAAAAACATCGCGAACACCTTTGGCGGCGCCGCCGGCAAACCCTTCAACGAAGATGTCGTTGATTACCGCAAGGCGGATCCCGAAACCAAGGCGAAGATGGACAAGCTGATCGCGACCATCGACCTGAAAGACCTGAACACCATCACCGTTTTCGGCAAAGAACCGACCGATGTGTTGCGTGAATCGTCCGAAGCCATTGTGAAGCGCGCGCAGAACGCGACGACCTTCCTGGGCGGCTTCGCACAGATCAAGGAAAAACTGGAAAATTTCGATTTCAACACCGTTGGCAAACTCGCTGGCGACTATTCGGCGAAAGTCGAGCGCAATCTGAAAATGGCGGCGCTGTCGTTCAAGAAAAGCCCTTTCATGTATGTCGTGAAGAAAATCGGCTACTTCTTCACCGGTATCGGCGGCGGCAAAGAAACCTCGATGGACAATATCCGTCACGAAATCGACAAGAGCCTGCTGCAGCTGGCCGATGTGGTCGCTGACCTCGAGGAATCGAAAGCAAAAATCCCCGGCGTCATCAAAGACCTCAACACGCTTGAAGACGCGCGCCTGACCGCTTACTCCGATTACGGCCTCTATGTCGGCGCGGCGCTGGAAAAATACCGCCAGGTGAAGGAAGAAGTGCTGCCGAAACTGGAAGAAGAAGCATCGACCAGCCCCCTGAAACAGGTTGAACTGCGCAACATCCGCCTGTCGGCAACCGTCCTCAACGCAAAAGTGACCGACATGGACACGTTCCACAAGTCGAGCCTTGTGCAGCTGAAAACCATCGACGACCTGCAGGAAGCACTCGCGATGAGCCAGCTGAAAATCGACAGCCACCTGACCATCTCGCAAGGCCAGTGGACCGCGATCCTCGCTGAAGCTGCTACCGCAGCTCAGGTCAGCGAAATCGCTGAAACCGTGAAAACGGCGGATGATTTCGGCGACAAGATTTTCGAACAGTCGCAAAAACTGTCCGACATGACCAAGGCAATGTCGCGTGCGGCATTCGGCCACGGCACGCTCGACCCCGTGAAAGTGATCCAGCACCTGGAAAAACGCACGCAGGACATCAAAGACGACCTGGTGTTCATGACCGAGTTCAACGCGAAGATGGAAGCGCAGCGCGCGGCCCTCGACGAAGCCGGCCAGAAGTTCCGCGAAGCGGCGAGCAAAGTGACCGCTCCCCGCGCGGTGCAGGAAGCAGCCGAACAGGCCGCAACCGCAGCGATGAAACAGCCGCAACCGCCGAAACCCTAATCGTTTAATCAACAGGAGCCGGCCGTCATGGCATTAGAATCGTCCCCGAAGCTCGTAAGCAACAAGTTTTCCGGCGCTGCTGCGCCGGATGCGAAGCGCGCGCGGATCGATGCCCGGACGGTCGGCTATCCTGCTGATGGCGATGACCAGAAAATCACCTGGATGGGCATGTCGCCCGCCCCCGGCAAGGGCGATGGATGGTATGTCATGCTGGTGGAGGAAGAGCCCAACAAATACCTCGTGCAGATCAACAAGGATGAACGCCTTGTCGAGGTGGTCAAGGTGCTGGGCAAGGGCGAAGACGGCCCGATGACGTTTGAAAAAGCCGTTGAGTATCTTGCCGTCTGGGAATATTCCCGCATGGCAAAGGGCGCGGTGCCGCATGAAAAGCAGGACCGCGACGATCTTGGCAAGCATTACTATAAAAACCTGCTGCTGAAGCGCGGCTATCTGGTCGATACGACCGGCACGCTCGCGGCGATTGCCGATATTTATCCCGCACAGGCAGGCAAGTTCCTGAAATCCGACCTCGAAGCGCTGGAGCGTTTTCAGGACGGGCTGCGCGGCGAAAACATCCTGAACGAATTGATTTCGTCGCATGACCCCATCTTTATCTCCGAAACGACGCTGGAAGACGACCTGCAGAGCTTTGGCGAGATTGCCCTGTTCGGCAAAATGCAGCTGTTCGCCGACACGCTGGTAAAATATGCCGGCGTGAAACTGGCGGAAGTGCAGAATTTTTACGCAGATCCGACCGCAAAAGCGGGCGAGGAACTGTCGGTGGCGCTTGCGAAAAGCGGTTTCTTTACCGAAGAAAAGGTCGCCAAGTTCAACGATGCCAAGGAAGAACTGTTTGGCGGCGTGTTCCGTTTCTTCCATGTCGATGAAGCCGACTGGGACAAAGAACTGGACCTGAAAAGCAAGGAACTGCGCAAGGGCCTGCTGATCAATCCCGATGCAGCGCAGACCTATAACTATTTCGACCGCAAGATCGGCCATCCTCTGACTCCCGATGATGTGAACGCGATGCTGTTTGTTTCCGCACGTTCGCTGGTTTATTTCCGCGAAATGCTGAAGGACAGCCCGCAAAAAGACGCGCTGGAGCGCAAAGGCATTTACAAGCAGGGCGATATCGACGACCTGCTGAACTACCTCGACCTGCTCGACATAAAATACCAGTACAAGGCGCTGGCGGAAGCGGCTGTGTCGCTGCCCGGCACCAAGCGCGACAAGGAACTGGAAGAAAAGAAACAGGCATTTATCCTGCGCGTACAGGGTTTCAAGGAAACCCTGAAAGATACGCAGGATTATTCCGCGGCCATGGAAAAACAGATCGACGCCTTCATCCGCTCCAGCACGCCAATTTACCTGCTGGACCGTATCGAAGCGCTGCCGACAAAGATTGCCAAGGCCGAACAGTATATCCGCGACCGCGTCCTGCCGAAACCCGTGCAGCCCGCCGCGCCGCAAAATCCGAAACAGCCGACATTATAATTAAAAATACTTTCGAGGAGTGTGCGACATGGGTGATTTCGACTTTAACCCCAAGAAAAAAGACGATAAAGGCATCGGCAAAATCCGTCTCGGTGACGAAACCGCCGCCGAGCAAAAGGAAGCCGTCGTCAAAACCGCGACGCGCAAGAAATGGCTGATCGGTGGCGGCATCGCGACCGGCGCGCTTGTGTTAACTCTCGGCCTCACCGCCGTTTTCAACAGCGCAAGCGACAAACCCGCAGCACCCGTGCCGCCCCGCACCGAGCAGACCCAGACTTACCAGCCGCCCGTACAAACGGTGCCCAGCGAACAGTCGGGCGTCACGCTGGCGCAAAGCTACGCCGCCAAGCAAAGCGCGATTTACCGCGACCAGATCCAGATTTACAAGGAAACCGACCGCTCCGGCCGCATGGTCGGCACGGGCGAAGCGTATCTCAACGCGAATGGCCAGGCCGTGCAATACGGATCGGACTTCGCAGTGCATGTATCCCTGTTCGAAAAAGGCGGCATCAGCCTTCTTGTGGCGTCCGGCCCCCATGCGGGTTCGCGCGTCGAGTTCATGCCGGTCGGTGTGCGCAGCACCCCGCGCGTGACCTATAGCCGCCTTGGTCAGGAAATCACGACGCCCGATGGCCCGCGCTTCCAGATGCTGCCGCTGGCGCAGCGCACGGAACAGACGGTGCCCATGAAAACCCCCGCCATCACTGGCAGCGGCGTTGCCATGTCCGATCAGGCGTGGGAATTCGACAAGAACGTGCGCGAAAACGGCGAAGCCGTCCGTGCATTCACGGTGAAGGGAAATGTTGAGGACGGCGTATTCTCTGTCAAGATCTGGAACGGCGACACCTATACCATTAACTTCGCCACCGGCCAGTACACGGTTGACAGCGTTTTCCTGTATCATCCCAACTACCTGGAAGAAACGCAACGCACCGGCGTTAATGTTGACGCGTCCACTATTCCGCTGGTGAAGGGCGTGGTGCAGGTTGCACCTGCACAGCGTCCCGCGCCGTCACAGGCACGCGGCCCCGGCCGTTAAATTTCTAAAGCGATAACCTGAATAAACAACAGGCCCGTAGGAAAACCTACGGGCCTGTTGCCTGTCCAGCCTCTATAGGGAGAGGAGGTTATTCGCGATTTTTTCGGTTCTGGTCGTAGATGTAGCCACCGACCGCGCCAACGCCTGCGCCAATCGCAGCGCCACAGCCAACGCAGCCGCCAGTCATTGCGGTGCCAACAGCACCAACGCCTGCGCCGATACCGGCACCGGACAGCGTGCGCTGCTGGGTGGTGGACATACCGCTGCAAGCGGTGAGCGACAGAAGCGCGATGCCCAGGATGGGTGCGCGCAGTTTCGACATAATGGATTGGTCTTTCATAGCTTCTCTCCTTGTTTGTTCGTATATCCAACGCAGGGGTGGATGGGATCGTTCCAAAAAAGAACCGTCCGGCTAGGGCAAGCCGGACGGTCGTTTTAAGCCAGAGCTTTAGGGTAGGGTGTGTGTGGAGGGGCTCCGGCTGGTGTTTACTTGTTCAGGGCGGCTTCGGCGCGGTTTTTCGCGTCGATACGTTCATTATAAACGCCTTCCCATTCTTTCTTCTCGATCACTTTGCTGTTATCGACGTCGACAATGTTGAAATGCTTGTCGGTGAATTCGCGCGGCGACAGGCCATTGTTGTTTTTATCGAAACGCGACAGCTGGGTGTATTCCAGGAATTTTTCGTAGGTGACTTCCTGTTTATCCGCAATGCCGTCGTTGTCGAAGTCGTAGGTGATCTTCGTCATCTTTTCCATTGGCGCGACGGTCAGGACGGCGGGGCGTTCGTATTCGTTGTTGTCGATCACCATGTTGCCGTCAGTGTCATAAAGGCCGAACAGCATCTCGCCAACTTCAGCAAGCGACAGGATGCCGTTGTGGTTTGTGTCGAAATCCTCGAAATGGATCGCACGGGTCGTGGGTGCCAAGCGCGTCGGCGCAACGGTCGTTTCCGTAAAAGTTTTTGATGACGACGTGGTGGTCGTTGATTCAACCGCGATCGGGCCGCCCGTTGTCGTCGTTGTGGTGGTCGACTCGACCACAGGCACTTCCACAACACGTTCACGAATAATGGTGGTCTCAGCAGTTGCTTGCAGGCTGAGCAGGGCGATAGTCGCGCAAGTCAGCATAAAGGTTCCGGTCTTCATTATAATTACTCCATTGGGGTTTAAGTCTCGTGGGCAAACGCCGTTCGCTAAAGATAGTTCCCGGTGTTATGGGATGTACCTGTTTTTATTCACTATATATAGGACGCAACCATTTTGTCGAGGAACCGTATTGAACATGCCTGCGTTTGCGACCCGACCCTGAACTATCATTACCTAAACACCTTAAAGGAGACTCAACCATGAAAACCTACAACCTGCTCGGCGCAGTATCCGCCATTGCCCTGCTGTTCGCAGCACCGGCTCTCGCTGAAACCGCCAAAGACATGAACAAAGAATACGGCCAGAACGAATCCTACGGCAGCCGCGGCAAAGACACCGGTTCGGTCGTTGATCGCAAGGAAAACAACACCCCCGCCAAGGAAGATTTCTCCGAAGCTACGAAAGACGCTTCTGCTTCCATGCGCGAAACCGCTGACGATATTAAAGCTGCCTTCATCGATGAAGACGTGAAAGTAAAGGCATCCAACGTCAGCTTCAACAAGCGCACGACCGCTGATGGCATCATCGGCAAGCCCGTCGTGAACCAGTCCAATGACCGCATCGCAACCGTCGAAGACGTTATCCTCGACGCAAATGGCGACGCGAAACTGATCGTCGTGAAAGACGGCGATTTCGCTGGCATGGGCGGCAAACTGGCTGCATTCGACTACGATGCAATCATTTCGCGTCAGGCTGACGGCGATGTTGTGATGCCGATTACCGAACAGACCATCGACAAAGTTGCCGAATTCTCCTACGACAAAACGGACAAAGAACACGTCCGCATGATCCCGGCGAACGGCTACAGCGTTAAAGGTCTGCTGGACGGCAACATCGTTGACCCGGCCGGCAAGAAACTGGCGTCGATCGACAACCTGTCGCTCAAAGGCGGCAAGGCTGACCTGATCATCGCCGGCTACGGCAAAGTCCTCGCCATGGGCGGTGACAAGGTTGCGGTTGACTTCGACTCGGGCCGCCTGGTCCGTGACGGCGACAACGTGAACCTGAAACTGAGCCAGAACCAGACGGCGAAGTTCAACACCTTCAAAGAAATGCACAAGTAAGCATTGCTGAATAAGGCGTCCGGCCTGCTTCTTAACAGGGGCGGGCCGGCTCTTATCCTTCTCTAACTTCAATCCAAGGAGATTTCCTATGAATGAAGACATCATCCAAGGCAAATGGAACGAACTCAAAGGCTCCATCCAGGAAAAATGGGGCGATCTGACCGATGATGACATGACGCGCATCAACGGCGACCGCAACAAACTCGCGGGCACGATCCAGAAAAACTACGGCATCGCGCGCGACGAAGCGGAAAAACAGCTGAAAGAATGGGAAGACGAGCACAGGGTCTAAGTCTCCTCCGCTCCACCCTTCCCGGGATGGGGGTCTTCGGTTCACCGATGACCCCCATCTCTTTTTTCGGAATGCCCTCAACCCTTTAAATAACAATGAACTTTATGGTTCCTGAGGGGTTAGTGACGCAAGATATTCAATTTAAACCCGAGGAGACAGAAATATGCAGAACATCCAGACCGATAAAAGCTACAAGCCCGTTGACGGCACCATCGCGGACCTCGGCCAAAAACTTTCGGCAGACGTCAGTGATGTGCGCGAAGACCTGAACTCGCTCAAAGAAAACGTGAGCGCGCTGGGCCAGCACCTGAAAGACGAAGCCTGCGCCAAAACCTCCGAGCTGAAAGATCTCGCTTCCGAGAAACTGGAAGGCGTGATGAAACGCGGTGACGAAAGCCTGAAGTTCCTCGATGACGAGGTCAAGGCAAATCCCCGCAGCGCAATTGCCGTCGCATTCGCGGCCGGCATCCTCGCCAACTTCCTGCTGCGCCGGTAAGCAATCATGGCCCTCATTCAGCCCATGATCGCGCAGATGGTCCTCAACGCCGTGTTGAGCCGTCCGACAAAGGCGCCCGGTATGCGCAAGGCAGAAATCTGTCTCCTTGCTGTGGCCGGCATATTGTCAGTTATCGGTACCGTGTTCCTTTTCATGGCACTTCACGCCTACGCACTTGTCTATTACGTGCCTTGGGTGGCTGCGACGATCACGGGGGCAGGAGCCCTTATCGTTGGTCTCACCTGCGCAGTCATAGCGGGCGGCATGGAAGAGGTTCGTCAGCGCGACGGTAAACGCATCGATGCCGAAGATCCTACCAAGGCACTGCTTGCGGCGATCGAACATGCGACGCAAGGCCTCGAAAAGCCGATCCATGATAACCCGCGCACTTCGGTGCTGTTGGCATCGCTGGCCGGCTACGTTGCAGGCAACAAGTTGCACTAAGAATCACACTACACACATACAGAAAAAGCCGCCCTGCAAGGGGCGGCTTTTTTCTTGTTCGAAACGCTGGTTCTTAATCAATCGCCTTGGCTTCGCCGCAGAACATATAGCCCACCCCGCGGACCGTCTTGATCAGGGCAGGGGAAGCGGGGTCGTCGTTCAGTTTCTTGCGGATGCGCGCGACCTGCGTATCAATCACGCGGTCATAGGCATCGAATTTTCCGCCTGCACGTGTCAGTTCGAACAGCTGTTCGCGCGACAAAACGCGGTTGGGGGCCATCACGAGAGCCTCCAGCAGCTTGAACTCGCCTGTCGTCAGGTCGGACGGCGCGTTGCCGGAATCGAATAACTGGTATTGCTGGCGATCGAGGATCCAGCCGTTGAAGCCGAGGCGCTTTGCCTTGGCAAGCGGCGCATCCTTGTCGTTGTCGGCGGGCTTTTCCTCACCGGCGGCGCGACGCAATACCGCCTTGATACGGGCTGACAGCTCGCGCATTTCAAAAGGCTTGGTCAGGTAATCATCCGCGCCCATTTCGAGGCCGACGATTTTGTCAGCGGTCTCGTTCTTGCCGCTGACGACGATGACAGGCGCGCGCGTCTTGGCGCGAATGGCGGTCAGCAGCGTCAGGCCGTCGTTATCCGGCAGCATCAGGTCGAGGAGGATGATATCGGGCTGCGCGGCATCGAGCTTCGTGAGCGTCTCCGCTCCCGAAAAGGCCGTCATCAACTGATAACCTTGATTCTCCAGATACGTCCGCATGACGATCTGCAGATCCCGGTCATCATCAATTGTCAGTACCGTTGCTTTATGCAAAATACAATTGCCCTGTGGATATCACGTCGTTAAATTAGCCAACTCGTTTTATAATGCCTTCGCAGATGAATTGAAACCCCTTTTTCTCGCTTTATGAGGCTGTAACCCGCGCAGAACCGAGCATTTCGTAAATTTGGGCGCGCAATTCGGCTTCAACGATGGGCTTGGGAAGGTACAAGTCCATGCCGGCCTGAATGCACTGTTCCTTGTCGCCGACAAGCGCATGTGCCGTCATGCCGATGATAGGGGTGCGCAGGCCGCCGCGTTCTTTTTCAATGCGGCGGATCTCGCGGGTGGCGGTGAACCCGTCCATCTCGGGCATCTGTACGTCCATCAGCACCAAGTCATAGGGCGTCTCCAGCCATTTATCGAGGCCCTCCTTGCCCGTGCGGCTGATGTCATAGGGGCATTTCATGCCGTCCAGCAGGTAGCTCAGGATAACGATATTACCCTCGTAATCGTCGACGATCAGCACGCGTTTCTGGCGGATGTCGGGCGGACGGCCTGCTTCAATCTCGACATCGGGTTCGGAATCAGGAAGCGGCGCCGGCTCCGACAACCGCAAGGGGATGATGAGCGTAAAGAGCGACCCTTCCGCAGGCTTGCTTTCCACCATGATATCGCCGCCCATCAGCCGCGCGAGACGCAAGGAAATGGGCAGGCCAAGCCCTGTGCCGCCGTATTTGCGGGATACGGAGCTGTCGGCCTGCTTGAACCGCTCGAAGATCAAGGAGAAATTTTCGGGCGAAATGCCGATGCCGCTGTCCTGCACATCGATGCGCAGTTGCTCCGTCTCGCCCTCGCCGGTGCGCCTTGTCACAACAGCGACACGGCCGGCAGGGGTAAACTTGATGGCGTTTCCGATGAGGTTGATGAGGATCTGGCGGAGCCGAACCGAGTCCCCCACCATCTGCAGGCCGCGCACCGCGTTGTAATCAAAGGTGAAGCGGATGCCTTTTTCCGACGCCTTGACGGAAAAAATGCTGACAACCTGTTCGAACAATCCCTGCAGGTCGAAGGGTTTTTCGACAAGGTCCAGTTCGCCGCTTTCAATCTTGGAAAAGTCGAGAATGTCGTTGATGAGGTCCTTCAGCGACGCCGTGCTGGAGCTGAGCGTGCGGACCAGCTGGCGCTGGCGGGCATCAAGCCCGGCCTGCGTGCCTTCGAAGATTTCCGCGATGCCGGATATCGCGGTCAGGGGGGTGCGAATTTCATGGCTCATATGCGCAAGGAATTCGGTCTTGGCGCGGCTGGCCTTTTCTGCACGTTCCTTGGCTTTTTCCAGCTTTTCCTCATAGGCCTTGATATGGGTGATGTCGGTATGCGCCCCGACAAGCCTGTATGCTATACCTGCGCTGTCATAGAGCGCGCGGCCGCGGGCGTTTATCCAGATCCAGCGGCCCGTTTTATGCCGCATCCGGAATACCGCGAGGTATTCACCGATTTCGCCGCTGCGGTATTGCTCGATCTGGCCCAGCACGCGTTCCTTGTCGTCGGGATGCAGCAGGTCGTTCATCCCCTGCAGGCTTCCCGTCACGGGCAGGTCGTCATAGCCCAGCATGGCCAGATATTGCTTGGAATAAAAGGCGCGGTCGCGGGCGAAATTCCACTCGAAAAAGCCGTCGCTTGCGCCTTCGATGGCGAGGCGGAACGCATCTTCCGATTCCACCAGGTTTTTTTCGGCATTATCGCGCCCGATGCGCGCGGCAAGGTACCAGGCGTTGATGATCATAAACAGGATCGACGCCACGAGGCACGCGATCAGCAGGCGGTGACGGTTAAACGCGCGCTGTTCCGACATTTTCATGCGGTAGTCGCCAAGCGTCTTTTGCGCGTCCAGCAAAATGTCCTTGTTCATCCGGATCATGTCATCGCGGAGCATCTCGGCCGTCACTGCAGGCGTCTGCCTGTGGGCGACGGGCGGGAGGTTTTCTTGCGCATCAAGGCGTTTGGCATACTGGATGAAATACGACTGCATTTCCGCCAGCCGCCCCTGCTGTGCGGGAACATTCTGCATCAGCTTGGCGAGATCGGCGAGAATATCCGAGATTTCCGCTTTGGCGGTGCTATAGCCGTCAATGAATTTGCGGTCACCTGAAAGCGCATACCCGCGCGCGCTTGCCAGCATGCGCTCGATACGGGGCATCAGGTCCTGGTTTTTCCGCACAACGGCTTCGGAGTGTTCGATCCAGATGATCTGTTCGTCGACCGCCTTCGCGCCCGTCGTCAGCAGTCCCGCGATGGTGCCAAAGCTGCACAGGATCATAAGCAGGAAAAAAGCGTAATTCCTGTACTTGCGGATAAGAGGGAGGAGGGCGGTAGGGGTCATTTATGCTTTTTACAAGGTAACCAAGGCCATAGCTTAATATAAAAAAATGATGCCACGAAGGGCATCATTTTTTTTATCTGTTAGTTATGTCCAAACCTTGGTTACGCTGGCGGCGACTTGCCATTCAGCGCGTGCACCGCATAAGCGATGATGAACAGGACGAGGAAGGCAATGAAAAGAATGCGCGCGATTTCAACGGACAGGACGGCCACGCCGCCGAATCCCAGGAAAGCGGCGATTAGTGCCAGGATCAGGAATGAAAATGCCCACTGCAACATGGTCGTCTCCTTCGCTTTTTCGTTAATTATTAAGGGGATAACGTATTGGCGGTATATCCCCCGGCTTATTTAGTCTAACGCGCGCGAATGGCAAGGGGTTCCGAACGTTTTAAGGGAACTGCTTATTAATCTTCGACGTTCGACTTGATAGGGAGGACCGTGCTGTGCCGGTTGCTGAAAAAATGGGCGAAAATGTAACAGATTACGAGATTCAGGCACTCGTCGACGGTCAGCTGGACCGCGATGACGAGCGAAGGGTGTGGCGCGAAATCGAGCATAACTCCCTGTTTTTACGCCGTTATGAAGAACTCGTCGCGCAGAAAAAAATGCTGCTTTCGTGGTGGGCCGAGGAAAATGCGGTCGAGCCAAAAGAAGATGCCATTGACCCGCGTTTATACGCGGTTCAATCGAGCCAGAAACATTGATAAAAACCGTCAAGGAGATGGTAAATGCGCAGGGGCTTTCCGCAAATCGTCGTTGTTCTCCTCGTGATCGTAGCGATTTTGTATTTCACGGTCGAACCCGGCTCCGGGCGCGATAATGCCGAGCAGATACGCCAATCGGTACGCGAAGGCGTTCACAATACCAAGGAGCGGCTCGATCACGGATTTGAAGCCGCCAAAAAGGACGTTGAAACCATTAAATCTGATTTGAAAGAAGGAGACCGCGATGATCGAGAGCCAGAACCCCGTCGTCCGTGAAGCGGTCGGCATTTTCAATGACGCCACCAACCTGCAGCATGCGCTGGACGCGCTGGAGGAAAGGGGCTTTATGCGTCAGGAAATCAGCATTTTTGCGAATGATATCGCGCCTGTGTCCGCGGATCCAAATATGCCCCGTCATGCGGATGCCGTAAAAGATGACCCCTCCGCCCTGCGTCAGGTGTTTATTCCCGTCGAAATCATGGGCGAAGTCGAAGGCTCCGTGATCGGCGCGCCCATGTATGTAGGCGCTGTTGCGGGCGCAATCGCGGCGGCGGCCGCCGGCTACACGATACCTGTGGTCCTTGCCTCTGCAGTCATTATCGGCCTCGGGGGTGCAGCGCTGGGCTACTTTGCCGCCCAATGGCTCCACAAAAAATACGACCGCGCGATCCAGGCCCAGATGCAGCGCGGGGGCATCGTGCTTTGGGTCGCTGTCCGCGCCGCAGGCATGCAGGAAATCGCGCTGGAAGTGCTCCGTAAATACTCCGCGCACGATGTGCATATGCACGACGTTCCCCTGAACGGCAGCGCAAAGATCCACTAATTATTCAGCCGAGATTTATTTGAAGCATGTCAGGCACCTAGAAAGTGTCCGACATGCTTCAGTTTTTCGACGCGGTCGCAGACGATTTTGGTGATCGCCAGCATGGGGACGGCCATGACCGCGCCCGCAAAACCCCACATCCAGTACCAGAAGACGAGCGAAAGGATAACAAGCACGGGGTTGAGCGTCAGACGCTTCGCGAGGATCATCGGCGTGAGGACAGAGCTTTCGATTGTGTGGAAACAGAAATAAGCAGCCGCAGGCAGCAGCGCACGCCAGAATTCTGCGATTTCCATGAAGCCAACGACGGAAAAAAGCGCCATGCCCAGCATCACGCCCACGATGGGCAGGTAATTCAGCAGGAACGCAACCGCGCCCCACAAAATAGGGTCGCCCAGCCCGAAGGCCCACATCGCAAGGCCTGTCGCGATACCGACACAGGTATTCATCAGGGTGACGGTACCCAGATAAACGGAAATATCCCCCTCGATCTGCTTGGTGATATCGACCGCCTGCCGTTTGTTGCGGAAGGTGGGCAGGATTTCAACAAAACGGCGCAAAAACGTGTCGCCCGAGGCCAACAGGAAGAACAGGAGCAGCACCGTGGTCATTGCGGAAGCGGCAAAGATCTGGGTCATGGTGAGAATGCGGTCCGAAAGCCGAGTACCCTGCAGCATTACCGGCTGGACTTTCGGCCCGGGTGCGGCGGTAATGCTTTCGGCCTGCGCCAGCACGGCTTGCGTCTTTTCGACGGGCTTGCTTAAAAAGCGGAATTTGTCTTTCAGTTGCGGCAGGCCTTCGGGGATACGCTCCATCCACTCGCTCGCGGGTGTCGCCAGCATTGATCCGATGCCCCCCACGCCGGCCAGCAGCATCAGCACGATCACCCCCGCCGCAAGCTTGCGCGGCAGATACATTCTTTCCGCGCCCCGCAACACCGGCTGCAGGACAAATTTCAGGATGATGGCGAAGAAGAGGGGGATAAAAAAAGCGCTGCCAAGCCGCAGCGCGAAAAATGACAGGATCATAAGGATGCAGCCCATGAATACTGTACGCGTGTCGGGCACCTCAACAGCAGTGGCCTCCGACGTGTCATCGGCCGCTTCCTCGCGCAATTGCTGCAACTCGAATACCACCGGTCTTCCTTCCACGAATCTCTGCGGCAAATGCGCCAAACCCCTGTTAGTTCCCTAAAACATTGGCATTGCACGATTATTTGGCGGGGGTTTCCGGAACTTCGCCGTCGCATTGCGAAGGATTTCAAGCGGTTAACCCACTATGGCACTTGAACAGATGCGAGCGGGCTATAGCTTATGACAGGGTGCTGTAGTAAACTTGTAGTAGATAGCCGCATTTCGTGGGGCAGCGGCGACCCGTTAGTCAGGGCGAAAAAGAAAATATGGACACTTCTCTTACGGCTCAGGCACTACCTGAGCAATCACCGGTCGCCGAGGCCGCTTCCAATACGTCACAGGATACCGCGCTCGACTTCAAGCGCATGACGGAACACTGCGCCGTGTACAAGGGCGCCGACCTCAAGCAAAGCCTCTGGCAGCTGTTCAGCACCACCGCGATCTTCGCGACCAACATGGCGGCTATTTTCGCTGCTTCACATTTCGGCCATTATTTCCTGTGCTTCCTGCTCATGATCCCGGCGGGCCTGCTTTTGATCCGCATGTTCATCATCCAGCATGATTGCGGCCATGGCTCATTCTTCGACCAGAAATGGGCAAACGATCTTGTCGGCCGCGCGATCAGCGTGCTGACCTTCACGCCCTACGATCTGTGGCGCCGCACGCATAACCTGCATCATGCAGGCTCGGGCAACCTCGACCGCCGCGGCAGCGGCAGCGTCGATACCCTGACCGTCAAGGAATATCAGGCATTGTCGCCGGGTCGCCAGCGCTTCTACCGTTTTTACCGTCATCCGCTGACCCTGCTGGTTTTCGGTCCGCCGCTGTATGTGTTGTTTTTTCAGCGCTTTCCCCCGGGCGATAATTTCCTCTCTATGCCGAAATACCACAAGCCGGCGAACAGCCAGACGCTTCCCAGCGTGATCGGGCTTAATATCGGCATCCTTGCTGCTTACGGTGTGGCGGGTTATTTCCTCGGCTGGGCGCAGGTTGCGATCATCTATCCGGCAACGCTTGTCATGGCCTACTGGCCGGGACAGTGGCTGTTCTTCATGCAGCACCAGTTCGAAGATACCCATTGGGAATACGGTCGCGAATGGAGCTATGCCGAGGCCGCGGTCATGGGCAGTTCCTATTACAAGCTGCCGAAGATCCTGCAATGGTTCACCGGCAATATCGGTTTCCACCACGTCCACCACCTGAACGCGTCGATCCCGAACTACAAGCTGGAAGAATGCCACAACGCCAATCCGGATTTCGCAAAGGTGCATACGCTCAATATCCGCCAGAGCCTGAAATGCGCGAACCTCGCCTTGTGGGATGAAGACGCACGCAAGCTGATCCGCTTCAGCGACCTCAACCGCAAGCTCAGGGTTGTATAACCGGCGACAATCTATCCGGTCGTAATCACATCCCCGGCTTTGCGTGTTTTTTGACGGCCATCCGCGTTTTCTCGGCCGCTGCTTTGCGGTAGCGCGCGGCTTCATCAAACACTTGAGACATTTTGGACGGTTTCGCCAGGCCCGCCAGCGTATTTTCCTGCGCATAGCTGTGAAGCGTATCCAGCTTCATTTTGCGGCCATCCATCGCCCCGGGCGTCCACATCCTTGATGACAACGCATTGGCGAAATCATTGTCGATCATCGCGCGCTGGATCAACGCGCGCGCCGATGCGCCGCCGGACAGGGCTTCGAACTTTTCCCCATCGCGTTGCGCAGCCTGATCGAGGGCGTAGAGCGCCATCTGTGCCAGCTCCGGCTTGTGGAAGGCCGAGATGTTGGGCGTGCGCAGCGACGACTGTTTGTCGATGCTCTTGCCATAGGTGGCGGCCAGCGGGCTGCCATGGATCTTGAACTGGGCATGCGCCCATTTCTCGTAGGACAGACGGACGCGGTCATGCACGGTTTCGATGCTGTCGCCTTCGAAGAACGCATGTGCTTTCACTTTTTCGAACACTTCGATCGGGCTGTTTTTGCGCTCGCCCTGATTGAGCGGGCGGTCGTTCAGCATGAAATGCGAAATCATGTCCATCTGGCGGAAACTGCGGCCCAGCTGGTCTTCGTCGAACTGCGTGACCTTGCCGTCCTTGCCAAGTGGCTGCAGTTCGGCGGAAGGGCGGTTGGCGAGCACCCAGTGGAACGCCTCGACAGGCGCAACGCCGCCTTCAAGACCAAATTCGTACAGCAGTTTCATATGGTCGATCTGGCGCTGTTTGTCCTTGTGCGCGTTGCCTGCGACCATACCGCCATGCAAATCGCCGCCCCATGTGGAATAGGAATTGCGGCCTTCATCAAGGTTGGGGTTGGAAATCGACATTTTGTTTTCGACGTTTGAAAACAGGCTGATCAACACCTGACGCAGGCGGGCCTGAATGTTTTCGTATGCCACGGCATGTTTGTCATTGCCGACCGACAGCACATCGCCTGCGACTTCTTCAAAAGTGGATTTCAGCACATGGATACGGCGCTCCAGTTCCTCGGGGGTCACGTCTTCCTTACGCGTACGCAGGATGGCGGCAAGTTCCTTGCGGATTTCGGCATCGCGCTCATCGGAAATCTTGCCGGGGTTCACGCCGCTGTAAATCTCGGCATAAACTTCCACCAAACGCTGGACGTTGCGGTATTCAAATTTACCGCCAATGCCCTTGAACGTCGTGCCATCGGCGCGCGTGCCGCCTTCGATCATCGTTTTCGCGGCATTTAGCGTCTTGTCGGAGCTGTTATCGGTGCCCATATAAACGCTGGTCAGCATGTTGTCCATGACGACTGAAATGCCAGCTTCGCGACCGCCGCTCTTGAATGCGGCGAGCGCCTCGTTTTTATAGGTCAGGTGGCTCATGGAATCCATGAAACCCGCAAATCCAAGCTCGGATACGCCCAGTTCCACCATCATGCGCACTTTGGCGGCGTTGTAGGCGGAATCCATGCCGCCGGACAATGCCTGCGTCACGCCCTGGATCTTGTTCTTGCGCATATAGTCGTAGAGCCACAGCAACTCGTTGCGCAGCTCTTCTTCCATCTCGCGGCGGGGGCCGTGTTCCCAGATGGCAGGGCCATCCTCCACAGGGGCATCATGTTTGGCGTTGAAACTGTGCGCGACTTTTGCGTGCGGCGCGTGGCCTTTATCAATGGCCGGCGTCACTTGCACGATCTGGCTGGTATAGGCCATGTCGGCGAAGGTGCCGCGTGCGCCTTCGGAAATAATGCCGCCATCCTGCGCCATCAAACGGCTGCCGAATTGCGAAAAGGTCGAGCCGGAGGAACCGAGGCCGTCGGTATGCACCAACACGCCCGCATAGCCGCTCGCCAGTTTCGACAGTTCGTAATGCTTGTCGATCTTGTTGGCAACGGGGGGGCTGGCATTGGGGTTCACGGCAACCGTGATGTCGAAATCACGTGCTTTTTGCGCCAGAGGGTTGTCGCGTGCGTAATCGTTGTTATTCCCCGAGCCGTCAAAGCGCGAACCGATCCAGTACATCTCGCAAATGATATGCCACAGGTTGATGGCGCGGTCGCCATCGCCCGCCTGAATGACGGGGCTGCCGAAGGGGATGGCTTTCGCGGGCACCTCCGTGCCGTCGGGATAGGTCATCGCGGGCAATTCGATCATGATCGTGCCGTCGCGGCCCTTGCCGAACTTGTTCTCGTATTTATTCGCCGCCTCATCGCTCCATTCTTCAAAATGGCGCGTTTCATAGCCGCGCTCGTAATTGAACAGATAGCTCTTCGCCGAAATCGCCACGACTTCGCCACCTGTCAGGAAGCTTTGCACGTCGTATTGCTTGTTCACGCGGTTGAACAGCGGGTTCTTGCGGCGGTCGTCCTGCGTCGGCAGGTCTTTGTCCGCGAAATACCACGGGTGACCGACGGAGATAATCAGGTTGGGATTTTTGCTCGCCGCGTAATCGGCGATGATCTGCAGCATCTCGCGCGTTTTGGCGTTATCCGAATACTGGAAATCGTCGCCGCGCTCGTAGCCCGACAGGCCCAGTTCTTCCAGCGCCAGAATATCCGCCTTGTCCTCAACCGCCTTGTCGACTGCCTTGATGATATTCGCAAGGTTGCGGGGCCAGTCACCGCCGGTTTGGTTCGTGCTGGCGGAGGCGATTTTCAGCGAAATTTTGTCGGTCATGGCCTGTTCCTTCGTGGCGTAGCGGTCCTTGACGAGGCTTGTCGCAGTCGTTTGCAGGTCGTGAAGATCACGTGTGGGGGTAGTATTCAATACTTGCGCGGTCGAAATGCCCACTTCCTTCCACATCCGCTCCAGCGTCAGGTCGAAAATGGTCAGCGGCATGTCTTTCAGCAATTCTTTGTCGGGGTTGGCATCGCGCGCCGCACGCGCAAGGCCGATAATGTAATCCGGCGTCGCCATCAATGCGCGCTGGTCTGCCGTCAGATGTTCGAGATCGAAGCTGCGGATTTCCGTTGCGTTGATATTATCGTCGGCGGGGTCGCGGTTATAGGATTCCCATGCGGGCAGTCCGCGCTTGCCAAAACCTTCCATATAGGCGCTCAACGGGCGGATGGCGGCATTCGCGTCTTTCGCATCTGCCGCTTTGCTGCGGTAATGCACGACTGACTTGTCCTTGAACTCGGTGCCATCGAACATGGCAAAGAAGCCGTCGAACCATTTTTCCTGATTGCCGACATCGGGCAGGGTCAGGATGCGGCTCTCGTCATACAAATGCGGCAGGGCATATTTCAGCTGGTCTTTTTGCTGGTCCAGGGTCAGCGGATTTTTGACGGGGTCGAACCATGCGCTATCCGCGCCATTGGTTGATCCGATAAAAACGACGGGCATCAAACCGGCATCGGCGATTTCCTGCAGGCATTCAAGATGGATGCGGTGCATGGGCGCGCGGCGGCCGATCGAGACGGCATATTCCAGCCCGCCCTGTTTCAGGGCGGCGCGGATATCTTCAGCATTGCCGTGAAACGCGCCCTGCATGTAGTTACACCGTCAGGCCGGGAAATTTAGGCCGGACGGGGGCTTGCTGCTTTCCCGCGCCGGACAATGCCAATATCCCTTCAATCGTGTTGATGCCGACATTGTGCAGGTCCTTGACGCGCTGTGCGACACCGGCCTCGCTAAAGGGCACTTCCGGGCCGCCCGGAATGGGAATGCCGCGCGAAATTTCAGGCACGAAATTCATCTCGACCGCCATCTGCTTGATGCGGAATTCGCCGGCGAAGAAATCGGCGATGTTGTTGATCGAAAATTCAACGCAGAAGTTGGACGCAAGGCCACCCACGTTGATGACGACATTTTCAACACCCTGCTTGCGGAAACTGCGCGCTATCGCGCGGAATACCTCGTCTGCCTTGGTGCGGGTTTCGCCGTCGTTTTCGACACCGATGCCATAGCTGTCGACTTCGCTGTTCTGGCCCTTGCGCACCACATAGAATTCGTTGCCCGTCGCGGCGTCGCGGTGGTACACAACGGGGCTGGTCAGGTCGCCGTTCAGCTTTTCCTGCAATCCCTTGGGCAGGTTCATGTCGGCGGGATACAGGCTGCTGTCGGTGCCTTGTACGCCATGCTTCGTCCACAGCGTCTGGGTCGACAGCAATTGCCCGTCGGCGCGGTATTCATCGAAGGTCTTGGGAAAATAATCGTCAAGAACGGCAGTTACGCGACCGCGGTCTTTTTCCGACGGCGCAAGGCCGGAGGATGTTTCGACCTGAACCTTGCGGATGCGCCCGTCATCTTCCTTGACCCCGATAATGTTGCGGTCTTCATCCAGGACGATTTCGTTAAACGCGAAAGGCACCGGCGGCTTGTCGAAACCATTGAAGAAATGCACAGGTTGCTGCGCCTGCAGGTAAAGCTGGTTGTCGTTGAGGGCGGGCTGGCCGTTTGCCGTCAGGAATTCACGAAATTTTTCGATGCGATATTCCATCAAGCCCGGATGATTGACCATGAAGCTGATATGGTTGGCGGGATGGTAATCCTGTCCGAGTACAAAGACGCTATCGCGGCTTTTCGTGATGATGCCGCCCATCAGCGCCGATACTTCTTCGCCCTTCGGCACATACAGCACACCGCCCGTCGCATCGGTCAGCGACAGGTCGAGGAAGCCGCGTTCCGGGTCGATAAAGACGTTGATGCTGGCGGTTTTCTTTCCATTGACGATCTGGATGCTCATTGTTTCAATCCTTTCGGCGCGTTGTTGCCGCCGTCAAAACGTTCCTTGTATTCACCGACACCCGTTTGACCGCTGGCATGGCCCAGATGCAGTTTTTCCACTGCTGCGCTGGTCGAACAGTTTACGGTCAAGGTAAACGGGGATGCGCCCCGGTTCTGGCGGCAACGATTTTTCAATCGCAGCGATGTCGAGGTTGAGAAGAGATTGCCCTGCTTTTTTTGCCGCATTGAATGCCGCGACCAGCTTTTCCTTCAAAACATCCGCACGCGGCCGGCGCACCTGGCGCACGTTGTCGGGCAGCGTATCCAGCTGCGCCTTGATGCGTTTTTCCAATGCCGCAAGGTCGGTTGTGAACTTGCCACTGCCGGGATGTGTTTCTTTTTGCGCGGGGGCGGGCAGCGCCAGCTGGCCGTCTTCGTCAAAGATGGAAACAAGGGAGTCGCGCGAGATCAGGTTCGCAGGGGATGTCTTCACATCCTTGAAATCACGCAGGTTGATCATTTCACCGGCAGGATCAAGGCCGAGCATCTGGTCGTACACAACCACATGTGACAGCTTGCCGTCGGTGCCATAGATGCGGCGCGAATTGATGACGCCGGGGTTCGACGATTTCACGGGCGCGTTCGATGCGACCTTCATCACGGGCGTTTGCTTGATTTCGGCGGGGGCGTCTTCACCCTCCAGCACATCCATATAGACAGACGACGCCTTGTAAACGAGGCCGAGCGGCGGCACATGCGATCCGGCGGTGCCGATGCCCCATGATTTGAAGAACGCACCTGCGGCGCGCATTTCTTGCGCGGAATATTCATCAATTCCGTCGGCTGCGGAAACGAATACTTTCGATTTTTCGGCGTGTTTCAGCAGTTCTTCATGGCTCATGCCGCTGACTTTGGCTGGATCTATGTCATCGATAAAACCTTCTTCGGCAAATCGGCGCAGGGCGATTTTGGAATACTCGACGACATCGCCGGAATCGAAACGGATGCCGTAATTGGCGCCGAGGCCCTGCGCATGCAATTCCTTGATCACCTGAATGCCGTTTTCCATGCCTTGAATGGGGTCATAGGTATCGACCAGCAGGATGCCGCTTTCCGGATGGGCGAAGGCAAAGCTGCGGAAGGCGTCTTCCTTCAGCGCCCAGCGCAGGTCGCGTAACTTGCCTTCGTCGCTCAGGCGGAACAGCTCGGCCATTGGCACTTTGCCGATTTCCGCGCCATGGGTCATGACCCAGGCATGGTCCATCGTGCCGGCGAAGGGCTGCGCGAACATTTTCGCGGCGGTGCCGGTCGAGGATGATTTATAACCGCCCGCGCCAAGGCTGCGCGACGATTCCAGCATGGCGCCCAGACCGGGGCCGCGGCGCATGCCCTGCGCGCTGGCCTGACCGCGCGGCGATCCGTTTTCAAGTTCTTCCTCGACCACGCTTGCCTGATGCGCGCCTTGGGTCATATAGCCGCTATGACCGTTGATAAGGCCGAGCGCGACGGATTCCAGCATCTTTACCTGCGCAATCGGGCCGGATACGCGCAAAACCGGTTCCTGCGGGAAGAACACTTCGCCTTCGGGCAGTGCCTCGATCTTCAGCTTGAATTCCATTTCGCTTAAATACTGGATAAACGCTTCGGGGAAGACGGGCTTGCCACTGGGACGTTTTTGCGAGCGCAGGAAATTGAGGTCATCTTCGGTGAAGCCGAATTGCTGCCAGCGCTGCACGATGTCGATCAGGCCTTCGAGGCCACCCGCGATGCTGTAACCCGCACCCGCCGCTTCCTTGCGGCCGAACATGTAAAAGGTGGAGGGGTTGTCGGCGCGGCCTTCCAGCCAGTACCCATATGCGGTCGTAAAATGGTATTTATCCGTCAGCAAAGGCGTCGTTTGCTCGATATCATAGGTATCGGCGATAAAACCCATCTCACACCATCCGTTTTTTGTAATTTAATCAGTTATTTAGCATATGATTCCGGTGACTCTATAGTACTTTTATGGGAAAGTCAAACGTTATAATCAATATGAGCAAAAGCCCCCGATTTGCAAGGTTTCCACCCCTGCAATCGATTGCTAGATTGGCGCATGCGCAATACCGGTAAAACTGCCGTGCTGCTGGTGACCGCCTTCGAGCCTTTCGACGGCGCAGCCACTAATGCGTCGCTCATACTACTCGAAAAACTGAAGCAGCAGGACTGGGAGGGGCGCGTCGTGTTTTTTGGCCCTGTGCCGGTGTCGTTCGACGAAGCATGGCCGATGATCCAGAAAGAAATGGCAAAGTATCCGGATATCGAAGGCGTACTGGCGCTGGGGCAGGCGGAGGGGCGCAAGAATATCTGCCTCGAGCGTGTTGCGCTGAACTGGAAAAATGCCAGCATCCCCGATAATACGGGTGTGCAGCCCCGGAATGCGCGCGTCATCGCGGGCGCGCCTGATGCGCTCTCCACGACATTTCCGTGGCAGAAGATCGGAGATTCCCCCGACTGGCAGAAATCCTATTCGGCGGGAACGTATGTCTGCAACACGCTGATGTACCAGTTGCTGGACTGGAGCCGGCGGGAAAACAAGATCGCGGGTTTCGTTCATGTGCCATTGCTGGCATCGCAAAACGCCGACAAGCATTTCGATGCGGAAACCCCGCGTATGAAGGATGAGGTGGCAGTAGCCGCCCTGACTCGCATCATCGACTTTTCGCTGGAAACGATTGATACCCGATTGAGCGTAACGCCCGCACCTGCCGCACCGCGCAAGGGCAGGGATAACCCGCCCAGCGTTTAACTGCTGCGTTTCTTTAAGCTTTCGACCGTCATCAGCACCACCGATTCCGCAGGCGTCATGCGCTCCGCTTCCTCGAATAGCTGGTGGCAGATATCGGTGTAGGAAAACTGCATGATGTTCTGGTGGTGCAGCAGGTATTCGACATAGCGGATGGCGCGGTCGATCAGTTTCTTGTTGCTGGGTTTTACCCAGGTCATGACGTTGCTTTCAAACCGCCCGTGCCGCCCCATGACCAGTGTGGAATGCATGTTCAGCGCGATTTTCAGGAACAGATGCTCGAACAGCGGGTGCAGGCCGCTGACATCGATGCTGTGGCGCAAGGCGCCGAGGCTGAATTGCATTTCATTGCCCTGCCGCTCGATGCGAAAAGTATGCAGTTTCGCCGGCGCGGTGCGTTTTTCGCGCTGTTGCTGCGCCTGTGCTGAGAAATCGAAACCGGCCAGCCGTTCACGCCCCGCGACCGCCCGCAATTCATCCCATTCAATCGCAATCGGGTTACGCAACAGCAATGCCTGCCATGCCGTTTCCGAATTCGTCGCGTTCGGCAGCATGAAATACGACAGCGCGGGAGCGCGTGCGGGGTCGTTGGCGTTTTCAAACGCCAGAAGCGAGAAGGTCGGCGAACGCTCCGTCGTGTCCGTCACGATCGTCATGCCGTAATCATTCGTTTCGTAGATCAGGTAATCACCCGCCCCGTAAATGCGCGATTCCTCGGTAATGAAATCCTGCAGGAAGGATAAACCGGTTTTTTGCACGAAGGATAGGAAAGCGCCAATATCCGCCTGCAGCAATGCCGCGCCCGCGCCCAGCATCAATGCCGTGCTGGCCTGCATCCGCGTGCTGCCCGATAATGCCATGGGCCCGACGAACAGGCAGATTTTCTCGATGCCGTCATTCTCCAGCACGCGGCGGGAACGCTCCACCTGTTCATGCAGCGCATGGTCGGGGTTGCAGTAGAGGAAGAACGGCTTGCGCGAGGATAGCCGCCCTGCTTCCTCCGTCGCGCCGATCACCGACGGTGTTTCGCCGCCTTCGGTGCAACTGACCAGCAGGTCATGCGGGCCGAAACCGATTTCGCGCAGCTGTCGCGCGCCGAATTCGGGATGGTCTTCGAAGTTTTCGATGGAGTGGACAAGCGCAAGGTCGCCGCCGCTCATGAAACCCATCACGTTATTGGCGGCGGCCTGCCCGCGACGCATGAAACGCCAGATGTATTCAATCGACAGCGACAGCCGCCCTGTTGCCCCGCAGCCATAGAAAAAAATGCGGTGTCCGGCGGCGAAAGTCTCGCGGATCGCCGTTTCAAGTTTTTTCAGCTCCGGTGCCTTCGCCAGCACATCCCTGATCACCCCGATATCGATATCGGTCATGATGCGCAGCGCCTCGGGGATATTGCTCCGCGACAGTTCGGCCAGTTCATAGGTCAGCGGATGCCGCTGTTCGGTCGGCAGCGATCCCAGCTGGAATTTTGCGGCGACCTCCAGAAATTCCGTCGCCTTTTGCCGCGCCGTTGTCATGCGAAGGTCCACGATCTTTCTGTATAGGCGTCGTGTCCCGCAGTTTTTTCGTAAGAAAAGCTGTCGCGGATAAAGGTGTCGTAATCGGGATAGATCGATACCATCTGGCTCACATAGGCGGCGAGGCTGTGATACATCACCTTCAATTCTTCCTCGGTCGCGACCAGCGTTTCGCTTGTCGCCTTTAGCTTATTGGTGGATGTGATATCCAGCGCCGCCAGATACATTGGCAGGGTTTCGCTGCGTTTGTCGGCGGGTACGAAATGCGTGAGGTAAAAATAATCCTTCAGCGCGCCTTCCATCTGCGCGCGGGTGACTTGCGGCACCTGTGCATCGCTGCCGATTTCGTTCATGCGGCCTTTTAGAATGCCGGGCCATAGGATATACGGGCGGTCCTCGTAATATTTGACCGGCACGGAGGTGATGCGCCGGCCCGCCTCGTGCGCGATACGGTGATCGATATGCGTGCCTGCCGCGAGAGGGAACAGGGCGAGTTCAATGCCGTGTTCCTCGAAAAAGCTCTCCAGCCGCTGCGTGACATGCGCAAGGAAAGTCTCCGGCACGTCCTTCATTTCCCCCAGAAACAGTTCTTTGGTCGATTTATATCGCGCGTCACGGTCGGGCGCGTCATATTCGTCAAGGATGTAGCCGGTGGCACCGATGCGGGCCATGGCTTCTTTCTCCTCGGCAGCGCGGCGGGTGTCGTTCTTGCCCTTGGTGAAGATGTCGACCACAAGCACGTCATCCCCTGCCGCCACGCGCCGCTGGATGAAAATGCCGCAGGACAGCACGGCGTCGTCGATATGGGGCGATACGATGCAGATTTTCATGGCGGGGCTGTTCCTTCCGGTAATATCGGCTATTATATACCAAGCCTTTTCCCTGATGGAGAGCCTTTTATGCAGGCCGACAGCCCCCATGCCCTGATCCGCGAGATGCTGGAAACCCCCGGCATCCTCCGTCGCTTCGATTCGACGCAAATTGAGGGCTGGGCCGCCGCCGTGGCAGGCAAACGCCTGCTGGTGACGGGGGAGGGGTCGAGCCGCATTTTTCCTGCCAAGAACCTGATCGCCCGCGCCCTGCAAACCGGCCATGCGCTGAATATCTCAACCGAAGGCGCGCGGCAGGCTGCCGAATATGACCTGCGCGGTTTTAACGTGCTGGCTGGCAGCAACAGCGGCCGCACACGCGAACTCGTCTCCCTTTGCGAGAAACTGGCGCAGGATAAAATCCCCTGCTATGCGGTCACCGCCAATGCGGGCAGCCGCCTGACCGAAATCACGACCGATTCACGCATTCTGACCTGCGGCGCGGAACAAGCGGTCGCGGCGTCGAAAAGTGTTGTCGAGCATGCATTATTATATCAGTCGCTGCTGGGCGGTAATGAGTGGCAACAACAGGGGGCGGCCGCCGATGGCTGTGCCGCGGTATTGGCGCAAACCATTCCCGCCGGAATGCTGGACACGATAGCCGCCGCGCCCGTCATCTATTTCTCCGGCCGTAACAATGGCATTGCCGAGGAATTGACGCTGAAGACGAACGAGATTGCGCGCCGCAAGAGCGATTATCTTGAGGGTACCTACGCCCTGCATGGTATCGAGGAAGTGATGCGGCAGGACGAAGTCGTTATCCTGATCGATCCGTTCAGGGAAGAAATCGAGAAATATCAAAAGGTGCTGGAGCAGGGCACGGGTATCCGGATCATCGCGATATCGTCAACCGATACGCCGTTTGATACCATCCGGATCCCCGCGCTGGCCGGTTTTGATGTGTATTTCCAGCTGCTGGCAGGCTGGAATATCCTTGTTTCCGTTGGTTTGGTCTGCGGTATCGATATCGACAAGCCCGAGCGTGTGCGCAAGGTCGGCAACGCGATCTGACGTCTGAAAAGGCACAAAAAAAACCCCGCAGAAACTGCGGGGTTTTTCTTTTTCTCTCTAACCCGAAGGTCAGCTTGAATAATTAGCCGATAGCCGCCGACTTCAGTTTTTTCAGGGGGCGGATTTTCACGCGGACGGAAGCGGGCTTCGCAGCTGCTTTCATCATTTCGCCCGTGGCGGGGTTACGGATCAGGGTGCCTGCTTTGCGAGCGGGAACTTTGCGCAGGGTGACTTTCATCAGGCCGGGCAGGATGAACGTGCCAGCGCCTTTGGGATGAACGGAACCCAGCAGGGTGTTTTCGAGGGTCGCGAGAACGCCAGCAGCTTGTTTGCGGCTCAGTTCGTTCTGTTCAGCGAGCAGGTTCACGAGGCCCGATTTCGTCAGCGTTTGCTTGACGGGGGTGAGTGCTGCGGGAGCTGCTTTTTTCGCAGATGCTTTTTTCTTAGCCATGTTGTTTGTCTCTCTTCATTAGGGTTTATAGGGGTGTTAAGCGTAATTCTATGCTGTTTTACGCAGCGTGGCTAGTATCGTTTGCACAACACATCGCACCGCGCGTGATGAATCTTATCTCACGCCGCGCGCGTTTTGCCAAAGGGTTTTCGCATATTGTCATTATGTCCAATATGCGTTGAGGCCGTAAATGACGGTGTTTTTGACTCAAATCATTTGTGCGCGACAGGCGCGAGGGTACATGGCGGCGCAACAAAAACACCCGCGCATCACCCGTGCCGTTGATGCGCGCCGATGCATTTGGATACGTCATTTGCAGGGTTTTGCGCGTATTTACATTCTGAAGCTTGTAGCGCATCAGCTTGAACTAACAGCGTATTTTTTAACATATCCACAGGCGCGCTATTTCGCAAAGTATCCACGTTTTTAGTGCGCCGCGATGATAAGCGCCTGTTGGAAGCAAGTTGTAAGTAATGACGCGCGAGCAGCGTGATCGCTGACAAAAGCAGTCTTCCCGATTGTCGGTAAACACCGCCATTTACTGCATTTGCGGGCACTGTTTTTGGGTGCGAAAACTGCGTGGGCGGCGCTCCTGACCGCGCATGCACACCTGCAAAAGCGCGAATCCGGTTGCGGCGCGCCAAGGACTGTGATGACATTGACGGGCATTTTACACGGTCAGGGAGTTACACAGATGATGCAGATTCGGTCGTTCGCTGCGGTGTTTGCCGTGTTTGCGCTGTGGCCCCTGCACGCGCAGGCAGGGGATGGCGTGGGGATGGTGAAGACGTTGACCGGCACCGCGCGCCTCACCCATACGGGGGTAGCACCGCAGCCCATAGCCGCGGGCGCGGAGATTGCCATTGATGATGTCATCGAAACAGATGCCGGTGCGCGCGCGATATTCAGCTTTGCCGACGGCGCTGAACTTGTCATGACCGGTAAGGGAAAGCTTGTCATCGATGAATATGTGTTCAATCCGGACAAAAAAACCGGCAACAAGGCCGCGCTTGATATATTCGAAGCCGCTTTTTCCTACACGGGCGGCGCGCTGGACAAAAGCTCAAAGCCCGATGTCAAACTGAACATCGATTACGGCACGATTGGCATTCGCGGCACAAAGCTGATAGGTGCCCGCCGCAACGGCATTACCTGGGTCTATCTCTCCGAAGGCGGTGCAGTACTCGAGAATACTGGGGGGAAAACCAATCTTGCGCCCGGTTACGGCACCCGTATCCGCAGTCGTGCAGATGCCCCTGCGCCCGCTTATTTATGGGGGCCGGAGGAGGTCGCGTGGCTTCAGCGGTTTGTCGATGATGCGGAAACGCATGAAACGCCCGCCATGGCATCTAATATGTCAGTGAAGGAGCTGGTGCCGCAGGAATCACAGAGGCAGGATATGCCAGCCGTTTCCGCGCCAGCTTCTCCCGCCGCGCCCACCGCCGGTGGGCCAGCAGCCGAAAGCGATGCCGCGCCCGCCCGTGCCCGTGCCGCCGATAGCGCGCCCGCCGCCGAAGCTCCTGACGCGAAGGCGAAGGTGGCCGCAAGGGCTGACGCGCAAACCGAAATCGCGCTTACGCGGGCAGCAGATACAGGTAAAGATGTCGTCATTAAAGATGAGCCGGACGGGGTGCGGCGGATCACCGCGAGCTTATCTGCCATCGTGCAACTGGCATTGGTGAAAATAACACCGCCAGACTTTGCTAACGCGCAACTGCGTTACACGGCAGAAATCAACGCGGAAGCCCTGAACGGCGTGGCGCATATTGAGTTTCATGTGCTGCTTGCGGGCGGTAAAACAGGCTATGTGTTCGGGCGTGATGCAATAGATGGTAGCGTGACGGCGGGGCAGGGCTGGAAAACGGTCACGGGTAGTTTCGCGATCAAGCCAGGCGATGTTGCTGAACAGATAAAGGTTGTCCTTGTGATCGATGGCAAAGGCAGTGTTCTGCTGCGTAACCTGCACCTGTTGCACGAGTAACGATCATCCGTCAACGAAACCCCATAGCGCGTTTCAGCGTTTCTAAAATATGGTGTTCGATATCGGCGCGCGGCTGCGGCTGCGTCGCGCGCAGCGCGGCCGACGGGTGCCAGGTCGCATAAACGGGTATGCCGTCGAAAAACAAATCTTTATGCTGGTCGTGTTTCAGGGTAAATCCATGATGTACCAACGCACGCCCCGCTGTCGCCCCGAGAGCCACAATGACCTTCGGCCGCACCAGTTTAATTTCCGTTTGCAGCCACGGCTTGCAGGCGATGACGTTACAGGCATCAGGGGGCTGGTGGATTCTTTTCTTGCCCCGCTGGACGAAGCGGAAATGCTTGACCGCGTTCGTCACATATAATTCCTCGCGCGACAGGCCGGTTTTTTGCAGCAATTCCATCAGCAATTGTCCCGCAGGGCCAATAAAGGGCCTGCCGCGTAAATCTTCTTCGTCCCCCGGCTGTTCACCGACCAGCATGATGCGGGCATCCAGATTTCCCTCGCCGAAAACCGTTTGTGTCGCAGGCCCGCAAAGCCCGCATGCGCGGCATCCGGCGGCGGCGCTCCGTAGCGACGGGTAATCGGGCACAGACGGAAAATAATTTTCGGCGGTCTCGCGGTCGCCCTCCATCGCGCCGATCATCTTACCCACCCGCGTTTCGGCCTCCGCCAGCAAATCGGGGATGATGTGGGTTTCGGGCAGCGTCGCCCAATGGCGCACGGGCATTTCCTGCTTCATCATTTTGATCTTGATGCGCGCGGGGTTGAAAGTGGCGCGGTAGTAGGTGCGCCAGACATCTTCGAACTTGTCCTCATGCGCGACTTCCGATGCGGGCAGGCCCGGCCCCCAGCGCAAAGCTTCTCCATCCCATGCCAAAGACTGGTCGGGCGTGACGATGCTCCATCTCATGACGGCAAAGCGCCGCTGGAAAAATCCGGCGACCAGCGGCAATACTGTATGATCGGGACGGTGCCAGGCAACATAATGGTTCTCCCCGTTTTCCTGCAAAAGGCGGAAACGCACGAAGGCCTTTGTTTTGTGCGCGTCACGGCGGATTTCGCCGTCCATGCGGCGCAGGCGGTGGATCAGCGGGTCGGTCGCCATTTTCAGCAAATATGGCTCACCATGCGACAGCCGCCATAAGGCGCGGTAGAGGAGCGCCCATTTTTCCGGATCGCGATGGCAGGCGGTGCGTGTCGCCAGAGTCACGAAATCTGCGGGCACCTTTGCGGGCGAAGCAGTGGTGGATGCCGTGTTGTCGCTTTCCGCGAACAAGCCGCCATTGCCATCCCACCCGACCTGTTCAGGTGCGCGTCCCGCCGCCAGTAAATTGCGCGCCGCCTTGCGCCATTCATCGAAATTTTCCGCCGCGACGCAGATCATAGTAATAACGATAGTTGTGCCGACTGGGGCGTGAACTGGGCGAGCAGCTTTCCTTCCGAAAAAACAGGCGGTTTGTAATCGGCGGTGATGATGAAATGCTTGGCGCGGTTAAAAGCGACCCTTAACAGCACAAGGTCGCTCACGCGCAGGCGCGCATGACGGCGGATCGCGATCATCTTGTCGACCGATGTCACGCCAAAGCCCGGCACGCGCAGCAGCTCTTCGCGGCTGGCTTTGTTCACATCGAGCGGAAAATAGGCTGGATTGCGCAATGCCCAGGCGCTTTTCGGGTCCATGTCGATGGAAAGATCGGGATGCGACGCGGACGTGATATCAGCTACGTCGAATTTGTAAAAACGAAGTAGCCAGTCGGCCTGATAAAGCCGGTGTTCGCGCATCAGCGGCGACTTTTACCCGGCAGCCGCGCATCGGCATGCGGAATGGGGCTGAAGGCTGAGTAATAAACACGGCGCAGACGGAACTTGCTATAGAGCGTGGTCGAGGTCAGCAGAATTTCACGGTCGGACGTGGGCATTGCGCCGATGATCATCTGCGTGCTCTGGCCGACGGGCGCGTAGACGGGGACGGATTTCAGGCCTTTTTTCCTGTCTTCCTTTATCTCCTGCGCCTTCACCTCGATCTGCTGCATGTTGTTTTCCAGCTGCGGGCGGTTTTTCTCCGGCGCAAGTTTTTGCAGGTCGGCGGGCGTGGGCAGTTCGATGTTCACGCTCAGGCGGTCAGCATACAATCCCGCCTTTTGCACCAGTTCATCCGCAGCGCCGGGAATGGTTTTCAGGTGGATATAGCCGCGAAATGAATGATCCTGCCGCAAGACCCGCGCCACCTCGATCAACTGCTCCATCGTATAATCGGAATCGCGGATGATGCCGGAGCTGAGGAACAAGCCTTCGATATAATTGCGGCGGTAAAAATCCAGCGTCAGTTTAACAACCTCATCCACCGTAAATCGCGCCCGCTTGACGTCACTGGACACGCGGTTGATGCAGTACTTGCAATCGAAGATGCAATGATTGGTCAGCAGGATTTTTAGTAGCGAAATGCAGCGGCCATCCGGCGTATAACTGTGGCAGATCCCGCCGCCTTCCGTTGATCCTAACCCCTTGCCCGGACGCGTTTTTTTGGACCCGCTGGAGGAGCAGGAGGCATCATATTTGGCAGCATCCGCCAGTACCGACAGTTTTTCCTGAACATCCATCTTTCTATTTTAGAACAAACAGAGAACATTAATCAAGAATTAAAAGCAAAGTCGAAAAACCTACCCATCGGGGGAGTACGCAAAGGGGCACGGCGCAACGTAAAGTCGTGTCCTGACTTTCATCAGCAAAAAGGATTTCACCATGGCGACCATCACCGGCACCCAGCACGCAGACACGCTTGAAGGCACCACGGGCGACGATACCATTGATGGCCGCCGCGCCGCAGATACGCTGATCGGCATGGAAGGTAATGACCTGTATATTTTCGACCGGCTGGATGATGTGGCAGTCGAGACGGAATGGGGCGGCAACGATACCGTGCGCATTGCATTTACAAATGACGGCGCGGCGATCGGCGTTGATATGCGCGCGGCAAACTTCGCCAACATCGAGAACCTTGAATTCTCCCGCGCCGGACTTTTCAATGCGACCGGCAACGACCTTGATAATACAATCACCGGCAATGCCTCCGTCAACCACCTCTCCGGCGGCGCGGGCAATGACACGCTGGACGGGCGCGGAGGGGCGGATGTAATGGATGGCGGCGAGGGGGAAGATACCTTTTACGTCGACAATGCAGGCGATGTGGTGGTTGATACAGGTGGATATTCGGATTGGGTTTACGCCAAGCTGTCATGGGTCATGGGTGAGGGGATCGAAACCCTTGTACTGACCGGCACGGGCAATTTCAGCGGCGCAGGAAATGCTTCAGACAACTACATCATGGGTAATAGCGGCGCGAATACCCTGTCGGGCGGCGGCGGCTATGATCAGCTCGCAGGCGGTGCGGGAAATGACACCTATATTGTGACAGCGAATGAAGGAGGGAGTTATTCCGCAATTATCGAAGAGTTTGACGGCGGCATTGATATGGTGCGCGCCAGCACAGCCTATTATGTTCTCGATACAAACGTAGAAAAACTTGTACTGACAGAGGCGGCGGGGGATGCACTCGGAATCGGGAACGAGCTTGCCAACGTCATCACGGGCAATAGCCATCACAATACGCTTTCAGGGGCTGGTGGCGTAGACACGCTGGAGGGCGGAGCGGGTGACGACACGTATCATTCCGAGATCATTTCCGATGGCACGCAGATATTCATCGAAGACAAAGTAAAGGAGCAAAGCGGCGAGGGCAACGATACGCTAGTGCTATATGGGAGCGCGGCGACGGCCTCCGCCACCACGCTCACGCTGGCGAATAACCTCGAAAACATCGATGTGTCGAACACAGGCTCGACCTTGCTTGACCTCGTCGGCAATAGCGTGGCCAATACCATTACTGGCAACGACGCGGACAATACCATCACCGGCAAGAAAGGCGACGACCTGCTGATGGGTTGGCAAGGCAATGATACCTACCGGTTTGCGCAAGGGGACGGCCACGATACCATTCAGGAACTGAGCGGCGCAGACCGGATCGTCTTTACCAGCAGCGGCACCAAGCCTGTCAACACCACCTATACTCAAGTGACGGGTGATCTCGTTATCCGTTACGGCACGCAGGGCGACACGATACACATCACGAATTTCTTCGCGGGCGCCGATGGGATCGAGGAAATTGTCTACGCGAACGGCACGGTGCACGATATTTCCTATATTCTGGCGCATCTCGTGACCTATGCGACATCCGGCAACGATCTGGTCATCGGGGCTGCCGGGCATGACACGCTCGACGGACTTACCGGGCATGATACGTTACATGGGCGCGGTGGTTACGACACACTGCTGGGCGGCGACGGCAATGATACGCTGGTCGGTGGCGCGGATGATGACCTGTTGATAGGCGGAATTGGTGACGATACATACTTCTTCGCCTTCGGCGACGGACGGGAAGATGTGATCTCCGAGGAGGGCGGTGCGAACAAAATTTCCTTTGCTGCCGGCATCACAGCGGATTCCGTTTCCTATCACGACGATGGCCTGGGCAACCTCACGATCAATTACGGCGGTTCGACCGATCACCTGACCGTCACCGGTTACATGACCGATTCCAGCCTGCTGTCACAGGTGACGTTTAGTGACGGCACGGTGCATGACGCGAGTTACATTTTGTCGCATTTGACGCCCTCGTTTGTCACGCTGACAGAAAGCGACGACTACTACAGCCCGAGCTTCGGGGAAGTATATATCCGCGCATTGGGCGGTAACGATACTGTATATGGCTACGATGGCCCTTATACGCTGGAAGGGGGCGCGGGTAATGACACGCTTTCTGCCGCGGGAGGAAACGATACGCTGAATGGCGGCGCAGGGGATGACGTGCTGGACGGTGGTGATGGCGACAACCTTTACGTCTTCAATACCGGAGATGGCCACGACGTCATCAATGCCTACGGAAATGATGACGACACAGTTTCCTTCGGTGCGGGCATTGATCCCGACACGGTAACATATACGCGGTTCGGCAATAGCCTGACGATCGCCTACGGTACCGGCGGCGATACTGTCACCGTCAGCAACTATTTCGAATTCCACACGTTCACGGTTTCCAGCATCCTTTTCGACGATGGGACCGTTCACGATGTCGATTATGTCATCGCTCATATGAACCTTGGTATACTTCAGCTCAGCGAAGAAGATGATCACTATTTGGTTGATTTTATGTATGCGGAGGCTGTCGATGGACGCGGCGGCAACGACGCGATCGGTGGCGGTCAAGGCGATGATACGCTTTATGGCGGCAGCGGAGACGACACTTTGGACGGCGGCGTCTTTGGAGCTGATAATGATCTTTTGGTGGGCGGAGCCGGTAACGATTGGATGATGGGATTTGACGGCGACGACACCTATGTTTTCAGCATGGGTGACGGCGTCGATCGTATTTGGGACCTATACGGCACGGACACCGTATCATTTGATGGCAGCGTCGCTGTTTCGGATGTCACCTATGTCCGGGACGGCGTTGACCTTCTTGTCACCTATGGCGACAGCAACACGATTGCCTTTGAATATTATTTCATTGAGCCTGTATTGCTGATTGAATATGTCTCCTTTGCGGATGGCACGTTGCATGACACAGCCTACATCACATCCCATCTGACATTGAGTGGCCTTGTTAACCTGACGGAGGGCGACAATATCTTTAACGGCTCTGTTTACCGCGACTTCGTTAATGGGCAGGGCGGCAATGATTCCCTGCATGGTAACGGGGGCGAGGACACCCTGGCAGGCGGCAGTGGCAACGATTTACTGACCGGAGGCGAAGAAAACGACACACTTGACGGTGGCCTTGGCAACGATGAACTGCTGGGCGGTTCAGGTGATGACACATTCCTGTTTGCGCAGGGCGACGGCAACGACAATATTGTAGACAATGAAGGCACGAATGTTATTCGTTTCGCCGACGGCGTTCTTGCCTCGGGCGCGACATACTTCCACATCAATGATGATCTCGTCATCAGTTACGGCGGTGTAGAAGATTTGCTTACTGTTTCCTATTTCTTTGCCGATCCTTCGTTCCAGACGGTCAGCATCGTCTATGATGATGGCGCCGAACATGACGCGACCTATATCCAGTCGCATATCTTTGAACCAGGCATACCGACGGAAGGGGATGATGTAATTTATGGCACGCCGTCGCAGGATTATATCGAGGCGCTTGGCGGGAATGACACCATCTATGGACGGGGTGGCAACGACATTATCCTGGGCGGTGACGGAGATGATGTATTCCACGTCAGCTCGGCGGGTGACCTGATCGACGGCGGCGCGGGTATCGACACGATTTTCGCCGAAAATATGGTCGAGGGTATCAGTCTTGGCTCCTACACCGATGTCGAAAATATCGTCCTGACCGGAAGTCTAGCGGGCAGCGCGTTTGGCAGCAACGACGTTGACAACTATATGCGCGGCAGTGACGGAAACGGCAATTGGCTTTATGCCGGCTCTGGCAATGACACGCTTGAATCCGGCGGCGGTACGGCGGATCTGATGGGCGGCGGCGGCGACGATGTTTACTACGTCCACCATTTCGGTGACTGGGCGCTGGAGCAAGTGGAGAGCGGATATGACACGATCTACGCAGATGTAAGCTATACCAGCTTTGGCAGCTCGATAGAACAATTCATACTTTTGGGAACGGGCAACCTGAATGCAATCGTGGAAGCCTGCGGTAATGCGGTCACTATCAACGGCACGTCGGGCAACAATACGTTGATCGGTAGTTACGGTGATGACGTTATTTTTGGCGGTCAAGGCAAGGATGTTCTTGCGGGGTTCCTTGGCGCAGATCACCTGTGGGGTGGCGGCGGAAAAGATACTTTCCTCTTCCTTGAAAATACAGCCTTTGATGCTGTTGATATGATCAGGGATTTTTCCGCTTCTGCCGACCATATCGACCTGTCGCAATTGCTGGCGGCTTATGACCCGCTAACAATGGCGCTGACTGACTTTGTGCTGACCGGTGAAAGCGGTGGTAACACAATCCTCAGCGTGGATGCGGATGGCGCAGGCGGCGGATCATCAATGGTGCAAGTCGCTACCCTCACTGGCGTTACAGGCCTTGGCACGGCAGACGATATGGTCGCGGCGGGGCAACTGGTTGTCAGCATTTAGAAAAGGCCGCGCCGGTTCTTTGCCTCGATAGGCCAGAGCCGGGGCCCTTTACCGGTTGTTAACGAGTGCGGGTGTACATTCGCGTGCCCCATGTGCATTTCCACATCGCCTCGCAAAAGGTAAAAGAAAATCATGATGATTGAGGAATACATTTCCGCTTCTCACCGCGCGACGACCGCGCCGCAGCTATTCGGAATTTTCCGGCGGGCGATGTCGGCGCGGGGGTTCAATATGATTGTGTTCAGCCTGCTGACCGATCATCCCGCTATCGCCCGTCCCCCGCAGCATGGTATTTTTTGCACATATCCGGATGAATGGATGCAGCACTACAATTCACGCAATTACGAAATCATTGATCCCGTGCGCCATCACCTGCCTGCGGCGGATGAAACTTTTTTGTGGGATAGCCTGCAGGGAAAATTGACGCGGGAACAGGATATATGCATGCGCGAGGCCGATGCCGCCGGGCTGAAAAACGGCATCGCCATTCCCTTGCACGGGCAGCGCGGAACACTGGCGGGAATTGGCGCGGCCTCCAGTCACGGAAAAGCAGATCTCGGTCAGGATAATCTCGCGCAGGTGCAGATCATCAGCCGCCAGTTTTACAAATGCTATGTCATGCTGGAAAAACGCAATGTTATGCCGCAACGCCAGTCAATACTGACGCGGCGCGAGAGGGACGTTGCTGACTTGTATTGGCGGGGGCATAAAAGGGCGGCGGTTGCAGCCGCGCTCGGCATTAGCGAAAGCTCCATCAAATTTCACTTACGCAATTTTCGCATCAAAATGGGCACGGCGACGTTGCGGGCGGCGTTCATGAAGGCCGTAAAACTGGGCATTATCGGCAAATAACCTATTCCGCGATAAACCCGCCCGATTGCAGGCGGAAGAAGCCGGCATAGATGCCGTTTGCGCGGTTGACCAGCTGGTCATGCGTGCCTTCCTCCACGATCCTTCCTTCCTCGAACACGATGATGCGGTCGGCGTCGAGGATGGTGGAGAGGCGGTGCGCGATCATGATCGATGTACGGCCATGCGTCAGCGTGTGCAGCGCGTCCTGTATCGCACGCTCGCTTTCGGAATCGAGCGAACTGGTGGCTTCGTCGAGGATCAGCACGGGGCGGTCGGCCAGTATCGCGCGGGCAATTGCGATGCGCTGGCGCTCCCCGCCCGACAGCTTGATGCCGCGCTCGCCGACCAGCGTGTCGTATTGCTGGGGCAGTTTCATGATGAAATCGTCGATATGCGCCTGACGTGCTGCCTCGCGCACCGCCGCCAGCCCCGCACCCGGGCGACCATAGGCGATGTTGTCGGCCAGCGACCGGTGGAACAGGATCGGGTCCTGCGGGACAAGCGCGATGGCGCTGCGCAGGGAATGGCGCGAGCCTTGTGTGATGTCCTGCCCGTCGACGGTGATGCGGCCTTCTTGTAACCCATAGACTTGCTGCAGCAGACGCACGAAGCTCGTCTTGCCGCTGCCGGAATGCCCGACAAGCGCCACGCGCTCGCCCGCGCGGATATCGATGGAAAAACCGCTGAAAATCGGGCGGTTCTTGCCGGGATAGGTAAATGCCACGTTTTCGAACGTAATCGCGCCTGCCTTTATCTGCAGCGCGGGCAGGGCGGGTTTTTCCGCCACTTCCGGCGGCTCGCGCATGATCTCGATGATCGCGTGCAGGTCGTAGGATGACGTCAGCAGGTTCTTGATGTTCTCGCCAAGGTCGCGGATATAGGACTGCAAAATGTTATAGGCGAAGGCAAGATACGCCATGTCCTCGATCGTCGCGCGACCCTGGAACAGGTACCATGTCCCGCCGCCCAGCAGCAGCGCCAGCATGCCGGTCAGCAGCATGCGCTGCACAAAGGCCGCCGTGTTGCCGCGTAAGTAAGCGCGCACGTTCTTGATGCGTAAGGCCGCCGTGACATCGACGAAACGCCCGACTTCGGTGTGTTCCTGCGCATAGGCCTTGGCGGTTGCGATACCGCTCACGCTGTCGGCCAGATGCGCGCCGAAATGATCCTGCGCCACCGCATATTCGCCCTGCGCGGGGCCGGAGACATGGAACACCAGATACGCGCTCGCGCAGGCAAGAACGACCAGATAGATGGTCATGAGCAGCGCCAGCATCGGAAACTGCATCGAAAGGAAAATGATGGTGCCTGTCAGTACCACGAAGGTCGGGAAGATACGCAGGATGATCTGGTCTTCGAAGGTCTCGATCTTGTTGCGCGCGCGGTTGATCTTGGAAATGATCGAACCCATGAAGGTATTCGAGAAATAAGGCTCCGGCAGCCGGTAGACATGCGCGAAGGCATCGTCCAGCACATCCTTGAAAAGGTAGGTCTCGAAAACGTTATAAACGCGGTATGTGCCGGCAAAGATCAGCGCCTGCACCAGATAAAGGCCAAGGAACAGCAGCAGGCAATTCGTGATTGCGTCATGCCCCGCTTCCTGACGGATCGCGCCAAGGAACGCCGCCAGCGCGTTGGGCAGATACGTCTCGACCGCCGCACCCAGCAGCAGGAAACCCAGCACGATGGAGAGCCGCTTCGGCTGCCGTTTCCAGTAACCTGCCGCAAAGCGCAGGACGTCGAGAAAGCCGAGATTTTGTCGGGGGGCTGCCATTTTCATTTTCCGTGACCGCGGGAAGGAAGAATATGCCTGTTTTCGGTGCCGGAAAACAGGATGAATGAGGTGACGTCGCCAAATAAACATAAAAACGTAGTTTAAACCAACCGGAATCGCGGCAGCACGTTGAAGTAACGACTATTTCCCCTAACTTAAAATGGCATACACATTGCATATATTAACGAGAGGCGTTCTTTCTTAATAAAGGCTTAATTCGTTCAGTTTAGCCTTAAAGGAGGATACTCGCGTGGCCGAGTTTGGGGGATGACGGATGGCGATCATAACGGGCACTTCCGGCGATGATGTGTTGAATGGCACGACCATCAAGGACACCATCAGGGGTGCGGCGGGAAACGACGTGATCAGCGGCGGGGCGGGCGATGACCTCCTCGACGGCGGCATCGGCTTGGACACGCTTGCGGGCGGCGTCGGCAATGACACTTACACCGTCGACGATGCAGGCGATGTGGTGGCCGAAAACGGCGGCGAGGGCACCGACCTTGTCAACGCATCCGTTTCCTACGAGCTTCAGGCGAATGTCGAAAATTTAACACTTACGGGGTCAGCCGCGATCGACGGCACCGGCAATGCGCTCAACAATTCAATCCGCGGAAATGCCGGCGTGAACGTCCTCGATGGCGGCGATGGCGATGACACGCTCGACGGCGGCATCGGCGCGGATACGATGATCGGCGGCGCGGGAAACGATTTTTTTACAGTCGATAATCTGAATGAAGTGACGTCGGAGGAAGCGGGCGGCGGTATCGATACCGTACGCAGCGTCATGTCTTACACACTCGGCGACAACATCGAAAATCTGCTGCTCCTCAGCGCGGCCGTGTCAGGAACCGGAAACGCGGACGACAACACAATAACCGGCAACAATGCCGTTAATACGCTCGCCGGGCTTGGCGGCAATGACACGCTCGACGGCGGCAAGGGCAAAGACGCCATGCTGGGCGGGCAGGGCGATGACACCTATGTTGTCGACGTGCTCGGCGAAACAGTCATTGAAGGCGCGGGCGAAGGCAATGACACCGTCCGCTCGATGGTAACATTCACGCTTGGCGCGGACATCGAGAATCTTGTCCTGACCGGAACCGGCATCGCCAATGCTTTCGGAAATGCGGGTGCGAATACGCTGATCGGCAATGCGGGCATCAACACGCTGAACGGCAACGGCGGTGCCGATATGATGGCGGGCGGGGGCGGCAACGACGTCTATTTCGTCGATGACGCTGGCGATGTGATCGTCGAAAACCTTGCCGCAGGCATCGACGTCGTGAATACTGCTGCCACGACAATACTGGGTGCGAATATCGAGAATCTTGTCCTGACTGGTACCGCCGCAATTGACGGCACCGGCAACGCGCTTGATAACGCGCTGACGGGTAACGCGGGATCGAACACGCTGGATGGCGGGCTGGGTCGCGACCGGATGTCAGGCGGCGATGGCGGCGACACGTTCATGGTGGACAATGTCGGCGATACAGTAGTCGAGGCAACGGGGCTAGGCACGGATCTGGTCATTGCCAGCGTCAGCTATGGGCTGGCTACGAATATCGAAAACCTCATTCTCGCGGGCGCCGCCCTGAACGGGAGCGGCAACACGCTCAATAACACGCTCACGGGAAATGCGCTGAACAACACCCTGAATGGCGGTGCGGGCGCAGATGTCATGATCGGTGGTGACGGTAATGATACCTATGTGGTCGACAACGCTGCGGATGTCATTTCAGAAACAGCCGGCGGCGGCGTGGATACCGTGAATGCCAGCAGCAGCTACACCCTTGGCGCGGAACTTGAAAACCTCGTTCTTGGCGGCTTGCTTGTGATCAACGGCACGGGCAACGCGCTGGATAACGTCATTACCGGGAATGCCAAAAACAATATCCTGACCGGCGATGCCGGCAACGACACGCTGAACGGTGGCATGGGCATCGATACGATGATCGGCGGTTTAGGGGATGATACCTATGACGTCGATGTGTTGACGGATGTCGTGACCGAGCTTTCGGGCGAAGGTGCAGATCTCGTGCGCTCCGCCATCAGCTATGTGCTGGGCGCGAATATCGAAAACCTTACTTTGACAGGCACCACCAGCGTCAATGCAACGGGCAACGGCCTTGCGAACATCCTGACGGGCAACAGCGGCACCAACACGCTGGATGGGATGGTGGGCGCAGATACCATGACGGGCGGCAATGGCAGCGACACTTATGTGGTCGACGATGCTGGCGATATCGTGAATGAACTGGCGGCGCAGGGAACGGATACGGTGCGTGCAGGTGCTTCCTATACCCTCGGCGCGAACCTCGAAAATCTGACCTTGACCGGTACAGCTGCAATTGATGCAACAGGCAATAGTCTGGGGAACGTGCTAACCGGAAATGCGGGCGCGAACACGCTCGACGGCGGCGCGGGCGCGGACAAAATGGCGGGCGGGCTGGGTGATGATACCTACATCATTGACGACGCACTCGACACCATCACCGAAAAAACCGGCGAGGGGATGGACACTGTCTATACCTCCATCGCCTATACCCTCTCCGCCAGCCTTGAAAACATGGTTCTGACTGGCGCTGCAGCGATCAACCTGACCGGTAACGCATCGAACAACACGCTCACCGGAAATGCGGCGGCAAATACCCTCAACGGCGGCGGCGGTACCGATACGCTGATCGGCGGTGACGGCGACGACACCTATGTGATTGACGATGCGGCAGATGTCATTATCGAGACTTCGGGACAGGGCAGCGATACGGTACAGACTGCTGCCAGCTATACGTTAAGCGCGGATCTTGAAAATCTTGTGCTGACAGGCGCGGCCGCTATCAACGGCACGGGCAACGCGGCATCCAACAGCATTACAGGCAATTCGGGCGCAAACACGCTCGACGGTGGTGCTGGCGCGGATACGCTGGCGGGCGGTGCGGGCAACGACTTTTACATTCTGGATGATGTAGGTGATGTCGTGGTCGAGGCGGCGGTGTCGGGCACCGATACCGTCCAGACCGCCAGCAGCTATACCCTCGGCGTGAACATCGAAAACCTCGTTTTGACAGGTGCTGCCGCCATCAACGGGACGGGCAACGCAGATGCGAACAGCATCACGGGAAATACCGGCGCCAACACGCTCGACGGCGATGCTGGCGCGGATGCGCTCGCGGGCGGCGCCGGCGATGATACCTATGTTGTCGATAGCGCGCTCGACACTGTGAGCGAAAATGCAGGCGAAGGCACCGACCGCGTTCTGTCGGCAGTCAGTTTTGTTCTGGGCGCGGAGGTTGAGAACCTGCAGCTGACAGGCGCGGCCGTCATCAACGGCACCGGCAATGCTGCGGCGAATAGCATCACCGGCAACACTGGCGCCAACACGCTCGACGGCGGTGCGGGCGTGGATACGCTCGCGGGCGGTGCGGGCGACGATTTGTATATTGTCGATGCGCTTGACGTCATCATCGAAAACGTGGGTGAAGGTCAGGATACGGTACAGGCTTCGGCAAGCTTTACGCTCTCTGTGGCGCTTGAAAACCTGCTGCTGACGGGCGTTGCCGACATTAACGGCACCGGCAATACGGGCATCAATACAATTACCGGTAATGCGGGCGCGAATACGCTTGACGGCGGCTTGGGCGCGGATACGCTCGCGGGTGGCGCAGATGACGATACCTATATTGTGGATGACGCGGGCGATGTGGTGGTCGAGGCTGCATCGGCGGGCACTGATACCGTCAACGCATCTACCAGCTATGTGCTGGGCGCGAATTTGGAAGACCTGGTGCTGACGGGCATTGCGGCTGTCAACGGAACGGGCAACACACTTGTCAATATTTTGACGGGTAATACGGCCGCCAATACGCTGGATGGCGGCGCTGGCGCGGATACCATGTCGGGCGGCACGGGCAATGATACCTATATCATCGATAACGCGGGCGACCTTGTGCAGGAAGCCTTCGGCGCGGGCACCGACGTAATTCTGTCCTCCCTGAGCCATATTCTCGAAGCGAATGTCGAAAACCTGACACTGACTGGGCTTGCAGCGTTGAACGCGACAGGCAACAGCGACGTAAATATCATTACCGGCAACAGTGCCGGCAATACGCTGGATGGCGCAGGCGGCGCGGATACGCTGATCGGCGGCGCGGGCGACGATGTCTATATCGTCGACATCGCGGGTGACATCGTAAGCGAAAATGCAGCCAGCGGCAACGACACCGTGCAATCGACCGTCAGCTTTACCTTGAGCGCAAACGTCGAAAATCTTGTCCTGGGCGGCTTTGCTGTCGTGAACGGCACCGGCAATACGGATGTGAATGCGATTACGGGCAACCTTTCTGCCAACACGCTCGACGGCGGCATCGGCGCGGACACGCTGGCGGGCGGTGATGGCAACGACGTATATATAGTCGATAACGCAGGCGACCTCGTCATCGAAATCGCGGGCGAGGGAACGGACAGCGTTTCCTCCGCTGTTACATATACTTTGTCATCCAATATCGAAACGCTGGTGCTGACAGGCGTTGCCGCTGTGAACGGCACTGGTAACGGGGGCGACAATATCCTGACCGGTAATACGGCGGCCAATACCCTGAATGGCGGCGCAGGTGCCGACACAATGACAGGCGGCGCGGGCAACGACACCTATGTCGTCGACAGTGTTCTGGACAGCGTGATCGAAATCGCAGGCGGTGGCACGGATACCGTGCAGTCGAGCATCACCTATAATTTGAGCGCGGAAGTCGAAAACCTCACCCTTACCGGCGTGGGCGCCATCAACGGCGCGGGTACTGCGGCGGTCAACATACTGACGGGTAACGCGGCTGCGAATACACTCGATGGCGGCGCGGGGGCGGATACGCTCGCGGGCGGTAACGGCGATGATACCTATATTGTCGATGACGCAGGCGATGTGGCGAACGAAAACGCGGCCGAGGGCACAGATAACGTGCGTACCTCCCTCAGCTACACGCTGGCTGCAAACATCGAAAACCTGCAGCTGACGGGCGCGGCCGCCATCAACGGCACGGGCAACGCGGCGGATAACGTGATCAGCGGAAATACCAACGTCAACACGCTCGATGGCGGCGCAGGCGCGGACCAGTTGTCCGGCGGTGTCGGCAACGACATTTACATCATCGACAATATCGGCGACAGCATCATGGAAGCCGCAGGCGAAGGTATCGACACCGCGCGTACCTCTGTCAGCTATACAATCGGAGCCGAAGTTGAAAATCTGGTATTGACCGGCGCTGGCATCATCAACGGCACCGGCAACAGCCTCGATAACATGCTGACCGGCAACACCGCCGCCAACACGCTCGACGGCGGCGCGGGGGCGGATACGCTCGCGGGCGGGCTGGGTAACGATTCTTACGTCATAGATGATGCGGCGGATCTGGTGCAGGAAGCGGTGGGCGAGGGTACGGACGCGGTATTCTCCAGCCTCTCCCATGCGCTGTTCGCGAACGTTGAGAACCTGACCTTGACTGGCGCGGCCGCGATTAATGGCACCGGCAACGCCGCGGTCAACATTATCAGCGGCAACACCGCGGCCAACACTCTGGACGGCGGCGCGGGCGCGGATACGCTCGCGGGCGCGAATGGTAATGACACTTATATTGTCGATGATGTGGGCGACATGGTGAACGAAAACGCCGCCGAAGGCGTGGACAGCGTGCGTTCCGCTATCAGCTACACACTGGCCGCAAACGTCGAAAATCTGTATATCACCGGTGCCGCCGCTGTTAACGGCACAGGCAACGCGGCTGATAACATTATAGACGGTAACACCAACGTCAACACACTCGACGGCGGCGCGGGCGCGGACCTGCTGTCAGGCGGCGTCGGCAACGACATTTATATCATCGACAATATCGGCGACAGCATTATCGAAGCGGCAGGCGAAGGCGTCGACACCGCACGCGCTTCGGCCAGCTATGCCATCGGCGCGGAGGTTGAAAATCTGGTATTGACCGGTGTAGGTATCATCAACGGCACCGGCAACAGCCTCGATAACATGCTGACCGGCAACACCGCCGCCAACACGCTCGACGGTGGTGCGGGCGCGGATACGCTTGCAGGCGGGCTGGGCAACGACTCTTACGTCATAGATGATGTGGCGGATCTGGTGCAGGAAGCGGTTGGCGAGGGCACGGACGCGGTATTCTCCAGCATCTCCCATGCGCTGTTCACCAACGTTGAAAACCTGACCCTCACCGGTGTGAGCGCGATCAACGGCACGGGGAATGCGGCGGTCAACATACTGACCGGCAACGCGGCGGCAAACACTCTGGACGGCGGTGCGGGCGCGGATACGCTCGCGGGCGCGAATGGTAATGATACCTATATTGTCGATGATGTGGGCGACATCGTGAACGAAAACGCCGCTGAAGGCGTCGATAGCGTGCGTTCCGGCATCAGCTACACGCTGACCGCAAACGTCGAAAATCTGTACATCACCGGCGCCGCTGCCGTCAACGGCACGGGCAACACGGCGGATAACGTGATCGATGGCAATACCAACGTCAACACGCTTGACGGCGGCGCGGGCGCGGATCTGTTATCCGGCGGCCTGGGCAACGACATTTACATCATCGATAATATCGGTGACAGCATCATGGAATCTGCGGGCGAAGGTATCGACACCGCGCGCGCCTCGGTCAGCTATGCCATCGGGGCAGAGGTTGAAAACCTGGTATTGACCGGTGCGGGCGTCATCAACGGCACCGGCAACAGCCTCAATAACATTCTGACAGGCAACACCGCCGCCAATACGCTTGACGGGGGTGCGGGGGCGGATACGCTCGCAGGCGGGCTGGGCAACGACTCGTACGTCATAGATGATGCGGCGGACCTGGTGCAGGAAGCAGTGGGCGAGGGCACGGATGCCGTATTCGCCAGTATCTCCCATGCACTGTTCACCAACGTTGAAAACCTGACCCTCATCGGCGCTGGCGCTATCAACGGCACCGGCAACGCACTTGCGAACACCCTGACCGGCAATGCGGCGGCGAATACGCTCGATGGCGACGCGGGTACGGATACGATGATAGGCGGTCTCGGCAACGACACCTATGTTATCGACGCGACGACGGATATCGTGACCGAAAACCTGTCGGAGGGGAATGACACCATCCTGTCAGCCGTAACCTACACGCTTTCAAACAACGTGGAGACGCTGGTCCTTACCGGCGCTGCGGTCATCAACGGGACGGGCAACACGCTCAACAACACGCTGACCGGTAACTCCGCCGCTAATACGCTCAACGGCGGTACCGGCGCGGATTCCATGGGCGGCGGGCTCGGGAATGATACGTATGTCGTCGACAACGCAGGCGATGTTGTTTTCGAGGCAGCAAACGAAGGGATTGATCTTGTACAGTCGAGCGTCACTTTCACCCTTGCCGACGATGTCGAAAGCCTGACCCTGACGGGTGCGGGCGTCATTAACGGCACGGGCAACGCGCTCGCCAATATCCTGACGGGCAATACAGCCGTGAATACGCTGGATGGCGGCCTTGGGGCGGATACGATGATAGGCGGCACGGGGAACGATACCTACATCGTCGACGACGCGGCGGATTTCGTGAGCGAAGCGGTTGGCGCGGGCACCGACATCGTTCTTGCCAGCGCCAGTCATTTCCTGTTCGCGAATATCGAGAACTTGACATTGACGGGCGCGGGCGCGATCAACGGTTTCGGCAACGCGCTTGCCAATACGCTGGTCGGCAATGGCGCGGACAACACGCTGGACGGCGGCACCGCCAATGACATCCTGCAGGGCGGCACGGGCAGCGACATCCTTTTCGGCGGCGACGGGCTTGATACAATGACGGGCGGCACCGAAGGCGACGTATTCGTTTTCGAGGCGTCGTCCGCGTATAACAACATCGACGTCGTGTCCGATTTCAACCTCGGTCAGGGTGATGCGCTCGACCTTTCCGACATGCTCTCGGCCTATGATCCGCTCGTAGACGCCCTCACGGCATTTGTGCAGATCACGAATGCAGGCGCGAACAGCAGCGTCAGCGTCGACCGCGACGGCACGGGCGGTGCCTTCGGATTTGTGCAGATCGCAACGCTCACGGGCATCACGGGCCTTACCAACGAAAATGCACTGGTCGCCAGCGGCAACCTGATCGTTCAATAGGGAAGTACCAATTAGGACGCAGGCCTTCGCGGAAGGATGCGGGTTTTTAAAATAGCCCCTGTACTTTGCCGTCAACAAGGTCGATCTGGTTGGCGGCCGGGATTTTCGGCAATCCCGGCATTGTCATGATGTCGCCGCAGACCATGACGATGAATTCGGCACCAGCCGCGAGGCGCACTTCGCGGATATCCAGCACATGCCCCTCCGGCGCGCCGCGCAACTGCACATCTGTCGAAAATGAATACTGCGTCTTGGCGATGCAGACGGGGTAATGGCCGTAACCGCTTTCCTGCAGCTTGTCGATCTGCGCGCGCACCTTGGCATTCGCATCGACCGATGCGGCGCGGTAAACGCGCTGCGCGATCTTGCCGACCTTGACCCATAAATTGTCGCTGTCTTCGTACACGAAATGCGCTTTCGCGCCTTTCTCGCACAACGCGACTACGGCATGGGCAAGATCGGTCGCCCCTTTGCCTCCATTCGCCCAATGCGTCGCCAGCACGGTCTCAACGCCCAGCGCCGTCATGCGCTGCTTGATCATCGCAACTTCGGCATCGGTGTCGCTGGTGAAATGGTTGATTGCAACGACGCATGGCACGCCATAGACGCGCTGCACGTTATCGACGTGGCGCTCCAGATTGATCATGCCCGCATCAAGCGCGGCAAGATTCTCCTGCGTCAGCGTCTTGAGGTCCGCCCCGCCATGGTATTTCAGCGCGCGAATGGTCGCGACGATGACGGCGGCCGACGGGCGCAGACCGCTTTTGCGGCATTTGATGTCGATGAATTTTTCCGCGCCCAGGTCTGCGCCGAAACCCGCCTCCGTCACCACATAATCGGCCAGCTTCAGCGCGGCCTTGGTCGAGATGACCGAATTGCAGCCATGCGCGATATTCGCAAACGGGCCGCCATGGACAAAGGCCGGGCAGTTTTCCAGCGTCTGCACCAGATTGGGCGCCAGCGCCGCGCGCAGCAGCACAGTCATCGCACCATCCGCCTGCAGGTCGCGGGCAAGGACGGGCTTATTGCCGCGCGTATAGGCGACGACGATATTGCCGAGGCGTTTTTTCAGGTCGTCAATGGATGTCGCAAGGCAGAAAATCGCCATCACTTCGGATGCCACGACGATGTCAAAGCCATCCTGACGCGGATACCCGTTGCCCGTGCCGCCCAAGGATACGACGATATCGCGCAGCGCGCGGTCGTTCATGTCCATCACGCGTTTCCACACGATGCGGCGCACATCGATATCCAGCGCATTTCCGTGATGGATATGGTTGTCCAGCAGCGCGGAAAGCAGGTTATTGGCAAGGGCGATTGCCGAAAAATCGCCCGTGAAATGCAGGTTGATATCCTCCATCGGCACGATCTGCGCATAGCCGCCGCCGGCAGCGCCACCCTTTAATCCGAATACAGGGCCGAGCGAAGGTTCGCGCAGGCAGATCATCGTTTTCTTGCCGATATGCTGCAGCGCGTCGCCCAATCCCACGGTTGTTGTCGTCTTGCCTTCGCCGGGCGGCGTCGGGCTGATTGCCGTGACCAAAATCAATTTACCGTCGGGCCTGTCCTTCAGCGTGTCTATGTGACCCAGCGACACCTTGGCCTTGAAATGCCCGTAAGGCTCCAGATGCTCCTCCGCAATCCCCAGCTTCGCGGCGGCCAGCGGGGTGATGCGCTGCATCTTGGCGTGCTGGGCGATTTCAATATCGGTGGGCATGGGGGTTCTCGGCTGCGAAGGTTGCGGGATTCGCGGACGAGTATAGCTTGCAAAGCCTGCCCGATGTCAGGACGAATGCGCGGGGAGGTCAGCGGAGTTGTGGAGGGCTATCCTGATTTACTAGAAATATAGGTGAAAAGTGCCAACCACCAAGATCCTTTTGCCTCATAAGGATTGACAGTATATGGAAAATATGAGATTATCCTGTGTGCCTGAAACAGGGGAAATTTGATGCCTACCGATGCGGAATTGCTAGCAAAATTCAACATTACCGCACAATACACCAAGTATGTGCCGGAGGATCAGAAAAAGCCGTGGATTGGCGCACTTGTGGATGATGTACTGCAAAAACATGGCCACCTTTTTTTTGGCGAGCCGCATGTCAATGGCGCGATGCTGAAGACCTATCAGATGTTGTCGCAGAATCCTGATATCTTCACCGCCGCTGCTAAAAACGGCGCTCGGCACCTGGTACTGGAATTTCCCGACGCATTGCAGCGGCACCTTGACGATTACGCCTCGCATAAAACAAGCCGGGATGACCTGCACTATTACCTTTTTCAAAACCCTTTCACGCATTTCACGACCTTCTGGCTGGCGGGTGAGGCAGAGACGCAGTTCCGCCGGGATTTTATCCAGACGGTCGACAATGCGCTGGCGGCAGGGCTGTCGGTACATTTCGCCGACGTCTCCTGGAAAACATTCCTGAGCGCGGTGCCGCAGGAGTTCCTGGATCTTCGGGATACCCTCACCGCCCGCCACAAGGAAGAGAAATCTCCATTGAGCCTGCTGGAATATATGGCTGCGTTCGATAAGAGCCTCCCGCCCGAGGAACAGCAGCGACTACTGAAAGTCCTCAGCGATTTTGAGAAGGTGAAGCGCGCCAACCGGATGGACGATACGGCCCAGTACAATTACCTGCGGAGCCGCATACCGGCAGGTGAGGGTATGATAGGCGTAGTCGGCATGTCCCATTTCGACGATAGCGCGGGCAAAGACGCAGGCATCAATTCATGGCTGCGGCGCGAGGGGGCGAAAGTCGCCACTATCGAAATCTATGACGGCTCCAACACGCAGGCCTATGTTGCGGAATCCTATGCCGCTACCGGACAACTGAAACGCATTCAGCCGGATTACACCATTTTCCTTGAAGAAGATGCGTTGCTGGCGAAGGACGGGAAAACTGCGTCCCGGCCGTCATCTGCATTTCCAGCAGGCGGTTCGCTGCCTAAGCCCCCTCTGCAAGATCGTTGCTGACGTTTTCATCTATTGCGGCCTTACAAGATTATTCGCAAGCCGGACGACGCTTTGCATCCGCGCCGAGAAACCGCCGCGCAGCTATGGCGGGGAGATAATCAGGAGATTTGTATGGTGGGACCCACGACAGGGTCTTTGCTCATCTTGAAAATCGTATGCGCGTTGACGATCAGAGCGCAGAACGCATAGACAAATCCGCCAAAGGACAGGACCACGACAGCATGGACCAGCCATGCGGCGTCAATCACGAAGAAAACTTTCCGCAAGGAAACGCCCCGCATATAAAGCATGGCGTGAGTCGCCGCGATGGTCGTCGACACCGGGATGATTGAAATCCACCCTACCCAGGTCACGATGCCGGCGGCAAGAAGCACGACAGTGAAAATCCAAGCGGTGATCATCCGGCGTTTTATCGAGAAAGTCTCCGCATTGAGGGATAAAACGTTGCGCACCGTGACAATCGCGGTGGTCAGCGCCGCCGTCTGCGCATGGATCATGTAATAATGAACAATCCAGAAAACATTGCTGACGCTGAAAACGATCTTGAGCGTATTGTCATTCCTGAAACGGTAACCGGCGACATAAATGACGAGCGCCGCATAGCCAATCAGTTGAGGGAGGGACAGCATTTCTTGGATATGTGCGTTCATGTGCCCATCCAGCTGTGGTTTAGTGCTTGGCGTAGAAAGCATGATAAGCCTCGGCGCCTACAAGCGTCAACGCAGCGATCGGGGCCGCTACCGGCGTCATAGTTGAAATGGTGCGGGGAGGGCTGGATGAAGTGGTTGTGCTGGCAGTCCAACGATAACCCTTCTCAGCATTTTCCCTGTATATCAGGGAAAATACAGGGATTTTCAGCGGCTTTTGGGATCAACAAAATGATCCAATTAAGCGAGAAGTGATTGTATTACCGGTATACTCCAGCCTATAGGCAAGAGCCCGCCTAAAAATAACAGGGAATTTTGGGATGCTTATCACGGGTTTCTCGGGATTGAACAGGGAAAGAAGTAATACAAACAGGTAATATTTGTGGGTTGCCTAATTAATTCGTTAATTTGGTGAGGTGACCGACCTCGCCGACTGTTCATTTAATTACAGATACTTAGCCATTGTTGATATTATGTAAACCTCATGCTATGATTACCCCGTAACTTGATGAGGATTCATGGCTCGACCAATACTCGATTTTTCCAAGGGTGATCCTGCGCGCGCGCTGACAGGAGTGGCGCGTTATGCCTTTCGCAAGGCGTCGAAAAACCTGAACCATTACTATTTACCGAACGCTGCGGGCGATACGCGCTATCCCCTCCTGAAAGAGGTAAGCGAATATTTCAAGAGCCGTGGTTTTCTCAATGACAGTTTTTTTGCGGCCAACAATCTTCTTGTGACGGGTGGTGGCACGACCGAGGCTTATGAGCTGATCATCCGTCTTCTAGCCAAGGATCTGAAGGAGCGCGCTGCCCAAACCGGTGAAACGTTCAAGCCGGTGATTGTTATGCCCGTACCCACCTATGGCTTCTTCTTCAACAGCGCGAGGGAATGGGGCTTCGAGCTCGCCTTTATAGAACGCGACATGCAGTCGCCAGAACCGGCAAAGCGGGGTGGCGTGGATGCAAAAAAGCTTGATGCACTATTGACCGAACTGGGATCACAAGGTAAGCGCGTCGTTGCCTATTACGATAGCAATCCCAACAATCCGCTCGGGCGCATCCGCGGCCACGATGAAACGTCTGCCATCATGCAGGTCCTTTTCGAGCACACTTACCGACAAAAGAAGCATGACGATAAAGCGGACAACAGGCGGCTGGATGAAATGATAAAGCGCGGCGCGACGGATCGGGAATTATTGAGCGTAACCGCGTGGTGGGGGTCCGCCTCCCGAATCCGTGTTATCGACGACCTGGTATATGACGGCCTTGAATATGCTGACGTGCCCAAAGGGGTAGGCTTCGGCCAGCTTGAAGACACCGCTTGGGGAACGCCCGCCGACGATACTTTCACGATCACCGGCCCGTCGAAGGCGGGGCTGGTCAACCTCCGCGCGGGTCTGATCGTCTCGAAATTCGCGACAGAACTGCGCAACATGCAGCTGTCGACATCCTACAGCTCGACGGACGTTGCTTTTCACGCAGTGCACGCCTTCTATAACGACACCGAGCCTTTCGCCGCTCAGCGCAAAAAGCATCTCGACCGCATGAACGCGGAGCACCGCTTCAACGGTCAGTTTATGAAATCGCTGATCGACGGCTTCGGCACCACGCCGGAGTTGGCAAAGAAGGACAAGGAGCGCATGATCCGCCTGTTGGCCCGCGTCGATAAAATTTCAAGAAGCGAGGCGCGTACACGGCTGGAAAACGGCATCGAGGGTATCAAGGTTATTACGGACCCGCAGGCAGGGTTCTTCCACCTGCTCGATTATAGCAATCTTATAGGCCGCACTTACGAGTATACGCCGCAAACGGCGATGGGGCAGCCCCTTGAAAAACAGACCCTCGTTTTCAAAGACAGCGAGGATATCAAAAAAACGTTCGGTATTGCCGGCATCGGCTTTGCCTATGCCGACTGGATGGGGCTCGATCCCGTGACGAACCCCATCACCCGCGTCACTTTTGCCGAACCGCCGGAAAAGATCATTGCACTCGCCAACCGTCTTTCCGAAGTAACAAAAACCCTTTCCCCCGCACCAAAAGCGCCGGTCGCCACCGAAAATCGCATTATCATTTCCGCAAGCCCGGCGATGGCCGGGGCCTGAAAACGCGTCTGTAGGTCACATGAATTATTTTTGGCACGTAGTGTCCCCGTAATAATGCCTGATGAAGGGTCTTCTGAAACAATTGGCTTGGACGCGGAATGCACGCTATCTCTCAACCGGGTACTGAATTGGTAATCACTTCGTAAAGACTTGGTTATCGCCATAGATGTTCTGTGTCCCCCCTCATTTAGGAGTCCAAGGTGAGCAGTGATTCTGCTATGAATAATGGACACCTGATGTGGATGCGCAGCGCAGGTCTTTTCTGGTCGAAGTACGGAACGAGCAAAGGTGCAAAAACGCGTAAAAGAAAACGTCTATATTTCCGCTGAAGCGGCGTGTCCCGACGTAATTTTTATTGACATAAAGTCACCATGCAAATGTAAGAATACGAGAACTGTCATATGACCGCTCATAAACTCACCGCGAAAGTAAGGGCTGGGGGATGCGCCTCCAAGCTTAGCCCTAAAATCTTGGATCGTGTCCTCTCGGGCATGCCGCGTTTTTCCAACGAGAATGTTCTAGTCGGCTTTGAAACTTCTGACGATGCGGGCATCTACCGGATTAGCAAGGATATCGCGCTGGTGCAGACCGTGGACTTCTTTACGCCAGTAGTGGACGACCCGTATACGTTCGGAGCGATTGCCGCCGCAAACGCCCTCAGCGATGTATATGCCATGGGAGGAAAGCCCATATCCGCACTTTCTATTTTGGCTTGGCCAGCTGATGAAGATGCCAGCATCCTTGAGAAAATTCTTCGAGGTGGTGCCGAAAAACTGAAGGAAGCCGACTGCGTTATCTTGGGTGGGCACAGTGTAAATGACCCCGAGGTCAAATTCGGCTATGCGGTGACAGGTCTGGTGCACCCGGACAAATTCAAACCGAATGCGGGGGCTAGGGTCGACGACGTTCTGGTGCTCACAAAAAAAATCGGCACTGGTATCATAACAACAGCCTTGAAACAGGGTATTGCCAAGCTAGAGCATATTGATGCTGCAATCTCATCTATGTTGACGCTAAACCGCGCCGCTGCGGAAGCTATGGCAGAATTTGATGTCCATGGACTTACGGACGTTACGGGATTTGGGCTGCTCGGACATGCACGCGAGATGGCAATCGCAAGCGGTTTAACGCTCGAAATTAATTCCGCCGATGTGCAGTTCTTGGAAGGCGCTGTGGACTATGTTCGAGCGGGAGCGCTATCAGGCGGCCTTCGTAATAATCGCGATTTTGTATCATCTTGTGTCGAGGGAACTTGTCAGTTCGATGATCTCCTGTATGACCCACAAACCTCAGGCGGCTTGCTTATTTCTCTTCCCGAGACGGACGCCGCTCGCCTACTTGAAAAACTACCGCATGCATTCCGGGTTGGATGTGTCCGTGAGCGTGGCGTAAAGCCGCTTCTGGTACTTTAGCAGGTGCGTTTAAAGTGATTCTATCTGCTGCCCCAGTAACTGACCGCCCCAGAAATGATACAGGTGATTTCCATCATCTGTTCTTGAATGACTTTCCTCTCATGGATGTCCGCGCGCCAGTAGAGTTTGAGAATGGGTCCTTTCCTGCTGCATTCAATCTGCCGCTGCTGAGTAACGATGAGCGCCACCGTATTGGCATAACCTACAAAAATGAGGGTCAGGATGCGGCCATCAAACTGGGGCATAAGCTGGTTAGCGGAGATATCAAGTTGCAACGCCTCAAAAGCTGGAGCGCGTTTGCGAAAGAACATCCAAATGGCTATCTCTTTTGCTTTCGGGGAGGCATGCGCTCTCATATTGTCCAAGAATGGATGAAGGAGGAGGGGATAAATTATCCGCTGGTTAAGGGCGGCTACAAGGCGATGCGGCGCTTCCTGATTGAGAAGTTGGACCATTTAGTTGCTACAAAGAATTTTATCGTCATCAGCGGGCGTACCGGCATAGGCAAGACGCAGGTTATTCAAGATCTCCAGAACTCAATTGATTTGGAAGGCTTGGCCCGCCATCGAGGTTCCAGTTTTGGACAGCGGCTCACGCCTCAACCGTGCCAAATCGATTTCGAGAACGCCTTGGCCATCCGGTTAATGAAGGTCAGCAATAATTCGGAAAGCCCTATTTTTTTTGAAGATGAGGGACATATCGTTGGCAAATGCGCGCTACCATTAAGCTTGCTTGCGGGACTGCGCAGTTGGCCGGTCGTCATGCTTGAGGAGACGCTGGAAAAACGCATATCTAACGTGCAGAAAGATTATGTGACAAATATGTTGACTGAATACAATGGCGCCTATGGACAAAGTGGTTTCAAGGAGTTGGCAGCCTTTTTAAGGAATAGTCTCCATCGCATCCGCAAGCGCCTCGGGGGCGTTCAATATGAGAAAATATCATCCCTAATGAACACAGCTCTGTCCGGGCAAGAGCTGACCGGGGACGATTCTCTGCACCGGCTGTGGATAGAGGAGCTTTTAGTCAAATATTATGACCCGATGTATGAGTACCAGTTCTCCCAGAAAGAGGGTCGCGTTCTTTTTAAGGGCGGGCACAGAGAAGTGCTTGAATGGTGCCGACAGTACGTTGTCAGATAATTTTGACACATATAATATGCTACATTCATGAAATTCAGTCATTTATAATTGCCCGTACATTATGAGGAGGTATTTTAATGAAAAAAAATTCAGAGACAAATATCTTGGATGTGCAGACGCCGGTTTATTGGGCGAAAGAACGGCCCTGCCTGACGGGTAGTCAGCTTGACTCTTTCATTAAAAAATTTTCTGCAAAACCTGTTAAAAATAGTGGTCCTGTTTTTCGTGATCGCCTGAACAGTATATATAGTCACCTTCTTTTTCAGTTGGAGTTGTGTCAGACGGTGCAGGTCGTCGCTGGCAAGAAGAAAAAGGCGTCGCCAAAGCTCTCCACAATCGTTAAACGCGATGTAAAACAGATGCGTGAGGCTTTCGAGTGTTTTGTGGAGGCCTGCGAAGGAATGAGTGATATCACTAAAGAATTTTTGACAGATCGGATGATTCAAAAGTCATCCAGATTCCCTCATTCGGCGGGCACAACCTTTTCAAGCTGTCTGGTAAAAACACTCGGCAGCTTTGAGCCGGTTCTGGAGGCTTCTGCAATGGATATTGTGATCAAAAAAGGTCAAGACCCCGCTCCCCTGAAGGGCGCTATCTATGCATTGGCCGATCTGTATTCTGACATGATAGGTAAAAAACCGAGCCGGTCATATGACGGAGAAAAGATTGCCGGCGTGCGGGGCAAAGGCGAAACAGGCCAGTTTCTTGAGTTCGTTCGCGCGTTTACGGCTTTAATTCCAGCGAAGTATGGCGTTAAAGACCAATCACTTGCGGGCCATGTACGCCAGGTATGTGACAGCCCCCGCTAGCCCTGGATAAATAAAACCGAAAACTTGATTTAATTCTCCATACGCCATCCAGATGTTTCAGGCGCTACCTTGAGATAGCAATTCTATCCAAGGGAAATCCTGCATGAAAAATCTTCAAATACAATCTACTGCTATCACCTCGCTTGCTCCCTATAGCCGTAACGCCCGCATTCACAGCGCCAAGCAAATCCGCCAGATCGCCTCATCAATCCAGGAATTCGGATTTCTGGTGCCCGTGCTGATAGATGGCGTCGGCAGCATTATCGCGGGTCATGGGCGTGTGCTGGCTGCTCAACATCTCGGCATAAAGGAGATTCCTTGTATCAGTGCGGATCACCTCACGGAGCCCCAAAAGCGCGCCTATATACTGGCGGATAACAAATTGACAGAAAATGCCGGGTGGGACGAGCAGATGTTGTCTCTGGAGCTGAAAGAGCTCAGCGCCCTGGACCTTGGCTTCAGCCTCGAAATCACGGGCTTCCACAGCTCCGAAATCGATACACTGATCGAAAGCCACTTCGAGGTCCTTCCCGAAGAAGCAGAGGAGGATAGCACTCCGCGGGATATCCTCGGGGGCGGGAGTATCATAACTCGCCCGGGCGATATCTGGGTGCTGGGCGATCACAGGATTATTTGCGGCAATTCACTTGATTCCGGGACATATGAATCGCTGCTGGAGGGCCACAAAGCCCAGATGGTTATTACCGATCCGCCCTATAACGTCCGGGTAGACGGCCATGTTTGCGGTCTCGGAAAAATCCGCCATAAGGAGTTTTCCATGGCGTCAGGAGAAATGACTGCCGACCAGTTCACTGCGTTTCTCAGCACCGCATTCGGACATATGGCCCACTATAGCGAAGACGGCTCCATCCACTTCATTTTTATGGACTGGCGGCATTTGACTGAACTGCTTGCGGCCGGGCACTCTGCTTATGCTGAGCTGAAGAACCTTTGCGTCTGGGTGAAGGATAACGGCGGCATGGGTACTTTTTATCGCAGCCGTCATGAACTTGTTTTTGCCTTCAAGAGCGGCTCCGCGACGCATATCAATAATTTCGAGCTGGGCCAGCATGGCCGGCACCGGACGAATGTCTGGAGATATCCGGGGGTGAACAGTTTTGCGGGCAGGAGCGGGCAGGAAGGCAATCTTTTGAAACTGCATCCGACAGTCAAGCCTGTCCGACTGGTCGAGGATGCGATCCGGGATTGCTCGCACCGGGGTGGCATTATTCTGGATCCTTTTCTCGGCAGCGGGACGGCTGTTATCGCCGCCGAAAAAATAGGGCGGCGCTGTTACGGCATTGAACTTGAACCCGCCTATGTCGATACGGCGATACGTCGCTGGCAAAAGCTGACTGGCAAGGAAGCTGTTAGGGCTTCCTGCGGGACGTCTTTTAACGTTTTACCGGTGCAGGTCGTCGGGGAGACAGCCCATGTCGAATGAAGACAATGGCGGGGAAAGAATTGGCTACTGTAAGCCGCCCTTAAAAAACCGCTTCCAGAAAGGCAAATCCGGCAATCCGCGCGGTAGACCTAAAAAGAGCAAGAACTTTTCTTCACTGGTTGCCAAGGAGCTTGACGCAACAATAACCATTACAGAAGGCGATAAATGCCGGCGTGTCACAAAAAGAGAGGCGCTCGCCATGACGATCGTGAACAAAAGCCTGATCCTCCATCAGCGTGCTTTGTCTGCTTTGTTACCTGCTGTCGAAAAGCAGGACGACAGGATCGAGCAGAAGCAGGCGCATGAACAAGCGCAAGGTTTGGCCGAAGACGACGAAGAGCTGATGCGGCGCTTTTGTTTTCCGATAGCCCCGGAGCAGGAAGATGACTGACGCTCTCTTAGAGAGGCACTCTCTTAGAAATATGCTATTGCGTAAAAGTCTCAGCGCCTTCATCCAAAAGACTTTCGGCGTTGTGTCAGCGGGCGACCCCTACCTCCATAACTGGCACATTGACCTGATCGCACAGTATCTTGAAGCCTGCTACAGGGGTGATATCAAGCGCCTCATTATCAATATTCCCCCTCGATACCTGAAGTCGATCTGTGCATCCGTCGCTTTTCCCGCATGGCTATTAGGCCAGGATCCGACACGGAAAATCGTCAGCGTCAGCTATTCCAACGACTTGGCGCTGAAGCACTCCACCGACTGTAAGCAGACGATGGAGTCCACATTTTATCGGGAGATTTTTCCGGCGACGCGTATTTCCCGGACGCGCAATACCCAGATGGAATATGCCACGACAATGGGCGGTATACGGCTGGCGACGTCCGTCGGCGGTACATTAACGGGTCTGGGGGGCGATTTCATTATCCTCGACGATCCGTTGAAGCCCATGGATGCCCTGTCCGACGCTAATCGGAAGGCTGTCAATGACTGGTTTGACAGCACCCTTTATTCCCGCCTGAATGACAAGAAAAACGGCTGCATTATTATTGTCATGCAGCGCCTTCACCAGGATGACCTTGTCGGGCATGTCCTCGGACAGGAAGAATGGGTGCATTTGACGATTCCCGCTTTGGCGGATGCCCGGCATGAATTTGACGTCAGGCCTCATCTATTGCGGCCTTACAAAATTATTCGCGAGCCGGGAGATGCCCTGCATCCGCGCCGTGAAACTGCCGCGCAGCTCTTGAAATTAAAGACCGATATTATCGGCAGCTATGTCTTCGCCTCCCAATACCAGCAGGAACCGGCCCCGGTCGGTGGCGGGATTATAAAATGGGCATGGTTCAGGAAATTTTCGGAACTTCCCGAGGAAAAGCCTGACCGCGTCATTCAAAGCTGGGATACCGCCAGTAAAGCCGAAGAGGCACATGACTACTCCGTCTGTACAACCTGGCATGAATATAAGCGGGGGTATTATCTCGTCGATATTTTCAGGCAAAGACTGGAATTTCCCGATCTGAGGCGGGCTATCCTCTCGCAAGCAGAAAAATACAAACCCGATGCCATACTAATTGAAGACAAGGGCTCGGGGATTCATCTGATTCAGGATTTACAACAGACGACAAAGCTCTCCGTGATTGCTTATGCCCCTCAGGGGGACAAACTCACCCGCATGATGGCGCAGACACCAAAGATTGAAGCGGGCAGGGTTTTAATTCCTGATCAAGCCGCATGGCTAAGCGAGTTTGAGTTGGAAGTCACGAGGTTTCCGAATGCCAAGTATGACGACGAGATCGACAGTATGTCCCAGGCTTTGGATTGGATAGGGCGACCCATGCAGGAGTGGGGTTTTGGTTGGATTTGACGCGCACGTCATGCGCTAAGCAGGTAGGACTTTCGTTTGCTGCCGACGTTCATGTGGCGGGTGGTATGATATAGTTTAGGGAATTCAATGCTACTCATGACACTCTCATGACCAGAACCGAGGTTGGCTTTCCAGTCGCTCCGACTCGTTTGTCGGCGCGCATCCTGTATCACGGCAGCGCCATCGCGTCGATTATTACAAGGGGATAGTTATTTCATGTAGCCCAGTCGCCCTCCGCCCGCCCTATTGCCTACACGGGAGACGGGAAGGGTCCACGTTGATTAATGTTACGTAATTGACAAAAATCAAGCGCGATGTAGTCAGATCCTATTACTCTTAAGACAGAGGTAGCAAATGACATTTAAGGTAATATTGATCCCGTTTTCGGGACTGGATGCGGAAATTCCTGGATTGCGGATGGCCGTTAGCGAGGCGCAGGATTTCGCGGCTCAGGCCGTTGCGCTGCACTGCCGTCAGCTGTTTAACTCGCCAGCCTCGGCGATGTTGAATTTTCCGCTGCCGGATGGATACCCAAGCGGCATTGAAACCGATTTCTTATCCGAGGCCCAGCGGACCGAGGAATATGCCCGTAACCTGTTCTGCGAAGTGTCAGAGATGCTGAATGTAGTAAATGCAGAGCCTGACGCGATTCTTACATGCGGCGCAGCATCTTTTGTCGTCGTGGACGGCGAACCTGCATCTATACTGGTTACGCGCGCGCGCAGCGCTGACCTAATTGTGCTACCCTTGGGAAACCGCAGCGAGGGACATGCCGAGCTTCGTCATGAAGCGCTGTTTAAAACAGGCCTGCCCGTCCTCTTCGTGCCCGTGGAATGGCGTAGCTTCCTGCGGCCGCATAAAGTTTTCATCGCATGGAACGGAAGTTTCGAGGCCGCGCGCGCCGTCCGCCTCGCTTTGCCATTCCTGAAGGGTGCGCAGGTGGCTATATTCACAGCCGCCGAAGAGGATGAAATGCCCTGCGAAGGCAAGGACATCGCGCAATACCTCTGCCATCATGGCGTACAGGTGACGAAAGTTGAAACCGCGCAGGTTGAAAAGGATGTTACTGCATCGATTCTCGCCGCCGCCGCATCATTTGACGCCAACCTCCTTGTTATGGGTGCCTTCTGCCGCGAAACGCGGCTACGCGAAAGCTTGCTTGGTGGTTTCACGACGGACGTGCTTGCGAAGGCAGAAATACCAGTGCTCATGGCGAATTAATGGTATTTTTGTGACGGAACGTTTGGTAATTAACCGAGAGGAGATTTGAAATGCGCAACGTTAAAGTTAAAGACCTGATGACCGTGAATCCTTGCGTGATATCACCCGGCGCAACCCTCGTCGAGGCCGCGCGGATGATGAATGACAATGACTGCGGCATGCTGCCGGTGGGTACGGCAGACAACCTTGAAGGCATTGTTACGGACCGCGATATTGTACTGCGGGGCGTTGCGCAAGGGGCAGACCTGACGCGCGAAACTGTGTCGGGTGTTATGACGGGCGCGGTGTGCGCCTGCAACGAGGACGATTATCTGGAGGACGCGGCGTTAAAAATGCGCGCCAACAAAGTGAGCCGCCTGATTGTGCGCAATCTCGCAGGAAAGATGGTGGGCATCCTGTCCTTCGGCGGGCTGCTGAGGCGCGAGGCTGACGCCATCGAGATTTGCAGCGTGGTGAAGCATGCGTGCGGAATCTAGCCACATCCTACGCCACATTCCCGCAGGCCGAGGCGCTTTGCCGTAAAGGCGCGCATGACGGAAGAGCATCGTAAAGACCAGCGAATTTCATCTACTAGACACGCTTAAGGCACTTGCGGTTCTGCTCTTCTACATGGCGGTTGATGGAGCCATTCTGGCGGCTGCCTTGCGCTTTATTAACCTGGCAACCAGCCTGCCGCTCGCCTGTGGGATTATCGCAGAATTCTGGCTGTTCCTCACGATGATGAGGAAACGGCTAACGAGCGGGAAATCCAGTCCATCACCTCGTTTTCATCGGCATGCGCGGACATTCTGCCGGGGGTGGCGATCTCGGCCCTCAAGGGAAGCAAATCGCCATCTTCAGTTACTTCTCACCACCGCGTGTCGCGAGCCCCGTGTCCAAGCGGCCTGCAAACCCGCCAGCAGGACCGGGTTACGCATCGTCAATGAACCGCCTCAGGTGCTGCAAGACGCGACAGCCCCTCGCCATTCCCTTGGGCGGAAATAATGAAAGCAAGCTTGTTAATCGTGCTTTCATCGATAGGGCGCGATTTCTCCCGCGTGCGGGTATAGTTGACGTCTCTCACGCCTCGCGGCAGAGCGCGGGGATAGGCAGTGTTAGTTGTGATGGACGCGCAAAAGCTCCGTCACATAGATGGCTATAGGACTATCAAGGAAGACGGGCAAGCTGGCGGGTATCTTTCCCTCTTTCTTAAATTTGTTCAGGTAGAAAAGCCGCAGTTGTGCCCGCCCCCTGCAAATGCCGACGCGACTATCGTCCGCGCTGCGCCCAGGAAGGTCAGTTTCATTAGTGACTCTTGTGGGTTGGGGGCTGTGATGACGCCCCTCAGTAAATTTGTTAGACGGGAATGACTTTGGAAAGCGTCCGTGTGACCCGCACAAGCAGGGGCATGCCGTTGGCTGCAATGCTGAAACCCGTGTTGCGGCAAAGGGATAGCATCGCAATGTTTCCGGCGTGCACATATCCCCAGATTACGAGCTTTTCTTTATCTGCATAAGACAAAAGTGATTTTAGTAGCGCCGCACCGATCCCCTGATGTTGCAGGTCGCTCCGTACCAATACTGCAAATTCCGCGCTATCCTGACCGGTGTCGAGAGCGAGGCGTGCCACGCCCGTCAATTCGCCTGCCGGATCAATCGCTACGAAGGCCATTTCACGCGCATAGTCGATCTGCGTCAGCTTGGCGAGCAGCGCATGATCGACAGGGCGGTTAGAGAAGAAACGCTCGCGCAGGTCGTCCGACGTCACGCGTGACAGGAATGCGGGATAGAGGCGCTCGTCCTCCGGGCGGATGGGCCGCAGCGACAGGGTCATGCCGTTTCGCAGGCTGGCGCTGCACTGTAGATGCGCTGGATAGGGCCGGATGGCAAGACGCGGGTTAAGCCCGTCACTGCCGTGGGGCGCCGTGCGCACGATGACCCGGGCATCTAGTGCAAGCACGCCATTTTCGTCGGCAAGGAGCGGGTTGATGTCGAGCTCGGCGATTTCAGGGAAATCCGCGATCATTTCCGACAGGCTGACGAGCGCGCGCGCAATCGCTTCGCGATCCACCTGTGGCTTGTCACGGTGTGCGTCCAGCATGCGGTTGACGCCAGTGCGCGAGATGAGGTCAAGCGCGAGCGGGATATCGAGCGGGGGCAGCCCGAGCGCGCGGTCACGAATGACCTCCACGCTCGTGCCGCCTGCACCAAACAATATCACCGGCCCGAAAGTCACATCTTCGGTCATTCCGATGATAAGCTCGCGGGCGTTGCGCTTGCGGATCATTGGTTGCAGCGTGAAGCCGTCAATATGTGCCTTCGGGGAAGCTTTGCGGATGCGCAAGTACATTTCCTCCGCAGCGCGCAAGGCTGCTTCAGGGCCGGTAAGTCCTAGTGCCACGCCGCCGACATCGGTTTTGTGAATAATGTCGGGCGAATTGATTTTCAGCACGAGCTCCGTGACACTACCTGTAAGCATGCTTGCCGCCGCATCCTTCACTTCGTCCGTCCGCCGGACGGTGTAGGTCGGGACGACGGGGATTCCGTAGCTGGCCAGCAGCGTTTTACCTTCCCACTCGGTCAGGGAGTCTCGACCACGCGCAAGCGCTTCGGCGATCAAAACTGCGCCCTTTTCCCTCCGGCCGTCCTGGGCGCGCGGGGACGTGGGCGGTGTGCGCGTCAGCATCTCCTGCGCGCGATGATATTCCGTCAGGTACATGAAGGCACGGACCGCGTCATCGGGCGACTCGTGCGTGGGTATGCCTGCACTTGCGAACATATGGCGCGCCAGCGTAGCACCTTCGCCACCTAGCCATGCCGTAATGACTGCTTTCCCGGGTTTTGCAGCGGCAGCGCGAATGACAGCGCCCGCGGCTGCCGTACCTGACGACAGCGCGACAGGGCAATTCATGACAAGTATCGCATCAACGCCGGGGTCATCCAGCAGGGCCGCCATCGCGGCTTCATACCGCCCCGGCTTTGCATCGCCAAGGATATCGACGGGATTGCCTTGAGACCATCCCTTCGGCAGGCAATTGGCAAGCGCTTGCATCGTTGCGGGGGCAAGGACCGCGAGCCTGCCGCCGCAATCGAGCAGACGGTCGACGGCCAGCACCCCTGCACCGCCGCCATTCGTCAGTATCGCGAGCCTATCGCCATTAGCGAGGCGCGCACGGCTGAGCATTTCAGCTGCGTCGAACAGGTCCTCCATCTCCGCGACCCGCACGATGCCGGCGCGGTGGAAGGCGGCATCGTACACATTATCTTCGCCCGCCAGCGCCCCAGTATGGGATTTAGCTGCTTTAGCCGATTCAGGATGACGTCCCGATTTAACCGCAACCACAGGCTTCAGCTGTGAGCAAGCACGCGCGGCTGACATGAATTTAGGGGAGGCGGTGACTTGTTCGAGATAAAGCAGGACGGCTTTCGTCGCAGAATCGGCTGCAAAATAATCGAGCAGGTCGCCAATATCGGCATCCGCCATGTCTCCCGCAGACACAATTGCTGAAAAGCCGATCTCGCGCGTCGCAGCCCAGTCCAGAACTGCGCCAACTAGCGCGCCGGATTGGGATATGAATGCAATATTTCCATTTTGCGGTGCCAGCTGCGCAAAACTAGCATTCAAACCCATCGATGGAACAGCGATCCCGAGGCAGTTTGGCCCCAGAATTCGCATGCCGCTTGGGTGCGCGGCGTCCAACATTTCCTGCTGCAGCCCCGCTTCACGGATGCCGGCGGAAATGATGACAGCTGCATGTGTGCCGCGTGCAGCAAGTTTCCCGATGATCTCCGGGACCGTAACGGCGGGCGTCGCGATGACGGCAAGTGCGGGCACTGCCGGCAGGGACTCAACACTTGGGTAGCACGGATGCCCGAGAATGGTGGAATATAGGGGGTTCACGAAATATATTTCGCCTTTGAAACCCCCGTTCAAAAGATTAGCGGCGATGACATTGCCCACCGTGTCGGCCGTCGCGCTTGCGCCGACAAGTGCCACGGACGAAGGAGAAAACACGCTGCTGAAATTGTGTGTACTCATATTATTTTCCTGCCGTCCCGAGGTTTTCCATCTGACGGAGATAATTGTTTCGTCGCGCGTCATGCGTGTCATCAATTGCGCCACAGTAGGTTATGGCGACCGGGACGATGCCGCAAAAGGACAGCAGTGCCTTCAGCGCCTTCGCGCCCGGTGCGTGGAAATAAAGACGATAAAGGAAGGTTGGCATGCCCATTGTCTGAACCAGTCGGGCCGTTTTCCCCCGCAGCAAACCCGCACCCATAGGGTTTTTCGCTTTCGGCTGGAAGGCGAAATCATTTGTGAAGGTGCGCTCCAGGAAACCTTTAAGAAGCGCAGGTATCATCATCAGCCAGAGAGGGTAAATGAAGACGATATGTTCGGTATGCCGCAGTTTTCCCCGCGCATCCCTGATATCCGGTTCAAACGGCTGATGGCCGGTATAGCCGTCATGCAGCAATGGGTCGAATTTCAGGTCGGATAGCTTGATATATTCGACTGCGTGCCCGGCCTTTCGCGCCGCGTCGCAATAGGCTTCGGCCAGCGCTTCGCAGAAGCTTTTGCGGCTGACGGCAGGGTGGGCCATGATGACAAGTATCTTCTTAGGCACGGATAATGACCTTCAATGCTTTGGTGTTAGATGCGCGACCGAAGGTATCGTATGCGTCCATTATCTGGTCGAGCGTGAAGCGGTGCGTGATAAGCAGTTGCGGGTCGACCCGCTTCGCCGCGACAGCCTTTAGCAGCATCGGGGTAGATACGGTGTCCACCAGCCGCGTCGTGATGGTGATATTCCGATCCCAGAGTTTTTCTAGATGCAAATCCGCCTTGATGCCGTGCACGCCGACATTCGCGACCGTGCCGCCCGCCGCGACGATTTCTGTGCACGCCACAAAAGTTGACGGAAGGCCGACAGCCTCGATCGCCACATCCACGCCGCGCCCGCCAGTCAGCTGCATAACGCCGTTGATGGCCATGCCTTCATTATCATTCAATATATCCGTCGCGCCTAGTTTTTGGGCGACTGCGAGGCGATTATCGTCCACATCGATCATGATGATTTTCGAGGGCGCATAAAACTGCGCGGTCAGCAGCGTAGCGAGGCCGGTCGGTCCTGCACCCACGATGGCTACGGTATCGCCCGGCTTGACCTTGCCGTTCAGGACGCCGCATTCGAAGCCGGTCGGGAAGATGTCACTCAGCATCACCAACGCTTCTTCGTCCATGCCCGCCGGAATTTTGTACAGGCTGGTTTCAGCGAAGGGTATGCGCACATATTCGGCCTGTGTGCCATCAATCCTGTGGCCAAGAACCCAGCCCCCGTCGACGCAATGCGAATACATGCCGCGACGGCAATATTCGCATTTGCTGCAAGAGGTGATGCAGGAAACGATTACATGATCACCCGGTTTCAGGCTGGTGACAGCTGCCCCCACCTGTTCGACGATGCCCACACCTTCATGGCCCAATATGCGGCCTGATGTCACGACGGGGACGTCCCCTTTCAAGATGTGAAGATCTGTGCCGCAGATGGTGGTCTGCGTCATTCTGACGATCGCGTCCGTCGGTCTGGATAGGACTGGTTTGGCAACGGTTTTTAGAAATTTCATGCCCGGTCCGCCATAAACAAGCGCCTTCATTGTCGCCTGTTCTGCCTCCGTGGTGGCTGCACAGCAGCCTTGCTTGTTAGACGCGTCCATGGCTTGTTCCTTCCGATTAAAACCAGATAATGTCTTTAAGGTGATCCTTGATCTGCGTTTCCGGCAGTTTCATCAGGTCCTTGTCGACTTCGGCGGCGACACGGGCGAAGACATTCTTGCTTAGCGCCTCCCGAAAATCCCCCAAAGTGCGGGGCGCAGCAACCAGAACAAGACGATCGAAAACGTGCTCTCGTTCGGCGGTATCAAGCCAGGCCGCCATCTTCTGCACGAAGTCGCCGTCTCCATGGTGCTTATGGGCTGTTTTTGGGTCGTAGCCATGGAAACCGGTTCCTTTTCCGTCATCATGTTTGCCTTTAGAATGACCTGTTTTTGCATCCGCAATCCTTTCGAGGCCCAAGCCCGTCTTGCGAAACAAAATAGCATGTTCGCGGTCCGCAACGATCAGCCAGATACGTGGAATGTCATGACCTTGCGATGTATGCGGCTCGGCGTCGAAAGCGTGGATGCCTTTTTCCGCGAGTGTGCCCGAAAGTTTCATTTGCTCGTCCTTGAGTTGGGAGACAGGGAGCCCTCCGAAGAGGCGGCTCCCGTCCTCGGGCGCCGTTAGGCCGCCAGTTTCACATCGATCTTGCGCGGTTTTTGCTGCGCTTCCGCCAGTTTCGGGACGGACACTGTCAGGATGCCATTCCGGAATTCGGCTACAGCCTTGTCGCAATCGGCAGATTCAGGAAGCTGCACGCTGCGGATGAAGGCACCCGACGAAATTTCGCGGCGCAGATAGGTGTCGGTTCTGCCGTCCTTTGCTTCCGTCTTTTCCTCGCGGAATTCGCCCGAAATCGTGAGCATGCCGCAGACGCTTTCAACCTTGATATCCTTTGCGTCGATACCCGGCAGGGCGGCATCGATCTTGAAGCCTTCAACGGCTTCGGACACATTGACGGCGGGCGATGAGGCCGGGAGGTTTTCCCAGTCGGTCATGCGCACTTCCATGCCATGATAGTAATGACTGAAAAGGCGGTTCATTTCATCTTGCAGCGAGGCGAGGGATTGCGAGACGCGGCCCCTGTTCACGGCGATGGCGGCCGGCAGGTTGCAGGAAATCAAGTCACGAATTTTGGACATTTTATTCTCCTTCAGGGTTGAGCCACCATTGCGGTGCCTACAATCTTAATAGACCCCTTATTTGAACCCGGACTCTTGACGGATGTCAAAAACTGGAAGAAAGCGCGGTTGCTGGCCTTCCAGCGCTCTGGCGTAATTCGCGCGTGAAAGTTGCAACGCCCGTTCGCAACAGCCTCGGCAAAAGAAGCGAGCGGGACGCCATATCTTCGTCAGCCCACAGGCGCGCGTTAAGACAGCGTCCCGTCCATTTTTCTGCATACAGCGCATCAGGTGACATGAGAATGACAAGACCCGTAACATGCGTCGCAAGGCGACCAGGTAGATCGATTGTCCATTCGGTTGGGGATTCTTCTTGCCGGCTCTCTGACATTCCCTCGATTCCTTATATCTCAGCGTATTAGTGAAATAACTGCCCGGTTTTTGGAAGGTTAAAAAAATTTGAAATTAGCGCGTCTTTACAACCTGCTAGGAGGGCTCGTGGCTGTCCTTGACAAAAATCAAGATCAGCTAAAATCGAGGGCGCATAATGGTGTCTTATTAGGAGAGAAAAAAATGACTTCAGCGAAAATCCAGACTATGTCCTCCACATGCGCTACTGACATAGGCTGTGCGGTGCGCTGTGTTATGCGGACTTGTCATTTGCGGCTTGTTCCCGCACGGCTAGTCCTGCCTGTGCGCCTGACTCGAAAGGAAGAGGAATGCTGTAATCGAGCTACAGACTAATGAGCGCAACTCTAAATTAATAACAACATTGCATTAACTACCCCATTGCCTTACTGTCATAATTACATAATCCTTATTGCGCTTAAGGTGTACTATTGTGCCGTTGCTGCAACATAAGGGTTTCATTTCATGATTACCGAAGAAATTAGTACGTTTTTGCGCGGCCTTACTTTCTTTGCAAAATTAGATGAAGGCACGTTAAATGCCTTCGTTAAATCCGGACGGCTCTGCAAATATTCAAAAAAACGCAACATCTTCATGCAAGGGGATGAGGCGGATCGTTTGTTCGTTGTGCTCAGCGGCTGGGTCAAGCTTTTCCGCGAAACAGTGGAAGGTGAAGAAGCCGTTGTCGCACTTTTCACGCGCGGAGATGTTTTTGGCGAAGCTGCTATCTTCGGTAACGCGGGCTATCCTTTTTCTGCAGAAGCTGCAGAGGAAACGCGCATCCTTGAAATCCCCAGCCCCACTTTACGCGAACAGGCGCTCGCCAACCACGAAGTGATGGCGCGCATCATGAATTCGATGTCGCGCGAGATGCGCAACCTCCAGATGGAAAACGAGCATCTTGCGCTGATGAGCGCGCCGCAGCGCGTCGGCTGCCTGATACTTCAGCTTTCCTCCGGCATGATCGGCAAGGGCGGCACGTTTTCCTTTCCCTACGACAAATCACTCGCGGCGTCGCGGCTTGGCATGCAGGCTGAAACATTCTCGCGCGCGCTAACACAATTGAAGCCTGTGGGCGTTACGGTTCAGGGATCAGAAGTAACGGTCGATAAATTTTCCACGCTGGTTGAATATTGCTGCAACCATTGCTCCTCATTGCCCGGTGAATGCTCTGGCTCACGTGGCGAGGACTGTGAACGCGCAGCGACCTGCCCCGGCAAAAAACTTATCAAAATCGGCAAACCCGATTAAAAATACATGATGTTACAGAGCTTTTCCGTCGCAGCATCGTCACCGAGGTTGCCAAAATCATGGGGGATATGCCGCGTCATTTTACCCTCGAAGGACGCGCCGAAACCGGATTCCAAATGGGGAATAAAGCCTGCGTCTGCGACAAACGCAAAACTTTCAAACTTCCCGTTATCTACATGGCCTTTCAGCCATTTCCCCACCTCCTGAATGAACGCGGCATCATCGGCGGCGATGTTCTGCCCTTTAGGTTGCACATGATGTAGATGGTGGTGGTCGCGTGTGCAGATCATTTTATCGATCAGACGCAGCCCGTGTTCCGCGTCCTCCTCATAAACGCGAGCGGTACGGCCATCCGCCACGACGATCCATGCTTTTTTGCGAGGCTTTGAGGTCGCGTTGGCATGCATGTGTTTGATCATTTCAATCTCCTGTAAATCTAACTACAAGTAGATTCTAATACCTGGGTGCCTGCGTTGACAAAAGTCAAAATACCACCGATGAGTTTATAGCGGCTTCCGCAGCACTCCTAACCTGAGGTTATAAAGATGCCAAGCACAAGCCACGCGGCTCCAAGAGGCCTTTCCAGCACGGAAGCAGAAAAAAAACTGGCGGTTCATGGCCTGAACGAGGTTGCACAGCCGCCAGCCATTTCCCAATGGTGGCGCTTCGCTGCGCAATTCAATAACGCGCTAGTCTACCTGCTTCTGTTCTCCTGCATGGCGACCGCCTTTATGGGGCATTGGATCGATACGGCTGTAATTGCAGTCGTTGTCGTTGTTAACGCCCTGATTGGTTTTGTGCAGGAGCGGAAGGCCGAGATGACACTGGCCGGCATACGCAAGCTCGTCCCTCTTACTGCGCTGGCGGTCAGGGATGGGGAAACGGTACGTTTGACTGCAAATCTGCTTGTGCCAGGGGACACTGTCATCATTGTGGCGGGAGACAGGGTACCCGCCGACATTTCATTGCGCGCTGCGCACGGCCTTAAGGCCGAAGAATCAATGCTGACCGGTGAATCTCTTGACTGCGAAAAAACGGCAGATATCACAGATAAGGCTGCGAACCTGCTCTACAGCGGATCCCTTGTTACAACAGGGAGCGGGTGGGGTGAAGTGGTCGCAACCGGCCCTGAAACCGAGATTGGCCGCATCAGCGGGCATATCGCGAATGTGGAATCGCCAGAGACACCATTGACGAAACGGGTCGGCGTACTTTCCCGCTACATCGTATTCACCGTATTTGGCGTGGCGTTGATCGCCTTCGCATTTGGAATGCTTGTGCGGGGCATTTCATTCGAAGCTATGGTGATGATTTTGATCGGCATCACTGTTGCCGCCGTGCCGGAAGGCCTGCCCGCCGCGATGAGCGTAATACTTGCCACCGGCATCGGCAGGATGGCGCGTCGCAAAGCGATTATACGCCGCCTGCCTGTCGTAGAGACTCTCGGCAACGTGACGGTCATCTGCACCGACAAGACAGGCACTTTGACCACGAACGAGTTGATGGCTGACCAAGTCGTCACCGCAGGCGGAGTGACGGCCGTGGGTGGCTCGGGTTATGCACCGGAAGGCCAATTTCCGGTCCGCATCGTTGCCGGAAATCCCGATCATTCCGCCTTGTCCTCGCTTGTTCACGCTTGCGTCCTGAACAACGATGCCGTCATTCAGAAACAACAGGACGGCTGGGATATGCATGGCGACCCCACGGAAGGCGCGCTGCTCGCCCTTGCCGGAAAAGCCGGGCTATTCAAGGACGATGTTTCGGCGGTGTTTCCGCGCCTGGCCGTCATCCCTTTCGATGCCGAGCACAAATATATGGGCACGCTCCACAGGGCAGCCGAGGGCGAAAACCGCGTATACATGAAGGGAGCACCGGAAGCAGTTCTGCATTTATGCGGGCATCAGATGGAAGAAAGCGGCGAAGTATGCCCCATCAACCGCGCATATTGGGATGATGCCGTTGACGGGCTTGCAAAGAATGGTAGACGGGTTCTGGCCATTGCGGTGAAGAAGGTTGGCAGCAAAGACAGTCTTTACCAATCTGATCTATCCGGCGGACTCGTGTTGGTCGGGCTGCTGGGCATTGCTGACCAGGCCCGGCCTGAAGCGCGCGACGCTATACGACTTTGCCAGCAGGCGGGCATATCGGTGAAGATGATAACGGGTGACCATCCAGTTACGGCCACCGTCATCGCTGCCGAAGTCGGGCTGCTCAATGCAAGCGCGGTGCTGACGGGCGCCGAGCTCGATTCAATGGACGATACAGCGCTAGCCGCGTCCGCCATCGCCGTGAATGTCTTCGCCCGAATGCGCCCGCAGCATAAGTTACGCCTGGTCAAGGCACTGCAGGCGGATGGCATGGTCGTGAGTATGACGGGCGACGGTGTAAACGATGCGCCAGCCCTCAAGGCAGCGGATGTCGGAATCGTGATGGGTATGCAAGGGACTGATGTGGCAAAGGAAGCTGCTGACATCGTTCTTACAGACGACAACTTCGCTACGATTGCGGCTGCCGTCGAAGAAGGAAGAAATATTTATAAGAGTCTTCGCCTTGCTATCCAGTTTATGATTATCACAGATTTCGCAGAAGGGTTATCACTTCTCGCCTCGCTGCTGCTCGGATTGCCACAACCGATCACTCCGCTGCAAATATTGTGGGTGAACACCGTCACCTCTATCACTCTTTCTATGGCGTTTGCATTTTTGCCACGCGCGCGCGATGCTATGAGTTCCCCCCCTGTATCTGCGGAGAAAGGATTTTTCGACAAAAAATCGCTGGTTATTTTTGCGGTGCATATCGGCGTGATGACGGCGGGAACAATATTCACATTTACACAAGTTTCTGCATATTACGGCGACGAAGCACTGGCGCGAACGGCGGCGCTTACGACGCTGGTCAGCTTTCAGGTATGGTATTTCATCTCGATGTACCCGTCCTGTCCCGAGCAAAATCGCAGCTTGGTGCGGCATTACGCCCCGCTTGCAATCACTGCCGGGGGAATTTTTCTGCTCCAGTTTGTCTTGTGCTATTTCCCTCCAATGCAAATGACTTTCGCCACAAGGTCTTTATCAGGGGAACTATGGGGTGTTATTTTAAGCGCAACTTCCGTGATCGCCCTTTTACGGCGGGTCGGCGCACGATTTGTATAGGGGCGAAAGAGCATGCCAGCTGGCAAGACCTTCGCCCCATACTTCGGAATTCCAAAGTAAATTAAATTGGCGATGCATCAAGGCAAAGGGAGTGGAAGAGAAAGGCAGACACTTCACGACAGCTCGCCCTTTTTTAAGAAGGAAATTTTCGAATTCGGTTATAATTGAACGTACGATATGTAGAGCAGAGGTCGGTCATGGTAGAAAAATATGAAACGATATCGGATGATTCCTTGCGCCATCTGGTAGATAGTTTTTACGCATGCGTCCGTCAGGACAAAGGGCTTGCTCCGGTCTTTGAGGCATCTATCGGCACAACAGATGAAGAATGGCAGCCGCATCTTGAATTAATCAGCAATTTCTGGTCTGGCGTCATTCTGGGCAAGAAGGGATATGACGGAAATCCGCTTCAAGCGCATAGGAATCTTCCTTCATTCGATGGCCTTTTATTCAGTCGCTGGTTGGCGATATTCGCAAACACGGCTCTAGAAACCCATGCGCTCGTTCCCGCGACCGTGCTGATCCGTAAATCAGTGAGCATTGCCGATATGATGTCGCGTGACCTCTTCGGCAATTCGCTGAACGCCCCAGCAATGCCGGCACTGCCGTCCAGTCAGCAATATTATCGCTCCACACCGGCGTTTCAAGCGGCGGGCATTCCGGATGCCTTGCGTCGCGCGCACAAAACAGCAGCTGGCGTGTTCGGTCGCATTGTCGTGTCTAAAGGACGGCTTCTTTATACCATCGGCCGGGAACAAAGCCATATCCTCACAACAGATAACGCAGGAATTATCGAACCAGAGTCATTACATTTTGTAACGCCGCTTGACGATGCGGAGTTTGTTGTCGAATTTTATAAAGACCCGAATTAGTCCTTATCTAGAGGGGCATCCTCATCATATAGAATACGCTGGGCATCGCCTGCAGAATCCCCATACTGGCCGCTGCGCAACGACCAGAAAAAAGCAGCGAGCCCTATAAGGCCGAGAATGATGCTGATGGGCCAGAGAAGGGTAAACATCGACATTTATGTCGCTCCGTATTTTCTGAGGGCGCGTGAAAGCCGGAGGGCATTCGCCACCACCATTATTGACGATGCGGACATGGCAAGCGCGGCCAATAAAGGCGTGACCAGTCCCGCCATGGCAAGCGGCAAGGCAATGATATTGTACGTTGCTGCCAAGGTGAAATTCTGTAGAACGTAATTGTTAGATAGCTTTGCAACATCTATTGCGTGAAGAATGCCCCCGAGTTTGCCATCCAGCAAGATGAAGTCGGCGGCTTTCTGGCTGACGTCATTCGCGCCGGACGGAGCGAATGAAACATGAGAACCTGCCAGCGCAGGAAGGTCATTCAGCCCGTCACCTATCATAATGACCTTGTGGCTAGTTGCCGCCAGATCATTCAAACGCACCAGCTTGGCTTGCGGTGTTACCGCACCCGAAAATGAGCTGATTCCCAGCTCACGGCAGAGCATTGCAACAGGTTCGGTTTTGTCGCCCGACAGTACTTCAACCTTGTACCCGCGTTCTTTCAATCTAGCCACGGTTTGGAAGGCATCTAGGCGCAATGAATCCTTGAAATAGAATTCGTCAAGAAGCGCACCGTTTATGGACAGCGTACAGGAACTTCTTGGGTTGACATTTCCTTGCGCAGTGCCTAATGCCCAATCAGTTTTTCCGAGACGATAGGTATCTCCAGATAGAGACAATTCCATTCCTTGTCCTGGAACTTCCCGAATGAAAACGCTATCAAGCCGCTTTATATCAGCTACTCCTGCCACAAGGGCGCGACAATAGGGATGCCGCGAGAAAGCCGCCATTTGTCGTGCGATGGACAAATGTTCAGTCACGTAATTTTCCGGATGAGACAGTTGCGGTTCGCTCAATGTCAAAGTGCCGGTCTTGTCAAAAATGACTGTGTCTGCTTCGCGAAGCCTCTCCAGGGCTTCGCCATTTTTGACAACAATACCCGTGCCGAAGAGATTTCTGGAGGCGATAACCTGCACCATTGGCACAGCAAGGCCGAGGGCGCAGGGACAGGTTATGATAAGAACTGTAATGGCGGCGGTTGCAGCTGCGTGGAAATCACCGCTGGCGATCATCCATCCGGCGAATGTCATGAAAGCAGCGATATGGGCGGCAGGCGTATAAATGCGGGAGGCGCGGTCTGCGAGCCGCTGATAGCGGGATTTCTTTGCATTTGCTCCTTCCATAAGTGACATCATTTCAGCCAGGAAGGAATCCCCAGTACCTGATGTAGCCCTTACATGCAACGGTGCCGAAAGGTTCAGATATCCGGAACGCAGTTCGCCGCCTGCACAAACCGTCAAGGGCAGGCTTTCCCCCGAAACGAGCGAGGCGTCAACATCGGATTGGCCGTCGATGACGACGGAATCAACAGGCACGCGCTGCCCTGCCGCAATGAGCAAAATCATGTCCTTGCGTATATCATTTACCAGTATCGTCCGGAATGAACCATCTTCTTCTACCGTTGCGGTATGGCCGACAAGCCTGGCCAGATTGCTTACCGCCGTGCTCGCCTTTGCCCGCATAAGATGGTCAAGAGTCCTCCCGATGAGAAGGAAGAAAATCAGTGACACAGCAGCGTCGAAATACGCATATTTTCCGTCATGAAGCGTATCGTAAATGCTCAGGATGCAGGCAAGAGTGATGCCGAGTGAAATCGGTACATCCATGTTTGTCTCGAAACGCCGAAGCGCACGATAGGCGGATGCGAAAAATACCCTTCCGGAATAGATGACGACTGGCAGCGCAATCAGCGCAGAGAGCCAGTGAAACAGGGTGCGCGTCTGGTCTTCGACGCCCGACCACACAGCGACGGAGAGAATCATGATATTACTGGCGCCGAAGCCGGATACTGCCAAAGCGCTTATCAGCATCGACAAGACTTTGTCCTTGCCCTGTTCCTCTTGCCCCAGAAGTTGCGGCGTATGCCCCATCGAGCGCAGGGCGTCCAGGATGCCGGGAGGGTGATCACCTGCCCATTGTACCGTCATGCGCTTGCTGGTCAGGTTGACTCGCACGGATTTAACGCCTTCAATCCGCGAAATCCCTTTTTCAATTCGGGAGACGCACCCACCACAATGAATTGTCGGCAGGACAAGCATAGCTTCGCTATTGCCGTTTTCTAGTTTACGGCAGCTTGCGGAAAGGTCTTCCGTGCCGATAATGTCAGTGGCCAGTTGTGTCATGAAAGGTAGGCAGGGGATTCAGGCTTGCGGACGGCAAGATAGGCATGCCATGTCGCATGGCCTAATAGCGGAAAAATGATGATAAAGCCCAAAAAACCCGTCACGACTCCTGCAATAAACAAGCTGAAAACAATACACCCCCAGACCAGCATAGGTCGGAGGTTGTTCCAGACCAGGGCCAAGCTCAATCCCATCGCCGTAAGGGCATCGGTGCGCTCGGCGAGCTGCATGGGAATAGAGAAAACGCTGATAGCGAAAGAAAAGGCTGCGAATAGGCCACCAACCAGCGTGCCGACCGCCAACAAGGCATTTCCGCGTTGGGTGAGGAAAATCGTTTCGTGGATATGCTCGATACCCGAAAAGGGCTGCATTCCGAAAAACAGACCGTAAAGCAGAACGGCAGCGCGCATCCAGAGCATCATCAAAACGCAAAGCAATACGCCAGTATAAAGCACTTGTCCGCCCGAGGCGGGCTTTACAAAGAAGACGTAGGATAATGTCACAGGCGCTCCTGATGCAAGTCGACGGCTCTTCTCATACATGCCAATGGCAAGCAACGGGCCAATAATCATGAAACCGGATAATGCGGGAAAAAGGATGTAATCGTAGTCAAGACTGAAAATAGTCCACAGGACGATCCAAGACCCCAGGAACATAGCCAGCCCATACGTAAAACTCGATACGGGGGCGCGGAACAGATCGCGCCAGCCCTGTAACAGCCAGTCCAGGCCCGCGAAGGTATCAAGCTGGCGGTACAGGGGCTTTGTTTGCGGAAGCGGCGGTATTACTTCTGGTATCGTTTCCATTGTTTCCATCCGGATTTGATTGTCTTAACAGGAGGACTTGGCGGCAGCATATCCTCTATCAATGTCTGAACCTGGCTTTTTATGCGCAACGCAGTCCGGCTGGGTTGTAGAAGCGAGGTAGACAAAATGCGCATTTGCACCGACGATCAGGACACAAGTGACGATAGCAAAGCCTATGACCAGATTTTTTCCAAATCTATTTTTTGCCATTAGCCAGTTCCTCTTGCTGCTTGCCCAACAAATAGAGAACGAGGATCTTGCGCTGTTCAGGCGTCAGCCGGTCTTCCCACGCGGGCATCCGGCCAATACGGCCGTGCCAGACTGTCGTGTAGATATCCTTTGCTTCTCCGCCGTATAACCAGACGGAATCTGCGAGATTGGGTACGCCCTGTTTAGGGTCGCCTTTTGCAGTTTCGCCATGGCAGGCAGCGCAATTGGCCGCAAACACTTTCTGGCCTTTGGCGACTGCCTTAGGGTTGAGTTGAGCGTCAATTTTCGCGAGTGAACGGACGTATTCGATGACGCTGTCAATATCAACGCTCTGTAGCATCTCGTCGCTCCCGAAGGCAAGCATCTGGCTTTTGCGGCTGTCCGGATGATCGGAGTTAATGCCGACTCTGACAGTTTCCCACATACCTTGCGGTGTTCCGTCCCAGAGGGAGTCTCCGTCAATAAGGCTGGGGAAACCGCTTTGCCCGCGAGCATCACGACCGTGGCAGGCAGAACAGTTGTCTATGAAGAGGACTTTCCCGCGTTTTTGAACGGCATGCATCAAATCCGAGTCCGCAGCCAGCCTGTCGTAAGAATAGGAATTGATCTCCTCTAGCAAACCAGCGTGCCTCTCCGCATCCTGTTGAAGGGCGACCGCCACCTGTTTTTTATCATCATAACCAAGTAGTCCCTTCGTATATGTCGTCACGAGTGGGAATGCGGGCATTAGAACCCAATAGCCCAAAGCAAAAACATGGGTGATGACAATAAAAATCCATACAGCGTAAGGAATACGGGTATTGAGTTCCTTGATGCCATTCCATTCATGGCCTGTTGTTTTATGCCCTGTGTGCGGGTCGCGTTCATCTTTCATCACTGGGCTTGTCCTCCGCGTCAATTATGCTTTTAGCAGCCTTGTCGAATTTCCCCTTATTTTTCGGCCAGAGGGCATAGACCAGAATGCATATCGAAAATATTACCAGGTAAAGAAGCCCGTAATATTTGGAGATATATAGAACCTCGTCATGGTGCATGTTTCGTCTCCGCTTCGGTCTTTACCGGTTCTGACGCCAACGGCTTTTCGGTTCTTGCAGCATCCGAAAGCTTGCCCAGAACTTGCAGATAGGCGACGAGGGCATCCATTTCAGTCAATGATGACGGCTTTCCATCGAATGGGCGCACATGAGTTGCTTCTCCGTAACGGGTTGTAACACCGCTCGCGGCATCGCTATCGGGCGAGGACTGCCCATAGGTATCGGCGGACGCGTGCTTAATCATTTCCTCCGAGTAAGGGACGCCCAAGGCCTTCTGGGCGGAGAGGTGCTTGTCGAACTCTTTGGAGTCAAGGGAAGTTTCAGCCAAGAAAGCATAGCTGGGCATAACCGATTCAGGCACGACATCGCGTGGATTGATAAGGTGGCGCACTTGCCAGGCGTCAGAATACTTTTCACCAACGCGGGCAATATCCGGACCCGTTCTTTTTGACCCCCAGAGCATCGGATGGTCGTATCTTGATTCAACGGCAAGCGAATAATGACCGTAACGGTCGACGTCGTCTCGCAGTGTCCGGATCATCTGCGAATGGCAGGCATAACAGCCTTCGCGTATATAGATGTTCCTTCCGGCGAGCTCCAGCGGCGTGTAAACGCGCATGTCAGGGTCTCTTTCTACCGTTTGGTGGATAGTGAACAAAGGCGCGATTTCCATTATTCCACCGACAGCGGAGACAATGATAATCGCGATCACTAAGCCGATAGAATATTTCTCAAGGTTATAATGGATATTAAACATCAGCGCGCCTTTAACTTTCCTTCGACGTATTGCCCGGCAGGCACGACGGTTTCATCGGGATTTTCGACTGCATCTGGCGTCGCAGCTTTTGTGGTCATGATGATATTGTAAAAGCCTACAAGAGCGCCTATCAGGAACAACAGGCCACCAATTGTACGCGCAATGTAATAAGGGTGCATTGCCTCAAGCGACTCATTGAAACTGTAGGCGAGCGCGCCGGTTTCGTTATAGGTGCGCCACATAAGTCCTTGCAGAATACCGCTATTCCACATCGAGAACACGTAAATGAGGATGCCTGCGAGAGAGAGCCAAAAATGGACTTCGACCAGACGATCTGAATACATTTTGGGCTGCTTCCACAGCCACGGAACGAGTGCATAGAAAGAACCAAAGATGACCATTGCCACCCAGCCGAGCGCACCAGCGTGAACGTGTCCGATCGTCCAGTCAGTATAGTGCGAGAGGGCGTTAACCGACCGGATTGCCATGAACGAGCCTTCAAAGGTGGAAAGACCGTAAAAGACCGCTGCGAGAAACATGAAGCGTAGTGTCGCATCATCGCGCACCTTATGCCACGCGCCATTCAATGTCAGCAAGGCGTTGGCAGCCGCAATCCATGAAGGGACAATCAGCATGACAGAAAACGTCATGCCCAAGGTTTGCACCCATTGGGGCAGTGCGGTGAAGTGAAGATGGTGCGAACCTGCCCACATATAGAAAAATGTAATTCCCCAGAAGCCCAGAATAGACATCCGGTAGGAATAGATGGGACGTTCCGCCCTTTTCGGCAGGTAATAAGTAAGCATGCCGAGAAATCCGGCTGTCAGGAAAAATGCGACTGCATTGTGGCCGTACCACCATTGCGTCATTGCATCCTGAACCCCTGAAAACAGGGAATAGCTTTTATAATCGCCCAGACTGACAGGAAGTGCGAGGTTGTTAACGATATGAAGCACAGCAACAACAAGAATAAATGCCAGATAGTACCAGTTGGACACATAAATATGCGGCTCCTTGCGGCGGCGCAAAGTGCGCATATACAGGAGGAAGTAAGTTACCCAGACGACAACCAGCCAAAGGTCGGCATACCATTCAGGTTCTGCATATTCCTTGGATTGCGTAATGCCTGCAAAGTACCCCGTCACCGCCAGCAGGCAGAATAAATTATAGCCGATCAGGACAAACCAGGGACTGAACTGCCCCGGCAGTCTCGCCCGTGTCGTACGCTGCATAACATGAAAGGAAGTCCCGATTAACGCGTTGCCTCCAAATCCGAAGATAACGCCCGTCGTATGCGAGGGGCGAAGCCGCCCGAATGTCGCCCAAGCGGCATCAAATGTCCATTCAGGATACGCCAACAATGCCGCTACCCATACGCCCATAAACATCCCGAATACGGCCCATGCCATCGAGATAAAAATAGCGGCTTTAGTGGGTTCATCATAATAGCTTTGTAAGCGGCTATCCGGAGGCGAAGGCTCGTATAAGCCATTGAGGACATAAAACAGACAGGCAAGGGCATAAACCGTGATTATCCATCCTTGGGATTCAAGAGGACTGCCTGCACCGGCTCCAGCCAGAATCAATCCGAAAAGACCGACAGCCCCCGAAGCCGAAAGCGCCATCCATCTTTCCGTATTTGTTAGTTGTCCAATCATTTCCAAGTCCTCATGTTCTCTGTTTAGTCAGAAAAATATACGTATGCAAAATGGAGTGGGCTACTTAATTGAACTTTTGCGATATTAACATAAATAAAGACAATGCTCTGCCACCGTACTTTATGTCGAGGGAGCTGCGATGGCCTTGATTAAAATCAAGGACCGGAAAAGTCACCGGAAAAGTCAATGAAATTGAAATAGACGGATTATGGCCTTTAAAGCTTGTTACGTGTTTTGGTTAAGGAGGGCAACGCGATCATTACAAGTGTTGCCCCGGCAATCCACAAGACGCTTGTATCTAGCCATTGGAAGAGTAAAACCCCCAAAATTCCTCCAATAAAGAACGAAAAAATTGTAATTGCATGAAGCCATAGTTTGGTTTTGATTAAGCTAATTTCACCAACTGTACCTTTATGCATCATGCTATCTATCAGGGTAGCCATGGCTATTCCAATGTCAGTCGCAATACCTGATATATGAGTGGTACGTACTCTGGCATCCGAAATGTGGGTACTAACCGCGTTCTGCAATCCCATCAAAAAGGCAATTCCAAATACAAAGAAAGTAATACGCTGTGGTTGAGCGCTAAAGTTAATAACACCGCCAAGGCATAGCAGAAGACAGCCTTCAACTAGGATAGCTAGCGCATATCTACCAGGATATTGCCGCCTCATTCCCGCATTGAGCAAAAAGGTCGCTGCACAAGCGCCGGAAATAAAAGCGAGAATTACGCTTAAGTAAAAGGTTGCCTCCTGTCCGTTCCCCAAAGCGATATGGTCTGAAAGTATAGACAAATTGCCTGTCATGTTCGCAGAGAAGAAGCCCGCTGCGTAGAAGGCTGCCGCGTTTAACGCACCTGCAATTCCAGCTAAAGAACATGCCAACCGGCGATCGATTATCTCGTTACGGGCCGATCCAATTGACAATAGCATTTGTTTATTCCGTATATAATTTCTATCTGCGCTATTTCACAGCTTCTCTTGAGTATAAACCAGCTTTTTTATGCGCCAAAAAGAGATTGTGTAAAGCCGTGAAACAACCACGAAACGAAATTGGGTGATAATCAGAGCGTTGCGCCGACATAGAGTCGGATGCTCGCTGCGCGTAGGCGGCGGCGGAAAAGATCGCAGGTTTGTCTTCCTTCAAGACAGAAAGCCAACGACCAAAATAGTCAGGTAACGCTGCTCCAGGAGATTTCGAAGTCCCCCTTACGCTATTCCTCAGAGATAAAAGTAAACGTTCGTTTTATCTTTTCACGAACGTATACGGATGTTAACATTCACATGCCTCGTTCTATCGGACTGGCAGAAAGAAAAAATGAATAGTAAAAAAGCTTTTTTTGTAACGATTGTTTTAGCCAGCCTTCTTGCCGCATATTCAATTCTATTGAGGCCAAAGTTGGTAATGACAATGAATGGACAAAGACAGCACTTTGAAGCGATGCTGAATAAAGAAATACTGGGACTGAAATTAGCGAAAGATCATATTGACGTCTATTTCCGTCAAGTATGTAGGGATGACCCTAAAGTTGTTAAGGATAGTAATGTCCACGATTACAAAAGAATTCCATTAGGCGCTGTTTTTTGCATGAGGCATGAACGACACGTCACAAGCTGGATGTCTCTAAATGAGATTAAGCCAGACGGTGTTACTATCAGTTATCATTCAGAGTTCAATGAACGTTCTTTTGGAAAAAACCTTCTTAGAATCGACGAAGGAAGTTTTTATTTCTCAACTGCGCATCAATAGACGCCACTTCTATAATACGAAAGCATTACGCGTATGACATGCGCGAAAGAATACCCCCATGGCGTATTCGTCATGAAATACAACAAGAAGAAGGTCGAGGACGATGTGACTGCCGCGACGATAGGCTTTTTCTTCGTGTATATCGTCCTTCTTTTCATTTTCACCGTGGTCAACCCCCATTTTGGAGTCCACCCTCAATAGGTACGTTTCCGCCTGATCGCATGGCAGCGGCGACCGGAGCGTCAGCGTAGGTCGGCGCTGCCATGCGAGGCGCTCTAGCCAGCGGCGCAGGCGGCTTGTAAGAGTGCGTTTTCTACTCGATCTTTGTCATTTGATTGCTCTGTTATCGGCTGGACTGATTCCTGAAAGGAAGCGTTCATGGATGAAGGAGGTGCAGTTCTTCATGCAAGAAAAAGAAACGAATCAAGCCGATTGCCTGACCAATTTACCGTTGCTGATTTTGCGCCAGAAATGGGAGGCGTGCTGGGGAAAGACACCGCATCCGCGTATTGGCCGCCAGTTGCTGATTAAAAGCCTGGAATACCGCCGGTGGCAGGAAACAGGCGGGCTTTCCGCAGCGCAACAAGCGCGGCTGGATAATTTAATTACTGCCTACAAGCGTAATCCGGACTTCTTCGATGAATTCATGGAGGACATCAGGCCTGGAACGCGCCTCGTACGCATGCACCGGGGGCAGCGGCACAGCGTCCTGGTTGTTGCGGGCGGGTACGAGTACCGTGACAAGAAATACTCCAGCCTTTCGGAAGTCGCATCCGAGATCACTGGCACCCGCTGGAACGGGTGGGTCTTCTTCGGGCTGAAGAAGCGGAGCAAGAAATGAAGCCCGCAGCCAGATACTGCGCAGTATATACCCGGAAGTCCTCGGAGGAGGGGCTCGAGCAGGACTTCAACTCACTGGATGCCCAGAAGGAAGCCTGCCTGGCATATATAACGAGCCAGAAGGCGGAGGGGTGGCTTCCGGTCAGTGCATCATATGATGATGGCGGATTTTCCGGCGGCAATATGGATCGTCCCGGACTTAAAAAAATGATGGAAGATATTCTGACCGGCAAGGTCAACATCATCGTCGTCTATAAAATCGACCGCCTGACCCGGTCGCTGATGGACTTTGCGAAGCTGGTGGAAGTTTTTGATCGCCATAACGTGACCTTCGTCAGCGTCACACAGTCTTTCAATACAACAACGTCGATGGGTCGTCTGACGCTGAACGTGCTGCTTTCGTTTGCCCAGTTCGAGCGCGAGGTCACGGGGGAGCGGATTCGGGACAAAATTGCGGCCAGCAAGAAGAGGGGCATGTGGATGGGGGGAAATCCCCCGATCGGATATATGGTCTCAAACCGGCAGCTAGTGGTTGACGACGAGGGAGCGAGGATCGCCAATCATATATTCGAGCGGTACCTGGCTGTCGGATGTGTATCCAGACTGAAAAGGGAACTTGACCATAAGGGTATGAAAAGCAAGATCCGCGTTTCTGAGAAGGGGTGGCAATATGGAGGGTCATCCTTTTCGAGGGGGGCGTTGAACACAATCCTCACCAATCCGGTTTATATAGGCAAAGTCAGGCATAGGCATGCTGTTTATGATGGCCAGCATCAGCCGATTATCCCGAAGGAGATCTGGGATGCCGTCCAGGCAAAGCTTCAGGGGCAGGCGGCTTCACCGCGCCGCCAGAAAAAATACGCCGACGAAATGCTACTAAGAGGCAAGCTCTTCGGATATGACGGGATGCTCTACAGTCCGACCTTTACCAACAAATCCGGGAGGCGGTACCGGTATTACGTCAGCGGTAACTTCAGGGAATTCAAGGATCACCCGAAGGGCATTATAGCCCGTCTGCCCGCAGTTGAGATTGAAGAGGCTGTCGTTAACGGCATTCGGGAAGCTCTTTCGTCCAGGCTGGTGATTGCTGGGGCACTTGGCATGGACGCCGCAGCAGCCGGCAGGGAGCTGGGACATATACTGAATAATCATTCTGCCATCAGCCCCCGCGATTTGGTCAGCGGGGTTGTCGACAGAATTAACATCAACCAGCAAAAGGTCACGATCCAAATCATTCCGTCAAACCTGAGAAGCGTTTTACAGGAACATCTTGATATTAGCCTGCCGCAGCATTCGTTGGACGACAGCTACAGTATCGAAGTGCCTTTCCAAGTACAGAAGTCGTATCGCGGGGCAGTCGTCATCCGGCCTGACCAGGAAACACGGGACCGGGTATTTGATCGACATCCGCAGGAACTCAAGAATCTCATTCGCGGCATCATCTGGCGGGATGAGCATTTCCAGGGGCTCTCCATCCGGGAGATCGCACGGCGCGAAGGTCTCAACGAAACCTACGTTGGCCGGCTGGTCCGCGAGAGTTTCTCAACCCTCCAAAGCTAACCTTTTGAAATTCCGCCGCACTGGCAAAATGGCCAACTGAGAGAAACGGCCATTTCGCCCCGTTCCTACGGTGTCTCCACAGTGCGGCTGGAAATACGAAGACGGAAAGGGCCGCCAAATGCGGGCCAATTCACAGTTATTCTCTCATAGTGCGGGAAGGGCTGGATGAAGTGGTTGTGCTGGCAGTCCAACGATAACCCTTCTCAGCATTTTCCCTGTATATCAGGGAAAATACAGGGATTTTCAGCGGCTTTTGGGATCAACAAAATGATCCAATTAAGCGAGAAGTGATTGTATTACCGGTATACTCCAGCCTATAGGCAAGAGCCCGCCTAAAAATAACAGGGAATTTTGGGATGCTTATCACGGGTTTCTCGGGATTGAACAGGGAAAGAAGTAATACAAACAGGTAATATTTGTGGGTTGCCTAATTAATTCGTTAATTTGGTGAGGTGACCGACCTCGCCGACTGTTCATTTAATTACAGATACTTAGCCATTGTTGATATTATGTAAACCTCATGCTATGATTACCCCGTAACTTGATGAGGATTCATGGCTCGACCAATACTCGATTTTTCCAAGGGTGATCCTGCGCGCGCGCTGACAGGAGTGGCGCGTTATGCCTTTCGCAAGGCGTCGAAAAACCTGAACCATTACTATTTACCGAACGCTGCGGGCGATACGCGCTATCCCCTCCTGAAAGAGGTAAGCGAATATTTCAAGAGCCGTGGTTTTCTCAATGACAGTTTTTTTGCGGCCAACAATCTTCTTGTGACGGGTGGTGGCACGACCGAGGCTTATGAGCTGATCATCCGTCTTCTAGCCAAGGATCTGAAGGAGCGCGCTGCCCAAACCGGTGAAACGTTCAAGCCGGTGATTGTTATGCCCGTACCCACCTATGGCTTCTTCTTCAACAGCGCGAGGGAATGGGGCTTCGAGCTCGCCTTTATAGAACGCGACATGCAGTCGCCAGAACCGGCAAAGCGGGGTGGCGTGGATGCAAAAAAGCTTGATGCACTATTGACCGAACTGGGATCACAAGGTAAGCGCGTCGTTGCCTATTACGATAGCAATCCCAACAATCCGCTCGGGCGCATCCGCGGCCACGATGAAACGTCTGCCATCATGCAGGTCCTTTTCGAGCACACTTACCGACAAAAGAAGCATGACGATAAAGCGGACAACAGGCGGCTGGATGAAATGATAAAGCGCGGCGCGACGGATCGGGAATTATTGAGCGTAACCGCGTGGTGGGGGTCCGCCTCCCGAATCCGTGTTATCGACGACCTGGTATATGACGGCCTTGAATATGCTGACGTGCCCAAAGGGGTAGGCTTCGGCCAGCTTGAAGACACCGCTTGGGGAACGCCCGCCGACGATACTTTCACGATCACCGGCCCGTCGAAGGCGGGGCTGGTCAACCTCCGCGCGGGTCTGATCGTCTCGAAATTCGCGACAGAACTGCGCAACATGCAGCTGTCGACATCCTACAGCTCGACGGACGTTGCTTTTCACGCAGTGCACGCCTTCTATAACGACACCGAGCCTTTCGCCGCTCAGCGCAAAAAGCATCTCGACCGCATGAACGCGGAGCACCGCTTCAACGGTCAGTTTATGAAATCGCTGATCGACGGCTTCGGCACCACGCCGGAGTTGGCAAAGAAGGACAAGGAGCGCATGATCCGCCTGTTGGCCCGCGTCGATAAAATTTCAAGAAGCGAGGCGCGTACACGGCTGGAAAACGGCATCGAGGGTATCAAGGTTATTACGGACCCGCAGGCAGGGTTCTTCCACCTGCTCGATTATAGCAATCTTATAGGCCGCACTTACGAGTATACGCCGCAAACGGCGATGGGGCAGCCCCTTGAAAAACAGACCCTCGTTTTCAAAGACAGCGAGGATATCAAAAAAACGTTCGGTATTGCCGGCATCGGCTTTGCCTATGCCGACTGGATGGGGCTCGATCCCGTGACGAACCCCATCACCCGCGTCACTTTTGCCGAACCGCCGGAAAAGATCATTGCACTCGCCAACCGTCTTTCCGAAGTAACAAAAACCCTTTCCCCCGCACCAAAAGCGCCGGTCGCCACCGAAAATCGCATTATCATTTCCGCAAGCCCGGCGATGGCCGGGGCCTGAAAACGCGTCTGTAGGTCACATGAATTATTTTTGGCACGTAGTGTCCCCGTAATAATGCCTGATGAAGGGTCTTCTGAAACAATTGGCTTGGACGCGGAATGCACGCTATCTCTCAACCGGGTACTGAATTGGTAATCACTTCGTAAAGACTTGGTTATCGCCATAGATGTTCTGTGTCCCCCCTCATTTAGGAGTCCAAGGTGAGCAGTGATTCTGCTATGAATAATGGACACCTGATGTGGATGCGCAGCGCAGGTCTTTTCTGGTCGAAGTACGGAACGAGCAAAGGTGCAAAAACGCGTAAAAGAAAACGTCTATATTTCCGCTGAAGCGGCGTGTCCCGACGTAATTTTTATTGACATAAAGTCACCATGCAAATGTAAGAATACGAGAACTGTCATATGACCGCTCATAAACTCACCGCGAAAGTAAGGGCTGGGGGATGCGCCTCCAAGCTTAGCCCTAAAATCTTGGATCGTGTCCTCTCGGGCATGCCGCGTTTTTCCAACGAGAATGTTCTAGTCGGCTTTGAAACTTCTGACGATGCGGGCATCTACCGGATTAGCAAGGATATCGCGCTGGTGCAGACCGTGGACTTCTTTACGCCAGTAGTGGACGACCCGTATACGTTCGGAGCGATTGCCGCCGCAAACGCCCTCAGCGATGTATATGCCATGGGAGGAAAGCCCATATCCGCACTTTCTATTTTGGCTTGGCCAGCTGATGAAGATGCCAGCATCCTTGAGAAAATTCTTCGAGGTGGTGCCGAAAAACTGAAGGAAGCCGACTGCGTTATCTTGGGTGGGCACAGTGTAAATGACCCCGAGGTCAAATTCGGCTATGCGGTGACAGGTCTGGTGCACCCGGACAAATTCAAACCGAATGCGGGGGCTAGGGTCGACGACGTTCTGGTGCTCACAAAAAAAATCGGCACTGGTATCATAACAACAGCCTTGAAACAGGGTATTGCCAAGCTAGAGCATATTGATGCTGCAATCTCATCTATGTTGACGCTAAACCGCGCCGCTGCGGAAGCTATGGCAGAATTTGATGTCCATGGACTTACGGACGTTACGGGATTTGGGCTGCTCGGACATGCACGCGAGATGGCAATCGCAAGCGGTTTAACGCTCGAAATTAATTCCGCCGATGTGCAGTTCTTGGAAGGCGCTGTGGACTATGTTCGAGCGGGAGCGCTATCAGGCGGCCTTCGTAATAATCGCGATTTTGTATCATCTTGTGTCGAGGGAACTTGTCAGTTCGATGATCTCCTGTATGACCCACAAACCTCAGGCGGCTTGCTTATTTCTCTTCCCGAGACGGACGCCGCTCGCCTACTTGAAAAACTACCGCATGCATTCCGGGTTGGATGTGTCCGTGAGCGTGGCGTAAAGCCGCTTCTGGTACTTTAGCAGGTGCGTTTAAAGTGATTCTATCTGCTGCCCCAGTAACTGACCGCCCCAGAAATGATACAGGTGATTTCCATCATCTGTTCTTGAATGACTTTCCTCTCATGGATGTCCGCGCGCCAGTAGAGTTTGAGAATGGGTCCTTTCCTGCTGCATTCAATCTGCCGCTGCTGAGTAACGATGAGCGCCACCGTATTGGCATAACCTACAAAAATGAGGGTCAGGATGCGGCCATCAAACTGGGGCATAAGCTGGTTAGCGGAGATATCAAGTTGCAACGCCTCAAAAGCTGGAGCGCGTTTGCGAAAGAACATCCAAATGGCTATCTCTTTTGCTTTCGGGGAGGCATGCGCTCTCATATTGTCCAAGAATGGATGAAGGAGGAGGGGATAAATTATCCGCTGGTTAAGGGCGGCTACAAGGCGATGCGGCGCTTCCTGATTGAGAAGTTGGACCATTTAGTTGCTACAAAGAATTTTATCGTCATCAGCGGGCGTACCGGCATAGGCAAGACGCAGGTTATTCAAGATCTCCAGAACTCAATTGATTTGGAAGGCTTGGCCCGCCATCGAGGTTCCAGTTTTGGACAGCGGCTCACGCCTCAACCGTGCCAAATCGATTTCGAGAACGCCTTGGCCATCCGGTTAATGAAGGTCAGCAATAATTCGGAAAGCCCTATTTTTTTTGAAGATGAGGGACATATCGTTGGCAAATGCGCGCTACCATTAAGCTTGCTTGCGGGACTGCGCAGTTGGCCGGTCGTCATGCTTGAGGAGACGCTGGAAAAACGCATATCTAACGTGCAGAAAGATTATGTGACAAATATGTTGACTGAATACAATGGCGCCTATGGACAAAGTGGTTTCAAGGAGTTGGCAGCCTTTTTAAGGAATAGTCTCCATCGCATCCGCAAGCGCCTCGGGGGCGTTCAATATGAGAAAATATCATCCCTAATGAACACAGCTCTGTCCGGGCAAGAGCTGACCGGGGACGATTCTCTGCACCGGCTGTGGATAGAGGAGCTTTTAGTCAAATATTATGACCCGATGTATGAGTACCAGTTCTCCCAGAAAGAGGGTCGCGTTCTTTTTAAGGGCGGGCACAGAGAAGTGCTTGAATGGTGCCGACAGTACGTTGTCAGATAATTTTGACACATATAATATGCTACATTCATGAAATTCAGTCATTTATAATTGCCCGTACATTATGAGGAGGTATTTTAATGAAAAAAAATTCAGAGACAAATATCTTGGATGTGCAGACGCCGGTTTATTGGGCGAAAGAACGGCCCTGCCTGACGGGTAGTCAGCTTGACTCTTTCATTAAAAAATTTTCTGCAAAACCTGTTAAAAATAGTGGTCCTGTTTTTCGTGATCGCCTGAACAGTATATATAGTCACCTTCTTTTTCAGTTGGAGTTGTGTCAGACGGTGCAGGTCGTCGCTGGCAAGAAGAAAAAGGCGTCGCCAAAGCTCTCCACAATCGTTAAACGCGATGTAAAACAGATGCGTGAGGCTTTCGAGTGTTTTGTGGAGGCCTGCGAAGGAATGAGTGATATCACTAAAGAATTTTTGACAGATCGGATGATTCAAAAGTCATCCAGATTCCCTCATTCGGCGGGCACAACCTTTTCAAGCTGTCTGGTAAAAACACTCGGCAGCTTTGAGCCGGTTCTGGAGGCTTCTGCAATGGATATTGTGATCAAAAAAGGTCAAGACCCCGCTCCCCTGAAGGGCGCTATCTATGCATTGGCCGATCTGTATTCTGACATGATAGGTAAAAAACCGAGCCGGTCATATGACGGAGAAAAGATTGCCGGCGTGCGGGGCAAAGGCGAAACAGGCCAGTTTCTTGAGTTCGTTCGCGCGTTTACGGCTTTAATTCCAGCGAAGTATGGCGTTAAAGACCAATCACTTGCGGGCCATGTACGCCAGGTATGTGACAGCCCCCGCTAGCCCTGGATAAATAAAACCGAAAACTTGATTTAATTCTCCATACGCCATCCAGATGTTTCAGGCGCTACCTTGAGATAGCAATTCTATCCAAGGGAAATCCTGCATGAAAAATCTTCAAATACAATCTACTGCTATCACCTCGCTTGCTCCCTATAGCCGTAACGCCCGCATTCACAGCGCCAAGCAAATCCGCCAGATCGCCTCATCAATCCAGGAATTCGGATTTCTGGTGCCCGTGCTGATAGATGGCGTCGGCAGCATTATCGCGGGTCATGGGCGTGTGCTGGCTGCTCAACATCTCGGCATAAAGGAGATTCCTTGTATCAGTGCGGATCACCTCACGGAGCCCCAAAAGCGCGCCTATATACTGGCGGATAACAAATTGACAGAAAATGCCGGGTGGGACGAGCAGATGTTGTCTCTGGAGCTGAAAGAGCTCAGCGCCCTGGACCTTGGCTTCAGCCTCGAAATCACGGGCTTCCACAGCTCCGAAATCGATACACTGATCGAAAGCCACTTCGAGGTCCTTCCCGAAGAAGCAGAGGAGGATAGCACTCCGCGGGATATCCTCGGGGGCGGGAGTATCATAACTCGCCCGGGCGATATCTGGGTGCTGGGCGATCACAGGATTATTTGCGGCAATTCACTTGATTCCGGGACATATGAATCGCTGCTGGAGGGCCACAAAGCCCAGATGGTTATTACCGATCCGCCCTATAACGTCCGGGTAGACGGCCATGTTTGCGGTCTCGGAAAAATCCGCCATAAGGAGTTTTCCATGGCGTCAGGAGAAATGACTGCCGACCAGTTCACTGCGTTTCTCAGCACCGCATTCGGACATATGGCCCACTATAGCGAAGACGGCTCCATCCACTTCATTTTTATGGACTGGCGGCATTTGACTGAACTGCTTGCGGCCGGGCACTCTGCTTATGCTGAGCTGAAGAACCTTTGCGTCTGGGTGAAGGATAACGGCGGCATGGGTACTTTTTATCGCAGCCGTCATGAACTTGTTTTTGCCTTCAAGAGCGGCTCCGCGACGCATATCAATAATTTCGAGCTGGGCCAGCATGGCCGACACCGGACGAATGTCTGGAGATATCCCGGGGTTAACAGTTTTTCTGGCAGGAGCGGGCAGGAAGGCAATCTTTTGAAACTGCAACCTCTACAACGGCCAGCGACTGCGCTGCCTTACCATTGTGGATGCTTTCAGCAAGCTGTCGCCGGCGATTGGCGTCGGTTTTCAATACCGTGCGGCGGATGTCGTGGGAACTCTGGAGGAGGCTGTCAGGGAATACGGCATGCCGAAAACCATCCGTGTCGACAACGGGCCTGAGTTTATCTCGAAGGAACTCGACCTGTGGGCCTTCACGCACGGCGTCACGCTCGACTTCTCAAGGCCCGGAAAACCGACAGACAACGCCTTCATCGAAAGCTTCAACAGCCGCTTCCGTCAGGAGTGCCTGAACGCAAGCTGGTTTTTAAATCTGAGCGATGCTAAACTGAAAATCGAGAGCTGGCGGCGAGACTATAACACCGCCCGTCCTCATTCCGCGATCGGCAATAAAACGCCCGCAGAATTTGCTGCCCTGGCTAGCCAGGGCAGCAATCCAAGGCTGGATTTTCTCTCAGCCGATGGTCCGAAGATTGGGTGAAGACCACAAGCGGAAACGTACCTATTGCGGGTGGACTCCCAAATGGGGGGGGGTGACCATCGTTTTTTGAGCCAAAGCCATTTTCCGCAACTCGCGTGCCTGCATCGCGGTTCCTGCGTGCAAGCCACGTTATACCGAACAACCTACACAATCTTCTGGGGAGTTCGCAGATCCTGGTACTGTTTCAAACATTGCTCTATTTAAATTGGCTTAAGAAGGGGGAGTATTGATATTATGTAGTTTATACATATCAGTGGGCGCGGCCTCAGGGAGGAGATGCCCCGCCATCATCATCACGCTATTTTTTTGAGCACTCAACATCAGGTTTTTCCAAGCCGCATTACATACATGCGTATGCGGAAATTTCACGAATGCTGTTGTCTGTGAACTTTATTTGCATTTTTATCCATAGCGCCTTTGACAGCAGGGAACTTTTTAGAGAGAGTATCTCTGCAATTATTAGTTATATAGGAATCAGTTTCTATGAAGTTAAAGCAGTATTTAAAATGCGTTTTGACTCAAAATTTTAAAATGTCCAAAAAGTCCCATGGTCATGGGAATGGGTATGCGCTACGGCACTTACTAGCAGAACGCAAATTGACTTGTATTTGTTTTTTACAAGTAGTCTTGCTGTTGTCGACCGTTCTAATGAACTATCATTCTGCAATAGCGGACACATCTACGACTCGAACCTATATGATAGGCGGTGCCAAATATACAAAATCACAAATACTTCGCGATTTCGTATCTATCGCATTTTCTGACACTCTTTGGAATGAGCAATATAAAAGTACTAATGCGGTTGATGCTGAATTAGATATTTTCTCGCAGCTAGTCCGAAGCTACGATTTATATAGCGCCCATAATATTGATCCCTCTTTGGAGAGCGAATTCGAGAAAGAAGCCCCATGGCTGTGGCCTTACGTTGCGCGCAAAGATGGTTTTCCTCGCCATAATACGCTTACCAAGTGGACAAAGGGGATATCAGTAGGTATCGATTGGCCAGCTTACAATAAGTTTGATTACAAAGATAGTTCGGGCCTTCCCTACATCGGTACAATAAGGACTCCGCCAGAAAGTTACGAAGTCATCCAGAGGCAGGTGGAGAAGATATTGCCTGATTTGGAAAAGTTAACGGGACTTCCGGTCAAGTTTGTGGGGCCAAAAGACCCGATAGATCAAACAGAGGATTTTGCCCGCATAAGAATAATCCCTTCGGGTAGCGTCTTCGTTGCGGAAATTGACGGCAAGACAAGAGCGCAGTTCAAGCGGAATAAAAGTCCTAGCCTCTCCCTTCGCAGTAAATGGTCTTTCATAGAGTATATCGACGATCTTTTCGGAGCCATTTCTTTTACGCCCTACTCGCGATCACAGGTAGGAGGTTTTCTGCTTCCGGAGGCCGATAGTTCAATCGGGCTCGTTGTTTGTAATCCCATGACCGAAGCAGGCGATGCTTTGGCGAAAGCAATGGTGACAGAGTGCTTGGTTAGGGCTCTGGGAATACCCGAAATGCTAAGTGCGGGAGAAAAGGCAGTTTTGGGTAACTGGAACAAGGCCTATGACAAAATCGCAAAAACGACGGCTTTAGATAATTGGAAAGATGTCAGACCCTCCGGGCGTGTAACTTTTCTGACTTCCAAAGAACTGGGCGATTACAATGTTGCTGATCGTTTGTATGATGGGCTACAGGCATATGACCGAAGTCTTGTCTCTCTTCTTTATTGCCCGTTGTTGAAGCCGGGAATGGACAAGTATCAGGTGTTAGACAAGCTGTTAAGCTCGGATGAGTGCTGGAAACGTATAGAAAAATTGGAAGAATAGGCAGGGTATATAAATGTCATGTAATAATTTTTCTCTCGATCTCAAGGGCGGAGAGCAATACGATTATAATAACGACGGAATATTACCTTCAACCGACGTAGTGCGAAGCGCGACCCTTACTGGGATTACTGAAGCTTCCGTAAACACCGCTATCAATGAATTATATGGTGTCACTAATAACGGTGGCCTTGGAACTTTTAGTGTTCTAATGGACCACTTCAAGAGCTTTGTGCATCCGAATGGGTTGGCTACACCAACGCTTAAAATTATCGTCACTGATAGTAACACCGGCTCAGACGTATTCTCTGTATTGCCAGGCCCGCCTCCTGAGATGAAAATTTACTTATCAACTCAGATGTTTAACAATCAAACATCTATACAGGTGGATACCAATCAAGACGGTATTCTTGATGACGTGAAACCCTATACACTTGAGGCTGCTTTTGCTCATGAAATGGTTCATGTCGCTCAATTCTTGAATTGGTACGCGCAGCAGGGGTCATTACAAGAATTTAATGCCAATTTTGCGCTACTAAGTGATCAAAAACATAAGGATTTTTGGGAAGAGCAGGCTACCGATATTACTGATGATATTATGCATCAAGCGGACCCCAGTTACGGAGCGCGGAATGATTATAATAATAAATTCGGCGAGCCTTATTCGCCGGATCGTTTGGGGGAACCGAAGAAGGGGGCCTTCTTAAATCTAGGCAACAATAGCGGTGAAATTCATTGTCACGATCCGTCGGACGCTGAAAGAAGGCGGTTAACGACACATATATATATAGCGACGCGGCAGACACGCTGGTCGAAGGCGCGGCTGCGGGCACAGATACCGTCCTCTCCAGCTTTACCCATACGCTTGCCACAAACTTCGAAAACCTGACCCTGGCAGGCACTTCCGCGATTAACGGCACCGGCAACTCTGCTGACAATACGCTGACCGGCAACAGCGCGGTCAATACGCTTGCGGGCGGCACCGGCAATGACACCTATGTGGTGTCGGACCTGCTCGATACGCTGGTTGAAAACGCTGCCGAAGGCACGGACACTGTACTTGCCAGCATCAACACGACGCTCGGCACCAACTTCGAGAATCTCACTCTTTCCGGTACCGCCGATATCAACGGTACCGGCAATAGTGCTGTCAACGTCCTGACCGGCAATGCCGGCAACAACGCGCTCGATGGCGCAGCTGGCGCTGATACCATGATCGGCGGCCTCGGCAACGACACTTATATTGTCGATAACGCAAGCGACCTCGTCAGCGAAGGCTCGGGCGCGGGCACCGATACAGTCATGGCGAGCGCGACGCATACGCTTGCCAGCAACGTCGAAAATATCATTCTCACCGGCACCTCTGTTATCCATGCCACGGGTAACACGCTTGCAAACACGCTTACCGGCAACAGTGCGGCGAACAGCATGTCCGGCAGCAGCGGCAATGACACGCTGGATGGCGGTGCGGGTGCGGATACAATGATCGGCGGCACCAATGACGATACTTATATCGTTGAAAATGCCAGCGATGTCGTGTCTGAAAATGCTTCCGAAGGCACGGATACCGTGCTTTCCAGCCTCAGCTACACGCTCGGCACGAACGTCGAGAACCTGACACTGACAGGTACTGCCAATATCAACGCGACCGGCAACACGCTCGCGAACACGCTGACCGGCAACGCGGGCACCAATACGCTCGCTGGCGGCACGGGCAACGATGTCTACATCATTGATAGTGCGTCCGATATCGTTACCGAGGCTGCGGCATCGGGCACGGATTCCGTCCAGTCGAGCATCACGTACACGCTGACGGCCGAAGTTGAAAACCTGACGCTGACCGGATCTGCCAACATCAATGCAACCGGCAACACGGCTGTCAACATCCTGACAGGCAACGGCGGCGATAACACGCTGGATGGCGGCACCGGTGCGGATAGCATGATCGGCGGAGCGGGCAACGACACCTTTATGGTGGATAACACCCTTGATGTACTTTCTGACGCTTCGGGCACGGATATCGTCATATCCACCGTCAACTGGACGCTCGGCACCGGCTTCGAAAACATCACCCTGACGGGCTCTTCCAACCTGACGGCGACGGGCAATACCGGCGTCAACTACATGGTCGGCAATACCGGTAATAACCTGTTGAATGCAGGCACGGGGACGATCAGCGACACGATGGATGGCGGCACGGGTGCCGATACCATGATCGGCGGGGCGGGCGATGACCTATATTATGTGGACAACGCAGGCGATGTCGTCAGTGAAGCGGTCACTTCCGGCACCGACACGGTTTATTCCAGCATCTCCTACACGCTCGGCACGGATGTTGAAAACCTTATCCTGACCGGTTCTTCCAACTTGAATGCGACGGGAAACAGCGGCAACAACACCCTTTCCGGCAACAGCGGCACCAATACGCTGTCGGGCGGCACCGGCAACGATACCTATGTCGTCGACAGCCTGAGCGATACGCTTGTGGAATCGGCGGCAGCTGGCACGGATATCGTGCAGTCTTCCGTCACCTGGACACTGGCAACCGACTTCGAAAACCTGACCCTCACGGGCAGTTCGAACATCAACGGCACGGGTAACAGCGTCGTCAATACGATGACCGGCAACAGCGGCAACAATACGCTGAACGGCGGCTCCGGCGCGGACACCATGATCGGCGGCACGGGTGACGATTATTATCTCGTCGACAATGCCAGCGATGTGGTCAGCGAAGCTGCGCTTGGCGGCAACGACACTGTTGAATCAAGCGTCAACTTCACAATCTCGAGCGAAGTCGAAAACCTTACCATCACAGGCGCTGCGCTTGTTGCGACCGGCACCACCGGCAACAACACGCTGACGGGGAACGCAAACACGAACACCCTGATCGGCGGCACGGGCAACGATTACTATATTGTAGACAGCGGTAGCGATATCGTCAGCGAGGCGGCAAGCTCGGGAACCGACACTGTCCAGTCCAGCGCAACCATCACGCTTGCCACCAACGTCGAGAACCTTATCCTGACCGGCGGCTCCAACCTGAACGGCACCGGTAACGCTTCCGCGAACGTCATGACGGGTAATACCGGCGCTAACACTCTCGATGGCAACACGGGCGTCGATACCCTCATCGGCGGGCAGGGGAATGACACCTATCTCGTCGACAGCGCGACGGACATCGTCTCTGAAAACGCCTCCGAAGGCACGGACACCATTCTCGCTACGCTGGCGAGCGGCACATATGTGCTGGGCACCAACATCGAGAACCTGACGCTGGGCGGCACGCTTGCCAGCCACGGCACGGGTAACATCCTTGTGAACGTCCTGACAGGCAACAGCGCGGCAAACACCCTCGACGGTGATGCCGGTGCGGATACCCTCATCGGGGGCGGCGGCAACGATGTGTACTTTGTTGATAATGCCGGGGACGTTGTCTCTGAAGCCGCAGCAGCGGGCACGGACACCGTCAACTCCGGCGTGACGTATACGCTTGCAACCGACCTTGAGAACCTGATCCTGACCGGCAGCACAGGTATCAATGGAGCCGGCAACGCTTCTGTCAACACGATCACGGGCAATATCGGCAATAACACGCTGGATGGCCTCGTCGGCGCAGACAGCATGATCGGCAGCGGAGGCGACGATACCTATGTGGTCGACAACGCGCTCGATAAAGTCACGGAAGTCGCGAATGAGGGCAATGATACGGTTCTCTCCGCCGTTACGTGGACGCTCGGCAACTACGTCGAGAACCTGACCTTGACGGCCTCTGGCACGATCAACGGGACCGGCAATACGCTCGATAACGTCATGACCGGCAACTCGGGCAACAACACGCTGACGGGCGCTGCCGGCAGCGATACGCTGACAGGTGGTGCGGGCACGGATATTCTGATCGGCGGCGCTGATAACGACGTTTACATCGTCGATTCGAGCGATACTGTCAGCGAGGCGTCCGCCCAAGGCACGGACACCGTTCAGGCCGATTTCGCTTACACGCTTGGCGCGAACGTCGAAAACCTCACCCTGACCGGCACCTCGAGCATTAATGGCACCGGCAACACCCTCGATAACATCATCACGGGTAACAGTGGCAATAACACCCTCATCGGTGGTGCCGGTAACGACACTTACTATGTTGGCGAAGGCACCGACATCGTCTCCGAAAACGCCGCAGAGGGCACCGATGCCGTCATCGCCAGCACCAGCTGGACGCTGAGTTCGAACGTCGAGAACCTCGTTCTCGACGGCTTTGATGACATGGATGGCACGGGCAACACGCTCGACAATACGATCACGGGCAACAGCGCCATCAACATCCTCTCCGGCAGCAGCGGCGCGGATACGCTCGACGGCAAGGAAAACGCCGATACGCTGATGGGCGGCACCGGCAATGACGTTTATATTGTGGATAACGCGAACGACATCATCTCGGAAATGGCAGCCGAAGGCACGGATTCCGTGCAGACAAGCGTCACTTATACTCTCTCCGCCGAAGTCGAAAACCTGACCCTGACGGGCGTGAACACCATTCACGGCACGGGTAACGCATCCGTCAACATCATCACAGGCAACAGCAACAACAACACCCTCGACGGCGGCGCTGGCGCAGACACCCTGACCGGGGGCGGCGGCAATGATACTTACTTTGTCGACAACGCGAGCGATTTGGTCAGTGAAGCTGCGGCAAGCGGGACAGATCATGTGCAGTCTTCCGTCACCTGGACGCTTGGCAGCAACTTCGAGAACCTGACGCTGACCGGCGCATCGACCATCAACGGAACCGGCAATACGCTTGATAACATCATCACCGGCAACGATGCGGTCAACGTCCTGAGTGGTGGCGATGGTGCTGATACGCTCGATGGCGGCATTGGTGCCGATACCCTGATCGGCGGCATCGGCAATGACATCTTCATCGTCGACAACGCGAGCGATGTGACGTCGGAAAACGCCTCGGAAGGAACCGATATCGTCCAGTCTGGCGTAACCTGGACGCTTGGCACGAACTTCGAAAACCTGACGCTGACGGGCACTTCAGCCATCAACGGGACTGGCAACAGCGTTGTCAACACCATCACCGGCAACAGCGGCAACAACACCCTCAGCGGCGCTGTGGGTGCGGACACGATGTCCGGTGCAGGGGGCGATGATACCTACATCGTCGACGATGCCGGCGATATCGTCATCGACACGTCGGGCACGGATACCGTTGAGTCGAGCGTCACTTACACACTCGTCTCTGGCATCGAAAACCTGACCCTGACCGGCAGTTCCAACATCAACGCGACCGGAAACAGCGGCAACAACACCCTGACCGGCAACAGCGGAAATAACACGCTTGCTGCTGGCGCTGGCGATGACACCTATGTCTGGACATCGGCAGCGGACACGATCGTCGAGAATGCCAGCGAGGGAACCGACACCGTTCTATCCTCGCTGACCCTGACCCTCGGCTCGAACCTTGAAAACCTGACGCTGACCGGCAGCTCCAACATCAACGCGACCGGAAACAGCCTCGACAACACCCTCACCGGCAACAGTGGCAACAACACGCTGGCGGGCGGTACGGGTAACGACACTTATATCTGGGATAGCGCCACTGACACGATTGTGGAAAATGCCAGCGAAGGCACGGATATCGTGCTTTCCAGCCTGACCCTGACGCTCGGCTCGAACCTTGAAAACCTGACGCTGAGCGGCAGTTCCGCGATTAACGGTACCGGCAATACGCTTGATAACGTCATGACCGGCAACAGCGCCGTGAATACGCTCTCGGGTGGCGGTGGCAATGATACGCTGGATGGCGGCGCAGGCATTGATACCCTGATCGGGGGTACCGGCAACGACATCTTTATCATCGACAGCACAAGCGACGTCGTCTCGGAAAACGCTGCGGAAGGCACAGACACCGTTCAAAGCTACGTGACCTGGACGCTCGGCACCAACTTCGAGAACCTGACACTACTGGGCTTCGATACAGTCAATGGCACGGGTAACAGCGTCGCCAATACCATCACCGGTAATGCGGCGGTTAACACGCTGAGCGGCGGGGACGGCAACGACACGCTCGACGGGGGCGCGGGCAATGACCTCCTGATCGGCGGCATCGGCAACGACCTCTTCATCGCCGACAGCACGAGCGATGTGGTCTCCGAGAATGCCTCGGAAGGCACGGATACCGTGCAGTCCTCGGTTCACTGGACGCTCGGTGTAAACATCGAGAACCTAATCCTGACGGGCAGCACGGCTCTGAATGGCACGGGTAACAGTGCTGCCAACATCATGACCGGCAACAGCGCCATCAACACCCTAGATGGCGGTTCGGGCAATGACACGCTCGATGGCGGCGGCGGCAACGACATCCTGACCGGCGGCGCGAACGCGGACATCTTCCTGTTCAGCCCCGGCACGGCCTACACGGGCGTTGCCACTATTAGCGACTTCAGCACGGGTCAATCCGACGTGATCGATCTCGGTGACTTGCTGGCGGCCTATGATCCCCTGACCAAGGTCCTGACAGACTTTGTCAAGATCGAAGACAGCGGTGCCAACAGCATCGTCAGTGTGGATCGTGACGGGCTGGGTGTTACCTATGGATGGACGCAAGTCGCAACGCTGACAGGCGTCACCGGCCTCACCAACGAGGCGGCCCTCGTTGCCAGCGGAAACCTGATCGTCACCTGATCGTGGCAGTAGTTCAGTACTGGAGAAGGAGCATCACCTAAGTAGGTGCAGATGCAGTCATGTGCCGGAATCTTAAATGAGCGCTCAGGGTTAGCCAGTGCAAATATATGACTCCCTGGTAACAACCAGAAATTAAGCAGAAAACTGGACGGATCAAAGGGGCAAAACATGCAAAAGAACAATTCATTCTTTGTGATTGTCGTGGCCATCGTGGTACTGGCGGTGGCAGGCATGTTTGCCTTTAAAAAATTCAGAATGCCACCCGCCCCAGCCGCGCAATCCACGCCTGTTACGACCGAACAGCCTGTAACCCTCGTTCCCTTCGTTGCGCGCACCACGCAGCCTTTTGACGAATACACGAAATATTTCACGAAGAAGTCTTATCGCGTGACGGGCGCGGGACCGGAATTTTTTGCGCCGGAGCAGAATGTGCATTACGACCTGCCCTATTATTGGTTCCAGCCAGCGGGCGCGCCCTATCCGCCGGGACTCAAATTCCCGCTCGTCTTGATACTGCATGGCGGGCACGGTAATGCCTATGCAGGGAAATACCTGATCCAGCAGGACATGCAGGTGAAATATCCCGCCTTCATCATCGCGCCCGTGCTGCCGCAAACATGGCTGTGGTCGAATGCAGGCCAAGTGCAAGGGCATCCGGAAATCAAGCTGCCGCCCCGTCTTGCACAAGGCCTGCCTGGCACGGTACGCCTCATCAAATCTCTTCTGGCCGAACACCCGATCGACCCGAAGCGGATTTATGTGATTGGCTGCTCTGAGGGTGGCATGGGCGCATTTGGGGCTGTGCGGCACTATCCTGATATCTTCGCGGCTGCCATGCCAATATCGGGCGTGTGGAACGCGAATGACGCACCTAAAATGACAGGGGTGCCGATGTGGGTGATGCAGGGAGGCGCGGATACCGTCATACCAGCCGATGTGCCGCGCATGGTCACCAGCATCGCAAAGAAAAACGGCGGCGATGTTGCCTATACCGAGCTGGCAGAGATGGGGCATAACTGCCCCTCGTCATTTTTATACGGAGAGCCAACGTGGAAATGGCTGTTTAGCCATGCAAAAAAATGACGGCGTAAATGTTTTTTTAATGCTTCTGCTTCCGCAGCAATTCAAAGAAGTAAAAGGTACCCAGGTTCAAAACTCTTTCTGCGCTTCATACGATGGTATTTAGCGGGCAGCTCTCTTTGTCCCCATTCCAAACATTAGCCCCAAGCTACCTCAACCCCCATTTCGATAAATTGAATACGATGGTATTCACATAATAAATGTAGCTTTGAATGACTGTACTCGGCATAATCTCAGCATATTCATCTTCATTTATTGGGCAAAATGAAAACAAAAATGCTTATTATCGCCGCATGCATAATGCTCTCGGCGTGTACCGGTCGCTACTCTTCTATGCCAAACACGATGGCTTCTTGTGGATATCCTAAATCTAAATTCTCCACTTTCCATGACTGCATGACAAAGAAGGTCACGGTCTCTAAACGTGCGACAGAAAACGACTATTACAGCGACAGCTCACGTGAGTTTCTGTCCCTCATGAAGCAATGTCGTGTCGCTTACGACAAAAAGAAGATGTCGAATAAAGTCGCTTATGCACGAGTAACAACATACGTAAACGGGAAGATTGTAGAAGAGCGTGAAGCCGCACAAAAGGCTGCAGTTGGCGTAGCGATCCTTGCAGGTGCTGCGGCGATTGCCGTTTGTTCTCAAAATGGCGGATGCAGCGGAAGTGGTTTTGGAGGCAACGATAATTATTCGAAACCATATCCTGGTAACTGCCAGTACGAGTGGGATATCGCCGCCGACGGTAGTCGTTGTGGTAAGCGCGCGGCCTCTTATCGGCCAGGCGGATATTTCAGCCATTCAGTAGCATTGAAGTAACTCCTATAGTCGCTATGATTGCCGAATTGACTGTTAATGTCCTATTGGACAGCGTGAAATCCTCCCAAATCAGGTCATGGCTGGGTTCATCCCAGCAAGTGCGGGATAGAAATGGGAAGTGGACAAATTTTGCGGAATCTTTAGTCGCTTCGCGTAGCAGTGGCCAAGGCTATTTCAGAACAATCGCAGATCTCAAAAAAAACTCTGAATGTCGCTCATGCACGGGACCGGTATTACACGAATGCGATTCACAGACGGAATAACAATTACCATCCGCTTCGAAGAAAGTGTGATTGCTTGCTTTGAAAAGCATCGTCAGCTGGACCCAAAGTCAACGGAAGCCGGCGGACAGCTCTATGCACGTTACAGCGAGGGTGAAGTTCTGGTATGCAAGGCAACGGGCCCTAAGGAAAATGACAAGCGGGGACGATTCTTTTTTCTGCCCAATCGAAAGTCTGAACGGGCTGAAATTAGAGAAAATTATGCAGACGGCTTACATTTCGTGGGCGACTGGCATACTCATCCGGAATCCATTCCAGAACCATCTATTAAAGATTTGAAAAGCATTCGAAATTGCTACCGAGATTCCGAACACTCTCTCAAATATTTCATCATGGTAATCATCGGAACAGAAAGCTTTCCTAGCGGAATAAGTGTATCAGTTCATAATGAAAAAGAATCTGTTCTTCTCTTAGTCTAATTGGCTGGATTGAAGTTCGCCACAAATGACGCTGATCCTTTTATTTTGAGATTAACAATGTGCTGTACCTAGTACATGGTGCGACTATGTCCAAAAATCGGGCGATTAAGCAAGATTGCTGCTCACCACGATAATTTATCGATCATTCATCTTCTATCTTCGTCATCAGATTGCTCTGGTTCGGCTGGCTCAATTGCCTAAAGGAAGCGTTCATGGAGGGAAAGGAGAATAATCATGCCCAAAATAAAATCCCCATCCCCGAACACAGTCCTGTCTGCAAAGGCAAAAAGCAACTCTGATAAAGCCAAATCAAAAGCCTACTCACCCGTGAAGCGAGGCACCAAAATCAGCTCAGTCATTAAATTGCTGAGCCGAGCGCAGGGCGCTACGCTAGATGACATTGTAAAAGCAACGGGCTGGCAGCCCCATACCGTAAGAAGCATTCTCTCGCGGACGTTACCAAAAGGCCACGGCTGCAAAATCACCTCCAGCAGGCCGAAAGATGGCCAAAAGCGTCTTTATCGGATTGAGAACAATAAGATGCAGCGTAGCGGATGACGGGGAGCGTTTCTGAAATGCCACTCGAGGAACTGCGCCGCAGATGGTCCGAGGCATGGGGCATTAAGCCACATGCACGGATCGGGCGGCTCATGCTGGAAAAAAGCCTGGACTTCAAGCTGCGGGAAACCAGCGGCGCAGGCCTGTCGGCGGAGCAGCAGAAACGGCTGGCTTATCTCGCAGCAGCATACAAACGTGATCCTAAATCTTTCGAGCAGGGGCCTGCCGGGCTGAAGCCGGGAGTAAAGCTGCTGCGAACTTATAATGGGCAGCAGCATGTTGTAGTCGTCAAGCCAGACGGCTTCGAATATCAGAGCAAGCTTTATACAAGTCTGTCGCAGATTGCATCCGACATCACCGGAACACGTTGGAATGGACGAGTCTTCTTCGGCTTGAAAAGAAAGGAAGCTAATGAAATCGGTGATTAAATACTGCGCGGTTTATACCCGCAAATCGTCTGAAGAAGGCCTTGAGCAGGGTTTTAACTCGCTGGACGCGCAACGGGAGGCATGTCTTGCCTATATAACAAGTCAGAAGGCAGAGGGCTGGGTGGCAGTAAAAGAAGAATACAGCGATGGCGGTTTTTCCGGCGGCAACATGGAACGCCCTGCGCTAAAGCGGCTGATGGCGGACATCAAAGCGGGCAAGGTCCATATCATTGTTGTTTACAAAATAGACCGCCTCACGCGATCACTCATGGATTTTGCAAAGCTAGTTGAAGTGTTTGATGCCCATGGCGTTACGTTTGTGAGCGTAACTCAGTCGTTTAATACAACGACGTCGATGGGGCGGCTCACGCTGAACGTGTTGCTGTCCTTCGCGCAATTTGAGCGCGAGGTGGCAGGGGAGCGCATCCGCGACAAGATTGCAGCCAGCAAGAAGAAAGGCATGTGGATGGGCGGTTCCGTGCCGCTTGGATATGACGTCAAAGACCGTCTTTTGATGATTAACGCGCATGAAGCAGAGAGGGTGCAGTATATATTCCAAAAATATCTGGAGCTGGGGTGTGTTCAAAAGACGAAGGAGCATCTGGATGCTGCAGGCATCAGATCAAAGGCAGGGCACAGTTTCAGTCGCGGCGTCCTCTACTGGATGCTGCAAAACCCGCTTTACTTGGGACAGACCCGGCATAAGGGCGAAGTCTATAAAGGCCAGCATCAGTCTATAATTGCAGCGGAAACATATGATTCCGTACAACAGAAGCTGGGTCTTCAGGGAGTTCGTCCGCGCGGGGATATTCGGCCTGCCCAAAATCATCTGCTGCAAGGGCTTCTCTATGACGAGGAGGGGACGATTTACAGTCCAGTATTCTCGACTAAAAAAGGGCGTCGTTATCGGTACTATGTCAGCCGAAACAAGCTCCTGTACCGGAATCATCCAAAAGCAGTTATCGCCCGCATCCCGGCTCACGAGATTGAAACCTTTATAGAGCAGCGGATCAGGGAGCGACTGGCAGACTCCGTGCAGTTGGCGAATATGCTGGGCATCCCACATGACCAGTATTACGACTTATTACGTTTAATCTCGATAAAATGCGAATGCCTGCCGATTGACAAGATTCTGGAGCGTTGCGTTAGGAAGGTGCTCATGGGCATCGATACCGTTAACATTCTGATCAATATGAGTGGGCTGGCGAAGCTGATTGAAGAAGATCTGGGCTTTGCCCTGCCTGTCGCAGCGGTGAATGAAACGGCTGAAATCGCAGTACCCTACCAAGCCCGTAAATCGTGGCGTGGGACTGTGGTGCTTAAAGATAGCCGGAATGCCTCAGATCCTCTGGAATTGCCCTCCCATGAGCTCCGTGACCTCCTCCGGGGGGTGGTCTGGAGGGATCAGCACTTTAATGGCTTAACCATGCGTCAAATCGCCGAACGCGACGGCCACTCCGAAGTGTTCGTCGGACGCCTCATTCACAAGACCTTCGAGATCGCATAAATCTCAGGTTCGAATCTCCAAACCTTTGAAATGCCGCCTAACCTGAAAAACACTCAACTGAGAAAACGGGGCTGTCTGCCCCGGAATTAACCATTCTCAGTAGTTAGGCGAAAAACCGCATCCGCGAAACGTGCGCCAAATGCGGGCCTTTCCGCACTAGTTCTCTCACATGATAGGGAAGGCCCGAATGGGTGGTTGGGGTGCTAGGGATCGAACCTAGGAATGGCGGTACCAAAAACCGCTGCCTTACCGCTTGGCTACACCCCAATATCCGGAAGTGTCAGGACAATATATAAAAAGATTCGATTCCGCAAGTTTCATATATGCGGGGTTATCGCTATGAAAAATCAAGGGCTTGGAAAGGGGCTTTCAACCACCCTGTTTGGACGCAGCCTGTGGATGGTTTAAGGCTGTGATCCGGTTGGAGAATCTGCTAATCTGCCCTCCAGATACGAAAAATTTGGTCACCCATACCGCCCTTCCGCCGGAAGCGCGGAATTTCAGGTAAATGTCATGACTGTCCAGCCCCGTCTTGTGCCCGTTTCCGACAACACCCCGCCCGCCTCGCAGCAGGAGCGCATCAATCAGGAGATGTTCCGCGCCATCGAACGTCTGGGCCGCAAGCTGGAACGCGCCGAAACGGAACGGGCGAGTTTCTCGCAAGTTCTGGCGCAGATCGAAAGCGCATCGGAGCGTGACGACAAAACCGGCAAGATTTATTTGCCTATGCTGGTGCAGGCGGATCGCCCGCCCGTGGCCAGCACACGCTGGCAATCCGCGCTGTCGGTTGCGAGCAGCGTGATCGCGTTGCTGGCGGTCGGCCTTGTGCTTTACCGCGAACCCGCATCCGCGCCGCAATTGACCGCCGCGCAAATGGCTGCGCTCGACAGCCTGACCGACACGCAATTCGCGCGCATGAACGGCCCCGCCGTTGATCCCGCCAACAACATCGATATTTCGCGCTTCACGCAAGCGGCACCCGCGCCTGACGCGGCACCGGTCGAAACCGCCGCCGAAGGAACGAACGAAGAGGAAAAAGTCGAGATCGCGCAGATCGAACAGCAGCTGACGCCGGAAGAACTTTCCGCGATCGAGCCTGCAGCCGGTGATGCCACAGCGACCACAACTGAAATTCTAGCCGATGAAAAACCCGCAGCCGAAGTGGCGGCAGTGACGGTGGAAACGCCTGTTGTTGTCGAAGCGACGGCGGAGACGCCTTCTATTGCCGTCGCGCCGGTCGAAACCGCGATCACGGTGGAAAAGCCCCTCGCGCAGCCCGCGAATGATACGGCACCCATTCCCCTTGCCGCCGCCGCGCAGACGGTCGAGCAAAAGGCGATTGCCGCCGGTGAACCCGTGAAGAATGAAACCGTAAGCGGCATCGACCGCGACCAGCTGCTGCCTACGACCTATCAAACGCTTGAATCCCGCGCCTTTGCGGGCGTGTCGGCGGCGCAGCATGATCTGGCCGCGCTGTATGTGGCTGGCACAGGCGGCGTGCAGCGCGATTACGGACGCGCCGTTTTCTGGTTCACCAAATCCGCCGAAAAAGGCATGGCGAACGCGCATTACAATCTGGGCGTGATGTACCAGCAGGGCCTTGGCGTGCCGCAGGATGCGGCAGCGGCATTGAGCTGGTATGAACGCGCGGCGCAACTGGGCCATCCCGAAGCCATGTACAACCTCGGCATCGCGAATATCGAAGGCATCGGCGCGGAGCGCAATATTTCGCGCGGCGTCGCGTTCTTTAAACAAGCGGCGAATGCGGGCGTATCGCAGGCGGCCTATAATCTGGGCGTACTGTATGAAAGCAATTTCATCGGCCCCGCCGACCTGACCAAAGCGGCGGAATGGTACCAGACGGCGGCGAATGAAGGCCATGCGGAAGCTAAAAAATCCCTCGCGCGCCTTTCCGGCCCTGCGGCCGAGCCCTATGCGGGCGATATGCTGGCCAAGCAAGACGAAACGGAATACGGGCAGGGCGACGAAACCACGCCCGACGAGGAAGTGGCAGCTGCGCCTTCCAAAAAATCCCTCGCGCCGACAGCGGAGCAGGGCGATGATCTGGTGAAACGCATTCAGGAAGCGCTGCTGCAACGCGGCGAAATTCCGCACACGACCGTGCCGGGCGAGATGAACGTGCAGACCGAAGCCGCCATCCGCAGCTGGCAGAAAAGCCTCGGCTGGAACGATGACGGCCTGCCGTCACGCGAATTGCTGGAAAAACTCGAAGGCAAAAATTAAGCGCCGCGCCAGCCGCTATCTTCGCGGCTGAACACCGCCTGCTGCGCGATCGTGAAATCGCCGCCTGGCTGGTACACATGCAGCGCGATCGTGACGCCGCCATCCTTGATATCCACCAGATTGAATGAATTGGGCGCGTTTGATCGCGTGCGGCGCGATACGGCGGTGCCTGCGCCGCTGATGATGAAATGGCGCGGCAGCCTGAACAGTTTATGCGTGTCGCGGATCAGCGGGAAATGCACATGGCCGCTGAACACGATGTCGACCCTGTAATGAGAGAACAGTTTGGCGGTCGCTCCGGGGTTCATTAAAATCTCGGGAATATCATCCGGCATCTTCACATCCAGCGGCTGGTGTTCCGCCACGCAAAGCAACCCGTTCGGCCCGATGGCGCGACGTGCGGATTCCAGTAAATCCCGCGCGGATTCCAGTTTCGTTTCGCCGCGTGTATGGCGCAAGGGGTGCGTCGCATCCAGACACACGACCGCCATGCGGCCGTCCTGCCACACCTGCTGCCGCGCGCCGAAAAATTTGCCGTAGAAGCGGTAGGGGTTGATGCTCCGCGTCAGCACGTCGTAAAGCGGCAGGTCGTGGTTGCCGGGCACCGCCAGATGGACCGGCGCGCCGATGCGCGTAAAAAACGCCTTCGCCGCCGCGAATTCGGATTTACGTGCGCGCTGCGTCACGTCGCCCGACAGGATGACGATATCGGGTTTCAGCGTTGCCTCCTGTTTCACCAGCGCCTCGACCACGGCGGGCACTTCGGTGCCGAAATGGGTGTCGGAAATGTGCAGGATGCGTGTCATGCGGGCACCTGCGGCGCGGGTGCCATCACGCGCAGCTGGTCCGGCAGCAGCTTGAATTCCAGGGGCAGCGTCAAATGAACGATTTCGCCGTCCACGACGCAAGCAATGGGGGCGGCGGGGGCGTCGACGGTGAAGCTTTCGGCATACAGCACATCGATACGTTCGTCCTGCGGCAGTTGGCGACACAGCCCGCGCAGCAGGATGCGCGTCATTTGCAGGCGCGAGACGGGTTTCATGATCGTGATCGACATCTGTTCCCGCCCCGCCTTCTCCGCCGCCGGAATGCCGAGGTTTTCCATCTGGAATTTATTGATGCTGGCGAAAATCATTGTCGTGCGGCAATTCTTCGCCATATCGTCGGCGCCGATGCGCAGCGTGTAATTTTTCGCAGGCGCATAAAGGCTGCGGATATCGGACAGCAGCGCGACGATGCGATACCGGCCGAATTTCTTCTTGTCCAGCTCGCGGTTCCTGACGATGCGCGCATAGGTGCCGAAACTGGCATTGTTGACGAAGACCTGGTCCTGCAGCAGCCCGACCGAGGTTGTCCGCAGCTGCCCCGTGGCCAGCACGGCAATCGCGCCCTCGATATCATTCGCGATGCCAAGGTCGCGGGCGAAATAATTATAAGTTCCCATCGGGATAACGCCCATCGGGACGTCATGTTTGACACAGGCAGAGGCGACGCAATTCACCGTTCCGTCGCCGCCTGCAGCCACCACAAGACTGCCGCTTTGTTTCGCTTCTTTCGCGGCGGCATTGCAGACAGCGACGATATTCCCGCCGCTGATCTCCGCGACCTTCACCGTAATGCCCGCTTCGCCCAGTTTCTGCACGATCAAATCGCGCGCGGATGTCTTGTCGTCGTGGCCGGAGCCGCTGTTCATGACCAGCGTGATGTTGCTGTGCATGTTCATTTCACAAGGTTCGCGGGCGCGACCCACCAGCGGGGCTGCACCAGTTTCAGCTTGTTCACGGCGGCGATCGCGGCTTCCGCCGTGTCATACATGCCAAAGCATGTAGCGCCGCTGCCCGACAACCGCGCAAGGCGGCAGTTGGGCGTGTCGTTCAACGCCTCCAGCACGTCACGGATCTGGGGTGTCACCTCCATCGCGGCATCGGTCAGGTCGTTGCGGTAATTTTTCAAATCCGCGATCCATTCCTGCATCGTTTTGCGCCGGCCGCTGAACTGGATGGGCGGGCTGTAGCGGTTGCGAAAACGGGCGAAGACTTCCGGCGTCGGCGTCTGCACCAGCGGGTTGACGAGCACGAAATGCATCGCGGGCATTTCCGGCAGGCGCATCATTTTCTCCCCGATGCCCTCCGCCCAGACGGGCTTGCCGATGAAGCAGGCGGGCACATCCGCGCCCAGTTTCTGTGCCAGCTTCATCATGCGGTCCTGCTCGTCCGGCAGCCCCCAAAGGCGCGCGAAGCCCTTCAGCGCGGCGGCGGAATCCGAAGACCCGCCTGCGATGCCGGAGGCGACAGGCAATAATTTATTGAGGTTCACGGCCCCGCGCACATGCGTGCCGTATTCGGTCGCCAGCAACTGTGCCGCCTTGTAAATCAGGTTATCATGCGCCTGCGGCATCTCGCCCGCAAAAGGCCCTTCGACATCGAGGAACAAGGTGTCATGCGGCGCGAAATCGATCTTGTCGCCCACATCGACGAACACCATCACGCTTTGCACAAGGTGATAGCCGTCGTCGCGCTTTCCCGTGATGTGCAGGAACAGGTTTATCTTGGCAGGAGCCTGCAGCTGGAAATTGTTGTAGGACATCAATGTATCCGGAAAGGGCGGTTATTCAGGCGCTCTTCCGAATAATACGGTGCATTGGTTGTGCTGGCAACGCACTTCCTGTGGCGTGCGGTTGTCGGTCCATGACGTGCATTCGGCGTTTTCCGCTTCCTGCTCCAGGCGTGCCGCCATATGGCTCATATTCACGGCGATTTTCTTGCCGCAGGCATCGGCCACAACGCCGCATTCCGCGTTGCTGTAGCAGAATTTGGGGTCTGAATTGCGGTAACGCGGCTGGGTGGTCGCGGCGGTGATTGTGCAATAGCCGCCCAGACAGGCCGCGATGTTTGAGGGGTTCGACTTGTTCACGCTGCAGCTATAGCGGGTTGATTGCGCGTTGTTCCATGCCTCGAAATCAGGCACAAAAATGCGGTTGACGGGCAGCGGCGCGCCGCAGACGAGCGTGAACATCGCGCAGTCGGAAGATTCCGTGCATTCGCGGTAACGCGCGTCCTGATATTGCGGGCTTTCATGAAAACGGCTGTTGGTGACGGGCAGACGCTCCGACGGCGACGGCATGGGGCCTGCGGGCGGCAGGCGGCCAATGGTATCCTGCTCCTGCACGGGCAATTGCGCGGATGCGGGTATCGACATGCCCATCATCATTACAATCATTATTGTCGCGAGGTATTTCATGGGTTTCGCCCCTTTGCCGTTTACCGCATTAACGGGCAAACGGACGGGGGGCGGCGGGGGTTCCGCGTGGTGCGGAAGCGCTTATTATTCCTGCATTTTTTTCTTCTCGAGGTCCTTCATGTCGGTCGGCCTGCGCCAGCCGGCCTCGTTCGGAATTTCGAGGATCGCGCCGCAGGTGTTTTTCTCGCAAGTGAACTGGCGCACCGTGCGGCCATCGGGCCAGAAGCAGTTTTCCTTGCGCATGTCGCGGATATGGTCGTAGTCCTTTTGCAGCCCGTCGCGGTAGATTTTATTGATGATGATTTTCTTGCCGCAGGGGCCGTTCACATAGGCGCAATCCTCGATCGTCTGGCAGTATTGCGGGTTGCGGGTAACGGGGCTGTCCGGCAGCACTTTCGATACCTCCTGGATATCGGCGGTACACATTCCCTTGGTGCAGCCGATATTTTTGGCTTCCTGGCGGGGCGCAGCGTCCATGCATTTATAGCGGCTCTCGGCGAATTTGAACCAGCCCTCCACCTCGTCGAGGGTGCGATTGTTGACGACCACGACGCGGCCGCAGGGCAGGCTGACGGGGCGGCAGTCGGATGCGGCCTCGCAGGTATAGTATTTTTCCTTGGACAGGTCGGGGGTGGAATACATGGCGGCAGGGCGTTCCGCCCGCGCGGGCGCGGCAGCGAGAACCAGCACGGCAAAAATGGCAAACAGCTTTTTCATGCAACAATCCCTTTGGGCGTTATCATAGCCCAAAAATCATGGCGGTTAAAGCTTGGGTTCCGTGCTCGAATGGGCGACCTGCGCGGGCATCGCCTCGATGCCGCGGCTGATCTTGTTTTCGACGGTCGAGCGGAAGGAGGTGTCACGCGACAGCTCATGCGCGCGCTGCCACTTGAACTTCGCTTCGTTCTTGCGGCCCGACTGCCAATACGCGTCGCCCAGATGGTCGAGGATGGTTGAATCATCCGGCACGATAGAAACCGCGCGTTCCAGCCATTCAATCGATTCCTTGTAATCACCGGCGCGATAGAGTGCCCAGCCGAGGCTGTCCACGATATAGCCGTCATCGGGGCGCTGCACAACGGCGCGGCGGATGTAATCCAGCGCCTTGTCCATGTTGATGCCTTTATCCGCCCAGCTATAGCCGAGGAAGTTCAGGATCATGGGGTTGTCGGGCTGGAAGGCCAGCGCCTGCAGCAAATCTTTTTCCGCGCCGTCCCAGTCGTTCATGCGCTCGCGCGACATGCCGCGCGCATAGATCAGGGGCCAATGTTCTTCCGACGGCTTGTCGATGGTGGCAAGCGCCGCGTCATAGGACTTCAGCGCTTTTGCGAAATCTTCATGGCGGCGGTGCAGGTCGCCCAAGCTGACGAGCGCCTCAAGTTTGGTTTCCGGATTTTTGGACAGGTCTTCGAGCATGGCAACCGCCTGCGGGATGTTGTGGCTGATTTCCAGCACCTCCGACACGCGCACGCGCGACAGCCAGTAGAGCGGCTGGTTTTTCGCAACCGTGTTGTAATCGTCCACGGCGGCGCGGTAATTGCCGTGCAGGGCTGCAATATCACCCATCATCATCATGGCAAACGGGGCTTTCGGCGACAGCAGCAGCACCATCGCGCCATAAATCTGCGCGCTGTCATAGGCGCGGCGTTCATAGAGCAGGGTGGCAAGGTCGAACAGGGCGACCGCTGCGCCATCCGCCGCGCGCGTGATGTTGCGCGGGGTTTCAGCGGGCTTTTTCACCGCGTTGATAAAGGGGCTGAACGGATACAGCTTGCCGAGGTTGTCGTAGATCGCTTTCGAGATTTCAGGCTGGTTCTCGCGCTGGAAAAAATTCGCGGCCAGCACGGCGGTATGCAGCGTCAGGCCGTTTGCCATGGCTTCGCGGTAATGCGCTTCTGCCGCTTTTTTGTCGCCTGCCAGTTCCGCGATTAGCGCGGCATGCACGTTAAAGGTGGGATCGGCCGCATCGGCCTTGTCGCCCAGCAGCGCAACCGCGCCTTTGGAATCGCCCTTGCCCACCATCGACCATGCGGTCAGCAGCGGCTTGGTATACTGGCCGAAACCGTCTTCGGGCAGCTTGGCGATATACTCCAGCGCGCCCTTGTAATCTTCACGCGCCAGCGCATCGCAGGCGAGGTAGATAGCGGCGAGTTCGATGTTTTCAGGATCGGCGATGATTTTCTGCGCCAATTCGCGGGCGCGGGAATACTGCATCGCGCCCATCGACAGCAGGAAAGCGCGCTGCTCCAGCAGCTCGTTGCCCTCGTCGTATTTCGTGACTTCGTTCATGTAGTTCTGCGCGGAATCCCAGTCCTGCTGGCGCTGCGCAAAACGGCCGGCGAGGTAATTGCCGGAAAGTGTCGTGCTGGGCGGGGCGGGTGTGGCTGCCGCGAAATCGGGACCGGCGGTGATTTTCGCCTGATCGGAGGCGGCGCAGGCGTTGAGGGCGAAGGAAACCGTGGCAGCGAGGACGAGGGCGCTGGCAACCTGCAAAACTTTCACGAACCTCATCCTTCCTGTTTTTAGTTTACATAGACACTTCATCATATAGGTGTCTCCAAGGGCTATTCCCCTAAGTACCTTTTTACACAACAAAGGTTAACATCTGGTGAGTACGCTTCGGGTACGGAGTATTAATTCCGCGCGACATTTTCTTATCCTGCAGCGAATTTAAATTGCCGCTGAAACTCAGAAAATTGCCGATTTGCCCATAATTTCCGCGGTTTCTGCCGCGAGACACCGATTGCGTCTTGCGGGTGCAATAGTTATGGAGCAACATCCCGTCACACTCATCCCTGTTAAGAATCGTTACGAAAGCGAAGCTGTCATGCTCAAACGCCTCAAGGACGCATTTAACTCCGCAACAGAAATGCATCGTGCGGGGCTTGAATATGCAGCGCTCGCCACGACCTGGCCGCTCATCAAGGACAGCCTGCCCAAGGGCGACGGCCATCCGGTGATTTTCTTCCCGGGATTCCTCACCAGCGACATCTTCACCCTGCCGCTGCAGACGCGGGTGGAGGAGCGCGGATATAAGGTCTATGGCTGGGATAACGGTTTCAACCTCGGCTTCGATGAAAAGACCGCGACGCACCTGAAAAAACGCCTCAAGCAGGTTTTCGACGACAATGGCGGGCAGAAAGTCACGTTGGTCGGCCACAGCCTCGGCGGCGTTTACGCGCGTGAACTCGCCCGCGAATTCCCCGATATGGTGCGCGACGTCATTACGCTCGGCACGCCCTTCGGATCACTGGACGACACCGCGAAAGCCACCTCCGAACACCTGAAAAAACTCTACGGCTTTTTCAATCCCAATTCCGTCCATGACGAGGTGGAAGATATCGGCGCGCGCGGGCTGACCCCGCCGCCCGTGCCCACCACCTCCATGTTTTCGAAAAACGACGGCGTTGTGGACTGGAAAGCGTCGCTGAACCCCGTCGCCACCAACACCGAGAACATCGAAGTGTATGGCAGCCATATCGGCATGACAGCGAATGCGCTGACCATCGCCGCCGTCATCGACCGCCTTGCGCAAAAGGAAGGCGACTGGAAACCTTTCGACAAATCGAAATACCCGCCCCTGATGTTCCCCAAGGGCGCGGATGCGGCGGATATTCCCGCCAATCCCGGTTTCAAGATGGACAAAACGAAACGCTCCCTGTTCGACAACCCGCCCGTCAAGAAAAAGCCGGCTCCGCCGAAAGCACCCGCCGCGTAACTTGCTTAGGTACCGGAAGTGCAATAGTCTTTGAAAGACGGCAGTGTGCTGCCGGTTTTTTTCAAGGAATTTTCAATGCGCCGTTTTACCCTGCTGTCGCTGTTCCTGCTCGCAACCCTCACCGCCTGCAAAACCCCTTATATCGGCCAGGTCGTCAATGGCGGGCCTAATGACATTGAATCGGTTCGCGCGCGCGCCGAACGGGGCGACGGCGATGCACAGGTGCAGATGGGTGATTATTACTGCCTGAACGAACCGAAGGCGGATAAGGGCGCGCAGACCCTTAAATGGTATCACGCCGGCAGCAAAAGCATGAATATCGAGGCGGCACGCCGCGGCAAATATAACCTCGGCATCTATTACCTTGCCCTGACCGAATATCCGGAAGTTTTCGAACCCGCACGCTCGAAGCCCCAACCGCCCTGCACAGGCAGTGTGCGCAGCAGGGAAAATGACGCGAAGGCCGAAAAATATCTGACAGCCTGCGCGAATGACGTTGACTGGCCGTATAGCTGCACCACCGCGCTCGCGATCATCCGTTACGGGCAGAAGAATTATGCGGAGGCATATTATTTATACGCCCTGCAACTGACAGAATTTGCATGGAGCGGCGACGGACCCGAAAAGGATTACACAGGCCCGCTGCTGAAAGTGCCGCGCAACCTGCGGGGAAAAGGCCCGTTCTTCGAGGATGAACAGCGCGCGTTGTTCCGGAATGTGCGCCGCGCCGCCAGCCACCTGTCGAAATCCGAAATCGCCCGTCAGGACGCGCGCGCCTACGCCGCCTTTCATAAAAGGCTGCTGGACGCGGAGAAGTTCTATGACGGCCTGCGGGACAAGAACACCTATAACAGATAGGCGGTTTGCGCGCCGCGAGCCCGCTTCCTTGGGACGTTCATTTTTGTTATGATGATTCCCAAGGCGCTGCCCGCGCCTCCCCCCTCCGACGGGGAAGCATTTTTCGTGCGGGGCATCTATTTCATCGAACAACTGTTCGGGCTTACGGCATAAGGAGGGGTTGCGGCGACCGCCCCCTTAACAGGAGTTCTTGTGCCATGACCTTATCCGCGCCTGTCCATCACCTGAAACGCAAAGCCAAACTGCTGTCGCGCGACCGCGACATACCGCTTCATGCCGCGCTCGACCATGTCGCGGCGGAGGAAGGCTATAACGGCTGGAGCCTGCTGGTATCAAAGGCCGCCGATGCCGCGCCATCCGCAAAACTTTTCCCGCGCCTGATCGACGGCGACATGGTGCTGGTGGGTGCAAGACCGGGGCAGGGTAAAACGCGCTTCAGCCTTGAACTGGCGGTCGAAGCGATGAAGCAGGGCCGCCGCAGCCATTTCTTCACGCTGGAATATACGGTGAAGGATGTGGTCGCGCTGTTCGACAAAATCGGCGAAACGCCCGCGCGCTACGATGCGCTGTTTCGCCTCGACAGCTCTGATGGCATTCATGCCGCATATATCATGGAACAATTGGCCGATGCGCCGCGCGGTACGCTTGCCGTGATCGATTACCTGCAACTGCTCGACCAGAAACGCGACACGCCGCCGCTTGCGGCTCAGGTAAAACAGCTGAAGGATTTCGCGGCGGAGAAGGGAATAATTTTCGTCTTTATCTCGCAGATTGACCGCAGCTTCGAGCCCGCATCAAAACCGCTGCCGGATATGTCCGATATCCGCCTGCCAAACCCGCTCGACCTCGCGCTGTTCAGCAAGACCTGCTTCATCCATAACGGCGAAGTGAGTTTCAGGGGCGGGTGACCGCTTACATCCCCGAATAATTCGGTCCGCCGCCGCCTTGGGGCGTGGTCCAGACGATGTTTTGCGTGGGGTCCTTGATGTCGCAGGTTTTGCAATGGACGCAGTTCTGCGCGTTGATGACGAATTTGGGTTTGCCGGCGTCGTCGTTCACGACTTCGTAGACACCTGCGGGGCAGTAACGCTGCGCGGGTTCGGCGTATTCGGGCAGGTTGTAATTGATCGGCACGGACGGGTCTTTCAGCTTCAGGTGGCTGGGCTGGTCTTCCTCGTGGTTGGTGTTGGAAATGAACACCGACGACATTTTGTCGAACATCAGCACGCCATCCGGTTTCGGGTAATCGATCGGCTTGCTGTCCTTCGCCTTTTTCAAGGACAGGTTATCCGCATGGTTGCGCAGCGTCCACGGCGCGCGGCCGCGCAGCAGCACGGTGTCGATTGCGGAATAGAGGAAGCCGAGGATAAAACCCTTGGCAAAGCTCGGGCGGATATTGCGCACGCGGTTCAGTTCCTCGAACAGCCAGCTGGTCTTGAACTTATGCGTATAGCCGACAGGTTCTTTTCCTGTGGGGTCGCCCGCCTTGAACATTTCGGCCAGCGATTCCGCCGCCAGCATGCCCGATTTCATCGCGGCATGCGTACCCTTGATCTTGGGCACGTTCAAAAACCCTGCGGTATCGCCCACCAGCGCGCCCCCGGGGAAGGTGAGCTTCGGCAAGGACTGCAATCCGCCTTCGGACAATGCGCGCGCGCCATAGGAAATGCGCTTGCCACCCTTCAGGTATTTCGCAATCGCCGGATGCGTCTTGAAACGCTGGAATTCGTGATAGGGCGACAGATACGGGTTCTCGTAATCAAGGCCGATCACGAAGCCGATCGAGATGATGTTGTTTTCGGCATGGTACATCCACGACCCGCCATAGGTCTTGCTGTCCATCGGCCAGCCCGCGCTATGTACGGTCAAGCCCTGCTTGTGGTTTTCGGCGGGCACTTCCCAAAGTTCTTTAATGCCAATGCCGTAGGTCTGCGGGTCGCAATCCTTGCGCAGGTCAAATTTCTTGAACAGCAATTGCGTCAGCGAACCGCGGCAGCCTTCGGCGAATAATGTCTGCTTTGCATGCAACTCCATCCCGCGCTGGAATGCTGCGGTGGGCTGGCCATCTTTACCGATGCCCATATCGCCGGTCGCGACGCCCTTCACCGAATTGTCTTCGTTGTACAAGACTTCTGCAGCCGCGAAACCCGGATAGATTTCAACGCCCATATTCTGCGCCTGCTCCGCCAGCCATTTGCCGAAGCTGCCAAGGCTAAAAATATAATTGCCGTGGTTGTTCATCGGCGGCGGGGTGGGCAGGCGGATGGCGGCGGATTTCGTCAGGAAATAAAAACGGTCTTCCGTGACGGCGCAGGTGATGGGCGCGCCCTTTTCCTTCCAGTCGGGGATAAGCTCGTTCAAGCTACGCGGCTCCAGCACGCCGCCCGACATCAGATGCGCGCCGACCTCGCCGCCTTTTTCAAGGACGCAGACGGTCAGGTCAGGGTTGAGCTGTTTCAGGCGGATGGCGGCGGAAAGGCCGGACGGGCCGGCACCGACGATCACCACATCATAGCTCATGACTTCGCGCGGAGTATCCATAATCAAAACCCTCTCTTCATCAGCAAAAATATTACAACCGCACGGCTAAAGCGATAGCGAAAAACAGGCGCGGTTTTGCTAAAGTTCCGGTCATGACCCTTGATGTTGAAAATGTCAGCCTGCCCGAGCTGCTGCAGTTATATATAGACTCCGGCGCGGACGAAGCGATCGACGATGATCCCGTCGACCGCACGCTGCTGGCCGAAAAGGTCATGGCATTTCCTCAGGCGACTGCGGCGGAGGAGGGGGCTGAGGCTTACGTCCCCGGCAACCGCCCGCTGCCCGCCATGCCCGCGACGCTGGCGGTGCCGAAAGCGCCGCAACCCCTCGATATCGGCGCGGTCGAGGCGATGGGCGACGCCAAACTGCTGGCGGCTGGCGCAAAGACGCTCGACGAATTGCAGGCGGCGCTGCAGGGGTTCAAGGGTCTGGCGCTGCAACGCACCGCGACCCAGATGGTATTCTGCGATGGCAACCCCGCCGCACGCGTGATGCTGGTCGGTGAAGCGCCGGGCGCGGACGAGGACCGTATGGGCAAGCCGTTTGTCGGCGTCAGCGGCCAGCTGCTGGACAAGATGCTGGGCGCGATCGGCCTTAACCGCGACGAAAACGTGTATATCAGTAACATCATCAACTGGCGCCCCCCCGGCAACCGCGCGCCGACGGATTCCGAAGTCGCCCTCAGCCTGCCGTTTATCCTGCGCCATATCGAGCTGGTGAACCCCGCCGTGGTCGTGTTTCTGGGCGGCGTTTCGGCCAAGGCCCTGACCGGTTCGGCCAGCGGCATCACAAGGCTGCGCGGCAAATGGCTGGAACATGTCTCCGAAGGCCTCAAATCCCCGATCCCCGCGCTCCCCATGTTCCACCCCGCCTACCTGCTCCGCTCCCCCGCCGAAAAACGCCATGCCTGGGCGGATCTGCTGAAGCTGAAAGCGAAGCTGAAGGAATTGGGGATTGTCGCCTGACGGCAACGCTGTTTCGGGCTGACTTATATACTTGATGATCGCGAGAAAGAATGAGACGAGGCGCTGGAGAAAACTTCTGATCGGGTTTTTATCTTCTTCTCTTTCCTCTGGCTCCATCCCGTACTCCTTTCACTCCCCCTTAGTCTTCCATAAAACGCAACAAAAGTCAAGTGTAAATTGCGTAAAACGTAACTATCTGATTTTATGAAATCTTCAAGCCACGTTGAAACTTGAATCGATACTCGTGCATTCGATGCGCGCGCTTTCCGAATCTCGCGGGAAGCGTAAAACGGGATTTGAGTGATATTTCCATAACCATTAAATTTGGGATGTGGATAACCTTCTGAAACCACCGTTCAATTTTATGGATTATGGAAATATTTGCAAAGAGTTGGGAATTGGGCTACGAATCTCGGGCTTCCGGCTCAACCGCCAGGTAGAAGATTTTGGAAATTGAAAAACGTACATATGTTTTAGGATCGATCGGTTTCGCCCTCGTGCTTGGATGCGCGGGGACGGCGATTGCGGTCGACATTCCGCTGCCCAAGCGCAAACCGGGCCAGGAAGCAGCCGCTCCGGCTCCTTCGGCCAAACAGTCCAAACTTGCATTCGCGACTACTGTGCGCCCCAGCCGCAAGCCGGGGCAGGCGGTCGCCGTTGCCGCGAACGACCAGCCCGAAAATGACTTCTCCGGCGTTGATGTGTCGGCGCTTGCCGCGATCCGCCCCGCTGCGGGCAACCCCGATGACCTGCGCCTCTCGCCCTCCGTCTTTGCGCGCGAACCGTCGCTGATCAACCGCATGTTCAGCAAGATCAACAGCAACCGCCTGTCCGATGACGACGCGGCGCGCTACGCCCATATCTTCGCCTTTCAGGATGTCGGCAGCTATTCCCACGCGAACCAGGAAATCGGGAAGCTGGAAGACCTGCGCCTGATGGGCCATGTGCTGTACCAGCGTTACACCAGCGCCGGTTACAAGGCGACGTATAACGAACTGGCCGACTGGATGAAACGCTTTGCCGACCATCCGGGCGCGCAGCGCATCTTCGACCTCGCGCAGAAAAAGAAAACCAGGAAAGATACAGAAAAGCTCGTGGCCGCGCGCTCCAGCCGCGGCGTCTATGCGATGCATGATTTTGATGTCGGCCAGCTGGCGCAGCCCTATATCCGCAGCCGCAGCCACGCGCCCGCGCAACGCGACCTGATCAAATCGGTCAGCGAAAATATCGGCGAAGCGCCCACATCGTCGCTCGGCCGTCTGGAAAAGAAAAAAGAACTGCTGCCCGTGACCGATTACGACGCGCTTCAGGGCGATGTCGCGGCATCCTATTTCTACAACGGCAAGATCGAGACGGCCTATGAACTGGCCAGCGCCAGCGCCGTGCGCTCCGGCACCGATGTGCCGCTGGCGGGCTGGATCGGCGGGTTGTCGGCATGGCAGCTGGGCAAATATCCGGAAGCGGCGAAACTGTTTGAACTGACCGCGCGCTCCAACCGCACCTCCGCATGGATGTCGGCGGCGGGCGCGTACTGGACAGCGCGTTCTTACTTGCGCGCGCGCCAGCCGCAGAACGTGAATATCTGGCTGCGCCGCGCGGCCGAATACCCGCGCACTTTCTATGGCCTGATCGCGATGAAGGCGCTCGGCATGGAACAGGCGAAATTCAACTGGACGACGCCGGAGCTGTCGGAAAAACACATCAAGGCGATGATGCAGCTGCCCGCCGGCCGCCGCGCGCTTGCGCTTGTGAAGGCCGAACGTAACGACCTCGCGGAACTGGAATTGCGCCAGATGAACCCCGGCGACAACACCGTGCTGCAGGAAGCGATGATCGCGGTTGCCAACGACAACGGCATGCCCGCGCTTGCGATGCGCATGGGCTCCGCCTTCCGCGGCAAGAACGGCAAGCTCTATGACTCCGCGCTCTATCCCGATGTGCCATGGAAACCGGCGAAGGGCTTCACGGTCGACCGCGCACTGGTCTATGCCTTTATCCGTCAGGAATCGAAATTCGATTACGCGGCGTCCAACAAATCCTCCGGCGCTGTCGGGCTGATGCAGCTGATGCCGATGACGGCCAAGCACGTCGCGCGCAAGCATGGCGACGATATCGACGGCGAAAAACTTCAGGACCCTGTGCTCAACATCGACCTCGGCCAGAAATACCTGAAGGAATTGCTGACGACGGAATATGTCGACAATAATTTGTTCAAGCTCGCGGTTGCCTACAACGCAGGCCCCGGCAAGCTCGCGCGCTGGGACCAGAACACGCGCCTGAACAGCGATCCGCTGCTGTTCATTGAATCGATCCCCGTCGCCGAGACACGGATTTTCGTCGAGCGCGTGATGACCAATTTCTGGATCTACCGCATCAAGCACCGTCAGGACGTCGAATCCCTCGACCGCGTGGCGGAAGGCGCATGGCCGGTGTATGTGGCGCAGGACAAGCTCCGCGGCCCCATGGTGGCCTCCGCCCAGCAGATCTCCCACCCGTAACTGAATTTAGTTGACATAATACACCCGTTTCTGTAGATTGCCCCCCAAGCCCTGATTCCAAAAAGGGGCAGGCATATCACGGTATTCAGGGAGTTTTGAGAAATGGTCGATTTTTTCAAGGAAACACGCGAATTCGTATCGGGCGTCGCCAGCGACGCCGTGAACTTCCCGAAAACAAAAACAGGCTGGCCCGTCTATAAAGATGCCGCAGTCGAATTTTACCGCGATACCAAGGACGAACTGTTTTCATTCCGCGCCGCGAAATTGTATCCCGCCGCATCCGAAACCGGCGCACAGCTGGAAGCGCTGCTGAAGCAGGACACCACCACCGAAAAAACGGAAAGTCTCCTCGCGCTGAAACGGCAGACGGTCGATACGCTCGGCCCCGTCGCCGAAGCCCAGTGGGAAAAAGGCGCACGCGCCGGATTGTGGACATTGGGCGCTGCCGCGCTGACAGCAGTGACCGCCCTCGCTGTTGCACCCGTCGCCGTGATCGTGGCACCTGTTGCCGTTGTCGCGCTCGGCGCTGCGGCTGTCGTGAAATTCTTCACCAACGGTTTCCGCGCAGCGGGCGCCGTTGAAAAATTCTCCGCCAAGATCGACAGCGAAGTGATCGGCATGGCGTCGGGCGACAACCGCGCCGCCGTTTTCGCGGCCCCCGCTTTCCAGCAGGCGCTGGTCGAAAAAGGCGTCTTGAAAAACGTCTTCGACCTCGGCGCGAAACGCAGCCCGAAGAAAGAAGCAAATTACGCCGCGCTCGTCGCGAAATTGCAAAAGCCCGCGCCCCAACCCGCACCCGCGCCCGCAGCGCCGACAGCATAACGAATAAAAAAAACACCACGGAAAAAAGAAAAACCCGGCGCCCGCCGGGTTTTTTAATTCTGTGCGCAACCCCTGCGAAAGCAGGAGTCCAAGAACCATCCGTATAATGGGCGGTGACACATCGCGCGCCACAACCGCCAATAACACGAGCATTTGCTTAGACCCCTGCTTTGCAGGGGTTGCATGTGGTCAGGCTGACAACAATTGTACCAACCGCGCGTGCAGCGGCTTATCCCCCGTCGCCAGCACCTCGAACGCATCGAAGGTCGGCTTCAGCGGCAGCGGCTTGCCCTGCCAGTCGGTGATGATGCCGCCGGCGCCTTCCACAATCGGGATCAGCGCGACGTAATCGTGGAGCTTCATATGCCCCTCGACAATGCCGTCCAGCCAGCCGGATGCCAGCGTGCCGTAGGAATAACAATCGCCGCCGTAGATGGTGAACGACGTTTCTTCCTTCAGGTATGTATAGAGGCGCAAATATTCCTCGAGGTCGAACATGTCCGGCCCCGTGGTCGCGATATTCGCGTTGGAGATATCGGGGCAGGGGCGCACGCGCGCAGGTTCACCGTTGAATAATGTCGGATGTCCGTTCGCGCCAATCCATCTCTCGTTTGAAATCGGCTGGTCGATCACGCCCAGCACCGCCTTGCCGTTATGGACGAGGCCGATCAGCGTGCCGAACAGCGGGCGGCCGGTTGCAAACGCCTTTGTGCCGTCGATGGGGTCGAGCACCCAGAGGTATCCGGTCGTGCCCGCATCGCTGCCGAATTCTTCGCCGTGGATGCCGTCGCCGGGGCGTTCTTTGGCAAGGATGGCGCGGATGACTTGCTCCGCTTCCTTGTCGGCGATCGTGACAGGGCTCTGGTCCTGCTTGCCCTCGATATGAAAACCGGTGCGGAAGTATTTGCGGATGACCTCTCCGCTGGCATCGGCGAGTCGGTGGGCGAGGGCGATTAAATCCTCGGAAACATTGGAATTTTCGGAGATATTTGCTTTGTTAATGACTGTCATTGTATAACGATGTGTTTGATTTGAACGGTTTTTACCAGAGGTCACCATGACAAGCGTCGCCGAAATCCGCAAGACATTCCTTGAATTCTTCAAGAGGAACGGCCACGAGATCGTGCGCTCGTCGCCGCTGGTGCCGCAGAACGACCCCACGCTGATGTTCGCCAATTCCGGCATGGTGCAGTTCAAGAACGTATTCACCGGACAGGAAAAACGCAGCTACACCCGCGCGACCACCGCGCAGAAATGCGTGCGCGCCGGCGGCAAGCATAACGACCTTGAAAACGTCGGCTACACCGCGCGCCATTTGACCTTCTTCGAAATGCTCGGCAACTTTTCCTTCGGCGATTATTTCAAGTCGGACGCGATCCCCTTCGCGTGGGAATTGCTCACCAAGGATTACGGGCTGGATGCGAAACGCCTTTGCGTCACCGTCTATCACGACGACGACGAAGCGGCGGCGATCTGGAAGAAAGTCACCGGTTTCGGCGACGATAAAATCATCCGCATCCCCACCATGGATAACTTCTGGATGATGGGCGACACCGGCCCCTGCGGCCCGTGCTCGGAAATCTTCTTTGACCACGGCGATAAAATCGCGGGCGGCCCGCCCGGTTCGCCCGATCAGGACGGCGACCGTTTCGTTGAAATCTGGAACAACGTCTTTATGCAGTTTGAATCGCTGCCCGACGGCACGCGCACCAAACTGCCCAAACCCTCGATCGATACCGGCATGGGTCTGGAGCGCATGGCGACCGTGTTGCAAGGCAAGCATGACGTTTTCAGCATCGACCTGCTGCGCTCTATCATTGAACAGGTGGGGCATCTGACGAACACCAACCCCGATGGCGACAACAAGGCCGCGCACCGTGTGCTGGCCGATCACCTGCGCGCATCCGCATTCCTGATCGCCGACGGCGTGTTGCCGGGCAATGAAGGCCGCGGTTACGTGCTGCGCCGTATCATGCGCCGTGGCATGCGTTACGCGCATATTCTGGGCTCCGAAGAGCCCTTGATGTACCGCCTGCTGCCGACGCTGATTGCGAAAATGGGCGAGGCTTATCCGGAATTGAAGGAAGCGGAGACGCTGATCTCCGAAACTTTGAAACTCGAAGAAACGCGCTTCAAGAAAACGCTCGCCAACGGCCTTGACCTGCTGGGCAAGGAAACCGCGAAGCTCGCGAAATCCGACAAGCTGCCGGGCGATGTGGCGTTCAAGCTGTATGATACCTTTGGCTTCCCGCTCGACCTGACGCAGGACGTGCTGAAGCGCGACGAAGGCCGCGAAGTGGATACCGCAGGCTTCACCGCCGCGATGGACAAGCAGAAAGAAGCGGCGCGCAAATCGTGGCAGGGTTCCGGCGAAGCCGCCGACGAAAAAGTCTGGTTCGAGATCAAGGAAAAATCGGGCGCAACCGAATTCCTCGGCTATGATTTGGAAAAGGCAGAGGCGCAAGTTGTCGCGCTGGTATCGGGCGGCAAGATCGTGCAATCCGCGAAAACGGGCGATGATGTTTCCATCGTCGTCAACCAGACGCCGTTCTATGGCGAATCCGGCGGCCAGGTCGGCGACCGTGGCCGCATCGTGACGGCAAAGGGCGGCGAGATCGACATCACCGACACCAATAAAAAAGCAGGCGGCGTTTTCATCCATCACGGCAAGGTCGTGAAGGGCAGCGTCAATACGCTGGATGCCGTTGAACTCACCATCGATGCGCGCCGCCGCAACGCGATCCGCGCCAACCATTCCGCGACCCACCTGCTGCATGCGGCACTGCGGCGCAATATCGGCAAGCATGTGTCGCAAAAAGGCTCGATGGTCGATGACGGCCGTTTGCGTTTCGACATCAGCCAGCCGACCGCGCTTTCCGAAGACCAGATCGCAACGGTCGAGCGCGAAGTGAACGACCGCATCCGCATGAACAGCGACGTCACGACACGACTGCTGCCGGTCGATGATGCCCGCGCGCTCGGCGCGATGGCGATGTTCGGCGAAAAATACGATGACGAAGTCCGCGTGCTGGCCATGGGCGGCGCGGATATCGACGATCCCAAACGCACCTATTCGATGGAACTTTGCGGCGGCACGCATGTGCGCCGTACGGGCGATATCGGCCTTTTCAAGATCATCGGCGAAAGCGCGCTGGCATCCGGCGTGCGCCGCGTCGAAGGCGTGACGGGCGAGGGGGCTTTGAAATACCTCGGCGAACAGGAAAACCGCCTCTATCAAGTTGCGAACCTTTTGAAAACTTCGCCCGCCGATGTGGTGGCGCGCGTTGAATCGCTCGCGAACGACAAAAAGAAGCTGGAGAAAGAAGTCTCCGACCTGCGCCGTAAACTCGCCGCAGGCGGCGGCGGATCATCCGCGCCCGAAGCGAAAGTGATTGCGGGCGTGAATTTCACATCCCGCGTGCTGGAAGGCGTGCCGGCGAATGAGTTGAAACCGCTTGCCGATGAACTCACCGCGAAACTCGGCTCCGGCGTTGTCGCGCTTGTCTCTGTCGATGAAACGGGCAAGGCGTCGCTTGTGGTTGCCGTCACCAAAGACCTCACATCGAAACACGATGCCGTAAAGCTCGTGAAAATCGGCGCCGAGAAAATGGGCGGCAAAGGCGGCGGCGGCCGTCCCGACATGGCGCAGGCCGGCGGCCCCGAAGGCAAGCTTGCGAATGACGCCGTCGGCGCGATCGAAGCGGCGCTGGCCAGCTAATTTCCTGTCATCCTGAGCGTAGCGAAGGATCCCCCTTTCTCGCCGTGAGTGAGGGAGATCCTTCGCTACGCTCAGGATGACACTTTAATATTATTAAATTTCAATCACTTACCAATGATTGCATTTCCGTTCAAAAACCCATATATAGAAGCCCTGTTAACCAGAACGCTTACACAAGAAGAGGGAATTAAAATGGGCGCAGCCAAGGAACGTACACTGTCGATCATCAAGCCGGACGCAACGCGCCGTAACCTGACCGGCAAAATCAATTCGAAATTCGAAGACGGCGGCCTGAAAATCGTCGGCCAGAAACGCCTGCAGCTGACGCAGACGCAAGCCGAGAAATTCTATGAAGTCCACAAGGAACGCCCCTTCTTCGGCGACCTCGTGAAATTCATGGTGTCCGGCCCCGTGGTCGTGCAAGTGCTGGAAGGCCCCGACGCGGTTGCTGCCAACCGCAAGATCATGGGCGCGACCAACCCCGCGAACGCCGACGCCGGCACGATCCGCAAGGAATTCGCGGAATCGATCGAAGCAAACTCGGTCCATGGCTCCGACAGCCTCGACAACGCGAAACGCGAAATCAACTTCTTCTTCGCGGAAACCGAAATCGTCGCGTAAGCGATCCGGTCTTTCAAGATAAAAACCCGCCGTGCGAAAGCCGGCGGGTTTTTCATGTTTGCTGGCATCAGGCGAAGATTAAACCTTCATCCACTTTTCGACGATGGAGCGCGTGTCGTAATAGGTGGGGCGCATTTTCTTGACGATGTCGGCCAGGATGTCGATGGCGAAGTTTTCCTTCGCCTGACGTTCCAGGCGCGCGCCCAAATCACTAATAGCGGTCAGGCCGAAGTTGGATGTCATGCCCTTGATGTCATGCCCTGCGCCCTGCAGCGCCTTGAGGTCTTTCGCCTCGATGGCTTTTTCGGCGGTGCCGATCAGCTCTTCGGTTTTTTCGTAGAGACCCAGCATCATCTCGTCCATCTGGTCCTTGCCAAGGCTGCCCTTCAGCCCGCCCAGCACATCGGTCGAGAAAAGTTTCTGCTGTTCGAAAATCGCCATGTTGACGGGCGGCGCGGCAGGTGCGGGCGGCGCTTCGGGGATAGCGGGTGCCGCAGCCGCGCGCGCGGGCGCGTCGGCAGGCTTTGCCAGCGAGGGGGCGGCAGGGCTTGCCGGCGGCGTCGACATCACGGCTGAAACGGGCGCCGCTGCGGGCATCACGGGCTGCTGGTTCGGGTATTTTTTCTTGCCGTACTGGATCAGCAGCTTGCGCAGGATTTCGGGGTTTATGGGCTTGCTGAGGTAATCATCCATGCCGGCGTCGCGGCAACGCTGGATGTCTTCCTTGCCCACGTTGCCGGTCATCGCGATGATCGTGGTTTTCGATTTGCCGGGGTCGGGCAGGCGGCGGATCATGTGCGTCGCCATCACGCCGTCGATCTGCGGCATTTCCATGTCCATCAGGATCACGTCGAAGGCGATGTTCTTCAGCTCGTCCATCGCGGCCTCCGCGCCGCCGACGGTCACGATCTTGTGGCCGTCTTTTTCCAGCAGGCCCGCCACGACGCGCTGGTTGATGATGTTGTCGTCGACGACCAGCAGCTTCAGGGGGATCACGCCCGCCTGTGCTGCTTCCGCCGCCAGCTGCGCTTCGCCGACGCCGTATTCCATCGACAGGATGAAATAGAAAACCGTGCCTTCGCCCATTTTCGATGCGATCTGGATGCTCGACCCCATCGCCTCGACAAGGCGTTTGCAAATCGAAAGGCCAAGGCCGGTGCCGCCGAATTTGCGGGCGGTGGTCGTGTCCGCCTGCTGGTAAGGCTGGAACAGTTTTTTCTGCACGTCTTCGGTGATGCCGATGCCGCTATCCTTCACGCCGAAATAGATGCGCGGTTTTTTCGCGGTCTTGTCATGCGCCTTGATGATGAGCGTGACGCCGCCCTTGTCGGTGAACTTGATCGCATTGGAAATCAGGTTCAGCATGATCTGGCGCAGGCGCGTGGGGTCGCCCTTCAGCGCGGTCGGGCATTCGGGGTCCAGCTCCGCCTTCAGGAATATCTTCTTTTCCTCCGCGCGGCCCGACATCAGCAGCACGACCGATTCCGCCAGCTTGTTCAGGTCGAAATCGATGTTCTCGATCGACATCTTGCCTTCCTCGACCTTGGAAAGGTCAAGAATGTCGTTCAGCAGCGTCAGCAGCGCGTCGCCGGAATACTGGATCGTTTTCGCGTATTCCTTTTGCTTGTCGCTGAGCGGCGTGTCGAGCAGCAGGCGGATCATGCCCATCACGCCCGTCATCGGCGTGCGGATTTCATGGCTGATAACGGCGAGGAAGTCGGATTTCGCCTTGTTCGCGCTGTCGGCGGCTTCCTTGGCGCGGCGCATCGCCTGGATGCGTTCCTGTTCGCGGTTGCGCAAATCGGCCATCAGTTCTTTTTCGCGCTGCAGGACGCCCAGCATGCGGGTCTGGTCGGCAAGCTCTTTCGTCTTGCGCATCTCCATCTCTTCTTCGCGGCGGCGTTTCGCCTCGGTCGCGTCATGCAGCTGCATCGCCTCGGTCACGGCAAGGTTGCGGAGCGCGGAGAAGGACAGCACGCTCAAATGCAGCACGAAACAGATCCAGTAGAAATTCATGCCGCTGACGCTGTAGGACGACATGCCGCTCGACGCGGCCTCCGTCATCACCGCGCCGCCCAGCAGCAGCAGCCAGGCGAAGGTATAGGCCAGCACATGCGCGCGCTCGGATTTCAGCACGCTGTACGCGCCCAGCCCCGTGATCAGCGCAGGCACGACGACCGGCAGGATGCGGATCAGCACGGTATTGATCGGGCCGGACAGCGCGCCCACAAGGCTGCCGGCAATCGCCAGCACGGCGATGACAATGGCGGTCGCGGTCAGGATGCTGCGCTGCTTGTTGGTTTTCTCGCGGCCGAACAGCACCTGCCGGCTCAAGACCAGCGCGGCGACGGCGGCGGCGGCGTGCAGCAGCTCCATATACTGGGCGGCCGTGTTGTTGCCGCGCGGCACGATTTCGTCCGACGTCATGAAAATAAAGTACTGCGCCACGACATAGGCCAGCAGGCAGGCGGGGGTCGCCTGGCGGTAATTGAACCAGAAGAAGAGGTAGAGGATGCAGACGGCGGCGGCGCCCGCGCGCACGACGTTCGACTGCAGGCTGTACTGGTCATGCGCCTGCGTAAAGACGGTGGGTTCTTCCAAGTGCATGTCGAGCGCAAGCGGCACGCCCGCCGCCGGTTCGACATAGACGCCGATGATGCGGCCCTGATTAGGCTCGAAGTTAAAGGGCACGGCGTTGCGCTCCTGCCCCTTCACCTGCTGTTTGTAGGTGGCAAGGCGGCCGTCGATCATCAGCGGCTGGTCGGCGCTGATGTCGGTGAAGGTCGCGATGCGGTCGGCAACACCAATCGTTCCCGACATGCGGTTGCCGAAATTCAACACCCACTGCGTCTTGGCAGGGTTGCGGTTGAAGACGCCGAACACGATCCAGTAGCCGCGCTGCGTATAGCCGAGATAGATGGGGTTCGAGGAAGCGGGCTGGCCTTGCCCTGCGCGGAACTGCGCCATGATCTGGGCGAAGGACATTTGCTTCGACGCATCCTCGAAAATCTTGGCGGAGGGCGCGATGTCATAGCTCGAAGATTTCGACGACAGGTAAATCGGGCGGAAAGCGGGGGGCGGCGCGATATTGACGGGGGTGAGCACGCCGCCATCGCCGTTATTCACGGGCGGCTGCGCGACAGGCACGACGGGGCGCGCAACAGGTGCGACGGGAACAACAGGCACAACCGGCACCACCGGCTTGGCGACCGGCGGCGCGCTGCTGCCCAGCGTGCCGGATAATCCGCCAGTGCCGGACGCGGTCGGCGGAAGCTGTGCCAAAGCGCTGCCGCCCGCAAACGCGAGAAGCATCAAGACCAGCAGCAGACCACGCCACGCTATCCGCAAAAATAATCCTCCGGAGACCGGGATTCCCTGACGCGGAAACCTCAGTAGGTCAGAAACAGCGCCATCAGCGACAGGATTGCCGCGACGATGACGACGGAAAGAGTCGCGCCCTTGGTGAAGACCACCCAGTTGTGCCACGCCTTTTCCGTCTCTTTATCCATATCCATATCCATCGAAGTCACTCATCCATTTGAGAAAAACAGGGTGCCGGCGCGGCGCCCTCGCGCAAGAATAACGGCCTTCTTGCGCTTACTCAACAATAGCATGAGAATTTTAACAAAATATGACTGGAATATCTGGATTTTAGGTGCATCTGGAGATAGTGTCAGTCAATGGAATCTGTCAAAGCCGTGGTCGCCCAATTATGTCCAAATGTATGTCCAAACTCATTTTACCCGTCTCTTTTTCGATAATCCTTGGCGTATTAGCCATAACTGCACCAGTTTCAGCCCAAGTCGGCCCGAAAAACGGCGACACATGGACGCCGAACCTGCCGGGCCCCGCGCCTGCGGTTGCGAACCCCCTCGTAGTGACTGATGTGGTGGTCGACAAGGAAGCCGAAAATTCGGTCGTCGCCCGCGAAAAGGCGATCAATGATTCCCGCCGCGAAGCCTTTAAAAAACTGGCCGAGCGCAACATGACGCCTGCCGAATTCAAGTCGTTCAAGATGCCGAAGGATTCCGAGATCCAGATGCTGGTGCAGGATTTCGAAATTCAGGATGAACAGATGTCGACGACACGTTATGTCGGCACCTTCACGATCCGCTTCCGCGACGCCGTGCGCAATTACATGACCGTCAAGGATGACGCGCCCGAGATTGTCGATGCCGCCAGCGACGAAAACCCGGGCGTCAACCATGTCGCGGTCGGCACCGCCGTCGACAATCCCGATCCGGTGGTCGAGGAAGACATCAGCGAAGATCCGCAAACCGCGATGGAATCCCGCCCCGACTGGAAAGAATCCATTTACGGACAGAAAGCGCGCCCCGCGCTCGTGCGCAGCAACACGCCGCCGCCGCAGGAATTCGAACCCATCGCGAAATCCGTGCTGATCCTGCCCTATGTCGAGGATGTGGCGGGACAAACGCTGCTGTGGGAAGAACAGAACCCGTGGCTGCTGATGTGGCAGGGCGCGCTGCCGAAATCGGCTGCGAATGGCCGTCAATTCTATGTGCCCCTCGGCGATATCAGCGATATCGCGGCGGGACCCGGCAACGGCGTCTGGGAAGGCAATTACCGCGCGGTCGATAAACTGCTCGCGAATTACCATGCCGAACAGGCGGTGCTGGCTGTCGTCAACCGCTCCGGCACGGAACTCACCATTGAAATTTATACCTATACCAATGGCAAGCTGCGCCGCCGCGACACGCTGCGCCCCTATGCCGGCGAAATGACGGCGACCGAAGCATACCGCCGCGGCATCACCGAAACGATCAGCTATCTGCAGGCACCCTATGTGCCGCGCCGCCCGTCGCTCGTTTCCGAAAGCATCAGCCGCGAACTGACCGCGCAGACGCGCGCGCCCGGCGACACCCTCATCATTGACAGCCGCGGCGAAGTGCCTGTCGGCAGCGGACGTCCTTCGCTCGTGATGCAACAGGGCGGTGACTACGCGCAGACGCAGGGCGGTTACGTTGCCGGTGAAGCCTGGAGCCCCGCCGCGATGGCAGGCTCGACGATGAACCCCGGCGCCGGTGGCGCAACACGCCTCGAAGCCACCATGCAGTTCAGCGACAGCCGCAGCTGGATGGACATGCAAAAACGCCTCGCCGGCATGAACCCGCCGGTGCAGGTCGATATTTCCTCGCTCAGCTCCAACAGCGCGACATTCACGCTGTCGTCATCCGCCCCGATCGGCGCGGTGAAGCAGTCGCTCTATTCACGCGGCGTTGAACTGCGCCCGCCTTCGGTTCAGCCGGGCGGTCGTGCGGTTTATGATCTGCGCCTTGCGCCGCTGACGCGCTAATCACCAGATGAAGCCGCAGCAGCTTCCCTTCGACCTCGGCCACCGCGAAGCCTTCGAGCGTGACGACCTGTGGGTGTCGCAATCGAATGCCGATGCGGTTGCATGGCTCGACAAATATCCCGACTGGCCCGCGCCTGCGCTGGTGATTTACGGCCCGCCCGCATCGGGCAAAACGCATCTTGCCCGCGTGTGGCAGAAACAGACCGATGCGCTCGACGTCACGCCGCAGAACATCAATGATTTGCGCGGCGTTAATGATTTCCCGCAGGCCGCGATTATCGACGACGCCGAAAAATTCATCGGGAGTGACGATGGCGAAACCGCGCTGTTCCACACCTATAACCGCGCGAAGGAGGAGGGGGCGCATATCCTGCTCACATCCGAACACCCGCCCGCGCTGTGGCGCTTCACGCTGCCCGATTTGAAATCCCGCATCATGGCGGCCCCCGCCGTTGCGATCACGGAGCCGGACGAGCAGTTGATGTCGATCGTGCTGGCAAAACTTTTCTCCGACCGCCAGCTTGCCGTGCCCGCCGATGTCATCGAATTCGTGGTCAAACGCATCGAACGCAGCTTCGCAGCGCTGCGCCACATCGCGACCGAAATCGACAAGCAATCCCTCTCCCAGAAACGCCCCGTCACCGTGCCGCTTGCCCGCGAAATTTTGCAGGCGCAGGGCGTACTGATTTAATTTGTCCGGATAACGGGTGTCGCCTCACATCTCGTCATGCACTTCCGCATAGATGTGGAAGATGGCGGAGGCGAATTCTTCTGCCTCGTCACGGGAGAGGCTGGTGGTGTCGGCATCGGCGAGGCTCTGGATTTTTTCGAAATCGGCCCGCAGTTCTTCGGGAATTTTTTTTACATCAACATCGCGCAGATGTTCGGCTGCGGAGCGCAGGCGGATCTGCAGGGGGCCGTCACCGGTCGAGAGGAGATCCGCAGCCTCCCAGAATTTTTGCCTGGTGGTTTCCATGTCTTTTTGCCTGCATCTGTCGATATGTAGAGAAGCAGGCGTCTGAAAGACCGGCTTGTGACGCCTGCTTCTCCACTCGTACAAATGGAGACTGTGGGATTAAGTTCCACGAATTTGTTTTAAGGGATTAGCGCGGCCCGTTGCGGAAACTGGTGTCGCGGATGATCGAGCAGGCACCCCGTTCGCTACGGCAACCGCGGTCGCCTTTCGGCGCCTCGATCGTGAAGGCTTTTTTGAGCGTTCCCAGCAACTTCTTCAGCCCCGAAAACCGTTCTTTCGGCGGGTTTTGACGCGCCGCGTACAGCATGGCGAGTGCTTCGGGGCTGCCGGCATCACCGAACAGGGACTCGCCGCTGATTTCGCCTTTGGCATTCGGATTGATCGGCATGCTGGTTTCTCCCGAGAGGTGGATGGACAATCCGAAGAAACTACCAGAAACTAATGATTATGTCAAATATTCGTTACGCACCCGGTTTCGGGGCCATCGGCATGATGCGTGCGGGGTTTACAATTTCGCGCCCGTTGACGGTGATGCTGCCGGGGGTTGCGATACGCACATCGGTGCCGATGGTGCCGCGCACGGCCACCGCGGGCGCCGCGTCGCTATAGGTCAGGCCGTCGACCACCGTGCGGTGGCAGAGCGCGCTGAAGCCGTATTCGTATTTGCCGCGGAAACTGTAGCTGTAGCAATAACCTGAATAGCGTTCGCTATGCGTCGTGGTCGGCTGCGACACGTCGATGCGTGCGCCGTTGCCGATATCGCCGGTCACGGTCAGCTTGCCGTCCTCCACATTGATGCGCACGCCGGCGGGCACGCTGCCCTCGATCACCAGTTCGCCCTTGGCGTTATAGCTTTCATTGGCTTTCAATGCTTCGGCGCGGATGGTGGTGCTGGGCTGCTGGGGGCCGCCGTTGAAGACTTGGGTCAGGGTGGTGGTGCCTTGCAGGTCGGGGGTTTCTGCGCCGGGGCCGAGAGATTGCCCGCAACCGGCCAGCGCCGCTGCGAATGCCAGAACCAGACCCATCTTGCGGAACATGCCAGCTTTCATGCGAATCCTCTGTTGTTATGCTCGATATGAACATAATAACATGGTTCCATAATACCGCACGGGGATTCGGCTAAGTGCTTGATTTACGGACGGGTCGGCACAAAGCCGTCATGATCAAACCGGCGGTCGGAGATATAAACAGAACCATTCGTGATGATCTTCGCATCGGTGCCGAGGTCACCCTGAATATCGACTGCGGGATCGCCATCGATGAATTTGCGGCGCACAACCTCGACCTTTTCATGGCAGACGGTGGTTTCCAAGGGGGCGTGGCAGGGCACGTCGCGGAACTCCTCGAACACCTCGACATCCTGCGTCACCGTCAGGCGGGTATTGCGGGCGACATTGCCGGTCACCACCAGCTTGCCCTCCGTCACGGTCAATGCCGCATGGGGCGGCACATCGCCATCGATCACCAGCAAGCCGCGCGCGCGATAGGTCTTGCCCTCCTGTAGCTGCGCGCCGCTGATGCGCGTGCGTGGCAGCAGCGTGGTGTCATCCTTGAAGATGTATGTCATCGACGTCTCGCCGCGCAAGCCTTGCGATGTCGCCTCCGGCCCGATGGCCTGCGCGCAGGCCGCCAGCAAGGGCAGGGTGATGCAAAGAGAAAGGGCACGGCTGAACAATTTTTGTTACTCCGTTACGGGCGCGGGTTGCGGTCCCATTTGTATTTCAGGTTGCTGTCGATATCCGCCATGCCCCGCAGGCCCTGGTCGATGGCGGTGCGGATGCGGCGGTCGATGCGGCCCAGATGCGTCAGGTCTTTTTTGTATTCATGTTTTTGCAGCGAGACCTTTACCGGCAAATCCAGCGTCGGCAAAATCTTCTTTTCAAAAAACGCGGTGAAGGAACTGCGCGGATCGCCGGTGACGGGCAGGATGATTTCCTTTGCGCCCAGCGATGCCGCGATTTCCGCCATGCGGGTCACGCTCTTCGTCACATTTTCGGTCACGCGCGCGTGAAACCATGTTTCGGCGGGGTGATACCATGTGGTGCTGGCGGCAAAAATGCGCGCCTGTTTCACGATTTCCTTCACCTTCTCCGGCTCGCCATATTCGGCGCGGCGGCGGAAGGCATCGCTGAGTTTAATGGTGTTGATGGTGCGTTTGACGCCCACATCTTTTTCGCCCAGATCTTTTTTGCTCGTGTCTTTTTTCTTGTCGGTCATTTTATTCTCCTTAAATCGAAAAGCGGCTGCCCGGTTTCGGGGCTTGCGTGGATTGTGCGGGGATCGTGATGCCGTCGCGGTCGATAACGCGGAATTCGGGCAGCGCATTCGCAACCGCCTGACCCGCGCGTCGCGTGGAAATAATCAGGAATCCCTCCAGCTGTTCGGCGGCCTCCGGCGGCGTGATGCGGCCGACCATGAAACGCTGCACTTCGCCGGTGGGATAGAACGGCTGCAATGCGGCCTCGGTACGCTCGATCAGCGGGCGCAGGCTTTCATCGCTCCAGCCGATCTTGCCCGATGTCATGTCGTCAATCACGACGCCATAAAGCGCGTAAGGCCCGGGCGCGTGGATAGGGGGTAAATTTTCCTGCGTGATTGCGGCAAAGGTCTTGTTCACGATATGCCGCTCGTGCAGGTCGAGCGCCATGAACAAATGCTTCATACCGTCCACATCGCCGCCCGCATGATTGACGGACACGAATGCCGACATCATGACGATGGCATTATTGATCGCGTCCTGCTTGCTTGATGTCGCATGGGCGATGCTGTGAATTTTATCGAGGCTCTCTTGTGTCATCGGGATTAATTTCGCGCGGCTTGCCGCCAGCCAGCTGTCGCATTCCGCCACGGTGTCGGTATAGGTCAGCGACATACTGCCGCCGAGTCCGTTCCAGCTCATCAGCGACTGCCACAGCGCCGTGCCCTTGCCGCCGGTATTCTGCTGCGCATGGAATTGCAAAATTTCACCCAGCTGGCCGAACACATCCGTCACGCCGGAATTCTTCACCGCATGCAGCAGCGACATATCATCGAGCGCGGATGCAATCGCGCCCAGCTTTGTCTTGCCCGTCTTGGGATCAACGGCGCGCAATCCATAGATCAGCGCATGCGCTACTGCGCCCACCGGATAGGTTTCGAGCAGTTCGAGCGTATCGTTGATAGACGCGACCAGATCGCGCTGATGAACGCCGAAATAAGACGGCATGTAAAAACCCTCGTTTGGAATACGGGGGCAGGGTAGCGGAATGGGGGGTTATGTCAAGGCGGCTGTCATTCTGAGCGCAGCGAAGAATCCCCCTGAAACCGCACAAATAGCGGGATGCCGACGAAGGGAGATTCTTCGCTGCGCTCAGAATGACAGTATTTGTTATGGAATTAAGCGATAATATCCGGCAGCAGCATGCTTTCCAGCTTGGAAATCGAATCCTTCAAAAACAGTTTCCGTTTTTTCAGGCGCTGCAGGCGCAGGAAGTCGATGGGGGTCGCGGTGGTCAGCTGCTGGAGGATAATGTCGAGGTCACGATGCTCGGTCTTGAGCTCGTGCATCATTTTCTGGATGTCTTCTTCGTCTTCTTGCAGCATACCGGATCCGTAACAGTCCTTTGTGGCGTGCCTTATTGTCACAAGGCATCGCCTTTGGTTCGAGGCACAAATATATTATCAGGAAACCCTTGTTTTTTTAAGCTTTATTTGTTGCAATGCGCCAAGCCCGACTCTCAAATGGCAAACTTCGCAAAAAAGCCGTTCGATTCAACGGGGCGCTTATCAAATATACGGCATAATCGTTAAGGGAAATATAATATGGGAAAGAAACGCATCGGCATCCTGACTTCGGGCGGGGATTGCGCGGGACTGAACGCGGTGATCCGCGCGGCGGTGCATGCAGCGGCGGAAAAAAACTGGGAAGTGATCGGGCTGGAGGACGGCACGGCAGGTTTGCTTGACCGTCCGCTTCGTTACCGCGTTCTCAACCGCGCGATGTTCGATACGACCGTGATGCGCCAGGGCGGCACGATCCTCGGCACCACGAACAAGGGCAACCCGTTTAAATTCCCGATGAACGACGGCACGGAAAAAGACCGCACCGGCGAAATCATCGAAGGCATCCAGCAGCTTGGCCTCGAGGCCGTGATCGGCATCGGCGGCGACGGATCGATGGCGATTTTGCGCACGCTCGCGCAACGCGGAAAATTCGGTCTCGTCTGCGTGCCGAAAACAATCGACAACGATGTGGGCATGACGGAAACCTCCGTCGGTTTCGAAACGGCATTGTATGTCGCAACCGAAGCGCTCGACCGTTTGCAGCCGACCGCGGCGAGCCATGACCGCGTGATGGTGCTGGAGGTGATGGGCCGCGACGCGGGCAACATCGCGATTTCGACCGGCATCGCGGGTGGCGCGGATGTCATCCTGATCCCCGAAATTCCCTATGACATCAAAAAAGTCGCGGAAAAAATCATCAAGGTGCGCGACACCGAACAGCGCAACTTCGCGCTGGTGGTTGTCTCCGAAGCCGTGAAAACGATCGAAGGCGGCGCGAAGCAGATGGAATATAAAGGCGGCGAAAAACGCTTTGGCGGTATCGGCTATCACATCGGCGAACAGATTGCGGAACTGACGGGTTTTGAAACCCGCGTCACCGTCCTTGGCCACGTCCAGCGCGGCGCACCGCCCATCCCGTCCGACCGTCTGGTCGCGGCGGCATTCGGCGTGCGCGCGGTCGAACTGGTCGCCGAAGGCAAATTTGACAGAATGGTCGCATGGTCGAACCGTCAGGTCATCGATGTGCCGATCGAGGAGGCCATTGCCTCGTATCAGCAGGTCGATGTAAAGGGCCCGCTGGTGCATACCGCGCGTATGCTCGGCATTTGCCTTGGTGATTGATACGACCTTGGTTAAGATAGGGTCGAACGGTTAAGGAAGTCACATGCTTTACGTCCAGCAGTCACTCGGCCCGAAAGAAGAAATCCTGATGGGGGCGCGCTTCCACTGGATGTACACGCTGCAGGCCATCGGCTGGATCCTGTTCGGCCTCGCGCTCGGCATCGCGGTCGGCTATGTCGCGATCTGGTGGGTGGTGTCGCAGGAAATGCGCGCGTTGTATCCGCCGGACATGGACAAGGCCTATTACGACCAGGCATGGAACCAGATCGTCGCGAAAAAGGGCGGTTATCTTAAAATCCTCTGGGCGCTGCATCCGCTGATCCGCTTCAGCATTCTGGGCATGTTCCTGCTGGGGCTTTATTTCTTCGCGCATATGATGATCGTGAAGGCGACGACCGAAATCGCGGTCACGTCGGAGCGTCTTGTTTACAAAAAAGGCCTGATCGCCCGCAACGTCGGTGAATTGAACATCGACCGGATCGAGGGTGTATCGGTGCGGCAGGGCGTGCTGGGCCGTATCTTCGGCTATGGCAACGTCGTCATCCGCGGCATGGGCGTGGGCGAGGTCGTTTTGCCCCCCATCGAAACCCCCATCGAATTCCGCCGCGCCATCATGGAATCACAGGCGATCCAGCAAAAAACGCAGGCGCAGCTGGGCAATACCCGCCCTGCGCTCGGTTAATATCTCAGAGCTTGACTTAATTATCATAATATTATAAAGTAATGCCTTGTTTCAGCAACTTATGCGACAGGGCTCCATGATCCACGATTATTCGCGCGATCCTGAAAACGGCAAAAAACCCGAAACGCTGGTTGTGTTCATGCATGGCTACGGGTCATCCGGCGACCTGATGCGCCAATATGTCGGCGATCAGCTCGGGCCCATGCTGCCGGATGCGAAACTGCATTTCCCCGACGCGCCCGTGCAGATGGGTTTCAACAATCACAGCTGGTTCGAACTGCGCGACGTGATCGACCGTCAGGACGATATCGGGCTGCTGCGCCGCACCGCGCAGGAACGCGCGCCGGCAACCGCAGCAGAGCTGAACGATTACATCACGAAAATCGCGGCGGAAGCAGGATTGCCGGAAAACCGCGTCGTCATCGCGGGCTTTTCGCAAGGCGGCACGATGGCGGTTTATACCGGCCTTTCCCGCGAAACGGAAGTCGCGGGCGTGTTCGCGATTTCAGGGGGTGCGCTCGACCTCGTGCCCGAAATCAAATCAAAACCGCCGGTCAAACTGGTGGCGGGGGAACTCGAAAACCAGCACTATTCCGGCGCCCCGCATGCGGTGTGGTTCCAAACCGTTCTAAAGGCACAGGAATTCAGGGCGGAGGCCGAAATCATCACCGGCCAGAAACATGACGCCAGCCCTAAATCATTGGAATTACTGCGTGATTTTGTCGTGAAGGTAGCGCCGCCCAACACTCCCGTGGAAGCCCCGAAGAACGGCACAAAACCGTACAAACCGTTTCAGCTTTAAAGTTGACATAATCCAGCCCCGGGAGTAGGTTTTGGCAGGCGCTCAAGGGCATCTTCCCTTCGCCAACCGACCCTTGGTTTGCCATGAAACTGTCCCGCATTTTCCAGTCGAAATCAGACGCCTTCCGCGAAACGGTGAAGACCGACGATCTGCCGCGCATGGAACAATTGATGCAGAAAAAGGGCTACGACTTTTTCTTTGAAATTTTGAGCGGCGAATATGTGGCCGATGTCACGCCGCGCATGGCGGGGCTGCTGGTCGAAAAACTGGACGATGCGGTGGTGAAACGCTGGCACATGAAACCGGGATCGAAACAGGTCATCCTCGATTCAATGCTGAGCCAGTCGATCTACCGCAACCGGCTGGAGATTACCGAACTGCTGATGGAAAAAGGCGGCACGAATTTCAACGAAAAATCCGGCAGCTGGTATTTAAGCATGGTGATCGCGAGCGCATTCGCCGACGATGTGAAGCTGCGCATAATGAAAAAAATGCTGGCGAACGGTTACGATAAAATGGGCGCTCCTGACAAAGCGCTGCAAACTGCTGTCGACAAGAAATTTACCGACGCGGTCGACCTGTTCGCCGCCATCGGCCTCGACCTGCACAAGAACAACGAACAACTGCTGCGCGGCGCGGCGCGCGACAAATCGGCTGACATGGCGCTGCATCTCGTAACGCGTCATGCGGCGGATATCGATCTTGCGATCTCGACCGAAATGGCGCTCGGCAATGCGCCCGTGTTTGAATTCCTGGCCGAGCTGAAAAAACAATTGCCTGCCAACGAGCCCGCGCCCCGCACCGTCGAAACCCTGACCGCCGAAGTCGGCAGCTTGCAGGACACCGTCCGCGAGCTGACGCAGAAACTGGCGAAGATGGAAGGCGGCGCGACGCTGGATAAACCCGTGCTGCGGAATCCCGCTCCATGACCATGAAGGGCGTTTTCCAGAGCAATGCGGGCAAGCTGCGCGACGCGATCGTGAAAGACGATGTGCTGGCGGCCGACCGGCTGGTGCGTGATGTTGCGGCTTACAGGCTGTGGAATTTGCTCGATAAAAAAATTGCCGCCGCCATGTCGCCGCAGATGGCTGCCGTGCTGACGGGAGCGAAGGGCGCTGCCCACCAGTATAACAACGGCGACGTCACGCCGTTTCTGCATGTGATGACAAAGCTGCTGGAGGCGAACAACATTCCCGCGCTCGACGTCATTATCCGCAAGGAAAAGCCGTATTTCAACGGCTGGGACGGCACCGAGGCGATGCTGCGCGTGGTCCTGTCGCCGATTGCGGATACCGACCGCCTGCGTTACCTGTCGCAGATGCTGGAAAACGGGCACGATAAAATGACGTTTCCCGAGCGTGCCGTCGCCTTTGCCTTGAACCGCGGCTTGCGCGACGTGGTGTCCTTTTTCGCGCTGAAAGGGCTGCAGCACACGCCGGAGCGGCCGAGAATCCTCCAGCCGGAGCGCGAATTCAGATGAGATATGTCGGCGACACCTATGAATTCGTCCGTGCCGCGCGCGACAACAATGTCGAACGCCTGCGCGAATGGCTGGGCTATGAAGACAACCGCATTTTCAAGGCGCTGGAGGATGTCGGCAAAAGCTATGACCGCTACGACAAGTGGAACATGCAGTCAGAAACGATCAAGTTTTTCACGAAGGAAGCAAGTGACGAGGACTGGACGCGCTGGGGGTTCGAAACCCGCGACGCGCGCGACAGCTTCCTTGAAAAACATTTCCGCAACGCCATCAACGACAAGCGGTACGATACGTTCGAGCATTTCCTCGATGCCGGCATCGATTTCAACAGGGCGGACGGATGGTCGCATATCATTTCGTCCGTTTTGAATTCAGGCATCGATGACGGCCGCAAGGCGATGCTGGTGGAAAGGCTGATCGAGGGCGGCATCGACAAGATCAAGAACCCGGAACGCTTGGCCGAGACCGCGCTGCAATATGGCGCGATGCGCGCCTATACCGTGCTGGTGGAGGCGATCGGCGCGCCGCCGAAAAACCTGCAATGGGCCTTGCGCGAAGCGGCATCCCGCGACAAGAAACAGGTCGTGCGCTATCTGGTCGAGCGTCACGGCGCGGATATCGACGCGGCGATCGAAGGCGCGAAAAAAGAGGGCTTCCGCGGCAACCGCGCCCTCCTCGAAGAAGTAAAAGAAGAAATGTTCGCCATCCGCGATCTGCAGGCGAAGGTCACGGCGCTGACCGAAGAACTCGACGCGCTGAAAAACCCCAAGCTGAACAAGCCGCCATACCTGCCGCCGACGCCGTAAACGACCCTGTGCGGTCGCAGCCGCCGATAAATCACCAACGCGCGATCATGACAAGTTTTGCAAAAGAGGGCATCGCCAGTTGCTTCAGCGCCTCTGCCGTACTGGCGTTCGTTCCCCAGGGCTCGACGTGTTTTGACGCTTCGCCAAGGAGGTTAAGCCGATCCGCTGCGACCGCAAATTTTTCCGCGATTTGCACCAGTTGCTTACCGGCGACATCATATCTTCCGATCTGCCTGTTCCAGACAGACTCATTTATAAGCAGCGGAAGTTCCGCGCGGTCTTCATCTGTCAGGGCTTCGGCGAGTCTTTCCCCGAGGCGCGTCGGTTTTTGAAAAACACCTGTCGCGTGAAGAAAATTATCTGCGATTTTGGCGACTCTTGCCATGTGGCTTCGCGGATGGAGGAATAACTCGGTCATTTTGTTTTTCCCTTTCCTGTCAGCCGATGCTTGATTTAAACGCCGCCAGTTTCGACAGCGATGCCGATGCCGCGTCCTGCTGCGCGGCCAGTTGCGCCTCCACAGGTGCCGCTGCCTGCGCCGCGTTCGCGCCTGCGCGCACGAGCACTGCCGCGACGTCGCTGGAATAGTCATCGCGGCCGTCGCGCGCCATCGCGTTGAACATGTGGTTCAGCCCGTCCTGCGCCGCAGCGGCAGGGAGGGGGGCATATTTCAGCAGTGTTTCGACGAATTCTTTATCGCCGCGATAGGCGGCGTTGGATACCACGACCGACATCATCTGGCGGAAGACGCCGGTGGAGCGGTCAAGGTTCGGCAGGTTCAGGCTTTTTTCAACAGCCGAAGGGTTTTCGCGGGACATCACGCCCAGATAGACGCTGAAAGAGGAAAGGTGCGTGTCGTCTGCCAGAAGGGTGTTCACGGTCTGCAAATCATCCGCCTTGCCCGCCGTGATCATTTCCACGCGTCGTTTGAAATCTGCGTCAGCCATGCTGTTTCCCCTTGTTGCTTACACTCTAATTTACAGGATGCCATATTATGGATATGCAATCCAATAATGAAATGTAATATTATTTATTATAAAATATAATATCTGGAATTGGGGGCGGTATGCGGCAGGAACTGAACAAAATCAATGTCACAATGTTGTCGGTGCTTGAGGCGCTGTATTTAACCCGTAAAACGACGCTGGCCGCAGAACGGCTCGGCCTCGCGCAGCCCAGCATTTCGGTCTACCTGAAGCAGCTGCGGGAGTTGACGGGTGACGCGCTGTTCATCCGCGCGCCGCAAGGGCTGGAGCCGACGACCTTCTGCCATGATTACTGCGCGCATGTGTCAGGCATGCTCGACCAGTTACAAATGCTGGCCACGATGAAGAATGCGGTGTTCGATCCCGCAACCATGGCCGCGCAATTCTCGGTCGTCATCCCGTTCGTCAAGGGGCGCATGCTTTTCGAGGAATTGTCGCTGAACCTTATCAAAAAATTCCCGCGCCTGAAGGTCGATATGATCAATCTGGGCGAGCAGGAGGCGTTGAAACATGTGGAGGAGGGGCAGGCAGATATTTATATCGGCCTGGTCTCGGAAAAACTCGACAAGCAGTTTTCATCGGTGAAGCTGCTTCGGACCGAATTCGTGGTTTTATGCTCCGGTAAAAACCCGCATTTCAAATCGGGGCGCATCCGCCGCGATGCGTATCTCGACACGCCGCATATCAAGGCGACCGCCAGTCTGGCGTCGTCGCTGCTGGATGCAAAATTCCGGCGGGCCGGCATCCTGCAAAAGACCCTGGTGTCGGTGCCGGATATCTGGGCGGAAATCGAGCTGCTGCGCGAGACGGATTACCTGCTGCTGATCGACCGCAACGATGTGGGATTTCTGAAGGATAACGCCAGTTTCCGCGTGCTGGAAACGGATTTCAAGATCCCTCAATTCGACCTGCATGCCGTCTGGCATGCGCGGCGCGACGCCGACCCCGCGCATCAATGGTATCGCGGCTATATCGCGGATACGTGCCGGAAATATGCGGGCTAAACGTGCTGACGGCGCCTAGGTGGTGCGGGAATGACTCCGTTATGCCATCGCCCGTTCTTCGGGGACGGGGCATCTTGGAAGTTTCAGCAGCAGGTCGTTCCACACGCCGTTTGCATGCGCGCGCAAATGCACGCCGTAACCCTGCAGGTAGATGTTGATGTCGAGGCGGATATCGTCGATCACGGTGAAATAGGTGTTCGATCTTTCGTTGAGCGAGAAAATGATCTGCTCTTTTTTCCAGCGCCCGTTGGGGCCGCCCAGATGCGTAATGCCGGTGTGGTCTGAAAAGGTGTCGTTTTTATTTGTGCAGTTGATCTGGATATCGGCCATGTGTCTGTAAGCCTCCTTGGGGTCAGCGCGTTCAGCATAGGGGATAACCCGTTCCCTTGCCAAGGTCGCGGCGTTCAAAGCGGGACATTTATTTTAAAACAGCCTGCGGGATGCCTAAACGATGCCGTGCGCGCGCAACAGTTTTTTCTCGTCGCCGGTGATGTAGGAAAAAATCTTCGGCGCACCCGAATGCAGCGTCAGGAAATAGACGACGTCGAAGCCGATGCCGCGCTCGCCGCCGCTTTTCGTGGCATACGCCGCATCCCAATGCGCCTGCGCCATGTAGTGATGGTCGTCGATATGCGTCAGTTTCAGGCCAGCAAGCGTAATTCCTGTCGCGCCCATCTTGCGGTATTCCCGGAAACCGCGCGGGATGACGAAGCCGAACAGCAGGCTGTTGCGGCTGCCCTGCACGCCGTTCGGGCTCGATTCCACGAAATAATCGGCGAAGGAATCGCGCACCGCACCCGCATCCACCTTCGCGCCCTCGGCAAGGCTGTTGTTGAACCGTTCCGTGTATTCGTCAAAAAACTTTCTTATTTTCTGTTCGCTATTCATCTTTGTGAACCTCCTTTTCAATCGGCCTTGATCCGGCCTTTTTGGGGGTGGTGAAGGGCATACTGAACGCCCGTTTTAATAATTTGGTGCAACGCGGCAATATTATTTCTTTTTCGCCACGCAATCTGAGGTTATCATTCTAATGTTATGTAATAACTTGAGTTTTTTGCTTGAAAGCCTAGGTAAATTGGTGTCCTCTGTTCAAGAGAACGAAGTATTAACCATACATGGGATAAACTCATGAACCGTTTTGTCGACCCTGCCGAGCTGATGGCTAAAAACAGCTCCGCCGCTGATGCTTTTGACGCCGATCGCCGTTCTTTTTTGAAAACGGGTATCGCCGCAGCCGCCGCGCTTGGCTGCTGGATGCCTGATCTGTCCATGGCCTCGACAGGTCCTGCGCTGAAAAACGTGGGACGCGAGATTCAGCTGACTAACGTCCATACCGGAGAAAAATTCCGTGGTGAATATTGGTATGGCGGCCGCTACCTTCCCGACGCCTTCGGTGAAATCAAGTCGGTCATGCGCGACCACCGCAGCGGCGAGCGTTTCCCCATCGACCCGCGCCTGATGGACATCCTTTATGTCCTCCAGCACCGCCTGTCGAACGCCAACATGATCGATGTTTTCTCGGGCTACCGCTCGCCCAAGACAAACGCAAAGCTGCGCGTCGCCAGCCACGGCGTCGCAACCCGCAGCCTGCACATGTCCGGCCAGGCAATCGACATCAAGCTGCCCGGCACCCAGCTGAAAAACCTGCGTCAGGCCGCAATCACCCTCAACTCGGGCGGCGTGGGCTACTACCCGTCGTCGAACTTCGTGCATGTGGATACCGGCCGCGTCAGGCATTGGTAAAGCTAAAATACGGGGATACCCCATTCAAAGCCGGACGCCGCAGAAAAGCGGGTCCGGCTTTTGATTGCCCGGCATTTTCCGATATGGGAAGTTAATCTTCTTCTTGTAACCGCCCCCATGCATCAATCACAATCGGGGGTGAACGACGGCGCGAAGGACTGTTTGAGCGATGCTCTGGGAAGTAATGATCGAGATGACGATAGAGCTCATGCGTGTCATGGGCGAAATCTTCATGACCATGGTCCAGATGTTCAAGCAGATGTTCCAGTACTTCACCAAGAAACCCGACAAGAACAAGAAAAAACCGGGCGACGGCACCGGCGGCCCGGGCGGCCAGAACGAGGTCACGGCCGAGGAGATACAGGCCGCCAAGAAAAAGGGCGAGCTGATCATGATCTTCACGATCCTCGGCCTTGGCTGCGTCGTCGCGCTGATGTTCCCGCAGGTGCGGCATAAACTGTTCGGCGGCAACGGCAACGTGATCGCGAACCTGAGCGGCGCCATCAGCGTCGAGGCGCCGCGCAACGATTTCCCGATGGGCCAATACACCACGCCGTCGCTGTTCAAGAAGAAAAAATTCCTGATCGAGGATAGCGGCATCAAGCGCGAGGTATTTTATTACTGGTACGCGCCGCCCAACCCGAACGACGTGAAGCTGCCCATCGTCGTGATTTTGCACGACAAGGACGGCGTCAGCCAGGCGGCGATCCAGCTGCGCGCGACCGCCGTGCAAAAGGCGTATCCGTCTTATTTGATGATCCCGCTGTCGCCGAAGGAAAAAATCTGGGACGCGCCGCTGCGATACACAGGGCAGGAATTCGCCAAGGCCGGCGAGCTGAAACACCCGGGCGACGCGGCGCTGTCGCTGCGCGATGCGATCATCGTGCTGGCGTCCCTGACCGAGCTGCACCCGATCGACGACAACCGCATGTATATCATCGGCTGCGACACCGGCGGCGACGGGGTCTTGGGTGCGCTCAGCCATTATGCGGGTGTGTTCGCGGCGGGTGTTTCCATCGGCGGCAAATGGAGCTTCGCCGACGCGCCGAAACTCGCGAAAACGCCGCTGTTCATGATTCATGGCGGCAATGACAAGGTCGTGCCCGCAGCCGCCATCGGCACACTCGCGCAGGTGATCCGCGGATCGGGCGGCAAATCCACATTTTTCAGCGAATTGCGCGGCGTCGGCCATGAATGTGAATCGCCGTATTTTTACAGCAACGCGGTCTGGAAATGGATGTTCGGCATCCAGCGTCCCGTGAAGCCCGCGCATCCGGCGGCGGCTGCCGTACGCTAACGGCGCGCAAACATTAAGCCGGAACGTAAACCAGCCGGATCACATTTTCATCCATACTGTCATTGCTGACGAGGCGGAGCGGCGGGCGCGGCCCTGCGAAGTAAGGCTTGCCGTGCCCCATCACAACAGGGTGCAGGTAAATCCGGTATTGATCGATCAGGCCAAGTTCCGTGAGGCTGCTGGCAAGGTCGGGGCCCGCGACTTCAATCTCGCCCTCCTGCTCCAGTTTCAATTTCCGGATCGCGACCGCCAGATCGCCTTTCACAAGCCTGGCATTGGGGCCGACGGAATCAAGTGTGCGGGAGACAACCCATTTCGGTTGGCGCCGCCATGCCGCCGCGAAATCCTGCTCCGCCGCATCCCATTCGGGATGGTCTTCATCCCAATACCGCATGATCTCGTAGATTTTGCGCCCGTAGATGCTGCCTGTCTGGCTTTTGGCTTCATCGATGAAATGGCGGAAGAGTTTCGGGCCGGGCGCGAAGCCCGTATGGTCGACATAGCCGTCCAGCGACTGGTTCATTCCGAACACGAGCTTGGCCATGTCACTTCCTCTTTATACGCAGGAGCAGGGCAGGGTGTAGAAGGGCTATTGGTTGGGATGGCGCGCCCGGAGGGATTCGAACCCCCAACCTTCGCCTTCGGAGGGCAACGCTCTATCCAGTTGAGCTACGGGCGCATATCACCTTGTTTATCAGGTATTGCGCCAGTTCTGTCAACTTTTGCGCCTGTTTTATAATTCCATAACGTCGAAAACCTGTTAACACTTTCACATAAGGAATTTAAGAGATTGACATTCCTGCCCCATCGGGCATATACACCTAGCTTGGAATTTTATGTAGAGATGATGGAGATTCTGCCGTGAAACGTACTTACCAACCCAGCAAACTGGTCCGCAAGCGCCGCCATGGCTATCGCGCCCGTATGGCAACCAAGAGCGGCCAGAAGGTCGTTGCAGCACGCCGTGCAAAAGGCCGTAAAAAGCTGTCCGCCTAAACGGTCATTTGCCCATGTGCGCCGCCGTGACGATGATCAAGGCGTCGCCGGAATTCCAGCGCATCGCGCGGAACGGCAAAAGATGGGCCGGTTCCGCTTTTATCCTGCAGGCACTTAAAACTGACACTCCCGCCTTCCGCCTTGGCCTTACCGCCAGCCGCAAGGTGGGCAACGCTGTTGTGCGCAACCGCGCCAAGCGCCGCATCCGCGAAATGGTGCGCCTTCTCCTGAAATCCCGCACGCTCGCAGGCTTTGACCTTGTGATCATCTGCAAGACCGCCGCCACGACGTATGACTTCACCCTCATGACCGCCGATTTTGAAAAGGGGCTGATCGCGCTGAAGGTGGCGGAATGAGCCAGCCTTCGATCATCGCGCGCGCGCTGCTGGGGCTGATCCGTCTCTACCAGTTCACCTTCTCGACCATTATGGGAAAACAGTGCCGCTTTTATCCCAGTTGCTCGAATTACACCGCCGAGGCCATCCGCAAACACGGGGCAGGCGCGGGCGGCTTCCTCGGGATCAAACGCATTTTACGCTGCCATCCGGGCAATGCGGGCGGGCATGACCCCGTTCCGGATAAAATCTGTTCCCATGCAGGCACTTGTGATAAAACCCCCTGACGATTCCGACAAAGACTAAAGGACAATATAAATGGCTTTCCAACCCAACGACCCGAACGCAGCCCGCGACCGCGCCAACATGATGCTGGCGGTTGTCATTTCGCTGTTCATTCTTTTGGGCTTCCATTTCTTTGTCGAGATGCCGCGCCAGGCGAAAATCGCCGCCGCCGCCAAGGACAAGGCGCAGCAGGAAAAGAACGTCGAGACGCTGACGCCCGCAGGCAAGCCCGCCGTCACCCCGACCGCAACCGCCGGCGAAACGCCCGAGGGCGACGTGCCCGCATCCGTGAATGCCCTGCGTATTCCGATCCGTGGCGCGCGCGTGAGCGGATCATTCCCCACGACCGGCGGCCGCATCGACGACCTGACGCTGAACGAGCATTGCGTGCATGTCGATGAAACCTGCAAGACCAACCCCGCCGCCGACCATGTCGCGCTGTTGAGAAAAGACGACGCCCCGCAGCCCGCCTATATCGACAGCGGCTGGCTGACCGAAGGCAACGCGAAGGTGCCGAACGAACAGACCGTGTGGTCGGTCGCCCCCGGCAGCCCTGCCGAACTTGGCAGCGGCGCAGCGCCCGTCACCCTGTTCTGGGACAACGGCGAAGGCCTGCGCTTCGAGCGCAATATCAGCATCGACGATAATTTCCTGTTCACCATCAAGCAGTCCGTGCGCAACTCAGGCACTGAAGCCGTGAAATTGCGCGCCTATCACGCGGTTGCGCGCCGCGGCGTGCCGCCCGATTTCACGGGTTTTTACACGCTGCATGAAGGCCCGATCAGCTATCTGAACAAAAAGGAACACGCGCCCGGCTATAAAGATATCGCCGAAGGCCGCCCCGACTGGCTGCTGGTCGACAACGCCAAGGGCTGGATCGGCATCACGGAAAAATACTGGATGGTCGCGCTGCTGCCCGACCCCGCCATGACCTTCAAGGCGCGCGCGGTGTGCAAGCTGGGCAAGGATGATTGCGTTGGCGGCCTCGACAAAAAAGCGCCCCAGCATTTCCAGACTGATATCCGCACCGATGAATTCACGATCCCCGCAGGCGGCGAAGCGACCGAGACGACCTATGTCTATGCCGGCGTAAAAAACCTCGACATCATGCGCGGCTATCAGGACAAGTACAATTTCGACAAGCTGGAGCTGGGCATCGATTTCGGCATTTACTACATCATCACCAAGCCCTTCTATTACATCCTGCATTACCTGTTCAAAATGACGGGCAGCGTCGGCATGGGCATTCTGTTGATGACCATTATCGTGCGTGCTTTCGTATTCCCGCTCGCCTCCAAATCGTTCCGCTCCATGGCGAAGATGAAAGTCATCGCGCCGCGCCTGAAGGAATTGCAGGAGAAGTACAAGGACGACAAGACCAAGCTGCAGACGGAAATTTACGAACTGTACCGCACCGAAAACGCCAACCCGTTTTCGGGCTGCTGGCCGATCATCGTGCAGATCCCGATCATCTTTGCGCTGTATAAAGTCATCCTGATTTCCGTCGACCTGCGCCATGCGCCGTTCCCCGGCTGGATCCACGATTTGTCGGCGCCCGATCCGACATCGCTGTTCAACCTGTTCGGCCTGATCCCGTGGACGCCGCCGCATGCGCTGATGATCGGCGCGTGGCCGGTGCTGTTCTGCCTGACCATGGTCTTGCAAAAACGCATCACGCCCCCGATGGCGGATGCGACCCAAGAACGCCTGCAAACCTGGTTCCCCTTCATCGCAACCGTGATGATGGCGCAGTTCGCGGTCGGCCTTATCATTTACTGGACATGGTCGAACGTGCTGTCGATCTTCCAGCAGTATTACATCTTGAAAAAAGTGGGCGGTGAAAACACCTCGCTCATCCGCGGTCACGCCGACCGCCGCAAGAAAAAACCGAAGCTGCCGCCGGCATGAGCCAGAGTTTCGTATTTGATCCTGAATCCCTGAAGGCGGGGCAGCGGCTGTTCCAGCGCGAATGCAAATTCGTGGCGGGCGTCGCCAATCATGAGGCGATGCCGCCCGATGACGGCATGCCGGAAATTGCGGTTGCGGGAAGATCGAATGTCGGCAAATCCAGCCTCATCAACGCTGTGACGGGCCGCAAGGCGCTGGCGCGCGCGTCGAAAACGCCGGGCCGCACGCAGCAGATCAACATGTTCGACATCGACGGAAAATTCCGCCTCGTCGACCTTCCGGGCTATGGCTATGCGAAAGAGTCGAAAGAAAAAATCGCGGCGTGGAACGGCCTCATCTATGACTACTTGCGCGAACGCCGTTCCTTGCGCCGCGTCTGCCTGCTGGTGGATTCCCGCCACGGCATCATGCCCGCCGACAAGGACAGCATGGAAATTCTCGACCGCTCCGGTGTGCGCTATATCGTCATCCTGACGAAAGCCGACAAGCCGAAAGCGGCGGAGCTTGCGGCAACCATCGCCACCGTCGAGGAAGAGCTGCGCGTGAAGCACGTCGCCGCGCATGGCAAGGTTTTCCCCACCAGCTCCGACAAAAACATCGGCATCGCCGAGTTGCGCGCGATTCTGTTGCAGGTCAGCGAACAAGTATAATCAGCCACTTAACTGCGGTATTTTGACACCCCACGCCGTTCTGCTAAACTCATCCTATTGTTTAAAAATTTTTGGCAGGATGAATGGCACTGAACTCGGTGACCAACCCGTTCCTCGCCGCGCTGGGGATCGAGCACGCCCTTGAACGCGCGACGGTGGCGACACTCGCAGGTTTTCACCTGCAGCTTTTAAAATTATACCGCGTCGAGGCGCAGGTGGAACGGGCAAGGCTGATGCGCCAGAGCCCGCTCGATTACCATGCATTGCGCGCCATGGACCGCGAGCTGGAGGAGGTTAACTTCCTCATGCGCGAGATTGATATGGAGCAGCGCCGTTAAATCCGGCGCTTGGCTTGACTCTCTCCAGCCTCCATCCTAAAACGGAGATGGCTTAAACATAACACCGGAATACCATGCAGGACCGCAAACCCGCGGCGCGCGAAACCATCGACGCGCTGCGTGCATTGAAGCAGCAGTTTGACGCCGCCGCCGAAGGCAGCGAAAAATCCGCGCGCGTGGCGGCTGATGCCCTGTTGCTCGCGCCGGAACTGGCGGAGGATGCGGCGGCGCTGAGAAAGCATTTCAGCCGAACAGCGGAAGACCAGCGGCAGCTCGCCCAATCCGCCGGCCGCCTGTTGCGCAAACTCGAACAGGACGAAGCGAAAAAAGTTGCCGCTGAAAAGGCGCGCTTCCGCACGCGCACCAGCGATGTGCGGGCGCGTATCAAATCGGCGCGCGTGAAGAATACTGCCGTCGCCGTTTTCATCGACCGTTCGGGCAGCATCACGGCGAAACCGTTTTCGGCGGCACTGGATGGCGCGGCGGTGCTGGATGCGCCGGTGTGTTTATACGCAGGCGCGCGCGATGCGGAATGGGTGCGGGGCGATATCCTTGATCCCGAAACGCGCAAGGCGCTTTTCAAAAGCGGCCCGTCGAGCGATTTCAAACCGGCGGTCACCGAAATGATCAAGACCGCCGCCGTGAACAAACTCAACGGCCAGAAATCGCATTTCGTCGTGATTTCCGACGGCGGGTTCCACGATTATCCGGCGGCGAAGGTGGAGATGGAAAAGCTGCTGCGCAACCACCTGCGCGCCACCGTAGACTTCGTCATTTTCGGGCGCACCGATACCGGCATGGAAATTTTGTCCGAACAGCTGGCGAAAGAATTTCCCGGCAAGGTAAAGGCGCATATCGTAAACGGGCCCGCATACTGGCAGGGCACCGAAGAAGACCTGTCGCAGGCGACGCAAGCGACGGTCGCCGCCGCCATCACCGCAAGGCTGCACCCGCCGCGAAAAGCGAAGCCGGCCGCGCAACCCAGCCCGACTTGAACTGCCGCAATTACGACAAATAGCATGCCGAAATTGAACAGCCGTACGCACCTTCGCATCCCGCACCAGTTTCGTCCCCGATAAACCCTTCAAAAACAACCGCCGCAGCCTTCATTATGAAATATAAATTTTGTTGCGCGGTGCTTCACAAGCATATGTGACAGGTATATAACTGTCACATGGTCGAGTCCGGCCTATCCCTCATGACGGATCTAGAAAAAATGACATTCAAAAGACTGAGCCTCGTGGCAACTTTAACCGGCGTTCTGGCGCTGGCCCTTTACGCAGTACCCGCCTTCGCGGGCGCGGCCGAGGGTCTTGAAATCATCGGCCAGCCGAAGAACTGGGCATATGGCTTCCAGCCGCCCGCGTCGCCGGTCAAACTGCAGATGGAAGAATTCCACAACCACCTGCTGGTGCCGATCATCACCTTGTCCTCGCTCTTCGTCCTTGCGCTGCTGATCTGGGTGGTCGTGCGCTACAACCGCCATGTGAACCCGACGCCGTCCCGCACCACGCATAACACGATGCTGGAAATCGTCTGGACGGTCGTGCCGGTCGTGATCCTCGTCCTGCTGGTCGTGCCGTCGATGAAGCTGCTTTACACCGCCGACCGCACGCATGAGGCGGAGATGACGCTGAACATCAAGGGCTATCAATGGTATTGGGGCTATGAATATCCTGATCATGGCGGCGTGAACTTCCTCGCCAACCTTGTCAGCGAACAGGACCTGAAAAAGAACAACGATCCGCGCCCGCGCCTGCTCGCAACCGACAACCCGATCGTGCTGCCGGTGGATACCAATATCCGCCTGCTGATCACGGCGGCGGACGTGCTGCATGCTTTCGCTGTTCCCGCCTTTGGCGTGAAGCTGGATGCGGTGCCCGGCCACACGAACGAAACATGGGTGCGCATCGACAAGCCTGGCACCTATTACGGCCAGTGCTCGGAACTCTGCGGCGCGAACCACGGCTTTATGCCGATCGAAGTGAACGCGGTATCGAAAGAACGCTTCGCGCAATGGATCCACGCGCAAGGCGGCAAGATGCCCGCAGAGATCGCGGCGGAAAAAGCGGCGGCGGCACCGTCGGTCGCGCCCGGCGCGGCAGCCGGCGACACGACGCTTGAAAAACCGAAAGACGCATCCGAGGCGCATCCGCCCGGCACCGCCGATCCCACGGTGAAAGAAAAAGAAGCCGGCAAATCCGGCAAGAAATCAGGAGCGAAATAATGGCCAACACCCATAACGACAACCATCACGGCCATGATCATGCGCATGGCGGCCATGACGACCATCACCATGACCACCCCAAGCTTGGTTTCTTCAAGCGCTGGTTCTGCTCGACCAACCACAAAGACATCGGCACGCTGTACCTGATCTTCTCGGCAATCGCCGGTTTGATCGGCGGCGGTTTCTCGATGGTCATGCGCGCCGAACTGCAACATCCCGGCCTGCAATATGTGACCGACGGCCAGATGTGGAACGTGCTGATTTCCGCGCACGGCCTGATCATGGTCTTCTTTGTCGTCATGCCCGCCCTGATCGGCGGCTTCGGCAACTGGTTCCTGCCTTTGATGATCGGCGCGCCCGACATGGCGTTCCCGCGTTTGAACAACGTGTCGTTCTGGCTGATCGTGCCGGCCTTCTTCCTGCTGCTGGGTTCCGCCTTCGTCGGCGGCGGCGCGGGCACGGGCTGGACGGTTTATCCGCCGCTTTCCTCCATCGTCGGGCATCCGAACGCCTCGGTCGACATGGCGATTTTCGCGCTGCACCTTGCGGGCGCAAGCTCGATCCTTGGCGCTGCGAATTTCATCACCACGATCTTCAACATGCGCGCACCCGGCATGACGCTGCACCGCATGCCGCTGTTCGTCTGGGCGATGCTGGTCACGACGTTCCTGCTGGTCCTGTCGCTGCCCGTCCTTGGCGGCGCGATCACCATGCTGCTGACCGACCGCAACTTCGGCACCTCGTTCTTCAAGCCTGAAGGCGGCGGCGACCCCGTCCTGTTCCAGCACTTGTTCTGGTTCTTCGGTCATCCTGAAGTTTACATCATGATCCTGCCCGCCTTCGGCATTGTCAGCCAGATCGTCTCCACCTTCTCGCGCAAGCCCATTTTCGGTTATCTGGGCATGGCATATGCGATGGTCGCGATCGGCTTCGTCGGCTTCGTCGTCTGGGCGCACCATATGTACACCGTCGGCATGAGTGCCGACACCCGCGCCTACTTCACCGCCGCGACGCTTGTGATCGCGGTACCGACGGGGATCAAGATCTTCTCGTGGATCGCGACGATGTGGGGCGGCTCGATCCGCTTTGCGACGCCGATGCTCTGGGCGATCGGTTTCATCTTCCTGTTCACCGTGGGCGGCGTCACCGGCGTCGTGCTGGCGAATGCGGGCATGGACGTCGCGCTGCACGACACCTATTACGTCGTCGCGCATTTCCATTACGTCCTGTCGCTGGGCGCGGTCTTCGCGATCTTCGCGGGCTGGTATTACTGGATCGGCAAAATGTCGGGCCGCCAGTATCCGGAATGGGCGGGCCAGTTGCATTTCTACGCAACCTTTATCGGCGTCAACCTGCTGTTCTTCCCCCAGCACTTCCTTGGCTTGCAGGGCATGCCGCGCCGTATCCCGGATTATCCGGATGCGTTCGAGGGCTGGAACACCATTTCGTCCTATGGCGCATACACCGCCGGCGGCGCGACCGTGTTCTTCATGATCATCGCCGTCTACACGATTTTCTTTGGCCGCAAGGTCGAGGCGAATTACTGGGGCGAAGGCGCGAACACGCTGGAATGGCATCTGTCTTCCCCGCCCCCGTTCCACCAGTTTGATATCCAGCCCGTTGTGAAAGGCTAAAAAGGAAGCATGACCGATTTCGCGACATACAGTTTCGACACCGCGCCCGATACCGCGCGCGCCGAAACGCGTATCCGCGATTTCATCGAGCTTCTGAAGCCGCGCGTGATGACGCTGGTGGTGTTTTCAGGGGTTGCAGGGCTTGTCCTTGCGCCCGGCCACCTGCACCTGTTCCTGCAGCTTGTCGCGGTGTTCTGCATCGCAGTCGGCGCTGGCGCATCGGGTGCGATCAACATGTGGTACGAACAGGATATCGACGCCATCATGAACCGCACGAAAAACCGCCCCATCGTCACGGGGCGCGTGGATTCGGCGGAGGCGCTGGCGTTCGGCGTTGTGCTGACCGTTTTGTCCGTCGGCCTCATGGGCGTCGCGGTCAACTGGACGGCGGCGGCGCTGCTGGCCTTCGCGTCGTTTTTCTATGTCGTTATCTATACGGTCTGGCTGAAACGCATCACGCCGCAAAACATCGTGATCGGTGGCGCGGCTGGCGCGTTTCCGCCAATGATCGGCTGGGCGGCCGTCACCGGCAACGTGTCGCTGGAATCGCTCGTCATGTTCACGCTGATCTTCCTGTGGACGCCGCCGCATTTCTGGGCGCTCGCCCTCTATCGCAACGAAGACTATAAAAAGGCGGGCGTGCCGATGATGCCCGTCGTCGCCGGCGAAGCATCGACCAAGCGCCAGATGGTGCTGTATACGCTTTTGATGACCCCTGTCGTCCTTGCGCCCTATTTCATGGGCATGGTCGGCGTGATTTATCTTGTCATCGCATCTCTTTTGCACCTGATGTTTATCGTCAGTTCCTTCCGTGTGTTGCGCGAAACGGGCTACCGCTTTGCGCGTCTGATGTTCGGCTATTCGATTTTCTACCTGTTCGCGCTGTTCACCGTCATGATGCTGGGCAAGGTGTAACATGCCGAAAAGCGAACTTCATAAGCGCAAAAAAGCGAAAAACTACGCGGTGTTCCTCTCCGTCATCGCCTTCATCGTCACCATTTTCGCCGTGACCATCATCCGCATGAAGGGCGGGTAAGCGATGGAGCCGACGCTGCAGCAGAAAAACATGAAAGTTCTGAAGATCACGATGGGCGTCGTGTTCTTCATGGTCGCACTGTCCTTCGCCTCCGTGCCTTTATACGAGCTTACCTGCAAGCTGATGGGCTGGGGCGGCACGACGCAGGTCGAAGAAGTGACGGCCGCCAAAAAGAAACATGCCGAGCTTGCGCGCAAGATCACCGTGCGCTTCCACGCCGACACCTCCCCCGGCATGCCCTGGGATTTCCAGTCGGAGCAGGGGCCTGTGACACTCAACATCGGCGCCGATGGCTTCGCGTCATTCTCCGCCATGAACCCCACGACCGAAACGGTTGCGGGCACGGCCGTCTATAACGTCACGCCGTTCCGCGCGGGCAAGTTTTTCTACAAGACGCAATGTTTTTGCTTCGGCGAGCAAATCCTGAAGCCGAAGCAAAAGGTTTCCATGCCGGTCGTGTTTTATATCGACCCTGCGATCGTCGACGATCCCGACCTGAAAGATATCGATACCATTACCTTGTCCTACACCTTCTTCCGCAAGGACAGCACCGAGCTGCAAAAGGCGATGGACGATTTTGTGAATGACAAAGGCTAACGAAAAGGAACAACGCATGTCCGATGAACCGGTATACGACCTCAAGGGCGGCAAGCCTCACCCGTACCACCTCGTCAACCCCAGCCCGTGGCCTTTCGTGGGCGCGGTCGTGGCGGGGCTGCTGGCGAGTTTCGCCGTGCTTTACATGCACAAGGTCACGATTTTGGGCATCACCCCCGGCATCTATGGCGTGATCTTCGGATTCTTCATGCTCTTCACGCTGATGTGGATCTGGTGGAAAGACGTCATCCATGAAGCAGTCGTGGAAAAGGCGCATAGCCCTGTTGCGAAAATCGGCTTCCGTTACGGCATGGCGCTTTTCATTTCGTCCGAGGTCATGTTCTTCGTCGCCTTCTTCTGGGCGTTCTTCAACGGCGCGCTGCGCCCGACCGAAGCGATCGGTTTCGTCTGGCCGCCGACAACTGTCGTGCCGATCGACGCGTTCGACATCCCGCTTCTGATGACCATGATCCTGCTGCTCTCCGGCTGCACGGTCACCTGGGCGCACCACGCGATCCTTGAAAACAAACAGGCGGAGGCGACCAAGGCGCTGCTGATTACCGTGCTGCTCGGCGCGCTCTTCACCTGCTTCCAGGCCTATGAATACATGCATGCCACCTTCCGCTTTTCGATCGAAAACGGCGGCAACATCTATTCCTCCGCTTTCTACATGGCGACGGGCTTCCACGGTTTCCACGTCCTCGTCGGTTCGATCTTCCTGCTGGTCTGCCTGTTCCGCAACAAGAAGGGGCACTTCACCGCGAAGAGCCACTTTGGATTTGAAGCGGCCGCATGGTACTGGCACTTCGTTGACGTTGTATGGCTGTTCCTCTTCGTCGCGATTTACTGGTGGGGCAATTCCTGAGCCTTACTCAGGACCTCCGCTTCTGCCTGAAACCGCGCTGCCCCGTTTGCCGCAAGGGTAAACTGTTCCAGCCGCGCTCCATCACGGTCGTCAAGACCTGCGCCGAATGCGGCGCGGATCTGGGCGCCCATGATATCGGCGACGGCGCGAGCGTCTTCCTGATTTTCTTTTTCGGCATCACGATCATTCCGCTGGCATGGGGATTCGAAAACCTCGTCCATCCGCCGCTCTGGCTGCAGGGCGTGCTATGGCTCGCGGTGATGCTGGGCGCGATGGCGCTGCTGCTGCCGGTTGTGAAGGCTTACATCATTCTTTTGGAATGGCGGCACCGGAAGGGTTAGGGCTTCGGCTTCTTCTTCGACGCCGCCGTCGGGAACTGCGCCTGTTTGGCGTAGGCGGGGTCTTTCAGGAATTTATCCAGCACCTGTTCGTACAGCGCCATGCGCTGCGCGCCGTATTCGGCGTTCTGGCAGTTGCTCCAGTATTCCGATCCCGCTTCGTTTTTCAGGGCGAAATGGTCCTGCACGATGCTCGCCTGCTGTTCCATGTTGTAATCGGTCAGGTCTTTGCCGGATTCCAGTTCATAGTCATAGGCGACGCGGTAGTTGAATTTGTGTTTCAGGTTCAGCTTCACGGCCTCCGCGATGGGGGCGAGGATCTTGTTCTGGTACTGCCACACATGGGTCATCTCGTGGATGAACAGCGACTGGCCATAGGTTTCCAGTTTTGAATAATCATCGACATAGCAGCCATACATAAACAGGTTGCCGTTCGGCGCCATCGCGGTGCCTTCGGGATGGAACCCGGCGAATTTTCCGTCGTTGATCGTCACGGCGGCATAATCGATAGAATCGCCGAAGACGGTTTTCGCCAATGCAGCTTCGCCTTTGGTCAGCGGGCGGGACACCATGCTGCGACCTTTTCTGTAAAATTATAAAGCTAAAGATGACTCCACCTTTTTGCAGAACAACCTTAATATAAGCAAGCCTAAAAATAACGGGTTCCCCATGACCGACAAATTGACCGCCAAATCCTTCCAGTTCCGCCTGATTCCGACCCTGCTGACGATCGTGATCGTCACGGTCGCGCTTGGCCTGGGCGTCTGGCAGCTGGAGCGGCTGGAATGGAAAAACGGCCTGCTGGCGCGGCTCGACAGCCAGATGTCGGGGGTGGCGGTGCCGCTGCCGGAATCTGTCGAGGCGAAGGACTGGGAATACCGCCGCGTGTCGCTGGCGGGGCAGTTCCTCTATGACCGCGAATTCCACCTCGGCCCCCGCGTGCGCGACGGCAAGGTGGGCTATGAAATGGTCGTGCCGTTCCGCCGTGCATCCGGCGGCATCGTGCTGGTCAACCGCGGCTGGATTGCCGATGGCCTTGCCGTCAACAGGCCGGAGGGGATTGTGCCGGTCGAGGGCTTCGTGCGCTTCCCGAAAAAAACGATGTTTGCGCCCGCGAATGACGCGGCGAAAAACCAGTGGTACTGGGTAGACACCAAGGCGATGGACGCGGCCGCGCCCGCCTTTATCGTCGACGCGGTGGCGGAGGCAGCGGGTGTGTATCCCGCAGGCGGCGCGCTTCGTGTCGATATCCCGAACGATCATAAAAACTACGCGATTTTCTGGTTCGGCATGGCGGGCGTCATGCTGCTGATCTATATCATGGCGAGCCGCCAGCCGGCCGCAAAACGGGAGAGCCAACATGCAGGCGTATAAAAAACTCGAAGAACGCTTTGAAAAAATCATGACACTGCGCCAGATCGACAGCGTGCTGGATTGGGACAAGGCCGTGCTGATGCCCGAAAAAGGCGTCAACCAGCGCGCAAAACAAATCGAGACGCTCGGCGTCATGATCCACGAAATGGCGACCGACCCGCAGCTGGGCGACTGGATGGCGGGCGTGAATACGCAAAGCCTGAATGACTGGGAACGCGCGAACCTCGACATCATGCAGTGGCAGTACACGCATGCAACCGCGCTGCCCGCCGATCTGGTATCGCGCAAGATGGGTCAGGAAACCAAGACCGAAGTGATCTGGCGCAAGGCGCGCGCCGAAAGCGATTTCAAGATTGTGCAGGACGACCTTGCCCGCCTGCTGGATATCGTGCGCGAACAGGCGGCGGTGAAGGCGGCGAAGCTGAAAAAGCCGCTCTACGATGCGCTGATGGACCCCTACGCGCCGCATATGACGGCAAATGACGTCGATGTGATTTTCGACGATATCGCGAAATTTATTCCCGGCTTCCTCGATCAGGTGCTGGAGAAACAAAAAGAACCCTTGCCGCTGCCCGGCCCGTTCGCGCAAGAGACGCAAGAGAAACTCGGCAAGCAGTTGTGCGAAGCGCTCGGCTTTGAATCCAGCTGGGGCCGCCTCGATACCTCGACGCATCCGTTCTCGACCGGCATCGGCGACGATGTGCGCATCACGACGCGTTACAACACCGAAAGCTTCATCAACGCGCTGCAGGCCGTCGCGCATGAAGCGGGCCATGGTTTTTACGACCGCTTCACGCCGCGCGAATGGCAGCACCAGCCGGTGGGCGCAAGCCAGAACATGGGCATGGCGATCCATGAATCGCAATCGCTGTCGCTCGACATGCAACTCGCCCGCAGCCGCGAATACTGGGAATGGTTTACGCCGATCATTCAAAAAGCGTTCAACGGTTCCGGCCCCGCATGGTCGCCCGAAAACGTCTACCGCCACGCGACCAAGGTGGAGCGAGGCTTTATCCGCGTCGAAGCCGATGAAGTCACCTATCCCGCCCATGTCATCATGCGCTACCGCCTTGAAAAATCGATGGTGGAGGGCACGCTGGAGGTGAAGGATCTGCCGCAGGCGTGGAATGACGGGTTCAAGGCTTTGCTGGGCGTGACGCCGCCGAACGATAAAAACGGCTGCCTGCAGGACATCCACTGGTATTTCGGCGCGTTCGGCTATTTCCCTGCCTATGCGCTGGGCGCGTTCACGGCGGCGCAATTCGTCGACAAGATGAAAAAAGACATTCCCGATGTGATGGGGAGCGTGAAAAAAGGCGACTTCAAGCCCTTCAACGGCTGGCTGCGTGAAAATGTGCAGTCCAAAGGCTGCCTGTATAAGCCGCAGGAGCTGGTGGAGCGCGTGACGGGGCAGAAAATGTCGACGCATTTCTTCAAAAAGCACGTGACCGAACGCTATCTTGAAAAGGCATACGAGGGCGCATGCTGAATTATATCAGCACCCGCGGCAAGGCGCCGCGCCTGAGCTTTGCGAATGCGACGCTGACGGGGCTGGCCTCGGATGGCGGGCTTTACGTGCCTGAATCCTGCCCGAAACTGTCGGAAGCCGAAATCGGCAACATGAACAGCCAGAATTATCTGGAAGTCGCATGGCGCGTGATGCTGCCCTTCGTCAGCGCCGATATCCCGTCGGAAAAACTGATCGAGCTGCTGCGCGCGTCCTATAAGGGTTTCGCGACCAAGGAAATCGCGCCGTTGCGCAAGCTGGATGATAATTTACAGGTGCTGGAACTGTTCCACGGCCCGACGCTGGCGTTCAAGGATGTCGCGCTGCAATTTCTGGGTCAGGTGTTCAGCCATATCCTCGCCCAGAAAAATCTCCGCACCACCATCGTCGCCGCAACATCGGGCGATACGGGGTCGGCCGCGATCGAGGCGTTCCGCGGCAAAGACAATGTTGATATTTTCGTCCTGCACCCGAAGGGCCGCGTATCGGAAGTGCAGCGCCGCCAGATGACGACGGTGCTGGACAGCAACGTACACAATATCGCCATCGACGGCAGCTTTGACGATTGTCAGGACCTTGTGAAGGCGATGTTCAACGATGCGACCTTCCGCAATGAAATGCACCTGTCGGCAGTGAATTCGATCAACTGGGCGCGCATTCTGGCGCAGGTTGTCTATTACGTTTATGCCGGTTCGCGTATTTTTCACCAGACGAAGAAGAAGGTTGTCTTCACCGTACCGACCGGAAATTTCGGCAATATCTACGCGGGCTATATCGCGCAGTCGATGGGCCTGCCGGTGGAGCGCCTGATCGCGGCGACCAACCGCAACGATATCATCCATCGTTTCTTCACGACCGGCCGCATGAACATGGAGACGTCCGCCCCCAGCCTCAGCCCCAGCATGGATATTCAGGTCTCCAGCAATTTCGAACGGCTGCTGTTCGATATTTTCGGGCGGCAGGGTGCTGCGGTATCGCAAACCATGGACCATTTCCGCAAGCCTGCGCCGTTCGTCATTCAGGAAGCGGGCATGGCACCGTTGCGCGATTTGTTCGCCAGCGGCGCGGTCAATGATGAAAACACGCTGAAGACCATCCGCGAGACGTACGAAAAATACGGCTATGTCGTCGACCCGCATACGGCGGTCGGCCTGGCCGTGTCGCAGAAATACCGCGAAGCCTATCCCGACAGCGTCGTTGTGTCGCTCGCAACCGCGCATCCGTCGAAATTCCCCGATGCCGTGAAAAAAGCAATCGGCATCACGCCCGAACTGCCGCCGCATATGGCGGATTTGTACACGCGCGAGGAACGCTGCGCCAGCCTGCCCAACAAGCTGGAATGGGTGCAGAAATTCGTGCGTGACGGCGTGAAGGGTTGAGCCGGATGGACTTGTATAAATATTTCCGGTCGTTCCTGATGCGCCTCGACCCTGAAAAGGCGCACCAGCTGACCTTGCGCATCCTGAAGACCGGCGCAGGCCCCCATCAGGCGGTCGATAATCCCGCCCTGTTCGTAAATTTGTGGGGCCGCGAGTTCCGCAATCCATTAGGCCTTGCGGCGGGGTTTGATAAAGATGCCGAAGTGATTTCGTCGCTGTTCAACATGGGCTTCGGCTTTGTCGAGGTCGGCACCGTCACGCCGGTTGCGCAGGACGGCAACCCCAAGCCGCGCATTTTCCGCGACGCGGACAACAAATCCGTCATCAACCGCATGGGTTTCCCCGGCAAGGGGCTGGCGAATTTCTGGCAGAACGTCGCTTTCTACCGCGCGAAATTCAAGGGCATTCAGGGAATTCTGGGCGTCAATATCGGCATCAACAAGGAAGCCGCGTCGCCCTACAGCGATTACCGCCACTGCATCGAACAACTGGCCGAATATGCCGATTACATCACCGTCAACGTGTCGTCCCCCAATACTGCCGGCCTGCGTGATTTGCAGGGCGAGGAGGTGCTGGATAAATTGCTCGCCGGCCTTGTGAAGGTACGCGATGCAGCGGCGAAACGCCCGCCGCTGGTTTTGAAAGTCGCGCCCGACCTCGAACCTGCGCAGCGCGCGTCGATTGCGGAGCTGCTGCAAAAGCACAGCATCGACGGGTTGATCGTCGGCAACACCACCGTCACGCGCCCCGACAAACTGGATGCGAAGCTGAAGGAAGAAAAGGGCGGCCTCAGCGGCCAACTGCTGCGCGACCTTGCGACCGAGCGCATTGCGGATTTTTATAACCTCACTGGCGGTCGTCTGCCGATCATCGGGGCAGGGGGCATTTCTTCTGCTGCCGACGCCTACGCAAAAATCCGCGCGGGCGCGACGCTGGTGCAGGTTTACACCGGCCTGATTTATGAAGGCCCGCAGCTGGTGCCCGATATCCTGAACGGCCTTGTCGACCTGCTGCAAAAAGACGGCTTCACCCATATCTCGCAGGCGGTCGGCATCGATGCGCAGCGCGCAAAGGCCGCATAGAATGTCCGGACAGAAAGATGAACAGGACAACGTCGTCGACCTCGGCACGCGCCGCCATCTGCCGCGCCCGCAGGCTGGCTTCGCCGCGTTGCAGCCGCATCTGACGTTCCGCAATATCGTGATTGCGCTCGGCCTTTGCACTTTCCTGATCTTCCTCGGCTCGGTCGTGTCGGCGCGCATCGCGTTTTTGTTCGCGGCGCTTCTTTGCATGGCGGCGATGATGGCGGTCGAAATGGTGTCGCGCCGCAAATGGGAAAAAGAAATCGGCGCGCAGATGCAGCGCATGAACGGCGATTACGACCGCCTTGTGCGCGAAACGGCGCGCAACCGCAACGACCTGCTGGTATTAAAGAAAAGTCTCGCCGATGCGGGGGCCGCCGCGCGCGGGCTTGGCCGCATGCAGGCGACAGAAGGGCTTGCGGTCGAGCAGCGCATGATCAAATCGCTTGCGGAGCAGCTTTCGCGCCTCGGCGGGACGGAAGAAGGCGAGAAAGAATTACCGCTCGATATCGGCGCGCTGGAACAATCATTGCCGCAGGCAACGCCTGACGCCATCGTGAAAAACCTGACCGACGAACAGGTGCTGACGCTGGTGCGCGCGGCGGTGAAGCAGGACAGGATTGATTTGTTCATTCAGCCCATCGTCAACCTGCCGCAGCGCAAGATGCGGTTTTTTGAAATGTTCTCCCGCATCCGCATCAAGCCGCAAGTGTACCTCGCGGCGGAACGCTATATCGAGGTCGCGATCCGGCAGGATCTCGCGCCGTCGATCGACAACCTGCTGCTGCTGCGCGGATTGCAGATGATCCGCGATACATCGGATGACGGGCATGCCTATTTCTGCAACATCACCAGCCTGACATTGAACGACCCGAAATTCATGGGCGACCTTGTGGAATTCATCGCGCAGAACCGCGACCTTGCGCCGCGCCTTGTGTTCGAACTCGGTCAGCGCGATCTGGCATCGATCAGCGCGGATGCGCTGCCGGTCTTGGGCGGGCTTTCCAGCCTTGGCTGCCGTTTCTCGATGGATCTTGTGAAATCGATTTCGTTCGATTACGCGCAGCTGGAGGCGCGCCGCATCCGCTTCATCAAGGTAGAGGCGGGGCTGCTGCTGAAGGAATTGAAGGATTCGGGCGGATTGCGCCGCCTGAAACGCATCAAGACGGAACTGGACAGCAACGGCATCGACATGATCGTCGAAAAAATTGAATCGGAAAAACAATTGATCGAACTCCTCGACCTCGACATCGATTACGGACAGGGATATCTGTTCGGCAAACCCGAACCCGCGCAGCTGCGCGACGGCGGTGACGCATGACCCCCGCCAATGACCAGCTGAAACTGCTGCCTGCGCTTTATCCGGTCGCATCGCGTTATGACGGCTTTATCCTCGACCTCTGGGGCGTCGTGCATGACGGGCTGAAGCCTTACGCGAAAACGGTCGAGACGCTGCGCGCGCTGAAAGATGCGCGCCGGATCGTGTGGATGCTGTCGAACGCGCCGCGCCGCGCGCATGTCGTGGCGGGCAAGCTGACCGAAATGGGCATCGGGCCCGAATTGTATGACGGCATCATGACCTCGGGCGAGGCGACATGGATGGCGCTGAAGGGGCAATACCTGAAGGAATGGGGCAAACGCTGCTACCACCTCGGCCCCGCGGACAAGGACGGCAGCCTGTATGAAGGTCTGGATATCGAAATCGTCAAAAAACCGTCCGAAGCCGATTTCGTCCTCAATAGCGGGGTCGAGGATTTTGACGACACGGCCGAAATGTACCAGCCGGTGCTGGACGACTGCCTGAAATCGAACCTGCCCATGCTTTGCGCCAATCCCGACCGGATCGTGCATGTGGGCGAAAAACTGGTCCTCTGCCCCGGCACCTTCGCCGATACCTATGCGGCGGCTGGCGGGGCGGTCACCTATTTCGGAAAGCCGCACCGGGGGGTCTACAGCCTCTGCCTGCAGGGGATGGGGGTGAACAATGTCCTGTGCATCGGCGACGGCATGCAGACGGATATCGAGGGGGCAAACGGGGCGGGACTCGACTCAATCCTCATCACCTCGGGAATCCACCGTGACGCCTTTCCGGTGGGGGAAGGGGGCGTTCCGGCCCTCAACGGCATCGGTGAATTCCTCAAATCCTACCCGTACAAGCCTACATATTTAATGTCTGCGTTACGCTGGGAATAGTAAATATTCCTTAATGTGATCAATGGTATGATTCACTATCCGCCCTTTGCTGACAGCTGCCTAAAATTTGGCATAAATATGCCTTAATTTTGACGGTTTTAAGAAAAAGGGTTATCATGGATGAATAAGCCTGAATAAGGCGGTTCATTCTATATTTGCTGGGGCAAAGCCATGAGCCATGCGGACGATTACAGATCGCGTCAGAAAACTTCCGTTGCGGGGTTTCTGTTCATGCCGCAGTTTCGCATGTGTTTTCAGGGGTTTTCTCACCTTTTCCCTGTTTTCATGCGCTGCCTTGCACAGGTCTTCGCCGAAGCGAAGCTGATTCCCCCCACGCATAACGCCCTCAATTACGGCGCCAAGGAAGTTCCCGACACGCATTTGTCCGACCTGTTCGGCACGGCGTGGTTCACGCTGCGCGTGACGCGCTCGTCTGCGCACCAGTGGTCGATGTTCACCGGCGTCGTGCTGATGGTCCTGATGATGGTCCTCGCGGTCGGCGCGTTTTTCCTGCGCGTGATTTTCGGCGTCGGCAATGCCGTGCAGGCGCAGCTGTTCCTGCCGCGCGTCCTTGAACACCCTTGCGACCCTTATAGCGGTTGCACCGGCGGCCCCGGCGAAACAGCGATTACGGGCGGTACCAGCACGATCGGCGCGCCCGGCGGTTTGTTCGATACGCGCGTGAATGATGCGTCGGTGTCGACCGACTACGCGCTGATGGTTTTCGACAAAATCCTGCGCCAGGCTGCAACGGCGCCCGTCGGTAACGGCGGCGTGCTGCAAAACGCGCTCGTCGACCTGATGCGCGTCTATAACACCGGCATGACGCTGATCGCGGGTGTTGTCACCCTTTGGATGATTACGTCCATCGTGATCGGCACCGCGCGCACGGGCAAGCTCGGCGGCGGCCGCCACAACATGGTCTGGGCACCGATCCGCATGGTTTTTGCGCTTGGCATCATTTTCCCGCTTGGCGCGCAAGGTTTCTCGTCCGGCCAGTACATGGTCATGAAACTCGCCGAATGGGGTTCCAACCTCGGCACGCGCGGCTGGGTGCAGTACATCACCGGCGTGGTGGGCGACCAGAACCTGCTGGCGCCTTTCTCCGTCAACAACGCGACCTCGATCGCGGCGGGCGTGAACAAGGTCATGGTCTGCCAGATCGCGTTTAACTCCGCGCTGCAGAACATCACGGGCGGCCTCGACGCGCAGCAGGTGATCCGCGTGAAGCAGGACACGACCAACCGCACGGGCTGGGTCGCCAACCGCTACACCAACAACACAGACGCGAATATCTGCGGCACGATCACCTACGGCTTTGACTACGGCGCGAACTCCGACACCGGCGCTGTGCTCGCGAATGCGGGCGTGACGACGCCGATGGATCCGGCCTCCGCCGGTCTTGCCGGCAACGCGGCCAACCGCACGTCCTATACCAACACGAACACGGAAATGAACACGCGCGTGGCGGAATTCCGCACGCGCATGCTGGGTGCGCTGCCGCCGCTCTTGTCTGAAAACATGGATATCGGCGCCGATATCGGCTCCGGCACCGGCGGTGGCCAGATCGTCACCCTCGGCCGCCAGCTCGCCTGCGGCTTCGTCGCGCGCCGCTGGGAAACCACGACTCCGAACCCCGTCGGCCTGCTCTCCGCGCCTTATGCGGCTTGCCCCGGCGGCACTGTTGCGCCCGCGGCTGACCCCAACGCTGCCATCCCGCAGACACAGGTCGGCATGATCATGGACGCCATCCGCTGCACCTATGACGGCTCCGCGCCCATTTCGCCGACCAGCCCCGGCTGCGGCGGCGGCCCCTATGCCAAAGACGCGCTGATGAACTACATCACCGGCCCGAATGGCATGATCTTCCAGATGCAGCGCCGCGGCTGGGCGGGCATGGGCATGTGGTATCAGGAAATCGCATCGCTGAATTCGCAAGTCGCCGGCAGCCGCGAGCCCGTGGCGACGGTCGAACCCGGCACATTGTGGGAAGGCGCCACCAAAGGCGGCTTCTGGGCGAATTTGAAATGCGCGGGCCGCCGTATCGTCGGCCGCCCTTGCAAGAGCCCCGAGATCGAGGAAAAAGCAGCCGGCATCCTTGGCGAATATGACGCCTGGTGGGCGACTGCGTCGCGCCCCGGCGCGCCTGCGAACACCCCGCTTGGCACCATGGGCGGCGCGCAGCGTACGCAAGACATCCAGCCGGCATCCTCCGGCGGCGGCTTGCGCACCGTGATCTCCTTCATTAAATCGGTCGCCTTCGGCGGCGGCGGCGGCTTGCTCAACTGGGTTGCGGAAAGAATCATGCCGCGCCAGTCGAACAGCTTCCTTTTCAGCGCGGTCGATACGGCTGCGACCAACACCTATCCGCTGGCGACGCTGACCGATGCGGGCCACCGCATCATCTATGTGTCGCTCGGCATCCTGTCGGGCCTCACGATCATCCAGATCCTGACCGCGGGCAAGCTGTTCACGGTGTCGGGTGGTATCGGCTTCGCGGCGTCCGCGGTCGCCAACGTTATCTCGACCGTCTCGACCACCATGCTGGTGGCGGGCGTGATGATCGCCTTCTACCTGCCTGTGCTGCCGTTCCTGCGCGTGGCTTTCGCCGTCCTGACCTGGATGACGTCGGTGTTCGAAGCGGTGCTGATGGTGCCGATCGCGGCGCTGACCCACCTTGGCACCGAAGGCGAAGGGCTTGCGGGCGGTGCGCGCACGGCCTGGATCCTGTGGCTCAACGTGCTGATGCGCCCGATTCTGGTCGTCTTCGGCTTCGTGGGCGGGATGCTGATCTTCAACGCCTTTGCGACATTCTTCCACACGACCTTCAGCCAGGGGGCGGCGACGCAGATCGCGTCGAACAACGCCTTCACCGGCATGATCGCGCAGGCCGTATATTCCATTATTTACCTCGGCACGCTGTACACGGCGGCGAACACCTCCTTCAAGCTGATGGACGTGATCCCGAACGCGCTGATGCGCTGGATGGGCGGCTCGCCTGACCATAGCATGGACGATAACAGCGACGGCAACATGCTGATGGCTGCGAAAATGATGGAGGGCATGGCGCCCAAATTCGAGATCGGCGGCAAGAAGAAAGCCGATCTGGACACCACGCCCGGCGTCACCGACGCATCCAAGCCGTCGGGCGGCCCCATCGGTCGCGGCAAGAGCAGCGGCACCGGCGGAATCGGGAACCAGGCCAAGGCCTGACGGGCGGGCGGAACCGCTATGGTTCCGCATGCCGCGCGCGGCGAAAAATAATTTGCACGCCGCCGGCTGTTATTGGACAGCCGGCGGTTTGCATTTCGCCGAACCCCTTGCGCAGCTTGGGTTTTTTACACCCATACAATTTTGCATAAATTCACGTAAATTTGACGGTTTTAGGAAAAAGGCGTATCATGAAAGAATAAGCCTGATTTAGGTGTGTGTGTCTGTTTTTGTCGGGGTTTTCACCATGAGCGACGCCAGAGAATCGAACCGCATCAAGGGAACGAATGTAGCGGCATTTATGTTCATGCCTCAGTTCCGGATGTGCTTCCAAGGTTTCTCCCACATCTATCCGGTGTTCATGCGGGTGCTAGCCCTCATGTTCGTCCAGGCAAAGCTTTTGCCTGATGACCATCCGGCGCTCCATTACGGCGCGCAAGGGGTCGCCAACACCCAGATCCGCGACCTGTTCGGCGAGGCGTGGTTCACGCTCCGCACGACGCGCGCAACCACCTTCCAGTACGGCATGTTCGGCGGGATCATCATGATGATGGTGACGCTGGCGGCCGCTATCGGCACGTTCTTCGCGCGCATCTGCTTTGGCCTCGGCGAAGTGGCGCAGGCGCAGATTTTCGCGCATCCCGGCGACCCCTACGGCACCGGCCTGACCGACATCTCGGGCGGTACCGGCGGCATCACGGGCGCTGCGGGCCTGTTCGACAGCCGCGTCAACGGCTCGGGCATCTCGACCGACTACGCGCTTATGGTCCTCGACAAAATTCTCCGTCAGGCGGCAACCGGCGTCCCCGGTAACGGCGGCGCGCTGCAAAACGCGCTCGCTGGCCTGATGCAGGTCTATAACTCGGGCGTCCTGCTGGTTGCAGGCGCGATGCTGTTCTGGATGGTTCTTTCCATCATCGTTGATTCGGCGAAAACCGGCCTCTTCGGCGGCGGTCGCCACAACATGGTCTGGACCCCGATCCGCGTCGTCTTCGCGCTCGGCATCATGATCCCGCTCGGCAACCAGGGTTTCTCCTCCGGCCAGTATGCCGTGATGAAACTGGCTGAATGGGGCTCCAACTTCGGCTCCACCGGCTGGCTTACCTATGTGAACGGCGTCGTCGGCGACCAGTCGCTGCTGTCGCCCTTCTCGGCCGCCAACGCGACCTCGCTCGTGGCCGGCCTGAACAAGGTGATGGTCTGCCAGGTGGCGTTCAACGCCTATCTGCAGCAGTCGACCGGCGCGCTCGATCCGCGCCAGGTCATCCGCATCAAGACCGACCTGACGAACCGTACCGGCTGGGTGACCAACCGCTACACCAACGACACCGATCCGAACGTGTGCGGCACGATCACTTACGGCACCAGCGCGAACGGCGCGACGGAAGACACCGCGATGATGCTGGCGAACGCCACCACCACGACCCCGATGGACACGGCCTCCACGGCCGCTGCCAACGCGGGCCGCGCGACCTACACCAACTATAAAGCCACCATGGCGACCGCGGTTTCCAACTTCCGCAATACCATGATGGGCGCGCTGCAGGGCCAGCTGAACGATTCGGCAATGGGCGCCACCGGCTCCGGCGGCCCGATCATCCAGACTGCGCGTACCTTCGCCTGCGATTTCGTGGCACGCCGCTACGGTAACTCGGCTCAGGCGAACAACCCTGTCGGCACGATTCCCAACTGCCCCGGCGGCATGACCGCAGGCGCAGCCGACCCCACCGCAGCGCAGCCCCAGCAGGAACTTGACCAGCTGATGCAGGCGATCAACCAGGCGTATGACGGTGGTACGGCCCCCGACGGCGCGCCCGGCTCGGCGAAAGCCAGCCTGATGGGCTATATCCGCGGCGGCGACATGATGACTGAAATGCGCCAGCGCGGCTGGGCGGGCATGGGCATGTGGTACCAGGACATTGCCTCCATGAACGGCCTGCTGCAATCAGCTAGAGAACCGACGGCGACCGTTGAACCGGGCACGCTGTGGGAAGGTGCTGGTAAAGGCGGCTTCTGGTCGTCCGTCTGGAACACCATGAAATGCGCGGGCCGCAAACTTTTCGGCCGCGCCTGCAAAAACCCCGAGATCGAGGAAAAAGTGGTTGGCGTCATGGCTGACTATGACCGCTGGTGGCAGGACGCGTCGCGCCCCGGCACCGCAGGCCGCACGGACTACACCACCGCGCAGCGCTCCTCCGACCTGAACCCCGGCGCAGGCAGCAGCTTCTGGTCGATGATCTCGTTCCTGAAGAACCTCGCAACCGGCGACTTGAACCTCGCAGACTGGATTATCTCGAAAATCTGGCCCCGTGCGGAGGACATGTTCCTCTTCAAGGCGGTGGACCTTGCTGCGACCAACACCTATCCGCTCGCGTCGCTGGCTGATACCGGCTACTCGATCATCGGCACGGCCACGACCATCATGGTCCTCTTGACCGTGTTGCAGATCCTGTCGAGCGCGGAGATCGCGACGTTCTCCGGCGGTGGCGGTCTTGCGGTGTCGGCGCTGGCGAACGGCCTTGCCACGATTGCGATGACCATGATGGTGGCGGGCGTGATGATCGCCTTCTATCTGCCGGTCCTTCCCTTCCTGCGCGTGGCTTTCGCTGTCCTGACCTGGATGACCTCGGTGTTCGAGGCTGTCGTGATGGTTCCGATCGCGGCGCTGGCCCACCTGACCTCGGAAGGCGATGGCCTTGCGGGTGGTGCGCGTACGGCGTGGATTCTCTGGCTCAACGTGCTGATGCGCCCGATTCTAGTCGTCTTCGGCTTCGTGGCGGGGATGCTGATCTTCAACACCTTCGCGGTTTACTTCCACGTGACCTTCAGCCAGGGCTCGGCTGCGGTCATGGCCTCGAACGGTAACCCGATCATGAAAATCCTGGGCCAGGTGGCGTATTCGGTCATCTATCTGGGCACGCTCTACACCGCGGCCAACACGTCCTTCAAGCTGATGGACATGTTCCCCTCGGCCCTGATGCGCTGGATGGGCGGCTCGCCTGACCATAGCATGGACGATCATAACGACGGCATGATGCTGGCCGGTACCCAGATGCTGGGTTCCATGAAGCCCAACTTCAAGCTGCACAAAGGTGCGGGCGGCGGCGGCGGTGGCGCCGGCGGTTCGCGCGCCGGGGCGTAAGGACGGCCCGTCTAAAGAAATCACCGCCGGGTCGCAAGATCCGGCGGTTTTCTTTGGCGGAAGGCGCAAAATAGATGCAGGACTTATGTACCTGTAAAATTTTGCATAAATGCCCGTAAATTTGACGGTTTTAAGAAAAAGGCGTAGAATGAAAGAATAAGCCTGATTTAGGTGTGTGGATTATTTTGTCGGGGCATCACGCATGAAACGCATAAGAAAACCTAAGCTTAATCAAGGCGTTCCTGCCGAAGACGAGCTGATGGTGAACCCTTATCTGGCACGCCGCCTGCGCGATGCTTTTGCCAGCTTCCGCGGCCCGCGCATCAAGGCGAAATCGACCGCCGCTTTCATCTTTTTGCCGCAATTCCGCATGTGTTTCGAGGGGCTGTCGCATCTTTATCCCGCCTTTATCCGCACCATGGCGACCCTGTTCGCGGAAGTTTCGCTGATTCCCTCGACTCACCCCGCGCTCGAGGCTGACGGCCACACCAAAAAATCCTACAGCTTCCGCAAACTGGTGGGCGAGGCCTGGTTCCGCCTGAAGACCCAGCGCGCGACCACCTATCAATGGACCATGTTCGGCGCCATCATCATGATGATCGTCGCCTTCACCGCCTCGATGGGCGCGTTCTTCGCGCGCGTATTTATGGGCGTTGGCGCTGTTGCACAGGCGCAGATTTTCGAAGCCTTCCGCCATCCCGGCGACCCCTACGGCAAGGGCGCTGGCGTAACCGAGCTTGACGCGACCGCCGGCACCATCACGGGCGCCGCGGGGCTGTTCGACCTGCGCGTGCAGGGCAACGGCATTTCGACCGACTACGCGCTGATGGCGCTCGACAAGATGCTGCGCCAGGGCATGGCCAGCAACCCGACCGGCGGCGCGCTGCAAAACGCGCTCGGCGGCCTTATGCAGATTTACAACTCCGGCATGCTCGTCGTCGCCTGCCTGATGATCGGCTGGATGGTGATTTCCGTCATCATCGACACCGCCAAAACCGGCACTGTCGGCGGCGGCCGCCACAACATGGTATGGGTGCCTATCCGCGTGCTGTTCGCGCTCGGCATCATGTTCCCGCTCGGCTCGGCCGGCTTCTCCGGCGGCCAGTATATGGTCGTGAAACTTGCGGAATGGGGCTCCAACTTCGGTACGCGCGGCTGGGCGACCTATGTCGCTTCCGTCGTCGGCAACCAGACGCTGCTGTCGCCCTACACGGTTGCGAACAACACCAACGTCGTGACGTCGATCAGCAAGATCATGGTCTGCCAGGTGGCCTACAACACCTACCTGCAGCAGCGCACCGGCGCGCTGGACCCCGATCAGGTGATCGAGCGCAAGCAGGACACGATGTCGGCAGCGCCCGGCACGCCCCAGCAAAGCCAGCTGTACATCACGAACCGCTACAGCAACAACACGGCGCCGAACATCTGCGGCGCGATCAAATATGCGACCGCGGCGAACAACGACGACAACAACCAGTTCCTCGACTGGAGCACGACCGCGCCCAACACGGCGATGACGGCGTCGACCACGACCACCACCGCCCCCGACAACAACTATAAAAACGTCGGCATGACCACGGCCGTGCGCGGCTTCCGCGATGCGATGCGCGGCGCGCTTGCGCCTGTGCTGGCAGATACCCCGACCGGCGTTGGCGCAGGTACCGTCGTCGACGAGGCCCGCCAGTTTGCATGCGCTTTCGTTTCCCGCCGCTTCAGCGACGGCGGCGGCGCGGGCAACCCCGTGGCCGACATCCCGATGTGCGCAGGCGCGACCGCAGCGGCGACCGATCCCGACGCATCCCGCCAGCAAACCATGCTGAACACCATGCAGGCCGCGATGATGGCGGCCTTCACGGGCGGCGGCAAGGCCGCGCTCGACGGTTATATCGGCACCACCTCGGCGAGCCCCATGATGACCGAAATGTCGACCCGCGGCTGGGCCGGCATGGCAATGTGGTATCAGGACATCGCGAACCTGAACAACGTGAAATACACCGCGCAGGAACCCATGGCGACGGTCGAGCCCGGCTCGGTCTGGTCCGGCTCCGGCGGCGCGGGCTGGGAGCGTTGCGCAGGTGACTCCAACGAATCCGGCGAGCAGTGCAAAATCTCCGGCCTCGAGGACAAGATCTTCACCGTCATGAACGAATATGACCGCTGGTGGGGCGTCTCCGCCCTCGCAGGCGCCGCCGGCAAGGCTGCCGCGCAGGCGTCCACGCAGGCGAACCAGGAGCTGAACCCGTCCGTCACCTCGTCCATCGGCTCGATCCTGTCATGGATCGGCAACGTGTCGATCGGCGACAACGGCATCCTGACCGTGCTGACGCGCTTTATCTTCCCGCGCGAATTCGGCGTGTTCCTGTTCAAGGCTGTCGACCTGTCGGCGACCAACACCTATCCGCTGGCGCAGCTGTCGGACACCGGCCATAGCGTGCTGGGCATCGGCGCGCTGCTCTGGACGGGGGTTTCCGTCCTGCAGGCCCTGTCGACGATTGACGGCGCGGGCTTCTCGCTCGGTAAAGGTCTTGCCTTCTCGGCGCTGATGGGCGCGCTTGCCTCCGTCGGCTCCATGATGATCCTTGCGGGCTGCGTGATTTCCTTCTACCTGCCGGCATTGCCGTTCATCCGCGTCGCGTTCTCCGTCCTCACCTGGCTGACCTCCGTGTTCGAGGCGGTCGTGATGGTGCCGGTCGCGGCACTGACGCACCTTTCGACGCAAGGCCCCGGCCTGATGGGGAACCACGGGCGAACCGCATGGACCTTGTGGTTCAACGTCTTCCTGCGCCCGATCCTGACCGTGTTCGGCTTCGTCGCCGGCATGCTGTGCTATTCCACCTTCGCCGTGTTCTTCCACACGACGTTCGAGGAAGGCGCTGCGCGCGTCATGTCGACCAACTGGTACCCGATGAAGATCTTGGCCAAGGTCGCGTATTCCGTTATTTACCTCGGCACGCTCTATGCTGCCGCGAACACCTGCTTCAAGCTGCTCGACGTGTTCCCGAACCACCTGATGCGCTGGCTCGGCGAATGGGGCGCGAAACAGGATACCGCGCTGCTCGACGGACGCACCAACATCGGCGGCGGCCTCGGCTTCGCCGGCGCGTCCCTGATCAAGCAGCTCGAACAGGCCGTGCCCATGAGCCAGCATTGGGACGTGAAGAACCTGATCGTGCGCGATGCGGATATGGGGCTCAACAGCGCGAACAGCGTGGTTTCCCGCGCCGCCGCGCTGGGTGTCAACGACGAGCGCCTGGCGCAGACCGCGCTCATGCGCAAACAAGAGGACGCGGCGCTTGCCCGCGCCCGCATGACGCCCGAAGAGCGCGACCAGATGAGCAAGATGTCGACCCGCGACAAGGACCGCTTCCTGCAGCACAAATTCCTCGAGCAGGAAAACAAGCTCTTCAAACGCTTCGGCTTCGAGCAGGGCCACGGCTATGCGGCGGCGTCGACAGGCAGAAAAGGCCTGAAAGATCTGGGCATGTTCGGCAAGGGTCATATCGGCGGCATGGGCTTTGACCTTGGCGGCAGTCGCGAGGGCGAAGGCCAGCGTGGCTTCAAGGACAACAGCGGCGGCTTCCGCGCGCTTGACGGCGATCCTTCGCTCGGCCGCGGCCAGCTGGCAGGTGCCTCGATCGGCGACCGCGCACTCGACGGCGCCCTTGCAGGTCAAACCGGTAACGCCATGGACATGATGACGCCTGACCAGTTCAAGACCGCGCGTCTGAACGTAGAGCGGTCGCTGTCCAGCACGGACAACATCAACTATGGCCGGATGACGGAACCCGAGAGGCTTGATTTCGTCCGCGCATACTACCAAACAGCGCCCGAACTGTACGCGCCCGGCATCGGCAAGCAGGGCGTGCAGCAATTGTTCAGCTATATCCAGTCGCAAGACGCAGTCCAGCGCACCGCCGCGCTGAGCGGTCTTTATCCCGACCTCTACAAAGGCCCGAATGCGGATGCCGCCGGCAGAACCATCGGCATGCGCGCAACCGAAGCCGCGTGGAACGAGAAGAACGCGGGTTCGGACCTCGCAGCGCAGTGGGGCCTGATGACCCGCGAGGAAAAGGCGACCGTCGCGAAATTGTACCAAAATGACGAGAACAGCCGCATCGGCGGTGCGGAAGCCCAGATGTCGCCGGAGGAACGCAAGGCTTACGACGCCGAGGGCGACGGCGCGAAACGCCAGAAGTTCCTGTTGGCGAAACACGCGGAAGATATGGCCAAGAAAAGTATGATCGATAATATCGACGATGTGCGGTACATGGATTCCTGGATGGATTTGCAAAAACGCAACGCGAAACTCGCCGCCGAACTGTTTGGCCTCAAGGGATAACGAGGTTAGCGCGAGGGATTTAGCTTAAAAAAGCGCCGGGCATGATGTCCGGCGCTTTTTTGCAAAACGCGCCCTGTCCGGCGGGGCAGCAGCTATTAGCTTTTAATTAACCATCTGAAATTCCAAGGCTATTCCATCCCGTAAAATTTTGCATAAATGCCCATAAATTTGACGGTTTTAAGAAAAAGGCGTACAATTTAAGAATAAGCCTGTTATAGGTTCCGGTCTTTATTTGCAGGGCAAAACCATGAGCGATTCCAAGCATAAGGGTTTAATTGCGGACGGTCTTCGCGCACTTGCGGAGCTACGCAAGGAGAAAAAGGCCGAGGCAGCCGTCGAGAGATTCGCCACCGGGGAGCGCAAAGCCGCCCGTCGCGCACTCACGGATGTGCAAAAAGCCGCCAGCCCCTACGCCGAAAAACGCGCCCTGATGAAAAAAGAGATCGCGGAGGGCAAACGCAAGCCGTTCCGCGTCAAGGGTTCGGCCGTCGCCGCCTTTATGTTCCTGCCGCAGTTCAACCTGTGCTTCCGCGGCTTCTCCCACATTTTCCCCGTATTCATGCGCATCCTCGCGCAGGTGCTGGTGCAGGCCTCCCTGCTGCCCGATAACCATCCCGCGATCAATTACGGCGCCGAAGGCGTGCCCAATATCAGCTTCCGCAAGATGATGGGCGACGTCTGGTTCAACCTGCGCACCACGCGCCGCACGGGCATGTACCAGTACGGCATGTTCTCCGTCGTCGTCATGATGTTCGTGGCGCTGACCGCGACCATCGGCACGTTCTTCGCCCGCATCTTCCTCGGTATCGGGGAAGTGGCGCAGGCGCAGCTGTTTTTCACCCATCCCGGCAACCCCTATGGCGGCGGCGCGGGCAAGACCGACATGGGCAACGTCGGCAACATCACCGGCGCGGGCGGCCTGTTCGACGCGCGCGTCACCAACAACAACATCTCGACCGATTACGGCCTGATGGTGCTGGACAAGATCCTGCGCCAGGCTGCGGCCAATACGCCCAACGGCGGCGCGCTGCAGAACGCGCTTGCCGGCATGATGGGCGCATATAACACCGGGGTCATCACCATCGCCTGCGTCATGATGCTGTGGATGATCGTCTCGATCGTCATCGACACCGCCAAAACCGGCGTGTTCGGCGGCGGCCGCCATAACATGGTCTGGGCGCCGATCCGCGTGATGTTCGCACTCGGCCTCCTGTTCCCGCTCGGCTCCGGATTCTCCTCCGGCCAGTATGCGGTGATGAAGCTTGCCGAATGGGGTTCCAACTTCGGTACGCGCGCCTGGTCGCAATATGTGGCGGGCGTGGTCGGCGACCAGTCGCTGCTGGCGCCTTTCGCAGTCAACAACGCAACATCGCTGGTGAGCAGCATCAGCAAGGTGATGGTCTGTCAGGTCGCGTTCAACACCTATCTGCAGCAGACGCAAGGGGGCCTGCCGCCCGATCAGGTGATCCGCCGCGTGCAGGATACCACGCCGAACCTTTCCACGGTCACCAACCGCTACACCAACAACACCGGCTCCAACGTCTGCGGCACGATCAGTTATTCGACCGCAGGTTCGACCGACGATATGGACCGCTTCCTCAGCTGGTCGGCGGCAACGCCCAGCACGCCCATGACGACGTCGACCCCCATCGCCAGCGGCACCGATTACAACGCGGCCCCCAACTTCTCGCTGGCGGCGCGCGCGTTCCGTAACGCCATGCGCGGCGCGCTTGAACCTGCGATGCAGGACAGCGCCGCCGGCGCATTGGGCTCCGGCGGTACGGTCATCGAAATGGCCCGCCGCTTCGCTTGCCGCTATGTCGCCCGCAAATTCCCTGACGGCGGATCGGGCACCAGCCCTGTCTCCGCGATTCCGCAATGCGACGCGGCCACCACTGCCACCGCCGCCACCGACCCGACGGTCGCCGAGCAGCAGGGCATGGCAAACCAGCTTCAGACCGACATCATGACCGCCTATGAAGGCCCGGGTAAAACCGCGCTGACGACCTATATCGGCGGCCCCATGGTCACGCAGATGCAGCAGCGCGGCTGGGCCGGCATGGGCATGTGGTATCAGGACATCTCCAACATGAACGGGTTGATGGCAGGCGCGCAGCAGCCGACCGCCACGGTTGAACCCGGTTCGGTCTGGATCGGCGCAGGCAGCTCGCATTGGCTGCGTTGCATCGGCTCGAAAATCATCGGCCGTTCGTGCCGCATCTCGGGCCTCGAGGAAAAAGTCCTCGGCGCGCTCGACGGCTACGACAAATGGTGGGCGAACTCGACCGCCCCCGGCACCCCCGGCCGCACGATGAACACGGCGGCGACCGGTGGCCGCGACATTAACAGCGGCTCCAGCGGTTCCCTGAAAAACCTGATGTCGGCCTTCAAGAACCTGTCGGGCGGCGACAACAACATCGCCGTCACGCTGTCGCGCTTCTTCGTGCCGAGCTATGGCGGCGCGTTCATCTTCCGCGCGGTCGATCTGGCCGCAACCGGCACCTATCCGCTGGCGCAGCTGGCAAACACGGGCCATAGCGTCCTGATGACGGGCGGCCTGCTGTGGGGCGGCGTCACGCTGGTGCAGGCGGTATCCACGCTGAAAGGCTTCGGCTTCTCGCTCGGTATCGGTGTTGCGGTTTCCTCGCTCATCAACCTGTTCGCAACGGTCGGCTCGATGATGATCATCTCGGGCCTGATGATTTCCTTTTACCTGCCCGCGCTGCCCTTCCTGCGCGTCGCATTCGCGGTGCTGACCTGGATGGTGTCGGTGTTCGAGGCGGTCGTGATGGTGCCTGTTGCGGCACTCGCTCACCTCGTCTCGACCGGTGACGGACTGACAGCCGGACAGCCGCAGCTGCGTACGGCCTGGATCATGTGGCTGAACGTGCTGATGCGTCCCGTCCTGACGGTGATGGGCTTCGTCGCCGGCATGCTGATCTATAACGCCTTCGCGGTCTATTTCCACACGACCTTCTCCCAGGGTGCCGCTTCGGTCATCAGTTCGCAGAACTACTTCATGGCACTGATCGCCAAGGTCTGCTACTCGGTCATCTATCTGGGCACGCTGTACACGGCGGCGAACACATCGTTCAAGCTGCTCGACATCTTCCCGGAAAACCTTATCCGCTGGATGGGCGGCTCGCCGGATCGCAGCATCTCGTCCTCGCTCGGCCAGGGCCATGACGGCAACATGTACGCTGCAACCCGCGTCGTCACGTCGCTGCAACGCGACATCCCGCAGTCGGATCATTACGCGATCCGTCCGGGCAACCCGACGAAGGCGGACCAGCAGGCGCTTGCAACGCGTGCCGACAACCTTAAGTCGAGCAATTCGGGCAAGATGATGTCGAAGGAAGAAAAAGCGCAGGCTGTTTCCGACAGGGACCATACGATGAACTCGATGAGCGCCAAGGAAAAATCGAAGTTCACTGCCATGACCCCGACGCAGCAGGACGACTTCCTGGCGCAGAAATTCAAGTCGAACGCCAACAAGCGTTATGTCCGCCTGCCATGGGAAAAGGGCCTGACAGGGAAGACAGGGTACCAAACGTAAAGACCCTTCCTTCTGAAAAGATAAAACCGCCGGGCCCTAAACCCGGCGGTTTCTTTTTGCGCGCGGTTCCCTGAAAATCACAACAAATGTTGTTTTTCCGTGGCTTGCATCGCATGACGCAGGGGGGTATAGTATGGCCAAGGCCTAAAGCGAAGTTAACCCGTTGGATTATCAGGAGATTTAAATGGCGCGTACCGGTATTTTCAAGGGGCTGCTGTTTGCCGCGATGATCGGCGTTTCAACGCTCGGCTATGCGCAAGAACCTGCAAAGCCGCAGCACGCCGTTGCCATGCATGGCGAGCCGAAATACGGGCCCGATTTCAAAAATTTTGAATATACAAACCCCGATGCGCCCAAGGGCGGGGAAATCCGCCTCGCCGCCGCCGGCACCTTCGATACGCTGAACGGTTTCATCATCAAGGGCGTGCCCGCGCCCGGCCTTGGCGTGATCTATCAGCCGCTGACGTCGAAATCGGATGACGAGGCCTTCACGCAATACGGCCAGATCGCCGAAAGCGTCGAAATGCCCGAAGACCGCTCCTTCGTCGTCTTCAACCTGCGCAAGGAAGCGAAGTGGAGCGACGGCAAGCCGCTGACCGCCGACGACGTTGTTTTCACCTTCAACACGCTGATGAAGGACGGCCACCCGTTTTATCATGCCTATTACGGCTCCGTGAAGGAAGCGGTCGCGGAAAGCGCAAGCCGCGTCAAGTTCACGTTCAAGATGGCGGGCAACCGCGAATTGCCGCTCATCATGGGCGAGATGCAGGTGCTGCCCAGGCATTACTGGGAAGGCAAGAAATTCGACGCCACGACGCTCGATGCGCCGATCGGCTCCGGTCCCTATAAGATCAAGTCGGTCGATGCGGGCAAGCGCATTGTGTACGAGCGCGTAAAAAACTGGTGGGGCGAAAACCTGCCCGTCAACAAGGGCCAGTATAACTTCGACACGATTGTCTATGACGTCTATCGCGACGAAACCGTGCTGCTGCAGGCGCTGTTCGCGGGCGAATATGATTTCCGCGCCGAAAACCAGGCGAAGGCGTGGAATTCGGAATACAACACAATCCCCGTCAAGGAAGGCTGGATCAAGAAAGAGGAAATCCACCACAGCCTGCCGTCCGGCATGCAGGGCTTCGTCTTCAATACGCGCAGGCCCATTTTCGCCGACGTCCTCACGCGCCGTGCATTGGGTTACGCGTTTGACTTCGAATGGTCGAACAAGCAATTCGCCTTCGGCTCGTACAAGCGCACCGGCAGCTACTTCGACAACTCGGAACTCGCATCCACCGGCCGTCCGCAGGGACGCGAGCTGGAGATACTCGAAAAATTCCGCGGCAAGATTCCGAACGAAGTTTTTGTCGATGAATTCAAGAACCCCGTCACTTCGGGCACCGGCAACGACATGCGCGACAACCTGACGACCGCCAAGCGCCTGCTGGGCGAGGCCGGCTGGGGTATCGGCGCGGGCAAGGTGCTGGTGCGCGGCGCACAGGTGATGAAGTTCGAGATCCTGCTCTCCAGCCCCATGTTCGAACGCTGGACGGCGCCCTTCGTCGCCAACCTCAGGAAACTGGGCGCTGTTGTCACCGTGCGCTCGATCGACCCCACCCAATACCAGAACCGCATGGATGATTTCGATTTCGACGTCACGGTCGGCAGCTTCGGCCAGTCGCTGTCCCCCGGCAACGAACAGCGCGACTATTGGGGCTCCGACAAGGTCAGCGTCAAGGCGAGCCGTAACCTGATCGGCGTCAAGGACCCTGTGGTCGACGATCTGATCAGCCAGATCATCACCGCGAAAGACCGCGAGGAACTGGTGGCCGCGACCCGCGCGCTCGACCGCGTGCTTCTCTGGGGTTTTTACCTGATCCCGCATTGGCATATCGATTATTTCCGCATCGCCTATTGGGATAAATTCGGACGCCCCGACATCACCCCCAAATACGGCCTCGGCATCCCCGACAACTGGTGGTTCGACAAGAAAAAAGCCGCAACCGTGGCGGAACGCCTGAAAACCTTGAAAAAAGAATAAGGGGCAGCATCACTTGTTCGCCTATACGATACGCCGCCTGCTCTTGATGATCCCGACGCTGTTCGGCATCCTGTTGCTCAACTTCCTGATCGTGCAGCTCGCGCCGGGCGGGCCGGTGGAGCAGGTGATCGCGCGTATTCAGGGCATGGACACCTCGGCGACGCAGCGCTTCTCCGGCGGCGGCACCGATACCGGCATCCAGTCGCAGCAACAACAGATGGCGATGTCGGGCGGGGAATCCAAATACCGTGGCGCGCAGGGCCTCGACCCCGAATTCATCAAGAGCCTCGAAAAGCAGTTCGGGTTTGACAAGCCGCTGCATGAGCGTTTCTGGATGATGCTGAAAAACTACCTCACCTTCGATTTCGGCAACAGTTATTTTCAGGACCGCAGCGTGATGGACCTGATGCTGGAAAAAATGCCGGTGTCGATTTCGCTCGGGCTTTGGACGACGCTGCTGATCTATTTCATCTCCATCCCGCTCGGCATCCGCAAGGCGGTCAAGGACGGCTCGGCCTTCGATACATGGACATCGGGCGTCATCATCGCGGGCTATGCCATTCCCGGCTTTCTGTTTGCCATCCTGCTGATCGTTGTTTTCGCAGGGGGCAAGTATTTCAACATCTTCCCCTTGCGCGGCATCGTGTCGGACGGCTGGGACGACATGTCGTGGCCCAAGCGTATCTTGGATTATTTCTGGCATATCGCGCTGCCTGTCACCGCCATGGTCATCAGCGGCTTTGCCGGCCTTACCATCCTGACGAAAAATTCCTTTCTCGAGGAAATCAACAAGCAGTATGTGCTGACCGCGCGCGCCAAGGGCCTGCCGGAGCTGAAGGTGCTCTACGGCCATGTGTTCCGCAACGCCATGCTGATCGTGATTGCGGGCATTCCCGCCGCGATGGTCAGTATTTTCCTGACCGGATCGCTGCTGATCGAAACGATCTTCTCCCTCGACGGGCTGGGGTTGCTGGGTTTTGAATCGGCGCTCAACCGCGATTACCCCGTCATGTTCGGCACGCTGTACCTCTTCACGCTGCTGGGCTTTGTCATCAAGCTGATTTCCGACCTTGTCATGACATGGGTCGACCCGCGCATCGATTTTAATTCGCAAGGGGCGCGCTGATGGCTTTCTCCGCAATCGCACAGCGCCGCATCGCCCAGTTCCGCCGCAACCGCCGCGGCTATGTCTCGCTGTGGATTTTCGCGGCGCTGTTCCTGTTCAGCGTCTTCGCCGAATTTGTCGCCAACGACAAGCCGATTTTCATCAGCTATGACGGCGGCTATTACGCGCCGGTGTTCAATTCCTACGCCGAAACCGAATTCGGCGGCGAGTTCGAGACGGAGGCCGATTACCGCGACCCGGCGGTTGCCGAGCTTATCAACAAAAAAGGCTGGATGATCTGGCCGCCGATCCGTTATTCGTACCAGACGATCAACTATAACCTGAATGTGCCCGCACCGTCGCCGCCGACGGCAGAAAACCTGCTCGGCACAGACGATCAGGCGCGCGATGTGCTGGCGCGGCTGATTTACGGCTTTCGCATTTCCATTATCTTCGGCCTGACGCTCACCATCCTCGGTTCCATCGTCGGCATGTGGGTGGGGGCGATGGAGGGGTATCTGGGCGGGCTGTTCGATCTGTTGACCCAACGCTTCATCGAAATCTGGTCGGGCATGCCGGTATTTTTCCTGCTCATCATCATGTCGAGCATCATCACGCCGGGCTTCTTCACGCTGCTTGGACTGATGTTGCTGTTTTCATGGATGACGCTGGTCGATGTGGTGCGCGCGGAATTCCTGAAGGCGCGCAACCTCGATTATATCCGCGCGGCGAAGGCGCTGGGCGTATCGACGCCGGTCATCATGTTCAAGCATGCGTTGCCGAACGCGATGGTGGCATCGCTCTCCATGATGCCGTTCGTGCTGGCGGGGTCGATCACGACGCTGACCAGCCTTGATTTCCTCGGCTTCGGCATGCCGCCCGGCTCCCCGTCCTTGGGTGAATTGCTGTCGCAGGGCAAGAACAACCTGCAGGCACCGTGGCTGGGGATGACAGCGTTTTTTTCGATCGCGGTGATGTTGAGCCTGCTGACGTTTATCGGTGAAGCGGTGCGCGACGCGTTTGACCCGCGCAAGATTTTCAAAGGATAATGACCATGGCCCTGCTGGACGTCAAAAACCTCTCGGTCGATTTCGTGAACGGCAAGCAGGTCACCCATGCCGTGAAGAACATTTCTTTTTCGATTGAAAAGGGCGAAACGCTGGCGGTGGTCGGTGAATCCGGCTCCGGCAAATCCGTCACCGCGCTCTCCGTCCTGCAACTGCTGCCCTATCCGGTCGCGCAGCATCCGTCGGGATCGATCAAATTCAATAATCAGGAATTGATGGGCGCGGACGACAATGTGATGCGCACCATCCGCGGCAACAAGATCGCGATGATCTTTCAGGAACCGATGACGTCGTTGAACCCGCTGCACACGATTGAAAAGCAAATCGCCGAAGCGCTGTTCCTGCATAAGAAAATGCAGCCCGAGCCGGCGCGCAAACGCGTGATCGAGCTGCTGGAGCTGGTGGGGCTTTCGAAACTGACGCAGCGCCTGGGCGCGTATCCGCATGAGCTTTCGGGCGGGCAGCGGCAGCGCGTGATGATCGCGATGGCGCTCGCGAATGAGCCCGACCTGCTGATCGCGGATGAACCCACCACGGCGGTGGATGTGACCGTGCAGGCGCAGATTTTGAAACTGCTGCTGGAACTGCAGCAAAAAATGGGCATGGCGATCATGCTGATCACCCATGACCTGTCGATTGTGCGCAAAATGGCCAACCGCGTCGCCGTCATGTATCACGGCGAAATCGTGGAACAGGCGGACACCAAAACGCTGTTCGCCAATCCGCAGCATGAATATACAAAAATGCTGCTGGCCGCGCAGCCGCATGGCGAGCCGCAGCCGTTTGATATGGGTGCCGCGCCGATTTTGAAGGCCGACGACCTGAAGGTGCATTTCCCGATCAAGACCGGCATCTTCCGCCGCACGACCGATTATGTGCGCGCGGTCGACGGCATCAATGTCACCATCCGCCCCGGTCAAACGGTCGGCGTGGTGGGCGAATCCGGCTCTGGCAAGACCACGCTCGGCCTCGCGCTGCTCCGGTTGTTGAGCAGTCAGGGCCTGGTGCAGTTCGAAGGCAAGTCGCTGAACGACATGAGCGACAAGGATATTCGGCCTCTTCGCCGTGATATGCAGATTGTGTTTCAGGACCCCTATGGCTCGCTCAGCCCGCGCCTGTCGGTCGCGCAGATTATCGAGGAAGGCCTGCTGGTGCATTTTCCGCAGATGAACGCGGCGGAGCGCGATGCGAAAGTGGTGGCGGGATTAAAGGAGGTCGGCCTCGACCCCGAAACGCGCAACCGTTATCCGCATGAATTTTCGGGCGGCCAGCGGCAGCGCATTGCGATTGCGCGCGCGATGGTGCTGAACCCGAAATTCGTAATCCTGGATGAGCCGACATCGGCGCTTGATATGTCGGTGCAGGCGCAGATCGTTGACCTGCTGCGCAAACTCCAGCGCGACCACAACCTTGCATACATGTTCATCAGCCACGACCTGCGCGTGGTGAAGGCGATGGCGCATGATGTGATAGTGATGCGTAACGGCAAGGTTGTCGAGAGCGGCCCTGCCGCCCAAGTCTTCGATGCGCCGCGCGAGGATTACACCAAGGCGCTGCTCGCCGCCGCGCTCAATATCGAAGTCGCGCCGCACGCTGCATAAAATTTTAGATATTTCACAATCGTGAACGCGCATTAGCGCGTCGTCATGAATTGTAAACAATTCTATCAATACTTAAACGGACGTTAAAAATCTCGGTGCTATACTGAAGATAGGAAACATCGGGGGACGCTTCCAATGCGTAAAAAGAAAAGGGGTCGTGTCCATGCAACACTCACTGAACGTTTTAAACAAATACAAAATGTATTTTATCATTCTCGCCTTCGCGCTGCCGCTGTTCTTCTTCGCGTCGAACGGATTTGGCAGCGAGGATGGCGGCCCGGTCTCCGTCTGGACACCGGTCTCGGCTGACAATTACGTCATGCCCATGGAACGTTCCGAAGGCTGGCAAGTCCGCCTGCGGGTTGCGTCAAAAATGTAAAATATCAGGCCGCGCGTTTTTGCTCGGGCTGGACGGGCCTGTTGAAGCTGAGGAGCAGTGCGGCTTCCGCTTCCTTGGCTTTCTTCAGGTGCGCGTCCTTCACATGGCCATAGCCGCGGATATGCTCCGGAATGCTGGCGATGTCGACCGCGACGTTATAGTTACGGTCGGTCAGGCCGGTCAGCAGCCCTTCGATCGTCGCGCGGTAATCCTTGATCAGCTGGCGTTCCGTGCGGCGTTCATGGGTATAGCCGAAGATGTCGAGCGGCGTGCCGCGCAGGCCTTTCAGCTTCGCCAAAACGCCGAACACCGGCAAAATCCACGCGCCGAATTCCATTTTGCGCAGCTCGCCCGTCACCGGGTCGCGTTTCGCAATCAGCGGCGGGGCGAGGTGAAAGCGCAGTTTGTAATCGCCGTCAAAAGTGCTTTTCACCTGTGACAGGAACTGGCCGTCAGTGTGCAGGCGGGCGACTTCGTATTCGTCCTTGTACGCCATCAGTTTGTAATAGTAACGCGCAACAGCCTCGGTCAGCTTGCCGGGGTTGCCCTTGACGCGGATTTCGGCGGTGCGCACGGCATCGACGAGGTCTTTGTATTTTTCCGCATAGGCTGCGTTCTGGTATCCGGTCAGGGACATCATGCGGCGGTCGATGGTTTCTTCGGTCGAGGTCGAAATCTGGCGGTGGCGGTCGGAACCGTCTGCCGTTTTCTTCGGCGCGGCCAGTTCTTCGACCTTGGCGATATCCCATGCGGCGCGGCGGCCCCATGTGAAGCTCGCCTGGTTCATGCCGATCGACACGCCGTTCAGTTCAATTGCCTTCATAATCGCCTGATGGCCCAGCGGGATCAGGCCCTTTTGCCATGCATAGCCCAGCATGAACATGTTGGTCGCAATCGAATCGCCCATCAGTGCGGTCGCGATCTGCGACGTGTCGAGGACGAAGAGGTTATCCTTGCCCGTCAGTTCGGCAATCGTGCCGATGATGGATTTCGACGGGATCGTCCAGTCGGGCTTGCGGGTGAATTCGCCCGTCTGCGCCTTGTGGGTGTTCAAAACAATTTTCGTTTCGCCCTGGCGGATTTTCGACAGGCAGTCGCCATCGGCGGTGACCAGCAAATCCGCGCCGATGATGACGTTCGCGCCGGCGATGCCGATACGGACGGTGTTGATCGCTTCCGGCGTTTTGGCGATGCGGATATGGCTGGTGACCGCGCCGCCCTTTTGGGCGAGGCCCGTCTGGTCCATGGTGGTGGCACCCTTGTCTTCAAGGTGTGCGGCCATCGCCAGAATCGCGCCGACGGTCACGATGCCCGTGCCGCCCACGCCGTTGACGAGGATCGCGCAAGGCTCCGTCAGGTCACTGATTTTCGGCATCGGCATGCCTGCGAAAAATTCCTCCACCTCGTTGCCGATTTTCGCGGCTTCGGGTTTTTTCAGGCCGCCGCCATGAACGGTGACGAAGCTGGGGCAGAAGCCCTTCACGCAGGAGAAATCCTTGTTGCAGCTCGACTGGTCAATCTGGCGCTTGCGGCCGAATTCTGTTTCGACGGGCGCGATCGACAGGCAGTTCGATTTCTTGCCGCAATCGCCGCAGCCTTCGCAGACACGTTCGTTGATGACGACGCGTTTCGGCGGATCGATCATGAGGCCGCGCTTGCGGCGGCGGCGTTTTTCGGCGGCGCAGGTCTGGTCATAAATCATGACCGTCACGCCGGGAATTTCGCGCAACACGCGCTGCACTTCGTCGAGATCGTCGCGGTGGGTGATGCGCACGCCGCTCGGCAGCATCACGCCCTTGTATTTCCACGGCTCGTCCGACACGACATAGATCGTTTCGATCCCTTCGGCGCGCACTTGGGACGCCACCATCGGCACACTCAACTGGCCGTCGACCGGCTGGCCGCCCGTCATGGCGACCGCATCGTTGTAGAGGATCTTATAGGTAATGTTCACTTTCGCGGCTTGCGCGGCGCGGATGGCCAGCAGGCCGGAATGGAAATAGGTGCCATCGCCAAGGTTGGTGAAGATATGCTTTTCATCCGTGAACGGCGCTTGCCCGATCCATGGCACGCCTTCGCCGCCCATCTGGGTGAACATCATGGTCGATCTGTCCATCCACATCGTCATGTAATGGCAGCCGATACCAGCGAGCGCGCGGGAGCCTTCGGGCACCACGGTCGAGGTGTTGTGCGGGCAGCCGGAGCAGAACCACGGCATGCGCACGACGGGCGAAGGCTTGCCCTTCAGGTCGAAATTCTTGTGGATGATGTCCATGCGGCCGGCAAAGCTTGATGTATCCATGATCGGCGTCAGGCGCTTGATCAGCGCATCGGCGATCTGGCCGGGGGAAAGCTCGTAGGTTTCGGGCAGCAGCGGCGCGCCGCGGTCGTCGATCTTGCCGGTCACGCGCGGGCGGCGGGGCAGGGGCATGTTGAACAGCGCCTTCTTGATCTGTTCTTCGATCAGGCCGCGCTTTTCCTCCACCACAAACAATTCTTCGACTTCTTCGGCAAGCTTGATGATGCCGGAGGTTTCCAGCGGCCAGACGAGCGCCACCTTGTAAACCGCGAGACCCATTTCTTCGGCGCGCGCCTTGGTGATGCCAAGGTCTTCGAGCGCCTGCATCGTGTCCATCCAGCCCTTGCCGGTCGCGACGATGCCAAAGCGTTTGCGGGCGGGGTTGAGTGTCAGGCGATCAAGGCCGTTCGCGCGCGCATAGGCCTGCGCTGCGGGCAGTTTCAGCGTGACAAGGCGTTCTTCCTGCGCGACGGGCGCGTCGTACCAGCGGATGTTCAACCCGTCTACCGGCATCGCGAAATCGGTCGGGATGTTGAATTTCATCGCGAAGGGGTTGGTGTAGACGGAGGCCGAGCTGTCGGCGAAGTCGGAGATGATTTTCAGGCCCGACCATGTGCCGGAATAGCGGCTCATCGCGATGCCGTGCAGGCCCAGTTCAAGCGCGTCTTCAATCCCTGCTGGATGTAGCATCGGGATCATCGCATGCATAAACGCATGTTCCGACTGGTGCGGGAAGGTGGATGATTTGCAGGCATGGTCGTCACCGGCCAATGCCAGCACGCCGCCATGTTTCGACGATCCGGCGGCATTGGCGTGTTTCAGCACGTCGATCGAACGGTCGACGCCGGGGCCCTTGCCGTACCACATGCCCACGATGCCGTCATAACGGGCGGCGGGGCCGAGGTTCAATTGCTGGCTGCCCCAGACGGCGGTGGCGCCCAGGTCTTCGTTCACGCCGGGGACGAATTTGATCTCGTGTTCGGCGGTGAATTTCTTGGCCTGCATGATGGCCTGGTCGAGGCCGCCGAGCGGGGAGCCGCGATAGCCGGAGATAAAGGTGGCGGTTTTAAGGCCTGCGGCCTTGTCCAGCTCGTGCTGCATCATCGGGATGCGCACCAGCGCCTGAAGGCCGTTCAGGTAAATCCGGCCCGATTTTTCGGTGTATTTGTCATCCAGCGTAACTGCGTCGCGCATGCCCAGAGCCCCACCCTATAATCGATTCCGTACCAGCGTTAAGGTAGTATCGTATACCGTGTCGGGCAACTTTATTTCAACATTTTTTTTCATAAATTGGCGTAGAAAAATGTTAAAAATCAACGCGATAGCGCAACTTTTTGTGCTGCAACGCACAAAAGCGTAGGAAATATAAGCCTTTTCACAGGCAAGCGGCCTATGTTACAACCGCTGACGCCAATCAAGGCGAGCTTTTTATAAAGAGATTCGGAAAGGGGTGATTACCATCGTACAGGTCATCGTACGCGATAACAACGTAGACCAGGCACTGCGCGCATTGAAGAAAAAGATGCAGCGTGAAGGACTGTTCCGCGAAATGAAACTGCGCCGCCACTATGAGAAGCCTTCTGTCAAGAAGGCGCGTGAGCGTTCTGAAGCAGTTCGTCGCCACCGCAAACTTGAGCGCAAGCGCAAGGAAAGGGACGGCGAATAATCGTTATCGGCTAATATCACCGCTAAGGTATTGAGAAAGGGGTCCGCGCGTTATGCCGGGCCCTTTTTGCTGCGCGTTTTTAAATCTTCAATTTTGCAATCTGTGACTGCGAAGCGGGTTTGTCGTCCATCACCGGCGGGTGGCCGCCTGCTTTTTTCAATTCATCACTCGCGCGCGCCAGCACGGCATCGGCAAGCGTCGTAAACCCTTCCGCAACGCCCAGCGTTTCCGCGCCGGTTTTTAAATTCTCGGAGATAATCAGGCGTTCGCGGGATTCGAAATTGAAGATTTCGGTGATCTTGCGGTTCAGCACAGGCATCTCGGCGATTTTGGCAATCGTCGTGTCGTTCATCAGCGCCCATGTTTCGGATGCGGTCGCGGGCTTGTTTTCATTGGCGGCGGGAACAGCGGCAACAACAAGCGCAGTTGTTTCAGCGGGGGGTGTTGCGCGCACCGTCGTCTCGATAATTTTTTGCAGGCGCGGGTATTTTTCCTTGGCAAGGTCGGCGGGGGTTTTGTCGTCCTTGCCCGGCATATCGGTGCGCGCGCCCGATACAATCAGGAATTCCAGCACCGCCCCGCGGTCGCTGGCGACGGCGTAATAGGCGGGCGTCAATTCGTCCTTTTTGTTGCGCACGTTCAGGTCGGCGTTTTTCTCGACCAATGCCTTCGCGGAATCAAGGTCGCCGTTATGCGCCGCCCAGTGGATGGGATAGGTATAGCTGCTGTTATGCGCGTTCACATCCGATCCCGCCGCGATCAGCAGCAGCGCCGCCGCCGATTTGTCTTTCGTCAGCGCGAGCAGCAGCGCCGTGTTGCCCTCGGGGTCGGTCTGGGTCAGGTCGGGTTTGCGGGTGAGGAGGTATTTGATGGCTTCGAGCTGTCCCGCTTCGGCCGCGAGCATCAGCGCGGTTTTTCCCTCTGCGTTTTTCATGTCGGCCGGGTATGGCGTGCCGGTCTGCAATCCGTATTTGAGTTCATCAAGGTCCCCGCTGATTGCGGCCGCAAAGAAGGTCTTCTTCGTGCTGATGAATGCCATGTGGTAAGTCGTATTCCCCGCTGTTGTTTAAGGTGTTGGGGAATTATCCCAACCACGCGGAAAAGCGTCAAGAGGTATTATAATACCATACTGAAAACGTTCAGGTTTTCAGCTTTTCAAAGCGTAAATCGCCCGGTTTTTAGACGCGGAAGGGCTTCGACGGACCGGCATTTGTGCCCGAATTACCGCGTTTTCCGATCACATCGGATTCCACCGCGTCGCCGCCCAGCTTCACGAATTCGGCCAGCGCCTTGCGCAGCGCGGCTTCGGCAATCGTGTCGAAGCTTTCGGGCGGCATCGTGGTTTCCGCGCCGCTGCGCGTGTTTTCGTGGATGACGCTGCGCTCGCGCGTTTCGAAATTGAAAATCTCGGTCAGGCGGCGGTTGATGTCGGGGATATCGCCGATATGCGTGACCTGATGCTCGCCCGTGCGCAACCAGCGGTCATTGTTGCTATAGGCGGGGGCGGCGGGTTCTTCCTCGACCGCGGCGGCGGGGGCTGCCTGCACGACGGGCGTTTCAAGGATTTTTTGCATATGCGCGCCCTTGGCGGTCGCGATCTCCAGCTGTGTCTGGCCTTTTTTGTCGGGCATGTCGGTGCGCGCGCCGCTTTGCACGAGGAATTCCACGACATTCGCATGGCCCTGTATGATCGCCCAGTGCAGCGGGGTATAGCCGTTATTGATGATCGCGGTATCGAGGTTGGCGCTGTTGCTCACCAGCATCTTCACCAGCTCGATATCGCCCTGATGCGCCGCGAAATGCAGCGGGGTGATGTAATCGGCCGCATGGGCGTTCACATCCGCGCCGCGCGTAATCAATATCTTCGCAATCTCGCGGTGCTTGTTGATCAGGCTCAGCGTCAGCGGCGTATGGCCTTCCTTGTCGGGCGTGTTGGCCTCCACCCCGAATTTCATCATCGTGGCGACGATATTGGTGTGGCCCAGCTTGGCGGCATGGGCAAGGGCGGTCATGCCCGTCCCGTCGCGCGTGTTCAAATCCACCTTGCGGCTATTGTAATAGTATTCCTTCACATAGCGCGTGGCGGTTTTTTCGTCGTTGTCCTTCACGGCCTGTATAAATTTTTTCGCGCTGTCGAACATGTTACGGCAGCCTCGCTTGTTTGTTCAGGTTGCGCTTCGTCAGCTGCGTTTCATCGAGCGCGCCGCCGGCATTGCGATAGGCGGCAGCCGCTTTTTGCAATGTCGCTTCCTCGAGCGTGTCAAAGCTTTGCGGCGCGGCCATGTTTTCAACATCGGTACGCAGGTTTTCGGATATCACGATGCGCTCGCGGCTCTCGAAATTGAAAATCTCGGTCAGCTTGCGCTCCAGCGCCGGATAGACGCCGACAAACGCGATTTTTCCGCCGCCCATGGGCAGCCATGTTTCGGTGGCAGTCTCCGCCGTGTCCGGCAGGTCGTAGCCGGGGCGCACGGGTTTTTCGAGCGCCGCCAGCATGCCGATGATGACATCGTTGCGGCCCGCGCGCGCCGCCTGCAGCGCGGTATGGCCGTTGTTGTTTTTTATTTCCGTGTTCGCGCCTTTTTCCAGCAGGTATTCCACCATCTGGTGACGCCCGTAATGGATCGCCCAGTGCAGCGGGGTGAAGCCGTTCGCCTGGTCGCGCAGGTCGATATCCGCGCCCTTATCCAGCAGCAGCGTCGCCACGTCCTGCGACGTATGGATGGCGGCGTAATGCAGGGGCGCGCGTTTCTGCTCATCCCAGATGTTGATCTTCGCGCCTGCGTTGATCAGCATCTTGGCGATTTCGGTGCGGTCGTGCGACAGGGCCTGCATCAGCGGCTGGCTCCGGTCGGGATCGGCCTTCGCCTCCAGCAGATAGGCGACCGCCGTCGGGCTGCTGCGTGATGCCGCGAGCGCCAGCGCGGAGGATCCGTCCAGCACATCCGCATTCACATCCGCGCCGCGCTGTAGCAACCTGCGCAGCGCATCGGTGCGGCCGTTCAGCACGGCGATGGCGAGCGGGGTGTAGTTGGTGCCGGCAGTGCCGTCGATATCCGCGCCCGCGCCAACCAGCGCGTCGATCACGTCGAGCTTGCCCGCCTTCGCGGCCAGATGCAGCGCGGTATAACCCCCGCGGTCGGTCACCTTCAGGTATTCGGCCGCATGCTTGCCGCGCAGATAGCTTTTGAGCACATCCATATCGCCGCGCATCGCGGCCTTCAGGAATCCGTTATTGGTGTGCATCAGGGGCATTGCCGTCCTGCATGGTTAAATCTGGGAACAGGGAGAACTATAGAAAATAGGGGTTACTATGACAAGGCGTAATCGGGAAAAATATGCTTTTCATAACTTGACGAGGGGCAGGACGGCTGATAGGGTTTGCGCCTGTTTTTAACCATAAAAAGGTATTTTCACCATGACCACAGCGATCGACGCAGGCGCGTATTACGCCGCCCATCAGGCCTCCGAAAAGGAATATGTGCGCGTCTATGCCGCGCGCGCCATGGCGACCGGAGAATCGACGACCGCCAATGCGGGCGGTTTCCTGATCGAAACCAGCGTCGAAGCGCCGGGCTATGAACTCTCCGCCTATCAGGATTTTCAAAACAGCGCGCAGGATTTCCTGACCGCCGCCGAATTCAAGGCGAAGACCCTGCCCGCAAGCGCGCTGCCCTTGGCCGTTGCGCGCGAAGACATCACGGCGGAGGAGGCGAAGGGCATGGTCGCCGTCGCCAAAGGCACGAAGATCACGATCGATGTCGGCCTGCCTATCCAGACCCGCGCGCCCCATGACGGTTTCACGGTCGATGTCGGCGGCAGCCTGCCGGTTTTCATGTCGAATTACGAAGTCGGCGCGGCATTCAATTATGCCGGCCAGAAAAAGTCGACGCAGGAAGAACTGGTCGTGCGCCTGAAGGACGAAGCGCCCCTGAAAGGCATCGTGCTGACGGAAGACGTGACCTTTGATTTCAAGGAGGGCGCGTTCGAGGCGAAAGCCGGCAGCTTCCTCTACCCGAACAAGGACGACGTGGACGGCTTCACCGTCTCCCGCCCCGGTTTCGCCATGCTGGGTTTGCGTGAAAACATGTCCCAGCAGCAGCTGGACGCACAGGCGCGCATGGCGACCGATGCCGCGCTGTCCGCCCCGAAAACCGCGCGTTTCAAAAAACGCTGATCGCGGAAAATTTGAAAAAAGCCCCCGTCCCGTCGCGGCGGGGGCTTTTTTTATGCGCGGATGCGGCCTATGCTGGCACCAGCACAGGGCACGCAGCATGGAATATTACCGCGAAATCATCGGGTTCATCGCCTTCGCCATCGGGTTGTGGGGGACGGGCGTCTATATCGCCTCCATCCTGCGCGGTGAAACGCGCCCCCATGTGTACACGCATCTTGTCTGGGGCATCGTCACGCTGATCGCGTTTCTGGGGCAGCTGGCCGACCATGCCGGCCCCGGCGCATGGGCGCTCGGCATCACGGCGGCGGCGTGCCTGTTTCAGGCCGCGCTCGCGCTGAAATGGGGCGAGAAAAACATCACGCGCGGTGACAAGCTGTCACTTGTCGCGGCCTTCGTTGCGGTCGTGCCATGGGTGCTGACGGATGATCCGTTACTGTCGGTCGTGATGGCATCCATTATCAGCTGCGTTGCGTTCTTTCCGACCGTGCGCAAATCATGGACGAAACCGGATCAGGAAAACCTCGCCGCCTATATGATCGCCAACCTGAAACTCGGCCTGTCACTTGTCGCCCTCACGAATTTCACGGTGACAACGCTTGTCTATCCGTTGTCATCCATCGTTATTAACACGGCGTTTGTGGCGTTATGCGTCTATCGCCGCGCGGCCCTTGCCCCCTCTACCGCTCTTGCGGGAGAGGGCGGGGGGTGAGGGGGAGTCTGGAGGGACGTCCGGCAGTTTTCGCGCAGACACGCACCCCCACCCTGACCCTCCCCCGCAAGGACGGGAGAGGGAAGAAGCGAATGTCAATAGCCCATAATCGGGCAAGCCTGAATCTTGATATTCACAAAAATCAGATGTGCAATTGGAAGAAGGTTTATCGACGCGAAGATGGCAAAGGCTTTGGCTAATTGCTTTCGCGGCTGTTTTAGAAAAGGTTTCTTGCTGCTTTTCTTAAGTTTGGATATGTGCCGCCATGTAACCAACATAGCAATCGCAAGTAGCACAATATCCATTTGGAGCAAAATTAGGCTGCTATTCTTGATACCTTGTTGAAAAATATATAGCGGTGACCTGCAAGAAAATGCTGCCGCTTCTGTCGACATAAACAGAACAGACGCGAAAGCGACATGCTGCAAAACGCGCATTGAACAACCAAAATTACAAACAGAAATTCTGCAGCTTCGGTGACGGGCCGTTGCCTTTGCTGATCGGCTGGGTTGCTTTCACGAGGAATTCGGCGGCTTTCGGGTCGACTTTATCCAGCAGCGGCTTCAGCGTGTTGCGGACTTCCGTGTGGTAGTCGTTCAGCCATTTCAGTTCTTCGGGCGTCAGCAGGGCGGGTTCGACAAGGTTGGTGTCGATGGGCGCCATGGTGAGCGTCTTGAAGCCCAGCAGTTTCTTGCCATCCGCATCCGTTTTGCCGGTGTCGATCACGGTCACAAGGTTTTCGATACGGATGCCGTATGCGCCTTCCTTGTAAAAACCGGGTTCGTTGGAAACAATCATGCCGGCTTCAAACGGTACGGTGGTGGAGCGCGGTGAAATGCCGGCCGGGCCTTCATGCACGGAAAGATAGCTGCCCACGCCGTGGCCGGTGCCATGCGCGTAATCGAGGCCGACTTCCTTCAGCGCGGCACGCGCCTTGTCGTCCAGCACCTTGCCGACAGTGCCTTCGGGGAAGACGGACATGGCGACCTGAATATGGCCTTTCAACACGCGGGTATTGTGTTCCTTCATCTCCGCCGTCACGTTATCGACCGCGACGGTGCGGGTGATGTCGGTCGTGCCGTCCAGATATTGCGCGCCGCTATCGACCAGATAGATCGGCCCTGCGATCAGCGGCTTGTTCGTTTCGGGCGACGACCTGTAATGCACAATCGCGCCGTTGCCGCCCGCACCGGAAATGGTGTCGAAGCTGAGGCCGCGGAAGTTTTTGCCCTCCTCGCGGAAGGATTGCAGCAGGTCGGATGCCGTCAGCTCGTCATACTTCGCCGCCTGACCCTGACCGCAGATGGAGGACAGGAACCGCGTGACCGCCACGCCGTCGCGGATATGCGCGTCGATCGTGCCTTGAATCTCCACCGCGTTCTTTTTCGCCTTCATCAATTGGATCGGGCTTTTCTCGGCAATCATGGTGCCGCCCGCCGTTTTGATGATGTCTTCGACCTTGGCGGGGGAGGAGCCGGGATCAACCCAGACCTTCTTACCCTGTTTCGCCAAGGCCTCGATGCCGCCCGCGAATTCCGCAAGGTCGTGCAGGCGCACATCGGCGCCCACCCATGCCTTCGTTTCCTCGGTCACCTTGCGGCTGTCGATATACCAGTCAACGGATCCGTCCTTATGCGCGATGGCATAGGAAAGGGCGAACGGCGTGCAGGGCACGTCGCCGCCACGGATGTTGAGAAGCCATGCAACTTCTTCGGGCAGCGCGACCGCGATCGCATCCGCGCCCTTGGCGGCGAGTGCGTGTGCGAGGTCGTCGCGCTTGTCGTCCGATGTCTTGCCTGCATATTGCAGCGGTTGCGGCACGACAGGGGCAAGCGGCGCGGGCGGCTGGTCTTTCCATGCCGCGTCCAGCGGGTTGTCCTGCAGCAGCACCAGCGCGCCGCCTGCCTTTTCAACCGCATCCTTGATGCGTTTCAAATCGTTGGGCGTATGTACCCAGGGATCAACGCCGAAGCGCGCGCCCGCGGGCAAATTCTTTTCAATCCATTCAACCGGCGTCATGGTCGGGATGGGCGCCTGATTTTCGGATACGTTGCAGATCTGGAACGATTTGTCGTCCACCTGCGCGCGGGATTGCAGCGTGTAGCGGCCATCGGTAAAGAAACCGGCCTTGTCGTTCAGCACGACCGCGTAACCGGCGGAACCGGTGAATTCCGTGATCCATGCCAGGCGTTCGGCGCGGGCGGGCACATATTCGCCCTGAAATTCATCGGCGCGGGGAATGTAGAAACCATCGACGCCGCGCTTTGCCATTTCGGCGCGCAGGTCGGCCAGTTTATCCTGCTGCACATTGTTCTGGTTCGCGGCGAGGTTTTCTTTCAGCGCGGCCAGCTGCTGCACGGTTTCGGCATTGTCGTTGGTCTGGAACAGGCGCGCCCAGCGTTGCGGTTCGCCAAGGTCGGCGGGCGCGGCGTTGATACCGCGCAGCGTTTCCTTCACTTCCTCGACCGAGCGTTTTTCGCCGGAGGCCGAGAGGAGGGATTTCAGGTGCTCGTCGCCTTTATAGCTCATACGGGTTTCTCCAGACTGAACCAGGTTATTTCATGCTTGTTATGATATAAATGGATAGCATACGACCCCTCGATGTCAAGGAAGGGCTGGATGGCCTTGAAGTCGGTATCCCCTTGTAATTTAATCGTAGTTACAAAGTTGCGCGCAAAACCCTGCTCGCGCCACTCGCTCACAAGGCGGAAGAGGCGTTCGGGGTAGCAGATGACATCGGAAAACAGCCAGTCAACGGGGCCGACATCCTTCGGTGCAATCGAAAACGCGCTTTGCTCCATGTATTTCACGCGGGGCAGCTTCGCGATGTTCGGGGCGAGGGGTGCCTTGTCGACGCTGATGACATTCGCGCCCAGCGCGTGCAGAACCCATGTCCAGCCGCCGGGGGCGGAGCCGAAATCGATGCAGGTCTCGCCGTTTTTCGGCATCCTGCCGCAACGGGTCAGGGCTTCCCACAATTTCAGGTAGGCGCGGTTGGGCGGCTCCCCCCTGTCTTCGTCGAATTTATACGCGCCGTTCGGCACGGGTTCGGAACAGGAAGCCGAGGCGAGGAGCAGGTTTTCCTTCACCAGCGTCCATGACCCTAATGGTGCTGTAATCAGCGGCTGCCCGAATTTCAGCGGCTTGCCGCCCACATGCGGCAGTTTTTCGGTGATGAGTCCGCTGCGGCGGTGGAAATCGAAACCGTAATTCCACCAGTTGCGCTGTAATGCTTTTAATTTCTTCGCGGCGTCGCCGATGGAGGATATTTCAATCCATTGCGGGTTCAGCCAGCTGTTTTCCGCCCAGATCACGCGGCGCGCAGGTGCCTTGGAAATGACGAGGCGTTCATGCACATCCTGCACATCGTCGCCCAGCTCCGCCACCAGTTCATGGACGAAACCTTCGGGCGCCAGATAGGCTGCAAAATCGCTCATGGAGCCTTCGGACGGATAAGCGTGGATTTGCGCAAGGCAGCCGCGCTGTCGAACACCTGCGCCGCGTCATTGTCGTTCACGACGGCATTTCTTGCGGCGTGGTTGATGATTTCCTGCTGGAATTTCACCAAGGCTTCGGGGTCTTTTTTCAGGTCGAAATTGAGACCCCGCACCTTGCCGGAAATTTCGCCATCCGCCAGTTTCGCATCCGGCCCGTTAAAGCGGATATCGTAATTCGACAACCCGATAATCATCACGTTCTTGCTGTCGGATTTGGTGGCCAGCGCAAACAGGCGTTGGATCGGGCCGATACGCAGCACGCCGCTGATTGGCACGGTGACGCTGGTGGTGGGGAACAAATCAAACGCCTGTTCCGATGCATCGCCGAAAATTTCCAGCGAAACATCGATGCCCGCTTCCTTCAATTCACCGATCGCGGTGCTGATATTTTGCAGCGCGAGGTCGAAGCCCGATTTCGCGCCATAGCTTGCGAACTCGCCCTTTGCGGCGTTGAATTCTTCGCTGATTTTTTCGCGGGGCAAACGCTTCATGGCATCCATTAGAATCTGGTTAAGGGGTTCCACTATAGTGAAATAATATACCTTGGCAATATGAAAACTGCAGGGCAGGCGTTTGCTTGCCCGAACGGGTGGGGTGGGATAAAACTAATGACACTATAATCTCATCATTTTCCGGAATATCGCCCATGCAGACAGCCAAGAAAACCTTCGCCGCCACACATATCTTCGACCAGAGCATTCTGCGCGAATACGATATCCGCGGCACGGTGGGCAATACGTTGAAGGCGGACGACTGCTATTTCATCGGCCGCGGCTTTGGCACCATCCTGAAACGCAAAGGCGGCACGACGATTGCCGTGGGCTATGACGGCCGCGAAAGCTCCCCCGAATTTGCCGAGAACGCCATTCGCGGCTTGATGGATTGCGGGTTGACGGTCGAGGCGATTGGCCTTGGCCCCACGCCGATGGCCTATTTCACGATGAAGTCGCGCGGCCTTGATGCGGCGATCCAGATCACCGGCTCCCACAGCCCGCTGTCGTATAACGGCATCAAGATGACGTTCAAAGACCAGTCGTTCTTCGGTGCGGACATCCAGAAGCTTGGCAAGATGGTGGCTGCAGGCGATTTCGACGCAGGCCAGGGCACTGTCACCGAAATCGATATTCAGGACATCTATGTCGATCGTTTGGTCGCGGCCTATGACGGCCCGAAAGACCTGAACGTTGCATGGGATAACGGCAATGGCGCGGCGGGCGAAATCCTGCGCCGCATGGTCAAGAAACTGCCCGGCAAGCATACGTTGATTTACGATGAAATCGACGGCACCTTCCCCAACCACCATCCCGACCCGACGGTCGCCAAAAACCTCGTTGACCTGCAAAAGCTGGTGAAAGACGTGAAGGCCGATGTGGGCATCGGCTTTGACGGCGATGCCGACCGTATCGGCGCGGTCGATGGCGATGGCAGCATTTTGTGGGCGGATCTGCTGATGGCGGTCTATGCGCAGGAAGTGCTGAAAACCCATCCCGGCGCGTATATTATCGCCGACGTGAAATGCAGCCGCGTGCTGTTCGATGAAATCGCACGCCTTGGCGGCAAACCCGTCATGTGGATCACCGGCCATTCGCTGATCAAGCAAAAGATGCGCGAATTGAACGCGCCGCTGGCGGGTGAACTGGCGGGCCATATCTGCTTTGCCGATAAATATTACGGCTTTGACGATGCGATCTATGACGCCGTGCGGTTGCTCAACATCCTCAGCCATTCGGGCAAGTCGCTGTCGGAGCTGACCGCGCATCTGCCGAAAATGCAGAATACCCCCGAAATCCGTTTCCACGTTCCGGCGGAACGTAAATTCGACATCGCGCCCGAAATCAAGGCGCGCCTGAAACAGGAAGCGGCGAAGGACATCGAAATCATCGATATCGACGGCGTGCGCGTCACAACGCCCGACGGCTGGTGGCTGATGCGCCCGTCGAACACCGAAGACGCGCTGACCATCCGCGCCGAAGGCTTTAATGCCGAAGGTCTGGAGCGGTTGAAAAACCAGCTGATCGACCAGTTGAAACAAAGCGGTATCGGATCGCCGTTCTAATTTTTTAAAACCAAGGGGAATATCATGGATGTCCTGCTGAGCCCGCGCGTGATGGAATTGATCGCATCGCGCATCTGCCACGATCTGGTCAGCCCCGTGGGCGCGGTCAGCAACGGCGTCGAGCTGATGCAGGAACTGGGCGATGACGCGGGCGAAGAAGCGATGAAGCTGATCGCCGACAGCGCGCTGCAGGCCTCCATCCGCCTGAAGGCGTTCCGTTTGTCCTACGGCGCGGCGGGCACCGACAAGAATGTCGGCTTCAAGGATATCCGCGACGTGTTCTCCGACCTTTTGAAATCCGGCCGCATTCAGGCGGAGTTTGAACCCGATCTGGGCGTCAAATATTCCATGCCGCCGCGCGGATTTTTTAAAGTGCTGCTGAACCTGCTGGTGCTTGCCGAAGAGTGCAACCATGGCGAAGGCAAGATTTCCGTTACCTCGCTCGAAGGCAACAAGGGCCTCAAGATCATGGTGACCGGCAAGAACCCGGGCTTCCGCGAAGGGGCCGAAGCGGCGCTGCGCGGTGAAACCCCCGCCGATGATCTCGACCCGCGTTCGGTGCATGCCTATGTGACGGGCAAGTTCGCGCAAGTCTTCGACCTGAAACTGTCATGGACATCGCAGGCCGAATTCGGCCGCGTGGAATTCCAGCTGCATACGGCCTGATCCCGCCGCATCGTTATTCACCTGTAGAATCAATTCGCTATCATTCAATAGTTGCGTTTTACGCATTATTGTGTTATGTTTAAGGGGATAAACGGTTATTGGACAGAGTGAATAAAGGAAGAAAAGACCGGACGATTGACATAATTCCCGGTAAGATAGAATGGATATAACCGAGAAACGAGTATCGAAACCATGACCACCAATCCGCAAGCCGCACAATACGGACAGGACCTGATTGCCGAATTCGGCAAGCAGCGGCCGGATTTCGACCAGATCAAATTCCTCATCCAGCATGCCGACCTTTCGCAGCAGAACGCGCGCGGCCAGACGCCGCTGATGCTGGCGGTCGCCACCGGAAACCAGGACGTGATGAAGGCGATGCTGAACAACGGCGCAGTCATCAACCAGAAAGACAATCGCGGCGACACTGCCGCGCATATGGTCGCCCGCGGCGGCAACGAAAAAAGCATGGGTGTGATGCTGGCGCTGGGCGCGAATTTCGCGCAAGCGAACGAGGCGGGTAAAACGCCCTATGAACTTTCGCAGGGGAATTTCAAGCCTGAAACCGCTGCCCGCATTCAGGAACGTTTCGAGGAACAGGACCCCGATTTCAGCCGCCGCCGCGCCTTCAACGCCCATATCGAAAAACACGGCGTCCGCACCGAAAAACCCACAAAAGCGCCGAAGCCCGCCGTTTTTAAGATGAAACACTGATTTCGCATACGCGTGTATGTTGCGGATAATCGAAATTTAATGCTTCTGCCCCATCCTTGTAACAGTACAAGGAGGCGCTGGCGCATGGACGAGCTGATGCAGGAATTCCTGACCGACACGACGGAAAAGCTGAACGCGCTTGACCTCGACCTCGTGCGCCTCGAAAAAAATCCGAATGACGGCGAGTTGATCGGGCGCATCTTCCGTCTTGTGCATACGGTCAAAGGGAATTGCGGGTTTCTGGGGCTGCCGCGCCTTGAAAACGTCACGCATCATGCCGAAAGTGTCTTAAGCCAGTATCGTGCGGGCACCGTGCCGGTGACGACGGATTCCGTGTCGCTGATTTTACAGTCGCTCGACCGCATCAAGGGCATCGTGGGCGGCATCGCCGAAACGGGGGTGGAGCCGCCGGGCGAGGACAAGGCGCTGATCGAATTGCTCGACATGGAAGCGGCATCGAAAAAGAACGTGCCCGAAGCCGTCAGCGCCTTCAGCGCCGCGATGGACGATGTTTCCGCCAAATCCGTGCGCATCAGCGTCGAAACGCTGGAGGATATGATGACGCTGATGGGCGAGCTGGTGCTGTCGCGCAACCAGCTGTTGCCGCATATGACGGCAGGGTCGAAACAGCCGATGCAGCGGATGGATAAAACCGTCTCCGCGCTCCAGCAAAGCATGCTGAAGGCGCGCATGCAGCCGGTCGGCAATTTATGGGGCAAGCTGCCGCGCCTTGTGCGCGATATCGCAATCGACCTCGGCAAAAAAATTAGGATCGACATGACGGGCGGCTCGACGGAGGTAGACCGGCAGGTGCTGGAACTCATCCGCGACCCGCTGATGCACCTTTTGCGCAATGCCGCCGATCACGGCATAGAAAAACCGGCGGTGCGCGTGACGAAGGGAAAACCGCCCGAAGGCGTCATTCACCTGTCGGCACGGCATGAAGGCGGGCAGGTGATTATTGACGTCGCCGATGACGGGCGCGGATTGGATGAAACGGCGATTTTGCAAAAAGCCGTCGAACACAAACTGATCCCCGCCACGCGGGCGCGCGGCATGTCGCCGCAGCAAATCCAGCAACTGGTTTTCGCCCCGGGATTCAGCACCGCCAGCGAAGTGACAGCCTTATCGGGCCGCCGCGTCGGCATGGATGTGGTGCGCGCCAATATCGAAAAAATTGGCGGCACGGTCGAACTTTCTTCTGCTGCGGGCAAGGGTGCGGTCGTGACGATGCGCATTCCCCTCACGCTCGCCATCATCCCGGCGCTGGTCGTGAAAACGGATGGCGAGCGTTACGCCATCCCGCGCAACACGATCCGCGAGGTCGAGGCGCTGAAACGCGGCGGGCCGCACCGGATCGAGCGCATCAACCGCGCAAAATTTCTCGACTTACGGGGTCAGTTGGTGCCGCTGGCATCGCTGCAAACCGTTTTCGGCGCGGACGAACTGGCGGCAAAATCGCTCAACCCCTTTGTCATTATCCTGAATGCCGGCAGCGGCGTGTTCGGAATTATTTGCGACGGCATATCCGTCGCGGAGGAAATCGTGGTCAAGCCGCTATCGCCCGCGCTGCGGCGTTTGCGGCTGTTTTCGGGCAATGCGGTGCTGGGCGATGGCGGCGTGGTGCTGATCCTCGACCCCTCCGGCATCGCGCGCGAGGCGGAGATCGAGCCCGCGCCGAAACAGGAGGCGAAGGAAATCGCGGCACCCAAAAGCAATGGCCGCGCCGCGCTGCTGTTCCGCGCCGGTGCGGGTTCCGACCGCGCCGTGCCGCTGGAACATCTCTCGCGCATCGAACGCCTGGATATGTCGCAGGTGGAGGATGCGGGCGGCCGCCGCGTGATCGCCTATCGCAACGGATTGCTGCCGCTGATCGCATATCACGGCGTGAAGGGCGACAAGAAACGCCAGCCCGTGCTGGTCATTCGCGACGGCGATGCGGAGGCGGGGCTGATTTTCGACAGCGTGCTGGGCGTGGTCGATGCGCTGCCCGAGGTCGCGGTGAAACGCGAAAGCGGCTCCGGTTCGCTGGGCTCCGCCCTTGCGGACGGCCATGCGGTCGATGTTGTGGATGCGCCCTGCCTGATCCGGCAGGCGCGTGAAGGGATGCGGCATGACCTCCCAGATCTTATCCTTTAGGCTCGCGGGGCAGCTGTGCGGCATTCCCGTGCTCGAGGTGCATGACGTTATTCGTGGCGGGCAGAAACTCACGCCCGTGCCGCGCGCCGCCCCTGCCATAATCGGCATCCTCAACCTGCGGGGGCGCATCGCGCTTGCCATCAGTCTGCGCCGCTATCTGGAATTGCAGGATGCGCCGCGCCATGCGGCCAGCATGTCGCTCGTGATCGAGCATAACGGCGACCTCTACTGCCTTGCGGTGGACAGCGTGGGGGAGGTATTATCGCTGGAGGGGAAGGCAGGTCCCGTGCCGCCGGTTCTGGACGCCAACTGGCGCAGATCGGTCACAGGTGTCTGGCAGTGCGGCGGCGAATTGCTGGCGCAGCTGGATGTCAGGGGCATGATCGGTGCGCTCTGCCTGCCCGAAGACGCGATAACCGCCGCGGAGAAGAAATGAAGACATGCCTTATCGTTGACGACAGCAGCATCGTGCGCCGCCTTGCCGGCAAGCTGCTGGAGGAAATCGGCTTCATCTGTTCGGAGGCCGAAAACGGGCAGCTGGCGCTCGACGCCTGCCAGATCAAAATGCCCGATGTCATGCTGCTCGACTGGAACATGCCCGTGATGAACGGCATCGATTGCATGAAACATGTGCGCGGGTTTCCGGGCGGCGAGGACGTTAAAATCATTTTCTGCAGCACCCACAGCGAAATGTCGCAAATTCAGGAGGCGCTGGAGGCGGGCGCCGACGAATACATCATGAAACCCTTTGACCGCGACATCCTGAAGACCAAGTTCCGCCAAGTCGGCGCGCTGTAGCATCATGACAGGCGGGGGCAAAAATATTTCCAGTCCCGTGCGCGTGATGGTGGTCGATGATTCCAGCATTGTGCGCGGGTTTTTGACCCGCTTCCTTGAAACCGATCCGGCGATCAAGGTGACCGCATCCGTGCCGAACGGTCATGCAGCGCTGCAGGAACTGGACGAAGCCGCACCCGATGTCGTTATCCTCGATCTTGAAATGCCCGTGATGGACGGCATTACCGCGCTGCCATTGTTGCTGGCGGCGAACCCGAAACTGCCTGTCATCGTCGCATCGACCAAGACGCGCGAAAACGCGGCGCTGGCGCTCAAATGCCTTGCACTGGGCGCGATTGATTGTTTGGGCAAACCCAATGTCCACGACCTTGCCGATCCGGGGCCGTTTCGCGACGACCTGATCCAGCGCGTGAAAACACTCGGCCGCCTGCGCGGAACACCCGCAGGTGGAGTTCCTTTTTTTTCGCAAGAAACACCACCAAGGGTTGCAGAGCCGCCCGTGATATCTTCCCACGCACCCGTTGCACTTGCCATCTGCGCCTCGACGGGTGGGCCGCTTGCGCTGCTGAAGGTGTTGGGCGGACTTGCGCCGTTGTCCGTGCCGGTCTTTATCACGCAGCATATGCCGGCGGGTTTCACGACGCTGCTGGCGGAAAATATCGCGCAGACGACCGGCCTCGATTGCCGCGAAGCGGTGGATGGCGAAGCGGTTGAACCATCCCGCGTTTATGTCGCGCCCGGCAATTACCACCTGACGGTCGCGGGCACCGACGGTTATCGCCGCATTGCGCTTACCCAGTCATTGCCCGAACATTTCTGCCGCCCCGCCGCCGACCCGATGCTGCGCAGCCTTGCGGCATCCTATGGCGGAAGTTTGCTGGTCGCGGTGCTGACGGGCATGGGCACAGATACCGTCGCGGGCTGCCGCGCCGTCGTCGATGCGGGCGGCGCGGTCGTGACGCAGGACGCGGCATCCAGCGTCGTCTGGGGCATGCCGGGCGCGGTCGTGCAGGCGGGATTGAGCGCGGAAACCGTTTCGATTGATAACATGGCGGCGACACTGCTGCGGCGGTTGAAGGTGTTGCCATGAATTTGCACCCGCAGGATTTTTTGCTGTTCGTCGATGTGCTGCGCCGTGAATCCGGCCTTGTGCTGGCGCCGGGGCAGGAATACCTGCTGAAATCGCGGCTGGCGCCGGTTGCCGACAGGTACGGGGTTGATGACCTAGCGGGCGTCGCGCGCGAAATCCGCATGGGGTCGCCGCAGGTGTTGCGCGATGTGGTGGAGGCGATGTCGACCCATGAAACATCGTTCTTCCGCGACATGCTGCCGTTCCGCCAGTTGCAGGAAAAGGTGCTGCCCGCATTGATGCGCGCACGGGACGACAAAACCCTGCGTATCTGGTCGGCCGGTTGCGCGAGCGGGCAGGAGGCCTATTCCGTCGCCATGCTGCTGCACGATATGGGCATCGCGCATGAGGGGTGGAAATACGACATCCTGGCGACCGATATCTCGCATCAGGTGCTGGAGAAGGCGAAAACCGCGAGCTATACCGCTTTCGAGGCGCAACGCGGCGTGCCTGTCACCACGCTGCTCCGCCATTTCAATCAGGCGGATGACATGTGGGCCGTGAAACCCCATATCCGCGACGCCGTGAAATTCCGCCAGCTGAATTTACTGGAGGGGGCGGGGCATCTGGGGCAGTTTGATCTGATATTGTGCCGCAACGTGCTGATCTATTTCGACGCCGGCACACGCCTTTCCGTCCTCTCCGACCTCCGCGCCAGCCTGAAGCGGGATGGCGTGCTGATGCTGGGCGCTGCGGAAACACCGCCGGCCGAGGCGGCGGGCTTGAGACTGCTGGATGGCGTGATGGGCGGGTATGTTCGTCCAAATGCCGAATAAAAAAACGGCTGCACGAATGCAGCCGTTCTTTTCGGGAAGAACCCTAAAACTTTAACTTAAGCGTGCGCCGTTTCCTTGCCGGCGGTGGCGCCTGCCGGATCGCGCAGCACATAGCCGCGTCCCCAGACGGTTTCGATGCAGCTGCCGCCTTCGGGCATGATCTTTTCAATCTTCTTGCGAAGTTTGCAGATGAACACGTCGATGATCTTGACTTCGGGTTCGTCCATGCCGCCATAGAGGTGGTTGAGGAACATTTCCTTGGTCAGCGTCGATCCCTTGCGGAGCGAGAGAAGCTCGATAATGCCGTATTCCTTGGACGTCAGGTGCAGCTGCTTGCTGTCCACTTCCACGGTGCGGGCATCAAGGTTGACCGTGATCGGGCCGGTCTTGATGACGCTTTGCGCATGACCCTTGGAGCGGCGGACGATTGCCTGGATACGCGCCATCAATTCGCGCTTGTCGAACGGCTTGGTCAGGTAATCGTCGGCGCCGAAGCCGAGACCTTTAAGCTTGCTGTCGAGTTCCGAAAGGCCGGAAAGAATAAGGATGGGCGTTTCGACCTTTGCCGCGCGCAGGCGCTTCAAGACTTCATAGCCGTCAAGGTCGGGCAACATAAGGTCGAGAATGATGATGTCGTATTCGTAGAGCTTGCCGATTTCAAGGCCGTCTTCGCCCATATCGGTCGCGTCTACGACATATCCATCGGACTTGAGCATGAGCTCAATGCTCTTCGCCGTGGACTGGTCGTCTTCAATCAGCAGCACCCGCATCGCATTTCCCCTTAATGTTTGCTTAGTGGAGTTGAATCAGTACTTAATCCTACTAAACATTATACCATGATCGTTAATAAAGGTTAAAAATAGTTCGGCAATTTTAACGATCAGGCCGAATTTCCCTTATATTTCAACGAGAAAAACATCTTCATTTTTCATTAAAAAATATGAGATAATCGTAAAAGAAGCGGGGGTTTCTCATGGTTTCGGACCATCATTTCATCGAAAATCTAAACGAAAGCATCAGCGAACTGGCGGATTACCAGCTGTTCGGCCGAGTCTCGAAAATCCTCGGCATGCTGGTCGAAGTGGGCGGCGTGGAGCGTGAACTGGCGATCGGCGACCGCTGCAACCTGATGCCGCGCGGCGCAGACCCGATCCCTTGCGAAGTCGTGGGTTTCCGCGAAGGTCACGCGCTCGTCATGCCGTTCAAACCGCTCGACCGCGTCGGCCTCGGCTGCCGCGCGGAAGTCGGCACGGCGCAGCCCGCTGTATTCCCCAGCAATGCGTGGCTCGGCCGCGTCATCAACGCATTCGGCGAACCGATCGACGGCAAGGGCCCGATTTTGGGCGGCGAAGATCACATGCTGCTGAAAAACAAACCCCCCGCCGCGCATGATCGCAAACGCCTTGGCGAAAAACTCGACCTCGGCGTGCGCGCGATCAACTGTTTCCTGTCGACCGCGCGCGGACAGCGGATGGGTATTTTCGCGGGCTCCGGCGTGGGTAAATCCGTCCTGATGTCGATGCTGGCGCGTTATACCGAAGCGGAAGTTTCGGTGATCGGCCTGATCGGTGAACGCGGGCGTGAGGTGCAGGAGTTTCTTGAAGACGATCTGGGCGTGGAAGGCCTGAAGAAAAGCGTCGTCATCGTTTCCACATCGGATGAATCGCCGCTGATGCGCCGTCAGGCCGCCTATATGACGCTCGCCGTCGCCGAATATTTCCGCGACCAGAATAAACAGGTCCTGTGCATGATGGACAGCGTGACGCGCTTTGCCATGGCGCAGCGCGAAATCGGCCTGTCTGCGGGCGAACCGCCGACATCAAAGGGTTATCCGCCCACCACATTCTCCGAACTTGCGAAACTGCTGGAACGCGCAGGGCCGGGCGTGAAGGGCAAGGGCGATATCACCGCCTTTTTCTCCGTCCTTGTCGAAGGCGACGACCATAACGAGCCGATTTCCGACGCCGTGCGCGGGATCATCGACGGTCACGTCGTGCTGGAACGCGCGATTGCCGATCGCGGGCGTTACCCCGCCATCAACGTCCTGCGCTCTATCTCCCGCTCCATGCCGCGCTGCCTGACGCCGGAACAGGCGGCATTGGTGGCGCGCGGGCGCGAAATCATGTCGACCTATGAAGACATGGCCGAACTGATCCGCCTTGGCGCGTATCGCCGCGGCGCAGACCCCAAGGTTGACGAAGCGATTTTGATCTATCCGAAGATCGAGGCGTTTCTGGCGCAAAAGCCGCTTGAAAAAACGTCGCTCGCGGATGGATACAAGCAGCTGGCGCAAGTGTTGGGCATGACGCCTGCAGCACCCGCGAAACCCGCCGCACCGCCGCCCAAGAAGTAATAACGCATGGCCGACCTTTCCGTCCTGATCCGCCTGCATAAACACGAACTCGATGAAAAACGCCGCGCGCTTGGCGAACTCCACGGCCAGATGGCCGAAATGGAACGCCGGCGGCGCGAGCTGGAGCGCAGTTTCGAGGCGGAAAAAGAATCCATCCGGCTGAACGGCGACGTCCATTTCACCTTCGCCCAATATGCCGAAACCGTGCGGATGCAGCAGCGCCAGATGATCGAGGACGAACAGCAGCTGGAAAAACACATCGAAAAAGCCAAGGAATCCCTGATGGAAACCTTCAGCGAACTGAAAAAATACGAAATGACACAGGAAGAACGCGAACGTCTGGCCGCCGAAGAACAATCCATCAAGGAAAGCCGCGAGATGGACGCCATCGGGCTTGAGGGCTTCCGGCGCAAGCAGGATGAGCAGAATTAGGCGCCCGCTTTAAGCGTTGGTGCCCTGCATCGGCGTATCAATCGTTACCCATTTCTGCGCGCGGGTCTGGAAGCTGATGCCGCCTTCCATTTCGGCCTGTTTGAGGCCCTTGACGAAGCTGCCCATCAATTCGCGGCGCATGGATTCCGGGAGGGCGTCGGCGCTGCGCAAAATTAGGTCGAATGTTTTCTTGCGCAACAACCCGTCCAGCTGCATATCGCCCATGCGCGAGAGGTGCAGGTTGAGGATAAAGCGTGTGGGCGCGGCTGCGCGCATATCGTCGTCTTTTTCGGGCGCATCATCCTGTTGCTGGCGGCGGATATAGAATTGCATCTGGCCGATTTCGCCGTCATGCATCATCGGCATCGAAATCGCGCGCCATTCACCGGAGAGAGGTTCTTTCGATTGCGCCGAAATCTTGCCGAAATCGCCGGCCAGTCGCTCCGCCAGCGCCGATTTTCCCGCCAGCCGCAGCGATTGCAGCGTGCCTTCGCCCAGCCAGCTTTCGATCGCACCGCTGCGCAGCGCCGCAAGAAAGAACAACGCGGTCGGCACAAGGCGCGGCGTGGGTGACGGGATGCTGTCACGTATCGCCTGCGCGTTCGGCATGCCGCCCAGCGCACCCAGGGCATCCATCGTTTCCTGCAACGCGGGCCAGGTAGTGCTCCAGAGCGGCGTGAAGCCTGTCGGCGTCGCGGTCTGGCGCAGGGCATCCAGCTGGAAATTCGTCATCACCTGTTGCGGCGTCATCGGCGTTGCTTCGAACAAAACTTGTGTGCCGATAGGCAGCGACGCGGGCATACGCAGCAGGAAACTCTGCCCCCCTGCGCGGATCGAGGGTTGCCCGTTGGTCGTCACGAATTCAACCTCGCCCGGTATCTGCCCCTGTTGCGGCACAGGGGGCGTTTCGCCTTGAGGTGTTATGCTGATGATGCGCAGCTGGCTCATGCTCGGAATCAATCCCTGCAAGCCCTGCGGCATGTCGGTTTTTTGCCCGCTGGCCATGCGCGGCATGATGCCGCCCGCGGCCGGATTGGCGTTTTGCAGGCTTTCGATCAGCGGCAGCAAGCCCTTCAACGCGCCCACGCCCGTGGGGGGCGGGGCATTGCCCGTGCCTTTGCCGACGGGAACGGGCAGGGGCGGCAGGTCGGTTTCGGGCAATGTTGGTTGCGGCGGGACGGTTTGCGGCGCGGGCGACGCAGGGAGCGGCATCTGGATCATCTGCGCAAGCTTCGTCGCGACTTCCGGTTTTGCAAGGTAATTCAAAATCGCCTGCTGCTGCTCCGGCGGCAGTTTTTGCAAGGCAGCGAGTTTATCGGGCGCTGCCGCCAGTTGCTGGATAACCTCGTTCGGCACGGGCAGCGGCTTGGGCAGCTGGCGCAGCATATCGGGTGTCAGGCGTTCCAGCACCTGTGCGGCGCGTTGCAGCGGGATATCGGCCTCTTGCGCTGCTTGCGGCGGGTTGACGGCCTCGTCGCGCATGACAAGCGCGGTCACGACATCGCCGGGTTTCAGCGGCGGCGCGGGTGGCAGCTTTGCGGGCAGGGGCGGCGGGAGGTCGGGTGTTTCGGTTGCGGCGACCTTTTCACGCAGCAGCGTAATTTGCGCCATCAACCCGCCATCCTTGCCGCGTGTCAACTCGACGCTCACGGTTGCGTCTTTCGGCATCGGCTTGTCGCTGGTGATGGTGATTTCGCCGCGCGCGGTGGCGATGCGTGTTTCGCCCGTCTCGCGGTTTTGCGATACCACGCGGCCTTCCAATTTGAGCGGCATGCGGTCTTTGGAAATATCGGCGGAGGTTTGCTTGACGGGTGCGGCTTCGTCAAGCAAACGCTGCGTGCCTTGTGGCTTTGCAGGTGGCGCGGCGGCGTTCAGCACGTTGGCGGCGGGCGGTTTCGGCGGGATGGATGAATCGCTCATGACCCCGCGCTCCTGATGCTAGACGAGGATTTCGGCGACCACGCGGTCGGCGATTTTTTCAAGGTCCTGCGCCGTCTCGGTATTGGGCGAGCGGACAAGGAACGGGGTTTGTGCGCGGATGGCATCACGCACACGCTTGTCCTGACGGATAATGCCCATCAGCGGCGGCGATATTTTCAGGAAGTTCTTGGCGGCCTTCAGGATCGTTCCATAGGTGCCTTCGCCTTCTTTCTCGCTGCCCGTCTGGTTGACGATAATTTTCAGGTTATCGCCATGCCCTGCGGCGTGGCTGAGCTTGATAAAGGCATAGGCATCGGTCAGCGCGGTCGGTTCATCCGTCGTGATGACAAAGGTCACATCGGCGGCAGCCGCCATGAAACGCACGGTGCGGTCGATGCCCGCGCCGAGGTCGATGATGATCGCGTCATATTTCGGCAACAGCCCGCGGATCTGTTCCATCAATTCCTGCAAACGCGGCAATGCCATGGCGGAAAGCGAGCCGTGGCCCGATCTGCCTGCAATCACATCGAATCCGCCTTCTTCATACGGCGTGATGACTTGGGAGAGGGTCAGGTTGCCCTCGATCACGTCATTCAAGTCGCGTTTTGCCATCAATCCCAGCTGCACGTCGATATTGGCAAGCCCCAGATCGCCGTCGAACAGCAATACCTTTTTACCGCGCAGCGTCAGCGCGTGGCAGAGCGTGATGGAGAACCATGTTTTCCCGACGCCACCCTTGCCGGATGCAACGGCAAAAAGTTTTTGTGCGGGCGCATCGCCGGTGGTTTTCGTCGGCGGCTGTTTTGTTTTCGTGGTCATGACTTGCCTTTCTTCGCCTTGCCCGATGCGGGAACATGCGGCATCAGGAAATCCGCGAGTGCGTCGGGAGTCAGGGTGATAATGCCATTGGCAACCTGCGGCGTATGGCTGGCCGCGCCAAAAACGAGGCCGCCCCTGTCCGCCGCGCTTAAAATGCCGCCGATGCGCCGCGCGAAATCGAGGCGCGTGGGGATCAGGCGGCGTACGCCGATAATATCGAATGTCATCGCCATCTCGGCGCTTTCCTCCGCATCGAAGCCAGCGGGCAGCACGAGTGCTGCGTCCATATCCGCAACGCCCATCAGTTTCAGCAACGTTTTCATTTCGGCGGGATCGAACGGGTTGAGGCCGCCGGTATCGATGATGATGGGAGATGCGTTTTTAATTATCGCGAGCGCCGCGCCCAGCGTCTTGGCATCTTCTGCCTGATAGAGCGGCAGTTTCATGATGTCGAGGAAGGCGGAGAGCTGTTCGATGCCGCCCGCCCGCGCGATATCGGTCGTGATGATCGCGGGTTTCTGCCCCGACATCACGGCGGCTGCCGCCATCTTCGCCGTCATCAGCGTCTTGCCCGCACCCGGCGGGCCGACGAGGATCAGCGGCTTGGTCGTTTTCTTGGCAGGCGTATCGAATTTGAAAATCTTGCCCAACGCGCCCGCCAGCATCTTTTTCGGCTCCCGCGCGGGCAGCACCATGGCGGCGGCGACTATTTTCTCGCTGACATTGCCCGGCACGCGGTGTTTCAGCAGCGCGTCGGTGATCATCTCGATCATTTCTTCTTCGTCATAGGGCTGCGGGTCGCGCAGCGTGCCGGCTTTCGGCTTTTGCGCCTGCGGCAACTCGTCCTGCTCGACCGCGGCGGTGACGCGGATCCAGCCGCCTGCTTCCTTGGTGCTGACGATGATGGCGTCGTCGCCCAGCGCTTCCTTGATCTGGCGCATGGCGTCGGTCATCGTTTTTGCTTCGAATGATTTAAGGCGCATGTGCTGCTATCACGTTATTTGTGCGAAAGTGCGGATTTTCGCGCGCGGATGGATTTCGTTCTGCGACATCACAATCGTCTGCGGGCGGAACCGTTCGATGATCGAGCGCACATAGGGACGGATGCCGGGGCTGGTCAGCAGCACGGGGCTTTCACCCTTCATCGCCATGTCTTCATATACCGTGCGCACGGACTGGATGAATTGCTGCAGGCGGGACGGCGCCATGGCGAGCTGTTTTTCCTCGCCCTGGCCGATCAGCGCCTCGGCAAAGGCCTGTTCCCATTCGCCGGACAGGGTGACCAGCGGCAGGATGCCCGCATTGTTGCTGTTCTGGTCGCAGATCTGGCGGGCAAGGCGCGCGCGCACATGTTCGGTGATCATGGTGACGTTGCTGGTAAAGCCCGTCGCCTCCGCCACGCCTTCCAAAATGGTGGGCAGGTCGCGGATGGAGATGCGCTCCGACACGAGGTTCTGCAACACGCGCTGCAATCCGGTCACGGTGATTTTCGTCGGGATGACATCGGCGACCAGTTTCTGGTGCGTCTTGGGCAGTTCGTCCAGCAGCTTCTGCGTTTCGGCATAGGACAGCAGGTCGGGCATGTTGTCCTTGATGACTTCGGTGATATGCGTCGTCACGACGGTTGCGGGATCGACGACGGTATAGCCGCGGAAATGCGCCTCCTCGCGGTAATCGGGGCTGATCCACATGGCGGGCAGGCCGAATGTGGGCTCGCGCGTCGCTTCGCCCGGCAGTTCGATCTTGTCGCCCGTCGGGTTCATGCACAGCAGCATGTCGGGGCGGATATCGCCCTTGCCGGCCTCGATTTCCTTGATGCGCACGACATAGGAATTGGCGGGCAATTGCAGGTTATCCTGAATGCGCACCGAGGGCAGGATAAAGCCCATGTCTTCCGCCAGCTGGCGGCGCAGGCCTTTGATCTGGTCGGTCAGGCGGCCTTTCTCGGGGTTGTTGACGAGCGGCAGCAGGCCATAGCCAAGCTCGACGCGGATATTGTCGATCGCCAGCGCCTTGGAAATCGGCTCTTCCGCGACCGGTACCTTGGCAATCGCGGCCTGTTCTTCGGTCGCTTTGGTCGAGGCGGTTTTTTTGCGGGTCTCGATCGTGTTATACGCAAATATGCCCGTCGCCGCCGCCATTAAAAGGAAGGGGAAGGCGGGGATGCCCGGGATGACGGCCAGTACGGTCATCAGCACGGCGCTCATGATCAGCGCCTGCGGGTAATTGCTCAGCTGCGCGAAGACGGCCTTTTCGGCGGAACCGGCAACGCCCGCCTTCGACACCAGCATACCGGATGCGATGGAAACGATCAGCGCGGGGATCTGGGTGACAAGGCCGTCACCGATGGTCAGGTGGGTGTAAAAGCTGGATGCGTCATCAAAGCTTAAGTCTTTTTGCACCATGCCGATCACCATGCCGGCGATCACGTTGATGAAAACGATCAACAGGCCGGCGACGGCGTCGCCGCGCACGAATTTGGCGGCACCGTCCATGGCGCCGAAGAAGGTGCTTTCCTGTTCGAGCTGCGACCTGCGGAAGCGGGCTTCTTTCTCATCGATCATGCCGGCGGAAAGGTCGGCGTCGATTGCCATCTGCTTGCCCGGCATCGCGTCCAAACTGAAACGCGCCGCGACTTCGGCGATGCGGCCCGCGCCCTTGGTGATGACGACGAAGTTGACGATGGTCAAGATGGCGAAGACGATCACGCCGATCACGAAATTGTCGCCCATGACGAAACTGCCGAAGGCCTCGATCACATGGCCGGCCGCGTCCTTGCCCTCGTGGCCATGCGCAAGGATTAGCCGCGTGGAGGCAAGGTTTAGCGCAAGCCGTATCATGGTCGCGACCAGCAGGATGGTCGGGAATGACGACAGTTCCAGCGGTTTTTCGATAAACAGCACCGTCATCAGGATCAGGACGGAGAAGGTGAGCGACAGCGCAAGGCAGGCGTCGAGCAGCCATGACGGCATCGGCAGGATCAGCACCGTCAGGATCGCGATGATGCCGAAGGCGAAAATCACGTCGCTGCGGATGCGGAAGTTGGAGCCGAAACTGGATGCGCCTGCCTCAGCCATCTATTATTTCCCGCCTTCCGCGACAGCAAGGCCGGAATCGCCGTATTCCTTCAGCTTGTTCCGCAGCGTGCGGATCGAAATGCCGAGGATGTTGGCGGCGTGCGTGCGGTTGCCGAGGCAATGGTCGAGCGTGTTCAGGATCAGTTCGCGTTCCACATCGGCAACGGTACGACCGACAAGCGCGGGCTGGTCGCCCGATACGGGTGCTGCGGCCTTTTCGACCGCCTTGGCGGTCGCGGCTGCGGTTTGCGCGACGCCGGCGGCTTTTTGCCCCGCCAGCATGATGGATGTGGGTTCGATCTCCGCTTCCTGCGAGACGAGGATGGCGCGGTGCATGGTGTTTTCAAGTTCGCGCACGTTGCCCTGCCAGTGATGCGCGCGCAGTTTTTCGGTGGCGGCGGGCGACAGGCGCTTGTTCGGGATGCCGTTCTGCTCGCTGTATTTCGCGGCGAACATGACGGCCAGCGGCACGATATCGGCGGGACGTTCACGAAGCGCGGGCAGCGCGAGGTTGATGACGTTCAGGCGGAAATAAAGGTCTTCGCGGAATTTGCCTTCGCGCACGGTCTGTTCCATGTCGCGGTTGGATGTCGCGATCAGGCGGATGTCGACCTTCACGGGCGCATTGCCGCCGACGCGGTCGATCACGCGTTCCTGAATGGCGCGCAGCAGCTTCGCCTGCAGCGACGGATGCATCTCGCTCACCTCGTCGAGCAGCAGCGTGCCGCCGTTCGCTTCCTCGAATTTCCCCGTGCGGCGCGCGACCGCGCCGGTGAAGGCGCCTTTTTCGTGGCCGAACAGTTCGGATTCCAGCAGGCTTTCGGGAATGGCGGCGCAGTTAATGGAAATGAAAGGGCCGTTGTGGCGCTTGCTCTTCTGGTGGATGTAACGCGACATCACCTCTTTACCCGTGCCGGATTCACCGGTGATGAGGATTGTCGCCTCCGACGGCGCAACGCGGTCGGCGACGGCCAAAATCGCCTTCATGCTGGCATCGCCCGCAATCATGGCGTTGCTTTCTTCCGTCACGGCCTGCAGCACGGCTGCGATCAGCTCGGCATTCGGGGGCAGGGGGATGTATTCCTTGGCGCCTGCCTTGATCGCGCGCACGGCGGTTGCGGCATCCGTATTGATGCCGCAGGCGACGACGGGCACGACAAAGCGTTCTTCCTTCAGCTGCGCGATGAAGCCCGCGATATCCTGCTTCACATCGATCATGATGAGGTCCGCGCCGCGGCCGGAGCGCAGCGCGCCCAGCGCCTGTTCGGCGTCTTCGGTATGCGTAACCTTGGCCCCGCGGCTGATGGCGATCTTGCCAGCCGTGCTGATTTGGCCGTTGAGGCTGCCGACGATCATCAGGCGCATCTAAGGGGTATCTCCCGGTCTTCTTAGTTTGCTTACTGGGGCGAGCGGTCGGATTTGACGATCTCGGTCATCGTGACGCCGAGACGGTCTTCAACCACGATCACTTCGCCGCGTGCGACAAGGCGGTTGTTGACGTAGATGTCAATCGCCTCGCCGACCTTGCGGTCCAGTTCCACGACCGCGCCGCGGCCGAGTTTCAGCAGCTGGCTGACCTGCATGGTCGATTTGCCCAGCACGGCGGAAATCTGCACGGGAATGTCGTAGATGGCGTCGATGTCTTTTTTACGGACTTCGGTCGTCACATGCTCTTCGAGGTCTTCGAATTCAACCTGCGGCTTGTTCGGGTCGTTGGCCATTTTACTCTCCGGTTGTTAAATCTGTTCAGTCTTTAATCGTCGATTGCATCCCGGCGATCGCTTTCGCGAACTCCGATTCAATTTGTGCGTAGAGGCGTTCATACAGGCGCTCCGCCCCGCCATCCGCCCATTCGACGCGCACGTCGGACGGGGTCATCGCGTCGTCGGTCAGCAGGATCAGCTTGCCTGCATAGCCTTTGTCGATTGCCATCTTGTCGATGCCGGCCCGCAGCGCTTCCATATGCAGCGTCGGGATGGTGATGGCGATGCGCGGCTCGTCGCGGCGCGCTTCGATTGCTTCGGTGATCACGCGCTCGATCTCGTCCATCGAATAGCGGTCGGCGAACTGGGGCAGCAGTTTATGTGTCACGCGCGCGGTCAGGCGCACGGTTGCCATCATCTGCTGGATCTCGCGCTTGTCTTCGGCGAGGATAAGGCGTTCCAACAGCGTGATGATCTGGTGAAAGCATTTCAGCGCGGATTCTTCCTGCGCGGCGCGGGTTTCGCGCACGCCTTCGGCCTTGCCGGTCTGGGACGCCTGCATCTTGGCGAGGATCAATTGCTCCTCGGAATAGACAGCGTTTTCCGGCAAGGATTTGTCCTTGTCGAAATCATTGGTGTCGAAGAGAAACTTCTTCACCTCGCCGTCATTTTTAGTAGATGAGCTCATCTTCATCCTTCGAGGTGATAATCGCAATTTCGCCGCGGTCCGCGAGGTCTTTCGCGGTCGACACGAGGCTCGCTTGCGCTTCTTCCACATCCTTCAGGCGGACGGGGCCCATGGCGCCCATATCTTCCTTCATGATCTTGGCCGCGCGCTCCGACATGTTCGAGAAGAACAGGTCTTTCATCGCATCCGACGCGCCCTTCAGCGCGAGCGGCAGCATTTCCTTGTTCGCGGAACGGATAACCGTCTGGATCGCCGACGGGTCGAGGCGGCCGAGATCTTCGAAGGTGAACATCAGGCTGCGTATTTTCTCGGCGGCGTCGGGGTTGCGCTCTTCCAGATTGGTCATGAACTTGGTTTCGGTCGCGCGTTCCAGGTTGTTGAAGATTTCGGCCATGATCTCGTGGCTGTCGCGGCGGCTGGTTTTCGCGAGGTTCATCATGAATTCGGTGCGGAGCGTCTTTTCGACGTCGTCCAGCACTTCCTTCTGCACGGCTTCCATGCGCAGCATGCGCATCACGACTTCCATCGCAAAGCCTTCGGGCAAAAGCGCAAGTGTGCGGGCGGAATGCTCCGCGGTGATTTTCGATAGCACGACGGCAACGGTCTGCGGATATTCCTTTTGCAGGAAGTTCGCGAGAATTTCCTCGTTCACGTTGGAGAGTTTTTCCCACATGGTGCGGCCGGCGGGGCCGCGGATCTCTTCCATGATGTTGTTGACTTTATCCTTGCCCAACACCTTTTGCAGCAGGCGCTCGGTTGAATCGAGCGAGCCGACGAGGGAGGAGGTGGAGGTGATGCTTTCCGCGAATTCGATAAACAGGCGCTCGATCACGCCCGCGCTGACCTTGCCGAGGTTAGACATGGTTTGCGACAGCACGAGGATTTCTTCCTCGTCCAGCGCCTCGAACACCTTGGACGTATATTCCTCGCCCAGCGACAATAGCAGGATCGAGGCCTTCTCGGCCCCGCTCAGCGTGCGATAATCTTCACGTACGCGCATTCAAGTCTCCCCCAAGCAAGGTCTCTCAATTTTCCTGCGACATCCACTGGCGAATGACCGAAACGGTTTCATTCGGGTGGTTGGTCACGAGATCGGAAATTTTCTGCACCGACGACGCCTTCACTTTGCCCTCGACCGACGACATGTCGATCATGGATTCAAGCTCCGACGGGCCGCTGATCATGCCGGCACCGCCGCCGGGGCCTGACAGCTGCACCTGTTGCGGGCCGCCTGCGAGCATCGGGGTATCGGCACCGCCGTCACCCGTCGCGCGCGGCGCGCGTGCTGCTGCCGCGAAATGGATCGCAAGCGGGCGCAGGACGAGCAGGATCACGAGGATTGCAACGAGGCTCAGCGCCATCGTTTCTGCCATGCCCAGCAGGTCGGATTTCGGGAAGCCAAAGAGGGTATCGTTGGTGACGGGCGTGGGGTCGAACAATTCGCTCTGCGCGAATTGCATGTTGACGACCTCGACCGTGTCGCCGCGGCTTTCATCATAGCCGACCGCCGATTTCACGAGCGACGCGATCTTCGTCAGTTCGTCCGCCGTGCGGGGCGTGTATTTCAGCGGCGCTGCCCAGTCGGACGGCGCATCTTTCGGTTTTTGTGTCGTGGTGTCGGGGGCGTAGCTGCCATCGACGAGGACAGAGATGGAGAGTTTTTCAATCTCGCCGCCTTCGCGCACCAGCGTTTCGACCGTCTTGGTGATTTCGTAGTTGGTGGTTTCTTCGGTGCGGTTGTTTTTGGAACCAGCCTGCGCGGCATCAGCACCGTTCGGCAGGCCGGGCAGGTTGTTGGCAACCGTGACCGCGCCGTTGCCGTTGGATGAGGCGGAAGTATCGGTCGCCTCTTCCGATACGCTCTGGGTCGAGCGCACGACCTGGCCGTCGGGGTTATAGCTTTCGGAATTGCGGTTCAGCACATCGAAATTCATCTTTGCGGTGACGGCGGCGCGGACCTTTTCATAGCCTACGACGCGGCCCACGATATCCTCGATGGACTGCTTGGTACGGCCTTCATAGCTTTTGCGCATGTCGTCGGCGTTGCGGCTGAGGGCGTCACGGCCCTGATCGTCATCGGCGCGGGCCAGCAGGTTGCCGCTCTGGTCGATAACCGCCACTTTGCCGGGCTTCAGTTTCGGCACGGCGCTGGCGACGAGCTGCCGGATGGACATGATCTGTTCATTGCCGATATTGCCCGCGCTGCGCAGGTTCAGGAAAACGGAAGCGGTTGCTTCACCGGTATCGTTGGAAAACAGTTCGCGCTGCGCGAATACCAAGGTGACCTTTGCGGAGCGCACCTGATCCATCGTCCCGATGGTGCGGGCAAGCTCACCTTCCAGCGCGCGCTTGGCGGTGTTGTTCATCTCGAAGCTGGTTATGCCGAACTTCTGCTTCTGTTCGAACAGTTCGTTGCCCATCGCGGCTTTGCGGGGCAGGCCTTCCGCGGCCAGCAGCATGCGGGCCTTGGAGATGTCTTTATGCGGGACGGAAACTTTCGTGCCGTCCTCGCTCAAGGCATAGGGCACGTTCGAGTTGTCGAGCTTGGCGGAAATCTCCGTCGCATCGGCGGTCGACAGGTCGCTATACAGCAAGCTGAGCGATGGTGCGCTTGAACGCACGGCGATAAAGACGAAGAAGATGATCAGGCCAAAGAAGGTGGCCAGCATCATGATCAAGCGTCCAGGACCCAAGTTTTTCAGCGATTCCAGTAACGAATCCAAAGTCATTCTCCCCTTGCTTTGACGTCACTCAAAGAAGGGAGTCCGGGCATTGATATATAATAGAAAACCCGAAACCCCACTTCTCAACAGTAACCAATTTTTACCGACTAGGCAAATTTTGCCCGATAGTTTTCCCAAGTTTTTCAGCCGGTATGGCATAAATCCCCAATAGTCCTTTGATATAGAATGTTTTTCTTCGATTTAAATATGCAAGGACTGTGCAAAATATCGTTTACTTACTTCATCTTAAAGAAATTCTATTGATAACCCGATAATAAACGATTGGTTTTTAAGGGCATTTTAGCAAGGGGCGGGGCAAAAGAAATATTCGACAGGCCGTCAAATGGTTAATAAAGTATTAACAAGTAAATAAGTTGTTAATAATTAAGTAACTATTTGAATGATTTGCATTTTTTACTTGTAATCTATTGTGGATACTGTAAGATAAGAATTGTAGGAGTAGATTTTTTGCTCGTGCGATAGGAATCATAGGATATGATTGAATCTATTAGCACATTGTCGGTCCAAAGTTCTGTTCTGAGGTATCAACCTCAGAGCAATACGGATTCGGCACCAGCCACTCAGGCAGTCAGCGCACCGGAGTTCGCGACCTCGCGCATCCGTGTCGACAACCTTCAGAACATTGCGATCCTGGAAGTCATCTCCGAAGAAGGCGATGTCATCCGCCAGTATCCCAGTGAATCACAGATCAAGGCTTTCAAACGTGCCGAGAGCCTGATCCCGAGTTCGGACAATAACGCCCCCAGCGCTCCCGCTGACAAGGCGCAACGTGCGAACGGCTTTTCGGTTGCCGCGCCTGATGATAGCGGGGCTGCACCGGCACCTCAGGCCCGCAGCTTTGCGGCGCCGCAGACGTATGCGCCTTCAGGCAATGCTGGCGGCACCGCGCCCCAGTCGACGCAAAGCCTGATCGCTTAATTTTCCTTTGAATTTATAGCTTCGGTATGGAATTTACGCTTCGCTGTCCAGCGGCTTCATGTCTGCAGGCATGGGCGGCGCGTCGGATTTTGGTGCCGGGGGCTTTTTCAGCACGCCGGCCGCGATATTGCGGTTGATCTCGATCAAGGCCTGAATTTTATCGGGGTTGGTGTCGGCCAGCAGTTCCAGCGTCCGCTTGAAAATGAACAGCGCCAGCGTGGCGATGTTATTTTTGATTTCCTGGGGAAGGGGATGGTCGGGATTCATCGTGTCGCTGACGAAAACCTGCCAGAGTTTCTGGTTGTATTCCAAAATTTCGCCGCGCTCTGCCACACGCACGTTTTCGCCGGCGCGCAGGCGGGTGGCAAGGTCTTCCAGTTTCGATGCCGCTTTCAGCAAAATCCTGCCTTCAAGGGCGCGGGGATCGTTTGCGGTCGCGGTCGCGCCATAGGCGGTGACGGCTGCGCCATAGGGATTTTGCGGATTAGTCACTGGCCAGCAACTCCCGTTCATGTTCCATCAGGTTTTTCGCTTCCTTCATCGCCTTGTAATAGCGGTTGGCAAGGATATGGTCGTTGATGACCATGAAGAAGGTGGAGGTCGACGGCGCGGCATTCTGGATGTCGCGGATCTGCTGGAAATAAACCTCGTGGAGTTTTTCAGGTTCGTTCGACAGGTACATCAGCTGGATCGTGAAATAGATGCGCTTGCAGGGGCTGTTCGCATCCGCCTCGCGCATGATGTCCTTCTCGCGCAGGATAGGGGATTCCCCCTCGATATGCAGGCGCGTGCGGTTGGCGTCATTGGTGATCAGCGCGCCGCCGACGATAATCCGTTCCTGTGGTTTCAAGTCTATGATGAGTGCCATGAGTTTCTCTCCTTGGTCTTGATGAAGGGGGATTCTCCCGCCGTTTTTACAGTTACCATCTTGGCAGCAAATGGTTAACAAATCGGTAATACGCCTGATTCAGCGACAAAAAAAGAACCGGCGGCTTTTTTAAGGCCGCCGGTCTTTTTATTGGTTTTCTTAGCTTTGCGATTAACCGAACAAGCGCAAGACGGCCTGGTTGGACTGCGAAGCCAGCGACAGAGAGGTGATGCCAAGCTGCTGTGTCGTTTGCAGAGACAGCAGTTTCGCGCCTTCCTCGTTTTTGTCGGCGACGGTCAGTTTGTCAGAGCCTTCTTTCAGAACGTTGATCAGGTTCTGGGTGAAGTCCTGGCGGGTCTGGATGATGTTCAGGCTGGTACCGAACGAAGCGGCCGTGTTACGGACGGTCGTCAAGTCAGCAGCGATGGCATCAAGGGTCGCTTGAGTTGCTGTCGTGTCAGCCCAGGTACCGCCCGTCAGTGCGACGGTCAGGTCGTTACCAACGGTAAGGTCGGCACCGACGACGTCCAACGTGGAGTCGCCTGCTTCGTTGAAGGTCACCGACAGAGTCGATGCGCCGGCAACAAGGTTGGAGCCGCGATAGCCTGAGTCACCAGCCAGATCGTCGATCTGGTTGAGGACTTCGTCAAAGCTTGCGCCCAGCGAGGAAACGTCAGCAGCAGGGTCGGCGTTCAGCTGATCCTGTGCTTCTTGAGCGATAGCTTGCGCCTGCTCGAGGAAGCTCGTGATCTGCTTGATGCCTTCGTCAGCTGCTTTCAGAACCTGAATCGCTTGGCCCTGGCCGTCCAGAAGACGGTTCAGGTCGTTTGCGCGGTTGGTGAGGGATTGGGAAGCGAAGAACGCGCTGGGGTTATCCAGGGCGCTGTTGACTTTCAAGCCCGTTGCAAGACGGAGCTGGGTAGAGTCGAGAAGTCTTTGGGTGCCCTGAATGCTCAGAAGGTTCGAGCGGAGAGCGGCAGTGAGAGTTACGTCAGCCATGGCATGTTCCTTTTCTAGGTTGATGCATTTATGTATTAAGACCTCGGGATACTCCCTCAGCCATAAATCATCTTCTCATGGGGCTGGTTAACAAATGGTTTATGTCGCTTAAAATACTGGATAAATTGTATACAACTGAAAAATATCGGTAATTTGACAGCGTCAAAGATCGGAACCCAGCTTATCCGAGATATCTTGGAGATAGGTGGCGTATTGTTTGCCCTTGCCGACCGAATCTCCATAAAGCGGCTGGCGCACCTGATGGGCACTCGCGGTTTTGACCGGACGGGTATCTTTATGGAAGGAAAGGCAGGCTTCATCCCAGGGCAGGCCACAATAGGCCAGCAAGTTGCGCGTTTCCTGTTCCTGCTGCGCAATCATCGCCTCGTATTTCGCCGTATAAATTCTGCCGGGGAACAGTTTCTCCCAATGTGCCATCAATCTTTGGTAGCTGCGCATATAGCGTCCGATATCACCGAGATCGTTCGCCCACGGCATCAATCCTTCGGAGAAATAGGTCTGCCAGATCGACAGCCCGCAATCCAGCGGATCGCGCGTGCAGTGGATGATCTTCGCATTCGGAAAGGCACGGCAGATAACGCCGACCCATAAGTAATTGAACAGCATCTTGTCCGTCACGCGTAACGCGTCTTTCGCGGCGTTGTCTGTGAGGGCGAGATATTTTTGCGCGATGGCGTCCAGGGCTGCGGGCGTCAGGTTATCAAGGAATGCGCGGCTGATTGTGGGTACGCCGCTGCTTGCGCTGTCGGGTGCTGCGGCGTTGGGATAGAAAGGGATGCTTTCCTGCAGGAAAGCGACTTCGCCAACGCCATTTACTTGCGGATGGCTGCACAGGATCTGGTCGATCAGCGTGGAGCCGGAGCGGGGCAGGCCGATGATGAATATCGGGCGCGCGCTGCTGCAGGTGCCCTGCGCGGTGTCGGTGAACAGCGCGATGATCGTATCGATGTAATGATCGAATATATCGGGATCGTAATGGCTCGCGGATTTGCGCAAATCATGTGCCGCTGCATAATGCGCGAAAGCCTTGTCGGCGTCGCCGCTTTCCTGCCATGCGCGGGCGAGTGTGTATTCCAGCACGCTGCGCTGCGGGGGCTGCATTTTGCCGGCATTTTTGTGCATATCCTGCAGCGCCCTGAATTTCTGCGCATCCGCCGAAATTTTCGTGACCTGCCCCAGCGCATGATAGGCGGCGATGAAATCGGGTTGCTTGGCGATCGCTTCGCTGAAGCATTGGGCGGCATTTTCGCTCAATCCCGCCTCGCGGTAAAATACGCCCAGACGGTTCAATACAGGCGCAGGTAGCGGCAGCTGTTTTGCCTGATCCCCCAACGCGAGCGCGATGTCCCGCGCGCCCGCATCCATTTGCATCCTCGCCAGCGCGACCAGCGCATTGGCGTTGCGGGGATCTTGCGCCGTGATGGATTCGAATAATGCCTGCGCTGCTGCCGGTTGCTTTGACATCAGCATCAGGCCGAGGTCGAGCATGACGGCGGTATTATCGGGATCAAACTGGAGGAAGAGGCGGCAGGCGGTTTCAGCCTCGGCCGTGCGGCCCTGCGCCAGGAAACCGCGCGCGTTTTTTAACGTGGCTGCGGCTTTCTTGGTGTCTTTTTCCAGCCGCGCGCTCAACGTCCGTCTTTCAGCGCCTGTATCAATGGCTGCAGGTAGGTTTCGTATTTTCGCCAGCGTTCCAATGATCCGGTATAGATGCTCTGCCGCACTTGCGACGCGCTTGCCGTGATGACGGGGCGGTCCGTTTCATTGAATTTCAGGCAGCGTTCGTCCCAGGGCAGGCCGCAGAATTCCAGAAGGCGGCGGGTTTCACGTTCCTGATTTGCGACCATCGTCTCGTAATTCGCCTCGAAAATCTGGCCGGGGAACAGCTTGTTCCAATGCGCCATCAATTTTGTGTAAGCGCGGTAATAGCGCCCGATCTCGCGCTGGTCATAGGCCCAGAAAAGGTCGGCATGAAACATCTTCTGCCAGATCGACAGGCCGATCGCCATCGGGTCGCGTGTGCAATGGACGATTTTGGCGTTGGGCAGCGCAAGGCGGATGATCCCGACATACAGGAAATTGAACAACATCTTGTCCGACAGTTTCGCGCCGACGCGCGCAAAGGGTTCTGTCAGCTGCAGGTATTTTTTCGCGATATCGTCCAGCACATCGGATGACAGGCTCTCGACCAGTTTTTTGGTGATGGTCGGCATTCCCGGCGGAAACAGTTGCGGCACTTCCGCATTGGGATAGGCGGGCAGGCTGTTTTGCAGGAAATTGACCTCGCCCATCGCCGCCATCTGCGGATGGCTGGAGAGGATTTGTTCTGTCAGCGTCGAGCCGGAGCGCGGCATGCCGATGATAAAGACAGGGCGGTCCGTATCGACCGCGCCGACATGCGCAAATTTCTGCACCAGTTCAGGCGTGAACAGCGCGATGATGCTGTCGATATATTTTTCGAGCATGTCGACGGTGACATGCTTGTGCACAAGGCGCTGCAGGCGGTTGCCGGTCGCGTAATGGTCGAACGCCTCGGCATCGCGCCCCACGTCCAGCTTCGCGTTGCCGAGGGCAAATTCCAGCTTGATGCGTTGCTGGTCGGGAAACGCGCCCGCGCGTTCGGCAAGCGCGTTCAGGTTTTTAAAATCAGCGTCGCCTTCCTTGAATTTTTTCAGGTTCGACAGGCTGTAATATCCGTCGATGCAATCGGGGTCTTCCGCAACCGCGCGCTCCGCCATTGTCTGCGCGGCCACAAGGTCGCCCGCGCGGCGCATGATGATGGAGCAGCGCATCTGGATGAACGGCGCGCTCGACATGGTGGCGGCGTGCGTCGCCAGTTGCCGTGCTTCCTCCGTGCCGCCCTGCTCGATGCAGACGGCGGCAAGCGCGGTCATCGCCTCCAGATCGTTCGGCGCGGTGTGCAGCATGCGGCGGAAACAATATTCGGCGTCGCTGTATTGCGTCAGGTGGCGGTGGATCTGCCCCAGATTATAAAGCGCGGGCAGCAGGTCCGGCACATAACCCAGCAACACCTGATAGGCGCGCATCGCCTCGGGGATTCGCCCCGTCTTGCGCAAGCCGTCGGCGGCCTTCAGCATCGTTACGATGTCGGGCGCCGCGTTTTTCGTGGTTTTGGGTTTCTTGGCCATATCATCCGCCTTCCTGATGCGGATAGTCGGCCAGCGGGCAGGCGGAATCAAGCGCAAAATAAGGTCAAAAAAATAGGGGCTCCCCGGCCTTCTGCCAGTGGAGCCCCTTTGCCTCCCCCCTTGTCGGAAGGGGAAGGGTATTATTCCTTTATTATCTCAGCTGCAGCAGTTCTGCCGTCATCTGGTCCGCGGTCGTAATGACCTTGGTGTTGGCCGAATAGGCGCGCTGCGTGACGATCATCTTGGAGAATTCATCCGCAAGATCGACGTTGGATTGCTCGAGAGCGCCGCCCTCGATATAGCCTGCGCCGCCCGTGTTCGCTGCGACCACATCCGGGTCGCCGGAAGTGTCGGAGACGCGGAAGACAGTGCCGGTCAGCGCGGTCAGGCCGTCGGGGTTGACGAAGTTTGCCACGCCCAGCTGGTAGATCTGGCGCGACAGGCCGTTCGAGAACTGTGCGCTGACGATGCCGTCGCGGTCGACCGATACACCCGTGCGGTAGCCGACGGGCGAGCCGTTCTGGTCTGCGGTTGCGGTATAGGCGCCGGTTTGCTGCGTCATGCCCGCGATATCGAGCGAGAAGGCGGCAGAGGTGCCGGCAGGCGTCGTCCAGGCTACAGGGCCGAGGGCGACGTTCACCTGACCAGCGGTCACGGGCGCATTGAGCGTACCGTTGCTGTTAAAGTTGATCGACTGGCCGATCGGCAGCAGGTCGCCGGTTGCGGTCGTGACCTGGAGATCCCACCATCCGTTCGGGTTTTCAGTGACCGGCGCGGTGCCAGCAACGGGCGTTGCGGGGGTCGTCACGGTCGTGCCGGCAGGGACGCCCAGTGTGTTTAGGGCGAGGGGCGTGCCCGAGCCGTCGGTCAGCGTCACTTCGGCTGCCGCGGTTTCGTTCTGGATGACCAGAAAACCGTTGCTGTCCAACTGCGCATTGATGCCGGCGACCGCGTTCAGGTCGGTCAGCAGTTTATTGACGTCGCCGTCCATGGTGATGGTGGTGGCGCCAAAGCCCGCATCGACGTCGAAGCTGTCGGTGCCGGGCACGAAGTTGCCGCTCTGCGCGCGCAGGTCGACGGTGCCGGTCACGGTGCCCGCGGTGGGTGCGTGTTTTTTGAAGCTGACGGAAATCGTGCGGGGGTTGCCGCCGTCGTCATAGATGGTGATGTCGCGTGTGAAGTCGGATGTGTTCGCGCTCACGGCCTGCGCCGCGTTCAGGTTCGCATCGAGCGACACGGAAGTCGTCATTTGCGAGATGCCGCCGGAAGCGAGGTTGACGGGCACGAGCGAGCCGATGCTTGCGCCGCCGATGATTGCGCCGTTCTGGTCAAGCGGCCAGCCCTGCAGGATAAAACCGCCGGTGTTGGTCAGGTTGCCGTCGACGTCTTCGCTGAAGGAACCTGCGCGGGTGTAAAGCGTTTCCGCCGTTGCGCCGGTGCCGTTTTCAACGACGAAGAAACCGTTGCCCGACATCGCAAGGTCGGTAGAGGAAGAGCTTTGCTGCAAAATGCCCTGCAGGCTCACGCGCTGGTTCTGCGTCGCCTTGACGGAGCCGGGCGTATAAAGGGTGGAGCGACCGCTCGTCGTGACGAGGTCGGAGAACGACGCATCGCTGCGCTTGTAACCGACGGTGCTGACGTTGGCGATGTTGTTCGAGATCATGCCCAGAGATTGGCTCTGCGCGGTGAGGCCCGAAACGGCGGTGAAGAGTGATCCGAAAACGCTCATGATAGTCTCCTTCTTTTTTCTGTTTGCCGGAAATTTTTTCCGGCGGTGAATTAAAATCCTGCTGCGGTCCTTGCAACCGCCGTGCCAGTTTTTACGTGGCCTCCGCAATTTTGCGAACATCGGTCAACGGAACCTTCACGCCGTTGACGTTCAGCAGCAATGTGCCGTCGTCCGCGGATTCAAGGCTCGTGACGCGGCCCGGCACATATGTCGTGACGTTCAGCGATGTGGTCGTTGCGTTGCCCGCGCTGACCTTGATTGTGTATTTTCCGGCGGGTGCCATGTTGCCGTCTTCGTTCATGCCGTCCCAGATGAATTCATGCGTGCCTGCAGTTTTTTCCGCGTCTTCCGAATAAACGGTGTCGCCGTTTTCATCGAAGATGCTGATCGTGCCGCTGGTCGCGTCTTCGGGCAGCGTGTAGGACGTCGTAACGGGCGAGGTGCCGGTCGCGGTGAAGGTGTCGCCTGCGACTTCGACATCCTTGCCGATGAAGCTGACGCCGAGCGCCGTCATATTAAGTGTCTGCATCGCGAGCAGTTTGTTCAGCGTGTCGTTGCCGCGTAATTGCTGCTCGACCTGGCTGAACTGCACCAGCTGGTTGGTAAATTGTGCCGTGTCCATCGGGGACAGCGGATCCTGGTTCTGCAGCTGCGTCGTCAGCATCTTCAAAAAGTCGTCGAAGTTCTGGTTCAGCTGCGTGGACGCCGCCGTATTCTTTGCTGCGCTTGTCTGGACGTCCGTCGATGTGCCGACTGTTGCCATTATTTATCTCCCTTAACCCTATACCATTATGTTTATGCCGCCCTGGCGGATGGAACCCATCGCCTCGGCGGAAATATTTGCCTGCACGCTTGCCGCCAGCGCGATATCGTCGTCGGCATTGCCCGCTGCGGCGCGGTTGCCGTTATTATTGTATGCAGTTTGCGCGCCCTGATCGCGCTGCTGGCGCAGATCAAAGCTGAGCGCGTTGCCGTCCAGCTGGATGCCGGATTGTTCCAGCATCTTGTGCAGCTGCGCGGAATCTTTTTGCAGCAATGCCAGCGTCTCGGGCTTGTCAGCCACCAGATGCGCCTTCATCGTGCCGTCTTTCGAAAACTTCAGGCGCACTTCCAACTGTCCCAGATCGGTCGGGTGCAGTTGCATGCGGAACGTATCGACCTGCGTCTGCGCGTTGCGGTGGATCTGCAGCGCAATCGTCTGCGTCGTCTGCATGCTGGATGCGGAGTTCATATAATTGATAAAGCTTCCGGGTGTGCCGGACGCCGTCTGCGTCGCAGCGGTGCCTGCGGTCATGCCGGCGGTGTTATAGCCACTCTGCGAGAAATTCGACTGGCCGCCGAAACCCTCCGCGCCGCTATCCTGCGACGAGAAAGAATTGACGAGCGCGAGATTGGTCGCGGGCGCTTGTGCCTGCGCGGATTTGGGGGCGGCCTGCTGCGTATCCTGCGGCAGCGGCGCCTGTTGCCGGGGCGCGGGCGAATCCTTCGCCGCGTTCGGGGAGTACTGGCTTTCTGCCTTATGCGCAGGCTGATACTTGCCTGCGTCCTGCGTGACGGCTGCCGATTCCACCGGGGCGTCGGTTTCCAGCGGCATCATCAGCGCAGTTTGTTGTTCGGGTTGCAGTTCCGGCGACAGCTGGTCGGCCAGCTTCACCAGCATGCGCTCGATCGACGCATCGTCGAGGCCCATGCCCTGCATCATCGCAATCGCGTCTTTACGGAATTGTTCGATATCGGTGCTGCCTTGCGCAAACAGGTCCTGCAGCTTCACCAAAGTCTCTTCATCTGCCGCGTCGTTCTGCAGCATGACGGACAGGTTGGCGGACAGGTTGACGGGCAGGGCTGGCTTCGCCTCTACCGGCATTTCCAAAAGTGCTGTCAGGTTTTTCAGCAGCTCGTCATCGTTCTTGGGCGCGGAGGCCTGCAGCTTTTCCAGGATGGCGGTTTTTTCCGCAGGCGCTTTCTGGTCGAGTTGGGCAAGTTTTGCCTGCAATTTTTGCGTGCCGGTCAGCTGCGACAGCTTGGCGTTCAGCGCCTTCATGAACACTTGCGCATCTTCGGCGGACATGGATTTAGCGCGTGGCGCCTGCGCTTTCGCGCTTCCTTGTGCCTGTATCGCAATAATGTTGTTCAGCTGATCCACGGTATACTCGCGTTGTTATCCGTATCTATCCTTGCACATGCCGTGCCAGTTTTTCCGGTTCGCATAAAATCTGTGGAGGGGGAGGTATTGTGCTTAAAAGCACGTAAAACACGGCATATTCTGCGTATCTACAGAACGCCCGAATGGGCCGCCTGTGGGAAACAGGCGGCCCTCTTGGGAGGGAGAGTGTGGTAATTTGTCAGTTAGAGATTTTTATCCACGGTGAGGGAAAGCGTGGATGTTTTGTAGGCTTGCGCGTGTCCTTTCGCTGAGTAATTGGTTTGCTTGTCGTCGACGACTGCCTTTCTGGCAGCATCGAGGATTTTGTTGACGAGTCGGCCCGCGCTTGCTTTCGCGGTTTCGAGGGCCGTCAGGTTCTCCTGAAGGATGCGGGTGAAGCCCGTACGGGATTTCACCAGTTTTTCGCGCAAGGGCACTTCCAGCAGCGCGACTTCCGCCTTGCGCTCGCTCAGGCCCATTACCAGCCCCTGGTATTCGGCGGCGAGGCTCTTCTTGGCGGCTTGCAGGCGGTCAACGGTCTTGAAATCGGATTTGCGCAGCGCGGTGGTTTCTTCCGCCAGCAGCTGGCCAAAGGTGTCGAGGATCTTCATGACGGCCTGCACATCGTTGCGCAGGTTGCCGTTGGCAGGTTTCGCGACAGGCTTGGTCAAAGTGTTCGTTCCCATGTTTATCACCCCTTTTGTTGTTGTTCTTGTATCTGAAGCATCATCTTCTTCATTTCAGTAGCAATACCCGTGCCAGTTCCGGCGGCCATGGCTTTGCCATATTCTTGCGTCAGCAAGCTGCGGAACATCTTTTCGCCGTTGCCGCCGCCGAACATGGGGTCGTCGCCGACGCCTTCGAACATGATCGTGGTCATTTCGCCCATGAACATGGCTTCGAATTCCTGGGCGCTTTTCTCGATCTTGGCATCGGACTTGGTATTCGGCTGGGCGACTTGCGCCTGCCGCGCCTGGTGCATCGCGATATCGGCGGAGGCGGGAAGGGGTATGCCGCTCATTACATCACCTCGATTTCGGCTTGCAGCGCGCCTGCGGCCTTGATGGACTGCAGGATGGTGATGATGTCGCGCGGGCCGACGCCGAGGGCGTTGAGGCTGGCGACGAGGGTCTGGAGGCTTACGCCGCTCGACAGCACGGCGATCTTGTTGTCGGCGTCGGTGTCGACCTGCACTTCGGTGCGCGGCACGACCACGGTTTCGCCTTCTTCGGAGAATGCGTTGGGCTGCGATACCTGCGGCGTTTCGGTGATACGGATCGTCAGGTTGCCCTGCGCCAGCGCCACGGTCGAGATGCGCACATCCTTGCCCATCACGATCACGCCGGAGCGTTCGTCGATCACGACGCGCGCCATCTGGTCGGGCGACACGCGCAGCTGTTCGATATCGGTGATGAGGTTGACGATGCCCGCGTTATAGCCGGGGGGCACGTTCAGCGTCACGGAAGCGGCGTTATCCGCCGATGCCGCGTTGAATTTCAGGTGACCGTTGATGGCGGATGCCACGCGGCGCGCGGTCGTGAAATCGGGGTTGCGGAGCGCAAGGCGCGTTGTCGACATGCCGGCCAGCGTAAAGGGAATTTCACGCTCCACGATCGCGCCAGCCGCGATGCGGCCGCCGGTCGGGATGTTCTGCGTGACGGAACCCGCGTCGCCCTTGGCCGAGAAACCGGCGATCGCAACCGAGCCTTGTGCGACGGCATATACCTGGCTGTCAGCGCCCAGCAGCGGGGTCACCAGCAGCGTGCCGCCCTGCAGGCTTTTTGAATCGCCCAGTGCCGAGATCGATACGTCGATGCGCGCGCCCTGGTTGGTGAAGGGGGGCAGCGTGCCCGTGACCATCACGGCCGCGATGTTTTTGGTGTTCAGCTTTTCGTCGCGGACGTTAACGCCGAGACGCTCCAGCATACCGATCAGGGATTGCTGCGTGAAAGGAGAGTTGTTCAGGCTGTCGCCCGTGCCGTTCAGGCCGACGACGAGGCCGTAGCCGACCAGCATGTTGTCGCGCACGCCTTCGATATCGACGATGTCCTTGATGCGGGTGGAACCTGCCGTCACCGCTGTTGCTTTTGACTTCTGTGCGAGCGCAATTGTCGGCAGCGCCGTTGCGAGCATCGCGGTAAGGACTAATTTGATAAATGTATTCATGACAGACCCATCCCAGATCATATGTTTTCCCGATGAAACACGATGCGAGGACTATGCCAGTCATTAAATTGTTGTATATCAGTTACTTATTGAAATGGAGATGTGGCAATAAACGTTGCTGATCCCTCGCAGGGCAAATATTGCCGACTGGTATCGTGGCCGCAACGCGCATATAGTATGTATTCATGAAAGTCGACGGACCGGGAAAATCATCAGGCGCCAAGGGCGTTTCCAAGACCGGCGCCAAAAAGGGCGCGGGCGACGCGTCTTTTAGCGGCATGATCGATGGCGCTGACGAAACCGAAGAACAAAAGCCCGTCAGCGGCGCCATGTCCGTCGGGCAGCTGGATGCGCTGCTGTCTTTGCAGGAAAGTGGCGGCGGCACCTCGGAAGAGGCGCGCAAACGCGCAAAACAGCGTGCTTCGCTGCTGCTCGACCATCTGGATCAGGTACGGATCGGCATCCTGCAGGGCGGTATTCCTGTTGCTGCGCTGCAGCAATTGACCGATATCGTTGGCCAGCATCGCGAAAAGATCATGGATCCGCTTCTGGCCGAGGTTCTGGACGATATTGACCTCCGTGTGCAGGTGGAATTGGCCAAACACAGCATGAACCGCTGATTTTCCGCGCTTTTCTATAAAAAATCCCACAATTTAAGGGAATCCGAATGCGGTATTGTGCATTGGGGGCGGGATGTTTATAATTTATAGATACACAAAATCCCTAGGGTAACCGCAATGAACGCACAACCAGAAACCTCCCCGACCATTTTGCCGCCGGATTACAAGCCGACCGAAAAAGAGAAATTCATGAATCCGGTCATGCTGGAATATTTCCGCCAGAAACTGCTCCGCTGGAGAGCCGAGCTGCTGGAGGAATCCACGGAAACCATCAAGGAAATGCAGGAAGACAACCTGCAGAAGCCCGACATCGCCGACCGCGCCTCCGCCGAGACGGATCACGCGCTGGAACTGCGCACGCGCGACCGTGAACGCAAGCTGATCTCGAAAATCAACGGCGCGATCGAGAAGATCGACGACGCATCCTACGGCTATTGCGAGGAAACGGGCGAACCGATCTCCGTCGCACGCCTCGAGGCACGCCCGATCGCGACCCTTTCGCTCGAAGCGCAGGAGCGCCACGAGCGCAAGGAACGCACGCAGCGCGACATGCGCGAATAAGCGGCAAACAAATACAGAAAAAGCCCCCGCGAAACCGGGGGCTTTTTTTATGCTGAAACGCCCGTTCCGAGTCGCAATCGAGTCGGCATTTTTCCGCCGGATTTTTCGCGCAGCGGCGTGCAGGGGCGACAAAAAGACTTTCAAGCCCATGCGCGGGATATTTTGGAAAATGCTGCCGCGCCGTTTTTGCGCGTAAGCACTTGCCTTTTCAAGGCTGAATAGGAAAAAGCCGCTAATGCTTATCGTTGTTGAGTTTCTTTGCGTAATCGCGAAGGAGATTTTAAATTTATGAAAAAATATGATTTTCATAAATGACGCTTTTCGATGTTATCGGGATATCGTTTTCGCATTTCTTGAAATTTAAATGCTGCTACGCAGCGCATCTTTTTTCGACTCTTTCGTTTTTTGGTCTTGTCGGTTTCATAAAAACTGATACCGTTCTGATTGTAAAAAAAACGCTCCACAAACTGCGACAAAAAACCTCCGTCAGAAGCAAGACGGGCATGGATCTCTTTTGAACGCGGTGACTGTTTAACTAAACTTTAACTGTTACGGGTTATAAAACATGGCTGCGCCCTCTGACCGTAGGAAGATCGAGAGCATTTTGCGCGAACCGCTGACGCGGCATCGCCTTATGCTGAACTCGAAGCTGCGCGCCGCTCAAGCCGAAGAAAACCCGACCCCCTTTACCTTCGAAGACCTCAAGGCCTTCATGGGCGCGATCCGCAGCGCCGATCCCGACTATCAAAAAGAGACGCTGAACGCGCTGGAAGCCGTCGCAACCGGCAAGGCCCCGCAGGAGCCGCGTTTCGACACACCCGAAACACAATTGATCTGGGGCGCGTCGCTCGCGTTCCTGTCGGCGAATCCCGACCAGATGAAAACCTGGCTGAAGCCCCCCGCCGAAGGCGTCACGCTTCCCCAGTCCGAACTGTGGAAACAGGTTTCCACCACCGATTTCGCCTATGGCGAGTTGCTCAGCCACGCGCACCATATCCGCGAAGCGCTGCGCGACAAGGACACGAAATACGGCTGGGGCGAACCCGGCACCGGTTTCACGTTTGACCGCGCCAAGAACCTGATCAACGTCGATTTCATGCAATCGATGATCGTGGGCTTCGAACATGCCCGCGCCGACGTGTATCGAGAAATCGGCCATTCTCTGCTCTCGGTCACCTATCCGAAGCGGATGAAGGAAGTTTTCAAGGAAATGCAGCCGCTGATGAAAAAGTCGCGGCTGGCGCAGATGAAGAAGGGCCCCAAGCTCAAGCCCGACGAATATAAAAAACTGACCATGCTGTCGACGGAATGGCAGCTGCGCCACATGATGTTCACCGCCGCCGAAGAAAACGTCGCCAACCGCTTCGTGTCCAACATGGGCTCGCAGCTGCTTCAGGATTTCGGCGTATCGCTCAACAACACCGCCGTCACGCATCGCGGCGTCGGCCTGACGCGCCTGCCGAACGACGGCATGTCCGAAGAACTGAAACGCTACATGAACCTGTGCAACACGGTTCAGCTCAGCTTCTTTGCCAACAATGCGCTGTTCGACGATACCGAAGCCGGCTGGGCTAAAGTGGGCATCGATCCCAGCCTCGTCCGTAAAACCGCGACGCTGAATGCGCGCCCTGCGGGCCAGAAGGATGACACCGACGGCATCGAACACGCCGATTTCAAACACCTGCGCGACCTCGCGGGCGGCCCGAAAGGCCTCGAGAATTTGCAGCCCAAGCAGCACGAACGCCTGTTCGGCTGGGCCAACCTGAAAAACCGCGTTGAACGCGCCGATGCCGACCGCAAGGAAATCATCGATGAAATCTGGCGCGATTACGCCGAAGACCTGATCCAGAAAATCCTGAAGATGGCCAATGACCAGATCGACGAAAATCTGGACAAGGCGCAGAAGGATCCGAAGAACCAGAAAGACAAAAAGAAACAGGACGGCAAGGACCTCGACCAGGATCAGGACGAGGACGGCGACGATCAGGATGGCGACGACGGCCAGGATGGTCAGGACGGCCAGGAGGGCGACGACGGACAAGAAGGCCAGGGCCAGGGTAAAGGCAAGGGCAAAGGTAAAGGCAAGGGCAAGCCCCAAAAAGGCAAAAAGGATCGCGGCAAACCGCAAGGCGAGCAGGACGACGATTCCGATGACGCAGACGGCGACGACGCCGATGGTCAGGAAGGCAAAGATAAAGACGGCAAGAAAAAAGACGGCAAAAAAGGCGACAAGGATAAAAAGGGCGACAAGAAAGAAAAAGGCAAAAAAGGCGAGAAGGGCGAAGACGGCGAGGAGCAGGACGGCGACGGCGAAGATGGCGAAGGCCAGGACGGCGACAAAAAGGGCAAGCAAAAAAGCAAAGGCAAAGAAGGCAAGCTCGGGCAGGACGATGAGGACACCGTTCCCGTCGAAGGCGCCGGCGACCAGCCCGCCCCCAAAGGCTCGACCGAATTGCCCAGCGACGAACTGGACCCGAACGGCGAAGGCAAGGATGCCGACGGCGAAGGCCAGGACGGCGAAGGCGAAGATGCAGATGGCGAAGACGCGGACGGCGAAGATGCCGATGGCGACGACGGCATGACCGCTGACGAGCTGGAAAAAGAGCTCGATAAGCGCAAACAAAAAGGCGAAGAAGGCGCCGACGCCGACGGTCAGGATGGCGAAGACGGCCAGGATGGCGAAGGCAAGGGCAAGCCCGGCAAAGGCAAACCCGGCAAGCCGTCCAAACAGGCCGGCCATGGCGACGGCAAATCTCTCGAAGAACTCGCCAAGCTGGATTGGACCGACTACCAGAAACGCATCGCGGAACTGGCAGGCCCGATCAGCCGCGTGCGCAAATTGTTCAAGGATGTTCAGGAACGCCAGCTGCAGCGCAAGCGCGCAGTCTCGTCGTCCCTCGAAATCCTGCCCGAAAACGGCGAGGTCAAGGACCGCTTCAACGTCGAAGCTCACCGCAACCTCACGATCAAGCGCAAGACGGGTGACGTCGAAGAAAACGACCTGAAACGGTTCCACACCGATCAGGTGAAAATGGTCCCGACCGAAGTCGACATCGTCATCATGATCGACGGTTCCGGCTCCATGAACGGCAAGGCGCTGAACTCCGCGCTGCAGGCGGCCGCCATCATGTTCGAAGCCGCCTCCGGCAAAGACATGAAGATGAACGTCTATGTCGGCATGTGGGGCGATGCAAACCCGCCCATGCTGATCACGCCGGGCGCCGACCGCGTCGAAATCGGCAAGCAGATGGCGCGCGCGCAGAAGGGCCTGAATTCCGGCACCGACCTCGCGCCCGCGATCAAGAAGGTCGCGAAAACGATCGGCGAACAACGCGGCAAGAGCGGTACGCTGTCGGGCTTCACGCACGTCCTGATTATCTCGGACGGCGACATGTTCGACCCCGCGCCCTCGACCGAACGCATCATGACCATGTTCGAATACTCGGATAAAATCACGTTCGATACGGCCATCATCGGCAATCCGAACACGAGCATGGAGACGATGGCCAAGAAGATCAAAGGCCATAAAAACTACCAGGACGTGGGGGTTACGCTTGGTAACAATCCCAATGAAATCCCGATGGCGATCGTCGGGCTACTGCTTGAAAAAGTGAAGAAGGTCGGCAGCTTTGTCGCCGTTCCGAACAATCAAAAACGCCGGGCCATGAATAGGGCTCATAACAAAATGGATAGGAAGCCATGAAAAACAACAAAATCTCGCCGCTGAAGACGCCGCTGAAAGACCTCACGCCCGAGGATCTGAAGTCTCTCGAGAAGCCGCTTGGCACCTCCGACCGCCCCTACCCGATGTGGGGTTCGCAGCGCGTCGAGCATAACGGCCGCGCCGATCTGGAGCAGGTTTTGTCCGTCATCGCCGACGACACCTATCCGATGAAAGTTTTCTCGGACCGTCCCTATAAAGAAGTCATCGCCATGGCGTATGCGGACATGCCCGTCCCCTCCATGCTGCCGCTGTTCTTCGACGGTCTGGAACGCCGCAAGCCGACCTCCACCAACCGCACGCAGATGATGATCGGCGATCCCGGTGCCGGTAAATCGTTCCTTGGCGCCCTGCAGGGCCGCCTGCGTTCGCGCGACCCGATCGAAGTGTTGGATTGCGGTGGCAAGAACATGCGCGAATTGCTGTTCGAAATGGTCCTCGACTTCGGCGCGGGCGACGCGCTGCCGAAATCGATCGACAAGCGCCTGATGGCTGGCGCGCTCGAGCCCCTGTCGGTGGCGCTGCTGAAGGGCCTGCCCTCCGAAGTCGTGACCTTGAACGATGAAGGCCAGGTTGCATCGATCGACTGGAACGGCCTGAAAACGGCCGGCAACGACAAAGTCGAAGCCGCTTTCGAAGTCCTGAAAAAAGTCTCGAAAATCGAAGGCCTCGACAATGCCGGCGGCAACGCGCTCGGCATGAACTCGCAATACGGCCCGCTGATCCGCAAATTCATGGCTGGCGAAGAGATCGTCCTCGACGAGTACAACAAGTCGCGCGAAGGCACCGACGACAACCTGCAAACCGTCTGGCAGTTCTGCATCGGCGAATTGAAGGAATGCACGGTCGAAAACCCGCTGAAGAACAAAGATGCTTCGGCAGGCCCTTCCGAGTTCGTTTTCCGCCGTGAAGACATGAAACCCGGCTTCTTCGTTACCTTGACCGGTAACAAAAAAGAAGACGGCGTCACCACGCGCTCGCTCAACAAATCGGTTTACTCGCGCCTGTCTCCCCAGACGCTGCCCGATCCCGACATTATCGACTGGCAGCACCGTATCTGCCAGATGATGGTGGGCCTGCCCGTTTCCACGCTCTACACCGCGTTCAAGGAACAGGCAGATAAAGATCCCGATGCATTCGGCGATTGGCTGATGTGGCTCCGCAAGACGAAAGCGGAAACCGAAGGCGGCCAGGTTCCCGAATTGCAGGAAACGCTGCTGAAAAACTGGAAAAACGTCGTCAACTCGTCGGAAAAACTCGCGAAGTTCTACGATAAGTGGCAGCAGATGACGGATGCCGAAAAGATCACCTCGAATGGCCATGCCGACCTCGTGGAAGAAGTTGACGATGAATACTCGAAGAAAGAGGGCATCGACTTCCGCAAGATCAAGCAGCACCTTGAAGAGGCGATTCCAATCCGCCCCCGCATGCAAAAAGAAGACGCACCCCGCCCGATGAGCATGGGCAGCTGGGACAAGGCGCCCAAACTGTCCGATCCGGTCGAGGAAAATCCCTCGCTCAATTTCGGCACGCGCCTGACCGAGTTCCTGGAACGCATGGTGTACGAGAAATCGGGCGCCGTCGGCAAAAACAAGCTGTATATGAAGCTGCAAAAAGGCATGCAGGAATTCGCGCTGCGCGACATCACCCTGCAGGAAGCCGCACGCTCCAAACAGCGCTCGGTCGAGGAAGACCTGAACATCTCCGCGTTCAATGACCGCGACCTGTCCAAACAGGCCGTCATGGCACGCAAAGTGTTCTGCGATTTCCTGCGCCAGACCAACCCGGAAATCACGGCGACCAATGATGAAATTGTGACGCCGAAGAAATTCCTGGATGCGCTGACCTACGTCTCGCAAAAAGACAACGCGCCGACCAACGAGCTGTTCGTGACCAACCGCGATCCGGAGTCGGTGTTTGCCGGCCACCCGCTCGCAGGCGCGATCATCAAGGACACGGCCGTTTACGCGCTGCAGAACAAGGACCTAGACTTCACGCTGAAGGACCTCGTGCATCACGACGATTTCATGGCATCGCTCGCCATGCCGACCGTCGGCGCGAAAAACCTCTCGGCTGTCTGGGAACAGAACATCCGCCCGCTGACCAAGGGCGCCGCGAATGACAGCGCTGCACCTGCTGCGGCTCCTGCATCCTCGGGTTCGATCCTCGACCATGACGAGGCGCTGTTCATCGCCGAAGGCAAGTCGGACAAGAAGATCGCGACGACGTCCGTCCAGGTCCTCTACACCGACGAAAATGGCGAACGCCCCGTGACGATCCATATCGTCCGCAACGAAGCGCGCAACAAGACGCTGGTGGTGTCCGAAAAGGCCCCCTCCAAGCTGTTGTCCGCGTTCAAGGAAGCGGGCGTGATCCATGTGGACCGCCATGACGCAAACGCCGAAGCGAAAGTCGACGCGGCGATCACGGAACTGACCCGCGGCATGCAGCCGTCGATCAAGGACCGTCTGGTCGATGCGTTCAAGTATCGCAACGACGTGGATGTCGAGCACCTGAAAGGCAAGACACCCACGCTGCCGCAACTCCTGACCGACGATAAGGTGGACATGATGTACGCCAAGTTCGTGGTCAAGAACAAAGCAGTCGGCCTGTAAGACCAGGTCATGAGCGTTCCGGCCAACGAGAGGCATGTAATGTCGACAGGATTAATGGAAGAAGTGGCGGCCGCAGTCGCCCAGCAAAAGGCGATGGAGCGGGGACCTGTGTTCCTGCCCCATGGCAGCCGCCTCTTCCATGTCCCGTCGGGCTGGGAAGCCAATATGATCAAGCACGACAAGGCTGTTACGTCGTGCGAGACGCTTCTGGAGCTGGAGGCGGCCCTTCAAAATTCCGACGTCAAGGTGATGTTCATTCCATTGAACGCGCTGATGACGGAAAAGGACATTGAAAAGGTCTGCCACCGGAACGGAGTAACCAAAACTCTCTACAAAGAGATCAAGGGGACGATATGAGCGGTGGACGTTATATCAAGCAGGCCATCATTGCGGCGCTGGTTGAACATCCCGAACAGGAAAAATACAAGACGCGCGCGTTTTCAGGCGAAAACCTGACCGCGATGATGGAGGCTATTGCCGAACAGGGCAACAAGCTGACCAAGGCGGATTTCCTGACACCCGACGACGAAGGCAAATACATCGTCGATACCCCCGGTTTCTGGAAGAATTTCGACAAGGTGCGCGACATCGTCGCAAAATCCGGCGAGAAATTCGTCATGGAAGATTTCACCAAATACCTCGACCGCAACGAGACTCGCAACCTGCTGGATTCCGCGCGCGAACATGGCGGCCTCGCCAAAATTTTCGCCGTCGAAACGTTCAATGGCCGTTACGACGAGATGGAGCGCCTGTGGTACAAGGTTCCCGTGCCGTCGCGCCGCGACCTGTTCAAGAACGACGGCCTGCTCGACCCGTCGCTGAAACGCAACATGCTGGCCGCCGAAGGCCGCGTGATGCCCGAGGACAACCTTGCCAAGGCCGGCCTGACGCCTGCCGACCTGCGTAACGCGTTCCAGGAACGCGGCAATTACGAAGAAGTAACGCGCAAGCTGTCCGCTGTCGGCGACTACCTGCGCAAAGATTACCTTTTGCTGCCCGACAGCTCCGGCGACACCGTGTTTTATTATCAAGGTGCGTGGGACAAGTTTGATGACATCTCCCGCAACCTGAAGGCACATGGCGAGAAATTCGAAACCGCCGATTTCGTCCGTCAGGTCGGCTTCGTCTCCAACATCCTGACCCGCGCGTCGGAACGCAAGGCGCTTTACCGCGTCTTTACCGCCGAGCATTGGGAAGGCCGTCTGGCCGATATGCAGGACCTTTGGGGCCAGGTGAAAGAGGGCTGGAAAACGGCCTCCATGACCTCCAAGGATTTCGACACGTCTTATGCCGAAGCGGAAAGCAAAACCTACGCGAAAAACGTGAATTTCGCGGCGCTGTCCGGCAAGGCTGACCTGATGAAGCCGCTCGAGGCAAATGGCCCCGCCATCCTGCCGCTCGGCCTCAAGGCATTCTGGGATAATTTCGCAACCGCGCAGGTTTCGCTTGGCGCTGACGCGCTGACCGTTTCGGATCTCCGCCAGACCAGCGGCTACATGGGCGCATCGGTGCTGATGGGCGCGGTGAAATTCGGCCATTTCGACAAGGTCGTGGACATTTCGCGCAAATCCGCCGAGCCGCTGACGCTCGACGATTTCCTGTCGAAAGACCGCCACGGCAATTCGCTGCTGAACATTCTGGCGGAGCGTAACCAGCTGAACCAAGTCTTCACGCCCGACCTTTGGGCCGGCCGCGTGGACGACATGAAAACGCTCTGGACGCATGTGCGCATCAACGACCGCAGCCAAGTCGATATCGCACAGGCCGAAGTCGCCGCGAAACAGGTGACGCTCAAGCTGCAGGCAAAAGACCGCTTCAAGCTCGGCGGCAAAAAGCCCGGCTTTGGCATGTAATCAAGTTTAGGGGATATGCCTCTTTGATTGGGAAAGCCGGAACCGTAGGGTTCCGGTTTTTTCTTTATCCGGCAGGCGTCTTCGGTTTCGCGCCAGTGTCGTTGTTCTGCTTCGCGACCTGTCGGGGGCTGATGGAAATGACGGGCGGTACCTGAAAATCGGGTGCGTCGTAGCGGATTTCTTTTCCGTCTACGCCGGTCACTTTGCCGCCAGCGGCCTCCACAATCGCGTGGCCGGGGGCGACGTCCCACCATTTGGTGCGGCCTTCGCGTTTTAGTGGATAAATGACGGAGGCATCGGCGGAATTTTCGGCGACCTGCATGGCGCGCAAAATACCGGGCTTGCCATCGATGCGCGCTGCATCGCCGAATTGCTTCGACAGATAACCTTTTACGGGCAGCATGTCGGTGCTGCTTTCGTTCATCACCACGCGCACGTCATCGGTTTTGACACTATCTGCCTGCAGTTTGTGGCGCAGGCCGTCTGCGTCGATTTTTTCCGCGGTGCCGGGGCCTGCTGCCACATACATCAGATCAAAGGCGGGATGATAGATCATGCCCAGCACAGGCTTGCCGTCGACAACCAGTGAAATGGCGACCACGAAGGCACCCGTGCGGTTGATGAATTCTTTCGTGCCGTCGATCGGGTCGACGGTCCAGAAAGTCCCTTTGCTCACATCGGGAATGTCGCCGCGCTCGAATGCTTCTTCAGATACGATAGGAATGCCGGGCGTCAGCGCGGCGAGCGCGGGCAGGATGATTTCTTCCGCGCATTTATCGGCCATGGTGACGGGGCTGCCGTCTTTTTTGATTTCAAGTTTGGGGTCTTTTTCGCCGTTATAATACTTCATGATCTCCGCACCGGCGGCGCGGGCGATCATTTCGACGTCTGGCAGCAGTTTTTTCGGATCGAGTGCCATGATGCGTATTATATTTCCATATAATTAAAGAATGGTCAATTTCCAATAATTTCCAAAACTGCCACCAGTTTCAATTATTTAGCCAGCCATATTGACCTCTGGCATGAGGACTCATATTCTATGGTTATTACCAAAATAAAAAAACACCAAAGATCATCGAAGCACAGGGATTTCCCGCACATGAAAGCTGTTCTGAAACCGGCGCTGGAGAATCTGGACAAAGCGTTGCAGCGTCTCGAAACCGCCGTCGACCGCCAATTCGTCCAGACGAAAAAAGTTAAAGAGGAGCCGATGCTGGCCCTCGACCGCAATGAACGCGAAGTGAACAAGAAAATCGCAGCGCGCCTCGACCAGACGATCAACCGTCTGGAAACACTGCTGATGGAGGAAGCGTAACATGGCTGAAGTGAATATCTCGCTCAACGGACGCGCCTACGAGATCGCTTGCGATCAAGGGCAAGAAGGCCGCATCGTTGATCTTGCTGCATATATCGACCAGCGCGTGCAGAAAATTGCGCGCTCCGGCGGTGCTTACAACGACTCCCACCTGCTCGCGCTTGTCGCGCTGGTGCTGGCGGATGAGCTGTTTGAAGCACGCGAAATCGCGGCTGGCGCACCTGCAGCGGCCAAGGCGCCTGCGTCGAAAGAAGACGAACAGGCACTGGCGAAACTGCTGGAGAACCTGTCCAAACGTATCGACGGTATTGCCCAACGGGTACAAGCGGCCTAGATTAAGGGCGGAAGGGGCTATGGCGCCCGTAAGACAGCACTGTCCCAGAGGCCGATGCAAATCGCTAGGGGACTGCCTCTGCCCGCACTCCGGTGCGGATATGCGGTTCCCACCTGTAACCCAGGGCCTAGCGGATACCCCCCGTCGACGACGTTTCACGGCTCCTTCCACCTTCATTTCAAACCGGAGCGCCAAGGCGTGCTGAGCAAAGACACCCTTCGGCAAAAAGCCTTCCAGAAACGCCTGACGATTCCGCCCGCCTATCAGGAAGAGGCGGCGCAGAAATTCAAGGACAACTTCCTCTCGCATATCGCGTTACCGCCCAAGGGCTCGATTGTCTCCGCCTACATGCCGTTCAATGCGGAACTCAACGTCAAGCCGCTGATGACGCATCTGCTGGACGAAGGCTATATCGTCGTGATCCCGCATGTGGTGAATAACGATGCCAGCCTCGATTTCCGCACCTGGACGCCGAAGATGCCCGTCTACCGCAACCTGCACGGGATCGAGGAAGCGGACCTGCGTCATTCACAAGTTTATCTGCCCGACCTGATGATCGTGCCGCTGATTGCCTTCGATGAAAAGGGCAACCGCATGGGTTACGGATCGGGCCAGTTCGACCGCACCTTTGCCCATCTGCAAAACGTGCGCAAACATTTCGTCGCCGTCGGCGTCGCCTTCGAAAGCCAGCGCGAAGATGCGGTGCCGGTCGATGAGCATGATTACCCCCTGCACAAGATCGTGACGGAGCTGAACGTCTATAACTGCCGGGAGGCTTCCTGAACATGAAAATCCTTTTCCTCGGCGATATCGTGGGGCGCAACGCGCGTGATGCGGCCATCGCGCAACTGCCGGAACTGCGTAAGAAATACAAACTCGACGTCATTATCGTGAACGTTGAAAATGCGGCGCATGGCTTCGGCGTGACGGCACAGATCTGCGATGATTTTTACAAGGCTGGCGCCGACTGCCTGACGACCGGCAACCATGTCTGGGACCAGCGCGAAATCCTCGCCTATATCGACCGCGACCCGAAACTCCTGCGCCCGCTGAACTATCCCGAAGGCACGCCGGGCAAGGGATTTTATATCCTCACCACCGCGCGCGGCGAAAAGGTGCTGGTCGCCAACATGATGGCGCGGCTTTACATGGATGCGCTCGACGATCCTTTTGCGGCGGCGAACAAGCTGTGCAACCTGAACCGTCTCGGAAAAGATGTGCAGGCGATCTTTATCGATTTCCACGGCGAGGCATCGTCAGAGAAAATGGCGCTCGGCAATTATCTTGATGGCCGCGCGTCCTTTGTCGTCGGCACGCATACGCATGTGCCATCGGGCGATGCGCGCATATTGCCCAAGGGCACGGGTTACATGACCGATGCCGGCATGTGCGGCGCCTATGACAGCGTCATCGGCATGGACACGCAGCTGGCTGTTAACCGCTTTGTACGTAAAACGCCGGGCGAGAAGCTGTTTCCCGCCGATGGCCCCGTGACGCTTTGCGGGTTGATTGCAACAATTGATTCAAAAACAGGCTTGTGTACCAAGGTCGAACCGCTCAGAATCGGTGGCAGCCTGCAACAGGCATTGCCGGAGGTGGCGTGATGATGGATTTTATTGAAGATTTGAGATGGAAAAGGGCGGTTTCGATCGCCGTTGTTTGCGGCACGATGCTCGCAGGTTTTTTGAGTACACAAAGCATGTCCAAGGAAGAAGTCGCGGCCGCCTATGACGGCAAGCTGCCCGTCGAACAGGTCACGATATCTTCCAAAGGCGGCGGCGTGCACGGCCTTGCGCTCGAGGTGGTGTCGAAGCCTGTCGATGTCCAGATGGGCCTGATGTTCCGCAAGAAGATGGGCAAGGACCAGGGCATGCTGTTTGAAATGGGCGCGCCGCAGGAGACCGCCTTCTGGATGAAGAACACACTTATTCCGCTCGACATGCTGTTCGTCGCGGAAGACGGCACGATCATCAATATCCACAAAAACGCCGAGCCGCATTCCACCACGCCCATCCCCTCCGGCGGGCTGGTCACCGGTGTGATTGAACTGAATGGCAGCCGTACGACCGAGCTGAATATCAGCATCGGCGACCGCGTACTTCACCCTTATTTCAAGCAAAGCGTTAAAAAGTAAGGGTTTTTAGCTGATTTCATGGGTGCTGCACCTGCCGTTCTCATTGATTTTCCCTGAAATAACCGATATAACGGGGGCGGAACAACCGGCGGAGTGTAGCGCAGTCCGGTAGCGCGCCTGTTTTGGGAGCAGGATGTCGGGGGTTCGAATCCCTCCACTCCGACCACTTTTTCTGACGACGGAAGGCGAAAAATGAAAGCCCGCATTTTCAAGCCCACGAAAAACGCCATGCAATCCGGCCGCGGCAATTCCGGCCAATGGCTGCTGGAATACGAACTGGAAACCGCACGCCGTCCCGAACCCCTCATGGGCTGGACGGCATCGGGCGATACGCTGAATTCCGTGCGCATGAAATTCGACAGCAAGGAAGCGGCCATCGCATTTGCCGAGAATAAAGGCCTCGATTTCACCGTGACCGAAGAACACCTGCGCAAGACCACCCCGCGCACCTATCTCGACAACTTCAAATACCGCCCGTTCGAGGAAGAGAAGTAATTCTCCGCCCTTAACCCCCTGATTCCAAAGGCGGAGGCCGAATCTGCTTAAGGGTTTCCCTATTCCTGTGCTAAAATATCCAAATGCAAGAGGGGCACATGCGGCATATCACGATCCAGATCGAATACCTGCCTGAAAACGTGTATCTCGCCACGAGCGAGGACCTGCCCGGTTTCAACGTGGAAGCCGAAGACCGCGAAGAAATTTTCAAGCTGTCGCAAACCCTCGCCATCGACTTTCTGAAGCTGGACGGCGAAGCCGCCGCCGATGAAGAGATCACAATCGATTTCGAGGTGAAGGAATGAGCACTGGCGTTCCCCGCGACTACAGCAAGGTTGTGAAAGCGGCGAAAGAGCTGGGCTATGCCTACAGCCATTCGACGGGCGGCCATGATTTCTACACCCACGCCAATCCCGACAAGAGCATCGGCCAGGCGAAAAAGCTGACCATCCCGACCGAGATCAAGGGCACGGGCACGCTCCGCAGCATTTTAAAGGATATGGGCTATTTCGAAGCCAACGGCCTCGACCATGCCGGCCAGCCGAAATCGCAAAAGCGCGATGTGGAGGCTGAACTGGCTGCTTCGGAGCGCAAGAACGAAACCCGCTTCATCTCCGACGTCCGCGAATGGAAAAAAGACATGAAGCGCCATTACCGCGGCGTTGTCGAACAGTCGCCCGGTCCCGCGCCGCAACGCGCTGCCGCAACGGCATCTGCGCCCAAACCCTGAAATCACAGTATTTTGCCATGTTTGCCAGAATGACCAAAATAGGCTAAAACAAGGGCATGTGCCCGTAGCTCAGCTGGATAGAGCAGGTGCCTTCTAATTATACTCCCTATGTATTTTATCATTTAAATACAATTATATAGCTGTTATAATTGGTGTCACTTCGATGTCACCTTTAGTAATTTTGTCACCTATTAGTCACTTCTTACAAGAGCATTTCCTATGCCCCCCAGAACTCCCCGCAGCGTGGTTAGGATTACACCTACAGCTATTACGGCTCTTAGACCCCGTTCCATTCCTGTCTTCCTTCGAGACACTTCTTTGAAGGGGTTTCAAGTCAAAATGAACCCAAATGGTAATGCAGTTTATCAGGTTGAAGCTCGCCTATGGCGTTCTTACAATAGAGGACACGAAGAATAAACATCCCCACGTACTGCCAGTTACCCCTTTGATAAATGCGATGCTCGAATACAGAAGTGAAAACTCTGATAAATCTAAATTCGTTTTTAGGGTTAAAGGCACAGCTGGTCACATTACGAGCTTTCAGAAGACGCTCAACAACATTTGCAAGGCTGCTGATGTGCCCCTTGTGTCAGCACATGATTTAAGACGCACCTTTGCAACAATTCTGAATACAATAGGCGTCGGCCATGCTGATACTAAGCTATTGCTGAATCACAAAACTAAAGATATTACCTCTCAATACATACAGGCTGATAAGGAACACCTACGAAATATTTTAAAGAGGGTTGTGGATTTTTACGACGTACTATTTCCAGTGTTTGCTAGTTTCGATGACAGCTTTGAGCCATATGCCACTGGCGCCTTAAGATATAAAATTTATAATTCCGGTGAATTAAATGTTATTTTCAAGCAGGCAAACACTCATCCTAACCCAGAGGAAGAGGAAGATCGCCCTTGGTGGTAATGGTTTAATGCTTCAATATTCTGCCTAACTACATATTCTTGTATGAAGTAATTGATTTTTTCAGCCTTCTCTTTACAGATTTATAAAACATGCCTAGGGTTGTGGTCATTAATCCAAAAGGGCATTTCATGGGCAACAAAGAAGAAAAAAGAACGTTCAAAACCAAACAACTAATTGAGAATTTGCCTGACGACCCTGAGGCTCTTTTTCTTATGCTTCCAAAAAAAGCAGAGGGTATCAAGCACCTTTGGGCTCAACAAGCTGACATACTGCGCGCCTAAGAAATTTCATGATTACACAACCAGACTACTGGACGGGGTTAAATCGGATAAATCCAAGAAATTTGAAAGTAGTCTAAAACAATTGGGTGAGCTTTTAGGCTTTAAGGCTATCTGGCCTGACAGTGACGAAGAAGGTAAGGCTCAACCAGATGGCGTTTGGATACTGGGAGATAGATTGGCTATCACTTTCGAAGTCAAAAGCGAAAAAGGTGAGGCCGGTACTCTCTACGTTCATGACATTCGTCAAGCGCAAAGCCATCCCTCATGGCTGAAGCAATATTGCAAGCTGCCGCCTTCTGCTAAAATCCTCAATGTCGTTATCTCTACTACAATGACAATTGACAAAGATGCCGTCCGAATGTCCGAGGGCATTAAGTTTGTAAATATTAGAGAAGTCCAACGCCTTGCCGATAGAGCAGTTAGTGTTATGACGCGAGTGCGAAATGCTATGGGTGAAAACCAAGCACCGGAACAATTGATCACCACTATTTTGTCGGAGGTTGAGAAATCCTCGGCGGGAGTGCATTCCATTTTAAAGATATTAGAAAATAATGGCGTTGATGCATTAACGATAAAAAAATAGGGATGTCTTCTAAATTTAGCTCTTTATTTAAAAAGGTCTGCTGGCGGCAGATTTAATGCACGACAAATATTGAATAAAAATTGAATTGAAAAGTTCTTTTTTCCATTTTCAATAGTCGAAAGGAAGCTGCGGTCGATCTCTGCAATGCCTGCTAAATCTTCTTGGCTAAGACCTTGTCTTAACCTTTCTTGCGCAATTTTTCGTCCTATTGTTTTAAGTGTAGCCATAGAAAAAGTATGTGGTATATAAACCACTTTAACCGTAGGATATAGTCCACATAATTTTTGGCTTATGGAGTTTGGATTTATGCGACATATGATTTCTCTGGCATTGATTTTGGTTCTTACCGCTTGTGCGGCAGCAAATACAACCCCCAGACGTTTAACGGATGATGAGGTTTCAAAACTAAGCAATGACCATTTATGTGTTTTGGCTCCTACTTATAACGATCCTCGTATAGACGCTCAAATTGCGAAGAAGAAATTGGATTGTGATCCTCGAAATCTTTACTGTCAGGGCAAGGGGTTTAAAAGGGGCACCAAGGCTTATTCTACTTGTTTCAGAAATGCCCAAAATAAATTGGTGGAAAGCAGAAGAATGGAAAACCCTGATTATTTGCATTGTACGGGGATGGGATTTAAACCCAGCACCCAGGCAATGGCAACTTGCCTTGCATCGTGGAGTGAGCAGCAACAAACTACCCGTTTGATACAATTGCAGCAGCAGTCTGTAGAGCAAGGTCAGCGGCTTGAAGCCATGAAAATTATTTCCGGTGCGTTGAACTCAGAGCCAGAAAGACGCCCCATAACGACTACCAATTGCAGTGCTGTAAACAACACCATGCATTGCACGACATGGTAAAAGTCGCCTGAGATTGTGATAGCTATTTCATCATCGGGCTTGGGTTTTAACTCGGGTAAAAGAAAAGACGGCGGAATATTTGAATAGCGCTAGCTTACTAGCCAAGACTGCCACCCTCCCGAGCAAGAACACAGGAATAAAGGATCAAGGATCAAGGATCAAGGATCTGCTTGAAGAAGCAACCTTGAGCGTCTAAAGGTCGTTCTAATGGCTTTTTAGATGTGCTTGGCTTACACGATCGTATGCCATAACCGGAAATGGATACCGAAGCAACGGACTAGGAACTTGTTTCCCGCCTACTGCCATTTGAGCTTCGATTAGAAAATGAAAACTCCCAACCTCAGGTGAGAAATCATTATCCCTTATGTCAGGAGAACTGTAACTGTAGAAAACTACATTTACACACCTCTTCAGGCATGGGGGGGATAAAATCTTTCACCTTCCTAGGTGAGATATGTAAGTAATTGATTTTATTGCTTAAAATAAGTTTCTCTCCAATGAAGGTAAGGGGGTGAATGGGGTGTGATAGTAGCTTAAAACACTTAGACAATTTTAAAAATACAGTGAGGTTTTCTTCAGATTGTCACCTTTGATAAAGCCAAAAATACAGTAAAAATCTGGAAAGGTTGTAGATATAAACAACCAAGACCCCTCGTTTTTCCTCCCACCCCTAGATAAGCCCATTTTAGGAAATTCTTGCTTGGTGATAGCCTTCTTGTTATTCACCAGTACAATGGAGATAAGGGGGCTAAGTAGATAGAAATGTCACCCCAATGTCACCTGAATCAAAATGCTCGCTATTTAGATATTGATTAAGTGGTTGATTTAATTGGTAAAGTGCCCGTAGCTCAGCTGGATAGAGCAGGTGCCTTCTAAGCATCAGGTCGGGGGTTCGAATCCCTCCGGGCACGCCATTCCACTCCCCATAAATACCATCTCTCCCGCTAGGAAGCGTAATAAAGCGCGATTTGGCGGGGTTTAGAGCGATGGTGGGTAACGGAAGGTCTCTCTCTGCGGGGGAATTCTAGCCCATTTTCGGGTTATTGCAGTTTTCATCTCTCTTTGAAAATTGGGGCACCCTAAGCTTCTGGAATCAAAAGCCGTAGAGGCGCGCCTGTTCTTGCCAGCAGAGGGGGATGCCATGCATAAGGCGGGACATCTTGAGCATCTGGCGGTGGCTTTCCCTTGTTAGTGAGGTCACTCTAGATGGGTGAATTCTTCACTTTGGTCTGGAGGTCGGTGCCAGCCCCTTGGATATGAGAGGCAGCGTAATTTTTTCATTTACGGTTTGCAACGCCGCGTTTCCATCTAAATCATGCGCTTTTCGAAACAACGCAGCCGTGCCACCTAGATTACGCGCAATCCGTTGCAACGCTGCATCCCCATCGCCATTACGCCCATCCTGTGTGACACGGTTGTACGGACCCAGATCGGATGCCTGTGTAACAACAATTGACGAATCTGTGACGTCTCCATAGATAGTGACGTCGCCAGGTTTACTTGACGGCACAAACTTGAAAGGCATTGATTTCACTCCGTTTTTATATTCCGCCCTTCAGAAGGGGTAAATTTCTTTAACAAGACTTATTTTATCGCCAAAGAGGCATTTTGGCAAGTGAATTTACATAAATAAATTACTCCTTGTTACGCCTGACATGGCGTTACTCCGTTGTTAAATATCTAATTTCTCAAAACTTTGGCTCATCCAAGTTCGCGCGCACCCATTTGCTCGCGTTGACCCCTCCCGTTTAACCATCGAGATGCCCCCCCTTATCTTTTGGCGTTGAACTTGCCAGCGGCCTTGATCACCGGCGTCGCCGCCATGCGGATTGTGGCGGGCGCCACGCGGCTTGTCCCGCCGCCTGACGGCGGGCGCAAGCCCGCCCGCGCCATCATCTCTTTGACCTCAAGCACGTTCTGCCGCAAGGCAGGAACGGCGGTCTTGGGGTCTATGGGAGGGCGCTTGGATACGAGGCTTTCGTTTTCCGGCGCGTATAAAACACGTTCGATGAGCTGCGCGGTCGTGCGCTGCGCCGCCTTTGCGGTATAGGCGGGTTCATCCAACCGCTTGTCTTCCGGCGGCGACATGACAGGGATTTTCCACGCAGGAAGTCCGTTCAGGCTGTAGCTCATATTGCTGATGACGCTGTAAAACTCACGGTTCGCGGCCTGTTGCCGCTGTTCGGCCTCTATCTTGACCTGAATTTCTGCAAACTTTCGGACGTATTCGTTAAATTCGGCCTGCCTGACCTGATATTCGCGGGTCTTTTCCTGCGCTTTTTGTTCCTCGGTCTTGGTCTCGATGGCTTTCAGTTGCAGGGTTTCGAGGGTTTTCTCGATCACCCTGCGGATACGCGCGCGCATTTCATCCGACAGCGTATTGTTTTCGAGGGAGGCTTGCAGCAGCGTCAAGTCACCCGAGATAAGCGCAAGTTTGGTTTCGACTTGCGCCAATTGAGCCGCCAGCGGCAGCTTATCGACCATGGCAACGCCTGCAGCTTTTGCCACGGCAGGCGGCAGGGCGTTTTCGGCAGCGGGGCTAAGCCGGGCGATTTCCTGCCGCAGAAAATCAGCCGGAAGCAGGCTGATTTTGGCGTCAAGTTGCGCCAGTTGAGCCGCAAGCGGCACTTTTCCCGCTGCCGCTTTCGCGGCAGGCTGCGGCGGTTCTGTGTTGGTGCTGACATATCTTGCGATTTCCTGCCGCAGCCGGAACACCTCGATGCGGTGTTCCTCGCGGTAAAACAGGACTGATTTTTGCAAGCCCTGACGCTCCGATAAGTGGGAGCGTATCATGGCGTGAAGTTCCCTGCGGTCGCGTTCAAGCCCTGCTTTGGCTTCGGACTCGTTCAGATTCCTGATTTTCAGGTACTCGCCTGTGATGCGCTGCCAAACTCCCGCCACGCCGGTATGAAGCCGCTGCGATCTTTGGCGGGTTTCTTGCACCCAGCGTTTTTGCTGGGTTTGGATAAGGTCTTGCCGCTCTATCCGCTGGCTCACGACGAGGGAGCGTAGCTCCTGCACCAGCGGAGTCCGCTTTTCCGCGCCCTGCGTTTTGGCTTCCGCAATAAACCTGTTCAGGTTTTCAGTCATGCGGGATGCGAGGTACGCTTTTGCCTTCCCTATATCGGGCAGGCTTTCCGGTGCGCCGAGGCGGGCTTTTAAATCCCGCGTGCCAATATCAACCCAGCGTGTGAGGGAGTAAATCCCGCCTTTAATGTCCACGGCAACAAAGCCGCGCCTGTCGCCCTGCGCCAGCAGGAAGCCGTTTTCCTGTAGCGCACGGACGAAGGTTTCCTTGGAATCCGACTGTTCCCATGCTGCTTTGAACATTAGTTTAAGGGCTTGCGGGTCTTCCAAGAGCCGCTTGGCTTGGCGGTATTCCTGCCGCGTCAAGTTGAGAGGGCTTTTATCGGCCTTGCGCTTAAACCCTTTCGGCAGTTTCCAGCCGTGCTTCAGGAACAGACCTTGTGAAATGTCCATGAGCTTCCTTTTGAAGTGGGCAAGGTTGACGGCGATAAGCTTTTCCGTGTCAATCCGTGACCAGACGGCATGGCAATGCCGCCGCCCGTTTTTCTCATGAAAAACGATGATACGGGGCTGGTCAATCAGCCCCATTTTCTTCTCGATTTCCTCGATAGCCGCCTCGAAGTCCTCCACCGAAACGTCAGCCGTTTCGGGAGGACTGAGGCTCACGGAAAACAGGAACTGCTTGCAGCGTGTTCCCCGGCTCATGGCATAGGCTTCGCGCAGGGCTTCAGCCAAGTCTTCGGACACAAAACCACGGATTTCATGGACGGTAATATGCTCGTTCTGGTCGCCATTCAGGAGGTGGGCGGCAAGCTCCGCAGACCGACCGCGCTGGCTGGCATAGAGGATCATGCGCCATCCCCATCGGGGGGCTGGCCGCTCCGGTCGTCCGGAGGCAGACCGAGGGCGTTAACCAAATCATGCCGCATATCCTTAACGGCGGCGCAGGCTTCCAGAATGGCCTTTTCGGTTTCAGGGGTGACAGGCAGGGAGCCGCTATGGACGGCCTTGGCAAGCTGGTTAAGATTTGAGCCAAGGCGGGAGCGGCCCAAAGCGCCCAGAACCTTGGTTAACGACTGCTCATCCTGAACAGGCCGCCGGAAGGTTCTTTTAAGGGGGGTCGGGTTGGCAAACAGCCTCGACCGGACATATTCCGCCACTGGAAGGGGCGCAGCGTCCTCGCCCAGCTTCCGGCGTTGCGCCCGCGTCAGGCGCATGGAAAAGGGTGTCGTGTAATCGTCCGTTTCTTCCGTCATGCGTCCCCCCGACGCAATTGCGGCGATAGTACCGGAAGGGCAAAAGTCGGGCGCTGCATACAATGGTATGCAATAAAATTACCCAGATTAAAGTCAGTAAATAGGGTTAAAAAACACCGAGTCTTTTTGCGCTCTTCCTATACCTTGAATCTTACCAAGCGTTCATTAACCGGACTTTAAAATTTCGTGTTCGGTGCAGCGCAGCAAGCACCTGAAAACTGCTCCCGACTGTTGACGCAGGAACACCAGTCAGATATAGCTGTTTCTTAAGTAAGAGGGTGAATCTGTTTCGTGATTCCGCCGTCTGAACACAGGACTTTTTCGCCGTAAAACGCAGTTTTTAAGCGCGAAAGAAAATTCTAAAAAAAATTTGAAATCATCCCCACCGCCGATTAGGTCGGCAGGCAAGATGTGTACGGTGCTTCGCTAAACTGCCGTTTTGCGTATCCCCGTACCTATCTTGGCAAAGGAGGGAAATGCCGCAGCGTACCCGCCGCCTGTTTACCCCTCCCGTTGCATCCCTCCCCGAATTGAACGTACCACGCGCAGCGCAGGCACAATGCCAAGGCCGAAAACGCCTTGCGGCCTCGTCCTGGCATCATGCCTTTGGCACTCGCGCACCGCACACCGCGACCGACGCGCACCGCGCTTTGTCGCTGGGGTTGCTCCCATGCCAGAGGCAGACGCGACCGACAAGCCGCGCCGCCTCCTGTGGCGTTCCGCCATGCACCGTGGGCCGATGCAATGCGCCATCTATACGGAAGACTTGGTGCTCCTTCCCCACGAACAACCATCGACCTAGGGGAAGTCTGCCCCCTCATCGCATCCCTGACCAGCAGGGAAGCACTGCGTTCCCTACCTGGATATCTACCGCACCCTCCGCAGTTATCGGGCTTCATAAGGCATTTCGGTAACCTTGGTGGAACACTAACGGCCCTCGCTCGTTAGGCGTAGATGGCGGTTCAGGAACATTCAGTGAAATCCGCGAGACAAGTCATCAAGAACTTTTACCTGGGCCGCTGCCGAATTGGACAAAGAACTGAAAAGTTCCGGAAGCGAAAATCAAATGATATCTCAATGACATCGTCAGGTTTTAGCAAGATAAATAAAGGAACTCCTCAATGAAAGCTCTCGTATACCAAGGACCCGGGAAGAAGGCGCTGGAAGACCGTCCCATGCCGACGATACAGGCTTCCACGGATGCTATTGTGCGGATACTCAAGACGACCATCTGCGGCACCGACCTCCACATCCTGAAGGGGGATGTTCCGACATGTACGCCCGGGCGCATCCTCGGACACGAGGGTGTCGGCGTCGTGGAAACGGCGGGATCAGACGTGACCACCTTAAGTTCGGGGAACCATGTGCTGATTTCTTGCATTACCTCGTGCAGTAAATGCGAATATTGTCGCAAAGGCATGTACTCGCATTGTGTTAACGGTGGATGGGTCTTGGGCCACAAAATTGATGGTACTCAGGCGGAGTATGTGCGCATACCCTACGCCGATACGAGCCTGTATAAGATCCCCCAGGACGTTGATGAAGAAGCGGCTGTGATGCTGAGCGATATTTTCCCGACTGGCTTCGAATGCGGTGTGCTCAACGGCAAAGTCAAGCCGGGCGACACAGTTGCCATCGTCGGCGCAGGACCTATCGGCCTTGCGACGCTCATGACGGCTCAATTCTATGCGCCAACGCGCATCATTATGATCGACGTGGACGACAACCGCCTGCAGGTGGCAAAACGCCTTGGTGCTACCGATGTCTTCAACGACAGCGACGGATTGGCCGTCAGCAAAGTCATGAGTCTGACGGGTGGCATAGGTGTTGACGCCGCGATTGAAGCCGTAGGCATTCCGTCAACTTTTGTCATGTGCCAAGAATTGGTGGCACCTGGTGGAGTTATCGCCAATATCGGCGTCCACGGCCTTAAAGCAGACCTGCACCTCGAAAAGCTCTGGGACCGTAACATCACCATTACTACCCGCCTTGTTGATACCGTATCAACTCCTATGCTGCTGAAAACTGTGGTATCGAAGAAGATCAATCCCAAAGACCTTATCACCCATCGTTTCACGCTCGAAAACATTCTAAGCGCCTACGATACTTTCGGCAACGCCGCCAGCACTCAGGCCCTGAAGGTCATTATCAATACCTAGAAAAACCCCTGCCCTTCGGACACCCGACGCTCAAGCATCAGGAGCTTTTGCGAAGAGCCCGCATCCGCAAAACTGGATTGAACCAAGGCAAAAGCAATGTCCCTAGATACTACCGTCGCGAACCCTTTTTATCAGTTGCTGGTCTCCCTGGTTCTGGGACTGATTGTCGGGCTCCAGCGGGAATGGGCAGATTCGCCGCTGGGCGGCATACGCACCTTTTCTCTCATCGCCCTCTTAGGCACTACCTGCGCGTTGTTGGCTGAACGTCACGGCGGCTGGATCATTGCCGTCGGTTTTGCAGGCACGATTGCAGCAATGGTAGTGGGAGACATTGCCAAGATGCAGAAGATTGACCCGCAGAAACATTCCGGTCTTGTGACGGAATTTGCCATGCTCCTCATGTTTGCCATTGGCGTGCTAGTACACCACGACCCGCTTTGGCTGGCGGCGGCGCTGGCGGGCGGGCTTGCAGTCATCTTACAGGCTAAACCGGAGTTGCATGGGTTCGTCGCCCGCTTCAGCACCAAAGAGATCAGGGCCATAATGCAGTTCTTGCTGATTTCGCTAGTAATCCTTCCTATTGTTCCGAATCGAACCTTCGGCCCGCTGGATGTTTTCAACCCGCACGAGGCCTGGCTGATGGTTGTCCTTATCGTGGCAATCAGCCTTGCGGGCTATATCAGTTACAAGTTTTTTGGCGAAAAGGCCGGGGTGCTGTTGGGTGGCATCCTGGGCGGTGTGATATCCAGCACGGCAACGACGCTGACCTATGCGAAGAGAAAAGGAGACAGCGGCAAGAACCTGTCCCAGGCAGCGCTTTTGATCCTCATCGCATGGACAGTTCTGTACTGCCGTGTATTCCTGGCATCATTCGTGGCAGCGCCGCAGTTCCAAGCTGTTCTGGCACCGCTTGGCATCATGTTCACGGTTTCCGCCGCCGCCACTCTATGGTTATGGAGAAATGCGGAGAAGCATCAAAAAGGTATGCCCCCGCAGGACAACCCGACCGAGATCAAGACAGCGCTGACTTTCGCCGTACTCTATTCCATTGTGCTTTTCGCCGTAGCGTTTGCCAAACAGAACTTCGGCCATGCTGGCCTGACTGCTGTCGCCATACTGTCAGGCCTGACGGATATGGACGCGATCACACTCTCTACCGCCCGGCTTGTTGCTAACGGCAAGCTGCAACAAGCGGAAGCATGGCCGCTGATCGTCATAAGCATTATTTCGAATACAATTTTCAAGAGTGGGCTGGTGCTAGCCTTCGGCGGTAGAGAGCTATTCAGGCCCTTAGCGATGCCGATTTTGGCGACGATTGCGACAGGAATCGGTCTTCTGGTGCTCTGGTGACTCTCGCTACACAAAGCCGCTCCAGCTGCCGAGGGCCAAGCACGATTCGCATCAATTCTTAGTGATACCGAAACAATCTCTCTAAAAGTATCGATTGCAAACTATCAATTAAAATTCATTTATGGGCTGAAGTTTGCTGTCAGGCGTTGGCACTATTGAGCGCAAAACAGAAGCAGTTTTGGGGCGCTTGGATGCTTTATGACCATGGACACGGGTGTTTATAGTCCATAGCGCATCCTAGAACCCTCTGTTTGCCACGCAAGTAAAATTTAAAGAAAAGGAACAATTCCATGTCTAACCAACAAAAAGTACAGCCCTCAAAAAAGCCGCAAGGCGCTCCGAACTTGACCGATACTTCGGATAAGAAGGCTCTCAAGGATGCGCAAGATATGAAACAGAAAAAGACCGATAGCGATGAAAAAAAAGGCGGCTGCTGCGGCTAACGTACTTTTCCACAGTCGATTTTTTAAATCTAATTGCAATTGCCTCGATTGAAGCAGCATCGCTGAGTTCTGTTACGACTGACTTTGCTGCCTAAACTTAATCATTTAGCACAAGGAAACTATGGCATGTCCACTAATAAGGTCAAAATTAAACCAAGTATGATGATATCAACTAGGGATGACCTAAAAAAAGCAATGAGAGAAATCAAAGCTAGCATTAAAGCCCATAAAAACCTGCTGAAGAACGTCTTCGGAGATAAAACAATTGGTCGCAGTAAAGGCGGGTCTCTAATTTCCGCGAGCAGAAAAAAGATACAGGCACTATTCGGCCGAGAAGAAAAGTTAGTGCAACGCCTTTTAGCGAAATATAAGAAGCCGGCCCCTGCTGGAAACTAGGAAAACCACTGCACTCCTCTGCGTGTAGAATATGCTTCACTGGGATTTGATAAAAGTGATTGATGAATAGATGAAGTAAATAAGCACGCTGTTTTTTATCATAGACGATTAATGCCTTCATTTCGCCCTCATGCTTTCCAAGCATTTGGGGGACGGTGGTGCCCATATTAGACAACCGAGGAGCAGAAAGATGACCGAGAGTGAGCACTACCAGCCGAAAGGATATGTTCAATGGTTTTTGTCATGGCGTGGAGTTGCCTTGACTGTAGCGCTTGCGGGAATCAGTTACTACCTGATGACGGAGCATAGAGAGCATCTGGCGCTGGCTTTACCATTCGTTTTCCTCCTCGCCTGTCCTTTGATGCATATATTCGGACATGGACATGGGGGACATGACCAAAAGCAACATGATCTTGGCGATAAGGAGCATGAAGAAGGCAAAAGCAATCCTCATGGAAAATGAAAAACTGTCAGAAACGCTGCTTTTATATTGTCGTAACAGGCAGGGGCTGAAACATGAAATTCATGCCACTAGCCTGTTCAGTATACATCGCACTGCTTTTTAGTAGCCCTTCTTATGCGGATTCCCTGACGCTGGACGAATTTCTGTCTGACGTCAGCAAGGCAAATCCTTCCATTCAGTCCGTCCAGCTTCGGGCCCAAGCGCTTGAGAATCGTATTGATCCGGCAGGGGCACTGGATGATCCATTTATTGCAATGGGCGTTGATGAAGTTTCATTCGGTGGCGGATCTGAGCATGTTATGCGCTACCAGATTAGTCAGGCTATCCCTTTTCCAGGAAAATTGTCCACGAAATCAGGAATTGCCAGGGATAGGGCAAGCTCCGCCAAGAGCGATGCGGAAACTCTGAACAGGGAAGTGACGGTTATCGCAACACAGGCCTTCTTCCGTGCGTATTACAATCAAAAGTCCATCGAATTAAACAGCAAGCTAAAAAGAATTGTCAGTGGCACGGTCTCCAGCACAAAGTCACGATATTTGACGGGGGATGAGGGACACCATGATTTCCTGTTGGCAAAAATTGAACTCTCCAGCTTCGATGTAGACAAGCTCAAGCTTTTGCGGGAGCAGAAAACCTTACAAGCTGTGATCAATGAGCTCAGAAGCAAGCCCGCAGAAACCCCGCTTGGTAGCTTGTCCGTTAAGTTTTCCAGCAAGGACTTAATAGAAGGCGAACTGCCGTCGTCGACAAACCAACCAGAGCTTAAGTCATTAGATTTTTTTGTGACGCAGGCTGAAAAGGAAGAAAAGCTTGCTAAGCTGGCCTATTATCCTGACTTCGTTATTCAGGGGATGGTGATGGACCCCAGCTCTAATATGATGGATGCAAGTTCCAATTGGGGAGTCATGGTGGGGGTTAATATCCCTATTTATGCAGGAAAAAAACAATCCAAGCTCTTAAGTGCAGCAAAAAATGACAAGGCAGCGGCTCTCCGTGAGAAAAGAAGTCTAGAAAACCGCCTGAATACAGAGTTTGTAGCCGCGAAGGAACAGTTCAAAACCGCAAGAGATGTTGTCGGGCTTTATAAAAATACGGTGATGCCGACCACACGCCTAGCTGTCAAGAATGCAAAGTCAAGCTACGCGGCAGGCCGCCTTCCGCTGACTGAATATCTGGATACACTGAAGGTGCAGCGCACACAGGAACTGGAATATCTGGCTGCGCAAATTGACGTCGAACTTGCTAGAACAAGGCTGAAAGAGCTTCTTTCCGCGCCGCCCGTTCTCCGGCTGGCCCCGACTAAGCCGAGTCTTTTTGGAGGCAGAAGCATGGGCGGCGGCATGTCTGATACCGTCAATATGGGTGATGGCATGAGCGGCCCAACACGAAAAACCAAAGCCTCTTCCGGGTCAGGCGACAGCGGCAGTTCCGGAATGGGTGGAATGTAATGAGAATACTGCTTATTTGTGTGTTTTTGATTATTGGTGCAAACGCCTTCGCTCAGTCTCACAGCGAACATGACGCTGGGAACGCTCCGAAGGCGCAAGAGGGAGCATCGGATAACGGCAAAATCGAAACAAAAACGGAAGCGACTCGCATTCCTATTGAAGTGCCCGTTGAAAGACAGGTTAAAATTGGGCTTAAGGTGGCAACGACTGAAAAGAAAAAAGTCGAACATACAATTCGCACCATCGGAACAGTCACAGCAGACGAGACAAAGGAGGCTCATGTTCATACAAAAATAAAAGGATGGATTGAGCGTGTTCATGCCGACTATGTCGGAAAGCCCGTGCAAAAAGGCCAGCCTCTTTATGACCTTTACAGCCCCGATCTTATCGCCACGCAGGAAGAATATCTGGCGGCGCGACAACAGGGCTCCATCGGGCGGGAGATTGCGGCGACTGCGCTTGACAGGCTAAAATTGTGGGGCGTTTCCCAAACAGAGATTGAAAGACTTGAGAAAACAGGAAAATCCAACCGTGCTGTCACATTCAATTCCCCCGCTGACGGATTCATCCTCGCGAAGATGGCGGTTCAGGGAATGTACATCACTCCTGAAATGGAGCTCTATCGCATTACGGACCTGTCCCGCCTTTGGATCATCGCCTCTCTTTATGAAAGTGATATCGCCGTCATTTCAGATGGCGATGAAGCCAGCATTAGCCTTCCCCACGATGCTAATAAATCTTTCACAGGAAAAATTAGTTACATCTATCCAGAAATCGAAGAAGTAACTCGGACTGCAAAAGCACGTATTGAAGTTGATAATCAGGACTTGCGGCTTAAACCGGGAATGTTCGCCAATGTTGAACTTAGAAAGAACTTGGGTGAATCCATTGTTGTTCCCGACGATGCGGTTATTGATACCGGAACAAGAAGTCTGGTTTTTGTGAAGACCGATGCGTCCCGTTTTGAACCACGAGAGGTCAAAGTAGGTCCCCGTGTCGAGGATACCTTTATTATTCTTTCCGGCATTGCAAGCGGGGAAGAAGTCGTTATCAGCGCCCATTTCCTGATTGATGCCGAAAGCAAGTTTCAGGCCGCAATCCAGAAGGGGGCTCCGTCTCAGGCGGGTCATGCGGGCATGGATATGGGGAAGTAAGCGAAGATGATCGGTAAAATCATCGCATGGTGCGGAGTAAACGCGCGTCTTACAATAGTATGTGCCATGCTGCTGGGCCTATGGGGAATATATTGCCTAAAAAATATTCAAGTAGATGCCATTCCTGATCTTTCTGAAACCCAAGTCGTCATTTTTACTGAATGGATGGGCAGAAGTCCCGACCTGATCGAGAACCAGATCAGTTACCCTCTCATAACGGCAATGCTGTCTGCGCCAAAAGTATCAGTTGTGCGCGGTTTTTCAATGTTCGGCATGTCCTTTGTCTATGTGATCTTTCAGGACGGGACAGACATTTATTGGGCCCGGTCGCGGGTTGTGGAGTACCTCTCTAAGCTTTCCGGGCAGTTGCCGCAGGGGGCAACTCCATCAATAGGGCCGGATGCCACCGGCGTCGGCTGGATTTTTCAATATGCATTGGTGGATACTACCGGAAAATATAACCTCTCCGAAATTAAGACGTTTCAAGACTGGTATTTAAAATATTGGCTGGCGTCTGTTCCCGGCGTTGCCGAAGTCACCAGCGTCGGCGGTTTTGAAAAACAGTATCAGGTCGAGGTTGACCCCAATAAACTGGCGGCGCTCAAGATCAACATTAAAAATGTCATAAGTGTCATCCGTGAAAACAACAAGGATGTCGGTGGAAGAACTTTGGAAGTCTCCGAGCGGGAATATTATGTACGGGGGCTTGGGTATATCAAAGACCCCCGAGAGATTGAGAATATTTCAATCGGTATTGGCCCCAACAATACGCCTATCCGGGTTGGCGATGTTGGCAAGGTGAGCCTTGGCCCCAATATCAGGCGCGGAATTTCCGATTTTAACGGTCAGGGCGACACGGTTGGCGGCCTTGTTGTGATGCGGCAGGGGGAAGATGTTTCCCGTGTCATTGAATCCGTGAAAAAGAAAATTGCCGATGTTAAGGAGGCTTTTCCGCCGGGTCTCGAGTTGCAAATTGTCTACGACAGGTCGTCTCTGGTTCGTGAAGCCGTAACAACATTGAGAGATACCATTTTTGAAGAAATCGTACTTGTTTGCATTGTCATTCTCATTTTCCTCTTCCATATACGCAGCGTGCTGGTTGTCGTGATTACCCTTCCTCTTTCAGTCCTTATTGCAATGATTCCCATGTACTACCTCAATATCAGCCTCAACATCATGTCAATGGGCGGGATTATTCTGGCCATCGGCGATATTGTGGATGGTGTAGTCGTTTTTATAGAGAACACGCATAAGAAAATCGCAGCAGAAAAAGGGGTAAGGTCTTCTCAGGAGCTGGCGATAGAAGCCTGCCAGGAGCTTGGACCTTCCATCTTCAGCGCGCTTCTTATTATTGGCATCTCCTTCTTGCCGATCTTCGCCTTGCAGGCGCAGGAGGGGAAACTCTTTCACCCACTGGCCTATACCAAAACCTTTGCCATGATTGCCGCGGCGCTGGTTTCGATTACGGTGACGCCGCCGCTTATCGCATATTTTGTCAGAGGCAAAATCCGGACTGAAGAGGAAAACCCGGTCAACCGCTGGCTGCAGAACCGTTACAAGCCTATTTTGCAATGGTGTTTGCAACAAACACGGTTTGTTCTTATCGCCATGATGGCGCTTGTAGTCCTCTGCGGCTTCGCCTTCACGCGATTGGGATCGGAATTCATGCCGCCGCTCTGGGAAGGAGACCTACTGTACATGCCGGTGACTGTGCCCGGCATCTCCGTCACCGCCGCATCTGACCTTTTGACAAGACAGGGAGCTGCCATTAAGGCGTATCCGGAGGTAGAGACGGTTTTCGGCAAAGCCGGAAGATTTGAAACCGCAACCGATCCTGCGCCGCTCTCTATGTTCGAATATACTATACGGCTCAAGCCGCGCAGCCAGTGGCGGAAAGGATTGAGCGATGACGAACTGGTTGCAGGGCTTGACGAGGCCGTAGCCGTCCCGGGCTTGAACCGGGCATGGACAAAGCCTATCCGTGGCCGGATTGACATGCTTTCGACAGGCATCAGAACGCCTGTCGGCATTAAAATATTTGGAAAAGACCTCAAAGTCATAGAAGAGATCGGCCAGAAGCTGGAGCGGACATTAAGCACCGTGCGCGGCACGAGGAGCGTCTATGCGGAAAGAATTGTCGGCGGATACTACCTTGATTTTGAGCCGGACCGCGCCGCCTTGCAGCGTTACGGTCTAAATGTCGGCGATGCTCAGATGGTCGTGGAGACCGCGATCGGTGGTATGGAGATATCCCAGACCGTCGAAGGCCGTGAACGCTATACAATTAACGTCCGTTATCCCAGGGAACTTCGAGATAATATTGACAAGCTCGGCCGTATTCTCGTTGCTGCGCCCATCGGAACTCAGGTGCCTCTCGGCCAATTAGGCAAGCTGACTATGCGGACAGGACCGCCTATGGTGCTTGACGAAAACGGCTCGCTGGCAGGCTACGTCTATATTGACCTAAAAAACCGCGACCCGGGAGGATATGTCAATGATGCGAAAGAGGCAGTCAAGAAAGACATCACCCTGCCCCCTGGATACTTCATCACATGGACTGGACAGTATGAGTATATGGAGCGCATGCAGGAGCGCATGAAAATTGTTCTGCCGCTGACGCTTGTGCTGATTTTTGGCTTTCTATACTTCACCACCAAATCAGTCGCCAAGACAGTTATTATCATGGCTGCAGTCCCCCTCTCTCTTATTGGCGGCATTCTACTGATGTGGGCGCTAAATTATAACACCAGCGTCGCGGTTTGGGCGGGGGGAATTGCCCTCATCGGCGTCGCGGTTGAGACCTCATTAATCATGATAGTCTTTCTGGACGAGGCATGGAGAAAGAGAAAGCTGGAAGACCGATTAAAGGACTCCCGCGATACCGCCGCAGCAACACTGGAGGGCGCTCAAAAAAGCTTGCGCTCAGTTCTCATGGCGGTCTGCATGAATATATTTGGGCTGCTTCCAGTCATGGTCGCTACCGGATTGGGCGCAGATGTGATGAAAAGGCTGTCATCTCCAATGTTTGGCGGGCTCATTTCACTCATGCTCCTGACGCTCATTGTCATTCCCGTTATTTATAAAATACGCGAAGAGCGCATTGCGCTAAAAGGATTAGTCGCATGACGAATGTCACCACACCTTGGGAAAATTCTGCGGAAGAGGTTCTGGCCAAACTGAACGTTAAGCTCTCCACGGGGCTATCGCTGGAAGAAATTAAGGTCCGAATTAAAGAGCATGGACTGAACTCTCTAAAGGCCGAAGCAAAAATCACCCCGATTAGCAGGTTCCTATCGCAGCTTAAAAGCCCCGTTGTCATTACGCTACTAGTCGCTACAGTTATCTCTGCGGCTCTGGGAGAAACGATAGATGCCATCGCAATTGCGACAATTTTAGTTATCAACGCTATTATTGGCTATGTTCAGGAATCGAAGGCTGAAGCTGCTGTCGAGGCGCTGAAAAAGCTCTCCGCTCCAAAGGCAAGGGTTCTGAGGGATGGCAATATACTTGAAGTCAGTGCTTCTGAATTATGCCCAGGTGATATTCTTGTGCTGGAGGCAGGCGACTATGTGCCAGCAGACTGCCGAGTTATTTTGGCTAGCCAGCTTTCGGCGGATGAGGCGATTCTCACTGGAGAATCTCTCCCGGTAAATAAAGAATCTACGCCTGTATCTGGCAACACGATACTGGCAGAGCGTCGAAATATGCTTTTCGGCAGCACTGCTATAGCGACTGGAACGGCGCGGGCGGTAGTGACAGCGACCGGAATGAATACCGAAATTGGCCATATCGCAAGGCTGCTGGGGACAGTTGGTATATCTAAAACTCCGCTTCAAGAAAAACTTGAGCAGGTCACGAATAAGCTGCTGGTATTTTGTGGCGGGGTTGTATTAATTATAGCCTTTCTAGGCATCCTTCGTGGGCAAAAATGGCTGGAAATATTTATGACGGCTATTAGTCTAGCCGTCGCCGCCATTCCGGAAGGGCTCCCTACTGTCGTCACCCTGGCACTGGCGCTATCCATCCGACGCATGACTAAAAGAAATGCCATAGTCAGGCATATGCCTGCGGTCGAAACACTTGGCTCCACAAGCGTTATCTGTACAGACAAAACTGGGACGCTGACGACCGGAAAAATGAGGGCCCGCGAAACCTTTGTCTTGTCCCGGGGGATAGTGACAGAAGGCGGCTCAGATATAGTTGATCTCGAGGATTTTAACGCGCTCGTCGCCAGTGGAGCATTATGTTCCAACGCTGCCGTTAACGATGAGGGAGCTGCAACTGGAGATCCTACTGAAGTTGCCCTTCTCTACCTTGCCAAAGACCATAATTTGACTGTCAGACAGCTCAACGAACAGTACCCTCGACTTGCCGAATGGAGTTTCGATAGCAATAGAAAAAGGATGAGTGTCGCGGTACAAGCCGAGGGCAAAACAGTAATCCATTGTAAAGGAGCTCCTGAGTCGGTACTGCCGCTTTGTCTGCTAAACGGAGAAGACAAGGATAAGATTGAAAAGGCTATTGAAGAGTTATCTTCTCAAGGGCGAAGGCTACTGGCACTGGCGCTAAAGACTCTTCCTGTATCAGCTGCAGATTTTGACGCTGGCGCATTCAGCGACAGCTCTTCCGTAGAAAGCGGTCTGACTTTTCTAGGTCTTGTCGCTATTGCCGACCCCCCACGGCTGGAAAGCATTCCGGCCATTCAGGCATGCAAGGCTGCGGGTATTAAAGTCGTCATGATCACAGGCGACCATCCGGTGACCGCGAAAGCAATCGCCCGCGAGTTGGGAATCGTCGAAGATGGAAAGTTTGATCAAGTGCTGACCGGCATTGAACTTGAAAAAATGTCACCTCAGGAATTGTCGGCACAGGTCGAGAAAGTGGCGGTTTATGCGAGGGTTTCCCCTGAGCACAAACTAGTGATTGTTCAGGCATGGAAAGATAAGGGCAACGTCGTCGCCATGACGGGTGATGGCGTCAACGACGCGCCTGCTCTCAAGCAGGCTTCCATTGGCATAGCTATGGGAAAAGGCGGCACAGAAGTTGCCAGACAGGCTTCCTCCATAATTTTGACGGACGATAACTTTGCCACTATCGTCTCAGCTGTCGAAGAAGGCAGGGCTACCCATGGAAATATCCGCCGGACAATTCAGTATTTATTGTCCGGCAATCTCAGTGAAATTCTTGTGATGTTGGGGGCCGCTGTTGTCGGGTGGCCCACCCCCTTGGCACCCATTCATCTACTCTGGATTAATCTTGTGACTGATGGCCTGCCCTCTCTTGCGCTTGCCGCCGAGCCTGTGCCAAAAAATTCTCTAGCTACTACTAATCGCCCATCACCCGATACTTTTTTTGACAAGGGCTTCTATAAGGAGATGGCTTTTATTGGCATTATTACTTCGACCATGGCGCTTGCTGTGTACGGCTATACTCTGCGTATTAGTGATGCAGTAACAGCGAGAACCCATGTCTTTTCGTTTTTGGTGTTTGCCGAGCTATTTCGGTCTTTTGCATCCAGAAGCGAACACAAAACCATTTTTCAACTGGGACTTACTTCCAATATGTACCATTTGGCGGCGGTTGCAATTCCCCTTACGTTCCAAATTACACTGCACTACTCGCAAGTGTTTGATGATGTGTTCAAAGTCAAGGCAATCAGTTTTCAAGAATGTCTGACATTAATATTTCTTTCGCTTATTCCTGTTACTGCAGTTGAAATCAGGAAAATGATGAAGCAAAGAGTTAACGCAAGTGGAGACTTAAAAAAATGAAACTAACATTTCTGGGTGCAACGGGAACAGTGACCGGATCGAAATATCTTCTTGAAAGCGACAATCAAAATATTCTCGTTGATTGCGGCCTATTTCAGGGCCGCAAGGACCTGCGCCTTAGAAACTGGGACAAGCCTCCCGTCAATCCAGCTGGCATCGACGCGATCCTTCTCACGCATGCCCACCTTGATCACAGCGGGTATATCCCTAAATTTGTTAAGCTGGGTTTCAAGGGGCCCATTTATTGTTCGGGGGCTACATTTGATCTTTGCAAACTTCTGCTGCCGGATAGTGGTCATATCCAAGAAGAAGACGCCGAACAAGCCAATCGTCATGGCTATTCCCAACACAAGCCCGCTCTGCCGCTCTATACGGAACAGGACGCCCGGGATTGCCTTCAATATTTCCATGAAGTGGAATTTAGGAAACCAATGAGTATCGGCGATGCCTTGAAGTTCACGTTATCTTACGCAGGTCATATATTGGGGGCATCTTCCATTCATGTCAGAAATGGTAAAACCTCCATTCTCTTTTCCGGTGATATTGGCCGTTTTGATGATCCCGTAATGAAATCGCCTGACAAAGTGCAGAGCGCTGATTATCTGGTCGTTGAATCCACATATGGTGACCGCCTGCATCATAAGAGCGATCCGATGGCGGACATGGAGAAGGTTGTAAAGGAAACTATTTCGCGCGGCGGCTCTGTTATTATTCCCGCTTTCGCCGTCGGGCGGGCGCAGCTGATCATGTATTATCTCTATAAACTAAAAGCGGCGGGACGCCTGCCTGAACACTTACCGATCTACCTTGATAGTCCTATGGCTATCAATGCTTCTGACCTTTTATGCAAGCATATGGCCGATCACCGGATGCCACCGGAGTTGTGCATGAATGTATGTGGCGTCGCGGAATACACACGCAGCCGGGAAGAGTCAAAAAGTCTGGATAGGCATAATAATGTACCGTCGGTTATCATTTCCGCCAGCGGCATGGCTACCGGAGGCCGGGTACTTCATCATCTGAAGCATTATATCGGTGACGCACGTAACACTGTTTTGCTTGCTGGTTACCAAGCGGGCGGGACGCGCGGCGACCGTTTGGCGCGTGGCGAAAAGGAGATCAAAATTCATGGCAGCATGTGGCCCGTCAGAGCGCAAGTTGCAAAGCTGGATAATATGTCAGGTCACGCTGACTATGAAGAAATCCTGAAATGGATGAGAGACTTTGCTAGCCCACCCACGCAGATTTTCGTCACGCATGGCGAGCCCTTGGCTGCCGTCAGTATGCAGAAAACAATCATAGAGAAGTTAGGTTGGAATGCGGTTGTGCCAGAGCAAGATCAAGTATTTTTGTTGAGGTAGGCATGGGCAATCATCCAAATATTTGTGAGCAGCATTTTAATACTCAGGAACTGGTTCACAATACCAGGCTTGTCGTCATTACGGGTGGCCCGGGCGCTGGGAAAACAGCCGTCCTGGAGATGGCAAAAAAAACGTTATGCGATCATGTCGCAATTCTCCCCGAGGCTGCCTCCATAGTTTTTAGCGGCGGGTTTTGGCGATTGGAGTCAACTTCTGCGCGTCTCGCTGCACAGCGAGCTATTGTGCATGTTCAAAAGGAAATGGAATATCTTGTTCTGTCAGAACATCAGTGGTCAGTAGGGCTTTGTGACCGTGGGTCGCTAGACGGGATTGCCTATTGGCCGGGAGATGAAAGCGCTTTTTGGTGTGTGACAGGCACAAGTCTGGAGGAAGAATATGAGAGATATTTTTCTGTAATCCATCTTCGTTCTCCGTCCGAAGAGCATGGATATAATCATCAGAACCCTCTTCGGATCGAATCCGCTTCTCAAGCCAGTATAATTGACCAAAAAATCTGTTCGATTTGGTCAAGACACCCCCGATATCGTGCGATTGAGAGCACGCCGGATTTTTTAACCAAGGCAAGAATTGCCATGCAGCATATCGCAGACGACTTACCTGAGTGCTGCCGCCGCTCGAAACTCTCAGTTGAGTGTTGAAATGTCCATCAACAATATACTATGTAACCATTCAGGAGAATACGATGAAAGTTAAAAAAATTCTTGTGATGCTGTTCCTTACTCTGCTCTTACCGATTTCTGGATGCGCAGGTTTGGAGGCAACGGGGCATGAATACCTCATGCGCGGTCAGATTCTGGAGATGAAAGATGATGTCGCCTATCTTTGCATTGGCAGTAAGGACGGCGCTCAGGTAGGCCAGGAATATTCAGTGTATAAATTTGACAGAGTGATATCACATCCAAAAGTCAATATTTCACGTTTCAAAAAGGCAAAAACGGGCACGATAAGAGTCACCGGAATTGTTGATGAACATATGGCGACAGCCCAGATATTAAAAGGTCATGCCAAAGAAAATTATGTTGTGGAATTGAATCCATAAACGCAACCCCGCCCTGGGGAAACCGAGATTTCTGATCGCCTATTAATATAGGGGAATTGCTCCTGGGAGTGCTTTTTTAATCTTGCCATCGGCAATTGCTTTCCAAAAGGCTTTAACCACGGGAAACTGAAATGGATAAAACAATGTGGCTTGCGATTTTGCCGCCGCTTATCACCATCGCGTTGGCAATTTGGTCAAAAAAAATAATCCCCTCCCTGCTGGCAGGCCTGTTGGCGGGCAGTTATTTTCTACGCCCGACCTTGATAGGGGGATTCGAGATTGCCGTAGATAACGTTATAAAACTTTTGTCCGACAAGAGTAATTTACAAGTACTGTTGTTTCTGTATCTATTCAGTGGCCTTATCGCGCTTATAAAAAAATCAGGTGGAATAAAAGCCTTTTCAGACAAAATTGAAAGGTATGTCAAGGATGAGAAAGGCGTTTTTTACACTTTATGGGCTTTGATCCCGGTTACTTTTATTGATTGCGGTTTCAGAATCATTGGAGCTGGAAAAATTTTGCGGGCATTGGCGGAGAAGAATAAAGTTGCCAAAGAGAGGCTTGCTTTCATGCTCAACAATACCGCAAGCCCCGTGGTGGAGCTGGTGCCGATTGCCACCACTTTTGTGGGGTTTAACGTCGCGAACATCAATCAGGGCCTAAAAATTGCAGCAATAAAGGGGCCGTCTGCTTATAGCGTTCTGCTTCATGCTATCCCTTTTGAGTTTTTTAGCATTGTTGTTTTGCTGGTTACTTTTCTCTCGATTTATTTTCAAAGGAATAAATCTCCAGCAGCAGGAAAACAGAAACAGCTAATACAAAAAGATGTCAAAAAGGAAATGAGCATGGATATGGCCATGGATGACGAAGCCCCTGTTATAACGCCACGGCTCGCCAACCTTGTCATTCCAATGTTGACGGTCGTTTCTCTCAGCATCTTTTTCTTTTGGTATTTTGGTCAGGAAAAAGCTGGCGTAAATCCTTCCTTATCCTCCGTTATCAGCGCTACCGATCCGAATAAGGCCATGTTGGTGGCCTTGTTTATTTCAATAGCGATTACCACCACTCTTTATTATTTCCAAAAATACGATATTAAAAAAATGACGGATCATTTTATCTCTGGCGGTAATGAAATTGTACCGACTCTTACTATCCTGACAATAGCCTGGTCCCTGGCAGCCGTCTCGCAAGACCTGGGTTTGAGTAGTATTATCAAACAGCAACTGGGCGGTACTTTTCCAGCCTGGAGCATTCCGGTCTCCCTTTTTGCTCTTTCCTCTGCAGTCACTTATTTTATAGGCGAGGGCTGGGCAGCGGCATCACTCATCATGCCTTTCGCAATTTCTTTGGGGGTATCTTCAGGCGCCGCTATCCCGCTTTGTGTCGCTGCTGTTATTACTGGAGGAACATTCGGAGATACGACTTCTCCTGTCGCCGGGATGGCGAACATGTCATCTAATGTCCTTGAGGCGGATCACATGAAATATTTGAGATATGCGAGTCCTTATAATTTTGCGGCAGCAGGTATTTCCGCAATATTATTTTTGGTGGTGGGTTTTTTAATGAAGGGATGACACGAGCAGATGATATCCACTTCCAAAAAAATATCCCAGCTACGGTATCGTGCTGGGGCCAGCTTTTGGCGCGGTGCTGATGGCCGGAAGTACCCTCATCTGCGCAGTCAACGCCAAAATGTTGATGTAAAAAAAATGACCGGCGTGTTGGCAGTTAAAAAAGGGTGGTAGTCGGTATCGCTAATGAGGAATCCGTTGCTTGGGGCTGCGCCAGGGCATTTTATGCGGCGCGAAATTCAGTGATCCTCAGATGATCGAGGAAGGATCACGGCGGACTACTCTCGGCTGGACTAACTCTATTTTGGTGGCACAAGTCAGGTACATACATAAACCTTTCGGGATGCAACTTCTGCAACTTCTTCCGCAGTTTTATTAGATCGGTTGACGTCATGATGTAGCTTTTGAATTTCCCGTTTCCGCCCTTTATGCGGTTGTCTGCAATTACGAGGGTCCGACTCGTTCCGCCAACAGTATAAAGTGGATGTGCCGCGCAAAAACCAGAAGAGATCGCTTGGAGTTTATCTGACGACGTACAATCTAGGGAACATATTTTTTTCAGGGAACGAAAGTTTAGATGACTGGTTGGTGGGATAGCTTGCTCTGCAAAGGCACTTCTTAGTTTATCAATTAAAGGACAAAATAAATGGCCAAGAAAACAGTAACAGCCGTGTTTAGTTCGCGTACCTCGTCCGACACAGCTCTCCTGCGGCTCGAGACAGCTGGGTATACAAAAGACCAAGTAACCATTCTGGTTTCGAAAGAAACCCAAAGCAAGCATTTTGTTATCGACGAAGATAGCAAAGCTGGTGAAGGAGCTATTGAAGGCGCGGCAATCGGCGGTCTTTCGGCGGCTTTATATCTGGCCTTGGGTTCCGTAGGTGCCCTCTTCGTTCCTGGCCTGAATATCGTTGTTTCAGGTGCGCTCATTGGAGCCCTAACTGGGCTGGGTGCCGGCGCTGTGACGGGCGGATTGGTTGGCGCACTAGTCGGTCTGGGCGTTCCGGAGCATGAAGCTAAAATTATGGAAGACACGGTGAATAAAGGTGCAATACTTATCGCCGTTGAAACAAAGGATGACACCAGCGCTAAAAAGGTGATGTCTATTCTGAAAGACTCCGCTGCGCAGAGCATTAAATCCCTTGCTGCGTAACCTGTAACCCTAAAATACTACATTACGGGACTTTTTAATTCATATGCAAACAGGAGATTTTCGATGAGTAACCAACCTAAAGATAAAGCTAAAGACGAAGTCAAAAAGCCTCTACCGAACCCGGCAGGCGTCAAGGCATCCGACAAAATCGACCAGAGGATGGGGAAGAAAGCTACTTCTAGCGACGAGGGATCACACAGTTGCTGCGGAACTGATAAAAATAAGCACTAACAGCTTGGTAAGACTATACCGCGAGAAGCCTCCATCAACGGTGCCCTCCGTAGATGGAGGCTTTGTTGTAATAAGGGTATAGCGCTTTCTAAAGCATAAAAGATGTCGGAGAAAAATTGGCTCTTTGTTATCGCCTCTTCGTATTCGATATTTAAAGGGGGTTTTTAGGCGCGGCTAAATTTTCCGTCTTTCAGTGGAGCAGGGTAGAGGGCCTGTACGGCGACATTTATTTCCCATCTGCCGCAAAGGCGCGGGAATAGCCAATGCGCCTTTGATAAAGAAGTCCTAAAGGGAACATATACGGGAATCCTCCGTTAGAATAATATGGTAGTTTATAGTGTAATTTTTCAGTGATCCGAGTTTTCGGATTTTGCTCTCTCTTCATACAACAAGAACTCAAGTATGGATTTGACAACTGTCAAGCCCCTGAGCGGCTATTAGCGGGATTATCAATGATTAGAACGTCTATACGCAAAGCGGCTGTCCAGAAAATGAGGGTTAAAATGTCAAATCAGAATGAAAAAGCTAAAACTTCAAGTGGTTGTTGCTGCGGCCCAATGCAGGAAGCTGCTGTATTGGAGTCAGTTAAAAAAGCCTGCTGTGACGCCCCTAAAAAGGAGGCCGTGGCAACTAAAGAACAAAAATGCTGCAACAAGGCAAATGGCGCAAAGTAACAAGGGAAATAAAGCTGGTGAGTTCTGCCAGCAGAAAAGAAAGAAACGATGAAGACAACTCTTCCTTAACTACCGGCGATGTTTGCCGCCTGCATGGAATTTCAGGAAATCTATGTTGTTTGCATGGCTGTGGGAGCATTTTATTCCTGACATGCCAATTCACGCCTTGATCGTCAACTCGTTCCCCAGATTTGTTGGCGCATCGAACTTCTGCCTTGGATTAATTTGGAGCGCCGTTCTTGGCTGGTTTGTAGCGATGATATTTGTGTTCTCTTACAATTTATGGGTGAAGGTTGTTGACGCTCTTTGGAGGAAGAAACCTGCATGACACCAACTATAAAATTCAACGGGAGGCGACAATGGCATCTAACAACACTTTGAACGATAAGCTGGCGGATGACACAGGTGCGCCAAGCACGGTGCAAGATGCAGGGCTGCGCGCCTATATGCTAAGAATCTATAATTATATGGTGGGTGGTCTGGCGCTGACCGGAGGTGTGGCATTTCTGACGGCTCAAACGCCCGAATTACTAAACGCAATGTATTCAGTCGGCAGCGATCAAGCGGTCGCCATGAAACCTCTGGGTTGGGTCATTATGCTGGCACCCCTCGGGGTTGTAATTTACTTGAGTTTTGGACTAAAAAGCATGAGCCTCGGTGCGGCCCAGCTGAGCTTCTGGGCCTATGCCATCTTGATAGGCCTTTCTCTGGCTGTGATCTTTCTTGGATATGCCGGAGCCGACATCGCGCGTGTCTTCTTCATAACGGCTGTAACCTTTGCGGGTATGAGTCTCTACGGATATGCAACGCGGCGGGATTTGACGAGTTTGGGCTCCTTCCTCTTCGTCGGCTTGTTCGGAATTATTATCGCTTCGCTTGTCAATATGTTCCTACAGAGCAGCGCCATGCAGTTCGCGCTTTCGGTGTTAGGGGTCGTGGTGTTCGTAGGCCTGACGGCATTCGACACGCAAAAACTCAAGCGGCTATATGCTGAAATGGGTAGCGACGGCGAATGGGCAAGCAAAGTTGCCGTCATGGGGGCGCTTACACTCTATCTTGATTTTCTTAATATCTTTCTCTTTCTCTTGAGGCTCATGGGCAATAGAAAAAATTAGTGAGGACTAAATGCAGCTATCTTCCGAAAGCCCGAAGAATATGACTCCGTCAGCACAGAATCTGGATGAACCCAACGGGGATTCTTCCGGGCTTCAAAGTCATACCCGCCATACAGACGCTGCTGTTAAAGTGCAACAGCCAGCAGAAAACGGCCAGGAGGAAAGGATTTACACGTGTCCTATGCATCCGGAAGTACGCCAGAAAGGCCCCGGCTCTTGCCCGAAATGCGGCATGGCACTGGAACCGGAAATCATTAAGGCGGACGATGAAGAAAGCCACGAGCTTACCTATATGCAGCACCGATTCTGGGTCGGTCTCGCGATGACCTTGCCTGTTTTCACATTAGAAATGGGCGGCCACATATTGAATCTTCATCAATGGATATCAGCTTCAGCATCCGGCTGGATTCAATTGGCGCTGGCGACGCCTGTTGTTCTCTGGGCAGGATGGCCGTTCTTTCAGCGTGGCTGGGTTTCGGTCGTCACACGCAACCTGAATATGTTTACGTTGATTGCCATGGGTACTGGCGTTGCATGGCTTTACAGCATAGTAGCAGTTTTGATGCCCGGGTTGTATCCGGCGGCCTTTAGAACTGCGGAAGGCTCTGTTCCGATCTATTTTGAGGCTGCTGCCGTAATTACGGTACTCGTGCTTCTGGGGCAGGTTTTAGAGTTGCGTGCCAGAGCACAAACGGGCGGCGCAATAAGGGCACTCTTAAAGCTCGCTCCTGCGATAGCCCGCCGAGTAACCAAGGATGGCGGCGACGAGGAAATTGCCCTCGATCAAGTTCAGGCTGGAGACCTCTTGCGCGTTCGTCCCGGCGACAAGGTCGCGGTGGACGGAAGTATTACCGAGGGGCGCAGCACTCTTGATGAATCCATGATTACCGGAGAGTCCATGCCCGTGACAAAGGCAGCCGGAGACAAAGTCATCGGCGGCACAATCAATCAGACCGGAAGCTTTATCATGAAGGCCGACAAAATCGGTCAGGAAACCGTTCTGGCGCGTATCGTTCAAATGGTGGCCGAAGCACAGCGCAGCCGCGCCCCGATACAGAAGCTGGCGGACATTGTCGCCTCGTGGTTTGTACCCGCTGTTATTTTGGTGGCTGTCGTCGCATTTTTCGCTTGGGCAGCATATGGCCCCGTGCCAGCTATGGGTTATGGGTTAATCGCGGCGGTAAGCGTCCTAATCATTGCCTGCCCGTGCGCCTTGGGATTGGCTACACCTATGTCAATTATGGTGGGCGTCGGGCGCGGCGCACAGATGGGCGTTCTTATCAAGAATGCCGAATCTCTGGAGCGTATGGAGAAGGTAAATACACTTGTCGTCGATAAAACCGGAACCTTGACGGAGGGTAGGCCCGCCGTCATTCAAGTAGTCGCTTCCGAAGGATTCAATGAGAAGCAGATTTTGGCATTCGCGGCCAGTCTGGAACGAGGCAGCGAACACCCACTTGCACGCGCCATCGTCATGGCTGCGGAAGAACAGAAGCTTTCCTTGGAGAAAGTCGATGATTTTAATGCGCCGACCGGGAAGGGCGTGACCGGAAAAATTCAGGGGCAGTCCATTGCGCTTGGCAACATCAAGCTTATGCAAGATGTCGGCGTGGAAATTGAAGCCTTGTCAAATAAAGCGGAAGAATTGAGGCAAGACGGGGCCACAGTTATTTTCATGGCTGTCTCGAACCAGCCCGCAGGCTTGCTGGCTATTGCCGACCCGATCAAAAAGACAACGCCGGAAGCATTAAAAGCACTGAAAAATCTCGGTATCCATATCGTTATGCTGACGGGCGACAACAAGACGACCGCCCAAGCCGTCGCCCGCAAGCTCGGCATTGATGAAGTTCAGGCGGAGGTTCTACCGGAAGACAAGGGCAAGATTATTAAAAAACTACGAAGCGAAGGTCGCATTGTTGCGATGGCAGGAGATGGCACAAACGATGCTCCGGCACTCGCCGCCGCTGATGTAGGAATTGCCATGGGTACGGGTACAGATGTAGCAATGGAAAGTGCAGGAGTGACCCTTCTTAAAGGAGATTTGATGGGCATTGTCCGCGCGCGCAAGCTGTCTGAGGCTGTCATGAGCAACATCAGACAGAATCTTTTCTTTGCCTTTGTGTATAATATGGCAGGTGTGCCAGTTGCTGCAGGTGTCCTCTATCCTGCTTTTGGACTTCTCTTGAGCCCTATTATTGCGGCTGCGGCCATGGCGCTTAGTTCTGTCAGCGTGATTGCGAATGCGCTGCGCTTGAAATTAGCTCGGCTTGATTAGAAACAAAGGAGAATGATGTGAAATATATTGCTGACACAGACAAAACGATGACTCAGGCCGCCAACGACCTTCAGGAGGCCGTCAAGGCCAGCGGTTTCGGCGTCTTGCATACCTACGATCTGAAAGCCACCTTGAAAAGCAAAGGAATTGACATACCGCACGAATGCCAGATTTTTGAAATCTGCAGCCCAAAGCAGGCTGCTGCTGTTCTTGCTGAAGACATGAGTATCAATATGGCGCTGCCCTGTCGGATATCGGTTTGGCAGCAGGACGGTAAAACAAAGATAGGCATGATCCCGCCTAAGGCCATGCTGGAGTCTCTTTCAAATTCACCAGTGCTTAAAAAAATCGCCGAAGAAGTTGAGGCAAAAATGAAGGAGATGATACAGGCGGCAAAATAGCCGCCGCTAATTGTCAATAAGTCAGCTTGGACTTTTGGTGAAACGGCAACTTTTTTCCTGTCATTATCCAAGAAAAGATCAGGTTTGTATTCAGGCCGTGCTTTCTTGCCACCGCCGCAACCGACCCTCCGGGCGTCAAAGCCTCGGCGACCACCTGAAGCTTCTTCTCATGGCTGTGTTTCTGGCGCTCCTTTCTCCAGTAGCCGTCTTTTCCCTTGATTAACAGGTACTTGACTTCCGCCAGCTTTTTCACTTCCTGTGCCATCCTTAAAATTCGCCCCGGCCTTAACGGACACTTAGCTAAGAGTAAGTGTCCGCTTAGAACACCCTCCACATGGGCATTGACACAAGCACGAATGCGCTCTTAGTCTAATTATGCGCTGTTTTGCTGCTGTTTTACAGGCGGTGGCGAGCAGTCGCTTACACCGTCTACGGGTAAGTTGCTTTGTTAACCGGAAACCGCACTCGGATTTTATAAACAGCAGCTAAACAGGCGAAATAGTGGTATGTATCATATTGAAATATAACATTTAAATATTTGAATACTCTCCCTTTGGGAGAGGGGGCAAAAGTCAGAGGCTTAGAATCTAAGGTATTTTTGCCTATGATTTTGCCTGTGTACCCCTTGTGTACATTTTCTAAGTCGCTTGAGTGCACCGTCTGGCGGCAGCACCAGCCGGGTTGCACCCGCCACTATACGCCTGTCAGCCACCACGCCTATCAGGGTAGCAAGCAAGTTCAGCGTCTAGAGAAAATAAGAAGGGCTAGCTCACCACCTACAAAGCAGTCCACGCGGAATAATGGTTCTTCTAAGGAAGGTCAGGGGCTTGCTCTATCTCTTCTATTCTAAAGATTTTTACAAAACGCTCATTTACACGCAGGGATAGCTAAAGATAGCGTGTAATATCATCATTGCATCTTGCGCATGCGCTTGCCCATGGTGCTGCCTGTAAAGGATATTTCAAATGCTGTCTAAATTACCCCGCGGCGCGCCGCTAGCCATTGTCTTGCTCATGTCGATGGTTTTTTGCGGCATCCCTCAAACCGCGCAGGCCGAGGAAGGTTTTTTTAAACAGAGACTTCGGGAAAAACTACTGCAAAAATTAACGGCGCAGCCTGCCCCCGCCGCGAATGCGTCCGTCACGGATGACATCAAAGAGCCGGGGGATTATTATTACTCGGTCGAGCATGGCGGTTTGCAGCGCATGTACTTCGTACATGTGCCGAAAGCCTATCACCCACAGAGGCCAGCACCCTTGCTCTTTGCCTTTCATGGCGGCGGCGGCGACATGAAATACATGGCGGAGGACAAATATTACGGCCTCGTAACGAAGTCTGAGCAGGAAGGCTTTGTTATCGTTTTTCCAAATGGCTACAGCAATTTTCCCTCCGGGAAGATTGCGACCTGGAATGCAGGCACATGCTGCGGGAATGCGCGTGATAAAAATATCGATGATGTCGGCTTCGTGCGCGGCATGGTCGCTCACATCACCGGAAAGATGAACATCGCGGCTGACAAGATATACGCAACCGGTATGTCCAACGGGGGCATGATGTCGGAAAGGCTGGCTTGCGAGATGTCGAATGTATTTAAGGCGATTGCCAGCGTTGCGGGGCCGGATGGCACTCTCTCGTGCACCCCGTCGCAGCCGATATCAATTCTTCAAATTCACGCATTTGATGACGACCATGTGCTTTTTAACGGAGGCGCAGGCCAGAATGCGTTTCAGGACATTTCGATGGTCACTAATTTCACCTCAATTCCGGAAACGGTTTCCCGCTGGGTCAAAAGAAACCACTGCGCTACAGCCCCAGTCAGGGTTTTAAAGGTGGAGGGAGCCTACTGCGATCTCTACAGCGACTGCGGTAGCCGCGCGAAGGTCAAGCTCTGCGTCACCGAAACGGGCGGCCATTCCTGGCCGGGCGGCGCAAAGCCAGGCGGCATCAAAAGAAAAGGCCCCACCTCCAAGGCTATCAATGCCGACGATGAGATGTGGGCGTTTTTTAAAAGCCTCGACTAGCAGCGGCTTTTTACCTAAAGCTTTGCCTGCCGCAAGCAATCTATAAAGAGAAGTCCAGGCGGGAGAGCAAAAAAACCTGCCACATACATACGTTGCATACAGGAATGGCTTTCAGGAGTGGACCGTTTAAAAATATTTTATGCTCGATAGCATCATCGGCTCTGACCTGAGGCCGAGTGCAAGAGGCCCGCGCCGTCAGCGCGGGCCTCTTGCTTTCTTACTGGCAGCGATAAACCTGCCGCATGCCCGCGATAGTCGTCTCGCTGTAATCCATGCCAAGATCGCGGGCGATGGCGTCGTAGTGAGATAGAACCCGATCTTCACGGGGATCTCACCGAATAGCCCTTCGTACACGAAGGTCAAGGCTGGTTCTTTCGGGCTACCCATCTCGTAGATATCGACTTCAAATTCGTCAGGGTCACCTGATTTCAGGTCGAAGCTGTAGCCGCATTCACCGACGGCGATGATGACCTTGCGCTTCTGTTCTTCATACCAGTCGTCGCAGGCCTCCAAAAACTTGCCGAAGTTGCACTGGTTGGCGCCAAGGGCGTCGAACAGCTTTGCGCGATGCTCTCGTCGTCGATGGACTGGATCTCGTATTCCTCGACGGGTTGGTCACAGATGAGAAGCAAGAAAAAGCCCGAAGGCTTAGATTCGTCTAAGGCCTTCGGGCTGTCGTGTTTGGGGCGCTTTCATGCAGCAGCCGCCAGTTCATACGTCCCACAGAGTAGACGAGACGGCCCGCTTAGGGTCTTGGGTTCTACCGCTTTTGTTGATGTTTATTTGCGACGATTCGCGGAAGCATTCAAGTATTTTTTGCTTTAAGAAATATTCTTTCTTTTGAGAGAAATTATTTTATAAAATGGGAGAATATTGTGAAAATTAATTGCTTGTTTTACACGCAGAAGACTAGAAGTCTGTCAAAAAACTACCGCGTTAAACTATATAGTTTATTTGTTTCCTAAATAATCTGTTTTCAAAAGTTGCCGATGCGGCAAACCTACCGTAAACGTCTTACCTGCTTCTTTCTTAGAGGTGACACCTATTTCTCCATCGTGGGCCAAAACAATCTCGCACACGATAAACAGCCCTGCATCCCCAAGTTACAGATCTAAGCGCCGCAATTGCCCCGCCGCAAACCAGTTTTAATAAATTCGCAACTATTCGGCAGGATGACTGTTTGTCTCTCACCGGCTTCCTTTCGACAACGTAAAGGAATGCAAATAGTGACTAATGTCTTTTTCCAGAATGCTGCCGCCGCCACCGAACCCTCTAAAACCGCCATTCTAGCTGTCGATGATGACGATGATATCCATTTAACTCTTGGACCTTATCTGCAACAGCAGCGCTATTCGTATAGCTCAGCAAGCAATGGAAGCGAATTGCTTGTTAAACTGAATGACGAAAAGCCTGACATTATTCTTCTCGACATCATGATGCCGGGCAAGGACGGGCTGAGACTAATCCAAGATATTCGCGGCATTACGAAAGCCCCCATTATACTCATCAGCGGATCGTCTAGCGATAATACCAAAATTGCCGGTTTGGAGATGGGGGCCGATGATTTCATGACAAAGCCGGTTGAACCCCGTGAATTGACGGCACGTATCACGGCAATCCTTCGGCGCAGCAGTTCCCAGCGTGTGGACGAGCCCATGACGCTCACCCAAGCTAAACGCATCAATTGCGGCAGTTGGTTGCTGGATCGCCAACAGTATCAGGCATTCAACAAAAATGGGAAATCTGCCTATCTGACGATAGGTGAATACAGGCTGCTTGAGGCGCTTGTCCTGTCACCCCAATGTGTGCTCAGCCGCGAGCTGTTATACGAACTCACCCGTGTCAACGACCTGAACGCATGCGAACGCTCCATTGACGCGCAAATTGCGCGCACGCGAAAAAAAATGAACCTGATGACATCGAACAGATCGCAGATTAAGACTATCCGGAAAGTCGGCTATATGTTCTGGGGTAAGCCTCTTGTGTATGCAACCTAGAGCTCTTATGCGTCCCATAATCAGCTTCAGACAGCAGGTGCATTTCAAGATTTCGCCACGATACGAATATGCATTTTCGAGATTTATTGTCTCCGGGAAATACGTTACTTCTCTTTGTAAAGGCCCCCAAAACAATATAAATGAACGATTTTCGAGCTGATACGTTTGAGAATATTAACTTCTTTTTTATAGGAAAATTATGTCCTTATCCGTATTTATTAAAAGTAATGTACCTAAAATTGTTGAAGAATGGGAAATGTTTGCCCGAAGCTTAATTCCAGCTTCTGATCATATGACTCCATTGGCGCTCAGAAACCATATCCTGGATATCCTCAACTTCGTCATCGGCGATATGACAAGTGCCAGACAGGGGCCGAACAGGAAGAAAAATCACAAGGTAAGGGTGCCCAGCTGGAAGAGGTCAAGCCAAGCGCTGCCGAAACGCACGCCGCCTTACGCTTGGCGGGCGGCTTCAATCTCAACCAGATGGTTGCAGAATATCGCGCTCTTCGTGCCAGCGTGATTAAGCTCTGGAAAAAATCCAAGAAAGAAAATACCCCGAATGACCAGAACGATATTGTCAGGTTTAACGAAGCTATAGATCAGGCGCTCACAGAATCCATAAGCTATTACGTCGAGAAACTGAATGACTCCCGCAATCTATTCCTGGGTATCTTGACGCACGACATGCGCAATCCCTTGGGAGCGATGCTGATGTCTGCGGAATTGGTTCCGAAGATTGGGCCTCTAAATCCCAGGCAGGTCGTCTTAATGGGGCAAATAACGGATAGCGGAGCCCGCGTGACTGAAATCGTCTCGCACTTGCTTGATATTACGCGCGCGCGTTTCGGCTCGGGCTTGCCTGTGATAAAAGGGCCTATGGACTTCGCTTTTGTAGGCCGCAAAATGGTCGAGGAAATGCAAGCCATACATCCCGATCACAAGTTCACAATTGAAATATCAGGAAATACCGAAGGCAATTGGGATCAAGCCCGTATTGCTCAGGTGTTTTCCAACCTGATGGGAAATGCCGTTCAATATGGTTTTAAAAGTACACCGATTAGCATCAACATTGCCGGGGAGCCTAACGAAGTTGTTGTTCGCATATATAATGATGGTGCACCGATAAATCCGGAAAAAATCGGCCAGATATTCGACTCGCTTGTGCGGATTGCTGAAAACGGCACGAATGACAATAAAGGACAGACTGCGAACCTTGGCCTGGGCTTGTTTATCACCAAGGAAATCGTTGTCGCGCATGGAGGAACGATTACGGTCGCCTCGACGGAAAAGGAGGGGACGACTTTTACTGCGTGCTTTCCGCGAAACTCTGAAGTTCCCAATGAAAGGCTCGTGGCTTGATTGGCCATTTCTTGCGCATCATGGTGCCCGTATCAACACTTAAACATTGAAAGAAACTGCCATGGAACTCCCGAAAGAAAACCCGAAGACTCCGTCATCGTCTGACACACCCGCGCAGACAGCCTTCGCGGTTTGGGCGAAGCTGCGCATCGACGAAATGGATGCGGTACTGAAATCGCTTGAGGGAAAGGCAACCCAGATCAATGCCGACGCCCAGGCACGAGCGGCCCAATTGGTTGCCGACCTGAAAAAACTCCGCCAAGATTTCGAGACGCAGTTCAGAATGCATGCCACTGAGGGGGAAGCTGCTCTGGAACTTGTCCGCAAGAAACTGGAAGGCCAATGTGAAGATTTCCAGAGGCAGATTAAGACCTACATTGAAACTGCGGGCAAGCAAGTAGAGCACCAGGAAGAATTGTTCAAGGAAATGGCGGCTTCCCAGATTACGGCTTGGCGCGAAGGCGCAGACAAGTTGCAGAAAGAAGCGGCCAATGCCGCTACCGCGCATCGCGCTAGTATTGACGAGGCGATCAAGCGCATGAAGGTGGCGGCAACGGAAGCGGAAGACCGCCTGAAGAAGGTGAGAGAGGCTGGCAGCCAGTCTTGGCCGGCATTCAATTCGGCGCTTGTGGAGTCGCGCAAGGCCTTTGACCACGCCACACAGGTCGCGACCGATGCGCTAAAACGCGCGCTCACATAAGCATGCGAAGTAGCGCATCGATTCATATGCGCCAGACCTCCGCCAATCATACTGGCGGCGGTCTTCCATTTCGAAAGCATTAAATCGGGACTTGCACTTTGATCAAAGCGCCGTAGGTTTCTAGGATATCATCTATATAGCTATTCATTTACTCATTTAGGAAACGGATCTGTACTAGGTAATTTTACTAGATTCCTGATAGCCCTAGATCAGAAATTCTCTTTAGATATCCAGTAAGATTCGTGGGATGGGTATCGTCGACGCGACCGAAATAGGTGACACTGACGGGACCTATGAAGCCAGTTCATTGTCCTTTTTCAACCGCTGCCCTTCGGCTGTAAGGTAGCTGCCGTCTGTTTGCCAGCCGGCAGCACCGTCATTCAGATATGAATAACCTTTGAGCCTTGATGGCTTTTAGGTTCGCGGTCAAAGGTGTGAAACCCTTTTTTAGCGAGTATTCCGGTGACTTTCATTTTCAAATTCCCATTCAATTATTAAGTCTCAATAATCACTTTGAGCGCTTTTGTATCTGCGGCATTGCCAAAAGTTTCATAGGCTTCGAGTATTTGATCCAATTTGAATCGGTGAGTAATAAGCAGTTTCGGATCTATTTTTTTGGAGCGCAGGATATTAAGCAACATTGGCGTACTGACCGTATCCACTAATCGCGTCGTGATTGTAATATTGCGATCCCATAAACTCTCAAGATGCAGGTCAACTTTTTTACCATGCACGCCGATATTTGCGATCGTTCCGCCTGGAGCCACAAGTTTTTGACAAAGCTCGAAGGTCGCCGGAACGCCGACGGCCTCTATCGCTGTGTCCACGCCACGCCCATTCGTCAGTTTCATGACGGTGTCTTGGGCTTTGCCGTCCGCGCTGTTGATGGTCACTGTTGCGCCAAAACGCTTTGCAACACTCAGACGGTTATCATCCAAATCTATCACAATGATTTCTGATGGAGAGTAAAATTGGGCGGTGAGGAGTGCCGCAAGGCCAATCGGCCCTGAACCAACGATTGCCACTGAATTACCCGGTTGCACCTTGCCGTTGAGCACGCCGCACTCAAATCCGGTCGGCAGGATATCACTGAGCATCACTAAAGCCTCTTCATCGACGCCTTCCGGAATCAGGTAAAGGCTTGTTTCGGCATATGGAACGCGCACAAACTCCGCTTGCGTGCCGTCGATGGTATTTCCAAGAATCCAGCCACCTGTCGTGCAATGGGAAAACATCTGCTTGCGGCAGTAAATGCATCTGCCGCATGACGTCACGCAAGAAATTAATACCCTGTCACCCGGCTTGAACGTCGAAACGGCGGTGCCGACACTGTCGATAATGCCGACGCCTTCGTGACCAAGAATGCGCCCGGGCTGGCAACCGGGCAAATCACCCTTGAGGATATGCAGGTCGGTTCCGCAGATCGTCGTTTTAGTCACTTTGATAATAGCATCGGTCGGGGAGGATATTTCAGGTTTGTTACGGGTTTCAAGTGCCTTTTTCCCGACTCCTTGGTAAACGAAGGCTTTCATGTTTTTGTGCTTTCTGTTGCCTATGTTTAACCGTACGCAAACATCCTTAGATGGCTAGCGATACGATGATGCTGGTTTTAGGAAGTTGCCCAGCTGCACGGTCAACACACAGAATTGAAATATGTGCGTAAAATGAATTTTAATTAACAGTTTGCATTTAGCGCTTTTTAAGCGGCACTCTGTCTCAGTACTACAGACTCAATTTTTTCGGGCGGGAAAGCGGAAAACATGCACAGCACATATGGCCGGCATCGGGAAGCGCACCTGATTAAAAGAATCGGCTGGCTGCGGGCTGCTGTGCTGGGGGCGAATGACGGCCTCCTGTCGACATCCAGCCTGATCATCGGCGTTGCTTCATCTGCAGCGGGCATCAGGGAAATATTGATCGCTGGAATCGCGGGCATCGTAGCGGGAGCGATGTCAATGGCGGCGGGAGAATATGTTTCCGTCAGTTCGCAATCCGATACAGAGCAAGCAGACCTCGCCCGCGAACGCAAGGAGCTTAAGGAATCCCCCCAAGCCGAAGTTGACGAGCTGGCAGGCATTTATTCGAAACGCGGCCTTGACGCGCACCTATCAAAACAGGTTGCCCTACAGCTTATGGCACACGACGCGCTCGGCGCGCATGCCCGGGAAGAATTAGGTATTTCTGATATTACGCTTGCGCGCCCGATACAGGCAGCCCTTACTTCCGCTGCTTCCTTTACAATCGGCGCTTTGCTGCCGTTGCTCACGGTGCTTGTATGTCCCTCCCAATTTCTGATCGCAGGCGTATCTGCCGTGTCTCTGGCATTGCTTGCCGTGCTTGGCGCTGTCGGTGCGAAAACTGGCGGGGCAGACATAAGCAAGGCCATGACACGCGTGATGTTCTGGGGTGCTGTCGCGATGGGCGTTGCAGCATCCGTCGGCAAGCTTTTCGGAACGGTTATTTAGATAACATGTATAGAAAGCCTGATGAGAGATGACAAAGAGCCCCTATGAAATTCTTGGCGTCAAGCAAGACGCCAGCGATGCTGAAATCAAGCTCGCCTATCGAAACCTTGCAAAAAAATATCACCCGGACCTTAATCCCGGCAAGACGGAAGCCGTTGAAAAATTCAAGGAGCTGAACGCTGCCAATGACTTGATTTGCGACAAAGAAAAACGCGCCGCTTTTGACAGGGGCGAGATCGATATGGAAGGGAAGCGGCATTCGCAGCAGGGGCCGAACTATCGTGACTATGCGGATACATCGCAAGGGCAACGCTATCAAGCCGATGCTTCGTCCTTCGACATGTCAGATTTCGAGAGCCTGTTTCGTGGCTTTAGGGGGGGGGGCGCCTCCACCGACTCCGGCAGAAAAGCGTCTATGGACAGGCACTACAGTATCGATATCGATTTTATCGAGGCGGTTTTGGGCGCGAAAAAACGTATTACCATGCCCGATGCAAAAACCCTGGATATACAGTTTCCCGCAGGTATCGATGACGGCCAAAAATTGAGACTCAAGGGGCAAGGCGCAGACTCCTCTGGCGACGCCTATGTCGAAGTCAAGGTCAGGCCGCATGTGTATCTAACGCGCAGAGGGGAGGATATCCATATCGAACTGCCGGTGACATTCGCGGAAAGTATATTGGGAGCGAAAGTCAAGGTTCCCACGATTCATGGCCCCGTCGAAGTCACCATCCCGAAAGGGGCAAGCTCGGGCACAGTGTTAAGGCTGAAGGGAAAGGGTGTAAGATCCGGCGATGCCTATATCAAAATAAAAATAGATATGCCTGCAGAGATAGATGCGGAGCTGGAGTCGGCCATAAAAAAATGGGCGGAAGCCCACACCTATAATCCAAGGGCGGAAATGGAGAAAATGGCATGAAAACGCTCGATGAAGTATTGCTTATCGTTGAGGGTCAAATCGACCGGCCCACGCTTGAAAGCTTCATGTCACGAGACTGGCTGCGGCCACCGATGGGCGAATTCGGGCCGTATTTCGAAGACGTAGATGTCTCCCGTCTAAACCTTGTTCTGTACCTGCAGCAGGTCATCAATGTCAACCAGGACGGCATAGATGTTGTCTTATCGCTCGTTGATCAGCTTTACACGCTGCGTCAGCAAACGCAGAAATTGCAAACGTCTCTTCTCCAGCTTCCAACTTTGACGCGAGATGAAGTTTTCGAACACCTCCGCCAAGACAACCCTTGAATTGCGTTATTAATACTTTAGCTGAAGCTTACATGGAACCAATCAGCGTCGCGTTCCATTAGATCTGTGGATGAAAAGGACTTAATAAAGTCATTTATCCCGCTTTCAGCCGTAGTCTGATCCTTCCGTTAGAAAGAGAGCTACCAATGACAAGCAATCAGGCTAATGCCGTTGTTGCCATGTACGATACCCACGAGCGTGCTGAAGCCGCGATCAAGCAGCTTGCAAAAGCGTCCGTTCCCATGAACAAGCTGAGTGTTGTAGGACGCGGCTTCCATACCGACGAAAAGGTTATCGGATTCTACAATACGGGTGACCGCATGAAGTTTTGGGGGAAGTTCGGCGCATTCTGGGGAGCTATGTGGGGAGCGCTTTCCGGCGGATTGTACCTGACGATGCCTGTAATCGGTTCCGTCGTCGTTCTGGGGCCACTCGCAGTAGCTGTCGTTGCCGCCGTTGAGGGCGCTGCGGTAGTTGCCGGTTCCACAGCTCTTGCCGCCGCATTTTTTAGCATCGGTATCCCTAAGGACACCATACTGCAGTATGAGCAATCGCTAAAAGCCGACGGATTCATGGTCATGGTCGAAGGCACAGCCGCAGAAGTTGAATTCGCTAGGACACTGTTAAACACAAGCGATGCAAAACAGGTTAACACGCATTGCTGTCAGGACAACAACCTGCCCGCTGGCGAAAAGAAGAAAATCGGCGCAGCGAAATGAACAATATAAAAGGGCGAGGACATGATGTCTTCGCCCTTTTATTACTTAATAAAGTTAGGAAAAAAAGATGAAATCCAAGAAAATATTGAAAATGACCGTCAAAGAATTACTCGGCATGATTTACGATCTGTCTGAGCATCGCAAACACTCTCACAAACCGCACAAAGCGGCACCACACGATGCCAGGAAAAAACAGTCTACACGCGCGACTCGCTGAACGCGCAAAGGCTGTGTCACTGAATGATGAATTAATATTAGCACTGGGATGTGACATAGGTTTTTAGCTTTCTTAGATGGAAACCTATGTCACACACCATACCAGATTTTGACCAGAGCACCGTGCTCTCATTCGTTTACGGTTTAATAATTTTTTGTTTTTGCTGCATCTACAGTAATACATGTTTTGTTGCGCAAAAATTGAAGAGCGCGCCTCACATCGCTGGATAGGTCTCGTTATCCTTTCTCCGTTTATCGGTAGTGTCCTTTACTGGTTATTTGGTGTAAACCGAATTAAAACGCGTGGGGGTACAACAAGATTCGGGCAGGATAAGAGACAATTTCTTCCGTCCTTTTTCGCCTTATTTGCAAGTGGACGTTTCTAATCGCGTCTTACCTTCGCTAAACAAGGCATTAGTTTTAATTGTTTGTGGCACGATATGATCGTGTAACTTGTTCATATTGCGGAACCGAATAAAGCCCCATGTATCAGGGTGAATTATTCTAAGTCGTAAGGAAGCGTACAGAGCTGCAATTTGAATTTTAAAATTATAAAGGAAGTATTGTGAGCAAAATCATCGGCATCGACCTGGGGACAACGAATTCATGCGTAGCGATTCTGGAGGGAGGAAAGCCTAAGGTAATCGAGAACGCCGAAGGATCTCGAACCACTCCCTCCATCATTGCCTTTACCAAGGGTGGCGAAAGACTTGTCGGCCAGGCCGCAAAACGGCAAGCGGTAACGAATCCAGACAAAACGCTGTATTCGATCAAAAGACTTATTGGCCGTCGATTTGACGAACTAGAAGTGAAAAAAATGGCATATATGGCCCCGTTCAAGATCGTCGAAGGCGATGCTGGCGCGGCATGGGTCGATATTGACGGTGAAAAATTTTCCCCTTCCCAGCTATCCGCAATGGTTTTGCAGAAAATGAAAGAAACGGCAGAAAAATACCTTGGAGAAAAGGTCACCAAGGCAGTCATTACCGTTCCCGCATATTTCAACGACAGCCAGCGGCAGGCTACCAAAGACGCGGGTAAAATCGCGGGCCTTGAAGTCTTGCGTATCATAAACGAACCGACAGCAGCCGCGCTGGCCTATGGTCTCGACAAGAAACATCACGGCACGATTGCAGTCTATGACCTCGGTGGCGGCACATTTGATATTTCAATTCTCGAAATCGGTGACGGTGTATTTGAAGTAAAATCTACAAATGGCGACACATTCCTGGGCGGCGAGGACTTTGACCTCCGTATTGTCGACTTTCTTGCGGAGGAATTTAAGCGAGAGAACCAGATTGATCTGCGACAGGACAAGCTTGCACTGCAACGACTAAAGGAATCCGCCGAGAAAGCAAAAATCGAGTTGTCCTCAGCGATGCAAACGGACATCAATTTGCCATTTATTACTGCCGACTCTAATGGGCCCAAACACCTTGTATACGCGATGACTCGCGCGAAGCTGGAACAACTGGTTGACGATCTGATCATTAAAACGATCGAGCCATGCCGGGCGGCGTTGAAAGACGCCGGCGTGACGCCCGCCGATATCGGCGAAGTTGTTCTAGTCGGTGGCATGACGCGCATGCCGAAGGTTATTAGCTTGGTGAAAGAGTTCTTCAATAAAGAGCCACAAAGGGGCGTCAATCCAGATGAAGTCGTCGCTGATGGCGCTGCCATTCAGGGCGGCGTACTTGCCGGGGACGTGAAAGACGTACTGCTGCTCGATGTCACGCCGTTGTCGCTGGGCATCGAAACGATGGGTGGAATCTTCACACGACTTATTGAGCGTAATACAACGATACCGGCAAAGAAAAGTCAGATGTTTTCGACAGCAGAGGAAGGGCAGAGCGCAGTCACCATTCGAGTCTTTCAGGGTGAGCGCGAAATGGCTACGGATAACAAGGTGCTGGGTCAGTTTGACCTTGTAGGTATTCCGCCAGCGCCACGTGGCGTTCCCAAAATCGAGGTTACATTTGATATCGACGTGAACGGCATCGTCCAGGTTTCAGCCAAGGACAAGGCTACCGGCAAGGAGCAACAAATCAGCATTCAGGCATCCGGCGGCCTGACGGAGGATGACATCATGCGCATGGTGAAGGAAGCAGAAGAAAATGCAGGAGAAGACAAGAAGCGGAAGGAGTCTGTTGAAATCAAGTATAAAGCTGAGGCACTGGTTCATACCGTCGAAAAGACACTAAAGGAGGCGGGCGATAAAATTTTAGTCGCCGACCGCAAGGAGGCGGAAGATGCCGTGTCGGATCTACAAACCGTTATGAAGAGTGATGATATTTCTTTCATACGCAAGAAGACAGAAGCCCTACAGCAGGTTTCGATGAAGATTGGCGAGAAACTTTATAGCGAAAACCAGTCTAATTCTGCTCAGCCCAATAGCGGGCACGCAGACAGCCATGAGCAAGGAAAGCCTGACAGTATGGATGAAGAAAAGGTTGTAGATGCAGAGTTCACCGAGGTTGATAAACAAGACAGTCATAACAAGCCGGCCTGATATCGATAGTCTGAGCCATAATTTGTGCTGAATAAATTCGGCTGAATACGCTTGGTCTGTACCAACACATACCTACCATTAGGGAGTAATAAAATGCGATCCGAAAGCCAGAAGGAACAGAATGACCCCTCTCAACTTGGAGTCATGGCATCTATATAAATATTACCGATACTATGACTGTCTTTGCGCCGATTATTGTTGGCTTTACTAATGGGAAAACCTCGCCAGTTGCTCGAAAAAACCCGGAGATACTTTCTTGGAAAATGAGCCCCTGAACCTATTCATAGGTAATTAATAAATTTCCGCAAATGCATAAAAATTAAAATGATGATTATTTCATTTTCGTGTCAGCATAGAGTTGTGAATTGCCCGAGGAACCGGACGCGATTTTGGCCATCAACAGCGACATGTGCTCATGGGTTTGATGCCATTGCTCTATCTCATTTTTTTGAAGGAACAGACAGTTAGTATAGTTCATTTCCGAGCAGAATTCGTTTATTCTTTTAAGGTTTCGTGATGACTTGGTGTTTAATTCAGTCAACAAGCCGATGCTATCCTGCACAGAGCAACCTATCGGGCCGATACAAGTTTGATATCTACTTTCTATGTCGGTTTTGGTTGGCGTGACTTTTTCAGCTGCGATAGCTGGGCCTATAAAAATAATTCCCAATGCAAGCGAAGCAGAAGCGACAAGATTTTTCATTTTATTAATCCCCGTTGTTGATTTGCTGGCCTGAGACGTAATCTTGCCTCCTTCGTTTTTCCATCTCGCAAGAGCCTTCATTTTTTGAAGGGCATTTTGATCAAGGACATAGCTGACCCCAGATTTCTCAAGCAGTTTTCCGGCAAGCGATGGAATTGCTATAGTTGGCATTTTTTCACCCTGTGAGTGTACGAAACGATAATTTATTAATCAAAGAACAGTTATATTGTTTTTTACGTCAATCGCTCCGGGAGCGCACCACGCAGTCCAGGCCGCCTTTCGTTTTTCTTCCAGCGAATGAACGGTACCAGTTAACAGCACATCGCCGTCGTTGACTGTGACAGTGATGTCGCTCGGCTCTGAAAACCACGAACGGGTGAGAGCCGTTTTGATGTCCTCGCTGATGGATTTTGCATTTGCTCTTAATTTGAGTGTTATATCGTTGGTAATTCCCTTGACGCCTTTAAGGTGAGCCACGGCATTGGCAGCGGCTTTTCGTTCAAAAGACCAGTTAAGTTTGCCAGACAGCGTTAACCAGCCTTTTTCAACAGTGACTTTTACACGGTCGTGAGGAACGAATGAATCCCATGAAAGGCAATGAACTGCCGCTGCGGCAATGTCTTCATCACTTCGTTTGTTTTCACTCGGAAGCCTGACTTCAATTTCTTCGGCCAAAGCCTTAACTCCCGCCATTCTTATTGTGACCTTTTCGGCGGCACATTTCTGGGCGAAGCTTCCGACGTGACCTGTAAGAGTAATTACGCCATCATGAGCCGTAACCTCGATATGTGCAGCGTCTATACTTGGTTGCCATTTTAACTCTTCCAGCACGCGCTGTGTCAGCTTGGCGTCTTCGGACATATGGTTTATCCTTTACAACCTAGATATGCGACTGCTTATAACATGACAACAAATGATCTTCGCTAAGTGTTCATCAAATGTTTTTAATTAATACGTTGTAAATTTTGAGTTTTGGGAAAATGTTAGTCTTAGCAAAAAATTTCAGCCATGCCGTAGTCTTAGTGCGTGTATCGCGATTGGGTCTAATAGCAAGCGCTTAATTAATTTTAACTTATGAACGTAATCAACAACAGTCTGTTAGATGTCGTAGTGCGTTAGAAGTTATAATTACAATAAGGAATTTTACACTTGATAATAAACCAAACTTTTTTTAGTAATTGTCAGGCTAAGTGCGAGGCATCAAATCCATATATTGCTTCTAGCTCATCGCTCACGGTACTAGCATGACAGACTCAGCAGAGGGTGAGACCTGGCTGCCAGATCCACCGTCATATCCACAGGAATGGATGAGCAACAATGTCCTACCGAACGGTAAACACATCGTCGTACGCCCCATTCATCCTGAGGATGAGCAGCTCTATAAATGCTTCATGGATAAATGCACAGCGGAGGATATACGCCACCGTTTTTTCGATTCCATGCGGGATTTGCCAAGTGAACTAGTTACACAGCTTACGCACATCGACTACCTTCACATCATGGCATTTGTCGCCGTGAATGATGAAAATGGCGAATTGCTGGCAATTTCCCGATTTGTAGCTGCACCCGAAGGGAATCGCGCTGAATTCAGCGTCATCACCCGCAGTGATTGGCAAGGGCAGGGCGTGGGATTTCTACTGATGCAAGTACTCATCAAATATGCACAAGCCAAGAATATTTGCGTAATGTGGGGGCAAATCAACAGCGACAATTCGCAGATGGTGCGGATGAGCAGAGAACTTGGATTTCAAATAACAACTGACCACAGCGATCCCTGCTGCGTCGTTGCAACGCTCCAATTACTTTCGCCCGCCAAGAGTTCACCTTAGATATAAATTTTAACGAAGCAATTTGCACATACTCTTTGGCTTGCATCGAGAGTTAAGTTCATTCAATCAAAGTGACCAAATGCCAAAAAAAATACTCGTTATATTGGGGCATCCGGCACAACAGCGTGAAAGCTTTTGTGAGGCCTTGGCAAAGACATACTGCGCCGCGGCACGAAAAGCCGGGCATGAGGTTGAATTCATTAACCTGTCGTCGCTAAAATTCGACGCGGTTCTTCATGAAGGGTTCCGCGGTCCCCAGCCGCTGGAGGCAGACATTATCGAAGCACGTCAGAAGATTAAGCATGCCGATCATCTGGTTTTTGTCTATCCACTATGGCTTATGATGATACCTGCGCTTCTCAAGGGCTTCCTCGAGCGCGCCTTCACGAATGATTTCGCATTTCAGCCCAAGGCAAAAAATCCATTGGGAGTAGGGTTATTACGCGGAAAGTCGGCGCGTCTTGTGCAGACCATGGGAATGCCTGCATTTATTTATCGCCTTTATTTCAGGTCATCGGGCGCGCGCGCTTTTAAGTCGCTCTTGTCATTCTGCGGGATAGGCCCTGTCAGTGTCACCTATTTCGGTCGTATCGACGATACACACCCCACGAAACTTAATGGATATTTAAAGAAAATTTCTGATTTAGGGCTATCGGGACTCTGATATTGTCGAAGGCGCATTCGCTTCCGACATGAGTAAATGAATAGCATTAGCGCTGTACAAGAGATATCAGCATTATTATGCCGACAAGCCGCGCCGGAAGAGGCTGAACTTCAAGGAAAGTGTACTATCGGCGCGGCATACTCCGGGGGTCGGCATCATGTAAGAACCCGTGCAAAATATTTGGTGAATGGAGAGGTTGCAGTATTAAGTCTGGGAGGATTGACAACTTTCCTAGCGAGTGACCGCGCAGTCATAGCTGCCGTTTCGCGAAGAACTCTGCTACTGCGGAAAATTCCTCGATGATCTCTGCGAGGATACTCATTTTATCTTCCGGTGAGGATCCGTCACAGCGTTCGGCCTTCAGGCACAGGGCGGAGAGTGTGTGCGCGCCGATCTGGGCGGTGGAGCCTTTCAGTCGGTGCGCAGCGTGACGCCACGCGTCGTTGCCTTGTGCGCTGTCATGATGAGAGGACATTAAGCTGATGGATTCAGCACCAATTCGTAGGAAGATAATGCCTTGCTTCTGCCGGGTTTCAAGCGAATTGCCATGCCGGTTCCCGTGCAGCGCACCATATATTATGAAGATGTTCCTTTAGATACGAGAATCGATTTTTAGCGCACAAGTATCAGGAGGGCCTTTTTTAAGGGGCCGGACTGACTTCCCGACAACGGGCAAATGAATTTAAAACCTTGTTAAAACAACGATAGATTAGCACATACACCATTTAAAACATCGCGCGCTTAAATCATTTGACAAAAAGTGCGTAAAAGGTACTGATAAGGTTCATTTTTTATGTGAACGAAGGAGGGTTTTTTCTGGCTCCGGTTTCGCCTTTGCTCCCGTTATCACAAATTAAGCAAGATGCAGCCCGAGAGAATAGTTCGTTCCCGATTGTCGGCATAGGCGCTTCCGCTGGCGGTCTAGAAGCTTTTGGCGAGCTTCTTAAGGCGCTCCCGAAAAAAACCGGAATGGCTTTTGTCCTTATACAGCATCTGGCGCCACAGCATGAGAGTTTGCTCGGCGGACTACTTTCACAATCGTCGCAGCTTCCTGTCATCGAAGCGGCGCAGGGAATGACCGTTAAGATAGATCATATCTACGTCATTCCACCCAACGCAAAACTGACGATTGCTAAGGGCATCCTACAGCTTGGGCAGCGTGATATTTCCGGCCCTCATCTGCCGATAGATTTATTTTTCCGGTCGCTGGCAGAAGACCAGGGGGCTCTCGCCATGGGCGTGGTTTTATCGGGAACGGGCAGCGACGGTACTTTAGGTCTGGAAGCCGTTCGTTCCGTAGGCGGGATAACTTTCGTTCAAAGCGAGGTTTCCGCCAAATATATCGGCATGCCGCATAGTGTGATTGAAGGTGGCGCCGCTGACTTTATCCTGACGCCGGAAAAGATTGCCGAAGCGCTGATCCGGATGGGTAAGCATCCCGGTATGCTAATCACGGCGGAGGCTGATCATGATTTCGTCGATCAGGAAAACTACAACAGAATTCTGGCCGTTGTTCATACACATACCGGTGCTGATTTCTCATCCTATCGCGATACGACGATCCGGCGACGTATTACAAGACGCATGATTCTCGCAGCAAAAGACGACTTCGCGGATTATGCCGACTTCATGGATACGACGCCGGGTGAAATCGATGCCCTATATAATGACATATTGATCAATGTCACCTCTTTCTTTCGGGATCCGGACGTTTTTAAAAATTTGAAAACGGAAGTTTTTCCTGAAATGACGAAGGGGGAACGGTCTGCGCCTATCCGCATCTGGGTGCCGGGTTGCTCTACGGGGCAGGAACCTTATTCCCTGGCGATGGCTCTTTTTGAATTCATGGACGAAAAAAGCATTCATATCCCGATCCAGATCTTCGCGACGGATCTTGATGAAGACGCGCTTCAGAAAGCACGGGAAGGTCTTTATCTGGATACGATAGAGGCCGAGATTAGCCCTGAGCGGCTCAAGCGATTTTTCACGAAGGAAAACGGCAAGTACCGTATTGCTAAGTCATTGCGCGATATTTGCACTTTTGCGAAGCAAAATGTTGTGGCAGACCCGCCGTTTTCGCGTGTGGATATGGTGAGTTGCCGCAATCTGTTGATTTATCTTGCCTTACCGTTACAGCGGCGCGTGGTCCCGACTTTTCATTACGCCCTGAAGCCGGGCGGCTTTCTGCTGTTGGGCAGCGCGGAAACAGTCGGAATTTATTCAGATATGTTTGACGTAGTGGATCAGGAAAACAGAATTTACGTCAAAAAATTGACTCCGGCGCGCCAGTACCCACATTTCAATTCGGCGCAGTCCAAAGTCGCGCATCCCGACCACGCGACGTCCGCACGAACGGTACCGGCTCCCGCCCAAACAGACTGGCTGCGCGAAGCGGACCGCGTCCTGATCCAGCATTACGTTCCTGCCGGCGTGCTGATCAATGACACGCTGGATATTTTGCAGTTTAGGGGTCGCACCAGCCCTTATTTGGAGCCTTCGACGGGGGAGCCTAGCCACAACCTGTTGCGCATGGCGACGACGCCACTTATTTCATCTATACGCAGCGCGGTGGAAAAATGCCGCACAACTGGGCAGGACAGCTTTCGGTCGAATATCAGAATAAGAAACTCTTCCGAAGTGAGCGACATTACTGTCAGGGTTTTGATCGTTCATAGAAAAGACCAGCCTGAACGCTGTTTCCTGGTGCTTTTCGAACCGGAAAAATCAGCTGCGCTTCCGCAAAGCGCACATCCGGATATGGATGAAAATGCCCGCTTGCAGCTGGAAGTCGCGGCAGCCCACGAGCATCTCCAGTTCGTAATCGAGCAAAAAGATGCCGCAAGTGAACAATTACGATCAGCCAATGAGGAAATTCTCTCCAGTAACGAGGAGCTCCAGAGCACGAACGAAGAGCTGGAAACGGCGAAAGAAGAACTGCAGTCCGTAAATGAAGAACTGACGACGGTGAATGAGCAATTGCAGCACCGTAACGTCGAGCTTAACCAGCTCAACGACGATATGTCGAATTTGTTGGAAAGCACGGATCTACCCATCCTCGTCATCGGCGGCGACTTGAAGATACGGCGTGTGACGCCAAAAGCGGATAAAGTCTTTAAGCTGACGTCTAATGAAAAGCCCCGTATGGTGCGAAGCTTGCAAGACGAGATTACTATTCCAAATTTGGAAGAAGAGCTGCTAAAGGTTATCAAAAGTGGTCGGGTTGTGGAGCATGAAGTCCAGACCCGTGACAATCATTGGTGGCTGCTGCGTATTCATCCTTACCATGGCGATAAGGGGAAAATGGATGCAGCGGTGATCGTCTTGTTCGATATAGATGATATTCGCAAGGTACGCCAGGAATTGCACAATGCCCGCGATTATGCATTGTCCGTCATCGAAACTGTGCGAGACCCACTGGTTGTGCTGGATGGTGACCTTAGACTCCAGACCGCGAATGAAGCTTTTTACAAGATGTTCGACATTGACCGTAAGCATGCGGAAAAGAACCTCATTTATCAAACGGCAAAAGGTTTGTTTGATAAGCCGGAATTACGCCATTTGCTCGAAAACGTTTTGCCGGAGAAAGGCTCTCTCCGGGACTACGAAATAACCATGACGTTCAAGGATAGCCGGCCGTCCACTCTGCTATTGAATGCGCGGCGCATCATTTATAATGATAACAGGACGCAGATTTTTCTTCTGGCTATCGAGGATATTACCGAGCGTAAAGCACTTAAAAATTCACTTCAAATGCGAACCAAAGAGTTGGTTGAAGCCGCCAGCAAAAAAGATGAATTCTTAGCCATGCTCGCCCATGAGTTGCGTAATCCACTGGCGCCAATCAGCAATTCACTGCAAATCCTCACTGCTGGCAAAGCGGATGGGGCGCTCACTGCTGAAGCATACAAGGTCATGGGGCGCCACATTGCCCAGATGGGGCGTCTGATTGACGACTTGCTTGATGTTTCCCGCATCGCGAATGGCAAGGTTGAATTGCATCTTGAGGAGATGGAACTGAAATACGCCCTGCAGTCGGCGATTGAAACCAGTGCGCCTCTAATTGAAGCGGCGCACCATGTTTTAACGATTAATCTTCCGTCGGAGCCTCTCTGGGTCAGGGTAGATCCCGCGCGATTGATGCAGTTATTCGGCAACCTGCTTAATAACGCCGCAAAATATACGCCTCATAAAGGACAAATTTCTCTATCTGCCTTCAGCGAGGGCAACGAAGCTGTTATTCGTATAAAAGATAACGGTGTCGGCATACCTGCGCACATGCTTGAGAAAATATTTGATATGTTTGCCCAGATCGACACCTCGCTCGAGCGATCGCGCGGCGGCCTCGGCATCGGGCTGATGCTGGTTAAGCAACTCGCCATTTTACATGGGGGTAGTGTCTGCGCCACCAGTGAGGGCTTGAATCAGGGTTCAGAATTTACAGTCAGGTTGCCCCTGATATCGAAACCGGTTGCGGGAAAAAAGCCGGAACCGAGCGTGCTACAAATACCCGACCAGACCCCTTCGCTCCGTATCCTTATCCTTGATGACAACGAATCCGCCGCTAAAACCATGGGTTGGATGATGGAAATGATGGGTCATAAGGTAGAAGTCGCCTACGACGGTCCTGAGGCTATCGCCTTGGCAAAGGTATTCAAACCGAATGCCGTGCTGTTGGACATAGGCCTTCCAGGCATGAACGGATACGAAGTTTGCCGCGCACTTCGCCTTGACCCCCTTTTGAAGAATACGATTATCATTGCTCAGACCGGCTGGGGGGACGAAGAGCACCGGAAAAAATCAAAAGAAGCCGGGTTCGACTTTCATCTTGTCAAGCCGGCAGGCATGGAAGCGCTGAAAACGGTCTTGCTGTCCGTCGATCCGAATCTCATTAAAGAGTAAAATTTGTGGATATGTTCAACCATTTGAGCTTCAGCCACTAAGAACCTTCTATTCGGGAAACCCTTCTTGGCGCTTGCAACGTGTATCTCAGTGGTAGGGTTCGTAATAGTAGGGCTGGCAAGTCTGCCTTTCATTGTCCCTGCGCAGCGATATCTGGCGCAAGTGTCTTTGGTTTTCGAGCCGCCATGAAACACCTCTCGAAGGCGGAATCTAAAATTCGTCCCCTATATACCACCGCAACGTCAGCGTTTGGGGCTATCTGTTCCGGCCTGTTATGGCCCTGATGTACCCTGCTGGGGGTAGAAAAATCCCTGTTATTTTTTTACCATCATAAAGATGAAAGCTTACATTGAGGAGGGATTTCAAGGCGCAGCGTATGCCGATTTGCCTGAAAACAAGGGGCGGCCTTGCCAAAACCCCTGTATTTCCCTGTTAAAACAGGGAAATCTCTCTATCATAGAGATGGTTGTTGAGGGCGACTGCCTCGCTACGCCAACTTAAAAAACGAATGAAAAACATCTTCAAAAAAAGAATATTTTCCGATTCATTCCGGTTGAGACAGGCCAGCCGTAATAACTTGCCCAACTGGCTGCGGTTTTTACTGCCCTTTGTTTTTCTGGTTGTCGCGTTCGGTATCGCGGCGGGGCTGGCGATGTCCGCTGCCAGACTGCATCAAATGCTGAATCCTGAATTGCCACCGCTGATGTTGTCGGATTCCCTGACCATTGCGCAAGCATTGATACTTTTTCCTTCGCTGCTGGCGGGGATTTCCCTGAGTGTGACCGCGTCAAATATATTTCTATGGTTGATACCGCCCGTCCGGAAGGTACTCGACCGGAATGCACAAGGCGTTCCCGGTGCTTCATTCAAGGAAGGCATGAGGACGGGAAAGCAGGCGGCACTATTCATTGCTTTGCCTGCGCTCGTCCTGTTGTGTCTGGGCATTTGGATGCCTTGGGCATCATAGCGTTTGATAAGCTGTTCTCTTTAGCTATGAACCTGAACCGTGCCAACCTCGATACCGCGCCAGTTTTTCTGGACAGGCAGCGCAACAGGGCGTGCAGCTTCAAGGGTTTTCGCATCCGTCAGCGCATGTTTCTCAAGGATCGCGTAAAGGCTGGCCTGCGCCGCGCGGGTATGCCCGTCTTCGGCCTTCAGCGCAATCACGGTGTCCTGTTCGGGAATGACGCAGGCATAAACGCCTTCGCCGCCGATCTTGCACATGATCTTTCCGGCAGCCGCTTTCATCAGAATGGTATCAAGGCGGCCTGTGCCGCCGACGAGTTCGGGATGCTCCACCATCGCCTGATACAAATGGCGGCAGGCTGTACCGCGCGCGATACCGAGCGTGTCGGGCTGCATGAAGCGTGCGAAACCCGAGGCCAGCGCCGATAGCGGCATCAGCGGGTTGGGGGCGGAACAGCCATCCACGCCGCAGGTTCCGCGCGTAATGGTGACGCCGCACATCTCGCCCACCGTCGTCATGATCTTGTGCTGCGCCGGATGGTTGAATTCGGTGTAGCCCGCGTGATCCTGCTTCATGTGCCGGCATAGCGTCAGCATGCCGGTATGTTTGCCGGAGCAGTTGTTGGACAGGATGGTGGCGGGCGCGCAGGGCGATGCGTAAGGCGCATGCGCGCCGCATTCCAGGGCATTCTCGTCTAGTCCCAGCCGTGCAAGCCAGTTCCCCGCTGTCAGCACATGGTTTTGCTCCCCGGAATGGGAGGCGCAGGCGAGCGCGATTTCGGCGTTGGATAGTTTGAATTCGGCCGCCGCACCGGTTTCCATCAATGCGATGGCCTGCAGGGGCTTCAGCGAAGATCGGGGAAAGGTCGGGCGGTCTGCATCGCCGTAGCTTGCCTTGACGCGGCCCTTGCCATCCATCAACACGGCATGAACGGCGTGGCGGCTTTCCAGGGCGGGGCCGCGCCACAGCTCGACCATCAGGGCATTTGACGGCATGTTACTTGTACTGGTTCGCGAACATCGCGGGCGTGGGGCAGCGCATCAGTTGCTGGCGCACTTTCAACTCTTCATCATAGGCGACCATCTGCTGGCGCATTTCCAGCTGGCGCTGCTTGAGCTGATCGCTGTAACTCACATGCTCGGCAACAGTCGCGGCCTGACGGGCGGCGAGTTCTTCGTTCTGGGCAATCGTTCTCTGACGCTCGGCCAATTGCGCCTCTTTCAATTGGGCGCCATAGGCGACGATCAATTCCCGGTTGGTGGCCCAGCCGCGCTGCAATTCGCCGGTATAGGGATTGGTGCGCTGCGCTTCAAGCCCCGCTTTAAATCCGCTGCAAGTTTCCTGGCCGACAGTTGCGGCGGGGGCCATGCGGTTCGCCATGTCGCGGTCAACCGCCTTCCCGATTTCCGAGATGGCGGAATTCGGTGACATATTTCCGAGGTTCGTGTCGATCTTGCTCACATCCGGCGCGGCCGGCGGCAGCTTGGCGGCGGATGTTTCCTCCGGCTTGCCAGCTGATGTTTCATTCGGCTTGGCAGCCGAGGTTTCCTCTGGCGTTGCAACGGGTGCCTCAACGGAAATGTCGGGAACGTCTTGCCCGGCGGCCTTGTACATTTCCTGTGTCGCGGCGGCGGCGGGGTCGGTCTTTTTGCAATCGCCCTTCACGCATGACATATCGGGTTTTGCGGCCATGGCAGGCGCGGGCAGGACCAGCGCGAGCGCGACGAGGACGGGAAGGGCGTATTTCATGGCAGCCTCTTATGAATCATAATGACTAACCATTGTAACCCCCGCCGCAGCTTTTGGCAAAAAACGACTATACGTTAAATCAGAGGCGTTTGCGCACCGACGGTTTTGTGCAGTTCAGCCCCAGAAAATCGACCTCGTCATCGCGCAGCGACGACTGGCCGCCGAAATGCTCTATATTCCAGCCGATGGCGGCAAGGTTCAGGCGTCCGCGCAATTCCGCGTCATGCACGGCCATATCCAGCAGCATGCGCTGGTAAACAACCGTGCCGCCATGATGCGTGTCGACGAATTCACATTCCTGTGTGCCGGCGGGGCCGCCTGCATGATAATCGAAAAACGGAATGTGACGCTCTGCCGCAACCTTTGCCAGCCGCTGCCGCAATTCGGCGACGTATTTATATCCATGGGTCTTTTCCATTTCACGGTAGACACGCTCCGCAATCGGCGGCACGAACATCACCAGATGGATTTTCTTCTCGTTCAGCAGGTCGAGCAGGCCGATGAGTTTTTTGAACTGCATCTCCGACACGATATCCCCATGCGCGTATTTCCTCTCGCCTTTTTTCACCTTCGCCATATTGAGCGCGAACTGGAAATCTTCCGGCGGGCGCGAGCCTGTCACGGTGGAGGTGTAATAATGCGCACCCGCCGCATCGAATCCGTCCTGCTGCGTGATCCCGGCGATGCCGATATCGGGGGAAGTACCGCCAAGGATGTGCCATGCCTGCGACGGCGTCACGCGGCCTGTCACCAGCCAGTTGAGGGGCTGGTACAGATCGTTTGCTGATATGCCGCTATCCGCGGGGCTGCGGTTGATGGCGCGGTTTTCTGCCTGCGGATGGAACCACCAGAAATCAACGCCGAGGATCACCATTTTCGGTACATGCGTTTTAAAGGATGTTTCCGCAACCTCGATCACTTCTTCCAGATCGCTCAGGCTGCCCATGTTGACGAAGGGCCTGGCGAAATCCTGCTGGCGGAAACCCAGCACGCGCGATGACCCCAGCGTAATGATCTCAGGTTTGCGCAGGTCATACAGGCGCTGCTTGTAATAAAACCCTCGCATCAGTACGGCGGAGCCATAAATACCGCCCGTTTTCTGCTGTTTCTCGATGATGGTATCGAGCGGCAGGTATTCGCCGGAGCGTAGCAGCAAGGCGCTCGCAAAGCCGAGATAAAGCGCGCAGACCAGCAACGGCACGATCAGGCCGATATAAAACTTCCGCAAGCTTTTACGCTCAGAACTGGAAGTAGAGGAAGACCTGGCTGGGCTCATAAATAACCTTTGCGATGCAGATGCTTAAAATCAGGCCGCCGATGATGCCGGTTGCCAGCGCGGGCCGCCACAGCAGCGCGCGGCCGACGATATTTTGCGACAGCGCGAGGCCGCGCGTACTGCCGATGCAGGGGCGGCCTTTGCGCATGATTTCGATGGTATTGGGCAGCGCCCAACAGATGATGAAGCAGATCGGAATCACGAGGCAGACCAGATTTGCATCCGGCGCCTCGAAAGTCGCGCGCAACACGGCGGTGCGCGAAAGTAGCGCGGCATGCAGCCCTTGGCCCTGCAGGCTGGTGATATCGCCCAATGATTTCACGACAGAAATCGCTGTGTGCATGTCGTTCGCGCGGAAGAATACCCATGCCACCATCACGCAGAGGAACGTCATCACGCGCGCAGCATAGGGATGGATGTTAAACAGCCCCGCCTTTTGCCACCAATGGTTGATCCCGAGAAAAATGCCGTGCATCCCCCCCCAGATGAGGAACGTCCAGTTCGCGCCATGCCAGAAGCCCCCCAGCAGCATCGTGATCAGCAAATTCACATAGCGGCGCGCGCTGCCCTTGCGATTGCCGCCCAGGGGGATGTACAGGTAATCGCGCAGAAAGCGCGACAGCGTCATGTGCCAGCGCCGCCAGAAATCGATGATATTTTTCGATTTGTAGGGAGAAAAGAAATTGACCGGCAGCCGCACATTGAACATTTTGCCGATCCCGAGCGCCATGTCCGAATAGCCAGAGAAATCGAAATAAATCTGGAAGGTGTAGCAAAGCGCCGCCGTCCACGCCTCGATGATATGCAGCTCCCGCGTCTCCGCCAGCTTGAACAGCGGGTTCACATATGCATCAAGGGTATCGGCAATCATGACTTTCTTGAACAGCCCGATTGACAGCAGCGTCAGGCCGACCGCGAAGTTACTGCCGCTGAAAGGCTGCGGCCTCGCAAATTGCGGCATCATTTCCTTGTGATGCACGATCGGCCCCGCGATCAGTTGCGGGAAAAACGTTATGAAAAGGCCGAAATTAATCAGGCTCTGGTTCGGCGATGCCAGCTTGCGGTGGCAATCGACGAGAAATGCGATTTTCTGGAAGGTAAAAAACGAAATGCCCAGCGGTAAAATGATGTTGGGGATGATGAAATCCGCGCCGCTCAACTGGTTCGCGGTCGCGACCAGCAACCCTGTATATTTATAGTATCCCAACACAGCCAGATTGGCGGCGATGCCGACGATCAGGGATTTCTTGTCCTGCTTCATCAGCAGATAGCGGCCTAGATAGAAATTGAACAACATCGACGCGATGATCAGCGTCACGTAAACGGGATTCCACCAGCCATAGAAAAACAGCGACGACACGAACAGCCACAATTGCGACGGCAGTTTGCCCAGGTAACGCAGCACAAGGAAATAACCCGCCAGCACGACGGGCAGGAATACGAACAGGAATGCGGCGGAATTGAACAGCATGGGCGTGGTTTTCCCATGAATTCATTGGATTGTCAATGTTGCCATAATGCGGCGCGGCGCGTTTTTACCAATGCTTAACACCGGCATGGGAAACTGATGCAAGGTGCCGCATCCGGTGCCGTTCGGGGTTTTTCACTTTATGCTTTTCCGCATTTTGACGCAGCGGTGGATACAGGTGTTGCTGTTGCTCCTGCTGTTGGCGGGCGCGCTGGTGTTGCGGTTCAACGACCCGCGCGCGGTGGAACAGCTGCGCAACATGATCTTCGACCATTACAACAACGCCCTGCCGCGCAAGCCCGGCAATCAGGTTGTCATCATCGATATCGACGAGGAATCACTGCGCCGTCACGGGCAATGGCCGTGGCCGCGCCAGCTGGTGGGCGACATTCCCGTTGCGCTGGCGGAAATGGGGGCGCTGTCGACGGCATTTGACGTGGTCTTTGCCGAACCCGACCGTACATCGCCCGCCGTGATGGCGAATAACCTTCCTGCGACGTCCGAGATGAAGCCGGTTGTGGATGCCTTGCGTGCGCTGCCCGATAACGACGCTGTCTTTGCCGAAAAAATATCGCGCGCCGGAAATGTCGTGATGGGGTTCGTGGCCGGCGAGCCAGTCGAGGGGCGCGATCCGGCGCTCAAGGCGTCGATGATGACGAAGGGCGGTGCGCCGTCCGGTTTCGTTACCACCGTGCGCGGCTTTACAACACCGCTGCCTGTGCTGTCCGATGCGGCGGCAGGGTCGGGCGGTTTCATGGTGCTGCCCGGCAAAGACGGCATCATACGCCGCGTGCCGATGCTGATGACCGCGCGTAAAGAAGGCGCGCACGATGTCTATCCGTCCCTGTCGCTCGAGGCCATCCGCGTTGCCACCATGCGGCCTTTTTTCAAGGTGATTACGGACGAAAATCTGGGCATCCAAGAATTATCGACCGGCGAATTCAACCTGCCCGTCGATGAGCGGGGAAACCTGTGGGTCTATTACACGGGCCACCGCCCCGAGATTTACGTTCCTGCATGGAAGGTGCTAGCACGGCAGGTCGATCCTGCGTTGATCAAGGACAAGATCGCTTTCGTCGGCACATCCGCGCCGGGCCTGCTCGACCTGCGCGCGTCGCCGCTCGACCGTGTGCTGCCGGGGGTGGAGGTGCATGCCGAAATTGCCGAACAGGTTTTAAACAACCAATACCTCAAGCGCCCGAATATGCTGGACCATGCCGAGTTGCTCGCGATTGCGGGTATCGGCCTTTTTATTATCTTTCTGTCCCCGTTTATCAGCACCGGCACGCTGGCGCTATTCTGCGCGGTGCTGGCGGGGGGCGGGTATTTCGGCGGGCTATATGCCTACCAGAATTACGGCTTGCTGCTCGACCCTGTTTACCCGACGCTGGCGATCACGGTTATTTTTATTGTTTCTTCCATCCTGACGAACCTGCGCTCCGAAGCAGAAAAACGCGCCATACGCGATGCGTTCGGGCATTACATTTCGCCCGAGTTGCTGGAGGAACTAACCGCCGATCCGACCAAGCTGAAACTGGGCGGGGAGGTGCGCGAATTGTCGGTCATGTTCACCGATATCCGCAATTTCACAACAATCTCGGAAAGCATGGAGCCGGGCGAGCTGATCCGGATGATGAACGACTTCCTGACGCCCATGACATCGGCGGTGCTGGAAAACCGCGGCACGGTCGATAAATATATGGGCGATGCCATGATGACGTTCTGGAACGCGCCCGTCGATGACCCGCATCATGCCATGAATGCCTGCAAGGCCGCGCTGGAAATGGTGACGGCGCTGAAACCCGTGAACGAGATGCTGCAGGCGCGCGCAATCGCCGCAAACCGCGTATTCCACGAATTGAAGGCCGGCATCGGCATCAACAGCGGACGCGCATCTGTCGGCAATATGGGGTCGAAGCAGCGCTTTGCCTATTCCGCGCTGGGCGATACCGTCAACCTCGCCTCGCGCATGGAGGGACAGACGAAATCATACGGCATTTCCGTCATGATTTCCGACCAAACGCGCAAGCAGGCTGGGGAATTCGCCGTGCTGGAACTGGACCTGCTGACCGTCAAGGGCCGGAGCGAGCCGGAGCGCGTCTTCGCGCTGCTGGGATCGCCGGAGGAGGCCAAGGGCGTGGCATTCCTCGACCTGCGCATGAAACATAACGAGATGCTGGCGGCCTATCGCGCGCGTAACTGGGATGCGGCGGAAGATTTATGCGTGTCTTGCAGGGCGCTGCGTCCGGATATCGCGGGCTACTACCAGCTTTATCAAACGCGCATCGCCGCATACCGCGTCACGCCGCCGCCTGCGGGCTGGGACGGCGTTTACGTCGCGAAAGACAAGTAATTTAGAAAATAGGCGGTTCCCAGGTTTGCAGGAACTTCGTCGCATCATCGACGGGCAAGGGTTTGGAGAAAAAGAAGCCTTGCACCCATTCGACGCCGAGGTCGCGCACGATCCGCGCCTCGCTTGCCGTTTCCACGCCCTCTGCGATGATCTTCATGTTCAATCCGCGCGCCAGACCGATAATGGATTTCACCAGCACGAGGCTGGCCGAATGTGTCGTCATGGCGCGGATGAAGCTCTGGTCGATTTTCAGCGTGTCGATCGGGAAGAAGTGCAGGTAGGAAAGCGAGCTGTAGCCCGTGCCGAAATCGTCGATGGAAATATCGATGCCGTAATTGCGGCATTTTTCTAAGGCTTCCTTGGCGGCCTCGGGTGCCTCCATCAGCAGGCTTTCGGTGATTTCAAGGTGGATTTGCGCGGGATTAACGCCCGTTTTGTCGAGCACCGTGCGGATATAGCTGGAGATATCGCCATCCGCGAAATCCTTGACCGAGAAATTCACGGCCACGAAAAGCGGGTGCGCGCCGGTCAACGCAGGGTTCGCGGCAGCCGTCAGCTTGCCCACGGTTTCGCAGGTATGTGCGAGCGCAAAGCGCGACAGTTCAAGGATCAACCCGCTTTCTTCAGCGACCGGAATGAACACGCCCGGTGAAATCATGCCTTTTTCCGGATGCTTCCAGCGCATCAGCGCCTCGAAGCCCGCGATCTTCATGTTCTGCACATCGATGATCGGCTGGTAATAAAGGGTCAGCTGTTTCTGGGCGAGCGCTGTCTTCAGCTCGTTCTGGATTTTAATCGTCGACATCGCGATATCGTGGATGTCGTTGCTGTTCTCCGCCGTCGTCGAGGCGGCATGGGAGACGGGCGTCACGCTGACGAAGCTGTTGGTGCGGCCGATCATGTCGCGGTATCTGTTGGTGATGACGCGCATCACCATTTTCACCACGGGGTCGGCGCTTTCGACGCGGCGCGCAAAATCCTCGCGCGTGATTTCCAGTACGTCGCAATCATCGAGGGCGCGCACGGTCGCGGTGCGGGGCTTGTCGTCGATCATCGCCATTTCACCGATCAGCGATCCCGGGCCGCGCGTGCCGATCTGCAGGGGCTGTCCTTCGCGCTGGACGAGGATTTCGACGTTGCCGGTTTCGATGATATAGGCGCTCATCCCCTGTTCGCCCTCGCGGATGAGCAGCTCGCCACGCTTGAATTGCTTTTTGGTGCTTGCCGGCATGAAATAATACCCCTGTGGGCGATATATTACCGCGAAAGCGGGCAAACAAAACGCTAATTTTACGCGGCTATATTACGGGAACAAACTAGCCCTCGCCAAGCGCGTGCGGGGTTTTTAGAATGGGGGTGACAGGAAAAAACCGATGACCCTCATCGATATCGCCATCATCTATCTGGCCTTCACCGTCAAGCACCTGATTTGCGACTGGTTTTTGCAGAACAGCTGGATGGCGCTGAACAAGGACAAGCCCTTGCGGCAGGGCGGGGCGAAGCCGCTTGCCGCCCATGCTGGCATCCATGCCGTATTCACCTTTTTCCTGATGCTGATGTTCGCGCCGTCGCTGTGGTGGATCGGTGCGGTCGATTTCATCGTGCATGGCGGCATCGACTTTCTCAAAGGCCGCATCGTCTCGAAAAACGGCTGGACCTATGCCAGTTCGGAATTCTGGTGGGCGATCGGAACGGATCAGGAGGCGCATCACCTGACGCATTTCATTTACATCATAATCATCATCTGCGCGCACAACGTCGATTTCTCAGCCGCCTTGGCCCTCCAGCCATAACAGTGCGGCCTTGACGATATAGATCGCGCCGACCGTAAACAGCGCGGCCTGCGTCGCCTTAAAAAACTGCTTGTCTGACAAGCGCTCCAGAATGTATTTCGACAGATGCGTGCCGCACATGGCCACGGGCACAACGGCGGCGCAGAGCCACAACGGCAACCCGCTTGTGGCATGTTCGAAACTGGACACGACAAAGCCGAAATAGATGAATTTGGTGATATGCGATATCGATTGCGTGAAGGCCTTGGTTGCAACCGTCTGGTGGCGCGTCAACGCCTGCGTCTGGAAAAACACATCCAGCAGCGGGCCGGAAACGCCGCCCGTTAATTGAAAGCCCGTCACCAGCATGCCGCAGGCCATGGCCTGCCACGGCTTGGTGAAATCCAGTTTCACATCCTTGGGCAAGGCAAAGGCCAGAAACGGCGTCACGCCCAGCAGCAAAAAGACGGTGAGCTTGTCCGGCACGATCGACACGAACACAAATACGCCCAGCATCAGCGCAAGCCCGCTCAAATAATAAGGCATCGTCTTGGTGTAGATATGTTTGCGGTGGATGACTGCGCGGCTGCCATTCGCAAAGAACTGCGATACCGCATGCAATATCATCGCCTGCTGCACGGGCAGCACCCAGGCCAGAATGCCCATCAGCACCATGCCACCTGCCATGCCAAGAATACCCGACAGGATCGAGGTAAAGAAAACGCCGGTGATGATGAAGAGAATTGTGGGTAAAGGGAGCGTCATGATGGTCATTTATCAGATATGCCGCGTGGGAGCATAGATGTGGCCGCCCGGAGCATAAAAAAAGTCCGGAGAACCTTTTGAGGGATCCTCCGGACAAACGGCGGTAATAGAGGGTGTGTAGCTAAGTTATAAGAAATTCGGGCGGCTTCCGCAAGACAAAACTGCATGTATCTTAAAAAAAAGTGAAGGTTTTTGAAACAATGATAGGTTTCAGAGGTTTATTTGATAATAAAGTTCCAAGTTTTCCAGAAACATGGTGATAATGGTTCTCGGGAATTTAGGGCGTTTCGAGGCCATTTTTTAACGCCCGATGTTGTAAAAATACGGCATTTACAGGCATTTTCCGCATTGCTGCAATGCGCAAAAACAGGTGGATTTCTGGCATTCTATTTTCATAATTAAAATGATGTGATGATGAATCGCCAAAACGATTCTGCCCGCGAATCTAGCCCGCGTTTTTCGCCAGCAAATCCTGTTGCATCAAGGTTGCCAGCAGCGTATCGAGCGAGAGATCCGGCTCCGCGCGCATGCCTGCTTCGGCAGCAAAGGCGAAGACGGGATCGGATTGCAGGTATTCTAAAAACCGGTAACCGCCTTCGCTGATGCTCCAGACGGAAATGTTGTCACCCGCGCGGAAAATCGCCGCATAGGTTTCGGCGGGCTTCATCTCGAAATCCTTGAGCGCGTTGCCTTCCTCCGTCACGCGGCTCCACAATTTATCGACCGGCCAGCCGGAGCGCAGAAGTTTCACATGCGGTTGCAGATGGAGTTTCAAATTTACGGGATCTTCGACGGCGGCCAAATCCTGCGCTGTCAGCGGTGTACTGCGGGGGCTTAGGTACGCTTCCTGCGCCAGCCATTCCAGACGCGCGACATCGGGCACATAGGCGAACTGGTTCAGGTTGGGCAGGTGTTCAAGGAATTCGGCGAAGCCCGCGCCATAGGCGTTCATGTCGCCGCTGTCGGGCGGCGCGATGTTCACGAATTCACTCACCGCGAAATCCATGAATTTCTCGCCCAGCAGCAGGGCGGTCACGGGAAAGGTCTGGTTCAATACCTCGCGCAGGGTCATCTTCATATTGTTCTTGTACACGTTCAGGCGCTGTTCGGGCGAAAAGGGCCGCTGGTTTTCAATCGGCAAGCCTTCCGCGTTTTCACCCTTGATGATTTTCTGCATCATCTGTTTTTGCAGCTCAGGCAATTTTGGCATGGGCCACCCCTGCAATCGTTGCGCGGATCGCATCGGCCTTCGCGGCCTCCGCCACCAGCAGGGGCAGGCGCGGCAGGTCGGCGTCCCATTCGACCAGCGTCGGGATATCGCCGAAACGTGCCAAGGCTTGCGCGTATAAATCCCACACGCCGTCATAAACGGCATGATTGTGCGCATCGATGAAAATGCTGTCTGCGCCGATGGCGTTGACCTGATAACCCGCCAGATGTATTTCGCCGATAATCCCGTGCGGCAAGGCGTCGATATAGGCGGCGGCATCGAAATCCATGTTATGCGCGCTGACGGCAATATTGTTGACGTCGAGCAGGATGCCGCAGCCCGTGGCACGCGCGATTTCCGCAAGGAACGCCGGCTCCGCCATTTCCTGCCCCGCGAAGCGCAAATAGGACGACGGATTTTCGGCAAGGATTTTTCGTTGCAGCACATCCTGCACGCGGCTGATATTCGCGCAGATCGTTGCCAGCGCCTCGCGCGTCATCGGCAGCGGTAGCAGGTCGGGCAGGGATTTACCATCCGCTGCGCTCCATGATACATGTTCGGAGACGAGATCGGGTTGCACGATATCGACCAGTGTTTTCAGTTTTTGCAAATGATCGGCCGACACGCCGCCCGCCGATCCCAGCGACAGCCCCACGCCATGCAGGCTGAGGGGATAGTTTTCCCGCGCCTTCATCAATTGTTCGAATGGCGCGCCGCCGATGCGGAAATAATTTTCGCTATGGGCTTCGAGGAAGCCGACAGCAGGCTTCGACGAGATAATCTCGGCCGCATGGCCGCCGCGCAGCCCGATGCCTGTCTTTATTCCGGATGTAATGCGCTTTGCTGCCATCGCCGCCCTTAATGTATATCTACAGTCCTATCATACAGGCGGGATTTCAGCAATTTCCGGCGGATGAAATGATCGACCGAAATCGCCCCCGGCCCCGCGGTCACCAAAATCGCGGCCAGCAACATCCAGTGCAGATGGTCGGATTCACCCGGATAGACGAATAATTCAACCGTCAGCGCCATCATCCCCAGCATAAATGCGGCAAACCGCCCGCCCAGCCCCAGCATCAGCAGGACGGAACAGCCGATTTCAATGATCGTCGCGGAGTAGGCGCCAAAGGCAGCGCTCGGCACGGGAAACGGGATATGCAGGCCCAGAATATCCTTCACATGGTTCTTTTCCCATGCCGGAATGTATTCGGATTCAAACAGCCCTGTTGCAGAGCCGAGCGGCAATTTTGTAAGGCCGGATGCCCAGAACACCATGCCCAGATGCAGGCGAGCCGCCAGCAGGGCGACGGGCAGCAGGTATTTTTCCAGCACGTTAATCTTGAAAGCGGCGATTTTTAAAATTTTGTCCAAAATAAATTTCCCTTGGAAAAGAAAACCGCCGGAGGGGTTTCCCCGGCTCCGGCGGTGATCTGGAGCCTGCGAAGATTACTTCTTCATTTCTTCTGCGGGAGCTGCGGTCGTGCCGCCCGTCAGCTTGTCGCACAGGCCGGCGGGAACTTTTACCCATTCAGCCTTGTCGTTGTCTGCTTTTGCGGAGCCTGCACAGGAATGCGCGCCGGTTTTGCAATCGTTCTTGCCGGTTTTCACAACGCCGTAGCAGTTTTCGGTTTTGCCTTCATGGCTGTCAGCCATTGCCGAATTTGCAGCGAAAGAAATGGCAGCGGCGAGGGTGGCAGCAGCGATGACGTATTTTTTCATTGGCATGGTCCTTCAATAATCATTTGTATGAGACGGCCGGAAAATCCCGGATGTCTGGCATCATATTCGATGAGTGCGAAGAATTGGTTACGCGGTGCGATTAATTTTTTGCAAGACTGTGCTTTAACAGAATCTGCCCAAGGCCGATGCCGACGATGGCAAAGGCCAGCACAGGCAAGTAATGCCAGACCAGCAAATGCGCGGGTTGTTCGTTCGGGCAGGCGAAACGCATGCCGAGTGCCGCGAACGACCCGACCGACAGGGCCAACGCATATCCAGCCCAGCCATACCAGACGGGCGCCGCGCGCGTCGCCATAAAGATACCGGCGGCGAAGGGAATGACAAACAGCAGTGAAAAATCGGTCAGGCAGTTGCGGTATCCTGCTTCCGGCGGCTCCGCCCCGATCTGCCCTGCAATCAGCAGCGTCCAGATAAAACTCGCCATGCCCAAAATCACGCGCACCGGATTGCGGATGCGCGTGTCGGGCACCGACAGGCGGAACGCCGCATATGCCGCAAGCAGCCCCGCCACGAAAATTCCCGCTGTCTGGCATAGATGTTCGCTGAACATGACCTGCCAGTCGGTGCGGATGCCCTTCGTGAAAATCAGGATCGCGCCAAAGGTCGCGGCAAGCGAGAGGGTGGAAAGGATCAGCGCAAGCGTGCCGGCGCCCGCCAGCGGCTTCACGGGTTTCAGGTCTTTGCCCAGCTGTGCAATGAGTTTGTCAGTATCCATACTCAAGCAGCCACTCCTTCATTTTCTTGGTCGCGCGGTGCGCGGTCACTTTTACGGCGGTTTCTGTCATGCCCAGTTTCTTGCCCGCCTCGGCCATCGACAACCCCTCGACCCGCGTCATCAGCAGCACTTCGCGCTGCTTTTCCGGCAGGAGGGCAAGCGCCTGTTTGACGTCCTTGCCCAGCATGGCCTCTTCAGGGGTATTCGCTGTGTCCCGCATAAAGGTTACAAGCTCGTCATCATTGATTTCATTGGCGGTCTTGCGGCCGTATTTGCGCAGGTAATCGATCATCTTGTGCCGCGCCACGCCGTACATCCAGTTGCGGAAGGGCTGTTCGGGGCGGTAGGTGTGGCGCGCAGAATGGATCGCCAGCAAAATTTCCTGAACGATATCATCAATATGTTCACGGTTGAAAAAACGGGCCCGGAGGAAGGTGCGCAAGGGGGGCGTGATTTCGCGCAACAGCCGCTGATAGGCAACCGCATCGCCGCCCTGCGCCGCCAGCATCAGCTGCGGCCATGCGCCTGAGTCGTCTTTTGTGCTGTTATTTGGTTCAGAAGCCATTGTTTTTTATACGTTAATTCGGTATAGCCACTATGCCCCCGTGTCGATATGATGTACAGAAATTTTTTAACCTGAGGTCGTATTAGATGTCCGCACAGCCAGTTGCCGCCACCACCGCCGATTTTGACCTGAAATGGAAGCCGGAAACGCCCGAAACCACCCAGCTGGGCACGTTCATGCAGGCGATCGCCCGTGACGAAAAAACATCGTTCAAGGGGTACGAGGATTTCTGGCGCTGGTCGGTCGCAAACAAGGAAAAATTCTGGGACCGCGTCTGGGACGAATGCGAAATCATCGGCGAAAAGGGCGGCAAGATTTTCGAGGCCGGCAAGTCGTTTCAGGACGGCCGTTTCTTCCCCCAAGGCAAGCTGAACTTCGCCCAGAACCTGCTGCGCCGCTATGACGACGATACCGCCATCGTTTTTAACGGCGAAGGAAAAGTCCACCGCAAGCTGTCGCACAAGGAACTCTACGATCAGGTTTCCCAAGTGCGTCAGGCGCTGATGGAACTGGGCGTGACCAAGGGCGACCGCGTGGCGGGTTACCTGCCCAACATGCCCGAAGCCGTCATCTGCATGCTCGCAACCGCCAGCCTTGGCGCGATCTGGTCTTCCGCTTCGCCGGATTTCGGTGTGCAGGGTGTCCTTGACCGTTTCGGCCAGATCGAGCCGAAGGTGATGTTCGCGGTGAACGGCTATTACTACAACGGCAAGGAAATCGATTGCCGCCCGAAGATCAGGGAAGTGATGGACAAGCTCCCGTCCTTGAAAAAAACCGTCATCGTCCAATACCTGAAGGCGGATATCGCGTCGCTCTGGGCTGTGTCATTTGACGATTTCAAAAATAAATTCAAGCCCGCCGAAATCGCGTTCGAGAAATTCGATTTCAATACGCCGCTGTATATCATGTTTTCCTCCGGCACGACTGGAATACCGAAATGCATCGTGCATGGCGCGGGCGGCACGCTGATCCAGCACCTGAAAGAACACCGCCTGCAATCCGACGTGAAGCGCGGCGACAATGTGTTCTATTTCACCACCTGCGGCTGGATGATGTGGAACTGGCTGGTCACGGCGCTGGCATCCGAAGCCACATTGCTGCTGTTTGACGGGTCACCCTTCTATCCCGACGGTTATGCGCTGTTCGATTATGTCGGCCGCCATGAATGCACGCTGTTCGGCACGTCGGCGAAATACATCGACGCGCTGCGCGGGGCGAAGGTGAACGTCACCGACCGCCTTGAGCTTTCGACCGTGCGCCTGATGACCTCGACCGGATCGCCGCTGTCGCAGGAAGGTTTCGATTACGTTTACGAAGCAATCTTCCCCGATGCACAGCTGGCATCGATTTCGGGCGGCACGGATATCGTGTCGTGCTTTGTGCTGGGCAACCCCATCTCCCCCGTCTATCGCGGCGAAATTCAGGGGCCTGGCCTCGGCATGGATGTCGATGTATTCGACGACAACGCAAAACACATGGAAACCGGCAAGGGCGAACTGGTCTGCAAAACGCCGTTTCCCTGCATGCCCGTCAGCTTCTGGAACGACACGAACGGTGAAAAATATTCGAAAGCGTATTTCGAGCGTTTCCCCGGCATCTGGTGCCATGGCGACTGGTGCGAATGGACGGCGCATAAGGGGCTGATCATCCACGGGCGGTCGGACGCGACATTGAACCCCGGCGGCGTCCGCATCGGCACAGCGGAAATTTACCGCATCGTCGAACAGCATCCCGAAATCAAGGAAAGCATCGCCGTCGGGCAGGACTGGGACAACGACGTGCGCGTCGTCTTGTTTGTCGTGCTGAAGCCCGGCATGCGCCTTGACGAAGCACTCGCGCTCCGCCTCAAAAAAACCATCCGCGAACAGGCATCCCCCCGCCATGTGCCGGCGAAAATCATCGCCGTCACAGACATCCCCCGCACCAAATCCGGCAAAATCACCGAACTCGCCGTCCGCGACATCATCCACGGCCGCGAAGTAAAGAACGTCGAAGCGCTGGCGAACCCGGAGGCTTTGGGGCTTTATAAGGATTTGGTGGAGTTGAAGTCGTAATGACACGTTTCAGCTATCTTGTGGTTAGCTTGCTCGCCTTGATTTTTATCAGCGTTGCACATGCTAAAACGAATGCTAATTCTACAATTATAGACGAAAAGTATATTCATGATCTTAAAAGTCGAGCGGAAGCAGATGACGTTAACGCACAAAACGAGCTTGGAATATTATATGCAGAGGGAAAAGTAGTTCCAAAAGATGACTTGGAAGCCATGACTTGGTTCTTGATAGTGGATACAAATAAGAAAAAGAATGTTCAAATTAATACAGTGTTACAGGCGAAGAGAAAGAGCTTTGTTTCATTAAAGGGCATTCATTCTGCCATGTCTAATGCCATGAAATGGAGAATTGCAAAAGCGGCAGGGGGCGGCGTGGACAATTCTGCGGAGTTCACGCGATCGCTAAATAAAAGCTTCTTGAATGTCAATGAAGCAGAGCTAAAAGAGAGATTTCTAGAATTGCAATGGGGATATGATAGCTCAATACTGAAACTTGACCGTCATTTGACGCTTTGTGACACTTCTATGAGGTATCTCACCAAATTCTATGGTTACATACTCCCTTTTTATAAAGTGATGTGGTGCGCGGAGCCAAACGGAAAAATTTTCTGGATTGAAGGTTATGTTGAAGAGATTAAACCTTAACGTGACTTTTTGATAAGTATTATCCGGTATCACAAATAAGATTAAAACGAAGAGAGTAAAAAATGCGCGGCTATTTCGGTATCGGGGCGGAGGGCATCTCGAAGCCTATGAATGTGGGCAGTCTGCTGCGGACATCGCATGCTTTCGGGGCGAGTTTCTTTTTCACTGTCGGTACCTCGGTCGATGTGCAGGAAATGGGCGCGAGCGATACGTCGGGCGCGTTCGGGCATATCCCGTTTTACGATTTCAAGGATGCCAATTCCCTGCTGCTGCCGTCCAACACCGCATTGATTGCAGTCGAGCTGATCGAGGGCGCGGTCGACCTGCCCAGTTTCCGCCACCCGTTGCGCGCGGTCTATGTACTGGGGCCGGAAAAGGGCAATGTGTCGGATGCGATGCTGAAGCGTTGCGACCATGTCATCAAAATTCCCATGAAGTTCTGCGTGAATGTGGGCGTGGCGGGCGCGCTCGTCATGTATGACCGCCTGATCTCCCTCGGCAAATTCCCCGACCGTCCTGTCCATGCCGGCGGCCCTGATTTCGTGCCGGAAAACCTGCGCGACGGACAAATTGTATCTGCGCCGAACGACCGCCCGTTCAAGTCGCGGAAGAAAACCGAACAGTAAGAACGCCTCAACCCCTTGAGTCGCAAACCGTTCTCAATGGCGGTTGCAGCAAAATCCGTGCTGCAACGCGCAAAAATTTAAAATCAAAACGCAGTGCAGCAATTGATACTTTCAAACAAACGCGCAGTGCAGCATTGCAACTTTCCGTCTATCGTATTTTGCCTATCGTCTTTTAGTGGACAGGAAATACCTGAATGTGAGAATCGGAATTACGGGCAACGCATCCGTCGCCCAACACACGCAAGGGGAGCGCTCCATGTCTGTCTTCAGCCACAAAGAATTCGACCAGCACGAACAAGTCTCTTTCTTCCACGACGCACAGTCGGGGCTGAAGGCGATCATTTCGGTGCACAACACGTCGTTGGGCCCCGCGCTGGGCGGCTGCCGCATGTGGGCATATGAAAGCGACGAAGCGGCGATCAAGGACGTGCTGCGCCTGTCGCGCGGCATGACGTATAAAGCAGCCATCACCGGCCTGCCCCTCGGCGGCGGTAAATCCGTCATCATCGGCGACAAGAAAACCAAGACTGCCGACATGATGCGCGCCATGGGCCGGGCGGTCGACAACATGGGCGGCCGCTACATCGTCGCCGAAGACGTCGGCACGACGGTTGAAGACATGAGCCACATCAACAGCCAGACGAAACACGTCGTCGGCATTTCGCACGGCACCGCAGGTTCCGGCGATCCGTCCCCCACGACTGCCCTTGGCGTGTTCACGGGCCTGAAGGCCGCTGTGCGCTTCCGCATGGGCCGTGGCGACCTCAAGGGCCTCAAAGTGGCTGTACAGGGCCTTGGCAACGTCGGCTACAACCTTTGCCGCCACCTGCATGAAGCAGGCGCGCAATTGTTTGTGACTGATATGGCGGCCGACCGCGTGGATATGGCCAGCCGCGAATTCGGCGCGATGCCCGTTGCACTGAACAGCATTTACGACGTCGAGGCCGATGTCTTCGCCCCTTGCGCACTCGGCGGCATCATCAACGACGAAACCCTGCCGCGCATCAAGGCGAAGGTTGTGGCGGGCGCCGCCAACAACCAGCTGGCCGAAGCACGCCATGGCGACATGCTCCGCCGTCAGGAAATTCTGTACGCGCCGGATTATCTGGTGAACGCAGGCGGCCTGATCGCGGTGTACTTCGAACACCTCGCCCGCGCAACCGGCAAGCCGTTCGATGCGAAAGCTGTGGCGGACATGGTCGCGAAAATCGACAATACCGCCACCTCGATCTTTGAATTGGCGGACAAGGAAGACATCTCCTGCGGCACCGCCGCCGACCGCATCGCGGAAGGCCGCTTCGCCGTGAAGAAAGCCTGCAAAGCGGCATAACTACTGGCTGACAGACGATAATGGACAGGAAAGGGCCGGGAAACCGGCCCTTTTCTTTTTGAGTTGAAAAAAGCCGCGTACAACTATAAATTGCAGATTATGAAAAAGCTGCCTGCGCCCCATACCGTCAAACTGGATGCCCTGTCCGAATTCGCGGGCGGCGTGGCGCATGACATGAATAACATCCTGTCCTCGATCGAGGCCGAGATCGCCAAGGGCGCGCAACAACTTGAAACCGGCGAGATCACGCCCGCCGCGCTCCAGCACCGCATCCATCAACTGACGCAAGCGGGCGCGCAACTGACGCGCCAATTGCTGGCCTTTTCCCAGCAGAAAATCGGGGTGGAGGAAACGCTCGACCTCGCCGAACTCTTGCGCGGCATGGAGGACGCGCTGCAAACGCTGGCGGGCAAGGATATTGTGCTGCAACTGGATCTGCAGCCCGCAACCGTCATCGCCGCCCGCGAACATGTGGCGCAGGTGGTGCTGAATCTTGCCCTGAACGCGGTCGAGGCGATGCCGAATGGCGGCATTTTGCGCATTTCCTGCGCGGGTGGCAGGCTGGTCGTGCGCGACGATGGCAACGGCATTGCGCCCCATATCCTGCCGCGCATTTTCCAGCCGTTTTTCACGACCAAAACAACGGCAGGGGCGGGCCTTGGCCTGTCGGTCGTCTATGGCATCCTTGAACAGCTGGGCGCGCAAATTACGGTTGAATCGGCGTCACGCAGGGGGGCGACCTGCACCGTCACCTTCCGTACCGGCGACCAGCCCGTCGAACCATTGCAAAGCGAGGTCGTTTACCTGCTTGGCAGCCCGCCGCCGACGGTCGGGAACGACATCTTGCGGAAAATCCTCGCGCTGGCGCAGGAACATCACGAGAAAAACAATGACGATCCCGATTTCCAATAACATCCCGCGCAAATAGCTATTGCCATCCTTGCCATATTCCGCTTAAATATCAGGGAGTTAATCGGGGGCTACGGATCGTGGCGAAAATCAGGGAAGTGGACGTACTGGTCATCGGCGGCGGCGTGAACGGCTGCGGCATCGCGCGCGATCTCGCCGGACGCGGGTTGTCGGTTGTGCTGTGCGAAAAAGACGACCTTGCCTCCGCCACATCCTCCGCCTCCACCAAGCTCATCCATGGCGGTTTGCGTTATCTGGAACAGTACGAATTCAACCTTGTGCGTCACGCGTTGCATGAACGTGAAGTGTTGTTGAAATCAGCGCCGCATATCATCTGGCCGCTAACCTTTATTTTGCCGCATCACAAAAAACTGCGCCCGTGGTGGATGATCCGCGCGGGCCTGTTTTTGTACGACCATCTGGGCGGCCGCAAAATTCTCTCGCGTTCGCACAGCCATTATTTGCCCGGCACGATGTACGGCCAGCCGCTGCGCCCCGAATTCCGCCGCGGTTTTTCCTACGCCGATTGCTGGGTCGAGGATACGCGCCTTGTCGTCCTGAGTGCGCGCGACGCGTTTGAAAAAGGCGCGGAGATTTTAACGCGCACCGAATGCGTTTCCATCGGCAAGCACGCGAAGCAGGATATCTGGCAGGCCGTGCTGCAGGATGTGAACACCGAAGAAAAACATAAAATCCATGCGCGCATGGTGGTGAACGCGTCGGGCCCGTGGGTTGCGAAAACACTCGGCCTTGTCGGCGCGGATGTCGGCAAATACAAGATCCGCTGGGTCAAGGGCAGCCATATCATCGTGCCCAAGCTCTATCAGGGCGACCACGCCTATATCCTGCAAAACGACGATAAACGCATCGTTTTCACGATCCCTTACGAGAAAAAATACACGCTCGTCGGCACGACCGACATCGAATACAAGGACGATATCGAGGAAGTGCGCATTTCGATCGAAGAAGTCGATTACCTCTGCGCCGCCGTCAACCGTTTCTTCCGCCATGCGGTGAAACCGGAAGACGTCGAATGGACCTATAGCGGCGTGCGCCCGCTGGTCGATGACGGCGACGCAAACGCCTCCGAAGTCACGCGCGACTACATTCTTGAGATGGACGATGTCGCGGGCCTGCCGATTTTGTCGGTCTATGGCGGCAAGATCACGACCTTCCGCAAGCTGGGCGAACAGGCGGGCGATCTTGTCACCGAAAAACTGGGCAAGGGCAGCAAGGCATGGACGGAAACCGCGCATCTGCCGGGCGGCGAAGGCGGCATCGCGGGTTTTGAAACCTTCGTCAAAACCGTGCGCCGCGAATATGCATGGCTGCCCGAAAACCTCGCCAAGCGTTTGGGCCGCGCCTATGGCACACGCACGCGCGACATCCTGCGCGGCGCGAAACGCATCACCGATCTGGGCGAACATCTGGGCGAAAGCATTTACGAGGCCGAAATCAAATACCTCGTCGCCAACGAATGGGCGCAGACGTTGGAAGATATTCTGTGGCGCAGGTCAAAGCTCGGCCTGCACACGACCGAAATGACGCAGGAAAAAATCCGCAAGCTGCTGAAAAAGCTGGCGGGCGATAAGGAAGAGGCCGCGTAACATGTCCAAATTCATCCTCGCCATCGACCAGGGCACGACCAGCACGCGGGCGATATTGTTCGATGAAAAGGGGCATATCACCGGCACCGCGCAAAAGGAATTGCAGCTTTACTATCCCGAAAACGGCTGGGTAGAGCAGAACCCCGAGGATATCTGGTCGGATACGCAATACGTATCCCAAGGCGTGATGGCGCAGCACAGCATTCATCCGACCAATGTCGCCGCCATCGGCATCACCAACCAGCGCGAAACCACGATTGTCTGGGACCGTAAAACCGGCGCGCCTGTATACAACGCCATCGTCTGGCAGGATCGCCGCACCGCTGATATGTGCCAGAAATTAAAGGATGCGGGGCTGGAGCCGACATTCGCGCGCAAGACCGGCCTGCTCCTTGACCCTTATTTCTCCGGCACCAAACTGCGCTGGATACTGGATAACGTCGAGGGCGCAGCCACGCGCGCGAAAAACGGCGAACTGGCATTTGGTACCGTCGATTGCTTCCTTCTCTGGCGTCTGACCGGCGGCAAGGTGCATGCGACCGACATCACCAATGCGTCGCGCACGCTGCTGTTCAATATCATCGAACAGAAATGGGATGATGAACTGCTGAAAATCCTCGGCATCCCTGCATCGATGCTGCCGGAAGTGAAAGACAACAGCGCGCATTTCGGCGATGTGGGCGCGGAATTTTTGGGTGCGCCCACGCGCGTTGCGGGCATGGCGGGCGACCAGCAGGCGGCGCTGATCGGCCAGGCCTGCTTCAAGCCCGGCATGGTCAAAAGCACCTATGGCACGGGCTGTTTCGCGCTCATGAATATCGGCGGTGAATTCAAGCCGTCGCAGAACAAGATGCTGACGACCGTTGCCTATCGCCTGAATGGCGACATCAATTACGCCATCGAAGGATCTATCTTTGTGGCGGGCGCGGCGGTCCAGTGGCTGCGCGACGGGCTTGGCATCATCAAGTCATCGAACGAGACCGAAGCGATCGCGAAATCCGTGCCCGATAACGGCGGCGTTTATATGGTGCCCGCCTTTACAGGTCTTGGCGCGCCATACTGGAACCCCCATGCGCGCGCCAGCATTTCCGGCCTGACACGCGGTGCAACATCCGCGCATCTGGTGCGCGCGGCGCTGGAGGCGCAAGCCTACCAGACCGAAGACCTGATGCGCGCGATGGCAGAAGATGCCGGATACCCGATGACCGAAATCCGCGTCGATGGCGGCATGGTAAAAAACAGCTGGGTCTGCCAGTTTCTGGCCGATATGACGGCAACGCCTGTCCTGCGCCCGACCGTGACCGAAACAACTGCGCTGGGCGCTGCGTATCTTGCGGGCCTGCAGGTCGGCATGTTCCCGTCGATTGATTACATCACTGAATCATGGGAATGCGAGCGCCGCTTTACGCCAATGATGCTCTCTGCAGACCGCGATAAACTGTATGAAGGCTGGCAGAACGCCGTGAAACAGGTGCTGGCGTGAAAATGCCACAAGACAAAAACCGCGTCGCCGGTTTAATCCTGATGGCGCCGCATTTCGTGCTGGCGACCCTGAGCGGCATGAACCTTGTCTATGACATCGGCCTGCTGGATCTCAGCGGCCAGCGCACACTCAATATCCTGCTGGGCTGCATCGTGATGGGCGGGGAGGCGCTGACCTTTTTCGCGCTCTGGCGGCCCGGAAAATTCAGCTCCATCGGCCCGCTGGCCAAGCTGCGCATTCTGGCCTTCATCTGGAATATCCTGAACGCCGTGTGGCTGGGTTATCTGGCGATGCGTGGCGATGCTGACGGCATGCAGATCGGCGAAATGGCGTTAGCCATCGTTACACTCGGTGCGCTGCTGTTTTTTGCGATTGGCCCGAAAAAAGCCTAGTTCTTGTGACGTAATATCGGCGCGACGCTGGTGCGTCTTGCCGCATTTTCGTCGGGGCTTTGATGCCCTGTGAAGGTGCCGCCGATGCGGTCATCGCCAATCTTGCGCAGCGCCATCGGCTTTTCACCGGCATCGATGCGTTGCTGTTCTTCGCGGCGCGCGCCGTCAAATATCTTGTCAATCTTGCCGGCATGGTCTGCGGTCGTCATCGCGCCCCAGACATCGTCGCCTTTTTGCAGGCCTTGCAGGAAATCGGCCACAAATTTGTCGGTATTGCCTTTGTATTCCTTGCGGATGCCGTCGCCGAGGTCGACATAACGCTTGGCTTCGTCCTTTTCAAATCCCGTGGGGTCGAGCGAGGTGAAGAAATCCTGCAATTCCCATCGGCCCTTCGCGTCCTTGGCAATGTTCACGCGCGCGAGCATGGCATAGCTGCCATCGGCCTCGGGCTGGCGCTTGACGACGGCGAAGGCGGCATTGTCGCCGCTGACGTTCGTCATGACGCGGATGTCTTTTTCGGGTTCCTGTTTCATATCGCCCAGACGGCCTTCCTTGAACGGGCGGTGTTCATGCATGTCGCGCACGATTTGCGCAAACTTGAAATTGCCGAGCTCTTTTTGCTGCATGAGGGTGTAGACGGGGTTGCTGTCCGTCTCCTGCAAAGGGGTCTGCCCCTTGAGCTGTTCTACCAAGCCGTCCACATATTTCACGTTCATGCCTGCACCCTTGTTCTATCCAGCAGTATAACGTCTATATGTAAACAATTTATTAGCGCAAAAACAAGAAAAATCGCCATAGTTTACAAAGAGTTCGGGAGCCCCTTGGGGCTCCCGATATCTTCACAACACACACTATGAATTATTTTTGCCGTTTGTCCCGCGGGCGTTTTCGCCCTGCACAGTTACAACCTAGCAGGGGGACGGTAAAAGGAAGGTTAACGGGGTTGTCATTTTTTGGGCAGTGCAGGACCGCCGGCCTCGACGACCAGTTTGTCGCTCGCCGCCTCCAGCGCGGTTTCGAGACGCTCCATCATTTGCAGCGGCGGCACGCCTGCCGGTATCGCGGGCAGGAATTCGAACACGACCGTGCCGGATTTTTTAAAGAACGCGTTGCGCCCCCAGAACATGCCGGTATTCAGCGCCATCGGCACCACGGGCACGCCGAGGTCTTTATAGATTTTCGCCAGCCCCGCCTTGTACGGTTTCACATCGCCCGGCTTCACGCGCGTGCCTTGCGGAAAGATGGCGACCGAACGGCCGTCGTCGATGGCGGCCTTGCAGCCGCGGCTCATCGCGCGCATCGATTCCATACCCTCGCCGCGATTGATGGCGACCTCCCCCATGCGCTTCGGGTACATGCCCCACAGTGGCAGATAGGTCAGTTCTTTTTTCAGGATGATGACGGGATGGCGGAATTGTTTCTGGAACGGCAATTTGAGCGTTTCATAGGCCGACTGGTGCTTGGACGCGATGATATAGGGCGTATCGGCCGGCAGGTTTTCCATCCCGCGGATTTCCAGTTTCAGCCCCAGCACATGCCGTTCAATGAAGGTGATATAGCCGCCGTAATATTTCGACACGATGGCCGCGCATTTCTTCGGGGGAAAGAAAAACGCCCAGGGCAGCACAAGGCTCAGGAACAGCGACCCGAAGATATAGAGGAAGTTAAACGCAATCGACCGCAGGGCGTCCATTTTTAATTGTCCTATGCCGCAAAGGGGCGCCAGACCAGCGCCGCGATAAATTTCATGTATTCGCGCAAGATCAGCGCGCGCGTCGCGCCCTCGCGCCACCAGTTGCGCATGTCGAGGCTGTCGGGTTCGACGGGGTAGGGGATGGCTGTCAGGCCATCGCCATAGGCGTCGAAATCCATCAGCGCGCGTTTCATGTGGTAATTCGCGGTGACAAGGTAATAGGTCTTGAAATTCTCGCGCCGCAGCCACGCGGTTGCTTCCTTCGCATTGCCGATGGTGTCATCCGCCTCGAACCCCAACTCGACGCAGCAATCGAGGCCCGCGCCTTTTTTGCGCGACCGCTCCAGCAATTCCCTCACCTCGACGCCGCGATAGACGCCGGAGATGAAGAGCTTTTTGCCGCGCCCTTTTTCCAGCAGGTCGAAGCCCGCATCAAGGCGGTTGGTGCCGCCGGTCAGCACAACGATCGCATCCGCCGTCTCGGCCAGCACGGGCTGGTCTTCCGAGATGCCGCGCGTAAAGGCGTAAAGCCCCGCCAGCCATAACGCCAGCGCGAGCAGGAGAACGAGCGGAACCCGTGCGGATTTGATATGCACTGACATGATGTTCTCTTACGCCAGCCTTGAAAGTTCGCGCATGACGGTGCGCTGCGCCGTGAAATGCGCGATCAGCGATCCTGCCAGCACGGGGGCGGCGGCAATCAAAATCCATTCCAGCGGCATCAGGCGCACATGCGGGAAAATCGCCGTGTCGATGGTGTGGGTCATATAGCTGACGCCCAGTATCGCCAGCACCATGCAGATAACGCCGCCCACCGCGCCCTTCAGCGCACCCTTCAGCGTGTGGTGGCGGAACTGGCGCGCGATATATTCGTCGGACGCGCCGACAAGGTGCAGCGTTTCAACCTCCTGCGCATGGATCGCAAGTTTGGAGCGCACGATGCCCGCAATCGATGCGGCTGTCAGCAGGATGATAACGCCCGTCAGCAGCAGCACGAACATGCGCGCCGTCGCGACCAGCGTTTTGACATCGCCCAGCGTATCGGCATGGCTGTCGACAGCGGCTTCAGGCGCGAGTTTGTTGATGTCTGCGATCAGTGCGGCTGAATCAACATCTTTCTTCAGCGTGATGTCGATGATGGCGGGCAGGGGCAGGCTGCCGGGCGCCTTGTCGCCGAGCCACGGGCGCAGCAGGGCCAGTATTTCTTCGCGGGGCAGGGCGCGGCTTTTCTCGACCGCCGGATGCTGTTTCGTCATCCACAGAACTTTCTTCACCGTTTCGGCGGAGGCTGCTTTCTGCTCGTCCGTTACCGGCGGCTTGATCTCGACCGTCAGGCTGCCCGAAAGCCCCGATACCCAGCTTTGCGTCACGGTGTTCAGGCCCATATTGACGGCCAGTGCCAGCGTTGCGAAAAAAACCATCAGCCCCGTCGACCATGCCACCAGATGCGCGCCCGCGCCCTGGTCGAGCCCGATGTCGTACTGGTATTTGCCGGGGATCAGTTTGCTTTTCGCCATGTTACGCCGCCTTTATCTTGCGTTTCGGGCCTTCCACCATCGTGCCGTGCTCCAACCGCATTTGCGGGTGGCGGAAACGCGTCACGATTTCGTCGTCATGCGTTGCGATCAGCACGGTCGTGCCGTGGCGGTTCAGTTCTTCGAACAAATGCATGATGCGTGTGCCGATTTCGGAATCGACGTTGCCGGTCGGTTCATCCGCCACCAGAATTTTCGGGCGGTTGATGACGGCGCGGGCGATGGCGATACGTTGCTGTTCGCCGCCCGACAACGTGGGCGGGCGTGCCTCCATCTTGTCGCCGATGCCGACCCATTCCAGCAATTCGGTCACGTTGCGGCGGATGTCTTTTTCCGCCAAACCGGATGTGCGCAACGGCAGCGCGACATTGTCAAAGGCCGACAGGTGCGGCAGCAGCCTGAAATCCTGAAACACGATGCCGATCTGGCGGCGGAGCATGGGCAGTTCGCGCCGCGGCACCGATGTCAGGTCGCGGCCGAGCATATGGATGATCCCGCGCGTCGGGTGCTGGCCAAGATAGAGGAGTTTTAAAAGCGAGGTCTTGCCAGCACCCGAAGGGCCGGTCAGGAAGTGGAACGAACCGGGCGGCAGCTCGAACGACAGGTCGTGCAGCACCTCTGGCCCCGTGCTGTAGCGCAGCCCTACATTGGAAAATTTGACGATCGACATGCCCTGTTCCCCGTTGCTTCCGATATTTCAATAATATCAGCGGCTTCGCATAATTAAAGGCTCAAAAATTAATAATTCATATGCTATCCTTAATCAACCGGCTATGCCACTTTTATTTGGCGTATCCGTTTGAAAAAAGGGGGATTCCACCGCGTGATTCACGTCACCTGCGCGCATTGCGGGACCGTGTACAAGGTCGAGGAGCGCCTGCTGGGCGCGACTGGCCGCACGGTGCGTTGCACCCAGTGCAGCGAGATGTGGCACGAGGACCCGCCGGTGACGGCAGAGGCAGAACCCGCTGCGCCGCCCGATTGGATGGAAGAGCCGAAGGGCGACGACCTCGACTTCCGCAGCATGGTGAAGGGCGACTACGTCAACGAAGACACGATCGAAATTCCGCAATCCGTCATGCCTGTACCGGCAGACCCGCTCCCCTCCACCTTCCAGATACCTGTCATGACCTATCGCCCGCTCGGCATGGGCGCGGCGCAGTTCGGGATTTTTGTTTTTATGGCGCTCTGCTTCGTCACGCTGTCGGGTTTGTTCGTGATGAAGCAGCCAGTGCTGCGCCACGCGCCCGCGATGGCGCATTTCTATTCGACACTTGGCTTTACCGTGAAGGCACCGGGCGAAGGTTTCCAGCTGTCGGAACTTGTCGCCGAGAACCGCGTTGCCGGCAAGGACCGCAAGCTGGTGCTGCAGGCAAAACTCGCCAATACCACGGCGCAGAAAATGGATTATCCGCCGTTGCTGGTGAAGTTAAAAGGCGCCTATGGCGGCGTGCTGAAAAGCTGGGAATTCAGGCCGGACAAGACGCAGACATTGACGTCTGGCGAAAACATTCCGCTCGACCTGTCGTTCAAGGATGCGCCCGAAGACGGCAAGACGGTCGAGCTGACGATTTTGGACAAGTGATGGTTTGGATAAGTGAAGGATATTTGCGATGACCAAAGATGACGATACCAAATGGGTGCTGGTGGCCGATGACGAACCTTCCGTCCGCCAGTTCGTGGAACGCGCCCTGAATTATGCGGGCTATGCCGTGACGGTGGTGCCGGACGGCAATGCCGCGCTGGAGGCGCTGACCAAGCGCAGCTATGACCTGCTGCTGACCGACATCGTCATGCCCGATCTTGACGGCATCGCCCTCTCGCTGAAAGTTTCCAAGGATTATCCGCAGACGAAAATCCTCATGATGTCCGGTTATGCGAACCAGCGCCAGCGCGCGCACAACCTTGATTTCCTCGCGCATGAAGTGATCTCCAAACCCTTCACGCTGGAAGAAATCACGCGCCGTATTTCGACCGCGCTTGCCGCATGATCTGCTGCCCCTCTACCCGGCGCGGGCGCATCGGCATCCTGCTTGCCGTGGCGGCTATCTGTTTCATCGGTGCCTTCATGGTGCCGCCGGTCGCGCAAGACCTCGCCTATCACGATTTCGCGGATAAACGCGGGTGGCTCGGCATCCCCAATTTCGGCGATGTGATGGGCAACCTGGCCTTCGCCATCGTCGGCATCTGGGGCGTGGCGGCAACGTTTAAAAAACGCGCCAGCCTTTCCGCCGCGGATTTCAAATTATGGCTGCTGCTGTTCCTTGGCGTGTTTCTGGTCGCCTTCGGCTCCGGCTATTACCACCTTGCACCCGACAATCACACGCTGGTCTGGGACAGGTTGCCGATGACGATTGCGTTTATGTCGCTGTTCTCGATCGTCATCCGCGAAAGGGTCAGCGAAAAATGGGGCGTGCGGCTGTTCCCGCTGTTCCTCGCCGCCGGCCTTTTCAGCGTCTGGTACTGGGATCATACCGAAGCGCTGGGGCAGGGCGACCTGCGCCCCTATGCGCTGGTGCAGTTCTTTCCGATTGTCGCGATTTTATTGATGATCGCGCTGTTTCCCGCGCGGGAGCCCAAGGCAACGCGCTACCTGTTCCTGACGCTCGGCTGGTATATCGTGGCAAAGGTGCTGGAGCATTTCGATCCGCAAGTGTTTCACCTGCTGGGCGGCACCATCAGCGGCCACACGATCAAGCATGTCGCCGCCGCCATCGGCGTTGCGTATATGATCCCCTACATGAAGGCCAAATAACTATTCGAACTGGTTCAGCAGCCGGTCGATATATTCGCGTTCCTGCTTGGGCCGCGTGTAGTCGTTGGAACGCGTGCGCAGCTCCTCGATGATCTGCTGCACGCGGCGGCGTTCTTTTTCCTCGGGGATCGCGACGAAATCGTCGCCGGGCTTGCCGTTATCGCCGGGTTTTCCGCCGCCCATGCGGCGGCCGAGCGGATCGAAATTCCCGCCATAGCCCGGGCCTTCCTGCGGCATGCCGAAATTCATCATGGTCATTTGCAGTTGTTCGGCCAGCTGTTTCACGGCGTTGTCCATCGCGCCTTCCAGTTCCTTCAGCGCCTCTTTCTGGTGGGCGAGCGAGCCTTGGGGGTCGCCTTCCTTCAATTCATTGCGCGCGGATTTCATCGCCTGATCCGCCTTGCCGAAATTCTCCGGCACTTGCGGCAGGCCTTCGCCGATCTTGCGCATGATTTCGCCCAGTTTTCCACGGATGCCGGTCTGCTCGTTGGCGCCTTCTTTTGTGGTGCGAACGGGCGGGCCTGAATTTTCACGGGTCAGTTGCGGCTGCTGTTGCTCGCCCTGTTCGCCTGTTGCGCCTTGGGCTTGCGCGTCTTTCTTTTCCTCACCCATGCCTTGCGCCTGTTCGGGCTTGTCCTTGCCCTGCTGGCCCATTTGCGGCGCGTCGTCTTTTTTCTCCGTACCGCCTGCGCCCTGCTGCTGCTTCCCTTTTTCTTCCGCGCTCTGGAATCCTTGCGGGACGGGGGCAGGCTGCGGGGGTTGCTGGCCGGCGGAACCTTGTTGCTGCCCTTGCTGTGGTTGACCCTGCGGCTGGCCTTGCGCCTGTTTCTGGCCCTGCTGGTCGCCGGGTTGTGATTGCTGGCGTGGCTGCTGGCCGTCTTCCTTCTTCTCGCCATTCTGGCCAAGCTTGAACGAGGGCAGGGAGCTATCGCCGCCTTGACCTTGCTGTTGTTGTTGGCCTTGTTGCTGGCCCTGGCCCTGTTGCTGCCCTTGCTGCTGGCCGCTTTGCTGTCCGCCCTGTTGTTGTGACTGTTGCTGGCCGGATTGCTGTCCCTGTTGTTGCTGACCAGACTGTTGTTGACCAGACTGGCCCTGCTGTTGACCGGATTGTTGCTGGCCAGATTGTTGCTGACCGGACTGGCCTTGTTGCTGCTGGGACTGCTGCTGACCTTGTTGTTGTCCTTGCTGGCCTTGCTGTTGCGACTGTTGCTGGGATTGGTCGCCCTGCTTGCCCTGTTGCTGCTGGCTTTGCTGTTGGCCCTGCTGGTCCTTGGTGGTCTGCGCGTCTTTCTGTTCTTCTTTCTTTTCTTCTTTCTTCTGACCCTGTGCTTGTTTGTCTTCCTGCTCTTTTTGCTTTTGCTCGGCGGCCTTTTTCTCTTCTTCCGCTTTTTTCTGTTCAGGCGTTTGCGGGGTCAGCTTCTGGGTCTTGTCGATCAGCTGCTGCTGGCGCTCAATCAGTTTTTGCAGCTCTTCCAGGCCTTCCATCGCAGATTTCTGGCCCTGCTGCATCTTGTCCATGCGTTTGGAATCCATGCGGTCGACGGAATTTTTCATGTGTTCGGCGAGCTTTTGCATCTGCTCGGCTTCGGAGCCAGACGTCATTTCCTCCATCTGCTTCATCAGCTTGTCCATATCGATGTTTTTCATGATACGGTCGGCGAGTTCCTGCGAAATCTGGGGAGCCTGCTTGCCCTCCAGCATGCGCTGGCGCATTTCCTGCGCGAGGTTCTGCGAATATTCGCGCATCTTGCGCTGCACTTCGGCCATCAGGTCGGCGACCTCTTCCTTGGTCGCGTTCTTGTCTTTGAGTTTCTCGGCAAGTTTCGCGAGCGCGTCGCTGAGTTCGCGCTGCGCCAGCGCAAGGCCGCCGTCTTCCACGCGGATGGCCAGATCCCACAACAGCGGCACCAGCGAGTCCGCCGCCTCCGCCGAGCCGTCATAGATCAGGCGTTTATACGTCATGCCAAGGCCGAGGAACACGATCTTGTCCCATTTATACCCGTCTAGGTCCGATGCGATATCCACGAAGGCCTGCGCCGATACCTTGCGCGTCAGCACGTTGTTGTACCAGATCAGTTTGCGGCGCTCCGCGATGATTTTCTTGGCGACGGGGTTGGTGAACTGGCGCTCCGGCAGCAAAATTTTCTGCGGCGCGCTTGTCCCGGTCTGGCCGATATCGTCCTTCGCATTCAGCACCAGCACGACTTCCGACCCTGCCCACGGGTGCGATGTCATGTCGGTCACGAAGGTTTTTTCATCCTGCGGTGTTTCCGGCATCGGGATATTGAAATCGACCGTCTTGGTGCCGAATGTCTTGATCAACTCCTGCGTGGGGGAGATCGAGCCGTAGACTTCCTTGATGCGGTAATCGTCTTTCGCGGTATAGATCAGCTGCAGCCGGTCGCCCTTGGTCGGTTCCGCCTTCAGCAGCACGATCGCGGGCGGCTTGTCCTTCAAAACCGTGATCGGCCATTCGCCGAGCGTGCGGAATTTCCATTTCGTCAGTTTCAGTATGCCGCTTTGCGTCAGGGGCATTTCGAGCGTGAAGCTTTTCGGCGCGGCCTGCGTAAAGTCAGGTTCGATATCGCCATAGGAAAGGGTGGGCGGAGCGGTGAGGCCGCCGATGCGCACCTTCAGCACACTGTTTTCGGGCACCTGCACACCGCCAGCGACGGCCGTCGCGCCCAGCTGCGTGGTCGCAAGGAAGATCGGGTTTTCATTGGTGTATTCCGGCGGCTCGATCCACACATCGAGCGCGCCTGCATTCATGCGCAGGTAACCCTTGATATCCGGGTTCAGCGCCTGTTGCAGGCGGAAGATTGTTTCGCGCTGGCCGATGACAAGGCCAACCAGCAACAGAACGAGAGCGATGTAGCGCAGCGAATATTTGTCATGCGGCGCAACAGCGGCATGCGGACGGTGAATTTGCGTGCGGCTCCACAGGCTTTTCAACCGCGCCTGGTATTTCTGCCAGAGCGCCGCGCTTTCTTTCGACGCGCCCATGGGCTTGTCCAGCAGCGCCTCCAGCGGGCGGTGGAGCAGCCCGCTTTGTTTTTCGACCGCGCGGCGCACTTCCTTCATCGACGGGCGGTGGAACGGCACACCATAGCGCGTCAGCGCAACGATGAACAGGACGGCGAAGACAACCAGCGCCAGCAAGTGACCTGCATTGCCCAGCATCGGGAAGACGCGCAGCGCCGCCAGACCGACAAAGGCGAACACGACCGACAGCGCGGGCCAGAACGATGCCCAGAAACGCTCCGCAAATAGCGACAGCCAGCTGAAAAGCGATACAAGCTGATAGCGAAGCTGTCCTAAATTCATGCGAGCCACCCCGGGATCACGTCGTTTTTAACCAGTTCGTCAACCGTTTGCGGCTTGCGCGCAAGGCCGAATTTTTTGCCCTGCACAATCGCCTCGCCCGCCAGCGGGCGCGTGTTGTAGTTGGACGACATGACCGCGCCATAGGCGCCCGCCGTCATGATCGCGACCAGATCGCCCGCCTGCAACTGCGGCAGTTTTTCATCGATGTGGAAGGTATCGCCTGTTTCGCAGACAGGGCCGACGATGTCGTACAGCGTCGCCTTCCCGCCTTTTTTCAGCGGCAGCACCGCATGATATGCGCCATAGAGGGCAGGACGCATCAGGTCGTTCATGGCGGCGTCCAAAATCAGGAAATTCTTGTTATGCCCTTTTTTTACGCTGACGACGCGCGACAGCAGCACGCCCGCATCGCCCACGATGGAGCGGCCCGGTTCCACCACAATGTGGACGCCCAGCGGCAAAATCACGTCGCGGATCATCAGCGCATACAGATACAGGTCAATCGGCGTTTCGTTGCGATAGGTGATGCCGATGCCGCCACCCAGATCGACGCGTCGGATATCGTTGCCCTGTTTGCGCAGGATACGCACAAGATCCGCCACGCGTTCATAAGCGCGTTTATAGGGGGCGAGGGAGGTCAGCTGGGAGCCGATATGCACGGCCACGCCGATTGCGTTGATGTTCGGCAGTTTCAGCGCGCGTTTATACAGCGCAGGCGCAAATTCGATATCGATGCCGAATTTGTTTTCTTTCTTACCGGTCGTGATCTTGGCATGCGTCTTTGCGTCCACGTTCGGGTTGATGCGGATGGATACATCAACCGTTTTTTTCAGTTTTTTGGCGATGCGCGAAATCGATACCAGTTCGGGTTCGGATTCCACGTTGATTTGCATGATGCCGGTCTTGATGGCGAAGGTGATTTCTGCGTCGCTTTTGCCGACGCCGGAATAGACGATCTTTTTCGGCGATATGCCGGCGGCAAGGGCGCGGCGCAATTCGCCGCCCGACACGATATCGGCGCCCGCGCCGCGTTTTTGCAGCAGGCTCAATACCGCGATGTTGCTGTTCGCCTTGGCCGCGTAGCAGATCGTGAAATCATCGGTCACGCTTTTCAGCGCGCGGCGATAGGACTCAAAATTCTGCCCGATCTGGCCGGCGCTGTAGCAATAGAGCGGCGTGCCGAATTTTTCGGCGACGGATGCCAGCTCCACATCCTCCATGCGCAGGCGGGAATTTTTATAGGCGGTGGTCTGGGTCATTTCGGTACATACCGTTGGGGGTTCGGGTCGGTTGATGTGTCGGGATAGGTGCGGGGGAAATAATCCTTGCCCTTTTCCACACGCGCAGGCGGGTCCACCTGATTGGGCTTCACGCCGCAACCGGACAGAAAAATCGTCAATATTGGAAGCATCAGTACCGCTATTCTCATCTCGCACCCGCCATCTTATTATTATAGAGTCTTTTTTGTTATTTTGGAGTTAAAGCGACGTGCGGGTAAAGCCACAAATCATCTATCTCTGGGCGGTTGCGCTGATCGCGCTGCTAGGTTACGGGACTGCCACCATGGTATTGTCATATCCTCCTGATAATAAGGAAAATATCTCCAAAACGATCAAGAGCGAAACCCTGCCCAGTGTCACGTTTTACGACGGAACGGGGGCAAAAAAGACGCTGGAAGATTTCCGGGGCAGCCGCGTGCTGGTCAACCTCTGGGCGACATGGTGTACCCCATGCGTGGCCGAATTGCCGTCTTTGGCCAAACTAACGGAGGTGACTGTGGTCGCCATTAGCCTCGACCGGAACGGCACGCCCGAGAAAATTGCGACATTTTTGAAAAAGCATGGCGCTGCCAGCCTTCCGGCCTATCTCGACACCGACCGCCAGATACCGGCGGCATGGGAAAAGTTTTATCAGGGGCTGCCGACCAGCTTCCTGCTCGATAAATCCGGCAATATCGTCGACACTTTCGCCGGACCTTTCGAATGGGACAAGCCGGAAATCCGCCAACGCATCACAAACGCAAAAGGACAATAACATGGGCATCATCCTCATCACCGGCGGCAGCCGCGGGCTTGGCAAAAACATGGCGCAGCATCTCGCGCAAAAGGGCCATGACGTCATCATCACCTATCACAGCCGCAAGGATGAGGCGGAAAAAGTTGTCGCCGACGTCGAAGGCGCGGGCCGCAAGGCCAGCGCATTGCAACTGGACGTATCCGACAGCAAATCCTTCGCCGCTTTCGCCGCAACGGTTTCAAAAACCTTGCAGGATAAATTCGGAGCTAAGAATTTCGACGCGCTGGTGAACAATGCGGGTAGCTGCATCCATGCGGGTTTCATGGACACGACCGAGGAACAGTTCGACCAGATGGTGAATATCCATTTCAAATCGACGTTTTTCCTGTCGCAAAAACTGGTGCCGCTGCTGAAGGATGGCGGTCGTATCCTGAACGTATCCTCCGGCCTTGCGCGTTTTTCGATGCCGGGCTATGCGGCCTATGGGTCGATGAAGGGCGGGGTGGAAACGCTCACGCGCTATATGGCCAAGGAGTTGGCCGCGCGTAAAATCTCCGTCAACGTGCTGGCGCCAGGCGCGATCGAAACCGATTTCGGCGGCGGCGCGGTGCGCGATAACAAGGGCGTGAATGACATGATCGCCAGCAGCACCGCGCTGGGTCGCGTCGGCCTTCCTGATGATATCGGCGCGCTGGTGTCGGCATTGCTGTCGGATGATTGCCGCTGGGTCAACGGCCAGCGCATCGAGGCGGCGGGCGGCATTTTCCTTTAAATAAACATCACGCAAAAAAGAAGCATCCCGTGCTGCCGGTACACGCGGCGGCACGGGATGCCTTTGCGAATTCCCGCACTATAGCGGGAACGTCAAACTTTATTTACGGCTGGAAACCAGCCTTGGTCAGTACGCCATCGGCGTGATGGCCGGTAATGTTGATATTTGAAAGCTGTTCTTCAATCCCTTCGCGTGCCTTCAATTCGGCCTCCCGCTTCTGGATTTTTTTGCCGAGCGCGGCAACGTCAAGGCCTGCGGCGCGTGCTTCGGGGAACAGGATCTGTTGTTCCTGCTGCATATGCAGGGCAACCGTTTCGCCCAATACGATGAAGGTCGCGTCGAACAGCTCGTCGCCCGGTTCCAGCTGGTTCAGGCGGTTGATCAGCGCCTTTACAGTTTCATTGCCATTCAGCTCGCGCTTCACGAGTTCTTCGTCACCCGTCGCCGATTTAACGGCGGGGTAGAACACGTCTTCGCGCACTTGAAGGTGCGTCATGACATCGGCGCAGGTTTCGCGCACCAGTTCGACCTTCCGGTCGATATTGCTGTCGTCCTTTTCAACCACCGCCGCGAATTCGCGGAAGTTGGTCATGGCGGAGCCGAAGTCTTTCGCGAGCAGCGAAAGGGCGGTGTTTTCTTTTGTCTGGGTTGCGGACTTTTTCATCGCGCTTCTCCTGTTATTCGTTCAATTCAACTTACGCCTGCCGTGGTCTTCCGTTACCGGAAACCGGGGGGCGGGATCAGGATGTCGGGCAGAAGGCCAGCGGCATCGGCCGCAGATGCCTCATCGACCGGATGGATGTTATGGTTCATTTCATCCAGCGTTTCGCCGATGCGCTTGCCGATCACCAGCACTTCGCGGCGGAGCGAGATTTTGCGGCCAAGGGCGAACATGTCCATCTTCGCGTTGCGTACGAGCGGGAAGATTTCTTTCTCTTCCTTCTTCATGTGCATGCCGGCGATTTCGAACAGGACGATGAATTTAGCGTCGAAAATCTCGTCGTCGGGCGACAGCTTGCGCAAGTCGTCCATCAACTCTCCTGCGGTGTCGTGCTCGATTTTTGCTTCCTGCATCAGTTCGTCTTCTCCCAGTGCCTTGCGGACGGCTGGGTAGAAAATCTCTTCTTCCAGCTGGGTGTGGATGTCGAGCAGGTCGCAGGCTTCGCGCACGATCGCTTCCTTGGCGGCGGTCATTTCCTCGTCATCGCCGAGGTGGCGGTTGAATTCTGCGAATAATTTGCGGAGATGGTCGTGGTCTGCCTGCAGAATAACCAGCGCATCTTCGCGCAGGGGCAGGTCAAAGGGTTTGGCGTCTTTCGTGGCTTTCATAGTGTCCTCCCGTGTACGTTGGACATTGTGCAGTTGAATTTCCAACGAACACAGGGGAGTCGAGTTCCAGCCGCTATATAACCAATTGATTTTATTGACGTTTAATGCGAACGCGGGAGGACGTCGCAGGGGTCACAAAGTATATATAGTCCCCTTCCGCCGATTCCACATAGAGCGCCGCGCCATTGGCATCGCCCGACATACGCTCGATGCGGGAGAGGGCGGGCAGGACAAGTTCGGCCATGGGGGCAGGCGTTTCGGCGGCGGGTTTCGGCTTTTCCGCCACCAGATCGCCCGTTTTGGTCGCAAGGCCATAGGCCAGCAGGCCGATGCAGATAACGATCATCAGGCTCATAACGCCGACCAGTACCTTCATTCCCTGCATGACTATTCTCCTAGAGTTCGGATATATTGTTACCATGGAAAACGTGACAGTCAAAGCAGAGGAAGAAGACAAGGGGTTACGGCTCGACAAGGTGCTGGCGCGCCATGCGCCCGATTTTTCGCGCTCCCGCCTGCAGCAGCTGATCGAGGGCGGCAACGTCTCGTATCTCGGCAAGCCCTTTCCCGACAGCTCGCACAAGGTAAAGCCGGGCGAGGAATATACGATCGTCGTGCCGCCCGCGGTCGAGGCGCTGCCGACGCCGCAAAAAATCGACCTCGACATTATTTTCGAAGACAAAGACCTGCTGGTGATCAACAAGGCGCCGAACATGGTCGTGCATCCGGGCGCGGGCAACTGGGACGGTACGCTGGTCAACGCGCTGCTCGCCCATTGCGGCGACCAGCTGTCGGGCATCGGCGGCGTCAAGCGCCCCGGCATCGTCCACCGTCTTGATAAAGAAACATCCGGATTATTGGTCGTCGCCAAGAACGACACCGCGCATAAGGGGCTTTCCGCGCAACTTGAATCGCGCAAACTGAAACGCGTCTATAACGCGCTCTGCTGGGGCAACGTCACGCCGACCTCCGGCCGCATCGAAACGCAGATCGGCCGCAGCCGCACCAACCGCCAGAAAATGGCGGTGCTGGAGGAGGGCGGCAAGGAAGCGATCACCGATTACACGCTGCTGGAAACTTATGGCATGGTCGCGAGCCTTGTGGAGTGCCGGCTGCAGTCGGGGCGCACGCACCAGATCCGCGTCCATATGGCGCATCTGCAGCACTGGATCGTGGGCGATCCCGTCTATGGCAAGCCCAGCATCCCGAAATTCATCCGCGCGCACAAGGTTCCGGAAAAGGCCGCCAAGGGTTTAACAAGCTTTCCGCGCCAGGCCCTGCATGCCGCGCAGCTGGAATTTAACCATCCGGTAACCAATAATAAAGTATCATTCAAGGCAGAACTGCCGGATGACATGCGGCAGCTTATCAAGCAGTTGCAGAAACTTTGACATAGAATTTTTTTAGCGGAAGGGTTTGTAAAATGGGCATCAGTCTCAGAAAAGAAATCATGAAGAAAGACGAGGAAGTCGATCTTCTTGTCGTAGACCCCACACTGCATAAAGTTTTCATCGGCCTCGGCTGGGAAGCGCCTGAAACGAAGGACGGCCACGCGGTCGACATCGACGCCTCCGCCTTCGTCCTCAACCGCGAGGGCAAGGTCCGCCGCGACACCGATTTCATTTTTTACAACAACCTCGAAACAGATTCCGGCGCGATCCAGCACATGGGCGACAACACGACAGGCGAAAAGAAAGAGGGCGACGCGGATGACGCGGAAGTCATCAAGGTCAGCCTCGATACGCTCGCCTTCGACATCGAACGCGTCGCGTTCTCCGTCACCATCCACAACGCCGAAGACCGCCAGCAGAATTTCGGCGACATCAAAAACGCCTATATGCGCGTCGTCAATTCCGAAACGGGCTCCGAACTTGCCCGCTTCGATTTGACCGAAGACGCATCCTCCGACAATGCCATGATCTTCGGCGAGCTGTTCCGCGAGGGCCTCGGCTGGAAATTCAAGGCGATGGGCACGGGATCGAAAGGCGGGCTGTTCGAAATCGCCCGCACCTACGGCGTCAACGTCGCCCCCCCGTAATGGCCGGTACGCCACAAACATTTACGCGCGCCGCAGCGGTTATCATCGCTGCGGCGTCGCTGTTTTATGCGCCTGCCGCGCAGGCCAGTTGCAGCGCGCCGGTCAATACCGGCCCGATGGAAATCCGCGTGACAGAGAGCTGGAAGGCCGAACATGTCAGCGACGGCGATATCCCGGGCTGCCTGCTGAACGCCGAAACCACGGATGGGCGCAAGATCACCGCCTATACCCATTACGATTTTATCTGCGCGCTGAAGCCGGATGAAAAAATCACCGTCGCGCCGTCCTATGCCTGCTGCGATACCGGATTACAGGGCGATTTCACCTGTGGCGTAAAGCCGCGCGTGCCGCTGAACGTCGTCGGCCAGACATCGCTTTCCATCGCCCCCGCCGCGCATGACGCGCGCGCGATTGTCGACCTTATGCGCGGCAGCCTGTCGGGCAGCTTGCGGGAAGCATCATCCATCGTGAAACTGCAGGAATATCTCGGCGATCCCGCGTATAGCGAAACGGTCAAAAAAGAATTGCCGCAACTGGAGGCCACCATTGATAACGGCACGCTGAAAGATCCCTATACCCGCGGACTGGTCGCGGCGCTGCTGCTGGCGGGAGAGCCTGATTCACCCAAGCGCGACGATTGGCGCATCATGCAGTTCGAAGGCGGCATCGATTACGCGCTGACGCCCGTGCAGAAAAGCATCGCGCAGGAACTGCTGGGTGACCCTGTCACCGCGGACCGTTTCATGCCCGTGCTGATTACGCGCCTGCGCAATGCCGGCGATGACGACCGCGCTTTCCTGCTGGCAACGGCGGGGCGCGCCGCGGCTTCAAAAAAACATGTGAATGCGATCTATGACGCGCTCGGCCCCCTGATCATCGATCCTGCCGCGCCCGATACGCGCCCGCCGCCCGCAGATGAAAACGACCGGCTGCGCCGCGAGGAAGAGAAAAAACAGATGGCGCGCATGACTTCCGAAACAACGTTGCGCGCACAGGTGCTGTTGCCCTTCGTCAAAAAAATCGCCTGCCAGAATGAGACGGGCAAGGTGACAGTCGGCCAGGTTTATAAAACGGAAATCACCTGCGACTAAAGCTGCCCTGCGCAGCCAGTATGCCGACCTAAATTATACATAATGTTTTATAAATCAGGTTCGTCCAAGCGGCAGGGGTAATCCGCCACGCTTCTGGATGAGTTTAATGGCAAAACATTCAATAGGGCGCGAAATCGGCGAATTTTCGGGGCGGTATCCTTGACAATTAAGCCCCCCAACCCCATTTTCACATCACAATATTGACTGCAGACCCCGTCCACACATGAAAGGTGCTTAATATGCTGACAATCGGCCAGAAATTCCCCGAATTCAAACTCACCGGCGTCGTTTCCGACGACCAGAAAACCGCTTTCAAGGAAATGTCCAACAGCTCCTTCAAGGGCAAATGGCTGGTGCTGTTCGCTTGGCCGAAAGACTTCACCTTTGTCTGCCCCACCGAAATCGCGTCCTTCGGCAAACTGAACAAAGACTTCGCTGACCGCGACGCGCAAGTGCTCGGCCTGTCGACCGACAGCGACTACGTCCACCTCGCATGGAAACAAAACCACAAAGACCTGAAGGACCTGCCCTTCCCGATGCTGTCCGACATCAAGCGCGAACTCTCGACCGCGCTCGGCATCCTGCATGATGCCGGCGTCTGCAACCGCGCAACCTTCATCGTCGACCCGAACGGCGTCATCCGCCATGTGTCGGTCAACGACCTGAAAGTCGGCCGCAACGTGAACGAAATCCTGCGGATCCTCGACGCGCTGCAAACCGACGAGCTGTGCCAGTGCAACTGGACCAAAGGCGAAGACACCCTGTCGAAGCCCAAAGCAGCCTAACCGCTTTAAATCAAAAAAAGCCCCGCTGGAAACAGCGGGGCTTTTTTTATGCGATTTTTATATATGCAGGAAATTCTTCAGCGAGAATTTCGGCTTTGCCGCCGCCAGCTTCAGCACCTGCGCGGCGTGGCCGGTTTTGTCGAATCCTTCGCGCACGATGCCGATCAGGGCAAGCGCGACGTTTTCGGGCAGGCGGCCTTCTTTTGAATATTCCTGCGCCACGGTGACGATGGTGCGGAGCGCGGTTGCGAAGGTTTTGCCGTGTTCGATATGGTTGGCGCGGGGTTTGTTCAATACTTCCGCCACATCCAGCGCGGCCTTGATTTTCTCTGCGCGGGGCAGGGTGGCGGTGATGGTCGTCCAGCGCTCCGCCGCCGCCTTGTCGATTTCGGTATCGGGGGCGTTATTTTTTACGGTCGCGCGCAGGATGGTGGCAATCGACGCCGCGTCGCGTGCTTTCGACATTTCTTCCAGCAGCAAATGGCGGGCGCTGTCCTTGAGCGCGTCTTCATTCGCGGCATGACCCAGACCGATCGATCCGATCAGCGAGACGCGTTCATTGAAATCGGGAATTTTGCGGGCATCGGCAAAGGCGCACAGCACCGCGTCCATTTTCTTGACCGTATAGCGCGCCAGCGCCTTGTCCTTGTGCGAAACTTCCAGCAAGCCGTCGAGAGCCTTGTCGCAGGTAATATCGCGCGCGTTGTCGAACAGTTTTTTGGCGAACAGCAGGTGCGCGGCGGGCTGCGATGCATGTTCGAACAGCCCCGCGAAAACATCCGGCAGCTTGTCATGCGCGGTTTCGCTCAAAACATTCAGGGTTTTGGTGACGACGGTATCCAGCATCGCATGGTCGGATTCGACAGCGGCGTATTCGCGCAATTCGCGCGCGGCCTCGCCCGCATGGCCTTCCGACAAATGCGCCGCAATCGATGCCAGCAGCACGCCGCGCCGTGCGGGCGGCAGTTCCTTTCGTGCTGTATTGGCAAATGCTTGAAGCATCAGAATCCCCTTGTCAGTAGAGGTATTCTGTCACATGCCGGTTAAGGCACGGTAAATATGGCAAGATGATATGGGATTATTTCGTTAAGAAGTTTTTAACCAGATTCCCGTATTATTGGTTGGTTATTTTAACAGGAATGTTCAAAAAAATGTCCGCAGATATAATGCATACCGACGCACTGAAAAACTGGCTGGAGAGCCTCGGCCAATCCGCGCCCGGCATGATCGACAGCGTCTTGCCGCAGGGTAACGGCGTTGACTGGCGCGAAACTGTATTGGCGTCGATGTTTAGTCCCGCCGCATCGGCGGCTTCGCATATCGCCGCGTCCGCCGCGAATGACGAATCAAAACCGTCTTTGCCGCACAAGCCGAAAAACCGCTAAAAAGCGCGTTATAACGCCATCAACAAACCACGGTTTTAAAAAAATCTTTCGGCGGACAACGCCTTGCGCGCGCATTGCAAAAGCCGCGTTGTCACGCGCCGTCACGAAAAATGACGTTGAAAGTTGAGGTCAAAGTTGAGAGAATCTAATCAGGCTCTATAGCCGCGACCGCAAAGGCCAATTCCGACATGGATCACGAACTCTGGATATTTCTGGCCTTCCATGTCTCGCTCAATGCCTATCTGCTCAACAAGCTCTGGCCGTATCCGGCACCCACGCAAAAGGAACGCATTCCCAACCGCGTCTGGTGGTCGTTTTTCGGCGTGGTGCTGCCGGGTCTCGGGCCTATTTTGGCGCTCTATTTCACGATGCGCCCGCTCAGCCACGACGAGATGGAATAACGCTGCATTGCAGCAAAGTTTATATCAATTAAATGCCGGATTTCGTTATGTTTCTTGCTTCCGTTTTCGGTTGGCAATTGCCCCTGCTTGGTTTAACTAATTGTCCATGCCTCAGGCGTATGATTGAGGAAGCAAAAATCCTTATACAGCAGGTGTTTCGCATGTCTAAATCCCCCCAAAAAGACCGCCTTATCCAAAACGCATTGATTGCGTCGCGAGAAGGGAAAGGGGTGAAGAAAGAAAACCAGCTGCTGCACGAATTCCTCTCCGCATTTTACCAGCAAGTACCGCCCGATGATTTGCAGGGCTGGAAGGCCGAAGATCTCAGCCGCGTCGCGGGCTCGATGCTCGACTGGGCGGGGGAACGCGCCAGCGCGCAGGTGAAGGTGCGGGTGTTTAACCCCGAACTTAAACGCGACGGCTGGCACATTCCGCACACGGTCATCCAGATCGTGAATGATGACATGCCCTTCATCATCGATTCAATCGCCTCCGACCTGCTGTCACAGGGCCTGAATATCGATGTGCTGTTCCACCCGATTTTATCCGTCGCGCGCGAAGGCAGCAAACTGAAATCCGTGCAGGCCGGCAAACATGCGGATGCGAAACAAGTTGAATCTTGCGTCTATGTGCAGCTGGAACAGATGCTGACGACCGATGCGATGCGGAAATTGCAGGCGTCGCTTGAACAAACCTTAGGCGATGTGCGTTCCGCCACCACCGACTGGCGCGGCATGCTGGCGAAAATCGACGACGTATCGCTGTTTTCCGACGGTTTCGCGAAAAACCACGACCGCCACGATTTGCAGGAATCCCGCGATTTCCTCGCCTACGTCAAAAACAACAACTTCACGCTGCTCGGCTACCGCGCCTATAACATTACGGGCGGCAAGGCCGCGACGATTGCGAATTCCAGCCTCGGCATCCTGAAGGGCGGCCGCGTGATGGAAATCAGCGACGACGCCGAAAACCGCCTGATCGAAGGCCTGCGCCAGTCGCGCTGGGCTGTTTCCATCGGCAAGCTGGTCGGCGAAATTTCGACCGTCCACCGCCGCGTGCCGATGGATGCGATTGTCGTGAAATCGGTGAATGCCAAGGGCGAACTGACCGGCATGCATATCTTCGTCGGCTTGTTCACGTCATCCACCTATTCCTGCCGCACGAGCGAGATTCCGATGGTGCGCCAGAAAGTCGCCGAAACGATCGAACATGCGGGCTTTATGCGCGGCACGCACGACTACAAGGCGCTGGAGCATATCCTCGAAAAAATGCCCCGCGACGAACTGTTCCAGGTATCTGCCGAAGACCTGCCGAAACTCTCGCTCGGCATTTTGCGCCTGCAGATCAAGCAGCGGGTCGCGCTGTTTTCCCACATGGACACGATGGGGCAGCATATGTCCTGCCTGCTCTATGTGCCGCGCGACCGTTTCAACACCAAATTCCGCCTGCAGGCCGCGCGCATTCTTGAACAGGGCCTGAACGGCCGCGTTGCCAACTATTTCACCACGCTCGACGACAGCCTGCTCGCGCGGTTGCTGTTCACCGTGCGCGTGGAGGACGGCGGCGCGTCGTACAACCATGCGAAACTGGAAACGCAGCTGATCGAAATCTCCCGCGAATGGGATGAACGCCTGAAAAAAGTCCTGATCGACGTCTATGGCAAGATCAAGGGCGAGGAACTGGCCGCCAGCTATGGCCGCGCCTTCCCCTCCGCCTATCATGAATCCATCCAGATCGGCAACGCGGTGCACGATATCCGCCAGCTGGAATCAATGGTGCATAACGACGCCAGCAACGACATCCGCGTCGAATTCTACCGCCTGCATACGGCGCCCAAGGGCGAATACCGGTTGAAGGTCTATCACGAAACGAAACCTGTGCCGCTGTCGGACATTTTGCCCGTGCTGGATGCGATGGGGTTCAAGTCTGAATCTGAAATGCCGTATGAAGTAAAACCGATGGGCTATGGCGGCGCGATCTGGATTCATGATTTCGTGCTGAAAGGCCCCGAAGACGTCGAGTTCGATAAAGTGAAACAGAACCTCGAGGAAACCTTCATCCAGGTCTGGAAAGGCCGCGCGGAAAGCGACGGGCTGAACCAGCTTGTCCTGCGCGCGAACCTCAACTGGCGCGAAGTGATGGTCTTGCGCACCTATTCCGGTTACATGCGTCAGGCGCGCCTGCCGTATTCCCGCGTTTACATCGAACAGACGCTCGCGGCCTATCCGCAAATCGCGCGCGAACTGGTCGAGATGTTCAAGCTGATGCATGACCCGAAATCGGGCGCGAAATCGGCGGAGAAAGCGCGTCTGACAGGCGAAAAAATCATCGAGATGCTGGGCAATGTCCAGAAGCTCGACCATGACCGCATCCTGCGCAGCTATAAAACGCTGATCGAAAAGACGCTCCGCACCAGTTATTACCAGACCGATGAAAACGGCATGCCGAAAAACCTGCTGGCGGTGAAGCTGGATTCCAAAAACATCGTCGAGCTGCCGCTGCCGCGCCCGCATGTGGAAATCTACGTCTATTCCACGCGCGTCGAGGCGATCCACCTGCGCGGCGGCGACATCGCCCGCGGCGGGATCCGCTGGTCCGACCGCCACGAAGATTTCCGCACCGAAGTCTTGAGCCTCATGAAGGCGCAGCAGGTGAAAAATACCGTCATCGTGCCCGTGGGCGCGAAGGGCGGTTTCGTCGTGAAACAGCCGCCGAAAACGGGCGGCCGCGACGCGTACCTGCAGGAGGGCGTCGATTGCTACAAGATTTTCGTGCAGGCATTGCTCGACCTCACCGATAACAGCGTGAAAGGCAAGATTGTGCGCCCGAAAGATGTCGTCTGCCATGACGGCCCCGACCCCTATCTGGTCGTGGCGGCGGACAAGGGCACGGCCACATTCTCCAACCACGCGAACGGATTATCGGTGAAGGCCGGCTTCTGGCTGGGCGACGCGTTTGCTTCCGGCGGCGCGACCGGTTACGACCATAAAGGCATCGCGATCACCGCGCGCGGCGGCTGGGAATGCGTGAAGCGCCACTTCCGCGAAATGGGCACCGACATCCAGAAACAGCCCTTCACAACCGTCGGCGTGGGCGATATGGCGGGCGACGTGTTCGGCAACGGCGTGCTGTTGTCGAAGCAGATGAAGCTGCTGGCCGCGTTCAACCACGTTCATATTTTCTGCGACCCGAACCCCGATCCGGCAGCGAGCTTTACCGAACGCCAGCGCATGTTCGATAACCGCCTCGGCTGGGACGGTTACAACAAGGACAAGATCTCGGCGGGCGGCGGCGTGTTCGACCGTTCGGCGAAAACGATCAAGCTGTCGGCGGCGATCAAGAAAGCCTTCGACATTTCCGAAGACAGCGTCACGCCGGACGAACTGATCCGCAGCATCATGAAGGCGCAAGTCGACCTGATCTGGCTGGGCGGCATCGGCACGTTCATCAAATCGGCGGCGCAAAGCAATGCGGATGCTGACGACAAAACCAACGACAACCTGCGCGTGGACGCGAAAGATATCCGCGCGAAAGTGATCGGCGAGGGCGCAAACCTCGGCACGACGCAGCTGGCGCGAGTCGAATATGCCCGCAATGGCGGCCGCATCAACACCGACTTCATCGATAACTCGGGCGGCGTCGATTGTTCCGACCATGAAGTCAACATCAAGATCCTGCTCTCCGACGTCGTCGGTCGCGGCAAGCTCTCGATGGAGGCACGCAACAAATTGATGGCCGACATGACCGAAGAAGTGTCGGAACTGGTCTTGCGTGATAACTATCAACAATCGCAATCGCTGTCGCTGCAGCAGAAAATCGCCCGCGACCAGCTGGGCATGCATATCGACCTGATCCGCCATCTGGAAAAATCCGGCCTGATCAAGCGCAGCCTGGAAGGCCTGCCGGATGACGAGGCGCTGGGACGGTTGACCAAGGAACGCGGCGGGTTGACGCGGCCTGAGCTTTGCATCCTCACCTCATGGGCGAAGATCGATATCTATAACGAACTTTTGAAAACCGATGTGCCGGATGACGCGCGGATGGAAGGTCTGCTGTTCGATTACTTCCCCAAAGCGCTGCACAAATACAAGGACGAGATCAAGGCACACCGCCTGCGCCGCGAAATCATCGCAACGCAGCTGGTCAACATGATCGTCAACCGCATGGGCCCTGTTTTCGTCATGTCGCGCATGCAGAAAACCGGCGCGCAGCTGGGCGAAGTCGTGAAATCCTTCATCATCGTGATGGAATCCTACGCGCTGCCCGGCATGTGGGCGGCGATCGAGGCGCTCGACAACAAGGTGCCTGCATCCGTGCAGCTTGACGCGCTCAACGAAGTGTTCTCGGTCGCGAAGCGTACCGTGACATGGTACCTGCGCTTCGGCGGCGGCGACCTGAATGTGACGAAGGAAGTCGAGGCGTTCGCGCCCGGCGTCGAGATGCTGAAGAAATCGGTTGCGAAAATCGTGCCCGACGGCCTTCGCGCATCGGTGAAGGAAGACGAAGACCATTTCGCGCAAAGCGGGATGCCCGCGCCGCTGGCGTCCGACATTGCGGTTGCGAAACTGCTGTCGTCCGCGACCGACATCACCTCCATCGCGCGCCGTTCGGGTGCCGATATCAAGGCGATTGCGGAGATGTATTTCGTGGTGGGCGACCGCCTCGGCCTCGTCTGGCTGCGCCGCAAGGTCGCGGAACTGGTGCCGCAAACCTCGTGGCAGGCGCGCATCATGGGCGGGTTGACGGATGATTTCTATATCCATCAGGCGGCGCTGACGATGGCGTTCGCAGGCTCCGTCAAGAAAAACGCGAAACCTGACCGCGCCATGGTCGACAAATGGTTCGCGGAGAACAGCGTGCGCACGAACAAGATCAATGCGCTCGTGAACGAACTCCGCACCCAGCCGCAGGTCGACCTTGATATGCTCGTGCTGGTCAGCCAGCGCATCGGCCAGCTGGTGCATCAGGCAAAGTAAGAAATAAGGCTTTAAAAAAGCGCGGTCCGGAAACGGGTCGCGCTTTTTTATTTTTCGGCGTGGAAATGGTGCAGCACGCGGTGAAACACCGGCACCAGCAGCAACCCGCCGCAAACGACCAGCAGGATGCCGGAATAAAGCGCGTAGAAAGACGCGAAAAGTTTTCCGCCAACCGTATGCAGCGCGTCAACTTCGCCCATGCCGCCCAAAATCATGGAAGCGTTAAGCAGCGCATCGACCCAAGCCATATCCTCGAACCCGCGATAGCCCAGCACGCCGAGGATGAGCGAGACGACGATAATCAGCAGCGTCACGCCGAGCCAGCGCGCCATGCGCACGGCGAATGCGGTCTTGGAAATGACCGCCTTGTTCCTGGTTTCGAGGATGGGTTTCTTAACCATGTTTGGGCATTTCCTTGCGTGAAAGCAGGCTGTACACAACCGGTACGATGAAAAGGGTAAAGAACGTGCCGATGCCCATGCCGCCGATAATCACCCAGCCGATCTGCTGGCGGCTTTCCGCGCCGGCGCCGGTTGCGAGCGCGAGGGGGAGCGCGCCCAGAACCATTGCGCCCGTCGTCATCAGGATGGGACGCAGGCGCATCAGCGCGGCCTGCGTCACCGCCTCGCGGCGGCCGAGGTTGTTTTTCTCGCGCTCCTGATTGGCGAATTCGACGATCAGGATGCCGTGCTTGGTGATGAGGCCGATCAGCGTCACAAGGCCGATCTGGCTATAGATGTTGAGCGTGCCGCCCGTCAGGTAGAGCGCCAGCAGCGCGCCCGCAATCGACAGCGGAACGGACAGCATGATGATGAAGGGGCCGACGAAGCTTTCGAACTGCGCCGACAGGACAAGGTAGATGAAGGCGAGCGCCAGCGCGAAGGTCAGCACGATGCTGGAACCCGATTGCTTGAATTCACGCGATTCACCGTTGTAGTCGACGATGAAGCCGGGCGGCAGAACTTCCTTGGCGCGCTTGTCGACATAGGTCAGCACTTCGCCCAGCGCGTAACCGGGCGCAAGGCTGGCGGTAATGTCGGCGGCGCGCAACTGGTTGAAGTGGTTCAACTCGCGCGGGGCGACCGTTTCCTTGATGGTGACAAGGTTGGAGAGCTTGATCATGTCGTCCTTGGCGTTGCGGACGTAGATATCGGTCAGGTCCTGCGGGCGTGCGCGCTGCTCGTCCGATACCTGCACGATCACGTCGTATTGTTCGCCGCGGTCTTTATACCGCGTGACCTGACGCCCGCCGAGCAGTGTTTCCAGCGTGCGGCCTGCCGCGTCGATATCGGCGTCGACGGCGGCGGTCTTGTCGCGGTCCAGCTGGATGTTCAGCTGCGGCTTGTTCATGCGCAGGTTGGTGTCGACATCCATCATGCCGGGATAGGTTGCAAAATCCTGCACCAGCTGCGTCACGGCCTGATCGAGTTCCTGATAGGTGCCGCTGGTCAGGACGACCATCTGCACGGGGGAGGAACGCACCGAACCGCCGAGCGACGGCGGGTTGCGCGGGAAGGCGCTGATGCCCGCGGTCTGCGCCGTGACCTTGGGCGTGATTTCCTTGGTGATGTCCTGCTGCTTGCGGTTGCGTTCTTCCCACGGCTTCATGCGGAGGAAGGCGATGCCGTCGGAAACAGTCGGGCTGCCCGCCACGACGAAATAGCGGTCGATTTCGGGCACGGATGCCGCAATCGGTTCCAGTTTCTTCATCCATTCGGTCATATAGCCGATGGTTGATCCCTCCGGTGCGCTGGCGCGCACGACGATGGTGCCGCGGTCTTCGGTGGGGGCCAGTTCGGATTTGATGATGGTCAAAAGCGCGACGTTCGCGCCCGCGACGCAAAGCCCGATGATCACGATGACGAAACGCCATGACAGCGCAAGGCCGAGGAGGCGGCCATAGCCGCTGGTGAGTTTTTCGAGGAATCTTTCGATAGCGTTATAAATGCGGCCATGTTTTTCCTTGTGCCCCGACAGCATTTTGGAACAAAGCATAGGCGTGAGGGTCAGGGCAACGAAGCCCGAAATGACGACCGCACCCGCCAGCGTGAGGGCGAATTCGACAAACAGCTTGCCGGTTTTACCGGTCGAGAGGGCGATGGGCGCGTAAACGGCGGCGAGCGTGACGGTCATGGCGATGACGGCGAAGGCTATTTCGCGGCCACCGATCAGCGATGCCTCGCGCGGGGTTTTTCCGTCCTCGATATGGCGGAAGATGTTTTCCAGCACGACGATCGCGTCATCGACCACGAGGCCGATGGCAAGGACGAAGGCGAGCAGGGTGAGGGTGTTGAGCGTATAGCCCATCACATACATGGCAAAGCACACCCCGATCAGCGAAATCGGAATCGTGACCAGCGGGATGAAGGTGGAGCGGAAAGAGCGCAGGAAGAAGAAAATCACGAGCAGGACGAGGGCGACGGCCTCGAAAATCGTGTGATAAACCGCCTTGATCGAGCGGTCAATGAAGACGGAGGTGTCATGCGCGATTTCGATGTTCATGCCTTCGGGCAGGGAAGACCGGATATCGGGCAGCAGTTTCTGGATGCCCTGCGACACGGTCAGCGGGTTGGATGTTGCCTGCTTGATAACACCGAGCGCGACGGCGTTTTTGCCGTTGAAACGCACGACGCGGCGTTCATCCTCCGGCGCCACTTCGGCGCGGCCGACATCGCGCAGGCGCACAAAACTGGCACCGTTGCGTTTCAGGATCAGGTTTTCGAAATCGCCGACATCACGCATGTCGGTTTCGGACAGGACGGTGAATTCGCGCTTGCTGCTTTCGATGCGGCCGGCGGGGATTTCGACGTTCTGGCTGCGCAGCGCGTCCTCGACATCCGACGGCGCGAGTTTTGCGGCGGCGAGGCGTTGCGGGTCGAGCCAGATGCGCATGGATTTGCGGCGTTCACCCAGGATCGTCGCCTGCGCGACCCCCTCGACGTTCTGCAGCCGGTCCTGCACATAGCGGTCGGCGTAATCGGTGATTTCCATGGCGGAAAGGCGGTCGCTGGTGAAGGCGAGATAGATGATCGGCTGCGCATCAGCCTCGACCTTGGCGACGGTCGGGTCCTTGACTTCATCGGGGAGCTGCGAGCGTACCCGCGCCACGCGGTCGCGCACGTCGTTGGCGGCGTCGTCGGGGTCGCGGCTGATGATAAAGCGCAAGGTGATCTGGCTGCTTTCCGACCGGCTGATGGACGACATGATCTCGATCCCCTCGATCCCTGCGAGGGAGTCTTCGAGGACTTTGGTGACTTGCGATTCCATGATCTCCGCGCTCGCGCCCAGATAGCTGGTCGAGACGGTGACGATGGGTTCGTCAATGTTCGGGTATTCACGGACGGAAAGGCGGGAGTAGGAGACAAGGCCGAGCAGGATGAGGAACAGGCTCATCACCGTCGCAAAAACTGGCCGCTTGATGCAAAGTTCGGGAAGCGTCATGGATTTATTTCTCCGCCTTGGCGGGAGTGGCTTCCGGTTTTTGTTCGGTCACATCGCTGCCGTCTTTGAGTTTCATGAGGCCTGCGGTGATGACCTTGTCGCCGGCCTTCAACCCTTCGCGGATTTCGACCGATCCGGCCTGCCGTTCGCCCAGCGTTACTTTTTTGCGCTGCGCCTTGGCTCCGTTGATGGTGAAGACATAGCTGTCGGTGCCCTGCGGCATGACTGCTTCTTCGGGCAGCATGGGCACGGCCTGACGCGTCTGCGTTTCGATCGCGATACGGGCATACATGCCGGGGCGCAGATGGCCGTCGGTGTTGGGGATCGTCGCCTTGACGGTGAAATTGCGGTTTTCGGGGTTGATGCGCGGGTCGATCGCGTAAATCTCGCCCGTGAATTTCATGTCGGGGAAGGCATCGACAAGGAAGGTGATTTTCTGGCCCTGCTTCACCGTCGCGTAATCTTTTTCCGGCACGGTGAATTCAAGCTTCAGCGGGTCGAGTGAGACAACGTTGGTCAGTTCCTGCCCCGCCGTCGCGTAATCGCCGGGGGAGAAACTGCGCAAACCCGCAACGCCGTCGAACGGCGCCTTGATGACGGATTTGGTGACGAGGATTTCGGCGTTCGCTACAGCGGCCTGCGCCGCACGGTAATCGGCGCGGGAAACATCCCATTGCTGGCCGGCGACGAAGCCGCCCGATTTCAATTTGTCGTCACGCTGGAAGGTCGCGGCGGCGACATCGAGCGCGGCCTTGGCCTTGGCGTATTCGGTTTCGATCAGGCTGGAATCCATTTTGATCAGCGTGTCGCCCTTCTTGACGGGCTTGCCTTCCTCGAACAATACCTCCAGCACTTGCCCCGACACTTCGGCATGGATGGCGGCGGCCTCGCCCGCGATGAGCGAGCCGACCGTGGTGATGGTCGAGGTCAGGTCGCGCGCCTCCACGATGGCGGTGATGACGGGTTGCGGGCCCTTGGGTTTCTTTTCGTCCGCGCTGCCGGATTTATGTGAATGCCAATACCAGCCTCCGGCCATGATGGCGGCGATGACAAGCACGGAGATGATGACGGGTTTCTTGGCCATGGCAGTTTTTTCCGGTGTTAGGCGTTCTGTTGATACGCAAGACTGGCGGAAATCCTGCGCTTTTGTAGGGGGTTTTATGATATGGAATTCACCATATCCGCAGCCCCGTTGCCCGCTGCAAGAAATAGACCTAATATCCAGTCCTGACAGTCTTTTTTGAAAGTATATCGCCCCTATGGCGCGTCCGCAAAACCCCAATTCCAATATCGTCAATCTACGTGAAAGGTTACCCCCCATGATGGAAGGTCTCGGCACTAAAGTAATCGCGGTTGTCGCGTTACTGTTGATCGGCGGCTATTTCTTCCTCTCGACGGTGATCGTGGTGGATGCGGGCCATACGGGCGTGAAGAAAACGCTCGGCAAGGTCGACAAGGATGCCTATCCGCCCGGCGTTTACATTGTGGTACCCGTGATGTCGAGCATCACGCAACTCGACAACCGCGTGATGCGCCTTGACGGTGATACATCCGTTTACACGAAAGACGTCCAGCAGGCGCAGATCAAATACGCGCTCAACTATTCGCTGGACGCGTCGGCGACGGTGAAAATGTATACCGAGGTTGGCATATTCTGGTCCGACAAGCTGATCCCGCAGGTTATCACCTCGTCCATGAAAAACGTGATCGGCCAGTGGGCGGCGATGGATTTGATCGCCAACCGCTTGAAGGCGCAGAACGGCATCGAGGAAATGATCGCGAGCGACCTGAAGGCGCAGGGGATTTCGATTTCCGCCTTCGCGCTCACCAACATCGATTTCCAGGACCAGTTTGAAAACGCGGTCGAGGCAAAGGTCGTTGCGGTGCAGAGCGCCGAAATGGCCAAGAACCAGACCGTGCAGATCGAGGAACAGGCCAAGCAACGCCTGATCGCCGCGCGCGCGGATGCTGAATCCATGATGATCAAGAACGAGGCGCTGGCGAAAAACCAGTCGCTGATCATGTATGAAGCGGTCCAGAAATGGGATGGCCAGCTGCCCAAGATCACGGGCGGCGGCTCTGGCGGCAACTTCCTGAACATTCCCGAAAGCATGCTGTCGGGCAACAAATAATCAGAATAACGCGGATTGCTGTGGCGGCGGTGCATTGCGTACCGCCGCCATATTTTTTTAAAGCGGGTCATGGAGGCAAGACAACGCAGGTGAACTAGCGTTTCCGCGGATTATTTTGCAGGATATCGGTGATGAGGTTGTTGTGGCGCGGGCTGCGGGTGATGGTCGCTTTATCCTCGTATCCGCGCGCTTCGGGGATGCCGTTGAGGGAAGGGACGGACATTTCGACGCGGTGGAAGGTGCCGATGCCGCGGTCGGCGGGTTTGACCGCGTGGCCTTCGGTCGTATAGGCGAAGCTTTCACCCGTTTCGCGCTGCCTGATCCAGGGCAGGATGATGCTGTTCCACACATTCGAATGGCGGCTGCGGATATTGACCGATGATGCATCCAGTTTTTCAATCACGGTTTCGGCATCGGGTTTTTCATGGCCGGTGATTTTTGCGTAATTGCCGGCGATGCGGTTGATCAACCCGTCATGCACGGGGCGCGGTTCGACCAATACGGTTTGGTAGCCGCCAATCGCCATCATTTGCGCGGCGGTGCAGCCCATGGAATGCGCGCCGATCACGATGCCGCCGGTAACGGGCAGGGGATGGCCATCCGCGCCCTTGAACGCGCCGTCGGCGATAATTTTCTCCACCTGCATGGTGTAATTATAAAGCGCGGTTGATTGCCCGCGCATGCCGCCCACCGCCATTTCCTTGATATCCATCAGCGTGTCGCCGGGATTGTCGTCGGATTCAAGGCCGGGCATCGCGATCATCACGCGGCCCGATGCGCGGTGATAGAGGGTCAGGAAATGCGCGCCATGCAACGCTTCCGTCTTGTTCTGCGCATCGCGGCGTTTGTCGGAGAGGTGATCCAGCACGATCCACGGGCTGTCCTCTTTGCCAAAGGCATGTTCCATCGCGGCGGTCATGTTGAAGGTGTTTTTTGCGCGTAAATTGAAATGGGCGTTCAGGTGGTCTTTGACGGGATGATCCTGCGACCCCATGTAATAGGCGGCATAAATGCCGATCAGCGCATCGCGCAGGGGGATGCCGTTGCCGCCTGCCGCATCGCCATGAATGCTGATATTTTCCGCTGTCATGTCTGTTCCCTGATGAACAGATTGTAGCATGGATTGGTTAAAAACGCGGGTTTGCGCCTGTTATTTCAATACAGACAAAGGCTTACGCGGCGCGCACCCGCACGGTTTTTGCCTTCTGCGCGCGTGCCTCGTTCACCTTCGCCATCGCATCGGCGGGCAAGGCTTCTTCAAGCGCGAGGAAGCGTTTTGCGACTTCCTCCGGCGTATAGGCAGCGGCGGTATCGAAGGTGTTTTTGACCGACATATCCGCCAGCGCATGGGTGGTCGCGGGCGATATGGTTTGCGTCTGGAAAATAGCGGGCGGGGCGGGGCGGTCCTTTACCAGCTTGATGCCGGGTTCGGAAAATTCGTAACCTTCACAGCCCGCGTTATAACGGCCGGGCTCGATCACTTTTACGCGGCTTGCGTTGTCTGCGACGCTGTTGATGATGCGCGCGATCGTTTCCGAGGTGGATTCCATCGATGCCTGCGCGAAAGTGCCGCCGAGATTCATGATTTTTTCCTGCGCATTGTGCAGGTGATAAAGGTCGGCGCGTTTGCCTTCGATCTGCTGGCCCGCGAAATTGACCTCGCGGATGACTTCGCGGCCCGCGCGGCGGGATTGCATGAATTCAAGGACGAACAGGCCTGCGCCCGCAAGCGCAATGCCGCCCGCGACCCAGACCATCGCCTGCATGGATACCAGCGCGATTGCCGATGCCCACATCATGCGCTTGCCGAATGACCGGCCCGTATCCATCATCGCGCCGCCGACTTTCGTCACGGCGACGTCGATCTCGGGCTTGCTGCCCTGCCCGGTGATCAGCGTCCACAGCGATTTCGGCTGGATGCGGTAATTGCCTTCGGCGATGCGGAGGTGGAAATTGTCGTAGCCCATGCGCACGGCATGCACGGCGTTTTCGCAAACATTGTAGATGGCGGTGCCTGCGCGGCGCAGGAAACCCGCGGGCGGGCGGGCGGGGGTGGTCGACGGATCTGTGTTCTCCGTAAGCGGAGTAGTCAAGATATCGCCTCATGCGCTGTTAACGATAGTACCACGATAACGTATCAGCGTGATTTTGTAAAGTAGTTTAAGTATATGATATTAAAAGATAAAATCAAATATTACGGTATTATTGCACCGCAAAAAACCTCAATTATGCAGGGTTTGAGCATTACGCGCGATTCTCAGCCGCCGTGTACGCCGCGCACAAGATCGTGGAAATAGACGACGCCGTTTTCATGGCGCGGCGACAGCTCGCCGGTATGATAAACGCCCGCCGACAAATTCTTCTGCACGATTTCCACGATATCCACATCTTCCTGCGTGACCGTGAAGCTGAGATCGATGGCGCGCTGGTTTTCTTCTTTCGCGGCATCCGACACATCGCGGAACAGGTAACAGTAGCGCAGCTCCGTCGTTTCCGGCCCCGTCGGCATGACGATTTCAAGGTTCATGCCGTTCTTGTAGATATTGATCGCCACATTCGGCCACAGCCAGACCCAGAGCCCGCTGTTCTGCGCCACATCGGCGCGTTCGGGACGGATGCCGGTTTCATGGCGCGCGATGCGGTCGCCGATGATGACTTTATAGGTATTGAAATCGACATCCTTGTTCAGCTCGGGATGGATGACGGGGATGTGGTATCCCTCCATGTAATTCTCGATATAGGTTTTCCAGTTGCACTTCATCGGGTGCGCGGCGGTCGAGAAGAACTTGAAATTCTCGATGCCCGATCCCTGCAGCGCCTCGACCAATCCGCCCAGCGCCTTTTCAAACGGCGGCGGGTTTTCGGCCATGCAGATAAAGACAAGGCCGGAAACGCTGCGGACATGGATGTTGAACAAATGCGTGCGTTCGCACAGGTCTTTCTCGTCGCCGCCAAAGCCGGGCGCCTTTGCCAACTTGCCGTCGGTGTCATAGACCCAGCCGTGATACATGCAGCGCAACACCTGCGTCGTGCCGACGCCTTCTTTCAAGACCATCGATGCGCGGTGGCGGCAGACGTTGTGGAAGGCTTTCAATGCGCCGTCCTTGCCGCGCAGCACCAATAACGGACGACCCGCCAGCGTATAGGCGACATATTGCCCGGGTTTTTCCACCAATGCTTCGTGGCAGAACAACTGCCATTCGCTGAAGAACAGTTTTTCGCGCTCCGCCTCGTAAAATTCCGGCGCGTGATACCAGGCGGCCGGAATGGTCAGGTGGTTTTGCGTCGGCGCATCTTGCGCGCGCTCTTTTGCGGAGCTGCTCATCTTTAAAGTCCTTTGTGATATGGGTGCAGTTTAACGGCGGAGATTCCGAAATCAACCTGCAACTTTCCATACTGAATCCTTTTCTTGTGTTTTGACTCTCTATGGAAACTTCTCTTAAGCCTTTGTTAAATAATATTGTTATGAAACAAAAATTTAGGTTAGGATTCAGGTGGGGAAAATTGGGGAGAATTCTTCTTGTTCATAGAAGAATATATTAGAAAATGTATAACCGTACCAAATGCGTAGTTTACGCATTGCCGCTTATTGCGCTTTTGTCGGCGTGTGGCAGTAACCAGGCCACGCTCGATCCGACAGAAATGCGCCGCACGATATCTGAAGACATGCGCGTGGCCTATCCGCCCGAAGCGCAACGCGGCGAAGTGCTGACGCTTGAAATGGCGATTGCGCGCGGCATCAAATTCAACCTCGACGCAAAAGTCGCGCAGATGGAAAACTACGTCGCGCGGAAAGAGTCTGCGCTTGCGGGCTATGATGCGCTGCCCACCGCGTCCCTGACCGCCAGCCGCATCGGCCGCAACAATCCGGGCGGTTCATCGTCGCGCTCGCTGCAGACAGGCGTGCAATCGCTGGAGCCGTCGGTCTCGACCGACCAGTACCGCAACACCGCCAGCCTCGATGCCAACTGGAATTTGCTGGACGCCGGGCTTGCGATCGCCCGCGCGCGCGGCGCATCCGACCGCGAAAAAGTTTCGATGGAACGCCGCCGCAAGGTATTCGAAGACGTCGTGACCGCTGTTTACGCGTCGTATTGGCGCGCTGCAGCCGCGCAACGCCTGCAGCCGAAAATCCGCGACCTGATCGCGGCGACCAATACCGAAACGCAGAAACTGGATGCCGCCGTGAAGGCGGGCGTGATCCCCTTCGGCGATGCAAAAACGCTGAAAGGCACACTGCTGGACAAACGCGCCGCGCTGATGACGCTGAAGGACCGCCTGCTGCTGGCGGAAGCGGGATTGAAGGCGCTGATCGCCATGCCGCCCGGATCGCCGCTCCGCCTCGACATTTCCGACAGCGACTGGCTGGAGGGCCGCGACCTGCCGCGCCTCAGCCGCTCCGACGATTCACTGCATGCAATCGCCCTGCTGTACCGCCCCGAAATGCACGAGCAGTTCCTGAACAAGTCGATTTCAGCGCGCAACGTGAAACTTGAAATCTTCTCGACCTTCCCCGGCGCATCCGCCGTGCTGGGCGCGAAGCATGACGGGAACAGCTTCCTTGCGAACAGCGACTGGGTCGACTGGACCTTCAGCCTGACGCAGAGCATCACCAAGCTGCTGACGCTGCCCGCGCGCTACCAGCGTGCGAAGGCGGATCAGGCACTGACCGAAAAACGCCGTCAGGCGCTGGTCGCCGCCGTGATGACGCAGGTGACGCTCGCGCGCCTGCGCTTCGAATACCTGAAAGAATTCTACAGCGCCGCGAGTGATGTCGAGGAAAACAGCCGCCAGCTGGCGCGCCGTGCCGTCGGCTTTGCCAAGACCGGCATGATGGCGACACCGCAGAAAGTGGTGGCGGAGATTGACGCAGCAATGGCGGGCGCGAACCGCATGGTCGCCTTTGGCGATGCGCAGGAAGCCTATGCGCAGCTCGTCTCCTCGCTCGGCATCGATATCTGGAGCGGCGACGGCGACGGCGTCGCGCTGCCCGACATTTCATCCACCGTGCGCCGCAACCTGCAGGCGCTGGAAGATGAAATCCTGACAGAGAAGGGGGCATAGACCGCTTGACGGACTGGGTCGAAACATATTTCCCTTCGACAGATGCCCGCCGCAAGCGGGGCGGCACGATGCTGCGCCGCACCCTTACGACCGCCGTGTTCACGACCGTGATCGCCGGTTCGCTCTTCGTCAGCCTCGCCCGCGCGCCCTTTAACCAGACGGCCTTTGGCGGCGCGTTCCCGGGCATCGACCTTGCCCGCGCGCTTGACCTGAATTCCATCGAGCCTGCCTCCGGCGTCGGCGACCCCGACCGCATGGGGCAGGAAAAAGCCGCGCAGCAACAAGGCCCGAACGAGCCCGCGCCCGATTTCATGCAGGCATCCGCAACTTCCTCCGCTTCGCAATCGGGCGAGCATCAGGTGCAGGCCGTGCTGGTCGCGCAGAACATCGCGGTTATCTCCTCCACGCTTGATGCGCGCATCACCAAAATGCCTTTCCGCGACGGCGACCTGTTCAACAAGGGCGATGTGCTGGCGGAATTCGATTGCGGGCAGGAAGCCGCGCGCCTGCGTGAAGTGCAGTCCCGCCAGCGCCTGTCGAAAACGCAGCTGGATGCTTATAATGAACTCAAGGCGCTTGATGTCGTGTCCAAGATCGAGGTCGTGACCGCACAGGAAAACAATGCGCAGGCCGTGGCGCAGATCGAACAGTTGCGCAACCGCATGTCGCTGTGCAAGATCACCGCGCCCTTCGCCGGCCGCATCGTCAAGAAATCGGCGAGCCAGTATGAATTCGTGCAGACCGGCCGTGTGCTGATGGAAATCGTTTCCCGCGAACCGTTGCAGGCGCAGTTCCTGATCCCGTCGATCTGGCTGCGCTGGCTCAACGTCGGCACGCCGGTCGACGTCTATGTCGCGGAAACCGACCGCCATTATTCGGCTAAGGTGGCGCGCGTTCATGGCGAAGTCGACCCTGTCTCGCAATCCCTGCAGGTTGATGCGGAACTCGACAGCTATTCCGAAGTGCTGCTGCCCGGCATGAGCGGCCGCGCCAATTTTGCACCCGAAGCGGTTTTCAAAAAACCCGGCTTCGGCTTCCTCGGCCTGATGGTCGACAGCCCGCCCGATACAAGCGTCAATCCCAGCGTTAAGCCATGACCGGCGTGCCCCCGCGGCAGCCCGAGATGGATCCACGGATGCAGCGGCTGTTCACGCTGCTGACCCTTCACAAAAACGCGCGCCATAAAAAGACTCTGGCCGAACTTGGCTTCATGATGGTCAACCAGACCTTCAACCTCGTGCCGTACCGCCACGGGGTTTTCTGGCGCTGGGACGGCACGGCGGTGACGCTGGAGGCCGCATCCGGCCTTGTGCAACTGGATGAAGGCGGCCCTTACGCCCAATGGCTGGGCCGCGTGATCGCGCACCAGCTGCGCAATCGCGACGATGCGGCGTGGCTGAAAATCGGCGACCAGCCGCAGGCGGAAAGCGATGCGCGCTGCCGCCCGATTTCCGCCGTGGATGCGCCGGAGCGCGATCGCGGCGACTGGCAGGAATGGGCGTCATCCCATGCGCTGCTGGTGACGATGAAGGGCGCGAAGGGGAAAACCTCCTGCGGGCTCTGGCTCGACCGCGACGAGGCGTTTCAGGATGCGGATCTTGCCTTCCTCGAAGATCTCGGCGACGGCTTTGCCCATGGTGTGCGCGAACTGGGCGGCGGCGGCAAGTCGCTGATGACAAAGCTGCTGCGCCCGACGAAATCCGGCACGGCGCTTTTCTTTGCGCTGCTGGTTGCGGCGATGTTTATTCCGGCGCGCATGACGGCGACGGCGCCCGCCGAAGTCGTGGCGCGCAGCCCGCGCGTGGTGACCGTGCCCTTTGACGGCATCATCGAAAAATCGGCGGTCGAGCCGAACCAACCCGTGAAAAAGGGCGACACGCTGCTGATCATGGATTCAACGGTTTTGCGCAACCAGCTGGAACTGGCGCAGCGCGAGCTTGATACCGTGCGTGTCGCGCTCGACAAGACGGAGCGCGAGGCCTTGAGCGACCCGAAGAAGCGTAACGAGATTAACGTACTGCGCGCCCAGATCGCGGCGAAGGAATCCGAGGCAGGCTTTGCCGCCGACATGCTGTCCCGCGCCGAGATCAAGGCGGAGGAAGACGGCGTGGTGGTCTTCCCCGACGCGAAAACCCTGAGCGGCCGCCCGGCGCGCACGGGCGAACAGGTGATGCTGCTGACCAAGCCGCGCGACACCGAATTGCTCATCCGCGTGCCGGTCGACGCGATGATCGACATCAATCCCGAAATTCCGGCGAGTTTCTTCCTGAATGTCAGCCCGTTAAGCTCCCGCGCCGCGCAGATCGAAACCGTGTCCTACCAGCCGGGGCCGGACAATGACGGCATGATGACCTACCGCATCCGCGCCCAGTTCATCGACCGCGAAGATATGCCGCGCGTCGGCTGGACCGGAACGGCGAAGGTCTACGGCGAAACATCCTTCATGCTGTTCAATGTCGTGCGCCGCCCGCTGATCGCGTTGCGCCGCAAGCTGGGTTTTTAAAACGCCATGACAGAAAAGCCGCCGCAGGAACTCTACCTCCCGAGGCTGCGGCAGGACCTGCAGCTGAACCTTGCACCGGCGGAGGAGGGCGCGCCAACCTGGACGCTCTATGATCCCGGCGCGAACAAATACTATAAAATCGGCTGGCTTGAATTCGAATGCCTGTCACGTTTTACGCGCGCGCAAACCGGCAACGAACTGATCGCGCTGGTGCGCCGCGAAACGACGCTGGAGCCGGAAGAAGCGGATATCCAGTACCTCGTCAATTTCCTGCTGACCCATAAACTGGTGCATGCCGATAATCCCGGCATGCTGGAATACCTCGAAAAAGAACGCGCCAAGAAGGAACATTCGTGGTGGCAGAAGGCGATGCATGGCTATCTTTATATCGCCCTGCCGCTGTTCAAGCCCCAGAAATTCCTGAAACGCACCTATCCCTATGTCAGCTTCATGTTCACGCGCACGTTTTTTACCTGCGTGCTGCTGCTGCTGGGTTACGGGCTGCTGCTGACGGTGCAGCGCTGGGACGAAGTTGCGCATACCTTCATGAGCTATTTCAACCTTGAAGGGATTTTCTACCTGCTGATCGCGACGATCTTCGTCAAGGTCGCGCATGAAATGGGCCATGCCTATATGGCGACCAAATACGGCATCCCCGTGCATACCATTGGCGTCGCGCTGATGGTCATGTATCCGGTGCTGTATGCCGAAACCACCAATGCGTGGAAAATGATGGACCGCCGCGACCGCATCTTTATTTCCATGGCGGGCGTGATGGCGGAAATGGCGATCGCATCGGTCGCGCTGCTGCTGTGGCACATGCTGCCGCCGGGATTGCTGCAAAGCATCTGCTTCATGGTTGCAATCGTGTCGCTGGTGGCGTCGCTGCTGGTCAACCTCAATCCGCTGATGCGGTTTGACGGCTACTACCTGTTTTCCGACATCGTGGGTATCGACAACCTGCAGGACCGCGCCTTTACTTTCGCGAAATGGAAACTGCGCAGCTGGCTGTTCGGCTGGGATGACGGCCCGCCGGAATTACTGGCGCAGGAACGGCGCAATCTTCTCGTTTTGTTCGGCTTCGCCACTATCGTTTACCGCTTCTTCCTGTTCGTGGGTATCGCCTTTCTCGTTTACTTCCTGTTCTTCAAGCCGCTCGGGCTGATCCTGTTTCTGGTCGAGATCCTGTTTTTCATCCTGCTGCCGATCTGGCGGGAATTGTATGTCTGGCTGCGTAACGGCAGGCTGATCATGTCCACCGTGCGCGGAAAACTGCTGCTGGCCGCCGGTATCTTCGCGGCGGTTGTCTGTTTCATGCCCGCGCAGGCAACGGTGGAGGCGCCGGCCGTGCTGCATGCCACCAATTACGTGCGCATTTACCCGCCGACCGCCGCGCGTATCGAGCACGTGATGGCGGTGGAGCGTGGACAGGTCAAAAAAGGCGAGATGCTGTTTCAGCTGATGTCGCCCAAGCTCGATAACGACATCGCGAAGGCAAACCTGAAACTGGCCGCGCTGATCGGCATCCGCGACCGCGAACAGGCCTCGGCCGAACTGGTGCGCAAACGCCCGACGCTGGACGCGGATATCGAGAACGCACGCAAGGAGCTGGAGGGGCATGAAGTGCAGAAGGGCCGTCTGATCGTGACCGCGCCGTTCGATGGCACCGTGCGCGATCTGGAGCCCTACATCCATGAAGGCATCTGGCTGCATCCGGGCACGCAGCTGGCCGTCATCATCGGGCCTGAAAAAATGTCGCTCTCCGGCTATGTTTCCGAACAGGATGCGGGGCGGTTGAAGAAAGACGCGAAGGGGTGGTTTTATTCCGAATTGTCGCCGTTCAGCCGCGTGGCGGTCGAGCTGGGCCGGATCGAGGAAACCGATACGACCGATATTTTCTGGCCCGAACTGTCATCCGTTTTCGGCGGCGCGCTGCCCGCCGAACGGTCGCGCGAAAGCGGCACGATCCGCCCGCTGGCACGCCATCCCATTTATGCGGCGCAGTTCCGCCTGACCGGCGATATGCGGATGCCGGATTACACGACGCCCGGCACGGTTGTGCTGGAGGCGGAACCCGTGAGCTATGCCAGCCTGCTGGCGCAGCGTTTCATGTCCCTTGTGATGCGGGAAAGCGGATTTTAAAAAATCAGCGTTTGGGGGCTTTGAACGCGCGCATGGTTTTATGCGTGGTTTCGCTTAAATTCACCGGCTTGTAATTCTCTTCCAGAAATTCCGGCGCCATGCCGTAAACGTCGAATTTCGCAACGGGATTGCCATCCTTGCCAACCGTATAGAGGGCGGTTTCCGCCGTCGCCTTGCCGTCGCGCACCGACTGCAATGCTTCGGCAAGCGCAGCGATGTCTTTCTCGCGCACGGCGAGTGTGCCGCCCGCCTCGATCGTCCATGTGCCCCATTGCGTCGGGATTGTCGCGGCGTCGTTGAAGGACAGGGCAAGGCGGAAGGCTTGCGGGTTCGGGTCCCATACATTGTTCGCGCGGCCGTATTCGTTGTTGCCTTCGCGGCGCACATAATCGCCCTCGATGGCGGATTTCTTCGCGGTCCACAAACCGGGGCCCTTGAAATCGGCGTCATTGATGTGGTTTTCGCCGACGACGCGTTTCGCGTATTGCACGGCGATATCCTGCATGACCAGCGAGCGGCCGTATTCATTCGGCCATTGCTTGATATCCATGATGATGTAGAGCTGCTGGATTTTTATGTCCTGCACGTTGTCCAGGTTGTCCATCAGCATCAGGTCGCGCAGCAGGTAAGCGGCGACGGGTTCGGTTTTGCCAAAGCCTTTGCCATCCGCCAGCAATTTTTCAAGCGCAGCCATATATTCACGCGCTGCCATCACGGGCGGCGGTGCTGCGTTTTCCTGAAATGCTTTGGCGGCGTTTCCTGCCATTGTCCCCACGGTATAAAATTTAGTTGAAACATTCTAACCGATTAACATAATTATGTCAATTGGGAATAGAAAATGCGGGAGACGTTAATCCCCCGCATTTTCAGATACTTATCAGTGTATTACGCGTTCGTCGGGCCGGATTTCGCGGCGGGCTTGGCAGGAGGGGCTTTTTTGAAAGCATCCATTGCCGCTTCCGTTTCCGCATACAACGGCACGGGTGCGTAGTTGGCTTCGCGGAATTTCGGCTCCATGCCGTAGATGTCGAACTTGGCAATCTTCTCGCCCGATTTCGCGTCGGTCGTGAACAGCGCTTCTTCGGCGGTGGTTTCGCCGTTGCGGATCGACTGCAGCGCGGCTGCAAGGGCAGGGACGTCTTTCTGGCGGATGGCAAGGTCGCCACCGGCTTCGACAACGAAACCGCCTGTCCACTGCACGGGCAGGTTGACGGCTTTATCAACCGTCAGCGTCACGCGGTATGCGGCGGGGTTCGGCTCGAAGGTGTTTTTCTTGGCAGCGGTCGGCTGGTAATCGCCTTCGAAATTGCCCTTTTTGAGCAGCCAGAGGCCGGAGCCGCTGAATTCAGGCTCGCTCAGGTCGCGTTCCTTGATCAGCTTGCCGCCCCATTTTTTCGTGATGTCCTGAATGACAAGGTTGCGCAGGTATTCGCTGGGATACTGGTCGGTATCCATCACGACGTACATTTTCTTTTCAAAATCGACGCTGTTGCGCGTCTCGACCTTGCCGGAGCTGGTCATGGTTTCAAATTCGAGCTTTTCGAGGAAGTACGCGCCGACTTCCTTGTTCTTGCCCCAGCCGGTGCCCTCGCTGAGAAGTTTTTCAAGAATGGCCTGATATGCGGGCGCATCCAGCTGCGCGGGCTTGGCTGATTTTTCGTTGAAGGTGTCGGTGTGGAGTGACGTCATTTTGTGATCCTCTAAATCCGTTTCAATGGGCCGTTTTTTTATTATTATGGGATTGTTTGTAGCATGCGACCAATAATATGTCAAACAGCGCGCGCGTTCAAAAACAGGCGACAGAGGCGTTGAAATATTTAAGAAAAATCAGGAAAAGCGGAAACGCTTCAAACGGTATTCGCCGTTTTCTTTCACGATTTCATGGGTGGCGCGGGGCGGGGTGATGCCGGCTTCGACGTCGCGGATTTTCATGTTCATGGCAAGGCTGCGCACGAAGGCGGAGGCTTCGTTGAAATTCTCTTTCAGGTCGCCGCCATCGGGTACGGAAACTTTCACATCCTTGTTGTGCAGGTTGATCGTGACATCGGCCATATTTTAAATCTCCTCGTGCTTGAATGGGGGCAGTCTAGCGGGGTCCCCGCTTCCGTCAACAGGATTGTTTGGATAGGATAGGGGCGGAGGTATCCATGAAAACCCTGTTTGTCGCGCTTTTCTGCCTGCTCTCGACCGCTGCCTTTGCCGGCGATGAATTGCGGCAGGAAATGGATCTGGCGGAGGCGTACCGCGCCACCAATGTGCAGCAGAAAACTTTCGACCTTGCCTCGTCTAACATGATCGAGGCGGAAAAACGCTATCTTGCCGATCTTTTCGCCATCACCGACCTTGCTGTGATCGAACGTGTGGGCACGCAGACGTCATTGCGCACGCATGACAAGGTTGCCGATAACTACCGCATCATCATGGCGCGTGTGGACGCGCTCGCAGCGCCCGCGCGGCTTGTGACCGTGCATCAGCAGCTGCGCAACGCCATCGCGCTGGAGCGTGAATACCTCGACGGGCTGCGGCGGGGCTTGCGTTTCGATGCGCAATCCCAGCCTGTGCAATCGGTGCACAATACGCTGCTCTGGGTTTATGGCGAGTTGCAGCGGCTTTATCCGCAGGAAGGGACAGGCGTGCGCGAGGCTTTCTACGCGCATCTCTGCGCGCTCGACTTTATCTGAATGAATCCATCCTCTTGACCGCGGCCATTTGACCCTTTTTCAGATTCAAGATAGATTTGGGGTACAGTCATTCAAAAAGGTGTCGATGAAAGCAGAATTCGAAAAGGCGAAAGCCAAGGTACAGGCCCGCAACAACGCAACCCAGATCATCGCCACATTGGGGCCCGCCACCAGCACATACGAAACACTGAAAGCGATATATGAAGCCGGGGCGGATACGTTCCGGCTGAACTTTAGCCATGGCACGCAGGAAGAACACGCGAAAAGCATCGCGCTGATCCGCCAGCTGGAAAAAGACATCGGCGCACCCATCGGCATTCTCGCCGATATGCAGGGCCCGAAACTCCGCATCGGTTCATTTAAAGACAACATGAAAGTGCCGCTGACGCCCGGCCAGAAAATCCGCTTCGACCTCGACCCCACGCCCGGTGATGAAACGCGCGTATCGTTTCCGCATCCGGATGTGATGTCCGCGCTGGAACCCGGCGCGAAATTCCTGATGGATGACGGCAATGTCGCGATGAAGATCGCGGCGACGGGTGACGGTTTCGTCATCGCGGAAGTCATCTATGGCGCTGAACTCTCCGGCAAGAAGGGCGTGAACGTGCCCGACCTCGCCCGCCATGTGGACGCGCTGACTGCCAAGGATAAATCCGACCTTGAATTCGCCCTGTCGCACGGCGTTGACTGGATCGCGCAAAGCTTCGTGCAGGATGCCAGCGACATCATGGAGGCAAAGGCATTGATCAATGGCCGCGCCAAGCTGATCGCCAAGATGGAAAAGCCTGCTGCGGTGACGAACATGAAAGAGATTATCGCAGTGGTTGACGCGATCATGGTTGCGCGTGGCGACCTCGGCGTTGAAATTCCGTTGACACAAGTGCCGGGCGCGCAGGCCGCGTTGATCGAAGAAGCAATCAGGCAGGGCAAGCCCGTTGTCGTCGCGACGCAGATGTTCGACAGCATGCGCGAAAACCCGCGCCCGACGCGCGCGGAAGTAAGTGACGTGAATCTGGCGGTATTGCAGGGCGCATCGGGCGTGATGCTGTCCGGCGAAACATCGATCGGCAAATATCCGGTCAAGGCCGTCGAAACGATGGATGAAACGGTGTATGAAGCGGAGCGCGGATTGCATCACAGCCGCGCGACGATGAAAAACCCGCCACTGGCCCCGCCTTTCGAGGCGCGCCCGACCTTGTCGGACAACCCCACACCCGCCGCGTTCAAGCCGCCGCCCCGTTACGGCACCTGAATTTCAGGCTCGTACCGGTAATGACCGGTAATGTGGTATTCGAACAGCGTATCCTCCACCTCCGCCCCGCGCCCGATATTGTGGACGATCAGGTAGCGCTTGCCGTCTTGCGATTTTTTATCCGTCACGATGCCGATATGGGGCAGGGGGCGTTTGGGATAGCTTAAATCCCACGTCACGATATCGCCCGGTTTGTAATCCGCGCCGTTATCTGTCGCGGGCAGGCTTTTGCCTTTGCGCGTAAAGAATGTTTGCAAATTCGGCACGCGGCGGTGGTCGATATTGGTGTCGGTCTTTTTCAAGCCCCATTGTTTCGGATAGAGGCTGAAATTCTTTTTCATGTCCTCATGCACCAGCTGCTGCAGGTCCACGCCCAGCTTGCGATAGGCGCGGATGACGACATCGGTGCAGACGCCTGTTTCCTTCGGCACGTCGCCGTTGGGGTAGGGGATGCTGGTATATGCGCCGTCATATGTTTTGGTATAGGCCGTCTGCGCTTCACCCGCCGCGATCAGCCGCGTTTCATCAAACGGCGCAGCCGCCGCAGCCGTGGCAAATAATATCAGGCAACTGAAAACCGCGAGGTTTAATCGACGGCGTGGAAGCCCTGTTTTTGATAACGCTTCACGCATTTGTCAGCGTCCTTTTTCTGGATGTCGTAGCCGATCATGCCGCCCGCCATCGCGCCGGAGCGTTGTCCGCCGCAGACCACGACCTGACCTGTCTTGCTGTTCTTGAGCGTCGTCACGGGGGTGGCGCAGGCAGCGAGCGAGAGGGTAAGCGCCGAGATGGCGGCGAGGTTAAGGATGTTTTTCATGATAATTCCTTCTTTTAAAAAATATATCGTGACGATTATTCCAAACCCTGCCCCAAAAAGACAGCGAATTTCAGGCAGCCAAGGCAGGCATATCGGAAAGTGACGCGAAATAAAGCGCCAGCCTTTCCTTAACCGCAACGTGGTCATCCATCCGGTTGACCTCGGCGCGCAATTCGAACGCGCCCGGCAGATCCTTGCAATACCATGTCAGGTGCTTGCGCGCGATCTGCACGCCGTTATAGCTGCCGTAATGGGTCAGCATCGCGTCGTAATGTTCCGCGATCGCCTGTGCCAGTTCGGCAGGGGCGGGGGATGGCGCGATAATGCCGTGGCGGAAAAAACTCATCGTGTCGCGCACGACCCAAGGCTTGCCATAGGCACCGCGCCCGATCATCACGCCGTCCGCGCCCGACATGCGTTTCGCGCGCTCTGCATCCTGCGGGCTGCAGATATCGCCGTTGACGACGACGGGAATTTTCACCGCATCCTTCACGGCCTGTATCGCTTCCCAATCCGCCGTGCCCTTGTACATCTGGTTGCGCGTGCGGCCATGGACGGTGATCATTTTGATGCCGACGTCTTCGGCGATTTTTGCCAGCTTCGGCGCGTTGATGCTGTGTTCATCCCAGCCGAGGCGCATTTTAACGGTGACCGGCACATCGACCGCCGCAACCGTCGCCGCCATGATATCGGCCGCCAGCGGTTCTTCGCGCATCAGCGCCGAGCCTGCGAGCTTGTTGACGACTTTTTTGACAGGGCAGCCGAAATTGATGTCGATGATGGCGGCGCCACGGCCGGCATTGATGCGTGCCGCCTCCGCCATGATATCCGGCTCGCAGCCCGCGAGCTGAACGGCAATCGGTTTTTCATCGCCGTAATCGGGCGAGGTTTTGGGCGATCCGCGATATTCCTCGATCATGCAGCGGCTCGCGATCATTTCCGAGAAGACGAGGCCCGCCCCGTATTTTTTGACCAGCCTGCGGAACGGCAGATCCGTCACCCCCGTCATGGGGGCGAGGAACACCGGATCGTCGATCCGTATGCTGCCGATGTCGAAGGTCATTTCACGTTCCGGCTGATCCATGCGGCGGCGTAGCTGCAGATCGGGACCATCTTATACCCCTTGGCCTGGGCAAGGTCGGCAATGTGCTGCATGAGTCGGCCTGCTGCGCCCGTTCCGCGCAGGGCGGGCGGAGCTTCGACATAGTCAATGAACAGGGTCTGACCATCCAGCCGGTAATTGGCGAAGGCGACAGCGGTTCCCGTATCCAGTTCAAAACGTTGTGTTTTTTCGTTATTTAAAAAGTTTTCTGACATTTGGCTTACGTAATCCTTACAGTTTCCTTACAAATTCCTTGCATTCTAGCACAGTCAGCATATTATGGTAGTGAGACCTAAGTCCATTAGGTTTGTCACCAAAAAAAACCCTTACGGAGTAATAGAAACATGAAATACGCTCTCCTCGTTGCTGCTGTTCTCGCATTCTCGGCACCCGCTCTCGCTGCTGATGAAGCTAAAGAAGCTGCTCCCGCAACCCAGGCTACTGCAGAAGCTGCAACCACCCCCGCAGCTGTTGATTTCGCGAAACTCGACACCAACACCGACGGCGCTCTGTCGAAAGAAGAATTCGACGCAGCGAAACTGGAAGGCAAAACCTTCGAAGCTGCTGACGCCGACAAAGACGGCAAAGTGACCGCAGAAGAACTCGCGAAGTAATTTTCGCGTTGATTTTTCAACGAAAAAACCCCGGAACGCCGCAAGGCTTCCGGGGATTTTTTTGGAAGAACTATTTTGAATTTGGGCCGTTAGCCCTTAAGCTGCAAGAAGTACAAAAAAGTAAATCACAGAAAAACAGGTGAAATCATGGAAGATAGAAACGATCTCAACACGACCCCGCGCTATGTCACACCCGCAGAAAGCAAATCCGGCCGTAACTGGGCGATTGCAGGCGTAGTGGCGATTGCGCTCATCGTTGGCGTTGGCTACATCAACCGCACCGATGTCAGCACGCTGAACGACATTTCCCCCGCAGCGGGCGAAGTGACCATGAACGCAACCGACGCGCCTGTTTTCGGCGACAACATGCCGCCGCAGCCGACCCCGGCTCCCGGCGTCGAGTAAGGCCTCAAAGCAACAAAACCGCCGCCCTGCGAATGATCGCGGGCGGCGGTTTTGCTTTTCTTGACTCCCAGTGCAGATTCGGAACAAAATAGGAACATGGCCGAATTTGCACCGCCCACACAGCTCCGCTGGCTCTATGTCGATTTCAACAGCTACTTCGCAAGCGTGGAGCAGCAAATGGATCCGCGCCTGCGCGGCAAGCCGGTCGCGGTCATTCCCGTCGAAACCGAATACACCAGCGCGATTGCCGCCAGTTACGAGGCGAAGGCCTTCGGCGTCAAAACCGGCACCCCTGTGCATGAAGCGCGCAAGATGTGCCCCGGCCTGATTTGTGTGCTGGGCAATCACCAGAAATACGTCGAGTTTCATGAAAACATCATCGACGAAATCGACCGCCATATCCCCGTCGCCAAAGTATGCTCCATCGACGAGATGGCCTGCGAGCTGATGAAGAACGAAAGGTCGATCGCGCGCGTCGGCGAAATCGCGGCGGCGATCAAGGCCGGCATCGCAAAAAATATCGGCGAATATGTGCGCTGCTCGATCGGCGTTGCGCCCAACCGCTATCTCGCCAAGATCGCAACCGACATGAAAAAGCCCGACGGCTTCACCATCCTGCACGCGCATGAATTGCCGGGGCGGCTGGAGGAATTGAAACTGCGCGACCTGCCCGGTATCGGCCCGAACATGGAAGTGCGCCTGAACAAGGCCGGTGTTTACGACATCAGGAAGCTGCTGACCTATCAGCCCAAGCACCTGCGCGCCATCTGGGGCAGCCTGTGGGGCGAAAAAATGTGGTATTACCTGCGTGGCTACGATGTGCCCGACACGGCAACGCAAAGCAGCTCCATCGGCCATAGCCACGTCCTGTCGCCGGAAATGCGCCCGCCTGCGGAGGCGATCAAGATCGCGCGCCGCCTGACCATCAAGGCCGCAGCGAGATTGCGGCGCAAGGAATATTGCGCGGGCGCGTTCTCGCTGTCGATGCGCATCGAAAACGGCCCGCGCGTCGGGCTGGAGGCGCGCATGCCGCATGCGGAGGACAGTTTTACTTTCCTCGAGATGATGGAGGAGATGTGGCGCGAACTGATGCCGGAGGTGAAGGGCCGCAAGATCAAAAAAGTTTCCGTCACCCTGTCGTCGATCACGCCGAAAGGGCAGGTGCAGCCCGACCTGTTTGACAGCGTGTCAACGGCCACGAAGCAGCAGAAGAAAAATGAAAAGCTGTCGGTGGCGATGGACAAGATCAACCAGAAATTCGGCCGCGACACGGTGCTGGTCGGCATGACCGCTACCCAGAGCCGCAGCTTCACCGGGACCAAAATCGCCTTCACCCGCATCCCCGATGTGGCGGAATTCGCGGAGTAGAACCAGCGCTAGCGGTGCGGACAGCCGGCCCAGCAGCAGGGTCGGCGTTTTCCATCGCCTAGATTTTCGCACGCCTGCGTGATGCGCTTGGCGCGCGTTTCTTCTTTTTTCGCGGAGGTGACCCAGCAAATCCATTCGTTGCGGGCAAGCGGCGTGATATCCGCCCATGCCAGAAGCGCCGCGGGATGCGCAGCCAAGGCTTTACGCAAATCCGGTGGCGCGTTATGCACAGTGCCGTTGGCGATTGTTTTACCTGTCATGCAGTGTTCATATTAAGCATTCACGCCCTTGCAAGAAACCCCTTTTTGCCCGCAAAATGACGACTGGATAATTTGGCGAAAGGGATGAAGCCATAATGACGGCGGGACACCAGAAACACGCGATCCTTGCATTCGTTTTCAGCGCGACGCTGTTCCTGTCGGCGGCGCTGATGTTCAGCATCCAGCCGATGGTGGGCAAGATGCTGCTGCCGATCGTGGGCGGTACGCCCGCGGGCTGGATCGTCGCCATGGCATTCTTCCAGATCATGTTGCTGGCCGGATATTTCCTTGCGCACTTCCTGTCGACCGTAAAACCGGTATGGCATGGCGCGCTGTTCCTGGCTGCGCTTTGCCTCGGCTTTATCTTCCTGCCGGCGCATATCGTGCCGCTGCAAAACGGCGTGCCGGGGCCGTTCGATGTGTTCCGCATGTTGTTTGCAACCATCGCTGTGCCGTTCGTTGCGCTGTCTGCCGCATCGTCGACATTGCAGCGGCTTTTTACGCAGACAGGCCACCCGCGCGCGCATGACCCTTACTTCCTCTACGCCATCAGCAATCTGGGCAGCTTCGTCGGCTTGTTCGCTTATCCCTTCCTCGTCGATCCGCTGACAGGCTTAAAAATTCAGGGCTATATGTGGCTGGCGGGTTATGTGCTGCTCGTGTTGTTCGTCAGCTTGAGCCTGTTTCTCGCCCTGCGCGGGAAGGGCACATCTGCGCCCGGCGCCGTTACCGCGCCGCCGGAAGATGCGCCGACGGTGAAACAAAAACTCTACTGGATCGCGCTCGCCTTTTTCCCGTCGAGCCTGTTGCTGGGCGTGACGACGCATATCACGTCGAATATTTTTCCGGCACCCATGATGTGGGTTATTCCGCTGGGGCTTTATCTGGTGACGTTTATCATCGCCTTCGGGAACCGCAAATTTGTCAGCCTTGAAAAACTTTGCGTTATCCATCCCGCCGCCGTCGCGCTCACCGTCGCCGCGACGATTTCGAATGTCGCCGACCTGAACAGTTCGTGGCTGTCGCTTGTGCTGCATATGGGCATTTTCGGCCTGACCGCGTTGATGTGCCATATGCGTCTTGCGGAACTTCACCCCTCCGGCAAAAACCTGACGGCTTTTTATTTGATGCTGTCGATTGGTGGCGCACTGGGCGGCGTGTTGAACGCCTTCATCGCGCCCGTCGTGCTGAATTCGCCAATCGAATATCCAATCATCCTTGTCTTGAGCCTGTTCGTGAACCCGCTGTTCCGCAGCGCGCAGCTGCGCAACGGCGCCGTAATCCGTTATGCCATGAGCGGGATGCTGATCGCCTTCGTCGTCGGGCGGGCTTTCTGGACGGACGGCGTGCTGGTGACGGACCGCAGTTTCTTTGGCACGCTCACCGTCATCGAGGCGACAATGACGGAGGCCACAGGCCCCATCGCCAAGGGCGATGTCGTGCGCGCGCTCAATCACGGCACCACGCTGCACGGCATGCAGATCATGACGCCCGCGGGTGAAAAACTGCCGGGATCTTATTACACGACGGAAGGGCCTGTCGGTAACGTGTTCGCCACTTACAAGCCCGCGCATATCGCCGTCGTCGGCCTCGGCGTCGGCGCCATGACCTGCTATGTGCCCGCTGGCGGCAGCGCGATTTTCATCGACATCGATCCCGCGATCATCAAGGCCGCTGATAAATATTTCACCTATGTCGACAAATGCTCCCCCGCCGGCAGGCCGGAAATCATTCTGGCCGATGGCCGCCTCGCGATCGAGCGCATCAAGGACAGGAAATTCGACCTCATCGCGCTCGATGCCTTTAGCGCCGATGCGATCCCGACGCACCTTCTGACGGTCGAGGCGATTGAGGCCTATCGCGCGCGGCTGAAGGATGGCGGCGTGCTGCTGTTCAACATCTCCAACCGCTACGCAAACCTCGCGCCCGTGCTGGCGCGCAATGCGGAAGAAACCGGCCTCGCCGCCTATGTGCGCCACGACCGCAAGGTGAGGGCGGAGGAGGATACCGGCGCGCATTTTGAAAAGGACAGCCGCTGGCTCGTCATTCTCGATAAATCTACCGATGCCGCCGCATTGCTTGAAAAAGGCTGGGTCGCGCCGGATACAAAAGGCGTCAGGCCATGGACCGACGACTACACCAACCTTGCCGCGACACTCAGCATCTTTGGCCGGTAGCCCTATTTTCCGCATTTGACAGGCCTTGCCAGCGCGGGTTATGGTCAGGGTATCTCTGGAAAATTCAAGGGCGCGCATCATGGATGTCACGAAACCAAAGGGCGGTGTTTATGCGGGTACCTTCGATCCCGTTACGCTGGGTCACCTCGATATCATCCTGCAGGCGGGACGCGTGCTGCCGCGGCTGATCATCCTCGTCGCTGTCAATGAAGGCAAAAACCCCGTCTTCACCGATGACGAACGGATCGAGATGCTGCGCCACGAAATTGACACGCTGATCAAGCCTGCGCTTGCGAAAGAAGGCATCACCTGCGACATCACGGTCGAAAAACATTCCGGCCTGACAGCAGCATTCATGGAGGCGCATAACGCCCCCTTCTACGTCCGCGGATTGCGTCCCGGCACCGATTTCGACAACGAATACCCGATCGCAATGGCAGGGCGCAAAGAATACCCGCAGTTCCAGCCGCTGTTCTTCGTCGCCTCCGATGCGAACCTCAACTTCGTCTCCTCCAGCATCGCGCGCGAACTCGCCAAGCTGGGCGGCAAGAGCCTCTCCTCCCATGTGACGCCGCATGTCGCTGAAAAACTGAAACAGCGGTTGCGCCCGAAAGGCTAAGGCGGAAATTTTGTGTGCCTGCGCCATTAAAAAAGCCCCCGTGAAAGGGGGCTTTTTTAATGGCGGACAGGGCGAGATTCGAACTCGCGATAAGATTGCTCCTATTCTAGTTTTCGAGACTAGCATGGCAAATTATCCTATTGATTTATAGCGATCTTTTCCTGCGGCGCTTAGAGTGTGTAAGAAAGTGAGTAAGCTTGCAAGGGCATTTTGGCGCATTTTATTTTGACATTAGTACTCTTTGCTTTGCTGCTTCTATCAGATCACGCACTGTCATGTCTTTCTTAGTGGGGTAAATCAATGACGGCTCCTGCATCAGCCTGCACCCCTGCTTGCAGAAGGCGGCCGGATTACTATTTCTGTGCTGTCCAACAAAGGCTTCTCGAAAGCCGAAATCGCGCGCGATTTCGGCTTTCACCGGGCAACAGTCGGGAGAGACCTTCGATAGTTGACACTAATATTCCTTAAGAAGCCGATCTCAAGCGGTTCAGGAAGAAGCTTTCTACTGTGCCAACATCTTTGATAGTCGTTTGGCCACGGGATTCGATTTCGAACGCGGCAGGTAAGGCGCCCGCCACGGCGGACGAGAGATGGATGCGGCCCGGCTCGCTGGCACTTTCGTAGCGTTTGGCGATGTTGACCGTGTCTCCCCACACATCATACGAAAACTTGTGCTTGCCGATAACACCAGCCACGGCGGGGCCCGCATGCAGCCCGATGCGGATGCGGAAATCACAAATGCCCTCGCTGTTCATGTCGCGGATGGCATCAACCATGCTCAAGGCCATGCGTGCTGCCCTTACGGCATGATCGGGAAAGGACAGGGGCACTCCGGAAACTCCCATGTAAGCATCACCGATGGTTTTTATTTTTTCAACGCCATGCTCCTGTGCAAGATTGTCAAAGCGGAAGAAAACCTCGTTAAGGACTTTGACGACCTGTTCAGGGGAGTGGCGAGCCGCATACTGCGTGAAGCCCACGAGGTCCGCAAACAGTAACCCCTGAGCAGGTGGAAACCCCGCTCAGGGCAGTACAGTCGTGCGGTGGGCCTACGGGACAGCGTGATTACGCGATGATGCTTTTGCTTGCCCGTTTGGGCCTGCGGGCGCCGGAAGTGATCGCCATGCGGCTCGATGACATTGATTGGCGCGCCGGAGAGGTCACTGTACGCGGCAAAGGCAGCAGGCATGACCGCCTTCCGCTTCCGCCCGATGTGGGCAAGGCGATTGCCGATTACATCAAGGTCGAGCGTGTGTCTCCATCCCGCGCGCTCTTCGTGACGGCCCGATTACCGCATCGGGCCTTCAGAGACGGCCAGATACTCAATGGGATTCTGAAGGATACCTTCGCCAGAACCGGCCTCAAGCCGCCAGTCCCTTATGTTGGGTCACATATACTGCGGCATAGCCTCGCGGTGAATCTGGTACGGCAAGGCGCATCGTTGGAAGAGATCGGCGACATGCTGCGTCATCGCTCTCGTGTCAGCACCATGATTTATGAGCGAAGCGGAACTGCACCAGAAGTTTCACGCGATACTGAACGATCTCGCCCGCCGCAATATGGCGGCGGCGAATTGCCCGCTGGCGACGGTGACACTTGAAAACATCCGTCGCGCAATTCAGCGCAAACGGGCGCTTACGCCGCGCCCGCGCTTCTGACGCAGGCTCAACGAAAGGTGCGCCGTATTCCGCGCACCTTTCGGAGCATAGTTTACAGGGGAAATCATTTATATTATCAATGGGATATGATATTATTGGAATAATATTGAAATATACCAAAAATTGGTATATATTGGAGTTAGTATATGAATTGGACTGTTAGGTTTACTAGCAAGGCCGCAAAACAGGTCAAGACGCTGCAAAAGTCCCATAGGGATGCCCTCGCTCTTTTAGTCAGAGAAATGCAGCTTATCGGGCCCGTACAAGGTACTTGGCCTAACTACTCCAAGTTGGGAGCAGATACCCACCATTGCCACCTCGCCCATAAATGGGTTGCGTGCTGGAGGGTGGTGGATAAAGAGATAAAACTTATAGAGGTTTATTATGCAGGGAGCCGCGAAAATGCGCCATATTGAAGAAGTCCAAGTGACTGTCGGCTCGGGCAGAAATGCCCGCAGCTTCGCTATTCCTGCTTCCCGCAAGCAGGAAATGGTGAAGTTTATTTCCCGCCTGAAGAATACTGCGCCGGAAAAGACCTTTTCGGCAGAGGAAGTGCTGCCGGAATTGGCAGACGATACTCAGCGTCCTGCTACCATGCTCCGTGGCGCTCGGCAGAAGATCAACATGACGCAAGCGGAACTTGCCTCCAAGCTCGGCGATGTTCGGCAGCACCATCTTTCTGAAATGGAAAACGGCAAGCGTCCTATTGGCAAGGATATGGCCAAGCGCCTTGCTGCTGTTCTGAAGTGTGATTATCGGGTTTTTCTTTAAATCAGTTAAAGTGCATTGAACCGATAGGTTAGTGCGCTGGCTACGCCCTGTTCAGGGCGTTTAACGCCACCATGACAGACGTTCATCTGTCATTGCGTCCGTTGGGCAGTCGGTCGTTCGACCTTTATGCTCCACGGTAGCCGCGCCGTTGTTCAACGGCTGCGTATAAAGGCGATGATAGGGGAGTTTAGAAAATGGCGGACAGGGCGAGATTCGAACTCGCGATAGGATTGCTCCTATTCTAGTTTTCGAGACTAGCATGGCAAATTATCCTATTGATTTATAGCGATCTTTTCCTGCGGCGCTTAGAGTGTGTAAGAAAGTGAGTAAGCTTGCAAGGGCATTTTGGCGCATTTTATTTTGACATTAGTACTCTTTGCTTTGCTGCTTCTATCAGATCACGCACTGTCATGTCTTTCTTAGTGGGGTAAATCCACAAAGCCATGACGAATAGCCCGCCAATTGTAAGTTACCCCGCCCCATGCCCAGACGACTAGTAGCAACATTGCAATACGCGCCCACCAGTTTTCGCGAGTTACAAGGCCAGCTAAGGAGAGTATTAAGCAGACTGTATAAATCGCCGTATTTCTGATTGCAGCTTGTCCAAGGGCGACAGCAACATGCGAGTCAATAGTAGGAGATTAAAAGAAATGAGCATCTTGAGGAATCCAGTCTTTTGACAATATAGCGCCTGAATAAAAGTATGTAGTAGCGATCAAGATAGCTACAACGCCCGATCAGTAGGAGATGCCCGCCGCGAGGAAGAACGCGAAGGCCACTAGTGTTTCATCGAGCGGGGTATAAGTTAGGAGTTTGTATGTTTTACGAACCGAAAACGTAAGAAATGGCGTGGTCTCGCTAAAATGAGCAAGCTCCTTACCCGACTCATCTTCCAGAGAATAATCGAAAGTAAAAAGGGACCTTCTCCGAAACCAATAGGCCTTACCCTGATAGGTGATTGTATTGCGCCATTTGGCCTGGTTCAATTCCACCTGAATAACTTTCTCAGCAATTGCATCGCCAGCGCCTTCGAGCCAAATCTGGTAAGTATTATAAAAAAGCTTGTTCGTCATCAGCCGCTGACGGGCAATACAGGGAGCGCCGTTGATTGTTAATTGTGGGAACGCTTCTAGATTTAGGCCGCGCATCGCAGAGGCCATTGGAGCACCTTCAGCTGTCCAAACAGCGAACTTGTCAGTGAAGGAGCTCGTCATGACAACACGCCCGTCAACAGCCGAGATCGCGTAAGCATTCAGCGCCGTTCTCTTTGCAGTATAAGTTTCTAATTTTGCCATCAATATCACCACCTAGACCATATTCTAACTATATGTGCCTGCAAAGCCCTGTCCAACTTCTTATCAAGGTCGATCATCGGGACGTCAATATGGACGAGGTTGCCAAGAATCTTGCCTGTCCTAGCTCCAACTGTCGCCATGCTGGCGCAAGGATTGCGCTCGTCCACAATCAGGAAACGAACGGCTTTGTGGGCGGGATGCCATGAAGAAAACAGGGCTTGCGACCTGCAGAAAATCTACCCATGAGACCAGATGCCGCGCTTTAGCACCAACTCCTCATAATGATCTCTCAAGAGCTCGTTATCCCTGTTTATGCGCCCTTAAGAGCGCATTTATTGGCGCAGGCACTATTAAGTATCGTTATGCTGAAATTTAGGAATTTTACGATTTTTTTGAACAAATGTTCTCGATAATATTATTGACATAATGTCTTCCATTCCCGTAATCTCCCCCAAATGGCTAGGAAGGTAATTCCTCAGTAATTTAACAACAAAAAATAAAGGGTGCACTTATGGCTGTTAAGAACTATGCGAACAACGAAACCTTGCCCGTCAGCGCGAACGCGCAAAAAAACTTCGACGACGGCGTGGCGAAAATCCGCGCGACGATGAAATCCTACGGCTTTGCGGCGGAAGCTGTTAACTCAATCGAGTTCAACCTTACTCGTCATACACTCGCGATCACGCTGGATGAAGCGCGCTCCGGTGCTTTCCACACCTTTGCCGACGGCAACCCTTTTTATGCAATCAACATCAAGTCGCCCGGCTCAATGCTAGATATCGGCGACAGCAGCAAGCCGACAAAAATGACAGTGGAGCAGCAGGCAGCGATGATCACCTTCGAGATCGGCATCAACCTTATTGGCCGCGTCGAAAAAGCGATTGAAGTGAAATTCGGCATACCAGCTGACGAGCGCGCAGGCGGTGTCAGCATGAGCATGTCCCCCGATTTCGAAACCACTACGCGCCGTGACCCATCCCTGTTTCTAGATGCGTTGAACGATCTCGTCGATATGCGCCTAGGCATGCTGACTCCAAAAGTAGCGACGACGGCTTCAAGCCCGACGAAACCGTCGGCAAATACGCCCTAACATATCCAAGTCTTCTCAAAAAATGGCCTCTCTTTTCTAAGAGAGGCCATTTTCTCTTTTGTCCAACTAGGGCTGACGGCCAACAATCGTGACCCCAATAGCCAGCATATATGGAATCAATTTTATGTTGACATATTTATAGCGACTCTTTATGTGTTATGGCAAGCAACAGCCGTTCTACGTTCAGGTGTGTTTGTAGTGTTTCCTGCCTGAACGATAACGTACATGGAGAAAAAGATGGTCGGAAAAATAGAATTTTTTAACAGCAACAATGTCGGCGACGATGCGCGCCGCCTTGCTTTTTGCTTTAATGTCTCCGCACGCATGGTAATGCGGGATGGCAATCCGTTGTCTTATGCCGAAGATATTTATAAATCTCTTACCGGTAAAGACTCCATTCCGGCGTTCAATGCGGACGAACAGGAATTTCTGAAATTGTCACTGGTTGAAACGGCGGCGATCCGGGATCGCGGCGAGATTTTGTCTGTCGAAAGCCTTGGCGATAAGGCCTCATTGCTCCATTTGGCTGCCAAAGAATTGGGGCTGATCCGTAAAGCCTCTACTCCGAAACCCGGTGGCGACGAAAGACCTTACAGGTCTCCGGGCGCGTAACGCTTAGGTTCCTCTGGGGGTATACGAGCACAGAAACAGTGGGAAAAGCAGAAAGTGTCTGCCCAAGAAACATTAGTGAAGCCGAAGGGGTTGGCGTTCAGGACATATTTTGCAAGGATGTGTTCAGTCGTATGACACTTCCTAGCCTTCAGCATTCCGCCGATAAAAGGTACAAAAATCTGTAGCGGAATCCTATTCCGCTAGAACTCCTTTATGGGAGGCAGGTCAATACCATTGCCTGTTTAGTCCCACGGTAACGCTTCAGAATGAACTCATTACATCATGCTGTGGCACTAAACGTATAATAATGTTTTTATTTTATACTGGCTTCGCCGCCACAAAACTACGGCGATATTTCACAATTATTCATGCAGAACAGATGCAGAGGAAAGTAAATGACCCGCGAAGAACAACAGCGCGAAAACAAGGGCCTTCAAGAAGAACAGCAGCGCCGCCAGCGCGAGCTTGACGAGACCAAACGTCGTGAAGAAACGACACGCCTCGACGAAGCCAGAAGAGCCGAAGAAAGACGTCAGGAACAGGTAAGGCTGGAGCAACAACGCCAAGAACAGCAACGGTTGGATCAGCAACGGTTGGATCAGCAACGGCAAGAACAACAAAAGCGTGAGCAGCTTGCCTTTGAAGAACAGCAGCGCCGCTCTCAAGAGACAAAATAGGCACGCTATAGTTACTGGTGAAGTTCCGTGTGGAAATTAATACATCTAGTGGGAATTTTAGCAATTCTGACCATTCTGATTGGTGGATCAGCATTTGCAGAGGCGAAGCGCGGGTCTCTATATTCGGGTCGCTGGGGGTGCATCGGAAAGTTTTTGCCGCAACCACCGGATATACCTGAGAATTGATTCAGGCGACCGTGCCGGTCTTTCTTTCATCAGGTGCGGCGCTCTTCGGCTGGCCCGCTACTTCACAGGTTTCAACCACCCAGCAAACAGGACATCCCTTTAATGGAATTAAGGACAATGCCACAAGCAAGAAAGATAGTGCATAGTATTCCTTATACGCAAATCCTGCTGCCACTAAGAGGCCAATGCCGATGATACCTCGTATTATTTGTTGTTTCATAGTTTTCGGTTTGCAGACTTTCATCACTGTATCCCTTTCCCATTATCCAATTTTTGGATCATGAAATCTAATATGGGAGACATGCTCATAAAATCCATCAAGCCAACTTATTGAGCTCAATGAACGCATTAACTTCAATAATTACTAATTGGTCGTCACTGACTAAGTTGCGCCATCATTTTGCGATATCAATCATTGCCTTCATTTTCTCTTCAACTTCGGCTGCGATTTTGTGAAGCACAGGGGAATTAGAGAGAGATTCCAGCATAGCCTTGGGAGGTATCATCCCAATTCGGGTAATGCCGCCCTCCTGCCAGATTGAAATCCTGCAGGGAAGCGCCATGTTAATACTCATGTCTTCTGCGAGAACAGCTGCAGCCTGCTTGGGATTGCAGATTTCAAAAATCTGGCACTCTTCGGGAAGATCAATTCCCTTGGACTTCAAAGTAGATTTGAGATCGTATGTATGTAGGATACCGAAGCCATTTGCCTTAACCGCTTCTTGCAGGTCCAAGACAGCCTGACCCATGGTTTTTTTCGAATTGACAATATATTTCACTTTTTGATTTCCTGGATACCTTAAGAATTAATCTTTGCTCGCTATTTGCCGTACTCAATGCGCTGTTTAAGCCTGTGGCAGCATGAATTGATCAAATGAGCGCAGCGCATCTGCAGCGTACATCAAAGATGGCCCGCCCCCCATGTAAATAGCCATGCCTAGAACTTCCGCCACCTCATCCCGCGTAGTGCCCAATCGTGCGAGAGCCTTTGTATGGTAACCGAGACATCCGTCACAGTGAGAGGCTACGCCTAGGGCGAGTGCAATCATCTCCTTGGTCTTTTCATCAATTACTTTGGTTTGTGTCGCTGCTTTGGCCATGCTGGAAAAGCCAGCCATGGTTTCAGGGATTAATTTATGTAGATCCTTACTGTATTCGCCGATATCACCAATAATACCTTTGTAATCCTTGGTCATATTTTTACTTTCAATTATTTTGCGGCACTCTTTCGATTTGTGCCGACATCTACAACAAACAGCCAACCCCGCTAGGCGGTTCAGTGATAAGTGGTTCAATTGAGCGATAAAAACCAAAGAACTGTACAGAATTAGTGGAACTTCTCGCTCTGAACAGTGGTTAGTTACTGAATGTGAACTCACAACCAAGGAGTCTTAAGGCGATGACTATTAAAAAGGCTTTAAAACAAGTGATGAAGGAAGTTAAACATGGAGTTAAGCATCATAGAGACCTTCAGAAAAAGATTTTAGACGCAAAGGAAAGCCGCTCCGCGGAGGGCAGGGCCTTGCTGGGAGCAAGCAGAAGGCATCTAATGACACTTTTTGCTCGTGAAGAAGTGCTCGAAAGTCGCCTCATAGATGGCGCCAAAACGATTAAAATTCTGCCGAAGAAAGGTAATGGCGTTGCTCACCCGCGTTCCGATAGGCGCGCCGCGGCTTAAAACTGGAAAATTGAAGTGATTGACTACCCGTGGCTTAATTTTGCTGTAGCTCTTGGCCTGGGTTTGTTTATCGGGATTGAGAGGGAGCGCAGTAAAGGTGAAGGTTCCACCCGTCACCAGGCGGGGATTCGTACTTTTGCACTTGCGGTTCTCTCGGGTGCCACTTCATTTTATCTGGGTGGAGTAACGCTTCTGTCTGTCGCAGTTGGCGGAACAGCGGTTTTGGCGGCCATATCCTATCATCGCTCTGATAAGGCTGATCCTGGCCTGACAACAGAAGTGGCATTGATTTTAGCTACGCTTATTGGCGGGCTGACAATATCAAATGTTACACTGGCCTTAGCTTTGGCTGCAACAGTTGCTGTAGTTCTTGCCACAAAAACAGCCGCTCACAGGTTCGTAAAGAATGTCCTGACTGAACCTGAAGTAAACGACGGCCTCATATTTGCCGTTGCGGCTTTGGTTCTCTGGCCGCAGTTGCCAGATCAATATATCGGTCCATTTGGCGCATTAAACCCGCATACCCTGGGTATGATTGTTATCCTCATACTTGCAATCGGAGCATGCGGTCATATCGCAACCCGGATTTTAGGTCCACGATCGGGGCTGCCTCTTGCAGGATTTGTTGCTGGCTTCATTTCAAGCACAGCAGCAATTGGCTCTTTGGCAGGGCGTGCAAAGCGTGACCCGACAATAATAGCCTCCGCTGTTGCAGGCGCAACGCTTTCAACCGTCGCCACCTTTATTCAATTAGCACTAATTCTATTCACGATAAGCACGGCCACCTTCTCTGCCATTGCCCCTGCGCTGGCCGCTGGGGGATTGATTGCAGCTATCTACGGAATCGGCTTTACATTGCGCGCACTCAAGACTGTCAATCCAAAGGAATCCGTGTCCGGAAGCGCCTTTAGCATCAAGACCGCGCTAATCCTTGTTGCGACGATGGCCGTCATGCTGGTTTTAGCCGCCGGATTGGAGAAAATGTTCGGTCAAAAGGGTATCGTCATCGGGGCTGCGGTTGCGGGCATCGCTGACACTCACGGCCCGTCGATTTCTGTTGCTTCATTAGTTGCATCCGGAAAGTTAGTTCCGGAAGCATCAATTGTGCCAATTCTAACTGCTATGACCTGTAATGCTGTTTCTAAAAGTGTCATGGCCTTGAGTGCAGGCTCTATTGATTTTTCTCTCCGTATAATACCGGGGCTAGTTTTGTCGATGATCGCAGCTTGGGCAATCGCAATGACAGGTTATGTATTTTAAAACATTTACGCACCATCCAGTTTCAAGAAATCTAGACAGGAGTTGAGTATGTCCATCAAAACGATAATCATTCCTTTTTCGAGTTACGAAGGGAAGGATTCATTAAGTGCCGCCCTATCCCTCACCAAGAAGCATAACGCCCATCTAGAGGTTTTGCACGTTACTCCAGATTCAAATGATGGTTTGCAGATCATCACTGATTTCGATAGCGAGAACAAAAGAATGCAAGAATCAGCCCATGCAATTTTTAACAAAACGGCCGATGAAATTGAAGTTGATATCACAGAGGAAGAGGAAATCGTGGACTACCCTTCTGCCACGTTTGTGTCAGTGGAGGGTAAGCCAGATAAAGTATTACCAGTACGCGCGCGCCTTGCCGACCTCGTCGTTATGAGTGGCGTCGTAGAAAAAAACGATGCCGCCTACAGGAATTTAGTGCATGCGGCACTATTCAGGACTGGACGCCCCGTGTTATTAATACCGCCAGCGAAATATAAACGTCAAACTGTTCAGGAAAATGTGATTATTGCCTGGGACGGCAGCTTTGAAGCTGCGCGCGCTGTCAACCTCGCCATACCCCTTCTCAGGGATTCAAAAGTCTTTGTTTTTACAGGCGTCGAAAAAGAGACCTTTCCTCTCTCGAACAAAAATCTAGTGCTGTATCTGCAGCGCCATGGCATCAGTGCAGAAGCTGCCGCGCATGAGTTGCACGACGCAACGCCAGAAACAGCAATCAGAGAGATAATTCAAGAAATGGATGCCGGAATGCTTGTAATGGGTGCCTACAGCCGCGAGGATAAGATGCGCGAAACGCTTCTTGGGAGTCTGACGCACGAGATGCTGGACTACTCAGAAATTCCGATACTGATGGCTAACTAGGCTCCGGACTCAATAAACCCATAAAATTAAAGATATGTGTTCAAAGAAGTAAGGTCACTATGAATGAAGCAAAAAGGAAGCCCCGTTATAAGCATTCTGAAGGAAAGCACTGGATTGAAGTACGCGTTAAAAGCCCGTTTCAACTTTTTGATTCGCGAGATCCCGCGCCATTTCGTGATCGGGACTTGGACGACGACTTTGTAGAATACATCATGTCTGCTGCCAGAGAATTTTCTATTTCTGCGCCTTTAAAGGTTCTCATTCATATTGAAGCGCCAGAGACGAAAGACCTGCCGAGAACAGCAATTCGCGAAGCTATAAAAGTTTATCTGGCCTACCGGATAGAACTCCAACGAGGAGAACTTAAGCACTTTTTAAAAATGGCGCAGTTATTCGGATTGGCTGGATTACTTTTCCTTGGCGTGTGTGTCGGCGTAGCCCAAAGCCTGACGGTGCCTGTTCCACCTGGGCCAATTGGCATCCTGCGCGAAGGTATTATTATTTTTGGTTGGGTTTCGATTTGGAAACCCATTGAGCTTGTTCTATTTGATTGGTACCCATTGTTTGAGAAACTGAACTTTTATAAAAAACTGCTGAAAACAGAAATCGAAGTTCAATTCGCCGCGCAGCCCGCTCATGAACCCAATAACAAGTAGCAAAAGTGTGTAAGAAGTGTGTAAAAAGTGTGTAAGTAGTAACTAATTGTAAAACATGCATTATTTGCATGCTCTAGTTTTTGGAACTAGCGAGACCAAAAGTGCCTGAAAAATAACGCTGAAAATACAATAAAAAATGGCGGACAGGGCGAGATTCGAACTCGCGATAAGTTTGCACCTATTCTAGTTTTCGAGACTAGCATAGCAAACCATCCTATTGAGTTATAACGATCTTTTTCTGTCGTGTTTAGAGTGTGTAAGAAAGTGTGTAAGAAATCAACTCACATTTTTGATGGTAGGGATGATGGTAAGACCTTCTACCAATCGATTTCGGCTTCCAGCGTTACTCCAAATATATCCTCTAATAGCATTTGCTTCATTTTATTTGCACCGCCGCCGCCGGGCTTGAAAATCTGATTATTTATGTGACCATCTTCAAGTTGTGTGACCTTTTTCAAGATCGAAGAAAACTCTTGAACAGTTGGCACATAATTTTTCTCGTTTTTGGCATCTGAAATTTTTAGATATATCGGCCTTAATACTGCCATGAGAGCAATAAAACCATTGGTCTTAGGTAAGATATTCCCCTTAGTGGTAAAGTCACCCCATGAGTTCGGCCATTTTTTGCTAACTGCGGTAAAATAATTGACAAGGACTTCCGTGATTTTGACATCATCCCCCTTTAGAAACATATTCCCAAAGATAAATTCTCTGCTTTCCTCTTCGGTATACAATTTAGGCTTCAACCCCATAAGATAAGTATTTCTATCTTTCGGGGCATTGTCGGTCATGTATTCCAACATTCTTTCCACGACCGTTGCTTGAGTCAGTTGCTCATTTCTTTGGCCTCTAGTCGCGGTGCCGAGTCTTTTTATACGATTCTTTAAAGGGCTATTCTTATAAGTATTTAAAGAAAGAGCAATGTGATGTGCAGACTTTTGGGGGCTTCGATTTTTTTCGTAGTCGAATAAATCGTAAACCAAACTCTTATTAACTTTTGTTTGGGCTAGGTTTACAGTGGCAAAAATATTTGCTTGAACGGGCAACGCAATACCAACAAAAATTGCTACGCTCACCTGAAACAACTCGCCCTTGTAATCTTTCAGCCCTTCCACGCGATGCTGACCATCTATTATGGTCGCAATATCTTTTAGCTCTTTTTCATCCGTTGAAAATAGAGTTAGTTCTTTTTTGTCTTCATCCCATTCCGCATTTTCTTCTGGAACAGCTAAGATAACGGAGGTGGGAAAAGTTGCATCTACGTTGTGGACGTATTCATGAATATCTTTCACGCGGGTGTTTGATAACCGACGCTGAATACCGATATAGTTGTCCAATCCATCATCTTCAATACGGCGTATGTCTGCTTTTGCAATCTTGACTAAATCTTCAGAATTAATTGCCCCAATGTAAAATGTTCCTATTGGTTGGTTAATCTCAAGTGCAGAGAAGACTACTCTCTCTTTTGCGCGACTCATGGGTTGCCCCTCCTGTTTCCGCCTAATGCAGAATTGATCCTTGCCGCTGCTTGATTAGGTGACGTTATATCTGGCTCGGGTGGGAAAATTCTAAACAATACTGATAGCGCCCACACAGCTAAGGCCGCCAGATATATATCCATGTACGTGAAGTAATCTGTTTGTAGAGGTCTATCATGTATGAAGATAGGGATCAGAAGTATAAAAAAAGATACAAGCAAGAGTAGTCTCGATTGCCATGATTTTTTAACTTCAAGTACCGCCCAAAACATCACGGGTGCAATGAGGGAACATGTGAAAGAGAGTAGCTGACCTTTATAAAATTCCGAATTTACGATGTAGGTTAATTTATCGAAGAAACCCATATCAACTTGCGCGACATTCATTGGTTTGGTGAAAACCAAAAGAAGAAGCGGTAAATTCGAGAGTGCGTAAACGAGTAGCAATTCGAGGGCAAACAGGCCAATAGCTTTAGCCCATTTTTTAACGGTATCGGAATTTCCGTTCCACCATCGGATCAATGAATTTCTGGTTGCCATTTGCCCTGCCTGTGCCCGCTTAGAGTGCTGCTAGACTCGTCAAAATCGAAGGAGATTTAGAAACAACTCTGTTTAAATCGTCGCCTTTACAAAACTTAATCAAGTAAGCATTTTCTTCTTGAGAACTTCAAACAACTCCAAATCGCGTTTTCTTGAAATCGCGTCATCTTCGACTTGCAAATATTCAATTGCACGAAAATCATCGCCTCTCTTCCTATTTTGAGGCGGTTCCAATCCCTCGATTAATACGGCTTCCATAGTGGCGATTAAGTTGTGAAGAGAAAACTGAATTTCATCATTGGAATCTAGCTCACCAGCTTCCGTTACCGAGTAAATTCCAAACCAAGAAAATCTATCCCATCTCCCGTTTAATCTATCGTCAATATGTTGTCGTAGCCTTAATCCAATTGGTTGTTCTGTTGTGCGGCCGACGTAAACCACTTTATGGCCATCATATAAAAGATAAACACCTTTCTGATTGCAAAAATTAACTGCCGTACTTTGAGTTTGCTGCCTTCCTAAAATTTTAGGATTATTGCTCCATAGGACTTTCTCTCTAGCCCAATACATACCGAACGCATTAATAAAGCCCGCTTCTTCTATAGGCTCTCTGACTGTGGCTTTTTTTGTTGGCTTGGATTTTATTTTTTTAGCATCTTTTAAAATGTATCTGCCTCTGCCTACTTTCTTAAACGGCGAGTCTGCGTGCAAAATGGATGTGGAAAGTGTTGCGCCTACAGTCTGAGCGGGTGTGGCGCCAAGTTTTTTTCGTAGTTTCTTATCAGCAATCACTTCAGAGATTTCTGAGTAGTGCATTGGCTCGTTGCGATCTTCGAGAACCTGAATTATCGCTTCTTTCCAGCCCATCATCTTAGCCATTATTTCAAACTTTCATTTTCTCATTGGATTGCTTAACAATCGCTGAAATGGAATTTTTCCATTGTGGCGCTTCTTGGTTCGCTTTAGCTCGACATTCAATAAGCAGTTGGCGCAACCTATTGGGCATCTCATTCAATTTCTTCGTGCCGGCAATCAAAAAATTTCTAAAATCGAGTAAAGTGATGGGAACAATGTCCAACGATTTTTTGGAATCATCAGCTAGATACCAGTCGCCAAATCTGAATGTATGCGCGGTGTTGCTATCAATTGAGATCGCGACGAATAAGCCGAATACGGGTTTGGTGGATTTTTCTGCGTATGCTGCGACATGCCTCCTTACAGGCTCCCCTTCAGCCGCTTCTTGGCGTGAAGATGATGTAAGCGTTACTTCGACTACTAGAGTTAATTCATCAAATTCAAAAACCATATCAGGCCCGCCCCCTGGGGCGCATGATACTGGAAGAAAATCCTGATCAATCTTGAATCTTCTCGATTCATACGGTTTGTTCTGCAATTGATTTATAGCCAAGAATGAACGCCACAGTATCCACTCTAAGTAGGCTGGCCTTTCTGATTTAGGCACTTCAATCGTTTCACCGTCCGAAAGAACCTTTTTATCCCTTTGAGACAAAATTAAATCGATATAGGCGGTTATCTCGTCCAACTTTGTCGCCTGATCTTTAGCGAATTTGGCCTCATTGTCATGGGAAATCAATTCTTCTAATGCGTGACGCACAATACCAATGTCATGGGGAGTCGTCAGATCCTTGGAACTTAGGTCATATTGTATACCGCGTTTTTTCAATTGCGCTGCCAAGTCATGCAATACAATTAGAGCGGAGTCTTTGTCGTCTGTGGGTAGTCTCGCGCCCTCACACAACGCTCGATAATAATCCAGATCAAAAGTGGGAATATTTTCGTCTTGAACTAGCCTTTGGATGAAAACATATTTTTCTGGCGCAAGTGCAATTCCTTTCCCTTTGGTCAAAAACAAACCTGTTGCTTTTAAATATCTAAAATTTAAATCTGCGTAATCGGTTAGGGTCGCGTCCTCTAGTCCCAAATTTTCAGCGGCGGCTTTGCGCTCTGCGCTTTCAAACTTCCGCTTATTTCCTGAACCTTCTTTTCTTTGCCGAAGGTCGATAATTTTTTCAACGATCGCGGATATTGAGTTTGCCGATGTGCTTACTTGCACAATCAGCGCCATTTCATTCAAAGTTAATTTCGTATCATTTACTTTTTCATCCAGCGCGAGCATTACCCGCAATGTGTGTTTTAACGGAGAAAAAGGAGCGAACTGATATTTTTTTTCCTGTGGCGACGGCGTGTGATACGCCGCTAATGCTCTAAGAAAACATTCTTGCATCGCAGGAACGGTGTCCGCGCGTATTAATCTCCAACCATTTGGAGTTATTGTATCCAGCTGTCCTAGCTCATTTTGATTTAGACCTTTTGGTACCTCTGGATACAGAAATCCTAATTTTTCTAGGGCTGAACGCCACTTCCGCCCAACGCTGAAGGTTTTATCTGTTCCTAAAGCTACAATTTTGGCTTCGCCTAGCAGGTTCCGCCATGCTTCCTCTTGTTCCTTCCCTCTTAAATCGCCTTGAAGAGGAGAGGCGCTTAATGCGATTAGGCCATCGCGAAGTCGAAACGGACTTCTAACCGAGGTATTTCCTAATTGCCAAGATTTTGTTTTATTAGTGGCCGACAAATAGATATTCCTGAACCGAATTTTTGTTACTACCTACTTTGTTTCCCTGATTTCCAAAGGAGTATTTGTAGTCAACGGGAACAACATCTACATACTTTTTATGGCGGGACATGATCTCAACCATTTCATCTTTGGATGGCTGGCTGTTTGAGGAGTATGAAACGATTAAAATGCTCTCCTTAAAACGCTTAAAAAGTAGATCGAAAGCTTCCGCCGCCCCATTCTTTGTAGAGAATGGCGTCGGGTATGACTTAAACTTCTTAGTTAATGTGTGTTTCTGAATTTCAACGTCTTTCCAATCGCGGGCAAGTCCTTCAACGAAGTGGTATCGACGCACATACTCGTTATCCGACAACGGCGAATAATATGGCGGGTCAATGTATATCAACTCGGCATCATTCTTCTTAAAGCTCATTGCGTCACCATGTCGCGACTTGCATTGCGTACCATTGTCAAAGACCGCATTGTTTACGGCTTCGACAGCGGCAATAAACTGCTGCTTAAAGGACATTGTTAAGTCTTTGCGACCGTCGTCATATTTGTACCCAACATAAGTAAAGATACCTCTTGGGCGTTTCTTTAAACACGCGCGAATTAGTGCCGACATCGCAATTGCACGTTTTGAGGGGTTGCTCAAACCCTGAATATTTTGTCGGATAACGTCGATGACTTGATTGTCTTCATCTGCGAAATATAAGCCCTTGAAGGTATTCTCTACAAAGTGGTCATTTTTTTTGACGGGACTTAAAAGCTGCAAGACTTCATCACCACTTAAAGTAACATCATTGTTCTCAATCATCGCTTTGGTGAAAACGGCAGACATAGCCATGTAGTCGTTAGAAGTTACATCAATGCCTTGGGTTTTAAACATGTATCCCACGGCACCGGAACCTGAGAATAAATCGACCGCACTATCAAATGAGAATTGAGATGCAACGCTCCAAATTTGACTTAGGAGTTTGCTTTTGGAACCCATATATCTGGTGGAGGGATATTCATGCACTTGCGTCGGCAGGGTATCGGCTACCAACCGTACATCAAATCGGATCTTAGGCGGGATAGTAACTATTACATCCTCGCCCTCACGCTTAGAGCCATTGCAGGATATGTATCGCTTAGTTTTAACCACCTTGATTGGGAAATCTTTATATTGTTCATGTACTAAGTGATGATTGGAGTTTGTCAGTATAACATTGCAGCCAAGATTGTGCAGGCGGTGGACTTCTTTGGACAAATCTTCATGATCTTCTTCGTAGAATTGCTCTTTGGTATACCGCTTGAAATCTGCATAAGCCGATATAGGCAAATAGGGAGGATCAAGAAACACGAAATCCCCGGCCTTTGTATGCTCCTTCAATACGTCCTTGTAATCCCCGCAAATGATCGTCGCTTTTTGCAAAGCATGGGAAGCTGCTTTTAATGATGCTTCATCTGCAATCTTGGGATTGGAATAGCGACCAAAAGGCACATTGAACTGCCCTTTTTTGTTCACTCGGTACAATCCATTAAAACAGGTACGGTTTAAGAAAATCGTGCGCGCTGCCGCCTCGGCTGCTTCTAACTTTGTCCAGTCTTTAGCTCGTAACGCATAAAAAAACTTTTCATTGTTTTTGTAAGTCCGTAAGTGAGCCAAAACGGCTGAATAATCGTCCGCGACAGCTTGGTACAAATTAACCAACTCAGGATTGCTATCTGCAATGATTGCTTTTTCGGGACGCAATGCAAAGAACAACGCGCCGCCGCCAAAAAACGGCTCGATGTACGTCCCGAACTTCATGGGAACTTTTACCAGCAATTCCTCAAGCAGCTGGGTTTTACCGCCCGCCCACTTAAGGAGAGGTTTGGCTACCTGTGGAACTTCTGCTGCGGCTTCTTCCGTGTGTGCGATTTTCTTCGCGCGACCCATTGTGATACCCTTTGATTCTCGGAAGACAACTCCGTGTTTTACCCTATCATTCGTCAGTCATCACTAACAGGTTGAAGGTGTACGGTTTTGCCTTGGTTGACCATGTTCTGCTTTGTTCTCATTATAAGAACAATAAGAGAACAATACATTAACGCACGTTTCTTCCAAAGTGACAAATTCTTGCCATAATCTAATCTTTAAAACAGTCTGTCGCTGGGCGGGTAGCCTTGAAGGGGAGCCAAATTCCCCCTGCGGTCATGGCTGGGTTTGGGGGCAGATCGAACGGCTCCCCCAATGGGGCTTCATCCGTCATGAGGGTGGTTGATGGGGTTGTCATAGGGGAGAGCAACTTCTCCCCTGTTCCGGTCGGGGGTGGTGTCGGGGGTATGAAAGCTCCCCTGAACGGGCGCATTGCATCGGCCATAACGGTACATGGCGGGAGCCACAGTTCAGCAGCGCGGCTGGTCGGTCGCGCCTGCGTCTGGTACGGGAGCAATCCAGCGACCGCCCGCGCTGCGGGCCGGTCGCGATGCGTGGTGCGGGAGTGCCAAAGGCATGATGCCAGGACGAGGAGCCATTGCGCCGTCAGGCGCAATGGCTGCCTAATCGTCATAGCCGTCATGCCGCGCCGACGCGCCAGCGATCGGCGGCTACAGGGGGGATGCTAACGGGGGGAAAACAGGCGGCGGGTACGCGGCGGCATTTCCCACCCTTGCCAAGCTAGGCTTTGGACGGAGAAAACCACTCGGTTTTTGTAGTACAAAGCACAGCTTGCCTGCCGCCACTCCCTAGCGGCAGTAATGATTTCAAATATTTTTTAGAATTTTATTACCCACCTTCGGCGGGGGCATCTGCGATGCGAAAACATAAAAAACAGGGGGAGATTCTGCTTTTGGAGTCACGCGCTTAATGCTCCAACTGCTATACGCCGCCGCCGTTACTGCGTCAATCGGAATGGGGTTAATCGGGGCGGATTGGTGCGCTGCATCGTGAAGCGTTTTTAAACTCTGATTAATGATCGCTTGATACGCTTGAAGTATCAGGAGAGCGAAAAGAGACTCGTATTCAAGGCACTATTGGGCATCTTTAATCCCGGCAATTCTCTAACCTGTTAAGACTTATTACCCGCGCCCTCTTTTCATCCTGCTGCCGTGATTGCGTCTCGGGGGAGCGCATGACCGAAGACAAGGGCAAGTATGCACCGCCGTTCTCGCTGCGCCTCAGCAAAGAGGAACGGCTGCGCCTTGACGCTGACGCTGGCTCCCTCCCGTTAGGCGACTATATCCGAACCCAACTGTTCGAGAACCCCACGCCCCGCAAGCGGTCGTTCCGCCGTCCTGTTCAGGACGCGCAGGCCTTGGGGGAAGTGTTAACGGCTCTAGGCCGTTCCCGCCTGTCCTCAAATCTTAACCAGCTGGCGAAGGCCGTCCATAGCGGCTCCCTCCCTGTCAGCCCAGAAACAGAAGCGGCTATCCTTGCCGCCTGCGCCACGGTGCGGGATATGGGCGGTCAGCTGGTGCAAGCGCTCGGCCTGCCCGATGAACCACCGAAAGGGGGTGACAAGTGATCCTGAAGGCCTCCCAGCGGGCGCGGTATGCGGAACTGGCAAAGCACCTCCTGAACGGGGAGGAAAATGAGCATGTGACCGTCCATGAGATTAGGGGGTTTGTGTCCGGTACCCTCCTCGAAGCCCTGCGGGAAGCCTATGCGGTCAGCAGGGCGACGCGCTGCACGAAACACCTGTTTTCCCTCAGCCTCAGCCCGCCGGAATATGCCGATGTTTCCATCGAGGACTTCGAGGCCGCAATCGATGAAATCGAGAAGCGGCTCGGGCTGGTCGATCAGCCCCGGATTATCGTCTTCCATGAGAAATACGGGCGGCGGCATTGCCATACCGTCTGGTCACGGATACACGCCGAAAAGCTGATTGCCGTCCATATGAGCCATTTCAAGTACAAGCTGATGGAAGTCTCCCGCCACCTCTACCTCAAGCACGGCTGGAAAATGCCGAAAGGCATGGAGAAAGGCCAGAAGCGGGAAAGCCTCCACCTGTCACGGGAAGAACACCGCCAAGCCGTGCGCCTGTCCGAAGACCCTCAAGCCCTCAAAGCCATGTTCAAGGAAACATGGGAACGGTCGGACTCCAAGGCGACCTATACCCGCGCCTTGGAGGAACAGGGGTTCCTGCTGGCGCGTGGCGACAAGCGCGGCTATGTCGCCATAGACGTAAAGGGCGGCGTCTATTCGCTGACGCGCTGGCTGGGTGTCAGCACCCGCGACCTCAAAGCGCGGCTCGGGCCGCCGGAGGAATTGCCGCCTATCGAAAAGGCAAAAGGATACCTTGCTTCGCGTATGACGGAGAACCTGAACAGGTTTATTGGAGAAGCGAAGTCAACCGCCGCCGCAAGGCGGCTCCCTCTGGTGCAGGAAATTCGCACCCTGACGGCGCAGCATCGTGCCGAAAGGCACGATCTGCTCGCCGTTCAGCAAACGCGCTGGCAGGATGAAACCCGCCAGCGGGCTGCAAGGCTGAGAACCGGCGTTGCAGGGATATGGCAGCGGGTCACAGGCGATTACGCCAAGGTGCGGCTGCTGAATGAAGCGGAAACAAAAGCTGGATTGCAGCGCGACCGCAAAGAACTGCAATCCGTTATCCGAAACCAGCTTGTGCTTCGGCAAGACCTTCAACAGTCTGTCGTGTTTTACCGCGAGGAACACCGCGCGGAGGTGTTCCGGCTGCGGCAGGAAATCGCACGCTACGTCAAAACCGCAACCGAACCCGTCCTGCCGCAGCTGCCCGCAACCGCCGCAGGCGGTGCGGTCGCGGAAAAACTGCCGCTTGCGGCTCAACTGGCACAGGTGGAAACACGGATTGCTCTGCTCTCGGGTGACTTGTCGCTGCTGCAAGCCTCCCTTGAAAGTAACCTGCTGTCAGATGAAATGCGCGCGCGCATCCGCAGGGTGATCGAGAAAGCCCTCGAAACCCTGCAACTCAAGGTCATTGAAACAAAAACAGAAGAACAAAAGGCTCAAGAAAAGACCCGCGAATATCAGGCGAAACAGGCAGAGGTTAACCAGCTTATCCAGCGTTACGCCGAATTGCAGTTGAAGGTCGAAGCGGAAACAAGGACACAGGAAGCCAACCGCGCCTTCTTGGAAATCGTCACGAATATGAGTTATTCACTGAACGGTGTTCCAAGGTGGGCGGTGTTCGTTATGTCTCCGCCGGAGGACAAGCGGCTGGACGAGCGCGAATACGTCCAGAAGGTTGTCTTGAAGCGTGATACTTCGCAGCTGATCGAGCGCGTGTTTAACTCACCCGAGAACGAAAGCCAAGTTTCTAAACGCCCACCGATTGACCCCAAAACCGCCGTTCCAGCCCTGCGGCAGAACGTGCTGGAGGTCAAAGAAATGCTATTGCGTGCGAATATCAAACCTCCGTCCGGCGGCGGCACAAATCGCGTGGCGCCCGCGACTATTCGTATGACGTCGGCGCCGCCGCTGGGCGCCGCCATCAAATTTAACGCTGCAAAAAGATAAAGGAGAAAACTCATGGTATGGGAAAAAGCACAGGGCGAGTTTCTGGAGTCCGATGTGGTGGAATGGGTAGAGGCGATATGGTCGCCCAACAACTCGCGCCGCAAGAAAACGAAGTCCCGACCTTGGGGAAAGCAAAAGGTCGTGGCGCAAATCGCCTCGGTCGAGGGCGATTTTGTGAAGCTGACGGTGCTGAAGGCTGCCGTCATAGAAAACATCATTGGCTCTGAACTCAGGCCGCACAAAATCGGCACGACGATAACCAAGAAGAAGGCAACGCTTCTTCGGGGTAATCCTGAAAGGCTGCATTGGAGCGAGGAAGAAGTACGGGCTGCGCTCATACGGGCGCAACATGCTTAAATCTTAGCAAACCGTAGTAACCCTTTAGTCAATAATTATCATTTCACAGTATTTCTTTGAACTGCGAAAAGTCATGGATACCGTTTTTCGTGATGCACCACTTTTCAAACCGATCATGGCCATGCTCGGTTTGATTTTTTGTGTTTCTTCCATTCAGCCAAATTGACCTTTTGCCAATATTTTTTCCGCTCTTATTTTGCACAGCATGCGCAATAAAGTCATTAGAAGACATTACCCAAATGCTCTCCATGCGTTCTGAATAGAAAATAAAGAAGTAATTGTTTCTAGTCTCCGCATGAACAATCGCAGCAAAGAGAGCGGCATCTCCAAAAACAACTTCATTTGACCTCGCTTTAATCTGTAGCTCAACAATTTTTCCATCTTTGCCACGTAAAATTGCGTCAACAGCATCGTCGTCAACGAGCGGTATAAAAACATCATACTTCTCCTTTAAGAGAAGGCCGACAATCCAATACTCAATTCTCTTGCCAAAACTTGCCGAATTTCTAAAACTCATTTTACACTCGCGTCCAAAGTTATTTTTTTCTTAGTACAGCCAAGCTGGCTCTAATGTGCGCCAAATCTTCGGTGGCTCCCTTAAGCGCCAATTCGGCACGATCAGCGCCAGACAGTTCAAGTGTGTAACTTATAACAAAAAAGCAGGTCGCATGCAGAAGAGTGGTCTCGGAAAAAAATATCAAAACCAATGACACAAAACCCATGCATAAAAATATGCATGATAGGTAATCAAAAAACTTTTTGATGTTTTCACTGCGTATGCCCCCGCCGGCATAAGTGGATCTTTCCCGCCTTATTGCGTCGCACTCCAGTTCAAAATTGTGATCTTCTTTGTTCATTTTTCTTTTACCTTAGACGGAGCATTTGAATCGCCTGAAATCGGAGGCCTCTGACAATAACGGGATTCTGACAGGCAACGTAGCAACTTTCAAGTGCAGCAATTGCGGCCAGCGCAAAGGCGCTGGCCGCAATTTTTTTACCTGTGATGGAGAATCTTATGCCGCCCTGGCTTCCTCCTTCCCCTGCAATGCTTGCAGGAAGTCTGCCGCCCGTTGCGCGTGGGCTGCCGCGCTGAATATGGCGCGGCTGTCCTCCTTCAACGCTTTCAGCCAATGAGCCAAGTATGCCGCATGGTCTTCCCTGATTTCGGGCGTAATGCCGAGGTCAGCGGAAAGGAAGGCCGCGCTCAGTTCCGCAACCAGTTCTTCCCTTGCATAGCCGTTATCCCCGAACCGCTTGGCGTTAAAGCTCCGGTCAAGGCGGGTCTTGTGGCTCGTCCAATGGGTCAGTTCGTGCAGGATAGTCGCGTAATAGCTTTCCTTATCCTTGAAGGCTTCAAACGGCGGCATCTGCACAATATCCCGCGCAGGCGCATAGTACGCCCTATCCCCACCGTGGCCGATAATCGCACCAGTCGCGGCAATAAACCTTTCCGCATGGTCAAGGCGTTCCGCCAGCGGCAGAGGGTTTTCAGGCTTGCCGTAGTAATGGGCTGGCAATCCCTCAACCTGTTCCACGTTAAAAACTGAATACCCCTTCATGTAGGGAATCTGTTTTTCTACTTCCTCGCCCTTGTCGTTGGTTTCGCTGCGGGTCAGTTTGTTGGCGTAGACCACAAGCGAACCCTGCTCACCCTTGCGAACATGCGCCCCGAGTTCCTGCGCCTGATTGTAGGTCATCCAGATAGGCGCGGCGTAACCCTTATCCAAGGCTTCGCCCCACAGCATCAGGATATTGGTACCCTGATAAGGTGTGCCGTTGTGACGCAAGGGGCGGGTTATCTTCCCCGCCGTATGTCCTGCGTTCCATGGCTTCATCCAGCTGCGGACTCCTTTCTCAAGGTCAGCGATAATCCGGTCGGTCACTCGGCTGTAAACGTCTTTGCGCTCGGTCATGGCTTTTACTCCTTGCTCAAGGCGCGGTAAAACCAATCGCCTTCGGCTGCGTTATTGAATTTCCAGCGGATAGGCTGCTGGCTCCAAAAGTCGGGGGTTTTCTGTTGCTGCTGTTGCATGGCTTCCCCCTCACGCTGCGCGTTCTGCGGAAAGCATCACATCAACAAAGTTTGCGGCTCCCCCTGCTTGGACGATAAGGGAAGCGGCAAAAGCTTCATTCATAAGAGGCATAGCGATTGCGCGGCTGGTCACTTTAAGGCTGGTGACTTCTTCCCCTTGAATGCGGGAAAGAAGGCGGTTCGGCTCTGCGCTAATTTCAATGCTGAGTCCGTTCCAGTTCGTTTTCGTTTTCATTTTCTGCACTCCTTCTTGGTTGTTTGCAGGTTTCGCATGAAACCTGAACGCCAAGCGGCGAGCGCAACGGGGGAGGCAACAGCCAAGCAGAAAATGAGCAAGAAAATCTGTCGTTTTGGAGGGGATGCCCTTGCATCTCCTCGACTCTAAACGCAATTCTTCTTGCTCATTTTGTGCTTGGCGGTTGTCGGGGGCTGCCCCCTCTCTAAATTTGCATCCATATATTCTTGCGAAAGCGATTGAAACCCGAATGGGCGAAGACAACGCAGTTGGCTTCGGGAGCCTGCGACTAAAAGCGCGGTGCGCTGCTCTTGCAGCTCATTTGCCATGATTTCCGTTTGTTTGTTTTCTAAAGCGTGTCAGTCACCTTCGGTCGAGTCATCCGCTAGTTCTGGCCTATCTTCCAGCATCTATGAAACTGTTTGTTCCTCTTTCCCTGCAACTGTTCATCGTTCCCAAGTTGCGTCAAAGGGTGCTGCTCTACGCAGTTTCTTTGCTCCTGCTTTTCTGGCCGCTATCGGCCTTCTTATTCTGCATCCTGGCATCTGTTCGCCTTAATGCCTGCAAGCCCTAAAGGGCTTCTCCACAAGTGTTTCGCCGAGTGCTGGCAGTCGATACGAGCTGCCGAGGCTGCGTCATGAAGGCCGCGATGTCGCGGTCAGAAAGACAGGAGCGAACATGACGTACATCATCACGACGCAGGAACTCGACCACTTGAGCGAAGCGGAACTGCACCAGAAGTTTCACGCGATACTGAACGATCTCGCCCGCCGCAATATGGCGGCGGCGGATTGCCCGCTGGCGACGGTAACACTTGACAACATCCGTCGCGCAATTCAGCGCAAACGGGCTTTTAAGCCTAGCGGCCCACGCTTCTAGCAGGCTCTACGAATGGCGCATGTTCTGAGTTGCATTCGTGCCCACGCAGCAAAAATTTTCAATCGCATATAGCCGTATGCAGTGTCATAATTAGGATAACCGTTGTGTATTTAACTATATTCATTAATATAACTTTTTGTTTTTCATTAAAGGAGATTTAAACATGGGAATTGATTACGCTAGAGAAAAGCTTTTAGTTGCTGTTCATAGCCTCGTATCCGCACAACCACTTGATAAGCGCCTTGTTAATGCGGTGGCTGGTAGCCTTATCCGCTTAACTGTTGAAGATATACCGACGGCTTCACGGAAAGATTTTCAAGACCTGTATCATAGCTTAACCAAAGTTGCAGCTAAGGGCGACGAAGGTACGATACAAGCTACGGTTTCTTCAATGACTGTTGAAGAACAGGAAAATGCAGCTGATAAAATCGTAGAACTGTTTTATGACGTTTATAATGCTGAGTGAAATTACGCCGTGATAACTCAATTAGAAAAGGGGGCGCATATCCTGCGCCCCCTTTTTTTTAATCCTTGTCTAAATTAATTTCAAACTCATCATTATCATCATGCCCCAATAGCCTTTCAAGTTCTTCAACATCTTCATAAGTGGCAATTCCAAGGTCAATTTTTTTGTATTGCTGAAGAATTTGGTTTTGACGATCTTGGTACTCTTTCTCATTTTCTGTCCATCTGCGTCCACCCGTTACACGCAAAATGTGTTCCTTGTTGCGCTCTCCGGGCATTTGTTTAGGAAAGAAATCTGTATCCTCCCGTCGCTTCAGTTCATTGTCATTGAGACTTACTACAGGCTTTAAAAAGCCAGTATTTCCTGCGCAACGCTGCAACTTCAAAGTAACGGACAACGCGCGACTAGCAGCAGTTTTTCCAGTCGCAGTAATAATTACCGCTTGTTGCTCTCTGGTTACGACAATATCCTCAAACTCCATTTCACTGACATGAGCATTAACATCCATCAACGCGAACCTCACTACATCCGCCAGTATCGTGAACATATTGGGCCGTGTCTCAATGTAAGGCAAAGTGTCATGCCATACCTCACCTTGAAAATATCTTTCCCCTTGAAGAAAGAACAGCAAGGTACTGCAAATGTCTTTTGCGCTGCGAAGCTCAGAGGGCAGCCCAGCAAGCTCCCTCAGCCTTTGCTGTACTAAATCAGCCGCAGGAATTATCAGCTGCGCTTCCGTAAGGCGTGTCAGGTCATACGCCTTATCGGATAACATTGCAGCTCTGCTTCCATAGCCGAAGTACGCCGCGACAATTTCATGTGCATGCGTAGCTTTAAGTTTAGTGCTGTTATTGGAGTATTTTTTACGCAGAAGATCTGCGCAAGATTTAGCGATGTCTGATTGCATGATGCAACCTCCTTTAATGTGCTAGCTAATTCCGTAGTCAAGAATGTTTAAGAACTACAAGCGCCAGCGGTTAAAGAAGGTGGCTAGTAGAAATTCAGAATTTAGTTGTCGTCTTTTCGGTCATTCTCACCCGAGGCATCGACTCCGATTCCAAGGTTAGAAGATGAGGAAACGGATTGCAAGATTGTGGATAACCTTGTGATGCGCGATAACATTGGTCTTGATAATGAAACTAAGTCTTTGTATTATATATGTATCCTATATGTTCCTTGTTCGTTCAGGATTTTGCCGTTATTCTGACCCTAGAATCGCTGCTGGGAGCGATTTCATTTCAGGAGAAATTCAATGGCAGCTCGCCCTCACAAGGAAGTGAATAAAAGTGATGTTCGTGAACTTGAAAACGCGCTGACGATGGCGCGTGTTGCCTGTGCGCGTTTCAAAAGCAAAGTTCCCTATGCGGGCAATCTCTACGACGCAGCCGAAGACGTTATCCATGCGTGTGAGCAAATGCAGAAAGAAACGCGCAACTCAGCCTGAGTATTAAGTCTTTTGTTAAACACCTACCTGAAATTGAGCAATGCGAAAACCGGACACTGTAGAAAAGCTGTATCTCGATTTCGACGGATTTTTTGCATCCGTTATGCAGCAGGCTATGCCGAATTTACGCGGCAAGCCTGTGGGCGTTATTCCGTTTGAAACCTCTGCGGCTAACTCCACAATCGTCATTGCCTGCTCCAAGGAAGCCAAAGCAAAGGGCTGTAAGAACGTGATGACGGTGAGGGAGGCGCGGAATATCTGCCCTGAAATCGTCCTCGTGACGCAACGCCCTGACTTGTACCGAAGGGCGCATAATGCACTTTTAAACGAAATCAGCTGCGAAATTCCGATTGAAACAGTTAAGTCCATTGATGAACTGTCTTGTTCGCTCGATGGCAGGGACATTGCCGATCCCGCCCAGCTAGCCCAGCGCATAAAAGCCCGCCTTAGAAAAAATATAGGCGAGCATATAACTTGCTCCATCGGCTTCGGCGCTAACCGTATGCTTGCAAAAATGGCAGGTAAAAGGAATAAGCCTGACGGCGTTACGATCTGGCGGCCGGAAGATTTGCCTGAACCGTTATTCAGCCTCTCCTTTGGCGATATTCCGGGGGTTGGAAACCGCATGGGGGCGCGGCTTGAAAGAGCTGGTATCTTTACTGTGCGCGACCTCTACAACGCGCAACCCAAGCGTCTTCGCGCCTTGTGGAAAAACGTGACAGGGGAGCGCATGTGGTATGCGCTGCACGGTTACGAAATTCAGGCTGAACCCACCGCGCGGGGCATGTTTGGGCATGCCCGCGTTATGCCCCCTCAATGGCGCACGATTGAGCATGCAAAGGACTGTTCCCGCTTGCTGCTCACCAAAGCAACAAGGCGTATGCGGCGTGATAATTTTCACGCCAGCTCCCTTATGCTCTGGCTGGATATGCGCGACGGTCAATGGGGCAAGTCACAGGAAATGCCATGTGTGCAGGATGATTTCGCTTGTCTTGATGCCCTCAACCTTCTTTGGAACATCGCTGTAAAGGAAATTCCTCGAAGACCGGAAATTGTTCGCGTCGGCGTGACGTTGGGTGAACTCACTCCCGCTTCGGAGCGGCAACTTGATCTGCTCCTGAACGACGACAAACAACGCCAGAAAAGTGAAGCACTCACGAAAGCCATAGACGATTTAAACCGCAAATACGGCAAGCGTGTCGCCACTATCGGGCCGTGGGTTCCCCCTCCTGGGGGGTATGCCGGAGGTAAAATTTCTTATACACGCATCCCTTCAGCGGAGGATTTCTGGTGAGCTGGCAAGAAGACATGAAGCTGCGGGATTTGGACGACAGCACGGTTATAGAGGCAACGTGCATGCGCTGCCTTCATACGTCGCTCCAAAGCCCTGTTCAGCTTCTTATCAAAGTCGACCATAGGGACGTTTATATGGATGAGGTAGCAAAACATCTGTCCTGTCCTCGCCGCGACTGCCGCCATGTGGGTGCGAGGATTGCCCTTATCAGGAACCACGATACAAGCGGCTTCGTGGGTGGCATGCCGTGACTTACGACTATATAAGTTCCAGCCATGAAACTCGATCAATTCACCTTTTTGGAGCCGCAAGCTCCCGCCTATCGTGCGGCTTTATGTATCAACCGGATTTCATTACGCCCGTGCAGGAGCATGAGCTTGTGGCGAGACTTTCCGCGCTACCGTTCAAGGAATTTGACTTTCACGGCTACAAAGGGAAACGCCGCGTCGTTTCCTTCGGCTGGCACTATGATTTCAGCAAGGCAAAGCTGGAAAAGGCTGAAATCATCCCCGATTACCTGCGTGAGTTAGGCCAGAAAGTCGCTGGCCTCGGAATGAACCCCGATACTATCGAGCATGTCCTCGTTAACGAATATGCGGCTGGTGCTGGCATAGGCTGGCACCGCGACCGCCCCCTATTCGAGCAGGTTATCGGCGTTTCCTTACTGGCTCCCTGCAAGTTCCGTTTACGCCGCGAAGAGGGCGACAAATGGGAACGCCAAACGCTGTCGCTAGAGCCGCGTTCTGCCTACTTACTCTCCGGCGCGGTGCGCTGGGAATGGGAGCATAGTATTCCCCCTGTGGAGAAGCTAAGATATTCCATCACGTTCAGGAACCTAAGAGACAAAAAATAATGTGTGGTCGCTTCACAGTCGTCAAAAAGTTAGAGGAGATCGCCGCCTACTATCAGGCGCGAATTTTCGACGGCGAGGAATGGGTAGAAAATTATAACGTCTGCCCCACCCAAATGGTTCCGGTTCTGGTCGAAGAAACGGATGGGCGAGAATTGCGCCTGATGAAATGGGGGCTTATTCCCCTTTGGGCGAGAGACAAGAAAATTGGTGTTTCCACGATCAACGCCAGAGCGGATACGATCAAAGAAAAGCCAGCATTTCGGGATTCTTTCAAGGATAAACGCTGCATCATACCCGCCAGCGGATTCTATGAGTGGCAGAAACTCAAAACAGTAAAAGAGCCTTACTACTTCGCGCCGAAAGAGGGTTTATTCTCTTTCGCGGCATTGTGGAGTCGCTGGATTTCGCCCGAGAACTTAGAAGTAGAAAGCTGCTCGATAGTCACAACAGAAGCGAACGATTTGATTAAGCCCATCCATGACCGTATGCCCGTTATGCTGGGGCATAATAGCTGGTCTGCGTGGATGGCGAAGGCAACGAAGCCTAACGAGTTGCAAGAGTTGCTTACCCCCACGCCATCAAGCCAGATTGGCGTTGTGCAGGTGTCCTCCTACGTCAATAAAGTTAAGAATAGTGGCGCGACGTGTATCGCGCCTTTAAATAGTTTATAGATTTTGCGCTGGCTACGTCCTGTTCAGGACGTTTACGCCACCATGACAATGTTCATCTGTCATTGCGCCCCCGTGAAGCCTTCGGTCGTTCGACCTTTCTAGCTTCACGGTAAAACGTATTCCGCACCGATGTTCATCGGCTACTCGTAATACGAAGATAGGAGAAGGCGGCGCATTGTAGCCATATATGCTTAAACTTGCGAACCATGGCTCAATGCTACATGGAGTTTAGCAAGGTACTCAGGCGCGTCGCGAGAAAGCCAAGGTTCTTCCGCAGTGCTGGGCTAGTTCTTGGTCATTGATGATCGCAGTTTGCCATGCAGGATTTGTGTCGTGATGGAAGGTGTTCGCATAGTGAAGCAACTCCTCAAGCTCGGTAAGGTCCTGCTGGTTCAGTAATTGTCCAGCCGTTTCTAGCCGCGTTCTGCACGCAGGCAGAAAATCACGACCCAGCATGGAGCCAGGTGGGAACACTTGCGGGTATGCAACGCGCACAAATGCTTCCAAAGTCGGACGCAGGGCAGCGGCAACTTGCCGCTCTGTCGTTTGGTCAGCCCTTATAATGTATTCGGAAATAATGGCGTGGCGATGGTCATGTTCCGTCACGCAATCGCGGTTTACGTCCCATGCCGTTAGCGTGGAGCCAGTGCCATCGCGGGCGATCATCATCGCGCTCCGGGCAATACGATCTGCCCCCTCCCATAGGCCGCAAAGGAACGGCTTTGAATGGGAAAGAACAATCACCTGATTAACACGATCAATTAGACGGCGCATTTGCTGGATAGTCGCAAGTGATCGATGTTCATCAAGGCTTGTCATAGGGTCATCGATCACAACCGTCTTCTGAGCAAGGCTGGGGTCTTGTTCCAGTGAAGCGAAGAAAAAGGCGAGCGCAAGCGTATTTCGGTCACCTGCGCTCAGTGTATTGCGAAATGTTGCGCCATCATTCGCAGTTGCGGCAACCGGAGTATTATTAATAAGAACATTATAGGTGCAGGATGAGCCGGTGCGAGCATTAACTGGAGTGACGGAGCCAATCCTGAAGCCTGCGTTAAATCTTTGCAGGTAGGTGTTGATGTCCGTTTCATAGGCAGGAAAAACCGTCTGCCTGTATTGGTCGAGAGCCGTTCGGGCAGCGTCGCGCTGTGTCTCAGTTGCCAACTTCAGTGCCTTTTCTTCCAAGTAATCTTGGCAAAGAGGGGCGACCGTGGCGCTGTATCGAGCCTCGACAGCTTTCAGTCTAGCAACATCAGCGGCCAGCGTAGCCACATCCGCTGTGGCTACCCTTTCTTTTATAATATTAATTTGGGGATTAGCCGCGACGAGGGCGGTAGATACTTGGCTAACGCGATCGCAGTCAGTGTGATATGCGTCGATCGCTGCAATCGCGGCAACGGGAATGGTGACCTCTTCAAGCGGCGCAGCCTGCTTAGCACGCAACGCAGCGAGAACGGCATCCCTAGCAGCATTGCGAGAGCGCGCTAGGGCGGCGGTATCAAACGTGATCTGCGGTACATCTGCGACTAGCGTGTGCCAAAGAGCGTGGCGCTGCAAGGCTACGCTTACTGAACGTTCGAACGCGCTGGGCGCGTCACCGCCATGATTAGTAAGCGTTGCAGTTATTTCATCTTCAACTGATCGTTTTAAGCCTGCATAAGCAGCGCTGAAATATGAACGGTAGTGCTGGATTAGCGTGGAGTCTTGCAAATTTTGGGAACAGAATGGGCATGACTCATGGTCTTGTCCCGCAGATACCCCTGCAATCATAGGAACACCAGAGGCTGCCCACGCTTCGCCGCGTGCGCCTAGCCGAGTCAAATGCCGCTGCACTTGAGCAGCAGCCTCTGCATCCAAGTCTGGGAGATTTCGCTGCAAAAGAGCATTAAGCGCAGCCACATCCAAGCGCGGAAGGTTGAGAACAGAAAATGCTTCGGTAGTCCTAACTGCTTCAGATGCTCTTGCCGCAGAAAGATTGCGCTCGGCTTCTTGAATGAGGTTTTCGATATTGGGCTGTGGCTCAAGAGAACAAAAGAAATCCACTGTAAAATTGCCACGCGCCAAGGCAGGTATAGTGTTTCCTTTAGCGGTCAGGGCGCGATTATGTTCCTCGATACGCGCCACATGTCCTTGAAGAGTAGTATTTAAGTTAACGCCCTGCGCTCCTAAAATTAACTCATGAAGATTCTGTCTGTGGCCGCTTTCGATTTGAAGGCCCGAACAGACGTTCTCCGCGACGAAAGTATCGTCAAAAACAGCTGCGTGAGGCCAGCTAGCTGACCAAGCTCCGTTTTGAAAGGTATGTGTTGTATTACCTACCCTTACGACAATGTGAGGGTGATGAGCCGCCCCAAGCCGACGACGGTCAGAAATCAAATCGGGTTCCCCAGTGCTAAGGGAGCGAAGAATAGTTGCAAGCGTTGTTTTTCCTCTACCATTCTCAGCATAGAATAGCGCGAGTTTTTCCAATGGAATCTGAGCGCCAGTATCTACAGAGTCAAACTGGCCGACATTCCTTAGAAGCTGAATACGCGCTACCATGCTCAGTAGCTCCTTTGAGTGAAGGGTAGATGCCGAGAGAAGTAATTAAGGACGTTAAATAATCAATTCGCCAAAATGGCGGACAGGGCGAGATTCGAACTCGCGATAGGCTTACACCTATTTCAGTTTTCGAGACTGACGCCTTCAACCGCTCGGCCACCTGTCCAGCTTCAAGTCCTATGGTTGAAAAATTAGGACGTTGCCCTGCCTTCCAAGAAAGACAGCAAGGGCTTTTTATAATCGGGAAACCCCGATTCTTCAAGAATTAGTTTTCCCTTTGTTTTTAATGTTCTTTTTCTTGGTTTTTCTGACGTTTATTGAGGCCGCGTTCAATGTATTTTTAAGATGCACGGCATAGAAGCCCTCAATCATTTCCGTGCTGGTACGGCAGTTTTTAGCAATATCATAGATTGGTGCGCCATCCAGAAGACGGAGGCAAATGTAAGTATGGCGAAGGCTACCTGCCGTTCTAACATTGCCATCCCTGTCGAACTTTAGTTTTAAGTGAGTTAGGACTTCGTTTAGTGCAATTCGGGGAGTCTTACCGAATATTTTATCGGTAAGCTGACCGTTATGCCTTTTAAGCATACGCTGGAAAGGATAGACAGCGCCTTTAGTGCTTTTGCAAAAGCCAACGCCGCGCTTGCCGCGTACTTCAATTTCAAGGATGCGCTCTCCGCTATCCTCGTCATTCACGATCTTTACGTCTCTGTACTCAAGGTTTGCGGCCTCGTCAGTCCGTAAGCCTGTATTCCCCATGAATAGAACGTAATCGTGCAAGTCTTGCCAGACGCATTGATAGCGTGCCGAATATTTATCTTTAGGCGGTTTTGCAGCGCGTTTGCCTGTTTCTTCGTAGAGTGCCTCGTATTCCTCTTTCGAGAACCAACCACGATGCTTCACTTTCCCCGATGTTTTGTACGGGGCAGAGATATTGGGTACGAACGGAATCCATCCGTAGTTATGTGCAGTTTTGAGTGCAAGCCGTAAAGTGACGGTTTCATGATGAAGGGTGCTGCGCCCAGGCTTAATACCCTTGTGTCCTATAGTTCTGCGTTTGATGCGGTATTCGTTGACCATACCCGCATTAATTTCATTCACAGGCGTGTTACCGAAGTAGGGTATAAGGTGGACTTCAATCCTCAGGCGGTGGAGTTTCGTCCAGACTTTACTTCTCTCCCCCTCGGTCATGATTTCGTATTCGGCTAAGAACTTCTCCGCCGCCTCCTTGAAAGTCGGGATAGTAGGTTTAACGACACTCTCAATAATGATCGTCGCAGGTTGCGGGGCAGGCTGCCGCGCTGCTCGTGCAGGCGGTAGAATGTCAGGCATGGGTTGGAGAGTTACATCGGGGAGATTGTGGGGAACCACAGCGGGGAGATTTACGGTCGGCTCGAACCTTTCCAGAAGGCGCGTGGTTCTAGTATTCCGCCTTCTCCTAGCTGAATCTGCATAGGCCACCATGTACCACTCACGAGCATATTCTTTTGCCATAGTGAGGGTTTCTTCCTTAGTTGAGGTACGAAGATTTTGACCATCCATGTAGGTCGAGCATTGCCAAAATCTGCTCTCTTCACGCTTATAGAGTTGGACTTTTCCATCCATAACTGCGTGGGTTTCGGTATTCATATCGGGGTTCATGGCGACACTCCATCAACGAAAAGTGTGTAACACATGTGTAAGTATAATACGGAAAGATTAACAATCTTAACCGTTTGATATTTAATAATAAATTTATGGTGTGATTTGATGTTGGTAGATTTCGAGACTAGCGCCTTCAACCGCTCGGCCACCTGTCCTCTCGATAGGCCGGAAATGTAGCAGAAACTGTCGATTCCGGTAAAGCCTTTGTTTTTGGGAGGTTTTTCAAGGATTCCAAGGAATTTCCGGCCGCCATCGTCTAATCTCGGGCAATCAATGGAGGCTTTCATGCTGTTTCGTGCACTGTCGTTTCTGGTCCTTTTCATGGCTTTTTCGGGGCTTGCGGAGGCTTGCAAGTACCAGCAGCGGCCGCTGGAGGAGAAACTGAAGGAGGCGCAGCAGGCGTTTATCGGCACGGTGCAGACGGTTGAAAACGGGCAGGCCACGCTGGTCGTCGAACAGACGTTGCGCGGCGTGACGGAGGGGCAGGAGGTGGTCGCGCCCTATGAAGGCAGCAGCTGCGATATCCGGTTCACGGCGGGGCAGCGCTGGCTGTATCTGGGATCGGTGCATCCCTCCGGCTCCGTGCTATTGCAGGATGAAAACGGCAATGAATTGCAGGATAATATTAAATACGTGACAGCGGTGATGGGTGCTGCGCCCGCCGCACGCGGCGGCATGGTTATCGGCGGCACGCTGGAGCGTTCCTGCGCGCCGTGGGACGGGGCTGCCTACTTAATCACGCTGGATAACGGCATCACCGTCCATGTCTATGACAGCATCACCGCGCGCGCGAGCATGGACACGGCCGTGTTCCCCGCGGACGGCAAATCGGAGCGCGGGCACGGACAGATTCTCGACTGCGCGAAGGGCAAGGCCTGCCAGCCACTGACCGGTACGATCACCATGGGGGCTGTCGATTCCACCACCGCACGCGGCCGCATCGACATCACGGACGGCGAGCACAATACCCGTCATGTGTTCAAGGTGAAGCGGGTGCATAAACAGGTGTTTTGCGGCTAAATTTGCCCGGCAAACGTGCTCCGGTGTAAAAATTTCCCGCAGGGGTAAATTAGGTTAAGTGACTGAATCTACGACTTAATTGATTTGGCATAATACATGCATGGTTAGATATACGAAGGGGTGGTCAGGGAACCGTAGCATCACCTCCGTGGTATATTTAACAGGAGTAATGCTTATGCAAAATCATACTGAAACAAATACCGACCCCCAGCAGCTCGCCCCCCTGCAACAGATCCCCATGCAACAGACCAAGGGCGGCTACTACACCGTCAACCTCGAAATAGATGGCAAGAAATTGCCCTATGTCGTTTTCGCCGTGTCCGAATTCGATGCAGCCCGGAAGGTTAAGTACGAAACCGGTTGCCTCGTGACCGACCGCGACGTCGAGGGGCCGTATCACCGATATATCTAATCCCGAATATTAATTTCTTCCCTCCAACCCTGACCCCAAACCCCATCTGCGGCCGGTGCCCCACACACCGCCGGCCACATAAAAAAACAGCCCCCGCTTGAGAACGGGGGCTGTTTTTTTTTGGTGCTGTATTGAAACGCTTACTTCTGCGTATCGAGCCACTTGATCACGGCGGCGCGGTCTTCCGGTTTCTTGATGCCGAGGAAGGTCATCTTGGTGCCCGGGACTGCCTTCTTGGGGCTCCACAGGAATTTGTTCAGCGCGTCGTAATCCCATTTCTTGCCGTGTTCGGCCTTCATCGCATCGGAATAAGGGTAATCGGATTTATGCGCGTGATCGCCGCCGACAACCCCGAACAGGTTGGGGCCGACCTTGTTGGGGCCGCCGCTTTCGAAGGTGTGGCAGGACGCGCAGACTTTCGCCAGCTTCTCGCCCTTCGCCACATCCGCCGTCGCGACGTCAATCACTTCGGGCTCGGTCTGTTCGGCGACTGCGGGGCCTGCGCCTGTGCCGCTTTCCGCCGCCGCGATTTCATACGCGTCTTTTTCAAGATGGTGCGGGTGATACAGCTTGTGCGAAACGAAACCCGCCAGCATGGCAATGATGCCTGCGCAGAGGAGGGCGGCCAGTATTTTGTTGAATTCCATGCTCATGGAAAGAAAGTCCTTTTTATTGTTCTTTTTTCTTGGGTATCAATTTATCGCGTTTCTTACTTGGAATCCACCCGTTTGCGTTCGGCCACGATGGGTTCGACGGGTTGGAAATCGATATCCCACGGGAAGTAGATCCAGGTGTCCTGGCTGACCCAGGTGACATAAGTATCCACGAGCGGCTCGCCCGCAGGTTTCGCATAGACGGTGGCAAAATGCGCCTTGGGCAGCATCTTGCGGATGATCTTGGCGGTGCCGCCGGTATCGACGAGATCGTCAACCACCAGCCAGCCGTCGCCATCACCGACGAGTTCTGCGTTGATGTTTTTCAGCACCACAGCTTCGCGCTGGTTTTTGTCGTCATAGCTGGAGATGCCGATGCTTTCGATCAGCTTGATGTCGAGCTCGCGTGCCAGCAGGCCGGTCGGGATCAGGCCGCCGCGCGTGATGCCGATGATGCCCTTCCAGTCGGTGCGTTTTTCGACAAGACGCCATGCCAGCGCCTTGCAGTCGCGGTGGAACTGGTCCCAGGAAACAAGGAAGCGCTTTGGTGCGGGTGAATCGGACAAGGGGGGTATCTCCTCAACGGTGCTGATTTATTTATATACGCCTGTTCGGCGACGCAAGCCAAGACTTTGGCGATGCTCGCGAAATTTCGCTACAGAAACACGCCCTCGCTTGATATAAACGTTCAACACGCTTGAGGATGCGTCGAATTATGGATATATCCGCGGTTTCATCAAATGCTGCATGGTTCATTCCGGCATCCGTCACGCTTTTCGTCTGGGGGCTGACGGCGTTCCTGCCCAAGCTGCTGCTGCGGAACATGCAGCCGCTGCACATGATCGTTTACAACTGCTTTTTCTTTTTCCTCACCTCCTGCGCCATACAGGCGGTGTTCTGGGACGATTTCGAATTCGAATTCAAGGGCGTGATGCTGGCAATGGCGACCGGCGCCTGCGGCACGCTGGGGCAGTGGTTTTACCTGATCGCGCTGCAGCGCGGGCCGCTGACCTATGCCTCGATGATTTCGTCGCTCTATCCGGCGGTGGCGACGTTGCTCGCGCTTGTCTTCCTGCCCGATCCGATAACCCTGCGGGAAGGTGCCGGCATTGTGCTGGGCCTCGCCTCGATCATCACGCTGGTGCTGGCCAGCGATAGCCCGCCGAAACCCCCCGCGTCAAAACCCGCGCTGCCCACAGCGGTGAACGACCGATGATCACGGCATCCGACAAAAGGTGGATTGTGCCGGCGATCGGCGCGATGGTGGTCTGGGGGTTCTGGGCGTTCCTGCCGAAACTGGCGCTGCAATCGCTGCAACCGCATAGCGTAATTTTCTATGAGTCTCTCGGCAATTTCTGCGTCAGCCTGCCGATCCTGTTTCACTTGCACTTCCGTTTGCCGTTCCAGAAGAAAATCGTGGCGCTGGTCGGCATGTCGAGCGCGCTGACCGCGCTTGCCATCCTGTCGTACTTTATCGCGCTGCATAACGGGCCGGTTGCGGTCGTCGTCACGATGACGGCGATGTATCCTGTGCTGTGCCTTGTGCTGGCGCGCGTCTTCCTCAAGGAAAAGCTCAACCGCACGCAATTCGTGGCGATTGCGATGTCGGTCGTGGCATTGCTGCTGCTGGTCTGGCCGGCTTAAAGGCCTAGGCCGCCTTGCTTGCGTCCCATTTCGGTGCCCAGTCGGGATTGATCAACCGGCCGCCTTCGCGCGCGAGGCCGTGGATGATCTTCATGTCCATCTCGTCCAGCGTGAAATCGAAAATGTTGAAATTCTCGCGCATGTGTTTTTCGGATGCTGCCTTGGGAATGGCGGCTACGCCTTCCTGCTGCACCAGCCAGCGCAATGCGATCTGGCCGACCGTCTTGCCGTATTTATGCGCGAGCGAGAGGAGGTCTTTCTCGTCATTGATTTTGCCGCGCGCGAGGGGCGAATAGGCGGTCAGGAACATGCCGTGATCGACCATGTAGTCATAGACAGGGCTTTGCGACAGGAAGGGATGGTATTCGACCTGGTTGGTGGCAAGGTCGACGCCCAGCGTTTCCACGACTTCGGTCATCTGTGCGACGGTGAAGTTGGACACGCCGATCAGTTTCGCTTGGCCTTCCTTCTGTACTTCCTGCAATGCCTCCATCTGTTCGGCAAAGGGGGTTTCCTTGACCGGCCAATGGATCAGCAGCAAATCAACGTAATCGGTTTTCAGTTTTTTCAGCGAACCGTCGAGCGATTTTTGCAACGCACCGTCGCGGACATTCGACATCCAGATCTTGGTGGTCAGGAACACTTCCTTGCGCTCGACGCCTGAATTCCTGATGGCATCGCCCACGAATTCCTCGTTCTCGTAAATCTGCGCGGTGTCGATGTGGCGGTAGCCGATTTCCAGCGCCTTTTGCACGCCTGTCAGGCAGTCCTGCTCGCGCAGCTGCCATGTGCCATAGCCGAGGGCGGGAATTTTGAAATCTTTATGGGTGATGTGCATCATGGCGGGATTCTCCGGTCAAGAGTTTGAAATTTTCAAGAAGGGGTTAATGCGCGTCTGCCCAGTTAAGGCCCCACCCAGCATCTACAACGAGCGGAACCCCGAGTCCGGTTCCGGCATCTTCCATGATTTTTTTCACGAGTGCCTCGGTTTCGGCCTTTTCGGCGACCGGAACCTCGAACAGCAATTCGTCATGGACTTGCAGCAACATTCTTGCGCCCAGTTTGGCTTCGGCCAGCGCGGGCACAATGGCGATCATCGCCTTTTTCATGATGTCGGCCGCAGTGCCCTGCAGGGGCGCGTTGATGGCCTGACGCTCGGCGAAGCTGCGCATCGCGGCGTTTTTGTCGGTGATGCCGCGCAGGTAGACTTTACGGCCGTGGAACGTCTTCACATAGCCATACTTGCGCGCGAATTCCTTGGCTGAATCCATGTAGTTTTTCAGCTCCGGGAAACGGGCGAGGTATTGCTTGATATAGGCGGCGGCTTCGCCTTGCGGGATGCCCAGCTGTTTTGCGAGGCCAAAGCCGGAGATGCCGTAGATGATGCCGAAATTGATCGCTTTCGCATTGCGGCGGATTTCCGGCGTCATTTCCGACAAGGGCACACCGAACACCTGGCTGGCGGTCGCCGCGTGAATGTCGATGCCGTTGTGGAACGCTTCTTTCAACTGCTTGATATCCGCCATATCGGCGGCGAGGCGCAATTCGACTTGCGAATAATCGACTGACAGGAATTCATAGCCGTCTTCGGGAATGAAGGCGGTGCGGATTTTTTTGCCGTCTACCGTCTTGATCGGAATATTCTGCAGGTTGGGGTCGTTCGACGACAACCGGCCCGTATTCGCGCCGACCATGTTGTACGATGTATGCACACGCCCCGTTTTCGGGTTGATCGTTTCGGGCAGTGAATCCGTATAGGTGCTTTTCAATTTCGACAGCCCGCGCCATTCCAGAATTTGCGCGACGATCGGATGGTCGCTCAATTCCTCCAGCACTTCCGCGCCGGTGGCCCAGGCGCCGGTTTTTGTCTTGGCCGCACCCGGCAAGCCCATTTCGCCGAACAGCACATCGCCCATTTGTTTGGGGGAGCCGATATTGAACGGGCGACCGGCGGTCTTGTGGATTTTCTCCTCCAGCTCGACAATCTTGACCGCAAATTCGTTGGAGATTTTACGCAGGACATTGACGTCGATCTTGACGCCCGTAAATTCCATGTCCGCGATGATGGGGGCGAGGGGGCGCTCCACCGTCTCATAGAAACTCGCCATGCCTTCCTGCGGCAGACGGGGGCGGAAGGATTTTTCAAACCGCAGCGTCACATTCGCGTCTTCGGCGGCATAGGTCAGCGCCTTGTCGAGCGGGACGAGGTCGAAGGTCACACGGTTCTTGCCCGTGCCTGTAACCTCATCGTATGAAATGGTTTTGTGGTTCAGCAGCAGTTCCGACAGTTCATCCATGCCGTGCCCGTGCATGCCGCCATCCAGCACGAAAGACATCAGCATCGTATCGTCAATCGGCGCAACGCGGATGCCGTAGGGCAGGAACATCTGCAGGTCGTATTTGATATTGTGGCCGATCTTCAGCACGGCGGGATCTTCCAGCAGAGGTTTCAGCATCTGCATCACTTTTTGCAGCGGGATCTGTTTCAGTTCCGGCGCATCGGCTTTTTTCTCCTGCATCGCGAAATCGAAGCTTTCGGAATAGCCCTTCGGGTCGCGGTGCTGCAGCGGGATGTAGCAGCCATTGCCCTTGTCGGTCGACATCGAAATGCCGACGATATCCGCCTTGGACGGCGTCAGGTCGGTTGTTTCGGTGTCGATTGCCACCTGACCCGCTTCCATCGCCATGTCGATCCAGCGTTGCAGCGCGGCTTCATCCTGCACCAGTTCATATTGCGCGGGTTTGTTGTCCGCATGTGCAACAGCCTCCGCAATCATGCCGGATTGTGCGGGCGGCAGGAGGATGACGCCGGGGGCCGCAGTATTCGCAGGCTCCCCACCCAGTTTCTTTTCCATGCGCGCCATGATGGTCTTGAAACCTTGCTGGCCGAGGAAGCCCAAAAGGCGCTCCCTGTCCGGCACGCGGATCGACAGCTGGTCGATGCCCGGCACACCCGGTACATTGGCATCCAATTGCACGAGGCGGCGCGAAATGCGCGCGTTTTCGGCATGCTCGATCAGTGAATCGCGGCGCTTGGGTTGCTTGATTTCCGATGCGCGCGCCAGCAGCGTGTCGAGGTCGCCATATTCGTTGATCAGCTGCGCGGCAGTCTTCACGCCGATGCCGGGCACGCCCGGCACGTTGTCGGTGCTGTCACCGGCCAGCGACTGCACGTCCACGACCTTCGACGGATGGACGCCGAATTTTTCCATGACTTCGGCTTCGCCGATATCCTTGTACTTCATCGGGTCGTACATGCGCACGCCGGGGCGGATCAGCTGCATCAGGTCCTTATCGGACGACACGATGGCGACACTGCGGCCTGCCTCGGTCGCAAGGCGCGCATAGGTCGCGATCAGGTCGTCGGCCTCGTACCCCTCCAGTTCAATCGCAGGAATTGAAAACGCTTCTGTCGCTTCGCGGATCAGCGCAAATTGCGGGATCAGGTCTTCGGGCGTTTCGCTGCGGTTGGCCTTGTATTCGGCATAAATTTCGTTGCGGAAGTTTTTGCGGCTGGCGTCAAAGATAACGGCGATATTCGGCACGTTCATGTCGTTCAGCAGCTTCATCAGCATGTTGGTAAAGCCCAGCACGGCGTTGACCGGCGTGCCGTCGGGGCGGTTGAGCGGCGGCAGCGCGTGATAGGCGCGGAAGATAAAGCCCGAGCCATCGATCAGGAAAATTTCATTATCGCGGTCTTGCTGGTTCATGGGGGCGGCCCGTTTCATTGCGTATGTGCTGATCATCATAAAATAAAGCCCTTGCCTGCCTGGTCAAGCAACGGATGGCGTTGACATAACCTTTTGTCTTGTATAGGTTTTTTAGGACGATTCGACAAGGGAAAATCCAGATATGCACGGCATCAGCGCGACCGACCCCGGCAATACGATCGACTGGGGTAAAACGTCTGAAGATTACGCGAAATACCGCGTCGGCCAGCCCGACAGCTTTTTCGATTACATGCGCACCTTCAAGGTCGGGTTGAACGGGCAGTCATTGCTCGACCTCGGCACTGGCACGGGCGCGATGGCGATCCGCTTCGCGCAGCGCGGCGCGGCGGTAAGCGGCATCGATGTTTCCGAAGAACAAATTGCTTACGCGAAAAAGGCCGCCGAAGAAGCGCGCGTGAAAATCGACTTCCGCGTCGGCGAGGCGGAGAAGCTGCCCTTCGACAGCAAGATGTTCGATGTTGTGATCGCAAACCAGTGCTGGCTCTATTTCCGCCAGCAGGAAGTGATCCGTCAGGTTTTGTGGGCGTTGAAGGACGGCGGCGTTCTGGTGACCAGCCATTGTTCATGGCTGCCCGGCTTCGATCCGATCGCACAGGCGACCGAAGATCTGGTGCGCGAATTCAATCCGAACTGGACGGCGCATAGCTGGTCTGGTTCGATCCCCGCCGTGCCCGCATGGTCGCTGACCGATTTCCGCCTGCGCGCGTTTTTCAACTACGACGAAAAAATCGAATTCAGCCGCGAAGGCTGGATGGGCCGCATCCGTGCCTGCCGTGGCGTAGGCGCCGCATTGCCGCCTGAAAAGGTGGCAGAGTTCGATGCCGCGCATCTGGAAGTGCTGAAGAAAATCGCGCCTGAAACCTTCAGCGTGCTGCACCGGATCGATGCGCATATCCTCGAGCCGCTTTAAGTATCTGTAATTGTTAAATTAACCATTCGATCAATTCCCAGAAGGGGGATTGACGCGCCCATACTTATGGATTACTGCTTTCCCTACACACTATTCATAAGTTCGGAGAAGTTTAATTGGTCCAGTATTTCGCGACACGTCTCGCTGCATTTGCGCGCGCAGCCATTGTTAGAAACAACGCTGAATTCGAAAACACGCGCCGTCCCGACACCACGCTGCATCCGTATAAATCGGAAACGCAGCCGCCCTGCAAATATGACGGGCATGAAATTTCCTATCACTGCAGTTCCTGGTAAATAATGGCCGCGCAGTATTCCTATTTCCGCGCCGAAGGGGCGAGCCTTGCCGCGATTGCCACCATCGCCGAAGCAAAGCTGGAAGTGGAAGAGATGCGCTGGCTGCTCTGCCAGCGTTACGGCGCAAGTTCTGTCACGGGCTGGCTCGATAGCCAGACAGGGCGCTACACCATCCATGAATTCCAGTTCGGCATTCCATCCGTCGCGCCCGAAGGCTGGGTGAGCACGCGGCCGGAAAGGCAAACCGAAGGCGCACCTGAACGTGCCATTCCAGCGGCAGGATCCGCCGATCATTTCTACATCACCAATTTCGCAGGCCTGATCGAGCGTGCCGCAGGCAAGCAGCGGCTGGAACATGTGCTGGGCAGCGGCGAGATGCCATTCCGCGATATGGCGGCGAAGGCAAAAACCTCCGACCGTTTTGTGCGCTATACGATGCTGGGCGGCGGCGACAAACCCGCTGGCGAAGTTGCGCAGGAAGATTTTCGCTTGTTAACCGTTATCAGCGGGCCGTGGCAGAGCGCCGACCCGCTTGCGCACCAAAAAATGGGCGAGGATTTTTATATCCGCGTTCCCAACCGCGCAGATACCGAAATCCCGCAATTCACGCCGCCCGATGCCGTGCGTATCCCTTATGACGATATGCTGAAGATCGATGCGGCGGAACGCATGGCCGCCTTTAACCGCACACGCGCGGCATCGTTCGATCCGGGGATTTGACATGCCTGCCGAATATACATACTTCCGCGCCGAAGGATTGTCGCTGGTCGCCGTTGAAACGGTGAACGAAGCGCGCGCGGAATTGAAATCGCTGCGCCGCAACCTGACAGAGCGTTATAACGCAACCGATGTCTGGGGCCGCCTGCGCGACGGCCATTACGAAATGGGCGAGTTCCTTTATCACGACGAGGCGAAAGTGCCCGCAGGCTGGGACATGCGCAAACAGATGAGCCATGACGAACAACGCGTCGATGCCATTTTCGCGCAGCCGCCCGCAGGCTCGCCCGAACATTTCAACATCGCCGCCGTCGCCGGATTGATGGACCGCGCAGCGAAACTGCAGCGCATCGAAGCGGCGCTCGGCATCGACGACATGCCAGAGCGCAGCATGCCGGCCGGCCGCTATAGCGGGTCTTTCGTGCGCTACTCCTCGATCGAAGACCGCACGCGTGTCGATGGGCAGGAAGCGGGAGTCTTGCGCGATTATTATACCTTTATGTTCGCATCGAACAGCCCCGTGCGTGGCGGCGACCCGATCGACCATATCAAGCTGGATGGCAACTGGTATTTACGCGTGCCGAATATCAAGGGCACGGATACGCCCGCTTGTCTGCCGCCCGATGCGGAAAAGATGGAATATGCGGAAATGCTGAAGCTCGACCGGATTGAAAACATGAACCGCTTTCCGCGCCCGCGCGGCATGGCGCCGACGCCCTAGAACGGCAACGCCAGCTTGTCAGCCGAACCCAGGCACCACAGCACGGTCAGCGCAAGGCCGCTCAAGGCCATCGCAACCTTCAGGTACAGCGATTTTTCAAGAAACACGCCGCAATAGCAAAGCCCCAGCCCCGCGATCACAAAGGGCAACAGCCAGTCGTAGCCGACTTGGGTGATATACCTGTTTACGCTCTGTGCGAAAATATACATCAGCACGATGCCGGCCATCGCCAGCAGGGCAGGCATGGTGAAAACACCCAGCCGCGGGCGTTCGCTGTCGAGCATGCAGGCGGTCGCGATGTTTACCGCCGCTAGCACCAATACCCCCGTCGCCCATAGCATAGGCTGCGGGAAAGACGAATATTTGTGCATCAGCGCAATCGACAGAAAACTGCAGGAACCCGCTATCGCAACGCTGGTCGCGAAGGGCAGCATTACCTCGGTTCTGGTCAGAAATTTAAGCAGCGGTTCGCGCGCTGCGTTGGTCGGCATGGTTTTCTACCCTGAAAAAAGCACAATCCTACCTTCTCAATTTATCAAAGAATCATGAAGGACGGCCTAATTAACCGTGGTATTTCAACGGTATTTTACGCAGTTTTTAGGGATTGGGCGTGGGTCAGGATTTGGTGTGCCGCGTCAGCAGGTGACAGGCGCGTGACGTCGAGCGTCAGTTCGGTCGGCAATCCCGTTATCAACACGTCACGCGACGCGTATTTCGCAGGCGCGGACGCATCGGTTTCCTTCATGCGGGCGTTGCGGTTGGCGGCGGTGATGCGGCGGATGTGTTCTTCGACATCGGTGATGACAAAGGCGGACAGGGATGTAAATACCGCCGCGTTCATCCGCCACGCGTTTCATGTTCAGCATATGCTTGCGGTCTTCGTCGTCGCCTTCGAACAACCCGTTCGTCAGCACGAAACTGAATTCACGCGGCGAGATATGCACCATCGTGTCGGCGACAGCATCCCAGATCTTGATGACGTTATCCCAGATACGCGCGGGCAGGGGCGTTTTGCCGTCCAGCCGCACAAGGCTGAACAGCGGGTTATTGATCAGGTGATTGTCGACAAGCCGGATGTCGCACAGCTTCAGCATTTCCTGCGCGATGGTGTATTTCCCCGTGCCGGGCGCGCCCAGCAGGTGGATAACGGCACCCTCGACCTTAAATTCAGGAAGCGCGGATGAGTTCATACAGCGCGACCGCGGCAGCGTTCGACACGTTCAGGCTCGAAATCGGGCCCGAGGTCGGCAGCTTCGCCAGCACATCGCAGTTTTCCGCGACAAGGCGGCGCAAGCCGTCGCCTTCCGCACCCATCACGAGACAGACTTTGCCGGTGGTGGTGAGCTGCGAAATCGTTTCCTCGCCCTCTTCGGCAAGGCCGATGCAGAAGAAACCTGCGTTTTTCAGCTGTTCCAGCGCGCGGCTGAGGTTCACTTCGCGCAACACGGGCACATGCTCGACCGCGCCGGACGCTGTCTTCGCCAGCGTGCCGGTGATGTCGGGCGCATGGAGTTTCTGCACGATGACGCCGATGGCGCCAAATGCCGAGGCGGAGCGCAAAATCGCGCCCACGTTATGCGGGTCGGTGACCTGATCCAGCATCACGATCTTCGCATTGTCGGGTGCGGTCAGCAGGAAATCGGCCAGATCGGGATCTTCCAGCGGCTGCGCGTCGAGCAACAGGCCCTGGTGAACCGCGTCGCGCGGCAGCAGGCGGTCGATATCGACGTTTTCCACGAACATCGGCTGCGGCAGTTTTTCGCCTTCGGCCTGCATTTGCTCGTACGCTTCGCGGATGGATTCGTAACCGCTCGTCGTGACCATCAGTCGCTGGTGCAGGCGCTTGGGGTTGCGCAATGCAGCCGTCACGGCATGCACGCCGTACAGGAAAGCGGAAGAGGGCGATCCGTAACCGGGGCGGTCAGATTTCAGGCGGCCGACTGTTTCAGCGGAAGCGCGCAACGGCTCCATCGCCGCGACTGCATCTTCATCCAGCTGGAAATCGCGCGAACGCGAGGGGCGTTTATCAAAATCACGCGAACCTTTGCCATGGCCGAACGGCTTGCCGCCGCCGCCACCGCCGCCACCGCGACGCTCGAAGCTGCCACCACCGCCTTCGCGGCGTTCATAGGGCTTTTTGAAAGGACGGTCGCCGCCACCGGAGCGTTCGGGACGGTCAAACGAGCGTGCCGGACGATCGGAGCGTTCAGGGCGGTCACCGCCCGAGCGTTCAGGACGGTCAAAAGAACGCGCAGGGCGCTCGGAGCGCTCGCCGGACGGGCGAGCCGGACGATCGCTGCTCCATTCGCGCTTCTGATAGGGACGGTCGCTGCCGCCTTCGGAACGTTCGCGGAAAGGCTTCTTGAAGGGGCGGTCACCGCCGCCAGAGCGTTCAGGACGGTCAAAAGAACGCGCAGGGCGCTCGGAGCGTTCACCCGCCGGGCGTGCCGGACGGTCGCTTGACCATTCGCGCTTTTTATAAGGACGGTCGCCGCCTGCAGACCCGCCTTCGCGGCGTTCATAGGGCTTTTTAAAGGGACGGTCGCCGCCACCGCCCGAGCGTTCCGGACGGTCACCCGACCATTCACGCTTCTTGTAAGGGGGCTTCGCGCCGCCAGAATCACGGGAGTCGAAACGGGGTTTGCTGTCGCGGCTGCCAAAGCCGCCGCCAGCGCCATCGCGTTTCACGTAAGGCTTGCTGCCACCACGGGCGCCGCCTCTATCTCCTTCAAATTTCTTGCCAAAACCGCCAGCACCGGGCTTGCGGGGGCCTTTGCCGCCGCCGCCGAATTTTTTGCCTTTTGACTGGAATTTGTTATCGTTCTGTGACATAAAGCTACTTCTTTCGTTGATGTATGGCGGTAACCTATACCAAATGCCTTATTTCCGGAAGCATAAAAGAAAAATACCGATGTGGAGGGGTGGCCGAGTGGTCAATGGCAGCAGACTGTAAATCTGCCCTCTTACGAGTTCGAAGGTTCAAATCCTTCCCCCTCCACCATTTTACCCAGCTTCTCCTTGGAAAACCTCCAAAACCTCTTACGTTTTAAACGGCCATTTCTCGTTCTGCTACTTAACTTGGTACAGCGAGGGTTTTGCTATGGCGAAGAATGGCAATCTGGTTCACCAGCAGCGTCGAGGTAACGTTTATTACTTCCGAGTTGCTATCCCCGCCAAGCTGCAAGAACGATTCGGCTGTCTGGAATAACCCCCTAGTATCTCGGCGAGGCCGTGCTGCTTCAGTCCCGCCTTGGGTCGTAATCCAACCATCTCCTTGATTAGTTCCCGATATCGGGGATTCAGGGCAGGAAATTCGAGGAAAGGGAAGCCACTCCGTACTTGCCCTACCACAGCCGCCAAGGTTACCTCTTGGCAGCCGCAGTTGTTAAATTGATACTCTAAATAAGTTTGGGAATAATATTTACTCGAGCGTTGTAAAGTCGACGCGTATCCCTTCCTTATGAGCTAGATCGATTTTGCCCAGCCGTGTGAGCTCGTTAATGCCGGTTTCGAAAATATGCCGGCCGCCTTCGGGATAGGTGCTCATGAATTCCAGGTAAAGATGCTCCAGCGATACCAGTGACCATCCATCCTCCTGACGCAGGCATCGCCCCGATGATCGCCACAAAATATTGGCGACCATTTTTCGTGCGAGGCGTACCTCCGACTCGCTTTCTTGCTGGTCTGTGCGTTCCATGCAGGCTCCCTGCGTCATTGCTCCTTTTTGCCCGCTTCGTCGTCTAAAATCTGTGATGTGCGTCACCTTGCCGAACGAATGCGCGCTGCTTTCAGCGGGCATTTTGTTGAACAAATGAAAGCATAGTCAATCCAATAGCTTGGTAAGCAGCCGGTTGTGTGCCGCACGTCACATAGCTTCAATTCTTTTTAACATATTAATGGGATAATAATCCTGTGGGTAACATTAAGGGAGTGTCAAATGACCATACTTACGGGAGTCGACGGAAGACGCTATCGGGTCGATGATCAGGGGCTCGAAGCGATCAGTGAAAGGCCTGCCCCGCTTGCCTCGTGCCGCACGGGGCCGATCCTGAAGAGCTCCCCGGAGCAGGAAAGCGCGGGCTCCATGTTTGAGCTGCCATAAATAGAAATAATGGGCCGCCCCTGCAAAAACCGGGGGCGGCCATTTTCTTCAGGAAACATCCGGGATGCAGCCGCTTATCGCCAGCCTCGAGCAGGCGGGCACCACAAAAATCAACTTTGACGGCACGCGCCGCGCCTGTGCGCCGCGCGAAACCGTGGAGCGAATGACCAGGCTGTTCCCTCTGTTTGGGTTGACGCGCGTTGCGAATATCACCGGCCTCGACAAGGTCGGGATCCCTGTTTACGCGGCCTACCGGCCGAATGCGCGCTCGCTCTCCGTCGCGCAAGGCAAGGGATGCACCCAGGACGCTGCCCGAGCCTCCGCAGTCATGGAGTCGATTGAAGGCTATCATGCCGAAAATATCCGGCGACCCCTGCTGCTCGCGAGTTACGAGGAAATGTACGGGCGGGCGCTCGATATCTCGCGGCTGCCCCGCTACCACGACGCAGAACTTGACAGCCACCGTCGCATTTTGTGGGTAGAGGGGATCGACCTTTTCACCAACCGCGAAAAATGGTCTCCGTTCGAGGTTGTACACACCGATTACGCAATCGGCGCGCCGGCGGGAAACGGTTTTGTCTCATCCTCCAACGGCCTTTCCTCGGGAAACAACCACCATGAGGCGATCATCCACGGATTGTGCGAGGTCATCGAGCGCGACGCGCTCACGCTCTGGACGATCAGCCCAGTCGAAAAACAACTGGCGAGAAAGATCCGTCTCGACAGCATCACGGAACGCAAGATCGTCGACATCCTTGAGCGATTTTTTGCGGCCGACATTGCGGTCGGTGTCTGGGACATGACCAGTGATACGGGCATTCCCGCTTTTTTGTGCCGCACCTTGCCGAATGAACCCGATATCACCGGCGCGCGTCCGGCATCGGGCATGGGCTGTCATTTATCGCGGGATGTGGCGTTGCTGCGCGCGCTGACGGAAGCCGCCCAGAGCCGCCTGACTTTCATATCGGGCGCGCGCGATGATATGCCGCGGGCCGACTATGCCAAGTATTTATCTGCCGAAGAGCATTCCAGATGGCTGGAGCAGATAGAGGCGCAGGGTGCGCGATATATGCGCCATGTGCCGACCGTGGAAACGGAAACGTTCGACCAGGACATCGCTGTGCTCATAAATGCGCTGCGGAAAACCGGTATTCGCGAAGCCGTCGCCGTCGACCTTACCATCGAAGGCCTCGATATACCGGTGACGCGCATGGTGGTGCCGGGTCTGGAGGGCATCTTGTCCCGCAAAGGCACTGTCCCGGGCGAGCGGGCGGGACGGCTTCTGCCGGGAGACACCAATGGTTGATGCGGTGCTTTTTACCGGGCCTACCCTCACCGGTGCGGAAATAGAAGAGCGTTGCGGTATAACAGAGGCTGGCGGGATATTTACACTCGACAACGGCAATCGCCTGATCTTGCACGGCCCCGTATCGGAAGGCGATGTCGCGCGGCTGGTGCCCGCGGCGCCCGCAATCATCGCCATCATCGACGGTTTTTATGAAACGGTACCGGCTGTGTGGCACAAAGAAATTCTCTTTGCCATGAAGGAGGGAATTCATGTACTGGGCGCCGCCAGCATGGGGGCGCTGCGCGCGGCCGAACTCGCGTCCTTCGGCATGGAAGGTGTGGGCGAGATATACCGCGATTATGCCGGCGGCGTTCTGGAGGACGATGACGAGGTTGCCGTCGTGCACGCGCCCGCCGAGGTGAAATATGCGGCAATGTCCGATGCGATGCTCAATATCCGCCGCACCGTGGCCGCAGCGCAGTCCACGGGAATCATCACGCCCGAAAATGCGGCGCTGCTGCTCAGGATAGGTAAATCGCTTTTCTACAAGAACCGCAATTATCAGGCGATTCTGGATACAGCGTTTCGTCAGGGCGTCGACGATCATCAGCTTATGGCGTTCAAGACATTTATCGCCACGCACCGGATAGACCAGAAGCGCCTTGACGGGCTCGCGCTGGTCGATATCGTCCTCGCGCGGTTAAATCGACAGGTGGAAAAAAAGCAGGTATTGTATGCCTTCGAGGATACTCGACTCTGGAGACATGCGGGAAGCCACGCCCCCGAGGAAACAAATGCTGTACAAAAGTTATCGTAAGGCCAGCCTGACGCACTTGTTGTCCGAAAAGGACAAGCAGGACCTGATGGCGCTCGGCAAGCGTCACGAATACCGGGAGCGGAAAATGCTTTTCCGGCGCGGCGACCCGGGTGACTGCCTCTATATTCTTCACAAGGGCGAGGTGAACATCAGCGTCGCTTCGTCCGACGGGCGGGAGATTATACTGAACCGGCTGTCGCCCGGCGAAGCCTTCGGCGAAATTGCCATGTTCGACCAGGGCACGCGGACGGCAGATGCCTATGTCCTGAAGAACTCGACACTGATATCGATCGAGCGGGAAGATTTTTTCCGCTTCCTTGGCAAGCGGCCGGAACTGAATGCGTCATGTTACCAGCTTTTGTGCGCGCGATTGCGATGGTGCGCCGACCTGCTCGAGGATTTCCTCTTCAACGACGCTTTGGAGCGCATGGTGCGGAACCTCGTCGCCTATTCGGAAAAACACGACATCCTTGTCAATTCGGTCATCGAGATCACGCAGGAAGACCTTGGCAAGATGACGGGCGCATCGCGCGAGCTTGTGAACCGGAATCTGCAACTGCTGCAGGACAAGGGGCTTTTATACATCCAGCGCAAGCGCATCATCATTCCCGATATCGCCGCCCTGAGAAAAATCATTGGAGTGCGTTCCCATGGAAGTGCAGTACCTGTCATGGCTCCGGACACGTGCCGGAAAGTCAAAAGAAGAGATTGATCCGCCGGAGACGGTCCGCACGCTGCAGGACCTTGTCGACTGGCTATCGGAAAGCGCGCCGTCGTACAAGGCGCTGTTTTCCTATCGCGCCGTCATCGCCGTGTCGGTCAACGGCGAACTTGCGCAGAACTGGAACGATGTCCCGGTCAGCAATACGGACAAAATAAGCTTTTTTTCGCCGCTGGCGGGCGGCTAATCAGGCGGTTTTCCGCGGGCCTGCGATGCGCTCGTCCGGATGCTGCGCGAAATATCTTTCGCTTTTCCGCACTAGCGGTACGCCTGAAGGCAATACGCCGTAACATTCCGCGATAAGCCGCTGCGCCGCCGCCTGCTGGCCGGACTCGCCCGCCGCAACCGCGCTCTTGATCGCGCGGCGCAGGAGTTTCATCGCCGCCGCAGGATTTTTCTGGAGCATCAGCACCTGTGCATGGCGGATGAGGAAAAGCGAGCGCCGCAGTGGCAGGCGGCTTTCTCTTGCCAGTTCAATCGCGGCCGCGCAGTGCTTTTCACCTCCAGCCACGTCGCCCAGCCGCGCAAGTGCGTAGCCATACGCCGACAGCGCATAGGGCTTCAGCAGCACCGACTGGACGACATCGCAATCGCCCAGCGCCGATTCCAGCAGCGCGCGCGCATCTTCGAACTGCCCGAGCCGCAGGTGGCTGGCGGCGAGGAAGGTGGACGCGTAAATGCGCGTGAAGTAATCGCGGCTGCCGGCAAGAAGTTTCGTGCATGCTGCTATATACCGCATCGCAGCAGCTGCCTCGCCGCGCTCCGCACAGGCAAGGGCTAGGCAGCTGTAAATTGTCGGGCCGATTTCGGTGAGCAGTCCGCATTTGGCGTAGATATTGCCCGCCTCCAGCAGGGACAAGACGTTTTGCGCATGCGCCGCCGCCTTGTCGTAGTCGCCGAGATCGATGCAGATATGGGAGAGCCGCGCGCTTTCGCGCATGAAGGTGTCACTGTCACTCTCATGCGGCGAGGTTTTGAGGATCGCGGCATAGGTGCGTTCCGCATCACGGATTTCGCCGTTGATCCAAAGGTAAAGTCCGTGAAACGACATTGCGCCCTTCAGCATGCCTTGCCCGGGAAACAGCGCCTTTCGGGCAAGCACGTGCTGGAGGCGATTTTTCACTAGCGGATAGCGGCCCAGAATGAACAGGCTCTCGATTTCCATGACATGGATGCGCAGGAGATGACGTTCAGCGCGCAGGCCCTTGATCCGGCCGAGCGCGCGCTTCGCCGCGGCGAGAAATTCCAGGGCGTCGGCATGATGCGACAGCTTGGCCGCTTCGCGCGCCGCCCATTTGGAAAAAATATACTGGCGCACGGGATCGTCCGCGCAATCGGCATGGTAGGCCATCAGCCGCCGCGCATCGGCGGAGCTGTCGCGCCCTTCAAACATGAGGTAACGCAGGGCAGCGAGATGCAGCTGCAGTCGGCTGCTGCGGGGCAAGCTGTTGTAGATCACCTTCTGTAGCAGTTCGTGCGCAAAAACCGGGACATCGCGTGAATGAGCGCCTGCGCTCAGGATTCCCTCCGCGTTGAGATTGGCGATCGCCTGCTGCGCCTTGCCGAAGCTTATGCCGGAGAGGCCGGCCAGCATGCGTGCATCGACCCGCATGCCCTGTATGGCTGCTGTGCGTGCAAGATCGATTGTCGCGCGATCCAGGTTTTTGAGCCGGGAGAACAGGAGGTTGACGATTTCTTCGGGGGTGTAATCCCGCAAATGCTTAGATATTTGGTGTGACGGCACTTGGCGTTTCAGTTCCGCCTGTACCCACTGGCCGTATTCGCGGATGAAATAGGGGTTTCCGCCCGAGAGCTGGCAGACGGTCTTCGCGAGCGCGGCGGGAATCGGCTTTCCCTGCCGCGACTGGTTCAGCAATTGCAGGCTTTGCTCCATGTCGAGAGGACGGAGCGGAAAGGCCGTAGTTGCAGGCGCGAGGCTGGGCGAGAACACGAAACTTTCGCGTGAGGTAGCGATGACCGCCAATTTCACGCCGGTCGCGCAATCCCGCAGCGTATTTTCAATGATGTTCAACTCCTCGCGCCGCGCCCAGTGCAGGTCTTCGATCACGAGCAGGACCGGCTTCCGCGCGGCATTTCCCCGCAGAAGCGCGGCGATTGCGCGGCGGCGCAGTTGCGCGCGGCCGCTTTTGTCCATGCCATGGTAATCGGGGTGCGGCATGGCGCTTTTTTTATCGAGGATATCGTCCAAGCAGGCGGTGACGAAGCCGGTATCCCCCATTCGCGACAATTCGGGGTTCGTCAGAATAAAATCGGCCCAGTCCTGCCGCAACTGGGGCAGCAGCGCGGCCGCGATCTCCGATTTCAGCCGGTTGGCGCCCGACACAGGATGGGGATAAAAGTTGATCGCGATCACGGGGTCGAAAAATTCCGCCGCCGCCGCGCGCGCATATTGGGTTACGAAGGTCTTGCCGGAACCGGCATCCCCCTGCACCCAGCTGATAGCAAGGTTTTCGCGCGACCGGGCGATGTGGCGGAGGATGGCGGCTGCCTCCTCCGTGCGGATGATCTCGCCGCTCTCCCGCACTTGCGACGGAACGGGCCCTGATTTCTCGTAGAGAGTGATGGTTTGGCCCTTGCCGCCCCAATTGATCGTTGCGCCTTTTTCAAACGCGCAGAAACGATCCAGCAGCTTGCGCGTCGTCTCGCTGTAGAGGGCGGTATCCGGTGCGGCAGCCTTGGTGACCCTGTCGGTGATGTGGACGGCTTCCCCCACCACCTGATAGCGCGATTGGTATTCCGGTTTCGCGGGCGGGCGCAGGATGACTTCGCCAGAGTTCACACCAATGCGGATGCGCAAGGACTTGTGCTCCATTTTTTCACGGACTGCTGCGATATCCTCCAGCATCCTCTCCGCAGCCGTCATCGCCTTCAGGGCGTGATCCTCGCAAGGCGCTTCGGCACCGAAAAGGCACATCAGCCCGTCGCCCATCACCTGGTTGACCGTGCCGCCGGCAGCCGAGCAGATATCGATCTGCCGCGTAATGACTTCGCGGAAGATGCCTTCCGCCGCTTCGACATCCATGCGCCGCAATATCTGCGACGACTTGACGATGTCGACGAACAGCACTGTCAGCAGGCGTCGCTCCACGGCATGGATATGTGGGACAGGACTGTTCATGTTAATTCTGTAAAGTTACCGCCGGACGATAATATGGTTATTATCGTATGAAAAGGGGGAAAGTGCGCTTATCCGCTAATTTATCCCGCATTTCGCACCGTTATTAACATAATTATCGGCATTATTTTTCATAGAATTGCAAATGTCGCAGGTGGCTCGTTTCTGCAGGCGCACCTTCTGGCTGTCATAGGTGAAAGCGCTGAACATCAACATCCATCCCGAAAGGCTGTCGCCGATGCCCATCAGCTCGTTCATCGCGGCGGCGGCCTGCATGGTGCCGAATATGCCCGTGACGGGACCAAGGATGCCATCTTCCGTGCATTGCGGCGCGAGGGCGAGCTTCTCGGATTTCGGATAAAGGCACTGGTAACACGGCTTGTCGTCTTCCCAGCCGCGAAACGTGCTGATCTGGCCTTCATGATGATAGACCGAGGCGGAGACGAGCGGCTTTTTCAGCCGAACACAGAATTCGTTGACCAGATAACGCGTGTTGAAATTGTCGCTGCAGTCGAGCACAAGATCATAGCGGGAGATGACAGCGGCGGCATTTTCAGGGGTCAGCCGCGCATTCTGTTCTTCCAACAAGCAGTCAGGCGCATGCGCGGCAAGCTTCCGTCTCGCCGCCGCGACTTTCGAGACACCGACGTCATTATCGTCGTAGAGAACCTGCCGTTGCAAATTAGACAAACTGACCGTGTCGTCATCCATGAAACCGAGGCGACCCACGCCGCCTGCCGCGAGGTAAAGGGCGGCAGGGCAGCCCAACCCGCCCATCCCGATAATGAGCGAGCTGCCGGCCATAAGTTTTTTCTGACCCTCGAGGCCGACCTCGGGGATGTCGATATGGCGTTCAAATCTCTGGAGCTTGCTGCCCATGTGTAGTGTCCTGTCCGAGATACTGGCCCGCTTGCGGATCCTCAGTTGATGTGACATCAGCGTCGCGGTTTTGTCAAATGCCGCTACCTGCATCGCGGCGCAGCGAGGAGGCATTGCCCAGGAAGCTTTCCGAAGTGTGACGCATATCACGGACAAAAACCTCGCATAGGTCAGTAATGGATTATGGGCATCTATCATGTGAGGTTTATTGTGGGCAACAAGAATGGGAATTCGGCACAAACACAGGAATGCCGGCGTTGTCGGCTGCCGTTAATCAGCGACAGTCCCAAAGGTGATGACAGCGATCTTTGCGATCATTGCCGCTGGGAAATGTCGTTGGACAATAGCGGAAAGGAATCTCGGGATAGTAAATCTGCATGAATGATTCCCCCATGTCGTATCCCCCGTTTTATAGCCAGTGGATGATACTTGACGGCTTTGCGCTGCATATCACCGGACTGGCCGTGGCTTTCACGAGAAGAGAAGGCGGCAAACTTGCCGTCGCGCCACTGAACCTTGCGCGATGGATGAAAAATGATCCGGATCGTGGCTTTCAACTGCCAGAACTGATTTCCGAGATCGGCGCGTTTTACATTGATCGCATTGAAGATGCGTCGTTAAAGGAGCAGGTCGGCGATCCATCCGGCTCATGAGCCATGGATGTATGACGCCCAGTAAGCCTGACCGTTTAACACCACTCCACGATACTGTCGCAATGGTTATCTTAAAAATCGGCGATTATATACTTGACACACCCAGTTATTTGCCGTACTATTTAGATAGTTAG
>JAQSDV010000006.1 GCA_029945425.1 bacterium | reverse complement strand
GCCCATTCAAGGTAGAATGAGGAGTGCTCAACTTCCGCTTGCCGGCCCGGCTCGAGGTGCCCCCGACGGTCCTGGACCTGCTCCTGGACCCGGCGGCTCCCCGTCCCCGGCGGGACGTCTTCGCGCGAAGTCTGGACGACGAGGTGCGCCGGCTGATCGATCAGCAGCCGATGCTGGCGCTTCGTCTTGGACGGGTCCTCGGCGAGATGCTGAAGAAATACACCCGGCTCGGGTACGTGCGGGTGTCCGACTACTCCTTGGAAGAGCTGGGGGTGGGCGAGCGGACGGTCCGGAACTACGCCAGGCTGGCCTCGGGTGTCCTGGGGCGGCCGGTCCTGCGGGCAGCCTTCCTGGCGGGCCGGCTCTCGATGTCGCACGTCCTGCTCCTCCTGAACCTCCCGCCGGCGGAGGACGCGGATTGGTCCACCCGCGCCGCGGACATGAGCCTGCCGGAGTTGCGCAAGGCCTTGAAGTCGCGGCTGCCCGCCTCCGTCGTCCAGGAGCGGGAGGGGATGGGCGTGCTCGAGGTGGACCTCGATCCCGAGCCCTTCGTCGATTGGCTGAGGGCGCGCGAGCTGGCCTGCCGCCGCGAGGGCGCCGATCTCGTCGGGGCCGCCGTCCTGGAGCGGGTCGTGTCGACCTACCTGGCGGCCGCGGCCTTGCCGGAGCAGGAGCCGGGGCCGTTCTTCCTTCCCGTGCCCGCACCGGCGCCCGAGCCGGTCGAGGCGGTCGAGGCGGCACGCCCGAAGGAGCATCCGCGGGGCTGCGCGTGCTGCCACGCCGCCACCGAGGACTTCGCGGACGCGGAGCCTGCCAAGAACCTGCCGGCGGAACTCACGGGCCTCCTGCCGCACGATGCGCGGAAGCTCGCCGTCCTGGCTCGGGAGCTCATGCGGGCGCGGGAGTGCTCGAAGCTGGTCCAGGACATGGTCCTCCGGCGAATCCAGCAGGACCGGCTGTATCGCGAGCTGGGGCACCGGAACTATCGCGCCTGGCTGGAGACGTTGGGGATTGCGGGAAGCACCGGGTATCTCGGGGCGGCGCGCGACCGGCTGCTCGAGGTGCACCCCGTCCTGCTGCGGGCGGTGCTCGAAGGCCGGCTCACCCGGTCCCAGGTGGATGCGCTCCAGCCCCTGGCGGGTGCCGCGGACCTGGAGGCCTGGGTGGCCTACGCGGAGGACCGGACCTGGCGGCGTCTCAAGGCGGCGGTCGAGGTCTGCATGGCGATGAGGGCCAAGGCTCCGGCCGCCTGGGCGCGCCGCGGCAAGCGCCCGCCGCAGGAGGGGGAGAGCCTGGACGACCTGCGGGAGCAGGCGGGGCTCTCCACGCTCGAGGACAGCCTCGAGGAGCTGCGGCGGCGGCTGGAGGGAGTCCAGACGTCTTCCGACAGCGACTCCTCGCCCGAGTCCCCGGACGCGGGAGTCCAGACGTCTTCCGACACGGCGTCCCCGGATGCGGCGGTCCAGACGTCTTCCGGCACCGAGGCGCCCAAGATGCGCGTGCGGATCGTCTACCCCCTCTCGCTGAAGCCGCTCCTCGCGGCGGGGCACGAGGCGGCGTGCCGCGCGGCGGGGCGGGAGCTCACGCTTGCGGAGGCCTTCCATCGCTTCGTGCTGTTCTCCCAGGTGTCCGAGGAGGAGCCGGACCCCGCGGCGCGCGGCGCGAAGCTGAAGGCGCTGGAGCGCGCGGGCTGGCAATGCGAGGTGCCGGGCTGCCGCGGGCGCTGCAATCTGCAGGTGCACCACATCAAATACCGCTCGCACGGCGGACCGGATACCCTGGAGAACTACGTCGTGTCGTGTGCCGCGCATCACCTGCGGCACCTTCACGAGGGGCGGATGAAGGTCGAGGGAGAGGACCCCCTCTCGCGGATCTGGGAGATTGGCATCCTTGACGGCGTGCCCTATCGCACCTACGTCGACGAGCGCCTGGTGGATGCGTGGGAATGGGACCAGGAGGGCGAACTGCCGGATTGCGTCTGCGAAGCCGTCACGGCCTACCGGGTCGAGCCGGAGCTGGCCCGCGCGGCGTAGCGGGGGTCGG
>JAQSDV010000005.1 GCA_029945425.1 bacterium | reverse complement strand
TTATTCTGAGCCTTTATCGATGTGGTGCCTGCCAACACTAAACTCAATAATATATATAATTTTTTCATTATCTGTAGTGGTTTTAGGTTAGAAATATCTTGGTGAACGTGATACCTTTTTCGGGAAATTCAAATCGAATAGAAGGATGATCTCGTGTGAGGAAGTCGTAGCAATCTTCAGATCCGATATCACATGGTCGTAGGCATAACCTATTCGCAACGATGGCGTAATGGCATAGTTCACCATTCCGCTAAAGCTGTCGTCAACCCTATAAGAAGCTCCTATCTCGAACTTCTCATTGAACAAAAAGTTCGTCGATACATCTAGTGAACTCGGTGAATTAAATGCTGATTTGAGCATTGCAAATGGCTTGAATTTTACATTCGCACTCAAATCAAACACATAACCACCGGTAATGAAGTAATGCTGTGTTTCAGTCCCGTATTTAATACCGTCATAATCCAAATGGTTCGCCTTGAGCATGTTCGGAACAGATGCCGCGAAGTACCATTTGTTGGTGTATAAAAACAATCCCGTTCCGATATTCAGGTAAGCATTGTTACTATCCTCACTAAAACCAAGGTCGTCACCCTGAGGCAAAGTACCGTCGTTGATGTCGCTAAAAAGTCCTATGCGCTGGAAAGTCGCTCCTGCTTTAAGTCCGAAGGCAAGTTTATACTCGCCCCCAAGATTGAGTGTGTAGGAAAAGTCGGCATAAGCGTTCTGCTCATTAACAGGGCCTATCTTATCGGAGATCAGCGAAAGACCGATACCAACATTCTTGCCCGCTGGCATAGAGCCAGAGAAGGAGAACGTCTCAGGGGCACCGTCGACATTAACCCACTGCTTACGGTACAAAAGACCAAAGGAAAGGTTTTCCTTCGAACCAGCATAAGCAGGGTTGATAACGTTCATATTGTACATGTATTGTGTATAGTGCGGATCCTGCTGGGCATTCATATCCGAAAAGGACAGAAATGCAATCAGGGCGGCTAGATATATTTTCTTCATTGTCTGTTTGTTTGTTTTGTAATATGCCGGCCTTGGTTCTTGCCCTTGGCCGGCATAATATTTAATTCCTATTACGCTCATTTATCGGTTGATGTAAATCCAGCCCGTGTCTTGCTTGCCATCCATCTTCTCTATCACGTAGAAGTACGTCGCATCAGGAAGCTCTTCTCCACTATTGGACTGCCCACTCCACTCATTCTTGTAGTTCCCAAGCTGGTAAACTTCCGTTCCGTACCTATTGAAAATAGTAAGGTGCTTCACATTTAAAACCGTAAGATCAAAGAAATCGTTCTTACCGTCGTTGTTCGGGCTGATACCCTTCTGTATCGCACAAGAGATATCAAAGGCCGGGATATCAAGGCTTGCCGTACAACCGTCTGCTGAGGTAACCGTAACAGTATAGGTGCCTGGGGAATTCGCTATCACCGCATCAGGAGAATCTGTAGCGGAGAACGTTGATGGACTCCATGAGAATGTACTGGTCAGCGGGTCAAAAGAGGCCGAGGCCGGAAGCGCATGAAGCACGTAGTTGTTCCCTTCACAACCTACTTCAGAGGTAATGAAGAAATCTGGGAAGATCGTAACACTAGTACTGGTAGTGAACGCATCACAGCCTACCGGTGCAGGTAAATCGTATGAAACAGTATAGATACCAGCGGTGCTGCTGTTCGGAGTGATTGTTCCCGTAGCAGCGTCAATGGTAAGACCTGATGGAGTAGCAGAATAAACGCCACCTGCAACGGCTGTATTGCTAACCGATTGAGAACCCTCTACTGACTTACAGAACGGACCAGCATAAGAAATTGAGCCCGAAAGCGGTGCTGTGATCGTGATCGTAGCTGTTTCTGTGACACCGGTACAACCACCTGCGGCGGCAATAGTGTTGGTTACAGTATAGGTCCCTTCTGCGCCCGCAAGGGTGATAACACCGTTGGCATCAATAGTCAATCCCAAAGGGCTAACAGTGAAGATTCCTGCTGTTCCGCCTCCTGTGAAAGTTGGGGTAGCCGTACCTCCATCTGAACAATAGATACCAGTTCCGTAGTTGAAAGTCCCAACTGCAGGAGCAGTGATCGTAATCGTGAAAACCTCAATTACATCATCACAGCCGCCAGAAGCAGCAAAAGTATTGGATACCGTATAAACTCCCGCGTTACTGAGTGAAAGATTGATTTCACCTGTCGCTGTATCCACAAAGACAAGTCCAGCTGGTGTTGCAGAGAAAGATCCTGCTGTTCCAGTTGTAAATGATGGCGTTGGATTTGGTAGATCATTTTTACAATAAA
>JAQSDV010000004.1:792990-1349295 GCA_029945425.1 bacterium | reverse complement strand
ATAATTCGAGTCAACGATTCTGTTCCACCCATGTTCTGGGTTCGGGAAGTATATAATCGCCAATAGTATGCGGATGAGACTCGCCCTTGCCCTTCTTTTTCTGCTCCTCCTGCCGCAACCTGCTGCGGCGAAGGATGTGTTGGCGGGGCCGTTGACGGGGCAGGTTCTGGCGGTGCTGGATGGCGATACGGTGACCGTGCGCCTGCATATCTGGATCGGGCAGGACATTGAAACGCATGTGCGCATCAACGGCATCGATACACCTGAAAAGCGCGGCAAATGCCTGTCCGAACGGGCGCGTGCCGAACAGTCGCGCCGCGCGCTGGCGCAGTTGCTGGCGGATGGCAAAATCCAGCTGCGCGATATCCGGCATGAAAAATATGCGGGGCGCGTGCTGGCCACCGCAACATCCAGCGACGGCACGCCCGTTGCCGAATACCTGATCGGCAAAAACCTTGCGCGCCCATACGCCGGCGGTAAACGGCTGGGCTGGTGTTCTTAACCTATTGAACAACCGACATTTAATTTCATCACATTGACATAATTTATCCGCTCGTTATATAGTCGCGCATCATTAAAGAAGGCGCGCCATCATGAACTTTCAGGAATTCAAAAAAGAAGCCCGCAAAACCGCGGTGATTTTCGCGGTTGGCCTGACGACGGGCGGGGCGATCGGCACGGGCCTGACGCTGCATTTCAACGAAAATGCCGCAGCACCCGCTGCCGTTGTTGCAACATCGAACGACAACACAACGCGCCTCCGCGTGCCAACGGATCACCGCACGGTGGTCGAGGCCGATGTCATACAGGCGAGCGCGGATGGTACGCTGGTCGTGCGCGCGCATAGCTGGGTCGGGCAATACATGATCACGCGCGTGCAGCAAACGGGAAGCACGGCGGGCGCGCCCTATTCCGCGAATATCACCGATGCGAATGGCCAGACCGTTGCCGATGCGAAAAAGGGCAGCCGCGTTTACCTTCGCGGGTTGTCATCCGCCGCGACGACGGGCATGGCGGTGGAACTGCCGAATGTGAAACCGGTGAGCGATGTGATCGCAGGACCCGTGCAGGCGCGCGTGCTGCGCGTCATCGACGGCGACACCCCTGCGGTTGTGGCGGAAATCTGGCCGGGTCATTACGTTGTCATCAACATCCGCGTCGGCGGCATTGATACGCCGGAGAAAAAAGGCCGCGCGAAAAACGAATACGAGGCGCAACTGGCCGAACAGGCAAGCGCCGCCACCCGCGCCCTGATCGATGGCAAGGATGTGTTGCTGTATAACGTGGAATACGAGAAATACGGCGGCCGCATGCTAGGCGACATCAAGACGCTGGAAGGCGTCGGCGTCGCGGAAAACCTGATTTCCAAAGGCCTCGCCCGCCCCTATGACGGCGGCAAGAAAGAGCCGTGGGTTGCGCCTGCGTCACAAACCCGCACGCGCGCGCCGAAAGGCTGATCAAAAACCGGGCGGTTTCAGCTTGAAGCGGTTCGCACCCGCTTTCAAAATATTCTGGTGATGCGTTGCGACCAGCGCGGCGAAGCTGTCATTGGTGACGCCGCTGGATTTTTGCGTCAGCGCGGGGATTTTGTTCCACGCGGCCTTCAACCCCTCCACATCCGACTTCCAGAATTCGGGATCGAACAATTTACCGAGCTGCCCCGTTTCGGCCGCCAGCACCGCAACAGAACGCCCTGTGCGGTCTTTCAACTCATGCATATCGGCGAAGCTGAACGTATCGCCGGCCGCCTTCATTTTCTCGATCACTTTGTCGAGGTTGTTCATTTTCACGGCACGCACCAGCGCGCTTTCTCCCGTGCGGTTGTAATCGGCACGCAGGAATTTTTTGGTGGTTTCCTGCAGGGCGAGCGTCAGGCGGAATTCTTCGCGCTGTTCGTTCATGACTTCCGCCAGCGCCTGCACGACTTCGGCGTGCTTATCGGCATTGGCGAGCGCCAGCGCGCTGCCATGCATCGCAAACGGGTCGGCCCCGAATTTGAGCAGCAGGCGCACGGCGGGCGCGTGGCCGCTGAACGCCGCCTTGCGCAGCGCTTGGTCGTCGGAGCGATGCGGATCGGCCTTGGCGATCAGCAAATCGCGCACGATATCGGTATCGCCACGGTCGGCGGCCTTGATCAGGAATTCGCCATCCTGCGCATTCACATCGGCACCGAGTTTTATCAATGCTGAAACCGCCTTGTAACGGCCATTGTTCACGGCCTGACGCAGCGCATCGTCGTTCAGCGCATGCAGGTTCGCGCCTGCGTCGATGAGATATTCGATGACCGGCGCGAAGCCTTCCTGCGCGGCGCAGCGCAGCGCGCGGCTGTGGCCGAAATCCGGCTCCGCGCCCAGCATGACGGAGGCCATCACGTTTTCGAGGTCACCGCGTTTCGCGAAATCGGCCATCTCGACATTCAGTTTCATGCGTTGTTCGTCGGAAATCATGCAGGGTCCTTCAGGTCGATCACGACCGGCACATGGTCGGAGGGCTGTTCCCAGCCGCGGATATCGCGGTGGATTTCATGCGCCGCCAGCAGCGGTTTCAATTTTTTTGTCACCCAGATATGGTCGAGGCGGCGGCCGCGATCGGCCTTGTCCCAATCCGCCGCGCGGTAGCTCCACCATGAATACAGCTTCTGGTCGTCCGGCACAAAATGGCGCACGGCATCGACCCATTCGACGGAATTGTAGAAATTGGTGAATTTCTCCACCTCGACCGGTGTGTGCGATACCACCTTCAGCATCTGCTTGTGGCTCCAGACGTCGTTTTCGCGGGGCGCGATGTTGAGATCGCCGACCGCGATCATCGGCAGTTTCGACGACCGCTCCGACGGGAACCAGTCCGTCAGCTCGTCGACGAAGTCCAGCTTGTGCTTGAATTTCTCGTTCAGCTTGGGGTCGGGGATGTCGCCGCCTGCGGGGATGTAGAGGTTATGCAGCTCGAACGGCGCGCCCTTGAATTTCACCTTCGCGGAAATATGGCGCGTGTCGTTTTTTTTCACGCGGTTATGCACCTGTTTGTCATCCAGCGGAATTTTCGAAAAAATCGCGACGCCGTTATAACCCTTCATGCCCGTGAAATGGTGATGCGTGTAACCCATCGCGGTCAGCGCATCGACGGGGAAAAATTCGTCGGGCGTTTTCGTTTCCTGCAGGCACAGCACATCGGGCTGCAGCTTGTCGATCATCTTGCCGACAAGGCCGATGCGCAGGCGAACCGAATTGATGTTCCAGGTGACGAGCCGCATGGTGTTTCCTTTTGAAGCCGTGATGATACCCGAAATATGGGAAGCTTCAAGCGGGAAAACCTCTGTTCTAAACAATTGAAATGCTTGAGAATACCGCCCGACAGAATGTGCTTGAGGCTTCCTGCGTTCCCATGGAATCATGGCTGCAATGTAAGGCCGCTATATCCGGAGACAGACAAGATGAGATGGGTTACCGATTACTGTGCGCAGGATTTGAGTTTCGAGATCGAGCGGGAGCCGGTGATCGGGCCGCAGAAAGAAAAGGAATTCCACCGCTATATGCTGCGCGCCTTCGAACCCTTGGGCGAACTGCATGCCGAATACCTGCAGGAAGACCTGATCGAGGCGCAGATGCACGCCTACCGCAAATGGGGCGTGCCGCTGGCGGGGTGGGAATTGCATCTTTAATTTATAACGGCCAATAAAAAACCCCGCCTTCGCGGGGTTTTTTATTTATCAATTTTTATTTATCAATGCGGGCCGCCCGGTTTATGCGGGTTCACCGGCGGCTTCATCGGCTTTTTTGCAACGGCTGCCGCTGCCCGGTCGAGGCCTTCCAATGCGTCATGGGATTTTTGGGCGGCGTCTGTGAACAGTTTATCCAGCGCTGCATCCTGACCCTTGATGGTCGCGTGGGTGCGTTCCAGGTTGTGCAGGATGTTCCAGCGGGTTTCGTGGTGCTGGTCGATTTTCGCACGGCCGATCATCTGGTCGGTCATGGTGGAGATGCCTTCGGCGATGAAGATGCGGTTCATGTCGCGGATCATTTCTGCATCGGCCTTGGACGGATCAGCCATCGCCTGCAGCAGGTCAATCGCGCGGTCGCCGAAGATATTGCGGGCAACGGTTTCGGTCTGCTCGTTCGCCAGCAGCGTGGATTTCGCGGGGCCGAGCAGCAGCAGCGTCACGGATTCTTCGGACCAGTCGCCCGTGTTGTCGATGATGCGTTTTGCGGCGGCAACCGGCTGGTTGTGCATGAAGCTGTTGATACGCTCAGGGCCGAAGAATCCCATGTTTTCGTTGAGCCACTGGTTGCAAATTTGCGTCGCGACGTTCCAGCGGTCGTTCTGGGGCAGGCCGGCAGTTGAATAATCGAAAGCCATCGTTAAATCTCCTGTGAATTATAAATTAAAAGGGTAAACCCATGTTTGCGGGCAGGCCCATCTCGGCCATCAGTTTCGAGGTTTCATCGGCCATCACTTTTTCCGCCTTGTTGCGGGCGTCGTTGATGGCGGCGATAATCATGTCTTCCATCACATCGGCTTCGTCAGCCTTGATGAGCGACGGGTCGACTTTCAGTTTTTTCAATTCATGCTTGCCGGAAACGACGCAAGTGACGAGGCCGTTGCCAGCCGTGCCGGGAATATCCATGGCGTTGACGCGTTGCTGCATCTTTTCCATTTCCTGCTTGAACTTGCCGGCCTTCTGCATCATCTGGGCAAAGTTTGCCATGCTGCGATCCTTCGCGGTTTTATGTGTGGTGTGTCTCGGAAATTATAGGGGTATGGGAGTCAAGTCAACCGCGCGTGACCGGATATGGTCTATATGTACCTCAAGGCCAAGTATCTGTTATAAAAGCCTGATTCAGACAATATTTGTACTCTTTTTGAGTTTATGGTAAGGTCAGGTAACAATAAAGTTCAACTGTCGGGCGGTAGAAAGCGCGACTGTTGATATATAAAAGGACGAAGGCACAAGTGACGACCTTAGGTATAAGCGGCGCGTTCAATGAAGCCGCCGGCGGACATGAAGCCGAACCCCGCAACTACGACCCGCGCCTGCGCCTTTTCAGCGCGATTGGCATCAACGATACTGCCATGGTGCAGAAAATCCTGATGGATAACCCCGACGCTGCCGGATGGCGCAATAATCAGGGACTGACAGGTTTGATGGCGGCAGCGCAGGCGGGCGCGAAGGAAGCCGCATGGATATTGGCGCGCGCGCCGAACGCGGATCTGGAGGCCGTCAACGCGAACGGTTCCACCGCACTGATGTTCGCGGCGTTCGAGGGCAAGGCGGCTGTCGCCGATGTGCTGCTGAAGGCAGGCGCGGATATCAACCACACGAATACCAAGGGCCATACCGCGCTGATGTCGGCCGCCGCGCATGGATACCGCAACACGGTCGTATTGCTGATCGATTCCGGCGCCGACCCCACGATCAAGGATACCGAAGGCGTGACCGCCGTGGAATTCGCGCGCGACAACGAACATACGGGCGTGGCCGAATTGATCGCGCAGGCGGCCGCTGTTTATGTGCCGAAGCCCAAGGCCGAAACGGAATTCAAAAACGCGGGCGCCGGCATGACCGCCGCAAACGCCAACCAGCCGCCCCTGACGCAAGCGGAGCGCGACGCGAAAAACCGCACCGCGATACAGGAGCTGGAGCGGAAATTGATCAAGGCGGGGTTGGTGGGATAACCGCCGTTATTTCTTGAATTTGATGTCGATGACTTTCGCGCCGTTGAAGACGTTCATGGCTTCGGCCACCATTACGCTCGCGCGGACTTCGGCGTCGATATTGGCCTTTTCGGTGCATTTCCTTTCGCCAAGCGTCGGTTCGCCCTGTTCGCGGGACAGGCTGACGATCCACGGGCGGCCTGTCCAGAGGCTGAGGCGGTCGGACATCTGCCCGACAAGGTTCTGCGGCGCGTTTTCCTTCAGGCGTATGGCCAGATGGCCTTGCTCGAACTTCACCAGATGGACATAGGCGACGATGCTGGCCTCCAGCATGCCTTCTTTTTTCTGGCCGAAGAGCGCGACAGCTTCATGAAACGTGTTCACTTGCGCCGCCGCATTTTCCTGCGGCTGCATGGCAACGGCGGTCGCGGGCGATGATGACCGCATGACGGTCGTGCCGCGTGGTGCGCCGCCCGATGGTGCCGCGCCGCCGCCCATGCTGACGGTTGTGCCGTCTTTCAACTGTTTAAGCACATCGCCGGGGGTCGGCTGTTCCGCCACATAGAGCAGGCGGATCAGCAGCATTTCCAGCGCGTGGCGCGGCTGGGATGACTGGTTGACCTCGGATGCGCCCTTCAGCAGCATCTGCCATGTGCGGGTCAGCACGGGCACGGAAAGTTTCTTCGCCAGTTCGGCGCCGCGCACGCGCTCCGCCTCCGGCAGCGCACGGTCGCGCGCGGTTTCGGGGGCGACTTTGGTTTTGGTCAGGAAGTGCGTGAGGTCGAGGAGATCCTGCAACACCTGCATCGGGTCGGCGCCGCTTTTGTACAGCGTGTCGACGATATTCAGGGTGCCGATGGTGTCGCCCTTCATGAGGCCTTCGAAAAGATCAAAGCCTGCGCTGCGATCGACAAGGCCGAGCATTTCGCGCACCTGCGCTTCGGTCACCTTGCCCTGTTCGCGGGAGATGGCCTGGTCCAGAAGGCTGAGGCCGTCGCGGGCGGAACCGTCGGCGGCACGCGCGATAAGCGCAATCGCCTGCTGTTCGGCCTCGACGTTTTCTTTTTTCAAAAGCTCGCCGAAATATTCCTCCAGAATGCCGGCATCAATACGTTTCAGGTCGAAACGCTGGCAGCGCGACAGGACGGTCACCGGTACTTTGCGGATTTCGGTGGTGGCGAAGACGAATTTGGCGTGGGCGGGCGGTTCCTCCAGCGTTTTCAGCAGCGCGTTGAACGCGCCCTTCGACAGCATGTGGACTTCGTCGATGATGAAGATTTTATAACGGCCGGAAACCGGCGCATATTGCACGGTGTCGATCAGGTCGCGGATGTTGTCGACGCCGGTATGGGACGCCGCGTCCATCTCCAGCACGTCGACATGGCGGTCTTCGGATATCGCCTTGCACTGGTCGCACACGCCGCAGGGCGTAATCGTCGGGCCCTTTTCGCAGTTGAGCGCGCGGGCGATGATGCGGGCGGTCGTCGTCTTGCCGACGCCGCGCACGCCGGTCAGCATAAAGGCATGGGCGATGCGGCCCGATTCAATCGCGTTGGTCAGCGTGCGGACGAGCGCGTCCTGCCCCTTCAGCTGCGAAAAATCGCGCGGACGGTATTTACGCGCCAGCACGCGGTATTCAGCCGGCTTTTCGCCCGGCTTTCCGGATGTTTTTTCGACAGCGGTATCGGCAGGTTTTTTCGCCACGGAAGCCTCTTGAAAGGATGAAGGTTAAAGGTATCGGATTCGCATCCGCCGTTCAATTATTTACGGAATAACATAACCCTGCGCGGCTTGCAGGCAAACAGGCCGCATAGTACGGTGATTGCAGGAGAAACTGATGCCTATCACCATGGACGAACTCGACGGCCGCTACGAAATTCGCACCCAAACGAGCGAAAGCGGCCCCCATGCCCTCGACGCCGACGGCCTGACCGAGGTCAAGAACGGCATGACGTGGCGCAAGGACAAGAACGGCTTCATCTGGGAAAGCGCCTTCACGATCACCGACGGCGCGGTTCTGATGCACAGCACACTCGACCCCAGCCACGCGCCCGGCGGACAGTTCATCACCGATGAAAAGGGCAACCCCACCAAATCGATAATGAGCTACAACACCGTCATGGCGGTCAGCCGCGATCAGGGGAGACTGGTGTTAAGCGGCGATATCCATCACGGCGATACCGTCACGCATGTGACTATGACGCGCCTGAACTAATCCCCGTTACGAGATAATCAGGATACCGTCATCCACCAGCTGCTGTTCGCCTGTCAAGCCGTTCGCGCCGGTAAAGGTTGCAACGGTCGTGTAGCCCGTACCCCCGCCAAAACCCGTGCCCGCCGTATTGACCTTCAGGATCGAGTTGACCCCGCCGGTAATCTGGACCCAATCCGACAGGATATCCGTCAGCGGATCGTAATCCGTCATCAGTGCGGAAATGTCGATCTTGTCCAATGCCGCATCGAAATCGGTCACGGTATCGGCGTTGGTCGGGATGGCAGGCGCATCGAACACGAAAGTATCCGCGCCCGCGCCGCCCGTCATGCGATCCACGCCGATGCCGCCGGCGAGGATATCATCGCCCAAGCCGCCCATGAGGATATCGTTCCCGCCGAGGCCGGAGATGAAGTCGTCGCCGTCTGCGCCGTCGATGCTGTTCGCGCCGCTGTTGCCGGTGACGGTATTGTCGGTGTCGCTGCCGGTGAAGTGCAGCGCAGAAGTGCCCGAGAGCGTGACCGTTTCAATCTCGGCCGTTGCGGACAGCGTATAGTTCACGCTGACGCTCAGGCTGTCATCGCCTTCGGTCGCGATATCAATGATGAGGTCGTTGGCGTTATCGACAAAATAGCTGTCGTCGCCGTCGCCGCCGTTCATGATGTCGGCGCCGGTGCCGCCGATCAATACGTCATCGCCGTCGTCACCGAACAGGGTGTCGTTAGCGGCGCCGCCATTAAGGGTGTTATCGCCGGTATTGCCGGTCAGGATGTTGACGACCGCGTTGCCGGTGCCGTTTACATCATTCGTGCCGGTCAGGATCAGGTTATCCAACGCCGCCAGAGTCAGGGTATAGGTGATCCCTGTCATCACGGTGTCGTTGCCCGTCCCCTCGACGATCACGTCGCGGAGGTTATCGACGATATAAACGTCATCGCCCGCGCCGCCCACAAGGCGGTCGGTGCCGGCGCCGCCATCCAGCGTATTGTCGCCGCTGTTGCCGGTGATTGTGTTGTCGCTGTTGTTGCCGGTGCCCTCGATATCGCCCGTGCCGGTGAGGACAAGGTTTTCCACGTTCGCGGAGAGCGCATAATTGTCACTGGCGCGCACGGTATCCGTGCCCTCGCCCGCTGCCTCGAACACGACATCGCCCGAGCTGTCGACGATGTAAACGTCGGTGCCCTTGCCGCCGGACATGAGATCGTTGCCCGCGCCGCCATCAAGGGTGTTGTTGCCCGCATTGCCGGTGAGCGTGTTGGCTTCAGCGTTGCCGGTCGCATTGCCCGCGCCGGTGCCCGTAAAGATAACGTTTTCGATGAATAACGGAATGACGAAAGTACCGGTCACCGTCACGATCAGCGTGTCATTGCCGCCCATGTCAAACTCCACAATCGTGTCGTTCGAACTCGCGATATAGGTATCGTCGCCCGCACCGCCGGTCAGCGTGTTGACGCCGGCATTGCCGGTCAACGTGTTGTTGCCCCCGTTGCCATCACCATCGATAGCTGCCGTACCGGTCAGCACGAGGTTTTCAACGTTGTTGAAGAAGCCGGAACCAAGGTCAACCGCGAAAGCCGACTGAACGGTATCCGTGCCTTCGCCGAAATCTTCATCAACTCTGTCACCCGCATCATCAATGATGAAAACGTCATCACCGTCGCCGCCGATCAGGCTGTCTGCCCCCGCGCCACCGTTGAGGGTGTTGTTGCCGATATTGCCCGTCAGCGTGTTCGCATCAGCGTTGCCGACGCCATTGATATTCGCCGTGCCGGAAAGTTCCAGATTATCGACATTCGCGACGAGCGTGTAAGTCGCAAGGCTGCTGCGCACGGTATCAACGCCTTCACCTGCCACTTCCGTTACTTTATCGGCGATATTATCAATGATAAAGACGTCATTCCCGAGGCCGCCGATCATGGTATCCGCGCCCAAGCCGCCGTCGAGCGTATCCGCGCCGCCGAGGCCGGAGAGGATGTTTTTCCCCGCATTTCCCGTGATGAGGTTTGCGCCGCCGTCGCCCGTGCCATTAATGGCAGCGGTGCCGGACAGGGTCAGGTTTTCGATGTTGCCCGACAGCGTTGTGGTTGCAAAGGTGATGACGGTATCGTTACCCGAGCCACCACCAGCTCCCTCAACAACGACATCGTTGATATTGTCCACATAGAAGGTATCATCGCCAAGGCCGCCGATCATGGTGTCGGCACCGGTGCCGCCGTCGAGCGTGTCGCTGCCGTCATTACCCGTCAGCACGTTGATGCCGGTATTGCCGGTGATGACGTTGTTGCCGGTATCGCCTGTGCCGTTGATGTTAGCTGCGCCCGTCAGCACAAGGTTTTCAAGGTTGCCGCTCAGCGTAAAGGTGGTGTTGCTGCTGACCGTGTCAGTGCCTTCGCCGACAAGTTCCGTGATGGTGTCGCCCGCATTGTCGACCACGTAGAAATCATCGCCGGTGCCGCCAATCAGCGCATCCGCGCCAAGGCCGCCGTTAAGCGTATCGTTGCCGACACCCGAAATCAGCGTGTTCGCGGCACTATTGCCGGTCAGCACGTTGTCGAGCGTGTTGCCTGTGCCGTGGGCGGCATTGGTTCCGATCAGGGTCAGGTTTTCAACGTCAGCCGTAAGGACATACGTGTCCGCCGCGGCCAGATCGGCCAAGACGGTATCGGTGCCTTCGCCGGCGTTCTCGCTGACGATGTCTGCCGAGGTATCGATAACATAGGTATCGTTACCAACGCCGCCGGTCAGCGTATCGGTGCCGCCCATACCGTCCAGCGAGTTATTGCCGTCATTGCCGGTGATGGCGTTATTACTCGCGTTGCCCGTGCCGTTAATGTTGCCGGAACCCGTGAGCACGAGGTTTTCGAGCAGCGGATCGCCGAGCGTATAGGTGACGCTGGCGGCGACCGTATCAATGCCGCCTGTTTCGAGGATGACATCGCCGGAATCATCGACGAAATAATAATCGTCGCCGCCAAGGCCCGCCATCGTGTCCACGCCGCCCGCGCCGTCCAGCGTATTCGCAGCGCCATTGCCGATGATGACGTTTGCCGTGCTGTTGCCTGTGCCGTCGATTGCAATGACGCCTGTCAGCGTCAGGTTTTCGAGGTTGTCACCGAGCGTATAGCTGATGGATGAGCGAACCGAGTCCGCAAACCCGCCACCACCGGCTTCGGAAACGACGTCGCCAATCTCGTCGACCACATACGTGTCATTCCCGAGGCCCCCAATCAGGGTATCCGCGCCAAGCGCGCCGTCGAGACTGTTATTTCCCGCGTTGCCGGTGATGGTATTGTCGAAATTGTTTCCGGTACCGTTCAGGTTGGCGGTGCCCAGCAGCACGAGATTTTCGACGAAAGTCGTCAGTGTGTAGTTAAAGGTGGCCTGAACGGTGTCATTGCCCTGATCCAGAATTTCATCGACAAAGTCACCTTCGCCAGGCAAAAGCCCCTCATTGCGAACGATATATATGTCGTCGCCATCGCCGCCGGCCAGGGTGTCGTAGAGGCCTGCGGCGTTCTGCCCGCCGTCGAGCGTGTTGTCGAGTTCGTTGCCCACGATGACGTTAACAAGCTGGTTACCTGTACCGATGACGGCATTGCCCGCCAGCGACAGGTTTTCAATTTCCTGCGCGGCCAGCGCCGTCGAAGACAGCGAGAAGTTGGTGAAAACGGTCAGCTGGTCGATACCGCCGCCAGCACCCTCGATCACGACATCATTGGCGTTGAAAATGATGTAGGAGTCATCGCCCGCGCCGCCCACCAGCCTGTCGCCCGCGGTGCCGGTGTTCGTGCCGCCGCTCAGGATATCCCCGCCCGTACCGCCAGTAATCGTGTTGCGCCCGCTGTTGCCTGTGATGGCGTTGCCGTTATTGGTCGCAATGCCGTTGATGTTCGCCGTGCCGATCAGATACAGGTTTTCGACGTTGTCGAAGTTTGCAAGCCGAAGGTCGGTCGTGATGGTGGACTTGATGGTGTCCGCCCCGTCAGTAAGGAGTACCCCTTCGACGATAACGTCGCCCGCGTTATCGACGAAATAAACGTCGTCGCCGTCGCCGCCGATCATGCGGTCCGCACCGCCGCCGCCGTTCAGCGTGTCGTTGCCGTCGCCATTCGACAACGTTGCGCCCATGCCGCCGTCGAGCGTGTTGGAGGCTGAGTTGCCGACCAGCACGTTCGCCCGGGTGTTACCAATAGCATCGATGGCTGCGGTGCCCGTGAGCGTGACATTCGAAATGTAAACGCGGGTATCGTCCAGGGCCGAGAGCAGGTCGATGTCGTTGGCACTGAAGGAAACCGACGAAATAACTGTGCTGATATCATCAGTGTTGGTGGATACGCCGGTGACGATGTCGAGCGCGTTATCCACAACGAAGGTATCGCCCCCTGCATCGAAGCCGTCCATATAGTCGGCGCCAGCGCCGCCGTTAATAATGTTGTCCGTCCCGTTGCCGATAATGGTGTTAGCGGATGCGTTGCCTGTGCCCGTGATGGCGCCATCAAGCATCGTGAGATTTTCGACGTTGGTGGAAAGCGTATACGAGACGCTGGCAAGAATGATATCAACGCCACCGCCCGCAAGTTCGACGACCTGATCCGAGATGTTATCGACACGGTAGGTATCGTTGCCGCCGTAGCCCTGCATCTTGTCGATGCCGGTATAAAGTCCTGTCAGCGTGCCAATATCGATATCAAAAAAATCGTTTCCGCTTCCGCCGAAAAGGACGTCGTTTCCGCCCGCGCCCGCAAGGGTGTTTCCACTGCCACCGCTGGCGGTAAGAACATCATTTACTCCATCGGTACCGATCTCTGTGGTCATGACCTAAACATCCCCGGACAAAAATTCTCTATCCCCATTTTAATGGTAATAGGTTTGCATTAACAAAGATTTATTTGGGGGTTATGAAATCAAGAGGGAGAAAGATAATTATATTCCCAGCTTCTCTTTCATACCATAATACCACGCACCCATCATCGTGAGCGGGACGCGGAAAAGCCTGCCGCCCGGGAAGGGGTAATTCGGCATGCTGGCGAAGGCGTCCCAGCGGCGGGTCTGGTGGTTGATGGCCTCGGCGGTCAGGCGGCCGAGCAGGTGGGTGGTGGTCACGCCATGGCCGCTGTCACCCTGAATAAAATAGACCGTATCCGATAAACGTCCAATATGGGGCATGCGGGTCAGCGTGAGCGCGAAATTGCCGCTCCAGGCGAAATCGAATTTCTTGCCCTGCAGGAAGGGGAAGGTCTTGATAACATGGGGTTCCAGACGGCGGATGATGTCGGCAGGCTCCGCGCCCGTGTAAACCACCCCGCCGCCGAACAGCAGGCGTTTGTCGCCGGTGATGCGGTAGTAATCGAGCAGGTAATTGCAGTCTTCGAGGCAGAAATCGGCTGGCATCATCTTGTCCGTCAGCTCCGCCCCCAGCACCTCCGTCGTCACGATCTGGCTGGAAACCGACATAAAGCGGTGCGGCAGCTCGGGCACGGCCTCGCCGATATAGGCGTTGCCGCAGACGACAAGGAAATTGGCGGTCACCTTGCCCTGCGCGGTATGGGCGACGGGTTTGGCGCCCTTGTCGATATGGGTGACGCGGCTGAGTTCATAAATCTTGCCGCCGAGGGATTCCAGCGCGGTCGCCTGCCCCAGCACAAGGTTCATCGGGTGGATATGCCCGCCGCGTTTATCCAGCATCCCGCCGATATAAAGCGGCGTGTCGGAAACTTCGCGCACCTTCTCATCGTCATACATTTCGGTCTGGTCGTGACCGGCGGAGGCCCAGACTTCGCGGCGGCGCTCCAGAAAATTCATCTGCGCGGGCGTGAAGGCGGCGAAGAAGCTGCCCGGTTTGTGGTCGCATTGGATGTTATATTTCTGGATGCGCTCGCGGATGATGTCGCCACCCTCGAAGCTCATGTTCAGGAGCGCCTTCGCGGTGTCCTGACCGTAACGGCCGAGGATCGTGTCGTAATCGCGGGAATAGCCATTGATGATCTGCCCGCCGTTGCGGCCCGACGCACCATAGGCGATCTTCACCGCCTCCAGCACGACAACCTTCAGCCCTTTTTCAGCCAGATGCAGCGCGGTCGAAATACCCGCGAAACCTGCGCCGATCACGCAAACATCCGCCGTCACGTCGCCCTGCAACGGCGGGCGTTCGGGCTGCGGATTTGCGGAGGCGGCATAGTAGGAGCCGGTGTGGGTCGCGGGCCCGCTTGACTGTAATTTTGGCTGCAAGATTTAGATATCCCTGAGATAAGTGTCGTATTCCAGGCTGGAAACCTGGCGGTCGATGATGTCCTGTTCCTGCAACTTGCAGGCAAGGTAGAGACGCTGGTAATTCTCGCCGAAATACTTCTTGATGAATTTGGACCCTTCGAACAATTCCAGCGCGGTTTCCCATGCGTTGGGCAGGCGTTTTGCCTTGGAATTATAAATGTTGCCCGTCGACGGCTTGCCGGGATCGAGTTTATTCACAAGGCCGTCATAGGCGGCGGCCAAAATCGCCGCGATGCACAGATACGGGTTGGTGTCGCCGCCCGCGACGCGGTGTTCGATGCGCGTGGCATCGATATCGGCGGCGGGCACGCGGCAGGCCGCGGTGCGGTTGTCGTAGCCCCATGCCACCGCCGTCGGCGCATGGCTTCCCACCGCGAAACGGCGGTAGGAGTTGAAGTTGGGGGCGAAGATCGCGGTCGTATCGCCCATATGTTTCATGAGACCGCCGAGCGCATGGCGCAGCGCGGGCGAGCCTTTGTAATCCTTGCCGGCGAAGATGTTTTTGCCTTTTTTGTCGATGATGCTGAAGTGGACGTGCATGCCGTTGCCCGCTTCGTTACCGTAGGGTTTCGCCATGAAGGTCGCATCGAAACCGTGCTTGCGCGCAACGCCGCGCACGACGCGCTTCATCAGCGTCGCATGGTCGGCGGCAGCCAGCGCATCCGGCACATGGAACAGGTTGATTTCATACTGGCCGGGCCCGTTTTCCGAGATGCAGGCATCCGCCGGAATCCCCTGCATATCGCAGGCCTTGGAAATGCCGCCCAGCACGTTGTCGAATTCCGTGATCTCGGAAATGCTGAACAGGTGCGCCGCGTTGGAGCGCTTGCCGGATCGGGGGCTCAGCGGCGGTTGCGGGTTGCCGCGTTCATCCATCTGCGCGTCGAGCAGGTAAAATTCAAGCTCCGCCGCCACGACAGGCGTCCAGCCCTTTTTCGCATAAAGACCGAGGATACGTTTCAGCACCTGACGGCTGTCGCCGAAGAACGGGCGGCCATCGGGTTCCTTCATCGTCAGCATGATCTGCGCGGTGTTTTTCAGCCACGGCACCATGCGCAGCGAATCCTTCACGGGGAAACACACGCCGTCATTGTCGCCGGTTTCGATGATCAGCTGCGCAGCGGGAACGTCCTGCCCCCAGATGTCGACGGCGAAGGCGGAACGCGGCATGCGCACGCCGCCCTTGAACAACTTGGTGGCATTCTGGCGGGGCATTTTCTTGCCGCGCAGGATGCCGCTGACATCGACGATAAACGCCTCGAGCGTTTCGACGTCGGGGTTCTCTTCGAAAAATTTCAGGGGGTCGGCCATCGCTTTATTACTCCGTTATTTCCGCCCAAAGTGGCATGCCGCTGGTTAATAAAGCAACCCCGCCGAGGATTTTCGTTGATTCTAAAGGATTTTTTGAAAGCCCGCGCAACCGTTTTCACAGATTCCATACTTGAAAACTGCTGCGCTTTCCCTTATGTTGCGTCCCTGATGCCGTTGTAGCTCAGGGGTAGAGCATCCGCTTCGTAAGCGGGAGGTCGCGGGTTCAAATCCCATCAACGGCACCATTTATCCCCCTTAAAAAGATAGTTAAGTTATTTCAATCGTTTAGCTTTATCGCTTTTCGTTTGCATAAATTCTGTAAGCGGTATAGGTTGTTTCACATAAATATACATATCTAGCCCTTCTGGAGTCTCGGCAATCATGTCGAATGAAGACGATAAACGCGACCCTGACCTTATCCCCGAAGGCGAGACGCCTGCCCCCGATTCAAGCCTTCCCGATTCAAGCCTTATTGATCCTCCTCAATCCACAGCACCGGAAAGCGCGCCGCTGCCCCCTGCCCCGCCGTCATTCAAGGCGAAGCTGCTGTCCACGGGCGCATCGATTGTGCAAGCCGGTTCCGACGCGCTGTCGACGGGTGCGTCGCTGCTGTCATCGGGCGCATCGACCGTGGGCAAAAAAGCGAAAGAGACCGCGAATTTGTACAGCTCGCTCCCGCGCTGGGCGAAACGTCTGACGGTCGCCGGCACAACCGGCATCGTGCTGGGCGCGGGCATTTATGCCGAAGTGAAATCGTCTTACCTGCAATCCCATTTCTTCACGAGCGTTGCAGAGGGCAAGACCTTCACCCAGATGCAGCAGACCGGCCCGACAATCGCGCCGCCCGCCGCAGGCCCCTATGACGAGCGCATGGGTTACACGCAGACGCTGCAATTCCGCGACCGCCTGACCGCGCGCGGGTTCGAGATAGAGAAAGAAGGCGAATGGGCGGACCGCAAGATCGCGGGGCTGCAACTGTTCCCCATCTATAACGAAAAGGCGCAAGCGGGGCTGAAACTGGTCGACGGCAATGCGCAAGTGCTGTTCGATGCGCGCTTCCCGCGTCAGGTCTATGCCGATTTCGACAGCATCCCGCCGGTATTGGCGCAGAGCCTGCTGTTCGTCGAAGATCGCCAACTGATCGAGAAACAGGCCAACACGCATAACAACGCCATCAACTGGGGCAGATTTGCCAAGGCGGCGCGCGACCAGATGCTGAAAAAAATGCATCTTGGCGGCAATGCGCCCGGCGGATCGACGCTGGCGACGCAGACGGAAAAATTCCGCCATTCGCCCGACGGCGTCACCCGCACCGGCACCGAAAAACTTGAACAGATGCTGACGGCATCGACGCGCAACTATTCCGGCGGGCGCGACACGCGCGAGGCCGGCCAGCGCATCGTGCTGGATTACCTGAATTCAATCCCGCTGTCGTCATTCCCCGGCGCCGGCGAGATCACCGGCTTTGGCGACGGCATGGTCGCCTGGTTTGGCGCGGATTTCGCGGAAGCGAACCGCCTCCTGAAAAAACCTGACGCGCAGATGGACAATGCCGAACTGAAACGCGCGGCGGATGCGTACCGTCAGGCCCTGCGCCTTGTGATGTCGGTCACGAAACCGTCGGCATTCCTGTTGCGCGAGCGTGCGGAGCTGGATGCGCGCGTGGATGCCTACCTGCCGCTGCTGGCGGAACAGGGCATCATCAGCGCCCGCATGAAGGACGCCGTGATGGCGGCGCATCCTGAATTTGCAAAACCCGTGCGCGCCGCCCGCAATACCGAAGAAGCGCGCCAGAAATCGATCGAGGCGCTGCAGATCAGCCTGATGCGCGATCTGGGCGTAAAGGATATCTACGCGCTCAACCGCCTCGATATCACCGCGCGCACGACGATTGATGCGCGCGCCGACGAAGCGGTCACAAAACTGCTGCACAGCCTGTCCGACCCCGAAATCGCGGCGAAGAACGGCCTGACCGGATTCCAGCTGCTGAACCCCGCGCTTGCCGATCAGCTGCGTTATTCCTTTACCCTCTACGAAAAAAAGCCCGACGGCACGAACGTGCTGCGCGTACAGGCCGACAATTTCGACGGCGCGCTGAACGTCAACGAGGGCACGAAGCTGGAACTGGGATCGACCGCGAAACTGCGCACGCTGGTATCGTATCTGGAAGCGATGTCGGAACTGCACAAGAAATATAGCGGCATGGATGCGGACGCGCTGCATAACGTCCATGTCCTGCGCGATGACAACCTGTCGCGCTGGGCGATTGAATATATGGCGAACCCCGCGACCGATAAATCGCTGAACGCGATGCTGGAGGCATCCCTTGACCGCACCTATTCCGGCGGCAACGGCGAGCGTTTCTTCACCGGCGGCGGTGTGCATACCTTCGACAACTTTGAATCGTCGGAAAACTACAAGTCCTATAACGTCAAGGACGCGTTCCACCATTCGGTCAACCTGTCGTTCATCCGCATGATGAAGGATATCGTTTACTACACCCAGTCGCAAAAGATGGATGTCAGCGCCGATATTTTCGACAACCCCGACAATCCGCAGCGCCAGAAATATCTGGAACAGTTTATCCATGCCGAAGGCACAACCTTCCTGTGGCGCGCATGGGGCGAACAAAAGGATAAATCGGCGGATGAAACCGCGTCGCTGCTGGCCGCGAAGACGCGCCGCTCAGGCACGCATCTGGCGGTCGTTTACCGCTCGGTATTCCCCGATGCGCCGATTGAGAAGATGGAGGCCTTTATCCGCAAAGAAGGCGTCAATATCGGCGACAACACGAACTTCCAGAAGCTGTACGACGATTACGCGCCGGGCAAGTTCGATCTGAACGACCGCGGCTACATCACGGGCGTGCATCCGCTGGCCCTGTGGCTGGCCGCGCACCGCGCGAAAGCGCCCGATAGCACATGGAGCGAAGCGGTCAAGGCGTCTGCCGATGAACGCATCCTGACCTATAAATGGCTGCTGAAGCCCGACAAGATGGAGGCGCAGAACACGCGCATCCGCATCATGCTGGAAAAAGAAGCCTTCGTGCATATTCACGCGACGTGGAAGCACCTCGGCTATTCCTTCGACAAGATGGTGCCGTCTTACGCATCGGCGCTGGGATCGTCGGGCGATACGCCTGCCGCGCTCGCGACGCTGTCCGGCATCATCCAGAATGACGGCGTGCTGAAACCCGCGACGAAGTTCGAGGAAATCAGTTTCGCCGCAGATACGCCCTATGCGCTCGACTTCCTGCCCAAGCATGTCGAAGGCACGCGCGTGCTGCCCGAAGAAGTCGCAAAACTCGCCCGCCGCGAAATGAACGGCGTGGTCGAGGAAGGCACCGCCCGTCGCGCGAAAAAATCGGTCGTCCTGAGCGATGGCCGCATCCTGTCCGTCGGCGGCAAGACCGGCACCGGCGACAACCGCCAGCAGACTTTTTCTAAAGGCGGCGGCGTGACGTCGTCGGAGGCGAAAAACCGCACCGCGACTTTTGTCTTCGCGATTGACGATAAATTCTACGGCACCGTCGTCGCCTATGTGGACGGCCCCGATGCCGGTAAGCATAAATTCACGAGCGCGCTCGCCGCATCAGTGTTCAAGGCGGCAATTCCCGCGGTGCGCCCCGTGCTGGACAAAGCCTATGGCGTCGACCCTGCGAAGGTTGCCACCGTCGCGCCGCCCGTGCCCGTCAAGCAGCCGAAACCGCCGAAGGCAGCCACGCTGTAAATGACCCCCGCCACAAGCCGCATACGCATCGTCGGCAGTTTCGACGAGTTGGTGAACGCATCCTTCGGGCCGGAGGTGAATGCGATCTGCTGGGCCCGGCAGTTGCCCGGCAATTTCGATGAAATCGCGGCCTTGCTTGCGGATGAAGACGATATCGTTTCGCTGGACGAAGACGCGATTGCCGCATTGCACCCGCGTCTGAGCGCGGAAGGTCGCATAGCCGCCGATGCATTGCTCGCCGACCGTGCGCTGTTGCAGGAGCGCGGGCTACTGCCCAGCCTTGAATGCGTGCCGCGTTACCCGCGCGATGACGATAACGCCGTGCCGACGGATGTGTATTCTTTCCATGCCGACCGCGCCCCTGTGCAGGCTGACACATATCTGTGCAGCTATAACGAAGCATCGAGCGAGGGGCTGGACAACGCCTTTGCCCTGCGCCGCGTCGATGATCCTGCGACACGCGCAAGGTTGCAGGATTTGTTCGCAGCGGAAGGCGGCGGGAGTTTCGAGGAATACTTGCGCGAGAATTGTTACGACCTGCATTACGCCCCCCTGCCGGAGGCTGTGCGCTATTCGTTTGGCATCGGCAATCTGTGGCGTATCGCGGTCGAATATCCGGGCTGCCCCGTGCCGCCCTGCATCCACCGTGCGCCCGATACCGTTGACGGCCGGCCGCCGCGCCTGTTATTGATCAGCTGACATGCAACCGCTCGACAACATCATCTGGACCGCGCTTACCACCCGCCAGGCACACTTTGCTATTGGTGATGGCAAGGTGAAGCGTTTCATGCCCGAGGTCGCACCCTTCAGCGGGTTCGAAGGTGGCGTGGTCGATCATGACGCGCTGGCATCATTGCTGGGCAATGGCGTGACCGCGCTGTTTCTGGCCGAGCCATGGCAGCCGCGCAAGGGCTGGGAAGTGCTGGCGGGCGCGCCGCTGATCCGCATGGTCTGTGATAACGGCATTCCGGATGCAAAAGAACCGACCGCCGACATCGTGAAAATGGGCGCGGCACAATCAGCGGAGATGATCGAACTGACGACGCTGGCCCGCCCCGGCCCCTTCACCAGCCGCACGCATGAGATGGGCGATTATTTCGGCATCTATCAGGATGGAAAACTTGTCGCGCTGGCGGGCGAGCGGATGAAGGTGCCGGGATACACCGAGGTCAGCGCCGTCTGCACCCATCCCGATTACACAGGCCGCGGCTATGCGGCGGCGGTGATGACGCGTGTCATGCAGGGCATCACCGCGCGGGGCGAAATACCTTTCCTCCATTCCCGTTCCGATAACGACCGCGCGGTAGCCCTGTACAACCGCCTTGGCTTCCAGACGCAATGGGCGGGATATTTCGTCGTGCTGCGCTGCGAATAGCCGGAACTATCCGGTAAACCGCTGATTAGTCCCCTGTAGACCATTACCCCGCTGCAACAGGAGATTTCGCCATGCCCAGCATCAAAACCCCTGAAAATTCAACGGACACCGAACGCAAGACGCTGCATCTGAATGGCCTCGACTTTGAAAACCTCGAGGCACAGCCCGAGCCTGTCGACCACGAACAGGACCGCCTTGCGCAAGAAAAATTCGAGGGAGATGCGTTTTACGGGTCGGAGCGCGGCATCAAGAAAATGGTGAAGGCCGACAAGGTCACCCAGAAATTCGATGACCTGACGCGGGAAGAACGCCTGAACCCCGCGGTCAATCACGAACGCAATTACGACGATATCCACTAGGCCTTAATGCTTGAACCTTGCCGTGAGGGGAGCAGAGATTTTTCCCTCCGGCCCATGGCGGAAGGTATCCGCGATGCGCGCCATATTGTCGCGGCGGGCGCGTTCGGCCTGATCAATGCCATCCTGTATCTCTTTTTCGCGCGCATCGAAAATATCGTTGATGGCTTTCACGACATCCGTATGCCCACGCCTGCTGGCTTCGTCGCGGGTGCGGACCCCCTCCGCATCAGTGAATGTCGCGCCTTTTTGCAGCAGGTACCTCAGCATCGCATCATGCCCCTGCCCGCCCGTGAGCGTAAATGCCGTGTCGCCCGCCGCGCTGATCGCATTGATCCCGACATTTTTCCCCAGCAACGCATCAACCAATGCGCGATCATTGCCCGATGCCGCCATCATGAACGGCGTAAATCCGAACTGATCGGGCTTGTTCGCATCCGCGCCATATCCCACCATGCGCAGCGCCGCCACGAAAAATCCTTTTTGCGCCGCCAGCAGCAGCGGCGTTTCGCCTTTTTCACTTGTCACGCCGTAGTCGACATTCGTGCCCATGAGGTTGAGCAGTTTCGCCGCGCTGATATCTGCATCGCTGCGCTCCAGCTCAGCAAGCAGCCGCAATCCCGCCTCGCGGGCGGAATCGGCAGAGGCGTTGAAGAATGGCGCAGCGGTGGTCACGGTCGGGCATCCCTGTTTCAAAACTGGAACAGGATCATACCGTAAAATTATGGTAAATGTAAAGCCGTAATTACTTTGCGATTTCAAGGCCGAATGGCAGGAACACATCCTTGCCGCCGCGCCGGATCTGCACGAAGTACTTCATGTATCCCGGATGATCGGGATGCAGCATGAATTTCAGGGGCGAGGCGCCGCGATCCGTGTCGTTCTTCGGCTCCGCGCCCATCGGGTGCATATGGGCAACATCGGTCATGCCTTCATAGAAACCAACGATATGCCCGTAGGCGCCCATCACGGGCTCGAGATCGGCAAGCGGTTTGCCATCTGCGCCGGTCAGCGTGACTTCGGCGTTTACGGGCGTGCCGGCCTTGATGTCTTTGTCGGCGAAAACAACCTTGCCCGTGATGCCGGCCGTGCTGGCGCTTGCGGCCGCGCTGCGGTCGGTGCAATCACCCGCGCAGGGCGATGCCCCCTGCAGCTTCACGCCAACCATCTGCGCCGCCCCTGCGATATGTTTTACATCTGCATAGACGATATAGTTATGCGCAGTGGCGGGCGTGAAGGAAAAGCTGTAGCTGCCCGCATCGGTGCCCGCGACCGGATGCAGGTGATGGTAATCGACCAGGCTTTCATCGACGACGAGCAGGTGGATTTTCTGCGTGTGGCGTTCCTCCAGCGCGGCGAGCGTCACGGGCGCGCCGTCCTTTTCCAGCTTCAGCGTGAAGGACGTTTCCTTGCCGGTCGCCAGCATATCGGGCGTAACGGTCGCGGTGATGCCAGTTTGTGTTCCGGCAGCGGTATTTTCATGCCCCATGTCCGCGTGGTCTTCCTGCGCCAGCGCGGAAAAACCGATGATCGCCAGCACCACCACGAGCGGAATCATGAACTGGAGCAGGCGCGAATACATGGTTATTCCTTTCGACTCAAAATCCAGCCAGAGTATCGCACAGGCGTGAAAGCCGTTTAAACAGGCTTTGCTGTTATGTTTATGTAAAATAGAAAGAATATATATATGTCACGTTATCAGGGGGCTGGCGGCGATAGAGGGGAATAGCGGTTTTGGCAGGTGGACAAGGTGTTTTCGGGGGCTATATCCTCTTGGCGTGGTGACCGCAAATGCGGCCCCCGCGTGTGCAAAACACAACAAAAAGGATAATTAACATGACCTCACAAGAACAACTGAAAAAAGACGAAAAAGGCTCCTGTTCCACCACCGCTCCCAAAACCGGCTCTTGCGGCACGGAAGCGAAAAAAGAAGAGACCATGGGCTCCTGCGGCACGAACAAGGAAAAATCCGGTTCCTGCGGCGGCTAAGCTTTTCGCTTTAGCGTGATTCAAGAAGCCGGGCTGTTGAAGCCCGGCTTCTTTTCTTTTTAGCGGAACGATTTTTCGTCCCGTCGGTTGGAATGGCGTCAACGTGTGAAAATTTTGAAGCCCCCGCGCAAAGGGCCATATAAAGGAGGATGCCATGCAACCCATCAAACGCGACGAAGTGAAGCACTTCATCGATGCCGGCCTTGGCGTCGCCATCATCGAAGCCCTGCCGAAATCGGCCTATGAAACGGGCCATTTGCCGGGCGCGCTGTCGATGCCTCTCGAAACGCTTGCGAAAGAAGCGCCGCAGCAGCTGCCGGACAAAGCGCAGAAAATCATCACCTATTGCCAGAGCGCGGATTGCGCCGCATCGACCAAGGCCGCCGAAATCCTTGAAAGCCTCGGTTATACCGATGTGTCGGATTACGTCGAAGGCAAGGACGACTGGAAAGCCGCAGGATATCGCATGGAAGGCGTGCCCAGGGAATATGACGAGGGCCTGCCGCAGGACAGCATGGAAGACGGCAACGGCGTCGCCGATGCCATTTCCAGCCGCACGGTCGAAGACCTTGAAAGCCTCGCCGCCAACTACCAGAAAGATTTCCGCAGCAGTGCGGGCGATACCGATTACTCTTTGGATCACCAAAGCGGACGCGAGATTTAAGATACGCGCACCTGCATTGATGATAGGAAAGCCGGGCTTGCAGCGCCCGGCTTTCTGCTTTTTTGCGGATCTTGCATGATGCGGCGGGAAGGCCTAGCATAAGGGCATATCCAAAGGAAAAGCCCATGACCGAAGTTTCGCAGACGCTCACGCGCGCATTATTGTTTGCCGCCAAAAAACACACCGACCAGCGCCGCAAGGGCGAACGCGCCGAGCCCTATGTGAACCACCTGATCGAGGTCGCAGACCTGATCACGCAATTCACCGACGGCAAGAATGCCGATGTGCTGGCCGCCGCCGTGCTGCATGACACGATCGAGGACACGGATACCAAATACGAAGAACTGGTAAAGGAATTCGGCCAGAACGTCGCCGATATCGTTCAGGAATGCACGGATGACAAATCACTGCCCAAGGCAGAACGCAAGCGTTTGCAGGTCGAACACGCGCCGCATAAATCCGACGCCGCGAAGCTGGTGAAAACCGCCGATAAAATCTCGAACCTGCGCGCCATTCTCGACTCTCCGCCGCCCGACTGGAGCCTTGCGCGAAAGCAGGAATATTTCACCTGGGCAAAAAACGTGGTCGACGGTTTGCGCGGCGTGAATGCGGGGCTGGAGGGCGAGTTCGACAAGGTCTATGCGCAGGGCGCGCAGAAGTTCGGGATGAAGCCCTAAGCCGCCAAAATCACGGCTGCTTCACGATTTCCGGCTTGCCATTTCCAATCAGCGAATGACGGGCACTCCATTCGACATATTTATCGAACGGTTGCTGGACTGCAGGCGGCAGGGTTTTCGCGTCGGCGAGGCTCTGGATGAAATTGCGCTGCCCCGGCATATTGCCGAGGAAGGCATAAATCAAACCAATCGACAGCACGAGACCGGCGAGGATTGAAAACGGCTTCAGCGGAATGTAAAAGCGGCTTTGCGGATCGACCTTGATGGTGCCGATCACGACCAGCATCGCCATGATCGACATGATCACCAGCAGCGTGATATTCACGGTGCCTTTCAGATGGATGCAACGGTCAGCCACAAAAATAAGTGCGCCGTAAAACACGCCCATCATCAGGCTGCGCAAATGCGCCTTCACCATAGCCATTGCAAACTCCCGTTATGTGACGATTAGCCCGTCTTTTCGAGGCGTTTGCGCAGGTTGGGGTCGAGGATCGCCTTGCGCAGGCGCAGGGTTTTCGGGGTGACTTCGACCAGTTCATCGTCGTTGATGAAGGTGATGGCCTGCTCCAGCGTCAGGATGCGGGGCGGGATCAGCTTGGTGGAGTCGTCGGTGCCCGATGCGCGGACGTTGGTCAGTTTTTTACCGCGCAGGATGTTGACGGCAAGGTCGTTGTCGCGGTTGTGCTCGCCGACGATCATGCCTTCGTACACGCGCGTGCCCGGCATCACCATGATGGTGCCGCGCTCTTCCAGTTTCCACAGGTCGTATTCGGTCGCTTCGCCGGTATCCATCGCCAGCAGCACGCCAACGCGGCGGCCTTCGACGCTGCCCTTGAACGTGCCATAGCCGTGGAACAGGCGGTTGATGATGCCCGTGCCGCGCGTGTCGGTCAGGAATTCGCCGTGGTAGCCGATGAGGCCGCGCGTGGGGGCGATAAAGGTCATCTTGACCTTACCGGCACCCGACGGAGCCATCGACATCATGTCGCCCTTGCGGATCGCCATTTTCTGGACGACCGTGCCGGAATGTTCCTGATCGACGTCAATCACGACTTCTTCATACGGCTCCAGCTTTTCGCCGGTTTCTTCATCGGTTTTATACAGCACGCGCGGGCGGCCGATCAAAAGCTCGAAGCCTTCGCGGCGCATGGTTTCGATCAGGACCGACATCTGCAACTCGCCGCGGCCGAACACTTCGAACAAGTCCGAGGTCTGGCCGTCGAGGACTTTCATCGCGACGTTGCTTTCCGCTTCCTTGAACAGGCGCTCGCGGATCATGCGCGAGGTCACTTTCGTGCCTTCGGTGCCGGCGAAGGGGCCGTTGTTGACGGCGAAGGACATGGAAATGGTGGGCGGATCGATCGGAATAGCGGGCAGTGCCACAGTCACCACAGGGTCGCAGACCGTGTTGGTGACGGAGGTCGCCTGCGTCATGCCGGCGATGGAAATAATGTCGCCTGCATGTGCTTCGTCCAGCGGCTCGCGCTCGATGCCGCGGAAGGCGAGGATTTTCGACGCGCGGAAGTTTTCAACCGCGCTGCTGTCAATCGCCAGCGATTTCAGCGCCTGGTTGGTTTTCACGCTGCCGGCGGTGATGCGGCCGGTGACGACGCGACCCAGGTAAGGGTTGCTTTCGATCATGGTGACCAGCATCGAGAAGGGCTTGTTTTCTTCCACTTTCGGCGGCGGCACGTATTCGCAGATCAGGTCGAACAGGGGCGCGAGGTCGGTTTGCTCGCCGCCCAGCGTCTTCGACGCCCAGCCCTGACGGCCGGATGCGTAGAGGATGGGGAAGTCGAGCTGTTCGTCGGTTGCTTCGAGCGCGACGAAAAGATCGAACACTTCTTCATGCACTTCGTCGGGGCGCGCGTCGGGGCGGTCGACCTTGTTGATGACGACGATGGGCTTCAGGCCCAGCTTCAGCGCCTTGCCGGAAACGAATTTGGTCTGGGGCAGCGCGCCTTCGGCAGCGTCCACCAGAATGACAACGCCATCAACCATCGACAGGATGCGTTCGACTTCGCCGCCGAAATCCGCGTGGCCGGGGGTGTCGACGATATTGATGCGGGTGTCTTTCCACATCAGCGAGGTGACTTTCGCAAGGATCGTGATCCCGCGTTCTTTTTCAAGGTCGTTGGAATCCATGACGCGCTCGGCGACTTTTTCGTTCGCGCGGAACTGGCCCGACTGGCGGAGCAGAACGTCGACGAGGGTTGTTTTGCCATGGTCGACGTGTGCGATGATGGCAATGTTGCGAAGCTTGTTGGTCATATTTTTCCGCCCTGAATCGGTTTGAATCGTTTATTATTGTTTTGTTGCGCTGCATCCTATTGAAAAATCTTTATTTTTCAATAGGTTTTTGGTCAAGCGTTCGACATAATACACGAATCCTTAATTATGTATAGTATAATATAGGCTCGGGTAATTCCCTGTGGAGATTCAGGCGGTTATTTATCGCCTCTTTATTCGAGTGTCCGAAGCGCATGGCGAAAAACGACAATAGGATACATCGTGAGAAAGGCCAGCTCACGGCCGTGTGGCGCAAATTCGCCGCATCGACGGCGCTTGCTACCGCGCTGCTGGGCGGCATGACGCCAGCGCAGGCGCAGAACGGCCCCCCGACCGCGCCCGGCGGCACAGGGCCAGCGGTGAGCGAGCAGGCACCCCCCGATTTACGCGAGTTTGAATACCGGATGGAAGTGCGCATGGCACTCATCTCCGCAGCGCGCCTGGACTTCATGGCCTCCAAAATCCAGACCGGCGACGCCTATTCCCGCGATCTGGGCGTGCTGGGCAACCGGCTGACGCTCAGCCTGCAGCATATGCAGGGCCTGCATGACCGTGCCGTGGTGCTCGACCCCGCCCGCTTTGATGCGGGCAGCGCACTCGGCCTGCCGTCGGTTGCCCTCATCCAGTTAATGCTGGGCGAGCAGGGGGTGGAAATGGAACCCGCCCGCGCCCGTGCTGTCGCCGGCAACATGTCCGCCTACTACAAATTCGCCTTCGGCCTCGTGAAAACCCAGAACCCCGGCGCCTTCCTCAACATGACGGGCGCATCGGGAGAGGCTTGCGTGATCGTGCCGTCGTCCGGCCACGCCCTGCCCTTTTCCATCCCCGGCATGACGCTGCAGCAGAAAATCGCCTTCGTGAACCTTCATGAATCGTGGCACTGCCTCGACAGCCGCTATCCCATGCATGGCTTTAACGAAGACGCCATGGACAGGGAAATGAAGAAGCCCAATGCCGCCCGCAACAACGCGACGGTGCGGGAATATATCGCGCTTCGATATAATAAAGAGGCGCTGGCCGATGTCGGCGGCGTCGGCGACCTGATCCGCAGCGGCAAGGCCGACCTTACCGCCTTCGACTCCATCGCGGGCTGGCGGTCGAAGCTGGTCGGGGACTTCATCCACTTCTCGCCGCCCGCGCTGGCGGAGCTGAAAACCCGCATTGTGAAAATGGGGCTGCCCGCCTTCCGCGCGCTCGGCGACACGGCGGCGCAGGCGCTCTACCTCTCCGTCATGGACGCGAAAGAGATGACAGGCTCCGTCGTCGGCTACACCGTCATGCTGGAGGACGCCAAAACCGCCAGCCAGCGCCGCGCCCTGAACATTCTGGCGGGCGGCGACCCCGATTTCGCCCGCGCGCGGGAATTCCGCCGCTTCTACGTTGCCGCCGAACGGGCCGCCAGGCACGCGCCCAGGCGCGATGCGCCCCTGACGGCGCAGGAGAAGGAGGGAATGGCCAAGATACGCGCCTGGAACGCCAGCGCGATGCTGCAGGAGCGCGCCTTCGCCCTCTATGGCAAGATCACGCCCCAGACCATAATCGGTGCCTATGGCGCGCTGCAGACCGCGCTGATGGACGGCATCGGGAAGCAACCCGACAACGCCGTGCTGCCCGTGCTGATGACAAAACTGCAGCAGACCTATCTGAACGATGTACGGAGAATTGATTACGTTGCGGCGAATGCGCGCTACGGCGTCGACATCGCGGCGGTCGAGCCTGCGCTGAAAAACATCCAGCGCCCCGCGATGGTTCCACCATCGGGACAGATGGCGGTTCCACCGCCGCGGCAGACGCCGCCAAAACCGCCATCGTGAAGATTTTGTAACATGAAGTGACAGCCGCAAAGCCCCTGAATTTTCAAAAATTCTTTACATTGAATCGAATCAACCTATAACGTTAATTATGAGGGCACGGCAGCGAACGATTCGCGTGCGGTTATCTCATGAAAGCCCCCAGGAGGGTTTCATGAAATGGAAAAATTCGACGGCCCCGAAGACGTAGTCCGCCAGCGACGTCCCAATATTCCCGTTACCTGTTTTCGACCGGCTGCCCTTGAAACCTCTGCGAAGTGGTTCCTGGACAATTTCCCCGGCCATGTGCTGTACGCCGTAAAGGCGAACCCTGCCAAATACGTCATGGCGGGCCTGCGCGACGCCGGCATCAAGCATTTTGACGCAGCGTCCATCCCCGAAATCCAGCTGGTGAACGAGATCGCCCCCGGCTCCCATATCGCGTTCATGCATCCGGTCAAAAGCCGCCATGCGATCGAACAGGCGTATTTCGACTACGGCGTGCGCGACTACTCCTTTGACTCGGTCGAGGAACTGGAAAAGATCATCGCCTGCACCGGCAAGTCGAAAGACCTCGGCCTGTGCCTGCGTCTCGCTGTGCCCAATACCTCGTCGGAGCTGCCGCTCGCCGGCAAATTCGGCTGCCTGCCCGAAAAGGCGCCGGAGATCCTGAAGCTCGCCCGCAAGCACTCCAAACGCCTCGGCATCTGCTTCCATGTCGGCTCGCAAACGATGGACCCCGCCGCCTATGTCGCGGCGCTGAACATCGTGGGCGGCATCCTGCGCCAGATCCCGCGCACCCGCGTCGACATCATCGATATCGGCGGCGGCTTTCCGTCGATCTACCCCGACATGGCGCCTCCGGCGCTTGCAGACTATAAACACGCCATCGAAAGCGGTTTCGACCGCCTTCCCCACCCGGACCGCTACGAGTTCTGGTGCGAACCCGGCCGCGCGCTTGTGGCCGAGAGCGCATCCGTGGTCGTCAAGGTGGAGCTCCGCAAGGACGATGTGCTGTACATCAATGATGGAACCTATGGCAGCCTGTTCGACGCAGGCCACCTGGGTTTCCGTTACCCGGTTCGTCTCATCCGTCCGACGCCGGGAGGCACCAGTGCGCCGCACAAGGGTTTCCGTTTCTACGGGCCCACCTGCGACAGCATTGATTATATGCCTGGCCCCTTTTACCTGCCGGAAGACGTCCGGGAAGGGGATTACATCGAGATCGGCCAGCTCGGCGCCTATGGGAACACCATGCGTACCGACTTCAACGGCTTTTCCGCCCACGAAGTTGTGTCCGTCAAGGCCCCGCCGCTGGTGACGCTCTACGATGACGCGCTGGAAACGACGGATTCAAACGAACTCTGCGTGACGGGATAATTTTCGCCACAAATTGACCGCGTAAAACCCATTTCGGGCCACTTCTTGCAAAAGGAGCGGCCTTAAAACGCGCAGGGCAGATTGATAAAAAAGGACTACGAACATGAAAAGCAGCCTGAAAGCCGTGAAAGCAAAACCCCATCCGAAAAGCAACCGCAAAGCGGCGTTGCTGAACACCCCGATCGAGCATATCGACATCAAGAAATTCGATGCGCGCCCGATCATCGACGGCATGGGCAAAATGTCCTTCACCTCGCGCGACCTCGCGCGTGCGACCGACATTTTCAACACCATGCTGCAGGACAAGGGCGCAACGTCCATCCTGACGCTGGCTGGCTCCACCTCGGCCGGCGGCTGCATGGACCTGTACACGGAAATGGTCAAGAGCAACATGGTCGACGTGATCGTCGCCACCGGCGCCTCGATCGTCGACATGGACTTCTTTGAAGCGCTCGGCTTCAAGCATTACCGTGCCGATGCCCAAGTCGACGACCGCGAACTGCGCGATCTTTACATCGACCGCATTTACGACACGTACATCGACGAAGAAGACCTGCAGGCCGTTGACCACACGATTTTTGAAATCGCGCAAGGCCTTGAACGCCGCCCCTATTCGTCGCGCGAATTCATCTGGGAGATGGGCAAATACCTGACCAAAAAAGCGAAGAAGAAAAACTCGCTGATCGCGGCTTGCTATGAGCACGGCGTGCCGATCTTCTGCCCCGCTTTCGTTGACAGCTCGGCCGGTTTCGGTCTGGTGCTGCACCAGAAGAAAAACCCGAAGAACTATATGTGCATCGACGCCGTTGCGGATTTCCGCGAACTGACCGACGTGAAAATCGCAGCCGGCACCACCGGCCTGCTGATGATCGGCGGCGGCGTGCCCAAGAACTTCACGCAGGACACCGTTGTCTGCGCAGAGATCCTTGGCCACAAAGATGTCGACATGCATAAATACGCGGTCCAGATCACGATTGCGGACGTGCGCGACGGCGCTTGCTCCTCCTCCACGCTGAAGGAAGCGTGCAGCTGGGGTAAAGTGGACGTTGCACTGGAGCAGATGGTATTTGCGGAAGCAGGCTCGGTCATGCCGCTGCTGGCATCCGACGCTTACCATCGCGGCTACTGGAAAAAACGCCCCCGCCGCAACTGGAACAAGCTGTTCAAGTAAGCGATAACGAATTTTCCGGCCGGAGCCCCCTTAAAAGGCCCCGGCCGGAAATCTTTTTAGAGGAATTTCAAGATGGCTCAATTCAATGTCCGCGCCCTTGGCGTGCTTATGAACGACGAAGGGCATGTGCTGCTGCTGAAACGCGCGCCCGCGCCCGGTTCCGAATTCATCGGCTGGGAATTCTGCGGCGGCGGCGTCGAGCATGGCGAAGCGCCCGAAGTTGCGCTCGCCCGCGAATACAAGGAAGAAACCGGATTGAAGGTCGACGTGATGCAGATCTTCAACGCCCGTACCGGCAAGCGCGAAGGGCAGCCGCTGCTGAACCTTGCCTATCTCTGCCGCCCGCTGGGTGAAAATGTGAAGCTGACGCCCGAGCATTCGGAATTCGTCTGGGTGCCGATCGAGGACCTCGAGACCTATGACCTCGGCCCCCATGTGAATATCGACCGCGATGCTTTCCTTGCCATTTCGGCAGGCAGCGGCATGATCGAAGAATGAGCCGTAATACCGAAGTCGCCGCGCAGTACCAGCAGATCGCAGACTGGTTCGACAATGCACGCAACAAGACGCTGGTCGAGAAAAAATACCTCGACCATGTCCTGACGTTCGCAAAACCGGAGGGCAAGCTGCTCGACCTCGGCTGCGGCAGTGCGGAGCCGATGGCGGCATTTTTTATCGGCCACGGATTTCAGGTGACCGGCATCGACATCGCGCCGCGCATGATCGAACTGGCGCAATCGCGCTTTCCGGATCATGACTGGCAGGTGGGCGATATCCGCAAAACCGGCCTGAGCGGAAAATACGACGTGATCCTGAGCTGGGACAGTTTCTTCCACCTGACGCGCGACGACCAGCGCGCCATGTTCGTGAGCTTCGCGCAACATGCGGCGGCTGGCGCTGTGCTGCTGTTCAACACCGGAACGGAAGACGGCGAAAGCTATGGCAACATGGAGGGCCACGATATCCACCATGCCAGCCTTTCCGTGGCGGAGTACAAAACGCTGCTTGAAAACAACGGATTTAGCGTTATTGTCCTTAATCAGACAGACAAAGATTGCGGCGGCCGCACCGTATGGCTCGCGCAAAATAACCGAAAGGAATTATAAAATGCAGTTCATGAAACCCGCCGACGGCTTCCTCGGCCTTGAAAAAGCGGATGCGTTCAGCGTCGACAACGCGCAAGTCGTCGTCATTCCCTTCGGCCTCGAGGCTTCGGTGTCCTATGGCGGCGGCACGTCGAAAGGCCCTGCCGCGATGATCAACGCGTCGCATCAGGTCGAATTGTTCGATGACGAATTCTGGAGCGAGCCATTCCGCGAATACGGCGTCGTGACCGCGAAACCCGTGAAAATTTCCAAATCTGTCGAAACCGCGCTGGAGCAGCTGGACGCGCAAGTGGAAGAAGTGCTGGCGATGGGCAAATTCCCCTTCGTCTTCGGCGGCGAGCATTCGATCACGGCAGGCGCAATCCGTCCCTATGCGCGCAACTTCAAGGATGTGGCGGTGCTGCATTTCGACGCGCATGCCGACCTGCGCGACGGTTACCACGGCGAGCATTATTCCCACGCCTCGGCCATCTGCCGCACGATGGACCCTGCGAATGTGAGTGTCTATTCATTCGGCATCCGCAACATTTCGTCGGGCGAAATCCCGTTCCTCGAAAAAAACAAGAAACGCATTAAAATCTACTGGGCGCGCGAAAAGCACCTGTGGGACATGAAAGAGATTGTCCGCAACTTCAAGGGCAAGAACGTCTATGTCACTTTCGACATCGACGCCTTCGACGCCAGCATGATCCCCGCGACCGGCACGCCGGAACCGGGCGGCTTGTTCTGGGACGACGCCGTCAACATCATCCGCGAAGTCGCGAAGGTGTCGACCTTCATCGGCGCGGATATCAACGAACTGGCGCCCAAGCCCAACCTCCATGGCTGCGACTTCCTCGCCGCCAAGCTTGCCTATAAAATCATGAGCTACGCTTTCCTTGCGAAGAAAATCAAAACGCGCACGAAAAAGATCGCGTAATTCTGCCGCAATTATAACGCCTTAAAACCCCGCCCCTGCCAAGGTCGCGGGGTTTTTCTTGCAATCAACCCGTGAACGATATAAAAACATCGCTTTCCTGAATGGTGGCATATGCATCCCTGCGGCATCGATTTCGGCACGTCGAATTCTGCGATTGCGCTGGGCGATAAGGATGGCGCGCGCCTGCTGAAGGTCGAGGGTGATGCCGAAACCTTGCCGAGCGCGATTTTTTATGCCGCCACATCGCCCCATCCCGCCTTTGGCCGCGCGGCGCAAAAATTGTTTTTCGAGGGGGAGGAAGGCCGCTTTATGCGGAGCCTCAAGCGCATCCTCGGCACCAGCCTGATGAACCAGGGCACTTTGGTAAATGGCCGCATGCGCAGTTTCGACAGCATCATCGGCAATTTCATCGGCCATATCAAATCAACCGCCGAAAAACAACTGAACCACGAACTGACCCATGCCGTGATGGGCCGCCCTGTGCATTTCATCGATGGCGACCTCGCAGGCGACGCGCGCGCGGAGGGTGAATTGCAGCGCATCGCGGCTGCCGCAGGCTTCAGGCACATCGCGTTCCAGTATGAGCCCGTCGCCGCGGCCTTTGCGCATGAGGTGAAGGTAACGGATGAAAAACGCGCCCTTGTCGCCGATATCGGCGGCGGCACGTCGGATTTTACGGTCATCAAGGTGTCGCAGAAATATATCAACCGCGCCGACAGATCGCAGGACATCCTCGGCCATTCCGGCGTGCGCATCGGCGGGAATGATTTTGATAAATCCTTAAGCCTCTCCAGCTTCATGCCCGCCTTCGGCTATCGCAGCACCTATGGCGAAAAACGGTTCGACGTGCCGCTGTCGCCGTTCCACGATATGTCGGAATGGTCAAAGGTGAACTTCCTTTACACGCCCAAGGTGAAAAAGGACATGCGCGATATCCTGTCGGAATCCCATGCGGCAAAAAGATTTGGGCGTTTCGTGCATGCGCTGGAACACGAACTGGGCCACCGCATTCTGTCGTCCGTTGAATCCGCCAAGATCGATTTGACGGACAGGGAATCCACAACATCCACGCTCGGCTTTATCGAGGACGGCTTCGCGCTCGATATCCAGCGCGAGCTGTTCAACACCGCGATCACCAGCCATGTCGACCGCATTTCGGAATCGATCACGGAATGCCTTGCGACCGCTGGGTTGAGCGATGACGACATCGAAATCGTCATCCTGACCGGCGGGCCAACCGAAACGCCGCTGCTGAAACAGGCGGTCTGCTCGCGCTTTCCGGGCGCGCTGATATCGGAGGAAAACAAGCTCTCCTCCGTCGCGCTCGGCCTCGGCTATGACAGCCAGCGCAAATTCGGCAGTTAAATCAACGTGCTAATTTCCGTTTGACGCATCCATCCCGCTTCCCTTATATTCATCGTTATGACAAGTAAGCTCGCCAGAATCTTCACCACCCTTGCGACCACTTCGGTGCTGTCGCTGGGTTTCTTTGCCGCATCGGTGCGCCCGATGCGCGCGCAGAATGCTGTCGTGGAACAAGGCATCGTGCAGACCCTCCCGCAAACCGCGCATAGCTATTGGACGCATCCCGAATATGACGGCGTGATCGATTTGTGGACGGATTCAACCGGCATACAATTCCGCATCCACGCGCTGAACCCGAACAATGATAAAACGCGCAACCTTGTCGCCGGCAATGTGAGCAAGGACAAGAACAAGCTGACCCCCGCCGATTTTGAAAAGGCGCTTGAATACCAGGCGCAGCTGCGCGACATGAAGAACATAGGCGGCGGCCGCTGGCAGGGAAAAATCTGGATCGAACAGCGCAAAGAGGCTTTCGGTTTCGATATCCAGCTGCCGCAGGGCGACCATAAGAATTTGAAAATCCGCGGCTATGCGATCAGCGGCTGGAAAAAGGTTGTCACGCTGGGCGGTTTGGTCGGCAAGACGCTGGAATTTACGCCTGTTGCCAACCCGCCGGAGCGCGGGCTGACGACGATGCCGAAGGATACCATCCCGTATCCGCAGCCGAAACGCTGATCACCATTTCTTGAAGATAAAGAACGCCGCCGCCACGATCAGCGCGAACCCGACAAGGTGGTTCCATTTGATCGGCTCGTTCAGGTACCAGACCGAAAATCCCGAAAACACGACCAGCGTGATGATCTCCTGAATGGTTTTCAGCTGCGCCGCGTTGAAGATGCTGGACCCCATGCGGTTCGCGGGCACCTGCAGGCAGTATTCAAAAAACGCGATGCCCCAGCTGATGAGGATCACGATCCAGAGCGCCGTTTCCTTGTGCTTCAAGTGGCCATACCACGCAAACGTCATGAAGACGTTGGAGGCGAAAAGCAGCATGATGGTCTTGATGGCGACGTCCATGAAAATTCCCCGTCAGGATGCGATTTTGCGGTTCCAGAAATACGACACGATACCGAGAATGAAGTTGGTAACGAGCAGCGCCGCCAGAATGCCGCTGAACCCCATCTTCGCCTGCAACAGATAGGCGAGCGGCACATAAATCACGAAGGTCTTGAGCAGTATGAGCGTCGTGGCGGGCAGCGGTTTGCCCATCGCATTCAGCGCGGCGTTCGATACCACCAGCACGCCGAGCGCGCCATAGCTGATCGGCACCCAGTGCAGGTATTGCGCGGTATAGGCGATCACTTGCGGGTTGGTGTCAAAGAAAGTCGGGATGTTGTAGGCGAAAATCCACAACCCCGCCGCGATGCCCAGCCCCCAGATCATCGAATATTTCGCGCCCGTCGCGGTTGCCTGCTGGATACGTCCGTAATTTCCCGCGCCGTAATTCTGGCCCGTGAAAATGGCAATCGCCGCGCCCATGGAATAGAACAGCAGCGTCGCCATGCTCTCGATACGCGTTGCGACGCCGAGCGCCGCGACCGCTTCCTTGCCGAACTGCGCCGCCATCCATGTGATAATGGCGGCGGAAATGGGGGCGATCTGGTTGCTGACGATGGACGGCACCGCCACATGCAAAATCTTGCCCCATGATTTAAACAGTCCCGGATGGATGACTGGATGCATCAGGATTTTCTTTCTGAAGATCAAGAAGTACATCGAAACGCAGCAGGTCAGGTAATAGGAACAGACCAGCGTCGCCGCCGCCCCAGCCAGTTTCCATTCCGGAAACGGCCCCCAGCCAAAGATAAAAAACGGGTCGAGGATGATATTGCTGACAGCCAGCAGCGTCATCATTTTAGAAACAAAATGCGTATCCCCCGTCGCGCGGATGCAGGCATTGCCGACCATCAGCAGGCCGAGGAACGGCAACCCGCAATACCAGATCATCATGTAACGGTGGATGAGCGGCATCAAATCGTCCGTCGCGCCCATGAGCCGGAAAATCGGGTCGATAAAAATCACGCCTGCAAGGGATGCGACAATGACGCTGACAACCGTGAGGCTGAGCGCGTCGGTGGCCATGCGGCGCACCTTGTCGAAATCACCCTCGCCATAGACGCGCGCGATCACCGATGTCGTGCCGACGGATGTGCCGAACACGATGCCCATGAAGAACATCAGGACAGGTATGGTGAAGCCGAGCGCGGCAAGGTACTGCGTTCCAAGGCGCGAGATAAACCACGCATCGAACACCGAAAAACTGGTCATCGCCAGCATGCCCCAGGCAAGCGGGAGCGTCAGGCGCCTGATATGCGCGCCCGGATCGCCCTCCAGCAGCGTGGGTCTGGTGTTCAAGTTATCCCCGCTTATGCTTTCGTTTTTTGCAGCAATTTGACGAGGTCGGTCGCGACGCCTGCCACGCCCTTGGCGAATTTTTCTTCCTTCAGCGAACCATCGTCACTGAACGCAGCCCCCGCGCCGCCCACCGCCTGCATACGCGGCAGCACGGTGACGTTGATGTTCATCATTAATTCGCGCAAAGCGTAGAGCCCGCGCAAGCCGCCAAGCGCACCCGGCGACGCCGCCATCAGCCCTGCATATTTGCCGAAGAATGCGGCGGCGGAACCTTCGCCCGCTTCCGACGGGCGGCTGGCCCAGTCGATCGCGTTTTTCAGCACGCCGGAATAACCGCTGTTGTATTCGGGCGATGCGATGATGTAGCCATCCGCTTCCTTCACCAGCTTCTTGAATTCCAGCGCCTTGGGCGGCAGGCCGGAGGCGGATTCATCGTCGCCGTCATACAGCGGCATCGGGTAATCCTTGAGGTCAACCAGCGTCACATCCGCGCCCGCATCCCCCGCCGCTTTCGCGGCGAGTTTTGCGAGTTTCTTGTTGAACGAACCTTCGCGCGTTGCCCCGGCGAAAACGAGGATTTTTGTTTTTGTGGCCATGTTTTTTTCCTTTGTTAACGGGGGAGTTCGAACACGAGCAGTTCGGATTTTTCGGTCGCTTTAATATCCGCCTTGCCGGGTTCATTATCAAGCCCGAGCGCGTCGCCTTGAGCGAGCGTTTTGCCCAGAACTTCCGCCGTGCCGCGGGCCATCTGGAACCAGTATTTACGATCCGGTTTCATTTCCAGAGAAACGCTCGCGCCCGCATCCATGCGCGCAACCCAGAGCTTTGCATCCTGCTTGATGACCAGCGAGCCGTTTTCGCCATCGGGCGAGACGACCAGCCGCAGCGCATTCTGCATTTCCGCCGGATTGAACGTGGTTTGCTGGTAACCCGGCGCCGTGCCCGCAACATTGGGCATAATCCAGATTTGCAACAGGTGGACGTCGTCGGTTTCGGACGGGTTTTTCTCGCTGTGGAGAATCCCCTTCCCCGCGCTCATCAGCTGCACATCACCCGGACGGATGATGTCGCCATTGCCAAGGCTGTCCTTATGCTCCAGCGATCCTTCCAGCACATAGGTCATGATCTCCATATTCGCATGGGGATGGGTGTCGAAACCCGTGCCCGCGCGCACAACGTCTTCGTTGATAACGCGCAGAGGGCCAAAACCCATGTTGCGGGGATCATAATATTCGCCGAAGGAGAAACTGTGGAAGCTTTGCAGCCAGTAAGTCCCTGTTTCGCCACGATCATTTGATTTTGCGATGTTCATCATGTTACACCAACCTTTCTATCTACCAATATATCTTTTCGTTAAAAAAGCGGAATACGCCAAATTTATACTTAATATTTCTATTTTTTCGATTAATGTAAATTATGGACAGATTGGCCAATATCCTCGCCTTCGTGACGGTCGCCGAGACCAACAGCTTCGCCGAAACGGCGCGGCGGCTGAACATCGCCAATTCGGTCGTCAGCAAGCGCGTGAAAGACCTCGAGGGCTATCTCGGCACGCGCCTGCTGCAACGCACGACGCGGCATGTGGCGCTGACCGATGCGGGATACCAGTATTTCGATCATGCGCGGCGCATCATCCACGAACTGGCGGAAGTCGAAGAAAACCTGCGCTATCAAAATGAAAATCCCGTGGGCGATGTGCGCGTCAGCGCGCCGGTCACCTTCGGCACAAAATTCCTCGGCCCCGCTGTCGCGTCCTTCCTCGATAAATATCCGGATGTCGGCGTGCGGCTTTACCTTGGCGACCGCGCGGCGGAATTGACGGAGGAAGATTTTGATTTAGCCATACGTATCGGCGATATCACCAATACCTCGCTGGTGGCGCGCAAATTGGCGGAAAGCCGCCGCGTGACGGTCGCAAGCCCGCAATATTTACGCGAACATGGCAGGCCGCAAAAACCGCAAGACCTCGTGCAGCACAATTGCATGGTTTATAGCGGCGTGAACGACGGCAAGGCCTGGGGTTACCGCATCAACGGGCGCAAACATGTGCAGCCCGTCGCAGGACGTTTCACCAGCGACAACGGATCGCTGCTGGTCGAGGCCGCGGTCAGCCATTGCGGCATCACCGTCCTGCCCACATTTATCGCAGGGCCGCATATCAACGCAGGGGAGCTGGAAATCATCCTGCCGGAATACGAAGAAGAACCGATGCTGATACAGGCCGTCTATGTGCCGCAGCGTCACCTAAGCGCCCGCACCCGCAAATTCATCGACCATCTGGTGCAATATTTCGCAGCCTTTTCAGGCTAGTTTGACAATTCTGCGCCATTGCCATAAAATTTATCTTTCCGGAGAAATTGAATGACGATCATTGCCATCGGCGGCGCAGAGGACAAGACGGGCGATATGACCGTGCTGAAGCGCGTGTTGGCGGAGGCAGGCGTTGCATCGCCGCGCGTATTGGTCATCACGACCGCAACCGGATATCCCGAAGAAGTCGCGGAAAAATACCAGACCGCTTTCGCGCGCCTGAACGTCACCCCCGATATCCGCCACATCACGACAAAGGCGGAGGCGGATGATCCCGCCAGCATCGCGTCGCTAAAAAATTACGATATCGTCTTTTTCTCGGGCGGCGATCAGGAAAAACTGTCTGCGGCGTTTGGGGGCACGGCGTTTCTCGCCGCGCTTGCCGCGCGCGAGACGGAAGGCGCGGTTGTCGCCGGCACCAGCGCGGGCGCCGCCGCGATGTCGACGCTGATGATCACGGGCGGCGAGCCGAAGAATGCGCTGAAGCCGGGTGGCCTGGGCCTTGGTGCGGGTTTGAATTTCACGCCGGATGTTGTTTTCGATACGCATTTCAACCAGCGTCACAGATTAAAACGCCTGTTCGGCGCTGCCGCCGCCGACAGCCGCAAGACGGGCATCGGATTGGATGAAGATACCGGCGTCGTCGTTAAAAACGGCACGTTCGAGGTGATCGGCAAAGGCCGCGTGACGGTATTGAAAGACGGCGTGGTCACGCGCCACAAACACGGCGACAGTTTCAGCCTGTAAACCCAAGGCATTAAAAAACGCCCCCGCATGACGGGGGCGTTTTTTAATCTGTGCCGCTTATTCCAGATGCGCGTGGAGCATCCAGGCGTTTTTCTGGTGGATCTGCTGGCGGCCGATCGCGAGGTCAACGGTCGGCTCGTCGCCGATTTCTTCGGCGGCCTTCAGCGCCTTTTCAGCGGAGGCCACGATAGTGTCCTGATCCTTCGCAAGGTTCTTCACCATCTCGGTCGCCTTCGGCGATTCCGTTTCTTCCTTGATGCTGGCAAGTTTCGCGAAGGCCTTGAAGCTGCCGGGTGCCTTGCCGCCCAGCGCGCGGATGCGCTCCGCGATTTCATCGATGGCGGCGGCGAGGTCGGTATATTGCGCTTCGAAAAGCAGGTGCAGCGAGTTGAAGCTGGGGCCCGTCACGTTCCAGTGATAGTTCTGCGTTTTCAGTTGCAGCGTATAGCTGTCGGCCAGCAGTTTTTCGAGTGCCTCGATAACTTTTGCGCTTTTCTTGCTCATGAAAATATCTCCCTATAAAAATTAAATCGAAACCGCTTGCGCTGCCGCGAACAAGACTGCCGCGATACGCAAGGTATGCTGCACGCCGACCTTGGTCACGTCATGCGCCTGCGCGCCCTTGGAATGCGCGGCGAGGCAGGCGGAGCAGCCGTTGATGGCGGATACGCCCAGCGAATAAAGCTCGAACGTCACTTTATCGACGCCGGGGTTGCCGATGATGTTCATGCGCAGGCCCGCGGGCAGTTTGCCGATTTCATCGTCGCCGACCATATAGGTGGAGCGGTAGTAAATATTGCTCATCGCCATCACGGTTGCGGCGGCCTTGGCGGCGTTGATTTCTTCGGCCGACAGGATGGATGCGGTTTCACCCTCCAGCGCGCCGATCACGATTTTGTTGCGCGTTGCATAGGCCGACGCCAGCGCCACGCCCATTACATGGTTGAGCGAGAGGCCGCCCGCCACGTCATCCGCCTTGATCACGCCCGACAGGTTCAGGCGGATGTCTTTGGCGAAATCGGGCAGCATTTCTTTCAGGGATTCAATATTGTTGGGGGTGCCGGTCACTTTTCATTTTCCTTTTTATCAAAACATTAACACTGGCAGGCTATATAAGCCGCGCCCGTTGTTCGCCAACCCCTGCGAAGAAAAATCCCTACGCTGCCGCCGATTTATGTTCCTTTTGAATGACTTCGGCGCAACGCGCGCAGATGCCGGCATGGTGCGGGTTGCTGCCGACATCGCCGGTATATTTCCAGCAACGTTCGCATTTCGCGCCCTCGGCCTTTTGGAAAATAACGCCCACACCTTCGACGCCCGATAGCGTGAACGCGCCTGCGGGGGCTGTTCCCTGCTGCACATCGATGCCGGAGGTGATGCAGACATCGGCAAAGCCGACGCTTTTCAAAACGCCCGCCAAACCTGTGTCAGCCACATAGACTTGCGGTGATGCCTCCAGCGACGCGCCGATCTGTTTTTCCGCGCGCTTGATTTCCAGCGCGCCGGTCACGACCCCGCGCACGGCTGCGATCCTGTCCCATTTCGCGGCCAATGCGTCGTTCAGCCATTCTTTTGGCGCAACGGGCATGACGGACAGGTGGATGCTTTCCTTCGCATCATCAAGGCCGAGGCCTTTATACGACAGCCATGCTTCTTCGGTCGTATAGACCAGCACCGGCGACAGCCAATGCACCAGATGGTTGAACACATGGTCCAGCACGGTCAGCACCGCGCGGCGCTTGTCGCTTTCGACAGACTCGCAATAGAGCGTGTCTTTGCAGACGTCGAAATAGAATGCCGACAAATCGCGCGCGCAGAAGTTATGCACGACAGTCGTCAGTTTCAGGAAATCGAAATCATTCACGCATTGGCGCACGGTCTGGTCGATTTCATACAGGCGGTGCAGCACCCATTTATCAAAATCGCCCAGCTTGTCATACGACAGGCGGTCGGATTGCTTGAAGCCCGTGACCGAACCCAGCAGGTAGCAGAAGGTATTGCGGACGCGGCGATAGATATCGACATGGCCCGACAGGATGTTTTCGCCGAATTTGATGTCTTCGGTGTAATCGGAACCCGCAACCCACAGGCGCATCACATCCGCGCCGTATTTTTCCATCAGCGCATTGGGCGAGGTCACGTTGCCCGTGCTTTTGGACATCTTGTAGCCTTTTTCGTCCAAAATGAACCCATGCGTCAGCACAGCCTTGAACGGCGCGTCGCCGCGCGTGCCGCAACCGACCAGCAGCGATGACTGGAACCAGCCGCGATGCTGGTCCGAGCCTTCGAGGTACAAATCAGCGGGGCGGTGCAGGTCGGGACGGTTTTCCAGCACGAAGCCCTGGGTCGAGCCTGATTCAAACCAGACGTCGATAATGTCCTTCACCTGTTCGTAATCATCGGCGTTGTAACCGGAACCAAGGAAATCGCTTGCGGGGCGCGCAAACCACGCGTCCGAGCCTTCTTTATTGAAGATATCGATGATGTTTTTCAGGACTTTTTCGTCCTTCAGCGCTTCGCCGGTCGCCTTGTTCACGAAGATCGCGATGGGAACGCCCCAGGCGCGCTGGCGGGATACGCACCAGTCGCCGCGCTGCTCCACCATTGCCGCGATGCGGTTTTCGCCGCGTGCGGGCACCCAGCGCGTTTTCTTGATTTCCGCCAGCGCCTTCGCACGCAGGTCGTTTTTCTCCATCGAGATAAACCATTGCGGCGTGTTGCGGAAGATGACGGGAGCCTTGGAGCGCCACGAATGCGGATAGCTGTGCTGGATCTGCGCCTTGGCGACAAGGTTGCCGGACTCGGTGATTTCCTTCAGCACCGTTTTATTCGCCCAGCCTTTTTTGCCGTCGGGCATGTAAACGGGGATGCCCGCGAACAGCGGCACATCTTCGAAATACGTGCCGTCGCCCTTCACGGTATGCGGCACTTCGATATGGTTTTTCAGGCCGAGGCGGTAATCGTCTTCGCCATGGCCGGGCGCGATATGCACGAAACCCGTACCCGCATCGGTCGTGACGAAATCACCCTCCAGCATCGGAACGTCGAATTCATAGCCTTTGCCGTGCAGCGCGTGATGGCAGATCGTGCCCTCGAAGGCTTCGCCCTTCACGGATTCAGATTGGGTGCTGCCGGTGATCTTCGCGCTTTTCAGGAACGGCTCCAGCAGCGCGGCGGCCACGATCATCTTGTCGTCCACCTTCACCAGCGCTTCTTCGCCAACAGCCGTGACGGTCACAACGATGTAATCGATATCCTTGCCATAGGCGACAGCGCGGTTGCCGGGCAGCGTCCATGGCGTGGTCGTCCAGATGACGACGGACGCGCCGTCAAATGCGGCAGGGAATTTCGCGCCTTTTTTGGCGACGGGGAATTTCACCCATGCGGTATCCGACGTGACGTCCTTGTATTCCACTTCCGCTTCGGCGAGCGCAGTTTGTTCGGGGATCGACCACATGACGGGTTTCGATCCGCGGTAGAGGCCGCCATTCAGCAGGAATTTGTGGATTTCCTGCGCAATCGTCGCTTCGGATGTCGGGTGCATGGTGCTGTAGTAATTTTTCCAGTCGCCCATCACGCCCACGCGCTGGAATTCGGCGTTCTGCACATCGACCCAGCCTTGCGCGAAATTGCGGCATTCGGCGCGGAAGGCGACGGCGTCGGTGTCGTTTTTCTTCTTGCCCTCGGCGCGGTATTTTTCCTCGATCTTCCATTCGATCGGCAGGCCGTGGCAATCCCAGCCGGGGACAAGCAGCGCATTCTTGCCGGTCGCCTGCTGGCTGCGTGTCACGAAATCCTTCAGCGTCTTCGACAGCAAATGCCCCAGATGGATATGTCCGTTGGCGAAGGGAGGGCCGAAATGCAGGATGAACGTCTCGCGGTCTTTTGACGCGTCGCGCTGCATTTTATAGAGGTCCATATCCGCCCAACGCTTCTGGATTTTCGGCTCCAGCTGCGCCAAACCTGCGCGGCGCGGGAAGTCGGTTTTCGGAAGGTGGATGGTGTTGCCGTAGTCGATGGTCATTGGAGCCCTCTAACATTCAATAAAATCACATAGCAAAATGCCTGAATTAGCTTTTAGGGTCTATCATCTAATTATTTTCATAACGTCACTTTCCCGTGAGTTGCACAACGGTTTTCGCCCCCGCCGCTGCTGCGTGGGGTGAAACACGGGGGTACAGGGAAGGTGCAGGGTTATTTAGCGGCTAATCGATATGTCGCTGGTTTCGGTCGGGGTCGCGATGTCGAGCGTGTAGGGCTCGCTTTCGAGAGCGGAGCGCAGGCGCCCGGAGATGGATTCAGCAACGGCGCGTTGGGTGGCGGAGGTTTTTGCGATCACAATTTTCGGCGCATTCGTTTCATCGCCACGGTTTGCAGCGGCTTCGCCGCGATATGCATATGCAGGCGTGGAGAGCAGGATGACGGCGAGCAGGACGGATGCGAATTTCATGTCAAAACCTCTTATGGCGGATACTACATTATTTCTGGAATTTTACCAACCGGAGTCCACTTTCGGGGCGCCGGGTTTGCGGATCTTTACGTTTTCGGGTTTGTGGATCAGGGCATCGGCCTCGGTCACCGCTTTATCAAGGCGCGCCTTGAAAACGGGGTTGTCCTGCGACGCCGCCGCCTGTGCCACGAGGTCGCGGCTGTCTTCGAGACGTTCCAGCGTTTCAACGCGTAGATCGTGCTGCGCCGCCTTGGGCGATTTCAGCCATTCGATTTCGCTTTCGAGGAAGTACAAACGCGCGGCCTGACGGATCGCCAGCGCCTCCGGCGTTTTCGGCTGGTTGTCGCTTTCATCGCCGCCCATGCGCGCCCAAGCGGAGGTCTGCTGCCACAGTTCGCCGATGCGCGCGCCGAATTCTTCGGGCTTTTTATGGCCGGGCCGCAGGGTGCTGTACTGGTTCAGCAGCGCAGCCGCGATCACTTCGGGATCACTGGATACGCTGTCCGCCACGACTTTGGCAATCGCGGCGTTGGTGGCCGCGTAACCGCCCAGCGCGTCGCCATCGAATGCCCATGTCTTCATTTCTTCGTACACGGTGCGGATGGTGGGATGGTCCGGCAGGCCGGTGTTTTCGAATTTCAATTCATTGACGCGCTGCGCGACAACGCCCGCCAGCGCGGTTTGCGCGCCAACCAAGGCCGTTTGCGCGGCCTGCAGCATTTCGGTTTCCGTCGTGCCGTCGCGCACGATTTCCTGCAGCGAGCGTTCGTTCATGTCGATCACGCGGCTGACATTGCGGTATTCAATGATATGCGCAACTTCGCCCGCCGCAATTTTCGCCTGAATGGCTTCAAGTCCGATCACGGAAGTCGCCAGCAAAACCTGCTGTTCGCCCGCTGTCGAGAATTTCGGATTTTCGAGGTCGAGGGCGTAGAATTTCTTCAGGTAATCCGCCGCGCGGGGGGACACGCTCAGTTCAAACTGCTCGGCCTCATAAGGAATGACCATGCCGTTCATCAGCACGCTGGCCGCGATCGCATCGGGGTCGGGGTTTTTGGCATTGGCCGAAATAATCTCGCCCGCCCGCACCGCCTCGCGCGCCCAGTCATCGCCATCGGTGAAGAACGTGCGCATGACGTTATACGCCTTCTCGACGGTCGGGTGGCGCAACAGCTTGGTGTCTTCGAATTTCATGGCTCTCGGCTCGCTATTTTTGAGGTGGGCGGAGGATACGGGATATGGGTTGTTATGTCAATAACACATATTAAGATGTTGAAAAACCTTGTCATTTCGAGCGCAGCGAGAAATCCTCACCACGGCTCATACGACCACCGCCGAAGATCCCTCACTACGTTCGGGATGACGATTAATTGGTGAGGCGGGTCAACCCGATCGCTTCCCTTACATTCGACAGCGTTTCACGCGTCACTTTGCGGGCGCGGGACGCGCCTTCCTGCAAAATATCGTCCAGCTTTTTGCGGTCGGACATCAGTTCGTTGTAAATCGCGGTAGGTTTTTCAAAGTTGCGTTCCAGCGCGTCATACAGTTTTTGTTTTGCGTCGCCGTAACCCATGCCGCCTTTTTCGAATGCGTCGCGCATCGCCTGTACTTCTTCGGGCGTGCCGACATGGGCGTAGATTTGATAGATCACGTTTTCATCGGGGTTCTTTGCTTCGGCGGGCAGTTTGGAATCCGTGACCGTTTTCATCACCAGCTTGCGGCGCGCCGCGCTGTCGATAAAGACGGGGATGTGGTTGCCGTATGATTTGCTCATCTTGCGGCCGTCGATGCCGGGCAGCAATGCGCCGCCTGCTTCCAACTGGTATTCGGGCAGTTTCAGCACGGGTTTTTTAAACGCGCCGTTGAAATATCCCGCCATGTCGCGCGCGAATTCGATGTGCTGCACCTGATCTTTTCCAACGGGAACGATATCGGTGTTCGCAATCAGGATATCCGCCGCCATCAGCAGCGGATAGGTGTAGAGGCCCATATTCACATCGGCATCCACATCGCGGTTTTCTTCGGCGTTCCTGTCCTTCGCGGCCTTGTACGCATGGCTGCGGTCCATCAGCCCCTTGGGCGTGACGGCGGAGAGGATGGTGACAAGCTCCGGGATCTCGGGGATATCCGACTGGCGGTACAAAACCGTTTTCGCCGGATCAAGCCCGAGCGCCAGCCAGCAGGCCGCAACCTGATAGCTGTCTTCCTTCAATGCCTTCGGGTCATGCACGGCGTTCAGCGCGTGGTAATCGGCGATGAACAGGTATGATTTTTCATGGGATGCGGCAAGGCGCAGCGCGGGGCGGATGGCGCCGATGTAATTGCCGATATGCGGCGCGCCCGTGGGCTTCACGCCTGTCAGAATTGTCTTGCCCTTTTGGTCCGCCATTGCTTTATTCCTCTCGAATTTTGGAAGGCGACTATATCATGTGCGGCCGCTATAAACAAATCGCTGCTTTGCAGGAACTGGCCGATCTTTTCGGCATTAAAATGCCGCGATTCAGTGATGCGGCTGGCGTCGCCACACCCGGCACCACCCTGCCCGTCATCCGCGGCGATTCTATCGAACATATGTATTGGGGCTATGTGCCGCGCTGGGCGAAGGAGGGCAAGCCGCTGGTCAATTGCCGTTCCGAAACCGTGTTTGAAAAACCGTCTTTCCGCGACAGCGTGAATGCGCGCCGTTGCGTCATCCTTGCCGACGGTTTCTTTGAATGGGACCGCACACAAAAACCGCCGCAGCCGTTCGATATCGAGCCTGCGCGCGTGGTTGGCTTCGCGGGCATCTGGGATACGTTTCAGGGGCGCGATGGTTTTGCGGTGCTGACGACAGCCGCCGTTCCCGCGGTCGCCGCAGTGCATGACCGGATGCCGGTGATTTTGCAGACGGTCGCGGATTGCCGCCGCTGGCTGGCCACGCCCGCCGCTTCCCTGTTCCGCGGTGACGATTCGATGGAATTCACCCTGACCCCGACCGGCCAGTTCCAGCGCCCCGCCAATACCGATTTACCAGAAGACAATAATCAACTGTCTTTATTCTGAAATATTGCCATAACCCGTTGACTCGCTGTAGGTGGCTGTTAATCTGTTGCCACACAGGAATTCAAAAAAAGAAGGACGCACAGCACATGGGTATCAAAAGCTTTCTCGACAAACTGAAGCAAAAAGCAGAAGACCACCTGAAAGAAGAAACCGACCCCGCGAAAATCCGCGCGGCGAAGAAAGAATCCAACGAGAAAAAGATGAAGCGCACCGCCGCTGCCATCAAGCTGGCGCAAAAAGGCCTCGCGACCGCAAATGACGTGAACGACAAGATCGAAGCCGTGACCGACGCCGCCGCAACGCAGATCGGCAACCTCGCCGAAAAAGCAAAACCCCTCGCCGAAAAAATCGACGGCGTGGCGGGCATCGCGGGCGACGCCATCACCGGCGCGTTCAACGTGGCAAAAGACAAAGCAATCGAAGGCGGCCTTGCTGCCGGTGCGAAACTGGAAGAACTGAAAAAGGACGCGGACAAAAACCCCTCGACCGGCTCCAGCCTGCTCGATTTCATCGCGCCCGTCGTGCCCGACACCGATGCAACCAAACCGAAAACGCCCAAAGCGCCTGAAGCGCCGAAGCCCCCGAAAGCATAAGCTTTCGTGATTTCAAAAAAGGCGGTCCGCGAGGGCCGCCTTTTTTCTTTGCGCGCCGTTTTCGCGCGGATGACGAATCAAAATTTCAATTTTGCCGCGTTCAAACGTCACGCTGGCGTATAACATCGCAGTTTTTTGAAAAAATCTTTTTCCGCGCAGCCCCCTCGCACCCTTCACGAAAGTGCTGTCCCTCACGCGTTGTCACCAAATGTTATGTTGAATCTTGAGCGCAAAGTTGAGACAATCTAGTCAGGCTCAGGAAGTGTGAGCAGGCGAACTCCCCGCAACATTCAGGAACGGAAAAAAAGGTGCTGCAACGCATCAATTTTGGCGTGTGTTTTTCGCGCTATGAAAATTGCCGCATATGACAAAACAAGCATGCTTTACAAGGCGTTTTCTGACTGTTACGGTTTCCCAAAATCAGATTTGATTTAACAAAAAAAGACGGCGGTGTGGGTGTGAATGCTTGCAGTTCCAGTAAAGGGACTGTGGCCTTTATCAACTTCTTTTTTGAAGAGTGAAAAATGACCGAAGCCGCCTCCCCCCAGCCTCAAGGCAAGTATCCCTGGAGCAACAAATATCCGGTGGACATCGACTGGGACATGGAAGTTCCCGTTTCCACGATGACGCAGATGTTCGAGGACTCGGTCAAGAAAAACGCCGACAAGCCCGCGCTGAATTTCATGGGCAAGGTGCTGACCTACAAAGAACTGGGTCAGGAAGTCGATAAATTCGCAAAAGGTTTGCAGGACGCGGGCTTCGGCAAGGGCAGCCACGTTGGCCTCTGCCTGCCGAACACGCCTTTCTATGTGATCGCCTATTACGGCGCGCTGAAGGCTGGCGCGACGGTCGTCAACTTCAACCCGCTTTATGCCGAGCAGGAAATGCGCGGCCAGATCAACGACAGCAAGACCGATGTGATGGTCTCGCTCGCGGTCACGAAAATCCAGCCGAAGATCGACAAGATGCTGGACGGCACCACCTGCCTGAAAAAAGTCATCGTCGCGGATCTCGCCGATGCGCTGCCGGGCGTGAAGGGCTTTGCGTATAAAGTCCTGAACACCGTAAAAGGCTGGTTCGGCAAGGCCGATACGGTGAAGGTGAAGAGCGACGATAAACACATTCCCTTCTCGAAACTGATGAAGAACAAGGGCAATCCCGCGCCGGTCGACGTGAAGCCGACCGACCTCGCCGTGCTGCAATATACCGGCGGCACCACGGGCATTCCGAAAGCGGCGATGCTGACGCATGCGAACCTGTCCGCCAACCTGAACCAGGCCGATTTCTGGTTCACCAGCGGTTCCCCGAAAACGAACAAGCAGGAAAAGATGCTGGTCGTGCTGCCGTTCTTCCACGTGTTCTCGATGACCGTGCAGATGAACCTGTCGATCAAGCTCGGCGCTGAAATCGTCATGCTGCCGCAGTTCGATGCGAAGACGACGCTGAAGACGATCGATGCGGAAAAGCCCACGATGTTCGCGGGCGTCCCCACGCTCTACAAGGCGCTGATGGATCATCCCGACGTCAAGAAATACGACCTGTCGTCCTTGAAAATCTGCCTCTCCGGCGGTGCGGGCCTGCCCGAAACCACGCAGACGCGCTGGACGAACCTGACCGGCACGGCGCTGACCGAAGGTTACGGCCTGTCCGAAACCTCGCCCATCGCGGTTGCGAACCCCGTGCATGGCGAAAAGAAACTGAATTCCATCGGCATGCCGCTTCCCAAGACGGAAGTGAAAATCGCCAATCTGGAATTCCCCGACCAGGCCTGCCCCATTCGCATGGAAGGCGAAATCTGCCTGCGCGGTCCGCAGGTGATGCAGGGTTACTGGAACCGCGCCGATGAAACCGCCAACGTGATGGATAAAGACGGCTATTTCCACACCGGCGACGTCGGTTACATGGATGAAGAAGGCTATATCTTCATCGTCGACCGCATCAAGGACATGATCAACGCATCCGGCCTGAAAGTATTCCCCCGCAAGGTGGAAGAAGCAATCATGCAGCACCCGAACGTGTCCGAAGTGATCGTGCTGGGCGTGAAGGATGAATACCGCGGCGAAACCGTGAAGGCGTTCATCGTTTATAAACCCGAAGCGGGCAAGGTCGACGACAAGACCATGACCGCGTTCCTGCGCGACAAACTCGCGCCGTACGAAATGCCCAAGCAGTTCGAAACCCGCGACAGCCTGCCGAAAACCATGATCGGCAAGCCCGATAAAAAGGCGCTGAAGCAGGAAGAAGCCGCAAAGGAAGCGGCGAAGGAAGCGACAAAGGCGAAAACGCCCCCCGCCGCCAAGCCGCCGAAGCCGTAAAAAGACAAAAGAAAGCACAGGAAGACGATGGCCGAAATAGTAGTACTTTGCGTCGTCGTCTTCCTTTTTTTCCTGTGGGGCCGTTTCCGCGCACTTGAAGATAACGTCACCGAACTCCGCAGCCGCATCGAACGCTCCCCGCTGCCGCCCCGCCCGCTCCCCGCTGAAAATATCGAACCGCTGACGCTAGGCGCATCGATCCCGCCGGCGTCCCCCCTGCCGCCCGCCAGCAGCATTCCGCCCGCAACGCCGCTGACACCGCCGGTCGCGCCTGCCTATACGCCGCCCGAAGAAATCCGCGCCGCGTTCGAGCGCGAGCAGGAAAAGATCCGCGCCGAACAGCGCGCGGCCGCCGCCAGAATTCCGCAGCCCGCGAAAGTTGACACCGCCAAGCCGCAAAACAGCGGCGGATTTGAATTCCAGTTCGGCAAGCGCCTGCCAGTCTGGATCGGCGGCGTATCGCTGGCGCTGGCCGGTTTCTATCTGGTGAAATATTCGATCGAGCAGGGTCTGCTGACCGAAGAAGTCCGCATCATGCTGGGCTTTATCTTCGGCGCGCTGCTGGTTGGCGGCGCACGTTATATCCGCGAGAAAAACCCGACGATGGCGGATGGCGCGCGCATTGCGATGGCGCTGGCCGGTGCCGGCATCGCCGACCTGTATGCGACGATTTACGCCGCAACGCAGATGTATCATTTCTTCCCGCCCATGGTGGGGTTCATCGGCATGGGCGCGACGACCGCGCTTGCCGTCGTGCTGTCGGTGCGCCACGGCATGCCGGTTGCGATCCTGGGCATGCTGGGCGGGTTTGTCACGCCCGCGCTGATCCGCACTGACCATCCGTCCGCGCCGATGCTGTTTTTCTATCTGTTCTGCCTTGTCGTCGGATTGTTCACGGCGTTCCGCAAGCTGGGCTGGTGGGCGCTGTCGGTGCCCATGGCGGTGCTGGCCTTTGGCTGGATCCTTGCCTGGAATTTCAGCGGCAATTTCGGCCCTGAAGACGGGTTGGTCATGAGCCTGTTCATTCTGGCGATCAGCGGCGTCATCATGGTGCCGTCCGCGCAGGAAGATCAATCTTTGAGCGGCAAAGACCGCGCGAGCATCGGTACGCTGAACGTGTTCACTGCCGTGGCGGGCGTCGCACTGATGGCCTTCGTCATCGTGCGCTGCGATTACGGGCTGCTGGAATGGGGCATGTTCGGGTTGCTGGCGCTGGGCGGCATTGCGATGGCGTTCTTCCGTCCCGCGCAGTTCCGTTATGTGCCGCATCTATCGATGGGCACCTGCCTGTTTATGCTGCTGGCCTGGCGGCATGCGGCGGATGCCGAATTGGCATTTGTCGAACTCGGTCTTGCCGCTGTTTACATCATTCCCTCGTTCTGGCTGCTGCGCCGCTGGCCGTCTTTGACCTGGGGCGGGGTTCTGTCGGCGGCTGCGCTGGGTTTCTTCGGGGTCGGCTATGCCACGATCGGCAAGGAAATCTATCCGCTGCTGAACATCATTTCGGGCGATGTGCTGCATGTCTGGGCGGCGATTGCGGTGCTGTTCGCGCTGTTCTTCGCATGGTTTACGGGCGATGTGTTCCGCAATTTCATCGGCGATGAAAAACTGCGCGACCGTTTACTGGCGCTGTTCTGCCTGATGACGACCGCGTTTGCATCGATTGCGCTGGTGATCGAGGTGCACAAAGACTGGATGGCAGTCGCCTTCGCCGCCGAAACGCTCGCCGTTTGCTGGGTTGCGTGGAAAATCGACATCAAGGCGCTGCGCACGATTGCGGGCATCCTGTTCGCCGTTTTCCTGCTGCTGATCCTGCCGCAGCTGGCAATTCTGGGCAGTGTCACCGCCAACAGCATGACGGGGCTGGAGATTAAACTCTGGCCCGGCCTGCCGCCGCTCGCCGACCAGCCGCTGTTCCAGCTGGGCCTGCCGATGGTGATGCTGGGTCTCGCGTCGTTCTTCCTGCGCCTGCGCGGGGATGACAAGCTGGTCGAGCTGTTTGAAATGACGGTCGTGGGCCTGGGCGCGCTGATGCTCTATTACCTCGCCCGTCACGTGTTCAAGGTGCCGGACGAAGTGTTCTTCCGCAAGGCGGGCTTCATGGAGCGCGGCATCATCACGAACATCTTCTTCGCAACCGCGCTGCTGGTGGTTTACACCGGCCGCCTCTACAGCCGCCGCGCGCTTTTGTGGGCGGGCTCGTTCCTGTTCGCGATGGCGATGTTCCGCGTGTTCTATTTCGACCTGTTCCTGTCGAACCCGATCTGGTCACGCTCGCAGGATGTGGGCGCGACGCCGCTGTTCAATTACCTGTGGCTGCCCTATGCGCTGCCGGTCGCGTGGCTGTGGCTGGAGGAAAAACCAAGCTTGCGCATGGCGACGCTGCCGCGCAGCCTGACAGGCGGATTGTCGCTGGTGCTGCTGTTCGTCTTTGTCAGCTATCAGGTGCGCCAGTATTTCCACGGCCGCTTCCTGATGGAGGGCGTGACGGAAAATGCCGAGGTCTATACCTATTCCGCCGTCTGGCTGGTCCTGGGCGCGCTGCTGCTGCTGCTGGGCACGCTAAAGCAGAACAAGGCGCTGCGCATCGCGTCGCTGGGCGTCATGATCGTGACGGTCGGCAAGGTGTTCCTCTATGACATCGACGAGTTGACGGGGCTTTACCGCGTATTCTCGTTCATGGGCCTCGGCCTGTCCCTGCTGACGCTCAGCTGGTTCTATTCACGTTTCGTATTCAAGAAGGATCAATAATGGAACCCAAACCCAAACGCGACATCGCCCCGAAACTGGGCCGCATCTATGCCAAGGCCGCGCTGGAAATCGCGCAGGAAATGTCTGCCGTGACGGTATGGGAAGAAAAGCTGGAGCTGCTGGCGGAAATCGTCAAGATGCCGGATTTCGAAAAAATCCTGCGCGACCCGCGCCTGAAGCCGGAAGACATGAAAGACGTCATGAAGCCCGTCTACGACAAGATGGAGGTTGATGAAATCTTCCGCGATTTTGTCAACGCGCTGATCGAGGGCAAGAAGCTGTCCTATGCGCCGTGGGTGTTTGAATCCTACGTCCGCCAGCGCAAAGAATTAGAGGGCAATGTAGACATCACCCTCACCTCCGCCTTCCCGATGGATGTTGCGACCGCCGACCACCTGATTGGTCGCATCAAGGACAAATTCAATATCGTGGCGGGCGAGACGAAAGTCGCGGTCGACCCGTCGCTGATCGGCGGCATGGTCATCAAGATCGGCGATTACGAGATCGACCAGAGCACGCGCGGATACATCGAGCGCAAGAAGCGTCTGGGGCTTTAAACCGCGCTTAATCTATTTTTCTGATTTTATCGGGGTCGCCGTTCAGATAGTCAGGCGGCGGTGTCAGGTCTGCGTCCAGCTTCATCGGCTGCAACGGCAAATCAGGCGCGCCTGCTGCGAAGCCGCTGAACATATGGAGGAAAAACAACCAAAATTTACGCATGCCCCATTATAGCACGCTTTTGGTTAAACCTGTGGTTCGCGTTTCTTCCGCTTGCCGTGGTTATCCAGCCCTGTCTTTGAAAACAGCACCGCCACCGGCCGTGTCGATTCAAACTGCGACAGGGCGATCGTGGTGATCGCAAGGATGGGGATGGCAAGGAACATGCCCGGCACGCCCCACAGCATTCCCCACATCGCAAGGTTCGAGATGATAAAGATCGGCGACAGGTTCAGGTTGTTGCCCATCAGGTAGGGGTCGAGGATATGGCCGAGGAAGGCGTGGCTGGTCAGCAGCGTCGCCGCCAGCAGCATCAGGGTGGTGAGGTCGCCATGCTGGATCAGCGCGATAAGGCAGGGGGTGGAAACCGCCACGAACGATCCCGCATAGGGGATGAAGTGCAGGAAGAACGCCATCACGCCCCAGAAGCCCGCGAAATCGACCTTGAAATAGGTAAGGATGAGGAAGGTCAGGAATGAATCGAGCAGGGACACGAACGCCTTCACGCCGATGTATTTCTGGATTTTCGCGTCGATGACCTTCAGGACGTGGCGCACTTGCGCCTCGCGCTCCTTGTCTGGGATCATCAGTTTCATCTTGCGGTTGAACCAGCGCTGTTCGTAGAGCAGGAAGCCGACATAGAACAAGATGATGATCGTCTTGCCCGCGATGCCGGTCAGCATGCCGGCAAAGATGGTGATGAACTGGCCGATATCGACATAATTGCCGAAGATTTCCTTGAACGCCTCGTGCAGCGTGGGCGTGTGGTCGAGGCCCAGTCGCTGCGCCACTTCGGCAAGGATCTTGTCGAAGCTGGCGCCGTATTTCGGCGCCTCGCGCATGACGTCGTCAAGGTTTGCGCTGACCATTTTATACAAAAGGAAGCCGACAGCCGCGATGATCACATGCGCGAAAACGAAGCGCCACACGCGCGGCAGCTTGTACCCGCCCTTGGTCGACAGCAACCCGAGGAAGCGCGCGATGGCGTTAATCAGGTACCAGATGAACAGCGAAATCACGAGCGGCATAATGACCGCGGCACCGATGCGGCAGATATAAATGAACAGGCAGGCCGCGATAAAGCCGAGCGCGAGGCTGTGCGCCTTGCTGACCGGTGCGGGCACGGGCTTGACGGTCATGCGTCTTTCCCCGCCCCGTGGCTTTCGATATCGCCGGTTTTCGACATCAGTATCGCAATCGCCTTGGTGTTCTGGAACTGCGACATGATGATGACGGCGGCCGACAGGATGGGCACCGCAAGGAACATGCCCGGCACGCCCCACAGCACGCCCCATGCGGCGATGGCGGAGATGATAACGATGGGCGACAGGTTCAGGCTGTCACCCGTCAGGCGCGGGTCGAGGAAGCTGGTGCAGAACACCTGTATCGCGGAAAGGCAGAGGACGAGGGACGCCAGCTGCGTCGTGTCGCCCATATCGCCCAGCTGTACCAGTGCCGCAACAGATGGCAGCACCACGGCGGCAATCGCGCCCGCATAGGGGATGAAGTGGAGGATGAAGGTGATGACGCCCCAGAATTCGGCAAAGCTGATATTGAATGCCAGCAGCATCAGCCATGTGGAAATGCCCGCAACCGCACTGACGAAAGTTTTCACCCAGATGTAACGCTGGATCTTGTCCTCGATCGTCTTGATGGTTTTGTGGATGCGGTTTTCGGCCGATTTCTCGCGCAGCATTTCCTGTATCTTGCGGCCGAAGAACTGCTGTTCGTACAGCAGGAAGCCGACATAGAAAAGAACGACCAGCGATTTGCCCGCGATGCCGGTGAAGGCCGTGACCATCGTCTTGATAAAACCGCCGACATCAAGGTAAGTGCCGAGGTCGGAGGGGTTGACCTGATATTCCGGCGGCAGGCCGGAGAAGATGCGCGGCACGAAGGCCATCAGTTTTTTCTGGTAGACGGGTGCGGCGCGCAAAACCTCGACCGCGTTCACGGAAATCAGCTTGTACACAAACCACAGCCCGCCGATGAGGACGAGCATGGCAAACAGGAAGCACAAGAATCGGGGAAGATAGGTATCCCCCAGCTTTACGCGCCCCAGCCCGCGCGCCATCGCGTTGATGAGGTACCAGACGAAAACAGCGATCACGAAAGGGATCAGGATGTTGGCGGCAACGCTGAGGATATAGACGATCAGGCAAAAAACAATGAAACCAAGCGCATAGCTGGAGACCAGCACCGGCGTCGATGCGCGTTGAGAATGCGTGACCATGTCGTTTTATCTACCCTCTTCGTTCCTTTAGTTGACTTTAGGGCAAGAGACATTAGTGTCAATCGAACAAAGCGACCGCCACGCGGGAGAGACCGGTTGAAAGACCGGCGCCGAAGGAGCAATCACCCCGGAAAACTCTCAGGCAAAAGGACCGCGCGGCGACTTCGTACTCTGGAAAGCGGCTCAGCCGCGCCAAAGGAGCAAGCATCTGATAAGATGCGGAATCTCTAAGGCAAAGAAGACAGAGCGGGGCAAAATCCGAACGACTATGTAAAGGAATTTGCCTTGGAAGCCGCTCAAAAAAACGACGCCCCCCTTCTGAAAACCGCGCTCTGGCCCATCCATACGTCGATGGGTGGAAAAATGGTGCCCTTCGCCGGTTATGACATGCCCGTCCAGTATGACGGCATGGGCGTTTTGAAAGAACACGTGCATACCCGCACCGAAGCCGGCCTGTTCGACGTCTCCCATATGGGTCAGGCGATCCTGACGGGCAATGACGCAGACCCCGCAATCGCGCTTGAAACCATCGTGCCGGGCGACATCACCGGGTTAGAGCCTGGCAAGATGCGCTACACCGTTTTGCTGAACGACGACGGCGGCATTATTGACGACCTGATGGTGACCCGCTGGGATGCGCGCACGTTGCTGGTGGTGGTGAATGCCGCCTGCAAGGAAAAGGATTTCGCCTTTATCCAGTCGAAGATCGGCAACCGCACCAAGCTGCAATATCTCGGCGACCGCGCGCTGCTGGCGCTGCAGGGGCCGAAGGCGGAACAGGTGGCGTCGATCTTCTTCCCCGATGTACTGGGGATGAAATTCATGGAATCCACGAAGACACAATATAAAGGTCACGAGATTTTCCTGTCGCGCTCCGGCTATACCGGCGAAGACGGGTTCGAGATTTCGGTGCCGTCTGCATTCGCGGTCGAGTTCACCAATGAATTGCTGCAGGAACCGGAAGTGAAGCTGATCGGCCTTGGCGCGCGCGACAGTTTGCGCCTTGAAGCGGGCTTGTGCCTCTATGGTCATGACATCGACGACCATTCGACGCCGATTGATGCGAACCTGAAATGGGTGATCCCGAAGCGCCGCCGCGAACAGGGCGGTTTCCCGGGTTACGAGAAAATCAAGAAACAGCTGGACGGCAGCACCTTTATCCTGCGCGTCGGGATTAAACCTGAAGGCCGCGCGCCCATCCGCGAAAAGACCGAATTGTTTATCGGCGACAAAAAAGTCGGAGTCATCACCTCGGGCGGTTTTGGCCCCACGGTCGATGGCCCTGTCGCGATGGGCTACGTCAATTCGGATGTCGCCAAGACCGGCACCAAAATGAACGCCATGCTGCGCGGCGTCGCGCGTCCGTGCGAAGTCGTGGCGCTGCCATTCGTCAAAACCAATTACAAAAAAGACTAAGGGGAAAATCTAAATGTCTAAAATACTGTTCAGCGAAGACCATGAATATATCCGCATCGAAAACGGCGTCGGCACCGTCGGCGTCACCGATTTCGCGCAAAAGGCGCTGGGCGACGTCGTTTACGTCGAACTGCCCAAAATCGGCGCGACGCTGACCAAGGGCGGTCAGGCGGGCGTGGTTGAATCCGTGAAATCAGCGTCGGAGCTGTATTCCCCCGTCACCGGCGAAGTCGTTGAAATCAACGGCGCGCTGTCGGGCGACCCCGCGCTGGTCAACACCGACCCGCTGGGCAAGGCATGGTTCTTCAAAGTGAAAATCGCCAACGAAAACGAACTGACCGGCCTGAAAGACGAAGCCGCATACAATGACTACATTAAAGGACTTTAAGCGCATGCCGACGCCGATCCAGGATCTTGAACAACGCACCGATTTCATCCGCCGCCATATCGGCCCGTCTGAATCCGATATCGCCGCCATGCTGCGCGCGGTGGGTGCGACAAGCCTTGACGACCTGACCAACAAATCGGTGCCCGCCTCCATCCGTGAAAAATCGGCCCCTGCGACGGGCGAGCCGATGACGGAACATGACGCCCTCGCCCTGCTGGAAAGCATGGCGAAGCAAAACAAAGTCTACCGCTCCCTGATTGGCGCGGGTTACTACGACACCATCACGCCGAACGTGATTTTGCGCAACGTGCTGCAAAACCCCGGCTGGTACACCGCCTATACGCCCTACCAGCCCGAAATCAGCCAAGGCCGTCTGGAAGCGATGATCAATTTCCAGCAGGTCACGATGGATTTGACGGGCATGCCGCTTGCCAACGCATCGATGCTGGATGAAGCAACATCTGCCGCCGAAGCGATGACCTTGGCGAAACGTGTCGGCAATTCGGCCAGCAACGTTTTTCTGGTGGCCGATGACTGCCACCCGCAAACGATTGCGGTTGTTGAAACGCGCGCGAAACCACTGAACATCGAAGTGGTGGTGGGCAAGCCTGCCGACCTGATTGAAAAAGACGGCTTCGCGATCCTGCTGCAATATCCCGGCACATCCGGCGCGGTCGTTGATTACGGCGCACTGGCAGCCAAGGCGAAATCGAAAAACATCGCGGTTGCGGTTGCGACCGACCTGCTGGCGCTCACCCTGCTAAAACCGCCCGGCGAATGGGGCGCGGATATCGTTTTCGGATCGGCGCAGCGCTTCGGCGTGCCGCTGGGTTACGGTGGGCCCCATGCCGCGTTCTTTGCCGCGCAGGATGCCTATAAACGCTCCATCCCCGGCCGCATCGTCGGCGTATCGGTCGACAGCAAAGGCAAAGCCGCATACCGTCTTGCCCTGCAAACGCGCGAGCAGCATATCCGCCGCGAAAAGGCGACGTCGAACATCTGCACCGCGCAGGTGCTGCTGGCGAACATCGCCGCGTTCTATGCGGTCTATCACGGCCCCGAAGGCCTGAAAACCATTGCGACCCGCACGCACCGCCTCGCCGCGATTTTCGCGGAAGGTTTGCGCAAGCTGGGTTTCAGTTCCACCAATGCGAATTTCTTTGATACCGTGACGGTCGATACCGGCAGCCATGCGCAGGAAATTCTCGACCGCGCGCAAGGCAAGGAAATCAACCTGCGCGATTTCGGCGACGGCCGCATCGGCGTGTCGCTGGATGAACGTTCCACCCGCGATGAAGTCTTCCGCCTGTGGCAGGTATTCTCCGGCAAGGGCGCGCTGGGTTTCTCGGTCGAGGCACTGGATGCGGGCGTGGCGGACGCCATTCCGCAATCGCTGAAGCGCACATCGGAATATCTGCAACATCCGACCTTCCATCAATACCGGTCGGAAACAGAAATGCTGCGCTACCTGCGTCATCTGGAACAGAAAGACATCGCGCTGAACCGTTCCATGATCGCGCTGGGTTCCTGCACGATGAAACTCAATGCCACGGCGGAAATGATCCCCGTGACCTGGCCCGAATTCGGCAACATGCACCCCTTCGCGCCGCTCGATCAGGCGCAGGGTTACAAATTAATGTTGAAGGATCTGGAAGCGAAGCTTTGCACGCTCACCGGTTTTGCAGCGGTCACGCTGCAGCCGAACGCAGGGTCACAGGGCGAATATTCCGGCCTGCTGGTCATCCGCGCCTATCATGAGTCAAAGGGCGAGCAGCACCGCAATATCTGCCTGATCCCGTCTTCCGCGCATGGCACCAATCCCGCGACCGCCGTCATGGCGGGAATGGAAGTCGTCATCACCGCCTGCGATGATAACGGCAACGTGGATTTGAACGACCTGCGCGCGAAGGCGACGCAGCATAAAGACAAACTCGCCGCGCTGATGGTCACCTATCCGTCGACGCATGGCGTGTTCGAGGAAGAAATCCGCGAAATCTGCAAGATCATCCACGACAACGGCGGTCAGGTTTACATGGACGGCGCGAATTTCAACGCGCTGGTCGGCCTTGCCTGCCCCGGCAAGTTCGGCGCGGATGTGATGCATATGAACCTGCATAAAACTTTCTGCATTCCGCATGGCGGCGGCGGTCCCGGCATGGGCCCGATTGGCGTTGCCGAACATCTTGCCCCGTTCCTGCCCGGCCATCCGCTGGTGGGCGGCGTGGGCGGTGAAAATGCGATCGGCCCCGTTTCGGCGGCGCCCTATGGTTCGGCATCGATCCTGCCCATTTCGTGGGTCTATATCACGCTGATGGGCACCGAAGGGTTGAAGCGCGCAACGCACGTCGCCATCCTGAACGCCAACTACATCGCCAAGAAACTGGAGAAGCATTACGTCACGCTCTACAAGGGCAAGAACGGCTATGTGGCGCATGAATGCATCCTTGATACGCGCCCGCTGAAGACATCCGCCAATATCAGCGTCGACGATATTGCCAAACGCCTGATGGATTTCGGTTTCCACGCGCCCACCATGTCTTTCCCCGTCCCCGGCACGCTGATGATCGAGCCGACGGAAAGCGAAAGCAAGGCGGAGCTGGACCGCTTCATCGAGGCGCTGACCGTCATCCGCATGGAAATCGCCAAGGTTGAAAAGGGCGAATATCCGCAAGGCAACAACCCCCTGCAACTGGCCCCGCATACGCTGGGCGACCTGACGGCGGAGAAATGGGAACGCCCCTATTCCCGCCATGACGGCGCATTCCCGGCATCGCACCTGATCGGCGACAAATACTGGCCGCCCGTCAACCGCATCGACCATGCCGCGGGCGACCGCAACCTGATCTGCGCCTGCCCGCCGATCGAGGCGTATTCGGAGGCGGCGTAGCCAACTGATTATCCGAAAACAAGCCGCCCCTTCATACGGGCGGCTTGTTTTTTTGCATCACCACCGGAAATCCTGAACGCTGTGTGAACGATTAACACCATGACGTGTTAGGATGCGTTATGAGACCGGTCATCTTCACATTCATCGTCGCCGCATTATTGCTCGCCACCCCCGCCCGCGCGGCGGAGGAAAAAGAGACGTTGCAGCAACAAATTGCGCAGCGTCTGGTGGGGGTCGAAGACCGCCAGTTCATCACGCTGAATTCCGAAAACGATCTCTATGGCGGCGGCGCCGACCAGAACTACACCAACGGCGCGCGCATCACCTATTTCGACATCGGCAAGCGCCCGCCGCAGATTTTTGACGTCATCGACAGGTTGATCCCGACATTCACGATCAACCCGACGACCAGCATTTACTATTCGCTCGGCCATAACCTTTACACGCCGAAGGACATCACGCGGGTGACGCAAGACCCGAATGACCGGCCCTGGGCTGCGTTCCTTTACACCTCTGCCGGACTGGTCAGCATTACAGACAACCATATCGATGAAATCGAGGCGACGGTGGGCGTCGTCGGGCCCGCGGCATTGGGCCGTCAGGTGCAGACTTTTGTGCATGAACATATCTCCGACAGCCCCACGCCGCGTGGCTGGGACAACCAGCTGGATAACGAGCCGGGCCTTATGCTCAGCTGGCAGCGCCGCTGGCCGGAGCGTTACGGGTTCGAAGGTCCGCTCGGCCTGTCGGCGGGGGTGGAGCCGCATTTCGGCGTGACGCTCGGCAACATTTATACCTATACCAATGCGGGGCTTTCCTTGCGCCTCAGCCCGTCTTCTGGGCGGTTTCAGGATGACCCCGCCCGCGTGCGCCCCGCAATGCCGGGCACCGGCGCGTTCATCGTCGATGACGGGCAGTTCAGCTGGCACCTGTTCGGCGGGATCGAAGGCCGCGCGGTCGCCCGCAACATCTTCCTCGACGGGAATACGTTTTCGGACAGCTACAGCGTCGATAAAAACATCCTTGTCGGCGATGCCACCGCGGGCATCGCATTCACCTACGGCCATACGCGCCTTTCCTATGCCCTGATGTACCGGACGAAAGAATTCGACAAGCAGGATGACGCGTCGATTTTCGGCACCGTGGCGCTGGGTTATCGCTTCTAGATCAACGCCTTACATAACACTTCCCTTGCGCTGCAGGTTTGCGGTATCTTGCCCGTCGTTCAACAAACGGAAAGATCAACGCGCATGTCGGCAGGCTTCGCCGCACAGCTGGGAGAAATCGCCGCCCTGTCGCAACGCGCGGCGGTGCAGACGCTGGGCGTGGTCGGCGACGACACGGCGATTGCCTGCAACCTGCTGATCGGCGGGCAGAGCAACCGCAAGCTGCCAATGGTGTGGCACGTGTTCAAGGGCGCGCTGAAAAACAAGGCGATCCTGATCCCGACCGCACTGGGTCTGACCTTCACCATGCCGGGATTGATCGTGCCCATGCTGGCGGCGGGCGGCGCGTTGCTGTGCTATGACGCGATGGAGAAAATCGTCCACCGCAAGATGAAGGCACCGAAGCGTGATGCCAGCGAAGCCCATGCGCAAAACCATGCCGGTTGGGAAAGGCAGCATGTCAAGCATGCCATCCGCACCGATCTTTTACTGTCTGCCGAAATCACGACGGTTTCATTGCTGACCGTTGCAGGCGCGCCTTTCCTGATCCAGCTCGGCACGCTGGCGGCAACCGCGCTGGCCATGACGGTTGGCGTTTACGCAACCGTTGCGGCCGTCATCAAGATCGATGATGCGGGCGACCTGCTGGCCGCCAAACAGGGCGACAGCCTGTTTTCGAAAACCGTGCGCCGCGCGGGTGAAGGGCTGGTGCGTATCGCGCCCAAGCTGATCAAGGCGATTGGTGTGCTGGGTTCCGCGGCCATGTTCGTCGTGGGTGGCACGATGCTGGTGCATGGCATACCGGGCGCTGATCATGTCGCCACAACGGCGCTTGGATATTTGTCATCGAATGCGCTGGTGCAGGCTGCGGCGTCGCTCACCCTCCATGCGGGCGTGGGGCTGCTGGCGGGTATTGCCACCCAACCGGTGGGCAAGGCCGTGAAACCTTACCTGCGCGCGGCTGTGACCTTCGTGAAGAAAGCGGCGCAGAAGCTGCAACCGGCGAAACACGCCTCGGTCACGGCAGCGCGCCCTGTGCCGGTATTGCTGCACGCCAATGACAGTTTCAAATCGGTGCCGGATGTAAAGGCCGCGCTGAACAATGCTGCGGCGGCCGTCAGTGCGCCGCAGACACCCGCCGGTAAAATGCCGGTTCAGGCCGTGAAGCCGCCGCGCCCTGCGTAAAAGGCCTTGTAGCCTTTGCTGTAGGTGGCCACGACCGCGTCTATATCGGATTTCGTGATCACCGCTTTCGGCTCGACGCCCGCAACCGCGACGTTATTGAACTGGAACGACACCTTGCGGTTGAGTTTCTGCGCGATGCGCAGCGCGCTGTGCGCCGCTTCCTGAACGTTTCCCGCGCGCTCCGGCTCGCCCAAGGCAAGTTCGGGCACGGTCAGCCTTGGCAATTGGCGGAGATTGAAGGCGTTCGCTGCGTAAAACAGCTCGTCCGCCCTTTCCGCCAGATCATCGCCCTTGAACAGCGTGACCACGCCACGGCCATAGGTAACGCGCAAGTCATCCAGCCCCTGCTTGTCCATCAGCTTTGATGCCGCCTGCAGCGCGCCCAGTTCGTTGCCATAGGCGCTGGCATCGGCCTCGACCACGCGGGACGCGCCGACATTGCCGGCGTCATCGGCGGTTGCCGACAGTAGCAATTTCAACATGGGAAACCTCTTACGGCTGGTTTTGCTGCGGCTTGGCCTGCTGTGTCACAACGGGCTGCACGGCGGGCTGCACTTGCGCATCACGCGATGCCGCGAGGCCGAAGGTGGTGCCGAGGCGCTTGTTGCTCCAGCTTTTCAGATCCGCCAGCGCACCGCCGAAAATTTCGCCGCGCACTTCCCGCGCGCCCGATACCAGGTTCGTCGCCTTGTCGCCGCCATCGATCATGCCCTGCCCGAACACACCGGCTGTGCCGAATGCCGCGCCGACCACAAGCGTGCCGACCGTTGCAAGACCGACAGGCGACGCGATCAGCGATGCAATCGTGATGACCGTGCCGATGATGCCGACCGCGCGCAGCAGGTTGCCGCCCGCAAGGCCGGTCACGCCGCCGAATTCCTTGTTGGCCTCCGCCGTTGCTTCCGGCTTCGACAGATATTTGGATACGAATGACGTCAGGCCATTCAGCGTGAAGTCTTCACCCGCTTTGCGGATTTTATTGAACATGTTTACACCCTCGGATTGATTTGATTTTTGTTATTGTTGCCATTAGTTTTATCATTGCATTATAGTTATGTCAACTGAACGGGTCATGAAAGCAACATAATTGCGTTTGAGTAGCTATCCCTATGAAATCGTTTGGGGTATTATAATACCATTGCCACTTTATCCAGAATCGCCTACTATTTTCGCTATCGACGCAACCACGAAGGGACATCATGGCCGCCACCGGTCTTCTGGCACTACTCGACGATATCGCCGCGCTGACGAAAATCGCCGCGCGCAAGACGATGGGCATTTCCGGCGACGACCTTGCCGTCAACGCGCATGTGCTGGCGGGCGGCGGTGGTGGCATCGACCCCAAGCGCGAAATCCCGATGGTGATGGCGGTCGCCAAAGGCTCCCTGAAAAACAAGTTCTTCTACCTGATCCCGGGCGCGATGGTGCTGTCGGTTGCGGCCCCCTGGGCGATTGCGCCCCTGATGATGGTGGGCGGCGCGTTCCTGGCCTATGAAGGCGTCGAAAAGATGCTGCACAAGGACAAACACGAAGATAAAGCCGCGCCCGCGAAGGACGCCAAAACGCTGGAGGCCGAAAAGGTGGCCGCAGCGATCAAGACAGACTTTATTTTATCCGCGGAAATCGTCGTCGTCGCGCTGGGCGCGCTGGCCACCGCCCCCTTCCTCGTGCAGCTGGGCGCGCTGGCGGCTGTCGGCGTCGGCATGACGGTCGGCATTTACGGCCTTGTCGGCGGTTTGGTGAAACTCGACGATCTGGGGCTGAAACTCGCGCAAGCCGAAGGCGACAGCGCATTCGCGAAATTCAAGCGCAGCTTTGGCACCGGCCTTGTAAAGGCCGTGCCGCCCCTGATGAAGGGTCTGTCATTCCTTGGCACCGCCGCGATGTTCGCGGTTGGCGGCGGGATTTTGATGCATGGCATTCCGGGTCTTGAACATGCCGTGACCGGCCTTGCACATCTGGTCACCACCAGCCCCATGCTGGTCGGCATGATCGAAACGGCGGCGACGATGGCAACCGGTATCGTGGCGGGCGTGCTGGCGATCCCTGCGGTGAAGGTGTTGAAAGAACCCGTCCTGCATATCGCGGGGCTTGCAAAGACCTTCTTTGACGAGAAAATCAAAGGCCCTGTCACCGGTTTCGCCAAGAGTCTGCTGCACAAGGTCTATGGCCATCCCGTACCCACGAATGATAATGCCCCTGCGGCTGCGCCCGCGCCGGAAGCCTCTGCGACCGCATTGAAAACTGTGCCGGATGTGAAGGCCGCGCTGAACACTGCCGCGCCGAAGGCTGAAGAAGGCCTGCCGGTCGCGGTGAAACCGGCGGCCCCTGCCTTCAAGGGCTTCGAGAACTTGTTGAAAAAGAACTTCGGCAAGTAAAGTTTAACGACGACCATGACGCCGCCGGAGAATTCGACCACTCCGGCGGCCTTTTTTGAAGGCCTTATTTGTTTGACTCTCACAGCCGCCGCAACTACCGTACCGCCTATATTTAAAAAATTGGATTAACACGATGCCTTTGGGCAGTTTTTCATCATTGGTCTCGCAAGCCACGCAGCTGACAGCCGTTGCGGTGCCGAAGGCTGTCGGCATCATCGGCGATGACGTGGCGGTGAACGCGAAACAATTGCTGAACCTGCCCCCCGGCCGCAATTTCCCCGCGCTGGTGAAGGTGATGAAGGGATCGCTGCTGAACAAGGCCGTGCTGATCCCCGCCGCGACGCTGATCAGCTTCGCCGCGCCCTGGGCGATCCTGCCGATGCTGGCGGTCGGCGGCGCGTTCCTGACAGCCGAGGCGATGGAGCAGTTACGGGGCAAGGGACATGGCCATGGGGGTCATGGCGGTCATGCGCATGGCGAGAACCATGTCGAAACCGAAAAAGAAAAAATTGCAGGCGCGTTAAAGGTCGACGCGATCCTGTCGATGGAAATTACCGTGCTGACCCTGAGCGTCGTCGCAGGCGCGCCCATCCTGACGCAGCTGGCGGTGATGGCGGCAACCGGTGCGGCGCTGACGGGCGTGCTGTATGGCGTGATCGGCGGCATCATCAATCTGGAGGCCGCCGGAAAATGGCTGGCAAAGCGCGAGGGCGACAAGCCGCTTGCGAAAATATCGCGCGGCATCGGCAAGGCGCTGGGCAAGGCGATGCCGAAACTGGTCAAGGGTATTTCAGTTGTCGGCACCGCCGCGCTGTTCCTTGTCGGCGGCGAATTGCTGCTGATGGGCATCCCGGGCGGCACGGCATTGCTGGCGGCGGCCGTTGCGCATGTGCCCGCGCTGCCGTTGATCCAGCCCGTTGCCGAACACCTCATCATGGGCGCGGTCGGCCTCGCGGCAAGTTTTGCGACATACCCGATCATGGAAAAACTCGAAGGCCCGCTGGAGCGTCTCGGCGCGTTCTTCACCCGCACGCGCGAAAAGCTGTTCGGCAAAAAAACGCCCGCGAATGACAACGCGCCTGCGATACCCGAACAGGCGCCGGTCGCGCCTGCGCTGGCAAATATGCCGGATGTGAAGGCCGATATGAATGCGGCGGCGGCACCCAGGGCAGATGTTGCAAACACGCCCGCGCCCGCGCCGGTTCCCGCGCCCAAACCCCCGAAAATCGCGCCGTAACAACGCTTCCCTGCACGGCCGAAATCCGATAATCTATGCCCCGAAAACATTGGAGATTCCCGATATGGCTTTTGGCGGTTTGCTGGCATTGCTCGACGATATTACCCTGCTGCTGGACGATGTCGCGGCAATGTCGAAGGTTGCGGCCACGAAAACCGCCGGCATCGCGGGCGACGATCTGGCCGTGAACGCGCAAGCCCTCGTCGGCATCGACCCGAAACGCGAATTGCCCATCGTCTGGCGCGTCGCCAAAGGCTCGTTCAAGAACAAATGCATCCTGATCCCCGCGGCCCTGATCCTCAGCATCATCGCCGAATGGGCGATCGTGCCGCTGCTGATGGTGGGCGGCGCGTTCCTGTGCTACGAGGGCGCGGAAAAAGTATTCCATGCACTGCGGCCAACGGTCGAGGATGTGGCCCATGCCAGCGACGTGCGCCACGCCGCGCAGAAAAGCGCCGAAGAATTGCTGGAGGTCGAGCAAAAGAAAATCGCCGAAGCCGTGAATACCGATTTCATCCTGTCCGCCGAAATCGTCGCGGTTGCGCTGGGTGCCGTCAAGGAAAAGACGCTGATGGTGCAGGCGGGCGTTTTGACAGGCGTCGGCATCGGCATGACCGTTTTCGTGTACGGCCTTGTTGGCTGCATCATCAAGCTGGATGACCTTGGCATGTACCTTGCCAAAAGCTCGAAAAAATCGGTGCAGAAACTGGGCATCGGCATTTTGAAATGCGTGCCGTATCTGATGAAGACGCTGTCGGTCGTCGGCACCGCCGCCATGTTTTCGGTCGGCGGCGGCATCGTGCTGCACGGCATTCCGGCGGCAGAACATGCAATGCATGACCTCAGCACCTTTGTGTCCATTCTTGTATCCACCGTGGCGGGCTTGCTGATCGGCCTTGCGATCGTGCCGGTCTGGCACCAGCTGGAAAAACCCTTCGGCAAGCTGAAGGCGAAATGGGCAAAGCGTAAAACCGCCAAAGCCTAGCTGCGCGGCCCGCGCGTATAGCGTTTCATTTCTTTCTGTTTTTTCTTGCGCGCGGCGACGTCGTGGAACGCGCGGCCCGGCCTTGCGCGCCAGACGGTCTTGTATTTTTTCCGCAACTGTTCCGCCTGTTCGATTTCATAGGCGAAGCCATCCGGACTGAAGCGTTTCATGCGCTTGATCTGGTGGTTCAGCTCGGTGATGTTCCGGCGCAAATCCTCCGGCGTCATCTTGCGAAAATCGGGCGTGTTTTCGGTCATGGCCGATGATACCGCCAGCAGAGGGCAGCGGGCAAGACGGTGAATGGCGGGTTAAAGCCTGAATTTCAGGTTGGGTTTTTTCGCAACCTTGGGCGGCGCAAGCGTGAAAACGGCATGCGTGCCGGTGAAGCCGTCATGGACGACGGTCTTGCCGTCGACGGTGGAAATGGTCAGGCGCGCGGCATCGTCCAGCGGCTTTGATTTTTGCAGCATGTATTCGCGCTCCATCCCGTCCAGTTCATCGAAACGTGTGACGCTGACATAGGCGCGGCGGCCGCCCGGAGTCTTCTCCTGCCCCGTCAGCAGGAACAGCTGATGCTCTTGCGACGCATACAGCGTTTCGATGCGTTCATGAAGAAAACCGTCGGCGCCCATGACCATGGTGAATTCCTTTATAAAATCCGGCAGGTAGCTGTAGTGTTATAGAACGCTTGCGTTTTTATGTCAAAACCAATCAAAAATATCCATTCATTTCAAAGATTAATTCAGGGCGGGGATGCGGTTTTGAGCGGTTGCGCGAATCCCGGTGATGTTGCATTCTGCGGATGCATTTATAAGGAGCACATGCACGATGTCATCCGCACAAGCAGCAAAAAACCAGACCCCCGCATCCGCCAGCCATAACGATCTTGCGAACGCACTCCGCGCCCTGTCGATGGATGCGGTGCAAAAGGCGAATTCAGGCCACCCCGGCATGCCGATGGGCATGGCCGATGTTGCAACCGTGCTGTTCACGCAATTCATGAAACACGATCCGTCGAACCCCACCTGGCCCGACCGCGACCGTTTCATCCTCTCCGCCGGCCACGGCTCGATGCTGCTCTACTCGATCCTGCACCTGACGGGTTACGAGAAAATGACGCTCGACCAGATCAAGAATTTCCGCCAGCTGCACAGCCTGACCCCCGGCCATCCCGAAGTCATGCCCGATGCCGGTATCGAAACCACCACCGGCCCGCTGGGTCAGGGGATTTCGAACGGCGTGGGCTTCGCGCTTGCGGAACGCATGATGAATGCGCGTTTCGGCAATGAACTGTTCAACCACTTCACCTATGTCATCTGCTCCGACGGCGATTTGATGGAGGGCATCAGCCATGAAGCCTGCTCGCTCGCAGGGCATCTGGGCCTTGGCAAGCTGATCGTGCTGTATGACGACAACGAAATTTCCATCGACGGCCCGACCTCCCTTTCCTTCACCGACAATACGCCGCAACGCTTCGAGGCTTACGGCTGGGAAACCTTCACCGTTGACGGCCACAACGCCGAACAGATCGCGAAAGCGATCGCAGCCGCGCAGCTGAACCCCAACAAGCCGAGCCTGATTTCCTGCAAAACGAAAATCGGCTATGGCGCACCAACGAAAGAGGGCAAGTCGTCCTCGCACGGCTCGCCGCTGGGTGATGAAGAAATCGTCGGCGCGCGCAAAAACCTGAACTGGCCACATGTGCCGTTCCACCTGCCTGAAAACGTGGTGGAAGCATGGCGCGCAAGCGGTTCCGCCCACCAGATGGAGCGCAAGAACTGGCAATCGCGCCTCGACAAGCTGGACGGCGACAAGCGTGCGCTGTTCGACCGCATGATCAGCGGCGACGTGGCCAAGACAGCCGCCCCCGTCATCGCAGCCTTCAAGGCCAAGATGAAAGCGGAAGCGCCGAAAATCGCGACCCGCGCCGCATCCGGCAAAGTGCTGGAGGCGCTGATCCCCGCCCTGCCCGAAATGGTGGGCGGTTCTGCCGATCTCACCGGTTCTGTCCTGACCCTTGTGAAAGACATGGGCAAGGTGACGAAGGAAGATTATTCCGGCCGCTATATTTACTGGGGCGTCCGCGAACACGGCATGGCTGCGGCCATGAACGGCATGGCGCTGCACAAGGGGCTGATCCCCTATGGCGGCACGTTCCTCAGCTTCACCGATTATTGCCGCCCCTCCATCCGCCTGTCGGCGCTGATGAAGCAGCGCGTGATTTACATCATGACGCATGATTCCATCGGTCTTGGCGAAGACGGCCCGACCCACCAGCCGGTGGAACATCTGGCTGCGCTGCGCTGCATCCCCAACGTGCTGGTGCTGCGCCCCGCCGACGTCATTGAAACGGCGGAAGCATGGCAGATCGCCCTTGAACACACGACCGGCCCCAGCATCCTCGTGCTGACGCGCCAGAACCTGCCGCTAGTCCGCAAGGAAGCATCGGATGAAAACCTGACGAAGCGCGGCGCATACATTCTGGCCGAAGGGTCATCCGACCCCGCCGTCACCATCTGGGCGACGGGTTCCGAGATCGAGATTGCGATGAAGGCGCGCGACATGCTGGAAGCCGACAAGATTTCCACGCGCGTCGTCTCCGCCCCCTCGCTGGAACTGTTCGCGCAGCAGGATGCGAAATACCAGACCTCGCTGATCGGCAATTCGAAAGTGAACGTCGCTGTCGAAGCCGCCGTGCGCCAGGGCTGGGATCACATCATCGGCCGCGACGGCATCTTCGTCGGCATGAAATCCTTCGGCGAAAGCGCCCCCTATCAGGAACTCTACAAACACTTCGGCATCACCGCCGAAGACATTGTGGCGCAGGTGAAGAAGAAGGTTTAAGTTTAGATATCTTTTAGATTTCTAAATCTTCGTCATGCCCGCCTTGCGCGGGCATCCAGAAGCGCGTCCGCGCGTCTCATGAATCTAGAGTCATATGACGGCTGGACAGCCTTCTGGACCCCCGCGCAAGGCGGGGGTAACAATACTTGGTTATTTAAATAGTCCCTTCCGCTTATACCTCTGCTCCACCTTCTTCGCCGTCTCCGGCGAGGCGACCCAATACATGGGCGGTTTTGATACAGCGTCGATGCGTGTGAGGCGCGGGCCGTGGTCGGGCATGGCATGGGCCTGTTTTGCGGGCAGGCCGTCGCCGATTTTTTTCTGGGCCTGAAAGAAATTGATGTCATCGATGTTGAAACCCGATGTCACGCCGTAATGCGCATCCAGCATGCTGCGCAGTTTTTCGCGATCGACCGTCACCTTGACCAGCTGCGGGTTCAGGGCGACCAGCGCGTCCCAGCTGTCCTTCAGCACTTGCGGCGCGGGGGCGTCTTTCAGCGCCTGCCAGATGCCGCCGCCGCGCCAGTAGGCTTCCATCTCGCGCGCGTTTTTCACATGTGCGATCTGCTGCAACCCCTGATCGGCGAACAGCCGTTTCAGCGTCGTATCCTCATACCCCGATGCCGTCATGCCTTCCGGGATTTTCCACGCGCCCGCGATGCCGCGCAGGTTGTTGCCGCGCTGGAAATTCCAGGCGGGGTGGCGGCTGGCATCGTTGAATGCCCTTGATAACGAAAGCGGTTTCTTTGGCTGCGGCATTTGGCGTCCTCTGGTGAAGACTGCAAATTATGTAAAAAACTTTCCTGTGTCAACTTAAAAGGAAAGGCATTAAAAATAGGCCAACAAGAACTATATAATCCGGCATAAAGAGGGAAAATCACATGACCGTAAAAATCGCCATCAACGGCTTCGGCCGCATCGGACGCCTTGTCCTGCGCTCCATCATGGAAAGCGGCCGCAACGACGTGACCGTCGTCGGCATCAACGACCTTGCGACATCGGAAGCCAACGCCCACCTGCTGAAATACGACAGCGTGCATGGCCGTTTCGGCGGCGAAGTGAAGGCGGCGGGCGACAAGCTGATCGTCAACGGCCACGAAATCCGCATGACCGCGATCAAGGACCCGACCCAGCTGCCGTGGAAAGAACTCGGCGTTGATGTCGCCCTGGAATGCACAGGCATCTTCACGAAAAAAGAAGACGCGCTGAAACATGTTGCTGCTGGCGCGAAAAAAGTCCTGATCTCGTCGCCAGCGACCGACGAAGACCTGACCGTTGTTTACGGCGTGAACCATGACAAGCTGCAGGCGAGCCATGTTGTCGTCTCGAACGCGTCCTGCACGACCAACTGCCTTGCCCCTGTTGCCTATATCCTGCACAAGGCGGTCGGCATCAAGCACGGTTTCATGACCACCATCCACAGCTATACCGGCGACCAGAACACGGTGGATACGATGCACAAGGACCTGCACCGCGCGCGCGCGGCGGCCGTGAACATCATCCCGACCTCGACCGGTGCGGCGAAGGCTGTCGGCCTCGTGCTGCCGGACCTCAAGGGCAAGCTTGACGGCACATCCTTGCGCGTGCCGACCCCGAACGTATCTGTGGTAGATTTCAAATTCACCGCTGCCCGCGAAACCACCGTGGAAGAAATCAACCAGGCGATCACCGACGCATCCACCAGCGGCCCGCTGAAGGGCATTCTGGGCGTCTATTCCGAACCGCTGGTCTCGTCCGATTTCAACCATGACCCGCGCTCCAGCATCTTTGCGCTGAAAGAAACGAAAGTCATCGAAGGCACGTTTGTGCGCGTCATGTGCTGGTACGACAACGAATGGGGTTTCTCGAACCGCATGTCGGACACCGCCGTTGCAATGGCAAAACTGGCATAAGCTTCGCGAAATACCGACTCAAGCAGAACTCCCCCGCGCCGCAAGGCCGGGGGATTTTCTTGTGCGCCGCCTGCGGTACACCCGTGCCCATTTGCTTCAAAATCCTTGTCATTCCGGTGCTTTGCGGCGCTTTTCTCCGCTTTATGTTAAAATAGAGGTGATAGGAGAGGGTGTCCGGGTAGATGGCCGACATCATTACGAATTTTTTTCTGACGCCCGTTGCGAACAGGATCGCTGGGACGCAAACGAAGAAACTCGCCCCGTCGCTGCTCGAACTGGGATCAGACCATTTGACCCGCAACCCGCAGGCGGAAGCGGTCGCGCGGCTGTTTTCGCCTGCGTCGTCCGCGGCTTTGATTGCGCGGCTCGACAGTTTCCTGACCGCGCAGGCGCAGCAGGACAGCTCCGCCAGCGTCAAGAACAACCTGAAATCCACCACAGGCCTGCGCTCCGCGAATGACGCGACCACGGTGCAAACGCCGGATGTTTTCGCCCGCCGCGAAACGGGCGCGGCGTTGCGTCTCAAGGAATTGCTGAATCCGTCTCTTGCGTCGTCCGCCGCCAGTTCCGCGCCATCATCTTCAGGCGAAGCAGCTTCCCTGCCCGCCGTGCCCGCAATCACGCGCAATGCGGGCTTGCGCGTCGACGAAGGTGGCAGCTTCGTGCTGAACAGCAGCAGGTTACGCGCGGGCGATGCGGATACAAAACCGCAGGATATCGTCTTCACGCTCGACGATGACGGCCCGCGCCACGGCCAGCTGGAACTGGTATCGAAACCGGGCGAAGCGGTCACAAGTTTCACGCAGCGCGACCTTGATATCGGGCGCGTCCGCTATGTCAGCGACGGGTCGGAATCCACGACCGATAGTTTCAAATTCACGGTATCGGACGGCACGTCAGCGCGCAGCGGATCTTTCGCCATTTCAATTTCCCCCGTCAATGACACGCCGGAGGCCTCCGTCAATACGGGATTAACGGTCGATGAAGGCGGCAGCGCAGCGATCACCACAGATGCGCTATCCGCCCGCGATCCTGACGGTTTTGCGGCGACAACGGTATTCGAGGTCGCAAGCGGCCCCGCCTATGGCAGCCTTGAAATCGACGGCAGCAGCGTCACAAGTTTCACGCAAGCCGATCTGCAGGAGGGGCGCGTGACCTATGTCAACGACGGCGGCGAAAACACGGCGGACAGTTTCACGTTCAGCATCGGTGACGGGGCGGCGACATCCGCCATCACCACATTCAACATCGGCATAACGCCCGTCAATGACGCGCCAACGATTGTCAATAACGGTGCGACGGTGGCGGAGGGCGGATCGCGCGTCATCACGACCGCAAACCTGCGCGCAACCGACCCCGACAGCGCCAGCAGCAGCCTCGTCTATACCGTCACCACCGCCCCCACCAACGGGCGGCTGGAAAATACGGCGAATGCGGGCGTTGCCATCACCAGCTTTACGCAAGACGACCTCGCCGCAGGACGCGTCCGTTTCGTGCATAACGGCGCGGAGGCATCAACGGCGGGTTTTGGGTTTTCGCTGAGCGACGGGCAGGCGACGCTCGGCAACAACACGTTCAACCTGAATGTCACGCCGGTCAACGACGCGCCGGTGCAGGTGACAAACACCGGCGCGGCGGTCAACCGCCGGTCATCCACCATCATCACCTCGTCGCAATTGCGCGCAACGGATGTGGACAGCGCAAACCTGACCTACAACATCAGCCGCGCGCCCGCGCGCGGGCGGCTGGAGCTGACGACGAATGCCGGCGTTTCCATCACCAGCTTCAGCCAAGGGGATCTCGATGCGGGGCGCGTGCGTTATGTCCATACCAGCACGCGCAACACCGACGACACCTTCCGTTTCCGCCTTTCCGACGGCACGGCGCAACTGGCGCAGAAAACCTTTACAATCGACGTGCGATAACCCTGATTTCGCAGGGCTTTTGAAGGCTTGATTTGACGCGCCCGCCCCCCTAAAATACCCTTCAAACAGCGCAGAAGAGGGTGTAAAAATGAGCGTCAGCCAGAAAGTCCAGAAAATGCCGGCCACAAACAACAACGCACGCGGCCTGACCGCCGAAGTGAAAAAGATCCTGTCGTTCTACGAAAGCGACAATCCCGGCACGAAAGCAAACCTGAGCCGCATCCTGATGACCGGCAAACTGGCCGGCACCGGCAAGATGGTCATCCTGCCCGTCGATCAGGGTTTCGAACATGGCCCCGCGCGCAGCTTCGGCATCAACCCCGCCGCCTACGACCCGCATTACCATTACCAGCTGGCGATTGATTCCGGCTGCAACGCTTACGCGGCCCCCCTGGGTGCGCTGGAAGCAGGCGCGGATACTTTCGCAGGCGCGATCCCGCTGATCCTGAAAATCAACTCCTCGAACAGCCTTATTCAGGCAAAAGACCAGTCGGTCAACGCATCGATCAAGGACGCGCTGCGCCTTGGCTGCTCGGGCATCGGCTTCACGATCTATCCCGGTTCCGAATTCATGCTGGAACAGCAGGAAGAAATCCGCGCGCTGTCGGAGGAAGCAAAATTCTACGGCATCGCGACCGTCATGTGGTCGTATGTGCGCGGCCCGAAAATTTCGAAAGAAGGCGAAACCGCCATCGACATGATCGCGTACGGCGCGCATATGGCCGCGCAGCTGGGCGCGCATATCATCAAGGTGAAACTGTCGACCGACCATCTTGAGCTGCCCGAAGCGAAAAAAGTTTACGAAGAGCAGAAAATCGCCATCGGCACGCAGGCGGAACGCGTGGCGCACGTCATGCAGTCGTCCTTCGCCGGCCGCCGCCTTGTGGTGTTCTCGGGCGGCGCGACCAAGGATGAAGAAGGCGTGTACGACGATGCGCGCGCGATTTATGAAGGTGGCGGCAACGGCTCGATCATCGGCCGCAACTGCTTCCAGCGCCCGCGCGATGAATCGATGGCGATGCTCGACAAGATCATGGACATCTATCTGGGCAAAGACGCCTGATAAAAAGATAACCCCGCCCTTGCGTCACGCAGGGGCGGGGATGCTTTCCCTCCCGCCCGGCGCCAATCAAAACCGGCCGCAATAACAAAAAGATCAAATGAACGATTCCTCCGGCTGCCAGCTTTACATCATGACCCCGCCGAATTTGGTGCCGGAGGCCTTCGCGCCCCAGCTGGAGCGCGCGTTCGACGCGGGCCCCGTCTCCTCCCTGCAGCTGCGCCTTGAAACGCGGGATGACGACCAGTGGAAACGCGCGATTGAAAAGCTGATGCCGATTGCGCACAAGCACGGCGTCGCCTTTATCATCAATAACCGCGTGGAACTGGCCAAGGAAATGGACGCGGATGGCGCGCATGTCGGCGTTTACGACATGCGGATCAAGGACGCGCGCAAATTGCTCGGCCCCGACAAGATCATCGGCGCGACCTGCATGGACAGCAAGCACCTCGCGATGACGGCGGCGGAGAACGAAGCCGATTATGTCAGCTTCGGCCCTTTCTTCACCACCCGCTCCCCCTATTACCCGATCGAGGCTTCGGCCCCCAAATACATGGTCTCGCCGAACATCCTGACCTGGTGGAGCACGCTTATGGAAGTGCCTTGCGTGGCGGCGGGCGGCATCAAGCCCAGCAATTGCCGCGACATCATCAAGGCCGGCGCCGATTTCATCTGCGCCTCCACCTCTATCTGGGAATACCCGGGCGGCGGCGCAACCGCCATCCGCGATTTCACCGATGCGATGAACCAGGCGGCGCTGAAGGTCGGTTAAGCCCAAGCCTGTTAAGCCTTTGACGCGGCGTCCCCGCAGGGTTAAGATTTTCCAGCCGTATAACTCTTGATCATTCCACGCCAAAGGCATTTATCATGATGAAATTCCTGACTGTATTTGCTTTATCGCTGCTGCTGGCATCGCCCGCGCTGGCAGCCCCGTCCGGCAAGGATGCGGAGGCGGCGGTCGCGACCTACCTCGTGACCAAGGCGGATTCAGCCAATCGCGAGCAGGCGGTCCCCGTCGGCTATGTGGTTGCCGATCTGGATAGCGATGGCGCAGAGGAAATCGTGCTGACATGGTCGACCATGGGCGCGAGCTACGCGCATGATAATTTGAGCGTGCTGAAGGGTACCTCCGGCGCATTTGCGGAGGCCGCGACCCTGTCCGTCAACGGCACGACCGAAAAGCCGGAAGTGAGCAATGGCACGATCACGGTGGAGCAGATGACCTTTGCCAAGGGTGATCCCCTTTGCTGCCCGTCCATGAAAAAGACCGTGACCTATACCTTCAGCGGCAATGCCCTGACGGAAAAGTAATGCGTTAGACCGGTACAGCCTGTACAAGGTCGATATCTTCAACCCCTGTCGCCAGCATGACCAGACGGTCAAGGCCCAGCGCATTGCCGCTGCAGGGCGGCAGCCCGTATTCCAGCGCGGCCAGAAATTCTTCGTCCACCGGATAATCGTCGCCGTAGACTTTTTTGCGCAGCGCGACATCGGCAATGAAACGTTCGCGCTGCACCTTGGCATCCGTCAATTCGCCAAAGGCATTGGCGAGTTCGATGCCGCAGACATATACCTCGAACCGTTCGGCAAAGCGCCCGTCTTCCGGTTTCGGGCGGGATAATGCCGCCATCGATACGGGATAATCGTAAATGATCGTGGGCGCAGGCGCGCCGAGGTTCGGCTCCACCTTTTCCATCAATATCTTGAGCAGCGCGTTTTCCCAGTCGTCATGGGGCGACACATAGACGTTGATGCGCGCGGCCTCGGCGCGGATATGCGCAAGATCACCAAGGTTCGCCGAAATATCCACGCCCGCATATTTTTGCAAGGCATCGACCACCGTAATTTTTTCCCAGTCCATCGCGGGATCGCAGGCACGGCTATTCGCCATCACAGGATGCCGCAGGATATGCCGGACCAGATCGGTCGTTTCATTCATCATATCTTTGTAATCCATCCCCAGCTGATACCATTCCAGCATGCCGAATTCGGGGCTGTGCCAGCGCGAGCCCTCGCAATTGCGGAACACTTTCGCCAGCTGGTAAATTTTCGGCAGCCCCGCCACCAGCAGCTTCTTCATCGCGAATTCCGGGCTGGTATGCAGGTACATGTCGCGCTTGGTCTGGCGGTCGGCGCTGACCAGTTCGGTTTTGAATCCTTGAATATGCGACTCCATGCAGGGCGCGACCTGCAGCGCGGGCGTTTCGACCTCCAGATAGCCGCGCGCATTCAAAAACGCGCGCACCTGACCGAAGATGCGGGCGCGTTCCTGCAAATGCGGAATCTTTTTCATGAAGATATCGGGATGCCACCAGTTGCTCACAGCTTCAGCCCGCCGCGCTTCGCCTGCCGGCGCAGGTAATCCTGCTGCGCGTCGCGGTGTTCCGCCATTGCGCCCATGGCATGGGATGAACCCGCAAGCTTGTCCCGCACCGTTGCCAGATCATCCGGCCCCGCCGCGAACTGGCCGAGAAGGTCGAGCGATGAAACGCCCGCGTTATTCTTCACGGTCGGGTCGGCCTTCATCATCAGAAGATTATCGAGCAGCCGCACGCCCTGCCCCGCCAGCGCGAGGCGCACGGCAAGGTGCAGCGGCGTATCGCCGTTCGGCGGAAAATGTTCGTTGGCATCGGCCTTCGACGCCAGCAATATCGTCGCCGCCGTGAAGTTTTCTTTTTGCAGCGTGTAGTTCAGCGGCGATATGCCGTCATTATCACGCAGGTTGACGTCGACGCCCTTGTTTATCAGGCTCATGATCATGATCAAATGCACACCGTCGCGGGGCGCAGCGCCGCCGTCATTATCCAGCTGGTCGATCAGCGTGAAATAAACGCTGCGGCCCGTGGCGGGGTCGCGGAAATCGGCGCGCGCGCCCGAATCCAGCGCTTCCTCGAATACCAGCAGGTCACCTTCGCGTGCCGCGCGCAGCATGGCATTGTTCAGCTCATCGGGGGTAAAGGGCGTATCGGTCATGATTGCATCCGGCGAAAACGCGCGGTTGCGGGCGCAATGACGGGGGCGGAGGTGCCGCGCATTTCCTTGACGATACCGCGGTCGATCTTGGCGGCGACGTATTTCTCGCGCGCTTCCACGCCATCCTTGTATTCCTCCATCACCTCGGCCAGTTTCAGCGCATGGGGCCATTGCTTGCCATGCGTGCGGGCGAGGTCGAGGGCGGACAGGCCTTGCGCATTGGCAAGCCTTGCATTGCCGCCGTTCTTCATCACGAATTCGACGCGTTGCGTGCCTTCTTCCTTCAGGTCGAGGTTCAGCGCGGAATGCAGGGCGGTGAAAAACGTGTCGCCGCCCTGATGGTTGATGTCGGCGCGCTCCAGCAATTGCTTTGCCAGACGCCAATGGGTGCTTTCCAGCGCCTTGATCAGCGGCGTGATGCCGTCATTGTCTTCCTGATTGGCATTGGCGTCGTGCTTGAACAGTATCTGCACCATGTCGCTGTCGTTGTTCGCCGCCGCGAACCACAGGCCTGTGCGCCCGTTGACGTCGGCGGCATCGATATCGGCGCCTTCGGACGCCATATCGTCGACCGAATCCGTATCGCCTTTTTTGGCGGCGTTCAGCAGGTTGGTATCCATCGCGCGGCTGCCCATGGCAGAATCCTTTTTAATGACAGGCAGGAAGACTAGGACGAATATTCCATAATGTCAACAAAATGAGAGGGTTGGCGCAAAAAAGCCTGATGCGGCGCGTATCGGCACAGGGCAAGCGCCCGCTTTTCTTGACACTTTGCCGTAAAATGCCCTATAAACCCTTCAGTTTTGTTGAGCAAGGCATCCCCCTTTCATGGATGGTCTTTAACGCTCCGCGTCCCCCAGTCGGCGAAGTTACGCTCACTGGGGTTAATTGGTTTTGAGGATTTTTAATGTTCGAGAGTCTTTCCAGCCGCCTCGGCGGCATCTTCGACGGGTTGACCAAGCGCGGCGTTTTGCGCGAGGACGACGTGAACGAAGCATTGCGGATGGTGCGCGTCGCCCTGCTGGAAGCCGACGTCGCATTGCCCGTCGCGAAAGAATTCGTTGAAAAAGTCCGCGCCGAAGCCCTCGGCGAAAAAGTCCTGCGTTCGGTGAAACCCGGCCAGCAGGTCATCAAGATCGTCCACGACCAGCTGGTCGAAACGCTGGGCCACGAAGATTCCGCGCTCAACTTCAACGTCCCCGCGCCCGCCGTCATCCTGATGGCCGGCCTGCAGGGTTCGGGCAAGACGACGACCGCCGGCAAGCTCGCGAAATTCCTGCAGGACAAACAGCGCAAAAAAGTGCTGCTCGCATCGCTCGACATCTACCGCCCCGCCGCGCAGGAACAGCTGGACATCCTCGCGCAGAAAGTCGGCGCGGGCAGCCTGCCGATCGTCAAGGGCGACAAGCCCGAGAAGATCACCAAACGCGCGCTCGAAATGGGGCGCCTCGAAGGCTATGACGTCATCATCCTCGACAGCGCGGGCCGTTTGTCGATCGACGAAGCGCTGATGCAGGAACTGGCGGATGTACGCGATCTCGCGAAGCCCGTCGAAATCCTGCTCGTCGCCGATGCGCTGACCGGTCAGGACGCCGTGAACACGGCCAAGAATTTCAACGAACGTATCGGCATCACCGGTATCGTGCTGACCCGCGTTGACGGCGATTCACGCGGCGGCGCTGCCCTTTCCATGCGCGCCGTCACCGGCAAGCCGATCAAGTTCATCGGCATGGGCGAACAGGTCGACGCGCTGCAGGCATTCGATGCGAAACGCGTGGCCGGCCGCATCCTCGACATGGGCGATATCGTGTCGCTGGTCGAAAAGGCCGCCGAAAACATCAATATCGAAGACGCGCAAAAAGCCGCCGAGAAAATGGCGAAAGGCAGCTTCGACCTCGAAGATTTCCTGACCCAGCTGAAGCAGATGAAGAAAATGGGCGGCCTTTCCGGCCTGATGGGCTTTATGCCCGGCGCAGGCAAGCTGAAAGGCATGATGGAAAACGCCAATGTGGACGACAGCATCCTGAAGCGTCAGGAAGCGATCATCCTGTCCATGACCAAAACCGAACGCACGAAGCCCGACACCCTCAACGCCTCGCGCCGCAAGCGCATCGCGGCAGGATCGGGCGTGACCGTGCAGGACGTCAACCGCCTGCTGAAGCAATTCCAGGACATGCAGACGATGATGAAGCGCATGCAGAAACTGGGCGGCAAGGGCATGATGCGCAATATGGGCGCGCTGTTCGGCGGCGGGGGTCTCGGCGAAATGGAACAGATGGCAAAAAACATGGAAGGCTCGCTGGGCAAAGGCCCGCTGGGCGACAACCCCTTTGCCAAGGGCGGCGGCGAAATGCCCGATATCAGCGCCCTGCTGCAAGGGGACAAAAAGAAATAACCGAATTTGAACGGCCTGCTGGTTGCAGGGCCTTTCATCCTTGAATGAACGCAACCGGATAAACCTTATTGTAAACCAAAGAAAGAAAACCAAATGTTGAAAATCCGCATGGCCCGCGCAGGCGCCAAGAAAAAGCCCTACTACCACGTCGTCGTCGCTGACAGCCGCAAGCCCCGCGACGGTAACTTCCTGGAACGTCTGGGCACCTACGACCCGAAACTCGCCAAAGACGATGCCAAGCGCGTCATCCTGAACGGCGAACGCATTAAATATTGGATCTCCGTCGGGGCGCAAGTTTCCGACCGCGTCGCGATCTTCATGGGCAAGGCAGGCATCGCTCCCATGCCCGCACGCAAAAACAACGTCGAAAAAGCCGTTGCGAAAGTGAAAATGACCGACCGCGCGAAAAAACGCGCTGAAAAAGCGGCTGCACCGAAAGTTGAAGCGGCTCCTGCAGCTGTTGAAGCTCCCGCTGCCGAAGCGCCGGCTGCTGACGCACCCGCTGCTGCTGAATAAGGTCTTATCCGGTTGAGCAAAGCGGCGGCAAACCCTGCGGGCGAATTGACATGCATGGCCGAAATCGTCGGCGTGCATGGCATCCGTGGTTTCGTGAAGGTGAAAGCCTTCACCGAAAACCCCGGCCTGCTTGCGGAGGGGCCGCCGCTTTGTGATTCAACGGGCGAGAAGACTTTTCCTTTCCTCTCCTTCCAGCAGCACGGGAATATTTTCCTGGCGCAGGTGGAGGGGGTTTCCGACCGCAACGCGGCGGAAAAACTTCGCGGCACCAAATTATACGCGCCGCGCGCGGCATTGCCGGAAATCACCGCCAAAAACACCTATTACCACAGCGACCTCGTCGGCATCACCGCCTATAACGACAAGCGCGAAGTGATCGGTCGCGTCCTCGCCGTCGCCAATTTCGGCGCGGGCGACCTGCTGGAAATAAAACCGCCGAAAGGCAACAGTTTCTACCTCCCCTTCACGGGCAAGGTCGTGCCGCATGTCGATGTGGCGAAAAAAGAAATGACCGTGGAAGTTCCCCACGGCCTTCTGGACTGATCTTCAAAACGTGATTAATTGCGGCCCGCGGGCTTCGCGTTGCGGCGGGCCTGATACTGCGTGAATTTTGCGACCGACGGGCTGGTCAGGCTCGTATTGTGGCCCTTGCGGAACAGGTTCAGGCTTTCGTCGAATTTTTTTATCTTCTCGCGCTTGTCGCGCAGCGGCCAGACATCGTTGAATGTCGCCGACAGCTTGCCCGCATCCGGCAGCAGCAGTACGGCGAAGCGGTCCTGCACCTTCGGGTCTTCGTCCTTGCCGACATGCACGCGGTTCCACTGGACCTTGATATCCTTGGTCGCGCTCAAGGTCACATTTACGGCTTCGAATGCGGTGTAGCGCTGCTTGAGCGTTTCGGTGATGGCCTGCACAATCGCGCGGGTACCGGGCGGCAGGGGACCTGGCGACGGACGGTCGAACGTCTTCCACATATTGTCCCATTCTTCCTGCGTGCAGACGGCGGTGCCGATCGAGGTGACTATTTTGGGCGTGAAGTCGCCGCTGAAAAAATTGAAACCGGAAATGGAAGGCATCTGGGCATCCAGCGCGCCGATGATGGCGACGGTGCTGGCTGAATCGCCATTGCGCGGACGGGATCGTCTGTCTTGCGTCATGATGCTGCGTATTTCCCCTGTTACGCCCGTCCGGTTTTAAAGAATCCGGATTCTGCGGCGATGTTCAGGTTTTACAGTATTATGAAAACAAAGTCAAGGCCGGAAGATTAACGGCGGCGGGTGCGGTTCGCCTTGACGCGAATGGGGACAAGTTCCGGCTGGGGACGGAGGAGTTCGGCAACGGCATCACCGGCTTGAGCCAGTTTTTCTTTCAGTTTGTCGAAGATGCCTGCTTTTTTCATGTCCTGACCAATCCTCTTTTGCACTGTCCGAGTTCTCTATTTATATAACATAATGGTTAAAAAGTCAATAACAAGGCCTCCGTTTTCAAAATATCACCTTGAAAATGAATGATATTTTGATAGAGTCGTCGCATGAGACCAGAACCCGCAAAACTGACCGTGAAAATCATCACCCTCTTCCCCGAAATGTTTCCGGGGCATCTGGGTTTGAGCCTGTCGGGCAAGGCGCTGGAAAAACGTATCTGGAGCCTGGAGACCGTCAACCCGCGCTATTACACGACCGATGTCCACAAGACCGTCGATGACAGCCCCTTTGGCGGCGGTGCCGGCATGGTGATGAAGCCCGATATCCTCGACCGTTCCCTGCAGGCGCATCTGCCGCTGGGACGCATGATCTACATGACGCCCCGTGGCAAGACGTTGACGCAGTCAATGGCCGTGGAGCTGTCGCAGGAGCCCCTGCTGACCATCCTTTGCGGCAGGTATGAGGGCGTGGACGAACGGCTGCTGGAGGCCTATCGCTGCGAAGAAATCTCGATCGGCGACTATGTGCTGTCGGGCGGCGAACAGGCCGCCATGATCCTTCTGGACACCGTCATCCGCCTGATGCCCGACGTGATCGGCAATGCGGGCACCCATGACGAGGAAAGCTTCGGCAACGGGCTGCTGGAATACCCCCATTACACAAGGCCCGCCGAATGGACGGGACCGGACGGAATCCTGCGCAAAGTGCCGGAGATTCTCTCCTCCGGCCACCACGCCAAGGTAAAGGACTGGCGGCTGGAACAGTCGAAAGCCGTGACCAAAGAACGGCGTCCGGACCTTTGGAACGCGTATGTCGTTCAGAATCCAGAAGATTCCAAGAAAACCAAATAAATTCTTGATATATGGTTGTATTTTGGGTAAGAATCCCCCAAATTGGTGGTGGGCATAATTATGTCCAAAACCGACCCGGTAATGAACATGGAACCGCCGGCGCACAACCGTTTTAAATCGTGCGTTCGAATATAACGGGTTCCGATAAAAAAATAGGGTAAGACCCAAATGAACGACCTCGAGAAATTTGAACAGAGCCAGATCGCGAAACTTTCCGAAGGCTCCAAAAAGATCCCCGAATTCCAGCCCGGTGACACCGTGCGCGTCAACGTGAAGATCATCGAGATCTCCGAAGACAAGAAAAAGGGCGCCACCACCCGTACCCGTATCCAGGCCTATGAAGGCGTCTGCATCGCGCGCGGCGGCAAAGGCATCACCCAGAACTTCACCGTTCGCAAAATCTCCTACGGCGAAGGCGTGGAACGCGTGTTCCCCCTGTTCTCGCCCTCCATCGACTCTATCGAACTCGTCCGCCGCGGTTCCGTCCGCCGCGCGAAACTGTACTACCTCCGCGACCGCAGCGGCAAATCCGCCCGCATCGCCGAGCGCGAGTACAACGAAAACGATGCAGCCGAAGCACAAGCGCCCGAAAAGGCAGCTGCTCCGGCGGCACCCGAAAAGAAAGCGGTCAACGCTTAATCTTCCGGTACGACCAAATACGAAAAAGGCGGCCAGCAATGGCCGCCTTTTTTATTGCCGTTATCCCCTCTCCCGCCCTTGCGGGAGAGGGGTAGGGAGAGGGTGGCTCACCGCGATAAATCATTGCCCGTTTTATGCAACGATTAATTCCGCTTGCACCCTCTCCCAGCCATCTCCCGCACGCGGGAGATGGGGCGAATGCTGCCCCGCAACACGCCTATTCCCCTTCCCTTTTCCCATCACAGGCCATATCTTCCCCTTAACGCTCAATGAAATGAGGTTTTGAAATGTCCAAGCCGCGCACCCTGTTCGAAAAAATCTGGGATAGCCATGTCGTCAGCCGCAATGATGACGGCGTTTCGGTCATCTATATCGACCGCCACCTTGTGCATGAAGTCACCTCCCCGCAAGCCTTCGAAGGGTTGCGCCTGTCGAAGCGCCCCGTGCGCCGTCCCGATGCGACCCTCGCCGTCGTCGACCACAACGTGCCGACCAGCCACGACCGGTTGAAGGGCATCACCGACCCCGAGGCGAAACTGCAGGTCGACACGCTGGAGAAAAACGTCGCGCAGTTCGGCATCGAATATTTCGGCATGGCCGATAAACGCCAGGGCATCGTGCATGTCATCGGTCCCGAACAGGGCATGACACAGCCCGGCATGACCATCGTCTGCGGCGACAGCCATACATCGACCCATGGCGCGTTCGGTGCGCTGGCATTCGGCATCGGCACATCCGAAGTCGAACATGTGCTGGCGACGCAAACGCTGATCCAGAAACCCGCCAAAAACATGCGCGTGCTGGTGGAGGGCGAACTGCCCCCCTTCACGACCGCAAAAGACATCATCCTTGCCATCATCGGCCAAATCGGCACCGCGGGCGGCACAGGCTATGTGATCGAATTCGCAGGCTCCGCCATTCGCGGCCTGTCGATGGAGGGCCGCATGACCGTCTGCAACATGACGATCGAGGGCGGCGCGCGCGCAGGATTGATCGCGCCCGACGACACCACATTCGAATACTTACGCGGTCGCCCGATGGCGCCGCAGGGTGCGGATTTCGACAAGGCGGTCGCATACTGGCGCACGCTGGTGACCGATGAAGGCGCGGTTTTCGACAAGGAAATCCGTCTTGAAGCAAAAGACATCGCGCCGCAAGTGACCTGGGGCACCAGCCCCGAAACGGTTGCGCCCATCACCGGTTTCGTGCCCGACCCGGCGAAAATAGAAGATCAGGGCCAGCGCGAATTCATTGAACGCGCCCTGAAATACATGGGCCTGACCGCAGGCCAGCGTTTGACCGATGTTGCGATTGATAAAGTATTCATCGGTTCCTGCACCAATTCACGCATCGAAGATCTGCGCGAAGTCGCCAAAATCGCCGTAGGCCGCAAGGTTGCGAAAACCGTTTACGCGATGATCGTGCCCGGTTCCGGTTTGGTGAAAGAACAGGCGGAAAAAGAAGGCCTCGATAAAATCTTTATCGAAGCAGGATTTGACTGGCGCGAGGCGGGCTGTTCCATGTGTCTTGCGATGAACGCCGACAAGCTGCAACCCGGCGAGCGTTGCGCCTCCACCTCTAACCGCAACTTCGAAGGCCGTCAGGGCCGCGGCGGCCGCACCCACCTGATGAGCCCCGCGATGGCGGCGGCGGCGGCGCTGACAGGACATTTGACGGATGTAAGGGAGCTGGTGAAGTAACATGCAGGAAAATGCCTTCAAAGAATGGCTGTTAAACAGAGGACTAGCTCCCTCTTACAGTGGTTCAAGACTTTCATTTTGTCGCCGAGTGGCCCGAGCAGAACAAATCGACCTTGATCAGGAATTCGATAGAGATCAATTGGAAAAGCTTATTTCCCATCTCACGTATACGCGCGGTGATGCGGTCCAAGAGAAAGCTAATCCCACTAAAATTAAAATCAACGGATTACCTTTTACTGTTCTCGACCGATGCCGCCGATCAGTCGATTTATACAAACGTTTTCGCTTAGGCGAAACAAAAGAAATTATTGAGAACATTGAGGATGCCGAAACAGAGGTTGAAGATATTTCACCGGCTGAAAATTCCGAAATTGCATTTGGAATGGAATCTCAACTACGCGACTTTATCGCGCAGAATATTCAAACCATTTTGATAAATGGAAAAAAATTATCTCTTTACGACGGTGGCGTTGAATACTACACCGATGCAGGATTTATCGATATTCTCGCCGTGGATGCGCAAGGAAACTTTTTTGTTTTTGAATTAAAAAGAGGCCGAACCCCTGACTACGTTATTGGACAGCTAGTAAGGTATATGGGGTGGGTAAAGCAAAGCGTTGGAAAAGACAAAGAAGTTCACGGCGTCATCGTCGCAAAAACAATCAAAGAGAACCTACATTATGCTAAAGCGGTGGTTCCGAACATCAGCTTGCTCAAGTATGAAGTGAAGTTTGATCTCAAAGATGCAGTTAGAGGTGAAGATTGACATGCAAAAATTCGACACACTCAAAGGCCCCGCCGCACCGCTTAACATGGTCAATGTCGATACCGACGCGATCATCCCGAAGCAGTTCCTGAAAACGATCGAGCGCACGGGGCTTGGCAAATACCTGTTCAACGATTTGCGTTTCACGCCCGAAGGCGCGGAGAAGCCGGAATTCGTGCTGAACAAACCCGCCTATCGCCATTCGCAAATTCTGGTGGCGGGCGAAAATTTCGGCTGTGGGTCATCCCGCGAACATGCGCCGTGGTCGCTGCTGGATTTCGGCATCCGCTGCGTGATCGCGCCGTCCTATGCCGACATCTTCTACAACAACTGTTTCAAGAACGGCATCCTGCCGGTCGTCCTGCCGAAAGAACAGGTCGAGGAATTGATGAAGGACGCGGAAGCGGGGTTGGAGCTGACCATCGACCTCGCCAAGCAGACGGTGACGGGCGGCAACCGCAAGGAATATAAATTCGATATCGACCCCTTCCGTAAAAAATGCCTGCTGAACGGCCTCGACGATATCGGCCTGACGCTCGAAAAAGAAAAAACGATTTCGACCTTCGAGGACGCGCAGAAAAGCAGACAACCCTGGCTCTACGGCTGATAACGCGAGAGTTGAAAGCCTTGAAAACAGGGGCTTTTAATATCGGGCGCGTGAACCAATTGAACATGCCCCTGCGACCTGATAATTTGGGTTGTTCCAAAAAACTCAGGAGATTCTAGATGACCGGCACCAAGCAAATCGTGACCCTGCCCGGCGACGGCCTTGGCCCCGAAGTGATGGCGGAGGCGTTGAAAATTCTCGGCTGGTTCAACCAGCATTTCGGCACCAAGCTGGAAACATCCGAAGGCGACCTTGGCGGCTGTTCGATTGATAAACACGGCGTGCCGCTGTCGGATGCGACGCTGGATAAATGCCGCAAGGCGGATGCGATTTTACTGGCAGCTGTCGGCGGCCCGAAATGGGACAAGGTCGATTACGCCATCCGCCCCGAAGCGGGTCTGCTGAAACTCCGCAAGGAACTTGAACTCTTCGCCAACCTGCGCCCCGCGAAAGTGTTCGACGCGCTGGTCGATGCCTCTACCCTCAAAGCAAGCGTCGTCAAGGGCCTCGACATCATGATCGTGCGCGAATTGACGGGCGGCGTTTATTTCGGCGAGCCGCGCGGCATCACCACCCTGCCCGACGGCCAGCGCCGCGGCGTCAACACGCAAGTTTACACCACCAACGAAATCATCCGTGTCGCCCGCGTGGCGTTCGAGCTTGCCCGCAAGCGCGGCAACAAGGTCTGCTCCGCTGAAAAAGCCAACGTCATGGAATCCGGCAAGCTGTGGCGCGAAGAAGTGACCAGGCTGCATGAAGCGGAATACAAGGACGTCACCTTAAGCCACATGTATGCCGACAACTGCGCGATGCAGTTATTGCGCAATCCCGCGCAGTTCGACGTGATCGTGACCGACAACCTGTTCGGCGATATTTTGTCCGACGAGGCAGCCATGCTGACCGGATCGCTCGGCATGCTGCCCTCCGCATCATTAGGTGCGATCAAATCCGACGGCAAGCGCGCCGCGCTGTATGAACCTATCCACGGCTCCGCCCCCGATATCGCGGGCAAGGGCATCGCCAACCCGCTTGCCACCATCCTGTCGGTCGCGATGATGTTCCGTTACTCCTTCGACATGCACAAGGAAGCGCAACTGCTGGAAGATTCGATCGAGGCCGTGCTGGCCAAGGGTTACCGCACCGCCGATATCATGAGCGACGGCGCGAAAAAACTCTCGACCTCCGATATGGGCGCCGCGCTTCTCGAAACCCTCTCTGCCGCAAAACAGAAAGCAGCATAAAAATGAATAACGACAAAGTCGTTGGGAAAAAATACGATGTCGTTGCCCTTGGTGCCCTTGTCGTCGACATGCAGTTCGCAGCCGATGACGCGCAGCTGGAGAAATTCGGCATCAAGAAGGGCCTGTCCAATCTGGTCAGCGCAGAAACCGCAAAGCAGATTGCGGATAGCCTCTCCCCCGCCCGCACACCCGGCGGCCCCGGCACGAATGTCGCGGCGGGCGTGGCCCTGCGTGGCGGCAGCGCCGCGCTGATCGGCAAGATCGCCAATGATGAAAACGGCACGTTCCTCAGCCAGCGTTTGAGCGGCCACGGGATCGATTTCACGCCTGTTTTATCGGACAATGCCGCCACCGGCACGACCGCCGTGCTGGCGCTGACCACGCCGGACCGCGAGCGCAGCTTTGCCTTCGCCGCAGGTGCCAGCATGGAACTGACCGCCGACGACGTCGATGCGGCCCTTATCAAACAGGCAAAAATCACCTATCTCGACAGCTATCTGTGGCTGACGGAAAACGGTCGCGAGGCTGTGCATCACGCAGCCGGCCTCGCCAAACAATCTGGCAGCAAAGTCGTGGTCGCGCTGAACGACGCGCATGTGGTGGCGCAGAACCAGACAGGCTTCCTTGCGCTTGCGACATCGCATGCAGATATTCTTGTCGGCGACCGCGGGGAATTCATGGCGCTGTTCCAGACGGCGACGCTGGAGGATACGATTGCGAAGGTGCAGGCTCTCGGCGTTACCGCCTCCATCACCGCGGGTGCTGCGGGTGCCTATGTGATCGACGCATCCGGCATGACGCATGTGCCGGCACGGCTGCTGGACAAATCGAAAATCGTCGACACAAACGGCGCGGGCGACCAGTTCGCGGCGGGGTTCCTCTATGGCCTCGCGCAGGGGAAGTCAGCCGCCGATGCCGGCGCGATCGGCGCGGAATGGGCATCCGACATCATCCAGCATTTCGGCGCCGAGCCGAAGGTGGGGCGCAACGCGCCTGCTACTATCCAGAATAAGCCGGACGCGCCGAAGAAAGCCGCCTAACTATCCATAACGCTTGCGCGGATTATATAGTCTGTCCCGCCAGTATTTTGCTAGAATTCGCAATGTTATCGCGGCTGCATTTTTACGTCCGGGTATTGCCATGAAAAAATATCTCAAGCCTTTATACACCGTGCTGTGCATCGTGGGTTTCCTGCTGTTCCAGCTGGCGCAGGCCCCCGCCGAAGACGCGCCCCCTGTGAACCAGCCGCTCGCCGTCGTCATCAAGGTGGAGGGCATGATCAGCCCCGCCTCGCTCGACCTGATCCGCCGCGGGATTACCGAAGCGGCCAAGCGCAAGGCCGATATCGTGGTGCTGGAAATGCAGACCCCCGGCGGCCTTTACGATTCCATGCAGACGATCATCCAGATCATCCTCGATAGCCCCGTGCCGGTTGCGACTTACGTCAGCCCGCCCGGATCGCACGCGGCATCCGCAGGCACCTACATCCTTTACGCCAGCCATATCGCGGCGATGGCGCCGTCCACCGTCATCGGTGCCGCCACCCCGATCCGCATGGGCGACAACAGCCCGTCGGAAAACAGCGACCCCTCGATGACTGACCCGAAATCGGTGCAGCCGAAATCCACGCTGGAACATAAAATGGTCAACGATGCCGCCGCATATATCCGCGGCCTGGCCGAGTTGCGCAGCCGCAACGCCGAATGGGCGGAGCGCGCGGTGCGCGACGCGGAAAGCCTGACCGCGACTGAATCCCTCGCCAAGAAAGCGATCGACCTGATCGCAATCGACGTGAACGAGCTGCTGGAAAAGGTCGACGGCCGCACGGTCAAGATGTCGATGAACAAGACGATGAAGCTGAACACCAAGAACGCCCGCATCGAGCGCCTTGAATCCGACTGGCGCACAGAACTGCTGGGCGTGATCGCGGAGCCGAACATCGCCTTCATGCTGGTCACGCTGGGCGCGCTCGGTCTTATCTATGAAATGCTCAATCCCGGCGTGGTGCTGCCGGGCGTGATGGGCGTCATCAGCTTTATCCTCGGCCTGTTCGCGATGAACGTGCTGCCCATCGATTATACCGGCCTTGCCCTGATGCTGACCGGCATCGGGCTGATGATCGGCGAGGCCTTTGCACCGGCCTTCGGCGCGCTCGGGATCGGGGGCGCGATTTCCTTCGCGGTCGGGGCCACCATGCTGATCGACAGCGCGGACCCGAATTTCGGGATAGACCCGTGGCTGATCGGGGCCACAACTGTGTCCAGCCTGGGCTTCCTTTCCGTCCTGATCGCGGTCACCTTGCGCGCACAGCGCAGCCCCACGATGACGGGGCAGGAAGAATTGCTGCAGACACCCGCGCAAGTCCTGACATGGTCACAAGGCCAGGGCGAAGTCCGCATCACCGGCGAAATCTGGAAGGCGACGGCGGCTGCGCCCGAATTCATCATCAACCCGGGCGATATGGTGAAGGTCGTCGAAATCGACGGCCTGCGCCTGATCGTCAAACCCGAATAACTATTCAAATCACGTTAACCAGCGAAAGGATTTAGCACTATGGGCGGTACTGCATTTGTCGGCTTTATTTTTGTCATGGCTCTCATCTTCCTCGGCTATGCCGTACGGATTTTGAAGGAATATGAACGCGGCGTCACCTACACCCTCGGCCGCTATGCGGGCGTCAAGGGCCCCGGCCTGATCCTGCTGATCCCGATCGTGCAGACCATGACCCGCATCGACCTGCGCGTGCGCACCATCGACGTGCCCAGCCAGGACATCATCACCAAGGACAACATTTCGGTGAAGGTCAACGCGGTCATTTACTACCGCGTCGTCGCACCGGAAAAATCGATCAACAACGTCGCCGATTTCATGCGCGCGACGTCGGAGCTGTCGCAGACCACGCTTCGCGAAGTCCTCGGCAAGCATGAGCTCGACGACCTGCTGACCGCGCGCGACAAACTCTCCGCCGACATCCGCGAGCTGCTGGACGGCCAGACCGACCAGTGGGGCATCAAGGTGCAGAACGTGGCGCTGAAGCATATTGATCTTGCCGAAAGCATGATCCGCGCCATCGGCCGCCAGGCAGAGGCGGAACGCGAACGCCGCGCGAAAATCATCTCCGCCGAAGGGGAATTGCAGGCCGCCGACAAACTGGTGGAAGCCGCGACCAAGCTCGGCTCCTCCGGCGCGATGCAGCTGCGCTACCTCTCGGCCTTCCAGGATATCGCCAATGACCGCAGCAGCACGATCATCCTGCCGCTGCCGATGGAGTTCCTGAAACGCATTACCTGATGAAAGTCGAAAGCCTTCATATTTATCCTGTTAAAGGATGCCGGGCTGTTGATGTGACCGAGGCCGCGCTCGAAAGACGCGGCCTCGCGCATGACAGGCGCTGGATGATCGTCGATGAAAACTACAAATTCGTGACGCAGCGCGAAGTCCCCGCGATGGCCGCCATCGAAACCGCGATTGCGGGCGACATGCTGGCGCTGGGCTATAACGGATCGGCCGTCGGCATCGATTTCCCCTCCCCCCATGCGCCCAAGCATATCGTGACAATCTGGAAGCAGCAGGTGGAGGCCTATACCGCAGGCGCGTCCGCCGATAAATGGATCACCGCCGCGCTCGGCTTTCGCGCGCATCTGGTCTGGCAGGGCGGGTTGCCGCGCAACATCGCCTCGACGCAGGCCGAACCCGATACGCCCACCAGCTTCGCCGATGATTTCCCGCTGCTGGTGACGCTCGCGGAATCGCTTGCCGACCTGAACAAGCGCATGCCCGCCCCGCTGCCCATGAACCGCTTCCGCCCCAACATCGTCGTCAGCGGCGCGCCCGCATGGGATGAAGATACATGGCGCAAGATCAGCATCCGCGGCGTGGTGATCGCCCTGCCGAAACCCTGCCTGCGCTGCGTCGTCACCGCAACCGACCAGCAGGCCGGCGCACGCGGCACCGACAACGAACCGCTTAAAACGCTCAAGACTTTCCGCCTGATGCGCGAACCCGGCATGACCGGCACCGTCTTCGGCCAGAACGGCATTCCGGAATCGACCGGCGTCGTGCATGTGGGCGATACGGTCAGGATAACCCAAACGCAAAGCCCGCCTGCCCTGTCGGGCATCGGATAAACGGCTGTTATCATTAACATAAATTAAACTTGAAGCCGGAGCCCCTTTAAGGGTACTCTGCCCCCCTGTATCGCTCGCGGAGAGGTGGCCGAGCGGTTGAAGGCGATCGCCTGGAAAGCGGTTAAACTGTAACAGGTTTCGTGAGTTCGAATCTCATCCTCTCCGCCATTTATCCATTGCCAGGATAGATTGAATGTCTAACACCCCCGACATAGTGAAACTGCAAGAAGCGCCTCCTGAAGCCAAAGGCAGCCGGCTTGCTGGGCTTGGATTTTGGCGGCCTGCAATAATCACAATATCTCTGGTGTTTCTAACCGCTCTTGTTGATGTGCTTGTCGGTAAGTGGTTTACCCTGCTTGCCATGCTTGTCTTGGCATTCGTTGCTGCAATCTACATTTTAGGCTCTCTTTTTGCATGTATTAAGAGTAATTGGGCCTCGGATTTTGCACGAACTTTTCCTGCAGCCCTGCTTTTTTTGATAGTAAAATTCGGTCTTTTCGTGCCCATACGTCAGGGAATTGAAGCGGCAAGAATACTGGTTACGCCCCAGTTTTCTTCATGCCAAAATCAAGCGACTCCGGTTGGGGATATTGGTTTTTTTGGTGTTTGCGCGTCTCGCGACGTAGCGCTTATGGCGGCAGATGGATTTCTGGCCTTTGATATTATTTATGATTCCACGGATCAAATCGGAATTGACTATTCCAAGCGCGCTGACGTGTGGAAAAAGACAGTTGACCCCATGCTCAACGGCACGCACGGTGATCATGTTTTCGTAGAAAAAATTATCGGGCATTACTACCGCGTAACTTGTAACAACTGCTTAGACGGATAACTGCCCAACCGATGGCTTTGAGATTTTTTTTTCATACTACGCTCACCGACAATTACTCCTAGCCCTTTGATGCCATCATGCAATTAATAATATGGGTAGGAGCCAAGAATACCGGTATTTCTTACTTCATCGAATGTAACCCAATCAGATTTCCTTCGGTGTCGTGAACGAGGGAAATGAAGCCGTAAGGGCCGATCGAGGTCTTGGGCTTGAAGATGTCGCCGCCGTTTTGGGTGGCGCGGGTTGCTTCGACTTCGCAATCCGCGCAAGAGAAATAGACGATTGCGCCTGCAAAGCCGGACGGCGCGCCTTCCATTTTAATCAGTGCGCCGGATGCGCCGTATTGCTCCAGATCGGAGCCGAAGGCCCACATATCGTGCGGAGAATCCAGCTTGCGCAAGGTCTGCTGGAACACAGCTTCATAGAATTTTTTGGCGCGCCCCATGTCCTGCACATAGATTTCGAACCAGCCGACAGCGTTACCCATTAAACCCTCCTTCAAAAAAACTAGATAACTTTACCTTGGCGGCTTTCCAATCCCAACAGGAATTCCTTCACGGGCAGCCCGCCCGCGAATCCTGTCAGTTTGCCGTTTGCGCCGATGACGCGGTGGCAGGGGGCGATGATGGAGATGGGGTTTTTGCCGTTGGCGGATCCGACGGCGCGGACGGCTTTGGGGCTGCCGACTTGTTTCGCGATATCGCCATAGCTGCGGGTTTCGCCGAAGGGGATGCGGCACAGCGCGGCCCAGACTTTTTTCTGGAACGGCGTGCCGTTGAAATCAAGGGGCAGATCGAAGCGGTTGCGGGTGCCGGCGAAGTATTCCTTCAACTGGCGTTCGGCCTCGGACAGAATTTCATGCTTCTTGTCCTCGGCACCGATATCGAGACGCACGCGGCCGGGCTTGTCGTTTTCCCACAGGATGGCGGCGAGTCCCGCATCGCTTGCGACCAGTGTTAATGCGCCGACCGGCGTCTTTACTATTTTATGAACGTAAACCATGCCCATGTTATAGCGCAAGCCAGCCGCCCAGTTCCAGCCATTTACGGACATCTAACGAAACACCGAAAAGTCAAAAGAAAAACCCCCGGCGGGCAGCCGGGGGTTTTCTAGGGTTCTGGAGGGTAATCCAGAATTAGTCAGGGCGGGTAGGTTTCGTTATGCCTGCGCCATGGTGCTTTCTTCATAGCGTTCCAGCACGGGCTTGCCGAGGTCGGCAATCGCAACTTTCGTTGCAGGCGTATCCAGCACTTCCTGAAGCTGTTTGCGGGCACGGAACAGGCGCGAGCGCACGGTACCGACCGGAATTTGCAGCATTTCAGAGACTTCTTCGTAACGCAGGCCGCGGATGCAGACCATGACCAGCATTTCGCGATGTTCGGCCGACAGCAGCTTCATCGACTCTTTCACTTTCGCGAGGTCGGTGGTCGTTTCTTGCGACGCGCTCACCGATGCGCTGTTCAGGTACGGCTCGGGATCGTACTGGGTTTCGAATTTCTTCTTGCGGCGGTATTGCGACGCAAACAGATTGAACATGATTTTCGAGGTCCAGCTGAAGAGGTTCGTGCCTGCTTCAAAGTATTCTTTTTTCTCCAGAGCGCGCAGGAGAGTGGACTGCACCAGATCCTCTGCATCGCTGGAATTGCGCGTCAGGCGCAGGGCGAAGCGGCGAAGGTTTTCCATTTCGCTGATGAGGGCTTTTTGTTCGAACATGGTGTGTACTCCTTAGTTCTGGTTTTCTTGAATTGCGTGGTTGCTTGCTTCTAAGTTAAGTATCGCTCCCGCTTGTAACTTCCGTTTGCAGGCCAAGTAACAGTTGCGAAAGACTTTGTGACAGGCATGTGACAAATCCCTGAAAAGACAGGGTTTTTTACATAAGCAGGAAATTCGGGGCTTTTTCCGGTCACATGCCACCGACCGAAACGGCATGCATACGTTGAGTCGCTCAGACCGTAAAATGATGATTCTTCAATAAAATCAATAACTAGCCGGATTGGTGCAGGGATTCACCGCGCATTTGCTGCGACACGCATCGAAAAAACAAAAATCCGGCGCGGTCACAGGACCAGCGCCGGATTGTGTTTCAGCATACAGCAATGATTCTACACGACTGCGTCGTCGGTCCAGAACATCCCCGCCATCGATGCATAGATCTTGCGGCTGCCCGCGTATGATTCACGGGAATGACCGTAGCGGATGTTGTCGACCAGCAGGATATCGCCTTCGCTGTAATAGCGGCCTTCGCGGCTGGCCATGAAGGCCTGCAGCAGGATGACGGTTTCTTCCGGCGTCAGTTCCGCACCGTCGCCGATCAGGAAGCGGCGGTGGCCGTTATGCGCGCGCGGGCCATCCAGCGCGACGCGCGGGAACAGCATATAGCTTTGCCCGTCGCGCGCGTCCGTTTTGTAGGCGGGAATGGTGATGCGCGTCATCAGCGTGGGCACGGATGATCCGTCTGCTGCGGTCACGGGTTCTTCCATCCAGAAACCTTCGTCGAACTGGTGGGTGGATTCGGCGCAAACCTTCATCGCTTCGGCGCGGTCATTGGTGCCGAAACGGTCCTGCCACGAACGGAAATAGTTTTTCGATTTGTCCGGATGGTTTTCGTCGAGGAAGCCGGTTTCGATCGTGAAGCCGAATTCCTTCATGCGCGCCAGCAGCGCGCGGCCGACCGCGAATTGCGCGATATAGCTTTCCGTTTTTTTCGCGCAATGCGCAAAGGTGCGCCCGCCCTGCCCTTCGCCGTTTGATCCGCGTTCATTCGTGCGGCTGCAGAAAAACAGCAGGCGTTCGGGCATGAAACGCTGGTACAGGATTTCGTTATGCGGCAGCAGGAACAGGTGTTTCGGGTAATCATCCGTTTCGCGCATGCATTTGGAAATATATTTCAGGTTCGTGCGGCCGGAGGTGAGCCCGCCCCATTTGAACTGTTCATCTTCGCCGAAACCCAAGCCCTCCAGTATCGGTATCGGCACATCGTTCTGTTCCGCCGCGCGGATGCCCGTATTGATGACCTGCAGCGTGCCGAGCGTGGCGAAGCGCAGTTTGATGGCGGCCATTTTCTCCGGCGTCAATGCGCCTTCGGCATCGAACACATTGACCGGCAATTCATCCGCCCACTGGGTTTCATTATCCGGCATGCGGTAACGTTCGTTTTCCGTCGCATTGGCAACCAGCGACATATCGAGTGCAGGTTCGGCATCAACGAGGCGGAGAGCGGAATCGGGGGCGGTCATGGTTCACATTCCTTTATTACGTTTTTTATAATTGTTTCAGTCCGGCCATGCCGACCAATACTTCACGCGGGCCGGCGAAGGCTTCGCGTGAATGGGCATAGCGGATATTGTCCATCAGAATAAAATCGCCCTGCCGCCACGCATAACCTTCGCGTGTCGCGGTATAGGCGTTTCTCAGCAGGTCTTTTTCAGCCGTCGTCATTTCGACGCCATTGCCGAAGGGAAAGCGGCGGAAACCGTTTTTCAGCATCGGACCATCGGCGGCGATGCGGGGGAAACGCATGTTGCCGTCCACGAAACCCGGCAGAATGATGCGTGTCATCAATACCGGATAACCCTGATCTTCGACCCACCAACAGGCGTCGTATTCGCGGGTCAGGTTTTGCGCGAGGCCAAGCGCCACATCGCGGTCGTCGCTGCCAAATCTTTCCTGCCATGACTGGAAATAATTCTGCGCCTTCAGCGGATGGTTGCGGTCGATAAATCCGGTTTCGATCATCAAGCCGTGTTCAACGGCTTTATCAATCAGCTTGCGGCCTGCGGGAAGGCGCGCGAGGGTGGATTCGAGTTTCTTGGCCGAATGGATAAAGGTGCGCCCGCCAAAGGCCGGCGGCGTTTCGCAGAAAAACAGCACGCGTTCGGGATAGTCGCGCTGATAGCAGATTTCACCATTCGGCAGCAGGTACAAATAAGGCGGATAGTAATCGAGGTGCCGCAAGCCGGGCGCCGCCCATTTCGTCTGCCATGTCGCAGCGGTGCGCCCGCCTGCCGAAAACTGCTCGTCCTCGCCAAATCCTAAGCTCGTCATGAGCGGCAGCAGATCGTTGCGGCTGGCAAGGCCGGTATTGGTGACATGCACCGCGCCCGTATCCGCGAACTGGGCAACAAGTGCAGCGAGGCGCGCGGCGTTCAGCGCACTTGCCGCATCGAAATGCGAAAGGCCGGTATCGGTTAAAGCGGTGCGGCGGAGCGCGTTTTGCATTGGTCTTCCTTGAAGCTCACAAGAACAATAGGATTATGGTAAAACGTCAAATATATCCGCACTTCGGTGAAGTGAATCGGCGTATATATGCCCGTCCTGGCCGGTTTTCCTGCTGGATCAGGGGGATGGAAATCCTTGCCCCGCTGATTCGTTATTCTCTTATTGAGCATAAATTATATATTTCCCGAGTATAAGTCAACACCCTTGCCGCGATTGGCGCGGGAAATCAAACAGTTGCGATTTACGCATGAATTACGTTGCGTTTTATCGAAATATGTGAAACAATGATAAGGCTGTGATAAGGAACACCAGATGACCGAGATGACAGAACAAGAAAAAAAGGCGAGAACGATGTCAGGCACAAACAAACCCGAAGTTTCCTTCCGCGAATTCGCGGTGCTGATGGCGCTGCTGATGTCGATCGTCGCGATTTCGATCGACGCGATGCTGCCGGCGCTGGGCATCGTCGCGGATTATTTCAACCTTGCCGACCGCAACCACGCGCAATACCTGATCGGCGGCATTTTCATCGGCATGGGCGTCGGCCAGCTGGTGGCGGGGCCTTTGTCGGATGCGCTGGGCCGCAAGAAAGTTTTGTACGGCGGCATCGTGCTGTATCTTGCGGGCAGCATACTGTGCTATTTCGCGCCGAGCTTCGAGGTGCTGATGACGGGCCGCCTGATTCAGGGGCTTGGCGTTGCAGGCCCGTATGTTTCCACCGTTTCCATCGTGCGCGACAAATATGCGGGACGCGACATGGCCCGCGTGATGTCGATTGTGATGATGATTTTCATCATGGTGCCGGCGATTGCCCCTGCCCTTGGCCAGTTGATCCTGACCTTTGGCCCGTGGCGCGCGATTTTCCTGATGTATATTTTCTACGCCGTCCTGATTGCGGGCTGGATTTACATGCGCCTTGAAGAAACCCTGCCGAAAGAGCGCCGCGTGCCCATCACCGCCGCGTCATTCGCGCATGGTTTCCGCGAAGTGGTCGGCAACCGCGTGGCGTTCTGCTACACGGTCTGCATGGGGATCTGCTTCGGCAGCTTCATGGGGTACCTGAATTCGTCGCAGCAGATTTTTCAGGACAAGTTTAACCAGGGCGCGATGTTCCCCTTTTATTTCGGCTGCCTTGCGCTCTGCCTTGGCCTTGCGTCGATGACGAATTCGAAAATCGTCGGCAAATACGGCATGCGCCATATCTGCATCCGCGCCTTTATCGGCATCGTCGCGGCATCCGCCATTTTCATGGCGGTCAACCTGTCGCTAGGCGATGTAACGCTGCCGATCTTCCTCGCTTATGCCGCCGTGCTGTTTTTCTGCTTCGGGCTGGTCTTCGGCAACCTGAACGCGCTGGCGATGGAGCCGATGGGGCATATCGCGGGCATGGCGTCGGCCATTATCGGCGCAACGTCGTCGGCCATTTCGATGGTGTTGGGAACATGGATCGGGCAGCTGTATGACGGCACGCTGATCCCGATGGCATCCGGCTTTCTGGTGCTGGGGGCGTTGGCCCTTGGCATCATGCTCTATGCCGGCAGCCGGAAATTTGCGCCCGGCTACACGGCATAGGATGATCTAGACTATTAGTTCTGCTGCAGGCCGAGGATCGAGCCAAGCACGCTGGACCAGATGTTGTAATCGTTGTTGTCCTCGTCATACCGGCCATACTGGTAGCGGTTGTAATAGCCGTCGCGATAGCCCTTCTGGAAGCCCTGGCGGAAATAGTAGTTATATTCGCTTTGCTTCACATAGTAGCCTTTATAGCCCATATTCGCGTCCTGATAGGCATAGGCATTCCAGTAGTCGTATTTCCAGCGGTCCATGCGGTCGGCGCGGCCGGAGCGGAAGCCTTCCGCATAGCCCTGGTTGACCGCCTGTTTCAGCAGGCGCGCGCCATAGACGTTGGTCTGGTAAGAGCGGCCGTCGCGCTGATAGCGGTAGTTGTTGGCGGTGTAGTAATAGGGGTCGTTATAGTAGTTATAACGGTTGTTGGTGTTGCGGTACTGGTTCTGCTGCGCGCGCAGGCGGGCCAGATAATCCTGCTGGCGGCGGTATTCATACGCGCGGTTCTGCTGGCGCAGGCTTGACAGCTGGCGTTCATACGCCGCCTGCTGTGATGCCAGACGCTGGCGGTATTCTGCCTCGCGGCGGCGTTCGGCATCGATGCGCTGGGTTTGCTGTTCGCGGGAAATGCGGCTGGCACGTTCCTGCGCCTGCTGTTCCATGCGGCGGTCTTCTGCCTGCTGGCGTTGCGCTTCGCGTTTCTCGGCGTTGATTTTCGCCTGCGCCTGACGGTCATTGGCCATGGCACGGGCTTTTTCCTGCGCTTCGGCACGCTCGGCCGCACGCAGGTCCTGACGCTGCTGTTTTTCCGCATCCTTGGCGTCGCGCTTGTCTTCGCGGGCCTGATCGCGGGATTCACGGCGCAGCGCGCCCTGCTTTTCCGCTTCGGCTTCGGCGGCGCGGTTTTTCTCGGCCTGCTCGGCTTGCGCTGCAGCACGGGTCTTGCGCGCTGCTTCCTGCTCGGCATCGGCCTTGTCTTTATCGGCTTGTCTTTGGTTGCGCTCATTCGCCTGTTCGGTCGCGCGCTGTTGCTGGCGGGAGTCGCGCTCGGCTTTCGCCTGCTCGGCGCTCACGCGGGCCTTTTCAGACTGCTCCGCCTGCTGGGCGGCACGTTCCTGCTGGCGCTTGTTCTGCTCGGCTTCGCGCTGGTTGTCTTGCGCTTCGCGCTCCGCACGTTTGGAATCCGCTTCCGCTTTTTCCTGCTGCTGGCGGGCGGCGCGTTCGGAATCACGCTGCGCATCCTGCTGTTCGCGCTCTGCACGCTGCTCCGCCGCGCGCTGCTGCGCTTCCTGCTTCTGGGCCGCGGCCTCTTGCTCGCGTTGCTGGGCGGCAGCTTCTTTTTGCTCTTCTTGCTGTTGCTGTTTTTCGGCACGTTGGGCGGCCTGCGATTGTTGCTCCGCCGCGCGTTCCTGCTGGCGCTGCTGTTCTTGCTGTTGCTGTTTTTCGGCGCGCTCGGCGGCCTGAGACTGCTGCTCCGTTGCGCGTTCCTGCTGGCGCTGCTGGGCTTGTTGCTGCTGCTGGTCCTGCTGGGCGGCACGTTCGGCCTTGCGGGCGGCCTGCTCCTGCTCGCGCTGTTCGCGTTTGCTCAACGGCGGGGCTTCGGCTTCGGCAGCGGCGGGATCGGTCACTTCCTGCGCTTGCGCCATGGGGGCGGCTGTCATAAGGAAAATCAGGAGCGCGGAGCTGAGGAGGGTAATTTTTTTCATATTTGTGTCGCCTTTTGAAAAAATACGGACGCTTATATAACGTATGAAACGGTAAAACCCTTCCCTGAATTTAATTCCTAGCAAAATCAACGGGTAAGATTTTAACACAGCTGTTCCCGTGTCCGGAAACGGCTGGCGGGGTGGCCTCAGCGTACTATATCGTCTGCCAATGGACACGTCCTTAAATTATTACAGCGCATTCGCCGCCCGTGACGCCCGTTTTGACGGGGTGTTTTTCGTGGGCGTGACTTCGACCGGTATTTACTGCCGCCCCGTCTGCACGGCAAAGACGCCCAAAGCCGCAAACTGCAAATTTTTCGCCAATGCGCAAAGCGCGGAGTCGGGTGGTTTCCGTCCCTGCCTGCGCTGCCGTCCTGAACTCGCCCCCGGCTATGCCCCTGTCGATGATGCGCCCCGCATTGCGCAGCTGATAGCGGCGCGGTTGGAGGAAGATATGGGGATCGAGGATATCGCCCAGCAGTTCGACCTCAGCAGCCGCCAGATCCGCCGCATCATCCGTGCGGAAATGGGCGTATCGCCGATCGAACTGATACAGTCGCGACGATTGCTGCTGGCAAAACAGTTGATGACCGAAACCGCCCTGCCCGTCACGGAGGTCGCCTATGCCAGCGGCTTCAACAGCCTGCGGCGGTTCAATGACGCCTTCCTGAAGCGATACCGGATGACGCCCTCGCGCCTGCGCAAGCAGGTCGCAGACGAAAATATACTGACGGGGGAATCATCGACGCTTCTGCTCTCCTACCGCCCGCCCTATGACTGGGACGGGATACTCGCCTTTCTTGGCGCACGGGCGCTGAAGGGGGCGGAGGCGATGGTGGACGGGCATTACCTGCGCACCGTGCGACTGGGTAAATACAAGGGCTGGGTGCGGGTCGGCCATGCGCCGGAAAAATCGGCGCTAACTGTCGAGTTTTCACATGCGCTGCTACCGGTATTGCCGATGCTGCTGGCGCGGCTAAAGAATTTATTCGACCTTGGCGCGCGCCCCGACGTGATCGCCGCCTATTTTGCGGGCGACAAGACGATTGGCAAAATGGTGAAACGCAATCCCGGCCAGCGCGTGCCGGGCGCATTCGATGTGTTTGAACTGACCGTGCGGGCGATATTGGGTCAGCAGGTCAGCGTCAAGGCGGCAACCACGCTGGGCGGCCGGTTTATCGAAGGCTTTGGCGAAAAATTCAAGACGCCGTTCCCCGAACTGAACTATCTCGCCCCCCTGCCCGCCGCGGTTGCGAAACTGGCGGAGGGCGATATTGCGCGACTTGGCATCAATGGCGCGCGCGCACGGAGCATCCTTGCGCTGGCATCCGGCTTTGCGTCCGGCGCATTGGTGCTGGAGCCGGGGGTGAACCCCGATGCGGCCATACAGAAGCTGGACGATATTCCCGGCATCGGCCCGTGGACAGCCCATTACATCGCCATGCGCGCGCTGCGCTGGCCGGACGCGTTTCCGACGGGGGATATCGGGGTGCTGAACAATCTGGGCGGCGTATCGGCGAAGGAAGCCGATAAAATGTCGGAAAAATGGCGGCCATGGCGCAGTTACGCCGTGCTGCATATCTGGCATAACCCCCAGATACCAAAAGCAAAAAAGTGAAGTGAACCTGAATCGCCCGTGGTGAGTTTGTTTGACAACGAATTCCAAAGGGAGGCGACCATGCTGCGCGATTTAATCATTTTTACCCTGGCCGCATCGACAATCGGCTATGTGGTTCATAAACGTCTCAATCAGGAATGTTCGGCCCGCGTCTGCGGCGGGGAATCTTCCGACCTCGACAAGGATGCGGACGACATGGTCGACCTCGCATCGATGGACTCTTTCCCCGCGAGCGACCCGCCCGCCTGGACGAAAGTATCGGCCAACCACGTGTCGATAAATTAACCTGCCATGAAAAAAACCAAAAAAACTGCGGCAAAAACTGCCGCCAAGCAGCGTACTGTCCAAAAACAAGTGGCACGCGCCGACCGCAAATCCGATGCCGAACCCGCCCCGATGCAGGCAGGCGCGCGCGAATATCCTGTGCCGCCCTTCCCCAAACAGCATCTGCCCAAACCGGGGCTGGAGACGGATGTACGCCACGCGCCGATGTATGACGCGCCCTATTACCTCGGCTCCCGCAAGCTGCAGGATAAAGTCGCCATCATCACCGGTGGAGATTCCGGCATCGGTCGCGCCGTCGCCGTGATGTTCGCGCGCGAAGGCGCGGATATCGTGTTGATGCATCTGGCGGAGCATGAAGACGCTGCCCTGACCAAGAAGAAAGTCGAGGCCGAAGGACGCAAATGCATCGTCATCGCAGGCGATGTGCGCAAGCGCGCGTTTTGCGAAAAAGCGGTGCAGAAAGCCGTCGATACCTTTGGCCGCGTCGATGTGCTGGTCAATAATGCCGCGTTTCAGGTGCATACCAAAGATATTGCCGACCTGACCGAAGAACATTTTGACGAGACGATCAAGACGAACCTATACGGTTACTTCTTCATGGCGCAGGCGGCGATTCCGTTCATGGAACGCGGCTCGGCCATCATCAATACCGGTTCGGCGACGGGATTGCATGGCAGCAAGCATCTGCTGGATTATTCGACGACCAAAGGCGGCATTCATGCCTTCACCCGCTCGCTGGCCGGCAACCTGATCGGCAAGGGTATCCGCGTGAATGCGGTTGCGCCGGGGCCTGTCTGGACGCCGCTGAACCCGTCGGACAAGGAAGCGGCGGATGTTGCGAAATTTGGCGCGGACACGCCGATGAAGCGCCCCGCGCAGCCGGAGGAATTATCCCCCTCTTACGTCTTCCTCGCCTCCGCCCAATGCTCCAGCTATATCACGGGCGAAATCCTGCCGGTGATTGGCGGGTATTAGGGGCGCGGGGATTTTGCCTTGGCAGGCTTCTCCGCATCGGACGGAAATTTTGACTGGAAAATTTTGACTGCCGCATCCAGCGCGCCTGCGCGGTCCAGCAATGTCGTGTCGAGAATATGCGCGTCCAGCGCCGGTTTCAGCGGCGAAATCGCGCGGTTCATATCGGCATGGTCGCGGGCGTTGACGTCGTTCAACACCGTTTCATAGGTGGTCGACGGTTCCTTCAGCTTCAATTCCTCGAAACGCCGGCGCGCGCGTTCTTCGGCGGATGCTGTCACATACAATTTCACATCCGCATCAGGGCAGACGACCGTGCCGATATCGCGGCCATCCAGCACGGCGCCGGGCGCACCGCCCGGCGGGTTATTGGCGAATTCGATCTGATAATCACGCACGGCATGGCGCACATCGGGATAGGCCGCAACCTTGGCGGCACCCGCGGCGACTGCGGGCGTGCGGAGCTTCGGGTTGATGAGCGTTTCGGGCGTTACATGATGCGTGACGTTATCGATCACTTTTTTGACGTCGTCGAAATTGGCAGGGTCGCCGCCGCTTTCAATCGTTGCAAGTGCAACCGCGCGGTAGAGCGCACCGGTATCAAGATAGGCGAAACCGAGCTTGGCGGCGAGCGCCTTGGCGAGCGTGCCTTTACCACTGGCGGCGGGGCCGTCGACCGAGATCACGATTTTTCCGGATGACGCCATGATGTTTCCCCTTTGCCCTTGAACTTCGCCATACTAACGCATCCGGTATAAAAATGGTACAGGGCCGATTTATGTTGTTTATCAAACGGATAGATTGGACTGGAAAAATGCGCGCGCTTCCACCATAATCGGCGCGAATTCAACCGGAGACAAAACATGACCGCCCTTACCGTCGCACAGGCCCTCGAAGCCGTCTATGAATCGCTGAAGCAGGACAACCTGGATATCGACCAGCATATCGACGGGCTGAAAACGGCGCTGGCCGCCGAAGGCAAAAAAGAAATCGCGGTCGAACCGGCGCGCCTTGCGCAAAACAACCGTCAGGGCCGCAAGATGATGCAGTCCTATTTCAAGAAGCGCGGCGTGACCGTGACCTTCAGCGGCGAAAAAGACTAAGCGTCACTTCCCTGCACTTATTTCCCGGCACTTATTTCCCTGCAATCGTGCAGCCGTTGATCCGCGTCGTGGGCGCGGCCATGCGGTGCTTTGTGCTGGGCAGTGTCGGCGTGTCGTTCGCAACCGCAACCTTCATGAACATGTCTTTCAGGTTGCCGGAAACGACGAAGCCGCTGACGGCGGTATCGGTGATCTTGCCGTCTTTAATCAACAAGCCGTACGCTTCGCGCGAATGGTTGCCGGTGTTCACATCGACCGTGCCGCCGTTGAAGCCTTTAATGAAAATGCCTTCCTTGATATCCGCGATCAGTTCGGCAGGGCTTTGGGTGCCGGGTTCGATGCGGGTATTGGTCGGGCCGTTTTCGCGGCCGATCGGTTCCATGCCCAGCTGGCGTGATTCCAGCAGGTTGATGTCATAGCTTTTCAACACGCCGTTTTCGATGAAGGTGATGGGCTGTGCCGCCAGCCCCGCCGTATCGACCTGACGCGACGACATGCCGCGTGATACCAGCGGATCATCGGAAATCGTGATGCCGGGTGCCATGACCTGCTGCCCCAGCTTCCCCTTCAGGAAGGTCGTACCGCGATGGAGCGCCGTGCCGCCGATGGCGGAATAGACCGAAGAAAAGAAACTTTCAGCTGCAGAATTATCCAGCACAATCGGCATATCGCCGGTTGCGGGCAAAATGCCGCCCAGTTTCGAAATCGCCTTCTGACCCGCTTCCGCGCCCAGCACATCGGGTTTTGCCATGTCGCCGAAATGACGCGCCATGCTGCTTTCGCCGCTGATCTGCATGCCGGATTTGTCGGCGGCGATCACGGACGCGCCTGCCGCATACATCGTGCGGCTGTCGGAAACCTCCAGCCCGTTGGATGCAACGATCAGGAAATGGTCTTCGGCGCGCGTGACGCTGACCGAACGCGTCGCCTTGACACCTTCCTGCGCCATTGCCGCCGTTTCGACGTCTTTGGCGTACTGGATCAGCTGCGCGGTCGTGGGCGGGTTGTGGTCGAACAGGTCGAGGTTTTGTTTCGCGCCCTTGAACACCTTTTCCGCCTCCAGCATTTTCTTGTCGGCATTGGCGGGGACGAGAGAGATAATCTTCATATTCTCCAGCATCGCGTCTTTCAGGCGCTGTTCGTCAATCGTGTTCTTGGTCAGCGTGACGGTACGGTCGCCGGCGTAGAGGGTAATGCCGACGTTATAGGTTTTGCCGGAAACGGTTTTCGTCACCTGCCCCTTTTCAACGCTGTTTTCCAGACGGTCGCTGGCGGAAACATAGATGCGCGCATCGGTGATGCCATGCGCCTTGCCTTCTTCCATTGCGTAATCGAGCAGCGATTGCGCGAAGGGCTTCATGGTGGCGAGGAATTCTTTTTCGGTGGTCATTTTACTGTTCCTTATTTCTTGCGACCGCCAACGGTCATGTTGGAGACGCGCAAGGTGGGCTGGCCGCAACCGACGGGCACTTGCTGCCCGTTTTTGCCGCACATGCCCGCGCTTTTTTCAAGGGCGAGGTCGTTGCCGACCATGGTGATGGATTTGATAACGGTCAGGCCGTCGCCGACGATCGTCGCGCCCTTCACAGGTTCTGCGATCTTGCCGTTGCGGATGCGGTAGGCCAGTTTCGCGTTCATGTTGAACTTGCCGGAGGTGATATCCACCTGCCCGCCGCCCATGTCGGAGATATACAACCCGTCCTTCACCGATTTGATGATATCGGCGGGGTCATGCGTGCCATTGGCGAAATAGGTGTTGGTCATGCGCGGCATGGGCGCATGGGCATAGCTTTCGCGGCGGCCGTTGCCGGTCGGGTCAACGCCCATCAGCTGCGCGTTCTGGCGGTCCTGCATGTACCCCTTCAGCACCCCGTTTTCGATCAGCACGTTTTGCTGCGTGGGTACGCCTTCATCGTCGAAATGCAAGCTGCCGCGCTCGCCCGGCATATCGCCCTGGTCGATGACGGTGACTTCGGGTGATGCAATTTGCTGCCCGATTTTTCCGCTATAAACGGAAATGTCGCGGCGGTTGAAATCGCCTTCCAATCCATGCCCGATTGCTTCGTGCAGCACGACGGCTGCCCAACCGGGGCTGAGGACCACATCCATGATGCCGGCGGGCGCGTCTTCGGCCACCAGCAGTTCTTCGGCCTGATGCAGCGCTTTTTTCGCGGCTGCCTTGAAGCTTGCTTCGTCGAACACAGCAGTGGCATCCACATGGCCGCCCGTCTGCGCGGTGCCGATTTCGCTCTTGCCGTCTTTATCCGTCAGCATGATGGAGATGGAGACGGAGGTCATCGGACGATTGTCGATCAGGCTTTTGCCGTCGGCGGTGATGATATGCACGGCCTTCGATTCAGACGCGTAAGCCACAGTCACGTTCGTGATGCGCGGGTCGAGCGAGCGGGCATAGGCCTCGATCTCGTCAACCTTGGCGATTTTCTCGGCGAGCGTGAAACCGGCCATGGGATCTTCCGGCGTATAGAGCTGCTGCGCCACCATGCCGGATGCGGGCTGCGCGGCCTTTGGTGTGCCGAGCTTCAGCACGTTGCGCGCTTCCGTCACGGCATCTTTCAATGCGGCTTCGTTGAACAAATCTGAATAGGAATAACCGACGCGTTCTTCCTGACCGACGCGGAAGCCGAAGCCTTCCTTGCTGTCGCCGGTCGAGACGGTCGTGAATTCGCCCTTGTCCTTCACCAGACGTTCGCGGGCGACGATTTCATGATAGAACTCGCCGTAATCCGCGCCGCTCAACCCTTCCTTCACAATCTCGCGCGCCGTTTCGGGCGTGAGGCCGGAATTCTTGAAAAACTGATCCGTGGGCAGGGGTTTGCTGGACATGATTCCATCCCGTCTGATTGTGGCGCGCTATTAATGAGGTGTTCAAGATAGGCTGATTATGGCGAGTGGTCAATCCGCCTTGAAAGGCCTAAAACAGGTCGAAATTACGTGTCACCTGAACCCCGATATTGCTGTCGGGCGAGGCATCCGTAAAGCCAGCCGAACCATAGAGCTGCACCGTCCATTCATCGCTGAGCATCTGGCTGATATAGCCGGTCGCAAGGCTCAAATTCTCGCTGCCCGTGCTCTGGCGTTCGCGGTAGTCATAGAGGAAACCGACGGTTGTGTGGTCGAACAGACGGTACCCGCCGCCGACCGTATATTTCCACACATCGCGCAAGGGGAAGGTCGCGTTGTTGCCGTTGAATTTGCGGCCGAGGTTTCCGTTCAGATATGCGCGGCCGATCGGCTGGATCAGTCCCGCCTGCGCCGTGAAATCGAACAGTCCGGTGCCGAGGCGTTTATCTTCATCCGCTGTCGGCAGTTTCAGAATGCCCTGCAATTCCGCAGTCGTGCCGAAACGGTTGAGCCGGTGCGTCCAGAGCAGGCTCGGCGTGATATCGCCAAGACCTTCTTCTGTACCAACGGGCTGCGGCGTGCCGACCGGCACATCGCCAACCACAACGCCGGGGCCTGTGATGCGGATATAGGGCACCATCAGCTTCACGGCCCATTCGCCGCGCGTCAGCTTGAGCGTCACCGGCGCATAATGAACCTTGGTTTCATCCACCTGCCCGTAATCGCCTTCGCTGTAATTGTATCCCGCGGAAACCGACAGCGTCGTTTTTTCCGACGCTTGCGCGGCGGCAAACTGCGGCGATGCCAGCAGCAGGATCACAATAAAAAACGTGGTCAAAAGTTTCTGAAACATGGAGCGTTGATAACATTTTTCCGAGACTCGTACAGCCCCGCTTTTTCTGTACAGATGTTCTAAATCGCGTGTGTATATTTTACACGTAATTTTTGAGATATTCCAAAGAGTTACAGATTCATACTTTATTATAAGATGTTGATTTATAATAAAATATAGATAAAATTAATTTTGGAAATCCGGGGAACTTTTTTGATTTATTTGGAAAAAAATCCCTCGCGATCTAGATAAATGTGGATAGGATTAGTCATCATGGACAACATGCAAGCACCTATGCCCATCTCTGAATCCGATAGCCTTATGCTGCAGGCGGTGCGCCGCCTGATGCGGCCGCTCGCGAAGCTGTTTATCGGCAAGGGGCTGCCGCTGCAAGTGTTCATCGAGATCATGAAAGATGTGTATGTCGACATCGCGGAGGAAAACCTCACCGCCGCAAATATCCGCCCCACCGACAGCCAGATCAGCCTGATGACCGGCGTGCATCGCCGCGATGTGCGCAAATTCCGCTCGCTGCCCGCAGGATCCAAGATCGATGTGCCCTATGTGTCGGTCGGCGCGGAACTGGTCGCCGTCTGGATGGGCAATACCGAATTCCTGAACCCGCAGGGTCTGCCGCGCCCCTTGCCCTATGTGAACCGCGAGAACCCGAAGCTCAGCTTTTCCGCGCTGGCCGAAAGCGTGTCGAAAGACGTACGCCCGCGCGCGATCCTCGATGAAATGCTGCGTCAGGATATCGCGCGCTATGACGAGATCACCGACAACGTCTGGCTGAACGTCGAGGCCTTCGTGCCGCAGGAAGGCTGGGCGGAGAAGCTTTATTACTTTGGCCATAACGGCGAAGACCATCTGGAGGCGGCGGTTGCCAATATCCTCAGCAGCAAGCCGCCCTTCCTCGACCGTTCTGTCTATTACGACGGGTTGACACGGGAATCGGCAGAAATGTTGCAGAACCTCGCGCGCGAGGGGGCGATGAAAGCGTTGCGCAACCTGAACCGCAAGGCGCTGGAAATGTCGGATATCGACAAAGGGGAGCCGGACGCGAAATACCGCATTAATTTCGGCGCGTATTTCTACACCGACGCCGATCTCACCCGCAAGGACAAGGGGTAACAGCCATGCGCCACGCATTCATGAAAATCGTCGTGATCCTCGCGCTGGCGCTTTCCACACTGCAACCGGTGACGCCTGCCTTGGCGAAAACCAAGGGCTGCCCCACGCCCGACGGTTTCATTTTCGCCTCCGGCAAAGGCATGGGCGGTACGGGAATCCATGACGGCAAGAGAATGGGTGGCACGGGCGCGAAATTTGCCGAAGGTAAAGGCATGGGCGGCACCGGCATCCATAACGGAAAAGGGATGGGTGGCACGGGCGCAAAATTCGCGGATCGCGGCATCGGCGGTACGGGCATCACCGGTGATATCGGCGTATATGGCCGCGTCACGGGCTTTGGTTCCATCTGCGTCAACGGCATGGAAATCGAATACACGGCGAAAACACCGGTCGAGAACAACGGCCGCAATGCGTCGATCCAGGCCCTGCGCATCGGTCAGGTGGTCGCGGTGCGCGCCTACCAGAAAAACGGCGAATTCCGCGCACGCAAGATCACGGTCGACAAGGCGGTTTCCGGCCGCGTCGGCTCCATCAATGCCAAACGCGGCGAGATGGTGGTGGCGCAGCAAAAAGTCATCGCCGACGGCAAAGGCCGCGACGTGATGAGACTGCTGCGCGCCGGCGACTATGTATCCGTCAGCGGCATGAAACGCGCCGATGGCGTCATCATTGCGGGCCTGATCGAGCGCATGAAACCAGCCAAATCCGCCAGCATCAGCCATGTGAATTCCATCTTCAAATCGGGTGTGAAGCACTTCCTGACGCAAGGTTATGTGCGCGAATATAACAACGGCGCACTGCGGATGGCGGATGGCACGAAAATTTCGCTTGGCGTTGCCGCGCGCAAGGCACCGGAAATCAATTCCCGCGTCATCGTGTACGGCGATGTGGGTGCGAACGGCGCGCTGATCGCGCAAGGCTTCACGCCAGAATCCGCGCCCTTCTCGCTCGGCCTGATTGTGCCCGCGCTAAAGGGTATTGATGGCCAACACGGCAGCCTCGGGGGCAATCTGCCGACCCAGCTGGGCAGTCTGGCGCTGCCCAGCATCGGGGAAACGGGCATCCATGTGCCATCCGTCGATGTGCCCGGGGTTGACGTTCCTGCGGTCGATGTGCCGCCTGTCGACCTGCCTATACTACCTCCGATCGACCTGCCGCCGGTGGATGTGCCGGTCATAGATGTGCCTGCGCTGCCGCCGATTGATGTGCCCCTGCCGCCCATCATCCCTGACCTGCCGATTATACATTAATCGTCTGGCTTACTCCCCCCGCCTATAGTAAAAAAGACGGGTCAAAACGGGGGTGCCAGATGGCCGACAAAAAAGTTTTCCTGCGCAGCGATTACTGGTTCGGACAGGCCGCCGCCGTCGATGTGCGCGCACACCATACCGGCAAGATGGTGAATTCCAAATTCACGATGGAAGAGCTTTGCGGCACGGCCGACCATCCGCTGGCCGACAAGACGGAAAGCGGCCGCCGCCCCATCATCGGCATCTGCAAATTCGGCGGCGACCTGAACCCCTGTCAGGCGATGCATGACCATCACCTGAATGACCGCGTGGCGCAGGGCGTGCGTCAGGCAGGCGGTATCCCCTTCCAGTTCGATATCGCGCCCCCCTTGGGGGAGCCGCTGACGCGCCCGACATCGATGTATATGCGTAACCTAACCGCGATGACGCTGATCGAAACCATCATCGCAAACCCGATGGACGGCCTTGTGCTGCTGACCGGTTGCGACAAGACCGTTCCGGCCGGATTGATGGCAACGCTGCTGACCGACCTTCCCACCATCGTGGCATCGGCTGGACCGATGCTGAACGGCTATTACCACGGCGAACAATCGGCATCGGGCGTGCATTTGTGGAAGAACCGCGAATTGCTGGCCGCCGGAAAAATTACCGAAGAAGAATTGATGACGCGCTCCTGCGCTGCGCAGCCTTCCGCCGGCCATTGCATGAGCATGGGCACGGCATCGACGCTGAATAGCATGGCAGAGGCATTGGGGCTGACGCTGTTCGGCGCCTCGTCCATCCCCGCGCCCATGGCGGAGCGCGCACATTATTCATTCCGCGCGGGCGAGGAAGCCGTGCGGATGGTGCTGGCCGACCGCCGCCCCTCTACCTTCGTCACGCGTCAATCCTTCCTGAACGCCGTTGCGGCGAATGCGGCAATCGGCGGATCGACCAATGCGGTTGTGCATTTGCTGGCTATTGCCAACATGGCCGATATCGATTTCACCATCGACGACTGGCAGGAATACGGATCGAAAGTGCCGCTGCTGGTGAACGTAAAACCCTCGGGCGCGTTCCTGATGGAGGAATATTTCCGCGCGGGCGGCATGCCCGCCGTGTTGCGCGAACTGTCCGCCGCAGGCTACGTCAAGGATGACGTGAAATGGTGCACGGGCAAGACGATGAAGGAAGAACTCGCCGCGCGCGACCCCTATACCGACACGAATATCATTAAAACCGTGAAAGAACCGCTACTGCCCGATGGCGGCATCGTCATCCTTAAAGGGAATTTGTGCCCCGATGGCGCGGTCATCAAGGTATCGGCGGTCGCGGAAAAAAACCTGCTGCAGCATCGCGGCCAAGCCGTCGTATTCGACAGCATCGAGGAATACCACAAGCGCATCGACAACCCGAAGGAAGGCATCACGCCCGACCGCGTGCTGATCCTGCGCAATTGCGGCCCCTTGGGCTATCCCGGCATGCCCGAAGTCGGCAACGTACGCCCGCCCGGCTATCTGCTGGCGAAGGGCGTGAAGGCCATGGTGACGGTATCCGATGCGCGCATGAGCGGCACAGCCTATGGCTGCCATGTGCTGCATGTATCGCCGGAAGCGGCGGCGGGCGGCCCGCTGGCGCTGGTGAAAACGGGCGACTGGGTGACGCTGGATGTGGCGAACAAGCAGCTGAACATGGACGTATCCGCAGAAGAACTCGACAAACGCCGCGCTGATCTGGTGATCAAGCCGACACCGATCCACAGCCCGTGGGGCGTCATCTGGTCCGACCCGAAAATGGGCGTGCATCAGGCGAGCGTCGGCGCCTACATGAAAATGTTCGACCGCCCAGAACTTGCCAAGGACGAAATCGCCAAGCGCGTGCGCGAATACCTGCGCCCGCAACATTAAAGGATCAGCCATGCCCGCGACCGCCGACCAGTTTTTTTCGCAAAACCGCCTGATCGCCATCCTGCGCGGCATCAAGCCCGATGAAGTATTGGGCGTGGGAGAGGCGATTTTCAATGCGGGCTGGCGCTGCCTTGAAGTGCCCTTGAATTCCCCCGACCCTTTCGAGAGCATTTCCCGCCTTGTGAAACGCTTCGGCGACACCGCATTGATCGGCGCGGGCACCGTATTGACGGCGGAAGATGTCGAGAAAGTCCACAAAACCGGCGCGCGGTTGATCGTCTCTCCCAACACCGATGCCGACGTCGTCAAGGCTGCGCTTGCCCGCGACATGGTGATGATGCCGGGCGTTTATACAGCCACCGAAGCGTTTGACGCCATCAGGCTGGGATCGAAATTCCTGAAAATTTTCCCTGCCGATAGCTGCGGCCCGAATTACATCCGCGCGTTGAAATCGGTGCTGCCGACCAATATCAAGGTCATCCCGACAGGCGGTATCGCGGTTGATACCGTTGCGTCATTCCACACCGCCGGCTGCTATGCCTTTGGCGTGGGGTCGTCGTTGTATAAACCGGGCACATCCGCGGACGAGGTGCAAAAACGCGCTGAAGCGCTGACCGCCGCGACCAGAGACCTTAAATAACCCCGAGCAGGCCGGAGACGACCGCCGTTTCGCTGTCGACTTCACAATCCAGTTTCCAGCCCAACCAGTCAAACGCGCGCGCGTAAAATTCGCGTTTCGCGCCTCCGTCCATCAGCAATACTGCGGGCGGCTTGCCGGGGAACAGCCTGTCCATTTGTCGCAACTCATGACCGATGAGGATGCCGGAAAAATACGCCTGCATATCGGCAGGATGCGGATTGGCGCGGAGTTTTTGCGCGCGCACCTGCCAGAGATCGGTCAGCAGGTCGAAGCCACGTCCCGCCATTTCCAGACCCTGGTCAAACGAACCCATATCTTTCTGCTGCGAATTTTTATCGAACCGGAACAGCGCCGCCAACGCGCCGCGTTCGCTTAAAATACCGTACAACTCACCGGTCAGCGCGGATTCAAAATGCACAATCTTGCCGCCCTCTATCTTCACCCATTTGCAATGCGTGCCGGGAATGCAGAGCAGAACATCGTCCCGCTTCAGGTGCCGCGCCGCGCCGAGGCTTTTAACTTCTTCCGACCTAATCACATCATGGCGGCCGTCTTTCATCGCAATCGTGCAGCCGGATGCGATGTATATCTCGCGTCCCGCCGCCGCGCCCAGATGATCGGGCGCGATACGGTGCAGGTTGCGCTTTACATCCGCCAAGCCTGCAGGCGCGATGGAATAGGCTGTTTCCACCCAGCCGTCCCGTCCGCCTGCCGCGCCTGCGATATAAATCGGCGCAGCCGGATATTCCTTTAACCAGCCCGCGATATGTTTCGTGATAAACCCGCTGTAATCGGCAACGCGGTTTTCAGGCGCGGTAAAAACTTTCTGGATGCCACCCTCCGCCGACAGGTAACGGTCGACGATCTCGCCATCCTTCATCAGGAAGGCGCGGAAATTGGTGTTGCCCCAGTCTGCGAAAATCTGCATGGCGGTTAAACCCGTGCCGGTGTTTCGGGCAGGCCCGCGACATCCAGGCGGATCTTGAACGTCTTGCCCGCATGCAGCGCTGCGGCGCGCTTTTCAGGCGGCAAGCCGACATAGGCCGTGCTGATATAAAGCGTTTTCAAATCATCGCCGCCAAAGCAGCAGCACGATACCTGCGGCGCATCGACCGCGATGCTGTCGATATATTTTCCATCCGGCGCATAAATATCGACCGCCCAACCACCCCATAGTGCCACATACAAACGCCCGGTTGAATCAACGCACATGCCATCAGGACGCTTGCCGTTGAATTCAATCAGCGGTTTGCGGTTTGTGGCTTCGCCCGTTTCGATATCGTAATCATAGGTGAACAGCGTATTGCGGCCGGTGTCGATGTAATACATGAGTTTGTTATCCGGCGACCAGCCGAGGCCGTTGGAAATGAAAACATTTTCTTCCTGCGTATGCAGCCCGTGTTCATCAAGGCGGTACAGCGCGCCCGTGGGTTTTTTATGATCGAGGTCGTTCATCGTGCCGCCCCAAACGCGTCCGCGACGATCACACTTCCCGTCATTGAAACGGTTGTCGCTGTCGGCGAAAGTCGGGTGGAACAACGGGCGCGCATTCACGTTTTCGGCGAGATCCAGTTTATAGAAACCGTCGCGCAACCCCGCGATGCAGCCGCCTTCCTCTGCAATTGCCATGAAGCCGATCATGGACGGCGTTTTATAGGACAGGTAGTTGCTGCCATCCGCATCGGTGCGGTGAATGCATTTGCCGATGATATCGACCCAATAGAGTTTTTTCTCCCGCGCGTCCCAGTTGACGCCTTCGCCCAGTTCGGATGCGGGGAGTTCGGGGTTGAGCAGCTCCGCTTTCATGATGCCGCCTTTTTGCTGCCCGCCGTCACCGCGCTCGTTTTCACCTGCCCCTCGCCTGCATCGAAGCGCAGCGTGGTGCCGGACAGCAGGCGGGAATGTTTCGACAGGCCGAAGATAATCGCAGGCACGATATCGGCGGGCTGCATGCCGACAGGTATCAGCTGTTCCTTTGCCGCGTCGTCAAACTGCTTGGCGTCGAAACGCGCCTTCTGGTTATCGGACTGCACCCAGCCGGGGCAGAAGCCGAAGACGCGGATGATGTTGGACGGTGTGTTATCTTCGCCCGCCTTGACCGCAAGGCGCTTGATGCCGCTATCCAACGCAGCCTTGGCGCAACCATAGCCGGTCATATCGGGTTCAAAAATTTCCGATCCGTGGCGGGACGTGAAAAGGCAGATTGCACCGCCACCACCCTTGCGCATCACCGGCATCACGTCACGCGCCGCGAAAACCGGCGCAAAAAAATTGACGCGCATCAGGTGTTCGGCCTGTTCCTGCGTCAGGTCGAAACCAAGGCGGCTGTCAAAGCCGAGCGTGCTAACAAAAGCAACGGGTGCGCCCACCTTGGCGCAGGCATCCGTAAGCGCGGCGTTACGCGCTTTTTCATCGGCGAGGTCGGCAGTGATGCTGACAACTGCGGCGGAAGGATTTTTATCGACCACCGCGACCTTCGCGCCCAGCCATTGGAATGCATCGGCCAATGCCGCGCCGATACCGTCAGCGCCGCCCGCGATGATCACGCCGCGTCCGTCGAATTCGCCGAAATAATCGCGCGACAGGCTATTGTTCCAATCGGTCATTTAATCCTCCGGATACCTGCACCTGAATAGCACAGGAAAACTCAACAAAAAAGCCCGGCGGGGTGCGCCGGGCTTGATTGTTAGCGGTGTTATGTTACGCGGCGGGTGCGATCGGCTTCTTGCCGTTGTTGTTGGCGGCTGCCTGCGGTTTTTCAACCGTGGCAAGCGCCTGACCGACGAGTTCCTTGATGCCTTTATCAAGGTTGGGGGTTTCGCGGATACGCTCCAGCTCCTTCACCATCAGCGCCTGACGTTCCGCGTCGTAACGCTTGAACTGGGTCAGGGGCTTCACGATCTGGCCGCCGGTGCGGGGGTTGATGTCGTTCATCTTGACCACGACATCGGCGAGGAACGCGTAGCCCGAACCGTCCTTGTTGTGGAAGGCGGTCGCGTTGCTTGCGGTGAAGCCGCCGATTGCCGCACGCACCTTGTTCGGGTTCGTGAAATCAAACGCTTCATGTTCCAGCAACTGGCGCATCTGGCCTGCCGCATCGCCCGATGCCGTTGCGGCATTGAGGCTCAGCCAGCGGTCGACCACGTTATTGACCGTCTTGTAACGCTCGTAGAAGTCATGCAGCGCAGCCTTGCCTTCCGGGCCATCCAGACGCGCAAGCACGCCGAGCGCGCCGAGTTTTTCGGTCATGTTGGTGGCGCCGGTATATTGGTTGACGGCAGCCGCCAGCGTTTCCGGCGTTTTCAGCTTGTTCAGGAAGGAAAGCGACGAGTTGTGCAGGTCGCGGCGACCCACTTGAGCAGGGATCACATCGTATTTTTCGCCTGCGGGCGGGGTCGTCTGTTTATAGATTTCCTCGAAATCCGACTGGAAGGTCTGGGCGATGGTGGTGGAGAGGAAACCGGTCGCCTTCTTGATCGCATCGGGATCAACCGTTTTCAGGCTCTGGATCACGATGTTATAGGCGGGCAGCGTGAGGAGCTGTGCCGCAAACGCCTGATCGCCGCCGCCAGCCGCCGCTTTCGCGACGTTCGCGCCGAAGGCATCAAGGAAGTCCTGACCAACCGCGAGCGGGCGGCCTGCCTGTACATCATCGATCAGGCCGAGCAGGGTTTTCAGCGTCAGGCGCTCTTTTGCTTCAAACTTGTTGAACGGGTTGCTGTCGTGTTCCATCCGGAAGATAAGTTCGGCGTCAGACGGCTGCGTCATTATCTTGACGGGTGCCGAGAAGTTGCGCAGCACGGAGGGGACGACGGGGCCGTTCACGTTTTCAAATACGAAGGTCTGTTTGCCCTGCGTCAGGTTCAGCACGCGGGTGGTATCGCCCGCAGCCGCTTCGCCCTGCAGTTGCAGCGGCACGTCTTTGCCGCTCTGGCTGATCAGGCCGACGGAGATCGGAATATGCAGGTTCTGCTTTTCCGACAACGGCTGGTCGGCGGTGCCGGGGTTGAATTGCGACAGCGTCAGGGAATAGGTTTTGGACGCCGCGTCGTATTTGCCTTCATAGCTGATTTCCGGCGTTCCCGACTGGCTGTACCAGCGGCGGAACTGGGTCAGGTTGATGCCCGATGTGTCCTGCATGTTGTCGATGAAGTCATCGACTGTCACGGCCTTGCCGTCAAATTTATTGAAGTAGTTGTCCATCGCCGTGCGCCACATCTGGTCGCCCATGATGGTGTTCATCATGGCCAGAACGTGCTTGCCTTTTTGATAGATGGTCGTGGAATAGATGTTGTCGAATTCCTCCACGCGCTCAGGCCGCACGAAATGCGCGCCGGGGCCGGAATCTTCGATGAACTGGCCGGTGCGCAAGACCATGGCGTCTTCGATCAGTTTCACGGGCGCGGAATGCATGTCGGAGGCGAACTGGCGCTGGCGCAGGCTGGTCAGCGACTCTTTCAGCGACAATTCAAACCAGTCGCGCACGGTGACGCGGTCGCCGGTCCAGTTGTGGAAATATTCGTGGCCGATGACTTCCTCGATATCCATCAGGTCGGTATCGGTGGAGGTTTCGGCGTTGCCGACAAGGCGGCTGACGTTGAAAATGTTCAGGCCCTTGTTTTCCATCGCGCCCGCGTTGAATTTATCGACGGCGACGATGTGGAAGTTATCAAGGTCGTATTCCCGGCCATAGCGGACTTCATCCCATTTCATGGCGCGCTTGGTTGCTTCCATCGCCCACTGGATTTTGTCTTCGTAGCCGGATTGCACGAAAATGCGGATGTCGACGACTTTGCCGGACATCGTTGTGAATTTATCTTCCAGCACCTGCAGGTCGCCTGCGACGGTTGCAAACAGGTAGGACGGCTTCGGCCACGGGTCCGACCACGAAATGCGGTGGCGGCCGTTGCCCAGATCTTCGGTATCGCGGAAATCGCCGTTGCCGTTCGACAGCAGGACGGGATATTTCGCCTTGTCGGCCTCCAGCGTGGCGCCGATGACGGCAAGGTTGTCGGGGCGGTCGAGGAAGTAGGTGATGCGGCGGAAGCCTTGCGCCTCGTTCTGCGAGGTGATGATGTTGTCGCCCGACATGTAGATGCCCGACAGTTCGGTATTGGTGGTCGGGTTGATGTCGTTTTCGATCTGCAGCTGGAACGCGCCTGCGGGCGGGCGCTTGATGATCAGCTGCTCGCCATCGACCTTGAATTCCTGGCGGTCAAGCGCGCGCCATGCGCCGTTTTCGAGGATCTTGACGCTTTTCAATTTCAAATCCGATCCGTCGAGGATCAGCGGGCCGCCGAGCGCTGCGACCGAAGGGTTGCGGTCCACATGCAGCGTGCTGCGCACATTGGTGTTGGTTTCATCGAGGTTGATGTAAAGGTCGGCCTTGTCGATTTTATATTCGGAGGGGCGGTAATCCGCGCGGATCATGGGTTGGCGATCGGGATTGAAGATAAAATCGGTCGTCATTGTTTTTCGTCTCCGGAATGTGGCTGGTTGACCTAAACAGGTCATACAATATGTTAAACGAAGGGCTTCGGTCAAACCCTTTTTAGCGTAATATTCTTATAATGAAATCAGCATTTTAATGCTGCCCTGCAGCATTAATTTCGCCCGAAATTTTCTTTCATTTTCAGCTTGTTAAACAGCAGCTTATTCCGGGTGGCTTGACAAAGTGGCCGTTCTCCCGCCTAATTGTGCTCAAGCACAGCATAATGATCTTAACAGCCATCGGGAATCAGTCCCGGGGCGCACTTCAAGGGATAAAGAATTGAAACACATCTACGACAAGCTGACCCCCGATACCAAGCCGCTCAAAACCGCTGTTATCCACCCCACCGATGAAAATTCCCTGCGCGGCGCCTTCGAGGCTGCTGCTGCAAAATTGATGACCCCGATCCTGGTCGGCCCCGAGGATAAAATCCGCAAGGCCGCGAAAGACGCGAATATCGACATTTCCGCGTTCGAGATCGTGCATACCGAACACAGCCACGCCGCCGCCGAAATGGGCGTCGAACTGGTCCGCACCGGCAAGGCCGAGGCGCTGATGAAGGGCAAGATCGATACGCCCGAATTCCTGAGCCCCATCGTGGCCAAGGAAGGCCAGCTGCGCACCGATAAGCGCATGAGCCATGTGTTCATCATGGAAGATCCGGGTTACCACAAACCCCTCTACATCACCGACGCCGCCGTCAACGAAGCGCCCGACCTGATGATGAAGCGCGACATCATCCAGAACGCCGTTGACCTGTTCTGGAAGATTGAAGGCCGCGAACCCAAAGTGGCAATCCTTGCCGCATCCGAAAAAGTCGAGCCGCGCCAGCAGGCAACGCTGGATGCCGCAGCACTCACCGTCATGGCGCTGCGCGGCCAGATCACGGGCGCGAAGGTTGAAGGCCCGTTCGGCATGGATAACGCGATTTCGAAGAAATCCGCGAACCTGAAGGGCATATTCTCCGACGTTGCGGGCGATCCCGACATCCTTGTCTTCCCCGATCTGGAATCCGGCAATATCTACTTCAAGTCGCGCGTGCTGATGTCGCAAGCGCCGCTCGGCGGCGTGGTCGTCGGCGCGAAAGTGCCGATCATCCTCAACAGCCGCTCGGCAGAGGCGGAGGAGCGCAAGGCATCGGCGGCCATCGCACTGGTTGCCAGCCGCAGCCAGACCCGCGCACCGAAAAAGCCCTGAGCACCGGCATGACAGAAAACGCGAAGCCCGAAACGGTTCTGGTGGTCAACGCCGGATCGTCGTCGATCAAATACGGCCTTTACCGTGCCGATGACCTGACGCTGATCGAGCGCAAGAATATCGAGGTGAAGAAGGCCGGCAGCTATGACGCCGCTTTCCAGCAGGTTCTTGACGTCATCGCCGCGAACAACGTGACTGCCGTCGGCCACCGCGTCGTGCATGGCGGCAAGGATTACGCAGCGCCCCAGAAAATTGATGCAAAAGTTTTCGCCGATCTTGAAAAACTTGCGCCGCTGGCACCGCTGCACCAGCCGCACAACCTGAAGGGCATCAAGCTGATCACGGAGCAGTATCCGGGCCTGCCGCAGGTGGCATCGTTCGATACCGCGTTCCACCGCACGCAGGCGAAGCTGAACCAGATGTATGCGATCCCGCGCAAGCTGACGGATGAAGGTATTATCCGTTACGGTTTCCACGGGCTGTCGTATGAATATATCGCCTCGAAACTGCCCGAGGTTGCCGACGCGAAAACGGCCAAGGGTCGCGTGATTGTCGCTCACTTAGGCAACGGCGCCAGCATGATGGCGATGAAGGACGGCAAGAGCGTTGCAACCACGATGGGTTTCACGCCTGTCGACGGTTTAATGATGGGCACGCGCGCGGGCGCGACCGACCCCGGCATTTTGCTCTACCTGCTGGAACAGGGCGAGACGGCGAAAAGCCTGTCCGATATCTTCCAGAAACAATCGGGACTGAAGGGCGTATCGGGCATTACCGAAGACGTCCGCACGCTCCTCGCCAGCGACAAGCCGGAGGCGAAGGAAGCCATCGACCTGTTCTGCCTCTACGCCGCGCGTCAGGCCGCGTCATTGACCGTCGACCTCGGCGGCGTTGACGCGATCGTCTTTACCGGTGGTATTGGCGAAAATTCAGGCGTTATCCGCGACAAGATTTTGTCGCAACTCGCGCATCTGGGCGTCAAAACAGATGCAGCGGCAAATGATGGCAGCAAGCCCGCCATCCACGCCGCCGACAGCACGGTGAAGGTTTACGTCATCAAGACCGACGAGGAATTGATGATGGCCCAGCACGTCAAGAAAGTGCTGGCACCGCCAAAACCCGCCGCCCCTGCCGTAAAACCCCCGTCACCTTAACTGGGATTGATCAGGATCGCGATCAGCTGCGGCACATAGGCCTCGCCCTGTCCGTCGTAGTCCAGCCAGACCTGAAAGTTCGGGCTGCTGGCAACAGGGATGAATTCAATGAAGTCTTCATTCACCTGCAGCAGCGGATCGATAATGGCGTCGTAGGAGATCGTGTCGACGCCAAATTCGTAATCCATGATATTGACGACCCCCTTGAACGCCGTCGCGCCTTCGAAGTTGAAGGTGTCGGCGCCGTTACCGCCATACAGCACGTCCTTGCCGCCGCCGCCGCCGATAAAGTCATTCCCGTCGCCGCCCACCAAAGTGTTGACGCCGGTATTGCCGATCAGCGAGTTGTCGAGGGCGTTACCCGTGCCATTGAGCGCGGTGGTGCCCTGCAGGATCAGGTTGTCGACATCCTGCGAGAAAGCGGTATCGATTGAATAAGTCACCTTGCTGTAAACCGTGTCGCGGCCGGTATCGCCAATCACGGTGTCGGTGATCTTGTCGACGTAATACCTATCGCCAATAATGTTGTCCGCGCCGCCACCGATCATGACGTCACTGCCCGCGCCCCCATCAATGATGTTATTTTCGCCGTTGCCGGTGATGGTGTTGTTGCCGGTATTGCCTGTGCCGTTAATCGGGTTAGGCCCGATCAGCGTCAGGTTTTCAAGGCCGATGCCGAGCGTGTAGAAGCCAAGCGACGAGAACACATGGTCGATGCCGCTGGTATCCTTGATCACATCGCCTGCCGCGTCGATATAATAGCTGTCATTGCCCGCACCGCCATCCAGCGTATCGGCACCGGCGCCGCCGCTCAGGATGTTATTGAACGAATTTCCTTTAATAATGTTCGTGAGGTTGTTGCCGGTACCGTTCAGGGCCGTTGCGACGTTTGTCAACGTCAGGTTATCCAGATAGGTGGATAGCGAATACGACACGCTTGAAATAACCGTGTCCTTGCCGCCCGGCAGAAGATCCGGGTCCTCGAGTATCGCGGGCTCCTGGTCGGGTCGATCAAGGTCATCGACCGTGACATCGCCGACGTCATCGACGAAGAACGTGTCGTCGCCGCGGCCGCCGACCATGAAGTCGGCACCGACGCCACCATTCAGCGTATTCTTGCCGTCATTACCGATCAGGCTGTTTGCATTGGCGTTGCCGGTGGCATTGAACAGCCCCGTGCCGGTCAGCCAGATGTTTTCAAGGTCGGCGCGCGTCGCGATGCTGTAGCTTGCGCCGACGATAACGGTATCGTTACCGCCCGTATCCACGAGGATTGTGTCATTCGTCCCCGAGATGCCAAGGCCATACGTATCGTCACCCAACCCGCCGTTCAGGATATTCTTGCCGGAATTCCCGATCAGGCTGTTGCCGAGATCGTTGCCCGTCGCATTGATCGCACTGGTGCCAAGCAGGAAAATGTTTTCCGTCTCTTCGATATTGTTCAGCGCCCAGGTAATGGCGGAAAGGACGGTATCTTCGCCTTCGCCGACCTGGTCATCGAGAACGTCGCTCAGCGTTTGCACGACGTAGAAGTCGTTGCCCAACGCGCCGTCCATGGTGTTGATGCCCGAGTTGCCTGTGATCGTGTTATGTTCGCCGTTGCCGTAGCCGTCGATCGCCGCCGCGCCGGTCAGCGTGAGGTTCTCCACATCGCCTGTCGCCGATACGCCCATGTCATAGGTGACGGATGACAGGATCGTGTCCGCCAGACCGCCGCCCCCTGCCTCGATCACGACATCGCCCGCATCATCGACGATGAAAATGTCGCTGCCGCCGCCGCCTTCCATCGTGTCGACGCCGGTTGCGCCGTCAAGCGTGTTGACGGCCGCGTTGCCTTTTATAAAGTTGCCAAGGTTATTGCCGAAGCCGTTGATGGGCGCGCTGCCCGTCAGAGTCAGGTTCTCGACATTCGCCGCCAGCGTATGCGTCAGGCTGGAACGCACTTCGTCGATCCCCTCTCCGAAGGCCTCGAGGATGGTTTTTGTCGCCGACGAAATGATATAGACATCGTCGCCAAGATTGCCGGCCATTGTGTCGATGCCGGTGCCGCCATCCATTGTATCCACGGCGTCGCCGCCAATCAGGTAATCGTCGCCCGCAAGGCCCAGCAGTGTATCGGTGCCGACCCCCCCGTCGATAGTGTTATTACCCGTGTTACCGGTCATGGTGTTGCCGAGCGTGTTGCCGGTGCCGTCGATGTTCGACGCTCCGGTCATGATCATAATTTCAACGTCGCCGGATGCCTGCAGGAGCATGTTAAAGCTCACGCTGTTGCGCACTGTGTCACGCCCTTCGCCGCCGACCTCCGAAACCACATCGAGGGAGTTATCAACGATATATAAGTCGTTACCATCGCCGCCGATCATCACGTCGGCATCGCCGCCGCCATCCAGCGTGTCGTTGCCATCAAGACCCGACAGCGTATTGACCGCGATATTGCCGATAATGATATTCGTGACGTTGTTACCCTCGCCGTCGATGGCAAGTCCGCCATACAGCGTCAGGTTTTCCACCTCGTCTACGTCATTCGTCAGGCTGTAGGTGAAGTTCGTATTCACCGTATCATTGCCTTCGCCGGCCTTCTCCGTCAGGAAATCAGCGATGTTATCGAGGATATAGGTGTCGTCACCCTTGTTCCCCACCAGATAATCCACGCCGGTCGAACCGTTCAGCGTGTTACTGCCCCGGTTGCCAGTCAGCGTGTTGTCGAGCGCGTTGCCGGATGCGTTAATGTTGTAATCAGGCACGTTTTCGTCTTCGTCAGACAAAACTATATTTTCAATATCATAAGTCGCCGTCGCCGTTTTAAGCGTCACGGAGATTCTGCCGAAAATAAAATCATCCGTCCCTTCACCGATATTTTCAATGAAGGTATCCTTATTCATGTCATCAAGATCGTCCACGAAATAGCCGTCATTCCCGAGACCGCCGCTGAGGATATTGATGCCGGAGTTCCCCGTCAGGAAGTTGTCATTCGTATTCCCGGTGCCGTTAATCGCGGAAGTGCCCGTCAGGGTCAGCCCCTCGACATGGTAGCTCGCCGTGAAAGCCGCCATGGTGTAGCTGACGGAAGAATAAATTGTGTCGAATCCTTCCCCCGCGTATTCGACAATGATGTCGGCCATGTTGTTGACGATATAGCCGTCATTATTCAGTCCGCCGGCAAGTGTGTTGACGGCGGCGTTGCCAACGAGCGTATTTTTCTCGTCGTTGCCGGTGCCGTTGATGGCGCTGCCGATCAGGTAGAGATATTCGATCTCGCCGACGGCGACGAGACTCATGTCGTATGAGGTGCTGGCATAAATCGCGTCAAGCCCCTCAAGAACCCCTTCGGTCACCTGGTCCGCGGCGTTATCCACATAATAAACGTCATTCCCGATGCCGCCGCGCATGATGTCGACACCGGATCCGCCGTCAAGCGTGTCATTTCCCGCGTCGTCGGTAGCGTCTTCTATCAGGACGTCGTTGCCGGCCATGCCCATGAGCGTGTTGTTGCCGCCGGCGCCGCCGATAACGTTGCCGATCTCGTTGCCGATGCCAACGATCGCGGAGCCGAACAGGCCAAGGTTTTCCAGTTCCTGCGTCGCCGTTATGGGCGCAAGCGTGAATGATTTTAGGCTGGTGACAACCGTGTCCGATCCCTCGCCGATGAATTCGGTAATTTTCTCGTTTATATCGGTCACCTCAAAGACGTCGTCGCCAAGGCCACCGATAAAGGTGTCGGTGCCCGTGCCACCTACAAGGCCGTCATTGCCGTTACCGCCGTTCAGGATGTCGTTGCCCGCGCCGCCTTCAACCGTGAAATCGTCGCCATCACCGCCGAAAATCGTATCGTTGCCCGCATCACCGAAAATGGTGTCGGTTTCACCCTCGCCATGAAGAACGTCGTTGCCGGCATTGCCGAAAATCGTGTCCTCGCCGCCGCGCCCGTAAATAATGTTTATGCCCGTATTGCCGTTGATTGTGTTGTCAAGCGCGTTGCCGATGCCGCTGATGCTGAGTGTGCCCAGCAGCGTCAGGATCTCGACCTGGTCGGCATTCGTATCCATGTTGAAATTGACTGTGGTGAACAGCCGCTCGTTGCCTTCGCCGGTAACCTCCGAAACCACGTCGCCGGTATTTTGGACGTAGTAATAATCATCGCCCAGCCCGCCCGCCAGCGTATTGATGCCGGCATTGCCTGTGAGCGTGTTGAGGAGATCGTTGCCGGTGCCGTTGATGCTCGCCCCTCCGGTCAGCGTCAGATTGTCGAGATCAACGCCAAGGGTAAAACTCACACTCGCGCGCACCTCATCCTCGCCACCCGCATCGGTGCCGCCACCGTCGTTTACTGTATCGCCCAGGTTATCGACGATATAAACGTCGTTGCCTTTAAACCCGATCATCGCGTCCGCGCCAGCAAGGCCGTCGAGGGTGTTGCTGCCGTTGTTGCCGATCAGGACGTTGTTGCCTATGTTCCCGGTGGCATTGACGGACGCCGTGCCCGTCAGGCTGATGTTTTCAAGATTTAGCTGCGCTGCGATGGTGTAGGCCTTGTCCTTGATGACGACCGTGTCATTGCCTTCGCCTGCGTTTTCCTTGATGACGTCGGTCGTATCCTGAATGACATAGGTGTCGTTGCCGAGGCCGCCGGTGAGGGTATTTTTCGCGACGTTGCCCGTCAGGACGTTGTCCACTTCGTTGCCAGTCGCGTTGATCAGCTTTGTTCCCGTCAGAGTGATATTTTCGATGCTGAGCGCGGAGGAGCCGAGCGCATAGGTAAAGTTCACGAGATAGGTGTCGGAGCCTTCACCCGCGTTCTCGACGATAACATCGACTTTCGACAGATCTGTCTGGTTGTAAATCACGTAGCTATCGTTGCCAAGGCCGCCAGCGAGGGTATTCCGCTCGCGGTTGCCTTCAATGGTGTTGTTCGAGTTATTGCCGATTGCGTTCAGGCCCGTGTCAAACCCGACAAGGCGCATGTTTTCGACGTTGACGTTAAGGCCGGTGCTCATATCGAAACTGATATACGCATGCACACGGTCAATGCCCTGATTTGTGTATTCGATGATGACGTCGCCGACATTGTCGACGTGATAAGTGTCGTTACCCAGCGGATCACCCGTCATGGCCCCGGTGCCGCCTGTCATCGTATCCGCGCCGGTGCCGGACCAGAGCGCATCGCTTCCGGCCCCGCCGGTCAGGGTGTCGTTGCCACCCAGGGTTTGAATCCAGTCGTTGCCCGACAAGCCGTCAATGGTGTCTTGGCCGTTGGAGCCAATCATGCTGGGATTATCAGGACCGTCGTTCGAGCCAGTGCCCACAACCAAAACCATGACATACCCCTTTTAAAAAAAACCGCGCTCAAAATCCGGAGATTTATTAAAGCATGGCTGGCGCGAAACGGTACAAGAATCGAACCCGCGACAGCGTAAAACCCCAGATTCAAATAGTCCGGACGGTATCTTTGATAATAGGGAAAGATGTTTAATATCGGCTTAAAATAAAAAACGCCCAAAAGCCGTGTTATTACAGTCCCTTGGGCGTTCATTTATGTAATGTTTTTGTGGCTCAGAGCATCTTTTTCATCTGGGCGAAGGTATCGAGCAGTTTTGTGACGTCTTCGGACGAGTTCGCGGCGGTGAAGGTCAGGCGGTGAACTTCCTCGCCCTTGATGACCATCGGATAGGGGCAGATCGTCGCCATCATACCGGCATCGAACATGAAATTGGCCGTTTCGATGAGTTTTTCGGTATCGCCGATTTTCACCGACACGATGGGGAAACCCGAGGTATTGACGACCTCGAAGCCCAGTTGGCGGAGGCCGTTGATGCCGCGATGGGTCAGGTCCCACAGTTTTTTGCGGTAGGTATCGCCGCGCTCTTCGTTCACATCAAGGCCTTTCCACAGCGTTGCGAGCGAAGCCGTGGGGCAAGGGCCGGAAAGGTCGTAGGGGGTCGCGAAGGCCTGCAGGAAGGTCTTCATTTTGGCGGAGCAGGCGATAAATGCCGCGAGCGACGAATAAGCCTTGGAGCAGCCGCCGACATAAAGGATATTTTCGTAGTCGCAGCCCGCGTATTTTACGATGCCGTTGCCCTTGTAGCCGAAGGGGCAGTTTTCATCGGGGTTTTCGCCGACGACGCCGAAGCCATGCGCGTCGTCGATATAAAGGATCGCGTCATATTTTTTCGCCAGCGCCTGCAACGATTTGATGTCGGCGTAATCACCGGTCATGCTGTACACGCCGTCGACCAGGATCATCTTGCGCGGGTTGTCTTTATGCTCGATCAGCAGTTTCTCAAGCGTTTCGAAATCGCCCTGCTTGAAGCTTTTCAGCGTCGCGCCGGAATCGCGGGCGATTTTGCAGCCTTCATACATGGTTTCATGGCCGGATTTGTCGAGGAACATCACGCCCGTCTTGCCGATCAGGGCGGGGATAATGCCGATCGAAATCAGCGTAACGGTCGGCAAAATCAGCGTGGCTTCGGTGCCGACCAGTTTCGCAAGGCGGTTTTCGAGATCGGCATAAATCTGGGGGCTGGCCACAAGGCGGCACCAGCTGGGATGCACGCCCCAGCGGGCGATTTCGTCATCCACGTTCAGCTTGATCGACGGATCAAGATCGTAACCAAGATAGTTGCAGGACGCAAAATCCGTCACCCAATGGTCTTTGGAGACACGGATCTGACGCCCCTTGATTTCAAGGGCAGAGACGTTGTACTGCTTCATACGCTTGAACATCTGGCGTATCAGGGCGCGGCGGTTTTCTTTTTCGTTAGCCTCGATCATTCTGTCTTCGGTATTCATGGTATTGTTCCTTTTAAAGGGGTTGAATTTTGTCAGGTGAAGCTTATGCCGAATTGCTCCGGCGGAAAAAAAGCGGATTGCGGCTGATATCGCTGCTGGCGCCCGCGCGATCCAGTTCGACCGCGCTGGAACGCGCGCTTTCCGGCAGCCCCGATATCCAGCTGCAGGTCAACGACCCCTTCGCGATTTACGACGAAGCCGCGCGCGAGGAAAAGACGTACGAATATATCCTGAGCCGACTTGACGAACATGACGGTACGGTGACCGCGCTGGTCAAGAACGTCGCCGATTACATTCCGCCCGGCGATGCCTGGGCGCGCTGGCGCGATTTGTGCGACAGGCATATTTTCCTGATCCGCAACCCGCTGCTGACCATGCATTCCCTGTTCAAAATGATGGTGCGCCACGGCGATGCGGGCGAACTCGACAGTTTCGCGCGCGATACCGGCTATGCCGACGGCAAAGCGCTGCAACAGGCGCTGGCCGATGGTAATGATTTCTCGCGGCAGGGCGAAGTTTACCGCATGCTGTTCACGCGCGACCAGAAAATCCACCGTGATCCCGTGATGCAAATTCCTGTCCTGCTGCAGATGACCGAACAGGTTGCGGTTGATGCGGGTTACGCCGGTCTCGATGCGCTGGCGCAAAGCATCGGCGACAAAAACTGGGAAGCCAGCAAGACGCGCCTTGCGAAGTCCGACGCCGATCTGCGCGGTTTCGACAAGGTTCTTGTACGCATTTTCGCCTGCCGCATCACGGGTTGGGAGGCTCTGTACCAGCATTTCGTCAACACGCCCTATGCGATTGTCATGGATAGCACCATGTTCCGCAGCATGCCCGAAGATGCCATGCGCAGCCTTTCGCACGATCTGGGCATCCGCTACGCCGACAGCATGCAGGCATGGGACGGCGCAAGCGGTAAAAGTTTTACCACCGATTACGACGGGGACGTCCCGTATTATGACCGTATCGTCAAATCCCAAAGGGTTGACCCTCCAACCGAAAAACCTGTACCGCTCGATGCCTTCCCGCCGCAGTTCCGTCACCATCTGGCGGGGCGCGGGGGATGCTTCGATATTTATCTGCGCATGATGGGCCAAATCGACCCTGTCTTTGCGGCTTCCTTCGCGCTGACCGGTGAATTGCAAACGACCGATCCCGTTTTTGCCGCCGCGTTTTCGACTGTGTTCAACAGGCCCGCAGAAGCACCCGACCCCGCTTTCGCGGATGTCGCGGATATCATCAAACAGCTTGTTTAAACTCTGCCGCCGTCGCGGATTTTTCCGCCAGCAGCACGCGATCCACCTTGCCCGATGATGTCTTGGGCAGGGTGTCCCAGCCGGTAAAGGCGAAGGGAATCATGTATTCGGGCAGCTTTTTCGCAAGAAACTCGCGCAGCTCGCCTTCATTTGCCGAACGGCCTTTCAGCGCGGCGAAATGACAATATAAACGGTTACCGTATTTTGCATCCGGCACAGCGACGACCGCGAATTCATCCAGTGACGCGAATTGCGACAGCGCGTTTTCAATTTCGCCCAGTTCAATGCGGAAGCCTTTGACCTTGACCATATGGTCGCGGCGGCCGCGGTAATGCAGCACGCCCTGTTGATCGTAAAACCCGAAATCGCCCGTACGCCAGAACAGGGCGGGGTACGGATGCACGGGGCTTTGCACAAGGCTGTCGCGCGTTTTGTCGTCCATGCCAAGATAGCCGAGTGTCACCGTGCCGCCACGGCACCACAATTCGCCAAGCTCATTCGGCGCGCAAACGCGGGCACGGTCTTCACTGACGACAAGGATTTCGGTGTCTTCCACCACCGCGCCCAGCGGGATGGGATCATCCGTCTGCGGCGGCTCGGGCACCCAGTAATAGGTAATGATATTGGTTTCCGTGGGGCCGTAGATATTGGCAACACCCACGCCCGGCAATGCCTCCATCACCTTTTTCAGCTGTGCGGGCGGGAACGGCTCGCCCGCATACATGATGGTGCGAAGTTTCAACTGGGCATCCGCCAACCCGCCGCGGTTGAGCAGTGCGATGAAGGTGGAGGGCGTGGTATAGAGCATCGTCACGTTTTCGCGTTCCAGCAGCGCCACATAATCCGCATGTTTCGCGTCGGCTTCGCGCTTTTTGTTCCAGTCAAAACAGGCCAGTGTCGCGCCCGCCTGAAACGTGTTGAAAATATCGAACACCGACAGGTCGAACTTGAACGGCGCGCGCGACGCCACCACATCCTGCGGCGTCAATTTGAATTCGGCCTGCATCCAGTCGGTGAAGGTGCGCGCATTACGGTGCGTCAGCATAATACCCTTGGGCACGCCGGTAGAGCCGGAACTGTGGAGGATATAGGCGAGATCGTCGCAAACCTGATTGAGCAAGGGCGGCTCGACATCTTTCGCCGCCAGCACATCCTTAAAGAGGATATTTTTCGACGAACTTGACACAGCCACATCGCCATTCAGCAAAATCACCTTGCCGATATGCGGATGGTCGAACAGGGCCGCGTGTTCGGCATAGAGGTTGCTGTCGACACAAAGCACATCCAGTTTCGTATTGTCGATAATTTTAGCAAGGCGTTCGGTTGGAGAATATTCATCCAGCGGCACATAGGCGCAGCCCAGTTTCAACGTACCCAGAACAGCCGCAATGCTGGCGGCGTGAACGGGCGAAATAACGCCGACAAACGGTTGCGCGCGGATATTGGATTTCAGCGGCGCGATGATCGTGGCGAAACGGTTCGACAACGCATTTACGTCGGCATATGTCAGGCGCGAGCCGTCTTCGTTCACAATCGCGGTCGCATCCGGCCTTTTGCGGCAGTTTTCGGTGAACACATCATGCAACAGGTAGCGCATCATTTCACCTTCAGGGTCAGGATGTCGGTCGTGCGGCCCTTGACGCGGCTGGATGTCGCGGCGAATTGCTGCGCCTGTTTTTCCACGCCGTCGATATAGCCGTTCGTCACGGATGCGGCGAGGTCGCATTTGAATTCGCGGCCCAGGTGCTCGTAATAGATATCCTGCAAGCGGCGCGCCTCGAAACTGTCATTGTTCCAGCCGGACACCACCACCACATCGCCGGGGCGGACAAGGTTTTTTTGCAGCTCCAGCGCATCGGGGATATAGGGGAACACGTTAAAGAGGAAGAAAAACAACCGGCGGCCCTGCGGCAGATCGTCCTGCGTCACATCCTCCAGCTTTTTCGCGACGATGCCGATACCGAAACGGTTGCGCAGTTCGGCGGATTCGGTGGCCGACAATTCGGTCGCAAGGCTGGGTTCGATCGCGGTATAGGATTTGCGGAAGTCATTCGCCACGTCGAGGTAGCGCAAATCGCCGCTGCCGATCGCGACCACATGCTCGATCGCACCATTGGATTCCGTGATGTCGCCAAGGATGCGGCGGATCGCCGCCATTTCTTCGCGGTGATAGTCGTTCGTCATGGCAAGGGACATTTTGGATTGCATCGCGGCGAAGCAATCGTTGCTGATATTCGTCAGGCGGCTATCGGCCTGCGTCTTTTGCAGCGTCTTACTCATTACACACCTGAAAATGGACTCGTTTTTAATTTTGGAAACTATATCCGGTTTCCAAAGCTATTTTCCATAGGAATCTGATAGGAAATTGAGAACTTTATTTCCTTTTGAGGTCTATCAAGAACACTCGTTCTCAACATGTTTCAAATAAAAACAACAGGCTATTCGTTTTTCCTCGACCAATTGCCGCCGCTTTGTCATCATTGATGGATGAAAGTCCTCGCCGTCGAAAACAATGCCGAATTGCTGAAACTGCTCTCCCACCTTCTCGAAAAAGAGGGGTTCGAGGTGCATACGGCAACAGGGGGCGCGGAGGCGTTGCAGAAATTCGCCGATGTGAAGCCCGATATCGCCTGCCTCGACGTGCTGCTGGACGATATGTCGGGCTATGAAATCTGCCGGCAGATACGCAGCGCGGATGCCGACATGCCCGTGCTGCTGATCACGTCGAAAAGCCGCGCGACCGATATCAGCGAAGGCATGGCCGCGGGCGCGACCGAATATATCGTGAAGCCTTTCGACTTGGGCGGCATCACCGCGCTGATGCACAAGACCGCGCAAAGCTGCCTTGCCCGCCGCAATTCGGCCGCGCTCTCGGAACATTTCGATTTCGGCGACCTGCGCGTTTACCCCGCCCGCCTGCTGGCGCAGCGCGAGGGCAGGGAAATTCACCTGAGCCTGCGCGACACAGAATTGCTGAAAATGTTTTCAAGCCATGCGGGCAAGGTGCTGGATATAGACGCGCTTGCACCCTATTGCTGGCAATCGCAGGGCAAGGTGGATGCGAAAGCCGTCGAATGGCAGATCGGCCAGCTGCGCAAGAAAATCGAAAATGATGCGGCGGCACCCGCGCTGATCCGCAATGCCGATATGGGTTATGTCTTTGGCTGAACCGCTCAGCAAGGAACAGTTGATGATGTATGCCCGCAATCACCGCGGGTCGCTGTTCAATAACTTCCTGATGGCCGGCGTATTCCTGGCCGCGAAATACAAGATGTACCCGGCCCGCACCGACGCGAACGGCATCATGACCGAAATCGGCGTGCTGGTGTTCTGCGCGCTGGCGTTTTTGCGCCAGCACACGATCTATCGCGAGATCCTGGAAACGAAATTCCGCGATTCCGAAATAAGGGGTTACATTTTTTCGCTGTGCTTCACCAAGCTGATGTATCTGGTGCCGTGGCTGCTGCTGCTGTTCTGGCCGCTGCAGGGGGAATTTTTCTATGACGACCTGCTGGGCTATATCTTTGTCATCTGCGTGGTCTCCACTTACGGATCATCCAGCGCGCCTGTGCCGTTCCTGCTGACCTTCGACATCGCCATTCCGGCACTGATGGCCGGCACGGTTGTCTACCTCAACTGGAACGTGCAGGAAACGAAGTATGCGGGGCCGGCGGTTTTGTTCTTCTGCGTTTATGTGCTGTCGATCGGGCGCAAGATGTTGGCCTCGACCCTCCAGTTAATCGACAGCAAACGGCAGGCAAGCCTCAACGCCAAACGCGCCGATGACGCGAACCGCGCGAAATCCAGCTTCCTCGCCCTGATGTCCCACGAAATCCGCACGCCGATGACAGGCATTTTCGGCATGGTCGATTTCCTGAAGGACACGCCCCTGAACGCCGAGCAGAAGGATTTCGTCGGCACGATCAGCGACTGTTCGAAAACGCTTTTAAACACGCTGAACGACGTGCTGGATTTTTCCAAAGTCGAAAGCGGCAAGCTGGATATCAGCGCCGTCAATTTCGACCTGCACGGCATGCTGACCAATTCCGGCCGCGTCATGCGCCAGACGGCGGAGGACAAGGGGCTGAAGCTGAATGTCGAGATGGGCCCCGCCGTGCCCCAGCGCATGCGGGGCGACCCGCACCGGCTGCAGCAGGTCGTCGTCAATCTTTTGAACAACGCCGTCAAGTTCACGGAAAAAGGCGAAGTGACCTTGCGCGCCGTCTACACCGCTGGCAAGCAGCCGTCGCTGCGCCTTGAGGTGCAGGACACCGGTATCGGCATCAGCCGCGAAAATATGGCGAAGCTCTTCAGCGCGTTTTCGCAGGCCGACAATTCGATCGCGCGCCGCTATGGCGGCTCGGGGCTTGGCCTGTCGATCGCCAAGAAACTGGTCGAATTGATGGGCGGCAAGATCGGCGTGAACAGCGACGAAGGCAAGGGCAGCACGTTTTTCGTCGAACTTCCGTATGTCGCGCCGCTCGCGGGTGAAGCGGATGCCGATGCCGAGCATACCGGCCCTGAATCCCCGCCACAGAACATACTGGTGGTCGAGGATAACCCCGTCAGCCAGCGCATCGTCGTCAAGATGCTGACGCAAAAGGGGCACAAGGTCACGGCGGTCGGCAATGGCGATGATGCAATTGGGGCGGTGCAGCAGGCCGATTTCAGCATGGTGTTCATGGACGTCAACATGCCGGGCCGCAACGGGCTCGACACCACGCGCGCCATCCATGCGCTGGGCGGCAAGCTGGAAAAACTGCCCATCATCGGCCTGACCGCCAATATCATGGAAGACTTCGTGCGTAAATGTTACGACGCCGGCATGATCGCCCATGTGCCGAAACCGTTTTCGCCCAAAAGCCTTTATGACGCTGTCGCGCTTGTCGCGGGCACGGCCAAGGGCGACACCGCACGCGCGCCGCAGGAGAATAAGAAATCCATGCGCGAGACGCTGACCATGCTGCGCGATGGCATGGGCGGCGATTACATGCGCGACATGGTTGCCTCGAACCTCAAGGAAGCGGAGCGGCTGATGGATGTCGTCGATGCCGAAATGAAAAAGGGAAAGCTCGACAAAATGTCGGACGCCGCCCATGACCTGAAAAGCATCACCGGCCTGATCGGCATGTACGAGGCCAGCTCCCTTGCCGCCGAGGTCGAGGCCGACGGTTTGAAAAACGATGACAAGCGCCTTGAGGGGCTGCTGGAGCATCTGGAAGATGCCTTGGGTCGTGAAAGCCGCGAGGCGGAGCGCATTGCCAGGACGATGCCGGATAAATAAACCACCGCTATTAAATTCCAGGCTTTTCAAAGCATTGTCCAAGGATTAATTGTTTTATGGCAATGTTTTTGTTACAATCTATCATGAGCAAAAACGCCCTCACCTCGTCCTTCTCGCGCGCGGCCGCCAAGGTTTTACTCGGCGTCACGCTGCTGCTGGCGACGGGCAGCGATACCTATGCGCAGGAACAGCCCCGCCGCAGCGCCCCCGCAGACACCACGCGCCGCGCCACGAACACCGACACGCTGACCGTTGTGACCTGGGGCGATTCAATCGGCAATGGTATCGGAAATAGCCTCACAGGCAGTTTCAACCGCGTCGTCAATCTCGGCCGCGACGGATCGGGCCTGACAATCGACAACAAGCCGCGCCCGCTGGATAACCTGCCGCGCGGCGCTGTGGTGTTGATGAGCATCGGCACCAACGATGTCGGTACATTCATGACCGCACCGGAGGCGACCATCGACAGCTATGCGCGCCGCGTGATGGTGCTGGCGCGGCAGGCGCGCGATCAGGGCGCGACGCCCGTCATCATCGGCATGCAGGCACCAACAGGCGCCTATACCGGTAATCCGAAATTGTGGAACACGCCCGGCTTTGTCGAGGCATGGACAGCCACCATGACCCGCGTGAATGCCGCGATCGAACGCGCGGCGCGTCAAACGGGCATCGCCTATTCCACCGTGCAGGGCCGCGTGAACGAGCGTGACCCCGACCATCTGCATTACACTTCCCGCGGTTCACGCCATATCGCACAAAACGCGCTGCGGGATGCCGGTATCCGTCGTTAAATCAGCCACTTAACTCGCCTTTAGTCTTGCTCTTTTATATTGCATTATGTAAACTCATGCGGTATAATACACGCCATGGAAAACAAGATCAGCCCCGATTTCAAAGCAGCCGCCACGCCCGACCTGACCACGGCGCGCGGCCTCGACAGCGTGACCGTTGTCACCTGGGGTGACTCCATCGCAAATTTCATCGGCATCAACCTGAAAAATGTTTTCAACAATGTCGTGAACCTCGGCCGCAACGGCGCGGGGCTGGATAACGTCATCCCTGCCCAGCCGCTGGAAAACGTGCCCGCCGGTGCCGCCGTCATCATGAGCATGAGCGGCAACGACATCGAATTGATGATCGGCAAGCCGCAGTCGGTGATCGATAACTACGCCGCACGCCTTGTGGAAATGGCCGTTAAAGTGCGTGAAAACGGCGCAACACCCGTCATTCTCGGCCATGCATCGCTGACCGCGCCCTATACCGGATCTGTGCCGGGCGGCGTATCGCATTGGGCGGAAGAAGGCTTCATGGAAAAATGGATCACCACCATGACCCGCGTCAACGATGCGGTATCAAAGGCAGCGGCGGCGGAAAACATTTCATGGTCGAAAGTAGAAGGCCGCATCCCCGCCGATGAAAGGTCACAGGATAACCTGCATTACACCACGCGCGGTTCGCGCCGCATCGCGCAGAACGCCCTGACCGATGCCGGAATCAGGTTCTAACCGCCGACTCGGCTGAAAGCCGCCGCCGATTCCCCTTCTCCCCCGCCCCGTCCATTTCCAAAAACCTGCCCAAACCCTTATTTGGCGCGTATTTTCACTGTATTGACTTATGCTCCACAGGCGTATAACTTATGCTCTATAAGAGAATAAAAAATCATCACAATGAGCATATAACGCTCTCAACTTCGAGGAGACCATACTATGGGATACGGCAGATGGGACAACAACGACTGGGACAAGCACGCAACATCCACGCGCGGCAAAAGCACCAGCCAGATTTTCAACCAGTCGAGCATCAAGCAGTCGATGGACCCGCGCGGCATTGCCGTGCGTGAATCACGCGACTCCGTCAAAAACCCCAATTCGACCCCGATCATCCTCGCGCTCGACGTCACGGGCTCGATGGGCGTGATCGCGGACCGCATGGCGCGCGAAGGCCTCGGCACGCTGGTCGAGGCGATCATCGACCGCCAGCCGGTTTCCGATCCGCATATCATGGTGATGGGCGTGGGCGACGCGTACTACGACCGCGCGCCCCTGCAGGCATCGCAGTTTGAAGCCGATATCCGCATCGCCGAACAGCTGAAAGACATCTATTTGGAAAAAGGCGGTGGAGGCAACCATTTCGAAAGCTATAACCTGCCCTGGTATTTCGCGGCGACCAAAACCGATATCGACAGCGTGAAACGCGGCAAAAAAGGCATCATCTTCACCTTTGGCGACGAGGAATGCCCGCAGGTGCTGGAGGCAAAACACATCAAGAAAATCCTGGGCGACGATGTGCCCGGCGATATCAGCACCAAAGACCTGCTGAAAATGGTGTCGGCGAAATATGACGTCTATCACGTCGTTGTCGAACAGGGCAACCACGCCCTGAGCCACAAGAAAGAGGTCTATGACAGCTGGAACAAGGTGCTGCCGCCCGAACGCATCATCTCGCTGAAGGACTATAACAAGCTGTCCGAAGTGCTGGTCTCGGTGCTGGAAGTCCACAATGGCAAGGAACCCGCCGATGTGGTGAAAAGCTGGCAGGGCCCGACCGCGAAGGTTGTGGAAGACGCGATTTCCCACATGAAACCGGGTACGGCGAACAACAACGCCGTGCCGCTGCCGCCGAAGAGCCTGAAACTCAAACTGAAACCCTAAGCGATCCTTCATTAACACGGCAATCCCGCCTGCTTGATACCGCAGGCGGGATTTGCTTTAATGCCGTGAAATCCAGAGGGCAAGATGAAAACAGCAGATGTCGTGATCGGCGCGAATTTCGGGGATGAAGGCAAGGGCCTCATGACCGATTATTATGCCGCGAAAGCAGACAGCGTCGTCGTCCGCTTCAACGGCGGCGCGCAGGCGGGGCATACCGTTGTCACGCCCGACAACAAACGCCATGTGTTCAGCCATATCGGCAGCGGCAGTTTCGCGGGCGCGGAAACATTCCTCAGCCGTTATTTCGTCTGCAACCCGCTGCTGTTCCGCAAGGAATGGGATGTGCTGTCTGCCAAATGCAGCATCCCGCAAATCCATGTCGATGAAGCATCCATCGTCACGACCGCCTATGACATGATGATCAACCAGATCGCCGAAGACCTGCGTGGCACCAGCCGCCACGGCAGTTGCGGTATGGGTTTCGGTGAAACGATTGAACGCTGCACCCATGCGCCGCTGGCGCTTGCCTATCGCGACCTTGCGGATACTGCCCAATTACGCGTGAAGCTGGCCAAGATACAAAAAGAATGGCTGCCGCAGCGCCTTGCTGAGCTGGGTTTCACCAGTCTGCCCGAAAAATGGCAGGAGCGCGTGGCATCAACCGGCATCGTTGACAAGTTTATCGAGGATACGGCATTTTTCCTGCAAACAACGAAACAGTCGGGCACGTCATTCCTTGCCGATATCAAAAAACGCATCGTGTTCGAAGGCGCGCAGGGCCTGATGCTCGACCAGACACGCGGCATTTTCCCGCATGTGACGCGCTCGAACACCGGCCTGAAAAATGTCCTGCCGCTCGCCAAGGATGCAGGCATCAGCGAATTGAACGTCACCTATGCCACCCGCGCCTACCTGACCCGTCACGGCGCAGGGCCGCTGGAGAATGAAGAAAAATCACCGCCAGCCGCCGGCATCAAGGACGACACCAATGTGCTGAACGACTGGCAGGGCAACCTGCGCTATGCGCTGCTGGAGATTGAAACGCTGGCCACGTTCATCCGCGGTGATCTGTCGGATGCGGATGGCAGCGTCAAAATCACGCCCGCGCTTGCCGTGACCTGCATTGACCAGATGGATGAACTGGTGACCTATGCCGATCGCGGCAGCATCACGTCGGGACGCATGGCAGGATATCTGGATTTGCTAAAAAAACGCACCGGCGCACATGCCCTGATCGAAAGCCGCGGGCCGACGCGCGCGACGGTTACGTCTGGCCTGCGGACGGCTTCGGCAGCGTAAAGAAGAAGGTTGCCCCCTCGCCCTCGCGCGATTCCAGCCACATTTTGCCGCCATGTAATTCGACGATGCGGCGGCTGGCGGCGAGGCCGAGGCCGCTGCCTTCGATTTCATCGCGCGAATGAAGCCGTTTCAGCGGTTCGAACACCTGCGCATGGAATTCGGGCGCGATGCCGATGCCGTTATCCTGCACCGATAGCAGGTATTCGTTTTCCAGCGTCGCAACAGAAATGCCGATGACGGGCGGCGCGGCGCCTTTGTACCGCATCGAATTTTCGATGAGGCTTTGCAGCAGCTGGCGCAGGCGGCGGGGATAGCCCGAAACCGCCGGCAGGTCGTTCGACACGACATAGGCCTTTGTTTCGTCAATCGTGTCCTGCAGGTCGCCAATCACTTCGTTATAAATAGCGTTCAGGTCGACAACCGTCCTGTCCTCGTCCGGCTCTTTCGCTTCGGCATAGGCCAGCAGGTCTTCGACCAGCCTTGTCGCGCGGCGGGCGTTGACGACGAGACGGTTGGTGAACTTAACCCCGTTATCACCAAGCTGCGCACCATACATTTCACGCAGCATGTCGCTATAGGTCACGATATGGCGCAACGGCGCCTTCAGGTCATGCGATACCGCATGGCCGAATTCGGAAAGCACCTGGTTGGATTCGCGTAACTCCCGAATCGTTTCCGATTCGCCATCACGGAGTTGCGGTTGCGCGCCCTCGGGCGGGGCTGTATAAATAGTGTTCATTTTCCGGCCTTTCATCGCATTTCTGTACAGCTACATCTTGCGCCTTAATCATCCAACACAACGGTAACGCCCGAAGTTCCCGAAGTCGCAAAAATTCGCAACAATCATTCGTATTGCGTAAACTTTGCGAGACATTTGAAAATGATGCGTTGGAAAATTCAGCAGGGGTTAACCAACCCCATGATAGCCTGAACCTATAGAACGTGCATATTTTCATGACCGGTGTTTTGACTGCGCAGTGAGGATGTAAAACGATGCGGCCATTTGAAAACACTCCACAGGCCGCGGGGTTCGTGTCACCGATATCCGACGCCGCAAGACCGGTTGCAGTGGTGGATGATAACCTTGATGACAAGGAATTCCTGCGCCGCGAAATCGGCTTCCTGTTCGGGGAAGCGCCGATTATCACGTTTTTCAGCGGCAATGCCCTGATCACTTACCTGCAAGACCACCCGCATGCCCAAGACCTGCCGCGCATGATCCTGCTCGACCTGCAGATGACGGGCATGGACGGGCTTCGCACGCTGGAATTCCTGCGCAGGAATGCGAAATTTTCGGGCATCCCCGTGATCGTGGTGTCCGGCACGAGCGACACAGGCAAGGTGCGCGCGGCGCTGGCCGCCGGCGCGCAGGCGTTTTTGCCCAAGCCGGTGTCGCGGCGTGATTTCATGGACGTCCTGCACGGGCGTCTGGATGCTGGTTTCACCGAGACAAGAATATAAAAAAGGGGGAGATGAAGATGAGAGAAGAAAATGACGCCCGAAAGGGCAGCGACGAACAAGGGATCGGCGCAAACGAGCATTGCCGCGTCTTTCTGGTCGAGGACGAGGAAGACGACCGCAATTACAGCAAGCGCGAGTTGGAGAACAGCGGCTACGTCAAGGAAGTGAAATGCTTCGGCGACGGTGCAGAACTTGTGAAATACATGCGCGAACAGGGGTTCGAGGACCATAGCGTGATGTGCATGACGCCGACCGTCATCATCCTTGATATCAACATGCCGCGCATGGACGGCTTCAAGCTGCTCGCGCTTTTGAAATCGGACCGCTTCCTCGAAGACATTCCCGTGGTGATATTATCCGGCGACCTCAGCTACGAAAGCATCCGCCGCGCGCTCGAACTGCGCGCCGATGGCGTGTTGCGCAAGCCGCTCAACGTCGCGAAGGTCACGGAATACCTGAAGCACGGCTGGCAATGGCCGACGCGCGATATGTGGCTGTCTTAGGCCGCGCCGGTTCGCTTCACGCCGCCTGCGGGGGTTTCGGCTTTTTCGTGTTGGCCGGTTTCTGCCCATCCTTGTCGTCCCGCATTGCAACCACTTCCGCATGTGTCGGCAGCAGCTTCGGGTCGGTGCCGCGCGGCACGATCATCGATGCGGTGGGGTTGGATGCCAGCACCTGTGCCGCAACCCGGCGGATATCGTCGAGCGTCAGCGCGTTGATGGCCTTGATCTTCTCGTCCTCCGTCACCAGGCGCCCTGCCGATTGCAGGTCGACGGCATAGGCGTCGATGATATCGTTGTTTTCCTCATACCCGCCGCGCAAGGAAAGCTCAAGCCTGCCCTTGGCCTTGTCGAGTTCGGCTTGCGTCACATCGCCCGGCAACCGACGGAGTTCGGCATAGAGCTCGCGCATCAGCGGCTTCACATTTTCAGGCGCTGTCGATGCCTGGAACATGAACGCACCCGCATTGCGGTAATTGGAGTTACCGGCGCTTGCCGACAGCGCCAGCTGGCCGTTCACGACGCCCTTGGCAAGGCGCGACGAAAAGCCCCCGCCGAGGATCAGCGCCAGCGCGTCATAGGCGACACCGTCAGGATGCGCGGTATCGACACTGTCAGCCGCCAGCAAGACGGTCGCCAGCTGCGCTGCCTTATGTTCTGACGCCGCCGTGCCGCCCTTATAGGCAGGCACGTCGAGCGGCGGGAAGTTGGTGGGCTGCAGATGGCCGAATTTCTGCTCGATCAGCTTGACGAAATCATCATGCTTCACGGGGCCGGCGGCGCCGAAGATGACGTTGTTGGAGGAGTAGAATTCATCGCGGTAATCGCGCAGCATATCGGCGGTCATGGCGCGCAGCACAGGTTCGGTGCCGATCACGGTTTCGCCATGCGTCGACCCGGCATAGGCCTGCGCCATCATCTGCTGGTAGGCGATGCGGCCCGGCTTGTCGCGGCCCATTTTCAGCTCCTCGATCACGGCCTCGATCTCGCCTTTGCCGGGGTCGATGGTGCCGTCAGGGCGCGTCGTGGGCGTGCCGGCAAGCTCGGTCTGCTTGATGTCGGCCTGGAAAATCATCTCGCCGATGATATCGACCGATTTTTGCAGATGCGCGGGCAGCAGCGAATAGAAGTAATAAACCGTCTTGTCGTTCGACGTATAGGCGTTGAGACCACCGCCCATTTCACCCTCGACAATTTTGTCGATGGTGCCCGACGGATAGGACGGCGTGCCGCGGAACATCATGTGTTCGTTCAGGTGCGTGGCACCCGCCAGTTCCGGCGTTTCATGGTCGGATCCAGCGCCGACCCAGCCGCCAATCGACAGCGGACCGGGGCGCTCGACCGTGATGACCTTGAGGCCGTTGGGCAGCACGGTCACCTGCGGCGCGCCATAGCTGGCGGGCGCGGCGGCGGCCACGTTGAACGCGGTCGTGACAGCGGGCGCGGGGGGCGCTTTTACGGGGATGTCGATGCCCGCGACCTGATCTTGCGCCAATTTTTTCAATTCGGCATAGGTGGGCAGCGTGGCGAGCGGGCCGACAGCGGCGAGCGCGAACTCGCCGTCCTTCAGCATTTGGCCCGCGACGCGGCGCAGGTCATCCGCTGTCACGGATTTCAGGTTTTTCTCGAGCTCGTCCGGCCCCAGCACAGCGCCGAATTTCATGATCTGGTCGGCGTTGTAGCCTGCGGCGGAATCCGCGGTTTCGGTGCTGTTGCGCACGGCGCGGACGAAGCGGTCGCGGGCCTGATCGATGTCCTTTTGCGGGAAACCGTCACGGGCGATGGTGCCCAGCAATTCGATCACCGCGGTCACGAGCTCGCCCGCTTTGCCGGGGCCGGTGCCGTTGTCGATCGAGAAGACCCCCGCATTGTCAAACTGGCCATACTTTACGCCGGGCGTATAGACCAGCCCGCGCTTGACGCGCAGTTCCTGAAACAGCGGCGACGACATCCCGCCCGAGAAGACGGAGCGGAACAGCATCACAGCATACCGGTCGGGGTCCTTGGCATCTGGCGCGCGGAAGCCGATATTGATGTTCACCTGATTGCTGTCATTGTCTTCGCGGTATTCTCCCGCGGTAAACACCGCCTTCGGAACGTCGGGCTTCGCGCCGCCCTGCAATTTTCCAAAGGTGTCGGCGACCAGTTTTTCTGCGGTGGCGGGGTCGATGTCGCCCGTAAAGGAAACGATGATATCGCCCGGGCGTGACAGCAGCTCGGCGTGTTTTTTCTTCAGCTGCGCGGGCGTGTAGGACTCCACCAGCTCCGGCGTGCCCTGGCTGCTCTGGCCCATGCTCTGGCCCGCGAACGCGGTTTCCATGAATTTATTTCCGGCAGCGGCCGCGGGTGATTTCTTTTGCTGCAGCAGGCTCTGGACGATCTGTTCCTTGATCTGTTCCAGCTCAGCCGCATCAAACACAGGGTTCAGTATCACATCCGCCAGCACGCCAAAGGCGTCCGGCGCGTTGCGCGTGAGCGCCTTGGTCTTGAACATGGTGACTTCCATGTTCGTGAAGCTCTCGATGGGGTTGCCCTTGGTTTCGGCGTCATCGGCGATCTGGTTGCGCGTCCGCGTGGTGGTGCCGGTCTGCGCCGCTTCCTGCATCAGGTTTGTGAGGCCGCTTTCTTCGGGGGTTTCATTGACGCCGCCGGAGCGCAGGTAAATCTGCATGGCAACCGTGCCGGTGCCGGGGCGCTGTTCGGTCACGACGCGCACGCCATTGGGTAAACTCAGGGCTTTCGCCATGCTGTAGCCTCCACTGTCTCGCTTTAAAAGATATGTAAAATAGTACCGTTGCAGCCCCTGTCTGTCAACGCCGATTATAGCCTATCCATTCAAAGACTTAGGGTTGAAATTTTCTTCCAATACCGGGGCGCGGCTGGCTGTCGTTTGCGGGGGGCTGGATCAGGCGGTCGACCAGGTCCGGCACATCGCCGAAATCCGTCACGATATCCTTTACGCCCGCATTTTCCAGCGCCTCTTTCTTCGCGGCATCCGTGGCAAATCCGACGAAATAAAGCCCGTCTTTCTGCGCCGCCTTCGCATCGGCCTCGGAATCGCCGATCACGATGACGGGGGCTTTATCGTTGCCTTGCGCGCGACGGAACGCGTCCACGATGGATTGCAGCTGTTCGGCCTTCAGGTCGGTGTTTTTCTTGCCCGCATCGCGCTCGTTGTTTTTGCCGCGCAGATAGGCTGCGTTGAACAGCGCTTCGATGCCGTGATATTTCAGTTGCGCCGTCATGGCGTCTTCGCGCGTGCCGGTATAGATGCCGAGCGTGATGCCGCGCAGATGCATCGATTCAATCGCCTCGCGAACATTCGGGAACAAACGCTCTTTCCAGTCGGGCTTGCGTAAGAGGATGTCGCAGGCATTGTTGCATTCGGCCATGAATTCCTTCTTGGCCGTGGCATCCATGCCGCCTGCGAATGTATCGGTGATTTCGCTTAAATTCTTGTTGCCGAGCATGTCCATGACAGCGGCCGGATCAGGGCGGGCGAAGCCCGATTTTTCCGTGACGTCGAGGAAGGCCTGCACATAGCGCGGACCCGCATCGGTGAGCGTGGAAACCAGATCAAAAATAAGAAGGACACCCTTGTCCTGCGCCATATTCCCCTCCAAGTGCCTGTATTGAAATCAGGCCTGTTTATTTTCCAGAGAATAGGGTTTGGCGACATTGTTGTCAAGATAACCAAGCGGGCCGAACAGGAAGGCGGAAACCCGTTGATGTATAAGGCGTTGCGCGTCATTTGCGCCGGCGTCGGCGTAGCCCGCAATGACCGTCATGCGGTGCAGCGCCATGAGCGACGACAGCGAGACGTTCACCTTGTGCTCGCGCAGCCATGCCAGCACCTTGTGGAAATCGGCGAGCGTGTGGAGCGTCACCGGCACTTCGTCGTATTTCACGACCTCGTCGCTGTCGATCGCCTGCTGTTTCGAAAACGGCACATCGCCCGCGCGCGTCAATCCGACAAATTCCGGTTTGCCGCAGCGGTCGATCCAGCGGAAGAACCCCGTGACCATCGTGTTGCGCTGTACCTCGGGAAACCATTTCAGCATACCGGTTTCTTCGCACATCTCGCGCGCCATACCATAGGCGATGCCCGCACGCAAATCATCGGGGCGGTTCACGATCTCCATGTCGCCGAAATTCATGGAACCCGATCCGCCCAGCGTCACCGTATGCGCGCCAATCGCCTTGGTCGTGCCCTGATGCAGCATCACGACGCGGTTGTTTTCGGTCACAAGGATCGTTGTGATGCCGATATGGCCGGAGACGTTTTTATAAAGGTCGGGCAGGAAACGCACGGCATCGTGACCGTCGATCACTTCTTCCTTGACGGGGAAATAGGTGGTCATGTCGGTATAGACCTCTTTCTCCCCCTTGATGTTGTTGCGGAAGATACGGCTGCGGAAAGCTTCCGCCGTCAGCAACGCGTCGAAGTAGTATGATTTGCGCATCACGACGGGGCGGTCGGCCACCAGCGCATCCGCCATGTCATACATCGCCAGTTTCGCGCCGTTGGTCGTGTGCTGTTTCTTGTTCGCGACGCGAATGGCGATATAACGCAGCTGGTGGCGGGAGCGGATATGGTTCGCCTCCCCCGGATCGATGGTGAAGGGCAGGTTTTCGCGCGACATCAAGACGTCATCGACCTGATTGCTCACCAGCGGGCTTTCGCGGCACATGGCAAGCTGCGCAATCGGGTTGCTGAAACCCAACGCCTCCTCCTGCTCCGCCGGATAAACGGCGGACATCAGGAAGCTCAATTCTTCATAGGCGATATGCGTGCTGGGCTGCACCGTATAGCGCACGCCGCCATGCGAGGGGCGGTAGTCGGCGGGCAGGATCGACATCTCGCCGCCCACCTGCACGATAATAATGCCGGCCTCGACAGCCATGGCGATCCAGTCGTAATAGGTGTTCCATGTCAGGCCGGAATAGATCAGCAGGAAATAGGCAAGGAAGGTGATGATGACGTCTTTTCGATAGTCAGGGTCCCATTTGGCGAGGAACATCATCAGGTCCCAGCGGCCTTTGACGTTGCGCCAGCCGTTGACGATGCGCATGGGCAGCGAGGTGGCCATTGATCAGAATTTCCAGTTTGCCTGCAGGGAAAAGATTTCGACGCTGCTTTCCGCGCGGCCGTTCACGTTGACGGTCGTATCGACCGGCGATCCCGCATAAAAGCGTTTCGTCAGCGTGATGTCGCCATCCGTGATGAACAGGTGCGACGCCGCGAAATCGAGCGATAGTTTTTCATTCACCGCATAGGTCGCGCCCAGCGACAGCCAGTAACGGTCGCCATCCGGCGTGCGCGTGCTGCGGTCGGGCAGCGTGGTGGGCGTCTGGTCGTATTGCACACCGCCGCGGAAGGTCCATTTTTCATCCTGCTTCCATTTCGCACCGAGCGCGAGGGAGAAACTGTCGTCGAACTCTTCCGGCGTCACGCTGTCGGGGCCGCCCGCATCGAATTCCACGCGGATCTCGTCAAAATTGCTCCAGCCGAACCAGTTGGCGGAGCCGAGGATCGTCAGGCGGTCGTCGTATTTATGGGCGAAGCCGATGCTGGCGGTGTCGGGCTGTTTCAGTTCCGCCTCGGCAAAACGCACGCCGTTCTGGCCGGCGAGCGGGCCGAGCAGGCCGGAGATATCCACCTCGCCATCCACCGTCTGGTCCATTTTCGAGCGGTAGTGGACACCTACTTGCGTGCGCTCGTTGATTTCATACAGCGCGCCGACGTTGAGCCCGAAACCATAGCTGTCACCCTTCAGCGTCGACAAACCATCCGTGCCGGGCGTGAACGCCGCGCCGCCGCAAATCAAGGTCGGACAGGGCAGCGCGTTTTCAAGGCGCGCATTGACGTACTGGATATTCGGGCCGCCGCCGATCGACAGCTTGTCGTTGAATTTATATGCGATCACGGGTGAGACGTTGATGCTGAGCAGTTCACTCTTGGTTGAATCGTAGCGGCCGAACCATGTGTCGCCGTAGTCATTCGCGAGGCCAAAGGGGGAGCTGACGCCGAGGCCGAGCCAGACCTTGCCGCCCTCCAGCGGCAAGACGCCGTAGAAGCTGGGCACGGGCGTCGGATCAAAGGGGTTGCCGCCCGGCGAGCCTGCATAGGGCGCTGCCGCGCCCGCAGTCGGGCCTGCGGTCGAACCTGTGTTCGCGATTTCTGTTGTCGGCACCAGCACGGCGGCACCGCCCGAAATCATCGGGCCGCTCAACTGCGTCATGCCGGCGGGGTTGAAGAATACGGTGGATGCGTCTTCGGGGTTTGCAACCGCGCCCGCGAAGGCACTACCCTGCTGGCTGACGCTTTGCTCCTGCAAATAAAATCCGGCGGCTTCCGCGCGGCCGGCAATAGCGGTAGTGGCAAGAATGGCGAAAGCGGCAATACGATGTTTCATGCTGAAAAACTCCCTGCATTCATGATACTGATTATGCGGTGCGGCGGTTAATAACTTTCTAAAGCGTTATTCCATAAACGCCGCGTTTGACTTGCGCGAACTATGTTTTGGCATTCACCCGCCAGTGCGGGGCATCTTAACGGAGTAAATACCTTGCTGCAGCGCGATATCCACGATCCCGAACTCGGCTCCACTCTTTTGCACGCCGCGCACAAGGACAAAGACATCACCCTCGGCTGGTCGCGGTTCCGCCCGTCGGGCGTTGCCATCGGCACGGTCGTATATGTGCATGGCCTGACGCGCCAGAAACGCGACGCGGATTATATCGGCGCTTTTCTCGCCTCCCAAGGGTACGATTTTTACTCCGTCGATGCGCCGGGGCGTGGCGGCAGCAGCGGGTTTGACGACGCCGATGATTATTCGGTGCTGGTCTATTCGGACATTTTCAAAATTTTCCTCGAACAAATGAAATTGCCCTCCGTCCACTGGCTCGGCACGTCGATGGGTGGCCTCATCGCGATGGTGATGGCGCTGAAGGGCGATGCGGGGTTTTTCAAATCCCTCACGCTCAACGACATCACGCACAAGCCGAACGGCGTCGCGCTGAAACGCATCGCAGGATATTTAAGCGAGACCCTGCCCGTTTTCGCCGCCCGCACGGAATATGAAGCCATCCTGCGCCAGAACCTGCCGCTCGGCCCCGTGCCCGAAGAAGTCTGGCAACATTACACACAGCACCAGCTGCGCGAAACGCCGGATGGTTTTATCTATCATTACGACCCGAAACTTGCGCGCCGCGCCGTCGTTGACCTGCAATCCGATATCGACCTTAGCGCAGCATTGCCGCTGATCCCCTGCCCCGTCGCGCTAATCGCGGGCGGCGTATCCGATTTGTGCACGCCGCAGGAGATCGAGGATTTCAAGGCGCTGCGGCCCGATGCAAAAATCCATGTCGTGCCGGGGGCCGGCCATGTACCCGCGCTGGCCGATGACGCAACGCAACAATTCATTCTCGACCATTTGCGGAGCAGCGCAACATAACGTCACTGCTGCAACGCACCATCGTTGCGTTTGTCAATCACGCCGCGAATACGCAACAATGTTATAAGAATCAGCCGCATCAGCGGCAGACAAAAAACACGATCCGGTTTATTCTTTTACCTTACGCAATAAAAAGAAAGGCAGGCACTCATGACATTCCCATCAACCGCCGCCCGCGCAAGCCAGGATGCAAAAGACATGCGCATCACCGCATCGCGCCTCTCCACCCGTTCGGCATCTATTCTGCTGAAACGCATTTCGCGCGTGCCCGAACAGCAGGACGTATTGCTGTCCAAGGAATCCGATTGCTGCTCCCGCGCGACGGACTGAAAAAAAACAGTTTCAAAAAAAACGGCGCTGATCATATCAGCGCCGTTTTTTTATGTTTGAACCGGAAAGGATCAGGTGCCGAATTTCGGGCCGATCTTGTTGTTGCGGTTGGCGGCGGGCGGCACGGCCTTGTCAGGCGCGTTGCCGTTAGCCGGCTTTTTTAGGCCGTTTTCTGGCAGTAGCCCCTCCCTGCGGAACAGCGCGTCCGGATCCAGTTCGCGGCCCATCATCGCATGGAACAGCTCGGCCGGATCGGCGGTGCCGCCGCGGCCATAAATGTGTTCCTTCAGCTTGTCGGCACTTTCGCGGTGGTACAGCCCCTTCTTCTCGAATTCCGAGAAGACATCCGCTTCCAGCGCTTCCGCCCATTTATAGCTGTAGTAACCGGCCGCATAGCCGCCACCGAACAGGTGGCCAAAGCTGGTCGATTGCGTGCCGACGCCGTATTCGCGCGGGAACACCCAGGATTCGCGGATCACGCTATCCTCGAATGCCTCGACATCCTTGATCGTCTTGGCGTCGGTCGTGTGCCATTTCATGTCCAGCTTGCCAAAGAACGTCTGGCGCAGGCCCATGTAACCCGCGTCGAAATTCTCCATGTCGTTGATCTTCTGGATGACATCGTCCGGCAGCAGCAGTTGCGTTTCGGGATGTTTTGCGAAAGTATCCAGCGTTTCCTTTTTCTTCGCCCAGTTTTCCTGCAGCTGCGACGGCAGCTCCACGAAATCCCATTTCACGTTCGTGCCGGTCAGCGACTGGTAATCGCCCTTCGCCAGCAGCGCGTGGAGACCATGGCCGAATTCGTGGAACACGGTGCGGACTTCATCGATCGACAGGAGCGTCGCATGTTCCGGCGTCGGTTTTGCGAAGTTGCAGGTGTTGGTGACGATCGAGAATTCGTTTTCGCCTTCTTCGTTCAGCCCGCGGTTGCGGAACGTGCTCATCCACGCCCCGTTGCTTTTCAGGCCCGGGCGCGCATAGAAATCACCGTAGAAAAGGCCGATCATTTCGCCGGTCGATTTATCGGTGACTTCGTACACCTTCACATCGGCATGGTAAACGGGGTATTTGCCCGACGTGATCGTCATGTTGATGTTGAACAGGCTTTCCGCATGCTTGCGCAGGCCTTCCAGCACCTGTTCAAGATCGAAATAGGGGCGCAGCTCTTCCATGTTCAGCTGGAATGTTTCTTCCTTCAGCTTGCGGCTGTAATAGCCCATATCCCACGGCTTCAGGCCGGTGATGCCGTCGGTTTTCTGTGCGTAATCGGTGACTTTTTTCACAAAGTCTTCGGCTGCGGGTTTGTAAACCGCTTCGTTGCGGTCAAGGAAATCCATGACCGTTTTCGGGTTCTTCGCCATGCGGTCATCCAGCACGAAAGCCGCGTAGCTGTTAAAGCCCAGCAGCTCCGCTTTTTTCTGGCGCGCCGCCACCATATCCAGCACGACCTGACGGTTGTCATACGGGCCGCCGAAGGCGACATTCGTGCGCGCCTTATGCACTTCTTCGCGCAGGGCGCGGTTTTCGCTGTATTCCGCGATATCGATCGGGGGCGGCGACAGCTTGATCAGCCATTTGCCGGTGAGGCCCTTTTCGTCCGCATAATCCTTGTACATCGCCTTCACGCGATCGGGCAGGCCGACGAGGTCTTTTTCGTTATCGATCACCTTTTCCCAGGCATCTGTCCCCTTGACCGTGTTGTTCTTGAACGTGGTCGCCAGCTCCGCCAGTTTTTCCTCGACGGCGCGCAGCTCGGTTTTCTTCGCGTCATCCAGGTTCGCGCCGCTGCGCACGAAGCTCTTGTACGTTTCGCCCAGCAGCATCGCCTGTTCCGGCGTCAGTTTCAGGTTCGCGCGGTCGTCGTATACGGCCTTCACGCGTTTGAACAAATCCGCATCCAGCATGATGTCGTTCGCATGCTGCACGCTCATGACCGACACTTGCGTTTCAATCGCGCGCAGGGTGTCGTCGGCATTCGCGCCGGCAAGGTTGCCGAAAATGGTCGAGGCGCGGCCAAGGTTGCGGCCGGAAAATTCCAGCGCCTCGATCGTGTTCTTGAACGTGGCGGGGGCGCGGTTGTTCTTGATGTCCGCGACCTGCTGTTTTGCTTCTTCCATGTAATGGGTGAGCGCGGGCAGGAAATGCTCGGTCTTGATGATATCGAGCGGCGGCGCGCCATAGGGATAGGACGGCGCGTTGACGAGCGGGTTAGCCGACAGGTCGGGAAGTTTTGCGGACATGCTTGTGCCTCAAAATTGTTGTTATGTTTACTTTTCTTGTATGAATGAATCCTAGCCTGCGGCATGGAAAAGGCAAGGCTATGCGGCCTGTTTATTAAATTTCAAATTTACGAAAAACAAATCCTGCTCTGGATTTGCCGGGATTTCCAGGTTGATGTCGGGGGTCGCTCACACTTCTTGAGCCTATGGAAATTGTCTCAACTTTGACCTCCGTTACAAGGTAATTTTTGGTGACCACGCGTGACGGACAGGCATTTGCTGAACCGGATGAGGCATTTCCGCGCCGAATAATTTTTTCAAAATGCGACGCGCGTTACCGCGAATGTGACGAATGCGACAGGCTAATTTTCAAATTTTCGCGCGGCGTAAACGTAAGGCATTGAGAATCACGGACAGCGAACTGAGGCTCATCGCCGCCGCCGCATGGATGGGGCTGAGCAGGATGTGGAAGAAGGGATAAAGGATGCCCGCCGCAATCGGTACGCCCGCCGCGTTATAGACGAAGGCGAAGAAAAGGTTCTGGCGGATATTGCGCATGGTCGCTTTCGACAGGTTGCGCGCGCGCAAGATTCCCGTCAGGTCGCCATGCAGCAGCGTGATGCCGGCGCTTTGCAGCGCGATATCCGCGCCGGTGCCCATCGCGATGCCGATATCGGCCTGCGCCAGCGCGGGCGCATCATTGATGCCGTCGCCCGCCATCGCCACCAGCCTGCCCTGTTTTTGCAGGTCCTTCACCACGCGCGCCTTGTCATGCGGCAGCACGCCCGCGAAAACTTCCGAAATGCCGACTTGCTTCGCCACCGCATCCGCCGCACCTTGGGCATCGCCCGTCAGCATGATCACGCGCAAATTCTGCATTTTCAGGTTTCGGATGGCTTCGGCGGCATTCGGTTTGATCTGGTCGCTGACCGCGATAATCCCGACGGGTTTGCCATCGGCGGCGAGATAAACGACGGTCGCGCCGCCCGCCTGCAATTCCGTTGCCCGTGCTGCGACGCCTGAAAAATCGACACCGTCGACCAGACCCGCATTGCCCAGCATCACTTCCCCGTCCTCCCAGTCGCCGCAAACGCCGCGGCCGGGGATGGCGGTGAATTCGGTCACCTTGGGCAGCGGGAGTTTTTTGTCGGATGCCGCCGCCACGATCGCCTGCGCGATCGGGTGCTCGCTCCCCTGCTCCAGCGCTGCCGCGAGCGACAGCAGGATGGTTTCATTATAACCCGCCGCCGCCACAACCGCCGTCACCGCAGGCTTGCCGGTCGTCAGCGTACCGGTTTTATCGATCACCAATACATCGGCCTTCTCCAGCATCTCGAGCGCTTCGGCATTACGCACCAGCACGCCCGCCGCAGCACCGCGCCCGATGCCCGTCATGACGGACATCGGCGTTGCAAGGCCGAGCGCGCAGGGGCAGGCGATAATCAAAACTGACACCGCGCAAAGCAGACCATAACCCATCGCAGGAGATGGGCCGAACAGCGACCAGTAAATAAAGCTGATAATGGCGACGGTCACGACCGCCGGCACGAACCAGCCCGAGAATTTATCGGCCAGACGCTGGATCGGCGCGCGGCTGCGCTGCGCTTCGGATACCAGTTGCACGATGCGTGACAGCATGGTGTCGCGGCCGACCTTTTCGGCGTGGAAAACGAAACTGCCTTCGCGGTTGAACGTGCCGCCGGTCACGGTATCGCTTGCCGCCTTCGCAACCGGCATCGCTTCGCCCGTCAGCATGGATTCGTCCAGATGGCTGGCGCCATCCACAATGACGCCATCGACGGGGATGCGTTCGCCGGGACGGACGCGCAGGTAGTTGCCCGCCACGATATCCTCCAGCTTGATTTCGGATTCAATACCGTCGCGCACAACGCGCGCGGTTTTGGGGGCGAGCTTCAGCAATTCGCGGATCGCGCTGCCCGTCTTGTCACGCGCGCGCAGTTCCAGCACCTGCCCCAGCAATGCCAGCGTGATGATAACGGCGGCGGATTCAAAATAAACAGCCAACCCATGTTCGCCTTGGAATCCCGCGGGGAAAATGGCAGGGAACAAGGTTGCGACCATGCTGTAGAGCCACGCCACGCCCGTGCCGATGGCGATCAGGGTGAACATGTTCAAATTTCCGGTGCGGATAGATTGCCAGCCGCGCTGGAAAAACGGCCAGCCCGCCCACAATACCACAGGCGTCGCAAAGGCCATTTGCAGGCGCATCACGAAAACATCCGACATGAAATCGGCGTTGTGCCCGAAGTGGCGCGCCATTTCGACCGCGAAAACAGGGATCGTTAAGACAGCCGCGCCCCAGAAACGGCGGCGCATATATTCGAGTTCATGATTGGGTCCGGCATCGGCCGTGACAAATTCGGGTTCCAGCGCCATACCGCAGACGGGGCAGGATGCCGGCACGGCGCTGCGCACACCGGGGCACATGGGGCAGATATAAGATGTTTTGACGTCAACGCCCACGGGCACCATGATCGGCGCGTGGGGTTTCGGTTTTGAATGGCTATGACCGCCGCAGCAGGCATGCGGCGCTGCGGGCTGCGGCTCGTCGGTCATGCGATCGCCCGTGTTTCGGTGATGTTTGGCACGCCGCGTTCATGCGCGGTCAGTTGCTGGCGCACAGGCTTGAAATATTCAACCAGCGCATCAAGCGCCTTATACGCGTTACAGCTGCCGCAAACAAAAACGTCGAGCGCGACGTAATCGATTTCCGGCCAGGTATGGATGCTGATATGCGATTCCGCGAGCGTCGCGACGCCCGTGATGCCCGATTGTTCGCCGAAGCTGTGCAAATGCACATCCAGCACGGTCGCGCCCGCATCGGCGGCGGCGCGGCGCAGCGCCTGCCCGATGCCGTTTTCATCCTGCATATTCGCGCAGCCCCAGAAATCGATCAGCAGGTGCATGCCGGGTGCAACAAAGTCATCCGTCAGGCCGCTTTTGATTTTTGATAGAACAATATCTTTTTCCATTCCGAATCCTTCAGGTCATGCTTCCAGATAAACGCGTCGAGGATGTAATGCACCGCCTGCGGCAGGGCCAGCAGGGGAATCAGCCAGACCATAATATCCTCCGGCACCGCCTGCGGCAACAAGCGAAACGCCGCGAAAAAGCTGGCGTGCTCGCGCCAGATCAGCCCGTCCCACAGCCCTTCCTCGACGAAAGCCAGCAGGAACAGCATGAGCATATATATAGGTACGAATTTCCACTGGAACAGGCTGGCAAGGCGCGGCTGCACATAGGGTGTTTTATCGAGATCCCGCTGGTTGCGCCCGAAAACCCAGATCAGCGCCATGTAAGGAATACCATGCGCAATCACATTGGTCGCCGTGAAGGCGATATCGCTGTTGAACACCACAATCCCCACGCCCCAAGACAGCGCGGTGCCGAGCAGCAGCAGGTGTTTCGGCGCGTTGATGTTTTTCTCGGCCCGCGAAAAACGGATTTCCTTGGCTATGTACGCCAGCATCACGATGCCGAACAGCGCACCCGCCGCGATGCCCAGTTGCGGCAAGTCAATGCGGACGAAATCACCCGCCACGAACCAGTTGAAGGCGCGGTGATGCACATGCCAATAGATGAGCGGGAATAAAGTGGCGAGGTAGATAACCGCCTGATCGATTTTGCGCGTCCATTGCGGGCGATCACGTTCGGCGCGGGAATAGATCATCATCAGTCCGTATTGCTGGCGCATGAAATGGAATACCGCCAGATAGGCAAGCGTGCGCCAGAACACAATCGCGTCGATGCTATACAGCATCGCCCCGCCGACCCATGCGAGCAGCGGCGCGAGGGTATAGAGTGCCTGCCGCTTTTTCAGCTCTTCCCTGTCGAGATAGGTGCGGAACAGCGTGCTGTAGACATGGCTGACATCGACACCCACCACCAGCAGCAGCCACAGCCACGGCGGCGTGCCATCGACCATGGCGAGTTTATCGCGGAACAGCACGACCGCCGCTGTCACCGCAAAGGCGGGGCCGATGATAAAACCGAGGTCGATAGGTGCGGAGGCGATCCAGGGCTGCTTTTTCATGCTACAGCTCGCTCTCGAATTTGTGGCCGAGATGCTTCAGCGTGTTTTCGGCGGCGCGGACGCCGTGGATATAGGCTTCCTCGAAAATCGAAATGCCGCTCATATCGGAATGGGCGTGGAATATAGGCGGGGCTTGCTTCAGCGCATTGCGCCGGGCATCGCCCCACATGAAGCCCTTCACGGGACGCACCATCGCATGCCCCCAGATCCAGACATCGAGCGATTTGACGAAGCCCTTCAGTTCCGGATGCACCGCCAGCAATTCGCCGAGGAAAATATCGCGCCATTGCCCGTAGCTGCGCGCCAAAGCCTCCTCCCGTGCCTGCTTGGGCGGCAGGTGACTGAGCGGCCAGTAATAGGTCAGCACGGTTTTGCGGGGATTGGTTTCCAGCCCCTGATGCGTCGCCACGACATAGCCCAGCAATTTGCTGTCATAGACCATGTTGTCCCATGACAGCTCCGCCCCTGTGCCCTCCGGCAAACGATCGAGCGTGATATTGGCAACCGCCCAAGGCGCATAGGTGAAATTTTCCGCCGACACTTCCGGGAGCAGCCGCGCGGATACAAATTGCGGCGTCGCCATGATGACGGTGCGGGCGGAAATGCGGTGCGCGCTGCCCGTTTTCTGGTCGAGGTAATCGACGGTCACGCGCTCGTCCTCGCGCTTCACCGCGAAGACCAATGCCTGCGTCGTGATATTGCCCGCGAGCGGCGCGGCCAGCTTTCTGGCGATAAAGCCGTTACCCTCCGGCCATGTGACAAAATTGCTGTCATCGGTATTGGCCGCAACGCCCGACCGTCCGGCGAAATAATGGATGCCCGCCCAAGCAGAGGTATCATCCAGCGTCACGCCGTAATCGTCGCGGCAGCCGTAATCGACATGCCATTGCAGGTATTTCGACGTATAGCCTTCCCGCATCATCCATTCCCGCATGGTGAGCGTATCAAGCGCCAGCCATTCGGCATCCTGCGAGCTGTCATCGACGGGAATGGCGAAAAGTTTTTTGCCGTCCTTGCCGCGCACATTGCGCAAGCCCTCAACCTGCTTGAAGAACGCATCATACTGGCGGCGGTCTTCATCGGTGGCGCCCGTCTGCGGCACAAGCCCTTCCTGCCAGCGGCCGAACATGTAAAGCCGTTCATGCGGGTCGGAGCAGAGGTAGTATTCGTTATAAATCGCGCGGCCTTTGTCATCTTCGCCCGTGATAATGCCAAGTTCGCGGAACAGTTTTTTGACCGGCTTTGATTCATCCGTCAGCAACGGCACATAATGCGCACCCCACGGATAGGCCGAGATATTGTTTTTCCCGCTTTGCGCATTGCCGCCGGTTTCGGCTTCCAGCTCAAGGATGGTGAAATCTATCACGCCCGCATTCAGCAACCGGTATCCGGCAGCAAGACCCGCAATGCCGCCGCCGATGATGACGGTATCTTTCTCGACCGTCGTTGCAGGCGCAGGAAACGACCCGCCACGCAGCTGGTGCCCGACCTTCGCCGATGCGCCGAGGATTTTTCCGGTGACGGGGGATGCGGCGTCCGCCAGTGACACGCGACCGAAGCCGAGTGCCGTCATCAATGCCGCGCCGGATTTCAGCAGCTGCCTGCGCGTAAAAATCATGTCAGTAGATCTGGTATTCCGACCATTCCTGGTCGAAATAGCGCACCAGCGCCTGATCGTCGAGCCGCTGGATTTTCGTGTCCAGATGCGCCATGTCGGGCGGGAAATAGAACATATCGGCGGCGGAGCGCGCGGTGATGTATTTCAACCCGTCAGGGAATTTTTCCGGCGGCGTGTAATCCGACAGACCGGCGATCACATAACCCCATTCGCCAAAGGCAGGCACGTTCAAATGATACGGTGCTGTTTTGAACCCCGCGTCCTGTAGCGTGTTATTGACGCACCAGAAGGCCTTGCGCGCGACCAGCGGCGAGGTGCTTTGCACGGCAATGATGCTTTTTTCATGCACGAGGCTTCTGAGTGCCGTGAAGAACGTTTTTGAATACAATTTGCCGATGGAAAAATTGGAGGGGTCGGGCACATCGCTGATCACGGCATCGAATTTGGGCGGGTTCGCGCTGCGCTGCATGTTGCGCACCCAGATAAACGCGTCCTGATGCACCACTTCCAGTTTTTTTGACAGCAGCGAGCTGTTGTTGAGGCCGGTCAGTAAGTCGCTTTGTGAAAACAATTCGGTCATGGCGGGGTCGAGATCGACCAGCACGATTTTTTCGACAGACGGGTATTTCAAAACTTCACGCACCGCAAGCCCGTCGCCGCCACCGAAGATCAAAACTGTTTTCGGGTTATCCAGCGCCGCCAGCGCCGGATGCACCAGCGCCTCGTGATAGCGATATTCATCAACGGAGCTGAATTGCAGGTTTGAATTCAGGAACAGGCGCAGATCATGCCGTGTCTTGGTGATCACGATGCGCTGATAGGGCGTGGATTGCGAGAAAATGACGGAACCGGGATAGGCGCCGCTTTCCGCGATGCTCATGATGCGTTCCGAATAAACGAAACCGAGCGTCAGCATTACCAGCACCGCAATCGCCGAGAACCGCGTCGCCACCAGCGACGGCACTTCATCCTTCAGCGCATAAATCACCCAGACCGCCACGCCCACATTCAGCATTCCGAACAGGAAACTGGATTTGACGAGGCCCAAATAAGGCACCAGCACCAGCGGGAACAGGACGGAGGCAAACAGCGCGCCCAAATAATCGAGCGCCAGCACGCGGCTCACCAGCTCGCGGAATTCCAGACGGTCTTTCAGGATGCGCAGCAGCAACGGGATTTCCACACCCACCAGCATGCCGATGATAAAGACGAGGAAATACAGCAGCACGCGGAACGACGCCACATGGTCGAACAGCAGGAACAGCAGCATGGCCGATGCCCCGCCGACCGCGCCCACCAGAATCTCGACCTTGATGAAAACGGCGATGAGGTTGCGCTCCACATATTTCGTCAGCCACGATCCCGCCCCCATCGCGAACAGGTAGCAGCCGATGACGGTCGAGAATTGCGTGACGCTGTCGCCCAGCAAATAACTGGCGGCCGTGCCCGCGATAAGCTCGTAGACGAGTCCGCAGGTGGCGATCACGATCACCGATATCAGCAGCAACGTCTGCATTGATGCATCAGCCGTGGACGGCGGAGGAAATGATGATCGCCATCGATATCATCAGCGAAGCGAGGAAAATCGCCATCGCGACGTTCTGCTTCTCGACCAGTTCCTTCCAGATGCTGAATTTCGGCGTGATAACGTCGAACAGCGTAAAGGCGATGCCGAGGATAATGATGCCAAGCCCCGAATAGGCGAGCGAGGCATAGATGTATTTCATGTTGACGTATTCTTCCATTTTTTAGTTCTCCTTATTTGTGGTAACGGGCGGAAGCGGCTTTTTGCGCGGTGCCGCTGCCGCTGAGATAGGCGCTGTAAACAATGCCTCGGGCATTGGCATAGCCATACATCCCCAGCACCGCGATACAGAAAATTGTGTAGAATTTAGGCATTATTCATCCCCTTCATCCCCGCCGCTGCGCGGGAAATCACTGTTTTCCCAGCGGCGGTTTTCAAACGACGACGACCGCAGCCATGCGATGCCGGGATAGAACAGCAGCAGGAACAGCGTCCAGAAAAAGTTGCCGGGCGGCGTCACGTCGCGCGCCGCCGCGATGCTGATCGGCTGCGTCAGCCCCTTTTGCAGCGTGTCGGATTCGACATCATAGGTCAGGCGGTAGGTGCCGGGCGGGACGGATGACAGGTATCCGTCCGCATTCGGGTCGCCTTCGCGCCACGGACCGTCGGAATCGGAACCGAAATAAAATTCCATGCCCTGTGACAGTTCGAAAATTTCCTTTGTCGCTTCATTGACGAAGGACAGATTGAGCTCCGCCCATGAATTCGATACCTGCGCGCCAGTTTTGACATAGACGTTGGAGGTCGAGGGGATGGTAAAGGGATCCGTCGTGAAAGTACGCGTCTGGTCGCCCGCCACATGGGTCGCATTTATGCTGACAATCGTCTGCGATGCCGACATCGATGCGCTGCCGATATGGATCACCAATGCGACCGCCGCAGCGATTGCACCGACCCTCATGATTGATTTGAAATCGAATGCCGAGGGCTGGTTCGGCCCCACGCCCTTGCGACGCGGCATGGATTGCAGGGTGAACGCCGCCTGCACCACATCGGGCAACGTGTATTCGCAGAGCGAAGCGGTTTCCTCTCCCTGCACTTTTTCAAACGACAGCATATAGGGCGGGCAGACGTAATCTTCTGTCGTCGCCGTGTCGCCCTTTTTGATGCGCCAGTAAAATTCGCCCTTCACATACTGCACAACCGGTTGGTCGCGGAGGAATGCCTGAAAAGAATGTTCCTGATACCAGACGGTGGTGACGAAGCTCATCCGCTGGAAATCTTCCTTCACCACGCGCACGAAACTCCAGTGCCCGTCCATCTGCACCAGAAAGCGGAAACCGTGATAGGGGTTGAACAGCAGGTATTCGTCCCAGAAATACTGTCCCGTGCGGTCGCTTTTCAGCACATAGCCGATCGTTTCCCATTCAATGCCGTCGAACGTGCCGCGCTGACCGATCTCGATCAGCGTCGGGCGCAGTTTCGTTCTGACATCCTCGATCACGCTAAAGCGTTCATCCGAGGTGTCGATGACCGTGCCGCAATGCGCGCAGACGGCGGTGAGCGTATGACCCACGGCGCGGATCTGGATTTCGCCGCCGCAGGACGGGCAGTTAAATTTGCGGATCGCTGCTTTTTTTACCGCTGGCGGCTCTTCGCCGAACAGGTTGGGGCCAAAATCGGAGGCGTTCATTGCTTCCAGCCCTCGAAATTCCGGTAATAACGGCAGCTCAGATCATTCCACGCCACATAAGCGCCTGTGAAGACGCGCGCACGGCCATCCGCGATGTCGATCGAGGCGAATTTTCCATGATCGGCGACGCAATCGACCGAGACGCTTTTGCGGCCCTGTGGTGCCGCGAAGGGCAATTCGCCCTCGCTTGCCACGCATTCGGCGCGTTTGATGTCGACGATTTTATAAGTCGCGCCCTCGATCTTGATCCTCTGGCCGGAAGGGTTTTTGATCCATGCTTCACCGGCAAGGTCGCCGCCAGCCCATTCCTGCATTTTCTGGACCGCCTGAAGCGTCTGCTCGCTCGGATTTTCCACCTCGAAACAAGGCGCATAGAACCCTTGCGCTTCGGCGAGCCAGCCGCGCTTCGCGTCATCCGACACGATGTACCATTCGTTCCAGCCGCCGTCTTCCCAGTTCTGGCGGATGCGGCCGACGATACCGAAACGCACGCCCATGAACGTGCCTTCGGTGCCCAGTTGAAACGGGCTCATATCGTCGGGCAGCTGCGCCATCTCGCCCGTTTTACGGAGCGCCTCATCGTCACGCACGACCATGGTACGGCAATACGGGCACACGCCGTGGGAGGCTGTGCTGGTGCGGAAGGGAATTTCCGCGCCGCAGGACGGGCAAGGATATTTTTTCATAGACGGCGCACTGCCCTACTTGATCTTGGCCAGCAATTCCGCCTTTTTGGCATCGAATTCGGCCTGCGTCAGCACGCCTTTTTTCTGCAACTCGCCCAGTTTTTCGAGCATCGCGAGCGGATCTTCGGCAGGAGCCGCCGCGCCGCCGCCCTGACCCAGCGATTGCATCATCATGTTGCCCATCGCCATGCCGGCACCAATGCCCGCACCCGCACCCGCAACGCCGCCGGGGTTGGCAGCCGCAACAGAAATGCTGTCGGCCGACTGGAATGTCGCGTATTTTTTGAGGTCGCCGAACATGCCCATGGAGGACAGTTTATCAAGCTGCTTTTCCATTTCTTCGGGCAGCGAGATGCTTTGCACCCAGAAGGATTTCAGCTCCAGCCCGTAGTTTTTCAGCACGGGCGCGACAGCTTCCTGCAGCTTGGTCGAGAAATCGAGCTGGCTTGCGGCCATGTCGATAAACGCGATGCCGGATTTGGCAAGGTAGCTGGAGATGGAGGCGATGATCGCCGTGCGCAGCTGGCCTTCGATCTGGTCAACCGTATAGACTTCGGCAGCGCCGGAGAGTTTCGTCCAGAAGGTTTCGACATCGCCGATCTTGAACGAGTAGTTACCGAAGGCGCGGATACGCAGCGCGCCGAATTCCTTGTCGCGGATCGTGATGGGCTGCGGCGTGCCCCATTTCATGTCGGTGAATTCGCGCATCGACAGGAAGTACACATCCGACTTGAACGGCGATTCAAACGCCTTGTCCCAGTTTTTCAGGTAGGTCAGGATCGGCAGCGTCTGGGTCGTCAGCGTATAGGTGCCGGGGCCGAATTTATCGCCGAATTTTCCTTCGTTGAAGAACACGGCCTGCTGCGCCTCGCGCACCACCAGCTGCGCGCCGTTCTGGATCTCCTGATCCTGCATGGGGAAGCGGTAGGCCAGCACATTGGTGCCGGGATCGGTCCACTGGATGATGTCAATAAATTGCTTGGAAATAAAACTCATCAGCCCCATAGCGGTTACCTTTCAATAAAGAATGAAAACGCGCTGCCAGCATAGCTGTGAAACGGCATATGAGTCTATATTGGGGCAAAAGGGGTTTATTTTTCGTAAATATTACGCCGCGCGGCGGGAAAGCCGCTCGACGCCCTCGGCGAGCTTCGCGGCGGCATAGGTCATTTCCTCGGCCGTCGAGCCGCGCCCGAGGGTGAGGCGCAGGCTGCAATCGATATCGTTATCTGACAAACCGATGGCTTTCAGAACGGACGACGGCTTCCGGTTGGCGGATGAACAGGCGGCACCCGTCGACATGCAAACATCATCGGCCAGTTCCAGCATGATGTCCTGCGCAGAAATATCGGGCAAACGGATGTTGAGCAGGCCGGGCAGGCGCGAGCCACCGCCATTCAGCTTCAGTGCCGGAATGCGCGCCTGCAATTCGGCCAGCAGCAATGCGGTCATTTTTTCGATGCGCGGGATATGGGTCGCACGCCCCTGCGCCGCCAGTTCGCAGGCCGTGGCAAAGCCAACCGAGAGGGCAAGCGGCACCGAACCGGGGCGGAGCGATTGCTGCGCGCCGCCGAAGAAAACGCGGGAAATGGGTACGGGCGGTTTTTGCCGCACATACAACGCGCCGATGCCGACAGGGCCATAGAGTTTGTGCGCGGAATAGCTCAGGAGGTCGATGCCGAGATCGTTGACGTCGAGCGCGATCTTGCCAAGCGCCTGCGTCGCATCAGTATGGAACAACGCACCCGCGTCATGCGCGATTTGCGCGCATTCCTTGAGCGGCTGGATCGTGCCGATTTCATGGCTGGCGGCGATGACGGAGACGACGAGTGTTTTGGGCGTGACGCGTTTTTTCAGCTCCGCCGGATCGACCAATCCCTCTGCCGTGACAGGCACGTCTTTAACGATGAAGCCCTTGGTCGCCAGATACGCGGCGGTATTGAATACGCAGTTGTGTTCAATCGCCGTGATGACGATTTCTTTGCGGTCTGTCGCGCGCTCCGCAAGGCCGAGCAGCGCGAGGTTGTTGGATTCAGTCGCACCGCTGGTGAGCGTGATGCATTCGGGGCCCGCGCCGATCAACGCGCCAATTTTTTCGAGCGCCTGTTCCAGTTGTCGCGCGGCGCTGCGGCCATGCGCGTGTGATTTCGCGCCGGGATTGCCGAAACCGCCGCCGAAGCACGGCATCATCGCATCAATCACCGCAGCATCACACGGCGTGGTGGAATGGTAATCGAGATAGACGGGTTTTTTCACGCGGCATCCTCCCGCTGCGCCTGCTCCGCGCCACGGCAGATGCCGAGCGTCAGCAATTCAGCCGCAATCGAAATGGCGATTTCGCGCGGATGCTTCCCCGTATCGCCAAGGCCGATGGGGCAATGCAGCTGCGCCAGTAATTCCTTTTGCACGCCGTCGGCGACAAGGCGTTTTTCAAAACGCACGCGTTTGGTATCCGACCCGATAAGGCCAAGATAGGCGAAGCTGCCTTTATACGCCGCGCGCACCAGATCGAAATCGAGGTCATGGCTATGCGTCATCACGGCAATGTAACTGTTTTCATCTGCGGCGCGCAATTCGGCGGCGGGGGATGATGTAACGATTTTTTCGCAGTTTTTCGGCAATGTCACGGGGAATTCATTCGCCCGTTCATCCACCCATTTCACCTTGAGCGGCAAACCGTCCAGCACCTTCACCACTTCCTTGCCCACATGCCCCGCGCCGAACAAATAAAGCGTTTTGCCGACGGGCAGGAAAGGTTCGAGGAAAACAGAAACCGCTCCGCCGCAGCATTGCGCGAGTTTCGGGCCGAGGGGGTAATCTTTAACAGTAGGCTTGCCCGCACTTGCCAGCAATGCGCGTGCGGCGGCGATGGCTTCGAATTCAAGGTTGCCGCCGCCGATGGTGCCGAATTGTTCTGTGGTGGTCGCAATCATTTTCACGCCGGCTTCGCGGGGCGTCGATCCTTTGGCTTCCATCACCGTGATCAGCACGCAAGGCGCGCCTTTGTCGGTCAGGTCGGTCAGGACGGGAAGCCAGTCATGCGGGCTGGTCATTTGCGCAGCGCCTCGATTGCCTTCAGCACGTTTTCAGGGGTGGCGGGCGCCCGCAGCAGCGGGATACAGTTTGCGTCGCCGGTCGCAGCGACAGCATCACGCAGCGCAAGGAATGCGGAAATGCCGAGCATCAGCGGTGGTTCGCCCACAGCTTTCGAGCGATAAATGGTTTCTTCGGGGTTGATGCCTTCGAACAACGCTGTGCGGAAATCCTTCGGCACATCGCGCCCGGTTGGAATTTTATAGGTGCTGGGCGCATGCGTTTTCAATTCGCCCTTGTCGTTCCACCACAATTCTTCGGATGTCAGCCAGCCCACGCCCTGCACATAGCCGCCCTCGACCTGCCCGATATCGATGGCAGGGTTCAGCGACTGGCCCGCATCGTGCAAAATATCGGCGCGCAGAATATTGTATTCGCCCGTCAGCGTATCGATGATGACTTCCGTCATCGCCGCGCCATAGGCGAAGTAATAGAAGGGGCGACCTTTGCCTTTCGGGCGATCCCACGCGATCTTCGGCGTTTTGTAGAAGCCGGTCGACGACAATTGCACGCGCGCGGCATAGGCAAGCTGCACGATTTCCTTGAAGGAAACAGCATTGCTGCCCGCATGAACATAACCGCCCGCGAATTTGACGGAGGATATTTCGGTATCGAAATGGGACGCCGCGAAATCGGCCAGGCGATCTCGTATGGTGCGCGCCGCCGCCTCTGCCGCCTTGCCGTTCAGATCCGCGCCGCTGGATGCGGCGGTTGCGGAAGTGTTCGGCACTTTGCTGGTGTTGGTCGCGGTAATGCGCACCTTGTCAAAATCAATTTGAAACACATCGGCCACGACCTGACAGACTTTCGTATGAAGCCCCTGCCCCATTTCGGTGCCGCCGTGGTTCAGCTGTACCGTGCCGTCCTTGTAAACATGCACCAGCGCGCCCGCCTGATTGAGCATGGTGAGCGTAAAGCTGATACCGAATTTGACGGGCGTGAGGGCGATGCCTTTTTTCAGGATCGTATTCTGCGCGTTGAATGTCTTGATCGCTTCGCGGCGCGCGGCGTATTCGCCGGTGCGTTCCAGCTGCGTGAAAATATCGCGGATAATATTATCCTCGACCGTCATGCCGTAATGGGTGGTGCAGCGGCTGCCAAGTTCGCCCTTGGCGTCATAGAGATTGATCTTGCGCACATCCTGCGGGTCTTTACCCAGATGCCGCGCGATATCATCGATCACATATTCCATCGCCAGCATGCCTTGCGGCCCGCCGAAGCCGCGGAAAGCGGTGTTGGAAACCTTGTTCGTAAAGCAGCGGTAACTGGTGACCTTCGAATTCCCAAGGTAATAGACGTTATCGGCATGGAACATCGCGCGGTCGGCGATGGCGTTCGACAGATCGGGGCTCATGCCGCAGTTGACAGCATGGATATATTCGATGCCCTCGATCAATCCATCATCGTTGAAGCCAACATTATAGGCGACGTTCAGGTCATGGCGCTTGCCCGTCATGATCATATCGTCGTCACGATCAAGGCGGAATTTGACGGGGCGTTTTGTTTTCCACGCAAGCGCAGAGGCGACGCAGGCGATCAACGATGCCTGGCTTTCCTTGCCGCCGAACCCCCCACCCATGCGGCGCACCTCGACCGTCACGGCGTGATCGTGCAGGTTCAGCATTTTGGCGATGAGGTGCTGGACTTCGGACGGGTGCTGCGTCGATGACCAGCAATGGAATTCGCCGTTTTCGAGCGGTGTCGCCATCGCAATCTGGCCTTCGAGGTAGAAATGGTCCTGCCCGCCGATATCGAGGGAGCCGGAGAGTTTATTCTTCGCCTCCGCAATCGCCGCGCCTGAAACGCCCTGCCCCATTTCATAGGGGTCGCCGACAAATTTCCGCGCCTTGATCGCGTCATGCACGTTCAGGATGGCGGGCAGCGTTTCATAGGTCACGACCGCGCGCTTTACCGCTGCGCGTGCGATCTCGATGCTTTCCGCCGCGACGCCCAATACGCACTGGCCGTAATACAAAACCACGCCATCGGCAAAAATCGGGTCGCCGGGGAAAACGGGCGCGGCATCGTTCACGCCCGGAATATCCTTCGCCATCATCACGGCATGCACGCCCGGGATATAGCAGTTGGAAATATCGATCCTGGTTATTTTCGCATGGGCATGCGGGCTTTTCAGCGCATAGGCATGCAGGCAGCCATGCGGTTCCAGCACATCGTCGGTATAGGTTGCTTCGCCGGATACATGCAGATGCGCACTGTCATGCGCCTTCGATGCGCCCATGCCGCCGTCTATTTTCCTGCCGTCATTCTGCATAGCGGTAGAGACGCGTTTTCACCGTGGGGTCGGTGGTTTCGATATAGAACCGCTTCAGCAGGTTGCGCGCAGTCGTGCGGCGGTATTCGGCGGAGGCGCGGGCATCGCTCATCGGTTGGTAATCATCATCCAGCGCTGCCATGGCCTTTTCAACCGCTTCGTCATTCCATGCGCGGCCGACCAGCGCACGTTCGGCCTTGTGCGCGCGGTGCGGCGTGCCGGCCATGCCCCCGAAGGCGATGCGGGCAGCGACGATTTCATCATCTTCGATCGTCAATGCAAATGCACCGCAAACGGCGGAGATATCCTGATCGAAACGTTTCGACAGTTTGTAAACGCGGAACAGCACGTTATCGGGGCGTTTCGGGATGACGAGTTTTTCGACGAATTCGCCGGCTTTGCGATCCTGTTTCTTGTACGCGATAAAGAAATCTTCCATCTCCACCATGCGCGTGCCGGATTTGGAGCGCAGCACAACCTTTGCGCCCAGCGCGATCAGCGGCGGCGGGCCGTCGCCGATGGGCGATCCGTTCGCGATATTGCCGCCCACCGTGCCCGCGTTGCGGATATGCAGCGACGAAAAGCGTTTCAGCAAATCTTCCATGCTGGGATCAAACGCCGCCAGCGCATCGAAGGCTTCGGTATAGGTCACCGCTGCGCCGATTTCCAGCAGCACGCGCGATTCACGGATCTGGCGCAGTTCCACCACATTGCCGGTATAGATGATGACGGGCAGATCGATGTGGAATTTCGTCACCCACAAGCCCACATCCGTGCCACCGGCCAGAATGGTGGCATCCGGATAAACGGACAGCACCATCGCGAGGTCCTCGACACTGGCGGGTGAGAAATATTTGCCGCCCGGCACATCATACGTCATCAGGCGGTTATGCTGGATGCTGCCAAGTTCTTTCGGGTGCGACGGCAGCGCGCGTTCGGCGGATTCATTCGCCATGCGCGCGGCATCGACGATGGGGCGATAACCCGTGCAGCGGCAGAGGTTGCCCGCAATCGCATCCTGAATATCGTCTTCGCTGGCGTTTTTCTTGTTGTTGACCATGGTTGACAGCGCCATCACGAAACCGGGTGTGCAGAAACCGCATTGCGAGCCGTGGCATTTCACCATCGCCTGCTGCACGGGATTGGGCGTGCCGCTTGCCGATTTCAAATGCTCCACCGTCACCACTTCGCGCCCGTCGAGCGTCGGCAGGAACAGGATGCAGGCATTCATGCTCTGGTATTCGACCTTGCCCTTGACCAGTTTGCCGACCGCCACCGTGCAGGCCCCGCAATCGCCCTCCGCGCAGCCTTCCTTGGTGCCCGTCAGGCGCGCCTCAAGGCGCAAATACTGCAGCAGCGTCGTGGTCGGCGGCAAATCCGCCACCTCGACCAGTTTTCCGTTCAGGATAAATCGGATGCTGTCTGACATGATCTTTTTCTAAAAACGAAATAATTCCAAGACGATACCGTTTTTCTAGGCACGAGTCATCCAAAATGTTAGCATGGCCGCGGGCGTTAAGCCGTTTGTTTTGAAAGGAATTTCAGCCATGGATACATTCATCGAAGGCCTGCCGAAAGTGGAACTACATTTGCACATCGAGGGCAGCCTTGAGCCTGAACTGATGTTCGCCCTCGCCCAGCGCAATAAAATCGAGATCCCGTTCAAATCGGTCGAGGAAGTCCGCAAGGCCTATGATTTTTCCAACCTGCAGGATTTTCTGGATATCTATTATCAGGGCATGAATGTGCTGCAGACCGAACAGGATTTTTACGACCTGACCTGGGCGTATCTGGAACGCGTCGCGAAACAGAACGTGATGCATGTGGAAATCTTTTTCGACCCGCAAGGCCACACCGAACGCGGCATCGCGTTTGAAACGGTGCTGGATGGCATCACGCGCGCGCTCGATGACGGGCGCAAGAAACTCGGCGTGTCCTCCTTCCTCATCATGTGCTTCCTGCGCCACCTGAGCGAAGACGCGGCATTTGAAACGCTGGAAAGCGCGATCCCGTATAAACACCGCATCCTTGGCGTCGGCCTCGACAGTTCGGAAAAGGGCCATCCGCCGTCGAAATTCAAGAACGTATTTGCGGAGGCGAAAAAAGAAGGCTTCCTGATCATGGCGCATGCAGGCGAGGAAGGCCCGCCCGAATATGTGTGGGAAGCAATCGACATGCTGAAGGTCGACCGCATCGACCACGGCAACCGGTCGCTGGAGGACGAGAAACTGGTCGCGCGCCTTGTGAAAGACGGCACAGCATTGACCGTCTGCCCGCTGTCGAACCTGAAGCTTTGCGTTGTAAAGGATATGAAAGAACATCCGCTGAAACGCATGCTGAACCTTGGCCTGAAGGCGACGATCAATTCCGACGACCCTGCCTATTTCGGCGGATACATGAATGAAAACTTCAAGGCGGTGACGAACGGTCTCAACCTCGATAAATCCGACCTGCTAACGATTTCACGCAACAGTATCCATGCGAGTTTCCTTGATAAAGCGGCCAAGGATGTGCTGCTGGGGAAACTCGATAATTACATGAAGAAGGCGGCTTAAGCCGCGATATCGGGAGATGCCGACTTGACGCTGCGCCGCGAGGGCACGGATGCGGTCTTCGGCGCGACCGCGTTGCTGACCGGCGTGTGATAGATCACGAAATCACGGACAGCAACAGCGGTTTCGCCCGATGAATCGAGGCGTTTGAGCGGGCCTGTTTCAAGGTCGCGCAAGGCGCTGTCGAGGATCATGACGCTGCCGTTTTCGGGCTTCTTGTTCAGCACTATCACCACATCGGCGACTTTCTTGCCGGTATCGGCGTCCTGGAATTCGATCGCCAGCTTGATCAGGCGTCCGTCCTGCATATCGGTGTGTTCCTTGACGCGCGCGATTGCGTTATCGACGCCAAGGCTTTCCTTCAGATCATTGATGCCCTTGATGCGGGCGGCGATGTTCAGCGGGTGCGCTGGATCGTCGGCGCGCACGGCGAGGTCTGCCCAGTCTTTCGTCGTCACCTGATCCTTGAAAACGCCGTTCTGTTTTTCTTTATTGTATTCGTAACCCATCTGCATATAGACGGCATTGGCGATAAAGGTGGAAACGGCATAGTTGCGCACGGCAATCGCCGCCACGTTTTCGTCGCATTTATCCTTGCCCTTGCACGCTTTCTGGAACTGGCCCGCCAGCGTTTCGGGTGTGTCGTGGTTGTCGGGCGATGCGGCGCCGCCGAATTTTGCCATTTCGCGCAGGCGCAATGCTTCGCCCAGCGGCAGCCAGTCGTCGGTGAAATTCCACCAGTAATTGCTGACCATGCCAAGGTCGAAACCGGGGCGCTCAACGCCCTTCGCGTCAATCGTCTTGATCTGCGCCATTTTCTTCATCGCCGCATCGGGCGCGCCCAGCGTTTCCGCCATGAAGCCCGCATCGGGCAGGCGGTTGCGCGCATGAGTGATGAGTTCCTGCCACCATTCGGCGGGCAGCCGGTAGGCGATGTCGCAGCGGAAATCCTTGAACCCGTGGTCGAGATACCAGTCGATCACGCCTTTCAGGTAGCCGGGCTTGCCATCGGTGCCGTCGATGAAAAATTCGCGGGCGGCGGGCGAGGCGAAATTGATCTGCGCCGTTTCGTTGCCCTTGACCAGCCGCCAGTCGAGGCAATTCAATTCCTCGTCCCGTGCGAACTTGAATTTGAATTCTTTTTGCACGCCATTGTCGTTGTAGGAAATGCCCACCACTTCGGTCTCTTTGCCGCCGGTCAGCGTCGTGGTTTCCGCGGTAATGATCGCCGGTTTTTCGCCTGCCGGCAGGGCTTTCAGGATAGCCGCCACTTTTTCGTTTTCTTCGATCGCCAGCGGATGGTCGGCGGCGAACTGGTTGAACACCAGATCGGCCATGACGCGTATGCCGGCACTGCCGGCGGTCGCGGTGAAATGTTTCAGGTGGATGCTGTCCAGCGCATCAATCGCGGCAAGGCTTTGAGGCGTCTCGCCCGCGCGCGACCCGGCAATTTTCGTGGCGCTGAATTCCGGGTCAAAAACCCCGTGATTGCGCGTGGCGTATAGGCTATTGTCGCCGGGATGGCCTTCGGGAACGACGGCCTTCAGCTGGGTGGTTTCGAAAAACGGGCTGAGCCAGATGGAATTGAAGTTCATGCCTTTGGCTTGGTCGACGAGCCACGACGCGCCGTCCGGGGCATCTTTCCCGGACCAGTCGGCGATCGACCCCACAAGGCGTGGAGGTACATAATATATGCGGGTGGCTCGCAATTTAATTACCTTGATTATGCAATTGGTGCAATATAATACTAAATATACCTTCAATATCAATACTTTTGAACAAATTGCCGTTAACCTATTAAATTTGAAACGTTTTTTTGTAATTTTATTGCGCTGCAACATGGAGAGAAACGATGGCGAACGGACAGGAATGGTGGCGTGGCGCGGTGATTTACCAAATCTACCCGCGCAGCTTTTTTGACAGCAACGGCGACGGCATCGGCGATTTGAAGGGCATTACGCAGAAGCTGGACTATGTTGAGTCGCTGGGCGTCGACGGTGTGTGGCTGTCGCCCTTCTTCACCTCGCCCATGGCGGATTTCGGCTATGACGTCGCCGATTATAAAGGCGTCGATCCGATCTTCGGCAATATCGCCGATTGCGACGAAATGATTGCGGAGATGCACAAGCGGGGCTTGAAGCTCGTCATCGACATTGTGCTGAACCATTCATCCGACCAGCACGCGTGGTTTATCGAAAGCCGCAAGAACAAGACCAGCAAATACGCCGACTGGTATGTCTGGGCCGACTCGAAGCCCGACGGGTCGCCGCCCAATAACTGGCTGTCCGTTTTCGGCGGATCGTCGTGGACGTTCGATCCCGAACGCGGCCAGTATTTCTATCATCAGTTCTTGAAGGAACAGCCCGACCTGAACATCCGCAATCCGGAGGTGCAGGAAGAATTGCTGGCGACCGCGAAATGGTGGCTGGACCGCGGCGTCGACGGATTCCGCATGGACGCGCTGCCGCATTGCATCCATGACGCGCAGCTGCGCGATAACCCGCCCCGCCCGGTGCCGAAATCGGATGGCAAGACCGTCATCCACCCCTATTCGATGCAGTGGCATACCTATGATAAGACGCAGCCGGAAATGATCCCCTTCCTGAAAAAATTCCGCGCGCTGACCGACCAGTACAAGGATTGCATGCTGGTGGCGGAGGTGAACGACGACAAGACCGTGGAAACTACGATTTCCTACACCAATGGTCCCGAAATGCTGCACACGGCCTATGACTTCTCGCTGCTGGTGCATGAATATTCCGCGCCCTATCTGCGCCGCAAGGTGGAGGAATTCTTTGCCACCCCCCATGATTCATGGCCTTCCTGGGCATTGTCGAACCATGACAGCATCCGCGTGGCGACCCGCTGGGCGGTCGATGACAAGCCGGATCTGCGCCAGACGAAAATGCTGCTGGCGATGCTGAGTTCTTTGCGCGGTTCATCCTTCGTCTATCAGGGCGAAGAACTGGGATTGACCGAAGCGGTCATTCCGCCTGAAAAAAGGCAGGATCCCGGCATCGGATCCACCGGCACAGGCCGCGACGGCTGCCGCACGCCCATGCCGTGGGATGGCACCAAGAAAAACGGCGGCTTTACCGCCGCCAATGAAGGCTGGCTGCCCGTGCCCGCCGAACATGCGGCGGCAAGCGTCGCAGCGCAGGAAAAAGATCCCGCATCAATGCTGAATTTCACGAAGCAATTCCTGAAATGGCGCAAGGCGCATCCGGCACTGCTGCGCGGTGATTTGGCGTTTGAAACGCTGGATGACAATGTGATTGCCTTTACGAGGCAGTTGGATGGCGAGACGTTGTTCTGCGCGTTCAACCTGAAACCGGCCCCCGTCACCGTCGCGCTGCAAAGCGGCTGGACGCCCCTGACAGGCTATGGTCTGCAGGGTACGGCGAAGGGTCAATCGCTGGAACTGCCGGCATTCGGCGGTTTCTTTGCACGGAAGACAGCCTGATCCCATGACGCGCAGCTTCCAGCAGGTGATCGACGACACGCCGCAATTACTATTGCGCAAAAGCCTATCCGACAGCGCGCCGGACCCGAAGATGGCGGGCACAATACCCGTCATTTATGCGATCGACGCCGATATCGAACAGGCGAAGTCGCGCACGGGCGATACCGTGCGCGTTTTGCCGCTCGGCGATATGGTGGGGTTTCAAAAACCGGATGCGGTGCATGGATTGCTGTACCTGCCCTACCCTTACGTCGTGCCGGGCGGGCGGTTCAATGAAATGTATGGTTGGGATTCTGCTTTTCCTGTTTTCGCATGGGCTGATAGCCACCCGCGCCTGATGCGCGAACAGGCGGATAACCAGCTCTACCAGATCCGCGCCTATGGCAAGGTGTTGAACGCCAACCGTACCTATTACCTGTCACGCTCGCAACCGCCGCTGATCGCCGCGATGATACTGCGGTTGTGGCAGGCCGCGCAGAAACGCGACTGGCGCGATTTCGACCCTGACAGCGTTTATGCCGATGCCGAAACATGGCTGGCGGCTGCTTATCGCGACCTTGTTAGCTATCACGGCTATTGGACAGCGCGTGATCGTCAGGCAGGCGAAACCGGCCTTGCGCGGTATTGGGACGATGGGGACGGCATCGCCGCCGAAGTATTGCTGGGCGAACCCGGGCATTACGAACATGCGATGGAACATTTCAAGCAACATCCCGATGAACGATTTTATAAAGACGGTGTGCTGACGGCGGTCTATTACCGCGCCGACCGCGCGATGCGTGCCTCCGGTTTCGACCCGACGGGGCATTGGGGATATGGCGCGCTGGAATGCCTGTTCCACGCCCCCGCCTGCCTGAACGCGTTGCTGTACCGGATGGAGGGCGATTTGGGCGAGATTGCCGACATTCTGGGCGCAGCAGATGGCGATGAGTGGCGTACTCGACAGACGCAGCGCAAGTCGGCGATGCAGCCGATGCTTGATCCCGCAACGGGCCTGTACCACGATTACGATACAATACGTAAATCGCGCAATACGAAACCCTTTGCCACATTCTTCCACGCGCATTGGGCGGGGCTGTATGAAGGCGATGCGGGTTTGGCGAAAAAAGCGGCGGATACCGCGCTGACGCTGCTGGAAACGCCCTACGGCATCATGACATCGACCGAACAAAGCGGCAGCCAGTGGGATTTCCCCTATGGCTGGCCGCCGCTGCAGTATTTCGCGTTTGAGGGCCTGCGCCGCAGCGGACAAACCGAGGCCGCCAAGCGCGTGGCTAGAAAATTCATTGCGCTGGCGGAGCGCGTATTTGCGGAGCGCGCGGCATTGTTTGAAAAATACAACATGCGCGACGGCAATGCCGAGGTGAGTGTCGTGCATGGCTATAGCACCAACGTCACCGAAAGCGGCACATTCCTGTGGACCGCCGCCGTATTGAAACTGGCGCAGGGGATTTGACATGAAAAATGAAGCCATCGAAGCCGCCTATCAACGCCTGAAACCGCATATCACGCGCACGCCGGTTTTGACCTCGCGCCTGCTCGACCGTTTTCTGGGCTGTGAAATATTTTTTAAATACGAGGGCGCGCAAAAGGTCGGCGCGTTCAAGGCACGGGGCGCGCTGAACACGCTGCTGGCCTTGCAGGAAAAAAATCAGCTGCCGGAGCGTGTCGTCGCCTATTCATCGGGCAACCATGCGCAGGCGGTGGCGTGGGCGGCGAAACGCCTTGGGATTAAATCCGTCATTTTTATTCCCGCATCATCATCCAAAATCAAGATTGCTGCGACCAAAGCCTACGGTGCGGAAGTACATGTGACGAAAACGCGGCAGGAGGCGGAGCAGGATGCCAATACGCTCGCCCTTGCCAAGGGATCTTTCCTGCTGCCGCCCTATGACCATGACGATGTGATCGCGGGACAAGGCACGGCGGCGTATGAGGCATGGGAAGAATTAAAAAACCTCGATGCCGTTTTTGCGCCCTGTGGCGGCGGCGGGCTGATTTCCGGCACGTTCATGGCAACGCGCCTGTTTTCGCCGGATGCGGAGGTCTTTGCCGCCGAACCCCTGATCGCCAATGACGCGGCGCAATCATTTCGTTCCGGCAAGATCGTGCGTTTCGACGATATGCCGAAAACAATCGCCGATGGTGTGTGCACGCTGAGTGTATCGCCCCGCACGTTCCATTACATCCAGCAGCTGGATGGCTTTTTCGAGATCGAGGAAGAAGAAATTCTGTACTGGAGCCAATGGCTGATGCACCTGCTAAAGGTGACGGTTGAACCGACATCGGCGCTGGGCATGGCGGCGGCGCATAAATGGCTGCGCGAGGGAAACAAGGGCAAGCGCATCCTGATCATACTGTCGGGTGCGAACCTTGACAGCGATACCTATGGCAAAATCTGGGCGGAGGATTACCTCGCCCGCCTGCCCGCGCTTTAGGCGATATTTTTCAGGCCTTCAAGACCGGGATACGGGTGCGTGATGACGAAGGTCGGGATGCGCCCGACATATTCGGCAAAGCGGCCCTTCGCCAGATAGCTTTCGCGGAAGCGCGAGGTTTTGAAATACTCGCCCAGCTGCGGTACGATGCCGCCCGCGATATATAAACCACCCGCAGCGCCATAAGACAGCGCAAGGTTGCCCGATACAACGCCGAGAAAATGGCAGAACAGGTCGAGCACTTCGACGCAAGCATTGCAGGATTTATCGAGCGCCTTCGCGGTGATTTCGGCAGGGGTGAGTTCCGGCAGGGTCAAACCATCCACGCCGCAGACCGCATGATAGAGGTTGACCAATCCCTTGCCGGAGACAACACGTTCGGCGGAGATATGATGGTATTTAGAATTTTTCAGCCATTCGAACAGCGCGAATTCGCGCGCGTTGGCGGTCGGCATCGTCACATGTCCGCCTTCGGCCGTCACAATGATGGGTTTGCCGTTTTCATCGAACACAACGCCTGCAACGCCTAGGCCAGTACCGGGGCCGATGATCGCGATGGGCATGTTTTTCTGTGCTTCGCCGCTGCCCAACTGGTAACGGTCTTTTTCAGTCAAATAGGGCACGGCATAGGCCAGCGCCGCAAAATCGTTGATCACGCGCAAGGACGACAGCGCGATATCGTTTTTCGTCGCATTGATCGAAAAGTTCCAGACATGATTGGTCATGGAAACACTGTCGGTGCCATCCAGCGAGGTGGCAACCGCGAACGCGCCCGTTTTCGGCTGCGCGTTGATGCGTTTCAGGTAGGTCTGCGCCGCTTCGCCGGGTGATTTATATTCGGCGCAGGCCAGCACATCGATATTGCTGATGCTGCCCGCATCATCCACCAGCGCGAAACGCGCATTCGTGCCGCCGATATCTGCGATGAGCTTGCTCATGCCTTGCTTAATGCCTCGTCGAGGTCGGAAATCAGGTCGTCGGCGCTTTCGATGCCGATGGAAAGGCGGATCAATCCGTCGCTAATACCGAGCGCTTCGCGCTGTTCCTTCGGGATTGACGCATGGGTCATGATCGCCGGATGTTCGATAAGGCTTTCGACGCCACCCAGGCTTTCCGCCAGCGTAAAGACCTTGCAGGCCGACAGCATACGGCGCGACGCATCAAGGTCGCCCTTGATAACGGCGGTAATCATGCCGCCGAAACCGGACATCTGTTTCTTGGCCAGCGCATGTTGCGGGTGGGACGGCAGGCCGGGATAGAAAACCTTTTCGATTTTCGGGTGTTTTTCCAGCCATGTCGCGACCTTCAATCCGCTGACGCAATGGCGTTCCATGCGCACATCGAGCGTCTTTACGCCGCGCAGGGCGAGGAAGCTGTCGAAGGGGCCGAGGATGCCGCCCGTTGCGTTCTGGATAAATTTCAGCTTGTCGGCCAAATCCTGATTATTGACGACAACCACGCCGCCGATCACATCGCTGTGGCCGCCGATATATTTTGTAGCCGAGTGCACGACGATATCGATGCCGAGCGTCAGAGGGCGCTGCAGCGCGGGCGTCGCAAAAGTGTTGTCGATGACGGACAACAGGTTATGTTTCTTCGCCACCGCCGCAACCGCCGCGATATCGGTCAGTTTCAGCAGCGGGTTGGTGGGCGTTTCGACCCAGATCATTTTGGTTTCGGGTTTAATCGCATCGGTCACGTTTTTCACGTCGGACATATCGACGTAAGTGACGGTCAAGCCGGTCGTGCCCTTGCGGACGCGTTCGAACAGGCGATAGCTGCCGCCATACAGGTCGTCCGACGCAATCATATGTGCATTCATAGGCAGCAGGTCGAGGATCGCATCCATCGCCGCCATGCCGGAGCCAAAGCCGTAACCGGCAATGCCGTCTTCAAGATCGGCCATCGCGCGTTCAAAGGCGTGGCGCGTCGGGTTGTGCCCGCGCGCATAAACGAAGCCCTTATGCTCCCCAGGTGCAGATTGCGCGTAAGTGGAGGTCTGGTAGATCGGCACGTTGACAGCGCCCGTCGTCGGGTCGTGCTGCTGGCCGCCATGGATGCAGCGCGTGGAAAACGCGCGGTTTTTGCCTCCGGTCATGCGGCACCTTTGAGGTAGAAGTGGTTCAGCATATCGACGCGCGTGATAAGGCCAAGCAGCTTGCCGTTATCGGTAACCATCACCAACGGATGGTTGCGCAGGAATGTCGATGCCTCGCCAATCGGCGTTTCGCGCGGCAGGCTGGGTTTCGCCGGGCGCATCACTTCGCCGGCGGTTGCCGATAACGGCACAACCTTGCCGTCATGCGTGAAACCGTCGAGCAGCATCTTTTCATCGACAAGGCCGACAAGCATGCCCTTGGCATCCAGTACCGGCAGTTGAGATACGTCGGCGAAGCGCATGCGCTTGTACGCCGTCTGCAGTGTATCGGTCGCCTGCACGACAACGGTGTCTCCGGCATCATGGCGACGGACGATCAGGTCCTCGACAGTACCGGTCTTGGTGCGCGCGGCGAAGCCCTGTTCGGTCATCCATGAATCGCTGAAAGCCTTGGACAGGTACTTGTCACCGCGGTCGCAGACGAAAGTGACGACGCGTTTCGGTGTTTTCTGTTCGCGGCAATAACGCAGCGCAGCAGCGATCAGCGTGCCCGACGATGTGCCGGCGAGGATGCCTTCGTTTTTCAAAAGCTGGCGGGCGGTGCCGATGCTTTCTTCGTCCGGAATGGCATAGGCCTTGTTGATCACTTTCATATCGAGGATGCTGGGAATGAAATCTTCGCCGATACCTTCCACGAGCCATGAGCCGGGGGTGACCGTCTTGCCCTCGTTCACTAGCGGCGCGAGGATGGAGCCGACGGGATCCGCCAGCACCATTTCCGTGCTCGGGCTGACGCGGTTGATGAAGGACGAGATGCCGGCCATGGTGCCGCCGGAGCCGACGCCGCAGACAATCGCATCGACGTCATGCTGCATCTGTTCCCAGATTTCGGGCGCGGTCGATGTTTCATGCGCCAGCGAATTGGCGGGGTTGGAAAACTGGTTGGCGTAGAAACCGCCGGTTTCCTTGGCGATACGTTCGGCCACTTCCTGATAATATTCGGGATGGCCCTTGGTGACGTCGGAGCGTGCGGTGCGCACATCGGCGCCGAGCGCCTTGCAATGGAAAATTTTCTCACGGCTCATTTTATCCGGCACGACGAGGATGACTTTGTACCCTTTCAGCACACCGATGAGCGCAAGGCCGAGGCCGGTATTGCCCGCCGTTGCCTCCACAATCGTGCCGCCCGGTTTCAGGCGGCCGTCCTGCTCCGCCGCTTCGATCATCGTGCGCGCGATGCGGTCCTTGATCGAGCCGCCGGGGTTATGCGATTCCATTTTCAGGAACAGCTGGCACAGGCCGGTATCGAGCCTTGAAACCTGCACCATCGGCGTGTTGCCGATCAGCTGGATAACGCCGGGGGCGCTTTGCTTCATCGTAATCACCTGTCCAAAAATATTGAGCGAATTCGGGCTGATGCTATTCTTTTTCCGCATTAAAGGCAACGCCAACATAATGGCGTGACTCCATGGGGTTAATTGGGTAAAAATATCGATATGACGAACCTGCATAGCATCAAATCCGCAACATCCGCCGCCTGCTGGAAAAGCCTGAAGGCAGAGGCGGAAAAACTCGCTACGACGGATTCCGCGCTCGCGCCTTTGCTGCAGTGCGTCATTCTTCCGGCGAAATCCTTGCCGGAAGCGCTGGGGCGTTTGCTGTCGGAAAAACTGGCGGCGAAGCACTTGCCGGAAGGTTTGATCCTGCAGCTATTCGCCGATTTCGCGGACGGCGTGCCGGACCTTCTCGAAACCGTCGGCCGCGATTTGAACGCGATCACGGGGCATGACCCCGCCGCGCGCGACTGGGTTGCGCCGTTTTTATTCTTCAAGGGTTTCCACGCGCTGCAATCATACCGCCTTGCGCATTACCTGTGGAATACCGACCGCCAGCATCTGGCGCTATTCCTGCAAAACCGCATTTCCGATGTTTTCGCGGTCGACATCCACCCCGCCGCACGCATCGGCAGCGGCGTGATGATGGACCATGCGACGGGCATCGTGATCGGCGAAACCGCCGTAGTTGAAAACGACGTGCTGCTCTGGCACGGCGTGACCTTAGGCGGGCGCAGCTTCGAGCCCGGCGACCGCCATCCCAAAGTGCGCCAGGGTGCCGTATTGGGCGCGCATGCGACCATCATCGGCAATATCGAAATCGGCCGGGATGCGAAAGTGGCGGCGGGCAGCGTGGTCGTCCATGACGTCCCCGCGGGCAAAACGGTTGCGGGTGCTCCTGCGAAAATCATAAACTAATTCAAGCAGTTAATTTTACGCTTGTGCCGCTGGCGATTAATTCATATAAATCTAATAGGAATTGAATCATGCTCTCCATGAAATGCAAATATGCGCTAAAGGCGCTTGTCGTACTCGCATCCGAAGGCACGAAACTGCCGTCGAGCGCGATTGCGCAAAAGGCGCGTGTGCCAGCGAAATTTCTTGAAGCAATTCTGACCGACCTGCGCAAGGCGGACGCGCTGACATCCGAGCGCGGCGCACATGGCGGGCACAAATTAAAGGGCTCGCCTGAAAAAATCATGCTCGGCCATATTGTGCGCGCGATGGACGGCATGCTGGCCCCCATTCCCTGCGCCAGCACGTTTTACTATAAAAAATGCGACGACTGCACCGACGAAAAAATCTGCGTCATCCGCCATGCTATGCTGGAAGTACGAAACAAGATTTCAGAAGTGCTGGACGGTTTGTCGCTCGAAGATTTGCTCAATATGTCACCCAAGAAAAAACAGCAACTATTCTGGTAGGAGTTCCACATGATCCGTAAATTGTTCATCGATCATTGTCACGAGGCTGGCGAGACGTATTTCGAACATTTGGGATTCACGATTAAAACTTCCGCAACGCTGCTGTTTTCCGGTTTTGCCCTTTTCATTCACGGCCTTCTGCCTTTCCTTTTCACCACCACCGCGAGCGCGAATATTAAAAAGCTGAACGCCACCATCACGGCGCGCGCCGCTAAAGACCCCGATAACGTCACCGCCCTGCATAAAAAAGCCGCCTGACCATGGGCTGGTACGACATCGCCATTGTCGGCGGCGGATTTTCCGGCGTTGCGACCATCGCGAATATCGTGCGCGATGCCTCGAAGCCGCTGGCGATTGCCGTGGTGTCGCGCGAACCGCGCGGCGTGTTCGGCCCCGCCTATGCGACGCCGCGCGACGAGCACCTGCTGAACGTGCCTGCCGCAAATATGGGGCTGTTCGCCGACAATCACCGGCATTTTTTTGAATGGGTTGAGGCGCAAGGCATTGCCGCCGCGCCGGGCGAATACCTGCCCCGCAAATTATATGCCCAATACCTGCAATCGATCCTCGACACCGCCCGCGATACAGCGCGGGAGAAAGGCATCCACCTCGACTGGTTTCAGGGCGAGGCCGAGGATATCGAGGACCATGCCGAATACCTCTCCGTCCGATCCGGCGCCGAGGGCATTGATGCCCGCGTGGTCGTGCTGGCCATCGGCAATGCGCTGCATAAGGACAGCGCCGGTCCCGTTATCGACCAGCCTTGGAAATTCGATTTCAAGACGCTGTCGCCCGCGCAGAAGAAAATCGCGCTGATCGGCAGCGGGCTGACGGCGGCGGATATCATTATCAGCATTCTGGACACGGGCTGGCAGGGTGAAATCACCTGCTATTCCGGCCATGCCGCCCTGCCCCGCCCGCATCTGGCGGGATATGACGCGGGCAAACGCGTCGCGCTGCCACCGGATCAATATATTTCACAGCGCCTGTCCACCATCATGCAAGCGCTGCGGCGGGAGATCAAATCGGGCGCGCGCGAATGGCATTATATCATCGACAGCCTGCGCCCGCTGACGCAGGATATCTGGCGGTCGTTAAGCGCGACTGACCGCGAGCGGCTGGTGAAGAAATACTTCACCCTTTGGAACATCCACCGCCACCGTTACGCGCCGCATATTGCGGAACGCATCGATGCCGCGCAGAAAAGCGGACAGTTGAAGATGGTGCAGGCCCGCGTGGCCTCCGCCACGCAAACGCCAAACGGTGTCGCGCTCGAACTGACCACCAAGCGCGGCACGGAGACTGCGAATGGCTTCGATCTTGGTTTCCGCTGCACAGGGGTCGATTACAAAACCGAAAATAACCCGCTGCTGAAAAACATTCTGGCTAAGGGGCTGGCGAAACCTTCGGGCAATGATTACGGCATCCGCGCATCCGATAACATGCTGGTATACCGCGACCGGCCTTGCGAGATGTATGCGCTGGGCGCACCGTTATTCGGCGCGCTGTTCGAAACGACGGCGGTGCCTGAACTGCGCGCGCAGGCGAAGCTTATTTCGCAGGCATTTTTGGAGGATTCAATCGCCAGCAAATCGCGCGCAATTGGTTGAGGTGTACGACCGCATGGGCGGTCATCATCCAGTGCCATTGCCGCGCGGTGAACGGGCCGAACCACGGGTGCAGCAGCGTCGCCTTGGCATTGCGGTCGCCGACTACTTTATCAAGTTCGCCCATCGCCGTTGCGGAATAGGCGCGGAATTTCGTCAGCGCCTCCTGCGCCGACATCTGGCCCTTGGGTTTCACGCGCGCCATTTCAACTTCATAATCCGGCACGATGTTCTTTGACAAGGGCACTACCAGCGAGGCGATGCCCTGGCTGACGATCAGCATATGTTCCAGCAGCATGGCGGCCGACCAGTAACGCGAACTGTCCTCCAGGCCGAATTGCGGCGGCACAAGAACACGTTTGGTGCGCTGTTCCTCGCTTAGGGATTCGTAATCCTTGATAATCTTGCCGGCGATGCGGCCAAAACCTTCACTGTCTTTTTCCCAGCCCAGTTTTCCCGCGACGATCGGCCGGACGATATAGCGCATCACCAGTTTATGGTGCAGCGGCACGCCCGCGCCCGGTTTCTGCAAGGAGCCCTGAATGTCGGCGTCGCTGCGCGTCTCAGCCATTTTTCTTCTCCGTTGTTACGGGGACAGGAACGGTTGCGGGTTTCAGGGCGGGGTCGCCCCAGCCGCCGCCAAGCGCGCGGATCAGTTGCACGGTTGCGGACAACCGCGCGCGCTTGATTTCCACGCCGGCACGTTCCGCCTCCAACGCCTCGCGTCGGGCGGTGATGCTTTCAAGATAACCAAGGTCGCCCTCGTCATAACGCAGTTTCGCGATTTGCGCGGCGCGTTTGGACGCATGTTCGGCTCGGTACTGTGACGTTGCCTGACGCGACAGCATGCGCAGGCGTGACAGCGTATCTTCCACATCGCGGAAGGATTGCAGCACCTGCTTGCGATAGACATGCACAGCTTCTTCGTACTGCGCCTTGCTGCGGTCAAGATTGGCAACCGCGCGACCGCCACCAAAGATCGGCACGGTCATAAGCGGGCCAATCGCCCAGCTGCGGCTCGACCATTGGAAGAGGCTGCCCAACATGTCGGATTGCAGCCCGCCGGAGCCGGTCAGGAACAGCGACGGGAAGAAGGCAGCGCGCGCAACGCCGATGCGTTCATTCGACGCCTCCAGCGATTTCTGGGCCGCGGTCACGTCCGGGCGGCGCTCCAGCAGTGCTGACGGCAAGCCTGCCGGAATGACCGGAATTTTTGTGACGACAGCAGTTTTTTCAAACGCGAAATCCGCAGGCACCTTCCCGAGCGCAAGGGCAAGCGCATGTTCCAGTTCAGAGCGGCGCTGATTTGCGGCATGCATGGCGCTGCGCGTGTTTTCGAGGTCGACCACGGAGGATGCGACATCCAGTTCCGTGATATCGCCGGCATCCGATTTTTTTTCGAGGATGCGCGCGTTCTGCTGGCGCAGGTTGACGCCGCGGTTGAGAATGTCGATATCGCGGTCGGTCGCGCGCAGGGCGAAATAAAGATCGGCAACATCGGCCTGCAGCGCCAGTTTCACGCTTTGGTAGGTCGCAGCCGCACCTTTTGCATCGAGGCGCGAGGCAAGCCAGCCGCCGTGCACGGATCCGAACACATCGAGTTCGTAATTCAGGCCAAAGCTGGTGCTGACATCATTTTCAATCGCAAGCGCCGTGCCGGGGGCAAGGCCACGGCCGACGGCGTTTGGCTGGCGCCGGGTGAAGCCGGTTGTATTATCGATCGTGGGGAACAAGAAGGACCGCGAAATTTTCGCCGTCGCCCGCGCCTGCTTGACGCGCGCGGCGTATATCTTGACGTTTTCGTTGCCCGCGACGGCCTGTTCGACCAATTCGTTCAGCTTGTCATCGCCGAATACGCGCCACCATTCGCCGCGCGGCAATGCTGCCGACGGCTCTGCCACTTTCCACGTGCCGGTTTCCTTGGCTGACAGTTCTTTTTCCGTCGGTGCTTCCTTGAACACTTCGGTCTTGGTCACGCTCGGCTTCAGGAAGTCGGGCGCCATGTTGCAGGCCGACAGCGCAGTGGCAATCGCAAGCAATGATACGAGATGCTTTATTTTCATTTTCCAGCCTCTGCCGGGCATGCAATGGTGCCCGAATGGTGATGGCCCGTCAGCACGCCGCCCGCAAGCGTGCGCAGGATGACATAGAAGATGGGCGTGAAGAAGATACCGAGCAGTGTGACGCCGAGCATGCCCGAAAACACCGTGATACCGATCGCCTGGCGCATCTCGGCACCCGCGCCGCTGGAATAGACCAGCGGCAGCACGCCCATGATAAACGCGAACGACGTCATCAGGATGGGTCGCAAACGCAAGCGGCTGGCGTTCATGGCGGCATCGACGATATTCTGCCCCTGGAATTCAAGCTCGCGCGCGAATTCCACGATCAGGATCGCGTTTTTACACGCAAGGCCGACCAGGACGATCAACCCGATCTGGGTGAAGATGTTGTTGTCGCCCCCCGTCACGAATACGCCGAACAACCCGCAGAGCAGCACGATCGGCACGATCATGATGACGACCAATGGCAGGATCACGCTTTCATACTGCGCGGCCAGCACGAGGAACACGAGGAACACGCAAAGCGGGAAGATGTAGACCGCCGTGTTGCCTGCCAGAATCTGCTGGTATTTGAGGTCCGTCCATTCGAAATCCATGCCGGTAGGCAGTTTTTCCTTCAGGATCTTGATCATCTCGCGCTCGGCGACTTCGGCCGGAACACCCATTGCCGGGCCGCCGTTGATGTCGGCGGTGCGGAAGAGGTTATAACGGGTCGCGGCGTCGGGGCCATAGCTTTGCTTGACCGTCACCATCGAGCCCAGCGGCACCATTTCGCCCGCCATGTTGCGCGTTTTCAGCTGCAGGATATCGTTCGCCTGCGCGCGGAACGGCGCGTCGGCCTGTGCGATCACCTGATAGGTGCGGCCAAAGCGGTTGAAGTCGTTGATGTAGAGGGAGCCCAGATAGATTTGCATCGTCGCGAAGATATCCGTGACCGACACGCCCAGCTGTTTTGCCTTTTCACGGTCGACGTCGACATATAACTGCGGCACGTTGATCTGGAAGGTGGAGAACACGCTGGCCAGCAGCGGGTTTTGCCACGACGCCATCTGCACATCCATTGCGGCCTTTTGCAGCGCTTCGTAGCCCAGATCCGCGCGGTCCTCGATCTGCAGCTTGAAGCCGCCGATCATGCCAAGGCCCATGACGGGCGGCGGCGGCACGACGGCAATGAATGCATCCTCGATTGCGCCCATCTTGCCCATCAGTTTTCCGGCGATAGTGGGGCCATAGAGGTCGGCGCTTTCACGCTCCTCGAAAGGATCGAGCGTGATGAAGATAATGCCGGCGCTTGAACTGGACGAAAAACCCGCGATGGAAAGACCGGGAAACGCAACTGCGCTTTCCACACCGGGTTCCGCCAGCGCGATTTCGCCCATGCGGCGGATCACGGCGTCAGTGCGCTCCAGCGACGCGCCGGAAGGCAGCTGCGCGAAAGACACCAGATATTGTTTGTCCTGCATCGGGATATAACCGTGCGGAATGAAATAGACGAGGCTTGCGGCACCGCCCGCCAGCACAAGGTAAACAGCCAGCACGAGCGGCTTCATGCGCGTCACGCGATGCAGCGCGCGGCCATAGCCTTTGGCAGCGCCCTTGAACACGCGGTTGAAGCCGTTGAAGAACCAGCCCAGCGTTTTGTTCAGGAATTTTTCGAACACGTCGCCTTCGGCATCATGCGCATGCAGCAGCTTGGCGGCAAGCGCGGGGCTGAGGGTGAGTGAGTTGAAGGCGGAAATGACGGTCGAAATCGCAATCGTCAGCGCGAACTGGCGGTAGAACTGGCCGGTCAACCCGCTGATGAAGGCAAGCGGAATGAAAACCGCGCAGAGCGTCAATGCGATCGCGATAATCGGTCCGCTGACTTCGTCCATCGCCTTGTGCGCGGCGTCGATGGGGGCAAGCCCTTCCTCGATATTGCGCTCCACGTTTTCGACGACGACGATCGCGTCGTCGACGACGATACCGATGGAAAGGACGAGCCCGAACAGCGTCAGGTTGTTGATCGAAAAGCCAAACAGGTGCATGACCGCGAAAGTACCGATGACGGAAACGGGCACGGCCAGCAGCGGAATAATCGATGCGCGCCATGTCTGCAGGAAGATGATAACGACAAGGACGACCAGCGAAATTGCTTCCAGAAGTGTATGGATCACGCTGTCGATCGAGGATTGCACGAAACGGGTAGGGTCATAGACGATGGAATAATCGATACCCTCGGGGAAGGTTTCTTTCAATTCCTTCATCACGGCGCGGGCGTCGTTGGACAGCTGGATCGCGTTCGATTCCGGTGCCTGGAAAATCGCGATCGCGGCCGCCTGCTTGTTGTTGAGAAGCGAGCGCAACGCATACTGGTTCGGCCCCAATTCGATACGCGCGACGTCGCCGAGGCGGGTGATGCCGCCGGTTTCCGACGTTTTCAGGATGATGTCGCGGAATTCCTGTTCGCTCTGCAGGCGGCCCTGCGCGTTCACCAGCAATTCGAACGCAGCGGTGCCTTCATGGGGCTGGCCGCCGACGACGCCGCCCACCACCTGTACGTTTTGTTCGCGCACGGCGTTTGCCACGTCGCTCGCGGTCAGGCCGAGGGCCGAAATTTTCGTGGGGTCGAGCCAGATACGCATCGCATAATCGCCGCCACCGAACAACAGCACCTCGCCGACACCTTTCAGGCGTGCCATGCGGTCGCGAATGTTGAGCGCGCCGAAGTTGCGCAGGTATGTGGTGTCGTAACGGCCGTCTGGCGACGTCAAGTGAATGACGAGCGTGATGTTGTTGGAGCTTTTGACCGTGCTGACGCCGATCTGGCGCACGATGTCGGGCAGGCGGGGCAATGCCTGACTGACGCGGTTCTGCACCAGCTGCTGCGCCTTGTCGGGGTCGGTGCCCAATTTAAAGGTGACGGTCATCGCCATCTGGCCGTCGGCGGTCGATTGCGAGTTGATATAAAGCATGCCTTCGACGCCGTTGACCTGTTCCTCCAGCGGGGTTGCCACGGTTTCGGCAATCACTTTCGGGTTCGCGCCGGGGTAGCTCGCGCGCACGACGACCGAGGGCGGCGCGACTTCGGGATATTCCGAGATCGGCAGCAGGGGCATGGACACGATGCCGCCCAGCAGGATCAGCAGCGACAACACGCCCGCAAAAATGGGGCGATCGACGAAAAATTTGGCGAAGTTCATTTTTATTTGCCTTCTTGGGGGGCTTCTTCTTTGGCAGGTTCTTCGGTAGCAGGTTGGCCTTCAGTCGCGGGCGCGCCTTCGGGTTTCAGAGTTTCCATCGAGACGATCATCGGCTGCACAGGCATGCCGGGGCGCACGCGCTGCAAACCGTTCACAACAATTTTTTCACCGGCAGCAAGGCCGCTATCAATCACGCGCAAGCCGTTTTCAAGCGTGCCGATCTGCACGGGGCGGTAACCGACCATGCCCTTGTCATCGACGGCATAGACGTATTTGCGGTCTTGGTCGGTGTTAATGGCGGAATCATTCACCAGCACGGAGGATGTTTTGTCGGCAGTGCCGAGGCGGACGCGCGCAAACAGGCCGGGCGTCAGCACGCCGTCGGTGTTCGCGAATTCAGCGCGCACGCGCATGGTGCCTGAATCGCCGCTCAGCTGGTTGTCAAATGATCTGATCTTGCCTTCACGCTTGAAGTCGGTTTCATCGGCGAGCGCCATATAGACAGGCATCTCCGCCGCACGGCCCGCACGCACCGATTTCATGGCGCGTAGATATGTTTGCTCATCAATGTCGAAATCTGCATAGACGGGGTCGACCGACTGGATCGTTGTCAGCACCACCATGCCCGCACCGACCGTGTTGCCGACGGTGATGTCGGGGCGTCCGACGCGGCCCGTGATGGGCGCGCGCACTTCGGCGTATTCGACGTTCAATTGGGCGAGTGTCACGGCGGCTTCGGCAGCCTTGATGGATGCCAGCGCTTCCTTGTTGCCGTTGATGCGTTCATCATATTCGCGCTGCGACAATGCCTTTTGCTTGAACAGCTTTTCGGCGCGGTCCGAGGTGCTGCCCGCAAGCGCGCCGCGCGCCTGTGCGGAGGCAAGTTCGGCTTCGGCCTGCGCCAGTGCCGCCTTGAAGGGGCGCATGTCGATCGTGAACAAAGGATCGCCCTTTTTCACGGTGTCGCCTTCCTTGAAATGCACTTCGTCGATGATGCCGTTTACGCGGGGCCGGACCTGGACGTCCTCGACCGCGCGCAGGCGGCCGGAAAATTCAGCCCAGCGGGTGATATCTTTTTGTATGGCGAGCGCGACGCTGACCGGCATCGGGCCCTGCGGCGCGTCCATCGTGAAACCGTCGCGCGGCAATGCGGCGACAATGACGGCGCCAAGGCCAAGGGCGGCGATGCCGGAGAGAAGATAGTTTTTCATGATGCCTTTTCCTTTTCCCGACCAAGCGGTAGGGGGATTAAAAACCTGTTGAGACCCGCCAGCAGGTCGCGCCGGATGACTTCCGGATCATTGGCGACCTTGGCCTGATAGAGAATGCCCATCGAGTACGAAAACATCTCGCAGGCGCGTTTGTGGATTTCGGGGCGCGGCACACCGTCAAAGGCAGGAAGATCGCGCAAAACGCTTTCGAAATAGGCGCAATGGCCGTCGAAAATTTCCTTCAGCTTTTCGCGGATGCGTTCATCCTGCGCGCCCAATTCCGAGCCTGCGGATGCGAGCGGGCAGCCGTAGATTTTTCCTTCTTTTTCATATAGTTCTTTTTGCCAGTTAAAGCAGCTGTCGGCATAAACGGGCAGGCGTTTTTCGGCCGGGATCGTGGGGGAAAAGGCTGCGTCGAGCGCGCGCTTTCCTTCCGACCACATATGATCATAGGCCGCGAGCGCGAGATCCGTCTTGCTGCTGAAATGGTGGTAGAACGTGCCCTTTTTGATACCTGCGGCACCCGCGATATCATCGACGCTGACGGCGCCAAAAGACTGGCGCATCAGCAGCCCAGCGGCGGCCTGTACCAAATGATCTCTCGTCGGCGATTCTTTGCGTTTGCACCTGAACATGGGAATAAAATACCGACCGATCGGTCGGGTGTCAAGAAAATCGTGCGAGTGATTGTTTTTAAAGGATTTTGCTGAGCGCAAAAGGCGTGCGCTGGTTACCGCCGAAAGCGGCGCCCATGACATATGTGAAACCAATCGCTTGCGCGGCCTCTGCATCACGCGGGGCCGTAACGTCCTTGAGATAAGTCTTGAGGCCCAGACCTCTATAGCGATCGACAAATTTTTCCGCGATGCGCTGCCAGCCATCTCCCGCCGCCTCCCGCGAAAAGCCGCAGCCGTGCAGCGTGGGAAACTGCACCAGCGGGTCACGCAAGGGCGCATGGGCGGGCGACACCCCCATATCGAAAAAGCAAGACCGTAACCCGTTGGAAATGGTGTTGATGCCATCGGCGACCGCCATTGGCGCCGTGTCACGCGGCAGCCCGATCACATCGATTGCAAGGCATGAAGCCATGTCGGGCGCGAGATGCAGCAGGAAACTCGCATAAAGTCCGGCGATGTCGTAATCCGACAGCGTCTGGATATGCAGGGGCATCACCACCATGCTTTCCTGCCGCCGCGAACGCAGATAGTAAAGCTGCACCACCGCCGAAAACAGCGCCGCCATATCCTGCCGCAGGATTTCGCCGGTGTTGTATTTATCGGGAGCCACGGGTGACGTCACACGCGCCCAGGATCCGCCGATGCCCCGCATCTCCCTGTCGAAAAGCGGCAGATAGGTAATATCCGCCTGCGCCACCAATTCCATCATCTGCGGCAGCAACGGTATGCTACGGCGGTCGTGATACATATCGTGCATCACGCGCGCGGACCACAATCGTACGGTCTCATCGCCGGGGTTGACGCCGAGCCCTTCACGGGCGAGGCGCAATATTTCGCTTTCCAGCTGCGCAACGAGGTCCTTCATCAGCACCTCCCTGCCAGCAGTTTTCGGCGGCGGCGTGAAATCCGGCGGCGCCGCGCTGTCTTGCCGTGCGAGCGCAGCCTTTATCCGCGCGCTGACATCTTCCACCTTGGCGCGCGCCGCGGCAGGAGGCAGCAGGTAGAAGGCGATATCGATGATCGTGCCGCCGCGATAGGTATAGCTGCCCGCAGTTTCCTGCAGGACTGCGTCTGCCGCACGGCGCCAGACTTGCGCGACCGCACGCGGCACACGTTCGGTATTCACAAAAGATCGGGCAGCAGGGTCTTGAGGTTGATGGATTGTGGGACCACTGCCTTTTCGGCAGCGATGTCGTCAAAACTATCCTGTGGCAACTCGTGCTGGCCTGTCGACATCTCTCACCCTCTTCACCCATTTTAAGCGGGGGTGATGAAGGGCGGGTAAAATTATCCCGCATCCGCCATACGACGGTATGCAAATCACGGAATAAATGCGACGAATTCCGGGTTGAGGAATTTTTTATCGGCCTTGCCGTAGAGGAAGGGTGATCCGTCGACCATCGTGACGGCGCCGCCTGCGGCACGCAAAATCGCCTCGCCCGCCGCCGTGTCCCATTCGGAAGTGGGGCCGAGGCGCGGATAATAATCCGCCTGCCCCGATGCCAGCGCACAGAATTTCAGCGAGCTGGAACGGTTGAACAGTGCCGCGACTTTTTTATCCTTCAGGAAATCATTCAGGCGTTCGGGGTCGCCGTGGCGTTTGGATGCGACGACCGTGATGCCTTCCGCCGGGGGCTTGCGCACGCTGATTTTTTCTTCTGCGCCGTCGCCGACGCTCATGAAGGCTTCGCCCGCCGCGCCGTAGTAAAGTTCGCCAGATACAGGCGCAAAAATAATGCCCATGACCGGTTTGAAATCGACCATCAACCCGATATTGACAGTGAAATCGCCGCCGCCCGTGATGAATTCCTTGGTTCCGTCAAGCGGATCGACGAGGAAGAACGTGCCGCCGGAAATATCGGGGATCGTGCCGCCCGCAACAGACTCTTCGCCCACCATCGGGATATGCGGCGCGATTTTGCGCAAGGCCTCGATGATAAGCGCTTCGGCTTCCTGATCGGCGAGCGTGACGGGGGAGCCATCGGCCTTGTCGATCACTTCCGCGCCCTCGCGGTAATATTTCAGCTCGATATCGCCGGCGGCACGGACGACGGGAATCAACTGCCGCGCGAGATCGAGGTAATCCATTACTGTTTCCTTGCCGCGATGCTGGTGACGTTGCCGTGGCCCGCATTCGTGCGCTGCAGGATGTATTCGACGATCATTTCAACGCAGGCATCGATGCCTTGCGTCGAGGTATCGACCACGAGATCGGCGTTTTCCGGTTCTTCATAGGGTGACGAAATACCCGTGAAATCCTTGATCTCGCCCTTGCGCGCCTTTTTGTAGAGGCCCTTGGGGTCGCGTTTTTCGCAAGTGCCGAGATCGGCCTTCACATAGATTTCATGGAACAGGTCTCCCGCCGCTTCGCGTGCCTTGCGGCGGTCGGCGCGGTAGGGAGAGATAAAGGCGGTGATGGAAATCAGGCCAGCATCGCCCATCAGCGCGGCAACATGGCCGATGCGGCGGATGTTTTCCGTGCGCTCTTCGGGCGAGAAGCCGAGATCCGCGCAGAGGCCCTTGCGGACGTTATCGCCATCCAGCACATAAGTCTGCATGCCGCGCGTGAACAGCGCGTTCTCGACGCGCATCGCCAGCGTCGATTTGCCCGAACCGGAAAGACCGGTCAGCCAGATCACCGCGCCCTTGTGCCCGTTGCGGGCGGTGCGCGCCACATTGGTCAGCATATGGTCGACCGCATGAATGTTTTCACGGGGCTTCGCCAGCACCTGACGCTGGTCGATCAGGCCTTCCGACCCGATGATGCCGCCGCCAACCACGTCGTGGTTTTCGACGATCACGACGCGGCCCATTTTAAGGGAGTCCTGATAGCTGTCGAGCGCCAGCACTTCGCGGCTGCGGAAGGTGACTTCGGCCATTTCATTGATTTCGACGGTGTCTTTTTCGCTGCGCGACAGGTCATCGGTATTGATGACGCGGTCGATGCTTTGCACCAGCACGGTCGCTTCATAGGTCGCAAGCTTGATTTTGTAGTGGTTGCCGACCTTGAGCGGCTTCTTGCCGAGCCAGAAGACGTTGGCACGGAAGACGTTGGAAAGAACGGGCGCCTTTTGTTCATGGCTCGCAATATCGCCGCGCGCCACGAAAATGGGCTGGTCAAGCGTGATGCCAATGCTGTCACCTGCCTGAGCAGATAAAATTTCCGAAGGTGAATTCCATTTTTCAACGGAAACCACGGTTGCCTGACGGTTGGAGGGGGAGAAGGTCAGCACATCACCCTTGCGGATAACGCCCGATTCAATGCGGCCCGCGATGATGCGGGTTTCATCCCAGCGATAGACGTCCTGCACAGGGAAGCGCAGGGGACGTTCCACGGGTGCCGCGACGGGTTCGAATGTGTCGAGCGTTTCGAGCAGGATGCGGCCATTGTGCCACGACATGCTTTCGGCACGGGACGCGATGTTTTCGCCGTTGCGCGCGGCGATCGGGATGATCGAATGCGGCTTGACGTTGATGCCGGCCAGATACGCCGTGATTTCGGCCGAGACTTCGCGGAAGCGCGCTTCGCTGTAATCAACGAGATCCATTTTGTTAACGACGACGAGAATCTGTTGCAATCCCAACAAGTGCAGCAGGTATGCGTGCCGTTTCGTCTGTTCCTTTACGCCCTCTTTCGCATCGACCACAAGGATCGCGGCATCCGCGAAGGCCGCGCCGGAAATCATGTTCTTCAGGAATTCGCGGTGGCCGGGCGCGTCGATGATGACGCAGTTGCGCTTTTTCGTCTTGAACCAGATCTGCGTGGTGTCGATGGTCACGGCCTGATCGCGTTCCGCCTGGAATGCGTCCAACAGGAACGACCATTCAAAGGGCACGTTGCGGCGTTCGCAGACGGCCTTCAATTCCTCCAGCTTGCCATCCATGAAGCTGCCGGTATCGTGCAGCAGACGGCCGATAAGGGTGGATTTGCCGTGGTCGACATGGCCGACGATCACAACGCCGAGTTTTTGCAGTTTATCAAAAGACATGGTTTTCAATCCTTACATATATCCGCTGCGGCGCAGGCGCTCGAAGCTGTCTTCACTATCATGGTCCATCGTACGGCCGGCACGCTCCGACGATTTCGTCGTTTCCAGTTCAGCGATGATTTCTTCAAGGCTCGACGCGTTGCTTTTGATCGGCGTGGTGATGTTTTTCTCGCCAAGGCTGCGGTAGCGCATGCCGTCCTTCGCCAGATACAGCGGCACATAGGGAATGTTCTCGCGCAACGTATAGCGCCAGATGTCGATTTCGCGCCAGTGCAGAATTGGGTGGATGCGCACATGGGTGCCTTCGGGGAATTCGGTCTTGTACTGATCCCAGAATTCGGCGGGCTGGTCTTTGTAATCCCACACGCCGTCGAAGCTGCGCGGGCTGAACACGCGCTCTTTCGCGCGCATCGATTGTTCGTCGCGGCGGATGCCGACGATGATGCCTTTGTATTTTTCGCGGGTCATCAGGTTTTTCAGGCCCTCGGTCTTGCGGCTGGCGGCGCGGGTCGCGGGCGGCAGGGTCTGGTCCATATCGGCTTCGGGCGGGCAGACCTCGGCATGGAATTCGAAACCCCATTCCTTGATCAGCATGTCGCGGAAGTCATAGACTTCCTGCAGCTCCATGTTCGTTTCGAGCTGGATCATCGGGAACGGGATCTTGCCGAAGAACGCCTTGCGGATCATCCACAGCAGTGCGGTTGAATCCTTGCCGATCGACCACAGCATGCCGAGCGGCTTGATGCGGTTGTAAGCTTCGCGAAGGATGTAGATGGTTTTGGATTCGAGATCGTCGAGATAATCCTGCTGCATAACGCGCCTTTATATTAATGAATCAGCTGCGGCGAAAAGTAGCAGGATATATGGAGATTCTCAACCCCATTCCCCATAATACGGCAAGGATTTTGCGCAAAGAAAAAGGGCGGCCCTAAGGCCGCCCCCAATCTTTTATATACCTGATATTACGGCGCGAATCCTTGACCGGTCTTCTTGTTGGCCGGTTTCGGAACGCTCTCCAGGCCGTTCGGCGAAGCGCGATCGTCGTTGGCCGCGCGGCTGAAGGGCTTGTTGAGGTCCTGATCGAAGCCGATCGGGCGGTCGCTCGGGCCTTTGGCGGTCAGGCCGTTCAGGTTGACCTTGTTGATGTCGGAGAGCGTGAGCGTGGTGAGGGCCACTTTCATCTCGTCCGGCGTACGGGTGTTGCCGGTTTTGTTCAGCACACCTTCGTCTTCAAGGCGCAAGGCCAGTTCTTTTTCAGCTTTTTCGACGAGGTTACGCACCGTACGGCCGTTGCCGAAGGAGTTCTTGGCGCGTTTTGCTTCCGTCTCCAGCTTGTCCATGGCGACGTCGCGTGCTTCCTGCGACATCGTGTAGCCGCGTTCCTGCAGCATGAAGTCCATGATTTTGCCAAGCTGCGGCATCGTGTAGTCGTCGAAGTTGATATAGGTCATGAAGCGCGATTTCAGGCCTTCGTTCGCGTCGATGAATTTCTTCATCGGGTCGGTGTAACCGGCCACGATCACGATCAGGTCTTCGCGCATGTTTTCCATCGCGGCGACCAGCGTGTCGATTGCTTCACGGCCGAAGTCTTTGGAATCAGAACCGGGGCCAGCTTCGCGCGACAGGGCATAAGCCTCGTCGATGAAGAGGATGCCGCCCTTGGCTTTTTCGATCTGTTCCTTGGTCTTCAGCGCGGTCTGGCCGACGAAACCGGCAACCAGGTCTTCGCGTTTGACTTCATGAACGACGGGTTTATCGATGAAACCCAGCGCGTGGTAAACTTTGGCGACTTCGCGGGCGAACGTGGTTTTGCCCGTGCCGGGGTTGCCGGTGAAGACCATGTGACGGGAAATCGGCTTGGTCGCAAGGCCCAGATCTTTTTTCATCTGGTTAAAGCGTGCAACCGCGATGTTTTGCTTGATATCGCGCTTGGCGGTATCAAGGCCGATCATGTCGTCGATGTTGGAGAGCGCCTTTTTCAGCGTCTCTTCATCGTTCACGCCGCCGCCTTTGATGTCTTTCAAGGCCTTGGGGATGGCAGCGAAGCCGGCATCCATCAGGTTTTCGGGCAGGTCCTTGCGCGCAACGACGGGCAGCATGCCCTTGTCGCCGTCTTCTTTCTTCGGCCAGACGAGGGTGAACAGCTGGCCGGTCTTGCCGTCAGCGGTCATTTCGACGCAATAGGTGGTCTGGTTGTAGGGGAGCGTGGGCGCCTTGTCGGGGTTGGCAGCGCCAACCAGCGGGCCGAACTTGTTGACGGGGCGGCCGTCGAGCGATTCGATGGCGGTGTTCAGCGGCTGCACGGCTTTGCAGTTGCCTTCCGAATCCAGCTTGATGCCGAATGCGTAGCCTGTTTTCAGGTCGACGATAAGATGTTTGGTGAATTCTGCAGCCATGGTAGTACCCCCTTGCAAAATTGGCCTGCGTAACTTTGTTACATAACAGGCCAGGACAGCGTTTTATTGTTTCCCCTCGTACCGCAAGAAGCTAATTTAATTGATAGAACACCTGTTCGCTATTGCTATTCGACCTCGCTTTGTCATAGCTTTGCTGTTTTTTTCTTTGCGCCCCCCTAGGATTCCGATTCTTGTTGGCCTATAGTCCGGCCTTGCGATTCTCCCCCTATTCCGTCTAGTTTTGGCGCATGAACATGCCTCCTTTCGACCTCGCGACACATGTTTTCGACGTTATGTCTTTAGCCGCTGGCGTGATCGCCGGTTTGCTGCTGGGATTTGCCGTATTCAGAAAAGGCACCTCGACGCTCGAAACCCACCTCGCCGCCAAGGCTGAGTCGCTGGAAATCCTGAACCGCGAATTGCTGCAAAAATCCGCGAAGCTGGAAAGCGAGCTGGAGAAAGAGGCCGAGGCGCTGCAGCAGCAGTTGAAGCTGATTGAATCCACCAAAGAGCAAATGACCGCCACCTTCAAGGCCATGAGCCTCGAAGCATTGAACGCCAGCCGCGAAAACTTCCTGTCGATTGCGCAGGAGCGCTTTGCGCAGCTGCAGACCGCCGCGCATACCAATATGAAGGAAACCGTCAACCCGCTCGCCCATACGCTCAAGATGATGGACGAGAAAGTGACGCTGCTGGAAAAAGAACGCCACGGCGCATACGGCGAACTCCGCGAACACCTGAAGACGATGAAGACCGATCAGGATAAACTCCGCCTTGAAACCGGCAGCCTTGTGCAGGCTTTGCGCTCCCCCTCCACCCGCGGGCAATGGGGCGAGATGCAGCTGAAACGCACACTGGAAATGGCGGGCCTGGTCGAGGGCATCCATTACGAAGAACAGGTCGCCGTTGAAAACCAGCGCCCCGACGTGGTTGTGAAACTGCCGGGTGGCAAGGTCATCATTATCGACGCGAAAGCACCGATCGAGGCATATCTGGATTCTATCAAGGACGGCGTGACAGAAGCCGACCGCATTACCGCGCTCGACCGCCATGCCCGCCATGTGCGCGAGCATATCAAGCAGCTGGGCAGCAAGGCGTATTGGGAAAAGTTCGACACGCCTGAATTCGTGATCATGTTCCTGCCGGGCGAAAGCTATTACAGCGCGGCGCTGGAGCGCGATCCGGGCTTGCTGGAGGCCGGCGTCGACCAAAAGGTTATTCCGTCATCCCCCACCACCCTTATCTCGCTGCTCAAGGCTGTGGCCTATGGCTGGCAGCAGGAAAAGCTCGCCGCCAATGCGCGGGAGATTTCAGAGATGGGGGCGGAGCTGTATAAACGCCTCTGCACCTTCAGCAGCCACCTCGATAAAGTCGGCAAGGGGTTGAACGGCGCTGTCGAGAATTACAACAAGGCGATGGGCTCCTACACCTCCCGCGTCATCCCCTCGGCGCGCGACTTCCAGAAGCTGCAGCATTTGACGGCGGACGAGAAGCTGCCCGACATGATGCAGATCGAGGTCACGCCCGCATCATCGCCCGACCTGACCCTGATCGAGGGCGACAACGATAACCCCTTGAAAAAAGTGCAAAAAGACTGAGTTTCTTGACTCAAAGCCTGCCCTTATTTATCTAAGGTATAACGAAAGGGCGTTTTTCATGGCCACACTTCCGATTTACGTTGTCCCGCATCCCGTGCTGAAGCGCGTGGCCGACGCCGTGAGCAATGTCACCGACGACCACCGCCGGCTGGTCGAGAACATGCTGGACACCATGTATGCCGCGCCCGGCATCGGTTTGGCCGCGCCGCAAATCGGCGAGTCAATGCGCATCCTTGTGCTGGATGTCGACCAGCCCCGCAGCGAGAACGAGGACGAGGAATTACCCGTTGAAAAGCGCCGCGGCAAGCCGCAGGTGTTCATCAACCCCGAATTGCTGTGGTCATCCGAAGAAATGAACGTCTATGACGAAGGCTGTCTGTCCATCCCCGGCCAGTATGCCGAGGTGGAGCGCCCGAAAATCGTGCGCGTCAAGGCGCTCGACCAGAACGGCAAGCAGTTCGAGGTCGAGGCCGACGGATTGTTCGCCACCTGCCTGCAGCACGAAATCGACCACCTGAACGGCGTGCTGTTCACAGATCACCTGTCATCGCTGAAACGCGATATGGTGATGCGCAAGCTGAAAAAATTCACCAAGGAAAATCTGGAAGAGCTCCAGAAGACCCACATCCTTTAAGGGCTGTCATGGCCGGTAAACTCCGCATCGCCTTTATGGGCACGCCCGATTTCGCTATCGCGGCGCTGAACGCGCTGCATGACGCGGGGCATGATATTGTCGCCGTTTATTCGCAGCCGCCCCGCCCCGCAGGGCGCGGGCACAAACTGCAGCCATCTGCCGTACAGAAACGCGCGGAGGAATTGAACATTCCGGTGCGCCATCCGAAAAGCCTGAAGAAAGACGCCGACGCGCGCGCGGCATTCGCAGCGCTGAACCTTGATATCGCGGTGGTTGCGGCCTATGGCCTGATCCTGCCGAAAGATGTGCTGGACGCGCCCAAACATGGCTGCCTGAACATCCATGCCTCCTTGCTGCCGCGCTGGCGCGGGGCGGCGCCCATCCAGCGCGCGATCATGGCGGGCGATGCCGCATCGGGCATCTGCATCATGCAGATGGAAGAAGGGCTGGATACAGGCCCCGTGCTGATGCGCGGTGTGGTGCCGATCAATCATACAACCACCGCACAATCGCTGCATGACGCGCTGGCGGCACAGGGCGGGGAATTGATTGTGGATACGCTGGAACAGATTGCGGCAGGCGATACGCCGTCCGCAGAAATACAGCCGGAGGAAGGCGTCACTTATGCCCATATGCTGGCAAAGGATGACGGTCGCATCGACTGGACCAAACCGGCGGCGGACATCGAACGCCAGATGCGCGCACTGACCCCTTGGCCGGGTGTGTGGTGCATGCAGGGCGAGCATCGCCTGAAAATTCTTGCGGCGGAAGTGGCAGAGGGTAAGGGCAAGCCCGGCGAAATCATCGACCGCCATTTGATTATTGCCTGCGGCGATGGCGCGCTGCGCCTCACGAAAATCCAGCCGCAGGACAGGAAGCCGATGGACGGGCTTTCATTCATGAACGGCACGCACCTGAATATCGGCGATGTGCTGACATGACGCAGCGCTGGAAACTGACCATCGAATATGACGGCGCTGAGTTCGCGGGCTGGCAGCGGCAGGAAAATGCGCTGTCGGTGCAGGAAGTTTTGGAGCGCGGCGTGAAGGGTTTCTGCGGCGAAGATGTGACCGCGCATGTGGCTGGCCGCACCGATGCCGGCGTCCATGCCGTGGGACAGGTCGCGCATATCGATATCGAGAAAGAAACGGATGTGAAGGCCGTGCGCGACGCCATCAATTTCCACATGCGCCCCCACCGCGTCGCTATTGTGAAGGCAGAACCCGTCGCGCATGAATTCCACGCCCGCTTCGGCGCGCTGAAAAGATATTACTGCTATAAAATCATCACGGGCCGCCGCGCGGAGCCCATCATCGACGCAGGCCGCGCATGGCATGTGAATATCGACCTTGATGTGGCGCGCATGAACAAGGCCGCGAAACATTTGCTGGGTGAACACGACTTCACCAGTTTCCGTGCCAGCGAATGCCAGGCGAAATCGCCGCTGCGTTCGCTCGACCGTCTGGAATTCATCGAAAATAAAACCGCCCTCGCCTTTGGCACGCATCTGGAATTGTGGGCGGAGGCCCGGTCGTTCCTGCACCACCAGATCCGAAACATGGTCGGCACGCTGAAACTGGTCGGCGAAGGCAAGTGGGAGCCGGATGACGTAAAGACCGCGCTCGACGCCCGCGACCGCGCCAAAGCAGGCCCTACTGCCCCACCAGACGGGCTTTACTTCATGCGCGTTGATTATAACGAGAGCGCGTTCACAAAGGGCGTGGATTCCCTTCTGTAAAAAACCATATAAGTTGTTGTTTTATATAAATAACTCAAAATATTTATACATAATCTTGACAAAAGGTTGCGCCACTTGCTATTAAGCTTCCACGCTTATGACAACAAAGCGATCAAGATTTATCACCACGGAAGATACAAAGAAGCAACAAAAAGACGACCGGCGGCAAACCGCCGGACCCCATTCAAAAAAAACAGCACATATAGAGGAAGACCAACATGAGCATTTTTAAAGATTTCGCCAAAATCGCCGCTGCCGTCGCTGAAGAAGCACTCGCCACGGGCATCGACGCATTCGAAACCAAGCGCGAGCAAGTCGGCCGCAAGCTGGACGAAAAAGCAACCAAAGCCGCAACCGTCATCAACGCAAAACGCGAACAGCTGGAAGACGTCGTTGCCGGCGTCGTTACGACCGTTGAGCTGCTCCTGACCGACCTCGACCAGCAATTCAACCCGCGCGCACAACAGAAGGTCGAACCCACCACGACCCTCGACAAGCCCGTTTTCCAGGCACCGAAAGAAGAAGCTGTTGCCGCTCCCGTTGCAAAAGAAGAAAAAGCAGCGCCGAAAGCCGCCGCAAAGAAGCCCGCTGCGAAAAAAGCCGCAGCGCCCAAGGCTCCTAAATAACTAAGATTAAATAGGGATTCACACTCTCTATCTTCCCTAAAAGGGCTGCTTCGCAAGAGGCAGCCCTTTTTTTATCGAAACTTGACGGGGGAAGCCGCGTTTCGTACCCTTGCGGCAGAAATTCACAGGTTTGAAGGAGCGCGCAAATGGACTGGAAACAAAAGCTGAAAGACGGCAAAAACCTCGCCGGCAAGGCCTTTACGACCGCCGTTGAAAAGGTCACCGCGCTGGACGACAAGCTGGAGGGCGGCAAGGTCAAAATCGTGAACGCGATCGAGGACAAGCTCGCGACCATCGGCCGCGACAAACGCAAAAAAGACGGTGACACGCCCCCCGCTGCAAATCCCAAGGGTCCTGCGCAGTAATGTCCGCCGCGCTCGAATACCTCCGCCTCGGCCCTGGCGACCCCGCCCCGTGGTTTACCGCGCGCGGCTGCAGCAATCCTGAATACCGTTTCGACACCGCCGCCGGCAGATACATCGTCATGGGCTTCTTCGCCAGCGCGAACAGCCCGGGCGGTCAGGAAGCCTTGGCGATCGTGCGTGAAAACCGCCAACTCTTCGATGACAACCATATCGCGTTCTTCGGCGTCAGCGTCGATCCGGCTGATCAAAAATTGGGCCGCCTGAAAACCGAGCTGCCGGGGATCCGCTGGTTCTGGGACACCGATCTGGCGGTCAGCAAATTATACGGCTCCGTCGCGCGCAATTTCGCGCCTGCATCCGATGGCCGGATTTCAGCGCGCCGCGTGTGGTACGTGCTCGACCCCACTTTGCGCATCATGAAAACGATCAACATGGATGGCAATCCGAGCCACGGGGCCGAACTTTCCGCCTACCTGAAGTCGCTGCCCGCTGTCGAAGAATTTTCCGGTATCACCCTGCAGGCGCCCGTCATTTACCTGCCGAATGTGTTCGAACCCGAAATGTGCCAGCGCCTGATCGATATCTATGAAGCAGAAGGCGGACAGGAAAGCGGATTCATGCGCGATGTGGGCGGCAAGACCGTCGGCATCGTGGATTACGGGCTCAAACGCCGCAGCGACGTGGTGCTCGACGATGAAACCCTGCTGGGCGAATTGCGCGCGCGCATGAAAAAACGTCTGGTGCCGGAGATCGAGAAGGTCCACTTCTTCCACGCTTCGCGCATCGAGCGTTTTATCGTTGCCTGCTATGATGGTGCGAATGGCGGCTTCTTCCGCCCGCACCGCGACCATACCACGAAGGGCACGGCGCATCGCCGCTTTGCGGTCACGATCAATCTCAACAATGATTTCGAAGGCGGGGAATTGAACTTCCCCGAATACGGCCCCCGCACCTTCAAGCCGCCACCCGGCGGCGCGGTCGTGTTTTCCTGCGCCCTGTTGCATGCGGTTACGCCCGTCACCAAGGGCAAGCGCTATGCGTTCCTGCCCTTCCTGTACGACGAGGCCGCGGCGAAGATCCGCTCGGAAAACCAGCAGTTTCTGGAAGACAAATCACTCGCCGTCAATATCTCCGGCGGCAAGTAGTTTAGGGTGCAGGCAGCGTCACCACATCAATCACGCGGCGCGTGTTGATGTCGATAAGGTAGACGTTATTCGCCGCATATACGTATTTGGTCAGGTTGGGCGCATCAGGAATGCGGCCCGTCACAGTATCCGGCACCGGCACGATGTTCACTTCCGGCGGCAGGATGCCGCCCGGCTGCACGATGTTTACCTGCTGTTCGGGCGTCACGCATTGCTTCGGGCTGCCATCTTCGGCAGCGTCGCAGGCGCGATCACGTTCTTCCTCGATAAACGCCCGCAGCGCGGCACGTCCATTATCAGGGATGGTGTAGGTCGCCATTTCGTAGGTCTGCTGTGCTTTAACGGGAGAAGCCATCGCCATACCGGCGCACAACGCGACCATCGATAAAGAAAAACTCAAGTTTTTCATGGGATTATCCTTCCACCAGCGTTAACTCCTGAATGCCAAACGGGTGACGAAGAAGACAAGTTCCATTGGTTATGTTAATAACTTTCGACTCGCCGCCATAATCAGGCCGTTATATAGTCGCCGCTTGAACGCCGGTATCACCGTAGACGAGGATTGGCTTGCCGAAACAGCGCCATAACATTCTGATTTTGAACGGCCCCAACCTGAACATGCTGGGCAGCCGCGAACCCGAAATCTACGGCATCCAGACGCTTGGCGACATCGCGAACGACTGCGAAGAATATGCGGGGGAGTTGGGCTTCACGATCGATTTCCGCCAGAGCAATAGCGAGGGCGAGCTGGTGACCTTTATCCAGCAGGCCCGCGGCGCGTTTTCCGGCCTCGTCATCAATGCCGGCGCATACACCCATACTTCCATTGCAATCCACGACGCGATCAAAACCCTCGAGATACCCGTGATCGAGGTGCATCTCAGCAACCCGCAGGCGCGGGAGGCCTTCCGCCACCACTCATATATATCCCCCGTCGCCAAGGGCACGATCTGCGGCTTCGGCGGTCACGGATATATACTGGCGCTGAACGCCCTGCGCTCCCTGCTTGACGACGAAGGATAACAAGACATGGCAACTACAAAAAAACTGGAGAGGAACGAACCCATGCCCCCCATGACGATCGACCACGACGCGATCAAGAAACTCGCAAGCCTTCTGAACGAAACAGGCCTGACCGAGATCGAGATCACAGAAGGCGACAAGAGCCTGCGCGTGAGCAAATCCGTGAATGTCAGCTATGCCGCTGCGCCCGCAGGCTACGCACCTGCGGCACCCGCGCTGGCAGCACCCTCCGCCACCGTTTCCGCCATTTCGGCTGACAACCACCCGGGCGCCGTGAAATCGCCGATGGTCGGCACCGTCTATCTGCAGTCGGAGCCGAATGCCCCCAAATTCGTGTCGAAAGGCGCCAGGATCAAGGCGGGCGACACCATCTGCATCATCGAGGCCATGAAAGTCATGAACCCGATCAAGGCGGAAAAAGGCGGCACCGTCACCGATGTCCTGATCGACGACGCACAGCCTGTCGAATTCGGCCAGGTGCTGGTTATCATCGAGTAATCCTTCAACGGGTAACATCATGTTCAAGAAAATCCTGATCGCCAACCGCGGCGAAATCGCGCTCCGTATCGTGCGCGCCTGCAAGGAAATGGGCATCGCCAGCGTGGTCGTGCATTCGACCGCGGATGCGAACGGCATGGCCGTGCGCATGGCAGATGAATCCGTCTGCATCGGCCCGCCCCCTTCACGGCAGAGCTATCTCAATATCCCCGCGATCCTGTCGGCTGCGACCGTCACGGGCGCGGATGCCGTCCACCCCGGCATCGGATTTTTGTCGGAGAACGAACAGTTCGCCCGCATGGTCGAGGAACATGGCTTCACCTTCATCGGTCCCACCCCCGAACATATCGCCAAGATGGGCGACAAGGCGGTTGCGAAGGATACAGTAAAGGCGCTCGGCCTGCCGGTAGTGCCCGGTTCCGACGGCATCCTGAAAAACCCCGATGAAGGCCTCGAACTCGCCAAGAAAATCGGCTTCCCCGTATTGCTGAAGGCAGTGGCGGGCGGCGGCGGCAAGGGCATGAAGGTCGCGCATGGCGAGGATGACTTCAAATCCGCCTATTCGATGGCATCGACCGAGGCGAAAAACGCCTTCAACAACGGCGACCTGTATATGGAGAAATACCTGACATCGCCGCGCCATATCGAAATCCAGCTGATCGGCGACATGCATGGCAACGCCATCCATCTGGGCGAGCGCGATTGCTCCATCCAGCGCCGCCATCAAAAAGTTCTGGAGGAATGCCCCTCTCCCGGCCTCACGCCCGAGCAGCGCAAATTCGCGGGCGAACTTGCCGCAGGCGTCGTCAAGAAAATGGGCTATCGCGGCGTCGGCACGATCGAAATGCTGTTCGAAGAAGGCAAATTCTATTTCATGGAAATGAACACGCGCCTGCAGGTCGAGCATCCGATCACCGAAATGATCACCGGCGTCGATTTGGTGCGCGAACAAATCCGCGTCGCGGCTGGCCTGCCCCTGTCGTACAAACAGGAAGACATCAAGTTCAACGGCTGGGCCTTCGAAGCGCGCATCAACGCCGAACATCCCGAAACCTTCGTGCCCTCCCCCGGCAAGATCACGCGTTATCACGCACCGGGCGGGCTTGGCGTTCGCGTCGACAGCGCCATTTATGACGGCTATTCCGTGCCGCCCACCTATGACAGCCTTGTCGCCAAGCTGATCGTCCATGCGCAGACGCGCGAGGAAGCGATGCGTCGCATGGAACGCGCGCTGGGCGAAACGGTGATCGAGGGCATCCAGACGAACATCCCGCTTCAGCAGCGCATCCTGGCGCAGCCGGAATTCCGCGCAGGACAGTTCAATATCCACTGGCTCGAAAAATTCCTTGCCACGAATAAAGAAGAAGCCAAGAAAGCATCATGATGAAGATTATCACCCTGGCTCTGTTGACGCTGCTGTTCGCCGCGTCGCCCGTGCTCGCGGCCACAGCCGAGCCTGAAAAATACACCTTCGACCCTGCGCATACGCAAGTCATGTTTTCGGTCAGCCATCTGGGCATGTCGCATTCGCACGGACGTTTCGCGAAATTTGACGGATACTTTACTTTCGACGTCAAAAATCCCGATGCCTCCGTCATCGACGTCACCATCGACGCCACCAGCATCGATATGGGATCGAAGGAATGGGAAGACCATATCCGCGGCGAGGACTTCCTCAACACCGAAAAATTCCCGAAGATGACGTTCAAGAGCACGGCGGTCAAACGCGACGGTGCCATGAACGGCACCGTGACGGGCGACCTGACGCTGCTGGGTGTGACAAAGCCCGTGACGCTCGATGTCACCTATAACAAATCGGGCCGTCATCCCTATATGAAGAACTTCATGGCTGGGTTCTCGATCTCGGGCAAGATCAACCGCGCCGATTTCGGCATGGCCAAGCATATTCCCGATGTGGGCGACGAAGTGAAGATCATGATCGAGGTCGAAGGCATCCGCCAGGATTTCGAAGGCATGAACGCCAAGTAGGACAGCCATGCAATTCAAAAACTCCCCCGATAAATACGGCGCTGTCAGCAAGACCTTTCACTGGCTGACCAGCATTACAGTCCTGTGCCTGCTGGGCATCGGCCTTTACATGGTGCGCGCCGACAAATCGGCGTCGCTGTTCCAGATTTACGGGTTGCATAAATCCTTTGGCATCCTTGTACTGACCGCGACATTTCTGCGCGTATTGTGGCATGTCTATTCCAAGAAACCGCCGCTGGTGGGCGGGATGGCGCTGTGGGAACGCGCCGCCGCACATGCGGGCCATACCTTTCTTTATATATGCCTGTTCGGCATGCCTTTGTCCGGCTGGACGATGTCGTCGGCCTTCGGCCGTTCGGTGAAATTGTTCGATACCGTGCAGCTCCCCGATCTCGTGGAGAAAAATCAGGAACTGGCGGAAAAGCTCGCCGCCCTTCATGAATATCTCGCCTATGCGCTCATCGGCATGATTGCGCTGCATGTGGGCGCCGCGCTCAAGCACCATTTCATCTCCAAAGACGCAACCCTCAAACGCATGCTGCCTTTCGGGAAACCTTGACCATGAAACAGATTATTTTCGCCCTTCTCCTCGCTTTGCTGCCTGTCTGCGCATTTGCGGAAGATTCAGCGCCCGCATCCGGTGCCGCCCCCGTTGTCACCGCTCCCGCACCCACCACGCGCGAATGGAAGATGGTGGAGAAGGAAAGCAGCATTACCTTCAAGGGCAAGCAGATGGGCAAGGATTTCGACGGTCAAATCCTCAGCTTCGCCCCCACCATTCATTTCGATGATGCGCAACTGGACCAGTCCAAGGTCACCGTCGATATCGACCTGACCACCATCGATGCGCGCGACACCGACCGGAACAAGAGCCTGTTCGGTGCAGACTGGCTCGATATCGGGCAGTTCCAGCAGGCGCGATTCGAGACGCAGAAGATCATTAAAAAGGACGACGGCAGCTATGTTGCCGAGGCAACCCTGACCCTGCACGGCACCGTGCAGCAGATCGAACTGCCGTTTACGCTTTTGATCGATACCAAGGACTCTGGCAAAGACAAAGCCGTGATGAACGGCAAAGTCACCCTCGACCGCTCCAAATTCGCATTGGGAACAGGCGATTGGGCCGATCCCAGCGTTATTGCAAATGAGATCGAGGTCGATGTGAAACTGACCGCGACTGCCGACAAAGCAGGAACAAAGTAAGCCCGACAGCCCTTCTTGGATTTTACAATTGTCGTGGAGCGATTCGTTCTTTAAATTCAATGGAATGAGGACGCTCTATCACCTATGGCTGCATCCATCGTCTCGGAAAGTGCGCATTGCACTTGCCGAGAAGAAACTCGACTTCGATCTGAAGATCGAGAAAATCTGGGAGCGCCGCACCGAATTCCTCGCCCTCAACCCTGCGGGCGATGTGCCTGTATTGATCGAGCCGGACGGCACGATCCTGACCGACAGCCAGGTCATCTCGGAATATTTGAACGAGGTATACAATACGATCGACCTGATGGGCCGCGACCCGCTGCAGCGCGCAGAGACCCGCCGCCTTGTCGCCTGGTTCGACCAGAAATTCAACGCCGAGGTGACTGAAAACCTGGTCGGCGAAAAGATGATGAAACGCTTCCTGAAAATGGGCGAGCCGCACGGCCCGTCCATCCGCGCCGGTCATGCGAACATCCATTACCATCTCGACTACATCGGGTTCCTGACTGAACGCCGCCGCTGGCTGGCGGGTGACGATATTTCGCTGGCCGATGTCACGGCCGCCGCGCATCTTTCCGCCATCGATTATATCGGTGATGTGCCTTGGGAAGAACACAAGGCCGCCAAGGACTGGTATGCGCGCATCAAATCGCGCCCGTCCTTCAAGCCGTTGCTGGATGACAGCATTCCGGGCTTCTCTCCGCCCAGCCATTATCAGAACCTTGATTTCTGATCGGTTGGATGGTGGACGGTATGCGCGACAAGATTGACCCCATCCAGCCCGCCGCGCGCGACAAAAAACTGTTCTGCTTCGGCTATGGTTACACGGCGAGTTTTCTGGGCGAACGCCTGCGCGAATTCGGCTGGAAAATCGCGGGCACTACGACAGACCCCGAAAAACGCGCCTTCCTGAAGCAATCCGGCATCGATGCCCTGCTGTATGACCAGACGCATACCATCATGGACCCGTTCGAAACTTTCGCGGATGTCACGCATGTGCTGATATCCATTCCGCCGGGCGCGGATGGCGATCTGGTGGTCGACGCGCATGGTTCTGACATCGCCAGCATGCCGAATATCGAATGGGTCGGATACCTTTCCACCACAGGCGTTTACGGCAATCAGGACGGCAACTGGATCGACGAACGCGCGACGCCGGAGCCGACGAGCCGCCGCGGGTCGTTGCGCCTGCGCGCGGAACAGCAATGGAATTTCCTGCACCTGAATGACGGGCTGCCCCTGCATACCTTCCGCCTCTCCGGCATTTACGGCCCCGGCCGCAGCGCCATTGATTCCGTGCGTGCAGGCACCGCCCGCCGCATCGACAAGCCCGGCCATGTGTTCAACCGGATCCATGTGGATGATATTGTGCAGGCGCTGATCGGCTCGATGAACAAGCCCAATCCGGGCGCCATCTATAACCTGTCCGACGATATGCCCTCGTCCAGTCACGAAGTCGTGACCTTTGCCTGCAACCTGATCGGCATCGACGCCCCGCCGATGACAGAATTCGAGCAGACAGAAATGGCGCCCATCGTGCGCAGCTTTTACAAAGACAATAAACGCATCAAGAACGACCGCCTGAAGAACGAACTGGGCGTAACGCTGCTGCACCCCGATTTCCGCTCCGGCCTGCAGGCCTGCGTCGAGATCGACGACGACACCGCCGCCTTCCTGAAATTCGAAGACCGCGAACAATCCGCCGGTAAGTAAAGGTTATCCGTGCTTGAGCGCGGGCGGTGCAGGAGGTTTCTCCGCGCCAATTTTCAGCATCTTGCGCACATCATCCATGCTTTCCGATGCGACGGCGCAAATCCTGTCCGCGCCGCCGTAATAAACATACAGGCGACCGTCATCGATCACAGCGCCGCAGGGGAAGACGACGTTGTTAACGTCGCCCTTCAGCTCGTAATCCATTTCAGGGCGCAGCATCGGCTGGTCGGATTTCGCCAGAATTTTCGTGGGATCGTTTTTGTCGAGCAGCAGCAGCGAGATCGTCCAGTTGAAATCGGACGAAATGCTGGAATAAGCGAGTAACAGGCCTTCCTCGATCTCGATGGGCGGTGCGCCCGGTTCGACGCCGAGGCCTTCATGCTTGCCGGAGGCGCCCAGCAGCAGGTCTTTCTCGATATCGCGCGTCAGCCAGAAACTTTCCCAGGCCTTCATGTCCTTGATGTCGAAATTTTTCGGCAGCGGGGTCAGCATGGTGCGCTCATGCACCTGTTCGTCTTTCCACATGAAAAACAGATTGCCCGCGCTTTCGAACACCAACCCCGCTTTGCAGCGACGGTCAGGGCCGATGGTGCCGTGTTTTTCGAACGTCCTGAAATCTTTGGTGCTGGCCATGGCGATACGGATGCCATCGCCCGCGTCGGGCTGGTCGAGGGGCTTCGCGATAGAGGTGTAGAAAATGTAATAGGTGTCGCCGACCTTCGTGATGCGGGGGTCTTCCGCGCCATATTTGTCGAACGGTCGGTCCGGCGCAATCGCCTTTTCATCCAGCAGATTGAACGGGCCGGTCGGCGTTTGCGCGTCCCACAGGCTGATATGCGAGGTGTAATTGCCGGTGAAGGAATTGACGGGGCCAATTTTTTCGTAGCCAGCAGGCACGGAGCGTACCAGCAACACATAACGCCCATCATCGAGTTTCGCGGCAGCCGGATTGAAGGTCGCGCCGAGATCCCCTGTAGGGCTGACGATAATGCCGTGGCGTTTCATGAATGATTATCCCGCGGTTTCAAGTTCGCGGCGGGCGGCATTTTCGGCGGCCTGCACCTTTTTGCCTTCCGGCACTTTTTCGGGCAGCACGACCGTCACGATCGTGCCGACGCCCACTTCGCTGTCGATATCGATGGTGCCGCCATGCAGCTCGACCAGGTCCTTGGTGATCGCAAGGCCGAGGCCGGAGCCTTCATGGTTGCGCGTAAATTCGGAAGATACCTGTTCGAACGGCAACGTCACGACATCCAGCTTCTCCCGCGGGATGCCGACGCCGGTATCGGATACGACCATCGCCACGCCGCCCAGTTCGGGGAAGCAGCGCACATCGACCGTGCCGCCGGGCTTCGTGAACTTGACCGCGTTCGACATCAGGTTCAGCAAAATCTGCATAACCGCGCGGCGGTCCGCCATGATGTGGATATCGTCGGGAATGTCATCGGCGACCAGTTTCACCTGCACTTCATGCGCGCGGCCTTCGACCATGTGGATCGCAAGGCGGATGATTTTGCCGACGTTCAGTTCCTCGACATACAGTTCATATTTGCCCACTTCGATCTTCGACATGTCGAGAATATCGTTGATGAGGTCGAGCAGGTGTTCGCCGGACTGGCGGATGCCGCTGATGTAATCGAGATAACGCGCATTGCCCATCGGTCCCAGCAACTGGCGCTGGATCATTTCGGAGAAACCGATGATCGCGTTCAGCGGCGTGCGCAGCTCGTGAGACATATTCGCAAGGAAGCGCGTTTTCGACGCATAGGCGCTTTCCGCCGCTTCCTTCGCTTCGCGCAGTTGTTTTTCGTGCTGCGTGCGTTCGGTGATGTCCTGCATGATGCCGAACAGCGCCTCGACCTCGCCGGTCTTCATATTGACCTTGCAGCGGCCTTCGCAGCGCACGTAACGGATGCCCCCAGTCGGGCGACGCACGCTGAATTCCAGCGCGTAGTCGCGTTTGCGGATCAATGCGCGCTGGAACACGCGCATGATGCGGCCAAGATCGCGTTTCAGCAGCATCGCGCTGACGGTATCGATCGTGGGTTTGTATTTATCGTGATCGACGCCAAACGTGGTGTAGATCTGTTCCGACCATTCGATGTTGGCCTGTCCTGCTTCCCAGTACCAGTGGCCCATGCGGCCGATCTTTTGCGCTTCGGATAGCTGCGCTTCGCGGCGCTGCAGTTCGATCTCGTGCTGCTTGATCTCGGTCACGTCGCGACCGACGATGTAGATATGCTCGCCGCCCGCCTTGTGAATCCATTCGATCCAGCGGTAGGAGCCGTCCTTGCAGCGCGCGCGGCATTCGAAGTCGATCCGCGTTTCGGTATCGATCGGCGCATGGATGACCTTTTGCATCAGCTGCACGATATGATCGCGCTCTTCCGGATGGATCAGGTCGATGAAGGGGAACAGTTTCAATTCAGGATCGCTGAAGCCCAGCACGCGATTAAACGCAAAGTTCACGCGCACGAAGGACATATCGCGGCGATAAACACCCAGCAGGTCGTTCGAGAGGTTCAGGAAGTGGCGCAGCTCGCCATCCGCCTTGGAAATATGCGTCAGGTCCGGCTTGCGCTCGGCGCTGGTATTTTCGGTTTCGTGCTTGTCGTGGTTTTCGGCGATGAAGGCCGCGAACTCCTTGGCGACAAGGTTGAAATCGCCCTGCTGCTTTTGTTTCTTCAGCTTGTCTTCGGGATCGAGCCAGATGACGGTGAAGCGGCGCCCACCGGCAGCGTCCACGCGGTCGATGCGCGCCTGAATCACGACAGGGTCGCGTTCGCGGCGCAGCAGCGCGACTTCATAAAATCCGGATTGCAGGTCGGCAAGGTCGAGGCTCTGATGCGTGCTGTCGAGCGCGGCCACGATGCGAATCAGTGATTGGAGGGGTTTGTTGAGGAGCGCAGTCGCGCCCTGGCCCAGCGCCCATCCGAGCGCAGGACTGATGAACACGAGATCGCCTTTCGCGTCAACGACGCAGCGCATCATGTCCTGATCGGTTTTCGGATGTGCGGACTTACGCCGGTCCGGCATTGCAACCCATCTCCCCGTAACTAAACACCCACAACATTACTGTATGGCAGAATTAACAATTAGTACAGCGATTGCATTTGATGCGTATTCGCTTTCCAATTCGTTATTAAATTTAAGCGATTCATGTGACAGGGATTTTTAGTTTCACAAATAATTTGGACGGCCTGATTATGTAAATATAAATCGTTAATTTTAACGTATCATGCGTTGACGCTATAAAGGGCTTATGTTAACAACAGATAGTCTCAAAACCGCTGCACAGAATCTGTTGAAAGGGAACCACAATGGCCTTGATCCCCCCGCAATTCAAACTCGCCTTTATCTTCGCGAAAATGGCGCGTGATCACGGCCCCAAACTGCTCCATTCCAACAATCCCGACCTGCTGACGAAAGACCTGGGCGATGCGCTGCGCCGCCAGAAAGACATCCTGTCCGATCCCGGCAAGGGCGCGATCATGACGGCATATGATGTGCTGCCAATCATCCTCGAAGTAAAAATCCTTACCCTCGCTGTCGCATCCAAACTGGAAATCGACACCAAGGGCAAGCCGATGATCAGCGTGCTGGAAGAAATCATCGCGAAATCCGAAGAGCGCAACGACGGCAAGTTCGCCAAAGACATCAAAGGCACGCTGAGCTGGACCCGCGCCCTGTTCGCCGATCCCGACATTCAGGACGTGCTGCAGATGCCGATGACGGAAATCCAGTCGCCTGACCTGTCGCTCCGCGGCGTTGGCAAATTCTTCACCTCGCTCGCCGGCCGTTCGCAGGACGAACTGGTGCGCGTGCAGGAATTCCTGAAACGTGCGAAAGACGTGCAGGAACCACCGGCAGCACCCGCAACGCCCGCGCCCGCTGCTGAAGAGAAAAAACCCGCAAAACCGAAAAAGCCCCGTACGCCCAAAGCCCCCAAGGCATAATGTCGCTGGAGATCGGGTTTTTCGACGAGGCCAAAGTGGGGCTGGAGGCAAAACGCCTTGCCACCTGCTTCAACCTGTCCGCGCGCATGCCGCCGCGCGATGGCAATCCGCTCGGCCATGCCGAAGATTTGTTCACGCAAATGACCGGATTGGCGGTCGTGCCGCAATTCAACGACGACGAAGAAAACTACCTGAAACTGAAGCTTGTGGAAACCGCGTCTGAAATCAACAAGGGCAGCATTTATTCGATGCGCGACCTTGATGAAGCGGCGGGCGTGCTGCACGCCACCGCGAAATCCATGAAGCTGCTTCGGTAATTACTGGACTGTTACGTCCGTTGCCGCAGCCCCACCCAGATAGGTCAGCTCTGCTGCTTCAAGGCGGCGCAATTCATCGCGCAGACGCGCCGCTTCTTCGAATTCCAGATTGGCCGCAGCCTGTTTCATACGCTTTTCAAGGCCCGACATGTAGGATTTCAGATCCTTGCCAACCATATGGCCTTCGGCAGCCGTGCCCGCTTTAACATCCACATGGTCGCCTTTTTCAAAGACGCTGGCGAGGATATCGGAAATCTTGCTGCGGATTGTTGTCGGCGTGATGCCGTTTTCAGCGTTGTAGGTCAGCTGTTTTTCGCGGCGGCGGCCGGTTTCCTCCAGCGCCTGCTTCATGCTGCCTGTCATCTTGTCGGCATACAAAATCGCGCGCGCATCGACGTTACGCGCCGCGCGACCGATGGTCTGGATCAGCGAAGTGCGGGAACGCAAATAACCTTCCTTATCGGCGTCCAGAATGGCGACCAGCGCGCATTCAGGGATGTCGAGGCCTTCACGCAAAAGGTTGATGCCGATCAGCACATCGAACACGCCAAGGCGCAGGTCGCGGATAATTTCGATCCGTTCCAGCGTTTCCACGTCGGAGTGCAGATAGCGCACCTTCAAGCCCGTTTCGGTCATATAGGTTGTGAGGTCTTCCGCCATGCGCTTGGTCAGGGTTGTCACCAAAACGCGGTAACCCTTTTTGACTACTTCGCGGCATTCAGCCAGCAGGTCGTCGACCTGTTTTTCGGTCGGGCGGATAATGACGGGCGGGTCGGTCAAACCTGTGGGGCGCACGACCTGTTCGGCAAACACGCCGCCTGTCTGCTGCATTTCCCAATCGCCGGGCGTGGCCGAGACAAACACGGTCTGCGGACGCATCTTATCCCATTCATCGAACATCAGCGGGCGATTGTCGAGGCAGGCCGGCAGGCGGAACCCGAAATCCGACAGCGTCATCTTGCGCGCGCGGTCGCCCTTGTACATGCCATGCAGCTGCGGGACCATCACATGGCTTTCGTCGACGATCAGCAGCGCGTCGTCGGGCAGGTATTCAAACAGCGTGGGCGGCGGCGCGCCGGGTGCACGGCCTGTCAGGTAGCGTGAATAGTTTTCGATGCCGGCGCACATGCCGGTCGCCTCCAGCATTTCGATGTCGAAGGATGTGCGTTGTGCGAGGCGTTGTTCTTCTAACAATTTACCCTGCGCGCGGAATTCGGCAAGACGTTCGTGCAGGTCGGCCTTGATTTGCTTGATCGCCTGCTGCATCGTCGGCTTGGGAGTTACATAGTGGCTGTTCGCGTAGACGCGCACGGTTTCGAAATTGTCCATCTTTTCGCCGGTCAGCGCATCGACCTCGGTGATGGATTCAATTTCGTCGCCAAACATCGAAATACGCCATGCCGCGTCCGACAAGTGGGCGGGGAAAAGTTCAAGCACATCGCCGCGCACGCGGAAGGTGCCGCGCGAAAAATCGATGTCGTTGCGTTCGTAATGCAGTTCGATCAGTTTTTTGACCAGCGCGTTGCGGTCGATCTGTTCGCCAACATTGATGTCGAAAATCATGCCGCGATAGGTTTCCACGTCGCCGATACCGTAAATGCAGGAAACGGACGCGACGACGATGCAGTCGCGGCGCTCCATCAGCGCGCGGGTGGCGGAGTGGCGCAGGCGGTCGATCTGTTCGTTGATGGAACTGTCTTTTTCAATGAAGGTATCGGTCTTCGGCACATAGGCTTCGGGCTGGTAGTAATCGTAATAGGACACGAAATATTCAACCGCGTTATTCGGGAAGAATTCCTTCATCTCGCCAAACAACTGCGCCGCCAGCGTTTTATTGGGCGCAAGGATGATGGTGGGGCGGTTGAGATGCGCAATCACATGCGCGGCGGTAAAGGTCTTGCCCGAACCCGTCACGCCCAGCAGGACCTGATTTTTTTCGTTCGCGTTGATGCCTGCCAACAAATCGGCAATCGCCGTCGGCTGGTCGCCGGCCGGCTTGAAATCGGTCACGAGTTCGAACAGTTTGCCGGGCTTCGATACAGTCTTTTTTTCCGCTTCAGCGGTCATGAACGCTTCTTTTTCCGGGTCGTCCGCATCTGCTGGCACGGAAAGACCTTGTTAAGGGCCAAGGGTATAGTCGCGGCCGCCGTAAATTCATCATGCTGGGTTTCACCCCGCAAGTAGGCCATGACGATGATGGCAGCCTGTTCCTTGGATATATCTTCCGGAATGCAAAAATCAATGGTCGGGGCAGTGCCGAATGACTGCATGAGCAGATGGTAATCAATGACCCCCGCCACATAGCCGATGCAGGCCGCCATCTGCTCGCGCTTGTCGCTCAAACATTCGCGGGCAAGGTCCTTGGTCGCCACATATTGCGCGTCTGCGCCGCGCATCGGCGCGAGCAGGCAGAGGATCAGCAGCAATGCGGCGAGTGCCTGTTTCATCGTGTCCTTTTCGGGAATACAGGAAACCAGTTTTAAACCTGTTTTATGACTAAGGCAATAACCAATATTTAAGGAATTTCTTGCATAGTTTCAAGGCGTTCTCTAACAATTGTCGAGACGAAAGACCTTCATTTTATTCAAGGATGTACCGATGCGCAAAGTTTTGCCCGCCGTTTTCGCCCTCGCCTTCATGGCGACCAGCCACCTTTGCTATGCAGATACCGCGACGCCCGAAGGCGCAGCCGGCATCAAGAAGCAAGTCGAAGATGCGCTCGCCTTCCCGATGGACCTCGCCAAGACGCAAGGCGACGGTCTCACGCTTTCCGGCCCTGTCGAAGTGACGCCCAAAGGCGCCTATTATGAAGTCAAAATGCCGGGCGCGACGGTTGTCACCAATTACGGTTTCAAATTCGACATGGGCACGCTGATCGCCAACGTCACCCCCGCATCGGACGGCGCGGCGCTGAACGTTGCGGTGGCATTGCCCCAGACGATGAAGGCATTCGATGAAACGTCGAAGCCCATCGCAGAGGTAAAAATCGGCAGCCAGCGTTTCAACGGCACCTGGCTCCCCGAACTTGGCACCTTCACCAAGGTTGACGCGCAATATGGCGACGTTTCCATCAATTCGCTGACCCCCGGGGAATTCACGGGCACCGTCGCGTCACTCACCAGCAGCATGAACCTGACGCAGAACGCCGACGGCACATGGTCCGGCCCTTACGGCATGGGCGGCTCGGGCATCAAGTTTGCCTTTAACAAGGGCAATGCGGCGGATGTCAGCATCGGCGGCATGGCAGCGCATTCTTCGTATGAAAAGATCGACCTGAAATCCCGCAAGAAAATGCAGGATACCGTTGCCGAAACGCTGAAAAAATCGCAAACCACCCCCACCACGCCGGATCAGGCGGGCCAGATGATGACCTCGGTCATGAGCGACCTTGGCGGTTATCTTGATGGTATGAACAACGCGCTCGAACTGACCGATGTGGCGCTGACTATGAAATCGGCACCCGGTGGCGATCCTAACGCGGCACACACCCCCGACTTCACTGCGGCGCTTGCCAAGCTCGGCCTTGCCCTCGACGTGAATGGCATGCTGCAGACCAAGGGTTCGACCACTGTGAAGGTCATGATGGAAGGCCTGAATGTCGGCGAAACCGATCCCGCCGTCAAAGGCCTGATCCCGAGCAACAGCAATTTCGAAGTCTATGTCGAGAACCTGCCGATGCGCGATCTGGGCAGCAGCATTTCGTCCGCAGTGGAAAGCTTCATGGGTTCGCTTGTCGGCGTTGGTGGCGGCCAGGTGGATCCCGCGAAACAGGCAGAGATCCAGCAGCAGGCGCAGATGCAGCTGATGATGCTGATGACGACGCTGCCGCAGCAGCTGGTCAATGCCGGTACGACGATTTCGGTGCGCAACACCTATACCAAAGCACCCGATCTCAGCTCCGCGCTGGATGGCCAGTTCCGCGCAAGCGCGGCTTCGCCGATCATGACGGAAGGCAGCATGACGCTGACCCTGACCGGCGTGGATGAAACGGTCCTGAAACTGCAGAGCGCTTCGCAAAGCGGCGCGGGCGCCAATCCGAAGCTGGCTGGCTATGCCTCTGGCCTTGCGATGGTGCAGGGTTACACCAAACCCGAGAAAGACGCCGATGGGCGCAGCCTGCGCAAGCTGACGCTGACGGTTGATCCCTCGGGCAACGCCACGCTGAACGGTCAGCCCTTGAACGCGCTGATCCCCGGCGGCAACATCCCCGGCGGCGTACCGAACCCCGTTCCCTAAAATCCGGTTGTCGATTTAAAAGGAAACGGCCCCATTACAGGGGCCGTTTCTTTTTGGGTAATTTAATGTCCGATTTTTGAAATATTATGTAATATTGTTGATCTCCGCATTGATTTGCGATAAGGTGAAATCAGAGTTTCAAGCGGAGATTCCATGACCGACGATGCCCAGCATATCAAAGACCGCAGCGCGACGTATGATCGCATGCTGCTGCTGGCAAAACAGCACGTGGATGCACTACCGCTCGCAATCGTGACCGACCTCCATTCCCTGTCCCCGACCGCGGCCGCCACAGATGCAAAGCGTGAATCATGGCGCTTGCTGGCGCGCGGGATCCAGCATTTGAAGGACGGCGCGCCCAATGGCGACGCCGGCGCGGTATCCGGCGCGATCGAAAAGGCCAGCCTGCGCAATTCCAGCCTTGCGCAAACGCTCGGCGTGAAGCCCCCGACATACGAAGCCGCAGAATTCGACATGCCGTTTTTCCAAAGCGGTCAGGAAGAGGCGATTTTCTTCGCCGCACGCCTGAGCGAAGCATTGCTCGGCGATCTCGACACCAGCAAAGTGAAGATCACGGAAAAACTGGCGACGGCCAATCCTGCTCAGGCCTTCGGCAGCGACGCCGATAGCGCGCAATTGCAAAAGATTTTCGATGCCGTGAAAAGCGGCAATGGCACGCCGGTTGTGCCCCAGCGTGATCTGGTGGATTTGCGCAAGCAGACCATCCTGTCATTCAACTACCTGAACGACGCCTATGCCGAAACAATGCAGGCCTTCAAGGCAGAGCTGAACAACCTGCCCGAGCTGCCGCGTCCGCAACGGCCGCATGCGCCTTCGAAGTCATTCGACCTTTAAAAAATCAGGATTTCTTTTCGAGAACGTAGAGGCTGGAACGCCCGACGAATTCATAACCGATCTTGCGGTAGATCGAATTTGATACGGGGTTGCGTGCATCTGCGTAAAGGCAGCACATTTTCTTGCCTGCATCCAGCTGGCGCTGGCTGATATCCGCGACAACCGCACTGGCATAGCCGCGACCACGTTCTTCGGGCGGCGTGTAAACCATGTTGATGCGGGCGACATGGGCCGTGCCGGAAAAGCCCGCTTGCGCGCGGGGCTTGCCGTCGACATCCCAGACCATCAGTCGTTCAGCCGCGATCAGGTCTGATGCCTTCTTCACGGCTTCAATTTCATCCAGCTGTTCCGATTTCGGCAGCGCGTCTTCCGCGAATTTCACGACCCATGCCGCCAGCAGTTTCTCTTCGCCCGCTTTCGCAAGGCGGCTTTTGCCCTCTGCCATCGGCGGCAGCAAAACCTGTTTCAGGGAATAGATGATCTGGTCCATATATTCGACAGATTTCTGGCCGGTCTTCTGCGCCCAGCGGTCGGCGAAGGTCGATGCTTCGCCAGCGGGACCGACGATACCGGGAAACGTCCAGCCCTTTTCCGCCAGCGCATCGGCAATCGGCTCGATCTCCGGCGTGGTTGCGCGGCTCAGGACGAGGTTATGCGGCGGGGTCTGCACGGCGGCGACCACCAGCCCGTCATCATTCATCAGGGTGGCAAAACGGGTATCCGTCTTCTCGCCCTTTTTCTGCTTGGCGAGCGCGGCATGACTCAGCGACAGGATCAGGTTATGCTCCGCCTCGCGGCTTTCAAGATATTCGCCGTGCTTCTTCAAAAATTCGGCAGCATTGGTTTCGAATACGACTTGCATCATTCCTGTCCGGATAACAAATAGGCGAGAACCGCATTGAGCCTCTGGCGTCCCTTGGGCGTCGCCGTGAGTCGCGAAGGCGAGACTTCAAGAAGCCCCTCTTCTAACAGCATTGTGAGCCTTTTTGCGTTAACAAATGCTGAAAAATGTTTCTGCGCTTCATTCTGGAATTTATCGAGGTCAACACCTTCCATAAGGCGGAGGCCCATCATCAGCATTTCACGGCCCCTGCCCGCCGTATCGACAATTTCCATGTCATGTGCGCCGTGGCCATTACGGTTCACGCGCTCCATCCACAATTCAGGGGCGCGGTGTGCGCGGGTCGCCTGCTTCACGCCATCGAGGGTCAAACGCCCATGCGCGCCGGGACCGATGCCCGCGTAATCGCCATAACGCCAATAGACCATGTTATGCCGTGATTCATCACCCGGCTTTGCATGGTTCGAGACTTCGTATGCCGGCATGCCTGCGGCTTCCATCATTTCCTGCGTCACCTCGTAGAACGCGGCACCCATATCGCCATCCGGCACGACAAGTTCCCCGCGTTCATGCAGCGTGTGGAATTTCGTGCCTTCCTCGATCGTCAGTTGGTAGAGGGACATGTGCCCGCGCGCATATTGCAGCGCTTCGGCGAGTTCTTCTTTCCAGCTATCCACCGACTGGTCGGGGCGCGCATAGATGATATCGAAAGAATAGCGATCAAATACCGATGCGGCGGTTTTGACGGCCGCTAGGCCTTCCGCCGCCGAATGCTGGCGGGTGAGTTGTTTCAAATCGCCATCGCGCAGGGATTGCAGGCCGAGCGACACGCGGTTCACGCCTGCGACTTTGAAGCCTTTTAATTTTTCCGCTTCGGTCGAGGTCGGGTTCGCCTCCAGCGTTACTTCCGTGCCCTGCGGTATCCCCCACAGGTCGTGCACGGCACCGATCACGGCCTCAACAGTCGCGGGCTCCATCAGCGACGGGGTGCCGCCGCCAAAGAAAATGGATTCAATCTGGCGCGGGCCGGTCAGGTCGCGGTAATGGCGCAGTTCGCGCAAATAGGCGGCCGCCCAATCCTTGTGCTCCACCTGCTCGCGCACATGGCTGTTGAAATCGCAGTAATGACATTTGAACTTGCAAAACGGCCAGTGGATATAGACCGCAAGGCTTTGCAGTTCAGCCGGTTCGTTTTTCTTATTCAGAAGCATTTCGCCAGCATTTTTCTGAACGAGTCGCCGCGATGGCTGGATTTTTCTTTTTCGCCTTGAGTCATTTCGCCATAGCTGCGCGTTTCGCCATCCGGCACGAAAACAGGGTCATAGCCATGGCCCTGCAGCCCGCGCGGCGGGAAGTGCAGCGTGCCATGCACATAGCCCTCGACCGTTTCGTAATGGCCGTCCGGCCATGCCAGCACGAGGCAGGACACGAAATAGGCGGCTCGGTCGGGATTGTCGCCCATTTCTTTTTGCACGCGCTCCATCGCCATGTAGAAATCGCGGGGCTTGCCCGGTTCTTCCGCCCAGTCGGCGGAATAGACGCCGGGCGCGCCGCCCAATGCCGATACGCAAATGCCGCTGTCATCGGCAAGCGCGGGCTTGCCGGTTGCTTCCGCCACAACACGCGCCTTGATGAGCGCATTTTCAACAAAGGTGGTGCCGGTTTCTTCGGGGGATTCAACGCCGTATTCGGCGGCGTTGGTCAGCTTGGCAATGCGGTCGCCGAACATTTCGCGGAATTCGCGTAGCTTGCCGTTGTTATGCGTCGCCACCACCAGTTCTTCGCCGGTGAATTTGCGCGCTGATTGTTTTTCCTTCAACTCCGCGCTCACAGGCTAAATCCCGGGGGCTTGGGTGCTTTCGGCGCGAGATAATCTTCGAGGTATTTTTCCATCTTCGCGCGGTTGCCGTAGCGGTAGAGTTCGGGATCTTTCTTCAATGCCGCCAACGCAGCCGACGCATCCGCACCGGCCTCCAGCGCGATTGCAACCATTTGCGGCGCATTTTTTTGCGCGGCGATCGCCAGCAGCAGGGTTTCCTGCTTGCCTTCGTTGATGTTCAAGCCACCGCGCGCCAGCAGGGCTTTCGTGGCGTCGACCTGCCCCGAATGCATCGCGTGATGCAGCGTCTGCATATCAACTTTGAAACCGATATCCAGCATCGTATTGATCATGGTCACGTTGCCGTTGCCGACTGCTGTGTACAGCGCCTCGCCCGCGCTTTTATCCAGTTGCGGCGTTGCGCCGTGTTCCAGCAAATAATGGGCGAGATCGTTGCGGTCGTATTTCACGGCATTGAGGAACGGCGTCCAGAACCCCTGCGATGCGAAATTCACGCCGGACTGCTTTTCCTCGACCAGATATTTCGTCACTTCCATGTATTTGTCGGAGGTGGAGGCGAGCGTGACGAGGTAATCCTTGTTCGCGCCGCGTTTCAGCAGGTAATCGATTTTCTTGAGATCGGCCTGTTCGATGGCGCTGTACATGGCGGCGGGCGTGCCTTGCGCTTCATACATCGGGCCTGCGCCGCGTTTGGCCATCGCATCCGCCGTACGGTAATGACCGTGCAAGGATGCCACATGGAATGCTGCCTGCACGGGGGTCTGTGCCACGCGCGCGCCGGGTTTCCATTCCATGATGTCGGCGATTTTTTCAACTGTCTGCAAACGGCCAAAGCTTGCCGCAAGCTTCATGACGTCGGTCACGTTCACGTAGTTCCAATCGACGGGGTTCGTGTTGATCGCTTCGATAGCGGCATCGATGCGCCATTGCTTGCCATTGACGATTTCTTTTTTCAGCTGCGCTTCTTTTTTATAGGGCGGCAGCGTGGACAGGCGCGCAATCATATGTTTGTAGCGCAGCGTGTTTTTCATGTCTTTCAATGCTGTCATGGCGCGGAAATTCCTTTTAAATAAAACCGCGCCGAGAATAGCAGAAAGTCGCGTTATGTCAATATAAATGACCCGCGCTAATATGCTGTATTAATAGGAAGAAAGTTTAGTTCGGACGCGGTCCTTGCGGCTTTTTCACCGCTTGCTCGGCGGCCCAGATTTTTACGGCGTCGCTGTCGTTCGGGGGGACGTAATTTGCGATGCGCAAACCCTGCCGTTTTGCCTCCAGCCACAGTTTCTGGCGTTGCGTGTCATCACCATGAACGTTGATCTCGCTCCAGCCGCGGCTCTTGCTGGCCGCGACCATCGCGCGCGCGTCGGAGGTGTCGAATTGAATCGCGCGGTTGCCGCGGCCGATGAATTCGGTGCCGTTCTTGTTTTCAGCCCATTCCATCTTGCGGCCATTCGTCAGCGTGAAGTCGAGGCCGCTTTCGGTTTTTGCAACTGCTGTCAGCGCGTTTTTCAGTTCTTTCGAAATCACGGGCACCTGCCATGCCTTCAGGATGATCGGCAGGTAGGCGGTGTCAAAATTCGTTTCGAACGTTGTGCCATGCAACGCGGCGGTGCCGAGTGCGACAGGTTTTTCCAGCAACTGCGGCGCCTTCGCGCCACGCTCGATCAGGTATTGCTTGAGGATCGGGTTATTCACGCGCGACGCCATGTCGAGCGGCGTATCGCCGGACGCTGTACGGTAATTCACATCCGCGCCGCGTTTTTCAACAAGGTGCTGCAGCGATTTCATCGAATTTGCGCCGACCGCAAGATAGGCGAGGAAGTCCTTGTCAGTGCCTTTTTTGATAAGATAATCGATGCTGCGCGTCTGTTCCTGCAACACGGCCTGCAACAGGGGCGGCAGCGGGCTGCCGTTTGATACGGGGTGCATGCCGGCACCGCGCGCGGCCAGCGCATCCGCGGTGCGGAAACGGCCATGCAGCACAGCCGTCTGGAACGCGACATCGATCGGCTGCGGCGCAACCGGCGTGCCCGCGGGGTAGCCGAACAGGTCGCAAAGTTTTTCAACGGTGCCAAGGCGGCCCAGCATCGCGGCATGTTTCAGCACGCCTGCGGTATCGATCAACTGCCAGTCGTCGGGTTTTTTCTCGACCGCTTCGATGACGGCATCAATGCGCCACTGCAACCCTTTGGAGATTTCCTGAAGCAGCGCCGCTTCTTTTTGATGCGGCAGCAGATTTTGAAGGCGCGCGACCATGTGTTTGTAGCGCAGCGTATCCTTCATGTCTTTCTTCGGGGTGTTCGCAGCCATAGCAATATCCTCCAAAACGTTGGAATCGCAAGACATCCTACGCTATTCCGCGTATTATGTCAAATTAACCACACTACCCTAAATTACTGATTTATTTGTTTAAAGCATTTTTCTGGAGGGAAATCAACTCACCGATGCCTTTGCGGGCCAAACCCATAAGGCTCATGAATTGTTCCTCGGTGAAGGCGCGGTGCTCTGCCGTGCCCTGCACTTCGACCAACCCGCCGCCGCCGGTCATGACGAAATTGGCGTCGGCTTCCGCGCCTGAATCCTCGATGTAATCAAGGTCCAGCACCGCTTCGCCTTTATAGAGGCCGCAGGAAACGGCAGCGACGGTATCGATGATCGGGTTTTCTTTTACCGCGCCGATTTTCTGCAGATGCGCGCAAGCCATCTGGAGCGCGACATAAGATCCGGTGATGGCCGCCGTGCGCGTGCCGCCATCGGCCTGGATGACGTCGCAATCGATCACGATCTGCAGCTCGGGCATGGCTTCCAGTTTCACGACAGCGCGGAGCGCACGGCCGATCAGGCGCTGGATTTCCTGCGTGCGGCCGGATTGCTTGCCACGTGCGGCTTCACGGTCGGTGCGGCTGCCGGTCGAGCGGGGAAGCATGCCGTATTCGGCGGTGACCCAGCCCTTGCCTTTGCCCTTCAGCCACGATGCCACGCGATCCTCGACCGACGCGGTGCAAAGCACATGCGTGTCGCCGAAGCGCGCCATGCAGGAGCCTTCCGCATGCTTCGAAAATCCGGGTTCGAGAATGATGTTGCGCAGCTGGTCAGCCGCACGTCCGGAGGGGCGCATGAGTTTTAAGTCCTGTCTATGTTCTGATTAAGGGCGGGGGCCGCCGCGTTTCGCGCGCGCGATCTGCTGATCGACGACGTTTTCAAGCTTGGTCAGGCTGGCGCGGAATTCTTCCAGATCGGCAAGCGGTACGGCAACATCACCGGTTTTCAGCTTATCGGCGACGTCGCTGACTTTCGTTGCGACATCATGGAATACGTTTATCGCGGAACCGGGCGTCGGCACGGTCGTGGCGGGAGTGGAACTGCTGTTGCCCGTGCCGCGTTTCGCGATGCGGTCCTGGCGCGCTTTTTCGCGGCGCTGTTCGGTAGTCATGCCGTCGCCGGGCGTGCCTTCTTCCGCGCGAGTGCGCTCGGCGCGTTTTTCAAAGAAGCTGAGGGTGTCTTCTTCGGTATATGATTTGCGCACGACGGGGCCGGCGACTTGTTCATAGCTCTGGCCCGACGCGCCGCTTTTGCCGACGTTCAGGTTTTCGATGCCCTTGTGGCCATATCTGTCGTAGGTCTCGCGCTTCAGGGGGTCCGACAGCACGCCTTCGGCCTCGGTCGCGGCCTTGAAGATGGCGGATGCGTCGTCGAGCGCCTTTTGCTTGGCGGCGTCATCCGGATACTTACGGTTCTTCACCATATCCGGATGGTTTTTCATCATGATGGACTTGTGGGCGGCCTTGATCTGCTCCGCCGTCGCTGTTTTTGCGACGCCCAATACTTTGTAAAAATCTTCTTTTTCGGCCATGTGATCGCTGTTCAAAAAAGGTTGGGACGACTCTGCGTTTTCGAGTGAATCAGACTATAAACTTTTTTGTAGTTATGTCAATCTTTTCCGGGGGCTTGAATTTATTGATTTTTTACCATCCCTGACCCTATATTACAAGCATGATCCGTGAATTGAACGACCGTACCAGACAGATCCTGAAACTCGTCGTCGATGCCTATGTCGAGACGGGCGAACCTGTCGGATCGATGGCGATTTCCCAGAAACTGGGCATGAAGCTCTCCCCCGCCACCATCCGCTCGGCAATGGCGGAGCTGGAGGACCTCGGGCTCCTTTATGCCCCCCATACTTCCGCCGGACGGCTGCCGACCGATACCGGCCTGACCGTGTTTGTCGAAGGCCTGCTGGAATTGAACAGCCTGTCGGCGGGTGAGCAGCAGCAGATCGAGAAAAAGATCACCGCCGCCAAGAACCAGTCGCTGACGGATGTGCTGGAAACGACCAGCAGTTTCCTCTCCGGCCTGTCATCCTGCGCGGGGCTCGTTTTCGCGCCGAAATCCGAAGACCCGATAAAGCAGGTCGAGTTTGTGCATCTTGCCCCCGGCCGCGCGCTCGCCGTGCTGGTCACCAGCTCCGGCATCGTGGAGAACCGCCTTTTGCAGGTGCCGGAGGACGTGAACGCCGCGTCGCTGACGCGCGCCGCAAACTACCTGAATGCGCGGATTGCCGATAAAACACTGTCGGAAGCAGCCGAATTCGTTACCTCCGAACTGGCGAAGGACCGCACGCAACTGGACGCGCTGACGGCCAAGGTCGTGGCCTCCGGCCTTGCCAGCTTCGCGCCCGATGAAACGGGCGGGCATCTGTTCATCAAGGGACAGGCGCATCTGCTGGAAGACGTTACCGCCCTTGAAGACCTCGAGCGTATCCGCCTGCTGTTCGACGCGCTGGAGACCAAGGAAACCATGCTGAAGCTGCTGCAGGCGACCGGCACGGGCGAAGGCGTCAAAATCTATATTGGGGCGGAGAACAAGCTGTTCAGCCATTCGGGCTGCTCCCTGATTATTGCACCTTACAAGAATCAGGATTCCCGTGTGATCGGCGCGATCGGGGTGTTGGGTCCGACCCGGCTTAATTATGGGCGACTGATTCCTGTCGTTAACTATACGTCCCAGATCATCAGCAAAATCATCGGCTGATAGCCCTCGAAAACCTGAATTCTTATTGAATATCAGGAATTTCACCTCCAAACTTATGAAAACAATATGAAAAAAGCAGGGTTGACTCTCGGCACTTAATCCTTTAGGAATATGAAAATCATAAATACGGAGTCGCAAAGCATGTCCGACGAACAGAACCCCGGCAATCCTCCTGATGAAACTCCCCGTCCCCGTACGGCGGAAGACGATGCGCATGACAAGCGCATGGCGGACCTGTTCGGCGATCTGGGCGATGATGACTACGTTGAAACCATCGACGATGTGCGCGCCGAGCGCGACGAGCTGAAGACCAAGGTGGAGCGCCTGCAGGGCGCGATCACCCGCACCCGCGACGACAACAAATCCCTGATGCAGCGCACCGATGCCTCGAAAGCGGCGCTGGCCGATATCGACAACCTGATCAGCGCGGATAAAAAAGCAGCCGGCATCACGCTGCTCCGCGACCTGCTGCCGACCGCAACAGCCATGCAGGCGGGCCTCGCCGAAATCGACGCCAACGAGCGCGCGGCAAACCCGAAACTCGACAAGCTGACGAAGGGCGTCGAAAGCACGCTGTCGCAGCTGACCACCATATTCAACAAATACGGCGTGAAGCCGGGCGAGGAATCAGCTCCCGCAGCACCCGCTGTCGAAGCCGCAAAAACCGATGCGCCCGCTGTTGAAGCACCGAAAGCACCCGATGCGCCGGCAGCACCCGCCGCAGACGCGCCCGCCGAAACGCTGGAAAGCCTGAAGGCAGACCGCGATGCGCTGAACGCACAGGTCGTAAGCCTGTCCTCCACCGTGCAACGCGCGCAGGGCGATAACCTGATCCTGTCCAAGCGTCTGGAAGAAAGCAAAACCCTGCTGACCCGCAGCGAAGCAAGACGCGAAGACGACAAGCAGTTCGCCGTCGAAAAGACGCTGAAGGAACTGATGCCGGTGATCGACACGCTCGAACTCGGCCAGCAGATGATGGACAAGAAGAGCCGCGCCGCCGACCCCAACTTCGAGGCGCTTGCCAAGGTCGTCGACACGACGCTGGCCGGCGTGACCGCGGTCTTCAACAAGCACGGCATCACCCAGATCAACCCGCAAGGCCAGCCCTTCGACGCCGAGAAGCACGAAGCGCTCACGACGCAGGTCGTTCCGGGCGTCGAACCCGAAACGGTCGTTCATGTGGCCCTGAAAGGCTACGAGCTGAGCAACCGCATCGTGCGCAACGCCAAGGTTGTGGTCACTCCGCCGGAAATGTAATCGCCTAAGTCTTTGTTTCAGGCGGGTTTTGCGGGGTTGAATTTTATCCCGAAAACCCCCATGTTACTGACTTGGACAGTTTCTAAGGACAATGACATGACGCAAGTGAACCCCGCCGAAGACCAGCCCCTTCCAGAAGACAACGAACCCGCGGTGGAAGAAGCGGCGGAAGACGGCGGCATGGCGGCGGCACAGGCGAAAATCGCCGAGCTGGAAAAGAAAGTGGCCGAGATCAAGGATCAGGCCCTGCGTGCGCTTGCCGAGGCGGAGAACACCCGCAAACGCTCCGAGCGCGACCGTCAGGACACCGCGAAATTTGCAACCGCCTCCTTCGCCCGCGACCTGCTGAGCGTGTCGGATAACCTGCGCCGCGCGCTCGCCGCCATCTCGCCCGAAGCGCGCGACATGAATGCGGATTTGAAAACGATCTTTACCGGCGTCGAGATGACGGAGCGCGAACTGCTCTCGATCTTCGAGCGCAACAACATCAAAAAAGTCGAGCCGATGGGCCAGAAATTCGACCCTAACCTGCACGAAGTGCTGTTCGAGGCCGATGTGCCCAATGTCGCCCCCGGCGTGGTGATCCAGGTGATCGAACCCGGTTACACCCTGCATGAACGCCTGCTGCGCCCCGCGCGCGTCGGCGTCGCCAAGGGTGGCGAAACCGGTTCCGGCAGCAACGTGGATCAGGAAGTTTAAAACTGCATGGCGCGCCCGCCCCGCCTCCGCCGCATATTCACCACCACAGATGAACTGATGGTCGCCGCCCATGAAGGCGACCCGCAGGCGCAGAACGAATTGGCGACCGCCTATGCCACCGGCAACGGGGTCAAGCAAAAGCGCAGCGAAGCATTCAAATTGTGGCTGCAATCCGCGGAAGGAGGCGATGCCGTCGCGATGGAGCGCGTAGCTGAAGTGTTCCGCACCGGCGAAGTGCTGCTTGAAAAAGTCACCCCCATCGATCTCACCCGCGCAATCACCTGGTACAAGAAAGCGGCCAAGGCCGGCAACCACGAGGCCCTGTTCGGCCTTGCGCGCGTATACCAGCAGCAGCAGGAATTCAGCCTCGCGCTCACAACATTCAGGGAATCTGCCTATACCTATGGCAAGCGTGAATCCTTGCGCGAATACGGGCTATGCCTTTATCACGGCAACGGCATCGCCCCCAATATCGACGAGGGGCGCAAGCTGTTATCCGACGCCGCGCTGATGGATGCCGATTACACCGCGAATGGCGCGAAATATCTGGAGCAGAATTACGGCGTCAAAGTGCCGCTGCCCAAGGACGATATCGACCGGGCATCGCGCGGCGAAGCGCTTGACCGTTTCCAGTCCGGCTGCCTGATGAAGCGCGCGGAAAGCGGCGATGTGGACGCGCAGGTGGAACTTGCCCACAAATACATCTTTGGCGGCAAGCTGCACGAAATGAACCGCGATAAATCCTATTTCTGGTTCGGGCGCGCAGCCGAAGCCGGTGATGCCGAGGCCCAATACGAACTGGGCCGCGCGGCGGAGGCCGGCAGCATGGGCCGCCCGCGTGATTTGCACGAGGCGTTCAACTGGTTCAAAAAATCAGCGGAACAGGGTTTCCGCGAGGCCTTGCGCGAAGCGGGCCGCTGCCTCTATCTCGGCGAAGGCACGGAACAGGACCTCAAGACCGCCGCGACCTATTTCGAACGCGCCGTGAAACAGCATGACACTGAATCAATGGTATTCCTTGGCAAGATGATGCTGAACGGCGACGGCGTGAAGCGCGACGAGGCCCGCGGGCAGGCGTTGATCGACAAGGCATTGAGCGAAGATAAAAAAGGAATCGGCCTCGCCCGCATCCGTCTCATGATGCTGGAAGGCATCGACGAGCCGCCGAAGCCGAAAAAGAAGAAATAACTTACAAAAAGCAGCTTACTGGGGCTTCAGCGAGGGCGGCGGGCGCTTGGCTTTCAGGTCCTTCAGGGCCTCGATGTTCTTTTCGGAGGTTTCGGCCTCGACCACGGCCGCGACGACTTCTTCCTGCACGCGCTTTTCCTGTTGCACTTTTACAACCGCAGGCTTGCCTTCGCGCCAGACTTCTCCATTGCGCCAGTATTCATCTTCGCCATTCGGGCGCACTTTGGCGGGGCCGTCTTCGCGGTGCAGCTTGTCGTTCTGGTACCAGTCGTTTTCACCGTTGGGGCGCGTCACGGCAGGGCCGTTGTCACGGTGGCGCAGGCCGTTTTTGTAGTATTCGCGGCCGCCATCGGCCCATTCGATTGCAGCCAGGTCGCCTTCGCGGTGCAATTCGCCGAATTTATAATATTTCTTGGTGCCGCTGACGGCCTCATACGCGGGCAGGCCGTCGTCGCGGTGTTCTTTCCAGTGGAAATACCAGGTCTGGTTGCCTAACGCGTCCATCGAGCGGCCGGATTTGATGTTGAAAATGTTTTTCAGGCGGGGAATGACGTTCGACGGCTTCAAGGAAAACTCCATAATACAAAAAGACGCGTCACTATAGGGGCTTATGGCAATGCGTCAAGCTAGTATTTAATTACATGATTATGATAATTGTTTTTCAGATTCTCGTTCTTGACAGATATGACAACCGGGCAATAGATTATGTCATCTTTTTGATTCGACTTATCCATTTATATACGAGGTCGCTCCCCCATGACCGAGACCGCCACCCCTGCCGCCCCCGCGACCATCGAAACTGCCGCGCCCGAAACGGAAGACAACGACAACGCGTCGCTGCTGCCGAAAAAATCGTGGATGACGCGCCAGATGGACAAGGCTGTGCGCGGCGGATTGCGCGTCATGTTCAAGACGCTGTTCGGCGCGAAAATCCGTGGCACCGAGAACTTCAACGGGCTGGAGGGCAAACCGACCCTCGTCATCGCCAACCACGTTTCATTCATCGACGGGCTGCTGCTGGGCGCAACCATGCCGATCGAGGCGTCGTTCGCGATCGACACCGGCATGTATAACAAGATCATGAAGCATCCGATGGTGCGCTTTAACCCCATCGCGCGGTTCATGCTGAACCGCATCGATTTCCACCCGCTCGACACCACCAAGCCGCAGGCGATCCGCGCGCTGACGAAACTGGCGAAGGCCGGCCGCCCCGTGATGGTATTCCCCGAAGGCCGCCTGACCACGACCGGCACGCTGATGCAATCCTTCGGCGGTTCGTCCGTTGTTGCCGCCAATGCCGATGCGCATATCGTGCCGATCTATATGGACGGCCTGAACTTCCTCGCCAAGGGCCTGACGCGCCTGAAGGATTATCCGCACCGCCTGTTCCCGAAACTGTCCGTCACCGTCATGCCGCCCGTGAAGCTCGACATTCCCGAGAGCGCATCCGGCAAGGAACGCCGCCGCATCGCGGACGAGCAGATGGAAAAAATCCTGCAGGAAATGCCCGTTAATGCGGTCGATCCGAACCGCTCGCTGATCGAGGCGCTGCACGACGCCGCCCGCAATTTCGGCCGCAAGCGCGAAATGCTGGACGACCACAATCAGGACGAAGCCCCGCTGACCTACGGCAAGATCCTGACCGGCATCTACGCGCTGGGCGCGAAGCTGGCAAAGGTCACGACCAAGGGCGAAAATGTCGGCTTCCTGCTGCCGAATTCGAAAAAATCCCCCGTCGCGTTCTTCGCGCTGCATGCCTATGGCCGCGTGCCGACCATGCTGAACGCGAAAGCGGAAAAAGCGGACATGCTGTCCTATGTCACGACCGCGTCGCTGAAAACCATCGTGACGTCCCGCGAATTCGTGAAACTGGCGAAGCTCGAAGAAAAAATCGAGGAACTCGAAAAAACGACCAAGATTGTCTACACCGAAGACGTGAAAGCGAAAATCGGCCTCGTCGATAAAATCGCTGGGCTGCTGCGCGGCAAGGGCCTGCTGCCCCGCCCGAAAGATGCGCCAAAGGGCCAGGACCCCGCCGCGATCATCTTTACCTCCGGCTCCGAAGGCCCGCCCAAGGGCGTTGTGCTGTCGTCCGCCAACTTCCTGTCGAACGTCGCGCAGGTGAACGCCGTCACGCCGATCCGCCCGACCGACAAGATTTTCAACTCCATGCCGATCTTCCACAGCTTCGGCCTCGCTGGTGGTTTGATTATGCCGCTGATGACCGGCGTGCGCAGCTTCCAGTTCCCGAACCCGCTGGCGGGCAAGGAAATCCCGAAACTCGCGTATTTCTACGACGCGACGATCATGTTCGGCACCGATACTTTCCTCAATCTTTATGCACGCAGCGCGAATGACCGCGATTTCTCCGGCCTGCGCATGGTGTTTGCAGGGGCGGAAAGGTTGCAGGACGAAACCTACAATACTTACGTCGACCGCTTTAACGTGCGCGTGAACAACGCCTACGGCCTGTCGGAAGCGGCACCCGCCGTTGCCATGAACGTCCCCGGCGCGCATCGCCGCGGCACGGTCGGCAAATTCCTGCCCGGCATCGAAACCCGCATGGAACCTGTTCCCGATATGGAAGACAGCTTCCGCCTGTTCATCAAGGGTCCGAACGTCATGCTCGGCTACCTGAAAAATGACAACCCCGGCGTGATCCAGCCGCCGCCCGATGGCTGGCACGACACCGGCGATATCGTGAACGTATCCAAGGAAGGCTATGTGAAGCTTACCGGCCGCGCGAAACGCTTCGCCAAAATCGGCGGCGAGATGGTCTCGCTCGATATGGTTGAAACGGTTGCGACCGCAGCGTCGCTGAACAAAGACGCTGCCCATGCGGTTGTCCTGAAACAGGACCCCGTCAACGGCGACAGCATCGCATTGTTCACGACCGACCCCGCGCTGAAACGCGAGGCGCTGACCAAGGCCGCGAACGAAGCAGGCCGCTCGGTCCTCGGCCTGCCGAAAAACAACGAAATCTATGTGTTGCCGGAAATGCCCCGTTTGCCGACCGGCAAGACAGATTACGTCACCCTTCAAAAACGACTGAAGGGTGATTTCAATGCGGCATCAGCAGTGCCCGCATCCAACGACAACCAGAAGAAACCGGAAAGCCCGAAGGCCGCAGCGCCTCAGGCCGCAAGTCCTGCGTTGTAAACAATAACCAAAAAAACCAACCCCGAAAGAGAGTACAGACAGATGACCGACCTCACTTCGAAATACCCGCAGCTTGCGAAGATTTTTGACGACCAGGACAAAATGTTCCAGTACATCATCGGCGACAACACGCCCGTTGAACTGAAAACCGTTCAGAACCGCGCCATCGACCTGATCGAACAGAACGTCGACCGTTCCGACGCTGAAAAAGAAGCACTCGCCGTCGGCGTTGTCCTGATGACGGCCGGCCCCTCGATCGTTGGCGACCCCGAACAGTTCGCGGCTGACTACAGCGCAGACGTCAACAGCTTCGTGACCGATCTGACGAACGCAAGCCCGTTTGACGCGCCCCCCATGAACATCAGCCAGGCATCGACCGCCCTGTCGGTTGTCATGCTGCAAGACCTCGCCAAAGGCCTGCGCGAAGGCGCACTGCCCGAAGGCGCACGCGAACAGCTGACCGAAGCCTTCACGCAGTCGACCGCGCAGGAAGCCGTTGTGTTCCAGAACCTGAACGCACCGAAACTGCAAGCCGCCTACGAAGCAGCCAAGCAAGGCCTCGCTTCCGAACTCGGCCTCGGCGCAGCACCCGCGAACAACAACACCCCCGCCGCCCCGAAAAAGAAAAACAACGGCGGCGGCAGCTTCGACCTCTAATCGAAGCCTCCACGCGTTAAGAACAAACCGCCCCGCGCGTCACCGCCGGGGCGGTTTTTCCTTGTGCGGGAACAGGTGTGATCCAATGCCGCAAAACCCCCGTATAAAGCCTGAAAAGGGGCCGGAAACGGCTGCCAGAAAATGACTTCACTTCACGGCCAAAGGGTAGTAATTTCCTGCCAGAACGCTATCTCAGGCGCGTAAGTACTTGGGAATTGGGACGGGTGCTTGATTGCAAGGCCTGTCCTAAGAATTTGCCACTCGAAAAGGAAAAAAAAAATGAGCAAAATCATCGGCATCGACCTTGGCACGACCAACTCCTGCGTAGCAGTAATGGAAGGCGACAAGGCCAAGATTATCGAAAACGCAGAGGGCGCACGCACAACCCCCTCCATGATCGCCTTCACGAAGGACGGCGAACGTCTCGTCGGCCAGCCGGCAAAACGCCAGGCGGTCACGAACCCCGACAAAACCCTCTATGCGATCAAGCGCCTGATCGGCCGCCGCTTTAATGAGCCCGAAGTGCGCAAAATGGCTGAAAAAGCCCCCTTCAAAATCATTGAAGGCGACGGCGGCGCGGCATGGGTCGAAATCGACGGCGAAAAATTCGCGCCTTCGCAGATCTCGGCCATGGTCCTGCAGAAAATGAAGGAAACGGCAGAAAACTACCTTGGCGAAAAAGTCACCAAGGCGGTCATCACCGTGCCCGCATATTTTAACGACAGCCAGCGTCAGGCGACCAAGGACGCGGGCCGCATTGCGGGCCTCGATGTCCTGCGCATTATCAACGAGCCGACGGCGGCGGCGCTTGCATACGGTTTGGACAAGAAAAACACCGGCACGATCGCGGTCTATGACTTGGGCGGCGGTACGTTCGACGTCTCCGTTCTTGAAATCGGCGACGGCGTGTTCGAAGTGAAATCCACCAACGGCGACACGTTCCTCGGCGGTGAAGACTTTGACTTGCGCATTATCGACTTCCTCGCGGAAGAGTTCAAAAAAGAACACAATATCGACCTGCGCAAAGACAAACTCGCGCTGCAGCGCCTGAAAGAGGCGGCTGAAAAGGCGAAGATCGAGCTGTCGTCTTCCGTGCAGACCGAAGTCAACCTGCCCTTCATCACGGCAGACGCGAACGGCCCGAAACACCTTGTCCTGACGATGAAACGCGCGAAGCTGGAAGAGCTGGTCGGCGACCTGCTCATGAAAACGCTCGAGCCCTGCAAGGCGGCGATCCGCGATGCGGGCGTGAAGGTTTCCGATATCGATGAAGTCGTGCTTGTCGGCGGCATGACCCGCATGCCCAAAGTGATCGAGATCGTGAAGGAATTCTTCGGCAAGGAACCCCATCGCGGCGTCAACCCCGACGAAGTCGTGGCAGACGGCGCGGCGATCCAGGGCGGCGTTCTGGCCGGCGACGTGAAAGACGTCCTGCTGCTGGACGTGACCCCGCTTTCGCTCGGCATCGAGACGCTGGGCGGCGTGTTCACGCGCCTGATCGAGCGCAACACGACGATCCCGACGAAAAAATCGCAGACCTTCTCGACCGCGGAAGACGGCCAGGGCGCTGTCACCATCCGCGTGTTCCAGGGCGAACGCGAAATGGCGGCGGACAACAAAATCCTCGGCCAGTTCGACCTCGTCGGTATCCCGACCGCACCGCGCGGCGTGCCGCAGATAGAAGTCACCTTTGACATCGATGCGAACGGTATCGTGCAGGTGTCCGCGAAGGACAAGGCGACCGGCAAGGAGCAGCAGATTCGCATCCAGGCGTCCGGCGGTCTTTCCGATTCCGACATCAAGCGCATGGTGAAGGAAGCGGAAGAAAACGCATCGGTCGACAAGGGCCGCAAGGAAGCGGCTGAAACCAAGAACCGCGCTGAATCCCTCGTCCACTCGGCGGAGAAAACGCTGAAGGACGCGGGCGAGAAGGCACCGCAGGCGGAACGCATGGCGGTTGAAAACGCAGTTGCGTCGCTGAAGGAAGTCATGGGCGGCGACGATCTGGTGACGATCCGCAAGAAAACGGAATCGCTGCAGGAAGCAGCCATGAAACTGGGCGAGCTGCTGTACAAGGACGGCGGCGACCAAGGCCCCGGCCCGGACATGTCCGATATGGGCGGCGGTTCCGGCCCGACCGAATTCGGCGGCGGCACCGATCCCGGCGACGCGCGCGGCAAGGACGATGCCGAAATCGTTGACGCTGAATTCACCGAAGTCGACGAAAACGGCCGGAAGAAATCCGCGCACTAATATCCGAAAGCATATTCAAGGGAGGGCGGCGTTTTAAATGCCGCCCTCCCGCTTCGGCACAGGGCATTTAAATGGCGAAAAAAGATTATTACCAGCTTCTGAACGTGGAAAAAAAAGCCAGCGCGGACGAGCTTAAAAAAGCTTACCGCAAGCTCGCCATGCAATATCACCCCGATAAAAATCCGGGCAATAAAGAAGCGGAAGCCAAATTCAAGGAAATCAGCGAGGCCTACGGCATCCTCTCGGACGAACAAAAGCGCGCAGCCTATGACCGGTTCGGCCATGGCGCGTTTGACGGCGGTATGGCTGGCGCCGGCGGGCGCAATGCGGGCGCCGGCGGCATGGGCGGCGGCTTCGGCGGCGCAGGATTTTCCGATATCTTCGAGGAAATGTTCGGCGACTTCATGGGCCAGCAGCAGGCCGGCGGCGCAGGCCGCGCGCGCAGCGGCGGCGGTGAATCCGCACGTCGCGGCGCAGACCTCAGCCACGAATTCGAAGTGACGCTGGAGGAAGCGTTTGCCGGCAAGGAAGCAAAAGTTAAAACCGCAAGCTTCAACGCCTGCGGCGGCTGCAACGGCTCCGGCGCGGAAAAAGGCACCAAGCCCGAAGTCTGCGACACCTGCCGCGGCACAGGCCGCATCCGCGCACAGCAAGGATTTTTCACGGTAGAGCGCACCTGCCCCGGTTGCGGCGGCCAGGGCCAGACGATCAAGACGCCCTGCCATATCTGTGGCGGATCGGGCCGCAACCGTCAGGAAAAAACGCTGCAGGTTTCCATCCCTGCGGGTATCGAGGACGGCACAAGAATTCGACTTGCCGGTGAGGGCGAAGCGGGCGTGCGCGGCGGACCTGCCGGTGATCTATACGTATTCCTGTCCATCCGCCCCCACCGTTTCTTCCAGCGCGAGGCGTCGAACTTGTTCTGCCGCGTGCCTGTGCCGATGACGACGGTCGCATTGGGCGGCACGATCGAAGTGCCCACCATCGACGGCAAGCGCATGAAGGTGACGATCCCGTCCGGCACGCAAACCGGCCAGCAATTCCGCCTGAAGGGCAAGGGCATGACGATTTTGCGATCCCCCGTGCGCGGCGACATGTTCGTCGAAGTGCTGGTGGAAACGCCCGTCAACCTGACGAAAAAGCAGAAAGAACTGCTGCAGCAATTCGCAGGCGACGCCCCCGACGACAAGACCAACCCGCAATCCTCCAGCTTCTTCGCCAAGGTCAAAGACCTTTGGGAAGATCTGAAGGATTAAGGTTAGTCTCGCTTCCCGCCCGATAGCGCGCCCCACTTGCCAATTCTGCGCGGATTGGGGATAGTCAGGGAAAGGAAGTTTAAGCCATGAAAAAACGCCTGTTGCCCCTGATTGCCTGCGCCGCGCTGTTGTTCGCAACGCCCGCGCTTGCCCTTGTCGCCGCCGAGCCGGAACCGCAGCATCCGCTGCCGACCGCGCCCGCCGCCGGCACCTGCTCCCCGCCCGGCTTCACCATTGTCAAAACCGGCGAAGGCTACCTTCTGAAAGGCGTGCTGGAAACACCGACGCCCGGCTATGCCTACAGTTTTGAAAACGGCACACTCACCATCACCGCACCCGAAGGCGTCGCCCTGACCGTGATCGACAATATGGCGATCCAGATCGCCCTGCCGGAAACCGCGTCGCAAGGCGTATCCATCCCCGTAAAAAAATCTTTCAACTGGGGCCCTGATAACATCACCTGCGAACTCAGCGCAAATAATGACGGAGAAAAAGAATGATCAAGATCGGTGTTCTGGGCGGCGCGGGCCGCATGGGCCAGATGATTGCGCGGGAAATTTTGAGCAAGCAGCATGCGCATGCCACGCTCCACCACGCTGTCGAGCATAACAAAAGCTGGGCGCTGGGCAAGGATATGGGCGGTATTCTGGGCATCGACCCCTGCGGCACTTGCGTCACCACCAGCAAGCAGGACGCGTTCAAATCCTGCGACGTGCTGATCGATTTCACAACCGCTGATGCGCTGATCGAACATGCGCAGCTGGCGCATGAACATGGCCGCGCCCTTGTTGTCGGCACGACAGGCCTTGGCGAGCCGGAAATGGCCGCGCTGAAGGTTGCCAGCCAGAAGTCGCCCGTTTTGCAGGCCGCCAATATGAGCGTCGGCGTCAACCTGCTGCTGTCGATGGTGGAAAAAGCAGCCGCGATGCTGGACACCGAATACGACATCGAAATTTTCGAGGCGCATCACCGCCATAAAATCGACGCGCCATCCGGCACCGCGCTTGCGCTCGCGCAATCGGTCGCGAAAGGCCGCGGCGTGAACCTTGATGATGCGCTGGTGCCCGCGCGTTACGGGCAGATCGGCGCGCGACCCGTCGGCGCAATCGGCATTTCCGTTTTCCGCGGCGGCGATGTGGTCGGCGACCATACCGTGACCTTTGCCGGCACGGGCGAACGCATCGAATTTTCGCACAAGGCTTCCGACCGTTCCCTGTTCGCCAAGGGCGCGGTGCGCGCGGCCATGTGGCTGGGCGGCCAGAAACCGGGGCTTTATTCCATGCGCGACGTTCTGGGTATCTGACTACCCCGCGCAGGGCTTTGGTAATATCTTGCGTATAAGATGATATCCGCATCACGCAGGAGCGATTCATGTCATCCATCGAAGCCTTCATCGCCGCGAACCGCTTTGGCCTAGGCGGAAAAAAGGATGAGTTATCAACGATTTCCGCCGATCCGACGGGCTGGCTGCATGCCCAGTTGAATGCGCGCCACGCCAAGGTTTCGGCCTATGACGGCATCCCCGGCACCATGGAGGCGCTGGAGGAGTTGAAGGGCTACCGCGAAAACAAGAAGATGCTGAAAAAAGCGCGGTCTGGCGATGTAGATGCCGAGGGCGCCGCCGAGATTAAGTCCATGCTGAAACAGCAGGGCAAAGGCTACCTGAAGGATATCGCCCGCCGCACCCGCGTGATCGCGCAAAGCGACGCGCCGTTTTTTGAACGCCTTGTTCAATTCTGGAGCAACCATTTCACGGTATCATCGACCAAGCCGTTCCAGATGGGGCTGCTGGCCGATTTCGAGCGGGAGGCGATCCGCCCGAACATCATGGGCGATTTCCTGACGCTGCTGCGCGCATCGACGCATCACCCCGCAATGTTGATGTATCTCGACAACCAGAAATCCATCGGCCCGAATTCGCTCTTTGCGCGCAACGGCAAAGGCCTCAACGAAAACCTCGCGCGGGAAATCATGGAGCTGCATACGCTCGGCGTGAATGGCGGCTACACGCAATCCGACGTCACGGAATTCGCGAAAATCCTGACCGGCTGGTCGATCGATGCCGACGGGCGTGGTGACGGGTCGGGATTTTTCTTCCGCAAGATGGTGCATGAACCGGGACAGAAAAAACTGCTGGGCGAAATTTACGAACAGGACGGCGTGAACGAGGGTGAAAAGGCGCTGGCGACCTTCGCCGTTCATCCCGCGACCGCGAAATTTATCGCAACAAAATTGGCGCGGCATTTCATCGCCGACGATCCGCCTGAATCCGCCATCAACCAGCTGGCGATCGCCTTCACGCGCAGTAACGGCAATCTCCTGCCTGTTTACAAAACGCTGCTGTCTCTGCCGGAAGCATGGGCGGAGCCGCTCGCGAAGGTGAAAACGCCGAATGATTACGTCGTATCGATGCTGCGCGCTAGCGGCGCGTCGGGCGAGGTCGACGACCTCCGGCTGGTAGGCGCGTTCAAGCTGCTGGGACAGATGCCGTTTTCCGCCCCCTCCCCCGCCGGATGGAGCGATCAGGCGAAGGACTGGGTGGGTGCGGAGGCGCTTCTGCAGCGCATCGACCTCGCCCGTAAAATCGCGCGCGGCATTTCCACTCGGCTGTCGCCGGATGACTTGCTGGAACAAACCATCGGCCCCGTTGCATCCGGTGAAACACGTTTTGCCGTCAGCCGCGCGGGCAGCAAGGAAGAAGCCATCACCATCCTGTTCGCCAGCCCCGAATTCCAGAGGAGATAAGCATGGAAAATGTTATTTCACGCCGGAAATTATTACAGGGCGCAGGGCTGCTGGCTGCCGCCATGGCCACGCCCGGCATCAGGGTGTCGTTTGCGGCAGCGCCGGTCGAGGAGCGGTTTGTCTTTATCATCCTGCGCGGCGCGATGGACGGCCTTGCCGCCATGCCGCCCTATGGCGACAAGAATTACGCGTCCGCACGCGGCGGCATCGCGCTGCCCTCCAGCGCCTATGTGCCACTCGACAACTTTTTTGCGGCGCATAAAAGCTTCGCCGGATTTACCGAGATGTATAAAGGCGGCGAAGCGGCGGTCATCCATGCCGTTTCGACCCCGTACCGCGAACGCTCGCATTTCGATGCGCAGAACGTGCTGGAATGCGGCGCGTTGAAACCGAATGGCGCGCGTGATGGCTGGCTCAACCGCGCGCTGTCGCTCTATGGCGGCAATGCGGGGAAGTTGGGGCTGTCGGTCGGGCAGACCATCCCGCTGATGATGCAGGGCGATACGCCCGTCGGCACCTGGGCACCCGCCGCCGACGGCCTGCCCGCCGACACGGTGCTGATCGCGCTGGAAAAACTGTATCAAAAGGACAAACTGTTCCACACCGCGCTGACGCAGGCGGTCGATGTCCACAACATTGCCGATAACGCCGTCGACGGCAGCGGTTTCGGCAAAATGGGCGGGCGCAAGGGGCTGCAGAACCAAAACGCCATGAAGCAGACCGTGACGGCGGTCGCCAAGATCCTGTCCGACCCCGCAGGCCCGCGCATCGCAACGATCGAGGTGGGCGGCTGGGACACGCATGCGCAGCAGGGGCTCGACAAAGGGCCGCTCGCGAATTTGTTCGCCGCGCTCGATGCCGGTATTTCGACGCTCAAAACCGAACTCGGCGCGCATTGGGAAAAAACCGTGGTGATGGTCGCAACCGAATTCGGCCGCACGGTCGCGCAGAACGGCACCAACGGCACAGACCACGGCACCGCGTCCTGCGCGCTGCTGGCGGGCGGCGCGGTGAATGGCGGCAAGGTCTATACGAAATGGCCGGGCCTCGACAAAACACAGCTGCACGAAAACCGCGACCTGCGCCCCACGACCGATATGCGGCAGGTGGCGAAAGCGATCCTGCGCGATCACCTGAAGCTGGACGACGCCGAAATCTCGTCGCGCGTCTTTCCGGGCTCCGACCGCGTGATGGCGCTGGATGGCATTATTCGCGTCTAGTCTTTTCAATGGTTTACGTCATTTTAATTGACAGAAAACGGCATCGGTTTATGCTGTGCCACCATGGAAAACGATTTCAACCATAGCGCGGGCAGCCGCCTGCGCATCGACACTTTCGAGGCCGTGACGCCCATGCATATGGGGCTGTTCGAAACGCTGTTCGACCTTGCGAATGAACGCGGCGGCGCGAAGATGATCGAGGATGACCGTTTTGCGCTGTTGCAGCGCATGCTGTCGCAGCATCAGGCATTGGAGATTAACCCGTCCGATCACTACCTGCCCCGCCTGCAGAAACTCGACCGCATGGTGATGGCGACGACCTTTGCGCTAGCCCGCGAATACTTCCAACCCGGATTGTTCGATATGCTGACGCATACGACGGAATCCACGCCGCTGATCGTCGACGACCTGAAATCATTCCCCGAGATGAAGGACTATGCGGATCTGTTCGAACGCAAATTGAACGGCCCCCGCCGCGGCTTCAGCGCGCCGCGTCCTTGACGCAAATCCCCTGCCCGTTAATATCGCCTTCATGAAACCCGCCCAGGTCGAAACATTCTTCGCCAAGCTGAAAAAGCAGAACCCCGAGCCAAAGGGGGAGCTGGAGTATGTGAATCATTTCACGCTGCTGGTGGCGGTCGTGCTGTCGGCGCAGGCGACGGATACGGGCGTGAACAAGGCGACGCGCGGCCTGTTCAAGGCCGCAAAAACGCCACAGGAGATGCTGGATCTCGGCATCGAAAAACTGACCGACCACATCAAATCCATCGGGTTGTATAAAGGCAAGGCGAAGAACGTCATGGCGTTGTCACGCATGATCGTCGAGGAACATGGCGGCCGTGTGCCGCGTACGATGGAGAAACTGATTGAGCTGCCGGGCGTGGGGCGAAAGACGGCGAATGTGGTGCTGAATATCGCCTTTGGCGAACCCACCATAGCTGTCGACACCCACCTGTTCCGCCTTGGCAACCGCACCGGCCTCGCGCCCGGCAAAACGCCGGAGGCGGTCGAGCAGAGGCTGCTGAAGGTCATTCCGCCTGAATACCTGCAACACGCCCATACATGGCTGATCCTGCACGGGCGGTATGTCTGCAAGGCGCGCAAGCCGGAATGCGCGGTTTGTGTCGTCTATAACGAATGTGAATTCAGGGATAAGACCGCTTAACCGCGATAGCTGTCGAAATCGGCGCCGACGATCTTGCCCACGCATTTCGACTGGTTGCGGGCGGGCAGCGGTTCGGTGCGGGGGGCTGCGCCCTGTTCAAGGTCGCCCTTGATGCGGTAATCGATATAGGACACAGGGCTCTGGTCGCCGCCGTAGAAGAACACATCCATCACGCAGGACGGGGTTTTGTATTGCCAGATGCGGGCATCGGCGTCTTTGCGTTCCATGCTGGGCTTGCCGAACAGGAAGCCGATTTCTTCCTCGGTCAGCTTGGTCAGCACGGCGGGGTTGCTCTGGACGAAATCCTGCGCGCGCGCGACATAGCCGCTGGCGGGACGGTAATCGGCCGTTTCAACGCGGTCGGGGAACAGGGCGGCGCGCAGCTGCGTCACATCGTTCTTGCGGGTGAAATTATCAGCGACTTCGGAGGTTTTGCACGACCCGACCAGCAGCACCATCAGCGGCAGCATGGCCAGCATCAGGCGCGACAGGCGGCGGGCGTTGCGGCGCACATGCCAGTAGAAGCCCATAAAGGCCTCGTCGACGGCGCCGACGACATAGCCCCAGGGTTCAGCCACGATGGGCTGAACCTGAAGGTTATGTTGGGTTGGGCGGATCAATTAAAAACCGCTGGAGCGGCGGAACACGCGGGGGCGGGTGCCCGAAGCGTCTTCTTCGCCGGTTTCGGACTGGACGCCCGTTTCGGTCACGTTGTCGTTGGTGTTCAGATCGACGACGACAGCGCCGCCAACGGTTTCAACGGCAACAGCGGACACGACAGCCACGATCTGGCCGTCGATGCGGGCGCCTGCTTCGACTTCCAGCGAGCCGTAGGAGATTTCGCCCTTGATGCGGCCGGAGGACTTGACGGTCAGGCGGCCGGAAACGGTCAGTTTGCCGTCGAAGGAGCCGCCGATGACGGCGTCGGTCACTTCGGCATTGCCGACGAACTTGCCGACTTCGAGGATGTCGATGCGGCGGGCGTTGAAGCTTTGCGCGTTCACGGTGCCTTCAACGACCAGATGGTCGCAGGAAGCGATGTCGCCGTTCAGCGTGATGTCGCGGCCAACGACGAGGCGACGGCCTTCGTCCTGCGGCTGCGATCCAATGTTGTAGCCTGTGTTGCTCAGCATGGTGTGGTGACCCGGGATGTCGCTGCGGATAGTTTTCTTTTCGATCGTCATTTGTATGCCTCGTATTCTAAAGGGGCCAGCCTGTTTGCCAATACTAAATCGCTGCGTTCAGGGATTATGTATTTACTCAGGGAACGGAGGAATACATACCATACTTTCATTCCTGCGCCCTGTTTTTTATCAACAATTATCCATAATCATTTAGCATATCGCGGCATTTTCGGGCTGGCGTGAGTAAACTCATGGGCTTAGGAATTGTTCCGCTGTAATTACATAACGTCAATTTTTGAGCTAAAAATGATGCGCTGCGGGGGCGACTCGGGTGAGCCATTTTTGCGACTCAGGGGGCATTCTTGTTGTCATTCCGGCCTTGTTGTCATTCCGGCGAAGGCCGGAATCCACGGACTGCCTTCGCCACGCCACATCCGGTGAAACAGTTTTTATATGAGAACGTGCGAGATCCGTGGACCCCGGCTTTCGCCGGGGTGACAGGGATAATTACTTCGCGATGTGACGCAGCGTCGGAAACGCGATGACGTCGCGGATGCTGGCGGAGTTCGTCAGCAACATCACGAGACGATCAAGGCCGATGCCAAGGCCGCCCGTGGGGGGCATGCCGTATTCTAGCGCCTCGACGAAATCTTCATCGAGCATCTGGGCTTCGTCGTTGCCTTTTTCGCGCGCGGACATCTGGTCCTTGAACCTCGCCAGCTGGTCGAAGGGATCGGTCAACTCCGAAAATGCGTTGGCGATTTCCCAGCCATTCGCATAGCTTTCGAAACGCTCGGTCAGGTTCGGGTTTACGCGGTGGACTTTCGCGAGCGGCGAGATGTCTTTGGGCAGGTCGACGATATGGATGGGCTGGATCAGCTCCGCCTCCACCTTTTCGGCGAAGATCGCCTCCACCACTTCGCCCCAGTTGGAGCCGGGCTTGGTCGGGATGCCGAGCGATTTGGCTTTTTCAGCCGCCGCCGCCGCATCGAGGATGGTCGTGAAATCGACGCCGGTTTTTTCCTGCACCAGTTCGACCATCGTCTTGCGTGCCCAGGGCGCCTTGAAATCAATCTCGCGCTCGCCGAATGATACTTTCGTCTGGCCGTGGTTGACGGCCTTGCAGGCGCCTTCGACGATGCGTTCGGTCAGCGACATCATGTCGTTGTAATCGGCATAGGCCTGATAGATTTCGACGGACGTGAATTCGGGGTTGTGCTTGACCGAAATGCCTTCGTTGCGGAAACAGCGGTTGATTTCGAACACGCGGTCGAACCCGCCGATGACAAGGCGTTTCAGGTACAGTTCCGGCGCGATGCGCAGGTACAGCTTCATGTCGAGCGCGTTGTGGTGGGTCGAGAACGGCTTCGCGTTCGCGCCGCCCGCGATCGGGTGCAGCATGGGGGTTTCGACCTCCATGAACTGTTCGGTCGTCAGGATCTGGCGCACATAGGCGATAATCGCGCTGCGCTTGCGGAACGTCTCGCGGCTGCCCTCGTTCGTGATGAGGTCGAGGTAACGCTGGCGGTATTTGATCTCGGTGTCATGGATGCCGTGGTATTTTTCCGGCAGCGGGCGCACGGATTTCGACAGCAGTTCCAGTTTTTCGGCATTGACGGTCAATTCGCCGGGAGGCGTGCGGCGCACGATGCCGGTCACGCCGATGATGTCGCCGATGTCGTAAAATTTCAGCTGCTCCAGCAATTCCGCGGCCAAGCTTTGCTTGTGGGAGAAAATCTGGATCTTGCCGGTCGCGTCGCGCAGGTCGATGAACATGCCCGAATTGCGATACGCCATGATGCGGCCCGCAACCGATACGCGTTCCTCGGTCATCGCGCCGTTTTCCAGCTTCTCGTGCTTCTTTTGCAAATCGTCGGCAAAGGCGGAGACATCGAAGCGGTAGGGGAAAGGGTTCACGCCCCGCGCCTGCAGGTGCTTCAGGTTTTCGATCTTCGCCTCGACCAGCGCGTTGCTGTCGGTCACCTGTTGGGGCGCGGCGGGTTTCTGGGACATGATCGTTTCCTTTAAAAAATTACTTTTCCAGCACCATATCGTAATGCGGAATGCCGGCTTCGAGATATTCATGGCCGCGCGTGCGGAAGCCCAGCTTCTCGTAGAACGGCACGGCATAGGCCTGCGAGGCCAGCTTGAACAGCTGAATATCGCCGTTTTTGCGCAGTTCGTTCAAGATATATTTCATCAAAACGCGGCCCACGCCCTGCCCGCGGAAGTCCTTGATGATCGCCACACGCTCGATTTTGGCGGCGGAGCCGATCAGGCGGACGCGGCAGGTGCCGATCAGCGCGCCCTCGGCACGCACGCCGAACTGGCGGGCGGAGGGGTCAAGGCCGTCGGCTTCAAGGTCGGCGGGGACATTCTGTTCCGACACGAAGGCGACCTTGCGGATCTCCATACAGGCGGCGAGGTCCTCGGCCGTAGTGACGGGAAAACATTTAAGCTGCATATTTGAACGCCCTGCCTTAATTCAGGCAAAGGTACAGAAAACAACGGCTTAACGCAAGCGCGGTAATTACGCCGACAGCTTCGCCCGCAGCGGCTGATGCACCTTGCGGTAGAGCTTGGGTTTCAGGTTCATTTTCTCGTCGGCCGCATATTGCAGGGCGGGGTTCCAGGCCGTGTATTTCTTCACGAAGGTTTCGGCCTTGGCCACGTCGCCGTCCAGTTGAAGCTGCACCACTTCGGCGGTCATGTCGCGGCCCGCCTGCCCCATCTTTTCGGGCACGATTTTCAGCTTGCCGCCGGCCACAAATTCGATTGCGCCTTTTTCGATGAAGTAATTGAGCTGCATGATGGAGCGGGAGCGGTGCGCTTCGTCCTCCGACGGCTGCTTGGTCGGCAATTCGCTGGCGGCCCAGGTCAGGTAGATGGTGTTCGCCTGTTCTTGCGTAAATTTGCCGATCTGCACAAAGAAATCGGTCATGGCGATGGATGCCACATCGGCCTTGTTTTCCTCCAGCATCGCGCCGTATTTGCCAAGGCTGCCTGATTTGTCGCGGCCGTCCTTGGTTGAACGGGGCCCGAGGGAATGGGCAAGTTCATGGCCGACGGTAAATAAGAAATCGGCGTTGTTGTCGTACCATTGATGCTGGCTTGGATCGATCAGCGCATCGAGGAATTTTTTCTCCGCCGCCGGATCGCTGCCCTGACGCACCTGACGGTGGAACACAAGGCGGCTGCCTTCTTTCAGTTCAACGGCAAGCTTGTCCGAATTGGGCAGGTTCTGCGCAACCGTGATGCCGCCGCGCACCGCTGCGTAATCGCCGGTGATTGCGACCAGATCGACATCGGCGAAGGTCATTTTCGCGCCGCCGCTTTCGGTCTGCTGCTTATACTGACTGGTATGCGGCATTTTGGCGGCGAAGGCCTCCAGATGCTTGCGGTAATCGGCGATTTCGGCGTAGCTGTCCTTGTTCACGATGCCGACGCGCGTGCCAATGGAATCCTTGGCTTTCGCCTTGATGCCGTTTTCTTCCAGCACCTTTTTCACGCGGGGTTCGGACGCGACATCCGCGCTCATGCGGTCTTCGTAATTTTCGCGGCCGATGGTGAATTCAAGCGGGCTGTCCTCGAGGTTGCTGATCCACAGCTTGTCCGCCGTATAGGCCATTTCGGGGTCGCTGTCATTGACCAGCGCCTGTGCCTGCCAGCGCAAGTATTCGGCGAAGCCTTTATGGTCGGTTGCTTTGGCTGCCAGCAGCAATTCCCTGGCTGCGCCCTCCATCTCCTCGCGGAAGGCGACGGAATAGGGAACAGCTTTCAACCGGCTGCCCTCGCGTTGCACGATGGTGTTGTTCGACAGCAGTGCGGAGGCCTGTTCGGGGTTCGCAACGATATAATCGGCGAGTTCTTTTTTGGTGATGTCCTGCGGATAGAAATTCTTGCCCGGCTGGATTTTCTTGTCGCTGAAGATGCGCAAGGGTTTCGTTTTCGGCGAATACATATCGGGGCCTTCGACGCCGTTATGCAGGTTGAACAGGACGAGGGATTGTTCGGCGCGCTTGTCGCCCGCCGCTGCCGCTTTCTCCAGCACTTCGCGGGCGCGGATGTTGTCGGGATGGTCCTGCTTCAGGAACACGATGTCGAGGAAGTTGGCGGCCTTCACCAGATGGGCGAGCGCCTGTTTATTCGGCTCCGACAACTGGTCGACGGCCGCATCCGGCAGCGTGAAATCGAGTACGCGTGTTTTCTCCGTCACGATATCATCCAGCCGCTTGCGCCCGATGCCGTAGGTGAACTCGCCGTTTTCGCCGAGGCTGGCGCGGTTGAATTGCGCCTTGGGGTAGTTTATATCGGGTGCGGTCATGGGAAATCCTTATAAGCCTTAAAAATTATTATGGAATAAAATGACAGATTCTCGGCCTATCCGTCAATGAAATTACAAATTGCAAAACCTTTTCAAGCACATATAATAGGCGCAGCATTTCAGATTTATTGTTTTAAAAGAAGGGCATAACCATGGCCGGCTTCAAGGATTTCCTCAAAAACGTCAAAGACTACCCGAAAGAAATTTATGACCGCATGACGGGCAGCCGCGAAAAAGAACTCGCGCGCCTCCGCCGCGAGACCGAAAGCATCCAGAAGGAAACCGCCGAAATCATCGGCAAGGTGCAGGACGCGATAGAACTTGGCACCTTCAAGGCGCGCAAGGCATCGGAATATTTCAACGATGTCGCGGCGAAACACCCCGAAATTTCCGAAGAATACCAGCGCCTCGCAAAAATCGCGGCATCGGTTGATGTGGCGCGCATGAAGGGCCATATCAGTGCCTATGGCCCCGGCGAAGAAGCGAACAAGCAATGGCATCTGGTGCGCGAGCGTTACGCGGACGAAATCACGCAGTATGCCGGCAAGAAAATCGGCGAATTCATCGACGCCAATCCCGAACGCTGGGACCGCATCGAGAAATCCTTCCCCGACCTCGCGGCGAAGCTCAAGCCGCCCGCGGCCTGACCGCTGCAGCCGAATAAAGTGGCTGATACCCGCCGTTTCGGGTAAAACAAAACGAGAACTGTTTTGAAAGAATCCATGACGCAGGCCGTTGTTGAACAGCGGGCGGCTAAACGCCCATTGATCCCGAAAGCACCCGTTCTGGCGCTGGCGGGCATGAGCCTTTATTGCCTGACGCTGGACGGTGAGCTGAAGAAGATTTCGGATACGGAGGCCAAAACCCTCTGCGCCCGCACCATGCCCATCCTGTGCAACGGCCCGCAGATCGCGGGGCGTCTGCAAGTGGAGCGTTTCCCCGCCTATGACGTGCTGGAATTATTTGCCTTCGTGCATCCGGGCCGCTTCTGCGTCCCTACCCCGCGCGGCATCATGAAGGCCTTGAGCCTGATGGAGCCGAACGAGCCGGAAGACCAGTGCCTTGCCCTGCGCGATGCCATCCGCCATTTGCTGGCCGATCTTGCGAATAACCTGCCCCACGAAAAATCAGACCCTGCCGGTATCGCCGCGATCATGGGGCGCATGGGCAGCGTGCTGGAGGGGGATAACAGCCCCACCGTGCCGCAGAATAACGGCGGCTGGCCGTGGACGCCCGTCGTGCTGGCGGCATTGGGGCGCGACGAAAACCCGCCCAGCCGCGGCGAAATGCGCGCGGCGGTAAAGATCTGGGACAAGCTGCCCGAATGGTCGATCCACGCGCCCGAACCCGCGCCCGGCCATATCGGCGTGGACAAGATTGAAGTCGAAGAACGCCTGCAACAATTGACCAAACGCCCGAGCGTGGAGGACCGCCCGCAGCAGCGCGATTACGCAAGGGCCTTGTCCCGCGCATTTCAACCCTGTGACGACGAGGGCGAAACGCATTTGGTATTGGCGGAGGCCGGCACCGGCACGGGCAAAACGCTCGGCTATCTCGCCCCTGCCACCGTCTGGGCGGAAAAAAACGGCGGGCCGGTATGGGTTTCGACCTATACACGAAATCTTCAACGTCAGGTCGATGCCGAACTTGAAAAGCTCTATGACGATCCCGTGGAAAAGGCGCGCAAGGTTGTGACGCGCAAGGGGCGCGAAAATTACCTGTGCCTGTTGAATCTCGAAGACGCGGCGCAATCTCAAGGAGCTGCCATCAACGACCTGAGCGCGATGGCATTGGGGTTGATGACGCGCTGGGCGGCTGTCACATCCGATGGCGACCTGATGGGCAAGGATTTCCCCGGCTGGCTGACAGGCTTGATGGGGTGGAGCCGCATGGCGGCCTTTGCCGACAAGCGCGGCGAATGCATCTATTCCGCCTGCCCGCATTTCAACAAATGCTTCGTTGAAAAAAGCATCCGTAAATCGAAACGCGCCGACATTGTCATCGCCAACCACGCGCTCGTGATGCACCAGACCGCATCCAGCGGACCGGACGATGTTTTGCCGGGCCGCTATATTTTCGACGAAGGCCACCATTTGTTCGAGGCCGCCGACAGCGCGTTCGATGCGCAGCTGAACGGCCAATGGACGGCCGATCTGCGCCGCTGGATTCTGGGCTCCGAAACCGGACAAAAGACCCGCGCGCGCGGATTGAAACGCCGGATAGAGGATATCGTGGCGGGCGACGATGAAGGCATCAAGCTGGTCGAGGAAATTCAGGAAGCCGCGAAATCCCTGCCCGGCCCGCAATGGCGGCAGCGCATGGCGGAGAAAACCCCCAAGGGCGTCGCCGAACAATTCCTGCTGGTCTGCCGCGATCAGGTCTATGCGCGCACAAAAGAACACGGCGGATATTATTCGCTGGAAACCGCCGCCATGCCCCCGATACCGGGCTTTCTGGAGGCCGCGCGCGCGTTGGAGGCAAAACTGGTCTCCTTGCAAAAGCCCATGAACCAGCTGATCGCCTTGCTGCAGAAAAAGCTGGAGGACGAGGCGGAGGCGCTGGATTCCGCCGCCCGCGAACGTATCCATTTCATCCGCAACAGCATCTACCGCCGCGCGCAATACGAAGTCGGCGGCTGGGTCGGCATGCTGATGGCGCTGCGCAATCCAGTCCAAGACAACGGCAACCCCGAATTCGTCGACTGGCTGGAGGTGTCCCGCGAGGGCGGCAAGGATTCGGATGCCGGTTATTACCGTTACTACGTCGACCCCGCCAAAGTATTCGCCGAAGTTTTGAAACCCCATGCCCACGGCATCGTCATCACCTCCGCAACCTTGCGCGACACGACGCTGGACGACCGCGAGGGCTGGATCAGCCCCAAGGCGCGCACGGGTTCAGCGGTATTCGCGCCCAATGAAACCGCGAAACTGTTCAACGTCCCCTCCCCCTTTGATTACAGCAGCCAGACGCGCGTGATTGTGGTGGGCGACGTCAAAAAAGAAAATCCGGGCGAAGCGGCGGCCGCCTTCCGCGAATTGTTCAAGGCATCCAGCGGCGGCGCGCTCGGCATCTTTACGGCGGTGCAGAGGTTGCGCGCCGTGTACGACAAGATCGCGCAACCGCTGGAGGAATCAGGCCTGCATCTCTACGCCCAGCATATCGATCCGCTGGATACCGGCACCCTGATCGATATTTTCCGCGAGGAAGAAAACGCCTGCCTGTTGGGAACCGATGCCACCCGCGACGGCATCGACGTGCCGGGGCGCAGTTTGCGCCTTGTTGTCTATGACCGCGTGCCATGGCCGCGCCCGACGATTTTGCACAAGGCGCGCCGCAACCATTTCGGCAAGAACCTCGATGATATGCTGACGCGGTTCAAGCTGAAGCAGGCCTATGGCCGCCTGATCCGCCGCGCGGATGACAAGGGCGTGTTCGTGATGCTCGACGGCGCGCTGCCCACGCGCCTGCTCTCCGCCTTCCCCGACGGGGTCGAGGTGCAGCGCATCGGCCTGAAAGAGGCGATTGAAATGACGCGCGAGTTTTTGAAAGAGTCTTAGGACTGGGTCGCGAACTGCTTCTTGGATTCCGTCAGGTGCAGGTTGTATTCGCGCTCCAGGTTGCCCATGTCGGAATCCATTTCGCGGGCGTCGAAATCGGCCTTTACCTTGCGCAGCACGTCCTTGATGCCGGGTTCGTCGAAATCGGCGTCGATCACGTCGCCCACGTATTTTTCGATCGCTTCGGGATCGGTGATGCCCAGCTGGCCCGCCGCCCAGATGCCGAACAGCTTGGTCGCCCGCATCTGCACCTTGAAGCGCAGCTCTTCGTCCATCTTGAACTTGTTCTCGAAAAGTTTTTCGCGGTCGTCCATAGAAGAAGTCATGGCGTGGGCTCCTTGATTGGGTATAGTTTCTTATTACCTTATTCGGTGCTGGGTACTATTATACCCGTCTGCGCCGGAAATCAAATGATAAGGATACGCTATGGCCAAATCATCCGATAAAAAACCGCCCAATTTCTGGCATGTGGGCGATGCTTACCTCCACGATTTACCGGAAATCGCCGAGGCGATTAAGGCTTTGGTCAAAAAATACCCCGAATTCAAGACCGCGATGCAGAAAATCGGCAAGCTGCCGTGGAAAAAACAGGCGGAGGGATTCGAGGGGCTGGTCAGCATCATTATCGGCCAGCAGATATCGCTCGCCGCCGCCGCCCATATCGCGGAGCGCCTGCGCGCCCTGATGCCCGAATTCACGCCGGAAAATTTCCTGATGCTGACCGAGGACAAATTGCGCGAGATCGGTTTTTCGCGCCAGAAGGTCAGCTATAGCCGCGACATCGCCAAGCGGATCATCAGCGGCGATTTCGATCCCGAACGTTTGCGCGACATGGACACCGACGAGGCACTGGACGAACTGACATCGCTGAAGGGCATCGGCATGTGGAGCGCGGAAATTTACCTGATGTTCTGCCTTGGCAAGCCCGATGTCTGGCCCGCCGATGATATCGGGTTGCTGAACGGGCTGCAGCGGTTCAACGGTTACAAAAAACGCCTCGACCCCGAACGCGCCCGCGAAATCGGCGAAAAATGGGCGCCTTACCGCACTGCCGCCGCGCTTATTGTCTGGAAGGCTTGAAACAGGTATAAAACATCATGGCAAAAAAGAACCCACCCGTCACCCGCCCTTCCCGCGAAGAAGCAGAAGCCGCGATCACCACCCTCATCAAATGGATCGGCGAAGACCCGAACCGCGAAGGGCTGAAAGAAACCCCCCGCCGCGTCGTGAAGGCGTTCGAGGAATATTTTTCCGGTTACAACATGTCCGCCGCCGATGTCCTGAGCAAATCATTCAGCGAAGATATGGCGGGATATAACGAACCCGTGCTGATCCGCGATATCGAGGTTGAATCACGCTGCGAACACCATATGGCGCCCTTTATCGGCCGCGCGCATGTGGCGTATATCCCGAATGGCCGCATCCTCGGCCTGTCGAAAATCGCGCGCGTGGTGGATGTATTCGCGCACCGGATGCAGGTGCAGGAACGCCTCACCTCCGAAATCGCCCTCGCCATCGAAAAATACGCCAAGCCCAAGGGCGTCGCGGTATTCATCGAAGCGGAACATTTCTGCATGAAAGTCCGCGGCGCGCATCAGGGCCATTCGGAAACGGTTACGACACGGTTCCTCGGCGCGTACAAGACCGATGTGAACCTGCGTAACCAGTTTTTTGCGAGCATCCGGAAGTAATTTACAGCGCGCGCGGCTTCGGCTTGTTCTGCGCGGCGGGCTGGACCGTGTTCTGGTTCGCTGCCTGCAGGTATGCCGTCACATCGCTCAGTTTCGGGAATTTTTCCGCGAAAATTTTCGCATCCGTATTACCCGTCATCAGCACATCGACCAGACGCTCCATGTCTTTCGCCGGTACCTGCCCGTCATAGGCATTCACGATAATGCCCGCCACATCCGCCGCGAAATCCATCAAACGTCCGGTGCCGAAAGCGACATCCATGAACTTGTCGCCGTTATCGACCACGGCTGCGCGTGAATTCACGAACAGCGCGGCATCCTGTTTCGGGTTGCCGGTAAAACCGTAATCCTTCAGCAGCGCATCGAACTGGTCAGCCGCTTTGCCGTCAGGAATTAAGGCGGCGGTCAGCAGGATCGACATCAAGGCCTGGTCAACGCCGCTATCCGCGCCGCGCACTTCCATGCGTTTGCCGACAACCGCGCCCGTCGCATCGCGCAGGTTGGCGATTTTGACGTCGTTATAAAGGAATGTCTCGGCAAGTTCGTAGTTGGATTGCGTGTTCAGCCCGCGCTCGATCAGTTTTTCAAACGTCAGCAGGTCCGATTTGGTCGAGGGGATCACGCTGCCGTCTTCGGCATAGGCGAAGTGCATCGGCGCCTTGAACACGGCCGCAACTTGATTGCGGATCAGTTCTTCACCATTGCTCGCGTTCAGGAATGCCGGCGACACACCGCCCGCATCACCGTAGCCGAGGTAATATTTCGCGCGGGGGATATAGGGCAGGCGTTCATCTTCGTTCACCACAAAACCGCTGGATGAATTGGTGGCCGCCATCAACAGCGGCGACAGCGCATAGGCGCGGTACATCATGCGGAACATCTGGTCGTTGTTTTCGGGGCTGAAGCTGGTCTGCACGCTGGATGTCAGCATCGGCAGGCGCAGGGTGTTTTCGTCGAAAATTTCCTGCATCGCTTTCAGGCTTGCCTGCAAACGCTCGCGGCTGACCATGTTGCCGAGCGCTTCTTCTTTGGTCGTGGTCGGCACGATGGAAAAGGGCGAACGGGTGAACCCCGCATCGGTAATCGCCGTATCGAACACAGCGATATCGGTTTTCATCTGGCTGATCAGTTTCAGTTTGTCTTTCAGGTCGAACGGGGGGCCCGCATATTCAACGACGCCCGACGGTTCCAGCTGCGCATCGAAACCTTTTTTCTTCAGCAGGTCCTGCAAGGCCTGCATTTCATCGGCCTTGGGCAGCGCAGGCTTGAACGCGCCCGGCTTCATCAGGGGCATTTCAACCTCGACGCCGATCTTGTTCGCAAATTCAGCGGGCGGCGGGGTATAGAGCGCGAGCGCCTCTGCGAGCGTCGAGATCCTGGTCGATTTGTTTTTCTGTACGTCGGTCATCGTGAAAATCCTTGATAGGCCCATTCTGCATCGGGGCTTGTGTCTCTACGGTTCTTTAAGGCTGGGCGGATTTAAAAAACCCGCGAAATGACAATGACTGGCTAGTGCCAGTGATGATGATGCAGAGCGGAGATGTTCACGCGGTTTGTCATGACAGTGAATATGCCTGATTCCCATTGATTCTGTCAATGTAATTCTATTACGCGTCTTGTTTTTACAAAGAAAAACCCGCCACAGCAGCAAGGAGCTGTGGCGGGGTAGAGTCTACACAGTGAAAATTTCAGGCCGCGTTTTTGGGCGCGGGGGCTTTCGGTGCGGGCAGCGGCTTCACGACCGTCGCCTGCAAATGCTGCGTCACATCGGACAGTTTCGGGTATTTGACCGCGTTCAGTTTTGCATCCGATTCACCGGTCAGCAAAACTTCCGCGAGCTTCGATACTTCCGCCTGCACATTGCGGTCGCGATCATAATGCGCGATCACCAGTGCCGCCACATCCGCCGCGAAATCGCGCAAGGACCCGTTGCCGAACGGCACGTTCATGAAACGCCCGTTATGTTCGACCGCGTGTTTGCGCGCCGATTGCAGCAAATCCGCATCCTGTTTCGGATTGCCGGTGAAGCCGTAATCCTTCAGCAGGTTGTCGAATTTCTGCGCGGTGATGCCGTCGGGGATCAGCGCGGTCGTCAGCAGCAGCGTCGATGCCGGCTGATGCACGCCCGAATCCGCCGCGCGGATTTCAACACGCTTGCCGACAACCTGACCTTCTGAATCGCGCACGTTGGCGATCTTGATGTCGTTGTAGAGGAACGTTTCCGCCAGTTCGTAATTCGTCAGCGTGTTCATTCCCATCTCGCCAAGTTTGCGGAATGTCAGCACGTTATCCTTTGTCGTGCGCAGCAGGCTGCCGTCATCGCGATAGGCGAAGAACATCGGGTTATCGAACACTTCATGGATATGGTTGCGGATAAACTGTTCCGGCGTTTCCGATTTCAGGAAGGCAGCGGAAATGCCGCCCGCCGTGCCGTAATCTTCATAGTATTTGGTGCGCAGATGCACATCATCGCGGCGCTTGTCGTCGTTGGCGGCGAAACCGGAGGAGCTGTTCATCGAAGCCACGATCAGGGCGGTCAGCGCATAGCCGCGATAGGTCATGCGGAACATTTCAGCGTCAGATTTGGGGCTGAAGCTGGTCTGCACACCTGTGGTCAGCAGCGGCACGTTGGAAAGCCCGGGCGGATACACCTCCGCCAGCACGGCGAGCGATGCCTCCAGCCGTTCGCGGGAAACCTTATTATCCAGCGCGTCCTGCGGCGTGGTGGTGGGCAGGATGGCGAAAGGCGCGCGGGCATAGCCATGTTCGCCGATCACTTTTTCAAACGTCGCGATATCGGATTTCGACTGCACGACCAGTTTCGCAACATCGCGCACATCGACGGGCGGGCTTGCATATTCCAGCACGCCGGCGGGTTCCAGCTGCGCGTCGTATCCGGCGTCTTTCAAAATCTTGTGCATGCTTGCCATGGTCGCGGGCGGCGGCGCATACAGCGCGCGGGCCGCGTCTTCGGATTGAACAAGGTTGAGTTTGTCTTTTTTGACGTCGGTCATGATTACGTGTCCTTTGGCCCTTCGCTTGCGCGGGGGTGATGGTATTTCGGTTATCTGGGGATTGAGGGGCTCTAGGCCCCAAGTACAAATGATATGGCGGGCTTATCCGCCAAAATAGGCGTAAGCAAAATAGGTCACAGCGATTTGCGACGTGGTGTTCATGGCAAACAGGATGCCATAACATTCCAGATTCCGTCAAAACAAAGCCGCGCGGTTTTATTGCGATGAATCTGGTAAAGGCGAAACTAAATTACCCGCGCGAAAATGCGGGTTACGGCATGAACTGCTCTTTAATCATCCGCTCGTCGAGGTTCATTTCGGGGTCGAACAGCAGGGAAATTTCAACGGAGGTGTCCTGCCAGACCTCGACCGTTTCCACGTCGCGGATTTCGGTGAAGTCGGCGACAGCGGAAACGGGGCGGTTGCGTGCTTCCATGATGGTGAGTTTCAGGCGCGTCGTTTGCGGCAGCAGCGCGCCGCGCCAGCGACGCGGGCGGAAGGCGCTGATGGGGGTGAGCGCAAGGATGCCCGCCGATAACGGAATGATCGGCCCGTGGGCGGAAAGGTTATAGGCGGTCGAGCCTGCCGGCGTGGAAAAAATAATACCGTCGCAGATCAGTTCATCAAGGCGCACCACGCCGTCAATCGTGACTTTCAGTTTCGCCGCCTGCCGCGTTTCGCGGAGCAGCGAGACTTCGTTGATTGCGAGCGCATCCTGCACGCCACCGGTCATCGTCGTGACCTTCATGCGCAAGGGGTTGAGTTTCACAATCTGCGCACGTTCCAGCCGCTGCATCAGGTTTTTATCGGAATATTCATTCAGCAAAAAACCGACCGAGCCGCGGTTCATGCCGTAAACGGGTTTCTTCAGCCGGATGCCTTCATGCAGCGCGCGCAGCATCGACCCGTCACCGCCCAGCGCCACGATCACATCGGCGTCCTCGATCGGTGTCTGCCCATAAGCGGCGGACAGTTTCGCCCGCGCTTCCTGCGCGCCATGGGTTTCGGCGGCGAAGAAACAGGGTTTCATGGGATCAGACTTTCTGGCGGTCGAGATCTTCGACCGAACTGCAAAGGTCATGCACGACAGAGGTAATCAGGCTTTCGTCATCGCCCTCCGCCATCACGCGGATCAGCGGCTCCGTCCCCGATTTACGGATCAGCAAACGCCCGCCCGCGCCAAGGCGCGTTTCCGCGTTGCGGATCGCTTTTTGCAGGAATTCGTTGTCGAGCGATATGGCAGCGTTTTTATAGCGCACGTTTTTCAGCAGTTGCGGCACGGGCGCGAAAACGCGCCCCGCTTCGCTGACCGGTTTGTCCTGCTGCTGGATCACGGCCAGCACCTGCAGCGCGGCAATAAGGCCGTCGCCGGTCGTGCCGTAATCGCCAAGGATGATATGGCCCGATTGTTCGCCGCCGAGGTTGTAATCATTCGTGCGCATATGATCGACCACATAACGGTCGCCGACCGGCATGCGTTTCAGGGACAGCGCGAGGGTTTTCAGGAACCGCTCGAAGCCCAGATTCGACATCACGGTCGCCACAACCCCGTCGCCCTTCAGCTGGCCGGACTGGTGCCATGCGCGCGCGATCAACGCCATGATCTGGTCGCCGTCGATCACCTTGCCGTTTTCATCGCACATGATCAGGCGGTCGGCGTCACCGTCCAGCGCAATGCCCAGATGCGCGCCGTGCTTCACGACGGCGGACTGCATCGCTTCGGGCGCGGTTGCGCCGCAATCCTTGTTGATGTTCGTGCCGTCGGGCGATACGCCCAGCGCGATCACCTCCGCGCCCAGTTCCCACAGCACGCGGGGCGCAACCTTGTACGCCGCGCCATGCGCGCAATCGACCACGATTTTCAGGCCATCAAGGCGTAAGCCTTTTGGAAACGTGTTCTTCACGAATTCGATGTAACGGCCGCGTTCGTCATCAAGACGGCTGGCGCGTCCCAGCTCCGTCGGGCCGACGCGCAGCTTCGAGAGGTCGGAATCAAGGCGCGCTTCAATCGCCAGTTCGATATCATCGGTCAGCTTGTAACCGTCCGCGCCGAAAAATTTAATGCCGTTATCCTGATAGGGATTGTGGGAGGCGGAGATCATCACGCCAAGGTCGCAGCGCAGCGAGCGCGTCAGCATCGCAACCGCCGGCGTCGGCATCGGGCCCAGCAGCATCACATCCATGCCCATCGAAATAAATCCGGCGGTCAGCGCGGGTTCCAGCAGGTAACCGGACAGGCGCGTATCTTTCCCGATCACGACGCGGTGGCGGTGATTGCCGCGGCGGAGTTCGGCCGCCGTCGCCATCGCAACCTTGGTCATCGTTTCGACCGTGATGGGTTCGATATTGGCCTTGCCGCGGATGCCGTCGGTGCCGAAAAATTTGCGTGTCATGTTGTTCCAAGTCTCCTGCTGTTCCCCAAGTTACAGAATCGCGGGGGGCAAGCCAAGGAACGAAGGCAGCCCAGTTTTCATAAATTCGCCGCAAAGCCGTTGAAAGCGGTCACTTTTGCTGACGCTTCATTACAACCCCGTCATATCCTCTGGAAAACGCCCGCCGCCCGCGCTATAAATCAGGGCATCAAGATTATGAATACCAAACCACGAGGTCGCGATGGCGGAAAACAACGGACAAGTGCTTTTTGAACTGACGGGTGAATCCCTCTCTGCCGCGCTGCGCCTTGAATGGGAAATCCGCAAAGAGCTGGAAACCGTCACGCCGAAACAATCGGGCATGATGGGCGAGATCCGCGACAGCTGGAACGCGTTCTACACCAACCTGCAAAAGCGCCTTGAAAACGAAGCGCCCGAATTGCTGGCGGCGACGGGGCTCAGCAGCCCGTCGGTGCAGGTCAATCACGGCAAGGACACATGGCCGCGCGCCTATGAACATTTCCCGCAGATTTTTTCGTCGCCCGAGCGGGAGCCGCGCTATTTCATGTACGCCCCGGTCGATTACAAGGGCGATCATTTTACGCCGCAGGATGGCGTGATGCTCACCGGCAAAAAAGAAGCGCAAATCGGTGACCTGCTGTTCGCGGGCGGCTGGCTGGGCAATGCGCCGCTGGTGTCGAAGGAAAAATCGGGCACCGACCTGCCCGCCGATTACAACCCCGGCGCCAATCCGTGGCTGCAGGAAGATTTGAAAAAGACGCATACCCAGCGCGTGTTCGTGGCGGGTGGCGAGAGCCTGGACGCCGTTGTCGATATGCGCCGCCGCGAAAAAGAATTCACCGCCGCCGCCGATGCGGTGCGCGAGGAAATCACGCGCATTGCGGAGCGCGAGATCCCGAAACTGCTGGAAAAGCTGCCCGAAGGCGAAAATCTGCGCGCCAGCGTCAGTTACCGCTACGGCGGCGGCGTCAAAACCGTCGAGATGCTGTTAAGCGTGCGCATGGAAGGCAAAGTGAATTTCATGGATGGCGGCAAGGCCGTGAAACTGGAATCAAACGAAGCCTACACGCTGAAACCCGAACATGGCAGCGAGTACAAGGTGAAGCCCCGCCGCGATACGGAGGCGGGCAAAAAACTGGCGGCGCTGCTGGACGCCGTGCCGAAGCACCCGACGCTGGGCGATTATCCCGTGCTGCATGCGAATTTCGAATACAAGGCCGATGACATCGGCAAAATGCTGGGGCTGAACGGCGTTGTGCCCTTTGCGCGCGATGTGGGCGGCCGCACGGTGCTGGTGTATAACACCGACAAGGATGCGGGTGGCGCTTTCGCCCCGCCCGGCGCGAAAGCGATTCATGCGGCGGTGTATAACTGGCTGCTATCGGATGACGGCGACCGCAACATGGGTGTTACCCCGCCCCCGATGCCGAAAGAAATCGCCCGCGCGCTGGATTTCGCGAAACCGAAAACGCCCCTTCCGCCGAAGCCCTGACGCTTTGGCGGTTCCGGCATTTGGCTGCTGCCGGGGCAGTTTTGTTTCTAACTTTCACAATGTTCAATAACCGTCGCTATTTTACAATAGCACAGTAATGCGAAATACGCAATTAAATGTTGATATGGTATTGATCGGGTTGGGGTTTCTACACGCACCTCACCCCGACCCTCTCCCGCAAGTGCAGGAGAGGGGGAAGATGCGCGCAATAATCCCCGCTCCCGCCCTTGCGGGAGAGGGTTAGGGTGAGGGGGAGTCTTACGGGCTGAGCTTTTTCTTCTCGAAACCCGTCACGCTCGACGGTTCGGAAATGCCGCCGCGCTTGCGGAGTTGTTCCAGCGCCTGCTCGATCGGCGTCTTGTCGCCGATGGCGTCGAAGCCGCGGGTTTCCACCGTTTCGGCATTCGATTCAAGGTTGCGGTAGAGCGTGGTTTTTTCCCGCGCGGAGAAATTGAAAATTTCGGTGATGCGGTATCCGATCGCGTCTTCCACCGCCACATGCGCGATGCGCTCCCCCGGCAGCTTGCGCCATTCATCCGACAGTGGCGCAACTTCTTCGACCTGCACCGGCGCGGGGTCGAGCGCTGGCATCAGGCGCATACGCGCGGGCGTGTAGGGTTTCAGCAGGTCGGACACTTCCGCATGGTTGTTTTTCTGCGCGAGCGACAAGGGCGAGCGGTTGTTGAAATTCTTCGCGTTCGCATCCAGCCCCTTTTCGATCAGGAACGCGACAAGGTCGGGATAGCCCGTTTCCGCCGCCGTATGCAGCGCGGTGTTGCCGTCGCGGTCGCGGCTCTCCAGCAATTTCGGGTTTTTATCCAGCAGGTATGCCGCAATTTCGACGCTGCCCTTGCGCGCCGCCGCTTGCAGCAGCGTGCCGTTATATTTGCTGGCGGCCGTCACGGTCGCGCCCGCATCGACCAGCGCCCGCACGGCGGCAAGGTTGCCGCGGTTGACCGCGAACCACAGAAAACTGCGGCCGTAATCATCCTCGTAATCGGGGTCGATGCCCTGCGCCAGCACTTCGTTCATGCGGGCGATGTCGCCCTCGGAAATGGCGTTGGAGAGTTTTGATTTCTTGAACATCATGGCTTTGCGTCTTTCGGCGGCGGCTGCAGCAGGCGCGCCCTTTTCTTCGTCTTGTCGGCATGCGGCGACGTCACATGCCCGCCCAGCGATTCCAGCGCGCCCCGCGCTTCGTCCAGCTGGCGCTGGTCGGACAGTTTGTCAAACGGCGTGGATTCGATATGGTCGGCTTTTGTCTTCAGGTTGTTGACGATGCGGATGCGCTCGCCGCTCGCGAAATTGAACACATCGGTGATTTTGTAACCGACGCCGCCGACATCGCAGACTTTCGCGACCGTGTCGGGGTTCAGCAATTTCCAGTCGCTTTCCGCAGGCGCAACCGGTGCGGCCACGGGAAGTGACGGCAGCGCGGCGGCGACAGGTTTTTTCACCGCCTCCAGCAATTCGACCACGCCCGCATGTTTGCCCTGATAGGCAAATCCGACCGCTTTTTTGCCATTCGCGCCGGTCAGCGCAGGATCGAAACCATGCGCCAGCAGCGTCTTCACAATCTCCAGATGACCGCCGCCCGCCGCCAGATGCAGCGCGGTGTTGCGGTTGTTGTCGATGCGGTTGATCAGCGCCTTGTCGTATTTGTCGCCTTCCAGCAGGAAATCCACAATCTTTGCATGCCCGTTGGCCGATGCTACATGCAGCAGCGTCTGCCAGATGCCGGTCGTCATCGGATCGTGGTGATGCTGGCCGAAGGGGTCTGCGCCGCGCGCGACCAGCAGTTCGACAATTTCCGTGCGCCCCAGAAAGACCGCCATCAGAAGCGCGCTGTCGCCATCCCAATACGCAGTGTTGGCGTTGTAGCCTTTATCCAGCAGGCGCGTGACCGACTTGATGTCGTTGTCGCGCACGGCGTTGAGGATTTTGCCCTTTTGCGTGAATGCCACGGCCTATCCTCCTCCGGTGCGGAGGATGCGGGAAATGCAGGCGAGATTTTTGCTCATGGCCAGCCTTCGGGACAACAATGTGAACGAGGTTTATTTTTAGGCCAGAAGCATCTTGCCGTCAATTCTGGTAAATTGACGGATTCTTGCGTTTTGATTTACATATATTGATTAAAACTGGCCGCCGAGCGCCGCCTTGCGCTCTTTTTCGGGGAATTTCTCGATGGCGTAGCGGAGCATCGTGCGGGGCATTTTCGCGTGGTGTTTTTTCAGGAATGCCTTGAGGCGTTTCATGTCTTTCTTGCCCGCTTCGCGCAGCATCCAGCCGGTCGCCTTGTGGATCAGGTCTTCGCGGTCGGAAAGCAGTTGTTCGGACAGCGCATAAACATCGTCCAGCTGCCCATTGCGGATGAAATGCCAGGTCGTGACGATGGCGATGCGGCGGTCCCAGAGGGATTTTGCCTTCGCCATTTTGTACAGCACCGCACGGTCGCGTTCCCACAAGTAAGGCCCGACGATATAGGGCGCGCTGTCATCGACGCCGTTCCATTGCCGGATGCCGGCGCGGTTCGCCATGTAGAATTTGTAAACGGCCGCCTTTTGCTTTTCATCGCCCTTGTCGAACTGCAGACGCAAAATGGAATGTGCGAGCGAGCGTTCATCCTGAATGTGCGAATGCATCAGGGGCTTGATGTCGGCATGGGGCAGGTCGCGGTATTCCTTCGCAACTTTGCGCATTAAGGGCGTTGTGACGCCGAGGAATTCATCGCCCGCCAGATCCTTGAAAAAACCCGCATAGGTTTTCGCCTTCACGGCATCGGCGTGCTGGCGCAGCGCGGCGCGGGCCTTGGGGAGCGTCATGGATAAATGCCTAGCCTGCGCGCGGTTCGGGGTTGCCGAGATCGACGCCGCCAGCCGCAGGCACGGAGCCTGACTTCTGGCGTTTCTTGCGCTCTGCCGCCTCTTCCTCGTTCGTGACGCGGCCGAGCGGTTCACCGCGCAGGATGCGCGCGATCTCCTCGCCGTTCAGCGTTTCGTATTCGATCAACGCTTTGGCAAGGATATGCAGTTCATGCAGATTGTCCTGCAGGCATTTGCGCGCGCGGTCATAGCTTTCGACCACGATGCGCTTTACTTCGGCATCGACCTTCGCCGCCGTTTCGGCCGAAATGCCTTTTCCGCCGGCCACGGAATAGCCCTGGAAAACATCGTCGCGCTCGGTGCCGTAATGGATCGGGCCCATCGTGTCGCTCAGGCCCCATTCGGTCACCATGCGGTGCGCCATGTTGGTCGCCATCTTGATGTCGCTGGATGCGCCGGTGGTCACTTTGTCGGTGCCGAAAATCAGCTCTTCCGCGATGCGGCCGCCCATCGAAACGGCAAGGTCGGCATGCAGTTTTTCGCGCGTCATGGAATAACGGTCGCCTTCGGGCAGGCGCATGACCATGCCAAGCGCACGTCCGCGCGGCACGATGGTCGCCTTGTGGATGGGGTCGGACGCCGGTTCGTGCAGCGCCACGATCGCGTGGCCCGCTTCGTGATAGGCGGTGTTTCTTTTTTCTTCCTCGGACATCGCCATCGATTTGCGCTCCGCGCCCATCATGACCTTGTCTTTTGCGTCTTCCAGTTCCTGCATCCCGACGACGCGCTTGCCGCGGCGTGCAGCGAGGAGCGCCGCTTCGTTGATAAGGTTGGCAAGGTCCGCGCCGGAGAATCCGGGCGTGCCGCGCGCGATCACATGCGCGTTGACGTCATGCGCCAGCGGCACTTTGCGCATATGAACCTTCAGGATTTTTTCGCGCCCGCCCACATCGGGGTTCGGCACGACGACCTGACGGTCGAAACGGCCGGGGCGGAGCAGCGCGGGGTCGAGCACGTCGGGGCGGTTGGTCGCAGCCACGAGGATCACGCCCTCGTTCGCTTCGAACCCGTCCATTTCGACGAGCAGCTGGTTGAGGGTCTGTTCACGTTCGTCGTTACCGCCGCCGACGCCGGCGCCACGGTGACGGCCGACCGCATCGATCTCGTCGATGAAGACGATGCAGGGCGCGTTTTTCTTGCCCTGTTCGAACATGTCCCTGACGCGTGAAGCACCTACACCGACAAACATTTCCACGAAGTCGGAGCCGGAGATGGTGAAGAACGGCACGCCCGCCTCGCCCGCAACAGCGCGCGCGATGAGGGTTTTACCGGTGCCGGGCGGGCCGACCAGCAGCACGCCTTTCGGGATTTTACCGCCGAGGCGCTGGAATTTCTGGGGGTCGCGCAGGAATTCGACGACTTCCTCCAGTTCTTCTTTCGCTTCGTCCACGCCTGCCACATCGGCAAAGGTCACGCGGCCGTTTTTCTCGTTGAGCAATTTCGCTTTCGATTTGCCGAAGCCCATCGCCTTGCCGGAAGATCCCTGCATCTGGCGCATGAAGAATACCCAGACGCCGATCAGCAGCAGCATCGGGAACCACGACAGCAGGATGCCGAACAGCGTGGGGGCGTCGGAAGTGTCTTGTGCGGCCTCGATCGTCATGCCGGTTTTTTCAACGCGCGTGACGACATCGGTGCCGGGCGGGATAACGACGTTAAACGGCGTGCCGGAGGTTTCGATGCCGCGGATCACATCGCCGACGATCGTGATTTTCTGAACCTGCTGCCCGTCTGCTTTCGCGAGGAATTCGGAATAGGCGATCACTTTGCCCGCGACCATTTGGGACTTGCCCGCGCCGAACATCTGGAACACGCCCGCCAGCAACATCGCCACCACGATCCAGACCAGAAGGTTGCGGCCGAACTGGTTATTGTTGTTGCCGCCTTCGTTGTTGTCGTTCTGCTGTTTCATGTAACTCCCCGATCCCTCAAAAATGCCGATACTTCAATTATATAGTGTCACTTAAGTCTTAAACAATGTTTACGGGCGCGACGTGTAAAATCTGCCCCGTTTCGAGCCCCTTGGGCGCATCCGCCGCAATCCAGTTAAGGTGCGGAACAGAAACGAGATTTTGCCCCTGCCAGATACCCGTCAGCACCCGCAAAATCTTGGCCGGATAAGCGTCCATAAGCCGCGCCAGCGCAGGTGCGCTTGCCGCCTGTTTCCTTAAGATAGAAACCCCTGCCTCGCCGGCGACTCCGATGGTCAGGGAATCGCCAGTTGGATAGCCAGATACCCTGAACCGCCCGTCCCAGACCATGCCGTTTTGCAAGAACGCGGGCGCAGCGGATGCGGCGAGTTCGCGGCAGAAAACAAGCGCGCCTTTTGACGGAAAAATTTCGCAGCCCGCGACCGTCGAGCCGTTGAAGTTTTCGCGGAACATATCGGCGCGCAAATTTTCCAGCGCATCGAAGCCGGTGCGGTATTCCTGCGGGGCGACATTACTTAAGACTTGCGACAGCACGCGGCGTTGAAATTCGGGATGTTCGGCCAGCAGCTTGGCGGGATCGAGCGTCGCGTAACCGGCGGGATAACGCGTGACGGCAGCAGCCATCACCTTGTCCGCAACCGATTGTAACGCACCGCGCGCGCCTTCAAGTTTTTGCAAGGTTTGCGCGAGGCGCTGCGGCGTCAGCCCTTCTGCTGCCAGCATATCCTCGAATGCGCGCAGACGCGGGCGCAGGAATTTTTCATTGGTGTTGGAGGGGTCTTCCGCCCATGCCGCGCCGTAAGATGTGCAGATATCGCGCAACGCCGCGCGCGTGTAGCCCAGCAGCGGGCGCACAAGACGCAGGCCGTTTTTCTGCGATACTGCCGCCATGCCCGCGAGACCGTCAAGCCCGCTGCCATGCGCAAGGCGCATCCAGAATGTTTCGATCTGGTCTTCGGCGTTATGCGCGACCGCCAGCGTATCAAAACCGGCATCGGCGCATTTTTGCGCAAGGAGTTTATAGCGCATGTCGCGTGCGCGTTCCTGAATATGCGTCGCGGGCTTGTCGCCCTGCCAGTTGAGAATTTCGTGGGAAATGCCGCGTTTCTGTAGCTCTGCGTTCAAGGCCCTCGCTTCATCGGCAGAGCCCGCGCGCAAACAGTGATCGACGGTGAGCGCCAGCATTTGGCCGCCCCGCGCCCGCACCCATTCATCCATCAGCAACGTCAGGGCAAGGCTGTCGCCGCCGCCCGACACCGCGACCGCGATTTTCGGCGCAGGTGTATCGAGGCCAAGCGATTGCATGGCCGCCGCGAATGTATCGGCAACGGTTTTGTCCGGTGAAGACGTCATTTATTTTCCGGCAACGGCGATAATCAGCCTGCGCAGCCCAGCGTTTTCATTTCCTGTTGCGCACGGCGCACTTCAGGCGTGGTGTCGCCGGGGAATTGCTTTTTCAGCTGCTGGAACGAAAGGCATGCATCGTCCTTCTTGCCCAGTTTCGACAGCGCGAGGCCGAGCTTCAGCAGGCTTGCCGAGGCTTTGGGGCCTTGCGGATAATCCTGATAGTTCTGCGCGAACAGCTTGGCGCCCGTCTTGTAATCCTGACGCACATAATAGGTTTCGGCGAGCCAGTATTGCGCGTTGGCGGCCAAGGGATGCGTTTTGTAATTTTTCATGAAGGCGCTGAATTTCGACGCCGCGCTTTCGTATTTCGCGTCGCGGATATCGTTGAACGCGTCGTCATACAACGCGCCCGGATTATCGGGCATGTTGTTGGTCGTGAGCGTACCCAGCACTTTGCCACGCGGGGAGTCGCCATTCGAAGACGGCGAATAGGGCGTGGAGCGGCCGGAAGAAGACGAGCCTGAATCAGGCGCGGTATAGGAAGCGCCGCCGCCGTCCGATCCGCGCACCAGATTGTCCGACGCCATGCGGTCGAGGCGCGCCTTGATCTGCTGCAAATCATAGCCGAGTTTTTCAATGTCGCCGGTCATCTGGCGTTGGCGTGATTCCAGCTGGCTGAGACGGTCTTCATTCGCGCCGGCGCCGCCGCCGCCGCCCGTCATGTCATCATTGCTGTAAACGGGCTGCGCGCCCATCGGCAACGGCTTGCTTTCGCCGCGATAGACGGCGCGGCTGAGCGTTTGCAGCTGGTTTTCAAGCTGGTTGATGCGCGACATCAGCTGGCTGGTATCTTCGCCGTTTTGCCCGAAGCCCGCCGATGCGGGGCTGCCCGACAAAAGGAGCAGGGCCCCTGCGGTAAGCAGGAGCCCTGTTTTCGAAGCCTTGAGAGCCTTGAGAGCCTTGCGGTTCATGGCTTATCCCTTTTATATGTCAGTGTTACTGAACGACGAGAACGCCGCGGCGGTTCTGTGCCCAGGAGGTTTCATCCGCGCCCATGATCGCGGGGCGTTCTTTGCCGTAGCTGATGCTTTGAACGCGGCCAGCCTGCACGCCGTTCGAGATCAGGTAGTTGCGGACGGCAGTGGCGCGTTTTTCACCGAGCGCGAGGTTGTATTCGCGGGTGCCGCGCTCGTCGCAATGGCCTTCGACCATGACGGAGACGTTCGGATAGGTTTTCATCCACTGTGCCTGACGCTCGACGGTCGAGCGGGCTTCGGCGGTGAGGTCATACTGGTCGTAACCGAAATAAACGCGGTCGCCGATTTCAGCAACCAGCTGCGCTTGGCTACCGGGCGCGTATTGGCCGTCGGTCGTCGTCATTTGCGTGCCATCGGTCTGCTGGGTGGTGGTCGACGCACCATCATTCACCATTACTGCGTCTTTTTTCTTGTCCGTGCAACCAGCGAGGCCGATGCAGAGCACCATAACAGCCATTAATCCGAGAAAACGCGCACCCATTTGTAACTCCTTGATATTCTTTTGATGGTTTAAGAGAGAAAATCCCTCAGACATTTATATGCGCCCCGAATTGCCAGTACAAGAACGATATTGAAATAACACCTATTTTTTTGGCGATTGAGGCTATCTTATCTGGTATAGAACACACCTCGGCCACATTAGGTTCCTGAACAGATGATACCGGCACCGCAAAGCACTGTTGGTTTTTCATATCTCGACGCCCTCAATCCCGCGCAGCGTGCGGCGGTGGAGGCGCTGGACGGCCCCTTGCTCGTCCTTGCGGGGGCCGGCACCGGCAAGACGAAGGTTTTAACCTCCCGCCTCAGCCATATCCTGAACACGCGCCGCGCCTATCCGTCGCAAATCCTGTCGGTCACCTTTACCAACAAGGCCGCGCTGGAAATGAAGCGCCGCGTATCGGCCATGATGGGTGCCGCGGTCGAGGGCTGGTGGCTGGGCACGTTCCATTCGCTGGCCGCCAAGCTGCTGCGCCGTCATGCGGAGCTGGTGGGGCTGAAGCCGAATTTTTCGATCCTTGATGATGACGACCAGATCCGCTTGCTGAAACAATTGCTGGAGGCGGAAAACCTCGACAGCAAAAAATGGCCGGCACGGATGCTGATGGGCGTGATCCAGAAATGGAAAGACCGCGCCGAAACGCCCGACGATATAAAGCCCGGCGATGCGCGCGATATCGCGGACGGCATTTTGCCCAAGCTGTACCGCCAGTATCAGGAACGGCTGAGAACGCTGAACGCCTGCGACTTCGGCGACCTGTTGATGCATATGGTCACGATTTTCCGCGACCCGAAAAACGCCGACGTGCTGGGAAAATATCAGGAACAGTTCAAATACATCCTGGTTGACGAATATCAGGACACCAACGTCGCGCAATATATGTGGCTGCGGCTGCTGGCGCAAAAACACAAAAACATCTGCTGCGTCGGCGACGACGACCAGTCGATCTATGGCTGGCGCGGGGCGGAGATCGGCAATATTCTGAAATTCGAGCAGGATTTCCCCGGCGCGCAGGTCGTGCGGCTGGAGCAGAATTACAGATCCACCCAGCATATCCTGTCCGCCGCGAACGGCGTTATCTCGCATAACAAAAACCGCCTCGGCAAGAATTTGTGGAGCGGATCGGGCGAAGGCGAAAAGGTGCGCGTCAACGGCGTCTGGGACGGCCCGCAGGAAGCGCAGGCGGTTGCCGAAGAAATTGAATCCCTGCAGCGCAAGAAAACTAACCTGAACGAAATCGCCATCCTCGTCCGCGCCGCGCACCAGACGCGGGAATTCGAGGAACGGTTTATCAAGGAAAGCATTCCGTACAAGGTCGTGGGCGGCTTGCGTTTCTACGAGCGTCAGGAAATCCGCGATGCGATCGCTTACCTGCGCGTGATTGTGCAACCGGATGACGACCTTGCATTCGCGCGCATCATCAACGTGCCCAAGCGCGGCATCGGCGATGCGACGCTCAACACACTTTCCGCCTATGCGCGCGCGCGCAGCCTGCCATTGGTTGCCGCGCTGCGGCTGCTGCTGGAAACCGAAGAATTCAAGCCGAAGGTGCGCCAGACGCTGCACGCGCTCATGCGCGATTTCGACCGCTGGCGCGACCAGCTGCGCAATTCATCGCATACCGACCTTGTGCAGGTCATGCTGGATGAATCGGGTTATACCACCATGTGGCAGAACGACAAATCGCCGGAAGCCGCAGGCCGCCTCGAAAACCTGAAGGAATTCGTGAGCGCGCTGGAGGAATTTGAAAACCTCGACACCTTCCTCGAACACGTCGCGCTTGTGATGGAAAACCAGGAAAAAGAAGGCGCGGAGATGGTGTCGGTCATGACGCTGCACGCCGCCAAGGGTCTGGAGTTCGACGCCGTGTTCCTGCCCGGCTGGGAAGAAGGATTGTTCCCCAGCCAGCGCAGCATGGATGAAACGGGGCTGGTCGGCCTCGAGGAAGAACGCCGCCTTGCCTATGTCGGCATCACGCGCGCGAAAAAATGCGCCTATATCTTTTTCGCCGCCAACCGCATGATCTACGGCAACTGGCAAAGCTGCCTGCCCTCGCGCTTTATCGACGAACTGCCGAAGGACCATGTGGAGGTGATCGTCGAACAAGGCCTCAGCACGCAATCGCGCGGCGGATATGGCGGCGGGTACGGCGGGAATTCCCATGGCGGTGGTTACGGTGGCGGCGACTACGGCAACTGGAAGCCCAAGCGCGCGGAGCTGGTCGACAACAGCATGGACCGCGTGAGCGCGACGATTGAATCCGAAGGCGGTTTTTCCAACGGCGACCGCGTATTCCACCAGAAATTCGGCCCCGGCACCGTCGTGGCGACCGAAGGTGATAAACTCGACATCAAATTCGACAAGGCCGGCCGTAAAAAGGTCATGGACAGTTTTGTGACGAAAGAAAAATAGAGGACAACATGATTTCAGAAAACAGCATCATCACCGTTTTCGGCGGCACCGGATTTCTGGGGCGCCACATCATCTGGCAGCTGGCGAAAACGGGCGCGACCATCCGCGTGGCGACGCGCGTGCCGAAACGCGCGCTGTTCCTGAAACCCGCCGGCACGGTTGGGCAGATCATTCCGTTTTTCTGCGACATCAATGACGACAAATCGGTGCGCACCGTATTGTCGGGCGCAACGCACGCCGTCAACCTTGTCAGCATCATGAACCAGTGCGGCAAGAACACCTTCCAGCGCCTGAACGTCGATGCGGCGGAGCGTGTGGCGCGCATCGCAAGCGATGAACAGCTGGATATGCTGGTGCATGTATCGGCGCTCGGCACCCATACGGAATCCCTGTCGCAATACGGGCGCAGCAAGGCGGAGGGTGAAAAACGCGCCCGCGCGGCGTTCGCCCGCACCGTGACATTGCGCCCCGGCGTTGTGTTCGGGCCGGAGGATAATTTCTTCAACCGCTTTGCCGCCATGGCGCGCATCGCCCCTGCCCTGCCCCTGATCGGCGGCGGGCGCACGAAATTGCAGCCCGTTTATGTGGGCGATATCGCCCATGCGGTGCTGAACATCATCGCCAGCCCCGATATCGAGAAATTCGACGGCAAGATTTTCGAACTTGCCCAGCCGCGCGCCTATAGCTTCCGCGAATTGATGGATGTGATGCAGGCGCAGACGGGGCAGACGCGCGGTTATGTCAGCCTGCCGTTCGGCATCGCCAAAATCATGGGCGGTTTCGCGAGCCTGCTGCCGAACAAGCCGCTGACAGCCGATCAGGTCAAATCCCTGCAGCGCGACGCCGTGATGACAGCGCATGCGCCGGGGCTTGCCGATCTGGGGGTCGAGGCGACCGCGCTTGAATCGATCCTGCCGACCTATCTGCGCCAGTACCGCACGGGCGGCGCGTATATGCCGAAAAAGCAGGCTTCCTAAGGGCTTAACAACGCCTGAAATCACGTGCATTCGCAGGCCGGATGCGCTAATTTCAGGCATGTTTGCAACATAGATTTTGCCCAAGGATTTGCTCACGTGCTTTTGCGCCTTTTCATTGCCCTGTTTATCACCTGCCTTTCGCTTCCCGCAGCCGCCGCCGAAACGCGCGCCGGTGCGCGTGCAGGTATCGCCGCCGTCGTGAATGACGATGCGGTCACCTTTTCCGACATCCGCAACCGCATGCACCTTTACATGATAAGCCTGCCGCCGAACCCGCCGCCCGAGGCGCTGAAAAAGATCGAGGCGCAGACCTTAAGCAAACTGATCGACGAACAGCTGCAATTGCAGGAAGCAAAACGCCTCGGCATCACCGTGGAAGAAGCGCAAGTCGAATCCGGCATCGCGCAGCTGGCCACCAACAACAAGATGGACGCCGCGCAGTTTGACGAAAAACTTGCCTCGTCCGGCATCAAGATGACGACGCTGAAGGCGAAGATCCGCGCCGAGATTGCGTGGGGCATGGTCGTGCGCCGCAAGCTGCGCTCGCAGGTCAACGTGTCGGAAACAGAGATCGACAACGAAATGAACCGCCTCGCCCGCGGCCGCGGCAAGGCCGAATACCAGCTGGCGGAAATTTTCCTGCCCGTCACCTCGGCCGATACCGAAAGCCTGACCCGGCAGGATGCGGGCAAAATCATCGAACAGATACAGGCGGGCACGTCATTCTCCCAGCTTGCGAAACAGTTCAGCAAGGCCCCCGGCGCAGCGCAGGGCGGCGACCTTGGCTGGGTGCAGGAAGGCCAGCTTGACGCCACCCTCGATCAGGCCGTTGCGAAGCTGGAACCGGGGCAGGTCAGCTCCCCCATCAAAACCGAAAAGGGTTATCATGTGCTGTTCCTGCGCGACAAGCGCGACGGCGGCGTGATGGCCCCTGCAAAACCGCAGCAGGCCGCGAAGCGCGTGAAACCGGTCGTCGTGCCAGTCGCGGCGCCCGCACCCATGACCGCGCCGCCTGCGGATCCCGAACTGCACCTGATGCAGGTCGTGATGCCCGCCGCCACCAACGAGGCGCAGGCCGTGATCGCCGCCAAGACCAGCCGCGCGGCAAGCCTGAAATCCGAAATCACCTCCTGCGACGCCATGACCGCAAAGGCGACGGAATACGGGACGTCCGACAGAAGCGACCTCGGCCCCCAAAAACTCGACAACCTGCCGCCCGATATCCGCGCCGCCGTGGCGTCGCTTGGCGATAACGAATTGAGCGTGCCCGTGCGCACGCAATCGGGCATCGTGGTCTATATGGTGTGCAGCCGCACCGCGCCCGAAGCACCCGCAGCCGAAACCCCCGCTGCCGAAACGGCGGAGGCCGCCGCACCTGAAGCAGCAGCGCCCGAACAGGCCGCCGCAGCACAGGCGGAAGAACAGCCCGCAGCCGCGGATGCGGCAAAAGCGGATGGCGCCCCCGCAGCGCCCGAGGCCGCGCGCAATGAAGTCGCTTCGCAACTGGGGCTGAAACGCCTCGACCAGATGGCGGAGCGTTACCTGAAAGACCTGCGGGCAACGGCCTATATTGAAAAACGCATCTGACAAGCTGCCACCCTTGCGCGAAGTCATCGAGCGTCACGGCTTGATGGCGAAACGCTCGCTCGGCCAGAATTTCCTGCTCGACCTGAACCTTACCTCCCGCATCGCCTTTGCCGGCGGCAATCTTGACGGCATGAACGTGATCGAGGTTGGCCCTGGCCCCGGCGGATTGACGCGCAGCCTTCTTGAAACGGGCGCCGTTAAAATTTATGCGATCGAGCGCGACGACCGCTGCGTGGCGGCGCTGCAGGAACTGGTGGATGTCACGGGTGGCCGGCTCGTGCTGCTTGCCGATGACGCGCTGAAAATAGATTACGAATTCGTCTGCCCCGCGCCGCGCGCGATCGTCGCCAACCTGCCCTATAACATCGCGACGACGCTGATGATCAGCTGGCTGAAATCGCTGCCGCTGTTCGCCAGCTTTACCCTGATGTTCCAGAAGGAAGTGGCGGAGCGGCTGACGGCCGAAACCCGCACGAAGGATTACGGACGGCTGTCGGTTTTGACGCAATGGCTGTGCGATGTGGAGCAGCAATTTGACATTTCGCCGCTGGCCTTCACCCCGCCGCCGAAGGTGACATCGACCGTCGTCAACCTGAAGCCCAAGCCGCGCACGGACGACCTTGATATCGCGATCATGGAACGCCTGACCGCCTCCGCCTTCGGCCAGCGCCGCAAGATGCTGCGCCAGAGCCTGAAATCGCTGGGTGTGAATGTGGAACAGCTGCTGGAAAAATCGCAAGTGCTGGGCACCGCGCGCGCCGAGGAAATCGACATCCCGGGTTTCGTGCGTATGGCGACAGCGCTGCGGAGCATGTCGAAGGCTCTGCCCGATGCGTGATTTCTGGCGCGAGGCCGCTTGGCTGAACCGCCGGCGCCTCAGCGCTTATCCGAAAATTTTCCTGACACTCTATGCCATCACGATTGCGCTCTACCTCGCGCTCAGCACCACCATGGTCGACCCGCTGAACCGCCCTGTCGGCACCGATTTCATGAATGTCTGGGCGGCTGGCAAGATGGCGAACGAGGGCGATGCTGCCGCTGCCTATGACTGGGACAAGCACCGCGCCGTGCAGAACGCCGCCCTGCCATGGCACGACGGCGTGGATATCCCCTATTACGGCTGGCATTACCCGCCGATGTTCCTGATGATCGCGAGCCTGCTGGCATTTTTGCCCTATGGCGGCGCGCTGTTTGTGTGGATGGGCACAACCCTGCCGCTTTACGTCGCGGCGATGCGGCGCGCGCTGCCCACGCGTGAAACAATCGCGCTTGCGCTTGCCTTTCCCGCCGTCTTCATCAACCTCGGCCACGGACAAAACGGGTTTATCACGACCGCGCTGATTGGCGGCGGTGTGATGCTGCTGGGGACGCGGCCTTATCTGGCGGGTGTGCTGTTCGGGTTACTGGCGTACAAGCCGCAATTCGGCATCCTGATTCCGGTCGCGCTGTTGATGGGCTGGCACTGGCGCGCGATTTACGCGGCGGGCATGACTGTCGTGCTGACCGCGCTGGCATCGTATAAATTATTCGGCGAAGAAACCTGGATTGCATTTTTCAACAGCCTGAAACTGACGCGCGGCATCGTGCTGGAACAGGGCTCGACCGGCTGGGAAAAGATCCAGAGCATTTTTTCGGTCACGCGCATGTGGGGCGGATCGGTTGAAATGGCCTATGCCGCGCAGGCTGTTTTCGCGTTCGTCGCCGCGATTGCCGTTGCCTGGGCGTGGAAGCAGAAAACCGATATCCGGCTGCAGGGCGCGGTGCTGGTGACGGCAAGCCTGCTGGCGACGCCCTATATCCTCGACTACGACCTCGTCGCGCTCGCCCTGCCCGTGGCATGGATGGCCGCGATTGGCATGGAAAAGGGGGTTCGTCCCTGGGAAAAAACGCTGCTGATGGCGGTGTTCCTGCTGCCGCTGTTGTCGCGCAGCCTTGGCATGCTTTATCTGCCGCCGGGACCGTTCGTGATGATGCTGTTGCTGGTGATGAGCCTGCGTCGTATCGCGTATAAAACCTGATTACTTGACCGGTTTCAGTTTTTCCACGAAATCATCGATGCCGCGCAGGCGGTGGCGTTTCAGGCGTTCGCCCTCGATGATCGACCGCAGGCGGTCGACGCTGTCCTCGAATTCGTGGTTGACGAGGATGTACTGGAATTCCTTGTAATGCGAAATCTCGTCCTTGGCCTTGGCGAGGCGTTTCCTGATCTCTTCCTCGCTGTCCTGCGCGCGGTTGTGCAGGCGGGTCGCGAGCGCGTCCCAGCTGGGCGGCAGGATGAAGACCGACACCACATCGTCATGCGCGGTCGCCGACAGCGAGCGGTTGCCCTGCCAGTCGACATCGAACATCACGTCGATGCCGCGGTTGAGCGCTTCCTCGACAGGCGCCTTCGGCGTGCCGTACATCTGGCTGTTATAAACCAGCGCGTATTCCAGCATTTCGCCGTTCGCGACCATATCCTCGAATTTCGGACGGGTGACGAAGTAATAATGCTTGCCCTCCTCCTCGCCCGGGCGCTGCGCGCGGGTGGTGGCGGAGACGGAAATCTTGGTCTTGGGGTCGCGCTTGGCGATTTCGCGGGAGATGGACGTCTTGCCGCCGCCAGGCGGCGACGCCAGCACCAGCATCATGCCGCGCCGCTTCATGCCATGCGTCGGCGTATGGGGCGTATCGTCGGAATGGGCGGATTCTTGGCCGTCTGTTTTCATTGCCAGTCGCAGGTGCTTGATTTATAGAATCTGTAACACGTTTATATCGCGCCCCCTTCACTGAAACAAGCCTGACGGCAGAATATATGAAAAACCCGCGCACAATCCTGATCACCGGCGCATCCAGTGGCATTGGCCGCGAACTGGCATTGTCCTATGCGGCAAGCGGCATCCTGCTGTTGCTGACGGGGCGCGACGAAGCGCGGCTTGCCGATATCGCGGCGGAATGCGCGAGCCGTGGCGCGACCGTCAAGACGTCGAATATCCCCGTCACCGCCCGCGCCGAGGTGGCCGCGCAAATTCTGGAATGGGACGCGGCAACGCCTGTTGATGTGGTGATCGCCAATGCGGGCATTTCCGGCGGGCATGGCAAGGCCGGCGACGATGTGGAGCAACTGCTGCGCAATATCATCGCGGTCAATATCGACGGCATGTTCAACACCGTGAACCCGCTGATTACCCCGATGCGCGCGCGCAAATCGGGCCAGATCGTTTTGATGAGCTCGATTGCGGGCTTTCGCGGGCTGCCCTCCGCGCCTGCCTACAGCACGGCGAAGAACGCGGTGCGCGCCTATGGCGAAGCATTGCGCCCGCTGCTCGCCCGAGACAATGTCGAGGTGACTGTGGTGTTTCCGGGATTCGTCCGTACGCCGCTGACCGACGCGAATGATTTCGCCATGCCGTTCATGATGGAAACGACGAAAGCCGCGCGCATCATCCATGACGGCCTGCAAAAGAACCGCGCCGTGATCGCCTTCCCCTGGCAGATGCGCGCGATGATCATGATCATCACGGCATTGCCGCGTTTTTTAGGGGACGCGATTACGGCGCGGGCCTTGAAGAAAAAAGCTTAGGCGATTAGTTGCTGGTGCCGTTGCAGGGCGGCTTGTTGCATTCATTGGGATAGTTGTGGTGGCTCATGGCCGCCTTTTTCTTCATTTTCATCTTTTTCTTTTTCATGTGATGTTTTTTGGCGTGATGCTTTTTCATGTGATGTTCATTGTCCATGAACGACGGCTCGGCCACGCGCTTCTTCACGCTGTGGTCGTTCTGGTAGCCGTATTCGTTGTACAGCGCGCTGCCTTCGTCGGCCTTCGCCATCGGTGCGACGCCCGCCACGAAACCGGCCACCAACGCGCCCATCACAAGCATCTTGATCTTGGTCATTGCTAAACTCCCTTAATATGAAACCCCGAATGCGGAATCGCTTCAGGTTTGTGAACCCGGGCTGGACAGCCCAAGACCATCATATCCACAGGACTGGTTAAAAGACCTTTACCCTGACGGCAGATTCTCGGCCGATGTGGGGTTTTTACCGTATTGCACCGCAGCAAAGTGGTTGAATTCGCCCGTTATTTTCAAGAATTTACCGAAAAAATACTTTGCAGTGGAAAGAGCACTGTTATACTTGATCACGCAACAATCTATGGTTTTGACCCGTGCCCTTGAAAGAAGAATTCAACGAATTCTCTGCCGACCGCGACCAAACGCGGATCGACGGCATTATGGCGCGCCTGTCGAAGGTGCCCGATGGCGAAGCCATCGTAACTTTCATCAGGCACAATAACGTGCGCATCGAACTGTCCGACAACCCCATCCACCTCGCGGCTTCGGGCCTTATCATCAAGAACATCAAGGACGGCGTCTGGGAATACGACAAGCCGGCGATCTTCCTGAAGCGCAGCCTGAACGACGATAACCTGCTGCAGGCGATCGTGCATGAAGTCGGGCATCTCAACCAGCATTTGTCCAAGGTCGGCAACCCCGACCGGATCCTGAGCGAAACGGAAACGATTTTGTTCTACCGCGCGGCGGAAGCCGATGCGCAGGCGCTGGCGACCGAAGTGACATGGGCGCTGAAAATGGCAGGCGACGGCAAGCCGTGGAACGAAACCTGCAAGGTCGGCTACAAGGATATTTGCGACGCGTATCAGGCGAAAGTCACCTCCGATCCCGCGAGCATCGGCGACGGCAGCGCCAAGCGCGTTGCTTTCGATACATGGTTCGGCAACCGCGCGCGCGTGGCCGGTTACAACGAAAGCTCCGTCAACGACATGATCCCCTGGCTCAATCGCGTGCGCGGCGTTTTCAAGAACAGCAACATGCAGGAAAAGCCGCTGGACGCGGGCTGGGTCAGCCGCCTCGACAGCGTATCTCCGAAGCCCTATTTGAATACGGCGGGCGCGCGCAGCCTGCTGACGGACGCGCTCTATCGCGGCGACACCGCGACCCGCAAGGCGGATTTCGCGAACGACAATTCCAAGCCCGCAAAAGCCGAGCCGGCACCCAATCCGCCGATGCAATCCGCCCCGTTTTGATTTTTCCGCAAGATTACGTCCGGTACAGAATATTCCTGAACTGCCACGGATCCGTTTCATCCAGATCCTCGGGGAACAGCGTGCCGCGGTTTTTCAGCGGGTTCCAGTCCGTGTAATGCCCCTTCACCGGCCCCAGATAGGGCAGTTGCAGTTCAAGGCAGCGCGCGTAATCCATTTCGTCGGATTCCACGATGCCCTTCGCCGGATTTTCCAGCGCCCAGACCATGCCCGATAATACTGCCGATGTCACCTGCATGCCGGTTGCGTTCTGGTAGGGAGCGAGCGCGCGTGCTTCCTCGATCGTCAGTTGCGAGCCGAACCAATAGGCGTTTTTCTTGTGACCATAGAGCAGCACGCCCAGCTCGTCAGAACCGTCGACGATTTCTTTTTCGTCGAGGATGTGGAATTTTTCCTGCACATTGCCGGCGCTGCCGAACATTTCATCGACCGACAACAGCGCGTCGTTCGACGGGCGGTAGGCGTAATGGCAGGTCGGACGGTATTCGGGCGTTTCGCCTGTGCCGACGGTAAAGAAATCGGAAATCGAGATTGCTTCGTTATGCGTGACCAGCAATGCGTATTGCGGGCCCGGCGTCGGACACCAGCTGTGCAGGCGCGTATTCGCGCCCGGCTGCATCAGGTAGATGGCGGCCTGACAGCCTTTCGTATGCTTCACGGCGTTTTTCGGCACCCATTTCTCATGCGTGCCCCAGCCCAGTTCCGCGGGCTGCATGCCTTCGGACACGAAGCCTTCGACCGACCATGTATTGATGAAGGTGCCCATGGGTTTCGGGTTTATCGAACGCTGGGTGTCGCGCTCGGCGATATGGATGCCTTTTACGCCCGCCTTTTGCATCAGCTTCGCCCAGTCTTCGCGGGATTTCGGCGCGGTGAATTCGATCTTGAGATCGGTCGCAAGGTTGACCAGCGCCTGTTTCACGAACCACGACACCATGCCGGGATTCGCGCCGCAGCAGGAGAGCGCGGTCGAGCCGCCGGGGTTATTGCGACGCTCCGCCAGCACCGCTTCGCGCAAGGCATAGTTGGAACGGTCGGAGGTTGCGAGTTTTTCATCGAAATAGAAACCCAGCCACGGTTCGACAACGGTGTCGACATACAGCACATTTTTCTCGCGGCAGAGCTTCATCACATCGAGCGACGATACATCGACGGAAAGGTTGACGCAGAAACCCTGCCCCTCGCCTTTTGTCAGCAAAGGCGTCAGCAGCTCGCGGTAATTTTCGGCGGTGACATGCGCCTTGATGAAGGTGATGCCGCGGTCATCGAGCAGCTTGCGGTTTGTGTCGTCCGGATCAATCACGACGAAACGTTTTCGGTCAAAATCTATATGGCGTTCGAGAAGGGGGAGCGTACCGCGACCGATCGAGCCGAAGCCGATCATGACGATGGGGCCGGTAACGCGGCCGAGAATGCCCGAAGGGACTTTGAACGAATTATTCGTTTCCATGATTTATGCGAAAGACCTCAATTTTGTGGATGGGATAGCTTTACCGCCGCTATGGTCGGTGAAGTTATTTCTTCTATAGAATATGAAAAACTATTGCAACCCTTTAAATCAAGGGGTTAGCGAAGGTACTGAAAATAAAAGATATCGGGCCGTCACGCGTGGCGGCGGCACTCGACCGTGATCTCGGTCACATCCGTTTTTGATTCGATGGAGACAAGGCGGTGGCCGCTTTCGGCGCAGAAAAGCGGGAAGTCTTTTTCCGCATTTGAATCCGTCACGCTGACGCAGAGCAGCGCGCCTGCGGGCAGCGACAGCAGGATTTTCCGCGCCTTCAAAACCGGCAGGGGACAGATGAGGCCCCGCGCGTCGAGGTGGTTCATGCCGCATCCCTCGGCTTCAAATTCTTCTTCACGTCGTCGAGCGAAATATCGTCGATATTATCCGACTGGATGATCGTGACGCTGTTGCCGACAGGCGCTGAAAGTTCCGGATGTGACGCGCCGGAAAACAGCGCGACCGTCGGGCAGCCCGACATGGCGATCAGGTGCGTTGGCCCCGTATCGTTGCCGACCGCCCCTGCCGCACCGCGCGCAAGCGTCGCGATATCGTAAAGGGATGTCTTGCCGGACAGGTCGATGATGCCGGGTCCGGATTTCAAAACGCGCTCGATGACTTCCTCTTCCGCAGAGGTACCCAGCACAGCCACGTCATAGCCTTCCTTGATCAGCTTGAACCCCAGCGCGCCATAGCGGATCGCGGGCCAGCGTTTTTCAGGCCATGAGGGGGCGGAACCCGGAACCAGCAGCACATATGGTTTTTTAAGGCCGAAAAATTCGACATCCGATTTCATCCATGACAAATCGGGGATGGAAACCTCCATGCCCAGTTCCGCCAGCATCGTCTTGTGCCGCTCGAAGGCATGCATCTGCCGCCATTCGGGGTTGGCGTAGAAATGCGACGTGCCCCTGATGACGCCCGACCATTCCGGTTTTTTCAGCATCAGGCGGTAATAGACCGCCGAACGGTCATTCAGCTGTAAATCATACACGCGGTCGTAATTGCCGCGATTAAGCATCCTGAACAGGTAAAGCCAGCCCGCAACATTGAAAATCCTGGGGCGGCTGTCGACGATGATTTCGTTGAAATAGCCGGAGCGTTGCGCGATATCGACGAAGGGCCGCGTGGTGAGCAGCGTAATATGCGCATCCTTATGCGTGCGGCGTATGGCGGCCATCGACCCCATCGCGAGGATGAAATCGCCAAGGGCGCTGAGCTTGATGACAAGGATGCGCTGCGGCATTCGAATTACCTTGCGGCGTTGGAAACTTTCAGCGTCGGTGCGTGCTGCGCCTGCAAAATGCTCTGCCCCAGCACTTCGGCATAGACATCGAGGGTGGCGCGGCACATTTGTTCATTGGTGAAATGCGTGGCGACATGGCTCATGGCGGCGGTTGCCAGCATCGCGCGACCGCGGGCGTCGAGGCTCATCGCCTCATTCAGGGCTTCGGTCATCGCGGGCACGTCACCGACCGGCACCAGCCAGCCGGTTTCATCCCGCAGGATGGTTTCGCGCGCGCCGCCGTGATCGGTTGCGATGCAGGGGCGGCCCATGGCCTGCGCCTCGATCGGCACGCGGCCGAAACCTTCGGGCACCAGCGACGGCACGGCAACAACAGTCGAGATCATGTAGGCAGCAGGCATATCGTCGCATTTCGTTTCGATGCGCACCTGACCCGCCAGTTCCTTGGCGTTGATGTAATCCTCCAGCTCCTTGCGGTAGGATTCGTTATTGATGTCGGAGCCGAGGAAGACGCAGAACACGTCACGGCGTTTCAGCGCGGAAATGGCGTCCAGCAAATACATATGCCCCTTGATGCGGGACAGGCGCGCGGGCAGCAGGATGATGGCAGCCCCCTCCGGCACGCGCAGCTGGCGTGACACGGCGACAAGGCGCTCCGGCGTCACGGAATTGGGGTGGAAACGCTCGATCGCCACGCCGCGATGGATGACGCGGATAAGGTTGGGATCGCACTGGTAGTGCTGCTCCAGATAATCGGCAAGGAAATGCGACACCGCAATCACGCGCTCCCCCTTGCAGATGGAGGAGTTGTAAAAACGCTTCAGCGCGCCGCCGTTCAGCTTGTGCGCGGCGTGGCAGCTGGTGACGAAACGGGCGGTCGTGCCCTCGACGGCGCGCAGCGCGCTCCAGGCCGGTGCGCGGGAGCAGGCATGCACGATGCTGACGTTATGATCGCGCACGATTTTCTTCAGTTTCGCGATATTGGTGTACATCGTGAAGGGGTTTTTGGAATTCACGGGCAGCGTGATATGGATGCCGCCGACCTTGGTGATTTCATGGATGCGCGCGCCGCCGGACGACACGACGATGGATTTGCCGCCCGCGCGGATGACGGCGGCGTTGATGTCGATCGAGCCCTGCTCCACCCCGCCGGAATTTAGGGCAGGAACGACCTGCAGGACCACAGGCGGCTGGCCCTTGTCCACCAGTTGGCGGAAGGCGAGACTGGTCGTGTCTTTTGTCCTGATCATGATGCGGGCTCTGAAATCCTGAAAGGCGGCGTAATGCAGCTATTTTATTGGTTTTACTCTTAAAAACGCTTTATTTCCAGCGAAATTGCGGGGTTTCCCCTTGACAGTTTCGAAGGCCAAGACGACATTATTATACTGATTTGAACCACTTAAGAATGGATTTTGACATGCAGGCCGCAGCCAATAACGCATCACAGAAAGAACGCAAGATCACGCTGCCCGATGGCAAGGCGCTGACCTTCGCGACCCCTGTGACGGGCTATGACGTGGCAAAGTCCATCGGCGAGGGCTTGGCCAAGGCCGCGCTTGCCGCGAAACTCAACGGCGAAGTGATCGACCTGCACCGCCCGCTGTTTGCGGATGGCGCGCTGGAAATCGTCACGCGCAAATCGGCGGACGCGCTCGACATCATCCGCCACGACGCGGCGCATGTGATGGCGGAGGCGGTGCAGGAGCTGTTCCCCGGCACGCAGGTGACCATCGGCCCCGCCATCGAAAACGGCTTTTACTACGACTTCGGACGCGATACGCCCTTCACGACCGACGATCTGGCAAAAATTGAAGCCAAGATGAAGGAAATCGTCGCGCGCAACGAAACCTTCACGCGCGAAGAATGGCCGCGCGACGAAGCGATCAGGCATTTCGAGGGCATCGGCGAGAAATACAAAGCGGAGATCATCCGCGATCTCGCCACGACCGAAACGATCAGCGTTTACAAGCAGGGCAAGTGGTACGACCTGTGCCGCGGCCCGCATCTGCCCGCAACCGGCGCGGTCGGCACGGCGTTCAAGCTGATGAAGGTCGCCGGTGCCTATTGGCGCGGCGACAGCAAAAACGCCATGCTGCAGCGTATTTACGGCACGGCATGGCGCGACCAGAAGGAACTGGACGCGCATCTGCATATGCTGGAAGAGGCTGAAAAGCGCGACCACCGCAAGATCGGCCGCGAAATGGATCTGTTCCACATGCAGGAAGAAGCGACCGGTTCGGTCTTCTGGCACGACAAGGGCTACACCATCTGGCGCGCGCTGGAAAACTTCATCCGCGGGCGCATTCAGCGTGCGGGTTATCAGGAAGTCAAAACGCCGCAGCTGTTCGACAGTTCGCTATTCAAGGCGTCGGGCCACTGGGATTTGTACGGCGACAACATGTTCAAGGTCGAAGCAAAAGCCGATGAAAAGGTTTTCGGCGTGAAACCCATGAACTGCCCAGCGCATGTCCAGATCTTTAATCAGGGCCTGAAATCCTACCGCGACCTGCCGATCCGCATGGCGGAATTCGGCTGCTGCCACCGCAACGAGCCCTCGGGCGCGATGCACGGCATCATGCGCGTGCGCCAGTTCACGCAAGACGACGCGCATATCTTCTGCCGCGCCGATCAGGTGGAGCAGGAAGCGCTTGATTACTTCAAGCTGCAGCTGGGCGTTTATAAAGACCTCGGCTTCGACAAAATCTCCGTGAAGCTCGCGCTGCGACCCGGCCCTAATGTGCGCCTCGGTTCCGACGAAATCTGGGACAAAGCGGAAAACGGCCTGCGCACGTCGCTGCGTGCGGCCGGTCTGGAATTCGAAGAACTGCCGGGCGAAGGCGCATTCTATGGCCCGAAGGTGGAATTCCACCTGACCGACGCCATCGGCCGTACCTGGCAATGCGGCACGCTGCAGCTGGACTTCAACCTGCCGGAACGCCTTGATGCGTCCTATATCGGCGAAGACAGCCACCGTCACCGCCCCGTGATGCTCCACCGCGCCATTCTGGGCTCTATGGAGCGTTTTATCGGCATCCTGATCGAGCACCATGCCGGCAAATTTCCGCTCTGGCTGGCGCCCGTACAGGTCGTGGTGGCCACGATCACCTCTGACGCCGATGATTATGCGAAAGAAGTCCAGAAACAGCTTGAAAAAGCAGGCATCCGCGTCAAAACCGACCTGCGGAACGAAAAGATCAACTACAAGATCCGCGAGCATAGCCTCGTCAAGGCCCCCCAGATCTGGGTGATTGGCAAACGCGAGGCGGAAGAGGGTAAAGTCGCCATCCGCCGCTTAGGGTCAGATGCACAAGAAATCCTTGCAACTGCTGATGCAATCCGTAAAATCACCGAAGATTCAGCTGTGCCTCAGTAACGGCTGATTCTGCATGATTTTTCCAAGGTTCTAAAATGGAACCGGAAAAGCAATTTTGCGTTTAAACGATAACAGGAGAATGCCCCATCGCTACCTTTAACAGACCCTCGCCGAAAGACGACGGCCCCCGCACCAACCACCAGATCCGCGCGGAAAAAGTCCGCGTCATCGGCGCCGATGGCGAGATGGAAGGCGTCATGTCCGTCCGCGACGCCGTGCAAAAAGCACAGGATCAGGGATTTGACCTCATCGAAATTTCTCCCAACGCTGATCCGCCCGTGTGCAAGATCGGCGATGTCGGCAAACACCGCTATGAATTGCAGAAAAAAGAAGCGGCTGCCCGCAAGAACCAGAAAATCGTCCTGACCAAGGAATTGAAACTGCGCCCCGGCATCGAGGAGCATGACATTCAGGTCAAGCTGCGTTCCGCCAAGCGTTTCTTTGAAGAAGGCGACAAGGTCCGCTTCATCCTGCAGTTCCGCGGCCGTGAAAACGAGCACCGTGAACTGGGCTGGGCGCTGATCAACCGCATCAAGCAAGAGCTGGCCGGCGAAGGCAAGCTGGAGATGGATGCGCGACAGGAAGGCAATTCCATCCTGATGATCATGGTATCGTCCAAGATCACGCAGTAACCGCTGCGATACGAATAACAAAAAAGCCCCGCAAGAAATTGCGGGGCTTTTTTAATTGTCCAGCGCGCTTAAAGCTCGTTGATCTTCTTGCGCTTGATTTCGCGGATGTCGTCCTGCACGGCTTCCATCCATTCGAACATTTCCTGCTCGTCCATGCCGCCATCGCTGCGGCCGACGATACGTCCCTGATAGAACACAATCAGCGTGGGCAGCGTTCGGACTTCATAGCTGCGCTGCAGGTCGGCGTCGTGGTCGACATTGACCTTGTACACCTCGACCACATCTTTCTTCGCCTCGCGGAACTTGTCCATGACGGGCTGCATCTTGCGGCAATAGGGGCACCAGTCGGCGTCGAACTGCACCAGCACGGGCTTGTCCGATCCGCCGACGCGGCGCAGGAAGTCATTGGTGGTCAGATGCGGGATGGATGAGCCCGGCAGCGGATCGCCCGCCATCGCGGTCAGCGCGGGCGCCGCCAGCAGCAGGCTTAAAGCCAGAATACAAAAAGCGCGTCTCAGCATTGCAAGTATACCCCTCTATCCTATTATTGTCCGGCCAAGCCCTGTTTCCGTCAATGAAAAAGCGCCCTGTTTTGAGGCAGGGCGCTGTTTTCATTCGCTAAAAACGATCAGGCAATCGATGTATCGACCCATTTGAACAGGTCCGACTTCGCCATGCTGCCCACCGTCTGCGCCACCACCTGACCATCCTTGAAAATCAGCATGGTCGGGATGGAACGGACGCCGTATTTGGAGGGCGCATTGGGGTTGTCGTCGATATTGACCTTCACAACCTTGATCTGCTGGCCTTTTTCGGTCGCCAGTGCATCGAGGCTGGGGCCGAGCGCACGGCACGGACCGCACCACTCCGCCCAGAAATCGACCAGCACGGGGCCATTCGCCTTCAGGACTTCGGCTTCGAAATCTTTGTCGCTAACTTGTTGAGCGCCCATGGTTTTCTCCTCTTCCGGTTCTAGTTACGGCGTCGGCCCTTTGGGTGCAGCGGGCGGGGGCGCCGGAGGTGTGTCTTTCGCGTCAGGAGTAATATTGTTCCCGTTCGCCATTTGTAAAGACTGCTCCAGCAGCTGGTCAAGCACTTTGCGCGGCTGGTTGCCCATCACGCCGAAGATCGCCTGATTGCCCTTCATGGTGACAAGCGTCGGAATCGACTGCACGCCGAAGGCACCGGCAAGGTTCGGGCTATCGTCGACGTTGATTTTAACGACCTTCACTTTGTCCTTGTTGTCTTCCGCGAATTTTTCCAGCGTGGGCGCCAGCGCCTTGCACGGGCCGCACCAGTCGGCATAAAAATCGATCAGCACCAGTTTGTCCGAATTCAGGACTTCAGCCTCGAAATTCGCTTCGTTCACTTCCGTGATATTGGGGGATGCCATCTGTTGCCTTCCTTCTGGTTTTTTGTATCGGTTGTCTTGTTTAAAAATTCAGTCGTTTGTCGCGGGGCGTCAGCAGCGCCGGTTTTTCGGCGCTGAACATATCGCCCCAATCCTTGGGATTAACGTCTTTTTGCACGCCATGCACGGTGCCGTGGCCGGAGATGCGCTGCGAAGTGACATGTGTCGCGCGCGGGTTTTGTTCGCGGCTGCATTTGAAATCGAGGTCGATCTCGCCATGCCATGCTTCGTCGGTGCGGGCGCTGTCGTTGAAAACTGTCAGCAGATCACCTTTGCGCAAGGGGTGCAGCGCGCCATCCTGGCCCAGACGTGTTTCCTCGCGGAACGCCCAGAAGGTGACGCTGTCGCCGGGCTCGGTGAATGCCTCGAGCCTGCCAATCAGCGCGTCCTGCGATGTGCCTTTGCGTCTTGCCATGTCGCGCCCTCCTTCAAGTGCGCAAAGCTGGTGTCGAACGGTTATCGGTGATGCTGCAAAATGCTACGGGTACCGAGCGTAACCCATAGGTTGCGCGGGTCAAGGGTGGTTTTGCGGAAAGTTAGTTTTGAGACTGCATATTCGACATATTATTCTAATGCCGCCGCATACAAATATTATGGAACTTACGGCGCGAATTTATCCAGCAATCCCTCGGGCAACGGCATCAATGTCGGCCCGTCCGTCCATAGCAGCGCGCATTTGACGGGGCGGTTGGGGTAGATTTTCTGCATGACAGCGCGGTAGGCGGCCATCTGCTTCAGGTAGGCGATATGCACATCCTCCACGCGGCTGGGCGGCGGGCGGTTGGTTTTGTAGTCGATGACCAATACTTCATTCTCGGTCACCAGCAACCGGTCCATCTGCCCCGACAGTACGCGGCTCCCGCCCGCGATGCCCACGACCGGCGTTTCCGCGCGGCTGCCCGCGCCAAAGATGGGCGCGAATTCGGGATGGCGCAGCACGGTCAGGATTTCCGTCACCAGCTGCGCACGCTCGGGCTCCTTCAGCCCCAGCGCGGGCCGCGCGAGATAGGCCGTCAGTGCTTTTTCCCACACCGCTTCCGGCAGCGTCGGCAGGATTTCGAGGATCTGGTGGACGAGGATGCCACGGCGGAAACGGTAATCTTCCTCCTCCGCCAGCGGGCCCTTCACGGCGGGTTCGTCTTCGCCCGGTTTCGACGGCGCGAGCGGCAGCGAGGGTTCGGGCTCCGCCGCCGGCGGCTTGAACGCCCAATCCTCGACCGGCGCGCGCAGGGCGTCGTTCACGGCTTTTTTATCTTCGGATTTTTCATGCGCCGCTTCCTGCGCATACCCGTGACGCTTGGTGAACAGTTCGGTCTTGCTATCCTGATCGATCACGGCTTCGCCATTGACGCGGAAGGGCAGCGGTGTTGCGGTCGCAGGGAAGCCCTTTTCAACCAGCTTGTGCCAGCAATCCTCCGCCGGCATCTTGCGCGTCTGGAAACCGCAGACATAGAGCCTGTCTTCCGCGCGTGTCAGCGCAACGTAAAGCAAACGGCGGTATTCTTCCTCCTGCCCTTCGCGCGCGGCATCGCGCAGGTTCGCATAGATATCCGCATCGAATTCCGCGCGCGGCGACCAGAGCGGCACGTTCAATCCGTCTGCCGCCGCATTTTCGGGCGGCCAGATCAGGCGGATGCGCGCCTTGTTGTGGTCGTGCGATTTCTTGGCGGCATCGGGCAGGAATACGACAGGCGCCTGCAAGCCCTTGGCGGCATGCACGGTCATGATACGCACCTGATTGGCGCTATGCGCCTCCTGCTCCCGCTTGACGTCGGATTCGCCGCGCATGAACCAGTCGGTGAATTTCTGCAGGGACGGCGTATGCGACTGTTCGTAATTGAGCGCGGCGTTCAGGAATTCATCTAGCGCATCATGGATATCGCCGCCCAGCCGCCCGTAAAACGCGCGGCGACCGCTGGTTTTGTCGGCAAAGCACGGCGTATTCAGCGCTTCGGCGAAAAACTCATACGGCGTCGCCTCGCCCGCCTTGTTGACCCATTTATAAAGATACGCCGCGATATCGGGCCGCTGCGCCTGCACCGCGCCTAATAAACTGCCGCTGCGCCCATAGCAGAGCGTGTAAAGATCTTCCTCGCCCAATCCAACCAAAGGCGATTTCAACAAAGTCGCCAGCGTCAGATCATCTTTCGGCAGCAGCGCAAACCCAGCCAGCGCCAGCAGATCCATGACCGCGATTTCTTGCGTCAGCGTCATGCGGTCGATACCCGCGACCGGCACTTGTGCCTCTTTCAACGCGCGCATCAGCATTTCCACCAGCGCCCCGCGCGACTGGACGAGGATCAGCACGTCGCCCGCGCGCAGGGCGCGGTTTTTCGACACCAGCGTTTCTTTGTCGTCGATCCAGCCGCGGATGGTGGCCGCGATTTTCTGGGCAAGCTGGCTGGCGGCATTGTCGCCGCGCTCGACCGCGACGGGCATTTGCCATGATTCCTGTTCTTCGCGTTTTTCGGGGCGGATCAGCGGCCAGATTTCGACCATGCCCGCCTGCCCCTGCCGGAACGCCACATGGCGCACTTCGCGCGCGATATCGGCGACGACGCCGCGCCGCACCGTTTCATCCGCAAAGGTGCCGTCGACGACGTCCAGCACGGCGCGGGTGGAGCGGAAGGAATGTTCAAGAAACACTTCCCAGCCATCCTGCACTTCGCGCACACGTTCGCCGAAGAAATTCTGCATTTCGAAAAACTTTTTCGGCTCCGCGCCCTGAAAGCTGAAGATCGACTGTTTTTCATCGCCGACCACGAACAGCGTGCGCAGGATATCGCCGCGCGTGCCCATGCCGCTGAAGAATTCCAGCGACAGCGCCTCGATCACGCGCCACTGGTACGGGCTGGTGTCCTGCGCTTCATCCACCAGAATATGGTCGATGCCGTCATCCAACTTGAACAGCACCCAGCTGACCATGCTTTTTTCGGCCAGCAGCTCGCTCGTCTTGATGATCAGGTCTTCGTAATCGAGGCGGTCGGTCTGGCGCTTGTATTTCTCGTATCGTCCGACCATTTCGGATGCGACGGTTAACAACGACGCGTTCAGCGCGGCCAGTTTGACGGCGCGGCGCTTGTTCAGGATTTCAAGCAGCCGCTCCGCCTCGCGCTGCATCACCGCTTTGGCTTCGGGAAAAGTTTTCTCCGCTTTCTGCGTGGCATGGCGGGCGGAGATCTCCCCCGCCTGCGTAAAGAACGCGCGGCGGTAACCATCGAAGAGCGCGGCACGGCGGTCTTTTTGCTCCAGCCATGGCTGCATGAAGGCAGCCTTTTTCTGGTCGGTATCGCTGCCACTCAGCAGCGCCTGCAGGACGAGCTTCAGGTTCTTTTCATCTTCCGCATGCAGATTGCCGACGCCCGCCAAAACTTTTTCTTCGGTATCCGACGGATCAAGCCCCAGATGGCGGTAAACGCCGGCGATCGTGTTATCCGCCGTGCCGCCCTGATCGTCATGGGCATCGAGGATGCGGGCCAGATGGCTGCGCTTCGACATGATTTTTGACATCAGGTCATTCATTGATTCAGGGTCGAGGTGAAGGACAAGCTGGTTAAAGGCGAGCGCCAGCGCCGATTGCGGGTCCCGCTTGGTCGCCGCGATGATGTCGTGCAGGCTGCGCGTCAGGTATTCGATCGCGCTTTGTTCGTCCATCAATTCGAAATGCGGCGGCAGCCCCGCCTCGACCGGAAAGCGTTTCAGCACCGACTGGCAGAAGGAATGGATGGTCAGGAATTTAAGTCCGCCCGGCGTATCCAGCACGCGCGCGAACAACCGGCGGGCGGCATGCACGGTTGCCTCCGGCGGCGTTTCGCCCATCAGGTTTTTCAGGTCCGCCTTCAAATCCTCGTCCGGCATCACCGCCCAGTTGCCGAGTTTTTTATAGATGCGGTTCGACATTTCCGCAGCCGCCGTTTTGGTGAAGGTGAGGCAGAGGATTTTATCGGGCCGCGTCGCTTCCTGTCCAGTCGCACCGCCGCGCGGCAGCATCAGGCGCAGCACGCGGTCGATCAATACCTTGGTCTTGCCCGTGCCTGCGCTTGCCCCGACCCAGACGCTTTTCAGCGGGTCCGCCGCCGCCGACTGGTTTTCGTTGGCGGAGCGTTGCGGTTTGGCTTTCAGGTTTTCTGCCGTCATTCCGCCGCCCCCTCGTCTTCATCGCCAGCGATGCTCCATTCCTTGACGCGGGCGAGGTGTTCGTAATCGGAAAAGCGCGATTTCGCTTCGGCGCGCGGCTGGCTCAAATAGGGCGTGTCGGGATCATCGAATTTTTCGATCAGTTCCATCAGCCCCACCGCCGCCTGTTCGATGACGGTGTTGATGTCATGGTCGCGGCCGATGACCGATTTGCGCTCGACAGGTTTCTGCCCGCTGCCCGTGACGCGCCAGTAGACGAGGTCGCTCACCTCTCCCGCCGGTATTTTCTCGAACGCACCCTGCTTCAGCATCAGCGCCTCCAGCGGCAGCTGGGGCGACAGACCTTGCGCAACGTCGCCGGTGCGCGGCACAAAGCCGGATTTGTAATCAATGATGGCATAGCTGCCATCCGGTTTTTTGTCGATGCGGTCGGCCTTGCCGGTCAGCATGAAGGGTTCGGTGGTAGTTCCGAACTGCCACTTACCCTCTGCCTCGCTCTCGAACGGTTTGGCCTCATTACGCCAGACGCGTTCCTGCCGCACGAATTCATCGGCAACACGCTCGAACCGCGGCCACCAGAAGGCTTCGACTTCCTGCGGGATGCGCATATCGCGCAATGCCGCGCGGCCGAATTCCAGCAGTTGATCCGATGCGTCGTCGGGCAGGTTATCGGGGAAAGACTTGATGAATTTTTCCAGCGCGGCGTGGATGAACGTCCCCCGTTCCGCCCCGCCCGGATCGGCGTCGATATCCTCAAATTTGCGCAAGTTCAGAACATATTGCGCATAAATCTGGTACGGGTCGCGCATCAGCGTTTCGATGCGGGTGACCGACAGTTTGCGCGGGCGCGCGGCGACGGGCGGGCGTGGCTCCGGACGCTTGACGGGCACAGGGTCGCCCGGCGGTTTATCGACATCCTTCATCCACTGCCGGTAATTTTCGGCACGGCGCGGCTGCATTTCAAGGCCCGCCGCCTGCAAAACAGTTTCAAGCCGCAGCAGCCAGCGCGCAGGCACGGTGGGTGTGCCGTCCACCTTGGTCGCGCGCGTGACGATTACTTCGGGCGCGGTCACGGCCTGCACGAAATCATGGGAGGAGATGCTGATATTGCGCTCCGGCGATGGCAGGCCGAATTTTTTGCGCATCGGGCGCGACATCCACGGGTCATGTGCGGGCAGCGCCGGCCATGTGCCTTCGTTAAGCCCGCCCAGTATCACCATATCCGCGCTGTAGAGACGCGCCTCGATCTGGCCCAGCACCGACAGGCGCGGATGGCTGCCGAAGGGCGGGCGCACTGTCACCGCCTTCATCAGCGATTTCATGAGCGATACGTAATCGGAAGGCGTGATATCAGGCACATCGCGCGAGGATGCCCAGAGCTGGTTCAGGAAGGTGCTGGCGTCGCCCGCGTATTTTTCTGCCCAGAGCCGCTGCGCGCCGTTCATTTCCTGCGTCGCCGCCAATGTCTCCGAAATGCGGATATGTTTTTCGAGCAGCGTGCGGAACGGCACGTTGCCGCGCTGCGCCATCAATTCGACATAGGGGCGCATCTGCGTCTCCACCCCGTCCAGCCATGTCAGCAGTTTCGCACGGGCGGGCTTTTCTTCCGGCAGCGCAAGCACCTTGTCGCGCAACCCGTTGAAGCCGGCGGTGGGGCGCGGACCGCGTAAGACCAGTTCGTCCAGTTGCTGCACCATTTCGCGCAGATCGGCGGCGGGCAGGTTGAGCGCCATGATCGGGTGTTTCAGGAAGGACAGCAACGTGACAGGCGCAAGCTGTTCCTCCGCCATTTCGGCTGCCAGCATCAGCCATGTGCCGATCGGCAATTCGGTCAGCGGCTGGCCGCCGGAATCGTCGATCATGATGCCCCAGCGGCGCAAAGACAGCGACACGCGGCGCGCAAGGCGGCGGTCGGGGGTGATGAGCGCGGCGGTCTTGCCGGGCGTTTCCAGCGCGTGGCGCATGATCAGCGCGATGACATCCGCCTCTTCCTGAGGGCCGCCGCAATCGATGCGCGTGAAATTATCCAGCGCCTGCGACGGAATATCGCCGCTGCGCAAACGCCGCCAATGCTCGGTCGTTTCGGCGGGGCGCATTGCTTCGGACAGCAGTTTCACGCGGCCATCATTAATGGCGGGATTTTTTTTGACCTGCCAGTCGCCAACCGATGTGCGCAGCAGGTTCAGGTGCGACAGCAGCAGTTTCAGGTTATATTGCGGGTGATCCTCGCCCAGCACATCCCAGCTTTCCTCGTCCATATGGCGGTCAAGCCCCGGCAGCACGACAAGCCCCTGCGGCAACTGTGCCACCAGCGCGAGCAGTTCGCGCACAGCCGGCATTGTGGCGGTCGAACCGGCGGCAATCACGGGATGCACGGGCGGGTGTTTTTTCCATGCGGCTATTTGCGCTGCGATCAGCATGTTGCGCCGCTCCGCCACATCCAGCACGCCGCGCGATTTCAGGATATCCGGCCAGACTTCGGTCAGGATTTTCAGGAACTGCAGTGTCTTCTGCCAGTGTTCCGCGAATTCGTCGGGCACGAGGTTTTCAAGGCCGCTGAAGCTTAAGTTTTCCGTCTGCACTTCATCCAGAAAACGCCCCAACCCTTCGGCAAGCGCCACCGCCTGATCGAAAGATTGCGCCATTTTCGCGCGCAGGATCGCCTGCGCCAATAACAGCTGACGCTCCAGCGGCGCGACGGCGGGGGCAATGTTCAGCGCGGCGCTGGCGTCTTCCTCCGCCGCCAGCAGCATCGCAACGTCATCGGCATCAACATCGCCGACAGGATGCATCTGCGGCAGCAACAACGCCTTGCCACCCGACAGGCGCAGGAACGCCTCGCGCAGGTTGCGGCAGGCGCGGCGGCTGGGCAATAGGATCAGTGTTTCGGAGAGTTTCAGCGGGTCGTCGCCCGCCTGTTCCAGTATTCCGCGCGCGAAGGCATCGGCGAAGGATTGCCCCGCCGCGATGTTAACGATATTTGGCGTGTCGCGGAGCGACGTCACGGCGCGCGCTTTTTGCTTTTCGCGGCGAGCGTGCGGTTGGTTTCTTCCAGCGCTTCCGGCGTGCCGACATGGTGCCAGTCGCCGTCATGGCGGTGCGCGTAGAGTTTGCCGGACAGCTCCGCCTTGTGGAACAGTTCAAGGAATGAAAATGCTCCGTCACGAGCGCCATCGAACAGGCGCGGATGCACGATGCGGGGGCCGGTGAAGATGTAATTCGCTTCTTCCTTGGTGCGGCCCTTGAAAACAGGCTGATCGGTGTTATCGGCGAGGTAATAATCGCCCCTGCCGTTATAGAGCGGCAAATCCTTGGTCGTGTGGAGCAGCAGGAGCAAATCCATTTTGGATGCGTCCCAATGTTCCGCCATCTGCGTCAGCGTCGCGCCCTTTTCGCCATCCGTCCAGACGACATCGGCGTTCAGCACATAGAACGGCTCGTCACCGAAGAAATCGAGCATCTGCTTCACGCCGCCGCCGGTATCGAGCAGCACGTCTTCGCGCACAATGGTAATCTTCGGGCTGGTGCGGGTTTTCAAATGGTCTTCGATCATCTGCGGCAGGTAATGCACGTTGACGACCGCTTCCTCCACCCCCGCCTCCGCCAGCGCATCGAGCGCGCGGTCGAGCATGGTGCGGCCGCCGACATAGAGCAGCGGTTTCGGGCAGGTATTGGTGAGCGGGCGCATACGTTCGCCAAGGCCGGCTGCGAGCACGAAAGCTTTTTTAAGAACAGGCGCCATTTTCATTCGTCCTTTTGGCGGTCGACCCATTTGCCGTGCGGGGTGAAGGTCACTTGCCGCGCGTTTTCAGAATCAGCCGTGAATTCGATGTTTATTTCTAGCCGATCCTTGGGCAAAAGGCTACCCAGCCGCTCCGGCCATTCGACCACCGCGACGCCCTGCCGCCGTGCTTCGTCCCAGCCCAATTCCAGAATCTCGTCCTGCCCTTCCAGCCGGTAAAGGTCGAAATGCCAGATAGCGGGGGACTGGTTTTCGTAGACCTGCACAAGGGTAAAAGTGGGGCTTGGCACTTCTTCCGGCGCGGGTGCCAGCGCGTTCACGAGCGCGCGCGCGAAAACGGTTTTTCCCGCACCAAGGCCACCCGTCAGCGTAATGACATCGCCGGTTTTCAGGATCTGCGCAATCCGCACGGCCAGCACGCGCATTTCTTCTTCATGGTCGATGCGGATCGTGTTGAATGGCATGGCGGCGTTCCTTTGGATGCGAGGGAACAATATAGCCAAAAAGGACGCGAAAATACAGGATAGCGTTACAGGCGGAATTTACCGGGCGGGGGCTTCGGGCCTTTGAGGTTGCTGTTGCTGGCGGGGCTGACATCCGGCTTGTCGCCCTGCTTCGGCGTGCGTTTCGCCTGTTTTCCGGCAACGACCGCAATCAGTTCCGCCGTGGGGCGTTTGCCGTCTTCCTGAAAATCGCCGTTCATATTCGCGCTGTCGAAGGGCGTGCGGAAATGATTGTTGCGGATTTCCGTCGATGCGCCGCAATCCAGCAGGCGTTGCGTGGCATCAATATGCCCTGCGGAAAATTCGAACGCGCCTTCGCCCGCCGCGATATGTAGGGGCGTATTGCCCTGCCAGTCCTGCGCGTTGATATTCGCGCCCGCCGTTACCAGCGGCGCGATCATGTCGTCACCGTAATCCTGCGCGGCCAGCAAATGCAGCGCGGTGGTTTTCAGGTAATCGGCGGCATTCACGTCGGCGTTGTTTTTCAGCAGGTGGTTGATGATCGTTTCGCGGCGGTCGAGGCGGCATTCCTCGATCAGCGGCGTGCGGCCTTGCGCATCGGCGGCATTCGCATCCGCGCCATAGGCGAGCAGCAGTTCGATCACGTCTTCGTGGTTATAGGAGCGGCTTTCAGGCTCCCACAAATCGCGGTCGGAGGCGCCCATCGCCAGCACCAGCGGCGGCGTACCGTCGGGCGTGCGCCAGTTGACGGCATCCGGATGCTGCGCGAGGAACAGGTCGACAAAATCGCGGTTGCCGCCATGCAGCGCGCGAAAAAATTCCGCGCGTTCAGGCGCGACGGCTTGGGCTTTGCGTCCATGCTTGCTGTCAGGCTGCAAGGCGTTGTTACTCCGGCATTATGAAGATGCCGCCATGCTATAAGCCGGAAGGTACAGAGTCAATACAGGGGGGAGAGTTAAGCCGTTGGCGGCTGTTCCACGATAGCACGGAGCGAGACAAGCCCCTGTTCGAACTGCCCGCCGACCATTTTGTCGCAATTCATGACGAGGTTCATCGCCTTGGAAATGAAGTTATTTTTGCCGTACATGCTCCAGCTGACCAGCGTGCCGCTGGTTTCAGGGCGGAAGCTGAATTCGACGTCGTTGGTGGCCTTGAAGGGCTTGTAGAATTCCAGCTTGGTGCGGACGAGGTTGGGCGACTGGGTTTCGGTGATGGTCATTTTGCCTTCGCCGACATTCTTGTTGCCTGCCCATTTAAAGACCGCGCCGACGCCCGCCGTGGGGCCTTCGAATTCATATTTTGCGTTCGGGTCGAGCTTCGCCCAGGGCGACCATTCATTCCAGCGCTGCAGGTCGCTGACGACCGAGAACACGGCAAAGGGCTGCGCATGGGTGACGATGGTGCGCGTGACGCGGAAGGTATCGGGCTGGCGGGAAATGAGAAAACCCAGCACGACGACAACCAGCAAAAGACCGACCAGAATTGGCATACCCATGTGAATTCTCCTTTGGTCATTTTTGTATCATGAAAGGATAACTAATTCAATTATTTAGGCTGGAACGACCTTAAAAAAAGCCCGTCAAATCTGGACTCTGCCGCCTGACCATGACATAAACACCCTATGACGATGGTGCATCAGACAGATGTGGTGATAATTGGCGCAGGTCCCGTGGGGCTGTTCGCGATCTTTGAATGCGGCATGCTGAAAATGAAATGCCATGTCATCGACAGCCTTGAACATGTCGGCGGGCAATGCACCGCGCTCTACCCCGAAAAACCGATCTTCGACATCCCTGCCCTGCCGACCGTGCAGGCGGGCGAATTGATTGCGCGGCTGGAGGAACAGGCCGAACCGTTCCAGCCCGTCTACCACCTGAACCAGATGGCGAAGGATGTGACGCAAACGGCAACGGGCTTCACGGTTGTCACGACGCTCGGCACCACGATTGAATGCCGCGCCATCATCATCGCCGCCGGTGCCGGCGCGTTCGGCCCCAACCGCCCGCCGATGCAGGGATTGGAGGCCTATGAAGGCAAATCCGTATTTTACATGGTCAAAAGCCGCAAGGATTTCACCGGCAAGAAACTGGTGATCGCGGGCGGCGGCGACAGCGCGGTCGATTGGGCAATCTCATTGTCCGAACTGGCGGAGAAAATTTACTTCGTCCACCGCCGCGACAAATTCCGCGCCGCGCCTGAATCCGTTGACCGCCTCCAAAAAATCGCGGCGACCGGAAAAATCGAAATGGTCATCCCGTACCAGCTGCATGCGCTGCAGGGCGACGGCACCAGGCTGACGGGCGTCACCGTTGCCGACCTGGACGGCAAGGAAAAGACGCTCGACGCCGATATCCTGCTGCCTTTTTTCGGCATCACGCCGCAGCTGGGCCATATCGCGGAATGGGGCGTCAAGATCGACTTGCACCATATCCCCGTCGAACAATCGACCTGCGAAACCAGTATCCCCGGCATTTTTGCGGCGGGCGATATCGCGACATACCCCCGTAAATTAAAGCTTATTCTTACCGGCTTCGCCGAAGCGGCACAGGCCGCGCACGCCATCCACCCCCTTGTTTTCCCGGGTGATGCGCTCCATTTTGTGTACTCGACAACGAAAGGCGTTCCCTGACATGTTCATCCAGACCGAACAAACCCCCAATCCCGCGAGCCTGAAATTCCTGCCCGGCTGCGAAGTCATGATTAGTGGCACGGCGGAATTCACGGGTGCCGAAAAGGCCGAAGTCTCGCCGCTCGCCACGCAGCTGTTCAAGGTGAACGGCGTTTCGGGCGTGTTCCTCGGCAATGATTTCGTGACCGTCACCAAGACCGAAGACGCCAGCTGGCCCGCACTGAAGCCGTTGATCCTTGGCGTCATCATGGAGCATTTCACGACCGGCCGCCCCGTGATGAATGACGAACATCTGCACGACACGACCGGCCATACCTCGTCGGCCTCCGGCGAAGACACCGAGATTGTGAAGCAGATCAAGGAACTGCTGGATACCCGCATCCGCCCCGTGGTGGCGCAGGATGGCGGCGATATCGTGTTCCATTCCTTTGACGGCGGCGTTGTGTTCCTCAGCATGCGCGGCGCATGCGCGGGCTGCCCGTCTTCGACCGCGACGCTGAAATCCGGCATCGAAAACCTGCTGAAGCATTTCATTCCCGAAGTGAACGAAGTGCGCGCGGTCAACTAACCGTCTGCACCAACAAAAAAGCCCCGGTTATTCACCGGGGCTTTTTTGTTGGGCAAGCCTTCAGGGCTTATGCCGTTACTTCCTCAACGGCTTACGCCGTCACTTCTTCATCGTCCTCTTCGACGACATCCTCGACTTCTTCTTCCTCTTCAACTTCCGCAACCACGGCCTCCTTCACGGGGGCTTTGCGGGAGCGATCGTTCGCGGCCATAGGGCTGCGGCTGCGGCTGGAGGTCTGGTATGCCATCGCGGCATGGTCGGGGCAGTAAGGCGTGCCGGGGCGGATGCCGCGGCCGCAGAATGTGAAATCGTCTTCCTTGGGATCGCCGATCGGCCATTTGCACATGCGTTCGGTGAGGTCGATCAGGGGCACGCCGCCGTTCAGGGGCAGTACTTCCTTCTCGATCTTCTTCAGCTCCTCGACCTCTTTCGCCATCACGGGATTGAGTTTCGCGGAGGGCGCGGGCGCGGATTTGCTGCTGCGTGTTTCCTTGACCGCTTCCTTCTTCGGCGCGGCTTCTTTTTCTTTTTTCGGCGCGGCGGCCGGTTTCTTGATCGGCGACGGACGGCCGGACAGGCCCATGCGGTGCGCCTTGCCGATGACGGCATTGCGCGTTACGCCCTTGGCGAGCATCTTCGCGATTTCCGCGGCACTCTTGCCTTCTTTCCACATCTTTTTGAGAAGCGCGATGCGCTCGTCTGTCCAGCTCATGAAATATCCTGATTACATAATAAAGTAGGCCAACTACCGGAGATGAATATAGCACCGATTCGCGCGAAAAGAAGCCGCTTAAATCGCCCTAAAAACGGGTTTTTTACAGGGATTGGCGGTGTTTCGCGAAGCTGGCGGTGCGTCCCGCCACCACGGGGGATTTCAGCGTGCCCACCTCGCTGATCGCCTGTTCGAAGGCCGCGCGTTCCTGCTCGATGGCAATTGCGGCCTGTTCCGCTTCATGTTTCAAGCGGGCAGCGCGGTCATCAATCGCCTGCGCCACATCCGTCCAGCCACGCCGTTCGATCAACGCGCGCATGGTGACATTGCTTTTGTCGTCAAGGGCATCGGTATCCGCGCCCTTGTCGATGAGCGCGAGTGCCTGCGGTTTCAGGTCGTTGTCGATGGCCTCCTGCAAAGGCGTTTTGCCGGGCCTGTCGCGCGTGTTGGTTTCCGCGCCTTTTTCCAGCAAATACTGCGCAATCGGCCGTTTCAGGTGCCAGATTGATTCATGAAGTGCAGTACGGCCTGTGTAGTTTTGTGTATCGATTTTAGCGCCCGCCTCGACCAGCAATTTGACGATATCGAGACTGCCGATTGCCGCCGCGCGCGTCAGCGCATGGCCGTGGGAATCCCCTGTGCCTGCATCGGGGCTTGCACCACGTTTCAGCGCCTTTTCAACGCCAACCACATCCCCGCGCTCGACGGCGAGCAGCAGGGTTTCGTTTCGGCCTGTCTGGCCGGTCAGGAAATTGAAGATGTCTTTGAACTTAATCATATAAGTGTTCTATATGATTACCATAATCAAGTCAAGATTTTCAGGCAGACGAGAAAAAATCTAGAAAAATCAGGAGTTAAAGTCGAGGCCCCAATCGCGATAACGCTCGGGATCGTCCGTCCACTTTTCCCGCACCTTCACGAACAGCGACAGGTGCACGCGGCGGTCGAGGATTTCTTCCAGTTCTTTGCGCGCGGCAGCCCCCAGCGCCTTGATGCGCGTGCCGCCCTTGCCGAGGAAGATCGCCTTCTGCGTGTCGCGCAGGACGTAGATGGTCTGGGAAATTTTCACCGAGCCATCCTTGAACTCTTCCCACTTGTCGCTTTCGACAGTCGCCGAATAGGGCAGTTCGTCGCCCAGTTGCAGGAAGATTTTCTCGCGCGTGATCTCCGCCGCCAACAGGCGCATTGGCATGTCGGATATCTGGTCTTCGGAGAACATCCACGGCCCTTCCGGCAAACGGCTGGCAAATTCCTCCAGCAGTTTTTCAACGCCGTCGCCCTTCAGCGCGGAAATCATGAAGATATCGGTGAAGACGCCGGTTGCGTTGATTTCAGTCGCCAGCGCCAGCAGGCGTTCTTTTTTCAGGAGGTCAATTTTGTTGAGGACGGCGACAGCCTTGCGCTTGGTGTCCTGCAGTTTCTGGATGATCGCCTTTGTCTCTGGATTGATGTGGCCATGGCCGACATCCATCAGCACCGCCACGATTTCCGCATCCTTCGCGCCTGCCCACGCCGCTGCGACCATCGCTTTTTCAAGGCGGCGTTGCGGTGCGAAAATGCCGGGCGTGTCGACGAAGATAAGCTGCGTTTCCTCGCGGTTGACGATGCCCATCACCCTTGTGCGCGTCGTTTGCACCTTGGGGCTGACGATGGAAACCTTCGCGCCCACCAATTGGTTCACAAGCGTCGATTTACCGGCATTGGGCGCGCCGATGACGCCCACATAGCCGCAGCGCCGCGTTTTTTCAGTCATGAATTTGTTCCTGCATCGATACGCGCCAGCATTTTTGCCGCCGCTGCTTTTTCCGCGCCGCGTTTGGAGGTCGAGGTGGCGGTCAGGGATTCGAGCCCCTTGACGCGCACCTCCACATCGAACTGCGGCTTGTGGTCTTCGCCCGCGCGAGAGATCACGACATATTCGGGCAGTGGCAGGCCGCGGCTTTGCGCCCATTCCTGCAACCTTGTCTTCGCGTCTTCCGGCGGCACGTTATAGGTCGCCAGCATTTTTTCCCAGCGGGAGCGCACGAAACGACAGGCGGGATCATAGCCGCCGTCAAGGTAGATCGCGCCGATCAGCGCCTCGAGCGCGTCCGACATGATCGCGTCTTTCTTGCCGCCGCCGGCCTTGATCTCGCCGACCGACAGGCGCACGTAACTGCTGAGGCTTAAATTCTCCGCCACTTCCGCCAGCGCCGCCTGCTGCACGACGGCGGTCAGGCGTTTTGCAAGGTCACCCTCGCGCTCGTTCGGAAAGGTCATGTAAAGCAGTTCGGCAATCGCGAGACCCAGCACGCGGTCGCCCAGAAATTCAAGGCGTTCGTTGTTATGCACGCTTTTCGGCAGGCTGGAATGCGTCAGCGCCATGTCCAGCAAAATGCTGTGCGTGAATTTGTAGCCGATTTCCGCCTCCAGGGCGGCTTGCTTTTCAGATGGAGTTGACACTTTTGAATATCCGGCCGTAACGGATGGCCTTAACGTATTCAACAGCCTTGCAGCCCGTTGCCTGTATCGCGGCGAAAAGGCCGGTATAGACGCATTTATCGCCGATGCCTTCGGTCGAAAAGAAAATGAAGGATGCGGGGCCGATCAGGTTTTTCGCAGGCACAGGGCCGACAGCCGCTTCAACGCGGCTATCCTGCGACTGGTCGCGGTTGTCGCCCATGGCGAAATAATACCCCTCCGGCACGATATATTCAGGCGTATTGTCGAGCGCCTCGTGGTCGGAAATTTCATAGATGTAATGCTTCACGCCGTTCGGCAGCGTTTCGATGTAGCGCGTAAACTGGAACGGGCGTCCTTCGGTTTCATACGTCTCCGTGCCTTCGTTCTGGCGCGGCACCATCGTGTCATTGATGTACAGGCGGCCTTCGGTCACTTGAATCTTGTCGCCGGGCAGGCCGATGATGCGCTTGATGTAATCCACGCCCTGCATTTTCGGTTGGCGGAATACGGCGACGTCGCCACGCTCCGGCATACCCTCCATCATGCGGCCCTGCATCGGGATGATATCGAGCGGAAATGAATACTGGCTGTAACCGTATGTCCATTTTTTGACGAACAGGTAATCGCCGACCAGTAGCGACGGAAACATCGAGCCCGACGGAATATTGAACGGCTCGAACAGGAAGGAGCGGATGAGGAGCGCAATCGCCGCCGCAAACGCCATCGCCTTCAAAAGTTCGACCGCATCGTCTTTTTCTTTCGGTTTTTTTGCGGTTACGTCGACCGGCACGGTGATGTCGGCTGCGTTTTCCTGTTCCATTTTATTCTTGTCCTGATTGGTGTTCATATGGCGCCGCCTGCGGAGATCACCACGAAGGCGAGCGCCATACCGCCGTCATCGCTGAGCGACACATCGATGCGGGGCGTCATGCCCGCGGGCGTCAATTCTGTCAGCCTTGTTTTCGCGCCGCCCGCAAGCGCCATCGAGGGGCGGCCCGCATCGTCATTCACAACGGTGATGTCTTTCAGATAAATCTGTTCGCGGATGCCAAGGCCCAGTGCCTTGGCGCAAGCCTCTTTCGCCGCCCATCGTTTCGCGTAGCCGGAGGCGCGGGATTTTTCGTCTGCATTCTTTTCAACGCGGGCGCGTTCTTCCGGCGCAAAGCAGCGCGCGGTGAAACGGTCGCCATGATCGCCCAGCACGCGGGCGATACGGTCGATAGATGCGATATCGGTGCCGATGCCGAGGATCATATCAGCGGCTCCGCGCGCGGTTGACGGTGGTGATTTCGGGCGTACCGCGCAAGGCCGCGATGATATCGGACAAATGGCGCGTATCGCGCACCCAGACGTCGATGATCATGTCCCAGAAATCCATGGAGCGGTTGGTGATTTTCAAATTCGTAATATTGCCGCCGTTTTTGCCGATCACGGTAGACAATGTGCCGAGCGCGCCCGGTTCATTGGCTATTGTGATAAGCAAGCGGCCGACATGGCTTTCCGGCGTATCTTCACCGTCTTCCCAGGACACATCGAGCCAGCGTTCCGGCGTATCGGCAAATGATTCCAGCGTGTCGCAGTCGATCGTGTGGATCGTCACGCCCTTGCCGGTCGTGACGATGCCGACGATGCGGTCGCCCGGCAGCGGGTGGCAGCAGCGCGCGAAATGCAGCGCCATGCCGGGGATGAGGCCCTTGATGGGCATCGGCGGCGCCTTGCCCTTCTGGTGGGTTTTCTTTTCCGGCACGATGAAATTCTGCAGCTGCATCGGGGGCGGCCCGAGGTTGCTGGGCTTTTGCGCGGGATGCAGCGCATAGAACACTTCGCGCGCGGCGACGTTGCCGGAACCGACGCCGGTCAGCAGGTCTTCGAGGTTTTCTGTTTTGAACTGGCGGTAAATCTCGCCGCTGAAATCGCGTTCGTTGAAGTCATGGCCTTCCTGCTTCAGAACTTTTTCCAGCATCTTCTTGCCGAGGTCCATATATTCGTCGCGCTGCTGCATGCGCATGAAACGGCGGATGCGGGATTTTGCCTTCCCCGTGACGACGAAGCGTTCCCAGTTGGGGCTGGGCGTCTGGCTTTTCGATGTCGTGATTTCGATCTGGTCGCCGTTGCCAAGCGCGGTGTTGAGCGGCACGATGCGCCCGTTGACCTTCGCGCCGACGGTTTTATCGCCGAGGTCGGAGTGGACGGCATAGGCAAAGTCGACCGGTGTCGCGCCACGCGGCAGCGCAATCAGGTCGCCGTTCGGCGTGAAGCAGAACACCTGATCCTGATAAAGCTCCAGTTTCGTGTTTTCGAGGAACTCCTCGGGCTTCGCCGCATGCTCGACGATATCCATCAATTCGCGCAGCCAGCGGAACTGGCGGCCTTCCTTGCTCTTGCCGCCGTCGCCCTGTTTGTAGGACCAGTGGGCGGCAACGCCAAGCTCGGCTTCCTCATGCATGTCGGGGGTGCGTATCTGCACCTCGATGCGGTGGTTTTCAGGGCCGATAACGGTCGTGTGCAGCGAGCGATAGCCGTTCGGCTTCGCGAGCGAGATGTAATCCTTGAAGCGTCCCGGCACGGTCGGGTAGAGGCCGTGGATGATGCCAAGCGCGTGATAGCATTCCGACACGTTCGACACCTGGATGCGGAACGCCATGATATCGGACAGCTGTTCGAAGCTGATATTCTTGCGCTGCATCTTTTTCCAGATGGAGTAAGGCGTTTTTTCGCGGCCGTAGACATCGGCCTCCAGCCCCGCTTCCTTCAGGCGTTTCAGCAGTTCCTCGATGATGCGGCCGACGACGGCCTCGCCTCCCTCCGCGCGCAGGAAGTTCAGGCGCGTCTTGATGCTGTCGCGTGCCTCGCCGTTGATTTCGGCAAAGCTTAAGTCTTCCAGCTCTTCCTTGATCTTGTGGATGCCGATGCGCTCGGCGAGCGGCGCGTAAATCTCGATCGTTTCGACCGCGATTCTTTTCCGCTTCTCGGGCTTCGGGATATGGAACAGCGTGCGCATGTTGTGCAGCCGGTCGGAAAGCTTCACCAGCAGCACGCGGATGTCTTCGGACATCGCCAGCACCAGCTTGCGGAAATTTTCCGCCTGCTTTTCCTGCGCGGACTGGAATTCGATTTTCGACAGTTTCGTCACGCCGTCGACAAGCTTTGCGATTTCCTCGCCGAACAGCTTGTGGATTTCCTCGATGGTCGCTTCGGTATCCTCGACCGTGTCATGCAGCAGCGCGGTGCAGACGGAGGCAGTATCCATCTTCATCTCAGTAAGGATGCCCGCGACTTCCAGAGGATGGGAGAAGTAAAGATCGCCGGAGGCACGCGTCTGCGAGCCATGCATTTTCATCGCATAGACATAGGCCCGGTTGACGATGTCTTCGTCCATGCCGGGATCGTAAGCCTTGACCAGTTCGATGAGTTCGTATTGCCGTATCAAATCAACACCCTTTTTTCAGGCAGCAAAAAGCCGCCTAAGGGTTTAATTATAGGCGGCTTTTTAAATTTTAACAGGGGTTTGGCGATCAGTTGCTCTCGTCCTTGCCGCCCAGGTCGCCGGCATCGAATTCGCCAGCGGGAATTTCCAGTTCTTCGCCTTCGACGTCAGCATCTGCATCCGCGTCAGCCGCTTCTTCTTCCTTCGGCTCTTCGCCGGTGTCTTCATGCAGGCCGGCGGTTTCAACTTCGCCTTCGGCAGCCTGGTTCGCAACCTGCGCCCATTCCGCTTCGCCTTCCATCACGTCGATGATGTCTTCATCTTCTTCCTCGACCTCGATCACCTTCTGGTGGTTCTTGATCAGGCTTTCGCGCAGCGCGTCGAGCGACATATCGGTGTCGGCGATTTCGCGGAGCGAGATAACGGGGTTCTTGTCGTTGTCGCGGTCGACCAGCAGGGCGGCGCCGGCATTGATCTCGCGGGCACGCTGGGAAGAGACGAGCACCAGCTCGAATCTGTTGGGAACTTTCAGGATGCAGTCTTCGACTGTGACGCGTGCCATATGCCTATACCTTTAAACGACTTCTAAAACAGGGGTTTGTTATAACAACCTTACCTGCCTGATTGCAACCTGAATCACGCCGCTTTACTTGACTGCCCGCGTATTCAGCCTATGTTTCATTTTTAATAAAACACCTTGACATTGTCAACCAGTTTGGGGTATAAAACACTCGAGCCGACCTTCCCGCCGCCCTATCCTGCGGTGTTTCTGGAAATCGGACAGGGGACTATTTATACCATTCTTGACAACGGCAAATTTCGGGGCTAAAAAGCCCGTCCATATGATTTGGGGAGCAATATCTTGAAAACCAACAATAATTCTCAGAATTTCAATTTTTTCTATAAAGAAGAAAAGCTGGCTGTATTCATTGACGGCGCAAACCTTTATGCAGCCGCGAAGAGCCTGACCTTTGACATCGACTACAAACGCCTGCTGACCTTTATCTCCGGCCAGAGCCGTCTTGTACGCGCGTTCTATTATACGGCGCTGATGGAAGACCAGGAATACTCCCCCATCCGCCCGCTCATCGATTGGCTGGATTACAATGGCTATACGATGGTGACCAAGCCCGCGAAAGAATTCACGGATGCGACGGGCCGCCGCAAAGTAAAAGGCAATATGGATATCGAGCTTGCCATCGACATGATGGAACTGGCCGATCATGTCGACCACATCGTGCTGTTTTCGGGCGATGGCGATTTCCGCCGCTTGCTGGAATCGGTACAGCGCAAAGGCGTGCGCACGACGGTCGTCTCGACCATCCGCACCTCGCCCCCGATGGTGGCCGATGAACTGCGCCGCCAGGCGGATCATTTCGTCGATCTCGTCGACCTGATGGCACATATCGAACGCGCGGCCGGCGAACGTCCCGCGCTGCCGCCCGTCACCGCGAGCGAAATGGCTACCGAAGCGACTGTCACCAGCAAAATCCGCGCGTAACTTTTCGCGCTCTATAAAAAAAGCCCCGGAAAAAATCCGGGGCTTTTTTTATTGAGCGTTTTTCTTATTCGGGCGTGCCCGGTTTTTTCTGCGCCGCGTTTGCAAGACCGGTGATGACATTGTTCAGCGGATCGATCAGTGTTTCCGCTTCCTTCAGCACCTTTTGCACCAGCTTCACCGCGGTTTCCAGCGGCACTGTCGGTTCAAGGTTGATGTATTCCTGATCCTTCGGCATGGCGGAGTAAAGTTTTGAAATTTGTCCCGCCAGCTTGATGTCGAGCAAGGAGAGTTTGCTCACATTCGCCTCGAACACCGCGCGGCCAAAGGTCGGGTGCTTTTGCACGATATCGCCGCCCTGCTGGTATTTCGGCACTTCGTTGGCATCCTGCAAGCCGCGCAGCATGTCGCCATAAATCACGAGGAAGGCCTCGATCTTGTTTTTGTTTTCCATCAGCTCGCCCTCGAGCGTGGAGACGAGGACATGGCGCTCGCGGCTTTGCAGCATCGCTTCCTTGCGGCTGGTCTGCTCGGCCTCTTTTTCCTGCAGCGATGCCATGCGGCGCAGCCAGTACCACATGACGAAGCCCACGATCATCAACCCGCCGAAGGGGCCGAAGATCAGCGCGATCGGCAGCAGCACGGACATATAAGGCTCGATCCAGCGCGGCAGCCCGCCTTCATTTGTCTTGTTCATGTCATCCTTCACGAGTGCCCAGACGCCCCTGCCCGCGACGCGCGCAGATTCCTGTTCTTTTTCGTAGGCCGTCGCGAAGACGGTGTTATAGGTCTGGCGGCGATCGACGACGACGAAGCCGTTCTTCAGCAGTTCCAGCGCGAGATCCTGGTTGGTCGCGGTCGAGCAGCGCGCGACCATTTCCAAAAACGTGCCGCCCATGACGCGGCAATTGACCTGCTGTTCCTGAATGAGGCTGTCCATGAGGTCGAGCGCCTTCAATTCCAAAGGCGTCTCCGCGCTCTGCGCGGGCTTGATGCCCCAAAGGCGGATAGTGCCCGCTTCCGCGCGCAGCGTCATCGGATCGACGGCGCGCATCGGGCGGATCACACGCTCCGGCAGACGGTTGACGGAAGGCGCAACACCGGCGGGCGCGATATCGGGCGCATCATCCAGCGCCGCAGCGGGCGCGGTTGCGGGCGGGCGCGGTGCCTGCTGCGCGGGTACTTGCGCCTGCGCAACTCCTGCAAACATCACAACCGCGAGCGCAAGAAACATATAACGCATGTCTGAAATCCCTGTATTTGAACCTGATCAATTGTAGTGACCATGCGCACGGGTTACAAAACCTTTCGCGCACAATATAGCTATGGGAAAGCGTTAGCCGGTGCCGGTGCGTTGCGGGAACATAGGATAGAGCCAGCCGACCAGTTGCTGCGGGTTGCGCGTCTGAATCCAGACGCGACCCGGCCCCTGAAAGCGGCAGCCGAGACCTTCGCCCGAGGTCATCGACGAAATCCAGCCGGAACCGCCCTTGACGATTTCATAAGGCATGTGGGAATCCCATGCGACCAGATGTCCGTTATCGATATGCACCACTTCGCCCTGCCCCAGTACCATGGGATAGATGGAGCCGTAGGTGGAGAGGAACACGGTGCCTTCGCCGCCGATTTTGACGATGAAAAATCCCTGGCCCGACAGCATGCCCTTGAACAGGCCTTGCATCTTCGTCGATACCTGAATGCCGTTGGTGGCGGCAAGGTAGCCGCCTTTTTGCACCGATAGCTGTTCGCCGGGGCGCAAATCAATCGTGGCGATTTCGCCGGGCGTGGATGCCGCCAGCAGCGCCCAGCCCGCACCGCCTTGCGATTCCAGCTGCTGCATAAAGAAACTTTCGCCCGAGAACATGCGGCCGATCGCCTTGCCGATGCCGCCATCCGCCTTGCCGGTCAGCTTGATATTGGTCGACATCGCGACCATCGCGCCGGATTCAGCCTTGATATGCTCGCCCTCTGAAAACGTGACGCGCAGCAGCGGGAACGCGCTGTCGCCCATAATTTCGCATTTCATGAAATAAACTCCCCCGAGATCATCATAAATTATTTAATACGCAGTTTTATCCATCTTGGTCATCCAGTTGTCGAATACGATATGCGCTTCCTCACGCAGCAGGCGGAATACCGGTAAGGATCGCTTGTTTTCCGGCAATGCGACTTCGCGGTAAAGGAAGGCATCGTCAAAGCCGATCTTTTCAGCGTCTTCGCGCATGTTGGCGTAGAAAATCTTATCGAGGCGCGCCCAGTAGATGGCGGAGAGGCACATCGGGCAGGGCTCGCAGCTGGTATAGATGTCGCAGCCTTCCAGCTTGAAATCCTTGATCGCGGCTGTGGCATTGCGGATTGCGACCATTTCGGCATGCGCCGTCGGGTCGTTGGTGGAGGTCACGCAGTTCCAGCCTTCGCCGATAATTTTTCCGTTGCGCACGATGACGGCGCCAAAGGGGCCGCCACAGTTTTCTTCCATCTTCTGCTGTGAAAGGTCGATGGCGCGGCGCATAAATCCCATGCGCTGCTGTTCGATATCCAGCTGCGCGCCGCTCTTGTTCGCTTCGGCGGCAAGGCGTTTTTCTTCCGTTTCGGCGAGCAGCGCCTCGACCTGCGCGAGCAGGGCGTCCGGCTTCACCGGTTTCGGGAAGAAGGTCAGCTTCATCTCGATCTTCTTCTGCACTTCCTCGCGCACGTGATCGTCGGCGAGCGCGATGATCGGCGTGGTGGCGTGGTCGCGTTTCATCTTGCGCAGGAAAGAAACTTCATCTGATGTTTCATCGTCGATATCGAGGATCACGAGATCGGGGCGCTTTCCCAGCAGTTCGACAGCCTTGTCGGATTCGGCGGCGTCTACCACCGCGTAACCGCTCTTCAGAAGAATGCCGCAAATCAGCTTGCGCATGATGTCGCTGGGGTCGACGACCAGTACCTGCCCTTTGCTTGAATCCATTATTTCACGCGCTCATGCTCGAGTTCAGGTTCTGTGGGCTTGCCGGGTTTCGAGGGCGGGTATTCGAAGGCGAGCTTGCCATCCTTGACCGCGATCTTGACCGCGCCGCCCTTGACGAGGCGGCCGAACAGCAGTTCTTCGGCAAGCGGTTTCTTGACGTGTTCCTGAATGACGCGGCCAAGCGGGCGTGCGCCCATTGCGGGATCGTAGCCTTTTTTTCCAAGCCACTGGCGTGCCTCGGATGTCAGTTCGATCGTGACGCCGCGGTCGCCCAGTTGCGCCTCCAGCTGCATGATGAACTTGTCGACAACGCGGCCGATGGTCGCCGGCGACAGCGCCTTGAACGGGATCACGGCATCGAGTCGGTTGCGGAATTCAGGCGTGAAGGTGCGGTTGATCGCCTCTTCATCATCACCTTCACGCAGCGTGCGCTCGAAGCCCACGGTCGCCTTCGCCATGTCGGATGCGCCGGCGTTGGTGGTCATGATGAGGATGATGTTGCGGCAGTCGACGGTCTTGCCGTTGTTGTCGGTGATTTTACCGTAGTCCATCACCTGCAGCAGGATGTTGAACAAATCCGGATGCGCCTTTTCGATTTCGTCGAGCAGCACGACCGAATGCGGGTGCTGGTCGATCTTGTCGGTTAGCATGCCGCCCTGATCGAAGCCCACATAGCCGGGAGGCGCGCCGATCAGGCGCGAAACGGAATGGCGTTCCATGTATTCGGACATATCAAAGCGCGTCAGTTCCACGCCCAGCGATTTCGCCAGCTGGCGCGCGACCTCCGTCTTGCCGACGCCGGTTGGGCCGGAGAACAGGTACGAACCAATCGGCTTTTCAGGTTCGCGCAATCCCGCGCGGCTGAGCTTGATGGCAGAGGTCAGCGCCTCGATCGCCTGATCCTGACCGAAGACGAGCGTGCGCAGGTCGCGTTCCAGATTGGCGAGCGCTTCCTTGTCGTCCTTGCTGATGGTTTTTGGGGGAATGCGCGCGATTTTCGACACCGTCGCCTCGATATCCGCAAGGCCGATGATTTTTTTGCGCTTGTCTTCACTCACAAGCATTTGCGCCGCGCCAGCTTCGTCGATCACGTCGATTGCCTTGTCGGGCAATTTACGGTCGCCGATATAGCGCGCCGACAGCTCAACAGCCGCGCGGATGGCTTCTTCGGAATAGGTTACCTTGTGGTGTTCTTCGTAATAGGGTTTCAGCCCTTTGAGGATACGGATCGCATCTTCGATATTCGGCTCGTTCACATCGATCTTCTGGAAGCGGCGCACCAGCGCGCGGTCTTTTTCAAAGTGGTTGCGGTATTCTTTATAGGTGGTCGAACCGATGCAACGCAGCGTGCCGGAGGACAGGGACGGTTTCAAAAGATTCGACGCATCCATCGCGCCGCCGGATGTCGCGCCCGCGCCAATCACGGTATGGATTTCGTCGATAAACAAAATCGCGCCTTCGATTGCCTGCAATTCGGTGATGACCGCCTTGATGCGTTCCTCGAAATCACCGCGATAGCGCGTACCGGCGAGCAAGGACCCCATATCGAGCGAATAGATGGTGCAATGCTTCAGCACTTCGGGCACATCGTTTTCGGTGATGCGGCGCGCAAGACCTTCGGCGATGGCGGTCTTGCCCACGCCGGGATCGCCGACATAAAGCGGGTTGTTTTTGGAGCGGCGGCACAGCACCTGAATCGTGCGGTCAACTTCGCTCTCGCGGCCGATCAGCGGGTCAATCTTGCCGTTGATCGCCTTGTTGTTCAGGTTCACGCAATAGGCGTCCAGCGCCTCGCGGCCTTTCTTGATGACGTTTTCTTCCTGCGCGTCGTCGTTCGCGCCATGCACGGTGCGCGCTTCTGCCTGCCCCGGCACTTTGGCGATGCCGTGGGAGATGTAATTGACGGCGTCAAATCGCGTCATTTCCTGTTCCTGCAGGAAGAACACGGCATTGCTTTCACGTTCCGAGAACAGGGCGACCAGAACATTCGCGCCCGTCACTTCCTCGCGTCCCGAGGACTGGACGTGGATCGCGGCGCGCTGCAGCACGCGCTGGAAACTGGAGGTGGGCTTCGCTTCTTCGGATGCCGGATGGACGAGGTTCTGAAGTTCGGTATCGATGTAATGCGACACTTCCTGCTTCAGCAAATCAAGGTCGACACCGCAGGCGCGCATCACGGCAACCGCGTCCTGATCGTCGGTCAGCGCGAGCAGCAGATGCTCCAACGTTGCAAATTCATGGTGGCGCGCATTCGCATGGGCGAGCGCGCGGTGCAGCGTCTGTTCCAGTTGACGTGAGAGCATATCGTTATCCCCCTGTTACTCTTTCTCCATCGTGCATTGCAATGGATGTTCATTCTTGCGGGCGTAGTCCATGACGAGGTTCACCTTGGTTTCCGCCACTTCATAAGTATAGGTCCCGCAGACGCCGACGCCACGGCGATGGACCTGAAGCATCACTTCGGTTGCTTCCTGCCTATTCTTGCTGAAAAACTTTTCTAAAACGTGAACAACGAAGTCCATCGGCGTGAAATCGTCATTTAACAGAAGAACCCTGTACATCGACGGTTTTTTGGTCTTGGCGCGGGTGCGGGTCATCACACCGACATCGGTACGCCCCGGACGGTTATTATCCCGTTCGTCGTCATTTCCCGCAGTCAGGTAGGTTTTGAGCCGTTTCACGCCAGAATCCTTGAATTCATACCCTAGAATATAGTACATCCCCCCTTTTAAGGGTATCCCTGTCGAAAAATCGCAAAAAACACTTTACGGACAGCCTTGATTCCCATAAGGTCGCAAAATTAGCAACGAATCCGGGTAATAAAATATCCCGGTCACACATTTACAGACGGAGTTTGCAGGATGAAACCGGGCAAGCCGAAGAAGAACAAATTATTGCGCAATATCATGCTCGCGCTGGCATTCAATGCCGCCGCAGCAGCCCCCGCCATCGCGCAGCAACCTGCCCCCGATACGCGCCCCGCACGCTATGCAGCGATTGTGGTCGACGCCAGTTCCGGCCGCGTGCTGTATGAACGCGACGCAAGCCAGTCCCTGCACCCCGCATCCACCGCCAAGATGATGACGGCCTATCTGGTGTTTCAGGCGCTGAAGGATGGCCGCCTGACGACCGACCAGATGATCGACGTAACCCGCAATGCGGCGTCGCAGCCACGCACCAATCTCGGCCTGATGACCTCCACCTCGACCGGTCGCGGCAAAAACCGCCGCGTCACCACGAGCCAGAATACCCGCCGGATCAGCGTTGAAAATGCGCTGCGCGGCATGCTGACCCATTCCGCGAATGATGCCGCCGTGGTACTGGCGGAAGCATTGGGCGATACAGAAAGCAACTTCGCCACCCTGATGACGGCGGAGGCACGCCGCCTTGGCATGACCGGCACACGCTATACCAACCCGAACGGCCTGCCCGATACGCGGCAGGTCACGACGGTCGAGGATATGGCATTGCTGTCCCGCGCGATTTTGCGCGATTTCCCTGAATATCAACATTATTTCGCGATCCCCAGCTTCAGCTTCAACGGCCAAACCTGGAACAACACGAACCGGCTGCTGGGCAATTATGAAGGCCTCGACATGGGGAAAACCGGCTTCATCAACACCGCCGGCTGGAACCTGGCAGCCTCCGCGCAACGCGGCGACAACCGCGTGATCGGCATCGTGTTCGGCGCACGCACGCCGACGGAGCGCGTCATTGATATGCAGCGCCTGCTCGATTTCGGTTTCGAGCGCCTCGGCAACCCGCTGGCGCGTTTCCGCTTCGGGCGGGATAACGGACCCAACGGCGAGCGTTACGTGATGCTGCCGCCGCCGGTCCAGACGAACCCCGACACGATCCTGCAGGCGCAGCCGGATACCGTCCAGCACGAGGTGCTGTTCCCCATCCGTCTGGCGCAGTCTTTCTTCCCGGCGGATTTCAACAATGCCGCGTCGCCCTTCACGCTCCCGTCCGCGCCCGAAACGCGCGACCGCCTGAACCCCGGCGGCGGCAACGACAAGCCGGCAGGCCCCGACGAAAACCAGCCGAAGGCGATCGTGCCGCGCGGCGAATGGCGTCCGAAAGGTCCCGCTGCGGCATAAAACACCCAGCCCCTGTGGGTATCTTTTCCGCAATTGAAGGCTTTTTTGACAAACCTCGCTAGACAAACACGCCCCCGAGACCGATAATAAATGTAAGGGGATATTTGTTGTTTTTTCGGGGAAAAATAGGCTGATGCAGGTGCGCGTGACCAGCCGCAAATCCGGGTTTTTACCAAAACTGCTGATGGCCGTCGTCGCCGTCGGTATTTTGCTGTCTGCGCCCGCAGCCCCGTCCTATGCCGGCATCACCAAATACACCGGCCAGCACGGCAAATCGAAAAAGAAAACCAGAACCGCCAGGGGCAAGGCCAAGCCCCAGCCCGACCGTTACGGGTCGATCGTGATCGATGCGCAATCGGGCTATGTGCTGAGCGAAAAAAATCCCGACAAAAAACTGTTCCCCGCCTCGCTGACGAAAATGATGACGCTGTACCTGACCTTCGAGGCGATTGAAAAAGGCGTGCTGACCAAATCCCAGCGCATCCCCGTTTCCGCCAACGCGCAATACCAGCCGCCGTCGAAACTGGGGCTGGAGGCAGGTTATTCCATCCGGGTCGAGGACGGCATTCTTGCCCTCGTCACCCGCTCCGCCAATGATGCCGCCGTGGTGCTGGGCGAAGCGGTGGGCGGATCGCAATCACGTTTTGCGCGCCTGATGACGTTCAAGGCGCAGCAGCTGGGCATGCGCAACACGCGCTTTGCCAATGCATCCGGCCTGCACGACCCCGAGCAATATTCATCCGCGCGCGACATGGCGATTTTATCGCAGGCGCTGATGCGCGATTTCCCGCGTTATTACCGTTATTTCAGCACGCCCAGCTTCACCTATAACGGCATCACCTCGCTCAACCACAATAAACTCATGGCGACATATCCCGGCATGGACGGCTTGAAGACGGGCTATGTGTATGCGTCGGGCTATAACCTTGCGGCATCTGCGGTGCAGGGGAACAAGCGCCTGATTGGCGTCGTGTTCGGCGGCCGCACCTCGGCTTCGCGCAACAGCACGATGCGCGATTTGCTGGATGCCGGTTTCGAGCGCATGAAAGACCCGCGCGTGCTGGCCGCGATCGACAAGCGGCTTGAAGCGGCGCGCGGCGGCATGCCCAAGCGCAAGCCCGCTGCCACGCCGACTGCCAAGAATGAACCGACCCGCATGCAGCCGCGCACGGCGCGCACGCAAACCAATCTTGACGCCCCCAGCTTCAGCCCCATGGGCATGAGCACCGAAGAGGGCGATACGCAGGAACAGGCCTCCGCGCAACTTGCCGCCGCCGAGCCGCAGGAAATGCCGCCGGGCGCCGCGCCCCGCGCTTCCTTTCACGAGCCGCGCGCTGCGGAATTCGAACCGGAGCAGCCGGTAGCGCGTCCTGCCCTTGCCCCCATGACGGCACACCTGACCAGCCCGCTGCCGCGCAAATCGCCGGCGGCACAGGCACCCGCAACGCAAGCCGCTATTACGAAACAATCTTCCCTGAAGCCGGTGCCGCTCCGTCAGCCCGCTGCCGCCACGACGGTCGCGAGTGCAGCGACAGGGGGGGCTTGGGCGATCCAGATCGGTGCTTTCTCGGACCAGAATGCGGGCATGACCGCGCTTAAATCGGCGCACCAGAAACTGCCCGCCGCCTTGACCGCGAAAACGCGATATATTATTGCGCCGCTGCAGACCAACAAGGGCGTGATTTACCGCGCCCGCCTGTCGGGGCTGCAGCAGGCAGAGGCCAATTCCGCCTGCAAATTGCTGCAGGGTGCCTGTATTGTGATGGCGGTTCAGTAATTTAAGACTGGCCCTGCCCGCTTTGAGCAAAAATGGAACTAAAACTTCTGGAAAAGGTTTGTCGGCCATGAACACGCCCGTACCAACAGAAACGATCCGCGTCTTCGTCCACGGCTTTGTGCAAGGCGTGAGTTATCGCCGGTGGCTGCAAAGCCAGGCACTCGACCGCGGTATTTCCGGATGGGTGCGCAGCCGCTCCGACGGCAGCGTCGAGGCGCTTCTCCACGGGGATGCCCGACAGGTCGACGACATGGTTCGCGCCTGCCGCCACGGCCCCGACCTTGCAAGGGTTGACAAACTCCACAGCGAACCAGCACAGTACGACGGCATCCAAGATTTCCGCATCGAGCAAACTGTACCGGTATAAACCCATGCGCCTGACCCTTTCCGCTGTTGCCCTGATGCTGGGGCTTTTCGCGTTTTCATCCCATGCGCTTGCCGCCGATCCTTACGCGAACCCCTACGCGCCCGACACCTATGGCAAGCCGGAGATGAAGGCGAAGAAAAACCAGGTGCCGTTCCGCGAGGATTCCGGCCTGATCACCGCGGAATATTACCTATCGACCGGCAAATATTCGCAAGCCTTAAGCGTACTGAACGCGGTGTTGTCGCGCCACCCGCTGTCTGCCGATGCCTATACCTATCGCGGCTATGCCTATTACCGCCTCGGCGACCGGAAAAAAGCACGCGAAAATTACGCCAAGGCGATCAGCATCAACCCGAAACATCTGGGCGCGAACCGCTATATCGCACAAAGCTATCTTGATGTCGGCAACCTTGCCCGCGCGGTCGAGCAGATGCAAGTCATCCGCCTGACCTGCGGCGATTCAAACTGCGAGGAGCTGGACGAGCTGGAGGCAGCCGTCAACCGCTACAAACGCGGCCAGCGCGTGCAGGAAGCACCTGCGGAAGATGACGAAGAAGATTCCAAGGAATAGGCCTTAAGCGGCAGGACGGTGCGGCGCTGCGCCCGTTGACGGCTGCGGCTTGCTGGCGACGGCGGGGCTGTCGCACCAGCCGATAAAATCGCCCATGATCTCGCGCAGGTCATTCTGCAACTGCGCAAATTCCGGTTTCAGTTGCAGCGTTTTTTCATCCATATACAGCGCGCGGTTGACCTCGACCTGTAGGCTGTGGCGGTCATTGAATGGATCGCCGTGGCGGCGCACGATTTCCGCGCCGCGATAGCCTTGGGTATCTATTACGGCATTGTATCCCTTGGCCGCGAACAGCGCCTGCAGCTTTTCCGCGATATGTGGCGCGCAAGTGTCGCCATCGCGCGTTCCGATTGCAATATCAAACGGATTCACGCCGGTGCCGCGGTTGATGGTGGACGGCATCGAATGTAAATTCAGATGCACCGCCTTGCCATGACGCGCATGGACATCGTCGATCATCGCGGCCAGTTTGTCGTGATAGGGGCGGTGGTAATCGGCGACGCGGTTGAACACTTCGCTCAAATTCAGTTTCCGGTCATAGATTTTTTCGGTGTGACGGGGCGATATCACGCCGCGCACAAGGCTGCTGTCGCCGGCGTGATATTCGCCCGACAGGCGGCCGTCGAAAAACTCGGCACGGTTGGCATCGATATAGCTGCGCGGGAATTGCGCCTGCAACAGCGGCACGCCGGTTGCGGGCAGGAAATTGTAAAGATTGTCGACCGCCATGTCCTCCGCCTGCCGCAGGGAATGAAGGTCGCAGGCATAATCGAAATCAACCGGATAATCTTTGCCGCTATGCGGGCTGTCCGCGACCACGCAGGATGCGGATATTAGGGGCAGGTCAATGCTGAACACATTTTTTGCCACGGCGGAATCGCTGTCTTTAATTGTTGAACAGCTGAAATCCTAGCGTGCTCGCGGCGTCTTAGCCAGCCATTTTCGCGATGGTATTGGTGGTCGAAAAACCGTCTTCCATGTCGGCGCGCACGACCTTGCCGCCCCATGTCTGGATGAGGTCGTAACCGACCACTTCCTCCAGCTTGTACTGGCCGCCCTTGACCAGCACGTCGGGCTTCACGGCCTTCAGCGTTTCGATGGGGGTGTCTTCGTCGTACACAACGACGATATCGACCATTTCCAGCGCAGACAAAATCGCCGCGCGCGCCTGTTCGTCCTGAACGGGGCGCGTGGGGCCCTTCAAACGCTTCACAGATGCGTCGCTGTTAATCGCGACGACAAGGTAATCGCAAGCCGCCTTCGCCTGGCGCAGCGTCGCCACATGGCCGGGATGCAGCAGGTCGAAACAGCCATTGGTGAAGCCGACTTTAAATCCGCGTGTGCGCCAGCGGTCCGCCTGTTCGGCTGCGCCGTCGCGGGTAGCGAATTTCGTCTTGCGCTGATAGGCCTGTTTTTCCATCGCATAGCCGCCGGAAATGGCGGTTTCGATTTCTTCAGGGCGCGCGGTTGCGGTGCCGGGCTTGCCGACGACGATGCCGGCCGCAATGTTCGCCAGCAACGCCGCGTTACGCATCGGGATTTTCGCCGCCATGGCGGAGGCAAATGTCGCAATCACGGTATCGCCCGCGCCCGACACGTCAAAGACTTCACGCATGTTGGCGGGGATGTGCAGCGGGTTTTCATCGCCCGTCACCAGCGACATGCCGTCGCGCGAACGCGTTGCCAGCACAGCGGGCACGCCGCAGCCTGTAATGATCTTCATCGCCGCCGCGCGCACTTCTTCATCCGTGCCTGCCTTCATCGCGGTTGCTGTTTCCAGTTCCTTGCGGTTCGGGGTGATGACGGATGCGCCCTTGTAGCGCGTAAAATCGGCGCCCTTGGGGTCGACAACGACCGGCACGTTATGGCGGCGCGCGATATCGATCACGCTGGCGACCACGCGTTCGGTCAGCAGGCCTTTTTTGTAGTCGGACAAAATGACTGCGCCCACGGTCGGGATAATTTTTTCGGCGCGCGCGATTACGCGGTCTTCAACCTCGACCGGAATGCCGGCGGTCTTTTCGCGGTCGACGCGCAGCATCTGCTGGCCGGCCGACACAAAACGGCTTTTGACGGTCGTGAAACGGTCGGAGGCCATTTCCAGCTGCGCATCCACGCCGAGGTCGCCCAGATGCTTGGCGATATCGGTGCCGGCGGTATCATTGCCCACCACGGCGATCAGCACGGCCTTTGCGCCCAGCGCCGCGATATTGGCGACCACGTTGCCCGCGCCGCCCAGCATGTGCTTCTCCCGCTCGACCAGCAGCACGGGAATCGGCGCTTCGGGAGAGATGCGTTCGATGCCGCCGTAAATGAAACGGTCGAGCATCACATCGCCAAGGCACAACACGCGCGCATCGGCCAATTTCGTCAGGTCTTTAAAAAGGGCTGAATTTTCAAGCATATGACCGCCAATACGGATGATAATAATATTACAAGATTTTTATCATAATAAGGTATTCGCCTCAAGTTGAAAAAGGTTCCAAACGATCTGGCCATTTTAGCGATTTGTTAATGTCACCTGCGTATTATGGAACTGTTACAAGCTCGTCACAAAATACGAAAAAGGGCAGTGATCGTATGCAGTTACAAAAAGACAAAAGCACAGAATCAACCGCTTCCAAAACCCCTGATCTCCACGGGAATTTCATCCGCTCGGTCGGTTGCACCGTCCGCAGCTACAAACTCGGTGACCTCCTTGTAAATAGCGGCCTGATCACGAAATGCCAGCTGGACAAGGCGCTGGCCCACCAGAAAGAAACCGGCATCCGCCTCGGCAAGGCGCTGGTTGACCAGGGTTCTCTCTCGGCCGTGCAGCTGTATCGCAAGCTGGCTGAACAGTGGTGCATCAAGGCATCGACCGCCGGCATGGCGTTGATGATGCAGGTCGTGACGCCTTCTGCCGCGAGCGCAGACCAGGGCGCAGGACAAAACGTACGCATGGCAGCCGCCTTCACCACCGCCGCCGTCCGCCCCGCAATTCCGAAAGCAAGCGCCCCCGGCCTGTTCGGCACCGCCGAAGTCAAGACCAACGGCGTTGCGATGTTCCCGAAATGGACGTCGGTCATGTCGCGCTTTGACCAGCAAATGAAGACGCAAGGCAATTCCGCGACCGTCCGCACATGGAAAGCGCAGCTGGAAGGCCTGAAAGGCATGGGCCGCGCGCAGCAGATCGAGGAAGTGAACCGTTACATGAACAATGTCCGCTACGTCGAGGACAGCCGCAACTACGGCAAGTCCGACCAGTGGGCGACCCCGATTGAATTCCTGACCAAGGGCGGCGATTGCGAAGATTTCGCGATCGCGAAATATGCATCCTTGCGCGCGCTCGGCTTCTCCGCCGACCAGATGCGCGTTGCGATCGTGCAGGATAAGATCAAGAACGTCCCGCATGCGATCCTGATCGTGTATGACGGCGGCAACACCTACGTCCTCGACAACCAGGACAAGGCGACCCGCAACGCTGAAAACGTCAACCGCTACAAACCCATCTTCTCGCTGAACAGCGACAGCTGGTGGTTGCATAAACGCGCATAAAACTTTCTTTCATAAATTCTTCGAAAGGGCGGCGTAAGTTTACGGCCGCCCTTTTCGTTTCATGGGTATCGGCTCACATAAAGGGGAAATCACCATGAAAAAATTACTCGCGACGACCGCCGTCGTTTTTGCGCTGTCACTGGCAGCGCAGCTGGACGCGATGGCCGAAAGCGCCGGCACGCAACAGCAGGGCGCATCCGGCCAGCAGCAAGGCGGACATCGCGGCACGCCCCCGCAGCAACAGCAGGGCGGCAAGGAAGCATCCGGCGAGCAGCAGAACGGCCGCCCGCCGCATGACGGCAAATGCCCGCCCCCGCCGCCACCTCCCGATGGCGGTAACGGTGGTCCCCCACCGGGTCCTCCTCCCGGCCCGCCCCCGGATGGCAAACAGGGCGAGCACCCGCCCCATGACCAAAATTGCCCGCCGCCGCGTGATGGCAACGGCGGTCCTCCTCCGAATGGCGGCGGTAACGGCGGCGGTCAACCTCCGCAAAAAGGAGGCGAAACGACCAGATAACAGACATTTCAGGACGAGAAGCCCGCCGCGGACCCCGGCGGGCTTCTTTCTTTTTTAATTCCGGCGTAAGTTTATGCCAGACCGCGCCGTTAAAGGTATATCGCGGCATCACTCGCGGAAGGCGCTTTTGGAACCAGCAACCGATACCGACCACGCGCTGATGCAGCGCATCGCGCAGCAGGACGCAGGCGCCTACCGCATGCTGGTAGCGCGGCACCTGAATTTCTGCGTGCGGTTCGGGGAGCGTATGCTGGGCAGCCGCGCCGATGCCGAGGATGTGGCGCAGGAGGTTTGCCTGCGCATCTGGAACGATGCCGGCAAGTGGAGGCCCGAGGCGAAATTCACCACCTGGCTTTACTGCGTGATGACCAATGCCTGCATCGACCACAAGCGTAAACGGCTGCTGCTGCCGCTGGGCGACAACGACACGACACCCGATACAGGTCCGGGTCCGGAAATTTCGCTGCAGCAGCAGCAACGGTCACGGCAGGTGCAGGCGGCACTGGGAAGATTGCCGCCGCGCCAGCGCGCCGCTGTCGTGCTTAGTTATTACGAGGAACTCAGCAACGAACAGGCAGCAGCCGCAACCGGCATGACGCTGAACGCGTTCCAGCAATTGCTGTACCGCGCGCGCCAGAGCCTGAAGGAAGAGTTGATCGAGAGGGAGAGCAAAGATGGACAAGCTTGATGAAGTTTTAAGTGCTTACACCGTGCGCGATGCCGACCGCGATCTTCTGGAGCGCATCGTGACGACCGCCGCCGCGCAGCCGCACGCATCGCGCCGCCATGTTTTCACGCAGGCAGTGATGTTCGCCGCCGTCGCCGTGATCGGTTTCTGGCTGGGCAACGCAACGCCCGCCGCAACAGAGACATCCACACAAAGTAATTTCATGGATAACGTCATCCTTGGCCCCGACAGCGTGGCCGAGATGCAGATGTAGGAGTGACCTTCAAAATGAACAAAGTTCTGCTTGCCTCCGTCGCGCTCAACGTGTTCCTTGCCGCCTTTGTGCTGGGGCGCATGTCGGTGCTGCCGCAGGGTGACAGCATGCCTTCCCCTGCAGGCATGCAAACCGCCCTGCGCAACGGCCCGCCCCCGCCGCCGATGTTCGGCCCGCAGGAATTGTTCGGCGAAGATATGAAAGACAATTTCAAGGAAGTGCAGGCGCATTTCGAAAAGGTGCAAACGCTGCGGCAGGAATTCGCGCAGGATTTGATGAAGGGCAAGGTCACCGAAGAACAGGCGGCGCAGCATCTGGCCGCCATCGACGCCGAGATGGACGGGGTCAAAAAATCGGTGCAGGGCAAGGCCGCCAAGAAAATCGCCGATATGCCGGATGAGAAGCGTATCGCCTTCGCCAAACGCCTGATGGAAAAAGCGCCACCCCCGCCGGATGATAGGCGCGGCCCTCCCCCTGAATTGCGCGGCCCGCCCCCCGATATGGATCGCGGGCCCCCGCCTGACCATGATCGCGGCCCGCCCCCGCAGGACGGCCAGATCCCCGGCGATTTCGACATGGGAACACCGCCGCCCCCGCCGCGGGAATAGCACAGCAATATTGTGGTGGATTATTTATGCCCGGAAATCACGCCGCAGGCGACGCGGTCGCCTGAATCACCCGACGGGTCGGTTTTATAATCGTCCGGCTTCGCATGGATCATCAGCGCCGAGCCATCGGCATCATGCAGCGCGTCCATATCGATCGTCTTGGTGTAGAATTCCGCAGAACCCGTGCCATCCGCCGCCACATGCAAATTCGGCAGGTCGCCGATATGCGGGCCTTCGGCGTTTAGAAATCCGTGCTGCTCTTCCTCTTTCGCGGCATGGCTGCCGGCTTTTTTGAAACCGTCATCATGCGTGCAATGCCCCATCGCGTGGAAATGTACGCCATGCCAGCCGGGCGTCAGCCCCTTCGCCTCGACCTTCACCAGCAAACCCTTCGTGCCTTGCGTGAATGTCGCGACGCCCGCATCGCCGCCCTTCACATCCTCCAGCTTCACTTCCGCCGTCTTCGGCGTTTCCGCCATCGCAGGCACCGACAGCGCAAGAATGACAGCAGTCAGGGCGAGGTATTTTTTCATCGGAAGGGCTCCGCTTGATGTCGATGATGGGCAAAGTTCCAGCGCGGCTGAAAGTTCCGTTGGAACAGCAGCGGCGCGGGATAATCTAGAAGTTGTCGGAGAGATAGCAAGGCGTGCAGCGCACGGGTTGCTGGTTTTCGAATTCGACCATCATCAGCACGCCGCGCTGGCGGGCGGTGTCGATGATGCCCTGGCTGACGTCTTCGAAGATGGCGTAATGCGCTTCGGTGCCGGCGACGATGCGGTTTTCCTGGATGGTGAACCAGAAGGGCCCTTCCTCCGGATTGCCGTCGAGCGAAGCATGTTTGTAGAAAAAGAAAGCGAGCGCGTTGCGCCCGTTCTTGAAGACTTCGTACTCGGTCACGACGGATTTATCGGCCTGAGCCATGGTAAGCGCCCCTTAGAAACTCGTCCCGGATAACAGGATCAGCGCGTAGGATCAATCGTGTCGGCGGCGCTCATGCCTTTCGGCGCGGCAGCTGCTTCACGCGTACGGTTAAGGGCCATGGTGGGGTTGGTTTCGAGGTAGGAAAACGCGATCTCCTGCGCATCCGCTCCCGTCTTCGCTCCGACCGCTGCACTGCTTAACAGATTGGACATCCCTTTGCGCTCCTTCCGGTATTTCTAGCCTATGCGACTATTAAACCTGAATAAAGTTAATTTTAAGTTTACATAGATAGCGCATTTGCCGAAACCGGAAAGCAGGGTTAAGTGCCTGTTATAGCGTGGGATTTTTAGGGCGGCGGGGTGCGTCGTCGAGCGGGCCGGTATTGAGGCCGCCCTGCTGGCAATTTTCCTTCAGCTGCGTCAGTTCTTTTTTCACGGCGGCAAGTTCGTTGCGCAGCTGGTCGGCCTCGTAATCCTTGTCCATGAATTTAAGACGCGCGGCATAGGTCTGGCCGTTTTCCGACGGCACAGCGGATGCAAAATCCCAGCCGTTGTCTTTCAGCAGGCGGAAAAGTTCGGTCTTGCCGTCATACACGACGGAGCGCAGGTAACCGGTATCGAGCGTGCGGCTGCCCGGCGCTTCGATCAGCAGGCGCGCCATGCGCACCTGATTGTTGGAGATGGCCTTCGCCAGCGCCGCGTCAAAAACGGCCGGCGGCGCTTCGATGTCTTTTTGCAAAAGGATGCGCAAGGCTTCGATATTGCCTTCCTTCACTGCCGTGACAAGCTGACCTTTGTATTCGGTGATGGGGTCGTCCTTGCCGCCAAAGAATGTGCGCAGGCTCATGGCTTGTCTCCCATGTTTGGGGCGCGCGCTCCTGGCGCTTTCAGCTTCGGCTTGTAAACCTTTTTGCCATGCAGCGCTTCGTCAACATTGCGGTTCAGCTGCGTGACATTGTCCAGCACCTGCTGTTGCAGGCGCACGGTTTCAATGGGCGCGACTTTTTCGAGATAGAATTTTTCGTACTCGTTCAGCGCCTTGACGATCGCGTTGATCTGCTTGTAGCGGCGCTCTGCTTCCTTGGATTTGTAGGTGTAACTGCGGCGCTCGTAATAATCGTCGTAGCGTTCCTTGCGCGGGATCGCACCCTGTTCCGTTTCCAGCGCTGCGACGGCGTAGGAAACATCCGCGCCGCGCGTCAGCAGCTTGCGCAGGAACAGGTTGTTCTTGGCCGCTGCCGCATGTTCCAGAGGCTTGCCGTTATCGGCGTTGACGTTTGCGCCGTCATTGATCGCCTTGTCGAACATCGTGTCGTCGTTCGCGGCGATCGCGCCCAGCAGCAGCGTGTTGGCTTCGCGCAGTTTTGCGGCATCGAATTGCTTCTGCGCCTCCGCATCAGCTACGGAAACGACATCGGAAAAAATGCTCGATAATGTGGGCGCTTTGCCGTCAGCCATAGGTATTTAGAATCTCCGCTGGTTTGTCGCATATGTTTACGACAAATAACGGTATTCTGTCAATGCGGAGTTTAAGGCTTAGGTGCCTGATTACGCTTGGTTTTCGGCAGGGCGAGCTTGAACTGGTTACGCTCGTTCTTCTGCTGGATGTGGAACATCGCGGTATGGACGATGCTTTCCATCGGCTGGTCGGCGTTGATCAGGTGCCAGTTGAGCTGGCGGAATGCCTTAGGCTGGTTTTGCGTGATCTGGCGCTTCAGCACTTTTTTGTCGGCGTCGGATGCGCTGTCCTTGCGCTTGCTCACGCGTTCGAACAGAACGGATGCGGAGGCATGCAGGTAAATGCCGATAAAATCGCCGCCGTTTTTATGCGCGAGCGCTTCCTGATTGGCGCGCGAATTGGTGTCGAGGAAAGAGCCGGAGACGATGACGCTCTTGCCGGAGCGCAATAAACGCTCGGCTTCCGCGTGAATATGCGTGATGAAGGTCTGGATATTTTCAGGGGTATAGGCGCTGTCGGGCAGCGGGGTTTTCGGATCGACGCCGTACATTTTTTTATGCACGATATCGGAATCCATCACGACGACACCCGGCATTCTCTTGCCCAGCTCTTCGGCCAGCGTCGTCTTGCCGCTGCCGGACATGCCGCCGATTGCGATCATCACGGGCGTCTTGCGGCGCACGAGCGACGTCATGAAATCATGCCCTGATGAAAAGAAGAAAACACGAAAGGCCCCTACCCCTATATTCTTGTTTCGAGGGAGTATAGATAGTTTTTCATAACGGGTCAAGATTTATTGTAAGTCATTGTATTTAAAAGATAATAGAATTAGAAAAGCCCCGGTGTTACGCCCGGGGCTTTTCACTGTGCCTTGAAGGAGATCAAGGTTATTCGGAGGTCTCGGCCTTACCCTTTCAGGCAGCGCCCTTGAATGCTTCTTCCTCGAACGCTTCTTCCCATGATCCTTGGGTCGAGGCTTTCGAATATTCGGTCGCGCGGTTTTCAAAGAAGTTCGCGTGTTCCGCGCCGTTCAGCATGGCGTCCATCCAGGGCAGCGGGTTTTTCTCGATGCCGAAAACCGGCGTCAAACCCAGCTGCGTCAGGCGGCGGTCGCCGATGTAGCGGATGTAGTCTTTCACTTCCTGCGCGGTGAGGCCTTCGATTTCGCCCATGCCGAAGGCAAGGTCGATGAACGCGTCTTCGTGATGGATGATCGTCTTGCAGGCTTCCGTGATATCGGCGCGGAGCTTGTCCGTCCAGACTTCCGGGTTTTCCTGGATGAAGGTCTTGAACAGCTTGATGATCGACAGCGTGTGCAGCGTTTCGTCGCGCACCGACCATGTCACGATCTGGCCCATGCCCTTCATTTTATTGAAGCGCGGGAAGTTCATGAGCATCGCGAATGATGCGAACAGCTGCAGACCTTCGGTGAAGCCGCCAAACACGGCCATCGTCAGCGCGATGTTCGCCTTGTCGTCGACGTTGAAGCCCTGCATGTAGTCGAACTTGTCCTTCATTTCCTTGTATTTCATGAAGGCCGAATATTCGACTTCAGGCATGCCGAGGGTGTCGAGCAGGTGCGAATACGCCGCGATATGGATGGTTTCGATGTTCGAGAACGCGCAGAGCATCATCTGCACTTCGGTCGGCTTGAACACCTGGCTGTAATGCTTCATGTAGCAGTTGTTCACTTCGACGTCCGCTTGCGTAAAGAAGCGGAAGATCTGCGTCAGCAGGTTTTTTTCCGCCGGCGTCAGTTTCTTTTTCCAGTCGCGCACGTCTTCGGCCATCGGCACTTCTTCGGGCAGCCAGTGGACGCGCTGCTGCGTCAGCCATGCTTCATAGGCCCAAGGATAGTAGAACGGTTTATAGACGTGGTTTTCTGTCAGAAGACGCGACATGGATTATTCCTTGATAAATGACGGTAGAATTATTTTCCCAAAATCTGCCTGCCCTTGACCGACACGCAGACACCCTGCGGGCAGGGTTCGATCAGGTCGAGGCGGGCGAGTTTTTCAAGATGGGTGCGGGAAACGCGGTCGCAGCTGTCGGGATCGTTGACAGCGCGCAGCGTTTGCAGTTCAGCTGTGTTCAGCATGTCTGTTTTCTCCGATGATAAAGCTTCACAAGTCTTCGCCTAGTGTCTTTTTTTATCGTTATAGTCTTTGAATCTTAAATTACTGGCAGGCCAGGCATTCGTCGTATTTGGTGCCGGAAGACGAGGCTGCATTCAGCTCCGCCTTCTTCAGCTTGCCGTCGCCGCCATGCGCGTTTTCGGCGCGCTGGATCGATTTCGAGCGGCAGTAATACAACGATTTCACGCCTTTTTTCCAGGCCATCCAGTGAATTTGGTGCAGGTCGCGCTTGTGCACGTCTGCGGGCAGGAACACGTTCAGCGACTGCGCCTGGCAGATATAAGGTGTGCGGTCAGCCGCGTGTTCGATCAACCAGCGCTGGTCGAGTTCGAACGCGGTCTTGAACACATCCTTTTCATCCTGAGACAGGAAGTCGAGATGCTGGACGGAACCTTCATGCGTGGTGATATCCGACCACACATCGTCATTGTTCATGCCTTTTGCTTCCAGCACGATTTCCAGCGCCTTGTTGCGCACAAGGTGCGAACCGGACAGGGTTTTGTGCGTGTAGGCGTTGGCGGAGTTGGGTTCGATGCCGGGCGAAGCGCCGCCGGTGATGATCGAAATCGACGCGGTCGGCGCGATTGCGATCTTGTTCGAGAAACGCTCCATGATGCCGTATTCTTTTGCATCGGGGCACGGGCCGCGCTCGTGTGCCAGTTTCACCGACGCTGCATCCGCGCCTGCTTTCAGGTGCTTGAACATGCGCTTGTTCCAGACTTTCGCCATCACGGATTCAAGCGGGATCATTTTCGTTTGCAGGAAGCTGTGGAAGCCCATCACGCCCAAACCGATCGAGCGTTCGCGCATCGCTGCGTATTTCGCGCGCATCATGCTGTCGGGTGCGCGGCGGATGAAATCTTCCAGCACGTTGTCGAGGAAGCGGCAGATGTCTTCCACGAATGTCGGGTGATCTTCCCATTCCTCGAAGTTTTCGAGGTTGACGGAGGACAGGCAGCAGACGGCCGTGCGTTCCTGACCGTGATGGTCTTTGCCGGTGGGCAAAGTAATCTCGGAGCAGAGGTTCGACATCTTCACATGCAGGCCGGCCAGTTTATGGTGTTCCGGAATAGCGCGGTTCACATGGTCGGAGAACAGCAGGTAGGGCTCGCCGGTTTCGATGCGGGCGGTCAGGATGCGGATCCAGAGCGCGCGTGCGTTGACGCGTTCGATGACCGCGCCGTCCTTGGCGGAGGTCAGCGCCCATTCTTCGTCTTTTTCAACAGCGCGCATGAACGCGTCGGAGATAACGACGCCATGGTGCAGGTTGAGCGCCTTGCGGTTGGGATCGCCGCCGGAGGGTTTGCGCATTTCGATGAATTCCTCGATCTCGGGATGCGAGATGGGGAGATACACGGCGGCGGAGCCACGGCGCAAGGAGCCTTGGGAAATGGCGAGGGTTAGCGAGTCCATCACGCGGATGAACGGGACGATACCGGAGGTCTTGCCGTTCTTGCCGACTTTTTCGCCGATGGAACGCAGGTTGCCCCAATAGGAGCCGATACCGCCGCCGCGCGACGCGAGCCAGACGTTTTCGTTCCAGAGGTCGACGATGCCGCTGAGGCTGTCATCGGTCTCGTTCAGGAAGCAGGAAATGGGCAGGCCGCGATCGGTGCCGCCGTTCGACAGAACGGGGGTTGCGGGCATGAACCACAATTTGGAGATATAGTCATAAAGACGTTGGGCATGGGCCGCGTCGTCCGAATAGGACATGGCGACGCGCGCAAAAAGATCCTGGAAAGACTCGCCCGGAAGCAGGTAACGGTCCAGCAAAGTCGCCTTGCCGAATTCCGTCAAATTGGAATCGCGCGCGCGGTCAATAGTGACCTTGGCGCCCTTCGCCACTTGTGCAACATCAAACATGAATCGTCTCCCCGTAATACTTCGATTTATTCTTTTTTTTATTGTTTTCCGCTTCGACTCTCCGCGATAAGCCATTCAAATTGATTGAAAAGCGAACCTTGGAAATACAGGTAAAGGCACTAAGCCTTGTGACCTGATAAGAGAAAGCATACCACATCTTGGGGGTCTGTCTAGAAAAGCGGCCGACATAAATTTTCACTGCGGGCCATATTTTTTCTTGACCAGCAACATTGCGCAGGAAAAACGGGACTTCCTGACGAAAACTTTTTTTCAGCCGCGAACCGCTCATTTTTCCTATCCACGGCAGCCAGGTAAAATCATGCTGACTGTTATAAAGATATGGTAAGAACGGACGCAAATTTCCAGTATTTGAGTCGGTCCAGAATATCACTGACTCGTTAAACAAGTGTTAAGATCGCGGCGCGGAGTCCGGCGCGAAAAATTCGTAATAATATTTCAATATCTCAGGGTGATTTCGGCTTGAACGTCGCCGTGCGGGGTGCGGCGAGCGGCGAGCCCGCGCCGGTTTTCAAATTTTGTATCGCGTTTTCGACGCCTTTTTTGCGTACGGTTTCGGCGCGCATTTCCACGACGACGTTTATTTCGGATTCCAGACCCGTTTCGATTTCAAACGTCATGTGCCGCGCTTCATCCAATGCGGTGTTGCCCATTTTATCACGCAGGGTTTCATCCATGCCATGCGCCAGCAGCACGCGAATTGTTTTTTGCGTCTCCGCATCATTATTCGCCCAGATCACGTAATGCAGCGCGCTTTGCAGTTCTTTGTTCACGGCATTCACGACCGCGCCGTGCTTGATCAGCGCTTCCGCGCAATCCGCGCAGCCCGCATGTGATGCCGACATCAGCGGCGTATAGAGCTGGTCGTTGCCGAGATTGGCATCCGCGCCCTTTTCCAGCAGCCATTCCACCGCATGCACATGACGTTTTGACGTTGCTACCAGCAGCGGCGTTTCGCCGACGATGTTGCGCGCATGGATATCGGCACCGGCGGCCAGCAAAATTTCCATCACCTTCACATGCCCGTGAAAGGCAGCGAGGTGCAGCGCGGTCGTGCCATGCACCTGCTTGATCGTTTTATCGGCAACCGCTTCTTTCGCCAGATTTGGATAGGCGGCGAGCATGTTGCGCACACCCTGATCATGGCCGCGCGCTGCGAGGTCGAGAAATTGTTCAAGCTGGAGGGCTGGCGATGTCACGGCGCCGCCCCCGCTTTGGGTTTCTTTTTGAAATGCGCGGTGTTGGGGCCGTGCAGCGGCTTTCCCGCGCCATGCTGGAAAGGGGCGGCGAGTTTGCTGAAGCATTCCTTATGCGTTGCCACATCATTGCGGTTTTTCACCAGCAGGGCATGTGCGGCGGCGGTTTCGATGAAGGCCGCGACTTCCGTCAGGCCCCCGGCGCGCGCGACATCGGCAGCGGTATGTCCCTCCAGATTGCGCAGCTTCGGATTGATGCCGCGGTCCAGCAGCAGGCGGATGACGGGCTGCGGGCAATTCTCGGCATGGATGGCGAAATGCAGCGCGCTATCCATCGCCTCGCTGCGCGCGTTTATTTTCGCTTTATGGTCCAGCAGCGTTTCAATCACCGCCATGGCCTTGTTGCGCGCGGCATACATCAGGGGCGTGTAACCCTCCGACGCCTTATGATTGGCATTCGCGCCCTTTTGCAGCAGGAATTGCGCGACATCGCCTTGCGCATACATCGCCGCCTCCATCAGCGGCGTTTGCCCGACGAAATCTTCGGCATCGACCTTCGCATTGGCCTGCACAAGGTCCTGCACGATGCCCAGATGCCCGTTGCGTGCCGCCAGATGCAGCGCGGTTGAATCAACGCGCATGCCGTGTTCGTCCAGTTTACGCAAGGAATGTGCAAGGCCTTTAAAATTGCCGAGCATGTCGTTCACCGCGACGCGGTCGCCGCTTTCGGCGGCGGCAAGGAAGCGCGTCACCAGCTGCTTGCGCGTCGTGCCCGAAATCGGGCCCGTCGGTTTTGCGCTGCGGCTGTTGAAAGACGGCTTCATATATGTCCTGCGGAATCATGCGGCTTCGACTATTTGCATAACAGTTTGCGCCCAGCCCGCATAGATGATTCGGGGATCGGCGTATTACGGAATACTAATAATGTTGCTGACTCCAGACTCACGCGGGGTTCAATCTTGCTGAATAACGACCGTTCAAGGTCATTTTCGGTTTATTTTCAGAGCCTTGTTGACAATGTTGCGGTGCGGAAGCAGATTGCGCTCACGAAACAAAATGTCGCCGTTAAGAAAAAGCAAAAAAGCTGCGGCTGACATAACAAAACAAAGAAAACTGGTGTGCAAATGAACAACGATTTCTCCAACACGAACAACTTCTTCTCCCGCTCGATCGTCTCGGCCTTTACCGCCACGACCAAAGCAAGCGAAGCCGGCCAGCATTATGCGCGCGCCCGCCATCATCACGTTGAAACGCCCCGCCACGGTCTGGATTACACCCGCGTGCATTTCAACGTCGGCCCCCGCGACGACGGCCGCGCTCCTGCAATGGTCATGGCGTAAGCCTGACCAAAAAAATAACCCTCATGGCATAACGCGATAGGTCTTGCGGGGTGCGGACTGGCCTAGTATGAATCCTTTGACTTAGAAGGATTTAAGATGGCCAAACGCTCCCGCAAAACCAAAATCGTCGCGACCCTCGGACCGGCCTCCTCCACGCCGGAAATGGTCAAGGCCCTGTATGACACCGGCGTCGACGTATTCCGCCTGAATTTCAGCCACGGCAACCACGAAGATCACCAGAAGCGCATCAACATCATCCGCGACCTTGAAAAGGCTTGCGGCTGCCCCATCGGCGTCTTCGCCGATTTGCAGGGTCCCAAGCTGCGCCTTGGCACGTTTGAAAACAGCTTTGTCGATGTGGTCAAGGGCATGCGCGTGCGCCTTGATTCCGACCCCTCCCCCGGCAACGTTACCCGCGTCTGTCTGCCGCATCCCGAAGTGATGGAAGTGCTGGTCGAGGGCGCCGATATCCTGCTGGATGACGGCAAAGTGCATTTGCATGTCGTCAAAAAAGGCCCCGACTGGGTCGAAACCGAAGTGATCGCCGGCAAGCGCCTGTCCGACCGCAAGGGCGTCAACCTGCCGAACGTGATCCTGAAATCAAACGTCATTACCGATAAAGACCGCCGCGACCTTGAAGCCGCCTGCAATATGGGCGCGGACTGGATTGCGCTGTCATTCGTCCAGCGTCCCGAAGATGTGGCGGAGGCCCGCAAACTGGTCGCCGGCCGCGCCAAGATTATTTCCAAGCTCGAAAAACCCTCGGCCATCACCCATCTGCACGCGATCATCGAATTGTCGGATGCGGTCATGGTGGCACGCGGCGATCTGGGCGTTGAAATTCCGGCCGAAAAAGTCCCCGCCGTGCAGAAACACATCATCCTTGCCGCCCGCAAGGCCGGCAAGCCCGTGATCGTGGCGACGCAGATGCTGGAATCCATGATCTCCTCCCCGCGCCCGACGCGCGCGGAAGCCTCCGATGTGGCGACCGCGATTTACGACGGCACCGATGCCGTGATGCTGTCGGCCGAAACCGCGTCCGGCGAGTATCCGCTGGAGGCAGTATCCATCATGGACCGCATCGCCAATGACGTGGAGCAGGACGACCTGTATCGCCGCATCATGGACGCGGAACATCCCGACCCCGACAAAACATCGCCCGACGCAATCACCGCCGCCGCGTCAACCGTGGCAGCCACCATTTCCGCCGCCGCGATTGTAAACTACACCACCTCCGGCACGACCGCGCTTCGCACCGCGCGCGAGCGCCCGTCCGCGCCTGTGCTGTGCCTGACCTCCGACCATGTTGTCGCGCGCCGCTTGCAGCTTTCCTATGGCATCTATCCCGTGCATACCGAAGACGTCGACAATTTCGGCGACATGGTAAAGAAAGCCGTCACACTCGCGCTTGAACACAAGATCGCGGAAAAGGGCCAGCGCCTTGTCATCACCGCCGGCGTCCCCTTCGGCACGCCCGGCTCGACCAACGCGCTGCGGATTGCCTGGGTGGAATAAACCGCTTTCAAATTCCACGATTTTTCCCTGCACAAAATTGCCTTAATTTCGCCTTGCCCGCGTCATAATTCGACTCGTCTCCCTGTGTTAACGTGGGGAATAAGATGAAAAAATTATTGGTGCAGGTGACAGATGGATTTCAAGTTTGATTTCAAGGCGTTTATCCGGCGGTTTCAATTCGAGTATGTTTACAACGTCTTGAAGGAAGCCTTTATCCGCTTCCCGCTGTCGGTCCTTTGCGCGACGGGTGCAACCCTGACCTCCATCTCTGATACCCATGATTTATCGTGGCTCACCGATGATACGATTTACCGGTTGATGACGTTTTTTGCGAACGGCCTCGCGCTGTTCACGGCAGCCAGCCTTTATGCCGAAAGCATCGGCCTCGCCAAAACCCGCAAATGGGGGTTGATGGCGGTGGGTAGTGGTACCGCCGCGGCATTTGCCGTTATTCCCGATCATTTCACATCGGCGCAATTGTTCTTTGGCTTTGCCGTCTCGCTCACAATGCTTTTCGCGCCCTATATCGGCCGTAAATCGTCGGAGGAAAGCCTGTGGCAGTTCAATTACCTGAACGGCGTCGGCCTTGCGATTGCGGGGGTTTCGACATTTGTACTCTGCGCCGGTTTATCGGCGGTGATCGGGTCGATGAATTACCTGTTTCCGATACTGGATGTGCCGGGGCGCCTTTACGGCGATATCTGGATTTTCGGCGCGTTTTTCTTTGGCCCCGTCGCCTTCATGTACCAGATCCCGCGCCAGTTTGATTATCTGGCGATGGATTGCGAGATGCCGAAGGGGATTTCGTTTATCGCCAATTTCCTCGTCGTGCCGCTGGTGCTGATCTATACGTTTATCCTTTACGTTTATTCCGCAAAAATCGTCGCGCTGTGGGAATTGCCCAAGGGCAATCTTGCCTATCTGGTGACGGGTTTCGGCGCGGCGGGCGTGGCGGCGCGCCTTGCCGTTTTTCCGATGCGGCATACCGGCACGATATTGCTGCAGCAGTTTTATAAATATTTCCCGTACCTGTTGCTCGTCCCCCTCGCCCTGTTATCGCTCGGCATCTATACGCGTATTAGCCAGTACGGCGTGACGGAGGAACGCTATGCGATTGCACTCTGCCTTGTCTGGCTGGCTGGTTTGACAGCGTGGCAGATCGCGCGCCCGCGCGCGCAGCATATCAAACAGGTGCCGATGGCACTGGCCGCTTTGATGTTCGTGGCATCCTTCGGCCCGTGGAGTGCTGTGCCGGTATCGGAAAACAGCCAGCTGGCGCGGCTGGAAGGCCTGCTGCAAGTGGCAGGTGTGAAAACGCCGGCGGGCAGCTATGTTCCCGTTAAGGGAGAAATTGCGTTTGAAACGCGAAAGGAACTCAGCTCGGTCCTCGATTATTTCTATGAAGACCAGAAAAACGGAAAGATCGCGCATATCGAAGCCCCGTTCATTGTGGCCATGAAAGCGAAAAACAAGGATTACGATATTGATGACGCCACGCGTTGCGGCAAGCGCAGCTTTACCCGCTGCTGGAGCTATTACGGTCGCGCGCAACGGCTGATGGAGGCGATGGGGCTTCGCTATGTCAGCCGTTACGACACCGAAGGCACGAATGATGATTTCACCACACACGCCAATACGCTCGACTGGAACATCGACCAGCTGACGCGCATTGCGCCCTATGACTATATCGTGCGCTTCTGGGCCTATTCGTACAATCAGACCGACTGGACAACAGTCCGCACCTTCCGCGAGGGTGGGAAGGACATATTGACGGTCAACTTCAATATGTCGCTGGCAGGTGTGTTCACCGTGTCCACAACGGATGGCCGCACCGTATCCTTTGACCTGATGCCCGTTCTGGCGGGGCTGTATGCAGAAAATAAAACCGATATTCAGGAGAGCGAAACGGCCCGCATGATGCTGACGGCTGAGTCGCGAGGCCTGCGCGTTGCGCTGCGCATCGGTGAACTGCGCGGCAAGATCGTGGCCGGTAAATTGAATTTCGAAGGCGCGCAGGTGACGGTGCTGCTGTCGCCGTGATCGCGGCGACTCCCGCGCAATCCTTTGATCGGGGTTTATAACTGGATTCCGGTTTTATCGGTATATGCACATATTAGGTACCAAAACACCGCAAACCGTTAATAACCCGCTACCGCAAATACCCGCTTGACATATACTCTTAACGCAGATATGTTATGCTCTTGTTGAGAATATATTACAATCTCATCGAGCATAAGAGGGTATCCATGCAATCCGCCGTTAAAATCAAACAATCCCCCGTTTTAACCCCGCATGAACGTCTGAATGCCCTGCTGGAGGGCGCTGGCGTATCCAAAACCGTCTACAGCTATGTCATGCCGGAAACCGAGGCTGCGCTGGACGCGCTGCTGGATGGCAACCGCGATGCCCTGCACGGCATGTATCGCGAGGCATGGACGCAAAAACAGGATGTGATGCACGAGGAATTTTTTGCCGTCTGGAAACAGTGGTCGTCGCCCATCCTGAAATTCAACGACACCGAATTCCCCTGGGTCTATACGACCGGCGGGGCGAGCGAGGCATTACGTGAAGCGGTCTATGCCTATGGGCATGATGCGCGCGTGCACGGTTTCACCCCCACCATCCATGTATTCACAGGCGATTACGAAGGCTTTTCCGCCTATGCACAGGCGGCGGGTATTGCCGTGGTCACGCATCACCGCCGCGACTGGCAGGCCGCGATTGAAAAGGTCGGCCCGCGCGACCAGTTTTATTTGAGCCAGCCTGCCGCAATCGACGGCAATGTCTGGGGCGATTTCGATGCCTTCGTGAATACCCTGTATAAACACCGCCCGACGGCGGCGGTGATGCTGGATCTCACCTATGTCGGTTGCGTGGCGCGCGAATTTACCGTGGAGGCTTTTGCGCCGAACATCCGCGCCATATTCTTTTCGCTGAGCAAGCCGATGGGTGTGTATTACCACCGCGTGGGCGGCATGCTGTCACGCGCCCCCTATCCCGGATTGTTCGGCAATAAATGGTTCAAGAATTTGCTGTCGCTGAAACTGGGCACCACGCTGATGCAGAAATACAGCGTGCATGAATTGCCGCGCAAATATGCAGCGATCGGGCAGACTCCCGCGATTGCCAAGGCGCGGTCGGCGCTGGGGCTCGATCTGACGCCTGCCGATGTCTTTTTGCTCGCCAGCGCAACCTATGCGGACAAAAACGATGAATTGGCGCAATACCTGGTACGCGGCGGTGCGGGCGATGAAAAGCTCAGGCTTTGCCTGACTCCCACTATCGCATCGCTCGTCAATCCGGATATCGATTCCACCGTGCGCGCCCGTGCGCATGAAGGTGTTGGAGGCCGCACATGAAAAATATCGAACTGGTTTTCGACAAGAACGATATCCACGACCATATCCGCAGCCTGTGGAAGACGCCGGAATTCCAGCATTCGCACGCGTCCGGCGGGCTGGTGAGCCAGATCATCGACCGTTACGCAAACCTGCCGCGTTTTTTCTATGACATGAGCGACGACAGGCTAGAACGCGCGCATTTTTCGGTCTGGTGGTCGGGCGTTGCGTATCGCCAGTACAATCAGGACACCTGCAGCGATTTATACCTGCTGCATGAATTCGCGCATGGTGCGGATATGGTGCATATCGCGGGCGCGCATTCGGAAGGTTTCCGGCGCAAGATGCAGGACAATGAATTCATGGCCAGTACGCTGACCGAAATCGTCGCCTATTTCGATATGCCCAGTTTGCGCCCGCGCACCTTTGACGGCGCGATCTTCGCGGACCGTTTCATGAACGATCCCCAGTTGAAGGCGATGTGGCGCGATGACCCGAACCGCCTGACGCAGGAACTCTATTTCCGCCGCCGCAACGCGATGTTTTATCCCGACCGCAACGATGCGATTGAAATGTGGCTGCACGGTTTCACGACGCAGAACGATAAATGGTTCCGCATCTGGGGTTTACGTTATGACGCGGTGGAAGTTGCGATGGAGAAACTGTCGCGCCGCGCCTTTGCGGGCGACCGTCGCGGCGCGCTGCTCGACCATATGGAATGGCTCGACAAGCATAGCGTCAACGGCATTCCCTTCCGCACCGAGGCGGAAAAATTCGCGGATATCTATTGGGAAAAACGCGATATGGCGACGGTGATGGCGGCGTAAAGTTAAACCGCCGGGGCTTTCGCAGGCTTCACGCGCACGAAGGTCTGGAAACCTTCCTTCAATGCTTCGCGTTTTGCCTCGCCCATTTCGACCAGCACTTGCGCCAGTTTTTCAGGGCCGAGATCGGCGATGACGCCGCGGCTGTCACCGATATGCAGGCGATCACGCCCATTACCGCGAAGATCGCGGGCGCCGACGAGCACGTTCGTGATGTCTTCAACGGTAAGCGAAGGCATGGAGAATTCGCGCGGCAACGGCTCCATTTTGTCCAGCATCGCACCGAGCGTGCCTGGTTTCGCTTTCGGCGTTTTGCGCTTCTCGCGCTTGTTCGCCAGAATGTCATCGACGCTTTCATCCACGCCTGCGAATTTCGCGAAGACATCCACCAGCGTGCCCTGCACCTGCACCGTGATGCCGGCCAGTTTGTATTTGTCGCCTTGGATCTCGCGCATGGATGTCTCCTGAAAAAACGCTGTTCTATATATATAGGGATGGGACTCGCCGTTTGTGATCGGCGGTCGGAGAGAGATTACGCCAGTATTTCCGTAACGTCAAGAAAAGCGCGCATCGCGCAACATATTGAATTATATAAATAATTATCTCCGTTGCCGCTCTTCACCGTCCCTTAATATGCATTATGTATAATATGCACAAGGGAATTTCAGGGGAGTTTCAGGGCCATGAAAGCCTTGATAGACGGTTTCGTATCCGCCGCATTCAATTCGAAAGTCGCATATGACTTGCGCGCGCAAGCGCTGACGGTCGATATGCTGCAGGCCTTTTATCGCCGCGAACATGCGACGGTTTCACATCTTTCGTCACAAGGCGCGCGCTTCACGCCCGAGATGCTGCAGGTGGCGATCGGATTCCGCGACCAGCATTTGACGCGCGCATGCCTTGATGGAAATGTTTTGCCGAACGAAGCGATGGTGAAATTCGCGATCGACTGCCGCGATGCGCCGCTCGCCGAAATGCTGATGCAGAAAATTCCCGCACATGTGCAGGATCTGAAACGCTACGCCGCGAAGCGCGACGAGCCGCAGATGACGATTGCGGACGAACATATCATCTGAAATTTTCTCCCCTTATATAATCGCGTGCGGCGTTAAGTTGACGCATGTGTTTGGGTTTTCCGAAAATGTTTTTCACAACATGTTGTGGAGAAAATTTCTGCGCTGCGCAAAATCTTGATGACAGGCGAATCACTTTGGCGTATATTTCAGTTAAGGCTTTGTTAAGGTTTTTTCAGGGAGAACCGATTACTTGGACCTCATTCGACTGAACGTCTTCCCACCCAGGCGCGGCACCGAAATCCTGCCGCAACTGATTATCGCAACGGCCCGCACGCGCATCGTCAAATCGACAGCAACCTCCCCTTGGGAGGTTTTTTTGCGCCCGGAACATGCCGAGAAGTTTTCCATCCACTACCGGCCGCCAAAGAAAACTTCAAAAAAGAACACTGAACCACAGGGGAGAAAATAATCATGGGGAAGAAATCCAAAGTTTCGAGCTACAGCGCGAACCGCAGCCCGTCGATCGAGCGCGTGCACCAGCTGTTCGGCGGCCATTGGGACCCGCTTGACGGCAAGGGCCAGGCTTTCGTTGGCCCCAGCTCCAGCCATGGCACCCAAGGCTATGTCAAGGAAGTGAAACCCCGCAGCGACGGCCAGAAAAAACTGATGGAGGCGATCGACAAGCATAATCTTGTCTTCGCCATCGGCCCCGCCGGCACGGGTAAAACCTATCTTGCGGTCACCGCCGCGGTCGAGGCGTTCCTCGATGGCAAGGTTGAGCGTATTATATTGTCGCGCCCCGCTGTTGAAGCAGGCGAAAAGATCGGCTTCCTGCCGGGCGACCTGCAGGACAAGATGGCGCCTTACCTGCGCCCGCTGTATGACGCTTTGCAGGACCGCATGGGGCTGAAACGCCTGAAGCAGTGCATCGATTCAGGCGAGATCGAGATTGCGCCCATCGGTTATATGCGCGGACGCACATTGAACAAAGCCTTCGTCGTGATCGACGAGGCGCAGAACTGCACCTATGCGCAGATCAAGATGATCGTGTCCCGTCTCGGCTGGGGTTCGACCATGGTGATCACGGGCGACCCCGACCAGTCGGACTTGCTGGAGGGTATATCGGGCCTGCGCGACATGTCGAAAAAACTCTCATCTGTCGATGGCATCGGCGTCGAATACCTGACGCAGACCGACATCGTGCGCCACCCGCTGGTGGCCAAGATGCTGGAAGTGATCTGATTTAAGTTTCTGCACACCGGACGTTACTAGCCTTTTATCTATGGCTCCTATCCTTGCAAAGCCCGGCTGTTCGCAGCCGGGCTCTTTTTTTGTGGCGCGAGGTATGGGATAGTGGATGCCATGAAACAGGGCACTTTCACCCCGCGCGGCGGCAATCCGCTCAGCTATAACGCTACCCGCGGCAAGTCGAAGACGCTGCCGGGCGTGATGTTCATGGGCGGTTTCCGCTCCGACATGACGGGCACCAAGGCCACCTTCCTCGAGGCGCAATGCGCCCGCCGTCACCAGTCGTATTTGCGCTTCGACTATTCTGGCCATGGCACCTCGGGCGGCGCGTTCGAGGAACAGAATATCAGCAGCTGGCTGCGCGACAGCGAGGCTGTGTTCGACAAACTGACCGAGGGCGACCAGATCGTCGTCGGATCATCGATGGGCGGCTGGCTCGCGCTGCTGCTGGCTTTAAGCCGGCCCGAGCGTATCAAGGGCCTTGTGCTGCTCGCCCCCGCCCCCGATTTTTCGGAGGACATCTACAACAACGAGTTCGGCGAGGAAGAACGCCGCCATCTGGAGCAAAAGGGCATCATTTATCGCGCCAGCGATTACGGCGATCCCTATCCCCTGACCAGACAGCTGTTCGAGGACGGAAAAAAGAATTTGCTGCTGACCGGACGCATTGTTTTAACGATGCCGGTGCGCATCATCCACGGCAAGAAAGACCCCGATGTGCCGTGGGAAAAAAGCCTGACGCTGATGGATAAACTGCGCACGCCAGATTACAAGGCGATTTGGGTCAATGACGGCGATCACCGCCTGTCACGTCCGTCGGACCTGAAGCTGATCGATGAAACGATTGTCGAGCTGTCACAGCTGAAACGGCTGGAAGCAGCGCAAGGCTAACGGTGTTAGTGGCGTGACTTGTATCCGCCCGCCTTGCCGCCCTGCAGGACGAAAATCAGGCGGTAGATAAGATAGAAGATCAGCGCAGGAATAAAGAAGATGATGCAGGCCGGCAGCATTTCGATCTTCGCCCCTGTCGGCCCCATATTCAGCATCAGGCTGTGAAAGTCACTCGACAGGCCGGGAGAAATTTTCGTGACCCATTCCCTGGTGGGCAGCAACTTGACCGTATTCTTGACGAACCACTGGTAGCAGAGGTCGTAAAAGAAGATGACCACCGACGGTATCATCAGGATTTTGCTGAAGGTCTGAAAGAACTCCATCATGCTCAGGTCTCTCCATCTTTTTTGCCGGCTTCGACGCCGATGACATCCGCCCAGCTGAGCGGTGCCTTGACTTCCTGGTCAGCCGCTTTCGCCAGCTGTTCCACCGCAGGCGCGGGATCCCAGGGCGGCGACATCATGGGGGGCTGCTGCACAGGTTGCTGTACGGGCGGGAGCTGAACGGGGCTTGCGGGTTTTTCGTTGCGTGATTCGGCGACGGCATTGGGGCCGACAGTGGAATCAGCCCCGCCGATGACATCCATCCACGAAATCGGGGCGGGCAGCGCTGCGGCAGACGCCGTAACGGCCGCTTCCTTGGCAGGCGCGCCACCGGCGCTGATAACGTCTTCCCACGACACCGCTTTGGGTGCTGCCTGTGCGGCGGCCTGCGCTTCGGTGACGGGCGGCTCTTTGCGGATCGCGCTTGATGCCGCATCCGCAGCGCCGATGACCTGCATCCAGTTGAGCGGGCCGGTATTGCCTGTCGCCTGCGCCACGGCGACCGCTGCGGCTTTTTCCGCGGGCGAGGTGATGGCGGCGGTTGCAGGCGTGGCGGCACCCGTCGCGGGTGCGTCGACGGCTGCTGCGTCTTCCGGTTTGATGGTGCTATGCGCTTCGGCGACCTGCGCCACGGCATTCACGCCGCATTCCAGCAGGCTGCCGCCGCCTTTTTTCGCGGCGGAGAAACCGGCGGCAAGCGCCTCGATATCATTGTTGACGCCGGACTGCAGCGCGGCGGGATCCCATTTCGGGTTGCGCAGGCGCTTCAACACGTCGTTCACGTTGCGCAAGGATTCCAGCGCCTCTTCCGCCGGCGGCGGGATGGGCAGGAAACGGTGGACGCGCATCGATTTCGCATCACCGATGTGGGAGTTATAAACCTGCATCTCGACCACGCTCTTGCCGAAGGCGACGATCGCGCGGCCTTCAGTGAAACCCTTTAATCCGTCATATGAGGCGCGGGCGCGCTGCTGGACGTTCGCCTGCTGGCTGTCCATATAGGCCTTGCCGCCGCCGCCGCCCTGCCCGCCGCGCGAGAAGCCGGAGACTTCGGTCACAAGCGCGGTGCCGACGGTTTTTTCAAAGAAGTCTTTCGTCTGCGTCGGGTCCTCAAGCTTGCCGAACAGCTTGATGTTACAGTTTGCCGTGATGGAGCGTGCTTCTTCCTTCACGCGTTTTTCCAGCGCGGGCAAATCCTGGCCCGCGAAGACGAGCGAGAAGCCGAGCGAGCGGGCCTGTGCCGCCATGACCGCCATACCGGACGCGGTATAGTAACCGACCTCGTCGAAGATCGCGATGAAGGGGGTTGACGAATTGGTGGGCTTGTTCTCGATCACGACGGAGGATTCACCCTCGACCGAGTTACCGAGCGTCGCACCCATCATCCCCTTCAGCGTGGACGAAATGATTTTACCAAGGTTGGCCGTTTCGTCCCCCGATTTTTCAAGGGCGGGGATCAGCACGATCAGGATGCGGCGGTTCAGGACGACGTCGAGCATGTCGATGTCGGCGGCCTGCGTATCAAAGATGAAACCGTAATCGTCGCCCAGCGACTGCATGGAGCGCGTGAACTGCATGGAAAGGTAACCATGCTGCTGGCGGGGGACGGAGGTGTCGACCGCGCCTGCATCGGGCGGCATCGGCTTTTCGTTGCCTTCGTCATCGAACACATGATCGACATAGCCGGGCAATTCGTTCAGGTAACCCTTGACCGCCGCGCGCAGCGATTCCGGCACCGCCGCGTCGCGGCTGAGCTTGATGATGGCCTTGAACAGCAGGAACTGGCGGATGACGCCGATCGAAAGCGGGATGTTCTGGTGTTCGCGTTTCCAGACAAGGCAGGGCATCAGCGACGACACCAGCGCGACCGCGCGTTCTTTCCACATCGCGTTGTCGCCTTCGGAATCCGGCATCAGCGAGGTCAGCATGTTGGTGAGGTAAGACGGCGAGCCCGAGGAGAACGGGTTCAGCGTGTTCGACGGCACGCGGCCCGACACGTTACCGGTCATATAGTTCATGATCAGCAAATCATCGTCGCGGCCAAAGCGGCGCGCCATTGCCGAGATCGTGGACCACAAGGACGTGTCCGCTTTACCGTCGATGTAAATGAACCCCGACGCCCAGCAGAGCGCGTTACAGGCATAGGATTTAAGGCCGTAGGTTTTACCTGAGCCGGTCGTGCCGAGATAGAGGCAGTGCGTACGGGCGTCGGAGTTCGTGAACCAGATTTCCTCGTTCGTTTCGTGGTCGTTGCCAAGGTAGAGGATGCCGTCGGCCATGCCGAGCGACCCGTCGGGCTGCTTGAAATTGGGGTCCTTGATCAGCGCCGATTTCGGCAGCTTGAACGGCAGCGACACTTTCTGCTTCATCAGCCAGCGGAAATAGAGGCAGAAGATGATGAAGACGATATCGCCGAAATACTGCAGCGCGGGGGTCGCGAGGAAGCCGGTCGCCACCATCGCGAAAATGATGGAAGACGTCGACGGCTCGAGCGCCGTGTCCTTCATCCGCACCGTCCACGGGCGTGCGTCGCGGAGGAGATCCCCGCCTTTTATCTGATATTTTTCCCGCAGAGCCACGTGATCGTTGCTTCCTTAAAAATTAAACTTACTTGCCGCCGAACAGCTGGTCCGCCGGCACCGGCTCGCCCGGCTTGGCATAGGGGTTGCGCCCCATTTCCGTGCCGTCCATCGTCGGGCGCGCAGGGCCGGGATTGCCGCCACCCGCCATATAATTGCGCACGGCGGTCGACGCGGTATCGATGATGAACAGCAGGAAAACGATTGCGATCCCCCATTTGACCACGCGCCAGATCATGCCGTTGCCCTGGTGGCCACCGCCCGCCTGCACATCGCCGCGCAGCATGGCGCGGGTGATCATCTTGTGCGCATGGGCCGCGCTTTCGCGGTCGGGATATGTCGCAATCACTTCTTCCGGCTGGCCGGATTTGTTCAGGATGACGCTCGACTTGCCGCCCGCGTCGCGGAGTTCAAGGGTGGCGGTCGCAAGGCCCGACATATCGGCGCGCCAGACCTTCGGCTGTTGGCCGGAAAAGGACACCACGAGGGCGGAGCCGACAACCTTGGCATCCACGTCTTTGCTTGTGCAGGCGAACATATCCACTCTCCTTTATGCGTCTTCTTTTTTCGCGCCTTTTTTCTCGAGCTCGGGGATCGGGCGGGCGGAACTGCTTTTCATGTACACTTCCAAACCGCGGATCACCTCGTCGAAACGGGGCGTCGGAATTTTCTGCCCGGCGATCAGTTCGTTCGTGAAATGCACGAGCGCGCCCGATGCCTCGGCGCAATAGGATTTGCGGCCCAGGTTGTTCAGCGGATACCAAAGCGTCCTGTCATGGCCGCGCATCCAGACGAATTCAGCGGGCGCCATGACGCCGCCTTCCTCCCGCGCGCGCATCACGCAACGCAGCATGGCAGTGGTTTCATAGGCATGCTGGTCGGCGAATTTGCGGAGTGCGCCGCCGGTTTTCGGGTTCTTGATGACCGCCCTGACCTTGGACTTCAGCTTGGCGGAGGCGCGGAAGCCGCCGTCACCCGTCCAGCTTTCGGACATCATGTTGAGGATTTCTTCGCAGTCCTTGCGCTTGCGGATCAGCTTCAGCGCGCATGCGGCGTAGAGGCATTGCGCGTGGATCGGCAGTGCCTCCGGCCCTTCCCAGCGCTTGCCCAGTTGTTCGGCGAGCGCGTGATAGGCGGCGTTATAATCCAGCTGCCCGCCCGACCAGCGGATCGAATGATAGGCAAGCCATTCTTCGGGCGACAGCGCTTCGGAGAACAGGGGCAGTTGTTCGGGCACCGGCTGTCCCGGCGATCGGCCCGGCATTTTGCGCGGGTCGAATTTCAGGAAGGGCTTGATGGCGGGAAATGATTTCGCCTGTTCCTGCATCAGCGTCTCGAGACCCATTTTGCGGCGGTATTGCGTTCCGGGCCCGCGGAAGATCGTGAAAACGGTCATGACCGCCATGATCGCAAGGAAGATGTATTTCAGCGGCACGACAGCCACAAGGGTGGAGCGCTTGATATGCTCGATGGTAATATCCTCGACCGGCGCGCGCGGCAGCCAGCCCTGCCAGACCTGCAGCAGCTCACGCCCTTGTGAATCCCCGATGCCGAAATTCTTGCCGTAGACGCCGCGCACGATCCACATCTCGACGATGCGCACATAACGGACCATGTTGGTCAGTTCCGCGCTGAAGAAATGCCAGATCACCCAGCACAGCCCCGCGCCGATGCCCACGATGATCGTGAACATGATGAAATCTTCATGCGGACTTTTCTGCTGCGACACGCGAATGGACCCCGAATGCGCGCGGCGTGGACGATGCCGCACTTCCCCTTAATATAGCCCTGATATATTAACACATATTGACTCTGCGCCTAGAGTTTCGATGTCTGCCGATTTTTCTTGAAAATTTCGCTGCGTGACCTATAAAAAGATAAGGGTTTTTCAGGAATTACGTATATTCCACCGCAAAGCCCGGTTGCCGACGTAGCACAGCGGTAGTGCAGCGGTTTTGTAAACCGAAGGTCGGGAGTTCAATCCTCTCCGTCGGCACCATTTTCTCTCCAAATATCGCGCTTTCTGACAGTTTTGTACGCCGAATGGCAAAAACTTCGATCACCTTAATCAAATTTGATGCCTTTTTAAACTAAAGGGGCACTAAACAGAATTTAAGCACGCGTATCAGGGATGTTTTACGCCTTTTTGGCACAATTTGAGTAAGCAGGCTTAGTCGTACTAAAATACCCCAGAATCCCCTTTACTTGCTTATGTCAAGCAAGTAGGCTTTCACCTCTACTTCATTTTGACTCCGGTTAACGGGGCGAAAAAGGGCAGACGGTGTGACCAACGAATCTATCAAGCGCATGAAGGCGATCCTCGGCAACGGGACGCTGGGCCAGAAATACGCAGACATCAACATGATGTTGGGGGATGGTTTTTCCATGCTCTATAGCGGCGACGTGAAATGGGAGCTGAAGCTCCCCAAGCAAACCCTCAAAGGCGATGCCGACAGCGTGGATTCCGCGCTCGACCAGCTGCGCCTTTTATTCGAGGACATTTTGCGCGACGCGCGCCCCGATACCAAGGTGTTCCTGGCGCTCAAGGAAATGCACAATCCGAAAGACTGATTTTACTTCGCGCGGATGTCGCTGACGCCTGTTTCACGGGGCAGCGGCACATCTGTTTTGTTCAGGGCGTGATCCAGAAACCAGAGGCTGTAATCCACCACGCGCGTCTGGCTGGCCTTTGACAAATCGGTCCAGCCGAGATGCCCGGTTTTTTCGAATTCGACAAAATATGCGGGCGATGATGTCTTGTCGTATGCGCCGCCCTCTTTCTTCAGCATCGGCGTGATGCCGGCATCGCGCGTTCCGCCCTGATACATCACGGGCGCGCCCAGATGCGCAAGGTCGCCATTTGCGACATAGGGGCCGACATAGGGCGACAATGCCAGCACGGCGCCGATGCCATCCATCTTCCACGACGGCCAGCCGCCCGCAAGCCCGACCGCGGTATAACCGCCAAGCGAATGTCCCGCCAGTGCAACACGTTTCCAGTCGATGCGCTGGCGCCATGTTTCATCTGCCTTCAGCGCGGCATATAAATTCCGGATATCATCGCCACGATTTTTGTAGGTCTGGTCCGTCCATTTTTCGATGTCGCTGAATTTTTCTTCCGGCCGCTTCATGCCCATGCCGCACATCGCATCGGCATGGTCGGGGGCGACGACGACATAGCCGTGAGTGGCCAACGCCAGCATCAAAAACTTGCTCTGCGTTTTGCAGCCGCCGAAGCCATGGGAAAAAATGATAAGCGGCGCGGGCGCGTCCGTTTCCGGCAGCCAGTAAGCAGTCTTCAAGCCCGCGATTTCGATTGTAGCAGTATTGCCGTCCTGCTTTGCCGCCATGCGGTCATGCAGGCGTTTCATAAACGAACCCTCTGCCAATGCCGGTGACGCCAGCAGGCAGAGCATCGCGAGCGATGAAATAATGGCGCGGATCATATTTATTATACCCCGCTAGCCCGCAATCCCCTGCGTGACGTCCTTCATCTGCTGTTTCAGCTGCTTGGCCGCCAGCGCATAGCCGCCGTCGGAGCCGTCGATGAAATGGAAATGCTGGCTGGCATAATCGAAAATGATGCAGGTCATAAGGGCGGAGGGCGCGGAGTGGATGCCGTAGAAAATCTTGCCCTGGCTGACCAGAATATCAAAATAATGGCGCAGCGACGTTTCCATGTCCTGCGATACGTCCATGACAAGGCGGAGCGTATTGTCGAACTTGATATAGTCGTTATGCGATTCCATCGATTTCTTATACGTCTTGCCGTCCAGCGTGCCTGCCTTCAGCCCCGTTTGGAATATCAGCTTGCCGACATTCGACATCAGCACGGTGTCCCACAGGTATTTCAGATACGCCTTGCGGCCCTGCCCGTGCGTCTGCACCTTTGATTCCGTGGCGAGCGCAGCGGGCGTGTTGCCAAGCGTCAGCTGCCCTGCCGAAACCGGTTTCCAGCTGGCGGCAGGCCCGCAGAGCTCTTCGATATTTCCCAGCATCTCGGCATAGAGCGCCGCTTTCTGCGTATCATCGCCCTGCCGCGCCTGCACAATGATCGACAGGTCAACGCCGTTGCGGGCATAGAGCGGTTGCCAGCGGCATTGCAGCCCTTTGTAATCGGGCGGCTTGGCGGCAAGCGCGTGTTTGGGGAACAGCGCGGTGATGTCGTGCTTCGCGCCCTCCTCCTTGTCCTTCACCATTTTTTCGGCAAGCGTGACGCCGTCGCCCGACAGGGTCGCTTGATACACGCCCGGCGCCACTTCTATTTTGGCGACGCGCACAGGTGCATTCAACTCGCGCAGCTTCTCGACGAAAATGATGCCGGCGCGCATTTCGAGGTTGAAGATGTCTTCGGACATCAGGCGCGTGCCATAGAGCGCGGCCGCAACGTCATAGGCGAGAGCCGCCGGCACCAGCAGCGTTGCGCCATCGCCGCCGAAGATATAGGCAATTTCCTCGCGCCCCGTCGCGTTCAGCACGGCGGTGATGGAGGATGCCGAGATCATGTTGACGTCTTTGTACTTCCCCGCCTCGATCGCCTTGGTCGAATTCACGATATCGACAATCACAACACACCAGTCGTCGGGAATGACATGGTGCTGCGCGATGTCGAGCATGCCGCCGCCGGGTTGCAAGGGCGGCAGGTCTTTATAAAAACTGCGGGATGATGAACTGTCCATGGCTGACAGCATAGCACCAAAGAAAACGGGCAGGAAAGCGTCACCGCTTCCTGCCCGTCATCAACCTTCATCCAATAGGGAAATCGGAAATGAAGATAATTTCTTGATCCGGCCTATAAATTACAGGTCGAATTTTGCGCCTTTGGGCGGCTTTGCCTTGTTCTCGTTGTCTTTCGCGATGATTTTCGAGACGAGGCCTTGCGCTGCGGCCGCAAATTCCGCCGGCAGCGACTTCACGTCGTTGGCGGGAGTTTTGGAAGCGGCAATCGCGCCCAGCTTGTCGGAGGCGATTTCGCCGAGGCCGTGAACGATGTCAGCGACAGCCTTGCCGGAGGGCAGTTTGCCCACGATCGCATCGGCCTGCGCCGACACGCGCTCGGGCGTGACTTCGCGGGTCAGCGCCGCTGCCTGCATCGCGATCGCGTCGGTCGGGATGGTCGCCGCGATGTCGCGGACTTGCGCCGCCACATCTTCGACCGAACCGTTGCGTGCATCGTCCAGCATCGGCTTGAACTGTTCGAACAGCGCCTTGATGATCATCGCTTCGCCGTCAGCGCGGGTCGCCAGCGCCTGGTCGAGGCCCTGTTCGATCTGCTCGTTCGAGGTTTTTGCGAGAACGTCCTTGATCTGTTTCGCAACTTTCAGGGAGGTTTCTTCCTCCTGCAGCTTCGCCATGCCTTTATCCAGCAGAGCCTTCACTTTTTCTTCGTCGAAAGCGCGCGCGGCCTGGCTGATGCCATCGGAAATTTCCGAGCTTTTCAGGATGCCGTAGAAATCATTGGCAGCGTCTTTCACATAGGCCTTGGGGAATTCCGCGAGGCCCTTGTTGACCGCAGCCTGGCCGCCGGAAGCAGCCGTGCGGGTCAGTTTGTCGGCATTTTCGGGAGTGACGTATTTGGCAGCGAGTTTTTTGAACGCTTCTTTGAGAAGGTCGAGACCGGGATGTTTAGCCATTGTGCTGTGCTCTCCGTAAAGTTTTTCTATTTATGAGTGTGCAAAACCTTCGCGGGTTTATAGGACGGTTTTGCGAATGCGTTGCTGTGCTCATGGATGATAAAGTCCATGGCTTCCGAGTCAACGGGGTTTCTTTACAGAAAGAGTCTTTTGGGGAATTTTAGATTTTACGCAATCGTGTCCAGCAGGTCGCCGAGGATCTCGTCCTGCGTTTTGATTACGGAAACGTTTGCCTTGTAAGCCGCTTTGGTCTCAATAAGGTTGACCAGCTGTTCAGCCAGATCCACATCAGGCACGGCGACCAATCCGTCGGCGTTCGCGTAACTCGACGAGGGGTCGTAGATTACGGAATATGCGTTCGGATCGGGCCGCACCTGCGCGGAAACACCGCCGCCCGCCTGCGCCGAAAAGTCGACGGTGACGGGTGTGTAAAGGGTTGAAGCGGGTGCAGACGGATCGGCAGAAGGCACAGCGCCCCCTGTCGACGCATTGGCGATGTTGCTGGCGGTAGCGGCCAGCCGCGTTGTCTGGGCGCGAAGCCCCGAAAGTGCGATCGATAATGCATCCGTCATTTAGAAACCCTGCCTCACCAAATACCTTCCGGAAAACGGATAAACGCGGGGTCGGCGGCAAAGGCAACCGAAGCGCGAATAGACAGATTCCAGACGATGACTCCAGTATGCCATAAGCGGCTTAATAATAAGTTATGCTTTTGAACTTATAGTAAATTTAGGCTAGATTCGGAAGTCACAGGATTAGAGTCTTTAGGAGCCCTCCATGAAACATCCCGTCAAAACCCTCGCCGCGACCGCGATCATCGCGCTCATCGCTGCATCCACGCCTGCCCATGCCGGCAAGCATGAATGGGGCGCCGAGGGCGACATGATGGCGATCAAGGGCAGCATGCTCGACAACGGGTTCAGGGATGCCGCGCGCACGATCAACCGCCTGCCGTCGGGCGATGTTTTCGCGCCGCAGCATATGTACGACAAGCCCGAGCATTACGGGTTCAAACCTTACGTTTCCAACTGGGATCCGCAGAACGACCACCCGCACCAGTGGGATGGCCAGGACTGGGACCCGTCGATGTGGAACAAGGACTGGACGCCTGAAATCACGCTCAACAAATTCTTCAAGGCGCGGATTTTCGAGCGCCAGTTCATGCGCAAGGGCAAGCCGCCCGTGCCGGTGCTGGAGCTTGGCCCCACCTTCTACAAAATTTCCGACCTCGACCAGCGCCGCGCGCTGAAGCTGCTGTCTGATTTCACGGGCGTCTTCAACGAAGGCTTCCCCGTGGTCGAGCTGCGCGACTGGCACACCGCCGAGATCGTCGGCACCTACACGCCCAAAGGCATGTTCATGAACTGATCCGGCCGCGCCGGTATCTAAACGACCGCTTTTTTGAAAGAGGCTCTTTGCGATGAAAAACTCCTTCCTGCTCTCCGCCGCGCTGCTGGCCGCTTTGGTCGTCACCGGCTGCAACGTGAAAATGCGCGACAGCTTCGCGCCGTCGGAGCAGATGAGCTATGCGCCCAACGATCCGGGCTACACCAAATACGTGAATGACTTCACGGGCACCGACACCCATGTGTTCAAGACGGGCGACCGTTCCTTTACCATGCGCGGCACGCCGCCGCTCAGGGGCGTGATCGAGCCGTGGTACAACTGGAATGACATCAGCAATGTCGGCAGCCATGCCGTTTCGTTCAACGACTGCGGCCAATGCAACCTTGCGATGGGGGCGGAGGCCGATGTGATGACGCGCAACCTGCGCGGCCATACCGTTTCGCTGTCGCTCTGCTATTACGATGTACCGGGCAAAAAAGATCCGGTTTGCTTTGCGGGCGATTCCGCGAAACTGGGCGAAGACCTCAAGGAATGGAAGAAAATGACGGTCACCGTGCCGTTCGACCAGTTCCGCACGATCCCCTATAAACATGCGCGTATCCATCTGGATGTCGACCGCGGCAACGAACCCGGCCGCAACGAAAAAATCGGCAAGGCCGGTTTCGAAGGCACGATCTGGGCCGACAATTTCCGCTTCATGCTGGCAGAGCAGACCGGCAGCGAGAAATACAACGTGAAGCTTTCCGGCGCGTTGTGGCCGGATGATTACAGCGGCTGGCAGGATGCCGGCAAGCCCCGCGAACCGCTGCAGGGCTGGCAGCCTTAAAACTTTAAGGCGGCGGGCGCAGGGACAGGCGCAGCCGGACGTATAAAGCATGATGATCAAACGCATTTTCCTCGCGCTGGCGCTCATCGCGCTTGTCACTGTCTCCACGCACGCCAATGCCGCCGGCATGGGCGTGATCCGCGACGAGGAGATCGAGCAGAGCTTGCGCATTTTCGGCAAGCCTGTGTTCGATCAGGCGGGCCTATCCCCTTCCGCCGTAAAATTCATCCTGATCGACCAGAACGACCTGAACGCCTTCGTCGCGGGCGGGCAGAACATCTTTTTGTTTACCGGCCTGATCCTGCGCACGCAAAACCCGGCGGAGCTGATCGGCGTTATGGCGCATGAAACCGGCCACATCGCAAATGGCGACCTGATCCGCATGCGCGCCGAAATGGAAGACCTGTCGTTTCAGGTGATGGCCGCGACGCTGCTGGGCATCGCGGTCGGCGCGGCGTCGGGTTCCGGCGAGGCGGGGCTGGCGGTCATTTCCGCGAGTAACTCGATGGGCCAGCGCACGGCGCTGCGCCATAGCCGCATACAGGAAACGGCAGCGGACCAATCCGCCGTCGCCTATCTGAAAGGCGCGCGCATGCCGGTTGCGGGCCTTGTGACCTTCATGCAGAAGCTCGCCGACCAGGAATTGCTGCCGGAATCGCAGCAGACAGAATATGTGCGCACGCACCCGCTGACGCGCGACCGCATTTCATCGCTCGAGCATGCGGCCGAGGGATATAAAGGCGCGCCCGTATCGGCGGCGTGGAATGACCTGCATGCACGCATGGTCGCCAAGCTGAAGGGATTCCTGCTGCCCGATCAGGCGATGCAGGACAAGGGAACCGGCGTGCCGGCGCGCTACGGCCGCGCGATTGCCCTCTACCGCAAGGGCAAGACGGATGACGCGCTGAAGCTGCTTAACCCCCTGATCAAGGAAGAGCCGAAGAACCCCTATTTTCTGGAACTGAAGGGACAGATATTGTTCGAGCGGGGCCGTATAGAAGAATCCCTGCCCGCCTATGCCAGCGCGGTTGAACTTGCGCCCCAGTCGGGGCTGATCCGTGCCGCCTATGGCCATGCGCTGCTGGAATCGGCCAAGGACACCCAGAAACACTATGCCGAGGCTGTAAAACAGCTCCAGCTGGCCCTGCGCAACGAACCCAAAGATACCAAAACCCACCATTTCCTCGGCATCGCCTATGGGAAACAGGGGCAGGAGGGCATGTCCCGCCTGCATCTTGCCGAAGAACAATTATTGCGCGGCAAGAACGATTACGCGATACGCGAAGCCAAGCTGGCACAGCAATCTTTAGCCAAGAATTCAGCCGGTTGGATACGCGCGGGCGATATTCTGGATGCCGCGCGACGCCAGAAAAAACAGGACAAGAAAGACAAAAAAAGGGATTGATTTTGGGGGCTTAAGGCTCACATTGTTATAGTTGCGCAACACAACAGGGTCAGGGGTTTAGCATGTTACAGAAATATATGGGTAAATTCGTCATTCCGGCGGCTTTGGCGATGGGGCTGTTCGCCAGCGCGCCCGCCTTCGCGGCAGAAAATTTCACCAAAGACGACATCAACAAAATGATCCATGACTACATCATGGAGAACCCGCAGCTGATTTTGGAAGCGGTCAACAGCTACCAGAACAAGGAAATGGCCTCCAAGCAGGAAGAGGCGCTCCAGCGCAACCATGACGAATTGTTCAAGAACGAAAAATCACCCTTCATCGGCAACAAGATGGGCGACGTGACGATCGTCGAATTTTTCGACTACAACTGCCATTACTGCAAAGACGTCTTCTTTACGCTGCGCGACATCGCGAAGGATGATCCCGGCGTGAAGATCATCTTCAAGGATTTCCCGATCCTTGGCCCCACCTCCGAAACTTCGGCCAAATGGGCACTCGCCGCGCAGCGTCAGGACAAGTATTTCGAGTTCCATGAAAAGATGATGGCGCACAAAGGTGCCCTGAAAAACGAGGATATCGAGGCTGCCGCGAAAGACATCGGCATGGATCTCGGCCTGGCCCGATCCTACATCGACGGCACCGAGGCGATGATGCAGATCGAGCGCAACCGCACCCTCGCTTCGCAAATGAACTTCAACGGCACGCCGGCCTTCATCCTGAATGACGAGGCCTTCACGGGTGTTCCCGACAAGGAAAGCCTGAAGCAGCGTATCGCCGACAAGCGCAAGGAAGCCAAAGAAAAAGCCGACGCGCCGAAGGAAGACGAGAAAAAAAAGGACTGATTTCAATCATCTTTGATAAAAAAAACGGCGCCCTCGAACGGCGCCGTTTTTTTATTGCGTAGGGGGAGCTTGCGTTATTCTTTAACCAGCTTCACATCCGTGCCTTCAAAATCCAGCGCCTTCTCCTGCGCCTCCTGCGACACCATCTCTCCCCCCTGCTTGGCCTGCCAGAGGTTCAGGCGGTAAATGTTTTTATACCCTTGTGATTTAAGCACCGGATAGGCCTGCAGCGTCATCGACAGCATGCGGGTGGGGAAGAAGGTGAAATCACAGACCAGCACCACGGGTGCGTCTTTATCCGGCGCCAGCGCGGGCAGGTTCTTTTCCGTCAGATCGGTCAGCGGCGCGTTCAGCGAGCCGGTCAGGTGGCGGCGGTCGTAGGTATCCTTCGACCGCACGTCCAGCACGGCAACCGCGCCCTTTTCCTTCAGCGCGAGAAAACCGGGGAGGTCCAGTTCTTCGCTTGTCTCCGGCATCGCTTCCTTGAACTTCTCTAATGTAATGACTTTCTGGTCGGGAATGCTGTCGGGCTGGAATGCGCCTGCGTGAGTCGCGACTCCCATAAATACGAATGAAATCAAGCCAATCGTTAGCGGCAGCATATAGAAAAGGCGCATGGGTTTTGGCTTCCTTCTGAAAAATAACTGCCCTGATTTGCCACCTTCTTAAGAAAATGTAAAGAATTTCATCTCTTATTATATTTCCATAAATTATTGAAATTGCACATTTTGACAGGTGTTACTGAAATTTAATTACGCTAATCCTTAACTTCTTGTTCATAAATGCCCTTGACCGTCTTTCTGTAAAATGTTTTACTATTAACATAAGACGTTAACGAGGAATTAAAAAAACCGGATAAACGGGGCGTCGACACCACGGAGAGATACAGAAGAAGAAAAGACAAACGGCAAGAAAAAAACAAAACATAGGGGAGTGACTTCAAATGGCTAAGATCCTGATCGCAGAACACAATTCCACCACCGCAGCATACCTGACCGCCTCGCTGAAAAAAGCGGGCAATACGGTCGAGAGCGTCGACAACTGCCTCGATGCTTGGCGCGTGTCGTCGCGCGACACTTATGATGTATTGCTGGTGAACGTCGTGATGCCCGGCATCGACGGCTTCGTCCTCGCCCAGAAGGCGCTGCAGGACAACCCCGGCCTCCAGGTCATTTTCATTACCGGTTTCGCAGGTGTTGCAATGGATACGCACGCAACGCCCGCTTATGCCCCCGCCCCCGTCACCACGCGCCCCTTCCACCTGAAGGAGATTGCAACCCGCGTGCGTTACCTGATGGGCCAGGGCAGCCTGCCGCTGAAAGCGCCGATGGCGTCTGCGGACAGCAACATCATTTACGCGGACTTCGCACACAAGCCCGCCCGCGCGCAGCAACTGTAAGAGTTTACGACCGGACCCCCAACGGAGACAATTCCCCCTCCGTGAACTACTGTCCCCAGACCGCCCCCCCGGTCTGGGGACAATCTTTTATACCGGCGGCGAAGCCGCGCCCCAGACCGGGGGGCGGTCTGGGGACAATCTTTTGTGGGGCGATTCCTGATAAAGCGGGTTTTGTCCGCTTTATCAGCGGATTACGATAGGACTTGCATAAAAAGGAAGTGCCGTGCTAATAAAACGGCCTGACCAAGGACACATAGCTCAGCGGTAGAGCACTATCTTGACATGGTAGGGGTCACAGGTTCAATCCCTGTTGTGTCCACCACTTTCCCCTGAGGGCGGTTTAGATCCATGAATCAAACACCCCGCGCCACCGCTTCCCCCCTGCAAACCATCCGCCGCAACGCAATATCCCTGCTGACATCCGGCCAGGTTGATAAAGGCATCGCATTGCTCGAAGAAGCAGCTGCGAAAGCGCCGGCATCCGGCGAGCTGCAAAACGACCTCGGCACCGCGAACTGGCAGGCCGGCCGCCCTGAAAAGGCGGAAGGGCATTACAAGCAGGCACTGACGCTCGCGCCGCAAAACGCCTTTGTGCTGAACAGCTATGGCGCGTTCCTGCTGGAGCAGATCCGCCTGCCCGAAGCGGAAGACCTTCTCTCCCGCGCGTTGAAGGCCGATCCCGCGAATGCGGAAATCCTGAACAATATGGGCCTGCTGCTCTACCGCCGCGGCGACATGGCGGGCGCGGAGAAGTTTTTCATCGATGCGATCCGCCGCAACCCCAAATGGGCGAACCCCCACGCAAATATCGGCAATGTGTTGCGTGATACGAAACGCTTTCCGCTCGCGGAAAAAGCGTATCAGCAGGCCGTGACGCTGAACCCGCGCCATGCGCAGGCGTGGCACGACCTTGGCACGGTTTACGCATCGCAGATGCGCCACGAAGAAGCCGTCGCCGCGCACCAGCGCGCCATCACGTTCCACCCGCAGATGGAGCAAGCCTGGAGCGCGCTTCTGGACCTGCTGGAAAAAACCAGCAAGCTGGACGACGCGGGCAAGGCGATTGAAAAAGCAAAGCAGCTTTTCCCTGACTCGCCCGATATCGCGCTCAGCGCCGCAAAATTGCTGCGCCGCGCCGGCAAGACAGACGAAGCCTTCGCCGTGATGGAGGCTTTCGCGCCGCGCCTGCGCCCCGACGTGCCGCGCAATGCAGGATTCTTTTACGAGCTGGGGCAGCTTTACGACCGCCGCGACGACGCGGCAAAGGCCTTTGATGCGTTCACCAAGGCGAATGCGTGCAAGGGCAACACCCCCGCTGCCAAATCCATGCACAAATCGATCTACACAGAATTCACCCAGCGCATGCTGAACGAATTTACTGCCGGCATGGAAAATGGCCCCGTACCCGCAGGCGACGAACCAGCGCCGGTTTTCCTTGTGGGCTTTCCGCGCTCCGGCACGACGCTGCTCGACCAGATCATGACGAGCCACCCCGATATCGCCGTTGCCGAAGAAAATCCTGCCGTCGTCAACATGGTCCAGCATTTGGTCAACACCTATGGCGGATCAGGCCAGCACAACGCGCTGCTGGCCTATCCCGCCTATCCCGCCGCCATGCCGAAGCTGACGGCGGATGACATTGCGGCAATGCGTGGAAAGTTCTGGACGGAGCATGGCGGCATATCGCAGAAACCGGTTTTTGTCGACAAGCTGCCGCTTAACATCCTGCATGCCGGCATCATCCGCCGCGCGTTCCCGAAGGCGAAATTCATCCTCGCGCTGCGGCATCCCTGCGATTCCGTCCTCAGCTGCTACATGCAGGACTTCCACCTGAACAGCGCGATGGCTCGCTTCCTCGATATTAACGATTCAGCGAAATTCTATGACGAGTCGTTTACGGTCTGGGAACATTACAACAAGACGCTGAAACTGGATGTGCATACCATCCGCTACGAAGATGTCGTGGCCGATTTCCAGCCGACCGTTGCAAAACTGCTGGAATTTTTGGGCGTGCCATGGAATGACGCCGTGCTGGAATACGATAAAACCGCGCAGAAAAAAGGCCTGATCAACACGCCCAGCTACCATCAGGTGACGCAGAAAATTTATACGCGCGCAAGCGGGCGCTGGCTGAAATACCGCGAGCAGCTAAAACCCGTGCTGGATATCCTGAAGCCCCATGCCGCGCGTTACGGCTATGCGATGACGGATCGCGACGAAGCTTAATTACACTGAAGTCCGGAGACGTAATCCCGCGACGGCCAGTAACGCACGCGGGCCGTATCGACATGCACGAAACCATCCGCCGGATAATAGCCCACACCGCCAAGGTTCAGGCAGGTCGCGATGTTGCGGAGTTCGATCGTCGACAGTCCCGGCACCTTGATATCTATCGCCTTGCCCTGCATATGCTGCGAACCTTCGGCCTGTCCGCCGCCCGCATCACGCAACGCTTCATTTGTATCGGGGGAGCGGTAGGGGGAAACAACCTGATATTCCACATCCAGACCCGGATGACGGCGCTGGATTGCCGTCTTCAGGCGGCCCAGCAGGTCGAAGAGCTGGGGATCCATGTTCGCCGCTTCGCCGCGGCGGAAGTCGCGCATGAACCAGTTTGCTTCGCGTGAAATCGACTCGCCGCGGTTCCGCGTCACGGTGATGCTTTCTTCGGTATGCAAATTATAAAAGCGCAGCACATCTCCGCCCGCCGCCGGAGTCACGTAAGCCGCAGGCTGGAGGTAGGAGGCCTGCACCGTTGTCACTTCGGGCGCCGTGTCGCGGTTATTGCGCGGGGCGTTGTTATTGGCAGGGGGTGTCGCGCAAGCGGCGAGGTTGAAAGCGATTGCCAGCGTTGCGCCGAAACGTCCAAGCTTTTTTGCCTGTTTGTTCATGGTGATTCTCCGTCGTGCCTTTAATGGCGTTCGAAGTTTATACCAGAAATATATTTATTATGCAAAATAAAAAGGGTTAATGGCCTAGATCAGGACGTGCCGTCCGATTTCGATGACGCGGCCGACGGGCAGTTTGTAGAAGTCAGTCGGTTCCGCCGCATGTTTGGACAGCCAGATATAGATAATGTCCTGCCAGCCCGACATGCCGTATTTCGGATGGGACTTGATGGAACGGCGCGACAGGAACAGCGAGGTATCTTCCCAGTCGAAATTGATGCCGTTGTCATGGGCGCGGTTCATCTTGATCAGTTCTTCCTGCACGTCGGGATGATCCTTGAACCCGAAGCGCAGCACGACGACGCTGAATTCCTCGTTCAGGTGGGTGACCAGCGCGCGGTCTGCTGGCACGACATGGGGGAAGGGCTCGATCTTGACCGACAGGATAATGTTGTTCTCGTGCAGCACCTTGTTGTGCCGCATGTTCTGCAGCAGGGATGCGGGCGTGTGGTTGGGGTCGCCGGCAAAGAAGAAGGCGGAGCCGTGGACGCGCTGCAGGTCGGGATAGCGGGTTTTGTAATCGGCGATAAATTTCTCGACCTTCACTTCGCGTTTGCGCGCGCGGGACGACAGGATGAACGTGCCCTGAATCCAGGTCGTCATGATGACCATCAGGACCGTCGCGATCAAAAGCGGCACCCAGCCGCCCTGCATCAGCTTCAGCAGGTTCGATCCGAGGAACAATAAATCAAGCGCAAGAAACACGCCGAAGACCGCCACCGTTTTCAGGAATTTCCATTCACGGATCTGCCAGACGACAAAGAACCCCATGATCGCATCGACGCAAAGCGCGCCTGCCACGCTGATGCCATAAACCGCGGCAAGGCTGGAGGAGGAGCGGAACAGCAGCACAAGGATGATGACGCCGCACATCAGCAAATAGTTTACCTGCGGCAGGTAAATCTGGCCGGAATGTTTGTCGGAGGTATGCATGATCTTCATGCGCGGCAGCAGACCGAGGTTGACCGCCTGACGGGTGAGCGAATAGGCCCCCGTAATAACCGCCTGGCTTGCGATCACAGTCGCGCAAGCTGCCAGCAGGACCAGCGGCAGCTGCCATGTATTGCCGACCATTTTGAAGAACGGGTTATCGAGAGTGGCGGGGTCGTGGAGGACCATCGCGCCCTGCCCCAGATAATTCAGCGCAAGGCAGGGGAATACATACCAGAGCCATGCCAGCTGGATCGGCTTGCGCCCGAAATGGCCAAGATCGGCGTAAATCGCCTCCGCCCCCGTCACACACAGGAAGATCGCGCCCAGCGTGATAAAGGCGACCTTGCCATGCGTCGCGACGAAATAGGCCGCATGCCACGGGTTGATCGCCGCGATCACGCGCGGGTCATCCATGATATGGCTGGCGCCCATGACGCCCAGCACACCGAACCAGAGCAGCATGATCGGGCCGAACAGTTTCGATACCTGCGCCGTGCCCTTATATTGGACGAAGAACAAGCCGACGATAATCAGCAGCGTCACCGGCACGACATAGGGTTCAAACCCGTCAACGACGACGTTCATGCCTTCAACGGCCGAGAGAACCGAAATGGCCGGCGTAATAATACTGTCGCCGTAAAACAGCGCCGCCCCTGCCATGCCAAGGAACAGGAAGCCGATGGTGTTGCGATAAATCACGCTGCGCGCCAGCGCCATCAGCGCAAGCGTGCCGCCCTCGCCCCGGTTGTCGATGCGCAGCAGCACCGTCACATATTTCAATGTCACGATCAGGAACATCGACCACAGGAAAAGCGACAGGATGCCCAGCACCTCGGGCAACGCGACGCCCGTATCGGGATGCGCGCCGACCGCATGCATCGCCTCGCGGAAGGCATAAAGGGCGCTCGTGCCGATATCGCCATAGACGACGCCGATCGCGCCGACCGACATGGCAACAAGGCCCGTGCCCGGGCCGCTGGCGGTGTGTGTGTCGGGGGATGAGGAGGCGGACTGCATTTTTATTATTCTTATTGAATGCGCGAGCCCCGCTTCGGGGTTGCTTTACCTGTTTTACCGCAGGGCAGCATGGGCGCAACTGGATTCTTTTGTAATTTTCATAATTAATGGTTTAAAGATGGCGAAACAAGGCTTTATCTTTTCAAAATACAATCCGGCTCCATCCCGCTATATTCTGGCCAGATAATCCAAGGAGCATCCCCATGGCCCAGCCGCACAAAACCCCCGCCGCGCAATCCCTGCCGGGTTCACCCATCATCATGATCCCCGCGCGCATGGCATCGACGCGGCTGCCGAACAAGCCGTTGGCGGATATCGAAGGTCTGCCGATGATCGTGCAGGTGTTGCGCCGTGCCGAGGAATCAAAACTCGGCCGCGTGGTCGTTGCCTGCGCCGAAGCAGAGATTAAAGCCGCCGTTGAAAAGGCGGGCGGCGAAGCGGTGCTGACCGATCCTGATCTGCCCTCCGGCTCCGACCGCATTCTGGCGGCGCTGAGAACCATCGACCCGCAAGGCAGGCATGATGCGATCATCAACGTGCAGGGCGACCTGCCGACGCTGGACGCCGCGCTGATCAAAACAGCATTCGATTTGCTGCAAAATCCCGAAACCGATATCGGCACGCTCGGCTGCATCATTACGAAAGAGTCGGAGAAAACCAATCCCAACGTGGTCAAGGCGATTGCCGAGATTGATTTCGCCAAAGGCGAAAAACAAGGCCGCGCACTTTATTTCTCGCGCACCACCGCACCCTCGGGCGACGGGCCGCTGCTGCACCATATCGGCCTTTACACCTATAAACGTGCGGCATTGGAGACTTTCGTCGCATCGCCCCCCGCCGCGCTTGAAAAACGCGAACGTCTGGAGCAGCTGCGCGCCCTTGCGCTTGGCATGCGCATTGATATCGCGGTGGTCGATACCGTGCCGCTGGGTGTGGATACGCCGGAAGACCTCGAAATCGCACGCCGGATTTTGAAGAAGTAAATGTCCCGCGAATATTGCGATTACATTCTCGACCAACTCGCCCCGCTGCCCGGTATTTCGGCGAAGCGGATGTTCGGCGGCTTCGGGCTGTTCCGGCAGGGGTTGATGTTCGGCATCATTATCGACGATGTGCTGTATTACAAAACCGCCGCCGGCAACCGCGCCGATTTCGAGGCTGCGGGGTCGGAGCCATTCAGGTACGAGACGAAGAAAAAGACCGTCACCCTGTCCTATTGGGCCGTTCCCGCGCTGGCGCTGGATGACGAGGATATCCTGCTGGAATGGACACGCGCCGCCTGTGCCGCAGCAGTGGAAGCAAAGCCCAAGCCGAAGAAAAAATCAGTAAAAACAAAACGCTAATCCGTTCCGACGCATTTACGTTTACCAAACCTTGCCAGTTATGTAATTATAATAGCTCAAGAGGTATACCCCCCGTGTCCGACTGGTTCGCAGAAACAAACGCGCTCAAGGCTTTCGCGCAGACCGCCACCACCCGCACCGTGCAGCACGGTCAGGCGGCGGAAGGAAAGCCGATTGCGCATACCAGCTTCATCATCGCCGTCAGCGGGTTGCGCCATGCGGACGGGCTCGATTTCCTGAAATCGAAAGCGGATGACAAGGCATGGGACGATATTTCCGAAGCCTTTGCCGAGCTTTATAAAAACCGCGTCGACCCCGCGAACCACCAATGGCTGACCAATTTTTCCAAGGCCACGGATATGGGCCGCAACGACACGAATTCGCAAGTGCAGGAAGTGCATATCCATGTGCTGACCGACGGATTTACCAAGGATCATGATTTCATCGGCGCGCTGCGCAGCTTCCACCCGCATCCGAAACCGGGCATCGCGCAGCTGTTTGCCGATAACCGGCTGGATGTACTGGGCACCGATATCGGTCATGGCATGAAATCGCTTCCCCTTCCCGCTGCCGCAAAAGAAGCGCAGGAACACTATGCGATTGTGAACCCCAATTATAAATCCTTCCCCGATTTTATCCTGAACGGCAGCACCGAAGAAAAACGTGATTTCTGGAAGGCCGTCGCCAAAATCGCGCTGCCGCTGGTCGAAAGCGGCAAGGGCGCGCGCGTTGGCTATTACAACATGGGTGGCGCGCAGGATGCGCGGCACGGCATGATGACGGTCGAGATTGCGGGCGGCGAAAATCTGGGGCAGAATGGCCTCAAAAAGCGGTGGTTCGACAATCCGTCCCCCACCAAATAACCTTAAAGAAAACAGCACAAATGACCGATAAAATCTCATTTCAGGGCCGCGCGGGCGCTTATTCCCACATGGCCTGCCTCGCCGCCTTCCCGAAACTCGAACCCCTGCCCTGCCCGACCTTTGCCGAGGCGTTCAAGGCCGCTGAAACGGGCCGCGCGAAATATGCGATGATCCCGATTGATAACTCCATCGCAGGGCGCGTGGCGGACATACATCATCTGCTGCCGAAATCGCCGCTGTCGATTGTCGCGGAATATTTCATTCCTGTGCATCACTGCCTGCTGGGCGTTGACGGCGCAAAAGTATCCGACATCAAGACCGTTTATTCCCACATCCACGCCCTGCCCCAATGCCGCAAGATCATCGCGGACCTGGGATTGAAGCCTGTCGTGTTCGAAGACACCGCCGGATCCGCGCTGAAGGTCGCCGAGATGAATGACAAGGCGCATGGCGCGATTGCATCTGCGCTCGCAGCCGAACTCTACGGCCTGAAAATCCTGCAAAAAAATATCGAGGATGAAGAAGGCAACACCACGCGCTTCATCGCGCTTGCCAAGGGCGCGAAGCCGCCCGCGCCGGTGAAGGGCAAGAAATTCATCACCTCGATCCTGTTCAAGGTGCACAACATTCCGGCCGCGCTTTACAAAGCGCTCGGCGGTTTTGCCACCAACGGCATCAACATCCTGAAGCTGGAAAGCTATCTTGAAGGCAACAAATTCCATTCGGCCACCTTCTATTGCGAATTCGAAGGCCATCCGGAAGATGTGTCGTTCCAGTACGCGATTGACGAGCTGCGGTTCTATGCGGCCGATATCCGTATGCTGGGCACCTATCCCACGCATCCCTTCCGCCGCAAGTAAATTAACATAACCTTGTCCCGGTTTTTCCGTGGAGTTTTTCCGTGCCATGGCGCGGAAGCCATGCTATTTTTTGCGTGCTTGTTTGTCCTTATCAAGGAATTACCCAGATGGCCACCTACGCCCAGCTTGCCTCGAAACTTTTGCGCGACGCCGCGACTTTCTTCCGCAATGTGGGCGCGCAGAACGAGCCGCTGCGCGAACAGATGAACGACAACGCCTCTGTTTACGATCAAGTCGCTGATCTGGTTGAGAAAGACCCGAACGGCGTGCTGGATCTTGGCGAAGAGAAGAAAAAGTAACTTCTTCCCGCCTTATTTTTCCTCACACATATAGCGCGATGACTCACACCTCTGCTACACTCGTGGAGGGTTTTAGAGTTTAGCTGTTTTGTCCACCGACCGGGGGGTTTATGGGTCTATTTTCGCGCGCGCCGCAGCGCAAGGTTTCCGTCAAGTCACGCGGCGGCAAAACGCCGCTTCTGCCGGCCAGCATGCAAAGTTTTATCGCACACCGCCTAACCGATCTTGGCGGCGTCGCTTTCGCGGGCGCAGGGCTGGCGCTGTTCGGCGCGCTCCTCACCTACGACCCCAAAGATCCGTCATTGAACACAGCGGGCACCAATCCGGTTGTCCAGAATTTCCTGGGCAAAAGCGGCGCCTATACCGCCGACCTGTTGCTGCAGACGCTTGGCGCGGCGGCATTGCTGATCGGCGCGGCGTTCATGGTCTGGGGCTGGCGCATTGTGAAACGTAAACCGATGCAGGGCCTTGGCGCACGTTTGCCGATGCTCATCTTCTCCGTCCTCCTCGGCGCCATCGCCTTCGCACGCCTGCCGTCTTTCGACATGTTCGGCGCAGGCTCTTACCTTGGCGGTTCCGCAGGCGCGCTGATTTACAACGCGGTCGGCAATAACCTGCAAGGCTGGCTCGGCACCATGGCGTTCCTGTTCGTGGCCTTGTCGGCGGCGCTGATGTGCACGGTCACTTATGTACTGGCGCTCGGCATCGGCGTCGGCGAATGGATGGCGGGCATTGGCACCACGCGGGACGTCACCGCGACGGTTGCAGAGCGCACAGGCGCTGCCTTCACCGCCTTCCGCAAATGGCACACGACCTACACGAATGACGCGCCCGCGAAACCGCGCCGCATCCGCGTAAAGGAAGACTCAGCCGACGAGCAGGATATCGAACCTGTTGCCGATGAAAACCTTGTCGCGAAGCGCAAGCCGATCCTGGCGATCCGCAGCGACAAGCCCGCAAAACCTGTCAAAGAAGAAAAGCAGAAAAAACTCAACCTGCGCACATCGGACGACGAATGGCAGCTGCCCGGGCTTGACCTGCTGCAGGACCGCGCGCAATCGATCACCAAGCTGGACGAGCCCGCGCTGCAGAAAAACGCCGAGATGCTGCAAACCACGCTGGCCGATTTCGGCGTGCAGGGCGACATTTTGAAAGTCAGCCCCGGCCCCATCGTGACGCTTTACGAAATGGAACCGGCACCCGGCACGAAAACCAGCCGCGTCATCGGCCTGTCCGACGATATCGCGCGCAGCATGAGTTCTGTCGCCGTACGCGTCGCCGTCGTTCCCGGCAAAAACGCCATCGGCATCGAATTGCCGAATGCGAAACGCGAAATGGTATTCCTGAAGGAATTGCTGGCCACCCGCGAATCCGAAAAACACACCGCGAAGCTGCCGCTGGTTCTGGGCAAGAATATCGCGGGCGAACCCATCATCGCCGACCTGTCGCGCATGCCGCACCTGCTGGTCGCCGGCACGACCGGCTCGGGCAAATCGGTCGCCGTGAACACGATGATCCTGTCGCTGCTTTACCGCCTGTCGCCGGAGCAATGCCGCTTCATCATGATCGACCCCAAGATGCTGGAACTGTCCGTGTATGACGATATCCCGCATCTGCTGACTCCCGTCGTGACCGAGGCGCATAAGGCCGTGACCGCGTTGAAATGGGCGGTGCGCGAAATGGAAGACCGCTACCGCGCGATGTCCAAACTGGGCGTGCGCAATATCGACGGATTTAACGAACGCATCCGCGCCGCGCGCGGCACTGGCGAAGTGCTGATGCACAAGATCCAGACCGGTTTTGATTCCGACACCGGCAAGCCGATCTATGAAGAACAGCCGATCCCGCTGAACGACCTGCCGTTTATCGTCATCATCGTCGACGAATTCGCCGACCTCATGCTGGTTGCCGGTAAAGAGGTTGAAAACGCGATCCAGCGCCTCGCCCAAATGGCACGCGCCGCGGGCATTCACCTGATCATGGCGACCCAGCGTCCCTCCGTCGATGTCATCACGGGCGTTATTAAGGCAAACTTCCCGACCCGTATCAGCTTTCAGGTCACCTCCAAGATCGACAGCCGCACGATATTAGGGGAAGGCGGCGCCGAACAGCTGCTCGGACAGGGCGATATGCTCTATATGGCGGCCGGCGGGCGTATTACCAGAGTCCATGGGCCGTTTGTGGCCGATGACGAGGTCGAGAAAATCGTGTCCTTCTTGCGCAGCCAAGGCGTTCCGAATTACATTGATGGGGTGACGGACGGCGAGGAAGAGGAAGGCGGCTTCGGAGAAATCGGAAGCGGGGAAGGCAGCGGCGACGACCTGTACGATCAGGCAGTTGCCATCGTCATCCGGGAACGCAAGGTTTCCACCAGCTTCATCCAGCGCCATCTGCAGATCGGCTACAACCGTGCTGCCCGCATCGTCGAGCGCATGGAGAAGGAGGGCCTCATCACCGCCGCCAATCATGTCGGCAAGCGTGAGATCCTGGGCGGCGACCATTACGGTACATAACGGTACATAACGGGACATAAAAGAATGAAGCATTCCATGAAAAAATTTCTCAACCCCAAGTCGGCAGTTATCGGCTGCGTCCTTGCCGCCGCCATGCTGACGGGGATCGTTGCGCAGGCGCGCGAACCCAATCCCGTGTGGGAAATGCGCCGCACGGTTGTCATGCCCTTTGGCCAGCACCGCGTGACGCTGGAGGCGCCGCTCGGCATGTGCTTCCTCGATGAATCGCAATATATCGAAGGCGCGATGATCAAGCATATGCGCAAGCTGGGCCATTCGTCCGACGGCGGCAACCTGGTCGCCATGTTCGCCGATTGCGACGAGCTGGAAAAATTCATACAAGGCCCGCGCCTTGCCGCGCAGACGATGCCGGGGCTGGAGCCGCCGGATACGGCGCTGAATTATCAGGGCACCATCAGCTGGCTCGCGCCGAAACTCGGCCGCGCGCCGATCGCGCTCCCCGAATATCTCGACATGCGCCAACCCACCTTCCGCGACGACATGAAAAAAAGCCTCGGCAACCAGTACAAGAAACTGGGCGGCAGCCAGAGCATGAAGGTCAGCGACAACTATTCCGCCAAGCTCTTGATGGGTGCGCCCGACCAGTATGTGTTTGACGACAAGGCAACCCGCACGGATACCGGCGTTTCGATCGGCTACAGCGCCGAATTTGAATCTGAATACAAGAAATACACGCAGCGCGGCGCGGTCGGCACGACGATGCTCCGCCATTTCCCCGTGCAGGTGACGCTGTCGTCCAGCGGCCCGAAGCCGAAAAGCCTCGACAAAGTACATGCGACGCTCGACAAATTCATGATGCAGATCGCAGGGTATAACCCGTAAGCTGCGTGTCAGCTTTGCTATGAACCAGAACCAACAACGGTGACCTATGCGTTTTATTGCCGCAATCCTGCTTGCCCTCCTCCTCGTACCCGCTGCCGCCTCGGCGCAGCAGGACATCCCGGAGGTTGCCGCCGTGCAGGCCTATTTGAACGGCATCAAGACGCTGAAATCCAAATTTATCCAGACGGATAACGGGGGCAAACAGGTGGGCGGCACCTTCCTGCTGAAGCGCCCGGGCCGCATGAGCTTCACCTATGACCCGCCCGTGAAGGATTTCATCGTGGCGGACGGCCTTTTCATCAATTACTACGACGCCCAGATGAAACAGGGTTCCCGCACGCTGATTTCAAAATCGCTGGCGGATTTCTTCCTGCGCGAGAAAATGACCCTGTCGGGGGACCTGATGGTCTCGACGGTCGTGCGTGACAATAACCTGTTGCTGGTGACGCTGGTGGAGAAGAAAGAACCCAAGGCCGGCTCCCTCACTCTCGCCTTCACCGAAACCCCTGTGCTTGAACTGCGCAAATGGCGGATCGTCGACCCCGAGGGCGGCACGACCGAGGTCGAACTGTTCAATATCCAGACCGGGATCAAAATCGATAACGACGTGTTTCACTATTATGATCCCGAACGCAAAAACCCGAAGCTGAATTAAGACAGATTCGCAAAAACCCCATTGAAATTATTTAGTTATTAGCGTTTTCTTGCGCCATTACGAAAACTTGGCTATAATGGTTAAATACAATTATTAACGCCGCGTTAATTATTTCTTCAAAATCAAAGAGGGTTTCCGCCATGGCTCAAGACGGTCAAGTCGACACACCGCCTTCCCCAGACGATAAAAAAGTTTCCGAAGGTGGCACGCTCACAGCCGTCGCCGAGGCCGAAGCGCCCGCCGCGGAAACTGCAACGCCTGTTGTAGCCGAGGGCAGCAAATTTGCCGCCAACCTTGAAGTGAAGCGCCCGGACCTGAAGCCCGGCGACCAGATGTTATTCGACTTTGAAAACGAAGGCGTTGGCATCACCCCCGTCAGCGTTTCCAGCGACCTCAAATCCGATGTGACCGCGCCCAGCCTGACGGACACGTCAAAAGGTCCCACCGTTGTTCCGGCCGCAGCCGCCAATACCGCAACCGCTGTCGCCGAAGAAAAAGCGGCCGACGAAGGTGCTGCCGTCATCGACAAAAATCCCGATATCACCCCGATCGGCGAGCCGACGGCAGAAGAAAAAGCCAAGGCGAAACAGACCAATACCGGCCCCGTTGCGCAGCCTACCGCGAACGCAAGCACCGAACAGGAAGCCGAAGCAGAAGAGCCGATTAAAGACGTCCGCTACCGCTCCGTTTTCGCCGCCAAGAGCATGGGCGTGCTGAACGAAGTCTGGGGCGTGGGCGAAGTCAGCGACGAGCTGAAAGAAACGCTCGGCCTCTCCGGTAAAGTCAAAAAGAACGACAAATACGGCCTCGATTTCCACATGCCGAACGGCCATGTGATCGAATGGCATGCCAATCTCGGCGGCGCCGAATTCATCGGCATGCGCAAGCGCACCTCGAAATTCGACGAGGAAGACGCGCGCTCCGTCGCCGTCACCGCGAAAGCGCGCGGCTGGACCGCCATCAACGTGCATGGCAACCAGAAGCAAAAAGAAATCATGTGGCTCCACGCCAAGATGAACGGCCTGGAAGTCGCGAATTTCGAGCCGATGTACAGCAACGACCCGAACAACGTCCGCAACCGCCTGGCCGCGCATCTTGCCCAGCAAAATGACGGCGAAGTGATCGGCGCGACCCCCGTGCAGCAGCAGATGAACCTGTCCGGCGGCGTTCCCGAACATGAACAGACAACGCGCGAAGACGATGGGGCCGAAACGCCTGCAGCCAACGTGACCGCTGACGCCGAAAAACCCGTGACCGAGAAACCGGTCACCGAAAAGCCCGCCGAAAACGCCGCTGTGGCTGAAACCGCCGCAGTAAACACAGCCACGACCACCACCCCTGCTGTCGAAACCCCCGTCACCGCGGAAGCGGCTGCGGCGGAAGGCGGCGAAGTGAAAACGACCTTCGGCAAAATCGATCCTCCCGCCAAAGGCGACGCCGATGGCAGCAAGATCGACAAGGAACTTGTGAAGTCGCTCGCGGAAGAAGTGCGCGCGGCCAATCCCGGCAATCCCGAAGCTGAACAAAGCCTCGCGGCCGTCGACAAGGCCCTCAAAGGCAAGGACGGCGTTGCGCCGGCCGTGACCGATATCGCCAATGAAAAAGGCGTTGCGCTGGAAACCAAGGAAAAGCCCGAAAAAGGCACACCGGCCGTTGCCGATACGGGCGCGAAACCGCCCAAAAACGGTGGGGCGAAACCGCCGAAACGCGGCCGTTAATACGCGCAAAGGCTTGACTTTCAAGGGCTCATCCCTAGTTTTGCGGATGAGCCCTAAGTCTTTTTAAAAGCACCATCAGGAAGCACGCAACTTGACCGCCCGACCCGACACAACAGAGATAGCAACGCCGCGTTTTTTCGACGCGGCGGTCGTCTCCGTTGTCGACATCGCGGACGACACGCGCATCATCCATGCCGATATCGGCACGGCGTCGCCGCACCATGCGGGTCAATACGCGCATCTGTCGGCCACAGGGTTTGACCCCCGCCCCTATTCGATCGCCAATGCGCCGGATGGCGGCGTGCTGGAATTCCACATCAAGAACACCGGCCGCGGGCTGACCGCGCATATCTTTGACAACTGGCAGGCGGGCAGCAAAATAAGCGTTGAAGCGCCCTTCGGCGACCATTTCTGGCGCGCCTCCACCCGTCCCTTGCTGGCACTTGCGGGCGGCGTCGGCATCGCGCCGCTAAAGGCCATACTGGAGGCGCATTTCGCCCATGCGCAGCACAGCCCCGCTTACCTTTATTGGGGCGTGCGCGACGCGCAGCATCTTTATCTCGACGGCGCGTTCCGCGACCTGCAGAAAAAATATCCCGAATTCCGCTATGTGCCGCTGCTGGGGGAACCCGCAACTGACGCCGCGCACCGGACCGGCTACATCGCCCCCGCCCTCGCCGAAGATTTCCAGAGGCTGGCAGGTCACAATATTTACATCGCAGGCCCCGGCCCCATGATTAACGCCACCCTTCCTGCCCTGACCGCTTTGGGCGCGGAAAAGGAATGGCTGTTCAGTGACTCCTTCGGGGGTTAACATATGCGAAACCGCGCTTAAATGACTATAAACGCAGGCGTTGAAGGGCTATAATCACCTCCATGATTGGCACCGAAATCGAACATTTGATCAAGCTGATTGGACGCCTGCCGGGGCTCGGCCCCCGCTCGGCGCGCCGCGTTGCGCTGCACCTGCTGAAAAACCGCGAGGCGCTGATGCTGCCGCTCGCGCAGGCGCTGAACAAGGCGGCCGATGTGATCGAGGAATGCCCCGACTGCCACAACCTTGATACCCAGCGTCCCTGCGCGATCTGCGCATCATCTGTCCGTGATCGCGGCATCATCTGCGTGATCGAAGATATCGCCGACCTGTGGGCAATCGAAAAAACCGGATCGTTCAAAGGCTATTACCATGTGCTGGGCGGCACGTTGTCCGCGCTTGACGGTATCGGGCCCGAAGATCTCTCGATCCCGCATCTGCTGGAACGTGCGCGGGACGACCGCGTGAAGGAAGTCATCGTGGCGCTGAATGCCACCATCGACGGCCAGACGACCGCGCATTACATCGCCGACTGCCTGCATAGCTGCAACGTGTCGGTGACGCAGCTGGCGCATGGCGTGCCCATCGGCGGCCAGATCGATTACCTTGACGATGGCACCCTTGCCGCCGCCCTTCGCTCCAGAAAGGCCGTGTAAGGTTTCTGCCATGCGAAAACTGCCGCCCGACGACCTGTCCCATGTCGACTCCTGGGTTTTTGATCTCGACAACACCTTGTATGACGCCGAAACCCATATCTTCGTCGAAGTCGGCCGCAAGATGACCGATTTCGTTGCGAGCCATCTGGGGCTGGAGCGCGCCGCCGCGGACGCCAAGCGCAAGCATTTCTTCCACACCTACGGCACGACGCTGCGCGGGTTGATGACCGAACACAATGTGGCGCCCGAATATTTCCTGCAGCATGTGCATGACGTGGATATCAAGGTCGTGCCGCCCTGCGCGATCACGCAGGAATATCTGGCGTACCTGCCCGGCAAAAAATATGTCTTCACCAACGCGCCGCGCAATTTCGCGGTCGACATGGTGTCGCATCTGGGCATCGCCCATCATTTCGACGGGCTGTTCGCAATCGAAGACGCCGATTACTGGCCGAAGCCGAAAGTGGACAGCTATCACGCGTTCCTGAAAAAACACGACGTGAACGCGAAAAACGCCTGCATGTTCGAGGATATGGAGGTGAACCTGCGCACCGCCCATGACCTTGGCATGAAGACGGTCTGGTTCCACGGCAAGGATGTAAAGCCCGAAGACCTGAACCACCCCCATACCCATCATAAAGCAGAAAAACTTTCAGACTGGCTGGTGCAAAATGTTACGCAACGCGGAAAATAGCAAACCTGCAATCGATGTCGCCGACCTCGAACAGAACATCAATTCGATCTGGGAACAGCGCGACGCGCTGACCGACAAGACCAAGATTCTCGGCAAGGCGACGGTCGATGAAGTGATGCAACATCTGGGCGATGGCCGCCTGCGCGTCTGCGAAAAAACCGATGCCGGCTGGATCACCCACCAGTGGATCAAGAAAGCGATCCTGCTGACCTTCCGCATGACGGATAACGCCCCCGTGAAGGGCGCGCCCGGCAATGCGACGTGGTACGACAAAATGGGATCGCGTTTTGAAAACATGACGCCCGACCAGTTCAAGGCCGCCGGATTCCGCGCTGTCCCGGGCGCGATTGTGCGCCCCTCCGCCTTTATCGCGCCGAAAGCGGTTTTAATGCCGTCTTTCGTCAACGTCGGCGCCTATGTCGGCGAAGGCACGATGGTCGACACCTGGGCGACCGTCGGTTCCTGCGCGCAGATCGGCGCGAACTGCCATATCTCGGGCGGCGTCGGCATTGGCGGCGTGCTGGAGCCACTGCAGGCAAACCCCGTGATCATCGAGGACAACTGCTTTATCGGCGCGCGCTCCGAAGTTGCCGAAGGCGTGATCGTGGAAACGGGATCAGTCCTTTCCATGGGCGTGTACCTTGGCGCATCCACGAAAATTATCGACCGCGAAACGGGCGAAGTATTCATGGGCCGCGTGCCTGCCTATTCCGTCGTCGTCGCGGGCACGCAACCCGGCAAACCGCTGAAAGATGGCACGCCCGGCCCGAACCTCTATTGCGCCGTGATCGTGAAGCGCGTCGATGAAAAGACGCGCTCCAAGACCAGCATCAACGAGCTGCTGAGGGAGTGATGGCAACCAATCCCGTCGCGCTGCTGCAGGATTTATTGCGCTGTCCCAGCGTAACGCCGAACGAGGGCGGCGCGCTCGCGTTGCTGGAGAAACTCCTCTCCGCGAACGGGTTTGAATGCCACCGTCTGGTTTTTTCCGATAAAGACACGCCCGATGTCGATAACCTCTATGCAAGGTGGGGCAAGGGCGCGCCGCATTTCTGCTTCGCCGGACATACCGATGTTGTTCCGGTTGGCGACGACAGAGGCTGGTCGTTTGATCCCTTCGGCGGCGAAATCAGGAACGGTGAAGTCTGCGGGCGCGGCGCGGCCGATATGAAGGGCCCGATTGCCTGCTTTGCGGCGGCGGCACTCGATTGCATCACGAATAACCCCGCAGGCTCGATCAGCTTCCTCATCACCGGCGACGAAGAAGGCCCGTCGATCAACGGCACGAAGAAGGTTTTGGACTGGCTGGCGGCGCGCGGCGAGAAAATCGATTTTTGTCTGGTGGGCGAACCCACATCATCCGAAAAACTCGGCGACATGATGAAAATCGGGCGGCGCGGGTCGCTGTCGGGATTTATCACCGTCAAGGGCACGCAAGGCCATGTCGCCTACCCGCAGCGCGCGGACAACCCCGTGCCGAAGCTGGTGAAGCTGCTCTCCGCCCTTGATGCGCTTGAACTGGATGCCGGCACGGCGCATTTCCAGCCATCCAACCTTGAAATCGTCAGCGTTGATGTGGGTAACAAAGCGGAGAATATCATTCCGGCGGAGGCAAAGGCCGTGTTCAACGTACGCTTCAATGACGCCTTCACGGGCGCGAAGCTGGAAAGCCTGATCAGCGCCACGCTGGACGCGCAAAACGTACTCTATGACATGGAAACGCGCCTGAGCGGCGAAAGCTTCTACACGCCGCCCGGGCAGTATTCGCAGATGCTGCAGGATGCCATTAAAAAGGTGACCGGCGTTGATCCCGACCTGTCGACCACCGGCGGCACGTCGGATGCGCGTTTCATCCGCAGCCACTGCCCCGTCATCGAATTCGGCATCGTCGGAAAAACCATGCATAAAGTCGATGAGCGCGTTGCCGTTTCCGACATGACCGCGCTCACCGCTATCTACGCTGAAGTTTTAAAGTCCTGGTTCAGCCGCTAGGCGTTACCTTTTCCGGTCTTATTCGCACTGGCAAGCCGCGTAGTGCATGTAATTACCGCCACCCGTTGCAGCCGAGCAGGAAGACATCGTACCTGCCGTCGGGCAGGAAGCACCCGCCTGGTTCGTCAGCGGCGAGCCGAACGGACCCGTCGCTGAGGATTTCGTCGCCCAGAAGTACGCAACCACACCGCAGTTGTTCTGTGCTTCGGTCCAGGCGCTCCAGGCACCGGTTCCGCAGTCGTAGTTGCGCGACTCGATGATGTTGCCGAGCAACGGAGCAGGACAGGTCACGGTACGTGCTTGCGGCGGCGGCGTCACGCAGCTGCAAGTATTGCTGATGACCGAGTATGGGCCATACGACAACGTCGCGCAGTCCAGGGTACGCTGCTTGGTGATGATGCCTTGGTCATAGGGGCCGGGGCAAACCTCCGTTGTGCTTTCGCTTCCTCCGCTGCAGGCGCAGCTGTTGGAAATTTCCACATATCCGCCCCAGCTATTGGTTGCGCAGTCGTAAGTGCGGCGCTTGACGATCGTCCCGCTCTGGCCGAAGGGGCAGGTCGGGTAAGTATCCTCTGTCTTCGCGAAGCAGGTGCAGGTGTTGCTGTCAACGACCCATGGGCCGACGACGGGGCCGGGACATGTCGTATCAGTGTGGCCGGTGATAATACCGGTCTCCCAAGGCTGGCAATTTTGTGTGCCGGGTGTGGTGGTGGGCGTGCAAAGGCAGTTATCGGCGATATTCGTCCACCCTGTCCAGTGACCCGAGGTCGGCGTGTCGCAAATCCAGTCACGCGTCTGCGTGATGTTGCCTGTCAGACCCGGCGCGCAGGCTGCCAACTGCGTTTCAGTCGTGGGGGAGCATGCGCAGGTGTTGGCTGAAATCACGGTGCTGTCGATATTTCCCGGGCAGATGTTGGTGTGGTGGCGCGTGACGACACCTGTCCAGTTGCCGTAGCCGATATAGGAATTACAGGTTTGGTCGTTGTATTCGTCAATCGCGGTGCAAACGCAGGCGCCGGTCTCGCTCGTGCGGTTCCAGGACGTACCGCTGACAGATCCTTGGCAGGTATAGGTCGCGTTGTAGTTGGACCCGATATTGCCGGACGCCCATGTCTTATTCACCGTATCAGGGTTGATTGTAAGGGTCGCTTGGGCGGCAGTGCCGGAGCAAAGGGTGACAGACTGCGCGGCGCAGGCCAGCAAACTGGTGCATTTCGGCACGCCGCGGGGATTTGTGGAATAGTCAATCCCGATCATCACCTCGCCCTTGCCACATTGGGCGCCCGTTGCGGCGGCGCATTTTATAAGTTTGCCGGTACCAAGGTCGCCGCCGAAGGCAACCGCATACTCGCCGGGGGGACACTGGAACGGGAGGTCACCCTGTGCAAATTCGCGGGTGTTCATGCAACCTGATGCGAGACTGCTGGAATCGCAAACCCTGTCCGCCAACAGGCTGCCGTTGTCGATGCGAACCTCGTCAGAAACCTGTACCTTGGCGTTGGTTGCGGGGGCAGCAACGCCGATACCGACTTGTCCTGTCGCCTCGGCCTGGATCAGGTCGCGGATGTGGTAGCCGGTTTGTTCGTCCTGTATGCTCCAGAGCGGCGATTCAACCGAGGAATAGAACTGCACGTAATCGTCGAAATGCTCTGCGCCGGGCTTGGGCGCGTGTTCGCCCGAAACGTAATAGGGGAGCGGATTTCCGGGAGTATTGCAGTTTTCGCGGTCATATCCGACCGTGCCGCAGGGCGCGACGAGTTTACCTTCGTTCGAATAGGCACCCGCACGGTCAGGGCCGCTGCTGATAATGATATAATGTGCAAAGTTGTCCAGGGGCGTGAGGCGCTTGGAATTGGGGCCTGCGAAGGTCCTATCCTGGAACACCTCGACGCCGCCGCCTTTCGGCGCATAGGTTGTTGCGACCGCCATGTTTTCAGCAACGGCGAATTGGAAACGGTTGCCCCAGCCGTCAACGGTGATTTCTTCGGGGATACCCATCGTGCGGAACGGGATTGCGCCGCGACGCACCATAGGCAAGCCGAAACCGAGCGGACTCGCGGTATCGTTCGCGGTCGAAGGGTCTTTGTCGACCAGCGTCGCGCCGAGTTCATAGCAAAGCCCGTTGAGGCAGGTGCCGGGCGTCGGCGGGGGCACAGGATAGGAGGGCGCGGGCAGCGCAACTGCCGTAAGCGCGGAATTACATTCGGTTTCAAACCCGTAATCAACATCACTGCGCAGCACATCGATGCGCGCGGGGCAGGGATAACGGCCCTTCGCCACCAGGAAGTTACCCATTTTGCTGGTCAGTAGCGTCAGGTTGTTTTCGGTCGTCTGCTGCGCCGTGGTCTTCATATAAAGCGTATAGGCAGAGATAAAAGACGCCATGATGAGACCAACGACTGAAATGACAATGGCCATTTCAATCAGGGAATATCCTTTTTCAAAGATATTTTTTTGTTCCCACACCTGATCCGGATTTACGGTGTTACGCATACGATACTCCCTGATGCATCAATGCCCTTCGCAAACTGGCCGCCCGTACATTCCGGCGAGGCGGAAAGTACGGTAAAATCTTGCTGTGTTTCGCATGTGGCATTGGCGAGCGCGATCCCGGTCATCATGGCGCCGGGGCAGCCCATCGCCCTGTCGATACCTGTGCCTGAAATACTGCCGTCCGGCCCGACGATTTTGCTTATCGGGAAACAATAGGAAGGCTTGTCCGGCTGGAAACCGGGGCCGCTTGTTGACAGGTCATCCCAGGAGGGGCTGCAATATTCCTGCATGCGCGTATCCTGGTTCACGCGTATGTTGCCGCCCACATGCAGCGCCGCCTGTGGCAGCTTGACGCCGATGCCCACCTTCATCCGGGTCTTATTGTACATCTGGGTCGAGCTGTTGAAAGCCCATTTGTCGTTATCGGTTTTCAAAGTGAAGAGAGTGGACGGGTCATCGAAAAAGACGTCCGGATCACTGCCGACGAGCGCCGGATAGCCGGGAGCCGGGCGATGCACTGTTGAATAAACACCTGATTCCGGCGATCCATCGACGAATGTCCGGTCGTCATCGCAGCTTTCATTATCCCGGCCGCCCGTTGTGCCGCAGGGAATAGCGCGCTCGCCTTCGTACGTATAGGCGCCTTTGCCATCGCGGCCATGAGACACGACGACATATAAAACAGCCCCGACGCGTTTACTCACGGGCGGGTCGTTCGCGTTGCATGTGGCCAGCATCGAGGTTCCGGGCTGGCTGTCCGAACCAAGGGGGCACGACGAAACTTCACGGAGAACCTTTTCCATTTTTTCAGTCGCCAGACCGGCATTCTCTAGCTTCACCACGTCGATGACGCCGTTATGGTAGTTAAAACGGTTTTTGTCGGTCATGTAAAAGGAGACGGCGTAAGTAAAGCGGTTGCCGTAGCCGTCGAGAGTATCTCTGATGCTGATACCCAAGGTGACATAGGGAAGTGTGCCAATGCGAACAGGATCAAAGGGAAGCGCCTGCGCGGGGGGGGGGTTGCCATAGCCCGCACTTGCGGGGTTCGTATCCCACCCGGGCCAGGTAAGACTGGAGGAAGTTTTTCTATGGCCCGGCACCTCGATCACGCCGCCAAGACTCCCAGACGTATTGCAAACCTCTTCACCGCCCTTGATGGCGATGTTGGCACCGCTGATTTCACCAGGGCGCAGGGTCGGGTCCGCAGGGCACGGCAACCGTCCATTCACGGCGATAAACCGCTCCAAAGCCTTCTGAACGATCGTTTGATGATTGGAGGTGTCGTTTTTGATCTTCGTACGCAAATGCTGGCGATAGGATTCTAAAATCGTACCCGCCGCGAGGCCCACGATGGCCAGCACAAGCGCCAACTCGATCAGCGAAAAACCGCGATTTTTCCGGAACTTCCGAATCATTGCAACACCTGACACCACACAAACACCAAATTCTATTCTAGAGGATACACGTAAACATCTTGTTAACCCGTCGATGGGCGTCGCCCCCTGACGGGTCGAAAAAATCAATAGAGGCAGCTACTTGGATCAGTACTCGGCAAGTACGGGTTGCAGCATAAAATGCCGCCGGCCGGGCTGAATCCTTTGATGAATTCGCCGGGGTTGGCGCATGCGGTATTCAGCACGGGAACGACGCGGGTGGGATCCTCGGTCGCCGCGGTGTAAGTCGGGTCAAGCGGGCTTTTGGAGCAAACCACTTTCCCTTCTTTCATGGCGATGACGACACGCATTTTTCCGGCAGCCACGGGATAGGTCGAGTCGCAGGTGGTGCCCAGCGGATTGCCGAGTGAATCCACCTTGGTAGAATCGCCCGCGATACTGTCCGGCTTGAAACAATTGCCGGTAAGATCGCAGATTTGATCCGAGGTGGTTTTGGTTGCCTTCAGCACGCCACGGATATCCAGCCGCTCCAGCGGGACGTTCGTACCCGTCCCGACGCCGACATTCCCGATATTCACGTTATAAATATCGGGCGAGTTCGGCACGAAATCCCAGAGCGCGGAAGTTTCCGCCGTGGACTGGAACACGGTATCATCAAAATATTCGGCCCGTGTCGCGGCGGTTGCCGTGTTGATGGAGCGAAGCCCCTGCACAAAAGTGCCGTCAAGATCGCAATTTCCTTCATCTTTGCTGGCATTGGCTGTCGTACAGGGAAACGGGACTTGCCCCCAGGCGTTGTACGCGCCCATATGGTTGTCGCCATGCGCCACGAGGACATAATGCGCGCTTTCGGGTGGCGTGATCACGCTGATGCCCGCTTCTGTCACCACGCCAATCGCGCCGCCTGCAAACTGCGCCGTGTTCGCGTTGGTTTTACCTGCTGTCACCGCATAGGACATCTGGAAGCCGTAAGCGTCCAGCACCGTTTTCAGCGCGATATCCGAGAATTTCGTGGTCACCGTCTTTAGCGTGACGCCGGGGTCGAGGGCACTGTTTCCGTCATAATCGCAGTAAATAGCGTCACCTGGCCGAAAATCTTCTTGGAGTATCCGACCGGGATTTCTGTTTTCGCGAACGCCCAGGATCCAGCCAAGCCCCGCCGGGTCCGTCACGACGCAGTCGTAGGCAGGTAGCGGAACCGTCGTATCGTCGCCGGAAGCGAAGCTCGCGCCTTCCGAAAGTGCAAGGCCGTTTTTTATCGTGATAAAGGGGATGGCGCCGATGAGTACGGGGTCACGATTGGTATCCACGTCGTTAGTGTCACGGCCTGACGTCTTGCAAACACCTCTTCCCGCGGGTGCGATCGAGCCATTGAAACTCATGCACACACCGTCTGCGCGCGTCGCAAGGTCAGCGCAAAAAAGGGCGGGCAGTTCCTTGCCCGCATTCGCGTTGGTCAGCGGAAGCTGGGGGTCGGCGGGACAGGGCATGCGATGCTGCGCGCTCGAATAATCCGACAGGGTCGATGCGATGATTTGCTGCTTGTCGTAGGAATCTGTCGCGCGCTGTTTCTTCATGTATGTCGTATAGGTCGTGAACGCCACGGCCATCAACAGGCCTGAGAGCATAAGGACGATCGACATTTCAATAAGAGTAAAGCCTCTAGTGCCGTTGGAACAACGACTCGTCATGATGGACCTGCCTGAACACACTTCTACACCAATTTACATTGTATGCCGACTGGTTAAAGAAGTCGTTAATACTTCTTATCCCTATTATAAATAAGGTTTATTCAAAGAAAAGGCCCGAAGCGGGAATCGCTCCGGGCCTTTTCTTGTTATGTGTAAAGCTTAACCCTGGATGCGGAAGATCAGGCCGCAGCTTTTACGGGTGTTCGCTTCATAATAGTTGTCAGTCGCGGTGTCATGGCAGACGTCGACCGCAGCAGAACCTGCGCCCGAAGAGCCGTAAGCCTGGACGAAGCCTTTGGTGGGCTTGCCGTCATCAAGTTTGCGGTCGATCTGCGCTGCACGGACGGGCGAGAGAGGTGCCACGCCGTTTGCCGCAGCCGGGATCGCAGCCGAAGGGGTCGCCATCAGCGCCAGAACCGTACCGGCCGGACCAACGTTACCGGCAGGCATACCAGGACCGCGCGTACCATCGTTGTAGCCAACGATGAAACCGCCGCCCGAGCGTGCGGAAGGATGGGTTTCACCCCAGGCCGGAACGATAGCGCCAGCGGGAACGGCAGCAATCGCCGCATCGGTCACGCCGGAGATCAGGTCGGACAGCAGAAGGTGCATCCAGAACAGGCCGGTTTCATCGCCGACAGCAGCAGGAGGCTTCGGCATACCGGTTGCGGCAACCTGCGCAAGGAAACCACCGGCGCCCCAACCGGGCAAGCCGATGATGGAGTTACCTGCGGTCGCGGCAACAGGGTTGCAGTTCGCGGTGCAGTTCGGGATACGGTTCAGCGCGTTGGGCAGGTCGCCCGGCATTGCGTTGAAGCTGTCGCGGAACGAGGTGGTGGCCGCTTCATAGGATTTCACCTGGGCGATGGTTGCGGTCGTACGGGCATTCTCCATCAGTTCCTGGCCCTTCAGGATCCCGCCGATCAGCAGTCCGATAATGGTCATCACGATCGCCAACTCGACGAGCGTAAAGCCCTTTTGTGATTGATTCCGTTTCATTAAGCTGTCTCCCCTAAAATTTGTCTGGTCTTTGAAATATAATGATATCTGCATATTTCAATACTGTGCAAAGTATTTGTGCAATTTTGGCTAGCACGTTAGCCGTTCTAAAAAAAAAAAGAGCCCGGATCCGGAGATCCGGGCTCTTCTTCAATTCCAAAGCTTAGCCCTGGATGCGGAAGATCAGGCCGCAGCTTTTACGGGTGTTCGCTTCATAATAGTTGTCAGTCGCGGTGTCATGGCAGACGTCGACCGCAGCAGAACCTGCGCCCGAAGAGCCGTAAGCCTGGACGAAGCCTTTGGTGGGCTTGCCGTCATCAAGTTTGCGGTCGATCTGCGCTGCACGGACGGGCGAGAGAGGTGCCACGCCGTTTGCCGCAGCCGGGATCGCAGCCGAAGGGGTCGCCATCAGCGCCAGAACCGTACCGGCCGGACCAACGTTACCGGCAGGCATACCAGGACCGCGCGTACCATCGTTGTAGCCAACGATGAAACCGCCGCCCGAGCGTGCGGAAGGATGGGTTTCACCCCAGGCCGGAACGATAGCGCCAGCGGGAACGGCAGCAATCGCCGCATCGGTCACGCCGGAGATCAGGTCGGACAGCAGAAGGTGCATCCAGAACAGGCCGGTTTCATCGCCGACAGCAGCAGGAGGCTTCGGCATACCGGTTGCGGCAACCTGCGCAAGGAAACCACCGGCGCCCCAACCGGGCAAGCCGATGATGGAGTTACCTGCGGTCGCGGCAACAGGGTTGCAGTTCGCGGTGCAGTTCGGGATACGGTTCAGCGCGTTGGGCAGGTCGCCCGGCATTGCGTTGAAGCTGTCGCGGAACGAGGTGGTGGCCGCTTCATAGGATTTCACCTGGGCGATGGTTGCGGTCGTACGGGCATTCTCCATCAGTTCCTGGCCCTTCAGGATCCCGCCGATCAGCAGTCCGATAATGGTCATCACGATCGCCAACTCGACGAGCGTAAAGCCCTTTTGTGATTGATTACATTTCATGGATATTCCCCAATAAGTGTTTGTTAAGCGTGAACCGTGAGCCTGAGTGTTCAGTCCCGTCACCGTTACGCAGCGCCCCGGAAATCGCAAGCAGCTTCCGGACTCTCGCTTTGATTACTTTGGTGACCTAGTAACCATCTTTCAACAAAAAAGTTAAACCTTTGTTTAAGACAGGCCATTTTGTTTCTCATCATGACAAATTAAGCAGTCAAAGCACAGATATGCAAATGACTTTGCTGGTTTTTCGCCACACGTACGTACACTCTTAACATTGTCAAGATGATGAGGTGGGGATTGCGGCAAGTCATCAAATCATACCGGAACGCCGTTTGGAGCCTCTGCTTTAAGGGGTAAAAAAACGCGACAACGCATTAATTTGAAAAAAACGAATCTGTACGAAATGAGATATATCAAAACATGATTCTTGCGCGGAAGCGGTATTTTATTGCCCGGTTCCGGTGGTTTCGCCCGGCGATCCGGCCGCGACACGCGACCGGTAATGTGACGGCGTTTCGCCCGTAATCTCGCGAAAGACACGGTTGAAAGAAGCAAGCGAATTAAATCCCACCTCGAAGGCCAGAACCTGTATCGGAATGGCAGGATCCCGCAGCATGCGCTTGGCGTCCTCCACCCTGAATTCGTTCAGCAGGCGCGGAAAGCTTTTGCCGAAGGCGCTGTTGATGACGCGCGACAATGTGTTTTCAGACGTTCCCAGCTCCCGCGCCAGATCGGCGCGGCTGAAGGTGGGCTCGTGATAGAGCTTGTCCAGCTCCATCAGGTTGCGGACCTTGTCGGCAATCTGTTTTTCGTCTTCGCTCAACAGCGACGCGCGCGCGCCCGCATGGATGGCAACCGGCAGCGGGTATACGCGGAACAGCGTGGTTGTCACAAGGTAGGCAAAGGCAATGCCCAGTACAGCCTGCAGCGCATCTGCGTCATAGAGGTCGAGATTACCCGTGGAGAGGAGCAGGTTTACAATCACGCGCATCACGTTCGCCGCGATGAGCGTGATCACGAGCCAGTAACGCTCCTTTGCGGCACGGTCGCTGCCAAGGCGGCTGAAAATATCGGGATGCGCGAAAAGCATCAGCATGCAGAGCGCCCCTGCCATGGACCACAGCCAGTAGAGGTCCTGGAAAAACCGCGGGCAAAGCGAATAGGGCGATACACCGCAAGACTGCTGCAGACGCGACATCGCAAAGGCCGCGACGAGCGTGCCCGGCACGCTCAGGAGCAGGAGGAACGGGCGGCCGACGGTAAAGGCCTGCAGCCGCACGACCTGAAGCACAAGCAGGTAGCAAAGCGGCGCGCCGAGCGCGCCCGCGAACCACAGCGCCAGACGGATCGGCCCTGCATAATCCTCCAGCCGGAGCGCGAATTGCAGGCCGAAGGCGAAGGCCAGCGACAGGAAATAGGCAATCGCGATGGAGGCTTGGCGGAAATTCCGGACACGCGACGACACGTAGACAAGAATGAACAGGCACTGCGCAAGACCCGTGAGCGCCACCCATTCAATCAGGCTGAAAGTGATGTGATAATCGAAATGCATTCAGCCCCCCCCCTGCCCGGCTTGCGGGATTATTGAGGTTCCGGCGCCGGCAACGGGCGGCGGTATTCGCCGTTATTTCCGGCATCGCCGCGCGCGCGCACGAGGCGGTCAACTTCGTCCGGCGGCACGCCGAGTTGTTCCGTGAGATAAGCCTTCATAAAGGAAATTTCGTTGGGGTGCAGCCCTTTGCCGGTTGCAAGAAGTTCGGCCATGATCTTGCGCGCGTCTTCGCGGTCGCCCTTTTCCTTCAGGATGAAGGCGGGCATCTGCCGCGCCCAGGCGGGCATTGCATCGTCGAGCAGTTCCATTTTCGACAACTTGTAAGCAAGATCCAGCGCCAGCTGAAGATCGCCCAGCCGGTGGCGCGCCAGAAACACGGCCTGCACCAGCCAGCGCCATTTGGAGCCGACCGGCCGCACGCCCACATGCGACAGGTAATCGACGATGACCGCGACATCGGCGGGAACACGCGTGCCGCCGAAATAATATGCGGCAAGCATCGGGACATGGTCGGAAGCAGGATCAAGTTCGTCGAGCAAGTGGAACCATGCGCCAAGACGCGGGTAGCTGTAACTGCGGATCGGCGTCACGCGGCCGCCGGAATCGCCGAGGTTCTGCAGCGTCAGCGCGCCAAGACGATAGGCGAATTGCGGATCGCCCAAAGCCATCATCACCGCGCCGTTGCGCTCCGGCACAGGCGGTACGCCTTCCCATTTCGCGTAAATGAATTTGGCGCCCATCCAGAAAATCAGGTTCAGGGCCAGCACAGCCGCCAGAAGCAAAGTCGTGCGCTGCCTGACTTGGCCGGCTTCCATCAGAATTCCCGGCGCAGGAAATCGTAAGCGGCGGCAAAAATGAAAAGCGCAATGCTCAATACGCCCTGCACCATCATGAAGCCCGCGATTCCCAGCACGGAGAGCATCTGGCGCACGTAACGGCCGGCTTCTTCCGTCAGGCCCATGCCGCCGGAACCCTCCTGCCCGTACACCAGCCACGACGTCTGCCCCATAAGGTCGAGGCGCGGGACAAGCGTGGAAATGATTTCCATGGCGTTATTCAGGGCGGCAAAAGCCATGTTTTCCGGCGCCTGATAGGCAATGCCCAGCAATGTGCCGATAAGCCGCGCAAGCACGTAAAGGCCGAGCGTTGCAAGGGCGGAGCCGGACGCGCTGGATACCACCATCGAAAAGAAAAGCGCCGCCACCGCCATGATCGAAAATTCGACCCCGAGGCTGAGCCCCCAAAGCGCAAATCCACCCAGATTGGGCTTGCCGAGAAAGAATACCGCGGCGCATACCGCCGCCGCCACGCAAAGCGCAAGCACGATGAAGGCGGTGGCATGGCTCAGCAGAAAATTCATGCGGGATATCGGCCGCGAGAGCAGGAATTCGACCTCACGCGTCTCGAAGGCGCGGCGGGTATAAAAGCAGCAAAAGAGGATGATCCCGACCACGCCCAGGAAACGCAACCCGCTTGCGCCGAAAACAAGCGCGAAGCTTTCCTTTTCAGTGATGGTCGCGCCGCCAAGGAAAATCGCCATCGCCGCGCCGGTCGCGATCATGAGCACAAGGGTAAGCATAAGCTTGTCCCTGATCGCAGCCGTGAGGATGAACCTGATCAGCGGTCCGGATATCATGAGCGCGTGAAACTTTCTGCCTTACATCGGCCCCGGATGGCGGTCGAGGCTAAGACGCTTGTAAAGCTTCTTTTCCATTTCATCCATGTTCTCGCCCGCGATGATATGCGCACGCACGAGGATGACGAGTTCGGACTTGCGGATCAGGTCGACATGGCTGCGGAACAAGCCGCCCACGAAGGGCATGTCAGCCAGCACAGGCACGCCTTCCTGGCGCACGGTGTTTTCATCCTTCATCAGGCCGCCCATCGCCATCATCTGACCCGACTGCATGTGCAGCATGGAGTCGATTTCCTGCACGGACAGTTCGGGGATGTTGTTGTTGGTCAGGCCCGCGGGAATAGGAACGCCCACGATCGCCAGCTGCAGCGTCAGCGTCGGATCGGTGATGCGGTTGACGACCTTGGAAATGGTCGGGCGCAGGGTCAGGGTGATTTCCCCTGTGTCCACATCCGCCATCGGGATAACGTTCAGGATCACGCCCTCCGGCGCGTTCCGCTGTTCGCTCGAAAGCGAGACGGTCGGCTGGACACCGGCGGTGGTCGACGGCGTCGTGGTGGCCTGGAAGTTGAAATACACGTTGTCACGCGTGACGTTCACGACCGCGGGCTGGTTGTTCAGCACCGTCACGCGCGGGCTGGACAGCGCACGCACCGTTCCGAAGCGGGAGATCGCCTGAACTGCGGTGTTGAAATCGTTGCCCGGTTTGAACGTGATGCCGAAGGTGGACGCCGGCGCCGATGAAAGGCTGGGGATCGGGAACGTGCCGTTCACTTGCAGCAGGCCGGTCAGGTTGAGCGCGCCCCAATCGATGCCGGTCGCATATTCGTCGCTGAGATCGACTTGCAGGATTTTAGCTTCGATCAATACCTGCGTCGAAACGCGCTTGCGCATCGCAGCCAGGAATTTCTTCACGACCTTATGCTGGCGTTCGCTGGAGAAAATGGAAACAACGCCGGTCGCCTCGCTGATCTGGAAGGTCGAGGGCGGGCTCGGCACCAGCGGCGCGCCCGTTGGCGTCGTGATCGCGAGCGTCGGTGACGCGGATGCGGGGATCGGCGCAACGGCGGGCGAGCCCGGCAGCGGCGGCGGCGGCGGCGGAACGTTCGGGTCAGCCGACACGACAGGCGCGGGCAAGGGGTTTACCGCGCTCGCGACGGGATCGCTGAGCGTCGCCAGCGAAACATAGGTATCGGAAGCGGCAAGAACCTGCTCGAGGCCGTCATTCAGCTCTTTCCACAGATCAGCTTCCACCTTGTTGGTGGTCGTGCTGGTGGAGCTCGACGACGTCGTGCTGATAGAGGTGTCGCCCTTGCGATCGACGTTCAGGAAGCCAACGTCATAATTTTTGAGATAGGGGCGGTCGAGTTCGACGCGCAGCACGCCGTTGTTGAAGTTATAGCGCAGGCCGGCCATTTCGGAGATGCGATCGACAACCTGATCGAAGGGGCGGTCTTTCGCCGTGAAAATAATAGAGCCGTGGATTTGCGGATCGAGTTCAAGATCGATTTCCGCCTGCTCGGCCAGCTGGTACAAAAGGTCGCGCAAGGAAACTGTCTGGTTCACGGACACGGTGACGAGCGGTGACGGCAATTTCAGGTCATCGGGCGTAGAGACAACGGACTGGAATTCAGGCGTTGCGACGTCTGTGTTCGGAGCGGTCGGGATCGGCGCCATGATATCGCGGAAATTCTGGCGGTCTGCTTCTGCCGAACGGTCATATACCAGTTGGTTTTTGCCAAGCTCGCAGCTCGCAACGGAGAGGCTGAGCGAGACCGCAATAATGGAGATGCGGATGAGGCGAGAAAAACGACCAGTCATGTCAGGATGCCCTAACTCTGTATAATTATGTTGAATCCCAAAACCAGCCTATGGTTTTGATATCAAACATTCTTACAGAGAGAGTTTTGAGGTGTCAATGTTCGACATGCCAGAGCCTTTGCTGCCGATTTTCGCGTTCTGCACGCGAATTTTCATATCTGCAGGAATATCGGCTTCGGCGATCGCAGTCATGTCCGAAATCAGTCCTTCGGTGTAAAGCTTGTAGATGGACTGGTCGAAAGTCACCATGCCGGCGGGGTTATTATTACCCATAACTTCTTTAACCTTCACGGTATCGCCCTTCAGGATCAATTCCTTGATGAGCGCTTCGTTCAGGAGGATTTCAAGCGCCACAACCATGCTGCCGTCGAGCGAGCGCACGAGACGCTGCGCGATAATCGCGCGCAGGTTGAGGCTGAGCGCGATTCGCATCTGCTGCTGGCGGTCTTCGGGGAAGAAGTTGATCATGCGTTCGATCGCCTGGGACGCGTTGTTCGTGTGGATCGTCGCAAAGCACAAGTGACCGGTTTCGGCGGCGGTGATCGTCTGTTCCATGACCTCGGGGTCGCGCACCTCGCCCACCAGAATGACGTCGGGCTTCTGGCGCAGCGCGTTCTTCAGCGCGACCTGATAGGAGTTCGTGTCGATGCCGATCTCGCGCTGCGTCACGACGCCTTTTTTATGCTCGTGATAATATTCGATCGGGTCTTCGATGGTGACGATGTGGCCGCCATAGATGCGGTTGCGGAAATCGATCATCGACGCAAGCGTCGTCGATTTACCGGACGCGGTCACGCCCGACACCATGATGAGCCCGCGCTTTTCAATCGCGAGCGCTTCAAGGATTTTCGGCAGGCGCAGCTGCTCGAATGACGGGATCGTGCTGGTGATGCGGCGTATGACCATCGCGGTATGCTGGCGCTGGCGCAGCACGTTCACGCGGAAACGGCCTTCCTTGCCCATGTCGAAGGCAAGGTTCAGTTCCATGTTGGAATCGAATTCGCGGCGCTGGCGCGAGGTCAGCACCTCGTTCAGCATCGCCTGCACGTCGTCTTCCTGCAGGATCTGTTCGCCCAGCGGATTCAGTTCGCCGTTTACGCGCAACATCGGCGGCACACCTACAGTGATGTAAATGTCCGTCGCCAGCTTTTGTATCATCTCGTTGAGATAGGCGTAAATCGCGACTCCGCTCAAAAGGAATATCCTCCTTCAGGCTTGTCATCTCCGGTCATGGGCGGCGGTTTCGCGGGCGCTGCTGCTGCGGGCTTCGCGCCGCCTGTCAGCGGGTTGGCTTTTTTCTGCGGCGCGGGTGGCGGCGCTTTGGCGCCATGCGCTCCGCCTGCGGCACCCTCGCCCGACGGCTCCTCCAGCATGGAGGTTGCGTCCTTCAACACTTCGTCCGCGACTTCCTGCGTGACGAGGCCGGAAATCAGAAGGTCGTTGACCGAATCCTCCATCGTCTGCATGCCGTAACGCGAACCGGTCTGGATCATCGAATAAATCTGCGCCAGCTGGTTTTCGCGGATCAGGTTCCGGATTGCGTTGGTGCCGACCATGATCTCGTGCGCGGCGACACGGCCGCCGCCCGCCTTTTTCAGCAGCGACTGCGCGATAATGCCCTGCACCGATGACGATAGCATCGCGCGGACCATTTCTTTCTCGGCTGCGGGGAACACGTCGATGACGCGGTCGATGGTTTTGGCGGCGGTGTTCGAGTGCAGTGTTCCGAAGACCAAGTGGCCCGTTTCCGCGGCCGTCAGCGCGAGCGAGATCGTTTCATGGTCGCGCATCTCCCCCACCAGGATGATGTCAGGGTCTTCACGAAGGGCGGATTTCAGCGCGCGCCCGAATGATTTGGTGTCGTTACCCACCTCGCGGTGGTTGACGAGCGACATTTTCGAATTGTGGAAGAATTCGACGGGATCTTCGACAGTCAGGATGTGGTACGGGTATTTCGCGTTGATGTGGTTGATCATCGACGCCAGCGTCGTGGATTTACCGGAGCCTGTCGGGCCGGTCACCAGCACGAGGCCTTTTTCAAGTTCGGCCAGGCGGCGGATGACGGGCGGCAGGTCAAGCTGCTCCATCGTCGGAATTTTCGTCGGAATGACCCGGAAGACGGCGGCGGAGCCCTGGCGGTTTGTAAAGGCGTTGACGCGGAAACGCGCGTCCTGCCCCAGCGAAATTGCAAAGTCGTGCTCGAGGTCACGCTCGTAAACGGCACGCTGTTCTTCCGTCATCACCGAAAACAGCATCGCGCGGATGACATCGGCGGTTAAAACATCGGTCTTGATGCGCTGCAGGTCGCCGTCGATGCGCACGATCGGCTGGTTGGAACCCGCAAGGTGCAAGTCCGAGCCCTTGCTATCGAGCGTGAATTTCAAAAGTTCGGTAATGTCCACGATTGGCCCCCATTCGCCCATGACGATAAAGGCAGGTCGTTGCCTGCCGTCACACCTTCATACGATAGCCTAAATAGATTGAATAAACGGTAAATTCTCGATTGCCATATTTGCATTCGCGCTTTTACTGCAACAGAAAAACCGGCCCCTGCCAGAGCAGCATCGCGATGAAAGCGAGCAGGATCGCGGGACCGAAGGGGAATTCGGCTTCTTTCCTGATTTTTTGCCATACAATCGCGAGAAAAATGCCGATAAGGCCCGCAACCAGCATCAAATAGGCGGCGGAATCGGGATTCAGCCCCAGCCAGAAGCCCGCCACGGCGAAAAACTTCACATCGCCCCAGCCCAGCGCGTCTTTTTTGCGCCAGATCATGATCGCCTGCCGCAGGCCGAGTGAAACGGCCACATATAATATGGCGGCCGCCAGCCCCTCCCCGCCTTTCGCCACAATGAAACCCACGGCATCGGGCGATTGCAGGGCGTTTCCCGCGAGCATGCCGATACCCGCCCCCAGGATCGCGAGGTTCAGGCTGTCGGGAATGATTTTATATTCAAAATCGATCGCGACGATTGCCGCCACCATCGGCGCGAGCGCAAAGAAAAAGAAAATCTGCGGCGGCTGAAACCCAAAGCGGAAGTAAAAGGCGAGGCAGAGGGAGAGCGTGCCCAGTTCGATCAGCGGGTATTGCCAGCCGATTTTCGCGCCGCAGCCACGGCAGCGTCCACGCAGGGCAATCCACGAAAACAGCGGCACAAGGTCAGGCGCAGTCAGGTTGCGACCGCAGCTGGTGCAGGCCGAACGCGTTTTTTTCAGGATCGAGATATCGCGCGGAACGCGGTAGGCGAGCGCCGTTGCAAAACTGCCCAGCACAAGCCCGAGGAACGCCGTGACGGCAAGATAAAATCCGTCCGGCAGCGGGATATCGTCATACATCCCGCTTGGCCCTTCCGGTTTACTGGAGCGCAGCCAACCGGCGGCGGATCGATTCAAGCGGCAGGTTCTGGTCGATATCACCCTCGGCCGCCATGCGCAGAATCAGGCGGTACAACGGGGCCGCTTCGCGCGTGCGGCCCATTTTGTCGAGCAGCACCGATTTGTTGTAGAGGACAAAGGCCGAGCCGGGTTTCAGGCCGTCGGCAAGGTTCAGGAAACGCAACGCCTGGTCATATTGGCCGGTGCTTGCATAGGCCACGCCCAGCTGTGCCGTGATGTCGCCCGAATAAGGATAGGCGGCCTGCAGTTCCTGAAGTTTCTCGACCGCCAGCTGGGGATCTTTTTCCTTTAACAGGCCCAGCATGTTGTTCAGCGCGTCAAGGTTCTTCGGGTCGCGATTGAGCACGGCTTCGTAGGCGGCGAGCGCTTCATCCTTCTGCCCCAGCTTGTGCAGCGAAATGGCGCGGCCCATCAGGATGCGCTTGTCTTTCGGATAGTCATTGTGCAGTTCGTCGAACAGCTCCAGCGCGGCGCTGTTGTTGCCCTGCGCCAGCGCGGAACGCGCGGAGGTCAGACGGCTGTCGATGCTGCCGGCATCGCTTTCCTTGCGGATCGTCATGTAGCCGGAGGGGAGTTCGCGCACGATGCCCGGCTGTTCGAGAATTTCACCGACGGTTTTCATCGCGTTGCGATTCACCGTTTTCGTCGCATTCGGGTCAAAGGGCGCGCCTGCGCCTTCAGGGCCCGCGGGGGTGGTTACGGTGGTTTCGCCATCCGCAGGGCGGCTCAGCTGGTCGATGACATCGGCGTGCTGCACGATGGCAAGCTCCGCCTCGTTCGGCGAACTTGCCGTGGCGGCAGGGTTGCTTGTGCCGGGCACAGCGGCCGTTCCGGGAACGGCCCAGGTGGGCGCGGTTTCGCCGGGTGCGGGCGTCACAGCGACATCTGCAGGCGCGACTCCGGGTTGGGGCGGCATGCCGTCGGGGGTTGCCGGCGTCGCGGCGACCGCCATATCGGGCGCCATTTCATCGGGCATGTCGGAGACGGGCGTGCCGACAGCCGGGATGGCAGCAATGGCGGTCGCGTCGTCCGAAGAAGGCGGCACGCCGAGGACGGCTGCAGCAACAGCGGGATCCGTCGGCGCGGCAGGTGCTGCGGGATCGACAGGAACGACAGGAACGGTCGCGGCGGCAAGCGGATCGGCCGTGCTCGTGGTGGTCGTGGTCGTCGTCGTGGTTGTGGCATCAGCCGCAGGGGGTGCGGCAGGATCAGCGGCAAGCGGATCGCTCGTGCTGGTGGTGGTCGTGGTTGTGGTTGTGCTCGTGGCATCAGCCGCAGGCGTCGCGAAGGGGTCGACGGGGGCACCGGGAGCAACCGGGGCGGGGGCGGCGAGAGGATCATTCACGGCAACGGTCGTCGTCGTGACAAGCGCGTCAGGCGCGGGCGGCGCGACAGCGGTCGCATCCGCGACCGGCTGGGGCTGCGTATCGGGAACGATCGCGGGCGATGTTTGTGCCGTTACATGTATCGGCTGGCTGTCGTTTTCGCCCATGTACCAGAAGTAACCGCCGCAGATTGCCAGCACAACGGCAAGCAAGCCAAGCACCATAAGGTTTTTGCGGCTGCCGCCTGCGCTTGCGCCAATGTTGCGGGACGGTGCGCTGAGCGGCTGCGACGGCGCGCTTGCGCCATCCATTTCCTCAAAACCGGTATCCACGTCGCCCAGATCGTCGGCGGCAAGTTCCGGAGCTGCTGCATTTTTATCTTTTTTGCCGAAGAGCTTCATGATTCGTAGACCCTTTTTGAACCTTCAATGACTTTGAGGAATGCGCGTTCCAGGTATTCCTGTTTCGCATTCGTTTTCAATTCTGCGGGCGTACCCGTGAATTTCACGCGCCCGTCATGGATGACAGCGATGTTGTCGCAGATTTCATCCATGTCGGACAGGATGTGCGACGATAAAAAGACCGTCATGCCCGCGCGGCGGCAGGCGGCGATCTCGTCCTTCACCAGCACGCGCGCGAGCGGGTCGAGGCCGCTCATCGGCTCGTCGAGGATCAGGAGCGGGCAACCGGTGAGCCAGGTGCCCATCAGGCCGGTTTTCTGGCGCATGCCCTTGGAATAGGTGTTCACGCGGCGCTTCAGCGCCTTGCGCGTCAGCGACACGCGGTCGGCGGCCTGCATCACCGCTTCCTCGCTGAAGGGGCGTTTATAGAGCGCAAGCGAAAATTTCACGAATTCGAGGCCGGACAGAAAAGGCGGCGGCTCGAATTTCTCGGGCAGGTAGGCGATCTTCGCCTTCGATTCGGCGTCCAGCGTCTTGCGGCCGAACAGCTCGACGGAACCCTTCGAGGATTCCATGAGGCCGAGGATGATTTTGATCAGCGTTGTCTTGCCCACGCCGTTGAGGCCGATGAGGCCGAAGGTCTGGCCGGCAGGCACGTCGAAACTGATATCTTCAATGACCGTGCCCTGACCGTAATCGGCCGTGATGCCGCTGATGCGGATCGCAGGCGCGGCAGCTTCAGGCGTGGGGACGGGATTTGCGGTCATCTGGCCTGTCATTGGTCTGGCGGCGCCGGCAGAAGCAGGCCTGTCACGATGTCGTATTTCTGGTGCGGGCGCATGGTAATGTCGATCACGCCATCGAGGCCGATATCGTACCATTTCAGGCGAACGCGGGAATCCTGGAACACCTCGATATCGAGGATTTCCTTGAACAGGTTATTCGGATTCAGTTTCTGGCCGTTCAGCCAGATCATCCAGTCTTGCGGATTTTTATACAGCACGCCCGTCAGGGTAATCGTGCGCACAAGCGGAATAACTTCGGTGCCGCCCTCTGACGGCGCGCAGTCGAGGCAGGGCGCTTTGCCGTCCAGCGCCTTGATGATCTGCACCAGATCCTGTTTGCTGAAGAACAAGGAACGGTTAAAGGGTTTTTGAATCGCGTCCGTCGATTCCGGCAAAGGCGCCGTCGGCGGGGTGACGCCGGGCACAGCACCGGGATTCGCAGGCGCTGCAGCTGTTGCAGCGGGCGTCGCGCCGGGGGCGGCTGGCGTGCCGGCATCCATCTGGGAAAGGGCGGAGATGGCGCCGGTTGCCGTCGGCACCTGTCCCTGACCCAGTGCTGCGGCATTCGCCGCCTGCTGCTGGACGGCTGTCGGCTGCTGCGCCAAAGCGGGCGCGCAAACCGCGAGCAGCACCATCAACACAGCGATACGTAACGACCGGATCATGGCTGCCTCGGCGCGTTGGGGTTATTCGGGTCGACGGGCGGTGCCGCCGGCACAACCGTCATCCAGTCGAAGATGCTGGAGGCCGTCAGCAGCGGCACGTTTTCCCGCTGCGCAATCCGCTGCAGGGTCTGGTTGTTCAACGGCTGGCTGCGCTTGATCTCCAGCCGCTGGAGGCGCACATGCGCGGGGAACGAGGTGCCCATGCGCTCCGCAAAATCATAGAAATTTTTGTCGAGCAGCGCGCCGACCTGATCCAGCGTAATGCGGCTGTTCAGCACTTTGAGCTGCGCCGTAGTCGCTTCGTCGCTGTTAAGCGTGCGCAGGTCGCTGATGTTGAAACTGAACCCGCCCAGCTCCGACGCCTGCCGCACGGCATCGAGGTCGCGGCTGATCTGGAAGCGGTCCTGCCCCGACATAAAGCCGCTTGTCTTCAGCGCCTCGTATTTCGGCAGGTTTTCCTTGTAATCCGCAAGTTCCGCTTTGGTGTTCTGGATCTTGCCCTGCAGCTGGGAAATTTCCCCCGCGACAGCCGTGAGCGAATTTTGCGCGTCGGTCAGCATGGGGCCGATCCACAGGAAATAGGCGGCCGCGATGGCGGCGTTGACGCCCGCCAGGATCGCCAGCAAAATCAGCCGTTTTATGCCGATGAGCTTCATTAGAGCGGCTTCCCTTTCATGTCGATTTCCGCGGTCAGCGCAGGGTCCCCGATGACGGAGCGGGGGGCCTTGCCAAGCTCCCCTTGCATTACCCCTTCTGCGCGGTCGACGCTGCTGAACTGCTGCAGCGAGACATCGTAGCCCGCAAAGGATGCCTGCAGCGCTTTCTGGAGCTCGTCAGCGCGCAACGTCTTTTGCTCGAGCGGCATGTCCTTGGGCAGCGTGAACTTGAAGTTGATATGAACCCGGCCGTTGTCTTCGGGATCGGGCGGTGGCGCGAATAGGCCGCCCGGCGCTTCGCTGCCCATTTTGAGCGCGGCCCCCGGCGTATGCTCGATCAGCATTTCCTCGATCTTCACGTCGGAGGGCAGCGTGTTCTTGAGCGTGTTCAGGATCACGCGCAGGTTGACGGTATTCTTCTCCAGCATTTTCTTGACGCCGAGCGTCGCGCGCACCGCGTCGGGGCGCACGGGCAGGCCTTCGAAGGCTTTCGCTTCCTGTTCGTATTCGCGGGCCAGCATGCCCTTCTGGTTCTGCTTGTCCGAAATTTCGCTCTGCACGCTCGCATAGGCTTGCAGGTCGACGGCGGTCAGCCCCATCAGCGCGACCACGCCCACGGCCAGCAGGCCGGAGGCCGCGCGCGCGGCCAGGCGCGGCGCCATGATGCGGTGGATGGACGGCACGCGCACGGCAAGCTTCAGCCCGCCTTTTTTGCCCGCCCAGGCGGCATGCACAGCATCCGCGAAATTGGTTTTATCGAAGCCGAAGGATTTCGCGCCCAGATGCCGCAGCGCCTCGCCCGCATTGATGCACTGGAAATGCGTGACAGGCAGCGATTTCGGGTCGAAGAACTGCTTCTCCACGTCGCCGCAGATAATAACGACATCGAGGCCGTCGGCATCGGTGTAGCCGAAGCGCGATATGTAGGTGAGCGTCGCCTTGAATTCGCGCGTCACTTCGTCGACCCAGCCTGTGCCGCTGGTGCCGGCTTCGGAGGTGGGGGTAAGACGTGTCAGCGCAAGGTTGCCGTCCTTGACGACGACCTGGCGCAACCCGCCCGTTTCATGCTGGCCGATGACGACAGCCCAGCGCGACGGCTTGCCCTGACCAGAGAAAACCTTGCTTGCGAGTTCCGCCACCATGCCGGTCGATTCAAGCGGCAGCAGGCCGAAGCCGGAAACCGGCACGCCCGTTTCGTAGAGCGCATTGCCGATGCGGTCCAGCTGGTCGGTGTCGGGCAGCGCGACGAACAGGTACGAGCGCGCCTCTTCCTTCGACGCTTTCACCTGGATGAATTGCTTCTTCGACTTCGCGGGCTTGATTTCCAGCGACGCGCGGATCGGATAACTGGGGAAGGCCAGTTCCAGCTTGCGCTTCACGAAACGCGGGCGGTCGATAGGCGACAGCTTCGGGATATTTTCTTCCTTGCGGTAGGTCTGGTCGGCGCCGTCGAAAATCACGAGGACGGATTTGCCGCGGTGCTTGGAATCAAGCGCCTCGACCAATTGCTCGTCGAAGTTGGGGACTTCCCATGAAATCGCCGTTTCACGCTCGAAGCCCTTGCCGAGAGGCGCGTAAAGCACGATCCCCTCGCCGCCTACCATCAACACACGCTTGCCGCCGCCGATTCCAACCATCTTCGCTTACGTCCCCATCTTGCCAAGGCTGCCGTAAATCGGGCCGAAGACGGCGGCCGCGATCCACAGGATGATGCCCCCCAGGATGACCGTCATGGCGGGCTCGATCATCGTGATCATGCCGTCGACCGCATCGTTGACGTCCTGGTTGTAAAATTCCGATACCTGCTCGAGAACCCCCGTGAGGTTACCCGACTCTTCGCCGATCTTGACCATCCGCACGACGAGCGAAGGAAACTCGCCGGAGGTGTTGAGCGCGGTCGACAGGGGCGAGCCTTCCTGCACGTTCGTCTTCACGCGCTCCAGCGCCTCGGTGAGGACGAGGTTGCCGGCGGTCTGCTTCGCGGCCTCGATGCATTTCAGGATCTCGAGGCCCGAGGTGAAGAGGACGGCGAAGGTCTGGCAGAAACGCGACAGCGAAATCTTGCGGATCAGCGATCCGAAAGCCGGCGAATGCAGCGCGATGTAATCGGTGCGGTAACGCACGCCTTCCGACATGTTGCGCGAAATTCTCAGCGCGGCATAGGCGCCAACCAGCGCAAGCACGATAGACGGGAAGTTGTTCTGGAAGAAGTCGGATGTCGCGATCAGCGCGAGCGTCACGGGCGGCAGTTCCTGCCCCAGTTCCTTCAGGAACCCGGTCACGTCCGGGACGACCTTGGTCATCATCACCCAGACGACGAGGACAACGACGCCGCCCAGAATTTTCGGGTACCTTGTCGCTTTTTTCACCTTGCTCGACATCGCATCCGTCCACTTCAGGTGCTTGATCACCTGCGTGAAGGAGTTGGTCATGTTACCGGTTTCTTCGCCGGAGTTGATGAGCGAGATGAAGATAGGCTCGAAAACGGACGGGTGTTTCGAGAGCGCGACGGAGAAGGACGAGCCCGACGACACTTCGCCGTAAACGTCGCCCATGATGTCGCGCAGGCGGGAGGATTCAGCGGTGTCGCGCACGTCGGACAGCGCGTCGAGCAAGGGAACGCCGGCCTTTTGCAGCTGTTCCAGGTGGACGAACATCTGGATCAGGTCGCGTGCCTTGACTTTTTTGGCGGTGAGGCTGGCCAGCTTGCCGGCCTTGTCGTTCATTTCCTTGCAGTCGAGCAACGACATGCCGGTTTCGTTCAAACGGTTGAAAAGTTCCGTTTCATTGGCGGCGTTGACGACGCCGCGCACGGGACGACCGTTTTGGTTAATTGCTCGATAGCTGAACTTTGGCATGGTTATTCGCCCTGAACCCTAGACAGATGAGCCTCTGAAAATAAACTCACCTGATATTGTTACAACAATTATAGAAGGAAATCAACTACTTGTATAGACAACACGCAAGCTCGCCCGCGCCCTTACATCCGGTCGGAGAAGTTGAGGATCTTGACCGCCGCATCGAGGCTGGTCGTCCCCTGGTATATTTTCAAAATACCGTCATCCAGCATGTTCCTGAAACCCTTCTTGCGTGCGATGGGCTTCAGCTGGGATTTCATCGCGCCGGTCGCGATCATGTCGTCAAGTTCTTCATCCAGATACAGAATTTCGACGCAGGCGATACGGCCCTTGTAGCCCGCATTGTTGCATTCGGGGCAGCCGCCCGGATGGTAAAGCGTGGGCGGGTTTGTGTAATCGATCGGGTTGCCGTCAGGGCCGATCGCCAGCAGCTTGCATTCGTCGGGCGTTGCGGTCTTCGCGACCTTGCACTTCTGACAAAGCTTTCTGACAAGTCGCTGCGCGAGTGTTGCGATAATCGCGCCCGCGAGCATGGCGGGTTTAATGCCAAGGTCGACGAGACGCGGGATGGCGCCGAAGCAGTCGTTGGTGTGGAGCGATGTATAAACCTGGTGACCCGTCATCGCGGCCTTGAGCGCCTGTTCCGCCGTGATGCTGTCGCGCACCTCGCCGATGAAGATGATGTCAGGGTCTTGTCGCAGCAGGGCTTTAATGCCCTCGCCGAAGGTGAACGCGCCGCCATCCTTCACGTGCGTCTGGCGGATCAGGCCGAGGTTGTACTCGACCGGGTCTTCCAGCGTCTGGATGTTCACGTCGATCGTGTTCACGTCGTTCAGCATCGAATAGAGCGTCGTGGTCTTGCCCGAGCCCGTGGGGCCGGTCACGATGATGATGCCTTCGGGACGCGCCTGCGCCTTTTTGATCAGGTACATGTTGTGGTCGGAGAAGCCGAGGCGCTCCAGCGGAACGATCGACGCCGATTTATCAAGGACGCGAAGGACGATGTTTTCGCCGTTGACGGTCGGCAGGCATGACACGCGGAAGTCGGCGTCGCGGCCGCCCATGTTCAGGTTGAAGCGTCCGTCCTGCGGCGCCAGTTTGTCGGCGATGTTCATCTCCGCCAGAATTTTCAGGCGCTGACAGATACCGTTCCAGTATTCCTTGTGCAGCGTATGCACGGTCTGCATGTCGCCGTCGATGCGGTAGCGGATGCGGATGAAGTTTTCTTCGGGCTCGAAGTGCAAATCGGATGCGCCCATCTTCAGCGATTCAAAGATCAGCGCGTTGACAAGACGCACGAGCGGGTGCGAATAGGCCTCTTCCGAGCTCAGGTTGTCGATGTTCTTTTTCGCGGCGGCCTTGTCGCCCGCAAGTTCCTTCAAAATCCCGTCGATCGAGGTCGAGACGCCATACACCTTGTGAATGATGTCCTGCATGACCGCGGGCGGGCAAACCTGCGGCACAACGGCGCAGCCTTTGGGCAGCAGCTGTTTCAGGCGGTCGAGCGCGACCACGTCGTAAGGATCGGTCATCGCGATGATCGCGCGGTTCTTTTCGCGGTCGAGCGAGATCGGCAGGAACTGGTATTTCTGCGCGTCTTTTTTCGTCACGAGGTCGAGCGCCTCGGGATCGATCATCGTTTTCTTGGGATCGAAAAGCTGCAGGCCCGTGGTTTCGGAGAGGAACTCCGACAAAACCTCGGGCGTAATGAATTTCAGGTCGACGAGAATTTCGCCGAGCAGCAAATGCGATTTCGATTTTTCGTGCAGCGCGACCTGCAACTGGTCGGCGCTGATCAGGCCGCGCTCGACAAGGCGGTCGCCGATGCGCTTGACCGGCGCGCCGGTGACATGCGTGGAAGGCGGTGGCGCGGTGACAGTCGGTGCCGTGGTGCCAGTAGGCGGCGGTGCCGAAGGAGCGGGCGCAGGCGCTGCGGCAGCCGCTGCCATTGCGGCGAGTTCGGCGGCGGTCGGATTCATCGAAAGGGGCGCGCCAGAGGCAGGCGATCCCTTTGTTTCTACAGCTTTAGCCGGATTCTTTGTCGCGGCATCTTCAGCCATCTTGATAAACCCCATGTCTTCCTCGAATTCCTCCAGTATCAAGATTGCCACAGAAAAGTTAACAAACTCAAAATATTAGCCCAAAGGTTTACATAACGTAAACTATTTGAGCCTAGACTATAGGGGTAAACACATTTAACGCGCCCGGCCGACCGTTGATAACCCATAATCAACGACATAGATGGCATTTTGCAAATATCCAATACCGCCGCTATGCTGGCCCGCATAAATCCCGCCGCCGCCGATTCTGGCTTCGGCTTTCCTGAAAATTTACGTGTCGCCGCTTATGATGGTACTACATTCCTTATATTACAAAGTGAGACGCTGATCGTGACGCCCGCACAGCACAAGAAACTCCGCACCAGCCTTGCCGCGCTTGCGACCGCCTTTGGCGTGGCAGCGACGCCGGCGACCGCCTATTCCGCGCCCGCCGCGCCCGAATTGCCGCAATCCCCCACTTTGTGGAAAACCGAAAGTTTCGATGCCGTCATCTCGCTCCAGCCCTGCCCGGACAGCGGCGTCTGCGGCAGCGTGCATTGGGTCAATCCGGCCGACACCGCGATCTTCGACAAGTTCGGCGACAAATCCGGCCGCAGCTTCGGGGAGGAGGTCACCGCGCGCGACATCGCGGGCCTGTGCGATTTCTCCCCCAGGATGCAGTTCCAGAAAGTCGCCCCCGGCCACTGGCAGGGCAGGATGGAGCTGCGCGGCATGGGCATGGATGTCGGCGTCGATGCGACCGGCATCGACGACAAAACCATGCGCGTCAAATTTTCCAAGGGCTTTATCACCCAGACCGAAACCTGGCGGCGCGTCGAGAGCACCGATGCGCGCTACCCGAAATGCGAGAAACCGAAGCCGTGACCGACACCGAACAAGGCAAAACCGTCACCCCGCCCGGCGTCGATTTGACCGAGATCGCCGAAATGGTGCGCCATGTGCTGCCCGAGATGCCGCCCGTGACGAAGGGCGGCGACAAGCTGGGCAAATATACCGATGTCTGGCGCTGGCTGGCAGCGGCGCAGTACAAGCAAAAACCCGATATCCGCCACCCGCGCATCGCCCTGTTCATGGCGCCCCACGGCGCCTATCCCGAAAAGCAGAAGGGCCTTGCCGATGCGCTGAAGCAATTGCGCGATGGCACCCATGCCCTGTCGCCGCTGGCGCAGGACGCGAATGCCGATTTGCAGGTCTACGAGATGGCGTCGGAATCCGCACCGCGCGATTTCCGGCAGGAAGTATCGTTGCTCGCCCCCGACGCCGCCCATGCCACATCCTATGGTTTGATGGCCGTGCAGCCGGGGATCGACCTGCTGGTCGTCGCCGCCCTCAACCCCGCGGCCGAAAACGCGGGCGAAAAAATTATCGAGAACATCAAATCCGGCATGCCGCCGCTGGAGGCACTGCTGCAATCCGGCGGGCTTGATATCGCGGCCATCATGGGCGCGCTGATCGCGGCGCGCCTCGCCCATATTCCCGTGCTGCTCGACGGCAAGGGTGCGGCCGCCGCCGCCGCCGTGTTGCAAGCCCTGCGCGCCGATGCGAGCCTGCACAGCCGCAACGCCGCGCATATTCTGGAAGACAAACTGCATCCGCAAGTCGGCATGGGCGGCGCGCTGCTGATCGCCTTCCTGAAATCTCTTACAAAAGTCGGTTAGTAATTTAAGACGCCGCGTGACGGTCGAGGATAGAAAACTCGTCTTCGTCTTCCAGCAGCGGCGAGGTGTCGCCGCTCAGTTTTTTCTTTTCCCACAGCGCCAGCACGGTGCGGACGCGGTTGCCGGTCGGGCGGTCATCGGCCGCCTGACGCGCGGTTTTGCCGTCTTCGTCAACGGCAAAGGGATCAGCGCCCAGATTCAGCAAAGCAATCACGGTTTTCAGCGAGGCATGGCGCGCGGCGAAATGGAGCAGCATGCCGTTCGGTTCGCCCAGCTTGCCATCCGCCTGCATATCGGGGTTGGCGCCCGTGCAGCCGCGCACGGCGCGGTGGTCGTCTTCGGCAACGGCGGTGTACAGCGACATATCGAGCGCATCTGCCGACATCGGCGCGATCAGGCCCATATCGATCTTGGATTCGCCGATCTCGCGCATCCAGCTGGCGCGCCGGTGGCGTGGTGCTCGCATCATCAAGGGATTTGTCTCCGCTTCGGTCGGGTGTCGTCGAAAGTCTTTTTATTTTTATTGAGGGCAACATCGCAAAACCGATTCGCCTTTGCAAGCTAAAATATTTTCCTGAGTCATTTCAGAGTCAAAGAGCAGATGTTGAACATGCGTTTCAACGCCGGCAAAAAAAACGCGCATGAAAAAACCGCCTCGCGGCGGTCATCTTGTTTTTTTGGGGCTTCTTACTCTCGCAGTTCTTGAGCCTAACTAGATTCTCTCAACTTTGACCTCATCTTTCAAGCGTTTTTTTGGTCACGCGGCGTGACAACGCGGCAAGGGAATCATGCGCATGAAAAAACGGGGGAAGTTTCCTTCCCCCGTTTTCTTGTTATTGATGTCACCTGCGGTGACAGGGCGTTTCGACAGCCAAATTGCGCGAATCCTGTTCGACTCGGGCGCGACTCGGGCCTTAGAACACGTCCCCGCCGATACCGCCGGGGCCGCCCGGGCCTTTCGGCTTCGGGGGTTTCGGGCCGGTCGGCTTGACGTTGCCCTTGACCAGTTCGAGATCGCCCTGCAGGTCGATTTCGAGGCTGTAGGGGGAATGTGCAGCGGTTGCGGCCTTGTTAAAGGCATCCATGAATTTCTTGTCGAGCTTCTTGTCGTTGCCCCAGACGCCTTTGACGTCGTCATACAGCTGTTCTTCCTGACCGGGCGGGAACATGATTTTCTGGCCGGGATTTTCCTTCGCCTGCGCCGCGATCTGCTTCACGATCTGCTCGAGGCTGGTGATGAGCAAACCTTCATAGGCGCGCTTGGTGTCGGATGATGCCTTGGCAAGGTTGCCGTCGCGCTCCGACGGATAGGCGTCGATATGGACGACTTCCGCGATCAGGTTGGCAACCGTGTCGCCGAATTTCACCGCGATGTTTTTGTAATCGAGGGGGGAGCGCACGCAATCGATCAGCAAAATCGCCGAGAGCAGTTCGGGCGACGCGGCATCGGCATTCGCGGCAACCAGTTTCGCCGGATACACGCGGCGCTGTTCGAACATGTTTTCCAGTTCGCGCACGATCAGGCCGGGGCCCATTTTCAATTGTTCGTCGCGCAACCCTTCCAGTTCTTTTTTCTGCTGCTTGTATTCGGCGTCGGACATGCCTTCTTTATCGGCGTCCAGCATCATCATCTGCTGGGTGTGGATCATGTCGATCTGCTGCTTGAAGCTTTTCAGGGCTTCCTTGGAATTGCCTTGCGAATTCGCGCGGCTGAAATTGAAGGCCTCTTCGACCAGCTTGTTCTTGGGAAGTCCCGATGCGTTGAAGTCCATGACGGCTCTCCTCGTAAATGTAAACCCAAGCCGCTAGTGGCCGCGGCCTTCTGCCTTGTCTTGAATAACGTGTGTTAAGATTCGTAACAGGTTTTACGCAAAAGGCAATCCTGCGGCGCGGCGGTCTATTAAGGAAATTGTTTTAACTCTATGCACACCGGTACACGTAAAAGAAGGTGCAAGGGATAATCAAAACGCCCAAAGCGGTATTTACAGGCATGTTGTGGCCATGTTTCAAGCCAGTTGCGCGCGCCCCATGCGGACACGGGGATTGCGAATAGAAGAAACGTCAGGAGAGAAATATATACCTTTCGCCGAAAATCAGGTGTTGAACCAAGCACGAGGTGAGGGGCTCTCGCGAAATAGGCCACACATCCGCATATCGACAATATAAAAAGAAATATGAAGTCAAACACAAGTGCGGGAACCAATTTGTATAACAAGCTGTCGATTTTATCTGGAAGCTTGTAAGGCATCCTGAAATAGACTTCGTGCAGGTTGATGAAAATGAAACCGCCAACACTTGCTGCAACAAAAAGAAACCAGACATACCTGTGAATAATCGTTACTTCATTCAATTTTTTGCCGCAATAAAGACCGTAGAAGGAAATAAGCACGGGTATCAGGAAAGCGGGCAACGAAATATACAAAGGTCGATCTAGAACCAACGCAACAAACCAAGAAACGAGACAAAGAAACGTGCCCGTGAAAATAAAGGGGGCAATTTTTCTTTCCCGAGCATCAGTGTATGTGGAGTACACGCCATAACAACACGCGGCGATACATACACCAAAATATATCGTGGAAATTCTAGAAAGTTCGTTTCCTCCTACAGCCGAAATAATGGTCACAAAGAGCGATGTCAGGAAAATACACGTCCAAATGAACCCCGTTGCGGAAGGCGGTGAATTGCGGCGCGCTAACCAAGACAGTCCATAAATTATCATCATAAAAACGATAATTGCACAAAGTCCCCATGCCTCAATGATCGCCAATTGAAACTGCCCCATAGTGAAATAAGGCATCACTCCCCGCTCTGCAGCAACGTCCCTGCCTTGCGGGCGCTGTTGAAGGAGAGCTGGAGGAGGAACATGGAGAGCGCCATATAGCCGCAGTTGAGCAGGAAGGCCCACCACATATGGGATGGTTCGAACGTTCCATGGTTGATGATCGCGCGCAGGCCCTCGAAGACATGCGAGGCGGGCAAGGCGCTGGCAACGGGCTGGATCCATGCGGGCAGCGAGGAGATCGGGTAATAGACCGCGCAGAACGGCGCGAGGAAGAAGGTCAATGCCCAGGCGAGCGTTTCCGCGCCCTGCCCCGCCTTCAGCAGCAAGGCCATGATGAGGAAGCCGAGCCACCAGCCCATGAACATCAGGTTGAAAAAGAAAAACAGCAGCGGCAGGCCCAGATCGAAAAGGGAATAGCCGTAGAAGGGAATCGCCAAAATGGTCGCGGGCAACATGCCGGCAAGCGCGCGCAGGATGGAATAAACCATCATCGCCATCCACCATTCATAGGGGCGCAAGGGGCTGACGAATAAATGGCCGAGGTTCCGCGCCCAGACTTCTTCGAGGTACGACAGCGTCACGCCCAGCTGCGTGCGGAACAGCATATCCCAGAGCAGCACAGCGCCCAGCAGCATGCCGAACGCCTTTTCGCCCATGCCGCCGCCACCGCCCGGCGTGCTGCCCGACATCGCGAAGAAACGGGAAATGAAGCCCCACAAAATCATCTGCACCGACGGCCAGTAAATGATTTCGATGATGCGCGCCTTTGACCCGCGCAGGATATACAGGTGGCGGATCAGGACGGCGTAGATGCGTTCACACGATTTCATCATGCCGCTTCTCGCTTACCCGTGCCGCGGGCGATGTCGAGGAAGACTTCTTCCATATCCTTGCGGCCGTAGCGCTTCACAAGCTCGGTCGGCGTGCCGGTATCCACGATCTTGCCCTTTTTCATCATCAGCACGTTATCGCAGAGGCGTTCCACCTCGCGCATGTTGTGCGAGGCCAGCAAAATCGTCGTGCCGTGTTTCTGCCTGAAGTCATCCAGCAGCGTGCGGATGCGGTCGGCGGTATCGGGGTCGAGCGATGCGGTGGGTTCGTCCAGCAGCAGCACATCGGGAATATTGACCAGCGCCTTCGACAGCGACACGCGCGTTTTCTGCCCCGCCGACAGTTTTCCCACCGGACGGTCGATGAATTCGAGCATGTCGAGTTCTTTGGCGAGCTTCACGATATGGTTTTCAACATCGGGCACGTTATAAAGCTTGCCGTAGACGCGCAGGTTCTGGCGCACGGTCAGTTTCCACGGCAGGTCGACGTAAGGCGACGAGAAATTCATCCGCTGCAGCGCGGGATAGCGGTTGCCCAGCATATCGTGGCCGAGGATATGGATGCTGCCCGATGACGGCGACAGCGCGCCCAGCAGCATGGCAATCGTTGTGGTTTTCCCTGCGCCGTTGCCGCCCAGCAGCGCGGTGATGCTGCCTTTTTTCACGGTGAAGGAAATGCCGTCGACCGCACGGACGTCTTTACCATCCGCCGCGAGGGCGTTTTTGAATTGCTTGGTGAGGTCTTTGACGGAAATGGTAAAGGGCATGTTTAATTGCTGGAGCCGGAGCCGCCACTGTCGCCGCCGGAATCCGAACCGCCCGAACTCTCGCCGCCGGTGTAGTCGACGCTGTTCGGGTTATCTTCTTTATTTTTAGCGATGGGAACATGCCCCATGAAGCCCAGCTTGCGCGCGATCAGCCAGAGCACCGCGACGGCAACGATGACGCCAAGCGCGTTCAAGTCTTGTCTTTGTCTTTTTTGCGGAATGAATCGAGCGAGACGACTTCGCCTTTTTTCTTTTGCTTGTCGTCCTTGTCGATATCCAGTTCTTCCGCTTCGAAATGCACGTCGTCTTCGTCTTCCTCGGTCAGCGGCTGGAATTGCAGCGCGAAGTTGACGGAAGGATCGGCGAAGATGGTGATCGCGGGCAGCGGAATGGTCAGGCGTTCCGGCACGTTGTTGAAGGACAGCATGACCGTGAATTTGTCGTTATCGACCTCGAGGTCGTAGAACTGGTGCTGCAGCACGATGGTCATTTCGCCGGGATAGCGTTCCTTGAGGTAATTCGGCAGCTTCACGCCCGGATGTTCGGTGAAGAAGGTGATGTAGAAATGGTGGTCTTCGACCAGCCCGTCCTTGACGACTTCGTCCAGCGCCTGTTTCACGACGCCGCGCAGGGCGCGTTCGACCATTTTGTCGTATCGGAAGGCGTCTTCTCGGTTGCGGGGGGGCATAACTATTCTTGCTCCGGTGTTCGTAAAAGCCATATCTCCGGCCAGTTTAGAGAGAGTCGCTTGCCGTGTCATCCCCTTATTAAGGAGATTATGGAATCTTGCGCGGGTAAGAAAATGGGGCGGTTCTGTTGCTAGGCCCGCCCCGCGCCCCACCCTAAGTATTACTACCTAAGGGATTGAATGCTAACTACGCTTACGTGCCGTTAGGCGACGAGGCGGAGTTCTGCCGTTGCCGGCTGATTGTCATTAGCATTTATCAAAGTAGCCCGATAACGGCGGTACAATGCCGAACGAAAGCAACCATCTTTATTACGCACGTCGATCCTATTTCGGCCCCATACCGGATGCGGAAGAACTCATATCCCGCAAAACCTTTGTAGATGGTGGAGCCGCCGGGTACCGCCCCCGGGTCCGTATCGCCTATTACACAGCGCGTTTATCGTCATATTCAGCCTTGCGGCTGACTTCTTTAATATAGCCTATTTTCGGGAAAAAGCAAAACGATTGAAAAACCGGGGTTTTTAAGGAGCCCAAGGGTTTACGAGGCGGCGCGTGCCCGTTTTCTGCCGCTCGGCGCGCTCGCGCTTCACGACTTCCTTCACCAGACCCGTGTCATTCGCCGCCGCGTGGTTGAAAAAAGCCCGCGCGCGGGCAGGCGACAGCTGTTCGGCCTTCACCTGTTTCAGGTCGGCCGCCTTGAAGTAATTGCCGCCCGTGTATCCTTCGCCCAGCTTGCGCAGGCTGCGGCGGTGCAGGAAATCGACGCCGGTATCGGTCGGAACCGTGACCATCGGCATCTCGAGATTCCAGTCAGGGGGTTTTATATCGGTCATCCCGTACTGGCGCGCGAAACGCTGTGTCGCCGCGCGGCCGTATAATTCGGGCAGATGGGACGTGTACCATTTTTTGAATTGCGCCAGCAGATAGGCCTTCGGGTCGGCGATACGCTGCGCCGCCTCCTCGCGGCTTTTTTTGCTCCAGTCGGTGTTCTCGCCCTTTGCTTCCCGCTGGCTGTTGTACTCGGCGCTGCTGTAGACGTTCATCTGCTGTTCGGCAAGGTGCTGATGGGCGGTCGCATCCGCCTCGATCAGCGCGTTTTTGATGATGTAGTGGTCCAGCCGGTATTCGGCGGTCGAAATCATGCCCTGATTATCCTGCCATGCGTGGCGGATTTCATGCACGACCACACCCGCCAGCCGGCTGTCGTTCCAAAAGGAGCTCTCGGCAAGCGCCACCACGCCCGTGCCGTTCATGTAATAGCCGCCGACGCCGCGTGACGTGCGGTCGATCACGATATCGATGTCATGCGCTGCCGCCCAGTCGAGCGCTTCCTTCAGCGCGGGTACCTTGGCGGCCAAGTTGAATACGCGGGCGAGAGATTCCCCGTCCTGCGCCTTGCGCTCCGGCGTCTGCCCTGCATGGAACTTCTGCAGGGCGGTTTTATCCCAGACGCGCGTATCCGCCGCGATGGTGCGGGGATCTTTCGTTTCGACTGTTTGCGGCGCACTGGCGGACATTAAAGGCTGCTCGTCGTTTTCGAGGTTTGAAAAACCTAACACGGAAACTTATATTATGTCAAATATTAAGAGGTGGATAGGGGCGTCACATTTATGCTCTAAAACCCCTCCCCAAGCGCCCATGGGGTTATGCTAGAATCGGGCGTATTCGAACGGGGGCATCCATGAAGCAATATCTCGACCTGATGAGCCACGTGCTGGATAACGGCAAGCTCAAGAAAAACCGCACGGGCATCGACACCATTTCCACCTTCGGCTACCAGAACCGCTATAACCTCGCCGATGGTTTTCCGCTCGTCACCACGAAAAAGGTGCATACGAAATCAATCATCCATGAATTGCTGTGGTTCCTCAAAGGGGACACCAACATCAAATACCTGAAGGACAATAACGTCCGCATCTGGGATGAATGGGCGGATGAACGCGGCGACCTGGGCCCCGTCTACGGCCATCAATGGCGCAGCTGGGCTGCCGCCGATGATAAAGCCATCGACCAGATCGGCGATATCGTGAACGAGATCAAGACCAATCCCGACAGCCGACGCCTGATCGTTTCCGCATGGAACCCGTCCGACCTGCCGAAAATGGCGCTGGCGCCCTGCCATTGCCTGTTCCAGTTCTATGTCGCGGACGGCAAATTGTCGTGCCAGCTGTACCAGCGCTCCGCCGATGTATTCCTTGGCGTGCCGTTCAACATTGCATCCTATGCGCTGCTGACGCTGATGATCGCGCAAGTCACAGGCCTGCAGCCGGGTGAATTCATCCATAGCTTTGGCGACCTGCATATCTACGTGAACCATATGGAACAGTGCAGGCTTCAATTGCAGCGCGAACCGCTGCCCCTGCCGCGCATGAAGATCGACCCGTCGGTGAAAAACCTTGCCGATTTCACCTATGAAAGCTTCACGCTGGAAGGCTACGAACACCACGCCGCGATCAAAGGGCAAGTGGCGGTATGACGGTGAAGGTCGCGCTCATCGCTGCCGTCGCCGAAAACGGCGTGATGGGCAAGGGCGACTGGCTGCCCTGGGAAATCAAGTCGGAATTCCAGTACTTTAAAAAAACCACGCTCGGCCATCCGATCATCTTTGGCCGCAAGACGCTGGAAACGCTGGGCGGCCCGCTGCCCAAGCGCGAGAATATCGTGGTGACGCGCGACCAGAATTACACCGCCGAAGGGGCGGTTGTGAAACACACGCTGGAGGCCGCGATAACCCATGGAAAAGCGACTGCGGAACGCGACGGTATGGAACAGGTATTCGTCGGCGGCGGGGCGGAGATTTACGCCCTTGCTTTGCCCCATGCCGACCGCCTTTACCTGACCGAAATCCACCTGAAACCGGAAGGGGACACGGTTTTCCCCCCCTTCGACCGGTCGGAATGGGACGAGGTGAAACGCGAATTTCACAAGGCAAAAGAAGGGGAAAGCGCCGATTACACCATCACGGTGCTGGAGCGCAAAGGTTAACACCTCCCTGTTTTGCCACGATTTTCCTAGCCTAATATTTCATAATACTGTAATCTCTCCCCCATACAGAATAAGCAGCCGATTCCACGAGCAACAGGGGATAGCGCCATGGCGAAAAAATCCGCGAGCGAAAACGCGAAGGACAAAGAAAAGAAACGCCTGCGCGATTCATTCCGCAGCTTTGACCTTGAACCCGTTGATCCGCCCGCGCCCACAGAAGCGCCGAGCGAGCCTGAAAAAAACATCTATGACCTTGGTCTGAACAACCGCGACGCCGCGAATGATGATGCGGACGAAGATCGCCCGAGCAAAAAGGGCTGGTCGCTGGAGGAAGAGGCCGAACAGGAACGCATCGTGGAAGCCGCGATGGGCATCCTGCCGAAGCGCAAAGAAATCCGCAAAGCGATCGAGGAAGCATCCGACCTCGACATGACCCGCGTGATCGCGGCGGGATTGATCGAAGGCCATTACCGCGGCCGCCTTGACCCGAAAGATGTCGACAGCATGTCGGCGGCGGCGCTGCTGGTTGATGCCGAAAACTTCGACGATATCTTTGAAATGTTCGATCCGCTGACGACCAGCATCGTCGATGAAATCCGCATGACAGATGAAATGGAAGATCCCGACCAGTATTACAACGCATTGTCGCAGATGGAGCCGGAATCAAAACGCGTCTTTATCGCGCTGCAACTGGCCGAGCTGGAAGCAGCACAGGAAGATTTAAAAGAAGGCCGCGACGGCCCGTACCCCGATGACCACGAAGAAATGGCCGAGAAAATCGCCGCCGCATCCGAAGGCGTCGACAAGGGCATGGTGCGCCGCGCTGTGAGCCTGTTCAACGAAGTCAGCCGCGGCAGCGGTTACACCGTGAACCTGAGCATCAACAAGGACGGCCTGGTTGAATCGCAGCCCTTCCCCGATATCCCCGTCAGGAAAGAGCCGAAAGGCCCGAAAGACGCGACGCCCAAAGCGCCCAAGCCCTAGAACTTTACAAACCGCCGCATTTCCGCGAGACTTGCGCATGCGCCTGTTTTTCATCAGCCTGCTGATCGCCCTTGCCGTGCTGTATCCCGAAATCGCGGAACTGCAGAATTGGGGATCGCCGGGCTGGGCGGCGATGATCCTGCGCGCGCCCCATGCGGGCCTCGGCTACATGACGGTGTTTTTCCACGAACTTGGCCATACGGTTGCGATGTTCAGCTTTGGCATCGCAGCGATACCCGTTTTCAATTTCAACGACGGCGGCGGTTTCGCGCAGCCCCTGATGGACCGCAGCTGGCTGTTGCAGGGCGCGGTTTATGCGGGGTTGGCTTACCTATGCTGGCGGCTGTTCATGGAATACCATTTTGCGGCAATCGGGCTGATTGTGGTGCTGACCGGCGTGCATCTGTATTTTTCGTTTGGCGAGCGCCACGAATGGGTCATCAATTTCATGGGCAATGGCGGCGCGGTGCTGGTGGGATGCTATTGCGTGTGGCGCGCAGCCTGCGGCCAGACCTATTCCGAACATTCCCCCATTGCCGAAAAATACATCAACATGATTTTCGGGCTGTTCGCAATCGCCAAGGGCGCGCTGCTCGCCTTCAGCCTCTACACCAACGACCTTGCGCGCGAGATTTACAACGACGGCATCGGCGGGCATATCGCGAATGATTTTACCGTCATCGCCGACCGCATAGATACCCGCATCGAAAACGTCGCGTTGTTTTTCGGCGGTTATATTGCGTTATGCGCGATCATAACCGCTATTTCAGTGGCTGTTTTCCGCCAGCATCACCCCGTTGATAATCATGTGAAAACCTGAAGCGGCGGAACAATAACCGCCTTCACATGTTGGCCTTTTCTGATAAACCGTGAAAAGGTCGCAACATGGCAACGCGCAAAAAATCGATATTGAAAGCCGCATCTAAAACCCCCGCATCGGGGCTCTGCGCCGCCGGGTCGGCGGCACGCCCGATGTTCACGACCTTCGCCGGCAAAATCGCCGCATGGTCGGGCAAGCCGGTTGTGCTCCTGACCGCCTGCGCGTTGGTCATCGGCTGGGCGGCGGCGGGGCCGGTTTTCGGATTTTCGAATACATGGCAGCTGGTCATCAACACCACCACGACCATCATCACCTTCCTGATGGTGTTCCTGATCCAGAACACGCAGACGCGCGACACCTATGCCATGCAATTGAAACTGGATGAATTGATCCGCGCGACCAAGGGCGCGCATACCGTGCTGCTGGATTTGGAAGAGCTGAGCGAGGAAGATTTGATTGCCCTGCGTGACCAGTACGAAGCACTGGCGGCGAAAGCGCGCAAGCGCGTGCAGGCGGGTGGCAAGGATACCGATATGCCGGATATCAAACTGAACTGATTATTTTTTATCCGGCGGGCGTTTTTCAGGCAGTTTCATCCAGACGCGCGCCGCGATATTGCGGAAGTTTTCCGCCGTGTCATGCCCCGCATGTGCCGCCACGAACGGTTTGCCGTTATCGGCGTCTTCGCGGATGGTTTTGACGAGCGGGATGTCCCCTAGAAATTCAACCTTCAGATCCGCCGCCGCCTTTTTCGCGCCGCCATGACCGAAAATATCTTCGCGGTGGCCGCAGGCGGAGCAGCTGTGATAACTCATGTTTTCGATGATGCCCAAAACATCGACGCCGGTTTTTTCAAACATCTTGAGGCCTTTTTTGGCCTCGTTCAGCGCGACATCCTGCGGCGTCGATACGATCACCGCGCCCGACAGCGGCACATATTGCGCCATCGACAATTGCGCATCGCCCGTGCCGGGCGGCAGGTCGATCACCAGAATATCAAGGTCGCCCCATTCCACATCGCGCAGCAATTGCTGGATCGCGCTATGCACCATCGGCCCGCGCCAGATGACAGGCGCATCGGGTTCGACAAAGAATCCCATCGACATGAATTTAACGCCATGCGCCACCAGCGGCACGATCATGTCATCGGCGTTCGTTTCCGGTTTCTGGCGCAGCCCCATCATCAGCGGCTGTGACGATCCGTAAATATCGGCGTCCAGCAATCCGGTTTTTTTGCCGAGTGCGGCGAATGACAACGCAAGGTTTGCGGCGACCGTCGATTTGCCGACGCCGCCCTTGCCCGACGCCACCGCGATCATGTGTTTGACTTTGGGCGCGACGGGGCGCTGCGAAATTTTATGGGTGGGCGTTTGCGGCGTGCCGCGCACATTCAGTTTCGGCGGCGCGGCGCGTTCCGCCGTCAGCACGGCCAGAACGGTTTTTGCGCCGGAAAGTTTTTCGACCGCAGCCTGCGCCGCCTGACGGAGCGGCTCCAGCTCCGCGCCCCGCGCGGGATCTACTTCGATTGCGAAAGAAACGGTGCCGTCGTTCACGGCGACTTCCTGCACCATGCCAAGTGACATAATATCGCGGCCGCGTGCGGGATCGATCACCCCCGCCAGCGCCTTCACGACATCTTCCTTGCGCAGTGCTGTCATAACCAAGCCTTCTTGCCTAAAATCCTTGCAGCCCTATTTCAATCATGCTCAACATATATAGGGCATTCTATAGCCTTTTCCGCAATACATAACAAGGTTGTTCGCCATGGCATTGAAATCGCAAGACGGCATGATCCTTCTACCCAATCAGGGTCCTTGGGGAAACCGTCCCGGCAACGATCAACCGCCATCCGGCGGTAATGGCGGTGGCAATGGCGGCGGCGGCAATGATGGCGGCGGCAATTCGCCTTGGGGCCAGCGCCCGCAACGCCCCTCCGGTGGTGGTGGTGGTGGCGGCGGCGGTGGTGGCAACGAACCCGATCTCGATGCCATGCTGCGTCAGGCGCAGGACCGTTTCAAATCATCCTTCGGCAACAAGCGCCCCGGCAGTTCAATGGAGCCGAGCCGCGCGGTCGCTTTCCTGATCGGCGCGATTGTCATGATCTGGCTGGCTTCCGGTTTCTACACCATCCAGCCCGAAGAAAACGCGGTCGTGCTGACCTTCGGCAAGATGGCGCAGGGCGACATCAAGACGCAAGCCGGCCTTGGTTACCGCCTGCCCTATCCCATCCAGTCCGTTGAAAAAGAAAACGTGGCGCAGAACCGCCAGCTGGATATCGGCTTCACCGGCCGCGGTCAGGTGCAGAATGACAAGCCCACCGAAAGCAGCATGCTGACCGGCGACGAAAACATCGTGAAAATCCATTTCTCCGTCTTCTGGAAGATCAACGACCTCGGCAAATATATCTTCGCGATTGAAGAGCCGCAGGTGCTGACCGTGCAGACCGTCGCGGAATCCGCGATGCGCGAGATCATCGCGCGCACGCCCATCCAGTCCGCGCTGACCGAAGGCCGCGGCGATATCGAGGCGAAGTCAAAGGAACTGATGCAGAAAATCCTCGACGGCTATGACTCGGGCGTTTCCGTCAACTCCGTCCAGCTTTTGTCGGTCGATCCGCCCAATCCCGTCGTTGACGCCTTCAACGACGTGCAGCGCGCGCGCACAGATAAAGAGCGCCTGAAGAACGAGGCGAACACCTATCGCAACGACATCATCCCCGTCGCGAAGGGTCAGGCAGAGCGACTGATCCGCGAGGCGGAAGGGTATAAGGAAGCAACCATCGCAAAAGCAAAAGGCGACGCGGAACGCTTCAATTCTGTCTACAAGGCGTATTCGGAATCGAAAGACATCACGCAAAAACGCCTCTACCTCGAAACCATGCAGGAAGTCCTGAAGAACAGCCGCAAAATCATCACCGGCGATTCCAAGGGCGCGCCGCTGCTGCCGCTTCTGCAGCTGGACGGCAGATCCTCGACGACCCCCTTCAACGCGCCCCCGCAGCCCGGCCAGTAAAGAAAGAACACGATCATGAGCAAATCAGGCACGTTTTTCCTTTTCCTCCTTGTGGCCGGTTTCGTGCTGGTCACGCAGTCTGCCTTCATCGTGAAGCAGGGCACGCAGGCGATGGTCCTGCAATTCGGCCGCCCCGCGCAACGGTATGAAGAACCCGGATTGAAATTCAAGACCCCCTTCATCCAGAACGTGCGCGTATTTCAAAAACGCGTGCTGAACGTGGCGCCGCCCGCTGAAGAAGTGATTTTGGCCGACCAGAAGCGCCTTGTGATCGACGCTTTCGGCCGTTACCGCATCACCGACATGCTGGCCTTCAACAACGCCGTCGGCACCGAAGACGCCGCGCGCGACCGCATCAACAACCTGATCAATTCCGTGACGCGCGAAGTGCTGGGCACGGCAACGCTGACCGACGTATTGTCGGACAAGCGCGCCCAGCTGATGCATTCGATCAAGGAACGCGTCAACCTTGCCGCGAAAAACCTCGGCGTTGAAATCGTCGACGTCCGTATCGGCCGCGCCGACCTGCCGGAGCAGACCAGCCAGTCGATCTTCGACCGCATGAAAACCGCCCGCCAGCAGGAAGCCGCGCAGTTCCGCGCCGAAGGCAAGCAGTTCGCCAACGAAACCCGCGCGCAAGCCGACAAGGAACGCACCGTATTGCTGGCCGAAGCCGGCCGCCAGTCGCAGGTTCAGCGCGGTCTGGGTGACGAGGAAGCGATCAAGATCTATGCCGATGCGTTCAAGCAGGATCCCGAATTCTATGCTTTCTACCGCAGCATGGAGGCATACCGCGAAAGCCTGTCCGGCGGCGACACCACGCTGATCCTGTCGCCCGACAGCGACTTCTTCAAATACTTCAAGGAAAGCGCCGGCGCGAAGTAACGCCTATGACGGACCTCGCCATTGCGCTCGGGTTGATGATGGTGATCGAAGGGGCGATGTACGCCCTGTTCCCCGACGCCATGCGCCGCATGACCGCGCAAATCTCGCTGCTCGCTCCGCAACAGCTGCGCACCGCCGGACTCTTGCTGGCGGGGCTGGGCTTTGTGGTGGTCTTAGTGGTGCGGGGAATGCCTTAAAAAACTGTCACGCAGACGGTTCCCACAATCCTGCTGTGCTTCATCAAAAATATCGCCACTTTCATTGATTGACGCTTCATCCCAACAGGCCTAACTCTAGTTGAAACAAACCTAAAAAGGTTATGGAGGATTCTGTAAATGTTAACCACGATTTCCCGCTTTCCCGTCGTGATGGGCGCGCTCTGCGCCGTTGCGATGCTGGCCCCCGCATCCGTCCGCGCCGCGTCGCCCGACGGGTTTGAAACACTCGCCGAAACGCTGCTGCCGACCGTCGTGAACGTGTCGACCTCGGCGAAGGCGCCGTCGCAGGCACAGCGCATGCCGCTGCCGGACCTGCCCGATCTCAACCCCGGCGTGCCCGGCTCGCCCTTCGACGAATTCCTGAAAAAATTCTATGACGAGTACAAGAACCAGCAGCAGGGCGGCGGCCGCCCGCAGGAAGAGGAAAAAGTTTCCGCCCTCGGCTCCGGCTTTGTCGTCGATGCGGTGAACGGATATATCGTCACCAACAACCACGTCATCAAGGGCGCGGACGAAATCAAGATCATCCTGCATGACGACACGACGCTGGACGCGACGCTGGTCGGCACCGACGAAAAAACCGACATCGCCGTTCTGAAGGTGAAAACCGATATCCCGCTCGTCTCCACCAAATGGGGCAACAGCGATAATTCGAAGGTCGGATCATGGGTGCTGGCGATTGGCAACCCGTTCGGCTTGGGCGGCACCGTGACGGCAGGCATCGTTTCCGCCCGCCAGCGCGACATTAATGCCGGCCCGTATGACGATTTCATCCAGACCGACGCATCGATCAACCGCGGCAATTCCGGCGGCCCGATGTTCAACATGAGCGGCGAAGTGGTGGGCGTGAACACGGCCATCTTCTCCCCCTCCGGCGGATCGGTCGGCATCGGCTTTGCCGTGCCCTCCAACATCGTGAAAAGCGTCGTTGACCAGCTGGTCAAATACGGCAAGACGAAACGCGGCTGGCTGGGCGTGCGCATTCAGGACGTCACGCCCGATATCGCGGAAGGCCTCGGCCTGCCCAAGAATTCGCACGGCGCATTGGTGTCGAGCGTCACCGAAAAAGGCCCGTCGGAAGCAGCCGGCATCCAGTCCGGCGACGTTATCATGACGTTTGACGGCGCGCCCGTTTCCGCCATGAAACGCCTGCCCCGCATGGTCGCCGAGGCTGAGGTGGGCCGCAAGGTTGAACTGGGCATCTGGCGCAAGGGCGAGAACATGAAAATCTCCGTGACGCTGGGCGAGCTGGAGGCGGCTGAAACCGCAGGCCAGCTGACGCCGGGCGGCAAGGACAAGCCCGATGTCGCGCCCGAAACGAAACTGCCCGCAACAGACGTGCCGTCGATCGGCGCGAAACTGTCGCTGCTGACGGATGAAGCGCGCGAAAAATACGGCGTGAACAAATCCGTGACCGGCGCCGTCATCTCCGAAGTGACGGCCGACGGCCCCGCCGCGCAAAAAGGCCTGACCGAAGGCGATGTGATCGTCGAGATCGACCAGCAGGACGTCGCAACGCCCGAAGACGTCGCAACCAAGGCAGAGGCCGCGAAGAAAGCGGGCGAGCCTTCGGTGCTGCTGTTCATCGCGCGCAAAAACGACCGCAATTACGTGGTCGTCAAGTTCAAGAAATAAGGTGGCTGTGTCGCAACAGCATACTGTACTTGTAATCGGGGGCCCGACTGCCAGTGGCAAGTCGGGCCTCGCGCTTTCTGTGGCGCAGGCAAAGAACGGCGTTATCATCAACGCCGATTCCATGCAGATGTATGACGGCCTCGGCATCCTGACCGCCCAGCCCTCGGCGGAAGATTTATCGGCCGCGCCGCACCGCCTGTATGCGACGCTACAGCCGGATGACATCTGTTCCGCCGCCCGCTGGCGCGGCATGGCATTGAATGAAATTGACCGCGTGATTGCCGAAGGCAGGCTGCCGATCGTGGTGGGCGGGACGGGTTTTTATATCCGCACGCTGCTGAATGGCCTCAGCCCCATCCCCGATATCGCACCCGATATCCGGGAGCGGCTGAATGCGCGGCAAAAAGAAATCGGCAACCCCGCTTTCCACGCAGAATTAAAAAGACGCGATCCCGCCACGGCAGAAAGGCTGAACCCGTTCAACACCCAGCGGCTTGTGCGCGCGATGGAGGTGCTGGAGGGTACAGGAAAGAGTTTAGCCGAATGGCAGGCTTTGCCGCCCGAACCGCCGCCCGCACATTTGAAATTCGTCACCGCGACGCTGGTCCCGCCGCGCGACCGCCTCTACGCAAACTGTGATGCGCGTTTTGGCATCATGCTGAAACAGGGCGCGCTGGAGCAGGTGCGGGAATTCATGAAGACCGCGACACCCGCCATGCCGCTCGCCAAGGCGTTGGGGTATCCCGAACTCTCGTCGCACCTGGCGGGGAATATTTCGCTGACCGACGCGATATCGCTCGCCCAGCAATCGACGCGCAACTACGCGAAACGCCAGACGACATGGTTCAGGAACCAGATGGCGCCGGATGTCGCGCTGGATGCGCCGGATGGGGCAGCATTGATCGCGCGTATCTGATTATTTTTTCAGCGTGGCCAGAATTTCCTGCAGCAGCCGCGTATGTTCACGCTGGTGGGTCAGTGATTCCTCGACCATTTTCAGCCCGCGCTGCTGTTCGTCCAGCGCCTTGTCATGGTTATCAAAGACGCGCTTGTGCTGGGCCTTAGCAAAAGCCATTACGACGATAATCACGACGACGAAGATGCCGAGCGGGATCAGGTTCTTGCCGTTCTGCGCCCAGAAGCCGGGCATGGGCGCGGGAAGTTTCGCGCCCGCGTTATCAACAGCATATTTGTCGAAGTCGGCGAGGTTGTCGTTCCATGCCGAACCTGCGAACCATTGGCCCTTTTTCATGTTGTAGTAGTAGTTCAGGTCGGCGCTCCATGCGGCGAAGCTGCGTGCATACCGCTTGAAAAACACTTCGTCCGCGTCCGGCAACTCGATTTCGATGATGCCGCGATAGAGGTTCTCGTAATACTGGTCGTCATATTTGGTGACGGCGGCGTTCAGCAGTTTCAGGCGACCGGTATAGGGGAAAAATCCGGTCTTGAAATCGTAATCGCCATCCGCGCGCTTGGTGAAATTCTTCACCTGCGGGTCGTTTTTCATCTGCGCTTCGAAAAACGCGACGAGGCTGTCGCGCGTGGGCGCGACGGCCTCCGCGGGCGCGCGCACGGCGATTTTCGCGTCAGCGGCGGGTTCGGAGGCTGCGATGGCGGGCGCGGAAAAGCCCACCAGCAATGCGAGGCAGAGGGCGGTAAAAATGCGGGTCATGAAAATTTCCTGATTAGAAAAGTTTTTCGAAGGTGCTTTGCTTTTTCTCGATCACGGGAACGGCGCCGTCGTTTACCGGTTTGCCGGTTGCTTCGTTCTGCTTCAGGCGTTCTCTTTCCTGTTTCGCATCGACGACGGATGCCGGTGCTTCGCCCGGCTTGTCGGACCAGAAGATCAGCTTGTCGACCAGTTTGCGGTTTTCAAGTTCGATCACGCCGTTTTCACGGTTGATGGCGGTGCGCACGGCGGGGTCGGGATTTTGCGCGCCCATTTTCTGCAGCAGCGCGTCTTCGGCGCTGCCTTTCTCGGCGGTTGCGGTGTTTTCGCCCATCAGCGCGGCCTTGGCCTGGTTGGACGCTTCGGATGCGGGCGGCAGGCTGTCGGTCGAGGGCGCGCGCAGGTCGTAATCGGGCGGCATCGTCAGCGGTGCGCGCTTCACGACCATGAATTCGTCGGGGGACGCGCGGCCCATGCCGATCTGTTTCTTGACGTCGCTGCAGCCGCCGAGCGATGCAATCATCGCCACCGCGAGGATAAGGCCGGATTTACGCATTTTTTGTACCCTTTTTTTTGCTGCCGCTTTTGTCGAAGATCGTGTCGAGGATCAGGAAGAACGCGCCGATGCAAACGCAGGCATCCGCGATGTTGAAGGCGGGCCAGTGGCGGTCGGCCATGTGCACGTCGATGAAATCGGCGACCGCGCCGAAACGCACACGGTCGATCACGTTGCCGATGGCGCCGCCGATGATAAGCGGCAGGGCAAAAAACAGCATCTTCGTGCGCGCCAGCACCAGCCAGATCAGCAGGCCGAAAGAAATCATCATCGACAGCGCGATGAACAAAAGCGGCGTCTTGCCCTGCCCTGCGCCGAACATGCCGAAGCTGATGCCCTTGTTCCAGACCATCGTGAAGTTCAGCCAGGGGTTGAAGACCACCTGTTGGTATTTTTCCTGCTGGTCGGTGAAAAATTCGACCATGTCGCGCGTCGTGAACCATGTCCAGAAATCGGGGTTTTCGGATTTCACGCGCAGCATTGATTCCATGACGAACCATTTCGACGCCTGATCGGCCCCGATCACGACGAGGATCAGGAAGAAGGCGACGATGAAATAACGGCCGGGCCGGATTACCTGTTCAGACATGTTCCAAGAGCTTAATTTGTTATAATGACGTGGATTTGAGCACAGCCGCCGCGGCGTGGCAATCCTGTTTGATCTGTTCGGCGAGCGCCTCCAGCCCCTTGAATTCAAGTTCGGGACGCAGGAATTTCACCGGCTGGACGCGGAGGTTTTTTCCATAAATTTCGGTGTCGTAGTCGAAGATATAGGTTTCGAAAATGGGCTGGGTGACGCGGAACATCGGGCGGATGCCGAAATTGGCAACGCCGTCGCGCCACCCCGTTTCCCCCTCGACCAGTACGCGTACGGCATAGATGCCAAGCGGCAGGTGCAGATACCTGCCCGCCTGCTGGTTGGCGGTCGGGAAGCCGAGCTCGCGCCCGCGCTTGTCGCCATGCACGACCGGCATTTCGATCTCCCAATGGCGGCCCAGCAGGGTCGCGGCCTCGTCCAGCTTGCCGGCACGCAAGAGCCCGCGCACGCGGGTCGACGAATAGGTTTCCTCGCCATCGCAGGTGACAGGGGCGATCGCGGTGACGCCGAAACCCGCCCCCTGCCGCAGCTGCGCGACCGTGCCGCTGCGCCCGCGGCCAAAGGCGAAGTCGCGCCCGACCATCACATGCTTGACGCCCAGCTGTTTTTTCAGGATATTTTCGATGAATTCTTCGGGCGTCAGCGCGGCCAGCGCGGCATTGAATTCGGCGGCAAACAGATGCGCCACCCCAAGGCTGCCAAGAATGCGCTGTTTTGCCGGCAGCAGGGTAAGGCGGAAGGGTTCGGTATCGGGCTGAAAAAACTCGCGCGGATGCGGCTCGAAACTCAAAACCGACAGCGGCGCGTTCTGGACGCGCGCGATATCCGCCGCCTGGCGCAGCAGCGCCTGATGCCCCAGATGCAGCCCGTCGAAATTGCCGATCACGCAGACGGAGCCGCGGGCATCATCGGGAATTTGGCCGAAATTGTTATGTAATTTTATCATCGCCGTTATTTTTTAACCTGCCGCGCTTATAATAAAAGAAAAGGAATGAAAACGCCATGCGCCTGCTTGCCTGTCTTGCCCTGCTTCTCCTGATGTCATTGCCTGCCGCCGCGGCGCAGAAGCAGACAAGATGCAGCTGCATGGCCGACCCGCTGCCAAAACGCTGGGAAAAAGCAGACGGGGTGTTTACGGGCACCGTTATGGAGACGCTCGAGGTGAAGCTGTGGAGCCAGCGCGGCAATGCCGACCTGCCGCTGGTCGTGACGGTGAGGGTGGACGAGGGTTTCAAGGGCGTGGAGAAGGGCAACACGTTCAAGTTCCACAGCAACAAGCATGTCAACACCTGCATGGGCGCGGATTACGAGATCGGCAAATCATATCTGTTCTTTGCGTATCAGCGCGTGCCGGATGTTTACGAGCGGTGGTCGTTGTATGAGTTCCCGTCGGGCACGTATGATGTCGGCGGCTTGTGCGGCGGGACGCGTGCGAGCGACGATCCCGCAACGGCGGAAGAAATCGCGGCCTTCGCAAAACTGCCGAAGGACGGCAAACTGCTCACCGGAAAAGATGGCGTGATCGGCCTGATGCCGGAAAAGCCGACGGGCGCCACGAAAGAATAATCAGGCGACTTCGGCGGATTTTTCGAACGTGATAATCTGCGCGGAGCGGCGCAGGTTCAGCCCCGCCCAGACATCCACCAGCGCATCGACCAGTTTCTGCATGTCGGCATCCGAATGCAGCGGCGTGGGCGTCAGGCGCAGGCGTTCGGTGCCGCGCGGCACGGTCGGGTAATTGATGGGCTGCACATATATATTGTGCTTTTGCATCAGATCATCGCTCGCCTTTTTGCACAGGCGCGCATCGCCCACCATCACCGGCACGATATGGCTGACGGAGGGCAGCACGGGCAGGCCGGCTTCGGCCAGCATGCGTTTCAGGGTCGCTGCGCGTTCCTGCTGGCGGTCGCGTTCAGCCTGCGAAGATTTCAAATGCTGCACACTTGCGGTCGCAGCAGCCAGCAATGCCGGCGGCAGCGCGGTCGTGAAGATGAAGGATGACGCGTAGGAGCGCACCACATCGATGATCGCTTTCGTGCTGGTGATATAGCCGCCCATGACGCCGAAGGCTTTGCCAAGCGTGCCTTCGATGATGTCGACGCGGTGCATCTGCCCGTCGCGCTCGGCCACGCCCGCGCCGCGGGGGCCATACATGCCGACGGCATGGACTTCATCCAGATAGGTCAGCGCACCGTATTTTTCAGCGAGGTCGCAAATTTCCTTGATCGGCGAAATGTCGCCATCCATCGAATAGACGGATTCAAAGGCGATGATTTTCGGGCGGCAGCGCTCGACCGATTGCAGCAGCTGTTCGAGGTGTTGGATGTCATTGTGGCGGAAGATAAATTTTTCGCAGCCCGAGCCCTTGATGCCCGCGATCATGGAGGCATGGTTCTGCGCGTCGGAGAAAATCACGCAATCGGGCAGCAGTTTCGCAATCGTGCTGATCGCCGCTTCGTTCGAGATATAGCCGGAGGTGAAAAGAAGCCCCGCTTCCTTGCCATGCAGGTCGGCCAGTTCATCTTCCAGCACGACATGGTAATGGGTGTTGCCCGAGATATTGCGCGTGCCGCCGGCGCCTGCGCCCGCCGCTTTGGCCGCGTCGCACATTGCGCCGATTACTTTCGGGTGCTGGCCCATGCCGAGATAGTCGTTGGAGCACCAGATGGTGACTTCGCGCTCGACGCCGTCTTCGCCGCGATAGAGGGCTTGGGGGAAACGTCCGGCCTGACGCTCGAGATCGGCAAAAACGCGGTAACGGCCTTCCTTGTGCAGGTCGGCGATGCGGCCCTGGAAAAAGCTTTCGTAAAAGCCGAGCGCCGTCGCTTTAGCGGAAGATACTTCCATTTTGGCGGGAGAGGTTTCGGCCGATTTCGGAAACTTTGTCAGGGGCATGGGCGTTTTCTACTTTAGTGTTCTGCACTAGATTTACACCTCGTAACCGCGCTAATCAATGACAGAGGTTCAAGAAATGCCGTTTAAAGCCGACCGGTTCGGTCTTCTTTGACGCAAATCACTAGACCGTTCAACGCATTAACATTAGGCTGAATGCCATGATTATCGTCTTCGGCTCCATGAATATCGACCTGATCATGCCGGTCAGCCACTTCCCCAAAACGGGGGAGACGGTGGCATGCACGGCGGATTACCTGAGTCGCACAGGCGGCAAGGGCGCGAACCAGGCGGTTGCCGCGGTGCGCGCAGGTGCGAAAGTCGCCATGGCCGGCAAGGTGGGCGACGACGCCTTCGGGCGCAGATCGGTCAATAACCTGAAAACGCAAGGCGTCTGGACAACCGGCATCGGCATTTCGGAGCGCCCCACGGGCTGCGCCACCATCGCCGTCAACATGAAGGGCGCGAACATCATCATCGTGGCGCCGGGTGCGAACCTTGATGCCACCTCCGACCAGCTGCCAGATGAAGTGTTCAACGACAAGAACGTGATCCTCTGCCAGCTGGAAACCGATTACGCGCAGACCTTCGATGTTTTGAGGCGCGGCAAGCAGAACGGCGCAATCACGATATTGAACGCATCCCCCTCCGCTGAAATTCCCGCCGGAGTGATTGCGACGCTCGATTACCTGATCGTCAACGAAGTTGAATCGCACCAGCTGGCGCATGGCCTTGGCATCGAGTCCGAAGACGCGGCGACGATTGCGAAAAAAGTCGCGGCCATGGGCGACCTCGCCTGCATTATCACGCTGGAGGAAAAAGGCGCGATCGCGGCCAAAGGCAGCGACGTGTATCAGGTCGGCGCGCTGCCGGTCGAAGTCGTCGATTCAACGGGCGCGGGCGATGCCTTCTGCGGCATTTTCGCGGCGTCCCTGCAGGGTGGCAACGGCTGGCTGAAGGCGATGCATTTCGCGGCGACCGGCGCGGGCCTCGCCTGTCTCGGCCTCGGCGCGCAGGCGGGCATGCCCGCCATCGACGACATCCAGGCGAATTTGTCGCGCCTGCCGGTGCCGGAGAAAATCGGCTAGGCCTTTTCCCAGACCATATTCATGCGCGTCGTTTTCAAAAGATTATAGCCCGCTTCCGTGAGTGCGGCGGGAAGATCCTGCTGCCACTGCGACGGCGAGTTTTCGAGGATCATGATTTTCGGCAGCAAATACGGCGGCGCGTTCTTCAGGAAGGGGATCAACGCCTTGTCCTCCGCGCCCTCGATATCAATTTTGAGCGCGTCGATTTTTTCGATGTTGTGGCGGGCGAGGATCGTCAGCAGCGTGGCGCAGGCGACGGGGATCTTGCGGGTGGAGCGTGCCGCGACAAGGCTGGAGCCGCCGAGATTCGTGTCATCCAGCGTCAGTTCGACCAGCCCCTCGGCATCACCGACGCAAGACGCCTCGACCGCAACGCGGTCGGTGAAATTGTTGAGCGCGAGGTTAAAGCGCAAGCGTTCCAGCACCACGGGGTTCGGCTCGATCGACAAGACGCGGCCTTTGTCGCCGGTATGATAGGCGGCGGTCAGCGTATAGATGCCGGCATTCGCGCCGATATCGACAAAGACCGATCCGAAGCCGAGCCGTTCCTTCAGCAGGTCGCGCTCGAAGCGGTCGAAAAACTGCGGCAGGAAAAGGTATTTACGTTCCGACACGTTGTCGGTCATGTAGAGGCGGAATTTGATATCCTCGACCACTGCATCGACAATCTGGTGACGCCCGCTCAAGACAGCCTTGCGCAGCACCAGCGCGGCGCGGCGGCCCAGCCATGACACCGGCATACCCTGCGCCCAGCGCAACAGCTGCGCGTCGCGTTTTTTCAGGGCATAGGTGCCGAAGGGTGATGCCGTGTCTGCCATGTCAATTATTATACGTGAAACCGGCGTTTTTACCACCCGCCTTCATCCACCACGGGCGCGGCGCGTATTTGGCCGGAACCGTTACGGTTTTCGGCAGCAGGATATAGGCCTGCCCTGCGCTTTTCATGATGCCTGCGTTATGCGCGGCTTCATCGCCAGCACCCCAGAAGAAGTCGCCGCGCACTGCGCCCTTGATCGCGCCGCCGGTATCCTGCGCCACCATCAACTGCTGCAAACGCCCCTCGCCTTCGGGCGCTGCGGCATCAATAAATACGGGCGCGCCATAGGGAAGTTTTTTGCGATCAACCGCCATGCTGCGCTTCGGCGTCAGCGCGACACCCTCCGCGCCCAGCGGGCCGTCGCCATCCAGCTTGCGGAAGAAGACGTATGACTCGTTGATGTTCATGACATCGGCGGCTTTATCGGGATGCGTTTCCAGCCATGCGCGGATCGACTGCATCGAGACATTGCCCGGCTGCAATTCACCCTTGTCGAGCAGCGATTTGCCGATGGCTGTATAAGCACGTCCGTTTTGCGCCGCGTAACCGACGCGCAGGATATCGCCGTTCTCCATCTTCACCTGACCGGAGCCCTGAATGTGCAGGAAGAACGCATCGACCGCGCTGTTGACCCAGACAACCTTGTCCTGTTTTTTGAGCGCGCCTTTTTCGATATCGGCGCGGGTGAAATAGGGCACGAGTTTTTCGCCATCGACGCGACCCGTCACGCTTTCGCCCTTCAGCTCCGGCTTGAAATCGCCGAGGTTGACGGTGACCATGTCGTCGGGACGCTCGTACAGGGGGATGAGATACGGTTTTTTCTTTTTCAGCGAACCGTGCAAAATGGGTTCGTAATAGCCCGTAAATAATCCGTCACGGTCCTGTGCATCCCAGATTTCGTAAGGGATAAAATTATCGGCGAAATACGCGCGCGCTGCCGCATCATCCGCATCTGCAGGGAGTTTTTCGCACACCGCCTGCCAGTCGGCATAGCTGCCCGCGATATCGGTCGGGCCGAAGGATTTTCCAGCGTCTTTTTTCGCGATGCGCGCGCATGATTTCTGCATCGGCACCAGCGCGGCGCTTTGCGCATCGGCATTCCAGCCGGGCAGTTTTTCGAAAACGGTGGATTTCAGGTAAAACGGGTCTTCCGCTTTTTTTGCCTTGCCCGCATCGGGCGCGCCTGCGCAGGCGGCAAGCATAACAAGGCAAAGCATGGAAAGTGCGCGCATGGTAATTCCCCGCGTGGAAATGATTTTATAAAGTCAGGGGATATTACTGGTCGGCCGAGCGAGTCTCAATAAGAATCCAGTTCGGATCGCTGGTGCGCGCATCGCGGGTGAAGGTCCAGATATCGCGGATGTTGAACACGCTGTCGGCATTGCCCTCGATCACCTGCCCCGCTTTGTCGCGCGTGACGGTGCTTTCCTCGACCTCGAAATCGACGGTGACATAGGCCATCGTACCGCCCATATGCGCCTCGATGATTTTTGCGTGCTGGACGCGGTGCAGGGTCAGTTCGGTCGTGTGGCCCGCAGCTTCGCGCGCGCGGACGCCGGACGCGAAATCGTTATACAGTTTCGGGCTGACCAGCGGCTGGATCGCGGCAAGATCGCCACGCGCATAGGCGGTGACGATCAGTTCGAACGCATAACGCGCACCCTGCATAAAGCTGTTGATTTCGAAATACGCGTCTTCGGTGCGGATATCGCTCAAGCCCTGTTCGACGCGGCCATCGCGATTCGCATCCGCATCGACGATCTGGTCAAGCGCGGCGGGCGACATAACGGGGGTGGGCGGCGGCACGGGGCGCACGGCGTTCTGCGCCTCCAGCGGGTTGACATTGGCGGGCGCATCGGCGGGTTTCAGGGGGTTGGGGCGCGGGCGTTCATTGCCGTTGCGCGTGCCCAGCACGGAATTCAGGCGATAAATCAGGAAGGCCGCAATGGCCGCGAAAATGAGGATATCCAGATGCACCTTGATCTTCCTTCTTCTATGCGCGGGCGCCTTGGTGGAGCCGGTGTCGTTAAAATCTATCTGAAAGCGGGGATTTCAACTAGCTTTGAGAAACCTTTTACCCCATCTTAACTATAACGGACAAAGGTAAATAATCGTTTCATCCAAAATAAGCAATTGATATGTCTAAGATTTTATCGCGCCTCGCCTACCTTCCGCTGATCGAACTGATCGGCCTTTTTGTCATTGGCGGGCGCATCGGATTCCTGAATTCCATATTATGGATTATCTGCGCGACCGTTCTTGGTTTTCACCTGCTGAAAACCGGCGGGCTGAAGGCCATGCATACGCCCGATGGCGACGACAAGCTGTTCGCGCTGCGCGAGGGCTTTGACAGCCTGTGCATCCTGATCGCGGCGCTGCTGCTGATCTTTCCGGGCTTTGTCAGCGATATCATTGCGATGCCCTTCCTGCTGGCGCCCTGCCGCACATGGCTGTTCGGCCATTCGCAAAAGAATCCCGACAGCTATATCCACACCTTCACCCGCGACAGCCGCGAATTCCGCGAATGGACCTATACGAAAACCAACCCGCCCGGCGACGCGAACGCGCCGCTGATCGAGGGCGAGTTCAAGCGCATGGATGACGATAACGAGAAATTACCCCGCGAGTGACATAACCCGCTACGCTTGCAGCCGCAGGCGCAGCATGCTACGGCTTTTACAGCATTTAAAACGGAAGGATTGACAGAACATGTCCAAAGACAAGAAGCCCGATCCCAAGGCAGCCCCGAAGCAAGGCGCAAAGCCCGAAGGCACCGAAATCGCGCAAGGCCCCGCCGCGAACCAGCAGGGCGTGCAGGTGATCGCGCAGTACATCAAGGATTTCTCGTTCGAGAACCCGAACGCGCCCGAAAGCCTCGTCTCCGGCTGGCCGCAGCCCGAAACCAACGTGCAGATCTTCCTGCGCCATCAGGTTTTGAAAGACGATGTGTATGAATGCAGCGTCAACTTCCGCATCGAGGCGAAAGCAAAAGAAAAAGACAAAATCTGCTTCATCATCGATCTCAGCTATGGCGCGCTGGTCGTGCTGAAAAATATCCCGCAGGAAAACCACCAGCCGGTGATCATGGTGGAAGTGCCGAAGCTGCTCTTCCCCTTCGCGCGCGAAATCGTGGCGAACACCACCTCGGCCGGCGGCTACCCGCCCCTCTTCCTGACCCCCATTTCGTTCGAGACGATCTACATCAACGAAGTAAAGCGTCTGAAAGAACAGCAAGGCAAGGCGGCTCAGGGTTAATCCCTGCGCGCGCCTCAAGAATAAAAAAAGCCCCGGAAAACCCGGGGCTTTTTTTATGAGGCTTTTTTCTCCGCCTCGTTTGTTTCCGGCTTGGTGTACCACATATTCGTTTTGAACTTCTGCATGAATTCCATGTGGCGCGTGACTTCGATCAGGCTGGCGGGGAATGTGCGGTGTTCGCGTTTCTGGCGGCGGATCTTGGCGTTCAGTTGCGCCGAACCCGCGATTGCGGCATCGGACAAAATCGCAAAACCATGCTGCCGCCCGCCCATCAGCTCCATATAGACTTCGGCAAGCAATTGGGAGTCGAGCAATGCGCCGTGGAATTTACGTTCCTCAAGATCGACCTTGAAGCGGCGGCACAGCGCATCCAGCGACGCGGGCTGGCCCGGATATTTCTGGCGCGCCATCAACAGTGTATCCAGCACGCGGTTCATCTGCAGCGGCTTGAACCCTGACGATTTCAATTCTGCGTTCAGGAATTTGATGTCGAATTCGGCGTTGTGGATGACGAGCGTGTCATGGCCGATGAAGTCGAGGAATTCGCCGACCTTCTCGGAAAACAGCGGCTTGTCCTTCAAAAACTGGTCGGTCAGCCCGTGAACGCGGGTGGCTTCCGCCGGCACATCGCGCATGGGGTTGAAATAGCAATGGAACACGCGGCCCGTGGGCAGGTGGTTATCAAGCTCCACGCAGCCAAGCTCCACCAGCCGGTGGCCTTCGCCCGGTTCAAAGCCCGTGGTTTCTGTATCGAGGACGATTTCGCGCATAGGCAAGATATAGCAAGGGAATCAGGCTTTGACCAGAGCCGCCGTGGCTACATCAGGCAGAGGCCGCCCGCATAGATCTGGCGGGTTTCGGGATTTTGCAGCAGCACGGCGCAGCCCTGCCCAGCCTCGAAGCGCGGGAGGGAGAAACTGTAATCCTGTTTGCCGCTCGACCAGGTGCCGATCACCATCATTTCTTTCACGATGTTGTGGCTTTTCATCACGGTGCCCTTGTTCTCGCCGCCCTTTACGTCGGTCGCGGCTTCCTTGATGGTGCGCAGCAGGATGACTTGCGCATTATCCATCAGCCGCGCGCCTTCAACGCTCACGGACATCTGCCCGCTTTCCGTCACCTTCGGTATCATTTTGTATTTCTGACGTTTGAGCGTGCGGGCTTCGTCGATATGGCCGTTCACTTGCGACTTGGAACTGCCGACGGCTTGAAAGCGGCCATCGATCACCATTTCCGGCGTGAAGGCGCGGTCGGATTCCATGATCTTGGTGTTATACGCGACCTGCCGCTCCGTCCATTGCGGGTCGGAGAACGGGTCTTTCCACGCGCCGCCGGTCCATGTTTTCAACTGGTCCCAGTAATCGACATGGTATTCCAGCGTCAGCACATCGGGGCGGCGCGACAACTGCTGCAGAAATTCCTGGGCTGGCGGGCAGGACGAACAGCCCTGCGAGGTAAACAATTCGACAACCACCGCGTCAGCGTCTTTTTCGGGCATCACAGACACCTCCGCCGCATAGGATGATACCGGCAGCATTGCCAGCAGCAGGCCGAACAATAATTTTTTCATCGCCGCTCCTTTATCAAAGGCAGAATTTGGGCGGGGGCGCTTTCGGCGGCAGCAGCAGCTTTTGCACGATGCCCGCCAATTGCGTGCGGGTATCGTCAAAGCCCTTATGGGTTTCAACCACATAGGTTGCGCGGGCACGCTTTTCTGCGTCCGGCAGCTGCGATTTCAGCACAGCGTCGAGGCGTTCCTGCGTGGTGCCGCGTGCCAGCACGCGTTCCCTCTGTACCTCTTTCGGAGCGGAGACGACAATGGTTACATCGACGTCTTTATCGCGCCCGACTTCGAACAACAGGGGGATGTCGAGCACCACGGCGCGGACGCCTGCTTTTTTCTTCTCTGCCACAAAGGCGTCACTCGATTCACGCACCAGCGGAAACAGGATGCCCTCCACCTGCGATTTCAGCGAAGGATCGGCGAAGAACTGCGCGCCCAGTGTTTTACGGTCGATGAATTCCTGCCCTTGGGCGTCTTTTTGCAGCGCTGCCGGGCAGAGCGCGCCGATGGCGGCAACAGCCTTGCCGCCCACGCCCATCAATTCATGCACGGTCGCGTCGCTGTCATGGCAGGGAATGCCCATTTCGCCGAGCATTTTCGCCGCTGTCGATTTTCCCATGCCGATGGAGCCTGTCAGGCCGATGATAATCATGCCGCCAATTCCCCCATATATTTATAAAGCTCCGGCGATACTTCCGGATCGCGGCCATACCACAGCGCGAACCCAAGGCGGCCCTGATGCAGCAGCATGCCGAGGCCTTCGATCACCGGATGCCCGCGGCGTTTCGCCTGATTGAGCAGGTCGGTCATCATCGGGCGGTAAACAATATCGCAGACCGCCGCCGTCTGCGGCAGTTTCGCAAGGTCGATGCTGAGCGGCGGATGGCCGACCATGCCGAGCGTCGAGCAGTTGACGACCAGCGTCGCGTTGCGCAGCGCATCGTTGCGCTGTTCCCATTTATAGATATCGGCATCCAGCGAAAACGCCTTCACGATCTTCTGCGCCTTTTCCGGCGTGCGGTTGACGAGGCTGAAATGCTTCGCGCCGGCGCCGCGCAAGGATGCGATGATGCCGCGCGACGCGCCGCCAGTGCCAAGGATCACGACGCGGCTGCCGTCCCAATCGGGATGCTGTGATTTCAAGGATTCGATAAAGCCGAAACCGTCGCTGTTATAGCCGTGCAAACGCCCTTCGCGCACGACGACGGTATTGACCGCGCCCGACATCAGGCAGCTTTCGTCATGCATCTGCATCAGCGACAGCGCAGATTCCTTCAGCGGCGCGGTCAGGTTACAGCCCGAAAATCCGCGATCGACGAGCATTTTCAGCGCGTCGGCCAGATGCGCGGCGGGGATCGCCATCGCGGTATACGCGCCCGCGATCTGGTATTTCTGCAGCCACCAGCCATGCAGCTTCGGCGACAATGATTGCGATACGGGGAACCCCAGCACACAGGCGCGGCGCAGCGGGGGGGCGTCATTCGGGCTCATGCGGTCTCCTTAGGCGGCTGGCTGCGGTGGATGTCGAGCAGCGACAAAATTTCGGCGGCGGTTTCCTCGATCGAGCGGCGTGTGACGTCGATCACGGGCCAGTCGTTCTTGCTGTAAAAACGGCGCGCCTGCTTGACTTCTTCCTGCACGCGTTCGGCATCCAGATAATCCGTCTCGCGTATTTCGCCCAGTTGCGCGAGGCGGTTGCGGCGGATATCGATCAGGCGCTCCGGTGCTGCCGTCAGGCCGACGAACATCGGCTTTTTCAGGTCGAGAATTTTTTCAGGGAACGGGATGCCCGGCACATAGGGGACATTCGCGGCCTTCACGCCGCGATTGGCCAGATACACGCAAGTCGGCGTTTTCGATGTGCGCGACACGCCGACAAGAATGACGTCGGCCTGCGCAAGGTCACGGTCGTTTTTCAAGCCATCGTCATGATGCAGCGCGTAATCGACGGCATCCATGCGGGCGAAATATTCTTCGTTCAACTGGTGCTGCAGCCCCGGCTCGGCGCGGGATTCCTGCCCGAAGAACCCGCTCATGAGGGAGATCACCGGATGCAGGATCGAAATGCCGCGCAGGCCCATCGTCTCGCAATGCTTGGCGAGCGCCTTTTCGAGGCCTTCATCGACCAGTGTGTACAGCACGAGTCCGGGATTTTTGCGGATGCCTTCAATCGCCGTCAGCAGCTGCTTTTGGGTTCTGACAAGGGGCCAGAAATGTTGTTCCGCCTGTACGGAATCAAACTGCGCAAGACAGGCCTTCACCACACTGTTCAGCGTGCCCCCCGTGGAATCGGAAATCAGGTGAAGGTGGTACTTTTTCATGCCCGTCAGTCTAGCCGTTTTTGCTAAACACTTAAACTCTTTGATAAATATAGCATTTCCCATATTTATTGACCCTGCTGCATAACAGGCGTATTCTATCCGGCAGGAGAATTCATAATGTTGAAAAAGCTTTTCGGCGACAGCGCCACCCGCACCATCCCGCCCAACCGCCTGAACACACGCGATGTGGAATTCATTTTGGGCGCGCCCGCGCGCGGCACCAGCGAAACCCGCGAATGGGGCAATCCGGCGCAGAATTACGCGACCTATACGATCAGCAACATGGTCGACGGCAAGACCTTTTCGCTGGATGCCACCATCCGCCGCGACGGGTATGAGTATAAAACCGAACTGAAGGCAGAATGGTATGCCGACAGCGCGATGACGCTGACCTCGCTCACCTTTGACAATAAAAAGGAAGAGCTGACCAACCCCAAGAAAATTTACAACGTGCTGAACTATATCGGCATGAACCACGTGCGCGGCGTCACCTTCCGCAGCGTGCCGACACCGCACGAAGAAACCGGACAGTTCAGCAAATTCGGCCGTTTCATGACGCGCGTGATGCCGAAACCGTCAGGTAACGGAGGATTATTTTAATGGCAACAGTCGCAGTATTCGCAGGTTCGAGAACACCGGATGATCCGGCAATCATGGAGGCTGCGGCGGAACTGGGCCGCAAGCTGGCGCTCGCCGGTCACGAAATTCTGTACGGCGGCGGCACGCGCGGCGTGATGGGCGCGGTCGCGGGCGCGGCACTGGAAGCAGGCGGCAAAGTGACCGCCGTGGTGCTGGAGCAATACCGCGACGAGCCGCAATTTGAAAAAGCGGCCCATATCCATGTGACATCGGAACAGGAACGCTTCAAGGTCCTGACCACCCACAACAACCCTACCGCCCTTTTCTCTCTCCCTGGCGGCCCCGGATCGATGCGCGAAGTGATGCAGGCGCTGGAAAAAGCGGTTTACGAAAGCGGCCCTGCGGTCGTTCTGGTGCAGGTTTCCGACTATCTGGATGGTCTGAAACAGTCCTTCGACAAGTCGGTTACGGCTGGCCTTGTCCGCCCCGAACATGCGGATAAGCTGAAGCTGTGGCCGGTCACGGGCGATATCGCAACCGTCGTGCCGCCGCCCAAAAGCAACATTCCCGGCCTATATCAGGGACTTGGCCGCTAAAATACCCTAAAACCCTTGATTTTACGCGCCTTTTCGCCTATTTCTGGCGCATGGAAACGGCACATAAAACAGATGTGATCATTATCGGCGCAGGCCCTGTCGGCCTGTTCGCTGTGTTCGAGCTGGGCCTGCTCGACATGAAGGCGCATCTGGTCGATATCCTCGACCGTCCGGGCGGGCAATGCGCGGAGCTGTATCCCGAAAAGCCCATCTACGACATCCCCGCCCTGCCCATCGTCACGGGTCAGGAACTGACCGACCGGCTGATGGCGCAGATCAAGCCCTTCGGCGCGACATTCCATCTGGGCGAGATGGCGCAGAAAATCGAAAAAATTGAAAACGGCTGGCGGCTGACGACAGATGCCGGCACGGTCATCGAGGCACCGGTTGCCGTGATCGCGGCAGGCGGCGGCAGCTTCACCCCGAAAAAGCCTCCCATCAAGGGCATCGAGGAATATGAAGGCAAATCCGTATTCTACGCCGTGCGCAAGATGGAGCAGTTTCGCGGCAAGAATCTGGTCATCGCAGGCGGCGGCGATTCCGCGCTCGACTGGACGGTCAACCTTGCGCCGATCGCCAACTCCCTCACCCTCCTGCACCGCCGCGATGATTTCCGCGCCGCGCCGCATACCGTGTCGCAAATGCGCCAGCTGGTGAACGACAACAAAATGAAGCTGGTCATTGCGAACCTGACCGACATCAAGGGCGCGGATGGCAAGATCAACACGCTGACCCTGACCAACGCCGACAAGACAGTGCAGGAACTCGCCTGCGACACGCTGCTGGCATTTTATGGCCTGACCATGAAACTGGGCCCCGTGGGCGAGTTGTGCGCGCAGCAGAATATCGAACTGCAAAACGGCCTGATCCCCGTCGATACCGAAAAGTTTGAAACGAGCGCCGAGCGCCTGTTCGCCATCGGCGATATCAACTGGTATCCCGGCAAGCTGAAGCTGATACTTTCCGGATTCCACGAGTCTGCGCTGATGGCGCAGAAAGCCTTCCGTTATGTCTATCCCGACCGCAAGCTGCGCTTTGAATACACGACATCAAGCAGCAATTTGCAGGAAAAACTTGGCGTGAAGTGATTAAAGCGGGAAAATAGGAAAATTTTGGAAACACCGGAATCATGAGCGGCAGCCAGTTCAGCATCACCAACGCGGTTCGCAATGCCTACATCTTCGTCGGCCGCGAGCGCGCTTACCTGACGCGCCTCGCGCTGCTGCCGACCGGGGTCGACGCGCTGACCAAGGTGATGATTTTCATGAATGGCAAGGATATGTCCATTTTCGAAAGTTTCAGCTGGAGCGTGCCGTCCGCCGTTCTGACCGGCTGGTTCATGTTCCATCTGGCGCGCCTGCTGATGATGGGGGAGCGCGCGAACGCACTCCCCAACGACACCGCATATCTCGCCACACGGCAGCGCGGCATGAATGCCTCGATCCTCATCTGGCTGCTGTTCAGCATGAGCTGGGTGGCGCTGCAGGGTTTTCAAAGCTGGGTCATGAACCCCGAACAGGGCGTGGTCAATCTTGGCATGGCGACGATCAGCATGCTGTTTTTCGGCGCGGCGTTCTGGTGCATCCGCTATGGCGTCGCGCATATTCTGGCCGCCGTGAACTACCCGATTTCGAAATACATCCGCCGTGTGGCGGGACTGTCGATTTCCTTCCGCCTGACGGGGATGGGGCTTTTGGGCGTGCTGCCGGTTTTGTCGTGTTTTTATTTCCTGACGACGCTGGTGATGCCGACGGGCGTGACGGATATGTACGACCCGCGGCTTGCGCCCATCGTTGTGTTAAGCGCGCCGGTGCAGATGATCATCACCGCCATCATGACCGCCGCCGGCGCCTTCGCCTTGCGCGAGATCATGGAACGGCCAAGCACGGATGAAAGCGCATGATGATCCGCGTGACAGGCCGCAACAGGCAGGAACAGGAACTGGACGCGATTGAAGGCTGGCGCGTGATGGAGATTATCCGCGATCACGGCATGACCGACCCTAACGTGGCGATCAAGGCGGAATGCGGCGGCTCGCTCGCCTGCGCCACCTGCCACGTCTATGTGGATGCGGCATGGTCGGACAAACTTGCCGCGCCCAGTGAAGACGAGATTTACATGATGGACGAGGCATTCGCGGTGCAGGAAAATTCGCGCCTGTGCTGCCAGATCATCATGAGCGAAGAGCTGGACGGGCTGCAGGTGACACTGGCGCCCGGCACGGAACCCTAACAAAAAGATGACCGACATGAGCAATATCGACGCGCTGAAAAAAGAAATCGTGGAAACGGTAAAGGCCGCCAACGACATCAACTCCCTCGAAGAAGTGCGCGTCTCCGCGCTCGGCAAAAAGGGCAAGGTGACGGGGCTGATGGCGGGCCTCGGCCAGATGACGCCCGACCAGCGCAAGGAAATGGGTCAGGCATTGAACCGCCTGAAGGATGAAATCACGGCGGAGATCGAGGCGCGCGCTACCACGCTGAAATCTGCCGCGCTGAATGAACGCCTGCAAAAAGAAAAAGTCGACGTCACGCTCAGCCCCCGCCCGCAGCCCAAAGGCACCATCCACCCGATCAGCCAGACGATCGAGGAAATGACCGTCATCTTCGCCGATATGGGTTTCAGCGTCGCGGAAGGGCCGGAAATCGAGGACGATTTCCACAACTTCACCGCGCTCAACTTCCCGCCCGGCCATCCGGCGCGCCAGATGCACGACACCTTCTATTTCCCCGATGTGCTGAACAAGACGGGGCTGGATGCAAAACGCCTGTTGCGCACGCATACCTCGACTGTGCAGGTGCATGTGATGCAGACGCAAAAGCCGCCGATCCGCGTCATTATTCCGGGCCGCACCTATCGCTCCGATTACGACATGACGCATACGCCCATGTTCCACCAGATGGAAGGGTTGCTGATCGACAAGGCAGCGCATATGGGCCACCTGAAAGGCTGCCTGATCGAATTCTGCCGCCGCTTCTTCGAAGTTGACGACCTGAAGGCGCGTTTCCGCCCCAGCTTCTTCCCCTTCACCGAACCCTCCGCTGAAATGGATATCGGCTGCAGCCGCGCGGGCGGGGAGCTGAAAATCGGCGAGGGCAATGACTGGCTGGAAATCCTCGGCTGCGGCATGGTGCATCCGAACGTGCTGAAAAGCTGCGGCATCGACCCCGACGAATATCAGGGCTTTGCCTTCGGCATGGGCATCGAGCGCGTGGCGATGCTGAAATACGGCATCCCCGACCTGCGTACCTTTTTTGAATCGGACCTGCGCTGGCTGAAACATTACGGTTTCGGCCCCATGGAACAACCGAACCCCGCTCTCTCTTAAGAAAGACCACTGCCATGAAATTCACCTTAAGCTGGCTGAAAGAGCATCTCGACACCACCGCATCACTGGACGAGATCAGCCATAAACTGACCGCCATCGGTCTGGAAGTCGAAGGCATCGACGATCCTTCAAAAACCCTTGACGGCTTTGTGGTGGCGCATGTCGTTTCCGCCGAAAAGCACCCCGATGCCGACAAGCTGCAATGCCTTGTCGTCGATACAGGGCGCGAGCAGTTGAAAGTTGTTTGCGGCGCGCCCAACGCGCGCGCAGGGATGAAGGGTGTTTTCGCGCCATCTGGTTCTTATATTCCCGGCTCCGACATCACCTTGAAGAAATCGCTGATCCGGGGGCAGGAAAGCAACGGCATGATGTGTTCGGAGCGCGAATTGCTGCTCTCGGACGAACATAAAGGCATCATCGAACTGCCCGACAACGCGCAGACGGGTTCACCCGCCGCGATTGCACTCGGCCAGAATGACCCCGTGATTGAAATCAACCTGACGCCGAACCGCGGCGATTGCGCCGGCATCCTTGGCATCGCGCGCGACCTTGCCGCTGCAGGGCTGGGTACGTTGAAAAAACCGTCGGATGCACCCGTTGCGTGCAAGTTCAAGAACCCCGTCACCGTTGAAACAAAAGACAGCCATGCCTGCCCGTTTTTCGTCGGGCGTTATATCAAGGGCGTGAAAAACGGCCCCTCGCCGCAATGGCTGGTGGACCGTCTGAAATCGATCGGGCTCCGCCCCATTTCGGCACTGGTCGACATTACCAATTATTTCACCATCGCCTATGGCCGTCCGTTGCATGTGTTTGACGCCGATAAGCTGAAAGGCAACATCACCGTGCGCCTGTCGAAAGCGGGCGAAACGCTGGCTGCGCTGAACGACAAGTCCTATAACCTTGAAGACGGTATGACGGTCGTCTGCGACGACACCGGCGTGCTGGGCCTCGGCGGCATTATCGGCGGCACATCCAGCGCTGTTTCGGATACGACGACAAATGTTTATCTGGAGGCCGCGTATTTCGACCCCGTGCGCACCGCCAAAACCGGCCAACGTTTGCAGATCGACAGCGATGCGCGTTACCGTTTCGAGCGCGGCATCGACCCCGCCTTCACGCAAACCGGCGCAGAACTGGCAACGAAAATGATCATGGAAGTCTGCGGCGGGGAGCCGAGCGAGCTGGCTGTTGCTGGCGCAGTGCCCAACACCGCACGCCCCATCACCTATGCACCGGAGCGTCTGAAGCTGCTGGGTGGCATGGATCTGGCGCTGGATCGCCAGAAACATATCCTTAGCACCCTTGGCTTCACCGTAAAGGATAACGGCAAGTCGTGGGATATCCTCACGCCCCCGTGGCGCGGCGATGTGGAGGGTTCGGCCGACATCGTGGAAGAAATCCTGCGTATCGAAGGCTACGACAATATCCCGACCGTGTATGTGCGCCCCGCAGCCGATGAACGCCGCAGCGCGCTCAGCCCGCTCGCGAAACGCGGTGCGGTGGCGCGCCGTATCCTTGCGGCACGCGGCATGTTTGAAACGGTCACTTGGTCGTTCATGGATGATGCGACGTCCGATTTGTTTGGCGCGCAATTACACCAGAACAAAAAGTCGCTGACGCTGACCAACCCTATTTCGGCGGATCTTGCCGTGATGCGCCCGTCGATTTTGCCGAACCTGATCACCGCCGCCGGCCGCAACGCCGATCGCGGGCATCCGGATGCCTGTTTGTTCGAACTGGGCACGGTTTTCAAATCAACCGAGGCCGAAGGCCAGCTGATGACCGCAACGGGCCTGCGCACCGGAGCCGCCACCGCACGCCATTGGGCGCAGACCGCCCGCGATGTCGACGTGTTCGATGCGAAATCGGATGCACTCGCCGTGCTGGAAAGCTGCGGCGTGAACCCCGCATCCGTGCAGATCACGACCGATGCGCCCGAATGGTATCACCCGGGCAGATCCGGCGTGCTGCGTCAGGGCCCGACCGTGCTGGCCTATTTCGGTGAAATGCACCCCGCTGTGCTGGCGACCATGAAGCGCGATGAAAAATGTGCTGGTTTCGAAGTGTTCCTTGCGAACATCCCCGCGCCGAAGAAAAAGGGCTCGCGCAAGGATCTGCTGAAACCATCCGCGTTCCAACCGCTGCGCCGCGATTTTGCATTCGTGCTGGATGACAAGGTGGAGGCGGAGAAACTGGTCAAGGCGATCAAGGCTGCCGACAAGAACCTGATCACACATGTCGAAATTTTCGACGTCTATACCGGCAAGGGCGTCGATCCCGGCAAGAAATCGGTCGCGGTCGGCGTGACGCTGCAACCCGTCGAAAAAACCCTGACCGACGAGGAAATCACCGCCGTCAGTCAGAAAATCGTCGATGGCGTGGTGAAACAAACCGGAGCCGTCCTGCGTTCGTAACGAATAAGGGAGAAAACTATGCGTAAATTTGCAATCCTTGGTTTTTTATTTCTCGCCGCCTGTGCCTCGCCGGCCGAACGTCAGGCAAAAATGGACCGCTGGATCGGCGCGTCGGAGCGCGATCTGGTCTCCACATGGGGTATCCCCGACAAAACCTATCAGCTGGACCGAGGCACCCGCATGCTGTCTTATGTCGAAATCCGCAACCGTGAAACCGGCAGTTCGTTCAACACCTGTCTGGGCGGCTATGGCGGGCGTTTCGGCTATAGCAACTGCATCGGGGCTTACCCGCCTGCGCGCCAGACGACGGCCTGCGAAACGACGTTTATGCTGGTGCAAGGCCGTGTGTCGAAATGGGGATTGAAGGGCAGCGGCTGTTAAATTTTCCGCTCTCCGCAAAAGAAAACGGCCCGGTTTGACCCGGGCCGTTTTTGCTGAAAAGTTCACATCATTTCAGCGGAGCTTGCGACCTGCCGTTTTCGGCGCTTTCGCGGCGTTTTGCGCCGGTTTCAGGTCGTTATTGGGTTTGTTGACGGCGCCGACAAACAGTACTGCGCCCGTCTTGATGTCCTGCAGCGCGAACGCAAACGAGCGGTCGAGTTTCAGGTCAACGCGCGGTGGCGGCATCTGGATGCTGGTCGCACGCACCATGCCGACGACGGTCACGGCGGCGGCTTCGGAGCCTTCTTCATCGGTCTTGAAAACCGTGTCGTGGCTGATTTTGCCGATATAGAGTTCCTTGCCGATTTTTTCTGCCATCTTGCTGAAATCCGCGCCCTGTTCGTTGAACGCTTCCTTCACGCCCATATCTTTCATCGCGGGGATCAGGTCGAAATTCTGCTTGATGTCGAGGCGGGGCAGTTCGACCGAACCTTCCGCGTTGCGGAAGGCGTAGGGATCGAGCCATTCCGGCACGCTGCCATTGGCCTGCGTCGCCAGCCAGTCGCGCGCGGACACCTTATCATCCGTCGGACGGACGAGGATAATGCGCATGGTCGGCTGCTTGCCGTCTTTCGCATTTTTCTCGCCATAGGTCAGCGCAACCGCCTGGTAATCGTAACCCGTATTGAAGGTGAAATTGTCGCGGCGGCTGAAATCCTGATGCATGGTCGGCGTGTTGTTGACCTTGTTGCCGTCCAGCGCAAAGGGCTTGTCCTCGGTCAGTTTCTTATCGAATTTGTGCGTCCATTGGCCCCTGAAATAAAGCGCCGAGGCAAGGATCGCCGCGTCGTCTTTTTTCAGCTTGTCCAGCACGCTGGGGATCAGGCCGTTCGTGTTGTCGCTGGCCCATTTGTTGATTTTCGCGACGGTCGCTTTGTCGGCGAAATCTTCGGCAGAAATTTCCGCGCCGAATGTCTTTTTAAGGTCATCGGCGAAATCGGGCTTCAGTTTCATGAAGTCCTGGTTCGTCCAGACGCCGTTTGCGGTCGTCAGTTCAACCTGGCCTTTGTTTGCGGCCAGAACCTCGTTGTTCAGCGCCGCGTAATCATTCGCCGCCTTGTCGAGGTCTTTGCCCTTCACGCCGAAGAGGGTTTTCGCCAGTTCTTCGCGCGTGACGCCATCCGCGCCCTTGGTCACCATCGACAGCGCGGCAAGCGCGTTGTAGGGGGAGACGACAAGGTTGTCGGATTTGTCCTGCTGGTTTTTGCCCACGGCCTTGGTGAAGGCGAGCGTCAGTTTAATGACGTTCTTCACTTCGGGCGTGAACTGGGTGCCGTGTTCGACTTCGGGCGCGGCTTTCGATGCGCCGAGGCCTTTGGCGTTCGGTTTCTTTGCCATGATCTATATCCTTCTTAGCGCGGCTTGGGCGCGTTTTGTTTTTTGACGGCGGGCTTCATTTCTTCGTTCGGCTTGTTGATCGCGCCGACAAAGATAACCGCGCCGGTTTTCACGTCCTGCAGAGCGAATGCAAAGGAACGGTCAAACTTGACGTCGATCTGGGGCGGGGGCATACGCACCGACGTTGCGAAGACCATGCCGACCGTCGTGACGGCAGCGGCTTCGGAGCCTTCTTCATTCGTCTTGAAGACGATGTCGTGCTGGACCTTGCCGATAAACAGGTCGCCCGATTGCGTCATCTTGCCGAAATCGGCTTTTTCTTCGTTGAAGGCTTCCTTGATGCCCATTTCTTTCAAGGCGGGGATCAGGTCGAAGCGTTGCTTGATGTCAAGGCGGGGCAGTTCAACCGAACCAACCGCATCGCCGAAGGCATAGGGATCGAGCCATTCGGGCACTTTGCCTTTTGCTTCGCCGGACAACCAGTCGCGGGCCGACACGTTATCATCGGTCGGGCGGATCAGGACGACGCGCATCGTGGGCTGCTTGCCGTTTTCCCAGTCTTCCTTGCCGTAGTTGAGCGCAACCGCTTCATAACCGTCACCGGCAAGATAGCCGATCTGGCCTTCTTCCTTGAAGCGCTGCTTCATGGTGGGGGTGGCGTTGACCGACGCGTCATCTGCGGTGAAGTTTTTGTCTTCGGTCAGTTTTTTGTCGAATTTATGCGTCCAGTCGCCTTTGAAGTACAGCGCGGATGCGAGGACAGCAGCGTCGTCTTTCTTCAGTTCGGTCAGCACTTCTGGGATCAGGCCATTGGTGTTGTCGCTGGCCCATTTGTTGATTTTATCGACGGTTTTCTTGTCGCCGAAGTCTTCGGCCGAAATTTCCGCGCTGTGCACTTTTTTCAGGTCGTCCGCATAAGCGGGGTCGAGCTTCAGGCGTTCCTGGTTCGTCCAGACGCCGTTGGCGGTACTCAGCGTGACCTGATCTTTGTTCGCCGCGAGGATATCGGCGTTCAGCGCGACATAGTCATTCGCCGCTTTTTCGAGGTCTTTGCCGGAAACGCCGAACAGCGTTTGCGCCATTTCGTCGCGGGTCAGGCCGTCTGCGCCTTTTGCGACCATCGCGAGTGCGGAGATCGCGTTATAGGGAGAAACGACGAGGTTGTCGGATTTTTCGTCCTGATTGTTGCCGACGGCCTTGGTGAAAGCGAGCGTCAGTTTAATGACGTTCTTCACTTCAGGCTTGAACTGGCGGCCGTGTTCGTGTTCCGGCTGCGCAGCGGGTTTTGCTTTTGCCATTGTATGAGATCCTTTTAAAAAATTATTTCAAACCGGGTGCTTTTGCCTTGGGCGCTTTCGCGGGCTTTACATCATCATTCGGCTTGTTGACCGCGCCGATGAACAGCACGGCATTGGTCTTCACGTCTTGCAGCGCGAACAGGAACGAACGGTCGAATTTGATGTCGACCTGTTCGGGCGGCATGCGCACGGATTCGAGCGTCATGACGGCGGTCGTGACAGCTGCGGCTTCGGAGCCCTGTTCATCCGTCTTGAAAACGGTGTCATGGCTGACTTTGGAGACGTAGAGTTTCTCGCCGCCTTTTTCGACCATGTTGTCGAACGAACCGCCGCCGAAGGCTTTGTCGACGCCCATGTCGCGCAGGGCGGGGATCAGGTCGAATTTCTGCTTGATGTCCATGCGGGGCAGTTCGACGGAGCCGACCGCGTCGCTATAACCGTATACATCGAGCCAGGCGGGGATCTTGCCGTTTTCCTGAGCAGCCAGGAAGTCGCGCGCGGAAACATTGTCATCCGTCGGGCGCACCAGCACGAGACGCATGGTGGGGTTTTTGTATTCGGTGTCGGTGTGTTTTTTCTCGCCATAGGTCATCGAGATGGCTTCGAAACCGGTGCCTTTCTGGTAGCGGAAACCGCCTTCATCTTCGAAATCCTGATGCATGGTGGGGGTGGTCGCTTGCGCCGCGCCGTCTTGCGTGAAGGATTTGTCTTCGGTCAGAGCTTTGTCGAATTTATTCGTCCATTCGCCTTTGAAATGCAGGGCAGAAGCCAGCACCGCCGCATCATCGGGCGAAAGTTCTTCGAGGACTTTGTTGATCAGGCCGTTCGTGTTGTCGCTCGCCCATTTGTTGATTTTGTCGACAGTTGCGGGGTTGGCGTAATCTTCCGCCGAGATATCGGCACCCATGGTGTCTTTCAGGTCTTTTGCGAAAGCAGCGCGCAGCGTGACGAGGTCTTTGTTCGTCCACACGCCGTTTGCGGTGGTCAGCGTCACTTGGCCGGCATTGGCTTTGAGGATATCGGTGTTGAGTTTGGAATAGGCGGCGACGGCGTCATCGAGGCCTTTGCCATCCGTTGCGAACAGGGCTTTCGCGAGTTCGTCGCGGGTTTCGCCGACGGCGCCTTTGGCGACCATGGACAGAGCGGCGGTTGCGTTATACGGGGAAACGACGAGGTTGTCCGACTGGTCTTCCTGATGCTTGCCGACGGCTTTCGCGAAAGCGATCGTCAGCTTGATCGAGGTTTTGACTTCGTCTTTGTAATAAGAACCGTGTTCGTATTCTGCATTGCCGCGGTAAGCCATATCCGTAGTCTCCTGAAAAAATGAGTGCGATTAGGTAAATGGAAGCCACGAGGTAGCATACGGAAATAGGGGGGTCAACCCGCCAAGTCATAATACTGTCGATCAAAAATGTTCTGGAAATAAATTGCCGGAATTCTCCTTAAGTTGCCCTTCAGGATATGGGCGGAGGATAAGGGCATGAAAGTTGAAGCCAAAAACAGCCCCATCGAATCAGCCCTGCGCAAGGTTCCCGAAATCACGCTGGGTTTCTGGGTCATCAAGATCCTGGCGACGACGCTGGGCGAAACCGGTGGCGATGCGCTGTCGATGACGCTCGACCTTGGGTATGCAGTCAGTAGCATTATCTTTTTCGCGATCTTTGCTGCTGCCGTTTCGGCGCAGGTGGCGGCAACATCGTATAACCGGTTCCTGTACTGGGGCACGATCATCGCGACGACGACGCTCGGCACCACGGTTGCCGATTTCGCTGATCGCTCGCTGGGCATCGGCTATACGGGCGGGTCGGCGTTGTTGCTGGCGCTTTTGGGATTGTCGTTTTTCGTCTGGCGGCGCGCGACAGGCTCGGTTGCGATTGATCAGATCGCATCGCGCAAGGCGGAAATGTTTTACTGGGTGACGATCCTGTTTTCGCAGACACTGGGTACGGCACTTGGCGACTGGGTCGCCGATACAAACGATTTCGGATACGAGCGCGGCGCAATGGTGTTTTCGGCCGCGCTAGCGGCTGTTGCCGCGCTATACCTGATCCCAAAGGTGCCGCGCACGGCGCTGTTCTGGGCGGCCTTTATTTTAACACGTCCGCTGGGTGCGACTCTGGGCGACCTGATCGACAAGCCTGTCGACCATGGCGGATTTGCCATCGGGCGTTTTGCAGCCTCGGCGGCTCTCGCCGGCCTGATGCTCGCCTGCATTTTACTGCTGCCCGAGAAAAAGACAGCCAATACATAAGAACCTGCCCCAAAAGCGGTACGGCCCTCCTGCGGAATTTAAACTCCGCAGGAGGGCCGGTCGCTTTTGCGTTCAATGAAGAACGCGAAGAGTGATTAGCGAAGGTCGCGTTTGACGTGGTCAGCCGCGTCTTCCAGATCGTCGCCCGCTTGTTCAACGGCTGCGCCGACTTTTTCGCCCAGTGTCGCAGGGCGTTGGTTGTTGTGATACACAAGCGCGCCGATCAGCAGCACGAGTGCGAAAATGACAGCGACGAGTACGTTTTGGTTCTTGGCCATGACTAAGTCTCCTCTGGCGGTTGTTCGTTTCTTCTTCGAAGCTCCAACCACGGCCGCCAGATTCTGGTTCCCTTTCGGGATTTATCAAGCCTTTTTAATCCCTTCCTGTATCAACAGGTCGCGTTTCGACAGCTTGCCGACCGCCGTTTTGGGCAGGGGCTCGGTGCGCACGATGATTTTCTTGGGAATTTCGATGGGGGAGAGTTTATCACCCAGCCAGACCTTCAGCACATCGCCGGTGACTGATTCGCCCGCGCGCAGCTTGATCCATGCCTGTACCACTTCGCCGCGCAAGGCGTCGGGCACGCCCGCCACGATACATTCCTCGACGGCGGGATGGGCATACAGCACTTCCTCGATATGGCGGGGATAGACGTTATAGCCGCCGACCAGCACCATGTCTTTCACACGGTCAACGATGAACACGAAACCGTCGTCATCCATATAACCCACATCGCCGGTATGCAAACGCCCATTGCGGATCACATTCGCGGTTTCGTCATCGCGTTTATAATATCCCGCCATCATCTGCGGACCGCTGACGCAAATTTCGCCCTTTTCGCCGGGTTGCAAAACGGTCATGCCATCGACAAGGCTGACGATTTCCAGCAGCGTGCCGGGCAGGGGCAGGCCGATCGAACCGCCCTTCGCCTTATCGGTCAGCGGATTGCATGTGGCGACGGGGGAGAATTCGGTCAAGCCATAACCTTCGGCCACCAGCTTCGCCTTCGTGCGCGTTTCGAACAACCGCTTCACCTCCGCCGGCAGCGGCGCGCCGCCGGAGAGGCAGAACTTGAGGGTCGAAAAATCATGTTCGGAAATGCGGTCGTAATTCGCAAGCGCGATATACATGGCAGGTACGGCGGCGAGGTAGGCTGGTTTTTCCCGCTTCACAAGATCGAGCAGCTCGCTAACGCTGAAGGTCGGCATGATGAACAGCGTCATGCCTTTCTTGATCGACATATTCATGACAACCGTCATGGCGAAGACATGGAACAGCGGCAGCACAGCGATCATGCTGTCTTCGCCGTCATTGGCGTTGTGATACCACTGGCCGATCTGGCAGGCGTTTGCGACAAGATTTTTATGCGTCAGCGTCGCGCCCTTGGGGATGCCGGTCGTGCCGCCGGTATATTGCAGCACGGCGATATCGCGGTTGGGGTCGATCAGAGCTTCGTTATGCTTGCCGTCATTGTGGATCAGGTCGCAGAACCAGACCGTTTGGCCGGATGCGAGCGGCGATGCGCCCGCCACCGTTTCGCGCAAATTCTGTTTCGCGGGGCAGAAGATCACTTTCTTGATGCCGGAAGCGGAGGCAAGGTTCTTGGCCTTCTCCATCAGCGGCGGCAGGTCGAGCGTCACAAGGAATTCTGTATCGCTGTCATTCGCCTGTGCGGCAAGATCACGATCAATGTAGGCAGGGTTGAAATTGACGACGGTGGCACCAGCCTTCAGGATTGCGTAATACATGACGACCGAATAGGTGGTGTTGGGCATAAACAACCCGACCTTGGTGCCTTTCTTGACGCCGATTTCCCACAAGCCCTTGGTCGCGCAATCCACCAGCGCGCCGGTGGTTTTGTAATCGTAAGCATGGCCCGCGCAGACCAGCGCCTTGCGGTCGGGATATTTCGCGACGGAATCATCGAGGAATTTATAAACCGGCTGGTCGGGAATATCGATGTTCCACGAAACGCCGGGGGCGTAGCTTTTGAGCCACGGGAAAACATGGCCGGATGCCTGGGCCGCATGTGTCATTTGGACGTCCTTATATATATTAGCCGCGCTTGATGCCTTCCTGCTCCAGCAGGTCTTTGCGCGAGAGTTTGCCGACCGCCGTTTTGGGCAGCGGATTTTCGCGCAGGATAATCTTACGCGGTACTTCGATCGGCGACAACTTGTCGATCAGGAATTCGCGAAGGCCGTCGGCTGTCAGCTGCGCGCCTGCCGCCTTCGCGACCGGTTTCACCCAAGCCCAGACGGTTTCGCCGCGTTCAGCATCGGGTACGCCCGCCACGATGCATTCCTCGACCGCGGGATGCATGTAAATCGCTTCCTCGACCACGCGGGGATAGACGTTGTAGCCGCGCACGAGGATCAAATCCTTGATGCGGTCGACCAGATGCAGGTAACCCTGCTCGTCAAGGTATCCGACATCGCCCGTGTGCAGGCGGCCATTGCGGATGACCTCGTCGGTCGCCTCCGTGCGGCGGTAATAGCCCTTCATCACGTTCGGGCCGCTAATGCAGACTTCGCCCTTTTCGCCGATGCCGAGGCGCGTGACGCAGTCCGTGCGGTCGATGATTTCGACCGTGCAGCCGGGAACAGGCTGCCCGACCGAGCCGGGCTTCTTGATGCCGCAGGACGGGTTGAAAGTGCAACCGGGTGCCGCTTCGGTCAAGCCGTAACCCTCGGCCAAAGCGCGCGACCCGGTCTTTTCCTCGAACAGCCGATGCACGTCGAGCGCCATAGGCGCACCGCCGGTGACGCAGAACCGCAGCGAGGAAAAATCGTAATTGCCGACATCGGGCGCGTTCGCAATCGCGTTGAACACGGCCGGCACGGCGGGGAACATGGTGGGGCGGTGCTTCCTGATCGCTTCCAGCACCGCAGTCACATCGAATTTGGAATGCAGCAGAATTTTGAGGCCACAATGGATCGACATATTCATGACGACCGTCATCGCAAACACATGGAACAGCGGCAGCACGCCGATCACGCTGTCTTTCCCGTGCTGGATATCGCGCACCCATGTGGTGATCTGCGACATATTGGCGTAAAGGTTGCCATGCGTCAGCATCGCGCCCTTCGGAATGCCTGTCGTGCCGCCGGTGTATTGCAGCACGGCTACATCTTCCTGTGCGTTCACCATCACGGCGATCGGTGCGCCATCGTTATCGACCACGTCAATAAAGGGGATATGGCGGCTGTCCCAATTTATCGTGGGCAGGTCCTTATAATTGACGAAAGGGTAGAACAGGTTTTTCGGGAAGGGCAGCGTTTCGGCAAAGGGACAGACGATCACCTTTTTCAGGCGCGTCGTTTTCAGCATCGCATCCATTTTCGCCAGCAGCGGTTTCTGGTCGAGCGTGACCATGATGTCCGTCTCGCTGTCATCGATCTGGACGGCCAGTTCGCGTTCGACATAGAGGGGGTTGTAATTGACGACCGTACCGCCCGCCTTCAACACGCCAAAGAAGAACATAAAGGTATAGGGGGAATTCGGCAGGAACAGGCCGACTTTCGTGCCCTTGGTGACGCCGAATTTCTGCAGGCCTTCGGCCACGCGGTTGACCATCTGCGCCATATCGGCATAGGTCCAGGTCTTGCCTTCGAAATCGACCATGATGTTGTCTGGGTATTTTTCAGCCGCCTGATCCATGATATGGAACAGCGGCTTTTGCAGGATGGGGGCATGCCATGACACGCCTTGGGGATAATGCTGTTCCCAGATCCATTTGCCATTCGCGAAGACCGGCTGTGCGACCGAAACTGGCGCTTCGGATTCCGTTGCTTTGAATAAAGCCTGTTGCGACATCGTGATATGCTCCCCGTAACGGTGCGTATTCGATTAAATAAAATATCAGGAAGACAATATAGCCGTTTCGTTTATGTGCTTATAGATACCAAATGGACAAGTTTATTTTAATATTATGGCATCATGGCCAATTGACAGTCCTGCCCGCCCTTCCTATAGTCCGGTTAGTTTCATAAAACGCCATCAACACCGTAAGGGCTGCATGCTGGAAAAACTTTTCAGGCGCTTCAGGCAGGATAACGGCATTTCGCCGGAAGCGGAGACATCCCCCTATATCAACATCGAAGGGCTGGAGGGCAAGATCAAGGTCCCGCCCGCAACCGATGAAGACAAGCAATGGGCGAAAAAAGCCAAGAACGCGACGACCGACGCGGTCGCCAAGGCGCTCCATACCGCAATCGAGCAGGGCAATAACTGGCGCGTCTGGTACCTGTTGAACCGCCCGCTGAAATCCGCGCGCACCATGCTGGGCCGCGTGAAGCAGCTGGGCTTCGACGGCAAAGCGGCGCTGGCATCCGGCATCCAAAAGGCCGCATCCGTCAATAACGTGACCGCCGCCTACCTGCTGCTGAAATATGCCGAGCTGAAAAAGCGCGAAGAACTGGCTGAATCGGCGGAGGTCATTAAATCCGATCCCGTGCGCGCGGAGATGAAGGGCCAGGCCGTCAGCGGCCTTATCAGCGCCGCGTCGCTGCCGGGCGGCGACGTTTTCGCGCTGCTGGTAAAGACATTTACCATGAACCCCCAGCCGCATGACGCCATTACCGACTACCAGAATATCCTGAAGCAAGCCGCAATCCGCGCAGGGTCTGAAGGCAACGACGCGCATCTGGATGCCATGCTGGATAACCGCCTGCTGTCGCCTCAGCAATTCGTGCAGGCCTACATGGAAAGCTTTTTCTTTGAAAAACTGCATGGCGGCGAAGAAATCACGGCGCAAGACCGCCGCGGCTTCCTCGACTGGCTGGCGCAGCGCGGCATCGTCGACCAGACATTTGTGGACGAGGCGAAAACGGTGGAAGTGCGTTTGACCGACGCCAAGAATACCGCCGATACCGCCGCGACCCATGGCTGGAAACAAAGCACGCGCGAATTGCCGCTGTCGGACGGCACCACCTCCAAACCCGATGATTCACAGGTCGAGGTCACGCGCCTCGACGCGAAGCTGGGCGCTGTCATGTATGTGTTCAATTTGAATGCCGAACGTGTGCATCGCATCCGTGGCGGCGTGGCGCAGGAAATTCCCCTGAACCAATTGCCCGAGCCAGCACTGCTGGATGAAGCCCGCCATTTCCATGAATCCTTACGCACCGAAGCGCCCGTGCTGGAATGGAAAAAGGGCGAGCCGTTCCGCCTGCGCTTCAAGGCCCAGCCGTAGGCGTTACAGGCCTTCGGGCCGCGTGATTTCCTTTTCCGTTTGACTCTCCAAAAAGAAAAAGGCCGGCAGAAACTGCCGGCCTTTCAGGAAGAACCTGAAAAAAGTTGGGGTGGTCAGGGTTAAAAGGGTGACGGCTCCGTTTAGAAGGGGAAGACCGCGTCGACGAACTGCTGGCCATAACGGGGCTGCTGGACGTCGCTGGTTGTGCCCTTCCCGCCGTACGAGATGCGGGCTTCCGCGATCTTGTCATACGAGATGGAGTTGGTGTTCAGGATGTCTTCGGGGCGCACGACGCCACGCATGGTCAATTCGCGCAATTCGAAATTCACGCGCACTTCCTGGCGGCCCTGGATGACGAAGTTGCCGTTGGGCAGTACTTGCGTCACCATCGCGGCCAGTTTCAGGCTGATGGTTTCTTCGCGCTTGATCTTGCCGTCGCCGGTCGAGGTGGAGTCCGTATTGATGCCGACGAGCGCGTCGGGGTTGACCGCGTCGGGCAGGATCTTGCCGAGCTTTGATTCAAAGCCGAGCAGGTTGGGCACGCCCACCTTTTCGCCGCCGCTGCGTGTGCGTTCGGTCTTGTTCTTCATGTCGGCTTCATCTTCGATGTCGATCAGCACGGTCAGGATATCGCCGACCTGATGCGCACGCTGGTCTTTGAAGAAGGTCTGGCGCGCGGGCTGCCACAGGGAATTCGGAGCGGTGTTCGCCAAGATCTGCGGGGGCATCGGCAGCGACACCGGCTTGTAATCTGCCCTCTGGTAGGGGTTTTCGATCTTGCTCATGGGCGGCTCGACGCCGATGCGCGACATGCGGTCCTTGATGCCGGCGCAGGCGGTCAGCGACAGGACAGACATGATGGACACGGCGATGGCCGATTTGCGTCCCAGTTCCACCCAGATTTTGTTTTCGTTTTTCATTTTAATACTCCTGATAAACCCTGTTCTCTTTTTTTTAGTTTTTTTTGTCGTTTTTGAATGCCTGCTTCGCCCGGCGTTGTATTTAAATGCCCGTATCGCCGGGGGAAGTGATTGTCACAGTCTTGACCGCGGTCACCACGCCTTCGACCGACTGGCCGGAGGACGCGTTGACGATGCGCACCGTTTCGCCGACCGCGCCGCTTTCCAGCGCCTTGCCTTGGGTCGTCAGCGTCATTTCGGAATTCTGCAGCACCATGGTCACGATCTCGCCTTTTTTCACGAGAACGGGGGAGGTGATGTCGCTCGCCGTCATCGGCTTGAAGGCGGACAGGCCGCGGCGCGGCGCCATACCGACGAGGTTTTCAGCGGACACGACAACATTCGCGCCCAGTTCATTGTTGCGCACATCGATATAATCCAGGTCTTCCGCCGTGATCAGTTCGCCCTTTTGCAGCTGCGTCTTCAGCACAGGCACGGAGGTGACGGGGAACAGACGGCCGTTGACGGCTTTTTGCACGGGGGCAGCGTCGCCGCCGGCCGAGAGCATCGCACTGAATTCACCGCGGTTGAGGTCATAGCGCAGGTCGGAAACTGCAAGATCGGTGCCCATGCTTTCCGGCACATGCATGACAAGGTTGCGGTCGGATAGCACCGCTTCGAACTTCTGGCCATCAAGCTTCTGCGCGATTGCTGATTGCAGCGCGGCGGAGATCTTGTCGGCGCCGATGTCCTGTGCGGAGCGGCGGATCGTGACTTGCGTCAAATTGGAAACCGGCGTCCAGCCGAGGTTGAAGGCGTCGGAAATGCGCTGCAGGTCGTTCGCGCTGAGCGTCATCGTCTTGCCATAGGCCGGGGCCGGTGACAGGACATAGGCAGCATCATGGGAAACGCCCGGGAACACATCGCCGACCGTCACGACATCCGCCAGCAACGCGACTTCGGTTGCGGGTTCTGCGGCTTGCGCGCTGTTGACGATGATCGCCGTCATGGCCACCGCCATCAGCAGTTTTTTCAGGTCCGGTTTTTTAAAGCTTACGATGTTTCCCATTTTCCCTCTCCCTTATTCCCTTAAGACGCTAATTCCCGTTAGCGCATTTGCGTGATCGTGGTGAGCATTTCGTCGCCCGCCTGAATCACTTTCGAGTTCATCTCGTAGGCACGCTGCGCCTGGATGAGCGAGGTGATTTCCTGCACGATGTTCACGTTGGATGTTTCCAGCGCGCCTTGCTCCAGCTCGCCGTAGCCGTCTTCACCGGGGTTCGAGACGACCGCGCTGCCCGATGCTTCGGTTTCAAGGAACAGGTTGTCGCCGATGGCGTCCAGGCCCGCTTCGTTTGCGAACAATGCGGTCTGGATCTGGCCGGCCTGCGCAAGGTTGGTCTGGCCCTGGATTTTCACCAGCACCTGACCGGTCGCGTTGATCGTGACGTCGACCGCGCCCTGCGGAATGACGACGCTGGGGTTCATCGTGTAACCTTTTGCCGTCACCATCTCGCCGTCCTGGTTCACCTGAAACGAACCGTCGCGGGTGAAGGCGGTATCGCCGTTCGGCAGCGTAATCTGGAAGTAGCCTGCGCCCTTGTTGGCGATGTCGAACTGGTTGCCCGTGATTTGCAGCGCGCCCTGTTCGTTGATGCGGTAGACGGAGCCGGCCTTGACGCCAAGGCCCTGCTGGATACCGGCAGGGATGGTCGTGCCTTGGTCGGACGATGACGCGCCGGGGCGCACTTTCGTCTGGTAGAGCAAGTCCTGGAATTCCGCCCGCTGGCGTTTATAGCCGGTGGTCGTCATGTTGGCGATGTTGTTCGAAATGACGTCGACGTTCAGCTGTTGCGCGAGCATCCCGGTTGCGCCGATATCGAGGGTGAGTGACATTTTGTTGCTCCTTGTTCTACTTAACTTCTACTAATTCAATATTCGTGCCAGTTATCTGCGGCGGACCGCGATTTATGCCGGACGGGTGAGTTTCTGGATCGCGCCCAGCTGGCGGTCATGGTCGTTCTGCAGCACTTTCTGCGCGGACTGGAACATGCGCATCAGCTGGATCATACGGTTCATTTCGACCACGGGGTTGACGTTCGAGCCTTCCAGCTGGCCTTGCGTCACCTTGCGGTTGACGACGAGGTTGGCGGTTGCGCCTTCTGCGTCATACAGGTTATCGCCCAGTTTCTTGAGCACCTGCGGGTTGTCGAAATTGACGATTTTCAGGCGGCCGATATCGCCCTGTTCGGAGGAAATCGTGCCGTCGTCGGAAATGCGGATTTGCGCGGCGTCGGCTGGCACGACGATCGCATTGTCGTTTTCGTTCAATACGCGGTGGCCGGTCTTGGTCACCAGTTCGCGGTTGAGGTTGAGGGCGAAACCGCCGTCACGCGAATACCGGGCACCTTCCGGCGTTGAAATCGTGAAGTAACCTTCGCCGTGGATCGCGAAATCGAGGGAGTTCGAGGTCTGGATCAGGTTGCCGATCGTGAGATCCGCATAGGTCGCGTAATCCTGCGACTGGTGGATGGCGTCCGCGTCTTTGGGGGACGTCACATAATCGGTGAAGAGGATGTTGTTGGCCTTGAAGCCCGGCGTGTTCATGTTCGCGATGTTGTTCGCCGTGACCTCGATCTGCTGCTGCAGGGCCATCTGGTGCGAAATGCCGATATAGGTAATGTTTTCCATTGTTCAGACCACCTTGTTCTTTTGCACCTGCCCCGTTTTTGTTTTGCCGGTTGCAAGCGTTTAACCCGATGATAGCGATGCGAGATCCGTGCCATTTCCGATTATCTTGTTATTTCAATTGTTTAAGCGGAAAATGCCCAGTGCGGCTTGCCGGAAGGAAACACGCTGGCCGCTATGGGATGGAATTATTTGCCGTGCTGTCAGGCAGTTGAGCGGTTTACGAAATAAATACGCGCGGGAGGCTCCCGCACCCTCGATAAAATGCGACTGACAAAATATATTAATCGTGGCACGATATATGCAGGGTTTTAAGGAGTTTAAGGGCAATCCCTCACACGGATTGCCATAAGAAATTGGGGTCTTAATGGCTGACGCTAAAAAAGCCAAAAGCGATGACGGCGATCTAAAGGCCGATCCGAAGAAACCGGGCGCGCCTGCGCCCGATGGCGAAATGCCCGCGCTTGAAGGCGCGGAGGGCGAAGCGGCCCCGTCGAAATTCGGCAAAAAGAAAATCATCCTCTTCGCACTTGTCCCTATCCTGATCCTGGCGGGCGGCGCGGGTGCGGCGTGGAAGATGGGCTATCTGGACAAATTCCTGCACAAGAAAATAGACTGCAGCGCGATTCAGGAAGGCGATGCTGATTATCAGGCCTGCATCGAGGAAATGGCGCAGGCGCAAAACGGCGGCGCGCCCGGCGTTTTCATGGCGATACCCGACATGATCGTGAACCTCAATTCGACATCCAAACAGCCGCGCTTCCTGAAAGTCGCGCTGAAGGTGGAGCTGGAGGATACGAAATCCGAAAAAGCGTTCGAGATCATCATGCCCCGCGTGGTCGACCAGTTTCAGGCATACTTGCGCGAGCTGCGCGTGGAAGATTTGCGCGGGTCATCCGGCATGTACCGCATGAAGATTGAATTGCTGAGCCGCGTGCGCGCGGCGGCGCCCGACATCAAAATCCGCGACGTCCTCTTTCAGGAGTTCCTTGTCCAATGACAGCGCCCCCGAAAAATCCCGCCGATATGGAAGTCACGACCGAGGACAAGCAGCGCCTCGAACAGGAATGGGCCGCGCAGCAGCATGACGACGATGCGCCGCAGGACGAAGGCCGCATCCTTGACCAGAAAGAAATCGACAGCCTGCTGGGTTTCGACGACCCGGGCGGCAAGGCCGAAAAAACCGGCATCATGGAGCTTATCAACTCCGCGCTCGTAAATTACGAGCGTTTGCCGATGCTGGATATCGTGTTCGACCGCCTTGTGCGGTTGATGTCGACCTCTCTTCGCAACCTGACCTCCGACAACGTCGAGATTTCGCTCGACCATATTTCTTCGGTACGCTTCGGCGATTACCTGAACTCGATCCCCCTGCCCGCGATGCTTGGCATCTTCCGTGCGGAAGAATGGGACGACCACGGTTTGATGGTTATCGACAGTTCGCTGATCTATTCCATCGTCGACGTATTGCTGGGCGGCCGCCGCGGCACCTCCGCGCTGCGTGTCGAGGGGCGCCCCTACACCACGATCGAAACGAAACTGATCGAGCGCATGCTGCATGTCGTACTGAACGATTTGTCATCCGCCTTTGATCCGCTGTCTCCCGTCAGCTTCCGCCTTGACCGCATCGAAACCAACCCGCGCTTTGCGACGATTACGCAGAGCAACAATGCGGGCGTATTGGTGCGCCTGCGCATCGACATGGGCGACCGTTCCGGCCGGGTCGAGATCATGATCCCCTATGCGACGCTGGAGCCCATCCGTGAATTATTGTTGCAGATGTTCATGGGTGAAAAATTCGGCCGCGACACCATTTGGGAAACCCACCTGACCCGCGAGCTGTTCCAGACCGATATCCAGCTTTCCGCCATTCTGGGCGAGACGACCATTCCGCTCGACAGCCTTGTCCACCTTCAGGTCGGCTCTACCTTTATGCTGAACACCAGGCCTAACGATTTGATCGAGATGCGCGTTGGCGAACACGCGATGTTCATGGCCAAGGTCGGCCAGAAGCAGGGCCAGATCGCCTGCAGCATCGAGGAATATATCGAGCCAGAGAAATCCGAGGACCAGTAAATGAACCCGATGGTCGGCCTGATTTTCGACGTGGTGATTTTGGCGGCGCTGGGCGCCACCATCATGTATGCCCGCCGGTTGTCTGAACAGTTCAACAAGATGCAGGCCGACAAGCAGGCCTTTGAGCAACTGATTGCCGCACTCAACCTTGCATCATCCCGCGCCGAGGGCGCGATCAAGTCGCTGAAGGATGCCGTGCTGTCTGGCGGCGACCAGTTGCAGGACAAGGTCAACAAGGCGCGCGCACTGTCGGACGAACTGGAAATCATGATTCAGGCGGGCGATAACCTGGCTGAACGCTTGTCGGGCGCTGCCGAAAATTCGCGCAAGAAATCGCAAAGCCAGACCCCCGCCCTCTCCTCCCGCGCCGATATGGTGGAGGATGACGACACAACGCCGCAGCCCCGCACACGGGCTGAAAAAGAGCTGCTGGAGGCGCTGAAGGCGAAACAGCAGTCATGACCGAACAAAAGAAGAAGAAACTTCGCCCTTTCAGTATCTTCAGCGCGCTGATTGTTGTTGCCGGCGTCGCCTTCGCCTTCCGCCTCGTTAACGTTGTGACGGTAATCGGGCAGGAAGCGGGCATTACCCGCGCAGCCGATGCGCAAGAGTCGGTGAATGAAACCCCGCCGCCTCTGACCAAGGAAGAATTGCAAAAGGCCGTGGCCGATACCGCGCGTAAAACCGAAGAACTGCCGGACGCGGTTACCCCGTCATCCGAAACCGCGCCGCCCTCGTCAACCACGCAGGCAAATCCGCCGCCGCCCGATGATGAAGACACCCGCGCCTATAGCGCATCCGAAGTCGAAGTGCTGCAATCCCTGTCGAAACGCCGCGACGAGCTGGACAAGCGCGAGCGCCTGATCGGCGACCGCGAGGCGCTGTTAACGGCGGCAGGGCAGGAAGTCGACCACAAGATCGCCGAACTGAACCGTTTGAAGGGCGAGATCGAGGCGTTGCTGGGCAAGCAGCAGAAAATGGAAGAAGAACGCCTGACCAGCCTTGTAAAAATTTATGAAGGCATGAAGCCGAAAGAGGCTGCGACGATTTTCAACACGCTCGACCTCGACGTGCTGCTGGAGGTTATCAGCCGCATGAACGAGCGCAAATCATCGCCGATTCTGGCGGCGATGGAGCCGGACAAGGCGCGCATCGTGACGATCCGTTTGTCGGAAAAAGAAAAACTTCCCGTGGCGATGCCCGTCGGCAAGCCCTCTGCCGCAGCGCCTTCCGAAACGCCGCTGAATCTGCCCAACCGCAACGCCCCCACTCCTTAACAATTGATTAACCCCAACTGAGCGACAATGGTTGAGGGGGACTGATCCATCGTGACCGTCGACAAAGATATGCACATTCTCGTCGTGGACGATTTTTACACGATGACGCAACTTGTGCGCGGGCTTTTGAAAAGCATCGGCTTCCGAAATATCGAGGAAGCGCGTGACGGCGCCTCCGCGCTGGAGAAAATGGCAGAGAAAAGTTACGGCCTTGTCATTTCCGACTGGAACATGAAACCGATGAGCGGCATCGAGCTGCTGCGCGCTATCCGCGCCTCGGGCGACAACGTGCCGTTCATTCTGGTCACGGCGGAAAACACCGTCGAAAACGTGCTGGAGGCGAAAGCCGCAGGCGTGAACGGGTATATCATGAAACCGTTTAATGCCGGCACGCTGAAATCGCGGCTGGTCGCTGTACTGGGTGATTTCTAAAAATCAGCCGATGCGTGGAATGGCAGATGTTGCAGATTTCTGCGCATCCGCACGATCCATCTTGTCGCGCGTTACTTTTGCCTGCCGAAACTGCGTCTCGACGGTTTGTTTCAGGAAACCATCGGCCTCTGTTTTCGCCAGCTTGCGCCCGTCAGGATGCAGCCATGTTTTCGCATAAGCCTCGATAATCTCGCCCTGCTGCTCAAGGCCGAAATCGGAGAATTTTGAATCTTTGGTCAGCGTGAATTCATACTGGCCGAAATTCTTCAGCGGGTATTTGATATTTGTGCCCTGCCATATATGCGTCATCTCGTGCAGGAAGAAGCCGTATTTATACGCACCCTCGGCGCTGTAATCGGCCGACTTGATGCTGTCGCCAAAGAAATCGACGTGATGGGTAAAGGGCATGACCGTGCCCTGCTTGCCCCTCATGACATGCGTCCAGTGCGACGTCTCCTTGAAGTGCTTGCGGATTTTGCCTGCATCCAGCTGGTCGCCGAAAATCTGCTCGACAGCCTGCCGCTCGCCGGGCGTGAGCTTTTCGCCCTTGCCTTCATAGGCAACGCCGATAAAGCCCGCATAGCCGACGGTTGCGACCAGCGCGGTGCCGACCACCGCCTTCGCAAACACCTTCGCCAATCTGCCGATGCGTCCCAAGCCCATTGCCTGTCCCTTAATAATGGAAGGCATTATAATAGCGTATTCACGCGCTCATAACAATATGGAAATTATGCCGCTTTCGGGGGCTGGCGCAGGGTGTTCGGGCGCAGGGTCGCCGCACGCTCCGCATCCTGCCGGTCGAGTCCTTCGCGGGTGATTTTGGCCTGCGGAAACTGCCGCTCGACCACATCGCGCAGAATGCGGTCTTCATCCGTCTTGGCAAGGCGGCGGCCAGCGGGGTGAATCCAGCGTTCCGCGTAATGTTCCACCAGTTCCGCCTGCTGTTCGGTGCCGAACTGCCCGAAGCGCGCGACCGGAATCAGCTGATAATCATAGCGGCCGACGGCGTGGTGGGAAAAGCGCATATGCTGCCCCTGCCAGACATGCGTCGCTTCATGCAGGAAGAAACCGTACATGCTGCGGCGGTCTTTGCTGTAATCCTTCGACCATGCGGCGGGCGTGAAGAAATCGATATGGCTGAACGGGGGCAAAACCGTGCCCTGATACTTGCGGAAGAAATGGGTGGGGTCGTCCTGTTCCTTGAAATGCTTGCGAATCCGGTCGGTATCGATCTGGTCGCCGAAAATCTGGTGGACGGCCTGCGCCTCCCCCGGAGTCAGCGGTTCGCCCTTGCCCGCATAGGCAAGGCCGTGCAGCCCTGCATAGGCCACGCCGCCTGTCAGCAGAACGCCTGCGACAGCCTTGGCGAAAATCTTCGCCAATTTCTTCACGCGTTTAAACGCCATCAATCGTCACCCCGTAACTGGTGCATCATGAATCTATGTTTGTTGGATAAAAGGCTATCACACGTTCAAAATCGGTCAATGGTGTTTCGGAAGAGATTGATTTTGCAGTGCAGCAGGATTAAAGGTTTATTATGAAGAAGGAAACGCGCAGCGATGTTCTGATTATCGGCGGCGGCCTTGCGGGGCTGACGCAGGCGGCTGTGCTGGGTCGCGCCGGCGTCGATGTTGCGATCATCGACCGCGAGCCGCCCTCGACACATTTGAATGCCGCCTATGACGGACGCACCACCGCGATTTCATTCGCGTCGCATCGCGTGCTGCAGGCGGCGGGTGCCTGGGATACGATCCAGAAAGATTGCTGCCCCATTCTCGACATTCGCGTGGCGGATGGCACTGCGCCGCAATTTCTACATTTCGCGACCGATCAGGATGCGAATGGCGAACCGTTCGGCTGGATCATCGAAAACCGTTTGCTCCGCAAATACCTGTTTGAAAATTTACAGGACATCGACAGCGTCACGCACCTCTCCCCTGTCGAGATATCCGCATTCGTGCAGGATGACGCAAGCGCGGGCGTGAGATTGAAAGACGGCCGCACGCTTTCCGCACCGCTGCTGATTGGTGCAGATGGCCGCAATTCGCCGACGCGCAAGCATTTGGGCATCGGCGTCAAGGAATGGTCATACGGTCAGGCGGCGATTGTCTGCAATGTGTCGCATGACCTCGACCATGAAAATGTCGCATTGGAACATTTCCTGCCCGCCGGCCCCTTTGCCGTTTTGCCGATGACGGATGACGAAGACGGCAATCACCGCTCAAGCGTCGTCTGGACGGTCGAGGATAAAGAGGCCGCGCAGATCCTGAAACTCTCGCCCGAAAAATTCGATGCGCGGTTGCAGGAATTGTTTGGCGACCAGCTCGCCAGCGTCACCGCCGTGTCCAAACCGATGTCCTACCCGCTTGGCCTGCTGCATGCCGATACTTATACGGCTGCGCGCATTGCGCTGATGGCGGAGGCCGCGCATGTGATCCACCCGATTGCGGGTCAGGGCCTGAACCTTTCGATGCGCGATATCGCCGTGCTGTCGGAGCTGGTGGTGAGTCGCATGAAACTGGGACTCGACATCGGCAGCCCCCAGCTGCTCGCCGATTACGAAAACTGGCGGCGCGTGGATACGCTGCTGATGGCAGGCTTCACCGACCTGCTCAACCGGCTGTTTTCGAACAATATGCAATCGGTCGGCCTTTTGCGGGATATGGGCATTGGAATCGTTGATAAAATTCCGGCGCTCAAAGGGTTTTTTGCCCGTCAGGCGATGGGCCTCGGCGGCGCGGCACCCCGGATTATTCAGGGGCTGCCCCTTTAACCTTTTATTCATTTGATATTTATAGGTTTTTTTCTTGACGATTTTGGCGGTCTTGGGCAATCTAGAGTCTCAGGCTCTTGAAAAACAAGGATAAGCGCACGCCATGACCAAATCAGAATTGATCCTCAAGCTGGCCGAATTGAACCCGCATCTCTACCAGAGCCACGCGGAGCAAATCGTGGACACCATTTTTGAAGAGATTACAAAGGCTTTGGCGAATGGCAGCCGCGTTGAACTGCGCGGCTTCGGCGCATTCTCGGTCAAATCCCGCAAGGCGCGCATGGGCCGCAACCCGCGCACCGGCGAAACCGTGAAGGTCGACGACAAGCGCGTGCCTTTCTTCAAAATCGGCAAGAAAATGCACGAACGCCTCAACGGAATCGTTTCCGACGGCGACGACGACATGAAGGACTAACCCACGGAGGTTTTCTGATCCGTGAAGTACCTGACCTGGCTTATCACCATCCCGTTAACCATTTTCACCGTGCTTTTCGCGGTGTCGAACCCTGCGGAAGTTTCCGTGGGCATCTGGCCGCTGGAAGAAACGCGCAAGCTGCCCGCCTGGCTGCTGGGTCTCGGCATGGGTGGCGTCGGGTTTTTTCTTGGGTCCCTGTTCGTCTGGATTTTGGCGCAGCGCGCCTACTTCCGTTACTGGCAGGAACAGCGCCGCGCGACACGGCTGGAAAAAGAACTGGAAGCGCTGCAGGCGAAACACGCTGCGGTTAAAACCGATACGGTGAAAACCGAAACGATCACCGCCCTGCCCCCGCCGCCGAAGGTATCGGCACCGGTGCGCGCCAATCTCCGCTAGTTAGAATTAAAACGACGGCTGCGGTTGCAGTTGCAGCACGTTCTTGGTGAACGGGCGCACATAACCGAGGCGGCGCATCGCGTTGTCAATCACATCGCGCGTCTCGGGATCCTTTTCCGTCTGCTGCTGATTTTTCAGCGCGTCCAGTACCGGCGCGGCATCAGCGCGGTTGGTGGTCGCGGTCAGCAAGCCGTCGACGATATGACGGCGATAGAGCGGATCGGTTTCATTTGAAAGCGCGTTCAGCAGGATCGGTGCCGCGATATTCGCGCCCGTCGTATCCAGCGCCGCGATATATTTCAGGTTGAGGATGCTCAGGCGACGCTGGTCGCGCGTAGATTCACCCTCCAGCTGCTTTTCCAGCACGACCGCAACAGCCGCCGGATGTTTTTCAGCCAGGCGCGCAAGGCCGTTTGCATTGCCCGACAGCGCCTCGATACGGCCGCCTTTCGCAAAGCCGTTCGCCAGCGCATCGAGCGCGGCGGGGAAGGACGATGCATTATAAAGCGCGATATTCGTGATGTTTTCGGCGATCTTGTGCGCGGCGAAACCATCCGTTTCATTTGCTGCCGCTTGGCCCAACTGCTTTACAGCCGCCGCCGATTGCGATGCGTGTTTCGTGCCGAGGCTGCCAAGGTTCTGCGCGTAATCGACACGCGCGAAGGAATCTTTTTCATTAAGTATCAGCTGGCCGATCGCATCCACAGCCAGGGGCGCTGCCGCTTCGGATGCCAGACCGAGTTGCAAAATCGCGCCTTTCTGGTAGCCGCGTGCGTAATCATCCGTCTCGCGGTTCAGCAGCAGGGCAATAGTGCCCGCCGCGGTCACAGTCTGGGACGGATGGGCAAGGCCGATATCACGGATCAGGCCCGACGCCATATAACGCATGCCCGCATCTGTGTCGGTTGCGAATGCGCCGAACAAAATCGCGGTCGTGTTGCCGCCTAATACTTTAGCGTCCTTCACCGCCGCATCACGCAGCAGTTTCGCCGTGATCCAGCGCGAACCGTAGTCTGTAATCTTGGGAAGTGCGTCGGCGAGTTGCTGCGCCGCCGGCGTCGATGCGCCGTTAAAGCTGTTGGCATAGGCTGCCAGATCCTTGCGTGCTTCCTCGCGTTCCGTGATGGTCAAACTTTTCTGCGCAAGGCGGTTGAGGGTGTCGCGCAGGTTAAAATCGTCATTGGAAGCGGGCATGATCTTCTCGTCTGTTGTTTCAAATACAGCGTCCGGGAGATTTTCCGCCGGAAGGGTCGAAAAAAGACGGTATCAGTAAAGGTTACGCCTCCGTTAATGTTATGTCAATTAATCCGTTGTTAACTATTTTAAGCGTTTGAATTAACTTGGCTATTCTGGTATGTTTTTCATATTATGACCGACTCGATTATACATCCCGATCTGGTTTTCGACGCCATCCGTAATAACGATGTGGCGGCGTTCGAGTCTTACCTGAAACAAGGCACGGATACCGAGGCGCGCAACGACAGCCGGAACACCATGCTGTTGTTCACCTGTGTCATGGGCAAGGCGCACATGTCGAGCCTGCTGGTGCAGGCGGGCGCCAACATCAACGCGCAGGGCCACAACCGCATGTCGCCGCTGATGATGGCGATGTCGTTCAGCATGAACGCGCTGGCCAGCGAACTGCTCGCGAAAAATGCAGACACCGCCTTGACCGATACATTCGGCAATACTGCGCTCGATCATGCGAAATCTTCCGACAACCTTGCGGGCGTGGCGATGCTGCTGAAACGCTTGCCGCGTGAGAAAATTCAGCAAGAAATGTTCCGCTGCCTGCAGGATGATGATTTACCGGTGTTGAAAATCCTCGTCACGCAATGCGGCGCAGACCTGACTGCGAAGAATGGACGCGGCATTCCCGCCTATGATCTGGCGGAAAGCGCGGATAACCTGGAGATTGTCGATTTCGTGCGGAGCGCAACCGCGCAGCATGGCGCGAAACAATTATCGGCAGGGGTTAGCAGCGGCATCCCTGCGCCGAAAACCGCGCGCTTCACGCGCAGACCTTAAGAGCCTTTCCCGCCCGCCTTGTACGTATCGAGGAAACCCTTGAACATATCAACCTCGCCCGCGATCTTCAAAATCGTGTCGCGGTCGGAGAGTTTCGAGCTGCCGCCGGAGCGGGTGACGACGCGGAAAGTGTCGCGCTGCGCGGTTGCATCCATGGGCGAGAGGTAGCGCGATTTGATATCCGCAAGGCGCGCCGTGTCGCCTGCGAGTTTATAGCCGACGGCGGTGTTGACGACCAATTGCGCATCCGCCTCGGTCAGCCCCTTGTCGGCTTCCGGCAGCATGCTCTCCAGCGTCGCGGCAGCCTCTTTCCATTTGCGGGCGCGCCACAGCACATCGGCCTTCAGTTTCAACGCATCGGTCGAGGTGGAGGTCGCAAGCGCGGCAATCGCATCGTCGGGGCGGTTCAGCTGCGACATCGCACGCGCGCGCAGCAAATTGCGTTCATCACTCACCTGCGCCGATGCATCGCCGCCGGCAGTCGAGAGCGTCGCGAGCGCCTTTTCGGGCAGGGAGTCGAGCAGGTAGACGGCCGCGAGTTTGTTATATGTCGCCGCCACGCGCGCCTGCGGCACGTCGCCGCCCTTCAACTGTTCTTCCAGCAACTGCGCGGCCTTGCCCAGCAGGTCCATGGTGATCAGGCTGTCGGCGAAATTCAGCGTCGCAACCGCGCCCTGTTCCCCGTCCGGCATATAGGCGGAGAAGCCGTTATAGATCGAGACAGCCTCCAGCGGCGGCACATCCTTTGCGCCGTCGTTCACGAACAGCCCGATGAATACAGCCGCCATTTCATCCTTGATCGGCTGGCTGTCGTCGCGCAGGTTGTCGGCCAGCAGCGCGGCCGTTTTCAAATCTTCAAGGCCGGAGAGGTATTTGCGGTCGGCGATCTTGACACGGCCAAGGCTTTGCAGCACCTGGATTTCCAGACCGTCGCCGCGCCATGCGAAGCGCAGGCTGTCCAGTTCATCAATCGCGGTTTTCGCCGGAATGATTTTTTCCTGATAGCGCAGCATCGCCATCGCAAGGCTGGCCTTCGTGTGATAGAGGCGGTCCAAACCAAACGCGACCGGACGCCAGATGCGGATCGCGTCCTGCGCATTGCCCATCTGCCGCGCGGCCTCGCCCTTCAGGTACTGGATCGCCGCCGCGTAATGCGGATCGAACCCGCCCTCCATCGTATCGAGCGAGGCAAGCAGCGCATTGGCGCGTTCCGCCTTGCCAAGGCGCAGCGCGGATTCCGCCATGTAAATCGTGAAGGGGGCTGCGATGTTTTCAGGGTATTGCAGCAGCAGGTAATTGTCGGGCGGGAAGGCGCGGTTGGCCATGCGCCATTGTTCGGTCGCAGCCGCCGCATAACCGACCCATAAATTCACTTCGCCATGCTGCTGGATTGCCGGGTGCGACAGGTCGGCAATCGCCTCGTCAAAATGCCCCGCCATGGCCGATGCCGCGCCGCGCAGCGCAATGAAATTCGGGTTCTTGGCCATTTCCGGCGTGTCGGTTTCGATGAGGCGCAGCATGCCGAGCGTTTCCTGCCCGAAATTATTGGCGAAGTAGAGCAGCGCCAGTTTCATCAGCAGCGCGTTTTTTTCCTCGGGCTTTTTCGCCTCGGCAATCGCGACCTGCATCGCGCGGACGTTTTTATCAAGCTGCAGCAGCCCGCCTTGACGCCAGTTGGGGAAATCGAACAGTCGCGCTTCGTCGCGCGCGCCGGGCCGCTCTTCGCTGGCGGCGACGGCCGCGGGGCCGGCAATCGCCCCCGGCGTCGCGGTGATGCCGTTGGGCGCCGAGATCAGCACAAAATTGTCGAGGCGCGTCACCTTCAGCCCGTCGCTCAACGGACGCACCACCATGCCGATGGCGGCCGGCAGGATTTCAAGATCGGCATAACGGCGCGGCTGGTCGATGCGCTGCAGCTGGTCTTCGGCGGCGATGGCGTATAGCGTATCGCCGACGGCGGGGTCGGTGAATTCGATGACGCGGCTTGCGCCCTTGATTTCGGCCATCAGCTTGACATGCCCTGTCGTGTCATCGACGACGGTGTTGATGCGGTTCTGCGCGGGCATCTGGCTGCTGCGTTCGGTCAGCGTCACGCGCCATGTCAGGTTCTGGCGCTCCACGCTGACGAATCTTTGCTGCGGCAGGCTGTAGTGATAGCCGGTCGCGCCCTTCATCTTGATGATGCGGGGGTTGCCGAGCAGCGCGGCCTCCGGCCCTGCGGCGGACGGGTTTATCGCGCCGACCGCTTCGGTATCCAGCACGATCCACAAATTGTTGAAGCGGGAAAAAACAGCAAGACGCGCAGGTTCGATCGTCGACACCGTGATGACGGTCGGCTGCATCTGCGGCGGAGTTTGCTGTTCCATTGACGCGGCCGATACAGGCGGCGCGCTATCGGCGGGTGGTGCGGCATCCACGATGACGGGCGAGGCCTCCGTATTCGGTGTGCCGGGCAGTTTTTTGTCGATGGCCTCTGTCACGGCGGCAATCTGCTGGTCGAGCTGTTTGTCGGTGACGGTTTCGGTTTCCGTTGCGGCGCTGACAGGCGTTTCGGGTTTTTCTTCGAGTTTCGCAGCGGCAACAACCGTTTCTGCGGGCTTGGGCGTTGGCGTCAGCTTTACCGGTTTCTTGCTTTCATCGGCGGAATCGGCGAAGGCCCGGTCTGCGGCATTTTTGTCCGGTGCTGTTTTTTCCGGCGGCGGCTTTGTTTCCGCAGATGCTGTCTGCACAGGTTTGGCGGCAGGCTTTCCGGCATAGACATCGATCACGATCTGTTTTTCGATGCGGTAATCATTGGCTGTCGCGCCATCGCGCAGCGCGAGCGTCATGCGCGTGGTGCCGTCGTTTTCATTCACGGTTTTGATGCTGCGGATCTTTTCAGTGTCGGCGGGAATTTTAAATCCGCTGGCGGTATCGAACACGACGACAAGGTTGTTGCCCTCGCGCGACACGCGGTAGGCGGTGAGCCCCTTGAAATCGAAAACGACGCGTGTGAAATCCTTGTGCACGCCGATGCGCACGGGGACCGTGCTCTGGTCTTGCGCAAAGGCGAAGGGCAGCGGCGCGGCGCAGGCAATCGCGCCCGCCACAAGGCATGGCAGCCACCGTCTATGCCAGACATCCAAACGCCGGGTCATGCTGTTAAAAAATCATCCCCTGCCGAAACTAAAATCCCGTTCCTATGCTACACGAAAAACTGAGGAGAATCAGTCAGTAACAACGGAATCTTCCTTATTTTAACATAACGCGCAGAAGGGCAGAGACAAGGCGCTGCCGACAATCTGTCATCCCGAACGAAGTGAGGGATCTTCGGCGGTTGGGAAGATCCCTCACTTCGTTCGGGATGACAGCGGCGGTGAAAAGAAAACCCCGGCATTTCTGCCGGGGTTTTGAATCCAAAATCCAGTTGCCGCGCTTAGTAGTTCGGCTTGATCTTTTTCACGGGCAGGTCGGCCGCGACGGGTTCGTCGTCGATCATTTCGATCATGCCGTTTTCGGTCATGGAGAAGCGGGCAGAGAACAGCGCGTTGCCGTAGAGAACCATCGCGGAGGCTTCGAACGCACCTTCGGCGGTTTTGCCCTCGAAAGCAGCGGGGCGGATCGCGCCCTCGATCACTTTCTTGGTCGATTCATCCAGCTTGCCCTTGTCGAGCGCGGGGTGGTCGAGGCTTTCCACGATCAGGAAGGGGCCTTCATCGCCATGCACGAAGTAGCAGAAGAAGCGCAAATATTCGAGGCTGTTGGCATCGGAAATCTTGATGGGGTCGGCTTCATTCGCGTCATGGATGGGCGCAGACGATCCGTCGAGCAGGAACATGCGGCCCTGTTTCGCCAGGAACCAGAACGGGCCGGTGCCTGCGGGCCATGCGGTGTCGTTCACGCGCACAAGGCCGATCGAGGTGTAGAACGGCAGCTGGCACCATTCAGCGGTCGCCGACGCGGCGGACGCGTTGTGCTTGCCCTGAATGGGGTTGATGAGTTTCAGGAAGGGCTCCAGCTGCGCGCCGACGACTTGCTGCCAGTTATACTGCTCGAACATAGCGGGATTTGCCTTTCCGGAAGAATCTGTAGAAACATTCGTTTGAGATGTTGTCATGACTCTATCCACATTACAAGGGATTGAAATTGTAGCCTGATTTTATGCGGCAATGCGCAATTTGTCCAGAAGTCTATCCATAAAGTTCTCGCACTTCACGACCTGTTCTTTGGCGATGAATTCATTCGGCTTGTGCGCCTGAGCGATCGAACCCGGGCCGCAGACCACGGTCGGGATGCCTTTGTTGTGGAAGATGCCGGCTTCGGTCGCGAAGCTGACCTTTTCCGTGGCGTTCGCGCCCGACAGCGACAGCACGAAATCGACCATCGGGTCGTCGTTCGCGATGTCAAAGGAATGGACGCCCGCCGTGTATTTGAAATGGAAGCCCGATTTGGGGTCGAGTTCCTTCATGCGGGGTTCAAGGTTGCGGAAGGCATATTGGCGGATTTCCTCGATGACCGTTTCGGGGTTCACTTCGGGAATGTTGCGCACTTCCAGCGAGAATTCGCAGAGGTTCGGCACGATGTTCAGCGCCGTGCCGCCCTTGACCACGCCGACATGCACGGTCGTGAAGGGAGGATCGAATTGCTTGTTGAACGGGCCTTCGCTGGCGAAACGGCGCGCGACCGATTTGGAATAGGCGATCAGTTCCGCCGCATATTCAACCGCGTTCACCGAATAAGGCGCGAGCGACGAATGGCATTCCTTGCCATGCACGGTGCATTCGAGGTCGCAGATGCCTTTATGCCCCGTGATCGTCTTCATCATCGTGGGTTCGCCGACCACGCAAAGTTTCGGTTTTACACCGGCATTTGCGATGTGTTCCGCCAGGCTGTGGGCGCCGAGGCAGCCGAGTTCTTCGTCATAGGACAGCGCGAAATGGATGGGGGCGTTCAGCGGTTTCTTCAGCATCTCCGGCAGCTTCGCGAGCGCAATCGCGATAAAGCCCTTCATGTCGCAGGTGCCGCGCGCGACGAGGTTGTCGTTGTCATCACGCAGCTGGAACGGGTCGCTGTCCCATGCCTGGCCCTCGACCGGCACGACATCGGTATGGCCGGAGAGGACGATGCCCGCCTTGTCCGCAGGGCCGATGATCGCGTGCAGGTTGGCCTTGTTCTTCGTCTCGTCATAGACGAGGTGCGATTTCACGCCGTAGCCATCCATATAGTTCTGCACCCAGTGGATCAGCTCGAGGTTGGATTTGACCGAGGTGGTATCGAAACTGACCAGCTTGGCGAGCATCTCGTGGGAGTTGAGGACGATCTTCGTCATGATGTTCGGGCACTCTTTCCTGAAAAGGCTTTCGCGCGTGTCGCGCGGGTATTGAATGACATTTAAAATAGCCATTTTGGCGGGATATTCAATTCAAGACTGCGTTTTTGCCCCTTGAAAACCCGCGTCAAGGTTTTGATTTACCTTAATAAAAAGGACCTCACCCCTGCCCCGTTTCTTCACTGCCGCCAAGGCTATTTTATTGACATAATACGCTAAAACCTGTACAACCTATAACATAACAAAAACAAACAGATTCGATGGCGTATTTGCAAAAGCACAACGCCCACATTTGAAGGTGTGATACATGCAAGAATTCAGCGAAACCGGCCTGCCCTGGGACCAGAATGTTTTTAAGGCATATCTGGCCTACGAAAAAACACCCGGCCTGACGGGCGAGTCCGAACAGCACCCCGTACGCGTCGCGCAGCTTTTCAACAACGTGGCCGCAGCCGACACGCAGCTGCAGGCCTTGAGCCTTCTTGCCTATATCCCCGAAGACGCCTATGGCCAGCTGGAGCGCCGATTTGGCAAGGAAACCACGGATTTCGCGCGCGAAATTTCCGCGCATATGCGCACCAACTGGGCCTATATCGACGAAGCATCGCCCAAGGTGAAAGCCTTTGTCATGGCCGACAACATCACCTGGATCGACGAGCTGCAGAATAAATTCTACGACATCGCGCAGGCCGTGAACGAAGCGCAGGAAAACGGCGAACAGCCGCAAGTGCAAATGCCCATGATCCCGTCGCAGCGCGTGCTCGACAATATCGCGAAATTCGCCGTCAACAGTTCAGGGTTCCCGACGCTCGACGGTGAATACATCGACAAGATCGAGGAATTCCGCCGCAGCTTGCCGGAAAAACTGGAAGTCTTCGGGTTGAAAGCGCCGCCCGTGCCTGAATTCAAGCCCTTCGCCGAAACCGGCTTGCTCGACAGCCCCGATGTCAAAAACGCTTATGCGGCACTGGCCGCGAACCCGCGCGTGCGCGCGGATGACGCGGAGGTCGCCGTCGAAGCAGCGCAGCTTTTGAGCTCGCAACCCTCCACCCGTAACCCGGTCGCGATTGCAGCGACGCTGCTGGATGTCGGCATCGGCTGGCGTGGGCCGGATGATTTCAAATTCCTTGGCAACCGCGTCAGCGACGATGTGCTGGACCTGTTCGAAAAATATAACGTCCGCGACCGTGGCGCGCCGGAAGGCCTCGTGAATGCCCCCGTTGAATACCGCCAGTCTGCGCTCGCCTTCGCGACCGTCATCCTGCACCGCAGCTTGAAGAACCTCGACAAGATGTTCACCTTCATCAATGACAACCCCGACCGTTTTGAAGACAGTCAGGCAAAGCTGATCAAATCGACGCAGTTGGTGCAGATGGGCGGTCTGGTGAAATCGGCGCAGAAATTTTTGGCCGAACTCGGCGATGCGGCGGAAGCGCCGGAGCTGAAGGGCCTTTACGAGACCAAGATTGAAACCGCCGAAGCGTTCATCGCGAAAAACACGCCGAAGCCGATCCTGATGCTGCCGGCACCGAAGAAAAAGCCGGGTAAGGATTTCGACCTTTAAGCCATGAGATACCCTGGACGACAGGGATTCGGGGGATGCCTTTTTGGAGGGGTATCCCCCTATTTTTTGCCACGCTGCAGCATATCTAACCGTATGAAATATAGAGATTTTAGGGGTAGGTTATTTTCACATAATAGATTGACAGCGAAGCCCGCGATTTGCTAGAAAGTAATCTTCGCTGCCCAAGACATAACAGCGGGGAATAAACCCTGCACACCGAGGAGTGTATAAAAATGCAATTCAACGAAACCGGCCTTCCGCTCGACGCGACTGTTTTCAAGGCCTTCACGATGTATGCCAAGAACGTCGCGACCACCCCCGCGGCCAAGCCGCGCCAGATCGAGCCCGGCGTCACCGCTGAAACTCCGGAAGCGCATGACAATTACGCCGTGCGCGTCGCGCAGCTGCTGAATGAAACCGGCAACACCGACCCCCAGCTTCTGTCGCTCGCGCTTCTCAACGTTATGCCGCCGCAGACCTACGGCATCGTCGAAAAATCTTTCGGCAAGCCGATGATCGAACTGCTGAACGAAGCAATCAAGCACAACAAGACCGCCTTCGCCTATGTCGCCGAAGCCAGCGAAAACGTGAAGCTGCTGACGCTCGCGGCCGCTGTTGCGACCTTTGAAGAATTCCGCGGCGAAGCACAGAAGGCCGAAGAAATGCTGCTGAAAATGGCCGATGGCCAGCAGCCCGCGAATGGCCGCCTGATGATCCCGATGATCCCCGATATGCGCATCTATGAGCGCCTGTCGGAAGTGCTGTTTGACAAGACCACCAGCCGCACGCTGGAAGAAACCTTCCGCGAGAAACTGTCTGATTTCAAAAACGACAACGACCGCCTGAAAAACCGCATCATCGAGATGGGTTTGGCCGAACAGCTGCCCCCGCAGATCGCGTACACGCTGAACCGCCCCGACACCGCGTCGTTCCGCTATCCGACGTTCGAGGAAACCGGCCTGCTCGACACGCCGAAAGTGCGCGCGGCATATGACGTCATCATCTCGCACCCGTTCGTGCCGCCCGAAGGTTTCGAGGCTGCCCTTGAAGTCGGCAAAATGCTGACCGACAAGCTGGAAGCGCCGAACCCGACCGCCGTTGCAACCGGCCTGCTGATGACCGGCATGCAGCACATCTCGCCCGAAGATTTCGAGTTCCTCGACAAGAAACTCGACTGGGACGTGACCGACCTGATGAAAAGATACGGCGGCGAAACGGGCGTCCACCCCCGCGAACTCGCGGCCGCACCGATTGAATTGAAGCAGGTTCTGCTGGCGAACTCGATCGCGTCGCTGGGCAGCATGCCCGAAGGCATCAAGTCGATGAAGGAAATGATCGAGCAGCAGGAAGACATCCCTGAAAAAGTCCGCCCGATGATCCTGGCGGAAAACCTCAACCACATGTTGATGATGACCGACATGATGGACCAGAGCCGCCGCGTGATTGGCAATTCCGAAGCGCCGCAGCTGGATGCGATGTTCAAGGACCTGATGAAGCAAGTACGCGCGGAAATCAACGCAAACATGCCGCAACTGCCCAAAGGCCCCTTCGGTGGCATGGGCGGTCCCGGCGGCCGCGGCCCGCGTCCGACCTCGCCCGGTGGGCAAAGCTTCGATCTCGACTAATCGAGGCTAAATAAAAAATAACAAAATCCCCCGGCCTCAAAACCGGGGGATTTTTGTTTGTGCCGCCAATACCGCGATTAAAGTCTCTTGAGGTTGTTCTCGTCATACGCGCAGGAAATCGACCCGCCGCGCAGCGCATCGGGGATGTCGAAGGTGCGCTTGATGCCGGCTTCGAGGTCGTCATCGAGGGCATAGATGCTGGCGCAGGCAACCTCGTCGCCCGGATCGCCATTGACCAGCGGGCAGAACATCAGTTTTTGGCCTTCGAGGTCGAACATGGCCTGGAAGGACATCTGCTCGCCACCTTTTCGGGGCGACAGCGGCACATTGACGCGGGACTGCGGCGCAAGGCGGAATTCGGTTTCGTCGAAATCCTTCCACTGCTTGCCGAATTTGGCGGAGCCGAGACCCACGCGGCAGTCGAGCGACTGGCTGGCGGCCTCGCCCGTCGCGGGCGCGGCCATCGACGCCACATCGCTGTCGAGAGTGTGGAATTTGGGCTTGCCCTGCCCCGGGAAATACTTCGACAAATCCGGCATCTGGTCGCAGGCGGCCAGAAATAGCGGCAGCAGCAGGATAAGGGCTGCGGCAGGAAACCGGTTGCGGAAGAAAGAAGATATTTTCATGTCTTGCTTTTCATGGACTGGGTATATTTTAGTAGAGATATCCGGCCAAGGCCAACACCTTTTGAAAGGTTTTTGCAGGCGGGTTCTTTTACTTAAAAACACGACTTTAAGGCGGATAGTTTGTTCAAGCGCGTCACCCTGTTCCGGTTCTTCAACTTTCCCGTCAAGGCGGATGCCAGCTGGATATTCCTCAGCATCCTGATCTTCTGGACGCTGGTGAACAATTTCTTCCCGGCGCGCTATCCGGGGCACAACCTTGAAACCTATCAGGTCATGGGGGCGGTCACGCTGGTGGGGGTGATTATTTCCATCATCGCGCACGAGGTCGCGCATGCCATCATCGCCGAATATTACCACATGCCGATTGAAAGCATCACGCTGTTCATCTTCGGCGGCGTGGCGGAGATGAAGGGGGAGCCGTCGCACCCCAAGGGCGAATTCCTGATGGCGCTTGCGGGGCCTGCCATGTCGGCGCTGCTGGGGATATTTTTCTGGGCGTCGGAAAACGTCTACATGATGCAATACGGCGCGGCGGATGCGGGCAGCCAGGTGCTGGAATATTTGGGCGACCTCAACATGCTGATCGCGGCATTCAATATGGTGCCGGCGTTTCCGCTGGATGGCGGGCGGGCGTTGCGCGCGGCGATCTGGCATTACAAAAACAATCTCGTGCTAGCGACGCGCATTGCATCCGGCCTCGGCGCGAATTTCGCTTATCTGCTGCTGGGTTATGCGGTTTATAAAATTTGCTGGCACAACAACATGGTGCAGGGCATGTGGTACGGGCTGTTCGGGTATTTCGTCTATGGCGCGGGTTTATATGCCGTGCGGCAGACGGAAAGCCGATCGCTACTCAGTTCGGAAAAAGTCACGCGGTTCATGCATGACCGCATCGTATCGGTATCGCCGGACCTCACGATCACCGATCTTGTCGACGGCTATTTCTACAAGCATTACCAGAAGCTGTTCCCCGTGGTCGACCGCGACAAACTGGTCGGCGTCGTGACGCTGCAGGCCGTGCTGCTGCTCGACCGCAATAAATGGAGCTTCCTGCATGTGGCAAGCGTGATGCAGCCGCTGACCGAGGAAAACACCATCGATCCCGATACCAGCGCGGCGGATGCGCTGGAGCTGATGCAAAAACAGGGACGGGATTCACTGCTGGTCACGCGCGACGGGAAATTCATGGGCGTGATTGCGCTACGCGATTTGTTCGCCTATCTGTCGATCACGATGAAGGTGGACAGGGATCGCCCTGTGCTGACAAGCCGCGGGGCGGACGGGCGCTAGGTTATTTCAGCTTGGTATATGCCGCGTCATTCGCCGCCGGCTGCTTCAGCACGGGCTTGGTGTTTTCGGTTTTGGGATAAACGTCGTTGTTCATTGTTTCAACGGCAAGGGCAAGACGTTCGATCGCCTGCGTCATCTTTTCCTGATTGTCGATGATCTTCGACTGGTCGCGGCGGATGGCGTCGAATTCCTCCCGCAGTTTTTTGATGGCGGTTGAATTGCTGCTGCCGGTGGATTCAACCTTCGATAGGGTATCCTTCAGCCGGCGGATCTTGCTTTGCGCGTCATGGTCCATTGTCATGACTTCGCCTGTTTTTTGGCGGCGGGTGCGACCAGTTTCGGCTTGTCCAGCTGCGGGGCCAAGTCGGCGCGTAAGCCGCTGATTTCGGCGCTCAGGGTCTGGACGGCCTTGGCGATGCTGTTGAAGGCGGCGACCATTGCCGCATCGGATTTTTCCTGTTGCTGGACCAGTTGGCGCAGCAGCTTGGCATTAACCTCGTCGCCGCTGCGGACCGCGTCGCGGACGGCGCGCACCATTTCGTAATCCTGTTTGTCCATCGGCATGGGGTCAGCCCTCTTTCTTCGGCGCGGGCAGGCGCGCGGGCTTGTCGAGGCGCGGGTTCATGTCGCGGCGGATCGCCCTCACTTCGGATGACAGCTCGGTGACGACAGCACCGATGCGGTTGAGCGCGTCGATGATGACTTTCTGGTTTCCGGTCACAACCTCGAAATCGTGGCGCAGGCGTTTTTCGGACGCCGTGATCATTTCCTGCACCTTGTTGCGGTCGTAGGAATCCATGACTTTACGGCCCGCCTTGCGTTTTAGGCGCGGCAAGTTTAACAGGCTTGTCGAGTTCGGGCTTCAGGTCGGCGCGCAGGCCCTTGATCTCGGATGTCAGTGCCTGCAGCGCGGTTGCGATGCCGCCCATCATCTCGATCATCTGGCGGTCGCGTTTTGCCGCGGCGTCGAATTCCGCCCTGGTGTTTTTCTTGACGATCGATTCGATCTTCTGTTCGTCGTAATAGCCAAGGCCGCTCATGGTTTTTGCCCCTTGGGCGCAGCCAGCTTCACCGGCTTGTCCAGTTCGGGATTAAGGTCGGCGCGCAGTTCGCGGATTTCGCCGGTCAGCATTTCCAGCGCGGCGGCGACGCGGTTGAACGCGGCCAGCATCTTCAGCTGGTTGCCATCGGCCTGTGCGAGGTCTTCCTGCATCTTGCCGAGTGTTTTCTGGACGCGCTTTTCCGCCTCGGTGACGGTTTCCTGTATCTCGACCTTGTCGTAGTAATTGAGCGTCATGGTGTTGTCCTTGATTTCGGCGCGGGCAGTTTCGCAGGCTTGTCCATATGCGGGTTCAGGTCTTCGCGCAGCGCCTTGATTTCTTGCGTCAGCGACAGCAGCGCCTCGGCCACGCGGTTGAAGCCCTCGGACATCTGGCCGGCCGTCTTGCGCTGCGCGGCATCGGCGGCGTCGCGGATCGCGTTATACAGTTCGTGGTTTTCCCAACCCTCTACCCTCATGGCTGGCCTGCCTTGGGTGTGGAAAGTTTGGCGGGTTTGTCCAACTGCGGGCTGAGGTCTTCGCGCAGGCCCTTCACTTCGGAGGCGAGCGCGGTCAGCGCATTGGCGATGCTGTTGAAGGCGGTGAGCATCTGCGCATCGCGCTTGCGCTGTGCTTCCTGCGCGGCCTCGGCCATGCTGCCCAGTTCGCGGATGTCGTGACGGATGCCCCGCATCGAGTCATCGGCGTCGTCATAGGAGCTTACGCGTTCGAAGGCCAAAAGAATCTCCGCCGTTATTCGGTAAAATGAACTGACCTAATTAAGCAAATTTATGAAAATAAGTCAATTATTCAGGCCCGTGGCAGCCCTAAAAACGGCGATGCTCTGGGTATTTTAGAAAGTTATGGAAATATCAGGCCGTTTTCGTTCGCTCATACGCGCCGCCATGGTCGCGCGACCATTCGGCGGGGGAGGCGAGGAATTTCTCGACCTCCGCAAAGGTCGCTTCGGGGAACAGCTGGCGCGCACGCGCCTCGGCCAGCACATCGCGCCATGTCGCAAGGGAATGCAGCTTCAGTTTTGCATCGCCGAAGATCTGCGTGCTTTCCTTGTAGATATTGTAGAAGAAGACGGAGAACACATCGTCCACAACCGCCCCGCCATCGCGCAAGGCATTGCCAAACGCAACCTTGCTGGCGCCGTCGGTCGTGAGGTCTTCGACCAGCAACACTTTTGCGCCTTCGGGCATTTCGCCCTCGATCTGCGCGCCGCGCCCGAAACCTTTCGGTTTTTTGCGGACGTAGAGCATGGGCTTGGAGAGTTCTTCGGATAACCATGCGGCGTAGGAAATACCGGCGGTTTCGCCGCCCGCGATGTAATCGACCGATTTGATATCGCAGTTCGCCGTCAGCAATTCGCAGCCCATGCGGATAATCTCCCGGCGCGGCTCAAGAAAGGAAATCACCTTGCGGCAGTCAATGTAAACGGGGCTCGCCCAGCCCGACGTGAAGATGAACGGCTTTTCCGCGTTGAAATGGACAGCCTTGATGTCGATCAGCAGCTGCGCGGTACGCTGCGCGTGATTTGTCATCAGAACCACCCGCTACCCGGACGGCGGGGCGGCTTGAAGATCCAGAAATTGCGGACGAGGAACATGAAGATCAGGAACAGGATTTCGATGCCGAGCGCGCCGATCACGGCGAAGGGCCAGCGGAATTTCTCGATGCTTTCCGCGTCGAGGACGACGGACATATTGAGCACCCAGGAAGCACAGATCATGGTGCAGGCGCCGATGACCGACCAGTTGAAAACGCTGACCTGTTTTTCATTCGCGTATTCGGGCTTCCAGGCGAAGAAGGCCCAGGCAACGGCAGCGGCGATAAAGAACAGCAGGGCGATCAGGGGACCCATGCTTTGCGACTCCTCATAAAGAACACCGGGAGACCCGGATAAAAAAAGCACCGGATGTTCCGGTGCTTTTTTGTAGCGGTTTTTTAAGCCTTTAGCAACATCAGGCGCACATTAAACCCGCGCTTCAGGCGCGCTGCGAGGCCGAAAAGCTCTGGGCATGGAAAGCGTCGAGCACGCGTTCGAACTTGCGGCGTGTTTCGGCCGACAGCGGGGCGAATTCGGCCCCGATGCCGCGGCGGACAGCGCGGACGACCTTGCCGGTCTGCTGGATGCTGACCGTTTCATTCGGCAGGCGGAAACGGAGCTGGAACTGCACCTTGTCGCCCACGACCAGCGAGGTGCCGGGGGGCGGGTCAAAGAAGAAGCCGCCCATGCTCCAGTCCTTCAGGTGGAAAGACCGGTCGGCCACGACCACTTCGGCGGCCAGCGCCGGATGGCGGATATGGCGGCGGCGTCTGGCCGCATCGTCCTTGTTCAGGCTGCCGTCGCCGAGGCCCAGTTTCTGCAGAATCGTCTGGATGATCATTTTTCGATGCTCCCTGTTCTGTCCCGTAATACAGTCCGGTTTCTTAAACACCTGCTATAAATCATAGGCCAAATCCGTAAAAGTTCAAGTTTTCCAGTGCCATAACAGGAGGCGCGAAGGTCAAATAGCAGCAAAATGCCAATATTATGGAGAAATACGGGGAAAACGGGCGCTTTCCCTTGACTCATCCACCCCCCATCCCCTATATATTTTCTCCATAAAGCAGTAGCTATTGCTGCAACCGTGATCTGGCTCGGATTGGCTGCCTCGATGACGGTTAAATCTTGAAAGGAAACCAAAATGCCAAAGATGAAAACGCACTCGGGCGCGAAGAAACGCTTCAGTGTCACCCGCCGGGGTAAAGTGCAGGCTCGCGCCGCACATAAACGCCACCGCATGAGCGGTAAATCCAAACGTATGAAACTCGCTGGTTGCTCGACTCTGATCCTGAACGGGTCGGATGCCCGCATCATTCTCGACGATTTCATGCCCTATCAGCGCAAGCTGCAGCGCAAGAAACGCCGCTACGACGGCCCTAACAAGAAGGAAGCCGCATAATGGCACGCGTCAAGGGAGGCACAGCCTCGATCAACCGCCACAAGAAAATTCTCGAACTGGCAAAAGGCTATCGCGGCCGTGGCAGCAAATGCTATCGCGTCGCTATCGAAAAAGTCGAAAAGGCACTGCGTTACGCATACCGCGACCGTCGCAACAAGAAGCGCGACTTCCGTGGGTTGTGGATCCAGCGTATCAACGCTGGCGCGCGCCTGAACGGCTTGACCTATTCTACGCTGATGAACGGCCTGAAACTGGCCGGTAACCAGCTGGACCGCAAAGTCCTGTCGGACATCGCGATCCATGATGCAGCCGGCTTCGCCGCAATCGCCGCACAGGCGAAAACGGCGCTGGACGCACAGAAGAAAAAAGCGGCTTAAGCTTTTTTCGGACCCGAATAAAAAAAGCCCCGGTGCAAACCGGGGCTTTTTCTTTGATCTGTTGTGGCAAGGGGCTTAGCGCCCGTTTTTCATGCCGGGTGATTTGTTCGGTGCGCCGGTGCCAAGGCCGTAGGTTGCCAGCGGTTTTGCAGCGCGTGTCGGATCGAAAGCGCGGGAATCTACGGCGACGCCGTCAAAACTCTGCTTGATGCTCGCATCGGGATTAACGATACGCGATGCGCCGATCTTGTCCTCGGGGTTGCTTTTCATGTCGTTCGCGTTGCGCATGCCGACAGGTGCTTCCTTCACTTCTGTGCCGCCGACAAGGCCGCGTCTTTTTGCGAATTCATCCGGATCGGCAGGCTTGTTCGTTTGGTGCTCCAGCTTGCGCGCGATGCCTTCAAGGCCTTTCGACAGAGGCATGACGACAAGGCCGGCGACGCCGACGCTCGCGACCTTGGCCGCGATCAGGCCCGCGAAGAAACCAATGCCTGCAAGGGGTGATGCGCAAACGCCGATCACCAAACCTACCGTCAGGATACGTTCTGCGATGCGGCCGATGCGCGATGCGTGGAAACCATCCTGCGACGGTTCCTGGAATGTGACTTTGCGGAACAGTTCGCCCAGCGTGTATTTATGTTCGGCCGGCTGGTTCAGCCAGCCGAGTGCGTTTTCAATTTTGCCGAAAACGCCGGGTTCGGGCAGCGGCATGCTGTTGGGGTCATAGCGCGGCGCGCCGTCGTTGCGTTGTTCTGCTGTCTGTGACTGCGCCATGCTACCTCATCCCTCGGGGTAAATCTTTTTTGTTCTCGCGTTTGAATTCGCGTTCGGCCGTAAATCTTTCAATGCGCTGGATGGTGTTGGCAAGCCCGCCCGTGATGCCTTGCGTAATCGCGGCAGCGATAAAGGCAACGCCCTTCGCCACCACCGGCACCATCAGCATGGGCAGCGGGGATTTTTCGATCATGCAGATCGCGACCGCTGCGCCCAGGCCTACCACCATCGTGGCGCGGTCGACGATGCGCGCCGCACGGCCCCATTTATGCGGTGGCGTTTTCATCAATTCGCCATCGGTTGCCCAATGCACAGCTTCACCCAAGGTAAAATGGTGCTTCGGCGGCTCGGCCAGCCAGTTGAACTTATTGCTCAACGATACTGTGAAATCCCTGAAACTCATGAATAATCCCGCACCACACCTGTTAGTAATAGGATAACCGTGTTTATAAGTTATGTCAATTAAGCGGCTCGTTCCGATTCTAACGCCTTGATATCATAATATAATATGCCGAAAAGTGTTCATCTGTCGACCGGAATATTTCAGAATCAGGTTATGTTTGCAAGCGCCTGTCCTATCTGGTTAATTAGCAGTTATGGCCCGTCCCGCATCATTATATGTCTGCCAGTCCTGCGGTTCGTCCCACAACAAGTGGGCGGGCAAATGCGAAGCCTGCGGCGAATGGAATTCGATGGTGGAAGAAGCCAAGAATGACCGCCCCCCGCAAGGCCTCGGCCGAGCCAAGGGCCGCGTCATCGAACTTCACCCACTGGAAGGCGTATCCGAAGTGCAGCCGCGCCGCGTGGTGGGCATCAACGAATTCGACCGCGTCGCGGGCGGCGGGCTTGTGCCCGGTTCCGCGCTGCTGATCGGCGGCGATCCCGGCATCGGCAAATCGACATTGTTGCTGCAGGTCACCGCACTGCTGTCACGCAAGGCATCCTGCGCCTATATCTCGGGCGAGGAATCACTCGATCAGGTACGCATGCGCGCGAGCCGGTTGGGCTTTGCGAAAGAAAAAGTGGAGCTGGCCGCCGCGACGAATGTGCGCGATATCATTGAAACGATCGAGCGCCGCAATTTCGATGCGGTCGTGATCGATTCAATCCAGACCATGTATCTCGACAACCTTGATTCCGCGCCCGGCACGGTTGCGCAGGTGCGCGCTTCCGCCGCCGAACTGATCCGCGCCGCAAAAAAACGCGGCACCTGTTTGCTGCTGGTCGGCCATGTGACGAAGGAAGGCCAGATCGCAGGCCCGCGCGTGCTGGAACATATGGTGGATACGGTTCTTTATTTCGAAGGCGACCGCGGCCATAGTTTCCGCATTTTGCGCGCCGTCAAAAACCGTTTCGGCCCGACCGACGAAATCGGCGTTTTCGAAATGGCGGAACAGGGTTTGATGGAAGTACCCAACCCGTCCGAACTGTTCCTGTCGCAACGCCAGCGCGAAGTTTCCGGCAGCGCGGTATTTGCAGGCATGGAGGGCACGCGCCCCGTACTGGTCGAGGTACAGGCGCTTGTCGCGCCTTCCCCATTGGGAACGCCGCGCCGCGCCGTGATCGGCTGGGACCAGAGCCGGTTGTCGATGGTGCTGGCGGTGCTGGAATCGCGCTGCGGCGTCGTCATCGGCCCGAACGACGTGTACCTGAACGTCGCCGGCGGATTGAAGATCAATGAACCGGCAGCAGACCTGGCCGTTGCCGCCGCGCTTGTCAGTTCGCTCTCGGGCGTGCCGGTGCCGCATGATATGGTCGTGTTCGGCGAAATCGGCCTGTCCGGCGAAGTGCGCCATGTGGCGCAGGGCGACCAGCGCATCAAGGAAGCGTCCAAGCTCGGGTTCAAAAACGCCATGATCCCGCATCTAGCCGGCAAGAAGGCGCTGGCGGATCACGGGCTGAAGTTGACGCAAGTCAAACAATTGCAGGATATTTTACCGCTGTTTTCGGAAGGAAAAAATTAAATGACACCCGCTGCGCTCGATATCATCGTCGCCATCATCCTTGCCCTCTCCATGCTGGTCGCCTATTTCCGCGGCATCATCCGCGAGGCCTTCACCATCGTGGCCCTGATCGTCGCGACCTCCGTCACCTATTTCGCGGGCGAGATCATGATCCCCAGCTTCAACAAATGGCTGAAGGTCGATGAACGCGGTGAACAGGCGGCTGCCGCCGTCAGCAAAGGCGCGAACGATGTCGCGCAGGCGGCAATCGCAAAAGAACACCTCATCATGGGCCTCGTGTCGCCGGAGAAAACCGCCATCATCCTATCTTACCTTTCCGTTTTCCTTGTCATCTACCTCATCATGTCGCTGGTCGGCTTCTTCGTCAGCCGCGCAGTGAACGAGGCGGGGCTGGGCGTGATGGACAAGGTGCTGGGCGCAGGCTTTGGCCTCGCGCGCGGGTTCCTCGTGGTATTCCTGTGCTTCCTGCCCATTTCGTTTCTGGTGAAGGGGGAGAATTTCCCCGACTGGGCGAAAAATTCGGTGAGCGTGCCGATCCTGCAGGACAGCGTCGCCTATGTCGACAGCAAGGTCGACCTGCGCAAACTGGTCGCCGATAACGGCAAGGAGATCATCAGCAAGATCAACCTGAAGCCGTCGTCGAAAGCAAAGGCCGAAGCGCGCGCCGTGACGGAAGAAGAAGAGCGCAAAATGCAGGACGAGCTGCTGCAGGACGAACGCAGGGCAGGCCCCTGATGGCGCGGACGGCCAAAAAACACGCGCAGGGGCATTCGCCATGGCGCATCCGGCTGTTCGTCATCCTTGTGGCGGGGCTTTGCTCGGCCGCGGCATTTCCCGTGATGTTCGACCGTAATGCGCTGCCGGAAGCGGTGCGGGACAACAAGGCCGTGACGAAACTGTATGAAACCCGCGACCGCGTGGCGATCGCGGTGAGCCGCATCATCCACGGCGTACCCGCAACGTCGGAAGAAGCGAAGCAGCAGGGTTATCCCAAGGACGACCGCAAGAAACTGGAATCCATTATCAGCAAGGGCGCGCAAGGCAATGATTAAAGCTGTCACACAACAACGTCTGGCAGGCCGCGTGGCACTGGTGACCGGCGCATCGCGCGGCATCGGCGCGGCGGTGGCAAAGGGATTCGCAGCCGAAGGCGCGCATGTGATTTTACTCGCTCGCACGCAAGGCGCGCTGGAGGCGCTGGATGACGAGATTCAAAGCGCAGGCGGCAAGGCGACGCTGCTGCCTTTCGACCTCGCTGAAACAAAAAAAATCGGCGGCATCGCGCCCGTGATCGCAGAGCGTTTCCGCCGTCTCGACATCCTGGTCGGCAATGCCGCGATGCTGGGCAATCTCAGCCCCGTTGCGATGTCTGACCACAAGGTTTTCGAAGAAACCTTCAAGGTCAATTTTTTCGCCAATTACCATTTGATCCGCAGCCTCGACCCTTACCTGCGCGGATCGGATGCAGGCCGCGCGATTTTTGTGACGTCGGGTGCCGCGCATATGCATAGCCCGTTCTGGAGCGGTTATGCCGCGTCCAAGGCGGCCCTTGAAAACATGGTCGCGACCTATGCCGCCGAAACCGCCTATAGCCCGCTGAAGGTCAATATCATCGACCCCGGCGCGGTGCGCACCGATATGCGTCATGATGCTTTCCCCGGCGAAGACGCAACGCAACTGCCCACGCCCGAAAGCGTGGTCGAGCGTTTCATCGAACTGGCGGCACCTTCGTGTGACCGCACCGGCAAGCTGGTGCAGGCCGCATAATGGCAACATCGTGAGCATCGCCAACCCGCATTTGCAGGGGCCCGAGGGTCAGAAGATCCTGAACCTGAAGCGTTGGGCGGCGGTCGCCAGCATGTCGGTTGCGGGTATGCTTGTCGTGACCAAGCTGTTTGCCTTTTTTACCACCAACTCCGTCTCGCTGCTGTCGTCATTGATGGATTCCGCCTTCGATGCGCTGGCGTCGCTGGTCACCATGATGTCGATCATCCATGCCGCCACGCCCGCCGATGCCGAACACCGCTATGGCCATGGCAAGCTGGAGGCGCTGTCGGCGCTGGCGCAGGCGGTGTTCGTGTTCGGATCTGCCGTGTTCCTGATATTGGAGAGCGTGCGCCGCTTTATCACGCCGCTCGCCGTGCATGACCCTGCGGTCGGTATCAAGGTGATGATTTTCTCGATCGTCATGACGGCCTGCCTGATTACCTTTCAGGCTTATGTCATGCGCCGCACGAAATCGATTGCGGTGTCGGCGGATAACCTGCATTACCGCGGCGACTTGCTGATGAACCTCGGCGTTTTCGCGGCGCTTGCCGCCAGCTATTACAGCGCATGGCCCTATTTCGACCCGATCATCGCAAGCGTCATCGCGCTGAGCCTGCTGTTCGGCGCCTACAAAATCACGCGCGAAAGCTTTGACATCCTGATGGACAAGGAGCTGCCGGACGCCGACCGCGAGAAAATTCTGGCATTGGCGAGCGGTCACCCGATGGTTGAATCCGCCCATGACCTGCGCACACGGTCAACCGGCGAGCGCGTCTTTATCGAATTCCACATCGAGGTCGATGGCAAGCTGAGCGTCGAGCGCGCGCATGACATCACCGAAGAACTGGAAAAGAAAATCTACGACGCCTTCCCGACTTCCGAGGTCCTGATCCATCAGGAACCGGCCGGCATGGAACATCACCGCATTGATGATGCTATCCCCGTCGCAACGGCGGTTTAATCCTTATACGGGTTCTTCGACGCCTTCAGCACGATACGCACCGGCACAGATGGCAGATCGAAATCGCGGCGCAGGCTGTTCACGATGAAACGCTCATGCGCCTCGGGATATCCTTCGGTATTCGACATCCACAGGGCAAAGGTGGGCGGACGCGCCTTGATCTGCGTCATGTAACGCAGGCGGTTCTGGCGGCCTTGAATCAGCGGCGCGGGATTTTGTGATTCCATCACGCGCAGCCAGCGGTTCAGCTTGCCCGTCGGCACGCGGCGGTTCCACAGCGCGTAAACATCCAGCACCGATTGCAAAACATGGTCGAGGCGCTTGCCGCCGTTGAGGGCGGAGATGGTGAGCAACGGCACATCGCGCACCTGCGCCATCTGTTTTTTCAGCTGGTGCTGCAATTCGTCGAGCTTTTCGGCGCGGTTTTCGATCATATCCCACTTGTTCGCGACCACGACCAGCGCGCGGCCTTCGTCGATCACGTGATGGGCGATGGTCAGGTCCTGCTTTTCGAATTCTGTATCGGCCTCGACCATCAAAATCACGACCTGCGCCAGACGAATGGCGCGCAAGGTATCCTGCACCGACATATGTTCGATGATGTTGTGCACGCGGGCGCGGCGGCGCATGCCGGCGGTGTCGACAAGACGCATCTTGCGCCCGTTGAATTCCCAGTCCACATGCACGGCGTCGCGCGTGATGCCGGCTTCCGGCCCGACCATCGAGCGTTCTTCGCCCAAAATCGCGTTCATGAAGGTCGATTTGCCCACGTTCGGGCGGCCGACGATCGCGACCTTGATCGGGTTGTCGAGGTCTTCGACCTCTTCTTCGTCGCCGAAGCCTTTTTCATCGCCTTCATTGTATTTCTGGAAGTAACGCTCGAGATCTTCTTCCTCGGTCAGTTCAGGCTCGGGCGGGGTTGCGGCATCCACCATCGGGCGCAGCAGCTGGTACATATCCTCCATCCCCTGCCCGTGTTCGGCGGAGATTGGAATGGGATCGCCAAGGCCGAGTTCATACGCCTCGTACATGCCCTCGATCGCCTTGCTGCTTTCGCATTTGTTGACGAGCAGCCCGCATTTGATTTTTTGTTTGCGCAGCCACAGCGCGAAATGCTTGTCCATCGGCGTCAGGCCCGTGCGGGCATCGACGACGAGGAAGGCGAAATCGGCCTTTTCCAGCGCGCGTTCGGTCTGCGTGCGCATGCGGCCCTGAATGGAATCGTCGAAGGTTTCTTCGAGGCCTGCGGTATCGATGACCTTGAATTTCAGGCCCATCAATTCGGCGTCGGCCATGCGCCAGTCGCGCGTCAGGCCGGGCGTGTCATGCACCAGCGCCAGGCGCTTGCCCACAAGACGGTTAAACAGGGTGGACTTGCCGACATTCGGGCGTCCGATGATCGCAACAGTGAAAGTCATTTTTATTACCGATAAGCCCGCAACACGCCGTCCGTGGTCAGGACGATCAGGGTTTGGTTCGCCACCAGCGGCGGCAGGGTGGCGTTACCGCCCAATTCTTGTTTACGCAGGATCTTGCCGTCCTGCGGGTTTACTTCAACCATATTGCCGTCGGATGACACCGCGATCAGGCGGCTGCCCGCCAGCACGGGGCCGGTCCAGACGACGGGCTGTTCGCGGTCGCCGTCTTCATAGCGCGGCAGCGGTGTGATCCAGCGCAGGTCGCCATTCGCGCGCGAAAGTGCCAGCAATTGCTGTTCCGACGAAATCACGTAAACGGTGTCGCCCGCCGCCCACGGCGTTTCGCTTGATCCGATTTCGCGCTGCCAGATGCGGCTGCCCGAGACCTGATCGAGCGCGACCATGCGGCCGGAGAAGCTGACCGCATAGACCACGTTCTGGTCGATGACGGGCAGGCCCTTGATGTCGGAAATGGAGTTGAGCGAGCCGGTGCGGCGCACGGCGGAAAGGTTGTCTTCCCACGCCACCTGCCCGTTTTCGGGGCGCAGGCCGAAGATTTCGCCGGAGGACAGCGGCAGCACGACAAGCGTCGCATCGGCCGCGGGCGAGGCGGAACCCAGCAGGTTGGTGCTTTCGCTGACCCCTGCGTAATCCCAAAGCGGCGTGCCGTCTTTCGCGTTGAAGACCGAGAGGCGGTTGTCGAGCGTGACGGCATAGACGCGCTCGTCCATCACGGTGGGGGCGGAACGCGCCGGCGCCGGCAGGTCCGCGCGCCAGAGCAGCGCACCATTGGCGGGGTTCAGCGCCTGCAAATATTTATAACCGTTGGTGACGTAAAGGCTGCCCGCCGCATAGGCAAGGCCGCCGCCCAATGCGCCGACGTCTTCCTTCTTCTTCGGCACGATGGATTTGCGCCATTTGCGCTTGCCGTCCTGGAGGTTGAAGGCGGAGAGGTCGCCTTCGGTATCAAGGGCGAAAACAGTGTTTTCGGCAACGACCGGCGTCGCCGTGATCGGGTTGCGTTTGTCGCCGCCCGCGCCGATCGACGATTTCCAGACGCGCTCCAGCTTTTGCCCCAGTTCCAGATGGCCCAGCGCATGGTTGGGATATCCGCCGCGCTGCGGCCAGAACTGGTTGACCCAGGCATCGGGCAGTTCAACCGTCTGTTCCGCAAGTTCGGGCTTCGGCACAAGGTCGTTTTGCAATTGCAGCACGGAAATGCGCTCGCCCTTCAGCGGCGGCGTCGTGTCTTCGTCGCTGAACAGCGACTTCATCTTGGCGCAGGAAGACAGCGACAGGACAAGCGCGACGGCAGCGGCAGTGCGAAGGGCTTTATTCATCAGGGTTTCGCCGCCTTGTCATCTACTTTTTTCTCATCAGGCTTTTTATCTGCCGGTTTTTTGTCGGCGGCGATGTCTTTCTTGAACGGCACGCTTTCGTTCGCGGATGCCGCGTAGAATTCATGCAGCGTGGTGGCGCGCAGTCGGGAATCTTCGGGCGCGTCGGCGCTGGACGAAATCGCCTCCAGCTTTGCGGCCGCATCTTTCATGTTGCCTTCGGCGGCATAGACCAGCGCGTCCATTTCCAGCGCGGTGTAGCGATAGGGCTCGTTGTTGCCCGACATCGATGACAGTTCCTTGTGCAGTTTTTTCGGGTCTTCCGTGCCGAGGCGGATATTGAGGCTGAGGATCTTGGCAAGGTCGCGCAATTCGCGGTCGACCGACATGCTGCCCGCGATTTCGGCGTAGAGTTCGGCGGCGCGGGCAATGTTGCCGCTTTTCACATGCAGGCCGGCTGCGGAAAATTTGGCGAGCGCCGCGTGGTTTTTACCAGAAGCGGTTGCGAAATCGGTCAGCACCTTGGCATCGTCCGCCTTGACGGCTGCAATCAGCTGGGTCGTGCGCGCCATATTCTGCTTGTATTCGTAACCGCGCCACCATGTCAGGCCGGCCGTGGTCATGATCGCCAGAATGATGCCGCCGATGATCCAGTTACGGTTCTCGATCCAGAACGCCTCGAGCCTTTGCTGGCGGAGTTCGTCGTTCACTTCATGCATCACGTCCGACATCTTTTTGTCCTTATATTACAAACCTTAATATCCGCGCCATCATGACTAAAACAGGCCCTGCGGGTCAAGCAAAACACCCCCTTTTTATTCCCATAATCCAAATGAATCTCGCGCCCTGCCTACCATCCCGTATTGCATGTTCGGCGCGGGCGGGCGATAACTGCCGCATAACAGCTTTTCAGAACGAATTTCAGGGGATTTCACAAGAATGTCCGCAAAACAGTCGTTTAACAAAAAATCGCCGGCGGACAAGGCCGAACAGCGCCGCGCCGCCATCAACACCATCAACCGCCACGGCACCAACCTGTTTTTTCAGGCCGTCGAGAGCGGCAAACTGCACGACGTCGCCAACATGATCGACGACGGAGCGGATCTGGATGCGCGCACGACCTCGCGCGGCATGATTTCCAGCATGATGGTCAACATCCCCTATGGCGTGGGCGCAACGCCGCTGCACGCCGCCTGCCTGCTGGGATCAAGCGAGATCGTGCAATACCTGCTGAAATACGGCGCCGACCCGCATGCCAAGGATGAAGCGGGCCACACGCCGATGGATTACGCGCTGCTGAGCCATTCGTTTTTCGAAGGCGAATTGTCGCGCAAGGAACAGTCCCGCTTCGCGTTCCGCAAGACCGTCGACAAGGCCGCCGCGCGCGTCGACGACTACGACAACGTGATCGCGCAGCTGATCGCCCGCAAGGCCAAACCCGGCATGTTCGAACTGCCCGAGCGTTTCCGCATGGGCACGCAATCAGGCGCATTGCCACCGGCACCGCCGCTGCCCTGATATTTGATCCGGATAAAGTTGTTTAAACCTGCGGCGGCTGTGATGGCGGCGGCGGGGGCGTCAGCGTTTTCTTGAGCGTCGGCGCGGTGGGCGCGTTCTGCTTCAGGGTTTCGCGTTTGGCCTCGGCAAAGGCTGCGTCGAAATCGAATTTCTTTTGCAGTTTGGCGGGTACATCCGTCCAGAGTTTTTCCATGTCGTCGGTTTTGCCGACCCAGTTTTTCGCGTTGAAGGTATCCTTCAGCGTCTCTTCGGTGAATTTCGGCTTTACGGGTTCGGTCGGCAGCTCGGCACCGCCTTCTGCCGCGGACGTGAATTTTTTCGCGGTCGCACCCTTCGGCGCTTTCGCTTTCTTGGCGGCGGCGCGTTTGGGCGCGCGCGCATTGGTGGAAAAATCGTCGTCGTCGCGATCAAACGAATTCAGGAAGTAATGATCGTCATCGTCATAACCGGGATAGCGGTTGTAGCGGCTGCGCGCGGAAATATCATCCGCCTTTTCCGCGCCTTCGGATTTCAGGTAGGTCGCGATCTTGGTTTCCTTGTGGAATTTCGCGTAGTCGAGCGGGGTCTGGTCGTTGTCGTTCACGCGGTTCACATCGGCGCCGCCTTCGACCAGCGCCTTCACGATCGACACCTTGCCGTGGAAAATCGCTTCCTCCAGCGGGGTGCGGCCGTAATCGCCCTCGAATTCCAGGTCGGATATTTTTTTAAGCTGCGCGTTGACCTGCGCGAGGCTGCCAGTGCGCACGGCGTTGAAAAGCGACTTCTGCGATTTCGTGAGCGTCATGATACCAGCCCTTGCGTTGCTGCCTGCTTACTCCGACATGCATCTATCGTAGGTAGCGGGCAAAGGCTTGGCAATATCTTGAACGGGGTAGAAAGTTGCGTTTTACAGCTTCGGCGGACGTCCGAGGCCGGGCAGTTTCGGTTTCGCATAAGACTGCAATTTCGCCTGACGCAAGCCGCTGACAAAGCCCTCGTAATCGTGTCCGTCGCGGTAGTTTTTCGGCACGTTCAGCCATGCATTCTGAAAATCGTTCGGACGCGCGCTCCAGAGCGCGGGCTTCAGCAAGCTGCCGAGGCTGCCCTGCTGCGCGAGTTTCAGGATCACGGTCGATCCGTCGCGGCCTTTTTCCAGCATATCCGCCGCCCAGAACCCGCCGTCTTTTTCGGCAAGGGCGATCACTTGCGCGAACAACCCTCTCGATGCCAGCGCGTGAAATTCGCTGACGCCGTTTTTGGCGGAAGCATCGCGGATCTGCTGCAGCGAGGTGTAGGAAATTTTTTCGATTTCGGCGGCCGCCTTCATTTCGGCGCGGAGCGCGGCTTCGAGGCGCGATGCGACCGCGTCATGGCCCCAGAACACGGCGACATCCCACGGGCTTTCGCCGTCATTGTTATGCGCGAAGGTTTTCGCGCCCTTCGCCACCAGTTTTTCAAGCAGTTCAAGATCGCCAAAACGCGCGGCGTGATGGAGCAGCGTGTTGCCATCCGCATCGCGGCGGTCGACATTCGCGCCGGCATCGACGAATTTTTGTAAACTGGCGATATCGCGGTCGGCGACGGCCTTATCAATCTGTTTTGCGGATGCCATGTTATCGCATCTCCCTTTACAATTTCAGTTTCGGCGCTTTGGCGCGCAATAATTTCAGGCGTTGTGCCATGACGTCGTTATAGGCTGTGTCGAAATCGACCTGCGGCTTGAACATCGGGTTCTTTTCAACCGCGGGGCGCAGCGACAGCATTTCATCGACGCGGCCCTGCCAGACGGCGGCGGTGAAGATGCGGCTAAGCTTGCCCGCGCGCCCGAAAGATTCCAGCAATGTGCTGCGCATCATGCCGGGTGCCGTTTCGCGCTTTGACAGTTCCTGCGCGGTAATCGGTGCGGATGCTTCGCGGCCAAGGATATCCAGCACCATATCGCCTTTGCCGTTATCGACCAGGTATTGCATCAGCGTGGGGTCGCCCTTGCCGCCAATCACCACATTCTGGCGCAGGTAATTGGCGTCCAGTTTCAGCGGATGATGGTCGAATAAATTCGTGTAGCCCGCAGCGCGTACCAGATCATGGATCTGCAGCCATTTTTCGCTGTAGAGGTTTTCGATGCGCGCCTGCCACATCGTATCGGTCACGTCATGCCCGCGGCTTGACCGTTGCAGCGGGTCGGCGCCGTTCGCCAGCAGAATTTTTACCTTCGCCACATCGCACAGACAGGCCGCGTGATGCAGCATGGGAAAGCCGGGATTGGAATGCGGGTCGATCGCGTTCACTTGCGCGCCCAGGTCGATCATCTGCTGCACCTGTTCGGGCGTACCTTTACGCACCATTTCATGCAGCAGGTTGTTGACGCGGCGCTGGTAATTCGGGGCATAGATATCGCTGAGGTCGGGTTCTTCCCCCTTCGCAAGACGCGTTTCCGCGCCGTGCATTTCCAGCATCTTCACCGCTTCCTTGAAATGGCGGCGATGCGCGACGTCGAGCGCGACCTGGCCCTCGCTATCAATATCATCCGTGCGCGCCGCATAGCGTAGCAACGCCTCCAGCGCCTTGAGGTCGCGCTTTTCAATCGCCACATGCATCGCGGGAAAACCGTTGATGATATGGCGGTCGGGGTTGGCGTCTTCCTTCAGCGCGGCGCGGAGGTTTTTGAGGTCGATGGGGGTGGACAGCATGGCCGCGATCATTTTCCGGTCGGCCGCAATGATGCGCGCAGCGGCGGCAGGGTCCTGCGCCAGCTTGTAGCGGTTTTCATGCGGCTCAAGTTCGTCCCATTCGGACATGTTACGACTCTAGAATATGGTGTTCGGGCTGGCTGGATTTTTACCATAGTATGGGAATGACTCAAATAGCCCAAATAATACCCATAATCCTAAAAGAAAGTGAGCCGTGCGGGGCGGCGCGGCTCACTCACTTGGGGTTTTTAGGTGTCCGTCTTAAAACATCAGGGTCTATCGTCCATCACTCCTTTCCGCTTTCTGGCCGGTTTTCGCCAGTTTTACCAAATTCACGAATTCTGCGCGGTAGCCTTCAGCGTCATCGCCGCGCGCGTTTTTCGCCATGCTGATCAGCTTGTCCCAATCAAGGTTGCCGGTATCGCGCCCGCCGCGGAGCAGCTGGCCGAAGCCCGCAACCGACGCCGCAAAGCGCAGGTCATCGGATAATGCGGCGAAGGGTTTTTCATCTTCCCCCGTGATCGGGCGCGTCATCAGGATGCTCTTGTCGCCATCCGGCTGTTTGTAGCGCAGTTTCAGGAAGGCGATTTCGCTGCCGAAGGTGGATGCGTCTTCGGCGGGCTTTACGGCTTCACCCTCCGGCTGCTTGTAGCGTAGCTCCGACGTGACCGGCGCGCCGGCGGGCGTGATTTCGTAGATCGCCGTCACCGTATGGCCTGCGCCGATTTCGCCTGCGTCGATTTTGTCGTCGTCAAAGTCTTCGCGTTCCAGATGGCGGGTTTCGTAGCCGATCAGGCGGTAATCGCGCACAAGGTTCGGGTTGAATTCGACCTGGATCTTGACGTCCTTCGCAATCGTGAACAGCGTCTTGCCGGATTCTTCCGACATTACCTTGCGGGCTTCATTGAGGCTGTCGATATAGGCCGCGTTGCCGTTGCCGTTTTGCGCCAGCGCCTGCATCGTCGCATCCTGATAATTTCCCTGCCCGAAGCCGAGGACGGAGAGGAAAATCCCGTCCGCACGTTTTTCGGTGATGAAATTTTTCAGGGCGTTGGGGTCGCTGATGCCGACATTGAAATCACCGTCGGTTGCAAGGATGACGCGGTTATTGCCTTCCTTGACGTAGCTTTCCCTGGCCAAGCGGTACGCCGCCTCGATCCCCTGCCCGCCAGCGGTCGAGCCACCGGAGGCGAGGCTGTCCAGCACAGATTTGATGCGGCGTCTGTCGGATGCGCGCGTCGGCTCCAGCGCCACGCCCGCGCTGCCCGCATAGGTGACGATGGAAACCGTGTCGTTTTCATTCAGGGTATCCAGCAGCAGCTTGAACGAGCTGATCAACAGCGGCAGTTTGTCGGGACTGTTCATCGAGCCGGAAGTGTCGATCAGGAACACAAGGTTCGAGGCGGGGCGGTAGGGCAGTTCATACCCCTTGATGCCGATATGCAGCAGTTTTTTGTCGGCATTCCACGGCGATTGATAGACCGCAACCGTCGGCTTGAACGGGTCGCGCAGGTCTTTCGGCACCTCGTAATTATAGGGGAAGTAATTGATCATTTCCTCCACCCGCACGCTGTCCTTCGCGGGCATCATGCCCTGTTCCAGCGACCGGCGCACAAAACTGTAGGATGCCGTGTCGACATCGGTCGAGAAGGTGGAGACAGGCTCGGCGGATGTTTTCTTGACGGGGTTATCGGCATAGCCCGGATGCGCGTCGCGACCCTGATCCTGATAATAGGGCGATACGTTATAATCGCTTTGCAGCTGGACAGGGTTGACATAGGGCTGCGGCGCGGGTTTCGATGAGCTGAAAATACTGCCGAAGCCGCCGGATGCGCTGATCACGTTGCTCGACATATCGCGGAAGGTTGCCGCGCTGCCGCCGCCATAACCGCCGCCATCGCCGAATACAGTGACGCTGTCCATCTGCAGGGACGCGGCGTTGATTTTCATCAGGCTGCCACTGCTAATGCTGCCTTGCATCGCCTGATGGACGAAAGGAAAGCCGATCAGCGCGGCGGATGCCAGCAAAAGCGTAATGCCGCTGCGCAGGTGCTTGTTGTCTTTCTTTTTCGGTGTCTCAATTTTTTCTGTGGTCATGACTGTGCCTCTTCTTTTTTTGTTGTTGAATTTTGGACATAAGGACGGCTTTACCCGGGCCGGGGAAAAGCTGCCCGGGCATGGTTCGTTTCTTTTTTTATGGAGCCGTGATTTAAGTGGTCTGTGCCTTCATGCGTCTTCCCCGCTTTCTTTTTTGCGAAGCAACTCCCAAGAAAAATCGCCGCGCTGTTAAGGCGCGGCGATGCTTAGAAGGCATACCCGTGACGGTTGCGTTACAAAATTCACACGTAACATGTGCTAAGACGGCCCTATTCAGGGCCGGTTGCGTCGCATCTGTGCCTGTCATCGCTGAATCCTTGATTTGAACTCATGCTTATATCTTCAGGATAAGCCCGAGGTAGTTAACAGCGGTTTACGTTTGGCGATTTGACGGATAATTAAAATTTTAGATAAATGCGGGGCAACGCTTTGTAATTATCAATGAAGAACAGCGCATGGTTTGTAATAAAAATAGGGGTGCGCGCGGTACACGAAACCCTGCATTTCCTGATGCGGCGCAACATTTTTGTGTGAGTCGCAAAATGTTATTTCGTGTGACGCGCGTGTTTTGAAATGTCGCAAAAGTTTAGGCGCGCGTTACATCACGTTTATTACGCGTAACGGAATTCACGCGGATTTCCATTTGATGCCGCAGCCAATCGACGAAATCTGTTTTTCCGGTCCGCGCCCTGTCTCGGCAATTTCCAGCATGGCATCCAGCAATTCGCGGGCAGTCGCGTCGTCCGCCGGATGCGACGGCGACACGGCATCCAGCCGTCCGCGATACTGCAAATCGTTATGACCGTTATAGCCGAAGAAATCCGGCGTGCAGACCGCGCCATAGACACGCGCGGTCGCTTGCGTCTCGTCGATCACATAGGGGAAGGTGAAACCATGCTCGGCCGAAAATTTCTGCATATTTTCAAAAGAATCCGACGGATGCGACACCGTATCATTCGGCATGATGGCAATCACGCCGATGCCCGCATCCTGCAGCGCCTTGCCGTCAACAGCGAGCCGCGTGGCGATTGCCTTCACAAACGGGCAGTGGTTGCAGATGAACATGACCACGAAACCACGGGGCGTCTGGACGTCTTTCAGCGTCCAGGTCTTGCCATCCACCCCTTTCAGGGCGAAATCATGCGGTTTTGCGCCGAAATCGGTCGCGGGCGTTTGTTGGCGGGCCATGGATTCTTCCTTTAATTCCTGTTGTTTTAAGCCTAGAATGCCCAAAATGTTAATCAAGAGCCGATTTACGGAATGCTCCTCTATTTTCGCGACAAATTCACGCAAGGCAAGGCCCAGTTTTCGCATGGCGAACTGAGCCTGATCTTGGGCGTGTATGGCGACCGCGTGAAGAGGGGCGAATGGCGCGATTATGCGATCGACAGCCTGCCCGACATGGCCCTGTTTTCCATTTACCGTTCATCCAAGGAAACGCCGCTCTACGCGATTGCGAAAATCCCGTCGCGCAGTTTCCTCAAGCCCTCGCAATACGCTGTGTATTCGGGGAACAAGACTTTGAAGCAAAGCCCTTCACTCTCCGAAGTGCTGCAGTTTTTCGACGAGGCAAAATGATCCGCTTGCTGACCTGCATCCTGATGGTTATTTTTTTCGCCGGCAACGCGCAAGCGGCGGGCGTGCGCTATTACGAAGATCCGGTTTACAAGCAGCTCGCGCCCGAAGATCCGCATCCGATGGAAGATCTCGTGAACCTGGCCGATCAGGGCGATACGCGCGCGCAATTCATCATCGCGGACCTCTATGGCAAGGGCAAAGGCGGTCTTGCCAAAAATCAGGTGAAATCCCGCTACTGGTTTGAAATGGCCGCGCGCAAGGGCTACACCATGGCCTTCATCCGGCTTGCCGCGATGGCGAAGCGAAACAAGGATTATGTGGCCGCCTATAAATGGTATTCGCTCAGCATGGATGACGGCACCAGCCGCGAGCGCAAATGGTCGGACAGGTCGCGCGAGAGGCTAGTGAAGGAAGCGAAAATGTCGAAGGACGATATTCGCGCCGCCCGCGAAGACATGAACACATGGAAATCCACGCGGCAGGACGCACTGGCAGATGAGCGCGACCATGCGCAGGCCGCGCGCGAAGCTGCGAAACTGAACGACGCCGATACGCCGAAAGTCTTGGGCGGCACCGGCCAGAAGCCGAGACAACAGCAACAACAGAAAATCACACGTCAAACGAAGGAGCATAGTTTCAATGAGTAAGATCAAGGTAAAAACGCCCGTCGTCGAAATGAACGGCGATGAGATGACCCGCATCATCTGGGACATGATCATCGAGAAAATGATCACCCCCTATCTGGATATCGAGCTGGTTTCCTGCGACCTCAGCATCCAGAACCGCGACGCGACCGACGATAAAATCACGGTCGACGCGGCGAACGCGATCAAGAAATACGGCGTCGGCATCAAATGCGCGACGATCACCCCGGACGAGCAGCGCGTCGAGGAATTCAAGCTGAAGAAAATGTGGAAGTCGCCCAACGGCACGATCCGCAACATTCTCAATGGCACCGTGTTCCGCGAGCCGATCATCTGCAAGAACGTCCCCCGCCTTGTCACCACATGGACGAAACCGATCGTTATCGGCCGCCATGCCTTCGGCGACCAGTACCGCGCGACCGACATGAAAATTCCCGGCAAGGGCAAGCTGACCATGACCTTCGAGCCCGCTGACGGCGGCGAGAAGAAATCATGGGACGTGCATAACTTCGAAGGCCCCGGCGTTGCGATGGGCATGTACAACACGACGGAATCCATCGAAGGCTTCGCACGCGCCTGCCTGACCTATGGCCTGCAGCGCAAGATGGCCGTTTATATGTCGACGAAGAACACGATCCTGAAGGCCTATGACGGCGACTTCAAGGATATCTTCCAGCGCATCTTTGACACCGAATACAAACCCCAATTCGACAAGGCCGGCCTTACCTATGAACACCGCCTGATTGACGATATGGTGGCCTCCGCGATGAAATGGGAAGGCGGCTTCCTCTGGGCTTGCAAAAACTATGACGGCGACGTGCAGTCGGATTCAGTGGCGCAAGGGTTCGGGTCGCTCGGCCTCATGACCTCCGTGCTGCTCACCCCCGACGGCAAGACGGTTGAAACCGAAGCGGCACATGGCACGGTCACGCGCCACTACCGCATGCACCAGCAGGGCAAGCCCACCTCGACCAACCCGATCGCATCCATCTTTGCATGGACGCAAGGCTTGAAATATCGCGGCAAGTTCGACAACACGCCCGACGTGATTGCATTCGCCGAAACGCTGGAACGCGTTTGCGTGGCGACCGTGGAAGCGGGCGACATGACGAAAGACCTCGCACTGCTGATCGGTCCCGATCAGAAACACCTGACGACCGAACAGTTCATGGACAAGCTGATCAGCAACCTGAACATCGCGATGCGTAAAGCAGCCTGATTTCGGCACGATTAAAAACGCCCTTTCCGTTTAACAGCGGAAAGGGCGTTTTTCTTTATCCGCCACGAATCAGATATAGGGCATATATGTACCGCATATGCTGAAAATGAGTATATAAATATCATTATATAACAGCAACTTAATCTGAATGTTTTGACAGTCGTTAAACGCCGTCCTACGCTGAAATTAAGAACAACAGATGGAGATTTGATTGGCTTCTTACACCGCCCCGGCCCGCCACCACCGCACACCCGCAAAAGCATATTCCGTCAGGGCGTTTTATTCTTCGAAGCCACTCCACCCCTTCATCCCCGTATTCATGACCGCGCCGCAACATGTGCGCGCCGTGCAGCTGCCCCTGATGGTGGCGCCGTCCATGTAGCGTTTTTACACCGACCTTTTTGGACTATGGCCTCCTTGCCCCGGTTTGTCCCAAGACAGACCGGGTCTTTTTTTGTGGCGTCATAAAAGCTATAAAAAGGCATGGAAAAACCCCGCGCATCTTTCCGCGATCCCGTCTCGCTTGTCACGCCGCTTTTCGCGGTGCTGGTCGTCGCCGCCATGATGCCGGCGTATTTCCGCCTCGTCGATCTTGCCAGCCATTTCATGATGCAATACGCGGTTGCCGCGGTTGTGCTGTTCGTCATGGGGATTTTGTTCAAATCGTCGCGCTATGTGCTGGTGCTGCTCGCGCTGTTGTTCTGCATTTCGGCCTTTTCCCTGCTGCCCTACCTACCCATTACAAAACCAGCGCCTGACGGTGAAACGCTGAAAATCATGCAGGTCAACGTCCTGTTCATCAATAAAAATCCCGCGCTGCTGAAGGCGTTGATCGAAAAGGAACAGCCCGATATCGTCGTTAGCTCCGAAACGCCGCCGGTCTTTGCGGAAATGTTCGCGACGCTGAAACCCTATTACCCGTGGCAGGATATTCACGCGCAAAAAGGAAACCCGCGCGGCCTTGGCGTTATTTCAAAAAGAAAACTGGGTCATGCGGAACGCACCCATTTCGACCACAAGGGCGTACCGTCACAGATTTTCACGCTCGCACTCGGCTCGCAGGACATCACCTTTGTTTCCATCCATCCCTTTACCCCCACCGAAAATATCGAACGCCGCGACAACGAATTCCGCCTGATTGCGGAGCGTTATAAAAAGACGCCTGTCGACCACCTGATCGTCCTCGGCGATTTCAACGCCACGCCCTACTGCGCGGCCTATAAACAACTGGTAAAATCGTTAAACCTCGCCAATGCGCGCGACGGTTTCGGCATTTACCCCAGCTGGCCCACGTTTTTTCCCACGCCATTCCTGCGCATCCCCATCGATCATGTGCTGGTCAGCGACACGATTGCCGTGCATAATTTCCGCACATTGACACCGGTTGGCAGCGACCATCTGCCCACCCTCACCGCTATATCGATCAAGGCAAAACCATGATGACCGTTGTTTTTATCATCGCGCTGCTGCTGTTCCTTGCATCGCTCACGCCCTATATACCGATGTCGGGGCGCGTGACGGATTTGCCCAGCCATTTCCCGCTGCAATATGCGGTCGGGTCGGTGATGATGGTGCCGGCCGCAGCATATGTCCACTCGATGCCGAATGTTTATTTCCTGCTGGCGGGCGCAACGCTGGCGAGCCTTGCGCAGCTGATAAAATTTGTCTCCTTCGGCAAGCTGCATGACCCGCTGGAGGCCGAAGGCGCGCCGCTCAAGATCTTGCAGGTGAACGTACTGAAAAATAACGTCGATACCGTAAAGCTGAAAACGCTGGTCGACCGTGAAAAACCCGATTTGATCGTCGCCTGCGAAGTGAACGGCAAATTTGCGCTGATGCTGCGCGACCTGAATTTCGAATATCCGCACCAGATGCTGGAGCCGCGCGACGACCGTTACGGCATGGCGGTGCTGTCGAAACGCCCGCTGGAGGGGCAGGAGCATCTGTCATTCGCGGGCAAGAAAAGCCTCAGCATGGGTTTTCGGCTGCGCCATGACGGGCGCGACATCGCATTCCTGTCGATGCACCCGCAAACGCCCAACCACGACATCCGGGCACGCGACCATGAATTTGTCCGCGCCGTGAAACATTTCGGGGACAGGCGCGAAAACATCGTCCTGCTGGGCGACCTGAACGCGACGCCCTATTGCCAGGCGTATAAAAAACTCGTGCGCGCGCTATCCCTGAAAAACGCGCGCGAGGGGCTAGGTATCTGCGGCACGTTCCCCGTGTTTTTCCCGCTTCGCCTGCTGCATCTGCCGATCGACCATGTGCTGACGGGATCGAATCTGCTGGTGCGTGATTTCCGGCGCGGGCGCGATATCGGCAGCGACCATTTCCCCACCATCACGACCCTGTCGCTGGTAAACGACTGAAAAACATACCTAATTAGTAGACATTGTTTTGTTTGACATAAAACAATCGGCGGTCTAATGTACCGCCATCAGCTTTATGCAAATAGGAGCACATCGCAATGTCCAAGTCCTTCGATAAATCGTCCTTCGCCAAAAAGCCCGGCAACAGCAGCCTCGCATGGAAATTCGCGAAAGTGGCGATCATCGGCCTCGCGCTGAACGCATCCTACCAGCAATACACGCCGGACTCGGCGAAAGACAAAGTCGGCGCAAAGGTCGAACAGTGGACCGGATCGGAACTGGTCGGCGAATTCCTCGGCCATAAAGCCGCTGTCGTCGTGCCGCAGGCAGCACCCGCGAATGCCGAACCTGTGAAGGCAGTCGCGCCCCAGCCCAAAGCCGGCACGTAATCTAGAATTTTCCGTCGCTCAGGAATTTTGCCGTCAACTGCCAGACAGTTGGCGACAGGATCATCTGTGAATGTTCGGCCGAGACCACGATATGGTCCTTCATGCCCGCAACGCGCGTGCTTTCGACCGATACAATCCCGTCATTCGGGCGCGGGATGTCGGCCAGATATGTCGTGCCGAGGTTTAGAAATCCGCTATCCCCCGCAATCACGCCGCAGTCGAAATTGACGGGGGGCAGTTGCGCGTGGATGCCTTCCGCCGCAGTCGTCAGCCCCTGCCCCGCCGCACCTGTAAACCACTGGAACGCAGCATAGCCGCGCATCACATCCGCCACTTGAGAACCATGATTGGGCGTGCCCAACATCACGGCGCGGTTGATGCGCAAGTGCCCGTGCCGCAGCGCGTAAAGGCGGATCAGCAGCCCGCCCATCGAATGTCCGACGAAATCGATACGATCCGCAGGAATATCCGCCACCACCGGCGCCACATGGTCGGTCACGATTTCCTCGAACCCCTTGTTGAGCGAGGGGTAGGAGATGTTATGCACCTGCCAGCCCTGTTTCGACAGGTGATGCGCCACGCCCGACATGGACAGCTTGTTCATGCCAAGGCCGTGCAGGACGATCGCGTGTCTGGTATCGGTCACTTAAGCCTTCCGGTCGGCATTGGGCCAGCGCGAAAACGCGAACAGCCATGCCAGCAATACCGGCGCATAGGGGATGACGATCAGCACCGCCCAATAGGGGCTGCGGCCCGCGCGCGCGGCGATCACGGATGTTGCCGCCATCAGCACGAAAATAGAGATACCGGCAAGCGTGAAGCGCGCCCAGTCGGGCAGGAAATCGGCGGGCATCATGATTTTTTCTCCCGTTTCTTTAACACCAGCGGTTGCGCCGCCGGCCATTTCTGGAAGGCGAGCGCCGCCGCCACCAGAACGAATCCCATCATCGGCACCAGCAGCAGCAAGGCGAAATGCGGGCGCAAACCCGCCCGCATGAAAATCCGCACGACCGGCGCCATCATCAGCATAACCGCGATGTAATAGGCCCAGACCGGCTGGCGCGACATATCTATATATTCGAACAGTTCCAAGTTTACTTCTCCTTCCGCATTTGCGGGATTTCATGCAGCAGCCAGACGAGCAGCGTCAGGAGCGTCAGCGCCCCCGCCTGATGTGTTGCGGCCACATGGATATGCACATGCGTCATGACGGTTGCGATACCAAGCCCGACCTGCGCGAACGCCATCGTTGCCAGTGCGATCAGAATTTTGCGGGTGCGCGCGGGCGGATTGAACGGCAGCCCGCGTTTGACCAGCACCATGATTTTAATGAAGACCAGCACCGCCAGCACGCGGTGTGTGAATTGCACGGTTGCATGTTCGACAAAGAACGACTTCCAGAACGGCTGGAACGCCAGCATCTCCGCCGGCCATAAATCTTTTCCCATGAAGGGGAAGGTGTCGTTATAAACCATCCCCGCATCCAGCCCCGCCGTGAACGCGCCCCATGTCATGGTCAGCAGCACGGCGCCGATGCAGGCCTTGGTGAACTTGCGCAGGCCCGACAGTTTCGCCGCGTCACGCGAGGGGCGCAACCCCATCACCAGCGCAAGGCGGAACAGGCAGGCATAAATAACCACCGCCAGCATCAGATGCGCGGCAAGGCGGTAATGGCTGACCGCCGGTTCGTTGACGAGGCCGCTTTCGACCATCCACCAGCCGATAAAACCCTGCAACGCGCCAAGGCCCAGAATGCCAAGGAAAGCGCCGCGTTTACCTGCCGGAATGCGGTGCCAGAAAAACACCATCGGCAGCGCATAGAACACGCCGATCAAGCGGCCCCATAACCTGTGGATCCACTCCCAGAAGAAAATCTTCTTGAAGGCTTCGATATCCATGCCGCTATTGACCTTGAGATATTGCGGGCTTTCTTTATAGGCGGCGAAGGCCTTGCTCCAGCCCTCTGCATCCACCGGCGGCAATGCGCCCGCAATCGGTTCCCACCGCACGATGGAAAGGCCGGATTCCGTCAGGCGCGTGATCGCGCCGATGATCGCCATCAGGAACACGGCGAAGGCGCAGAAGAACAGCCAGACAGCAACCGGCTTCAGCGACGGTTCCTTCTTTTCCTTCTTCATCGGTTTTTTATTGACCATGCGCGCCATTTTACAAACTCATGAACATGCGGATGGAAACGATGACCAGCACGGCGGCAAACACGCGGCGCAGCATCAGGCGCGGCATGGCGTGGGAAATCTTGACGCCGACAGGGGCCAGCAGCATGGCGGTCGGCACAATCGCCGCCGCCGCCGCGAAATTGACGTAGCCGACCGAATAGGGCGGCAGGCCTTCGATATTGTGCAGCATGCCCGACAGCATAAAGCCGAGCGTGCCGGGCAGCGATATGACGATGCCGAGCGCAGCGCCGGTGCCGACAGCCTTTTGCATGGGCAAACCGCTATAGCTCATCATCGGCACGGTCAGGATCGCACCGCCGACCCCGATCATGGAAGAAACCATGCCGATCACGATGCAAAACGCGCGCTGCACCTTCAGCGTCAGCCATGCCACGCCTTCGCCCGATGTCTTTTCGCGCCCGAAGGCCATATAGGCGGAAATCAGCAGCGTGATGCCCGCGAAAATGCGTTTCAGAATGTCGCCGTCAATCGATGACGCGAACAGCGCGCCGACAGCAACGCCCAGCAGAATAAACAGCGCCCATGATCTGACGATGCCAAGGTCGACGCCGCCGCGTTTGTAATGCGATACCGCCGATGTGCTGCCCGTCGCGAAAACGATCAGCAGCGAGGTTGCAACCGCGATATGCATCGCGTGCTGCGGATCAAATCCCAGCGCGGTCATCGCGAAAAACAGCGCGGGCACGAACAGCACGCCGCCGCCAACGCCTAGCAGCCCCGACAAAAATCCGCCCGCGCAGCCGATGGCGACGAGCAGGATCAGGATATAAATCAGGGATGTTTCGAGGGTCATGATATTCTGGTGCCGGGCCTTGTTCTTTCGGCTCGACTATAATCCTCTCCGCACCGTTTGGAAACCCCTGCGGCAACAAAAAAGCCCCTGTTTTGCAGGGGCTTTTTTGTTATCAGCGGCGGAAAGTCTAAAAACCGATACCGGGTTTTCTGGCCAGCAACGGCCCCGCCAGAATTTTGCGCAAATTGAGCGATTTGACGTCTTCCAGCGTGACGATGCGTTCGAACTGCCCGCTGGGTTTTTCCGCGCCCATCACGCGCGTCGCGACCGCATCGGGCAGCCGCGTCACGATATTGGCGATTTCATAGGCGTTGGTGAAATCCTTCGATCCGATATTCTTGCGCGCGTCCTCGATCCCGGCCAGCACGGCCTTGCGCGCGCTGTCGGAGATATCGAGCTTATATTCGTCCCTCAGTTTGCGTACCAGAATTTCAGACAAATTCTCGGCCGTCATATCCTCGAGCTTCGAGTAGCCGCCGATCAGCGGTTTCAGCGAGGGGTTCGATGACAGCAATTCGCCGATCGTTTCCGCCTTGCCGGACAGGAATAGCACCGGCGGTTTTTCGCGGCCTTCAAGCGATAATTGCAATGCGCCAATCAGACGCTTGCCGAAATCGGCGATATCCGCGCGGCCGTCATTGATCGGTTCGGGAATTTCGAGGTTGATGATATCGGCCTGCGCGAAAATCGCCGCCAACGCCTTTGGCGGCAATCCGATGCTGGCGGCACCCGAATTGCGCTGCGAGAATTCAACATATTTGTCGCCGGCCAGATTGAGCGCGACCAGCAGCTCCGCTTTTTTGCGCAGGAATTCCGATTTGCCCAGGCCTTCGTTGCCCATGATCACCTCGCCATAGACGCGGTCGGGGGATGCGGTGTCTTTTGTCACGGCATCAAAGCTCTGGCGGAACGCAAGGCTGCGTGCTTCGTTTTTCAATTCGTTCAAGCCCACGAAGCTATCCTTGATTTCATTCAGGACCTGCTGCACAGTTTTCTTTTCAATCTGCGTGACGTATTCATCGGGCGAATTGCGGCCACGGCCGCTGAACGCGCCGCTCATCTGCGCCAGTGCGTCGTCGACTCCGGGTGGGACCTGCCCTTGCGGGAACAGATCCTCGATAATGCTGCGCACGGGCGGGCGCTTGAACGGCTTGGTCATTTCGCGCACCTCCGTGGCATGCTGCGCGACGATCTGTTTTTCAAGATCCGATGTCGGGTTCTGCAACCGCGCCACCACGGTGTTGTGCAGGCGCTCCAGCGCGGTCAGCACGGAATTCACATGGCCGATGATGTCGACATTTTCGCCAGCGCCCTGCAGGGACGCCTGAATGACTTTTTTCGGATCGGGCTGGTAAACTTTTCCGGACTGCGACAGCGACTCATCGATCGCATGCATGACAATGGTCGAAAGGTCGGCAAGGTTGTCGGCCAGCACCAGACGATCCGCCAGCACGTTGAAATTGCGGGTCGCGTATTTTTCTGGCTCGGCCACTTTTGCGCCGTGTTCGAACAGCATGTTGACGATGACGGTCGTGCGCGCCTCGAAATCATCCTCGCTGATGGTGCGGCGGATATCGTCTGGCATATCGCTGTAATCGAAACCAACCAGCATATGCAGCGGATGGCGGCCCTTCACGGGCGTGTCGACCTCGACCTTCGCATCGAGCGCGCGCTTCACACGGTCGGGATCGCGGTAGAAAATGCCTTTTTTAAATTCGTTGATCATTCCGGGATCGAAGCCAGTTTCGGATACGACCGGAGCGATAGAATCAGCCATGAAAAACTCCTGCTAGGGCGAAGCGTTGCCCCTATTCTACGAAGAACAGGTTATTTTTTCATAAATGCGGGAAATTTACAGCGTAAAGATACGTGTTTTCAGCAGGTTACGTCAGGCGGCGGTCTTGTAATCCAGCCCGACATCGAAGTTGGGGGCACTGTGCGTGATCGCACCGGAAGATATAAGGTCAACGCCTGTGCCTGCGATTTTGGGGATACGGTCGAGCGTCACGCCACCCGACGCCTCGATCACTGCGCGGCCGGCGACCAGTTTCACCGCCGCCACCATGTCATCAATGCTCATGTTGTCGAGCATCACGATATCGACGCCTTCATCCAGCACTTCCTGCAACTGGGCGAGCGTATCGACTTCGCATTCGATTTTCACGGTATGACCGATATTCTGTTTTGCGTTACGGATGGCGATTTTGACGCCGCCCGCCATCGCGATATGGTTGTCCTTGATCAGCACCGCGTCATCGAGGCCGTAGCGGTGCGGAATGCCGCCGCCGACCTGTACCGCGTATTTTTCAATCGCGCGCAGGCCGGGTGTGGTTTTGCGGGTCGCGGCGATGCGTGCCTTGTGGTTGCCCACGGCGCGCACCATTTTCAGCGTCAGCGTGGCGATGCCGGACATACGGCCCACGAAATTGAGCGCGACGCGTTCGGCGGTCAGGATGGAACGTGCCTTGCCTTCGACCTCCATCACCTCGTCGCCCTTCTTCACATCGGCGCCTTCTTGTTTCAGGCGTTTCACGGTCAGGGTGGGGTCGACAAGCTTGAAGGCAAGCTCGGCGAGGTCGAGGCCTGCAATGCGGCCCTCCTCGCGGCTGGCGATGACGACGCGGCTGCGCGTTTCGGCGGGCACGGTCGAATTGCTGGTGATATCGCCTGATCTGCCGAGGTCTTCGGCCAGCGCCATTTTCACCAAAGGTTCTAAAATCACCAAAGGCAGCGGTGCGGGAAGCGAGGTCATGGCGATATCTCCTTAGGCTGCGTTTTCGCGGGCGGCTTTGCGGGAGAGTAGCGCAGCGGCGGTGATGCCTTCAACCTCTTTCAGCGTCGTGAAGGTGCGTTTCTGGAACGCCTTGACCGGCATCGGGTAATCCGCGCGGCAATGGCCGCCGCGGCTTTCCGTGCGGGCAAGGGCGCAGGAAGCGATCATGCGGGCAACCAGCGCCATATCGGCGGTTTTGCTGTCGCGGGTTTCGGCATTTGCGCCGATGACGGAGATTTCGCGGATCGCGTCTTTCATGCCCTGTTCGTTGCGGATCACGCCAACGAGGTCGGTCATGATTTCGCGCAGCTGCTGGCGTTCGTTTTCCATGTCGCAGGCCGCCAGTTTCGGCAGGTCGGACAGGGTGATGCGGGGCGCAGGCTGGCCTTTGGCCACAAACGCCGCGATGTCTTCGGCGGCGCGCGCGCCCATCACGATCGCTTCCATCAGCGAGTTCGATGCCAGGCGGTTCGCGCCATGCAGGCCGGTTGCGGCAGCTTCACCTGCCACCCACAGGCCATGCAGCGACGCGCGGCCGTTCAGGTCAGTTGCAACGCCGCCCATGTGGTAATGCACGGCGGGCATCACGGGGATCAGGTCACGTTTCGGGTTCAGGCCGGCGCGGCCTGCTGCCTGCAACAGTGCAGGGAAGTGGGCGGTGTCGATATGGCGGCAATCAAGATAGGTTTTCTGGCCTTTCTGGATCTGCGCGAAGATGCCGCGCGACACGACGTCGCGGGGCGCGAGCTCCGCCGCTTCGTGATAATCCAGCATGAAACGTTCGCCGCGCGAATTGACGAGGTATGCGCCTTCGCCGCGCAGCGCTTCGGTCGCCAGGGGTGCGGGGTCTTCGCCGATATCCAGCACGGTCGGGTGGAACTGCACGAATTCGAGGTCGGACAAGACAGCGCCTGCGCGCGCCGCAATCGCAACACCGCGACCGACAGCATGCAAGGGGTTGGAGGTGGCAGCGAACAAGCCGCCCAGACCGCCGGTTGCCAGCAGCACTGCGGGAGCTGCATAAACAACAGCTTTGCCATCGGCGAGGCGACGGCAGAGAACGCCCTGCACCGCGCCCATCGTCGCGCCGTCGCGGCGGACAAGGCGTTCGGCTGAGACGCCTTCGACATAAACGATCGACGGGGTGTTGCGCACGGCTTCGACCAGTGCGCGCATCATTTCAGCGCCGAAACCGTCACCGGCGGCCGCTTTCAACACGCGGCGGCGGGCATGGCAGGCTTCGCGGGACAGTTTATACGCGCCGTTTTCGTCGCGTTCGAACTTGACGCCGTATTTGGCAAGAATTTCGATGTATTTCGGGGCAGCCTCGACCAGCGTGCGGGCGACATCGACATCGGTGATGCCGGCGCCGGCTTTCAGCGTATCGGCGACATGGCTTTCGGTCGTGTCTTCGGGTGCGACGGCAGCGGCGATACCGCCTTGCGACCATGCGGAGGCGCAAACCCCGCCGAGGGGTTTTTCGCTCAGCACCAACACGCGACGGGGCGCGAGGGTCAATGCGGCAAACAGGCCGGCAGCGCCGGAGCCTACGATTACAACATCTGCCTTGTCTTTGATTTCTGCGGTCATGGTATCAATCCTTGGTAAGTCAAATTACTTGGAAGCTTCCAGCATGCGGTCAACGGCGCGCTTGGCGAGGATGCCGATCGCGGGGTCGACATAGACTTCCGTCGTGCGGGTCTGCAGCGATTGCAGGATCTTCGGCAGCGTGATGCGTTTCATGTGCGGGCACAGGTTGCAGGGGCGCAGGAATTCCACGTTAGGGTTGTTCGCCGAAATGTTGTCGGACATCGAGCATTCGGTGATCAGCACGACTTTCTTCGGCTGCTTGTCGGTCACGTAATCCGCCATCGCCTTGGTCGAGCCGCTGAAATCCGCTTCCGCGCAGACTTCGGGCGGGCATTCGGGATGCGCCAGCACGACCGCGCCGGGATAGGCCTTGCGGAACTTGATGATGTCGTTCGCGGTGAAGCGTTCATGCACTTCGCAGGAACCCTGCCAGGTGAGGATTTTCTTTTTGGTCTGCTTCGCGATGTTGCGGGCCAGAAACTGGTCGGGGATCATCAGGATCGTGTCGCTTTCGAACGATTCAACGATTTTCAGCGCGTTCGACGACGTGCAGCAGATATCCGATTCAGCCTTCACATCGGCCGAGGTGTTCACATAGGTCACGATCGGCACGCCGGGGAATTTCTGGCGCAGCAGGCGCACATCGGCGGCGGTGATGGAGGTCGCGAGCGAGCAACCGGCCTTCATGTCGGGGATCAGCACGGTTTTTTCGGGGCTGAGGATTTTCGAGGTTTCGGCCATGAAGTGGACGCCCGCCTGAACGATCAGCTGGCTGTCGGTTTTCGCCGCTTGCTGCGCGAGCTGCAGGGAGTCGCCTGCGAAATCGGACACGCAATGGAAAATTTCGGGGGTCATGTAGTTATGCGCCAGCACAACCGCGCCCATTTCTTTTTTCAGGCGGTTGATTTCGAGGATGTAAGGCGCGTAGGAAGCCCAGTCCAGTTCGTTGACGACGCGCTTGACCTTTTCGTACAGCGGCGCAGTTTCGCGCGCGACGGCGGGGGTGAAGCTGAGGGCGGGGATCTGGTTGACTTGGTCGAACATGTTATTGGCTCCTGATTTTCGATCCCTTTAAGGCCGGACCGTTTTCTGCTCTCTCTGAGTATAAGATATATAATCCATTAGAGCATAAGTCAATGAAGATATGATTAACTTGAGCATAATTTATTCATCAATTATTTCAGCTACTTACAGGGCAGTTTCGGGCCGTTTTTGGCTGTTTTAAACCCTCCGCCGCGCATCATATATAGAATCACCCGCGGTTTTACCTTTTCATAAGCAATCGCGTGATATGATTGGCCAGTGTTTTATAAAGGGGCGAATCCATGACGCTGAGCGACATCTTTGCGAAACTGACGGGGAAAACCGAACAGCCGCCCGCGTTTAAACCGACCGTCTATTACGATCCGCAGTTTTTTATCCAGCAGCCGCAGCGAAAAGAAATCAGCCCCGTGATGAGCGCGATCCGCGCCAGCCAGCTGGAGGTTGCAACCGTGCTGATGCAGGCAGGGTCGCCCGTTGATTTCACCGATCCCGCGATCGAGACGCAGATGCGCGTTGCGACATATGAGGCGGATTTCGAATTCCTGAACGCGCTCGAGACGCGCCGCAAGATTCAGGATGCGGCTGAAAAGGAAATAGTGCGTGTCGCGCAGGTGACCACCGCGCAGGAGGCCAAAGGCGCCGAGCTGCAAAAACTCGCCGGTATCGCGATGGCGATTTCCGACGGCGCGGACAATCCCGTGAAGGCGCCGAAGACGGCAAGCTTCCGCAAGAAAAACGGGCCACTTGCGTGACCAAGCCCAAATACACCATCCTTGATAGTTTCAGGTTCATCAGCGCCGTGACCGAGGGCAATATGGCGCTGGTGCTGGATGTTTTTGCCGACAATCCCGATGCGTGGAAATGGCGGGAAGACCGCGACGATGATTTCAGCGTGCTGCACCATGCGATCGCCGCGCAACAGCCAGCGATGGTCGACCTGCTGATCCGCAAAGGCGCGCAACTGGAACTGGGCGCGAAGAACGAGACGAAACCCCTGATGCTGGCCGCGCGCAGCGGCAATGTCGAAATTGTTTTATTGTTGCTGGAGGCCGGCGCGGATGCGCGGGCGAAGGACAGCGAAGGCAACACCGCCTTTGATTACACCTCCTTCCGCATCGAGAATGCCGGCCCGTCCGCCGACAAAATCCGCGGTTATCTGGCCGAGGCGATGGAAGACCCCGCGAAAGGCCGCACGATTAAATCCGAAATCGGCCTCGCGCGCGTCGCCGAAATGACGCAGGCCGTCACGGGCGGCGTCGGCCAGGGAATGACGGCCAAGACCGCGCGGTTCAAAAAACGCGCGCCCGTATCGCTCTAAAGAAAATTTACGCACGCAGACATGCGCTGGCCCGGACGCGCAGCACGCATTTCAATAAACTGGATTGACGTTATCAGCCCATCGCCGGTGAGAGTTTCACGCCGGGTGCGGGGCGTTCGAACACCACGTCCTTGCGGAAACGGAACAGGGAGGCGGGGCGTCCGCCGGCTTCCGCCGATTTTTTGCCTGCGATTTCCTCGACCATGCCCGAGCCCTCCACCAGACGGCGGAAGTTCTGCTTGTGCAGCGTATGGCCGACAATCGCCTCGACCGTTTTCTGCAGGTGCAGCAGCGTGAATTCGGGCGGCATCAATTCGAACACCACGGGGCGGTATTTCAACTTCCCGCGCAAACGGCCCATTGCGGTCGCAAGGATGCGGCGGTGGTCGTAGAGCATGGAGCGGCCGGGGACAAGGACGTAATCGACCTTGATGCCCTTGTCGCGGATGCTTTCATAGACGAGTTTCGCTTCATACAGCAGCTCGTAACGCTCCAGCACCTTTTCCTCGTCCCACGGAATGTCGTCGAGGCCGAAGAGCAGGTTGGTGCGCGTGCGGCGCGCGTTTTTTTCTTCCTTGGTTTCGCCGGAATTGCTCCAGCGTTTCAGCCCCTGTTCGATCACGTCGCTGATGATCTTGGGCTTGCCGTTGCGCCAGTCTTCCCACGGGAAATAGCTGTACCAGTCGCCCCAGAACACGTTGTCGGTCGTGCGGGTTTTTTCCTGATAGGTAAGCGCGAGATAGCCGATGGAGATGACGCGGGAGGATTCCGCCGCGTCACCCGCATAACGCCCGCGGTTGCCAAAGGTGTAAAGCTGCTCGACATAGCCGGGGTTAAGGGGGGTCTGTTCCTTCACCCAGCCGCGCAACCCGATTTCCAGCGTTGCATGTTTATTCGGATCGAACGGGCCGAAGGGCAGTGCGTCGCCTTCCTCGTTCGTCGGATGGACGCCGGCGGACAATGCATGCGCCGCGCCGCGCACGATGAACACCTTGGGTTCGTGCCCCTCGACCGCGCAGGCAACGGCGGAAAGCCCGATGATCAGGCCATGTTCGGGGGAGTCTGCGCCTTTTTTCGTCATGGAAATCCTACTTGTCGTAGAAGAGCGACTGGTCGCCTGTGTTCCCGACGAAGGTCGGGCGCCACGAATTGATGAGGCGCGACGCGTTTTCGATGTCGTTCTTGCTCATGTTGTTGCGCAGGTAAATGCGCCATTTCGTCGCTTCGGTTTCAAGATCGGGATCGGGCGGCATCGATTTCGGATCGTTCGCCTGATCCTGCAGCGCCTGATAGGCAAGGCCGTACCACTGCAGCGCGCGCACGTTGTCGCGCGGCACGCCCGCGCCAAGGCGGTACATGCCGGCAAGTTCCACCATCGCGACGGGGTCCTTGCGGTTTGCGGCTTTGTTAAAGAGGTCGAGCGCCTTTTTGCTGTCGGCGCGCAGGCCGCCCATGCCGTTCTGGTAGAACCGCGCGAGGGCGATGATGGAGGGAGTGTAGTTTTTCTCCTCCGCCGCCTTGCGGTACCATTTCAGCGCTTCCTTGTCGTCTTTGGGCAGGCCGCTGCCTTCGCGTTCGGGGTTCTCGCAAGGCTTGTCGGGCGGGCAGCCTTCGGGCCCGCGCTCGTAGAAATAGCCGAGGCGGTGCATCGCCTTTTCATTGCCCTGACGCGCCGCGCTGAAATACCAGACGACGGCCTCGTTCGAGCCCTTGTCGGGGCCGGCTTCGCCCAGTTCATACATGATGGCGAGCGCCATTTGCGATTTCATGTGGCCCTGTTCGGCCGCGCGGCGATACCATTCGATCGCCTGATTTTTGTCCGCCAGTTCCATCGCCGCTTTTTGTTCGGGCGTTGCATCGGGTGCGGGGCGTTCGGTGCCCATGCTCTTGCGGAACATGTAACCCAGCGCGTTCTGCGCATACATGTCGCCCTGATTGGCGGCGAAGCTGTACCAGCGCCGCGCTTCGGGATAATTGCGTTTCACGCCGTCACCGGTGCGGTACATGGTGGCCAGGTTGTACTGCGCGCGCATATTGCCCTGCATTGCGGATTGCAGGAACCACTGCGCGGCAAGCGGCGCGTTTTTCGCGTAAGGGCGGCCGACGAGCAGCATGGTCGCAAGGTTGTTCTGCGCAATCGCGTCGCCCATTTGCGCCGCACGCGTGTACCACTTGAAAGCTTCTTTTTCGTCCTTCGCGACGCCGCGGCCCTGGCTATAGATGTAACCCATGTAAACGACTGCGGGCAGGAAGTCCTGCTCCGCCGATTTTTTGTACCAGCCGGCGGCGCCGTTGATATCCTGCCCCGTGCCGAGGCCGGCATCGAGCATATAGGCGAGGTAATACTGCGCGCGCGCGTCTCCCTGCCCCGCCAGCTTCCAGAAATGCTTGTTGGCAAGATCGTTGTCGCCGTAGTTGAAGGCGGAAATCGCATCCTCGAAGGTCACTTCCACCTGCGCGAAGGCAGGGGTCATGGGAATGCTGAGCGACAGGGCCGCCGCGACGAAAAGGGAGAGATATGCGCGCTGTTTCATTTTCTAGTGCGGAGCCCTTCGAGGAAAGCCGTAAGCTGTGGCATCAAGGATAATACGGCAGAGGCCAGTATAAAAGCCTTTGCCGTTTAAATCCTTAACTTTTTTGCGTCTGGTTTTCCTAATCAGGCGCGGAGATTACTCCGCCATGCCGATATGGTTATTCGGCCATGCCGATAGCCGCCATGTACAGATCGAGCAGCTCGGCTTCCTCGCGGCGTTTTTCGACGTTGGTTTTGCGTAATGACACGATCTTGCGCATGATCTTCACTTCGAAACCAAGGCTTTTGGCTTCGCTGTAAACGTCGCGGATGTCTTCGGCGAGGGCTTTTTTCTCTTCTTCCAGACGCTCGACGCGCTCCAGGAAGGATTTCAGGCGCTGGCCCGACACGTTCGTGGGGACGGCTTTTTCTTCTTGTTCGTCGTCGTCGCGGGTCTTCAGGCTTGATTTTGGCATAATACGGCTCCCTCTGGAATGAAGGGCATCATAAGACTTTCCAAAACAAGGTCAAGGGCGTGAATCGGGCGGCGGCAAGACCGTGATAAGGCTGGCAGAATCCAGCTGCTTTAAAACTTCCTGCAGGTCCGCGAATCTCAATCCCACGCAACCGGCGGTCGGCGTGAAATCGGGGCGCGCCAGATGCATGAAAATCGCGCTGCCCTTTCCGGCTGTCACGGGCGCGTCATTGTATCCGATAACGACGCAGATATCGTACAGGCTGTCATCGCGCGTCATGCGGTCATGGACGGATGGATGCGGCAGGGTGATCTGTTTGTTGTAATCGGCATGGCTTGCGTCTTCGCACCAGCCGGTATCGGGCGTCAGTTCATGCACAGGCAAGCCGGTTTCCGGTTTTTCTATCCGGTCGGCGCGGTAGAGGACGTAGCGGAACGGATAGGTGCCGACCGGCGTCTTGCCGTCGCCTTCGTTCTTGTCGAGCGTCACGCCCGTACGGCCGAGCGTGCAGTCATAGCGCTGCTGCCCGATGAAAAGCACGCCGGTGGTCGCGGTGGATGATGATGTCTGGACGACGATGTTCATGCGCCATCATGGCACAGGCGTATCAGGAAATCAAAATGTGGCAGGTGCGGCAGGTTGCGCCGACAAACGGCTCATCGCGGCATATTTATCGAGACCCGCCATCATTTGCCTCGCAATTAGTTCCGGCGGCACGGCGCGATTCTCGCCCGCATCCGCCGGAACTTCTTGTGAGAGAAGCGCGGTTTTGACATTCACCTTACCTTGCGCCGACGTTATGTCGGAGCCTCCAGCAGGTCCGCTCTTCGCAGTCGGAACCATCGTGCCATCTTTGTAGGAGTAGGCCGCCGGTCCATTTCCGGTCGCCCCCGTGCGATAGGACAGCTTTGTAGGAGCGGGTCCCGGGGAAGACGGAAAATCTTGTTGAATAGCATTAACTGTGTTCAGCGACAGCCGCGCCTTTTCGGCGGCGGCATCGTCGCGGGCATAAAGCACGCCCTGCGGTTTGTCATTTTTGGCGACATCGTTTTTGATCTGCGTCGTCACGTCGATTTCCTGCATGGCGGCAGCGCTGCCGGAATTTTGAGTTGCCTGCGCACCGCCGCGCATGTCGCGCGCAAAGGCCATCAGCGCGTTGCGGGCGCCGTCGTCATGCACCGGTTGCTGCGGCGCCGTTGCGGCGGGCGCAGCAGTTGAAAGCGACGCGCGCCCGTTTTCGCCAGCCGCTTCGTTGCGGGCGAAAAGAACGCCCTGCTGCCTGTCGCCGGAATTTTCACTGGCGGGCACGGCGTCGTTCCAGGCGATATCCTGCAACCGCTGGCCGGATTTATTTTCGGCGACCTGAATGTCGTCTGCCGTATCCTTACCGGATTTCTTGTTGAACATCGCCATCACGTTTTCGCCGATGTCTTTTCCGGTCTTGTGTTCGACCGCGACATTCGCCAGACCCACGGCCGCGCCAATCGGCCCGCCGTACAATGCATCGCCCGCCACGCGCGCCATCGGGCTGATTTCATCGCCGGTGATGTTGCGGTAGATCGTGCTGATGACGGGAATGTGCTGCAGCGGATTGATGATATCGAGAATCGCGCCGAGGAAGCTTAAAAAACTTTGAAAGCCGGATTTGTGTTTCGTGCTGGCGACCTTTTCGGTTTCGCCTGCGTTCGAGGCTTCGTCGACCATGCCGGAGAATTTCTTCGCATCCGACATCATGGCTGTGGACGACGTCATACCAGCAGTACGATCCTCGCCCCTGAAGCCCGATGTATATGTCGACGGTTCAATCATCGCTTGCCCAAACTCCTCTACCCTTTTCGTTGCAAGGGATGTGCCATTTTTTGAACGGGAAAGCGCATGAATACTAAAGTATTGATTTATATGTGTTTTTTCCGAAACGGGCAATCTGGCACGTCTATTGCTTATATACCCTGCGGAAGAATGATTTTAACAATGGTGCAGCCATGTCAACATTATCACTAGATGCGGCGTTAAGCGGGCTTCGGGCGGCACAACGCCAGCTCGACACCATATCCAACAACATCGCGAACGCCTCCACGCCCGGATTTACCCGGAAGATTTTGCCGACCCAGACGCTTGTGGTCGGCGGCGTCGGCATGGGCGTCGAGATGAATGCGATTATGCGCAGCGTCGACAAGAACCTGATCCGCGACATGATGAAGCAGACCAGCCTCGCTTCGGGCGCGGTCACGACCAGCGCTTTCCTCGACCGCATCCAGACGTTCCACGGCGCGTCCGAAGCGCAAAGCTCCATTTCCGCGAAAATCGGCAAGCTGGGCGACGCGTTTTCCGCCCTCTCCGCCGACCCCAACAGCACGACGCAGCTGTCGAACGCCGTGACGCAGGCGCGCCAGGTGGCGGAGACGTTCAATAAATTCAGCACCATGATGAACGACATGAAGAACGAGGCGGAGGATAAAATCGCCGCCGGCGTGACCGAAGTCAACGCGCAGCTGAAAATCATCGCAAGCCTGAACATCCAGATCCAGAACCTGTCCGCATCCGGGCGTTCCGCCGCCGACCTGGAGGACAAGCGCGACATGGCGGTCGCGCAAGTATCGAAATTCATGGAGGTCACGACCGTCATCGGCGCCAACAATAAAATGGTCGTGATGACGAAACAGGGGCAGGCGCTGGTCGACGGCGCGGCGCAGGAACTGTTTTTCACCAAATCCACGCAGGATGCGAACACCTATTATCCCGCAAGCGCAGGCGGTTTGCATATCGGCAATGCGAATGGCACCGAGGTGCCGCAAGGGCAGATCGGCGGCGATATCGGCGCGCTGTTTACGCTGCGCGATGAAACGCTGCCCACATATCAGGCGCAGATGGACGAAATGGCGCAAAAGCTCGCCTTCCGCTTTGAACAACAGGGCTTGCGCCTGTTCACGGATGCAAATGGAAACGTGCCCGCGAACGTGGCCGATCCCGGCATCACCGGCTATTCCGGTTTTGCGGGCCAGATCCGCGTCAATCAGGCCATCATCGCCAACCCTGCGCTGCTGCGCACGGGAACCACGAATGCGGTCATCCCCGCAGGCTCGAACGAAGTCATCCGCCGCATTTCCGAATTCGCGCTGGGCGCGTACCAGTCGCAGACCGCCGCCGGCACCGCGGATATTTCCAGCGGCGACCTGTTCACCGCGCTTGGCATCACGCAATCGAACCGCATCAACGGCACGACCAACCTCAACAGCTACACCCCCGACCTTGACGCCGCACCGAACATCACGGCGCCCGCCAACTTCACGATCGATGTCGGCGCGGGCGCGTTCAACGTGACGATCAACCCGGGTGACACCGCGCTCGACCTCGTCAACAACATCAACGCAGCCGCAGGATCGAACGTCGCGGCGCTCAGCAGCGGCGGCCAGCTGGTTCTGACCGGCACCGGCGACATCACGATTACCGATATCGATCTGGGCGCGGGCATTCAGGACCTCGGCCTTGATTTCCTCACCTATCCCGCGCAGAACCCGTCGTTCACCGTTCAGGTCGGCAGCGCCACGACCGTGACCGTGTCGATCGCGCCCGGCGATACGTCGGTCGAGCTTCTCGCGCAGCTGAACGCCATCCCGAATTTGTCGGCGTCGCTGGGCGTTGGCGGCGAATTGATCCTGACCCCCGTTAACGGCGGCGACATTACCCTGCAGAACAGCGTCGGCACCCCGCTGACCGCAATGGGCGTGACCGTCACCAACCTTGCGCATACCCCGTTCCGCCAGAACAACCTCGGCCCCAATGGCGGGCTGTCGATCGGGCTTGTCGCGAATGCATCCATCGGCGATTTCAGCCGCGCGGTCCTGACCGACCAGGCGCAGGACGCGAATGCCGCGACCGCCGCCGCGACGCAGGAAGACAGTTATTTGCAGACGCTCACGACCCGCTTCACCGATGAAAGCGGCGTCGACCTTGACGAAGAAGTATCGGAGCTGATCCGCGTGCAGACCGCCTATGCGGCGGCGGCGCGCATGATCTCGGCATCGGAAAAGATGCTGGACGAGCTGCTGAACGCGATTTGATGACGGAGAGATGACATGACCATTTCAAAAGTATCCTTCCTTGGCTCGACGCAGGCGAACATCGCGCGGCTGAAGGACATGAACGCCAAGATGACCGATCTGCAGCGCCAGATCGCATCGACCAAGAAATACGACACGCTGGCGGGTTTCGGCGCGGATGCCACCAACATCCAGCGCAACCGCAGCGACCTGGGCCGCGTGCAAAGCTATCTCGACAATATCAGCGGTCTCACCTCGCGCATCACGCAGATGAACACGGCGATGGATGCGACGCGCGACGCGGTGTCGCAGCTGATCGAGGGCATCACGACCGCCGTGCGCGACAGCGCGGCGGATATCCCGTCGCTGAAGGTGATCGCGCAGAACGCGCTTGATTTCGTGCAGGATCTTGCCAACCTGAAAGTGGACGGCCGTTACCTGTTCGCAGGATCGGATTCCACCAGCGCGCCGTTTTCGGATGAAAACGTGCTCAACAACAATTTCCAGCAACAGGTGTCCGACTGGCTGACGGGCGTGAATTCGACCGCGCAGCTGACCGCCAACGTCGATGCCTTTACCACCGCCAATCTCGGCATGAACCCCGGCCTGTCGGCCTCGGGTCAGGTGACGACGCGCATCGGCGAGACGACGGAACTGGATTATACCGTGCGCGCCGATGTGGACGGTTTTCAGGACATCATCAAGGCGCTGGGTTTCATGGCCAATATGCAGGCACCGGCCGCAGGCGACATCCCGACCGCGGCGGAACTGGACGACGTCATCCAGAACATCATGGGCATCGCGCGCGCGGGCGTCGAAAAACTGGACGCGGCGGCAACGCGCGTCGGCGGCAATTACAACCTGCTGAACGCCGTGCAGGCGAGCCATGAAAGCGACCTTGCGACGCTGCAGGGTCTGGTCGGCAAGGCGGAGAACGCCGATACGACCGATGTGGTGACGCAAATCCAGGCGCTGCAGACGCAGCTGCAGGCATCCTATGAAGTCACCAGCATGGTGAACCAGCTGTCGCTGATCAACTTCCTCTAATTCTTTTCCCTCCCGGAAGAAAACCCGCCGCGCGTGATGCCGGCGGGTTTTTTCTGGATGCGAAATCGTTCGCGGCCTCAACGAGTTGCGTGACATTAATTGCGTTTTTCGCATATTTGTGTTATGGTTTAGATGATACGGTTATTGGACATTGTGAAGAAAAAGGCACTCGATACCCCGCCACCGTGATGAGGGCGGGGCTAAACACTTGAAAAAATTGGTGAAATTCCTGTTTGACTCCTGCCTATGTTATGGAATATATTCCTCGCATCCCCTTATAAACATTAATGATTCAACGGGAATGGTGTGGAAATGAATGCAATGAAAAGAGCCCTGCTGACAGGTGTGGCCAGCCTGACCCTCGCTTTCGGCGGTGCGGTCGCAAACGCGCAAACGACAAGCCCTGCCCCCAACGCCGCGCAAACGGAAACCGTGCAGCAGAACACGCTGACCTTCACGCAATTGCAGCAAAGTTATGCGACGCGCGCATCGCAGCGCCTCGCCGCGCTTGAAACGCGCGTGAACAAGGATCGCCCCGCCGGTACGCCACGCGTCGTGTTCGTCGATCCCGACCAGATCAGCACGCAGCTGCAATTGCGCCAGACGCCGGTGCGCGAATTCGGCAGGCTGGTGCAGGAATACCTGACCGCGAAAAAAGTATCCGGCCTGTCGCCGGAGGAACTGACCGCGATTGCGCAAACATCGTTCTCGATGCAGCAGGGCGCTTTCGCGCCGCAGGCGATCCGTCCGGGCCTGACCGGCGATGCGCTGGCGCAGGCGGCATCCGTGGTTGTGCCCTATAACCCGAACCTGTCGGCAAAAGAATTCATGGAACAGGCCTTCATCCTGACCGCGCCGGATGGCCGCGACGTCAATACGCTGGAGCAGGCGACCATCAAGACCACGATCACCCGCGAACAGATGGCCGATATCGTGGGCGCGAAGGGCGCATGGCGCGGTTTCGACACGCGTTACCTGCCGACCGTCGGCGCCGCGAACAAAGGGTTTGACCAGATCATCGTGCTGCACAAAACAGAAACTTTCTCCGAAGTCGGCGCGCTGATGCAGACGGTGAAGGACGGCGGACCCGCCGCGCTGATCGGCGAATACGCGAATTTCAAGGCGACGCTGGTCGCGCTGACCGAAAATGCGCGCACCAAGACGTATGATTCCGATAACAACGCTTACTTTGGCGCGATTGTCGCGACCACCTACCCTGCCCTGTTCGAATTGCAGGCGCGTGTGGAAAAAATGGGCGTGGAAAATTTCCGCAAGCTGACCCCTGCGCAGATGCGCGACATGGCCTATGACATCACCGAAAAAACCGCCCTGACGCCGGCGCAGGCGACACATCTGTCGGGCGCAGCGGCGCTGGGCGATGATTATTTCCGCATTCTGGTCCAGAACAAGGTGCAGGGCACCGCCATCGACGACGCGCTGCAATTCGTGCGTTCGGCCTATGAGCTGAAGGCGGCGATCGTCCAGAAAACCCTCGAAGGGCCGGATATGGCCGAGGCGCTGAAGCACCTGTTCGGCGGCGGCCCGGCCGCGACCCCGCAAGTCGCGCCGTGGCAGATGTTCGACCTGCTGCAGGCGAAAATTTACAGCGACCCCGCCGTTGCGAAAAACCCGGGCGACGTCAAGGCGCTGCTGAACGCACGCCGCAACCTGATCGATCAGGCACGCGAGTTGCTGGACAAGCATCCGGAAAAAGCAGAAGGCATGCAGCAGATTTTGCAGGGCATCTTCACCAGCGATCCGCTGTTCCGCCAGTCACCGCCGCGCCCGCAAGCCCCGTCGAGACCGGCACCGCGTTTGCAGCAAGCCTAATTCAGGCGACCGCAGGCGGACAAGTCTTACGCCGCCGAAGGCGGCTTGGGCGGCGGATTGACGTTGAAAATTTTGGGGCGCTTGGGCTTGCTGTTGTTGTTTGCAGGCTCGGGCGTCTCCGGCTTGTCCTGCGGCGCGTTGATCTGCATGTAGTTCTTTTCGTTCCAGCGCAGCCCCTGCAGCGTCTTGAAGCCCACCAGTTTCGGGCGGCCCTTGCTTTCGGGGTTGATCGATTCAACGCCCGATTTGGTCACGCGCAGCACATCGCCGTTTTCGGCGGAGAGGCTGTTGAAGCCAAGCTTGGCAAGGGCTTCGCGGTTCGCCTCGCGCAGATGTGTGTCACCGTGAATGGGCAGCACGTTTTTCGGGTTCGCCAGTTTCGCGAAATCCATCAATTCGGGCAGCCGCGCATGGGCGTGGGAATAAAGCGTATCCTCCGCCTTCGTCAGAACCTTGAAGCCCTTGGCGCGCAGGATGGACAGCATGCGCTCCCGCGATGCTTCCTGCCCCGGGATCGATGTTGCGACCAGCAGGATGATGTCTTTATCCTTGTCGAGCGTCAGCGTGGGATGCACGCCATCCGCCGCGCGCGGCAGCACGGCATTCGGCATGCCCGATGCGCCCGTGACGATGACGACGGCGGAGCCGGGACGCGCCTCGGCCAGATCCTTTGACGCGCTGCCCTTGTCGAGCATGCGCACCTTGATCTCGCGGCCCACGGCATCCGACAGCGACATGCCGGTCGCCTTCAGCGCCGACATCGATTGTTCGTGCGACCAGCCGGAAATCCACAGGGAACGGTTGGCATCGGCCGCGACCTGCGCGACCGAGGCGAGGTTTTCTTCATACCCGCTCATGACGCCGATGACGAAGCGCTTGCCGGGATATTTTTTCATGAGGCCGCGCAACGTGGCGCGCACATCGGCCTCGTGCGTCGTCGGCGTGTCGCGGTCGGCGCCCGTGGAATCGAGCAGCAGCAGGTCGACAGGCTTGCCCGCGATCATGCGGTTGAATTGCGCGTTGTTGAAGGCAGGGCCCCAGACCAGCGTCGGGTCCATCTTGAAATCGCCGGGGTTCAGAATATTCCCCTCCGGCGTTTCGATGAAGAAGCCTGCGGATTGCGGCGTGGAATGCGAGACCCAGAACGCGTTGACCTTGACCTTGCCTTCCTGCACGGGCGTGCCGGGGGCGATGGAGATCATTTCGGGCCAGTCTTCGGGGTCGATATTCGCGTTGGCCAGTTCCTGCTCTAAACGCTTCACCGTATAGGGCGTCGCGTAAATCTTCGGCACTTCATAGCCCATCAGGATATAGAACGGGATCGCGCCGACATGGTCCACATGGTTGTGGGTCAGGAAAATGGCGTCGATGGGCTCGGCCGGTTTATCGGCGCTGCCTTTTTTCGCAAAATGACGCTCCATATCGGGGATCACGTTGTCGCAGGCGGCAAGTTCGGGATATTCGGCGAATTTGCTCTCGCCGATCAGCGCACCGGCATCGAACATCAGGCGCGTGGTCTTGACCGCGCCATCGGCGCCGGTTTCGGAATAGACAGCCATACCGGCGTTTGCGCCGATGCGGTGTTTGTTATTGCCCCCTAATACATGCCAGTGCAGCGATTTCCCGTTTTCATTTTTGTTGTTATCGGGAAGGGTCGGCGACATGTCGTTCATGCGGCGGCTCCTCCGATCTCTTCCACGGGATCGGCCAGGCGCATCCAGGTCCAGAGTATGGAATCAAGATGCGCGCGGCTGGGCGGATTTTCAGGGCCGGTAAATTGGGGAAGCGTGACGACCATCTGCTGCAGGTCATCAAGGGACAGCTCCAGCCTTTCCGTTGTCGGATAGGTTTCGATAAGCGCGCGCGCAATGCGTTCACGATCAGACCAGCTGAAAGGCATCAAAGTATCCCCGTAACTATGGATAGCTTGAATCGGAAGATACCAGACACAAGATGTTGTGTCGACTGGCTGCAGAGCAGTTGTTCAAAAGAAGCAAGATTGTGATTATTACATAATCATATAACAAGATTATCCCGCGCTGCAGCAAGCAGGCGCGGGATAATGGAAATTCTAAAGCCGTGGCCGAAGGTTAGCAGGGGCCGGTGGCGGAGGTGTCTTCGCAGCCGTAATCGCCGTCAGCCGAAGGGTTGTTGCCCGTCACTGCCGTCCATGGACATTCGAAGACGGCGGCGGCAGGCCCGGTCAGCACCAGCACGAGGGCGATGGCGGAAAGGACGATGGCGGTTTTCTTTTTCATGTCATGTCTCCGGTATTCGGTTTAGCGGGTCGGTGCTGCGTCATCCAGGTCATGCGGGATGTCGGAGTCGAGGTTGCTGGCATACATCGCGGCCGACATCCAAAGCAGCTCTTCCCAGCGTTTGTACAAGTCGTTCATCTGCTGCATCTTGATCGCGTTGACGGAGCCTTGTTCGCGCAAGACAGCCTCCGGTTCGTTCACGATGCGCACGATCCATTGCGGGTCGCGGTGGCGGTCCATGGTCATCGCCTGCATCAATTCACGGTAGCTGGCATCGGTCGCGGCGTTGCCCGGGGGCAGGCCCGCCGCCACGCGCATATCTTGCGAGTTAACGCCGGAGCCGCCGGCGCGTTCCGCGATCATCTGGCCGATCACGTTATAGACGGTGTTGAGGCGCGCGCTTTGCGAGCGGCGGTCGAGGATCGTTTCCTGACCTTGCGGCGCTGCGATAACCTGCGCGGGCACGGGGTTCGGGGTTTTCAGGTTGATGAAATAGCGGGTCGCGGCCTCCACGATATCGCGCTGCTTCTGGTCTTCCATATCGATCGTTTGCTTGTCGCCCCAGAGCAATCCCGGGATGTCGGTATGCTTGTGCGCCGTCACGGGATCCCCCGCCACGGTGCAACCCTGGTCGCCGACCGCGGGATCGCACCATTTGTTCACGTAGTCGTTCCAGAGCCAGTTGCTTTCAGCGCCCGAGCCCATTTCGGAGGGCGAGCCGGTCGCGTTGGAACGGCGCGGCTGCGCTTCCTTCGCCATCGCGCGGGAAAGCGCGCGGGACATCAGGTAAGCTTGCGTCACGCCGCCTTCGGTCGCGCCGCCGCCGGGTGCCGCGAGAGAGTCGACCGGGCAGGACGCTTCGTTCGGCTGGTAGCGGTGCGTTGCCTCTACTTCCTGCTGGTTGACGTCGTTGGTGATTTCGTTCTGCATCTGCGCGTCCATCAACGATCCCAGCACGCGGCTCTGGTCCACCTGGTCGGCGGAAAGCTGCATGGCCTGGTGCTTCATCGCGCAGAGGAAGCAGTTGTGGGACGTGTTCCACCACCAGTTGGTCAGGCCGACGCGGATGTTGAAGTCGAATTCATAAAGGCGGTTCAGCATCTCGTATTTCGCGCGGTGCGTCACGAGTTCGGTGATGAAGTTTTCTTCCTGGTCGATGAAGTCGTTCAGTTCGTCCACGATGTCGGAGGCCAGATCGCTGAAGTCGGACGAGGCGTCACCCGGAGATTCGCAAGCCTGCGCGTAAGCGTTCGAGGGCGGCGTCAGGATCGCGCAGAAGGCGAGAACCGGCAGCGCCATCCAGAGCGATGTCGTCTTCGGCTTTTTCTCGGCCACAGGCCCAGATTTAAAGAACATGCGCTCTCCTTACCGGATCGGTACGTTAGACTGCTGGTCGGTCGTCAGGTCGCCCTGGTTCTCGTCGAGCCAGTTGGACGTTTCGGCGACGAACACGTTGGCCATTTTCTCGGTCTTGTCGACCAGCTTGTAAATCAGCATCAGGTTATAGGCCTGCAGGAACACTTCCTTGCGGTTGGTCGTGGAGGAGCTGTCCTGAAGGTCGACGTAATAGCTGGGGTTCCAAAGCTGCTCCAGCGTCGACTGGCGGATCTCGCGGTCGGAGGGGCGTGCGTTCGCGTCGGTAATACCCTGGCTCTGGCGCAGCGCCTGAACTTCTGGCGCCGCTTCGCCGGGGGTGCGCTCGCCGACGACGTCGTAAATCAGCGCGCCGACCGCGTCCATCTGGGTTGCGTAAGCGCGCTGTTCCTGACGGCGGTCTTTCAGCGAGGGCGCGGCAAGCGCGTCCTGCGGAATGGGTGCCGGTGCTTCGTAACCGATCAGGTTGTAGACCAGCTCGTTCACAGCGAGTTTATAGTTCGGGTCGGTGTTCATCGGGATCGTTTCGCGGCCGAACAGGGTCTTGGACGGCGTGACGTGCGCATTGACGAGCGGATTGCCCGCAGCACAGCCGGCTTTGCCGCCGTTCATGCGGTCGTCGCAGAAAAGGGTGCGGTAGCGGTTCCAGCGCACGGCCGCCAGCTGGCCGGGGCCTTTTTGCGCGTCAGAGCCGGTGCCGTTCAGCGCGACGCCGGTGTTTTCCTTGCCAAGGCCGGTCGAGATCGCCTTTGCCGTGCGGGTCGTGGTCGCCATGTATTTCGCGGCGGTGTCAAAACGGCAGCCTTCATTCGTCGGCTGGAACTGCTTTTTCGCCTGCACTTCGATCTGCTGCAGGGAACGCTGGTTCAGCGTCATGTTGGAGGTGTCGAAAAGGCTGTTCATGTTCCGCGTGCCGTCGGCGAGCGAGGAGTTCAACTGGCCCGTCATGTTCTGCAGCGCTTCGAGGTAGTCGTCCCAGAAATCGCGCAGGCGGTTGTAGAGGCGGGTTTCAAACGCCTTCAGCGCGGCGTTGAGCAGCGCTTGCGTCACTTGGGTCGTCAGCGTCCAGGCGGTGGGCAGGATGCCGCCGCCGGTGGGCGGGGTCGCAAGATAGTTGGCGTTCAAAAGCGCAACGGTCGAGGCCGCGAAGCCGACCGCCGCGATCTGCGTGACGCCCGGGAATTCGCATTGCGCGGAAGCGGGCGCGGGCGCGAGGAACACGGCCATGGCAAGGATGATGGCGGCAAATTTCATACGGATCATGGCTCTTTGGTCCTTTCCGCTTGCGGAACGGTCGAGGGCATCTGGTCGGCCATAATGGCGACCTGCACCGCGAGGGTCAGACCCATACGCTCCAGCAGTTCGTAATAATCGCGCAGCTGCATCAGGTAGAAGCTTTCGATGGTCAGTTTTTCCATCTCGAGATCGGATTCGTCGGTCGTCATGCCGTTCGCGTATTTACCCGAGTTGAAGCGGTCGATGGCGATCGCGTGCAGGACTTCCTTATAGGACGGGTTGTCAGACATCTCGCAAGGAGAGCCGTCGGCTGCGGTCGAACATGTACCTGCGGGGCCGATCGTCGCACCGGCGGTCGGCTGCGCGCCGCCTTCCTGACGCAATTGGGATACCCAGGTGGAGAGGCGCGTGCCGGGCGTGCGCCATGCGATGCCAAGCTGCGGCACGGAGCGGATTGCCGCCATGCGGGCGAGGTAGGAGCGGCGGTCGACCCATTCCTGTTGCGCCTGCGCGGATTTCATGACCTGCGCCGACATCGGGTCGGGCGTGGGGTCGCCGGTCAGGTTGTCGAGCAGCGCCTTGGTGGCCGCTTCGTATTTCGGGCCCTGCGCGCCGTCATGGAGCGGGATGGTGAGCGTGCCGTACAGCGTTTTCGTGATCTGGACGTCGGCGTTGAACAGGCCGGGCACAGGCGCGCCGGTGCAGTTGTTGTAGCCGTCGTTGTCGGTCGGGTCGCAGAAGGTGCTTTCATAGGTCGCGCTGCGCGCCTGCAGTTTCGCGCCGCGGCCTTTCGCGGAACCCGTGCCACGGCGGTTGAGGCCGTCGTCGAAGGTGATTTTCTGCATCGCGCGGCGCATGTTGCCCGCGATGTTCTGCTGGCGGCCCGAACCGCCGGCAGCGGCGGCACCGGAGCAGGCGCCGTTTTCCGTCGCGCGGAACACGCGGGTGTCGCGCTGTTCTTGTTCCATATGGCCGACGTTGATCTGGTCTTCGTCCTCCGCGTCCTGACCCGCCTGGAAGGTGCGGTTCTGGTCGGCGTTGGCGGTGTTGACCTGGTCCGTCATGTCCATCATCGCGGGTTTCGCGCCGTAATACCACATGGTGTCGAACCAGTCGATGTAGCCAAGCTCGATGTCGTTCAGGCGGTCCATCAGCGCGTAGAGCATCGCATCCACGATACCGCCCAGATAACCTTCAAGGCCGTTACCCGAATTGATCATGCCGCCGCCGCGCTGCGTCGCCATATAGGGCGGGATCTGGTCCACGAGGGAGGCGGGGCCGGTCATCAGCTGGTCGAATGCGTTCCAGATGGTGTTCACGGCCGTTTCGGATGTGGTGGAGGGTTCGCAAGGCGGCGTCACGGGCGGCGTCGCGCAGGCCGACGGGCAAGGGCCGCCGGTCACGACCACGGGGGTTGCGGGCGGCACGTTCATCTGCGCGTGACAGGCGCTGTTTTCAGCGACCATCGCGTTATAGCCTACGAGGAAGAAACCGATCAGCACGGCTGCCATCGAGCCCATGCCGAACCGGAAACCTGACAATTTCTGCAGCAGCGGTTTTTTCATGGCGTTGCTCACTTTGTCGGCCTGTCGTCTGTGTTTTCAAGAAGCGATTTCGACGCGCGCACGTTTTCGGACACTTCCGCCGCAAGCATGACGGAGAAGCGGTCCATGAGGTCGAGTTGGTCGGTGAGCTGCATCGCCATGAACGCCTGCTGCACGACCATCTCGCGGCCGTTGTTTTCAGGGTTGTCCACCTGGTCGACGGAATAGGTACCGGTACGGAAACGCTCGGCCATCATGACCTGCATGATCTCGTTGCGGGACGGGTTCTGGTTGGGCGCGAAATAGGCGGGGTCAACGCCGGCACCGCCTGCGGTGTCGCCGGAGGCGCCTGCCGCGATGCCGCGCATTTTCTCGAGGAACTCGCCCGATTTGGAGCCGGGCGCGCGGCGCGCGACCACGAAATAAAGCGCGTCATAAACGGCCTGGCGTTTCGCCTTGTACGATTCGCCGATCATCACCTGTTCCTGGCCCTTGGCGGAGTTGGTTTCGACCGCGCCGTCGGGAATCGGTTCGCGCACGCGGGGCTCGGCGATATTCTGGATCAGGTCGTTGACGATGCGTTCGGTGTCGGGATCTTTCAGGTCGATCGTGTCCTTCATGAACACTTCGCCGGAAACGTCGATGTCGCGGCCGACGAAGGGGCCGGCGACGGTGCAGCCGGAGGCGCCCGAGTTTTCGGTCGGATCGCAATAATTGTTGATGTATTTCGTCCAGCGCACCAGCTGTTCGGGGCCGGAGCCTTGCGCGCCGGATGATCCGACGGCGTTACCCGTGCGGGGCGCTGCGGCTGCGGGCGCGTTCGCGGCATAGGTGCGGCTGAAGACTGCGGCGCGGGTCATGCCGCCCGCGACGGTACCCGCCTGGCAGATGTTTTCACCGGGGCGCAATTCGCGGTGCGAAGCGATGTCCTGCTTCATCATGTCGCGGTTGGTGCGGTTCATGTTTTCGACGTCCGCGAACTTGCCCATCTGCACGTCCTGGTGCTTGTCCATCGTGACCAGCTGGTCGGTCATGTCCATCATCGCGGGGCGGAGGTTGTAGTACCAGAAGGTGTCCCACCAGTCGATCTGGTTCTGGCTCACTTCATAAATCTTCTGCGCGACCGACAAACCGAAACCGGTTTCCATCGCCCATGCGTAATAAATACTGAGATAGGTGGTTGCGAACAAAACGCCCGAGGTGATCGGGCTTGCGAAGACCTGCGCGAGGCCGGCGGTCGGCATACCGATATACGTACAGATCGTGCCGCAGGTACAGACCTGCGCATTCGCCTTGCACGCTGTCATCACGTTCATTGTAATGAAACTCGCGCCAAGCATCGCGATCAGCGAGAAAATGATAACGAATTTCTTGACGACGCCCAGTTTTTGCATGGCCCCAAAATCCCCATGAGCAAAAATTCATCTACACGCCGAAAGTGAGTGTCCCGCCAACGCCGGCAGGCGAAACTGCTTGTTCCGACTATATTCTTATATCATATCACATTTAGTTAAAATGTGACAGATTTCGAAAACAATAGGGAAATTCAACCGCTTGCGGAGCGCTTAGCGCGTGAGGTCGTAAGACTTCACAACCAAGACTCTGGGGCCCTTCGCACTTTGGTGCAACTGGCCATAGGGCTGGGGACGAACGGTTGCAAACTTGTCGAGCAGGCTGCCGACCGCCTGGTCGTAGCTGCCGGAGGTCGCGACGTTGTCGGACAGGCGGTAGTCATAATCAATCGACCAGTAGAGGTCGACGCCTGCTTTGTCCGACCATGTTTTTAACACGTCGCGAAGCGTCTGGCCCTTTGCGCCGTTCCAGTCGCCGGTTGCGGCAACGGGGGTTGCGGTCGTCGCGCCGGCTTCGGTCGCGGAGGACGACATCGCAGCGTCAGCGGCAGAGTGCGAATACGGCGTTGCGGCCGCGAGGCGCTGCGGTTCGTTCGAAGAACCGTTCATGTAGGAAGAGTCATCCATCGGCGCGGGATCTGCCGACATGCCGGCATCCGATGCACGGGGCGCCGCAGGTGCGGCAGGCGCAACGGTTTCGGACGCGGGTGCGGGCGACCAGCCGGGCGCACTGGCGGTTTCAGCGGGGACAGCGACGTTTTCGCGGTGGTCTTCTTTCGAGCCTTGAGTCCAGCCGAGGCGTTCCAGCAGGGAGGAGCGTTTTTCGCGGTGGATCGTCACGGGTTTTTCCGAGACGATGGTCGATTGCACAGGCGCGCTTGCGGTTTCTGCGGGCGCGGGAGAGGAGATCGACATCGGCGCGTTATCGTTTTGCGGCGAAGCCGCGGTATTGTTTTGCGGCGAAGCCGCCATGTCATCTTGCGGAACCGGCGTCATGCCGAGGCTGCTGTCAGATGCTTGCGGCGCGGCAGACATTTGCGTTGCGGGCATGTCGGAGGCGTAGTTGCCGATCACGACAGCATTGTCTTTCAGGCGGAAGCCGAGGCCTTGCGCCGCGAGCGTATCGGACAAAACCTGCTGCCAGGATTTGCCGCCCTGCCACGACACGGAAACGCCGGGGTTCACGCCGGCGGCGAAGGAGTACTGGTAACCGGGCGGCACGATCTGCTGCAGCGCGATCACGAGCGGGACATCGGAGCCGAAGCCCGTCAGCATATCGCCTGCGGGTTCGGACACAACAGGCGCGGCGGCCATATCATTGGCGGGCGGCGTCCATGTGGATTGGGGAGCAGCCGTGACGGGTGCGGGCATGGTGTCCATCGGCGCGGGCGCCATCGCGGCGGGCGCATCCGGGGATTTTTCCCACGAGGTGACGGGCGTCAGGTCGTCATTCGGCTGGGTATCGACAGGTGCCGGGGTTGCGGCGGCGGGCGGTGCGCCGAGCGGGCCTTTCCATTCAAAACCTGCATGGGCCGTCGCGGCGAAAGCGATGATCGCAACACCGGAAAGGAGAACGGCTTTTTTCAGCAAATTCGTCTGGGTCATGGGAAGTATCCTGCGCCTGCGGCTTGTTAAAAGAAATCTAATGCTCTTTTATAGGCCGAGTCACACCCCTAAATCAATAGAGGCAAAGGATTTTTCGGCATAGCCGAAAGGATTTTTCGGCGTCAGCGAAGGAAGGTTTCAGACGGGGGGCGAAAGCCGCGGAACGCCTAGGCGGAGCCGGTATCCTGCAGCTTGCGGCGGCGGGTCCATATCCAGCCCGGACGCTTGGGCCCGATGATCCAGACGCGGATGGAGCGCAAGGCCGCCGGGAAGGACAAAGATTTACGCTCGAACAGCCAGAAAATGGTCATGACGGAGAGGGCCAGGACGAGTGTCCAGAGTCGGGCATGGACGAGGACGAGGACGACGAAGAAGCCGGCGCGTGCATCAAAGATGAAAAAGCGCACCGTTTTCATGGAGTTACGCCAGTGCCAGCCTTGGATTGGTTGATCAGCCATGATGCGTTGCCCCTGTAATTGCGAACCCTACCAGCATAGCACACTATTTGCTGTGTACGTCGCTTGCTTCCATTTTCGGGCCGCTGTCATCCATATCGACGGTTTCGCCGGCTTCCTGACGCGCAATGCGCTTGAGCGCTTCCTGCGCGGCTTTGGAGCCCTGAAGGTAGACAAGATAGTGCCGCTTTTCGATAAGACCGGCCTCGAAGGCGCGCCGCGCCTGGCTTTCCATCGTCTTGCCGTATTTTTCGACCATCGCCATCAATTCCGCCGGCCATTTGTCGTAGGTCATGTTCAGCAGGATCTCGCGGATTTCCTCGGTGAAGACCATGTATTCGCGCAATGCCACGCGGCCGCCGCCGATTTTCGGCACCAGCGTCTGCGTCACGATCATGCGGACGGTTTCCATGAGGGAAAACGCGCGCTCGTTCCGCTCGCCGGGCTCGAACGTCGAGACCATGCGTCGGATGGTGGACGCGACACCCGTCGTGTGGACGGTCGAGAACACCAAGTGGCCCGTCTGCGCGGCTTCGATCGAGGCCGAGATTGTTTCGCGGTCACGCGATTCGCCGACGAGGATAATTTCAGGTTTGCGGCGCAGCGCGTTACGCACACCGGCCGCGAAGCTCGGGATGTGGCGCGGCACTTCGGTCTGGGCCACAAGCGAGCGGCGCGACACGACCGAGTCGTAGGTAAATTCGATGGGCGCTTCATAGGTCAAAAGCTTGCCGCAACCGTGATGCGATTCGATGAGCGAGCGGATGCCCGCCGCCAGCAGCGTCGATTTGCCGGAGCCTGTCGGGCCGGTCACGAGAACGATCCCGTTACGCGGACGCCAGCCGTCGATGATTTCTTTTTCGATTTTCAGCTGCGCGAAAGTGGGCGGCGCGCTGGGCAGCACACGCATCGTGATCTGCACGCCGTCGCGGCCTTCGGCGAGGATCGCCGTGATGTTGACGCGGAAGCGCGAACGCGTAAAGCGGTCGGTCATGACTTCATACGCCAAGTCGATGTCGGAGCCGCCGGCCAGAATGGCGAGCGCTTCGGTGCCGTACAGGCGCGTGACGAAGGTCACGATGTCGGCGGCGTCGAGCGAGCGATAGGTGACGGGATAGAGCGAACCCGAGATCTCGCACATCACAGGACGGTTGGTCTGGATCGATACGTCGGACGAGCCCTGCTTGATGCACCAGAGCAGGAAGGGGTCAACGTGCATCTCGTTGAATCGGTCAGGCTCCGCAGGCCAGGTGGACTTGAGGTCGTCAACACCCTTCTTGAGGAGACTTACCGGTCTGCCGGCTTCCATAGGTCTGCCCCCGTCAGGAATTGTGAGGGCCCCGTAATGCGAAGCGCACGGTCGCCCACCCGCATCTCGTTCCGGCCGCCGGTGACTCCACGGTCTTCCTGCAGCGCGTAGGGCTGTGAAATTTTGCCTTCCGCCAGCATCATGCGGTAACGCACCATGCCGTCGTAATCGGCGATAAGCTGCGCAAGGTTCGATTCAAAAATCATCTCGCCCTGCGCGTAGCCGGCATCCCAGCCCTCGCGGACCCAGGCGTTCCAGCGCACTTGCTCTTTTTCGTTCATCGGCCACAGCACGCGGGGCGGCGGCGGAATTTCGGTCTGGTAATAGAAGGTGAGATAGCCGCGCCAGTCGCGGGGCGCCGTCACGATCTTTGCCTGCTTGCTGATTTTCACGATCTGGTCGGCAACAGCCGCTTCGTTGCCGCCGTCGGAAATATCAAGCGCGTCGAGCGATTCTTTCACGATCGGCGGCTCGATCATCATGCCCGAGGGGGCTTTGATCAACAGCGCGCGGAAGTTGTAAACCTTGTCGAAGGTCGGCTCGTAATCCTTCAGGCGTTCGGTGATCTGGTAGGTGCGTTTAGCAAGACCGCCGCGCGCGCCGTAGGACAGCGCCGCTTCACGCTGCGCTTCCATGCGCAGGTCGAGCGACATCGGCTTGGACAGCAGTTCGTCGAAGGCTTCGCCGGACACGCCGTGGGAGCCGCGGATATCCTGCAGCGCTTCCATTTCGGGCGGGGTTTTCACCTCGTCCGTCGCGGTCATGTCTTCTTTTTTCATTTTACTGATGGAAGAATTGAATTCGCCGCTGTCGCGGGCTTTCTTCGCCAGCAGGTGCGATTTGTAAACCGAGCCTTCCTTGTCCTTCATCGCTTCCAGCTGCTCATCCTCGGTCATTTCGCTCGAGCGCGAACGGTCGAAGAGGCCGTTGGAGGGCGTGGTGCCAGGCGCGATGCCAAGCTGCGCGTTACCGGCCTGACGGCGGATATTCGCCATCTGGTTTGCGGTCGCGGGCGGAATGCCGGCGGGAACGGTGGCGTTACGGCCGGGCGGTTGCGTCGCTTGCGCCTGCGCATCCGAAGCGGAGAGCGCGAGCGCACAGACGCCAGCCAGCAGGGCGATCTTAATCGCCGGAAACAGGTGCATAGTTCAACTCCACAACACGGCGTTCGGGATCGACGACAACATCAGCGCGCATACCGGCCTGCAGGCCGACATCGCGCAGGACATCAATGACCATTTTCTGGCGCACATCGAGCGAGATGACAACGGGTGCGGGCGGAAGATCGCCGTTCACCATCATTTCATAGCCCGCGCGGTCCGCGAGACGCTGCATGACCGGCTCGACAGGGCCGATCCATTTCAGCGTGACGGTGCGGCGCAGTTCCTGCGGCGCGTAAGGGACGGAAGCCACGGCAGCGCCGGGGTTGCGCGCCTGTTCGACGGAAGCCAGCGTCTCGAGCGACGCGGATGCCTTGTCGACGGCGGCGGCGAGGCGCAGCGCAAGCGGATCGGGTTCGGCCACGAGCTGCTGGTCGACATTGCCCGGAAGCGCACAGGCAGAGACCATCAAGGAGAGGCCCGCCGCGCTGAGGATTGAAACAGTTTTATTCATGAGAAATTTTTTCATCCCTGCCCGAAAACAGAATTATAAGACGTTCGTCAGAAGCCGATATTAGCCAGTTTTGAATCAGAAGCAAACAGGCAAGCATCTGTTTTCTGCGGTTTTTTTTGCAGTTCGACTCTGGAAAGGCTATTTCGGAAATTAGCCGCGCTTCTTTGTGGAGGCGCTGGATGCCGTGATGAGATCGGCGGGCTGGCGGATCAGGCGGTATTTCTGCATCGCGCGCAGGACTTTCGCGCGGTAGCCGGAGCCCACGCCGGGTGTCGCCGAATGGTACCAGGCGATGCCGCCCGCCATGGAGCCGGATTCGTTCATCTTGCGGCGCAGGATCCACGAGCCGACGCCGATATTGGTGCAGGCGTCGTCGCGCACCATGCGGAGCGCGATTTTCTCCGGCACGCGCCAATGCTTCGCCAGTTCCGGCACCCAGATCGTGTTGATCTGCATGGGGCCGAGGTCATAGGTGCCGTTGGTGTTCGGCGACGCCATGCCGATGCGCCCGCCTTCGACATGCAGCACGCCGAGGATCACCGTCGGCGGGACCGAATAGGTCTGCGCGGCGGTGAAGATGCATGCGGCAAGCGCCTGGGCGGTGATCATGTTGTCAGTATCCTTACGGGTTCTTGATCATGTCGGACATCAGCAGCATCGGATTTTCCGGCTGGCCGACGACGGTCATGAGGGTGCCATCCGACACCTTGCGATAAACGATAAACGGGTATTGGGGCAGCTTCCATTCCTTGGCCAGCTTGCCGTTCGCCTTGAGTTTCTCGAGCGCGTCGCCCTTGATCAGCGATTTGTGGAGGCCGCCTTTTTTGCCGTCCATGTAATCCTGCCATGCGGCACCGGGATCATCGACGGAGAGCAGGGCCGCGCCGCTATCGCGGTTTTCTTCCTGCTCGCCCGCCGGCAGCAGGCGCAGTTGCAGCAGGCCCTTGTCGACGGAGCCCTTCAGCGTGCGGAACAGCGACTGGCAATGTTCGCAGTTCACGTTGATGAACATATAGACGTAAGGCGCATCGGGCATGCCGACGCGAATCCAGTTGGCTTTTTCAACCGCGGCATAGAACTGCTCCGCCTTCGGGATCGCGTCGCGGTCGGCGTTGGGTTCGATCGGCACGGCCTTTTGCGAACCGGCGGAGCGCGCCTTGTAAATCTGCAGCTGGGTTTTCGTGATGTCCTTGCCGCCGGCGCTGAACAGGCGGCCTTTCAGCATCGCGCCCATGGGGCTGGTATAGATCATCGATCGGACTTCGCCGTCGCGGCCGATCAGCAGCCAGCCGTCCATGTCATAGGATTTGCCGATGTAAAGCATCTTGCCGCCCAGTTTTTCAAACTGGACCAGCTCAGCCGTCTGCGGTTTTTTCTGCGCCATGGCGGCGCCCGACCAGAACATGACGCTTGCGAGCGCCAGCATGACCATAAACTTTTTCATTCCGAGCCCGGATCCTTAGAAACTAAAAACGCCCCGCGTCAAAACGCCGGGCTTCCGATTAAACTAGTCCAAATCGCCCATTTGCACAACTTTTGCACAATATATCGGGAACTTCTCTGCGATACCTTATTATAGCACCATGATTGATATATCACATAATACTGGCCGTTATTCAATAAATTCAGCGCGTTAAATAAAGCGTGTTTCCAGATTAGAGGCTGAAATCCCGCTTCTTCGGCGGGGGTGGATCTATGTCGTTGGCGACGGTGCTGCCGGGGGTGGCGGCAGAGACCGGAAAGGCGCGGGGTTCGCGGGGCGCGCCGCCCTTGTCGCGGCGTTTCTTTTCTTCCTTCAGCAGGTCTTCGATGTTGTTGTCCTGCTCGCCCGCGATGTCGAAGGGGGATTCTTCGTCGTTGTTGCGCACATACATATCCGCGCCCCAGTCGAGGAGCTGGCGAACCGTGTCATGATGCTCACCCCTGACAGCGGCAGAAAGCGGCGTATCGCCGTCGGTGTCGCGCGTTTCCAGCCGCGCGCCTGCGGCATAGAGCGATTTCATGATGTCGGTGAAGCCTTCATAGGCGGCGCGCGAGAAAGGCGTATAGCCCTCGTTATCGACCGTATCCACCTGCGCGCCCGCCTTCAGCAGCAGGCGCACGATATCGACATGGCCGTTTTCCACCGCGAGCGCGAGCGCCGTCCTGTTTTCCGTGTTTCGCGCATCGAGCAGCACTTCGCGCTGCGCCAGAAGAAGCGCCACGATATCGGTCGTGCCGTTTTCGGCGGCGAACATCAGCGCGGTCTTGCCGTATTTGTTGCGCCGCGTGGTGGACGCCTTCGCGTCAATGAGCGCCTTCACCGCCTCGAAGCTGCGGTTATAGGATGCCAGCAGCAGCGGCGTGTCGCCCGTGGAATCGGCGGCGTCGACCGTCGCGCCCGCTTTCAGCAGCACGGCAATTGAATCAACCGCGCCGGTTGCGGCGGCGTTGTGCAGCGGCGTGCGCGCATTGGTGTCGCGCGCGTCGATTTCCGCGCCGTATTCCACCAGCCGCTGGATCAGGTTCGGGCGGCCGTCCTGCACGGCGCGGGTGACCACGCCGCGTGCCCAGCGGTCGGTCGCATCGATATCGCCGCCGGCGTCCAGCGCAGCCTCGACCGCCAGCCAGCTGCCGCGCGTAATCGCATCGAACAGGCTTTCGTTGTTTTTTTCCTGGCGGCGGGCGGCGTTGTTGAAACCGAACATGGTGGGCCTTAGATGGAAAAGGGTTTGGGCGGCTTGGGCGTGCGCTTGTTGCCGAAGCTGGCGGTTTTCGGCGCAACGGCGCGCTCCCGCGCCTCCGCCGCCTTCACCGCCTTCACCGCCTGGATTTCGGACAATGCGATGACGTTATCCAGCGTGGGGTTCGTGATCGGCGGCGCGTCGGGCAGCGCCTGCAGCATGACCAGCGTGATCGCGCGCTTCGTATCGGCGTCGCTGACGTTCTTGATCAGGTCATAGGCGGTTTTACCCGTGGTGTCCTTCATGAACAGGTCGGGCCGTTTCGACAGGATAAAGCGCACAAGGCTGGTATTGTCTTTCCACACCGCCATCATCAGCGGGGTGCGGCCGTCGATGTTGCGCGTGTTGATATCCGCGCCCTTTTGCAGGCACAGGTTGATAAGGTCGCTGTTATACGCTTCAACGGCCTGCAGCAAATTTTCATTCACGATGCGGCGCTGTTCGGGGTCGACGCTGTCGACATTCTCTATATCACCGTTGCTGTCGCGTTGCTCGGTCATGATGCCCCGTTACAAATTAAGCTTGTTGTTGTGCGGCTTCGGCTTGGGCGTTGCCTTGCTGAAGCTCGCTGTGCGCGGCGCGATGCGCGGCTTGTCGGGCTTGTTTTCATTCGCGCTTGCGATCACCTGCGGCGTCACCGCATTGCCCTGCGCCATGTCGTCGCGCAGCATGTCGGGCAGCGCGCCCACCAGCACGTCGATGAAGTTCTGGCGGTTCTGGTGATAGTTGGCGGTAAGGTTGCGCGCCACATCCAGCACGATCTCGCCGTTATGATTTTTCGCAAAAACATCCGCGCCCTTCGACACGAAATAGGTCGCGGCGCTGATATCGCCCGTTTTCGCGGCCAGCATCAGCATCGTGTTGCCGCGCGCGTCGCGGCTGTCGATATCGGCGCCCTCGGCGATCAGGAAATCGGCGATGTCGGTTTTCAGGCCCTTGGCATACATCTGGTGGATGAGCGGCGCGTTCGCGGTGTAATATTCGTCGTTGCCGTTGCGGCGTATATAGCGGCTGACATCGCCCGCGCTGATATTCACATTCGCGCCTTTTTCGACATAGGTGCGGATATGGCCAAGGTCGCGGTTCGTCACCGCCTCGATCAGCAGTTTGTCGAGGATGGCCTGTTCGTCTTTTGTCATTGCGGATGCCATCGCGGGCGCAGGCGATTGCGGCGGCTGCGGGGCAGCGCGCCTGTCATCCGGAACGGGGCCATCATATTCTATGCTCATGCCCCGCATCCTAGCCGAACGACTGCTTTATGTCAATAAAACGGCGGCTGTAAAGATTTAAGGAAATCAAATACCTGCATTATCTTAACGCCGCAGCTTTTCAAGCCGCTGCCGAATCCCCGCGGGGTTGACACGCGACTCCCCCGCCCGTAAAGAAACAGGCGAGAGGGTTAAAAAAACCCGCCCTTACATATCTTATTGGAGTGACCGCCATGAAAGGCCGTAAACCCACCACCTCGAAATTCAAGCGCGCATTCATTATCGCAGCCGCCGCCCTCGGCATCGGCGCGGGCACCGCGACGCTCGACAACATTCCGAAAGACCCCGTGACGGATACGGCGATTGTCCTGAACGAAGGCACCTATGCGCAGACGGGCATCAATATCTCCCCCTCCGACCAGTTGTGGAAGCAAACGCTGTCCATGCGCTCGCAAAGCGGCGTTGAATCGGAACTGATGATGGCGGCATCGAGCGGCGACAGCTGGCGCGTGCAGGCGATTTTCGACAACGGCGCGATTTCGGGACGCTCGGGCATCGCAACCGACGCGCTGGCGCAGGCCGCCTATTTCGGCCATGCGGATGTCGTGAAAACCATGCTGAGCAACAGCGTCGACCCCACCGCCAATGACGGCGCGGCCATGCTGGCGGCTGTGCGCGGCGGCCAGACGGAAATCGCGATCCAGCTGATGGATCTGGGCGCGCGCGTCGATGCGCAGAATAACGAAGCGCTGCTGCTGGCGTCGTTCCGCGGCGATTATTACATGGTTTACACGCTGCTGGACCGCGGCGCGGATCCGCGCAGCAATGACGGCGCGGCGCTGACCTACGCGAAAATGTTCGGCTATGACGGCGTGGCATCCATGCTGCAGACCTCGATCGACACCAAGAACGCGATCGACATGCAGGCGAACACCTTCCAGCCGCCCGCGTTTTCCAGCGACCTTGACGGCGCCACCAGCCCGTTCACGAACTGGCAGTACCGCGGCCCCGGTTTTAACAACGGTCCTTTTTAAAGCGGCCCCTTTTAATTTCGCTGTTAAGCCCTAGTTATGGTGAAGTAATCGCTGTTTTGAACAGCTGCGCGCCATGCTATAGTTTGCAGCATAACAGCGGATACATATCGGGATAATGCCAAGCTCTGCCATCGCCTTTCCTTTAAGGAGGAAACTATGCAAGCAACGCCCACGCGCATGAAAGCACTCGAACACGCCCACGTCACCATCGAGATCATGGACAAGCTGTCACCGGCTGACCTGAACGACCTGTGCGATTCCACGGACGCCGCGATTGAAGCAGGCGGCGGTTTCGGCTGGATCAACCTGCCTGCCCGCGAAGTGCTGGAGCGTTACTGGAAAGGCGTGCTGGTCGTGCCTGAGCGCCATCTGCTGCTCGCCCGCATCGACGGCATGGTCTGCGGCGCAGCGCAACTGGTAGAGCCGTCGCGTCATAACGAAGCCCAGGCGTTCTCTGCGCAGATCCTCGCCTCCTTCGTCGCGCCCTGGGCGCGCGGGCATGGTGCGGGACGCAAATTGATGGAAATGGCCGAAAAGCTCGCAACCGAAATGGGCTACAAGACCATCCAGCTGGATGTGCGGGAAACGCAAACCGCCGCCATCGCCCTCTATGAACAAATGAACTATCGCCGCTGGGGATCGAATCCGGCCTATGCGATGGTCGAGGGCAAGTTGATCGCGGGGCATTTCTATACGAAATCCCTGAACCCGATCCCCGCCCCCAAAGCCGTCTAAACAGCGCTTTTATTCAGCTTTCGTCGAAGGTTGCCGGAGACTCGGAACCTGACAGCGTTGATTTAATTCACATAATCACGGGTGATTGCATGTCTGCCCCGAGTCTCGGGGTTAAAACACCTGTTTTGGGTGTTAACCTTTCCATAAGCATGAAAATTATTGTCCATATTGCACTGCATCCATTCCGAAAGTTATAAGAATCAACACTATCCTGAAATATTATGACTTTCTATCCGGCTATTCCGTAATTTGTCCTTGCGCTCTTTCTGTCTACTGATTAGGTTAACTAAACGTAAACAAAAACCATAAAAACACCAAAACACACTCTCGTAACAGGAGGCCACACAAAATGGCGAATGACGAAAACTTCTCAGGCTTTAAATACCTGCTGGATGCTGGCAACTCGCGTCAATACGCAGTGCCTTATGTAGACGGCGCCGCAAAGTCCCCGCTGCAAGTATTCGCGCAAGACCAGCGCGAAGCGGGTTTCGGCAAAAACGAGCGCATCTTCGCGTTCGATGATGACGGCCAGCACAACATCGCAGCTGACGGCAAGGTCCTCCTGAACACGACCGCCTATCAGATCAACACCAACGAGGAAGGCCGCCCGAACAAGCTGCTGCAGGTCGACGTTTCTTATGAACTCCAGTTTACCCTGAAAAACGGCAAGCCCGAAGGCACCTATGTGCTGACCGCAGCGTCCAAAGAGGGCGTCGAGGAAATGGGCCTGGATGCAAGCTTCCCCGCTTCTTTCAAGGCGGATCTCGACCCGTCCGATCCCGGCCTGATCAAAGGCCCGAACGGCATCAAGGTTTCCCCCGCACTGGTGCAGCACTTGCCCTTCCCGCCCCATCAGGACGGTTCGGCATTCATCGCACGCATGAGCGTCCAGCAGAACCCCACAGCGCAGGAGCCCAAAGTTTTGCCGAAAAACCCCAGCACGACCTTTAACGGCAGCGCAAACGGCAACCCCGCGAAGCCCCAGCCCCCGAAAAATCCGAAAATCACGGATGCGGCGCTGGAACAGGCTCTGCGCGAATACACCGAAGACCTGACCGAGAAAGCCAAGAACGGCAAGCTCGATCCCGTTGTCGGCCGCGATGAAGAAGCGAAAAACACGCTGCGCATCCTCAGCCGCCGCAAACAGGCATCCGTTGCCTTCACCGGCGACGCCGGCGTTGGCAAGACCGCGATGTTTGCCGCTATCTCGCAAGCGATCGTCGACAAGAGCCCGGACGTTCCGGAATCTCTGGAAGGCGCACGCGTCCTGCAGATGGACATCCAGAAAATGCTGGCGGGCGCGAAATTCCGCGGCCAGTTCGAAGAACGCCTGAAGCCCATCATTGATGGTCTGCAGGAACGTGAAGGCTGGTTCAAGGGCCAGAAAATCATCATCGCGATCGACGAGATCCACAACCAGCTCGGCGCCGGCAAGAACGGCGACGATTCAGGCTCGGCCGGCAACATGATGAAACCCTTCCTCGTTTCCCGCGGCATCTCGGTCATGGGCACGACGACGGGCGAAGAATACCGCAAGCACATCGAAAAAGACCCCGCGCTTGCACGCCGCTTCCAGCAGATGGTGCTGGGCCAACCCAACCGCGAAGCGACGCTGTTCATCGCGGAAAAACTGTGGCCGGGCATCAAGGCTCACCACGGCATCACCGCCGACCTCTCGAAGAAAGAACTCGAGTACATCGTCGACATGACCAACCGCTACGCGCCCGCGATTTCCCAGCCTTCCAAGGCCGAAACCGCGCTGGATGACGCTGCCGCAAACGCGAAACAGCGCCACAGCGACGTTCTCGAGCGTCAGGACATCGTGGCAGCCGTTGCACAGATGTCGAAACTCTCGGTCGACTTCCTGAGCCAGAACGACAGCGACCGCTTCCTGAAAATGGAAAAAGAGCTGCCCGAGCAAGTCCTCGGCCAGCCCGGCATCCAGCGCGTCGTCGACGGCCTGATCGGCTCGCGCTCCGGCCTCTCCGACCCGAACCAGCCCTGGGCTGCCTTCGTGTTCCAGGGCCCGACGGGTACCGGTAAAACCGAACTCAGCAAAGCTCTCGCCCGCTACCTCTTCGGCGACGAGACCGCGCTGATCCAGCTGAACATGGGCGATTACGCGGAGAAACACACCGTTTCCCGCCTGATCGGTGCACCTCCCGGCTATGTGGGCTTCGAAGACTCCGAACCCGCACTGACCGAGCGCATCCGCCAGCGCCCCTACTCGATCCTGCTGCTCGACGAAATCGAGAAAGCACACCCTGACGTGTTCAACGTCCTGCTGCCCGTCCTGAACGACGGCGTCATGACCGACAACCACGGCAAGAAAGTGCTCTTCAACAACGTGATCGTCGTCATGACCACCAACCTCGGCGCGAAGGAAGCGATGGCTTACCTGAACGGCGGCGCAGGCGGTGATTTCGGTATCGATACGACCGCAAACGGCCGTACCGCGACCCCGGAAGAGCAAGAAGAAAAACTGTCGGGCATCTACGCGAAGAAACGCAAAGAATTCTTCCGCCCCGAGATGATCAACCGCATCGAGGAACTGGGTGGCTTCGTCACGTTCATCCCGCTCGCGCAGGAAGTCATCACGAAACTGGTCAGCCGCGAAATCGAGAAGGTCAACAAGCGCCTTTCCGATCCTACCGGTGCGCTGGCGCTGAACCCGGCCCTGAAAGACGTCACCATCGAAGTGGGCGCAGATGCGCGCATCCAGCTGGCGGCAGAAGGCTACAAGCCGGATATGGGCGCTCGCCCGCTTCGCAAAGTTGTTCGCGAGAAGATCTCGAACCCGCTCGGCAAGTGGCTGATGGCAAACAAGGAAAACATCGCGGAATTCGTCGAGAAAAACGGCCCCGCGAAGATCATCATCAACAAGCTGCCGACCAAGGAACGCGGCTTCGAGCCGGAACTGGTCGCAACGACCGTCACCGCCGAAGTGTCGAACGACAACAAGGCAGCTGCAACGCCCGCCGCTTCGAAAAAGAACAAGCGCGGCGCGCCGACGCTCTAATAGATACTGTTTACGAATCTCACTAAGTGTTTTGGTGAAAAACTGACGGGGCCCCCACAAGGGGCCCCTTCTTTTTTGTTAACGGTGCGAAAAAAAGGAACTTGTACGCTTTCGCGGGCGTTATAGCACCCGCTTTTCCGAAAATCCCGAAATCCAGTGCAGTATGTTCAGGCTGCATGAATGCGGTATATTGTAGTCGCGGCACGTATCACCATCCGGAACTGAAGTTTTGCAAAACGACGATACCGAAATAGCGCGGCTGAGGGCGCAGCTGGCGGAGAAAGAGGCGCAAGTGACGGCGCTGCTCGACAGCTCGCTTGACGCTGTCGTCGGCATCGATGCGCATAGCATGGTCACGGTCTGGAACAGCCGCGCAGAGCATATCTTCGGCTGGACGCGGCGGGAGGCGCTGGGGGCAGCACATGTCCGCCCTGATCGTGCCGCCGGAGCACCGCGAGGGCCATGCGCGCGGCATGGGGCGCTATATCGCCACGCGCGAGCACAGGATTTTGAACCAGCGCATCGAGATCACGGCGCAGCGCAAATCCGGCGAAGTCTTCCCAATCGAACTGACCATCACGCCGCAGGAAACGGGCGGCCAGTTGCGCTTCACCGCCTTTATCCGCGACATTTCCGCCCGCCGCGCGAACGAACAGGCGCTGGAGGACGCGCGCAGCATGCTGGAGCGCAAGGTTGTGGAGCGCACGCTCGACCTTGCGGAGTCACGCGCCTTCCTGCGCACCATCATCGATTCCGTGGCCGACCCTATTTTCGTGAAGGATCACCTGCACTGCTGGGTCGAAGGGAACCGCGCCTTCTGGGACCTGCTGGGCGGGGAGGAAAAGGCCAAGGGAAAAACCGATTACGACCTGTTCCCGAAAGAACAGGCCGATGATTTCTGGGCGGGCGACGAGCGCGTGTTCAAGGGCGAGCGGTTCGACGAGGAAGAATTCCTGCAACGCCCCGACGGCGCGATACTGACCATTGCGACCAAAAAGGTGCGCGTGCAGTTTGCCGACGGGACGCCCGGCATCGTGGGAGTCATCCGCGACGTGACCCGCCAGCGCGCGCTGGAGGAGGAAGTCCGCCAGCACCGCGATAACCTGCAACTGCTGGTGGCGGAACAGGTGGGCGACCTGATCGCGGCGAAAAGCCGCGCGGAGGCCGCCAACATCGCGAAGTCCGAATTCCTCGCCAATATCAGCCATGAAATCCGCACGCCGATGAATTCGATCGTCGGCCTTGCGAGCCTGCTCAACAGCAGCGATACGCCGCCGCCGAAATACAAATTGTTCCTGCAAACGCTGGAGGCGAGCGCCAACAGCCTGCTGCTGCTGATCAACGACATGCTCGACATGGCGAAGATCGAATCCGGCACGGCGGAGATTGACCGCGTGCCGTTCGAATTGTGCAAGCTGCTGGATGAATTGCGCCAGGTCATGGCATCGCAGGCGATACGCCGCAAGATCGCGGTTGCGACCGATTGCCAGTTGCCGGAGGACGAAATTTTGCTGGGCGACCCGCGCCGGTTGCGTCAGGTGCTGATCAATATCGTCGGCAACGCCATCAAGTTCACCGAGCATGGCGGCGTCACCGTGACCGCCATGGCGGATCCCGATGATTCCTTTGTGCGCATCGAAATCATGGATACCGGCATCGGCATCCCCGCCGACAAATTGGGAACTATTTTCGACAAATTTATCCAGAGCGATTCCACCATCAGCCGCAAATACGGCGGCACCGGCCTTGGCCTTGCCATCACGCGCAATCTGGTGGAGCTGATGGGCGGCGCGATCGATGTGCAGAGCACGCTGGGCGTGGGTTCGACCTTTACCTTGCGCCTGCCTTTGCGCACGACCGAGCGCATGACGCAGGCCCCGACAGAAACGGGCGAGCGCCGCAATATCGAACCCCTGCCCCGCGCGCTGCACGTATTGCTGGTCGAAGACACGCCGCCCAACGTGCTGGTCGCAGGCGAGATGCTGCACCGTTTGGGCGCGACATTCGACGTGGCCGAAAACGGCCCGCTGGCGCTGGAGCGCTTCGCCGCGAAAAAATACGACGTTATATTGATGGACATACAGATGCCCGGCATGGATGGCTGGACGGTGACCGAAGGCATCCGCCGCGCCGAAAAAGCGAAGGCCATAGCGACCACGCCCATCATCGGCCTGACCGCCCATGCCTTCGCGCGCGACCGCGAACGCTGCCTTGCCTCCGGCATGAATGATTTCATTTCCAAGCCCTACACCATCGCCGAATTGCAGCGCGTGCTGGCGGCTGTCACAAAATAATTTCTTTTAAGCGAAGCCGAATCCGCCGCCGCGGCGCGCGACGATGACGGGCGGCACGACCGCAGGCGCGGGTTTCTCGGGCGCGGGCGGTTCCGGCACGGGCGCGGGCTCGGCCGGTTTGATTGCTTCGTCCATCACGTGATAGATGTAGCGGAAGGTGCGGCCCTTGGTCCAGCTTTCGTCTGTCGTCTTGCGGTAGATATCGGCCATGTCGAGGCCGAGATAGGGATTGTTGCCGGCGGTTGCGGCGGCGGTCAGCGTCGCGACCGTCTTGCCGTTCGCGCCCTCCATCTGCTTCATGCGCGCGATTTCGGCAGCCTCGAACGCCCATTTCATTTTTTCGCGCTTTGCCAGCATGGAATCAAGGCTCGGGAAGGTCACGCCTTCGGTGAAGCTGGGTAGCGCGCCGACCTTGCCTGCGTTCTTTGTCTTATCCGCGAATTGCGCATGGGTGATGACTGTCGCATCAACGAATTTGTTGTCCGCGATATCGCGCAGGTAAATCGTCAGTTCATGGTTCAGGTAGAAATTGCGCCAGTCGTCGCTTTCGAACACAAGCGTCCAGACCGCGGCACCCACCTTGCGCAGGGATTCCTCATGCGTCGCGCCGCCGTCTTTGGCGGTTTTATAGGTGTCTTCCACCAGTTTATAAATGCGGTCGTCGTTATAGGTCGTGCCGCCCATATAATGCTGCATATAGTTCCAGTACGCGTCGTTGCCCCCGACCTTGGCGTCATAGGCGACGAGGAATTCCATGGTCAGCGCCGCCGCCTCGATCGACAAATTGCGCTGCACACGGGACTGGATGTCCCAGTTGGTTTCATAGTTCAGCAGCTTGTTGCGGTCCTGCGCGGCATGCATGATTTCATGCGCAATCGTCATGACGCGGCTTTCCGGCTTGCTCAGGGGGCCGGCCACGATGGTTTCTTTCGACGGCAGGTATTGAGCGGCGATGCCGTTCGGCAGATGCCCGAGGCTGCAGAACTGCAAACCTTCGCGCGCCGCAAGGTCAATCAGCGGCTTGCCGGTTGCGGGCAGCAGGGCGAGCGATTGCAGCGCGTCGTAAACTTCCTTTTGCGCGGCCGCTTCCTCCGGCGTTGCGCCCTGGCGGAAGCAGAATTTCTGCATATAGAATTCCGCGCGCTGTTGCGAGGTCATCTTGGCCAGCAGGGCTGCTTCATCCGCGGGCGGCGTTGCGGGCGCATTGTAGAAAAAAATCTGCTGGTCGTAGGGAATTTCGACGGTGTCGACGATTATTTCGACCGGCGGTTTCGCAACCGGCATCGCGACGGTCGTGCCAATCACATTGGTGGAACCAATTACATTGTCATTCACCGACGGAAAATTCTTGATCGGCGGCGTGGTCGAGCAACCGGCGGCGGCCGCGAAGACAACGGCGAGGCCGGTCGTACGCGCGAGGCGTCCGGCATTTTTCTTGAACGCGGATTTTTTCGGGCTGGCTTGAGCCATTCCTACTTGCACCTTCATTCGTTTTCGAAGGGCTCAGTTTATCAACAGGGAAATATTTGGCAAGATTGTGTATGCGGCGCGATTCTTTTATTCGCCAGAATGGCGTTGCGCCGCAGCAATATTATTGTATTCGGTTATGGAATTATTTTCCGACCTTGGGGAAATTCCGGCGGCGCCACAGCGGCACGGTCAGCAATCCGCCGAGCAGCAAGCCCGCCGCACCCCCCGCAAGCCCTGCATTGTCGTTCATTTTCGCGCCTTCCAGCATCGTGTCGCCGACCTCGCGCGAAATTTGCGCATCGGTCTTGTCGTCCTCGTCGCCGAAGATCATGCCGAACATGACGCCCAGCTGTGCGTCCTGCTGGTAGTTGATGCCTTGCGTGTAATTGCCGGTCCAGGTGGTGACATCGACGCCGACGCGTGCGTTGTAATCCTTGACCAGATCCGCGTAGTTGCGCTCCGACAAATTTTCGGCGACGCGCAGGTCGTTGACGAAGGAAATCGCATCCTGCGTCAGGCGCACGGTCGCGGCGGGGCGATCATAAGATTCCATCCATGCCATCGCATCCTTTTGCGCTTCCATCGCATCGATACGCGCGGAGAATTCATCCACGCGCGCGGGTTGCAGCGCGTCGTATTTCGCGTTCACGGGCAGCTTGCCGGAAATGAATTGTGCCTCGGTCGTGTTGTCGGGCAGCTGCTGGAGCGTGAATTCGCTCACCCGAGGCTGCGTCATGCTCTGCGCGGTTTCATGGCCGACATAACCGGCGCCGGCGCCAAGCGCCAAAGTGACCGCCGCGATCACGGCGCGGGATTTACGGTTGAAGAATTCGGAAATGGACATGGGGCGGCTGCCTTTAAAAAATGCGCGATACGGGTTCAAAATCAGGATGACCCTGTATAGGCCGGGGCGCGCATTCTGTCAATCCGGCATGGAAATCAACTTAACGCTGTAAGGCAAGCCGGATCAAGGGGTTAGGCAGCAGTCTGTACCATCCGGCCCAGCTTGCGCCCGCCCAGCAGATGCAGGTGGAGATGCGGCACTTCCTGCCCGCCATTGATTCCGCAATTGGCGATCACGCGGTAGCCCGTTTCATCCAGCTTTTCCTGCCGCGCGACCTTGCCGAGCGCGCGGAACAATCCCGCGATTTCTTCAGGCGATGCATGGGCGGTGAAATCATCCATGCTTTCATACGCGCCCTTGGGGATCACAAGGATATGGCTGGGCGCTTGCGGGCTGATGTCGTGGAACGACACGGCGAAATCATCCTCGTAAATCTTTTTGGCGGGAATCTCGCCGCGCAGGATTTTCGCGAAGATGTTGTTGTTGTCGTAAGCCATATTATGCCTCCCGTTGAAACTGCCCCGAGACTAGCAACATCGGGGATTTCCTTCTAGGATAAATGTCATGGAACCAAACATGGAAAAGTCATTCTTCGATATCCTTGGCGCACTCACCGGCAGCTTTGCGCAGACGGGCTATATCATCGGCGGCACGGTGCTGCTGTTGATCGGCGGCGTGCTGCTGGCCGACTGGCTGCGCTGGAAAGCGAAAGCGGTGGAAGTCGAGGGCGAAGTCATCGGGCTGAAACCGCGCGGCGATGTTTTCCTGCCGGTCTACCGCTACACGCTCGACGGCGTCACGCAGGAAGCGGTATCGAACACCGGCTCCAGTTCCATCAGCGGGCAGGATACCGGCACGCTTGTAAAAATATTGATCCTGCGGAGCGACCCTGCGCGTGCGCAGCCCGCGCGCGCGCCAGTCTGGCCGCTGCTGGGCCTGCTGCTGGCGGTGCCCGGTGGTTACATGGTGTGGATGGGCTTCAACCATTATGAAGTGACGGGATTCACCTGGGCGACGCTTGCGACGCTCGCCATCATCAGCTTCAACCGTTTCCGCCGCAGCATCATCCCGAAGAACCAGCGGTTGAGCCGCGAGGAATGGCGCTTAAGCAAGCGCATGGAAACCGATTCCCTGCCCGTCTACACGGCGGAGGATATCCGCCAGTCGCCCGAGATGGCGCGGCGCGACGCACGCAATACGAAGCAGGCCGCCGTCACAGGGCCGCTGCTGATGCTGGTGGGTGCCGCAGCGCTGGCGGGCGCGCTTTATTTCGGCAGCGACACGATTGACCTGCTGGGCGCGGAAAGCGCAGGCGGTGAAGTGATCCAGCTGGCCTACAACCCCGATGGCAATTACAGCGCGATCGTGAAGTTCAATGCATTGGGGCGCGACATCACCTTCCGCGACAAGGTCGCCACGCGCCCGCCTTTGTATGACGAGGGTGAAAAGGTGAATGTGCTGTACAAAAAAGACAACGCGGAGGAAAGCGCCGTCATCGATCGCGGCGCGTTCAACTGGATTGTGCCGGGCGCGCTTGGCCTGTTCGGCATCCTGTTCCTGATGGGCGGCATCGCCCGCATGCCGCGCCAGCGCGACGTGGCCCTGTAATGGAATTGTAACATAATGGAGTTAAAATCGCCGGTATCGCCGCCTGTGTCGATTGCCTTCGGTGCGATCCTGTTGCTGGGGGCGTTCTTTCTGGGTGAAAAACAATTCCTGCTGCTGCAGGAGGGTATACATGCCGAAGGCACGGTTACGCGCATCGAGGAGCGTGCCATGTCGCCCGCCGGACGCCAGCGCGGCCGCAAATTCTATCCCGTCATCTCCTTCACCGACCGCGACAACAAAGAAATCACCTTCACATCCGAAGACGGCAGCGCCCGTCCCGACAAATTCAAACCCGGCGATAAATTTCCCGTCATCTATGTGAAGGAAGATCCGGCGGCAACCGCGCAAGCCGATGCCGGATATGAATTGCTGGCCGTGCCTGCGGTGTTCGGCGTTTTCGGCCTGCTGTTCCTGCTGGGCGGTTTGCCGAAGGGGCAGCGCGAAGTGCTGTGACGTTTAGTGACAGAGCGTCCGCATACAACCCGCAAACATAAGAATAACTGCCGATAACGGCAGCATCAGGGCGAGGTAGACAACGGCCTTCACCGCAACACGTTTATACTGCGATTTATCAGGCTTGCCGAAGGTATAACGCATCAATCCCGCAACGGGCGCGAAACAGATGATAAAGTAGGCGGATAACAGCAGCACTTCACTGCGTAACGTGTCGGTCAGGAAATCAAACAGCGGCGCATTCACCATCAACGCCATCAGCGGCGGGTAGAGCGCGGCGAAGGCATAGGCGGTCGCGCGGCGGTAGGGGCAGGCGCAACCGATTTTATGCGTGGCTTCCATTCAATCACCCCCAAGAAAAAAGGGCTGCGATCTGGTCCCCTGACCCGCAGCCCTTAGAAGACGTCCCGGTTTTAACCGGACGTGACCCCAACAGTAAAACTTTTCTATCCGCCCAGCCCGACCTTGGTCGGCTGCGGCGCGGTGGCCGTCGGCACCGGCGCAGGCGGCGCGAGCGCCAGCTTGTGCACGTGATCGAGACCGCGATTCAATTCGCTGATGACCGCTTCCTGCCCCGGCAGCTTGGACAGCTGGTCGATGCGTTCCACGAGTTGTCTTTCGCTGAGCGCGACGACACCGTCGCGGATGCGCACACCGCGCGCGTTCGAGGATTTGAAGGCCTTCATCAGGCTTTCCGCTTCCTGTTCGCGGCCCGGATGGACGATGACGAAACGCGCCTGAAAGGCACCACGTCCGTCGTCAGCGGCGGCGCTAAAGAAAGCCGTGTCCGTGAACTGCATCGTGATTTTTTCGTGTGCCATCTGGTCTATCCTCCGTCGTCTCAATTTCAATGCTTTATTCAAGCCTATATAGACTTTATGGCAATAAAGTTAACAAGTAGTTACGGGCTTGGGAAATATCGCTTTTTTGCCCGCGAATCCCCCGAAAATTGTGATTTAACGCACCCTCCGGCTGGCTTTTAAATCCGTCTTATGTTAATAATAGGACAGTCTAATCAACCTGTTAGGAGCTTGATTCTGCCTTATAGAAACCCGTTGGTGATTGCCGCATCCACCGCTATCATTCCCGCAATCATATATATGACGAGATATTGGTAATGGCAGACAGCCCGGCACATCAGACCGATATTCAAGAACAGGCCGATTCCCCTGCTGTTGCAGGCACGAACCCCGCGCCCGAAAAAAAACCCGGCCGCATCCGCGCTGGCTGGAATTCCACAAAACGCAAAGCCGCCATCACCTGGGCGTTCACCAAGGAATTGTTCAACGACCATACGTTCTGGGTAAAGGCGTTGGCGGTGAAGGGCGGCGCATCCGCGATCATCGTGACGGGGCTGGTCGGCATTTCGGCGGTGTTGAGCATGCCGCTGCTGGTGGCGGCAACCGGTATCACGCTCAGCGTCGGCTTGATCGGCCTCGGCCTCTACGGCATGGCGGCGGGCGGCATCGCGGCATGGGAAGGCCTGCAGGATGTTTACGCGCGCACAATGGGCCGCGCGCCGAAGGAACACGTTTACAAAGAACGCAAGGATATGCTGCAACGGCTGGGCGAAACGACATTCTTCCAGAACATGAAGCAACACCGCATCGCCAGAAAAATTTCGAACAGCCATGCATGGCGCACGACGATGAAATTCACACGGCAGCGCGAAGACTCTGTCCTTGGCGGCATCGCGGTCGGCGGCGCGGCATTGTCATTGGTCGTGGGCGCGGTTGCCTTGCCCTTCGTCGCGGCAGGCACGTTGCTGACCGTGGCGACCGTCTTCACCGTCAGCTCCGTCATCAGCGGCATGACAGGGCTTTATTTCAGCATCACCGGCCTGCGCGAAGAAACGCGCATGAAACGCGAACATGCCGCGAAACTGAAAGCCGCAAAAAACGCGCCGAAGCTGGAGGCAACCGAACTGCCCGCGATCGGCGCACCGTTTGTGGATGCGCCCGCCCTGCCGCTTAACAAGGTATTGTCGGAGCCGTTCGGCACCGCCGCGCAAGCAGCCGTCGCAACCATCCTGCCGCCGCCCGCCAACACCAACATCCAGCCCCCCGTCGCCAAAACACCCGCGATTCCAACCGCGTAAGCAGTATCCTGCCCCGCCGTTAAGGGTAAAGTTACTTGCCATATCGTACAATCATGGTACATTGGCGGCGTTTTTAAGACCTATATCCTTGAGATGATTCAATGATTCCACGCCTCCCATGAAAGGGCTCGAGCTTTGGACAACACGACCACCACAACCACGCCGAAAAAGAAAACCCGCATCGCGCAGATGATGCTGCCGCAGGTCGACCCGAATTCGGCGCTGCTGCCGCCGGACCAGTGGATCAAGGACACGTCATGGGCGTTTATCCGCGACAATAAAAGTTTCCACCGCACCACGGGCGGCATCGCGGGCTTCGCCGTCGCGGCGCTGGCCACCGTTGGTATCGGTATCGCGGGCGCGCTCGCCGTCACGGGCGTTGCGCCTGTGCTGGCCGTTGCCGCCGCAACCATCGGCATCGCCGGATTTTTCGCCAAAAAGACCGCCGATTTCGTGAAGCGTTTCAAGACCGAAACCTTCCCCGAATTGAAAATCGAGATCGGCAAGAAATACGTCGAATACAAAATGTCGGAACTGAAATCCGCCTTCGACAAAAACCGCGCCGCGCTTGCCGCGAAGCGCAAGGCCGAGGCCGAAGCGAAAGCCGCCGCACCCAAGATCGAACCGCCGAAGGTGGAGGCACCTGTTGTTGCCGCACCTGTCGTCGAGAAAAAAGAAACGCCCGCGACATCCGGCAAGGGCGCGCTCGGCAACTGGCTTCTGAAAACCGCGCTCGATCAGGCGCAGAAGAAAAAACCACAAGCTCCGGCGACAAATACCAACACGCCGGATGCCGATACGCAAAAACCGAAACAGGGACAACCGCCGCAGCCGTAATGCTGCTGCTACAGGAGATTTAAAAATGTCCGGACATCATGTGACTGTGAAAGAAACGCATAAAGGCATTTTCACGCAGGAAGTCCAGTCCGGCAGCCATAAATCCACGACCGACGTTCCGGCAGAACTGGGCGGGCTGGACAGCGGGCCGAACCCTTACGATAAACTGCTCTCCGCACTTGGTTCCTGCACATCGATGACGATCAAGATGTATGCGGATCTGAAAAAAATCCCGCTGGAGGGCGTCGATGTTTCGCTCACCTATAAAAAAGAACTGAATGCGGCGGGGGAGCTGGTGGATGTCATCCACCGCGATGTCGCAATTCGCGGACCTCTCGATCAGGCGCAGCGCGAAAAACTGCTGGAGATCGCCAATAAATGCCCCGTGCACCGCACGCTGGAAAACAAGCCCGTGGTCAACACCGTGCTGGAACCGGCGGAGCCGGGCGACACGCATGCATCGCCCGCAACGCCGCCGCTGAAGCCGCGCTTCAACCCGACCAAGGCATCGCAAAGCCGCGCGGTCGTCGTGTCATCCGACGGCGTCGGGAAATTTACGCAAACCGTAACCGCCGGCAAACATACTTTTAAAACGGATGAACCGGTCGAAGTCGGCGGATTGGATTCCGCGCCGAACCCCTATGAAGAACTGCTGGCGGGGCTTGGTTCCTGCACCGCGATGAAGGTGCGCCGCGAAGCGAATATGAAGGGCTACAGCCTTGACGATGTCACCATCTCGCTTGAACACGGCAAGGTCGAGGGCGACGGCGGCAAGAAAGTCGACGTCATTGCGCGCAACATCACGCTGAAAGGTAATTTGACGGAGGAACAGCGACTTGATCTGCTGGACGCCGCGAACCGCTGCCCGCTGATGCAGACGCTGACCAAGGGCCCGCATGTGACGACCGCGCTGGTGGAATCATTTGCGCCCCCAAAGCGTAACGCGGCACCTGCCGCGCCGCATCCCTAAAACAGCATGACCGCTTTAATCCCTCCTGATGACGACGGCGTGACGCCGCTGATGCGCGCGGCGCAGGAGAATGATTCCAGCGCGATTGCGCGGATGGCCGCCGAAGGCGTAAATCTCGACGCGCGCGACCGCGACGGCAACACCGCCCTCATCCATGCCGCGAAAAACGGGGCGGAGGAAGCGGCGCTGATGCTGATGTATCACAAGGCCGACCTGCGGGCCGCGAATAATGACGGCCATACCGCGCTGATGATTGCGGCATCAAACGGGCTGCAGCCGCTGGTGGAACGCTGGGTCGTGATGCAGGCGCCCGTGGATGCGACAGATAAAAAAGAAAACAGCACTGCGCTGATGATGGCCATCGGCGTCAACGACACCTGGATTGCCTGCCGGCTGGTCGAGGGCGGCGCGGATTTTGAAACGCTGGCCGATAAAAACGGCAACACCGCGCTGACCCTTGCGAGGCGCGCCTTCCCGGCGAAGGATTTGGCGTTTTTCATGCATGCGGTCAACCGGCGCCACGCGGCGGCGGAAGCGGCTAAAACCGCCCGGAAAATCCACGAGGACGAGATCGCGCATAGCGCGGGCAGCCTGACCCACCCCGTTTCCGCCCCCAAAACCGCCGTGTTCAGGCGCAAAACACCGGGACAAACCGGCTAAAGCCTTGTAATATCAATCCAATATTCGTTTGACAAAAAATGTTATGGCAATATACTGTTGCCAGCATTGAAACGAAGCGATTCCAGCAAAAGGATTTCATCATGGGCGTGCAATACGACGGCAAGTCACCAAGCAAAGGCTGGTATTTCTGGCAGAAAACCAAGGCGCTCGCCAAGACGCCCTTCAACCACACCACGCGCAAAGACGCGGGCCGCTTCGGCAAGGACGCGGGCATCACGGTCGGCATCCTCGCGGGCGCGAACATCGCGCTCAGCGTTCCCGTCCTGATGGCGGCGCCGATCCTGCCCTGGGTTATCGGCGCGGCGGCGATTACCTTCGCCTTCAAATACGGCCGCTCCGCATGGAGCAAATTCGGCGCGCTGAAAGAAACCGCCGCCGTCACCAATTATGTGCGCGAGCAGGAAAACAACTGGTACGACAAGAAAGTGCGCAAGCCCCTGCTGACCCGCATCAAGGAAGGCTTCCAGAAAAAAATCGACGCGATCCCCGCGCCCGTCGTCAAGACGCTGAAATTCGCAGGCCTCGCGCTTGCGGTTGCAGGGCTTGCGACAGGCGGCGCGCTTGCGCTGGGTGCTTTCGGCCTCGTGCCCGCACTCGCGCCCTTTGCGGCTGCGATTGTCGAGGCTGGCGCTGCGATCGGTTTGACCGCAACGGCGGCGACCGCAACCGCGATTGGTTTGTCGGCGCTGGCGGCACCGGCTGCAGGTGTTGCAACCTATCGGGCGTCGAACGCATCGATCCTGCGCCGCGATCCCGTCAACTCGCCCTTCAAGTTCAAGAAGCCGTCGGATAACGCGAAACCGATTTCGCAGGGCGAAGTCTTCACCCCCGGCGCGAACGGCAAGAGCTTTGATTTCAACAGCGAAGCCAAGCCCGAAACGCCCACGAACGACAATGCCGCCGCAAACGAGCAGCGCCGCAAGGCCGCCGAAGAGCGCGCGAAAAACAAAAAGAGCCGCGACAACTCGAAGAAATTCTAAGTCGCGATTTTTAGGATAATAAAAAACCCGCCATAATCTGGCGGGTTTTTTATTTTAGCGCGCAGCACAACAACACAAGCTGTCATCCCCGCCTTCGCGGGGATGCGTCATGTCTTTTAAAGTCTTGACTTAACTCACTTCTCATCGTACAAACAACCTACCCAGACCCGACCCAGCCTACGACAAAACAAGGGTTTACCCGACAAATCTACCCAGTTCCTGCCCAGAAGGAAAGTCTTCCGTGTCCAAGTCGCCAGCCCCGTTTATGGTGGATGTCCACCAGCTCCTTCCAGGTCTCATCATCTACCGGCGCACAGACGTTCAGCATAAGAACTGGTATTGCCGCATCAAGATGCCAAAGGAAGACAGGTACAAGCGAATTTCGCTGAAGACCTCGATCTTCGAGGAAGCCATCGGCTCGCGCCGACGGTTGATTTCAGTGCCTATGGGGAGCGGCGGCACTTCATAGCGCCAGTATTCGTCGCGCTTTGTTGCGCATTGCTTCACCACCAGCCGGACGAAACCGTTCTCGCCTTCGGATTGGACTTGCGCCACCACCTGATCCTCTGGCCGAAGGACCGCGACACCGTGACGCTCTTGCGCGCATCAGCTTCCGGCTTCAGCTCGTTACAGGGGATGCCGCGCAGTTCCTGTGCCGTCCGCAGGCCGACCACGGACATGTTCTTGCGCAGCCAGGTATCCGAAAGCTGACTGAATTCAAATGCTGTCGTGACGCCTTGCGCGTGAAGGCGATTCTCATGCTGGCGACCGATGCCCCAAACTTCGCCGACTTCGAGCGCGGCCAGGATCGGCTCCCAGTGAGTTGGGCTTTCGAGTACGCAGACGCCGTTATACTGCGGCTGTTTCTTCGCCGTAAAATTGGCGACCTTCGCCAGTGTTTTCGTGGGCGCGATGCCGACGCCGACCGGGATGCCAGTATGCTGGCGCACCGTGGCCCGCAGGCGCTGGCCGTGCGCAAGGAGGTCACGGAAGCCGGTGAGGTCGAGGAAAGCCTCGTCAATCGAATAGACTTCCATTTCCGGCGCGAAAGCTTCGAGCGTTTGCATGACGCGGCGGCTCATGTCGCCATAGAGGGCATAGTTGCTGGAGAAGACGCAGACGCCGTCTTTGCGCAGCCGTTCCTTCACCTGAAAGTACACATCGCCCATCTTGTAGCCGAGCGCCTTTGCTTCATTGCTGCGCGCAATGATGCAGCCGTCATTGTTCGACAGGACTACAATCGGCTTCCCGCGCAGGCGCGGGACGAAGACCCGCTCGCAGGACGCGTAGAAGTTGTTGCAGTCCACAATCGCAAACATACCCCTGAAGCCTTACCTGACGGAGCGGATCACGTCGGTCACGACGCCGACGATTTCAAAATCCATGTCTTCGGTGATGACGATTTCGTTGTATTTCGGGTTGGCTGGAACGAGCTTCACGATGCCGTTCAGCTTGTGGAGGCGCTTCACCGTATGCTCGCTGTTGAGCATGGCGACGACGATGCTGCCGTGCTTGGGCTCAAGGGCGCGGTCGATCAGCATCATGTCGCCGTCGAACATGCCCGCATCCCGCATGCTGTCGCCCTTCAGATAGGCAAAGATCGTGGCGGCGGGATGTTTAACCAGGTGCTCGTTGAGGTCGAGCGCCTTCTGCGCATGATCGTCGGCAGGCGACGGGAACCCCGCTGAAATCCCCACCTGAAAATACGGGAACCGCTTTATCGGGAAGGTTCCGGCAGGGATGAAGCGCAGGAGCGGTTCTCGTCGGATGGATTGCACGGAAGTCATTTTTCGGGGCCTTTTGGTGACGGTTCATGGATGGTTGCGGCTGTTCCGCTCTCATGATTCCTATCCCGAAACGGGCGAACGTTCAACGAACAAAAAGAAAACATAAGGAAAACAACCCCTTAGCGGACGATACCGCGTTTCGAGATTGGCGTGCAGCAGGGAGACTGCAAAAACGGGTTAAAATCCGGCACGCCTTTTGATTTGATTTGGGCGTTGGAGGATACTTAAATGATGGGAAGAGCATCTCCTACGATCTCGGTGCCGCTACCCTTGAAGGATTTCTTGAGGCGCAGGTCTATGAACGGCGCTTCGGTACGCCGATCGCGTATATTCGTTGACGGCTTCGCCGTAACCGGGATATCGGAAAGGCCACGGAATTCGCAGGAGCAACCGGGTAATTCCGAACCGCCTGCGAAGACGAAGAATTCATGAAGCTCTGCGAACTGGTAAAAACTTGACCCGAGGCCGCTCCGCGCGAACAGAACCGTGACAGATGGGCCGGATAAACCCGAGCAGATCGACGCCGCCGGACAGCTCATGTCCTTGGCGCGCGCGGCGGCCCATGATTTGCGGTCGCCCCTGGGCACCATCAGCACTCTAAGTCAGCTCCTTGAAATCCGGTACGCAGACGCGCTGGATGAGCGCGGGCTTGATTGCCTGCAAATGATGCAAAGGGCTTCTGCCAGAATGCGCCGGCTCGTTGACGGCCTGGTCTTGTACGCAGAGACTTGTGCCGGAACGGTCGAGCCGGCCCGTTTCGCGGCAGGCGCGGCGCTCGCCGAAAGTATCAACAAGCTGGAAAATGAGATGGGGATTGCAAAGGCCGCTGTGGTCGCTCCTGCACCGCTGCCCCACGTCGTTGCCTCGCAGGCGGATCTCGAACTGATCTTCGACCAGCTCATCGGAAATGCAATCGTTCACCGTGGATCATCGCCGCCTCACATAAACATCGTCGCGGAAGCGGACGGAGCGCAAGTGCGCTTTGCTGTTTCGGACAACGGCCCCGGCATCGCGGCTGAATATCATGAATTCATTTTCGAGCCCTTGAAGCGGCTTCAACCTCCGGAGGTATCAGGCAGCGGTCTGGGACTGGCGATTGCACGTCGGCTCGTCCTGCGCAATGGCGGACGGCTCTGGGTCGAATCAGAAACGGGGCGAGGCTCTTCGTTCATCTTCACCCTGCCGGCCTGAAGGGCCGGGCGCTTCCGATACCCTAATTTCTTCAGGAGCTACGTCTATGCGGACTTTGCAGCTCGATAATTCGCGATTATTTGCTTCAATTCATGGATGTTCACAGGCTTCACAAGGTGGTAGTCGAACCCCACGGCCTTTGCCTTTTCTTTATCCTGCGACTGGCCCCACCCGGTTTGCGCGATAAGCAGGGAGTCGCGAAGTGAAGGAGAAGCTTTCATTGCAGCGCACACCTCATAGCCCGTCATCCCTGGCAAGCCGATATCGAGAAGTATCAGTTGCGGAACGTATGTTTGCGCGATCTGGAGAGCGCTTTCCCCGTCATAAGCCAGCCGATATTCATGACCGAGCATCTCCAGGGTCCAGCCCATGGTCTTCGCGGAATCCTTGTTGTCGTCCACAATGAGAACTTTCAGCGCAACCTCGGCCCGTCCCGTCCCAGCGGCGGGCGCAGGCTCCTGTTTTGACGCCGCGCCGGTGTGCAGGGGCAAGCGGACGGTAAAGGTGCTTCCCTTGTCCGTACCCTCCGAGACCACCGAGATGGTGCCGCCATGCAGTTCAACGAGGTTCTTCGCCAGGCCAAGGCCAATCCCCAGCCCGCCAGTGGTGCGGCTCACGTTGTCGTCTCCTTGCGCGAACATCGTGAAGATTTTCGATGCAATCTCTTTTGGCACGCCCTTGCCGGTGTCGGTTACGCTGACATCGACATGGCTCACGGACGGTGTGACGGTGACGGTGACCTGTCCGCCTTTGGGTGTGAACTTCGCCGCATTGTTGAGGATGTTGATGAAGACCTGATTCAGGCGTGTCGGGTCGGCCAGAAGGTCAGAGTGGGCGTGCGGAAGGTGAACATCAAGTCTGTGTCCGTTCGCTTCCAGCTGCGGCTTGGCGGCGTCGATCGCGCTCAAGAGGACGTCGGACAGATTGAGGACCTCCTTCTTCAGCAGAATTTTACCGGTTGATATGCGCGAAACGTCCATCAGGTCGTCAATGAGGCGCACCATTTGCATGAACTGGGTCTGCATGATCTCTTGCACCTTTTGCACCATCGCAGGCTTATCAATGCCCAGACGCAGCAATTCCAGGGCGTTACCGATCGGCGCGAGCGGATTGCGGAGCTCATGCGCGAGCAGCGCGAGAAACTCGTTTTTCCTCTGATCCGCCATCTTCAGTTCCTGCTGTGCCGCGCGGGACTTAATCAGGATTTTTGCAAGATCGAGACGTGCCTTGTCGAGGGACTCGGCCAGCCGGTGGGCGACGGCAATTCTCTCCACCGCCAGTTGCGCATTTGCCTCCGCGATGCGGGCCACCTGCTCCCCCTTTAACGCGAGGTCCAGGACCGGAAGGATCGCAGGTATATCCGTATAGGCGTCATCCGCCAGCGCGCCGCCGATAAAGGCAATCACCGTGCCCTTCTCGCCTCCGATGCCAATAACTGATTGTGCGGCGGGCAAACCCGGCACAGGCAGCACCTCCTGCGCAGTGCCATTTTCTATGCATTGTTTGAGGAACTTCTGCCACCGCTTCCCATCAGGCAGCGTTTGCGGGAAACCGCTTGGGGGGAGCGGCAGGCCGATAGCATCGTCCTTGATAAACAAAATGATGCTATCAGACCCATAAAGCGCGGCCACGCGCACCGCGGCTTTACCCCTCAGCGCGGGGTCGGCAAGCTCGGTCAGACAGTTAAGCTTTGCCGGGTCCATGAACGCCGTCTAATCGGGGATGACGCCGATGACGGCGGTGCAGTTGTGGAACCCCCCAAACTGTCCCTCGGCACGCGCGATCTGCCCATAGGTATTGCAACCTGCAAACGATGCGGGCGTCAGCGAATTGTGCAGCGCCTGAAGTTCCAAACCGAAATTCTGCCCGGTGCGCAGTCGCGTCGCCACACAGTCGAAGAAAATGGCGACTTTTGGCCGGTGATCCTCCAGCTGGGCGATCGCGGCTTCTGTTGCAATCTGGGCCGCTTTCGCGGAGGAGACCTCGGTTGCCCGCATGAGATAGACAGTGCTTCCGACCGGCACATCCGCAGCGCAGGTAATCGAGCCGTCATCATTGATACCGAGAGGCACACGGAGGCGGTAGGTGCCGCTGCTATGTATCCCCAGCACGTTTGCAAGGAAGAACGCCAGAGGCTCTTTGGGGTCGAATATCTGGCCGGTTTCCGCCGCGTAATTTGCGAAGGCCTCGACGGCCGGGGCAGCGTTCAGGCTGATCAGGCGGTTTCCTTCCGCGTCCGTTACCCGCATTGGCATGCCTGCCGGTTCCCAGCCATGACGCACACCAACGCCGACTGGCTTGTTTGAAAGGATCTCCAGCGCTACGGCTGCATTGGTATAGGCTTTGGTGCCGAAGAAAACATGCGTTTTCTGAAAGCGGGCGTCATCGCCGGCGCCACCGCCGAAAAACTGATACATCCCGCCTGTGGCCAGCGTGATCTCCTCAACGAGGGAATCAGAAAATCCCGCAAGAGCGTCAATGAGGATCATGGCCGAGCGATAGAGATAATCCGGCGAGTCCAGGCCTTGGAATGACGCAACGAGATCCGCTGCCGCTCTCTTGCGGTCGTCTTGAAGACCCTCGGCAAGTCCTCCGGAGAATTTCATCTCGGGGTTTTTAAGCGCCACAACGCAGGCCGAACTGACCTGCGGGCTTTCGCTGGTGAACTCGCCAGCGGAGGAGCATCCAACCATCAGGGCGGGCGAGCAGCCTGCTGCAATCGCCTCAAGAAGCGCCGGATAGTCATAGCGGGAGGAAGCAAATACGATGAGCGCGTCGGCCTGTGCGCCCGCGAGTGCCTCTGTCACCGCCGCCGCAAGCTCTCGGCCTGCTTCGCTCGCGGTCGCGGCATTCGTATGTGCGATGGCACTGGTCGTCATGTTCAGTCTCCTCCTCGTGCAAAACGGCCTCAATGATACCAGCGCCAAATTGCGCTGAAACCGACAATATTGCCTTCCCTGCGAAATAAAGCGGGGAACCAATCCCCTACTGACAGTTTTCTGACGTTCTGGAAAATGCGCGCAAAGAGGCGCAAGACTCTCATTATCCTTCCATCGACCATGCGTTCTCAAGCAAGACGAGGCGCGTCCCCCGATTAGCGCCGGGCACGCAGGCTTTGGACCGGCGGCATCAGACGGAGCGCCGTTGATTTTGGAGACGGCTTCTCATTGCTGAATTGGCGACGGCGTCCTCCGCATTTCCGCGAATGGACGCCGTCTGGCTGCAGGCCTCGTGAACTTCGGGTTAGAGGGTAAGCGTGGACTTGGCACCGCGCGGCTTGTGATGCTCCTGCGCCGCCTTGTTCTGCTTTGCCGTGGCTTCAGCGGCGGCCGAGCGGAACTCGTTGAGCTTCTCCTTGTCGTGCTTCGTTTCACTAATGATCTTGCCGCCGCGCACGAAGAGGGTATTGCCCAAGTGATCGCGGCGCGTGCCGACTTTTATGCCGTCCTCTGTCTTGGGTGCTTCTTTTTTGGACTTGTGGTTGAACTTGATCGACAGGCCTTCTTTCATGAAGTCCTCCGTTAAGGGGTGAAGTTGGTGATGCTGTGTTCGCTCAGCGCGCTTTTAGGCTTTGGGAAGGATGCTCGTCTTCGAGATGATCCTGCCGTTGCGCTCGCTGACGACGGAGCCGCAGGGCAGCGTGCGCTCTGCCTTGAAAATGCAGGCATCGCGTTTGTGAAGGTCGTGCAGGTGCTCGTTCGAGAGCAGGGCGGAAACGCTGGTCGTTGAAAAATCAGAGTTCATGGGACACTCCATGTGAAAATTGCCGGTTGAAATCCAGAGGGTGCTTATACCTTTATCGTGACCGATTCTCATGTTTATGACAAAGAGAATCCAATAAGGCATTGAACTCCCTCAGTTCTAGTGACGGCATCAAAGTACCCCACGCTAACCAAGTTGAAAGCCTGAATACAGGCGTATGGCGAACCCGCTAGGCGCGGGCCGGGCTCTTCCATGTCCTTTTGCAAGAACTTTCTCATGGGAGTGCGAGCCGGGTTTGCACCCAGCTCAATATAAGCGATTTGTTTCTGTTGGGTCGGGAGCAGAGCGCGATGGCGACGGTCGATCAGACTTCCATACGCGGGTCGATAGTACCGCATGAACGTGTCTTCGTCGCAGGCCTGCCTCTGTCTACTCACGAGCGTCGGTGTTTATGCCGGCTCAATAGAGCCCACGAGGATTGCCTACCGTTTCGCCCTGCTCCCTACCGAACAGGTCAGAAGTGCGTGATCCCTATGGCATTGCAGGACTCACTTGCTGACCAATCGCCCAGATAAAGCCGCACAATTCGCGTGCGACGGCGGTGGCAACGACTGTCGGCTTCTTGCCCCTAACCGTCAGACGCCGGAAGCGGTCGCACAGCCGTGTTTGCGCCTTCCATGCAATATCCCGCACTGGTTTTGGCAGTTCGATAATGATCTCCGCTTTTTTCATGGCCACCCGCGCCGGATACCGATAGCACCACGAAGCTTCAACCAGCATGCGCCGAGCTTCGCTATTACCAGTCTTTGTAATGCCGCCGCGACGGATGCTGCCGCCGCTCGAATACTCTGACGGCACGAGGCCGACATAAGCCATGAGCTGACGAGGCGTTTCAAAGCGGCCCAGGTCTCCGACCGCCGCCACGAATGTATCCGCCTGGCACATCCAGCAGCCGCAGGGGCGGCAATGGGTGGACGCATTCACGCCGAGCTCACGCGGATCGACCGGCGCGCTACGCCGTCCGGCCCAGAGACGCATGACACGGCGCGTGCGCGACTTCACGCGCTCTTCGTGAGCCCTTCGTTGTGCGCGTGATTGGGTTGCCATGTATCGATTATAGCGAATTCGCTAAGGTTAGCGAAAGCACCTGACAGCCTTTCCGTTCAGCAGCCAGCCGCCCCAGAACGGTAAAATCTTTTCTATGCCGGATGAAAGCAAAACCGATGACGTTGAAAAGCTCCTTGCCGAGGAGAAGGCGGTGGAGGAGCGCAAGAAGCGCCTCATCGCCGAGCTTCTCAAACAGCGTGAAGCCGCGCTCAAGGACTTTGACGACCGGCTTGCCAAGCTCGGTCATCACGCGCCCACCGGCAAGACCAAACGGAACCACCACGGGAAGCAGGCCGCACCGACAGCGCAAGCGGCCAAGGGCAAGGCATAAAATTGTTTGTCCACTTGCGCGCCTTTTAGCGAATTCGCTATCCTTCGCTAAACCGCGAACCTACTTGGCGAGGCTGTTCTTTTGAATCCAGACGGAAAGGCCCCGTTCGTCGAGCTGCCCCGCAGCAACCGCCAGCACGGTTTGAATGGCATCCACCTGATCGGCCACGAGCTTGTGGCCGTTGATGGCGAGGAACATACCAATTGAGAGGAAGGCAGCGCGCTTGTTGCCGTCCACAAAGGCGTGGTTTTTCGCGAGCCCAAATCCATAGGACGCCGCCAGGTCCGCAAGGGTGCTGTCCGGATTATAGGCATGGGTGTTCAGCGGGCGCGCCAGCGCGGAATCGAGGAGGCCTTCGTCCCGCAAGCCTGACGCGCCGCCGAACATGGAAAGGCTTTCCTCATGCAGCATCAGCAAGGCCTTCTTGCTGATCCAGCGTGGTTCGGCTGTCATTTCGCGAGGGCTTTGAAGGTTTCCCGGTAGTCCTTCATGAACTCACGGCCAGCATCGAGCTGTTCCGCGATGGCCGGGTCGTAAGGCGTGATGAGATAGCCTTCCTTGGTCTCGATGGCAAAGAGGGTATCGCCTTTTTCGACCTTCATGCGCGCAAGCATCTCTTTCGGGATGATCGTCCCGGTGGAAGTCCCGACTTTGGTCAGTTTGAGCGAGGTCATGGCTGGTCTCCTTCTATACCTATAACCATTATAATGCCGTTTCGGGGAGGTTGCCAAGCGTATTCTAATATCCATTAGAATGCCAAGGGCTTAGGCAGCCTCCGATGCCAGAGGCTAAGCGGCTCAATGCTTTCGCGAATTCGCTATTTAGCGAATCCTTGCATCGTGAGGGTAAACCTATTTACCGATCGCTAAAAAATTACTACCCTTTCCCTTGGGTCCGTTGCCCCGAGGTGTTGTACTGCCCTTCAATGCCTTGGGTGACATTTGTTAGCCTGCCCCGGCCAACGGATCCAATTTGCCGGACCTCCACAGGAACATTCCATGCGCCCTACTGGGGATCTCAGCCCACGAGAACTTGCGGCGCTCGTAGCGCTTCAAAAGATAAGTGCCGGTGAAAGTTGCTTCCTGAATGTTCTGGATGCTGATCTTCTCGTAAGAAAGGGCTTAGCGGAGATGTTTGGCAAAGGTCAGTTCATTCTGACGGATGAAGGTCATGACCTTTTAAAGAAAATCAGGGGCACGTCCATCCCCTAACTCTTGTCAGTCGTTCCGCAGGGCGAATTCGCTAACCTTAGCGAATGGGCGATTACGGGGCGGGCTCCACGGCCTCCGCAAAGGCAGTCCAGTCATTCGCCATGGCCTGCGATAGTTCAAACAGCTTCGACGCCAGATCTTCCGCGCCGAAGAACTCGATCCGCAGCTCACCCGCCTTCAGTGCGATATCGCCCGACAACCCCGCGAGGCGGCGCTCACGAACGTCAGGTGCGGAAGGAATGAGCACGTTCCGGCCCGGCAACAGGCGGCGGGCGCGCTCTAGGTCATCGACTACGCGGGCACGCCGGTTCACTTCCCATTGGAAAGGCCCGCTGGCCGACGTTTCCTCAAGGCGTTTGAGGAGAGCCAGCCGCTCGACAGCGAAAGCATTGCCCGCTTGCAAGCCCGGCAATCCGGCCATGAGCTGACGGGCGCGCCGTTCCTGCACGCCGAACAGAACCTCAACAGCGCGGCGGTCGAGGTGGCTGTAATTCAAGCGCCGCACCGCTTCTAGGATTGCGTCAAGTCGATGAAACCACGCTGGTTGGGCAGGCATTCGAGAAGCTCGGTTCCTATTATACGTTAGGGAGCGATCCGGCATAATGCCAGTTTCAGGCCGAGACAAGCCAATCCGGTGTCTCTTGGTTGTTATGAATGGTAAAGGACGTTATCATTCAAAAGACTTAGACTAACGCGGATGTGATGAATGACATTAAAAGCGCGCAGCGTTTTAGCAGATTGTGAACACGCTTGGGCCATGCTCGAAACCGAGGTCAGACCTGAGACCTTTAGGCTTTTGTGGGTGGCCGGAATTACCTTGGCCCGCGCTGTCGGCCACGTTCTCGAAAAGGTTGATGGAGTTCAGACCGTCGCTGCAAAGAGTGCAATTGATGCCGCCTACGTCTCATGGAAAAACGACAGACGGGGCAATGCAATTTTTTGGGAGTTCATCGAGCAAGAGCGAAACCAAGTCTTGAAGCAGTATGAGATGGGCTTCTTCACGGGTCCTATAAGCCTTTTGGCGGCTAACGAGCTTTTCGCTGCCGATAATTTTTTGTTCTGCCCTGTCACTGATGGTGCGTTTGCCGGTGAGGATTGCAGGGATGTTTTGAAACAGGCAATTGAATGGTGGCAGTTACAACTCGCCAAGATTGAAGCGGATATTCACTAAGGCTACAAGATGATTCCCATCCCCCAAAATGCGGCATTGATCGGCTCAGAGAAGCGGTCGAGCCTCGACATTTCTTTTTCAGCGTTTTTCTCGCCTGATGCTTCAACCGCCCGACGTGTAATTGAATTCTTCACGGCCAACATCCGCAACCCGCACACACGCCGCGCCTACGCTAAGGCGGCGGCCTCTTTTGCGATTTGGTGCGGAGCCAGAGGCATTGCCCAACTCAGGGACGTGCAGCCTGTCCATGTTGCTGCTTATGTCGAGGAGCTTCAGAGCCGTGTCTCCGCGCCCACCGTCAAGCTTCAGCTTGCCGCGTTGCGCATGCTGTTCGACTGGCTTGTCGTCGGCCAGGCGATGCCATCAAATCCTGCCACCTCAGTCCGAGGGCCGAGGCACAGCGTCAAGAAAGGCAAGACGCCGGTGCTCACCGCGGATGAAGCCCGCGACTTGCTGGAATCGATATCTGGACAGTGGAGCAGCTTGCCCTTGCGGGAGCAGTCGTCACCATCGGGTACAACGGCAAGACCGAGATCGAGCGCGGCCTTGTGCGGCCCGAAGACATGCCGAAGAAAGCAGCCGCTGGAAAGACCGCCAGCGCGGAGGGAGCAGAGGACAGTCAAGCATCTTCCTTGTCGGCTGCTTTGGTGGAAAGCCTGACAGCCCACAAATCGGCGGCACTCAGCGTAGCCTTGCAGGAACGTCCCGATATCGCACTTGCAGCCGTGGTGCATGCGCTGGCTTCCGGCATCTTTTCAGGCCATCGGGATACCAGCTTGCAGCTTAAGGCAGAGAAGCAATCCCTCAATCTTGTGGAAGGCAGCAAAGCCTTTGCCCAGTTGGAAGACGCCCATGCGGCATGGGGGCGCAAGCTTCCCGCATCCACCGAGGAACTCTGGCAATGGTGTCTTGACCAGAAGCAGCAAACGCTTCTGGAACTACTGGCCTTTTGCGCAGCCACGACCATTAACGCGGTGCAGGGCAAGAGCGACAGGCTGGAAAATCCGCGCCTTGTTCATGCCGACAGGCTTGCCCTTGCCGTGAGCCTTGATATGAAGGACTGGTTTACACCGGATGCAGAGAATTATTTCAGCCGCGTCAGCAAGCCGCAAATCCTTGGGGATTTGCAGGAAGCGAACGGACAGCCGCCAGCCCCCGCATGGGAGAAGCTGAAAAAGGCCGACCTCGCAAAAGAAGCAGAGCGGCAGATTGTCGGGAAGGCATGGCTTCCCGCGCTGCTGCGCCCCGCAGCGTAAAGGGGGGCGAGAGCCACGAAGGCCGACCGCAAGGAGCGCGGTCGGCCTTCGTTTGCTTATGAATTGGCTTTTTTAGCGGCGGCGGCGCAAGGCCGCCCCGTTCTTGAAGAAGCAGCGCAAGAGCGCGTTCCCCGTTTCCTCTCTCTTGCCGATGCCCCGAGGCCAGCACCGCAGGCGTGGACGGGCGACATGCGCCGTGGCGTTATGAATGCGCCGACAGTACGCTGTGAAGCCCAGTCATGGAGCAACGGCCATGCTCTCTGCGATGTCCAGCAGATGGTAGCCCGTGCGTACTGTTTCCGTTTATTCAGCGTGATCGAGCATGCCGGCATTCGGTTTCAAGTGGCCGACCTGGCTTATCTCTCTGATTTTTCGTGGATGCCCAAACCCCTATGGCATCGTCTCATCCGGTATCATCCGCAGCCGCTTTCATTCGGTGCAAGAAAATAACCGGTTCCCCCTATCGCCCAAGCAGGCGACAGGCCACACCCCCATTTTTTTCTTTGACCGCGCGTCCGCTTCTGACAACCGGGACTCATCCCTTCGGGGATTTGTTCAACACGAAAAGGAGAAATACCATGACGACCGACAACCAAAACAACGCCGACAACAGCCCGATCGCTTACATCGCCTTCAACGTCGAGAAGCACGGCAAGAAGACCTACTGGACGCGCATCGGCGTGGCGTTCAAGCCCCACGAGGACGGCGAAGGCTTCACCGCGAAGCTCGGCGCGATTCCGCTCAATGGCGAGATCGTCTTCCGCACGCCCAAGGCGGCGAAGCAAGCGGGGCAGGATGTGCAAGCCCAGGAAACGGGGGAGGAAGGCGCGTAAGCGCCTTCTTTCTTCCAGACGGGGCGGGGGGGGGGGGGGG
>JAQSDV010000004.1:372435-792980 GCA_029945425.1 bacterium | reverse complement strand
ACCCGCCCCCCCGCTTCACGTTTTGGGGAGTGCAAGCCTCGCAACTATGAGGCTTGCGCGAATGGGCGAATTCGCTAAGATTAGCGAAAGAAAAAGCACGTTTTAGGGGCTAGTGTCTGCCCAACTCCTGCCCAGCCGAATTGCAGGGCGAATTACCAAGAAAAATCAATGGTCATCCCGAGATCCCATATATCGCGGGGATGACGGCTCTGTTTGTGTCGATTGCGTGCGGCAGAATTGACTTTCATCAATTGCAAAACCGCCTGAAAACAGGCTTAATGCAGCCGTCAACAGGGAATCGCACAGCCGTGACCAATACCGCGAAACAGGAAATGCCGGGCGACAGGAAACAGACCGCCGCTGCGTGGTTTGAAAACTTGCGCGACCAGATCTGCGCGGAATTTGAAAAACTTGAAACGGAACTGACGGGCACGCATAGCGATTTGCCCGCGGGAAAGTTCGCGCGCAAGCCGTGGGACAAAAAAGATTCCCCTTTAAACGACAGCAAACTGTCCGGCGGCGGCGTGATGTCGGTCATGCATGGGCGCGTGTTTGAAAAGGTCGGCGTGAATATTTCGCAGGTGCATGGCACCTTCTCGTCCGAATTCCGCAAGAATATTCCGGGCGCATCCGACACCGGCGAATTCTGGGCGGCGGGCATCAGCCTTGTCGCGCATATGCGCTCGCCTCTTGTCCCCGCCGTCCATATGAACACGCGCCATATCGTGACCAGCAAGGCATGGTTCGGCGGCGGCGCGGACCTGACGCCGATGACGCCTGATGACAACGACACGCGCGATTTCCACGCCGCATGGAAAAACACCTGCGACCGCCATGACCCCGCATACCACCCGAAATTCAAGAAATGGTGCGACGATTATTTCTTCCTGCCGCACCGGAACGAGCCGCGCGGCATCGGCGGCATTTTCTATGATTATCTGGAGAATGACTGGAACCGCGATTTCGCCTTTACGCAGGATGTGGGCAAAACTTTCCTGAGCATCTACCCGCAGCTTGTCCGCCGCCACATGAATACATCATGGACACAAGCACAGCGCGAACACCAGCTGGTGCGCCGTGGCCGCTATGTCGAATTCAATTTGCTATACGACCGCGGCACACAATTCGGCCTGAAGACCGGCGGCAACACCGAAGCAATTTTGATGTCCATGCCGCCCGAAGCGAAGTGGCCTTAAGCCTTCGGTTCTTCGGCGGGTTTTTCTTCCGCCTTCACAACTTCCGCTTTTTTCTCCACCACCGGTTCCGGCGCGAAGCGGATGAGCATGTAGCCTGCGCTGAGAAGCGCGAGCACGGCGATGACGGGTTCTTTCAAAATGACCAGCGCGTAACCGGCGAAGCAGACCGCCCATGCCATCGCGATGATGCGGACGAAATTGGGTTGCTTGCCGATCATCCAGTTACGCTGGATCTGTTTTCCCTGCAGCGCGCAGACCGCGCCGATAAAGCCGACGATGCCGCTCGCGCCATCGGGGAAGTACGGCTTGCCGCCCGACAGCGCCGAGAAAAGCAGGGACAGGCAGAATACCGCCAGCAGCCCGTGCAGCAGCAGATGCGCAATCGATAACAGGCTGATGACAGGTGCCAGCATGAGCAAAGGGTATCCCGTTTCATGCGCCGCCCAGAACGGGCGCGCCGTTTTCAGTATAAAAGGGGATCGGGATGGTGGGAAGGGCGGGTATTGCCCGACGGAGGATGAGAAAATCGTTGTAAATGGTTAATAAATCCTTTATATTACGGAAATACCCAAAGGAGGTCACATGTTCGAGAATCGTAAAGCCCGCAACGCACTGGATGGACTGACGCCCGAACTGGATAAGCTCGACAAAGATCTGCAGGCAGCCGAAGCCGTGCGCGACCCTGTCGAACGGCTGGTATCATTTTTCAACGCTGTATCGGCCTTTGCCGATACGAAAGCGCCTGCTGTCGCCGAAACGCTGGCGACCGTGCAAAAGGGCAGCAAATTCACCGAAGCCGCAGAAGCGCTGAAAAACCTGCAAACCCATATCGGGCAGAGCGGGCGCGAGGAATTCGGCTGGAATCGCACGAAAAAAGGCGAAACCGTGACGGGCGACAATGTTTACCTTGGCAATATTTACGGCCGCTTCACGCTGACGGCCAACCGCTGGAAAGAAGCCTTCAACCGCGACGGCGCGACCGCCACCGAAGACCGCACGATTATCGAAAGTCAGGCGGCGGGTTTTGTGAAAAGCCATGCGGAGCCGATGCATAAACTGATCGCCAAGCTGAAAGCGCCATCTGCATAAATTTAAAACACATGTCAGCCAACATGTTCCAGCCCCGCCTTTTGCAAGAAGGCGGGGTTTGGTTTTTAATAATAATTACAATGTGTTACCAGAAAATTAAGACTCTTCTAACCGCCGCTTCCTATAATGTTATGTAACCATTCGATTTGGACCTGCGAATAGCAGGTCAACGTTAATTTCGCTGCAGGAGCTGCCGATGGGCCAGGCCGACCGTATTTCCCCGCAAGATCAATTGAAGATACTGCACCGCCATGCCGTTGACGGCGACCTCGCGGGCATGATGAAAGACATCGGCGAATTCCACCTGCGCTGGAACAGCCTGTCGCCGGAAATTCAATCCGACGTCAAAAAGATGGAAGGCGTTTTCCTGACCATGCTGCAGGCGAAAGCATCGGGGGTGCGCGCATGAGCACCGCACCGTCCACGATGGAAGACCTGATCCGCAACATGGCCGCGCAAAACCCCGATATTATCCGCGAGCTGGGCGGCGCCGACAGTTTCAACCAGACGCTGAAAAGCATCGGCTCGCTCGACCAGAAATTTGAAGAACGCGGCGGCGTGTTTTTCCACACGGGCAGCAACGCGTTCGAAACCGCCGACAAATTCACGCAAGTACATATTGACGAATACCGCGCAACCGGCCGCCCGTCGCTGCCCGCGCTCGCTGCGCATCATGCGGACCAATTGGGACTGGACAAGGGCAGCCCCGAATACAAGGCGATGATCATGGTCGCCACGCGCGCCGAGGTCGATGCCGGCATCACGCCCGATTACCACAACAAATTCCACTACACCGACGTCGCCGCGATGACGGCAAACCTGCTGGCGAAGAATAATGAATTCGTGGCCGCAGGCGATCCGCGCGGCGTGCCGCTGACGAAGGCGGAACAGGCGATTACGCTGATGACCGCGATCGGCCACGATATCGACCATATGGGTAAATCCAACCCGCCCGGCGATTCACTGTATAACGAAAAGCAGTCGTTCAAGGCGATGGAACCGCTGATGCGCGAAGCGGGACTGACCGAGCAGCAGATTAAAAACGTCCACACGATTTTGATGACGACCTCGCCCAACGGCCCGCATGCGATTTTGAAAAGCCTGGCGAAAGGCGACCGCGAGGGACAGCCCGCGACGCTTGACGGCATCCGCGATGCGGATATCGAGGGCAAGAAGAAAATGGGCATCGACCCCGCCACGATCAAGCCGCTGGATTTCCCCGTGCTGAAAGATCTGGAGGGGAATTCGAAACTGACGCAGATGGCGGCGATGGTATCGGATGCCGACCTTTACGCATCCGGTGGCGCCGGCATGAAATCGAACATGGTCATGTCGAGCGCGCTGACCGAAGAGGGCAAGAAGTTCATGGGCAGCCCGCTGGATTTTACCACGGATGGCAGCCGCAAATTCTTCCTCGACGGTATCGTCGGGAAAGAAGGTTACGCATCGAATGCCGGACGCGAAGTGATCAATGCGCAGTTCGAAGCGCTGCGGAACGAGACCGAACAGCGCCTTGCCGCCGCGAAAGCGGCGCAGGAGCCGAAACCCGTTGAAGCCGCAGCACCCATCACCAGCAAATTTGCGAGCGTCGCGCCGAAGGACGAAGCGCCGAAAGCGCCCGTCGTGAAACGGAGTGCCGTCAAACCGCGCTCGCCCAGCGGGCCTTAAGCCAAGGATTTCAAGCCTGTAACAATTTTACGTTGCTAATTACGCAATCATGTGCTAGCATGATTGTATGTTTGACGCGCTTCTCAACCGCCCAGATAAGGGCAAGCGAAAGACAGGGGGGCCACGGTCAGGGCTTCAAGGCAGCAAAGATTTTCAAACTGGTTTTAACCGCGGTGATCGCGGTTTTTTTACGCCTGAAGGGCTGGCGTACCGGACGCAACCGGCGGCACATGGCGGGCAGCCAGAAGTTTCAGGGCTTCGGTGCGGCCGGGCTGGAAGTCTCGCGCGATCCACCATTCTTCCATGTTCTTCAGGATGCGGCCGATATGCGGGCCGGCGGGCCAGCCGAGTTTCAGCACATCGTCACCGATCAGCGGGAAACGCGGCGGGCGGAAGGCGGTTGCGATGTTGTAAAGCGCATCAAGGTTGCCGTTGTCGAACTGCCGCGCTGCGCAAAGCAGCAGCAGGCTGCGCGCCATGTCGTTGCCATGCACATACACAAGTTTGCGCACATCCTGTTCCCGCATATCGGTCGACACCGGCATGCCCGGATTCATGAGTTTCATCAGCACGGTCGCCTGATCGTTGGAAAGGCGCAGCGACCGCGTGAGCGCAACGAGGCCGGTCGGCGTCACATCGAGCAGCGCAGCCAGACGGCGCAGCACAAAGGGATGGCTGTGATGATCGGCCTCCAGCTCCAGCAACCGTTCCAGCGTTTTCAGGCCGGTTGCTTCGGGCAGGAAATGGGTGGAGACGCCGGCACGCAGCATGATGTTCCATGTCAGCATGCAGCGGTCGGATTCCAGGATTTTAAACACTTCGGTGCGGATGCGTTCCGCCGACAGGCGCGGGATGCGGTTCGCGAGTTTCGCGCAGGCGACCAGCGCGGCGGCATCGGGGCGGCCTTGGCCGAAATGCGCGTAGAACCGGAAATAGCGCAGGATGCGCAGGATGTCTTCCTGTATCCGCGTTTCGGGATAGCCGACGAAAATCACGCGGCCGGTGCGCAGGTCTTCGATGCCGGTGAAGGGGTCATAAACATCCCCCTCCATATTGGCCGACATCGCGTTGATCGTGAAATCGCGGCGCGACGCGTCTTTTTCCCAGTCATCGGTGAACTGCACCTGCGCATGGCGGCCGAAGGGGTTGACATCGATGCGCAGCGTGGTGATTTCAAATGCCTTGCCATCCACAATCGCGGTCACGGTGCCGTGCTGCAAACCTGTGGGGATATGGCGGATTTTCGCGGCGGTCAAATGATCGATGACTTCTTCGGGGCGCAGGGGTGTTGCGATATCGATATCGATCACGGGGCGGTTGACCAGCGCGTTCCGCACACAGCCGCCGACAAAGCGCGCCTCGACCCCCGTCGCCTGCAATGCGTCCATGACGGCGACCGTTTCCGGTGCGATCATCCACGACTTGCGCGCGATTTTGCCGTTATAGACGGTCATGCGGGTTTACTGGCCACCGGGTTTGGAAGTTGTCGTGCCGTTCTTGCGGGTTTCGGATTTGGGTTGCACGGCATCATTCGACGGCTCCGCCGTCAGATTATTGTTCTTGGGAGGAGCAGGCTTGTTCACCACATCCGCGAAATTGCGCAGCATGCCGGCGGTTGCGCCCCAGATATGCACATCGTCCCAGCGCATGCCGTAGAAGCGGCGCTCGCCGCCTTCGAATGTCAGGCTTTCTTCCTTCAGGTCCAGAAAAATGCTCTCCACCGGCACTTCGAAAATGCGGGCGACTTCGTCGGGGCTGGGGACCCATGTCTGGTCTTTTTCAAGCACGGCGACGACGGGCGTCACGCGGAAACCCGTGCGCGTCACATATTCGTCGAGCTGGCCGATCACGCGCGCATTGGCGGGCACGAGGCCGATTTCTTCCTGCGCCTCGCGCAGCGCGGTTTCGTTCGCGTCCTTGTCCTGATCCTCGACCCCGCCGCCCGGAAAGCTGACCTGCCCCGCATGGGCGTGCAGCGTATGCGTGCGTTCGGTGAAAAGGATGGTGACGCCTTCGGGGCGTTCGATGAGGAGGATGAGGACAGAGGCGTCGCGCGTCGGCGCGGGCATGACCATGCCGGGATTCAGCATCCCGTCGCCGCCGCTGCCATGCAGCGGCGTGTAGGCCTTGATATGCGCCTCGATGTCTTTCAACGTGATCATTTAACCGTCAACCTGCCCGCCCAATGGCGTAAAATTCATTCCGGCTCCAGACGCCCAGTGTCGCGGCATCCGCATCGTCCGGCACGGCGAGTGCCGCCAGTTCGTAATAGACCGCGCGGCTTATCCGCGCCTCCATCTGCCCGCGCACCATCACATAGGGCGATGGCTCCCCCGTGGCCGCGTCATGCGCGACGCGGATGGGGTGCGACGGGCCGGCCTCGACCCAGTCATCCAAATTCGTGCGGAATGAAAGTTTTTGCCCCCTGCCCGCCGACTCTACCCGAAGCTCTATGGCGGTAAAAGGAACATCCTCCACCCCGATCACGCCCCGTTCATAAGGCGTGATCAGCCAATAGCGGCCTTCAGCGTCCTTTTGTAGCACGGTTGCGAATAATTTTACAAGATTATGTCTATTAATCGGCGTACCGTTATAGAGCCATGTCCCGTTTTTCAGGATTTTGATGTCGTAATGCTCGATCAACGGGTCGTCGGGGTTTTTCATCATTTTTCAATACCTTGCCCGTATTATAGGACTCTGGCGGCAGTAATGCCAGATGGGGGATAACGGCTGTGGCGATTTTCCTGGCGGCAGGCGACGAGATCGAGATGTTTTATAACGGCCCGATGCGGTCGGGCATCGTGCTGGATTCTCAAGCCTTGCTGAACACCGGCTACCGCGATTTCCAGCGCAAATTATCGGCGACGCTGGACGAGCTTTACCTCGGCCGCTGGGAATGCCCGGGATTTCACGGCCGCGTCAGCCACCTTGCCTTCGACGCCGACAATTTTCAGGGGGAGACGATCATCCCCCGCTACCTAATCGCGCGGTCGTTCGAGGATGACGACCTTGAAGAAATTCTGGCCGAATTCCATTTGCCCGCCGAGATCCTGCCGCTGGAGGCGGGCGCGAAAGCGACGCCGGGCGGCAGTTTGCACATCGAGAAGCTGGCGATATTTTTATACGATTACGGCTATGCGTCGTGCCAGATCCGCGGGCGCATCACGGCGACGAAGGATTTGACGCTGGTACAGTACCGCAAGCTTGCGGAAACCCTAAGCACATCCCTGCCCGATTTTACCGAGCTGTTTCATTCGACCGTGACGAAAGTGGCGAAGACGCTGCCGCCGGAATATGTGCTGCTCAACTATCATGTCGAGTCCGACCCCGATGACGCAGCATGGCGCGGCACGACGCTGCGCCAGCGCATCGGCGAGCTGTTCTGGGTGCACCGCGTGTTTTCCATCCCCTGCAAAAGCCAGGAAGAATTCAACGAAAAACGCGAGCTGTGCAAGGGTCTCGCCTATGGCGGCCGCAATGCGGAGGTGAGGGACGGATCGGTGCATCCCGATATCGCCTTCTATCCCGGCTTCGGCAATTCCTGCGTCGTCTACCGCGAAGACGCCGTGCATGAGGGCGAGATCGCAAAACTGCGCAGCGTCGTGCGCGCGAAAAATGTTTTTTACGCGGCGCTGCAGGACATGGACCGCGATTTATTTTACCTCGGCAACGAGGCCGCGCTGCGCCGCGCGACGACGGCGGCGGCGCTGGAGCAGGAAATGGCGCATATGGACGACGCGCTGGCGCGGACCGGATTTTTAAAATCGGTTTATGACGACTACGACAACCAGCTGGACCCGCAATCGATTTTGTTATGGGACATGCTGCGCATCACATGGATCATGGGCGACCTGTTCCGCGCGCTCGACCAGAAAGCGGCGCGCATGGAAAAAACCTGCGACCGCGTGGCGCACCGCCTGTCCGCCCTGCAGGCGCGGCGGATGACGAATTTAATCGCCGTTGTGGCGGCGGCGTCGCTGCTGACGCTCGGCGCGGCGCTGGCGGGCGGATTGCCGTCTTTCCACCACGGTGTTGCAGGCGTGCCGGAGGGCATTGTGCTTGCATTCGCCCTTGGTGCTGCTACGTTATTAACTGTCCGGTATTTCAAAACAAAGTGAGACGCCCATCATGACGACCAACGCAACGAACAACGTGACAAATACCCAGCCCCCGACGAACGAGGCCATTTCATCGGATCTGGAGCGCAAGGTCGCGACGCTGGCAAAGCAGCTGAAGGACGCGAAGGAAAGCGTCCACAAGGTGATCATCGGTCAGGAAAACGTCGTGTCGCTTTGCATGGCGGCGATTTTGTCGGGCGGCCACTTTTTGATTATGGGCCTGCCGGGTCTGGGCAAGACGAAACTGGTCGACACATTGGGCACCGTCCTCGGCCTTGATTCCAAACGCGTGCAATGTACGCCCGACCTGATGCCGGCGGATATTCTCGGCTCCGAAATTCTTTCCGGCACCGATGCCGAAAAATCGTTCAAATTTATCCGCGGCCCGATTTTCTGCCAGCTTTTGATGGCGGACGAAATCAACCGCGCCAGCCCGCGCACGCAATCTGCGCTGCTGCAGGCGATGCAGGAATATCAGGTATCCGTCGGCGGCACGACCTATGACCTGCCGCGCCCGTTCCATGTGATGGCGACGCAAAACCCGCTGGAGCAGGAAGGCACCTATCCGCTGCCCGAAGCACAGCTCGACCGTTTCATGCTGCAGGTCAATATCGGCTATCCCAGCATTCTGGAAGAACGCAAAATGATCCTTGCGACGACCGGCATGACTCAGGAAAAAGCGACCCCCGTTTTCACCGCCGCCGATATCGTGGCGGCGCAGGCGATCGTCCGCCAGCTGCCCATCGGGCAAAAGGTTGTCGACGGCATCCTGAAACTCGTGCAGGCCGGCCGCCCCGAACAATCATCACTCGACAACGTGAAACGCCATGTCAGCTGGGGCCCCGGCCCCCGCGCAGGGCAGGCCTTCATGCTGGCCGCCCGCGCCAAGGCGCTGCTGGAAAACCGTTACACCCCGTCGCTCGACGACGTAATCGCCCTCGCCCCCTCCATCCTGCAGCACCGCATGGCGCTGCACTTCTCCGCCCGCGCGGAAGGCAAGACGATGGACGATATCATCAAGGAAATTTGCGGCGTTATTAGCTAAAGCCTCTGTCATCCTGAGCGCAGCGAAGGATCTCCCTTTTTGCCGCAAGCAAGGGGGATCCTTCGCTGCGCTCAGGATGACGCTTAGGGGTGTAGCGGATATTCCGCCAGCGATTCATACTGCGACCCGCTTTTTGTCCGGTGGGTGCGAAATAACGTGAAGTGACCGACGTCAAAGGCGTCGCCGCTGAACAGGTTATGTTCCGCCATGAATTGCGCGGCCTTTGCTTCTTCGGCGCCGAAGCGGAACCTTGCGAGCGTCACATGGGGGACGTATTTGCGGTTTTCGACCGGCACATCGTATTTTTGCAGCGCGCGGTCGATTTTTTCTTTTAAACGGTGCAATGCCTCGTTCGGCGCGACCCCGACCCACAATACCTTTACATCATCGCCCTTGGCGAAGCTGCCGGTGCCTTTAAGCTCCAGATCGAACGGCGACATGCGGATGGAGGAAAGCGCGTCATGCGCGTCTTCGGCCACCTGTTCGCTGACCTCGCCGATGAAATTCAGCGTCAGGTGGAAATTATCGCGCTCCGTCCATTTCGCGCCGTCGAGCCCGCCCTGCAGCAGCGCGAGGCGCTGGCGGAGCAGGACGGGCAGTTCGATGGCGGTAAACAGGCGCAACATTTTTTTAAGGACAGGGGTTGGAGATTGCCGCATGGACGGCGTTGATATCCGCAATCACATTATCATTCAACGTGACGTCTTTCGCCGCGATATTCGATTTCAGCTGTTCCATTGTGGTCGCCCCGATGATGGAGGAGGTGAGGAACGGCTGGCGATTGCAAAATGAAATGGCCATCTGCGTGGGCGACAGGTTGTGTTTTGCCGCAACCCCGTGATAGGCCTTCACCGCTTCATCCAGTTTCGGGCGTTTGTAGCGCGACACGCGCGCGTCGATATCCCAGCGCGAGCCCTTCGGCACCTGACCATCCAGATATTTACCGCTGAGCGTGCCTGCGCCAAGCGGCGCATAGGCGAGCAGGCCGACCTTTTCCTGCATCGCCATTTCGGCCAAGCCCACTTCGAACGAACGGTTGAGGAAGCTGTAGGGGTTCTGGATCGACGCCACGCGCGGCAGGTTCTTCACCGCATGATGTTTCAGCCACGTCATCACGCCCCACGGCGTTTCGTTGGAGAGGCCGATATGGCGGATCTTGCCCGCCTTCACCTGCGCGGCCAGCGCCTCCAGCGTGATCAGGATTTCGTCGCTTTCGCGGCCGGATACATTGTCCTGATCGTAACCCAGCTTGCCGAAGCTGTTGACGGCGCGTTGCGGCCAGTGGACCTGATACAGGTCGATGTAATCGGTTTGCAGGCGGTTCAGGCTTTTTTCGACCGCTTCATCAACGGCGGATTTATCCAGCTCGATCTTGCCGCCGCGCACCCATGTCATGCCGGATGCGGGGCCGGCGAGTTTCGTCGCGAGGATCACATTCTTGCGTTTGCCGGATTTCTTGAACCATGCGCCGATGATTTCTTCCGTCTTGCCATAGCTTTTTTCGGTGGGCGGCACGGCGTACATTTCGGCCGTGTCGAAAAAATTCACGCCCTGGGATACGGCGTAATCCATCTGCTCCGCCCCCTCCTCCAGCGTATTTTGCTGCCCCCATGTCATGGTGCCGAGGCAGATGACGCTGACCGACAGGTCAGTGAGGCCGAGTTTGCGGTATTCCATTTTGTTTATTCCGTTTTGCTGGCAGGTTTTTTGACGAGGAGTTGAGAGACGGCGGGCAGGATGCGTTCCACCATGATGGCAATCCCTTTTTGATTCGGGTGAATGCCGTCATCGAGGTTAAGCGCAGGATCGGCCACAACGCCGTCGAGGAAGAAGGGGTAGAGAATGGCGTCGTATTCGGCGGCCAGTTCCTTGAACATCGCAACATAGGCCTTGTCGATATTGGGGCCGAGATTGCCGTAGACGCGCATGCCCGCGAGGATCACGGGGATTTTGCGCGCCTTTAAAATTTCGAGCATCTTTTTCAGGTTATCGCGCGTCACGCGCGGGTCGATCGCGCGCAGCATGTCGTTGCCGCCCAGCGCGAGGATCAGGTAATCGGGTTTTTTCTTGAGCGAGTAATCAAGCCGGCGCAAACCGCCCGCCGTGGTGTCGCCTGAAACGCCCTGCCCCACCACCTCGACCGAAAGGCCTTCCTTCTTCAGCCGTTCTTCCAGCTTGTCGGGGAAGGCGTCGCCGCGCGGCAGCCCGTAGCCTGCCGTCAGGCTGTCGCCGAACACCATCAGCGTTTTCGGCTGATCGGCGGCGGCCGCGCTGTTGAGGGCGATGGTAAGGGTCATGACGAGGGCGAGTTTCCGGATGAAGGTGTACATGGATAGATTTTAAGCCGCAGCGCGGCAATCTTCCAGTAGCCGCGCAAAATAAATGCCGCGCGTATTTACGGAAGTCCTTGAAATCGCCGCACTTGTCCTTAATTTAGAGGGTTGAAAGGCTGGTGTTCGATGACCTCTATCCTGACCCTGAGCCGCGTGGCGCTCAGTCTCGCAAGCGAAGCGGGGCTGGTGCATATCCTGAAAGACATCACCCTGACCCTGCCCGCATCGCAGACCGTCAGCATCATGGGCCCGTCTGGTTCCGGCAAGACGACGCTGCTGATGGTGCTGGGCGGTCTTGAACGCCCGACCGGCGGCACGGTGAATGTCGCGGGCCGCGACCTTGGCAGCCTTGATGAAGACGGCTTGGCCGAATTCCGCCGCGACAATATCGGCATCGTGTTCCAGAATTTCCATCTGATCCCCACCATGACCGCGCTGGAAAATGTCGCCGTCCCGCTGGAATTTGCCGGCAACAAGGACGCGTTCAAGCTGGCGGAGGAAGCATTGGTCGCGGTCGGCCTCGGCCACCGGCTGACGCATTATCCGGGGCAGTTGTCGGGCGGCGAACAGCAGCGCGTGGCGGTTGCCCGCGCCTTTGCGCCCAAACCGCGGCTGGTGCTGGCGGATGAACCGACCGGCAACCTTGATGCGGATACCGGTAAAGCGGTCATGGAAATGATGTTCGGCATGACGCGCGCGAACAACGCGACGCTGGTGCTGGTCACGCATGATGCGGCGCTGGCCGGAAAATGCGACCGCACGCTGCACATCAAGGACGGGCAAATCCTCAACGCGAAAGCGGCCGCATGAATTACGGTTGGCGCCAGAGCCTGATTTTCGCGCGCCGTGAATTGCGCGCAGGCCTTGCCGGTTTTTACGTTTTTCTGCTCTGCCTTGTGCTGGGAGTTGCCGCGATCTGCGCGATCCAGTCGCTATCGCGCACGATGGCCGACAGTTTAATTGCCGACGGCCGCGCGATTCTGGGCGGAGATATGGAGGTACGCACGCTGTACCAGCCCGCCACACCCGAACAGCTGGCATGGATCGGGAAAAATCTGGGCCGCGTATCGACCGTGATGGAAACCCGCGCCATGGCGCGGCGCGGCGACGAAAGCAAATCGGTGCTGGCGGAAATCAAGGCGGTCGACAGCCTTTATCCCCTGTATGGCACGCCGAAGCTGCTGGATGGCGCGGGTGCGCCGCTGACAACCCCTATTCAGGAATTGCTGAAAAAAACCGGCGATGCCTATGGCGCGCTGGCGGAGAAAGAGGCGTTGTCGCGCCTTGGCATTTCCGTGGGCGATGTCGTGATGGTCGGCGGATTGAAAACCATCATTCGCGGCGTGATCGACACGCTGCCCGACACCGTGGGCGGTGCGCTGTTCACGATTGCTCCCCGCATCGCGTTCAGCGATGAAGCCTTTGCGTTAACAGGCTTGGGCGGCCCCGGCAGTTCGCTGACATGGCGTCACCGCATCGCAACGACAGGCGGCGGCGAAGAATCGCGCTATGAGGATCTTGAAAAAAACCTGAAAGACGCCTTTCCGAAGGCCGAATTGCGCGTGCGGAATTTTTACCACGCATCGCCACGGCTGGAGCGGTATATCGAACGCCTGACATTCTTCCTGACGCTGATCGGGTTGACCACGCTGCTGGTCGGCGGCACGGGGATTTCGAACGCGGTGCGCGCCTATCTGGATACCAAGCTTGCCAATATCGCGACGCTGAAATGCCTGGGCGCGCCGGGGAAATTTATTTTCCGCGTCTATCTGCTGCAAGTATTGGCGCTCGCGACCCTCGGGATTGCGATTGGCGCGGCGATTGGCGCAGGCGGCGCGCGCATCGGCGGCGCGCTGCTGACGGAACGGCTGTCGTTTTCGGATGTCGGCACGTTTTATCCCGATGCGATTGCGCTGTCGGCGGCGTTCGGTTTTCTGGCGACACTTGCATTCAGTTTGTGGCCGATCGGCCGCGCGGTGAAGGTAACGCCGAATGATTTGTTCCGTGACGCGATTGCGCACAAACCCGGCCGCCCCGCGACATCCGTCATCATCGGCATTATCCTGTCATCGCTGGCGCTGGCGGCACTGGGCGTCTGGAGCGCGCCGAACCACCGCCTTGCGCTGTGGTTTGCGGGCGGCACGTTCGGCACGTTTTTTGTCTTCCTTGGCTGTTCTGCGGCGGTGAAGGCGGCCTTGCGACGCTTGAAACTGCCATCGCGCCCCGAAGCGCGGATGGCGGTTGCGAACCTCTACCGCCCCGGCAATGTGACGACGGGCGCGGTCTTGTCGCTGGGTCTTGGCCTGACGGTTCTGGTGGCGGTCGCGCTTGTCGAATATAACTTCTCGCGCCTGTTGCATGACGATTTGTCCGCCGATGCGCCGTCGTTTTTCTTTGTCGATATTCAAGCAGATCAGGTCGCGGGTTTCCGCACGATGACGGAGAATTTCAAATCGGCAAAGGGTTTGCAGGTCACGCCGTCCTTGCGCGGGCGCATCGTGGCGGTCAACGGCAATGACGCGGAAAAGGCACTGGTCGATAAAACGCATGACTGGGTCGTGAATTCCGACCGTGGTTTCACCTATGCCGCTAAACAGCCCGGCCATAGCCGCATCACATCCGGCACATGGTGGCCGGAAAATTACACGGGCGATCCCCTGATTTCGATTTCAACCGATGTGGCGGAAGCGTTTGCGATCGGCGTTGGCGACGCGCTGACCGTCAATATCCTTGGCGATGACATCACGGCGAAGGTTGCCAACGTGCGCGACATCGAATGGGCGAGCTTCACGATGAATTTCGCCGTCACCTTCGCCCCCGGCACATTGGACGATATGCCCGCATCCGCTATTTCAACTGTCGTGCTGGCCCCCGAAGACGAAGAACCGCTGCAGGCACAGCTGGCCAAGGAATTCCCCAACGTCACCAGCATCCGCGTGCGCGAGGCTTTGGATACCGCCGGCACGATCATCGCCGCGATTGCGCAGGCGGTGCGGGTATCGGCGGCGGTCACGCTGGCGGCGGGTGCCCTGGTGCTGGCGGGCGGCATGGCCGCGTCGCGCCGGCGGCATGTTTATGACGCGGTGATCCTGAAAGTGCTGGGCGCGACCCGTGCGCGCATCGCGCGCACCTTCCTGCTGGAATATGGAATCCTTGGCGGCGTGACGGTATTGATCGCGGCCGTGATCGGTACAGGCGCGGCATGGGCGGTCATTACCTTCATCATGCATTTGCCGTGGAAATTCAGCCTCTTGTCGCTGTTTTACGTAGCGGCATCCTGCCTTGGCCTGACGCTGGGCGCGGGGTTCTTCGGCACTTGGCAAGCACTACGTCACAAGCCCGCCCCATGGCTGCGAAATCAATAAAATACATTGGAAAGTCAATGGGTTGTCGCATTGCAATATTATTGCAGTGATCTACGTTATATAATAGAACGTATAAGCCACAGCAGTTCTCTCTTGAAAGGAATGAACGATGACTTATGACCCCTCTTCCACCCGCCCGATGACGGCGACCACCGACAAGGTTGTCGATGCGGGGCTGCAGGCGCATATGCGCTCGGTCTATAACAACATGACCTGGGGCCTTGCCGTGACCGGCGCGACCGCCTTTGGCATCGCGAATTTCGCCCCCCTGTATAACCTCGTGACGACGGGGCCTTTGTACTGGATCCTCGCCTTCGCCCCCCTTGCCTTCCTCTGGTTCGGGTTGAGCCCCGCCAAGCTGCTCCGCATGGATGCCGGCAAGGCGCGGAGCATGTTCGTGCTGTTCTGCGTGCTGATGGGCGCGTCGATGGCGAGCATCTTTGCTGTTTACACAGGCGCTTCTGTCGCCCGCGTGTTCTTTATCACGGCGGCCACCTTCGCGTCGATGAGCCTGTTCGGGTACACGACCAAGAAAGACCTGTCCGGCATGGGCCATTTCATGATGATGGGCATGGTCGGTATCTTCTTTGCGATGATCTTCAACATGTTCATTGAATCGACGATGATCCACTTCGTCATCTCCGGCCTTGGCGTGATCATCTTTACCGCGCTGACCGCCTGGGAAACCCAGACGATCAAGGAAACCTACGCCGTGGCGCATGGCCGCGAAACGAACGAGAAGCTGGCCGTCATCGGCGCGCTTACCCTCTATATGTGCTTCATCAACCTGTTCCAGTTCCTGATGAGCTTTATGGGACAGCGCGATTAAGTTTTCCGCCCGGACATCCGGAAATACAAATCCCCCGTCCCTTAAAAGGCGGGGTTTTTGTTGTTATCGACTTGTTAAGGGACGCAACCTATAATTGTGTTCGTAACAAGGGAGTTCCCGCATGGACGGCATGATCATCGGACAATCGCCTGCATTGCTGGCCGCCCTCGCGCGGGCGGAAAAGGCGGCAGCATCATCTGCCCGCGTGCTGGTGACGGGAGAAACCGGCACAGGGAAAGAGATGCTGGCGCGGCGCATCCATGCGGCGGGCACGCGGGCGCAGAAACCTTTCGTCGCGCTGAACTGCGCGAGCCTTTCCGCCGAACTGATGGACAGCGAATTATTCGGGCATGTGAAGGGGGCTTTCACAACCGCGCTGCGCGACCATGGCGGGCTGGTGGCGCAGGCGGATGGCGGGACGCTGTTCCTCGACGAAATCGCGGAAATGCCGTCATCCTTGCAGGCAAAGCTGCTGCGGTTCATCGAGACAGGCGAATACCGCCGCGTGGGTGATGCAGGTTTGCGCCGCGCCGACTTGCGCATTATTGCAGCAACCCACCGCGACCTGCGGGGCAGCGATTTCCGTGACGATCTTTATTTCCGCCTTGCCGTCGTGACGATTGCGATGCCGCCCTTGCGGCTGCGCACGGGCGATATTCCGCTGCTGGCCGGACATTTCCTGAAATGCATTGCGGCGCAGGAAAAACGCCCGGCGATGCGCGCCGATGATGCGGCGCTGGCCGCGCTGGCGCGCCATGACTGGCCGGGCAATATCCGCGAGCTGCACAACCTGCTGTATAACGCTGTTGTGATGAATGACGGCGATACGCTTTCTGCCGCGATGCTGCAACTGCAGCCGCTGGCCATCGACATGATGCGCGACGCCGCCAAACCGCAGGCGCTGTGGCGCGTCGAGCAGGCCGCAATCGACGCCGCGATTGATTACTGCGGCGGGAATATCCCCCATGCGGCGCGTTTGCTGGAGGTCAGCCCCTCCACCCTCTACCGCCGCCCGAAGAACCGCGCGCGGGCTTGAGCCCTAAAAAACCCCTGTTCCCAAAGACTTGACGGCTCACGCGACGCGCCGCCCAGATTCCGCTTGAAATGCGGGTCGCACGGATTTATGGTTTGCCCTGACTTGCCGGAGTCTTCCCTTCCGGTTTTTAAAAACGGGGGGCTGTAGCTCAGCTGGGAGAGCGCCTGCATGGCATGCAGGAGGTCGTCGGTTCGATCCCGATCAGCTCCACCATCTTAATCTCCAATTAATACGGGGATTTAACGGGGAAGCTCAGAGAAACAAGAAATAGCCCAGAATTGTCCTGCCACACTCTGTCCACAATCGAGTGAGGTTTAGACTATGGCGACCATCCGAAAGCGAAAGCACAAATACGAAGTCCAGATCAGGCGCAGGGGCTTCGCGCCGATCAGCAGATCATTCCACCGACACGCCGATGCGGAAGAATGGGCGCGTTTCATGGAGACACAAGCCGACCGTGGCGAACTGCCCACGCCAATGAAGGTGCTCGATCAGCACAAGGTCAAAGACCTGCTTATCCGGTACCGTGATGAAATCAGCGCGAAGAAGCGCAGCTACTACAGCGAGAAATACGCTCTCGATTTTCTTATTCGCCAGCCCTTCGCCAACCTGTCACTTGCCGAGTTAACTGCTGCGAAAATCTGTGACTATCGAGATGCACGGTTGAAACAGGTAAAGCCCGGAACAGTCAGGCGTGACCTTGCCATTCTCAAACATACCTTTGACATGGCAGAACGGGAATGGAACATCCCGATGAGGGAAAATCCCCTGAACAAGATTGCCAAAGTCAAGCCGCAAGCAGGCCGTAGTCGCCGTTTATCAGGTGATGAGTTCAAAGCTTTGCAGGCTGCATTGGCACAGACGAAAAATCCGTATGTCATGCCGATCATAAAATTTGCTATTGCAACGGGCATGCGCCGAGGTGAGATCCTTCAGGTGAAATGGATAGATGTAGATTTTCATGCAAAGACGCTGCACATCCCCGTTACAAAGAATGGGCATCCACGAACGATCCCACTTTCAAGTGAGGCTCTAAGCGTACTGCACGAAGAAACAGAACGCACAGAATGTAAAAACAAATTGGTCTTCCCACTCACTGGAAATGGGTTTCAGCAAGCTTGGGAACGCTTGAGAAATCGTGCTGGACTTAAAGACCTACATTTCCACGACCTGCGACACGAGGCTATCAGCCGCTTTGTTGAACGTGGCCTGTCCGTGCCAGAGGTGGCCTTGATTTCAGGCCATCGCGATTACCGGATGCTATTCAGGTACACACACCTCAAGCCTGAAAGCCTTGTGGATAAGTTAGGATAAACGGAAGATCGACATAGCAGGAGTTCCAAGTCATCGACACACACACGGAAGCAGGTATTCACAGTAGAACATGGGCTAGGTGTGGGAGTATCAGGACTTTTTCTCCGCCAGCGCGGAAGGCAAGACGCTGGACGATATCATCAAGGAAATTTGTGGGGTTATTTCTTAAGGCTTCCGAACCGGCGGATACCCCGTTTCATCAGTTGAAATGAGTATTTCGGCTGTTTGAGGATCATTTGTTTCCTGTATTCGGAAGCTGCCATTGACCGACCATGTCGTCCATATGCAGGCGCTGCATGATGAGGATGATGACGTCCGACTTTTTATTATCGAGTCGCGAATACAGGGTGTTGTCGAACCATTCGTTGATCGACTTGCGTCGAACATCCGACATGGCCTCTTCTGCCTTCATGGGGTCATCGATGATGATGATATTGCCGCCTCGGCCCGTCAGAGTCCCGCAGACAGATGTCGTGTAGCGGTACCCGCGCTGCGTCGTGTGAAAATCATGCTCCGCCGCCCGGGACCCCAGGCGCGTATGCGGAAAGAGCCGCCGATACCAGTCAGATTGCATAATCGACCGGCACTCCCGGGCGTTCTTGACCGCGAGATCCGCGGAATAGCTGACGCAGAGGATTTTCTTGGTAGGGTCATGACCCAGGACATAGGCCGGAAAAGCCACCGATGCGCTGATGGACTTCAGGCTCCGGGGCGGCAGGGTGATGATCAGGCGCCTGATTTCGCCTGTCATGCACCGTTCGAGGTGCCGGGCGATGGCCTCCAGGTGCCAATTCCCCAGAAGCTGCTGCATGGGTTCCAGGGTCTGATAGGTCTTCCGAATGAAGCTATAGAGGTCTTCACGCAAGACCGCATCGAGATCACTGAGGTCAAAGTTCATGACTTCTTCTCCTCCAACTGACGCTGAAAGTAAGATGCGAGGATTTCCTTGTCCGCAGCGCTGATTTCTGCGGCCGTGCGGCCATCACTCCCCTCTGACCCTATAACCCGCGCGATAAGAACCAACAACTTGTCCGTGGCGCGGTGGTCGCCTTTGATGGCGCGCGCAATGAGGCTTTTAATGAGAGCCTGCTGGCGCGTGACCTTGTACTCCCGCTCCCCCTCACGAATACGGATGGTGCCATAGAGCTCGTTGTAGAGGTCCGTTTTGAGGTCTCTCGACTTCTCCTTCCGGCCCTTGGCATTTCCGGACTGGCCGGGCTTGAAGCGCGTCTGCGCGGGCGGCTTCTTATATCCCACTTCATACTTCGGCTTGAGGTCTTCGGAATCATCGGTCATGGCTGTTTTCCCCTGCTACATCCGTGAAAGCCTTGCCTGTCAGGGCATGGACGGCGACTTGCCCCGTCTGCTGCTGCCAGCGCCGGATCGTCAAATCGACATACAAAGGCTCCAGCTCGAGCAGGCGCGCGCGGCGGGCCGTTCTTTCGGCGGCCAAAAGCGTGGTGCCGCTGCCACCGAAGGGGTCGAGGATGATGCCATGGCGCATGGAACAGTCGAGAATCGCATCTGCAACCAGTTGCACGGGTTTCACTGTCGGATGGGATGCCAGTTCAGAAGCGCGCTCCGCGTGGAACGTGTTCTGGCCCGCATAATTCCAGACATTCGTGCGGTAGCGTCCGTGTTTGCCGAGCTCGATGTTATTGATGTGGGGCGCCTTTCCGCGTTTGAACACCGCCACGAACTCATGTTGGGACCGGTAGAGTGAGCCCATGCCGCGGTTGTCTTTCACCCAGACGCAGATGTTTTTGAGCTCCTCAAAGATGCCGCGGCTGGCCGTGATCAGCTCCTCGATGTGGCGCCAGTCCATGCAGATGAAGCTGATGGCGCCATCCTCCGAATAGTCCGCGAGGTTGGCGCAGCTGACTTTCAGAAAGTTGATGAACTCTTCCCGGGACATCTCTCCCGAGGCCATCGCGAACTCGGCATGCTTGACCGCCCCCTGCCCGCAGACATGGCCGTTGATCTTGACGTTGTAGGGTGGGTCGGTGAAGCAAAGCTGCGCTTTCTCGCCCCCCATCAGGGTCGCGTAGTCCTCGGCCTTGAGAGCGTTGCCACAGAGAATTTTGTGCGCGCCCAAATTCCAGAGGTCGCCGGGTTGACTGATGGCCTTGCTTTCCAATAGGCCATCAGTGTCATCATCGGTATCTTTCTGCTTTTCGTCGTCCTCCAAGAGGATGTCGATCTCGGCAGTTTCAAAGCCTGTCACCGTCAGATCAAAGGACGAATCGATCTCGATAAGATTTTGAAACTCGATTTTCAGGATCTCGGGGTCCCAACCGGCGAGCTCCGCGAGCTTGTTATCCGCGATCCGGTAGGCGCGGACCTCCTCCGGCGTCATATGGGCAATCGAGATCGTGGGCGCCTCCGTCAAGCCCAGCAACTTGGCGGCTTCCAGGCGGCCGTGACCGGCGATAACGAAACCGTCGGCATCGATCAGGATCGGATTGAGAAACCCGAACTTCTCGATGCTGCGGGCGATTTGCCTGATTTGCTTTTTGCTGTGGGTCCGGGCATTTGTCGGATAGGGGATAAACTTGGACACGTCCTGGTAGACGAGATTCAGTGACTGCATGGCAAGGCTCCATCGTTCGGAGCCACGCAATAAAAAACGCGGCCCCGGTTAAACCGAAGACCACGCTGACTTCCCCGAAGGGCGAGGACATTCTCTGTACTTGACGGCGCGCTATCCCAGATAGGGCGACCGTCCGGCTTGACTGCACCCCGTGCAGATAAATTCCGGAGAACACTTATAGATTATCAAAGGCCCTGAGTTTTTTCAATGTATGTATGGGGCCCGTCGAAAAACGCAATTAGATTTCACGCTAATTTTTCGAGCACGGATTTCGGGTCGATTTTCAGCTGTTGGGTGATTTCGAGGAATTCTATTACGTCAAGGCGGCGCTCCCCACCTTCGTATTTGGCCACAAAAGACTGGGGCTTGCCGAGCTTTCTGGCCAGCTGAGCCTGGGTCAGGCGCACTTTCTTGCGATGTTTCGCCAGTAGGCCGCACAGTAGGGCCTGCTTTTCTGAATAAATACTTTTTTTTCAAGAAAGTGGGGTTTCCGGTTGATACTTTCGTCAACCAGAGCTAATCCTAAAACAGGATTAATCCCAAAACGGGATATTTATATGACAACGGCAACCATGGTTTTACCCGTAGATTGGCAGCTGCACGGCACCATCACCCTCTGTGAAAGTGGCTGGCCCCAGTTTCCGAAGATGCCCAAAGTGCCCGGGCTATACCGCATTACCCTCAAAGACGGAAGATGCTACATCGGCGAAACGGCAGATCTACGCCGTCGTCTCCAGGAGTATCGCCGCCCAACACGCGGTCTCGAGCAGGAAGATCGTATATATGCCGCCCTCATCTCATCGGGCACCGCCACGATCGAGATTTTCACCGAAGGCGATCTATCCACGAAGACTGCCCGATCCAGGCTGGACAAAGCCGAAATCAAGGCTGCAATGGCGAGCAACATAATTCTACTAAACAATGACGGGCGCACAGCTTCCCAACGTCTTGAATTGAGGATCGCGTATCTTGAGAGAGAATTAGCCGCCGCCCGAACGGCCCACGCCGCTTTGAAGAAATAATCGACTTCTTCTATTCCGGCCTATTCCCGGCCATACGTTTCCATTGTGAAGGAAGCCACGCCTTCTTAACGGGAAGGCTGAGTTACGCGTTGCCTACAACCTGAAACCCGATGAGGCGCTGGACGTGCTGACAAGCCTGTTATCGAGAAAGGCATCCCCGATTACAGATGAATCATAGCCGCCGGCGAAATATCCATTGTAGTTCAAGGCGGCCTTACCCCCGCGAAAGCTCTTTATTCGAGGGAGGAAAACAACTCAATCGCGTCCAGTATTTTGCGGGTTCCGTTGGTGATAAGATAAACATTGCGATCCACCCTAACATATCTGCCATTGGGGGGCGGAGGCATCAGTTGCTCCACGATGTAATCCGGCAGCGGCTCGAAGGTTTCCTCGGGCAGCGTCGTACCAACATCATATATTTTCACTTGTCCCGGTGGGATACAAGGCGGGTTTTTCTTGGCGAGACCTGGCGGGCAGTGCTTTTTAAAGTGTCCAATCACATAACCTCGAAGCACATCCCGGTCATTACTTGAGAAACCATGTTTCTTGTGTCCCTTTTCGTTTGCTTCCTGGTTGTTCTCGAACATTCCGGACTTTCCGCGACCATGTCCCGGATTCCCGTTGCCATTCTTCGCAAAAGCCAGGGGCGAGGCCACGAGAAAACAAATAGCGGCAGTAAGCACTATGGTCGACAGTTTCTTGGTTTTCATTTCATTTGATCCATATGTTCTTGAGCATTACTTTTTAGCGATCTTTATCACCACCCACTCCAAGAATATCTCCGTGTAAAGACGAAGATGACTCTACGAATACTAATCTTAATCGCTAATCTTTGTCCATGAACTCCACTGAAACCTCGGTGAGTACTTCCACAGATCGGCCGTCGACGAGTGTGGGTTCGTACTTGCGCTTGCCGAGGTTTTCGATAGCTGCCGCTCGCAGTTCCTCGGGACCGGATAGGACAGTGGAAGTTTTCACCCTGCCGTCGGCACCAATAAGTGCCTCCAACTTGACAACTCCTTCAATTGAAGCACGACGCGCTTCGCGCGGAGTTTTCAGTTTCGGCTGCGAAACCAGTTTGGCGGCTTGGATCGTTTCCTCAACTCGAAGGGGCTCAACAGACGTGCCAGTGTTATCTGGCTGTGGAGCCGCTGCGATTGGTTTATCAATCTCTGCACCGGCAGAGCCAGAAGACTCAGGTTCCACAGGCTGAACCATCCGGTCATCTCCGTCCGGACGTTCCCTCAGGCGTTTGCCGCGCATTTTCCGCTCTTCAGGAGGAGGATTAGCTGTCTCAGCTGTTGCGGGCGGTTCTTCCGCTGCAGGTCCAGACTCGCGAGTGGTAATCGCCTCCTCCGGAGCCTTCTCGGGATTGCCGCGGGTTTCTTTCCGCTTCAGGTCACGTTCTTCGCGAGCCTTTTCATCCGCGAGTTTCTGCTCCTGCTGTTCAGCTTGCTTCTGTGCTTTACGCTCTTCGCGTGCTTTGTCAGCGAGGGCGCGTTGCTCCTGTTGCTGCTGTATCAACTTAGCCTGCTCGAGCTCGCGTTCTTCACGGACCTTGACTGCTTTTTCCTCGGCCTGCTTTTGCTGCTCGATACTTTCCGCTTTTTGCTTTTCGCGCTGGTCTTCGCGCGCCTTCTCTTCAAGGGCACGCTGTTCTTGCTGCTTCTGAATCAACGCAGACTGTTCCAGTTCACGTTCCTCGCGAGCTTTAAGTGCCTTCTCCTCGGCTTGTTTGCGCTCATCAACCTTTTCGACTTTCCGTTCTTCGCGCTCCTCGTTGCGGATCTCTGCGCGTGATTTTCTTTCTTCAGCAGGGCTGACGGGAGCGACATCCGGAGCTGACGGAGACGCGGCTGGTTGCTGGACGGCGGGTTCAGCTGCGGGTCTTGCAGTCGATTCCATCTCCCGATCACGGCGAGACCTGGATTTATCACGCTTTTGTCGTTTAGGCTGATCTTCTTCAGCAGGCTTCACTTGGGTTACAGGAACCTCCGGCACGAGTTCGACAGCAGGCGTGGTGACGGGGGCCTGCACGCGCAAGGATTGCTCGGTGCTCGCGTCAAGCGGTTTTCCGGGGTTGGCTTCCAGCGCGCGCTTTCTGCGCTCGAACGACGCACGACGCGGAGGAGGTGCAGTTTTCGCGACAACGACAGTTGTCTCCACTGATTGCGGAGGCGCGGGCGGGGCTTCAACTTTCGCCGAGGCTGCAGCCGAAACCTTTGCCTCGCTACCCAATATGCTGGCTCTCGAAGGAGCAACAGGCGCAGCAGCCACAGTGCGTGACCGCATCATTGATCCCGTTGATACCTGTGAGGAGCCTTGCTCGACTGACTGCGATGACGCAAACAAAGCGCTTGCTACACCGACAATGGCGCCAGCCACGCCCTGGTTCGCATAATAGTCGTTCCCGCGTCGGGAATAATCGAAGTCCTCGTTGCTGCGGAGTTGGGTATTACTGGAGTTCAGGCGGGAAACATAGTCCCGGCTGGTCTCATAGGGAGGAACATAAGCTTCGCCCGGCGCGAGCGGAAACCATGCGATCTTCCCGCGACCTTCAGCAGACTGGCTCTCTCCCAGAAAGGCTACGTTAGCGGGCGAGTAAGCAGGGCGGTAACTCGCGTTTCGGCTCGGGCTTGCGCCACGTTGCGGGGGCACCCAGGCCCAACCGATGTTGCGTAAGGAAACCCACCGACCATAATGCGACGTCACATAACCCCAGCGGTTGTCATCGACCCAGGTCCAGCCCCAGGGTTCTACCCAGGACCATTTTCCCTGACGATAGGGAGCCCAATTGCGGGATACACGCGTGGGTGTCCAAACTGCCCCGTAACGGGAATCCGTGCGCCATGTACCGGCATCATCAAGATCCTCGTAGCCAGTCAATTCGGGTGAGACATAGCGTAACGAAGCTGAACGATCGCTCTTGCGATCCCGCTCATGGGACCAGAGGTCAAAACTATCTTCGTCGGGAAGGTCATAGATATCATAACCAAGGCGGCGTCTGGAGCCTGTATTGTACATCTCCGCCTGAGAGCCCGCAGTTACAAGGAAAGCGGTCCTGCCTCCGGTGACTTCCGCCTTGCCGGTCCGCACACTCAACAGCGTGTAATCTTCATCGGGCACGGCATCAATGCGGTATTCCCCCGCACGAAGGAGCGTGATTGCAACATTTGGCGTATTGATCTCGATACTCTCGCCGCGCGGAAGGGAGCGCACGCGAACGATTATCGTTCCTGTGTTCAGTTCGACCTGCGTGGCGCGGTCGTCAAGGTTGGTAAGGGAAACAGAAGTGCGCTGATCGGCGCGGAGTGCGGCAGAGCCAATCCGTAGTTCCGCACGCGAACGCTTTGAGGTCCAGAGACTGTCACCAGTCGTCACCGGACGGTTTATTTTTGCCCAAGTCCAATCATCCTCGCCACTGGGCTGGATGGAAACGCTGCCGGTCGTATAGCTCAGGCGCGCGACACGGGAAGGTGGGTCATAATAAGCAGAGACGGGTTGGCTTGAAGCGAAAAAGAATAATGTGGCAAAGGCGCTCACGATGAGCTGAAGCCGATTTTGCATTTATTAACTACTCCTGAATTCGCAATGCTAAGTTTTAAAGCCTTATCTAATAGACTGGCCTGTATTAACGTATGTCGTGTGGTATATCCTGCGTATTATGTAGCATAATTTATTAAATTAATCTGTAGTAGTTATACTGTCCTATTACCCCCACGGAGATGTGGCCAGTCCCAACGACCTATTTTTGCCAGACAACAAATGGTTGATGGGCAGATTTGTTCCAATATAAAATTTCTGAAGGACTTCTGTGTATGTCCTTAAGTCTATTTGGCCGATTAACGGTGACCTGAAAAAGTAGCGTGCGTTCTCTGGGAGAGATGCAACGAGGGCAGGAATATGCTGCCTCTGGCATCGGCTCCCTGCCTGAAGGTAGACAAACGGACCATCTTTTCCGCCCCTGCCCCTGCGAAGCGTACCCCCGATTACCTCAAGGGCTTGCAGCCGTAGAGCAGCCGGAGCAGGAAATGGAGTGCGACGCGGCTAGACGGCGTCCTCGTCTTTTTTGGTGTCGCCGTTTAGACTGCCCGCATTCGCAGGGCTCCTCACCCGAGGAGTCCGCGATGGGCTGTAAACTCCTACAACCCCATGGCCGTATGTGCTGCCAACTATTAATGGCGCGGGAACGCGTCCTGCACATCTGAGTTGGTATTCACTTATTTAAGGGGGGAGGCGCAACTATGAAGGCTTGCGCAACTGGGCGAATAGGCTAACATTCTCGAATTAAATACTTCATGGTGCAGTATCGCCGCCCCGATGGAGAAAATGTGTTCTTCCATAGCCGTCCCCCGTTTCAAGCGGCTTGACTTTAGGAGGAGGACGAAGAACGGTCTATCTTTTCACTGAGGGCAACATTCATATGTCGGGAGAGCACAGTGGACTTATCAACTTTCATTCGATCAAACGAGGAGCCGATTATTAGGGAGTGGGAGGAGTTCGCCAAAACCCTCCTGCCCGCCCCTGCGAATCTCGACCGCGATAGGCGTCGTGACCATATACGCGCTTTACTCACATTTATCGCCGATGATTTGGGATCGTCTCAGACGCACATTGAGCAGGCTGACAAATCAAAGGGTAGAGGCCCGGAAGCAAATGGTTACATCGATAGCGCTGCCCAGGTCCATGCGGATGTGCGATTCATGGATGGTCTCGACATTATACAAATGGTTTCAGAGTTCCGCGCTCTCCGGGCAAGCGTCATCAAGCTTTGGAACAAGGAGCATAAAGGCACGACGGAAGGCTTCGACGATGCCACACGGTTTCACGAGGCAATCGACCAGATAGTGATGGAGTCGCTTGTTCGCTATAATAATAACATCAATCGCGCGCGAAATTTATTCCTCGGCGCACTTGTCCATGACATGCGCACTCCGCTAGCTGCCGTCTCGAATTCAGCCCAGATTCTGACGCTGAGCAAGAACTTAGATGATAGGCAAATGAGAATCGCCGCTCAGATCGAGAGAAGCACGGCGTCGGTCATCCAGCTTGTCACTCACCTCATCGATGCAACCCATGTACAACTCGGAAAAGGTGTACCGGTCACGCCTGCGCAAATGGACCTGGCTGAAGCCGTTAGCGATGCGGTTAGGCAGGCCCAGGCAGCACACCCAGGCCGCTCGATTACCCTCGACATCAAAGGAGAGCTTACAGGGAAGTGGGATTCTTCAAGAATGAATCAGGTCATATCCAACCTCATCGGGAACGGAATAAAACATGGGTCCGCTACTTCTGTTATCTCTGTCGTTGCCAAAGGTGACCGCGAACGGGTAACGCTCTCCGTACACAACGAGGGAGACCCGATACCGAGCGAATCGCAGAACATGATTTTCCAGCCATTGATTCGCGGTAGCGGGGATCGGCAGGCGGAGAGCGTCTCAACAAGTCTCGGTCTCGGGTTGTTTATCTGCAAGGAAATTATCAACGGACATGGCGGCGAAATTAGCGTCACCTCCACTGCCAAGGAAGGGACGACCTTTATCGTCTCGCTTCCGCGCGGAGGTGATGGCCCCGCAAATGAAAATTTGAAAGCCTGACCTTTAAAAGAAAGTCCCGACGGCTCCGTTAAATTCATCGGCTGGAACTGACAACTTGCGTTCTGTAGCGCTGATCGACGCCCACCACCGCTGTAAAAGTTGTTTTTGAACAATCAGCTCTTCATGCTGGTGCCTTAAAACCGAGTTGTCCAGAATGCAATGCCAGATGCGCGTCTCGCACTCCGCCTGAATCTCTGAGTCAACAAATGCTTGCAGATGGCTATCGTTCAGTAAAAAAGCTGTCATCATGTCCTAATCCAATGCTGTCCGAATCTCTAACGTCTTTATATGTAATAGGTCCTTCAGGCCGTAGCTCGCAGGTGTGAACCGATGGAAAACCCTCGGAACAAGCATTTTTACGTGTGGCTCCGCCCAGAACGCCGCAGTTGGCAACCCTGACATCATTTCCTACCGCTAATCTTTTTTCGATACAGCCGTTAATGTCACTATTGCAATAAGATTGGCAGCTTCCCAATATATGCTTGATGCACTCCATCTCGAACCTAATTGCTGAAGGAAGTAGAGAAGCAAGAGTTATAAAAGACCGGCTTGTAGCCCTTACTTCTCCAAACAACCAATAGAAAAGGTGGAAATTCGTTCCACGCTCTACTCTGGTAACCATTAAGCCACTGCAGCAAGGATTTCGGCGAGCTGAAAATGGACCCGGTGAAACGTCAAAACTACCTGGAAGTGGGAATGCCTATCTCAAGCATGCGGTCGCTGACCTGACGCTGCACAATCTGATCCTCAAGTCAGTCTCGATCACTCAAGAAATAATAAAGTTCAATCAAGTAAAGCCCATACGTGGTTCAACCATGCTGCGGCGACTATCGATACTATTTTGAATAGTATCTATTAATAGGTGTGGCGTCATGGAACGTTAACTGCGCATACTTTAGTATGCCTGTGGGCGCGGTAGATATTAACCCAAGGATAAATATGCTGAAAACAAAAGTTTTGCCGTTGATGCGGGCGCGCCATCATTCCCTGCAACTTGTACATTCACGTATCGAACTCATCCTTTATCGCGTCAGGCTAACAGCCCTGATTCTTTCTGCGCTGATGCTGGCCTGGGTACCGCTAGATCTTACATTTTTGGCGTGGAACGACGTCAAAGGTGTCGTTTTTGCGCGCGTTATCGCCTCTCTCACTCTCGGCTGTATGATATTCTATAAACCACGAAGTCTGACGCCGGCACTTGCTGCGCGGCTGATGGCCGTGATGCTGACAATTCCGCTGGTATTTTTCTTCTATGTCAATTCGACGCTTGTGACGATTACCTGGAGTAAAGACATCCAGTTCATTAAAAGCTCTTATGCACATTTTCCTATACTCATAGCCATGATGCTAAGTCTCTTCCCACTAACGGCCGTTGAAGGCATTGCCTTTAGTATGGGCATTACGACTGTGACCATCTTTTCGCTACTCATACATACCTCTCCTGACTATATGCTGGTTGATCTTGGAACGATTTGGATACAGCTTGTCGTCACCGCTCTGTCTGTAGTCGCTGCCATGAGCCAATTGCATTTTATGTCCGGATTTATTGAATTTTCGACGCGTGATGACATGACCAAATGCCTGAAGCGCGATTTTGGCATGACGCTGCTGGATACATTGCTGGCCACGCATGCGCGAAAGAAACATCCGCTCACTATCTTCTTTATTGATCTCGACCACTTTAAGCGGGTGAATGACACCTTCGGCCATGATATCGGCGATCAGGTTCTTTTTAATGCTGCGGAAGCAATGCGGACAGCCTTGCGGAAGCAAGACAGCGTTATACGCTGGGGTGGTGAGGAATTCTTGGTGATTTTACCGGATACCGCCATGAAGGATGTAGGCCCCATTCTGGAGAGGCTAGAGATCAACGGCTTCGGTCAATTACCGGATGGCGAGATACAAACCGGCAGCATGGGGATTGCCGAAGTCATTGAAGATTTGACTGGCACTTCTTCTGAACTCGTCAAACTCGCAGACGACCGCATGTACAAAGCGAAAAGGGGGGGCGGGAATGCCATTGTGACAAAAACTAGTCGCTCTCCGCTTGTCCCCGCCTTAGGGCTTACTCCCAATTCAGAGACGATCCCTTAAGTTACAATTTGGCAGCCTAAGCAGCCTTAAGGAAACGGCTTCGGTATATCTCCCATGCTGCACAAGCTCTTGCGCGGAAGCATGGGAGATATGGCCTGCCGTTTATCGAAGCCCCTTGCGGCTGCGAGGGGTAAGACCCCTCCTCTGGATTTTCATCCTCATAAACTTGCAAAAGCGATTGAAACCCGAAGGGCTAAGACGCTTTTCTCCACAAGTGTTTCGCCGAGTGCTGGCAGTCGATACGAGCTGCTCAGCCCCCGTCATGAAGGCCGCGATGTCGCGGTCAGAAAGACAGTAGCGAAACATGACGTACATCATCACGACGCAGGAACTCGAACACTTGAGCGAAGCTGAACTGCACCAGAAGTTTCACGCGATACTGAACGATCTCGCACGCCACAATATGGCGGCGCCCGATGCCCGCTGGCGAAGATAATACTTGAAAACATCCGTCGCGCAATTGAGCGCAGACGGGCGCTTACGGCTACACCCGCGCTTCTCACGCAGACTCAACGAAGGTGAGCTTCTCGATGATGCCTCCGCTCAACCTGTTAATAATTGTTAAAGAAGGGCCTGAGATCAATATATGAACAAAATAAAAACGAAATAACCTTGGTAAGGAGAGACGGGAAACGAGACAGGAAATTACAAATGACCCCCGATTTTTAAAAAATGCTTTCCAAAAAATTGTCAAAATTCCAACAAAAAAGTATTGAAAAAGCGCTCACGAATCATTTAATAATATCTACACGACGTTACGATATCTACACAGTACGAGACGATACGAGACCAATGGAGAACCAAGACCCCAAGCGGGCAGTCCCCTGTTCTGTGGGACGAATACATAGGTGGCCGCTACAATGCGCCCCAATTACGAGAGCCCGAAGGCGTTAGATGAATCTAAGCCTTCGGGCTCTTTCCTTTTCGCCCGCCTTCGCGATCTTTCATGGCGCGTGTCGCCTGCGCGCGTTTCAAAGGCAAAGTCCCTTACGCTGGCAATCTCTACGATGCCGCGGAAGATGTTATCAATCGTCGTGCCGGGGATTCGATTGAAGGGATTGTCGTGGTCCCAGGAATGGACTCGATCGATGCCTCCGCCATATATGCCGCCCTGATCGCATCGGGCGCCGCCACAGTCGAGATTTTCACGGATGGCGATCTATCGACGAAGACTGCCCGATCCAAGCTGGAAAAAGCAGAAATTAAGGCCGCGATGGCGAGCAACATAATTCTACTGAACAATGATGGGTGTATACCTTCGTCCATATATGAAACTCTTCGCATTCTACATCGGCGGCAGCACGGAAACTTCGCTGATCGAGGTGCATGACGTGCGCTTTGCGGCGGCGGAGAAAATGGAGGACGCCTATGACGGCATCCGTGACAGCTGGTGGGGAACGCCCGAAAGCCTACATCTGGATTGCTGGGGCGAGCTGACCAGCGCGGACGGGCACAATATTTTTCTGAAAGATGCCCCGCAGGAACGCGAGGATAAATTGTGGTTCGTGAACCTCGGCGGTTATGACCCGTCCGATTTCAACGAACTGCACAAGAATATCTTCGTGATTGCGCCGACAGCGTCAAAGGCCAAGGTCCGCGCCCTCAAAACCATCCTCGACTGGAAAGGCCACCACAAGGACGAGATGTACGAGGTGGAGGGCATCGCCAGCATCGACGAAATTCTGGCGAAAAGCGGCCATTACCTTCACCTTGAGAAAACGGATGCGCCCGTTCCGTTTATTTTCAAATTCGGCTTCAACCCCGCGATCCGCAAGAAAGCCTAGATTACGCGATTTTCGGGGGAGCCGCAGGAACGTCGTTCGTGTTCGCGGGCGCGGGCTTGGCATCCGCTGTTTTGGTATAGGTCACCTTGCCCTCTGCCACTTTGGCGAAGACGTTGTGTTGCGGGGCGAGCGTGGAATGGTGGGCGACGCTGATGACGATGCCGTGCTTCATGCGATCCAGCAAACGCGGGTAAAGTTCGGTTTCCGATTTCGCGTCGAGGGCGGCGGTGATTTCGTCGACGATCAGGACCTTTGTTTCTGCTGCGTGCAGAAAAATGCCCGCAAATCCCACCTTGTTTTTCTGCCCGCCAGAAAGGGTATTTTTCCAGTATTCGCCGCGCTTCGTCACGTCGTCCATCGCATCCACGAAATCGGCAAGACCGGCATCGGTCAATGCCTGCACCACCTGTTCGCGCGTGTATTTCGACGGTGAATCGGGCGCGCAGATGATGCCCCTTAAACTGCGGTCGGGGAAATATTCTTCCTGCGGGACGAAACGTATTTCGGGCGGCACGGTGATCTCGCCGCTGCCGCCCAGCAGCCACGCATTGCGCATGGCGGCGAGTGCTGCGGATTTGCCGCAACCGGCGGCGCCCGCAATCATCACGCGGTCACCCGGTTGAATGGTGTAACTGCCGTAATCGACAAGCGGCGCGCCATCGGGGCCGTGCAGGACGAGGTTGGTAAAAACAACATTCGCCGAGCCCGGTTCTTCACGCAATACAACAGCGGGCGGGTTGATTTTAGGCGCAGGCGCGGCGGGGGGCGCTGCCGCTTTCTTCTTGAATATTTTTGACAGGAAATTTTTCACGGGCGAGGGCCTGCGGGCGGTTTTGGCGGCGCAGCAGAGATCACGGCGGCGGGTGCCGGTTTCGGTGCTTCGACCTTTTGCGTGATGTCGAGCTTGTTTTCTTCCAGATCCTTGTGGAAATCCATCAGCTGGCTGACGTTCGCAGACCATGTGGCGATTTGCGTGTAGCCTTGCGGAAACCAGCTGATTGCCTGATAAAAGTTGCTATAGACCTGCCGCGCCAGTTCCAGCCCGCCGAGCGTGGCGGTGCCCGCAAAAAACTTCGGCGCGGAGAGGGCGATCGGCACGATTGACGCGCTGCTCCAGTTGAGGGAGCCGACAAGGCCGGTGCGCCAGTTGAGCTTGTAAAACTCGCGGCGTTTCTCGTCGAGGCTGTTGAATTCGTCCGTGAGCGTCTCTTTTTCGACAGGCTCCAGCCCCGCCAATGCGATCGGTTTCGCATTGTCGCGCACGCGCACAAGGGCGTGGCGGAATTTCGCTTCATGATCCATCAACCCCCGCCAGATTTTGCGCATCGACCCGCCTGTCCAGTGGCTGGCCGCATGGGCGACGACCGCGCAGCCCACCGCCGCGCCCACCATGATCGGCGCGATATGCCACAGCATGATGGAGAATGTGGCGACGCCGACGACCGAGCGGAACAGCCCGAGCGACAGCGACAGCGTGCTGCTGGTGACGTTGTTGACCGTTTCGGCGATGCGCTGGTCGGGGTTCTGCGCGTATTTTTTGTTGTGCTGCAGGCGCAGGTAGGATTTGTCCTTCAGCCATGCTTCGCTGAACTGTTTCGTCTGCCAGCCGCGCCAGTTCTGGGCGAGATTGGATGTCATGTATTCGCGCCCGTTGCCGGCAACAGCCGATGCCCCGATGCCGAGCAGCGTCGCGACGCCGGAGAGCGCAAAAACGCCGACATCCTTGGCGACCAGCGCGTTCAGCGCGGCCTGAAAGCCGAGGCCGACACCGGCGGTGAGCGCGATTTCGGCGACGGTCAGCGCCAGCACGCCGCCCAGCAGCAGCCGTGCGCGCCATTTCTGGTCGGATATCCAGTAGGGTTTCAGGAATTTCAGTTGCGAGCGCACGCTATGCTGCGGCGTATCGTCCGCCGCAGGTTTTTTTTCAGCAGATTTCTTTTCAATGGTGGCCCTGGCCGTACCCATCGCGTTACCTTTTATGCCGCGCTGCGTTATGCCATAATAACCGCGCCGTTTGTTTGAATGGCTATAGAGTATCAAGTACCCTTGCAATTGCAAGACGGCTTCAATTTTCGGACAGGACTGACGTTATGACGATTGCGCAGCGCAACAATTTCAATACCCCCATTGCCGCCATCTGGACGCCGAAGCGCATCGTTGCAGCGGCGGGGACCGGCGAGATTCACGAGGCCGGAAAACTTTTTTTTATGATGGCAGGCGCATTTGATGCCCATGCCGGTATCGCGGCGGCGCTCGGGAATGATGGTTCTTTCAAAAAACGCGTCGCGTCGGCGGTGGAAGCGATCGAAGAGGGACTGACGGCAGCAGCGCAAAGCATGCAGGACAGCGCGCCCGATGATTTCAAGAAATACGTTGCGGGCAAGAACGCGCTCGACCTGATCATTTTCGGCATCAGCGACGGCGAGACGGCCTTGGCCCATATCGGTTTCAAGACGAAAAAACGCGGCAAGGATGTCGTGCTGCAGCCGGAGCAAAAATTTTACCCCAACCCCGCCACCAATATCATGAGCATCGAGGTGCTGACCCTTGGCGCAAGCAATAGCGCTATCGAGGCATTCCGCAAGGGCACGACTGGCCAGCAGGCATTGGTCTATCCCGAACAGGCGCTGCAAAAATTCATGCAGCTGGCGGAAACGGGCGAAGGTGGCGAATCCGTGAAGCTAACGACGGATGGCGCGACGCGTCAGCCGCTATAATCAGCTGGCGATTTCCGCTGCGGCAAGATCATTCGCGGGTGTCATGCGCGTCAGATAATCTTTATGTTCCTTATCCATCCAGTCGGCGATGCGGGCGGCATCAAGGCCGAGATGCGCCAGCACGGCGGCGGCCATTTCGATACCGGGCGGTTTTCCGCGCGCGACGAAAATGCGCGCATAGCCGAGGTTGCGAAACGGTTCCGCCTCCTCCTCGCTGGCCACGTTCAGGAAGCGGGAAAGTTTCAACGCCTGCATCTGCGGCAAGCCCGCATAGACGCGCGACACGCCAAGATCGGGGGAGGCGATGACCATCGTTTTGTATTTATCGATCTGGATCGAATCCCAGAAACGCAAATCCGCCTTGTCGCCATAAACAACGGGGAAACCGTTTTGCTGGGCGTCGGTGAATTTCTGGTATTCACGTTCCACCACGATATAGGGCGTGGCATGTGCGGCGAGCGCGGAGGCGACGGTTTGCGTCACATCGTTCATGCCGATCACCACAACGGCGTTCGGATGTTCGGCGATATCGCCCGCATCGACGGGCACAGCCGCGCAGAAATTGCGCGAAATTTTCTTGCCTAAACCAAATACGGCGGATGTCACCGCCATGCTGATGGCGACGGCGGCGACCGCCGCATCCTTCACGCCCGCATCCACCATATTTTCAAGACCAGGCTGGGCCAAGATGACAAAGACGAATTCACTGCCCTGAAACAGCAGCAATGCTTGCTGCACCGCTGCCACCCGCGTTTCGCGCGCCAGCAGGAACAACAAATAGACGGACGCCATTTTGACGCCGACCAGCGCCGCCGTGATGCCGAGCGTCATGCCCCACATATCACCCAGCGCCGGCACATTGACCGACATGCCGACGGTCACGAAGAAGAAACCAAGCAGCAGGTTGCGGAACGGTTTTACCTCGGTCTGGATGATGTGGCGGAAGGGGGATTCGGAAATAATCATCCCCGCAAGAAACGCACCCAGCGTAAGGGACAGGCCGAACCCTTCCGTCGCCATGCCGGTCGCCACCACGATCAGCAGCGCGATCATGGTGAAGGCCTCGCTGTTGTTGAAGCGCGCAAGGAAGCCGAAGCCGCGCCCCAGCAGGTATTTACCGATCAGCGTCGCAACCGTCACGCAGACCGCGCATTTCACCAGCGCGGTCAGGATAAGATTGACGGTCGATGTATCGCCGCCCCCCATGCTGCTGGCAAGGATCAGCACGAAGATCGCGCAGATATCCTGAAAAATCAGAATCGCCATCGTGGTGCGCGCAAAAGGCAGGCCCGACATTTTACGTTCGGTCAGCACCTGCGATACAACAGCCGTAGAAGACAGCGCCAGCGTAATGGCCAGTAAAATATCGACGCCGGAGGTAAAATTGAAAAAATATTCAAGCCCCGCCCAGAAGAACAGGCCCGAGAGCGCGACCTGTCCCGGCCCCAGGATAAAAATGCCCTTACGCTCCGACCATACATGGCGCATGGAAAAATGCAGGCCGATATCGAACATCAGGAATACCACGCCCATTTCGGCCAGTAGGTGAATAATAGCGCTATCGGGAATGATGTCGAGCCCGTATTGGCCAAAGGCGACGCCTGTCAGCAGAAATCCGACAATGGGGCTGATGCCAAGCGCGGGCAGGAATAGCACGCTGGCGATTCCGGCAGACAGGAGAATGGATATGGCCGACAGGGGATGGTTCGACATGGGTATCCGCAAAGTTGTGGGGGATTGCGCCTTTGCGGAAAAGTATAGCGCGTATTTACGAGATTACCAGCCGGGCAGAAATGCGAAAGGCTGCCGTTATGATTGGCAGCCTTTCGCATTATATCGTTTTGAAGCTTAATCGAGCGCGGTGCCGTTCGCCTTGCGTATCACTTCGCGGTCGATGGGATCGTTTTTACCTTGCGCGAGGACGACGCCCGGAATCTTGATCGCTTCGAAATTTTTGTATTTTTCGGGGATGCCCGCTTTTTCGGGGATGCCCGCTGCGGTCATCTTGCGCAGGTAGCGCACCATTTTCTCGACCACGACCCATTTGTTTTCGCCGTGTTCTGCGGTCAGGCCGTAATGGGCCGCAACCTGAATGCCGCCCTTGGCCTTGCCGACCTGCGGCACATTGTTCTGTTTATGGAGCTGTTCGATATAGATAGTTTTGTCGGCGGTCATCTTGGGCATTCCCTGTTCGGTGATTACAGTCACTTTATACAGCAAGATATTGCCGTTAGCCAGCCGCGCGTTTTACGCCGGTTTGGGGCATTAATAACGCCTTTTAAAGCAGTTTTTCGGCCAAAAAAAGCGATTAACGGCAGTGTTACGCTGCTTTTTGCCACAGAACGCCAATTTGGGCGCGTTGGTGCTGCGGGAGCAAACCCGATTCCCGGACGCGCAAAGAAAGCGTACTGACCGCCAGTTGGAAATCGTCATCGACCCACATGGCCACGCATAGCTTGTCCCCGAGCGTACGGATCGGGTATAAAATGGCCGTGACGTCGAATAAAGGAACCGCCATGCGTTCATTCACCATCCCCACCAAACAACAGGCCGCGAAGGGTGGCCGCGGGCTGTTCTGGGCATGGATCGCTTACCAGACCGTCAAGGGCAGCCTGACGACCTGTTTTATCTGGGTGCCCATGATCTATTACTACGTCACGCGTTAACACCAACGACCTTGTGCTAATCCCCCGGCTCGGCTATTTTCAGCCTCCGCCCCGCCAGATGGGCACAAAAAAAAGAACCGCTCAATGCCCGCAAAAAAAGCCCCCGCCCTGAACCGCAAAGCCGGCCTCTATATCGCCCCCGCCGGCAAGAAAGGCCGCGGGCTGTATTGCCGCAATGCGATCAAGAAAGGCGAGATACTTGAAGTCACGCCCGCCCTGATCCTGAACGACAAGGACACCGTGAGCGCGGAGCCGACAATCATCAACGACTATACCTTTGTGATCGGCGGCCTAAAAAAAACGACACTGGCGCGCGCGAATATCAAGAAAAATGCCGATGCCAGCGCGATCGTCATGGGTATCCTCGCCTATTGCAACCATGACGAAAACCCCAATGCCGAAATCATCTGGGATGAGCAGGGCACGACACTCTATTACATGCTGCGCGCAACCGCCAATATCAAGAAGAACACCGAAATCTGCACCAGCTATGGCGAAGGCTGGTTCGAGGACCGCAAATAAGACGCGTCAGGCTTTCTTGTCCGAGAAATAGCCCATAAAATCCTTCACCATCAGCGTGCGCTGCATATCGACATAGCTGTTGTTGAGGTGAAAGGCGAGCGCACGCGGTTTGTCGTCTTCAACCTCCAGCAGCAATGCGCAGCAGCCGTCATCACGCGCGACTTTTTCGAGCGCCTTCAGCGTTTGCGAGCCGAGGCCGCCAGCGCGGTGTTCGGGCTTGATGTAAAGGTCGTCAAGGAAGGCCGTGCTGCCGCCGAATTCGACGCTGTAGCTGAAGCAGAGCACGCAATAACCGCAAACCGCGCCGTTATCAACGATAAACCATGATGTGACATAGGGGGAATAATCGAGCGTCCGCACCAGTGCCTGCTCGCCCGCCGGTGACAGCGCGCGGCCGTCTTCCGCGTGGAAGGCGCGGCCCATATCGAGGATTTCCCTGGCGTCGGCGGAGGTGGTCTGTTTCAGTTCCATCTATTTATTGTCCCTCTACGATCTTTCCGTCCTTCATGACGATATTGCGGTCGGTTTTGGTGGCGAAATCGGGGTCGTGCGTCACGGCCACCACCGCCACCCCTGTTTCATGCGCCAGTTTCTTGAAAATATCAATCACGGCGGCGGTGTTATTGCTATCCAGATTGCCGGTCGGCTCGTCGGCGAGGATCACCATCGGCTCATTCCCGAGCGCACGGGCAATGGCGACGCGCTGACGCTCCCCGCCTGACATCTGGCCGGGCTTTTTGCTGGTTTTACCCTCCAGCCCCAGCGACACCAGCAGTTTTTCGGCGCGTGCCCGCATATCCTTGTCCGACAGCTTGCCAAGGCGGCGCATCGGCAGCATGACGTTATCAAGCGCGGAGAATTCCTGCAGCAGAAAGTGGAACTGGAACACGAAACCGATTTTTTCCAGCCGCGTTTCCTGCCGCACCTGTTCGGATGCCGTCGACACATCGATGCCCGCGATATTGATATGCCCCGCCGTCGGCTTGTCCAACAGTCCCATCAGATATAAAAGCGACGATTTGCCAGACCCCGATGTGCCGCGCACGGCAAGGAATTCGCCGGATTTGACGGTCAAACTGGCGTCGTTCACCAGCGTGACGGGAATTTCTTCGCTCTGCAAAATACGGGTGACATTGGTAAGGGTGATGACGTTGCTCATCCACTCGCCCCGCGGATGATGTCGACAGGATGCAGCCGCGCGGCGCGGCGCGCAGGGATCCATGCGGCAAAGGCGGCGGAAAGCAGTCCCATCACGCCGCCCGCCGCATACAGCCAGATGGAGCGGAACATGGGGAAGCCGTCCATGCGCACAGGCACATCCTTGTTCAGCGACAATTTGACGGAGGCGAGAATTTCCACGAGCACCGCCCCGCAGGCCCAGCCCGCAATCACGCCGATGATGCCGATCACGACGCCCTGAAAAAAGAAAATGCCGACGACGTCGGATTCAGAAAAACCCATAGATTTCAGGATAGCGATATCGCGGTATTTTTCCATGACCGATGATGAAATGATGTTATAGATCCCGAAGCCTGCCACCAGCAGGATCACGGAGACGGTCGTATACATGATGCCGTTCTGCACGACGAATAATTCAAAAATGTTCTGGAATGCTTCCTGCCAGCTTTCGGCCTTGTAGCGGAATTTGCGTTCCAGCGAGGTGGCAACTTCCGGCGCGGCATCGACATCGTCGAGGCGGATATTGATCTGGTTGATTTTATCGACCTTGTTTTGGAGCACCTGCACTTTTTTGATATTCGCATAGGACGTGCCGGAATCGACCTGCGTGACGCCCGAATCAAAAATGCCCACGACCTTCATCTGCATGATCACGCCGACGGGTGAAATCACATTCAGGCGCGCGCCCATATCGAGGCCGATTTTATCGGCGAGCGCGCGGCCAAGGATGATGCCGTTCGAGGTCGTCATCAAATTTTCGATCTGGCCTTCCTTCATATCGCGGGCCAGTTTGCTCGCGTTACGCTCCAGCCGCGGATCGACGCCATAAAGCGTCGTGGATACATCGCGCCCGCCATAGCGCAGGAAAGCCTGACCCGAGGTGATGGGCGAATAGGTAAGCCCCCGCATTTCCTTCAGACCCTCGACGATCTGGCGGTAATTGCGCACGCCTTGCGTTTCTTCCTTGGGCTTCAGCCCGCGAATGACGGTGACGGCATCGGGATAGCGCACCACGACGGGCTGCGCTTCGGGTTCGCGGAATTCGTCGCTGATCATCACATGCGGATACGAATCGACCAGACGCTTGATAAAGAACTGGTGCATGCCCTGCAGCATGCCGGAAATGGCGATGAAAAAGGCCACACCCAGCATGACGCCCACGACCGATATTGCGGCCTGACGTTTGCGGTTCACAAGATAATGGACGGCGACATACCCGATCATTTTTTAACTTCAGGCGCATGGGCGAGGATAGTTTCTTCACCCGTTAAACCGGACAGGATTTCAATCACCTTGCCATCCGATTTGCCGGTTTTGACGGCCGTTTTGACGGGTTTTGCCCCTGCGATCCAGACGGCGTTATCGTTCACCGCTTCGGCGGGCACGACCAGCGCGTTTTCGGATTTATCGGTTACCACGTTTACTTCAATCGTCATGCCTATCAGCAGCGGCGTATCGGCAGGCAGCGCAATGCGTACGCGGAAATTTTTGTTCACGGGATCGCCCTTGGGCGTGATATCGGCAATTGTGCCCTCCAATACCTGCCCCGCGATGGCGTCGGCCTTCAACAATGCCGTCTGGCCGCGCTTCACCTTCAGAATGTCTTCTTCATCGACATCGGCGGTGATGCGCAGGTTTTTGGTTTCGCCCAGCCAGAACACGGTTTGCGCGGGCGACTTCACTTCGCCCGGTTCGATATCGCGGCGCAGGATCACGCCGTCAATCGGCGATACCAGCGACATGCGGTCAATGGTCAGTTTCTGGTTATCGATGCGCGACTGGATTTCGTCGTAATTGCCGACCGCATCATCAAACGCTTTTTTGCTGATATAGCCTTTATCCAGCAGGCCCTTGTTGCGGTCAAATTCGTTCTTCATCTGCGCGAGGCGGGATTCGTATTCCTGCAACTTCGCGCGCTCCGCCGCATCATCGGCGCGGGCGAGCATCTGGCCCTTGGTCACGACGGCGTTGTCATCGACCAGCACTTCCGCATAGCGCGCGGTCAGCTGGGGGGCGACCTGCAACCAGCTGGTCGGCTCCACCTCGCCGGTTGCATAGACGGCTTCGACGATATCCTTGCGGAAAGGCTTCACGGTGTCAGAAGCGGTCGGCGTACCAGCGCCGCGCAAATGCAGAAAGCCCGCCGCGACAGCCAAGATCAGGACAATGACGAAAATAATTTTCAGCGCGCGCATGATGGGCTCCCCTGCGGACATTATATAACGCATGCCAGAAGAAAATCACGCCTGGCGCGGGATAGTTATGGAGAATTAGGGCTTCAACCCTTTTTGTTTCGGCTTCACTGTGTCATTGGCGGGCGCGGCATAGCCGAGTTTGGCGGGCGCGATGGGCGCATAGCTGACGATTTCCTTGAAATGTGTATGCACGGGATCGGCATCGGACGACAGTTCCAGTTTTTTCTCGCCGAACGCTTTGTCGAGGTAACGTTTCGCCACCAAAGCCTTGCGCGCATCGCCGAGCGTCAGGTCATGCGCCGCCTCTTCCGCCAACAGCGCACCCGACAATACATCCGCCATATGGTCGAGCAGCTTGCGCGCGAAACGTTCGCCATCCTGCGGGCTGGCGCGCAGGTGCAGCAGCGCGTTCATCGCTTCCTTCAGCCCCTTATCCAGCAGCGTTTTTTCTGCGGCGAGTTCAGCGGGCAACGCATCGGAGATCTTGCGGATTTTTTCGATGAACACATCATCGCCCGGTTCCTTGCCCACCACCATGCGCAGCAGTTCCAGCGCCTGAATATTGGCAGGGCCTTCCCATACCGTCAGCACCATGGAATCGCGATACTGGCGCGCGGTCGGGAATTCTTCGGTGTAGCCATTGCCGCCCACCATCTCGAGCGCTTTTTTCGATGATTGCACGGCATCCTCCGCCGTGCGGTATTTGGCAAGCGCGGTGGATAAACGTAACCATATGCGCTGTTCTTCGTCCTTGAGCGCGACATCGAAAGTTTTGGCGGCTTCGAAAGCCAGCGCGGTTGCGGCCTCGGAGCGCACCATCAGGTCGAACAATTCGTTTTGCACCATCGGGTAATTGATGATTTCCTTGCCGAACGCTTTGCGGTGTGTCGCCCAGCTGGCGGCCTCCAGAAACGCGCGGCGCGTGACGCCTGCAGCACCCATCGCATTGTGGATACGCGAATATTCCAGCGCCTCCATCATAATCCGCAAACCATGCGGCGGCGGCGCGATTTCGATGACTTCCGCGCCTTCAAGGTCGATCTCGCCGGTCGCCAAACCTTTGGTGCCTAATTTATCTTTCAGGCGGCGGATGTTATAGGCGTTTTGTTCGCCATTCGCGAGGTGACTGGGCACAAGGTACAGCCCCAACCCTTTACTGCCCGCAGGCGCGCCTTCGGGACGGGCGGTTGCGAGGGCAAGTCCGGAATTGGCGTTGCTGGTAAACCATTTCAATCCGTGCAGCGTGATTTTCTCGCCGTCTTTTTTTGCAACCGTCGTGGTCGCGCCGACATCCGACCCGCCATGCAGTTCGGTCGCCCAGGTACCGCCGGTTTTGGTCAACCCGTCCATGCGCGTCATTTCATGCAAATATGCGGCGCGCACATCGGCGGGCGCGAATTTATCCAGCACATAGGCAACCGCGCCCGTCATGGTAACGGGGCAATGCACGGAAATATCGGATTGCGACAGCATATAGCCCATGGTGAAGCTGAGGAGATGCGGTTCGGCATCCTTATCGGCGAATGACAACCCGATCGCGCCGCGTTTATATACTTCCTGATGCGCGTCTTCATATTTCGCGTTGAAAATCACGCGGCTTTTTTTCTCGCCCAGCTTGTTGTGGGTTTCAAGCACCGGTGGCGCGACGCGGTCGCTATAGGAAGCCTGTTCGTCCAGAGGCCCGCCGACGAACGCGCCGAAATCTTTCAGGCGGTCAAAGTTGCGTTTCAGCATTTCGGGCGCGATGCGTTCCAGAACGCGCTGTGCGTTCAGGTCTTTTGCAAAAAAATTTTCGCCGCGCGTTTCTTTTGAATAAATTGCGGGAGTGGCGGTTTTACGGGGGGAAAACGCTGTCATGGCCTTACATGCTCCATAATGAATTTTACGAATCATGCGCCGCGCTCATCCAAAACTCAACCCCCTATTGACGGTATATCTGAACGATGCAAGGATACTAAACAGGGGATGATGCTTAACGGGGTGTGCTACATGGGGAGTTCTACCAAATGACTGCCACGCACAAAGCTGATTTACAGAAAAAATTCCGCTATCACCACGGCAACCTGCGCGAAGCCGCAATTGCCGCTGCACTCGAAATTCTGGCGCGCGACGGTGTTCCGGGGCTTTCGCTCCGCGCACTCGCCAAGGCAACCGGCGTCACGCCGACCGCCTTCTACGAAAGCCATTTCGGCGACAAAGACGAATTGCTGGCCGCGGTTGCAGAAACCGGTTTCCAGCGCCTTGCCCTGCAAATGGCCGAAGACGCAACCGGCGCACCCAGCACACAAGAACGCATCGAGCGTCTGGCCGTCAGCTACATCCGCTTCGCGACCGAGAACAAGCCGCTGTTCCAGCTGATGTTCGGACGCGAATTGTCGGACATGAAGCGTTTCCCGACTCTCGCCATGACGGCAGGCAAAAGCTATTCATTGATTTCGGCGGCCCTGTCGAAACGCAACGATGGCGCGGAAGATGCGCGTTTCCTGACCGTTGCGATCTGGAGCCTTTGCCACGGCCTGACCACGCTGGTCGTCGATGAGAAGCTGAAGCCGGAGCAATTCGGCGTCGATACAACCGAAGCCTTCGTCAAGAAGACCATCGGTTTGTTCGGCAGCCACCTGGCTTAAGCGAACTTTTCCAGCAACCGCTGTACCTTGCGCGCATATGACGCGCCGAACAACCGCGTATGCACCAGCAACGGGTACAGGTTGTACAAATCCGCGCGCTGTTCGAAAAAGCCGGGGCGGATCGGGCGGATATCGTTGTAGCGATTAAAAAACGTATCCGTGAAGGTCGAGAACAGCTTGATAAAGGCAAGCTCGATCTCCGGATCGGCGTAATAGATCGCCGGATCAAGGAAGGCCGCGATGCGCCCGCGACAGGCAAGGATATTACCGCCCCAGACATCGCCATGCACCAATGCGGGCTGCGCATAGCCCTTCAGCATATCGGGCACGCGCGTCGCCAGTTTTTCAATCGCCTTCATCGTCTTGGCATCGATCTTGGTTTCTTTCAGCGCCTCGCGCGCCATGTACAACAGGCGTTGCTCCACAAAGAATGTGGGCCAGTCTTTCGTCTGCGTGTTCGGCTGGCGCAATGATCCGATCAAGGTATCGCGCTCCAGCCCGTATGTATCCGCGGTAATGGAATGCAGATCCGCCAGAATGTCGGCGGCAATGCGCTGGCCGGTGTCATCAAGCCCGTATTGGGTTTCGATGAACTCCATCACGATGATGTGTTCATTGCTATAGAACACGGCCGGAACGACAAGGCGAGAACGGGTTTTGAGGTAATGGAGCATGAAGGCTTCGGTATCGAGACCCCGTTCCGCCACCTTGGCCACCATCACGCGTTTGTTATCCAGCACGATGCGGTAAATCTGTGCGTTGTTCGCAGCCGATAGCGGCGCGATCGTGGTGATGCGCCCTTTCAGTTCTTTTTCGACTTCCAGCTTCAGCGCGGGGGTGATCATAGGTTGTGATCCTTCCGTATTGTCTTCAGCAATTCTTCGCAGCGTTTATGCACCAGCGCATAGACATGTTCGAAATCGGGCTCTGCCCCGTACCACGGATCGGGCACATCGCCGGATGCGAGGAACATGGCGATTTTCGCGCGTGCGTTTTTGGGGGCGCGGGTATTTAGAATCGATAAATGCCCGCTATCCATGGCAAAAATGTAATCGAATTCGGTGTAGTCCTTCGCCGATAAATGCCGCGCCTTTTGTCCCTGCAACGACACGCCGTATTTCACGGCCATGCGGGTGGAACGCGCATCTGGCGGGTCGCCCACATGATAGCTTTCGGTGCCGGATGACGCGATTTTGAATTCATCCTCCAGCCCCGCATCCTCGACCAGATGGCGGAACACGCCCTCGGCGGTGGGGGAGCGGCAGATATTTCCGGTGCAGACGAATAAAACGCTGATCACGCTCTTGCCTTTAATTGCTGCATCTGTGATTCTTGGCGCGGTAACATAACTCCGCGACAGAGATTCATTTTGGCATTGAAACCCGCCCGTTTGCAATGGTCCGACGACGGCCAGTTGCGCAGCCTCGATTACGGCGACGTCTATTTCCAGCTGAAAAAAGGGCTGGATGAATCACGCTATGTCTATCTTGACGGCAATAAGCTGCAGGAACGGTTTGCCAATGTTACGGGTGCGTTCCATATCGCAGAAACCGGCTTTGGCAGCGGCCTTAATTTCCTTTTAACGGCGCAGTTGTTCGCGCAAAAAGCACCTGCGGATGCGCGGCTGGTTTATGCCAGCATTGAAAAACATCCCGTAGAGCGCGCCGATCTTGAAACCATTTACGCGCATTTCGGTGAATTATCGCCATGGTCGCAACCGCTGCTGGAACAATACCCGCCCCTGATAGAAGGATTTCATACGCTGCATTTCATGCAAGGCCGCGTGACCCTGATATTGCTGTTCGGCGATATCGCAGATGTATTGCCGCAATTGCAGGGGAAATTCGACGCCTGGCATCTCGACGGTTTCGCACCGAAATATAATCCCGATATGTGGACGGAGAATGTTTACGCGCAAGTTGCGGCGCGCACGAAAGCGGGCGGCACGGTTGCGTCGTTTTCATCGGCGGGACATGTGCGGCGCGGATTGGCGGCGGCGGGATTCGCGGTAAAAAAAGTCAAAGGCTTCGGATTTAAATGGAGCAGCACTACGGCGGTGATGCCGGGCGCGGCTGGGACGCCGCCCACTTTGAAAAAAATTGCCGTGTTGGGTGCGGGCATTGCGGGTTGCAGCGTTGCGCATGCGCTGGCAACACGCGGGCATGCTGTGGCATTAATTGACCGTCATGACAGCACGGCGCAGGAAACATCCGGTAACCCGGTCGGCATCGTCTATCCGAAACTGACGGCTGATGCGTCGCCGATGGGTACCTATCATGCCCATGCCTTCAGCTTCACGCGCTGCCTGCTGACAGCATTTAAACTGCCGTCATGGCGCAGCTGTGGCGTGACGCATCTGGATATGGACGATGCAGAAAAGCAGAAAACGGCTCAGATATTGGAAAACAACGCGTTTCCGGCGGATTACGCGCAATTATGCGACGGCGGTTATCATCAGCCAATGGCGGGCTTTTTATCGCCGCCAGAATTCTGTGCGCAACTTGCGGCGCATCCCAACATCACGAAACATTTCACGACATCGATTGAAACTATTGAACAAGTGACGGGTGGCTGGAAAATTCTGGATGAAGTTTATGGTGCGGTCGTGATCGCCCTTGGCAACAACAGTAAAAGTTTTTCGCAGACCGACTGGCTGCCGCTGCAATCACTGCGCGGGCAGATCACAATGTTAACACCGACCGCAACCTCCGCAACGCTGAATAAAGTGATTTGCCACGAGGGATATATCACGCCATTGCAAGACGGATTGCATTGCATCGGCGCAACGTTCCAGAAGGAAGAGGCGGCAACGCCCGATACGCGCGCTAGCGATGACCTTGAAAACCTGACGAGCCTCAACGAAAGCCTGCCGCAATTCGGATTCAACGAAACGCATATCGCAGGCAGCCGCAGCGGATATCGCGCGACCACGCCGGATAAACTGCCGATGGCAGGGGTGTGCGCTGATTATACAACTTATATCGCGGCGAACCCGCAGGTGCGGGGCGGCGGCTCCGTTTCGGAGACGCCGCGTCTGGAGGGGTTATATATTTCAACGGGCTTTGGCGCGCATGGCATGACGGGCGCGCCGGTGGCAGGGGAAATTATTGCGGCGGAAATTTCGGGCGATCCGCTGCCTGTGCCTGCCGATCTTGCCGAACGGTTATTGCCGGAGCGCTTTATTTTGCGGGCGTTGAAGCGGAAAGAAATTTAAACCTGCGTCACGCGCATATCGACCGGCAGGGTTTTGTCGCTGACGGGTTCGAACGTGTTCGCATAGGCGGGCATGAACCTGAAATCCCACCATTCCTGCGGCAGCGGCAGGATTTCACGGCCGGCATCATTTGCGGCCTCGACCATCGCGTCTTCCAGAAGTTTCCGGTGCGCCAGCACGGCGGGCGATAGTTTCGTGTAGTTGCGCGCGGCGGGGTTATTGGCGGGATCGGTCGTCAAATGGTCGAAAGCTGTGCCCATATCGACCTGATCGCCGTTTTCGGTGAGCAGGATAATGTCGATCGCCATGCCGCGCGGATGGCCGCCCTTGCCGGGCGGTGACAGCAGCCGGTTCGGTTCCTGCAGCCAATGCGGATTGGCCTTCACGATATCGGTTGCCGCCATCAGCGCCTGTGCCTCGACCGTGCGCAGGCAATCTTTCAGCTCGAAAATATATCCGCTTTTTTCAAAGCAGATGTCGGCGGCGCGCAGGATGATGGGTGCCAGTTCGCGGTGGCACCACATTTTCGCTTCGGGGCGGTAAATGCCCACCTTGAAAATATTGTCGGGATGTTGCGGCTGCGCATAAACGACGTCGATTTTTACCGGATGGCGGGTGACAAAGCCGCCCAGATCGACCAGATCGCCCGGATAAATTTTCGTCAGCCCGTCCATTATCCGGCGATTTCCGACAGTTTCTTGGCGGTCGTGATTTGCTGCGGATCCATTTTCACTTCGATCAGCGTCGGTTTTTTCGACGCAATCGCGGATCTGAAAGCAGGCAGGAATTCGGCTGTCGTTGCAACCGTCACGCCCGCCGCGCCATAGGACCGCGCCAGCGCGGCGAAATCGGGATTGGTGAGGTCGGTTGCCGATTTGCGGCCAGGGTAGTGTTTTTCCTGATGCATGCGGATCGTGCCGTACATGCCGTTGTTGAACACCAGCCAGATCGGGTGCGCGCCTTCATGCATGGCGGTCGCGATTTCCTGCCCCGTCATCATGAAACCACCATCGCCCATAAATGCGACGACCACGCGGTCGGGGAAGGCAAGGCTGGCGGCAACTGCGGACGGCGCGCCATAGCCCATCGCACCCGAGGTGGGGGCCAGCAGGCGCATGGGGCGGTCATAGCGCACGAAACGCTGCGGCCAGCCGCTGAAATTGCCAGCATCGGTTGTGATGATGGCGTCTTTTGGCAGTGCATTGATGATGTCTTCAATCACACCTTCGAGGTCGACCGTGAACTTGTCGCGACTTTTCACCGTCGACCAGCTGCGATAACGCGTGTTGAGGTTTTTCGTCCATTCCGCCCAGTCGCCGCTGATGGTGACGTTTTCCAGCACACGCGCGAATTCGGTGACGCTGGAATGGATGGCGAGTTCGGCCTTGTAAACCTTGTGCAGTTCCGACGCATCGGGATAGACATGCACCAACCGCTGTTTCGGCACCGGCGATGTGATGATCGTATAGCCCTGCGTCAAAATCTCGCCGAGGCGGGTGCCGACCGCGACGATGACATCGGCCTCCTCGACCCGTTTCAGCAGTTCGGGATCGATGGTGGTCCCGAGGACACCGGCGTAGCATTCATGATTGTTGTGAAACGCGTCCTGTCGGCGGAAGCCCGCAATCACGGGAAGTTTCGATGCGGCTGCGAATTTTTCGAATTGTGCAATCGCCGTATCCGTCCAGCTGCCACCGCCCACGATGATCAGGGGTTTCTTGGCGTCCTGCAAAATCGTTTTCAATTTTTCGATATCGGCGGGCTTTGGCGCGAAATGCGTCGGTGCGGCCGGGTAGATGACGGGCGCATCGGAATCTTCGCACAGCATGTCTTCGGGCAGCGCCACGACGACAGGGCCGGGGCGGCCGGTGGTTGCGACTTCGAACGCTTCCTTCATCACCCGCGGGATATCGGCGGCCTTTTCAATCTGCACCGCCCATTTTGCGATGGGGGGCTGGAACATCAACCGGTAATCGACTTCCTGAAACGCTTCGCGGCCCATCATCTCGCGGCCGACCTGGCCGACCAGCAGGATAAACGGCGTCGAATCCTGCATGGCGGTGTGCAACCCGATCGATGCGTTGCAGGCGCCGGGGCCGCGGGTCACGAAACAGATGCCGGGCTGGCCTGTCAGCTTGCCATAGGCTTCCGCCATGAACGCCGCGCCGCCTTCCTGACGGCAGGTGATGACGCGCATGGCATCTTCGCCATGCAGAGCATCGAGCGCGTCGAGATAACTTTCGCCCGGCACGCAGAAAATTTTCTTCACGCCATGCGCGCGAAGGGATTCAATCAGGATATGGCCGCCGCTTCTGCTTTTCATGATCAACGCGCCACGCTGTAAATTGCGCCCACGATCGAGCTTGTGAAGAACCAGACGAAATAAAGGAACACGAGCGCGACGCCCAGCTGGCCCATAAAGCTGCGCGGCATCATCTTCCACACTTCGCGCGCGATTTTCGTCCATTTGACCAGATAGGGGTCGGATTTAATCAGGGTTTCATCCTTGTCAGCCAGCGCCACGATATCGAGGAAGCCGCGCACCAGTTCAGGATGCGACGTCAGGTTCCAGATATCGAACGGCCCTTTCGCCATCCACAGGTCCCAATGATGCGTTTTCAGCCGTTGCCAGACTTTCCAGAACGGAAAGAGCGGCAGGCCCATGAATAAAGTCATCACGCAGGCGGCGACAAAGATGTAAAGTATTGTTAAAATCTGTGGGGTCATGAAACGGCTCGCATAAAGAGAGTTTTCAGCTTTCGGATACAACCTCCAGCCGGATTATATTCAACGCTAAGCGCATGAAAATAGCAAAAGTTTTTCTGGTCATCGCGGCCACCGCCCTGTCACTGGCCGCCTCAGCCTCCGCCCGTGCGGAGGAGCATAAAACGCTCAAAATCGGCGTGTCGCAATATCCGTCGACGCTGAACCCGTATTTCGACGAGATGGTCGCAAAAAGCATGGTTCTGGGCGGCACGACGCGACCCGTCACGGTTTACGACCCCGACTGGAAACCCCAATGCATGCTCTGCACTGAACTTCCATCTTATGAAAACGGTCGCGCGAAAAAGGAAAAGACCAAGGACGGCACCGGCATCGCCGCGACCTATACGCTGAAGGACGATTTATTCTGGGGCGACGGCACACCCGTCACGACCAAGGATATCCTGTTCGCCTATGAAGTGGGCAAGCACCCGAAATCGGGCGTCGGCAACGGCGAATTCTTTTCCAAGGATATCGTGAACGTCACAGCGGACGACGCGCATAATTTCACGATCCATTTCGCCAAGGAAAAATGCGACTTCGCGCCCATCGGCGATTTCTATCCGCTGCCCGAACATCTGGAGCGCAAGGTTTTCGAGAAAGACCCCGAAACCTATAAAAACCGTACGCTGTACAACACCGACAGCACCAATGCCGGTTTGTGGATGGGCCCCTATAAAATCGCAAAGGTTGAATCGGGCGCATCGATCACGATGGAAAAAAACCCGCAATGGAAGGGCACCGCGCCGTGGTTCGACAAGATCACCTGGCGCACGATTGATAATTCCACCGCGCTGCAGGCGAATTTGCTGGCGGGCGATGTCGATTATATTCCGGGCGAGTTGGGCGTGATGCTGGACGAAGGCCTGATTTTCGAAAAACGCCTGAATGCCACGCGGCCCGGCAAATTCATTGTCACGTATAAACCCAGCCTGACCTACGAGCATATCGACCTGCCGGTCGACCGCGCGCCGTTCAATGATATCCGCTTGCGTCAGGCCTTGTTATACGCAACCGACCGCGCGGGCATCAGCCAGCAGATTTTCGGCGGCAAGCAACCCGTCGCGCTGTCGAACATGAACCCGCAAGACACCGTATACTTCGCCGATGTCACGCAATATCCCTATGCTTTGAAGAAGGCTGGCGAATTGCTGGATGCCGCAGGGTTCAGGAAAAAAGACGACGGCTTCCGCTATGGCGCGGATGGCAACAAGCTGGTGATTTCGCTGGCGACCACCGCCGGCAACCGCACGCGTGAAACCATTGCGCAGGCTGTGCAGTCCGACCTGAAAAAGGCGGGCATCGAATTAAAGATCGACCTGCAACCCGCGCGCGTGCTGTTCGGCGACACAATGCGCCAGCGCAAATTTACGGGCGGCGCGATGTATGCATGGATGAGCGCCCCGCAATCGATCCCGAAAACCACGCTTTATTCCAGCATGGTGCCGTCGAAGGAAAATAACTGGGCCGGCCAGAATTACACGGGCTATAAAAACCCGAAAATGGACAAGATGATCGACGACCTCGATACCGTCTGCGATGCGGATAAAAACCTTGCGCTGTGGCACGACCTGCAAAAAACCTATGCGGATGAATTACCCGCGCTGCCGCTGTATTACCGCGCCGACAGCTATTTCACACCTGTCTGGCTGAAGGGCGTCACGCCCACCGGCCACTTGCATCCCTCCACCCTCTGGATCGAAAACTGGAGCGCCGCGCCATGAGCCGCAAAAAACTGCCGCCCCCGCCAAAAGCCGCCGCCCCCATTCCCGCCGCCCTGAGACCGGATGAACCGGAGAAGGAAACGCGCAGCTGGGAATTCCGCTCGCTCAAGTTTGCGATGCGCGCGATGGGCTTCTGCTTTTTCATCGCCTATCTTTCCTTCCTGACGCCTTCCGCAGTTACGTGGATCGAGACGAAATGGGTGCGCAATATGCGCGTCGAGGAGCTGCCCGAAAAGGCGGATTACTACCTGAACAAGGTTTACAAGCCGGAGAAGCTTTATAAAATCGTCTCCCGCCGCCCGGGCTCCGACATTGAAAAGACGATCGAAACGCTGATGCCGTATACGGCGCGCATGAGCTCGTTCACCTTCCTGTTCTATTCGTCGCGGCTCGACCAGATCGGCAAGACGGATGAATCCCTGTTCTGGTGGCAGTTCGGGCGGTATCGCGCGCGCTTCGACGCCCTGCGCTGCGGATCACCCAAGGCTGTCGACAATGTGGGCACCGTCCTTGGCCTCGTCCCGCATCCCGAATTTCCCGACGACGAGGATATGGACAAGTTCACGGTCGAAAAAAGCCTGAAGCGCGTGCTGGCGCTTGACGCCAAGTATCCCGCCGACAACCTGCCCGAAGATCTTTGCGACCCGTTGCGCGCGATGGAGGGCGGTAAATGGCTGACCGTGCCGCCACCGCGCTGGGCGGATATACGCTACACCCTGCGCTATATGACCGAGTATCGTATGCGGCAGATGAACGGCACGCTGAAGGTGGATGAATCGCTCGACTTCCAGAAACAGGTGGACGCTTGTGATAAGATCGGCAGCCTGAAAAAGAAAAAAGATTGTTTGAAAAAGCTCTGCCAGGGCATGACGGATAACGAGCAGAAAAACGAATGCCTGCGCGAGGCGGATGAACTGACGAAATGAACCCGGCGCTGGCCTTTCACCGCCTGTTGCAGGCCTTGTTGACCTTGCTTGCCGTTTCGTTCCTTGTCTACATCCTGATCGGGTTGATGCCGGGTGATCCCATTGATTTGATGGCGGCCGGCAACCCGCGTTTTACGCCCGAAGATGCGGCGCGGTTGCGCACCCTTTACGGCCTCGACCAGCCTTTGCCGGTGCGGTATGGCCGCTGGCTCTCCGCCGCGCTGCAGGGCGATCTTGGCTATAGCCGCCTGTATAATATGCCCGTGCTGGAGGTGTTGTGGCCGCGCTTCGTCAACACAGGGCTGCTGCTGGGCATCTCGCTGGTTTTCACGATCGCGCTAGCGCTGCCGATGGGCGTTCATGCCGCGCGGCATATGGGCGGCTGGAGCGACCGCGCAATCAACCTGTTTTGCCTTGCGGGTATTTCGCTGCCCCATTTCTGGCTGGGGATTTTGCTGATATCGCTGTTCGCGGTAACGCTGGGCTGGCTGCCCGCGAGTGCGTCGCTGGACGGCGAATTTATGGATGACGTGCGCGCGATGACGCTGCCGGTTCTGACGCTGGCGGTATCGGGGTTGGCGGTCTATGTGCGGCATCTGCGCGCGGCGATGGTGGATGCCCTGCGCGCCGACCATATCCGCACCGCACGCGCCAAGGGCTGTTCGCCCCGCCGTACGGTCTGGAACCACGCATTCAAGAACGCGCTGCCGCCTGTGCTGACCATTTTGATGCTCGACCTCGGTACCTTGTTTTCCGGCGCGTTGACGGTGGAGGCCGTGTTCGGCTTTCCCGGCATGGGCAAGCTGATGTTCGATGCGGTGATGGGGAATGATTACAACCTTGCCCTGTGCGGTTTCCTGATCCTGACATTTTTCGTGCTGCTGGCGAATTTCATGGCCGACTTCCTCTATGCCGCGCTTGATCCCCGCGTGAGTTATAGGGAGGGGAAATGACTCGCTATTTGCCGTTTTTCTTTCTTTTACTCTTGTGGACGCTCTGTTTTTCGGCAGGCTTGATCGAGGGCGCGCTACATCTGACATCGAACGACGTGGATTTGAGTACACGATTCTTGATGCCATCACTTAAACATTTTCTTGGCACTGACGAACTGGGACGTGATGTTTTCATTCGGCTTCTATACGGGGGCCAGGTTTCGCTAATCGTTTCTGGGGTTGCGGGATTGTTGGCGGCCGCCATCGGCACCGCCATCGGCATGATTGCAGGATATGCGGGTGGTAAGTGGGATGCGTTGCTGATGAGACATACCGATTTTGTGATTGCGCTGCCTACCCTCCCGTTACTGATTATCCTTTCAGCGCTAGACATGTCAAAACTGGGATTTTCGGGCGGGTCCGATGCTAATCTGTATAAAATCATTGGAATTATTTCCTTACTAGGCTGGACGACTGTTGCGCGTCTTTCGCGTGCGCGCACACTTACGATAAAGGAAATGGATTTCGTGCGCGCCGCCCGAGCGCTTGGAATGTCCAATGCGCGTATATTGCTACGTCATATTCTACCCAATTTATTCGGTACCATCGTTGTTGCAACTTCCTTAGCGATGGGCGGCTTTTTAATGACCGAATCAACTCTAAGCTTCCTTGGCCTTGGCATCCAGCCGCCCCTGCCCAGCTGGGGCAATATGCTGACGAATGCGCAGGAAACCATCTGGGAACATGCGCGGCTGACGGTTTATCCGGGGGCGATGATTTTCGTAACCGTGCTGGCTTTCAACTTTCTTGGCGACCGTTTGCAACATAAACTCGACCCCAAGGCGAAAAACCGTATCTGAGCCTTGAACGCGCCGCCATCCGGTCTATGTGCTGACTTGAATTATATCCCCGCCCGTTACGAAAAAGGAATTTCCCATGACCATCGCAAAAGCCTATGCCGCGCAAAACGCCACCGCCGCCCTCGGCCCGTTTTCCTTTGAACGCCGCGACGTGGGCGCGGATGACGTGCAGATCGACATCATGTTCTGCGGCGTCTGCCATTCGGATTTGCATCAGGCGCGCAACGACTGGAAAAATTCGATTTACCCCATGGTCCCCGGCCATGAAATCGTCGGCCGCGCATCGAAGGTCGGATCGGGCGTGAAAGACATCAAGGAAGGCGATTTAGTCGCCGTCGGTTGCCTGATCGATTCATGCAGCACCTGCAGCGAATGCAAGGACGGGTTCGAGCAGTTCTGTCAGGGCGGCATGATCCCGACCTATAACTCCTACGAAAAAGACGGCAAGACGCTGGCGCAGGGCGGCTATTCCGACATCATCGTCGTGAAGCGCGGTTTCGTGCTGAAGGTGCCCGGCAACCTCGACCCTGCTGCTGCCGCGCCGTTGCTTTGCGCCGGCATCACCACCTATTCGCCGCTGAAGCATTGGGGCGCAGGTCCCGGCAAGAAAGTCGGCATCGTCGGCCTTGGCGGACTCGGCCATATGGGCGTGAAATTCGCGCGCGCGTTCGGTGCGCAAGTCGCGGTCTTCACCACCTCGCCGTCGAAAAAGGACGACGCAATCCGCCTTGGCGCGCACGAGGTCATCATGTCGAAGGATCCCGACGACATGAAAACACACCTCGGCAGTTTCGATTTCATCCTCGATACCGTTTCCGCCCCGCATGACCTGAACGCGTTCCTGCCACTGCTGAAGCGCGACGGCACGATCACGCTGGTCGGCGTGCCCGACAGCGACCATCCGCCCGTTGCACCCTTTAACCTGATTTTCGGCCGCAAGAGCATCGCGGGATCGCTGATCGGCGGCATCGCGGAGACGCAGGAGATGCTGGATTTCTGCGGCAAGCACAACATTGTCTCGGATATCGAAATGATCAACATTCAGGATATCGAGGCCGCTTATAAACGCATGGCGAAAAGCGATGTGAAATACCGCTTTGTCATCGACATGAAATCGCTGGCGGCGTAACACACCGGACAATAAAAAGCCCCTCCGGTTTAGGACCGGAGGGGCTTTTTAATCAGGTATCAGCAATCAGCTACGGCAGCCGCAGCCACCGCAACCGCCGCCCACAGGCGCGCATTCTTCTTCATCGCCTTCTTCTTCGTCCGCGGCATATTCGCCGCCGACAACAAGCACGTCATGCTGCTTTTCAGCAGCGAGCTTGGCGATGGTTGCTTTTTCTTCAGGCGATTTTTCGCCTGCAAGGAAGTTTTTCAGGAAGGAGATCATGCTGCGAGACTTTCTTCTGCTTTGGAGTAATCCAGTTTCAGGTCGCGGGCGACTTCCGCCTGCGTGATTTTGCCTTTACAGACGGTCAACCCGTTGCGCAGGTGTTTATTGTCCTGCAGCGCCTTCACCCAGCCCTTGTTGGCGATTTCGATGCCATAGGGTAGGACAGCGTTGTTCAGGGCATAGGCCGAGGTGCGGGGAACCGCGCCCGGCATGTTGGCGACGCAATAATGCAAAATGCCATCGACTTCATAGGTCGGGTTGTCATGCGTGGTCGCTTTCGACGTTTCCGCACAGCCGCCCTGATCGATTGCGATATCGACGATCACCGATTTCGGGCGCATCTGTTTGAGGTGCGCTTTCGTGATCAGTTTCGGCGCAAGCGCGCCCGGGATCAGCACAGCGCCGATCACAAGGTCGGCTTGAGAAACGTACTGGTCAACCGCGTCCTGCGTCGAGTAAACGATGTTCGCGCGGCTGCCGAACAGGTCTTCGAGGTAGCGGATACGGTCGAGCGATTTTTCGATGATCGTCACGCGCGCTTCCAGACCCACCGCCATTTTCGCGGAATGGGTGCCGGCAACGCCGCCGCCGATGATGACGACTTCCGCCGCCTTCACGCCCGGTACGCCGCCCAGCAGGATGCCGGAGCCGCCATTCGCCACATGCAGGAAATACGCGCCCACATGCACGCCCATGCGGCCCGCAACTTCGGACATCGGCGCCAGCAGCGGCAGGCCGCCGCGATCCGACGTCACGGTCTCATATGCAATCGCAACAGCGCCTGAATCGATCAGGCCTTTTGCCTGCGTCGCATCGGCAGCAAGGTGCAGATAGGTGAACAGCAGCTGGCCCTTGCGCATCATGGCGGTTTCGACGGGTTGCGGTTCCTTGACCTTCACGATCATTTCCGCTTTGTCGAACACATCCTTGGCAGTCGCGACGATCTTCGCGCCGGCCTTGACGTAGTCGTCATCGGACGCCTGAATGCCGGCGCCGGCATTGGTTTCGACGATAACCTGATGGCCGTTGCGCACATATTCGCGCACGGAAGTCGGGGTGAGACCGACGCGGAATTCCTTGGTCTTGATCTCCTTGGGGCATCCGATGAGCATTGCTTTTTCTCCTAGGGAGCCTGATACTCGGGGCCATGAAACGGCCCCCGCCCAGACTCGGGGTTGTCAGATGCGGCCATACTATAGTTATGCCCAAACCAATTCAAGTGAGCCATTATGTTAAACAAAATCATCGAGATGTTCTCGTCCAAATCCCCGACCCAGAAACTGATCGAGCATGAAGCGCAGTTTGTGGCGAAAAACTACCACCCGCTGCCGGTCGTACTGAACCGCGGCGAGGGTTGTTACCTCTGGGATCACGAGGGCAAGAAATACCTCGACATGATGAGCGCCTATTCCGCTGTCTCGCTGGGCCATTCGCACCCCCGCATCGTGAAGGCGCTGACCGATCAGGCGCAGAAGCTTGCCATGTGCAGCCGCGCCTACCACACCAACACACTCGGCCCGTTTGTCGAGAAACTGGTGCAGCTGACCGGCCTCGACCAGGTCCTGCCGATGAACACCGGCGCCGAAGCCGTCGAAACCGCCGTGAAGGCCGCCCGCCAATGGGGCTATGTCGTTAAAGGCATCCCCGAAAATCAGGCCGAGATCATCGTGGCCGACGGCAATTTCCATGGCCGCACCACGACCATCATCAGCTTTTCGACCGAAGCCGATTACCGCAAGAATTTCGGCCCCTTCACGCCCGGTTTCAAGGCCGTGCCGTTTGACGACCTGAAGGCGATTGAAGCCGCGATCACACCCAACACCGCCGCCATCCTGTTCGAACCCATTCAGGGCGAAGCGGGCATCAAGACGCCGCATGACGGCTTCCTGCAGGGCCTGCGCAAATTGTGCGACGAGAAAAACGTCATCCTGATTCTGGACGAAGTGCAGTCCGGCCTTGGCCGTACCGGCAAGATGTTCTGCTACCAGCATGAAAACGTGCTGCCCGATGTGCTGATCCTCGGCAAGGCGCTGGGCGGCGGGTTGCTGCCCGTTTCCGCCATCGTCGGCAAAAAGGCCGTGATGGAATTGTTCAAGCCCGGCAGCCATGGTTCGACCTTTGGCGGCAATCCGCTGGCGGCTGCCGTCGGCCTCGAGGCGCTGAAGGTGCTGGAGGAAGAAGGCATGGTGCAGAACAGCGCCATTCTGGGCGCGTATATGCAGGAACAGCTGCGCGGCATCAACAGCCCGCTGGTGACCGGCGTGCGCGGCCGCGGACTCTGGATCGGCATGGATTTCGACCCCGCCCGCGTCGGCGCGCGCAAGGTCTGCGAAAAGCTGATGGAAAAAGGCATTCTGTCGAAAGACACGCACCACACCGTCGTGCGTTTCGCACCGCCCCTGACCATCACCCGCGAGCAAATCGACTGGGCGCTGGAACAGGTCCGCGCGGTCATCCGCGAGCTGGAAGGCAAAAACTGATGCTGCAGCTGCGCGATGCGACCGCGCAGGATACCGGCGCGATTGCCGCCATCTATGCGCATCATGTGCTGAACGGCACAGGATCTTTCGAACTGGAACCGCCGGATGCGGCGGAAATGACAAAGCGGCTGGGCACCATTGCGCAGGCCGGTTTTCCCTGCATTGTCGCGGAACTGGACGGCAAGATCACGGGCTATGCCTATGCCGGCCCTTATCGCCCGCGCCCTGCCTACCGCTTCACCGTCGAAAATTCTGTTTATGTGCATCCCGACTGTATTGGCAGCGGTGTGGGATCGCTTTTGATGGCGGCATTGATCGACCGCTGCGAAAAACTGGGTTTACGCCAGATGGTTGCGGTGATCGGCGACAGCGCGAATACAGGATCGCTGAAACTGCACCGCAAATTCGGTTTTGTGGAAACGGGGTTGTTGAAAGACGTCGGCTACAAATTCGGCCGCTGGCTGGATGTGGTGCTGATGCAGCGCAATCTGGGCGCGGGGTCGGCTGCGCCGCCCGCACTCAAGCAATAAAAATTACGGCTTCGGTACGAAGCGCGGCTTCGGCGCGGGTTTTGCCGCGACTGCCGTCTTCACATCGTCATTCGCATTTTTAAATGCAGGACCGAGCGTTTTATTGGCGAGCGTCGACGGTTTTTCGACGGGCGCGGGCACAGCCGGTTTTTTTGGTGCGGTCACGTCGAGCGTTGCGGGTTTCATGCGCGCTGCGGTGAATTTGGCGGCAAGGCCACCCACAACAAAGGCGCCGCCCGCCAGCAGCATCGTGCTGGGCGCGGCGGTCAGGAAGGCGGCGGTGCCGATCAGGGCAAGGCCGCCGATAATGCCGCTATCGCCCAGACCATCAATGAAGGTTTTCGGTGTTTCGGATTTTTTACGGGGCGCGAATTTCAGCGCAAAGTTGCGGAGTTTTTCACCGGCGGATTTCAGCGGGTTCTTCATGGCTGCCCCATAAGTCGCGCATTTCAATCAGATAGCCAATCATGGGCGCAGGCTAACCGTGTGTCAATCGCGCCGGTTATGACAATCGAGCGCAACGCTTTCTCAACCAATTTGCCTTATTTTGAAAATGAACAGGGAGAGAACCGCATGCTCTATGCCATCAACGACCTTCTGCAGAAAATGGGCGCACCCGAGGCGAAGGAGCGCGGCCGGATCGAATGGCATTATTTTGACACCCTGAAAAAGAATCTGGAAGGCTTCGCGGAAATCCGTTTTGAAGCGGGCGGTGAACGCCTGATCGCGGAAATGAAACACATCAAGAAAAATTACGAAGACGATGCGGGCAAGCTGCACCCCGTCTACACGGAGAGTTTTTATTTGTATGCGGAGCGCACCGCCCGCGCCGGATATTACCGCGTCACCAAACTCTCGCTGGATGGCGAGGACTATAACAATCCGCAAAAGGGCGTGATCGAACTGGGGCTGTCCGTGTTCCATGCCCGCGCGCTGGATATTTCGATCCGCATGATGGAACAGGTTTTCAACAAGCAGGATATTACCGAACCCGCAGCCGATCCGATGCCGGAATTCAAGGCGATGTTCGCGCAACCGAAACCTGCAGCGCCTGCACCTGTGCCGCGCAAGGAAGAATGGGGCGTCGTGATCCCCTTCCGTCCGCGCAATCACCTGCACGCTAACGCAGGCTAGGCTTTAAGCACCCGCTACCGTCATTTTCGCAATGCGCAGCGTGGGTGTATCGACGCCGTATTTGAAGATCAGGTCATTCGCCGCTTCAAGGTCCAGCCACATTTGCATGATGTTGCCCGCAATCGTCATTTCCGCGACGGGATAGGTGATCTGGCCTTTTTCGATCCAGAACCCGCGCGCGCCACGGCTGTAATCACCAGTCACGGGATTTGCGCCCGACCCCATCAATTGCGTCACAAAGAAACCTTCGTCGATATCCTTGATGAGTTCCTCGACCGTTTTCTCGCCGGGTTGCATGTAGAAATTCGCAGCGCGAGGGCTGGGCGGCGACGATGCGCTGCGCGCGGCGTTGCCCGTGGTTTTCAGGCCAAGCTGTTTTGCCGAAGACGTATCCAGCAGCCAGCCGGTCAATACGCCGTTATCGATGATGCTGCGTTTTTGCGGGGCCACGCCCTCGCCGTCAAAGGGGTGCGACCGCGCGCCGCGTTTCAGGAACGGATCGTCGATCACGGAAATATTCGCAGGGAAAATCTGCTTGCCCATCGAATCCTTCAGGAATGTCGTGCCGCGTGCAACGGCGCTGCCGCTGATCGCACCTGCCAATGACCCGATTACGCCACCCGCCGTGCGGCGGTCGAAAATGATCGGCATTGTTTTGGTGGGGCCCTTGCGCGGGTTCAGCGCCTTCACGGCACGCTCGCCGGCACTGCGGCCAATCGATGCGGGGTCGGCCAGATCTTTGAGGTAGGCAGTGGAATCGAAATCGTAATCCGTTTCCATGTGCGCGTCTTCGCCCGCAATCACGGAAACAGACATGCTGAAACCCGACGCCGAATAACCGCCGACGAAGCCGTTGGTCGCCGCGTAATAGGATGTTTCTTTCGACACGCCGCATTCAGCGCCGTCGGAATTGGTGACGCCTTCCACGTCCAGCGCCGCGTTTTCGGCGGTGTCGGCCATCTCGCTCATTTTTTCGACGCTCAAATCGGATGCGTCATACAGATCAAGGTCGGGGAAGCTCTTGGCGATTTCGGACGCGTCGGCCAAGCCTGCGTATTTATCTTCGGGCACCATGCGCGCCATCGCGACCGCACGCTCCGCCATCTGCTGCAATGCCTCGGGGGAGCGGTCGGAAGATGACACGATCGCCTGTTTGCCGCCGACCAGCACGCGCAGGCCGATTTCGGCTTCTTCGGACCGCACCAGTGATTCCGGCTCGCCGTTGCGGCGCGTGACGGAGACGGAGGCGGTGTCCGACAGCACGGCATCCGCATCCGTCGCGCCGGCAGCCTTTGCTTTTTTCAGCACGTCTTGCAGCAGTTGCAGGGTTTCTGCCTGTTTCGCGTCGGCCATGGTTTTTCCTTTTTATTTATTTCTCGGCAACTTCGGCGGCAGAGTCATGCGCGGGCGGGACGAAGCGTTCGGTTTGCTGCGCGCCCTGCGGCAGTTCGATCAGTTTCAGGTTAATCCTCGGCGCCTTCGATTTGTCCTCGAATGACTCGTGGAATTTCGTCAGCACTTCGGAGAAACGGTTGATGGCATCAACAGGTTCCGATTCATAGATCGGGCGTTGCAGCAGTACCGCGAATGAATCCGCGCCCAGACGCCCGATGACGTCCGACTGGCGGCGCATGAAGGTCATTTTTTCGGTCAGTTTCTTGAATGTTTCGGCATAGGCCTCCGTGCCGCCTGCCGTCAGTTCGGCATGGTTGGTCACGGTGATGAAAACGATCAGGCTGCGTTCCGCGTAACGGAACGAACGGTCGATAGCGGACAGGAACAACTGGTTGAATGCCGCCTTGCCGATCATGCCGCCTGTCGAATGCACGTTGTCTTCGCGCGCGAGGTGGCGGCTGAGCGCCGTGAGGCGTTCGGCATTCCCGATCTTGGTTTCAAGATCGATAGTCGATAGAGGTTTGTTGATGACATCATTGGTGCCTGCCGTGATCGCATCCTCGGTCGTGGCGTTTTTCGACAGCAGCAGCAGGTAGGGCTTCGACGCCGTGCGGATATTTTTCCAGACGCCGATCACCACGGGGCGCGCTTCCGACAGCGGGGCGGGGTCGACCATCACGCAGTCGAATTTGCCGTTTTTCAAAAGTTCGAAAGCGGCGTTCTTGTTCTCTTCCGTCACCACTTTGTGGCCCTTGGCCTCCAGCTTGTGCGCGATCAGCTGGTTGGTGAGAGATTCGCGGTCGATGACCAGAATTTCCATGGCAGCACTGTCCCCCTTGTTGCCTAGGCGGTAATTTTACGGGCAACCTGACGTGAACGCCAAACAAAAAGGCGGCAAAAAGCTGGGTTTTTCCCTATTCCTTGATAACATTTGACAAACCCCCCGGACTTCCATTATTACTCATGCCACCAAGCACCCGTGCCCAAATGGCGGAATTGGTAGACGCGCAGGTTTCAGGTACCTGTGGGGTTACACCCGTGTAAGTTCGAGTCTTATTTTGGGCACCATTCTTTCTAAAAATTAGAGACCCAAGCCACCGTGTTCATTTATGAGCATGGCACGGCTTGTGTCGTTTCCGGCCTTTGCTTCCTTATACGCCTCGGCCAGCGCGGTTTGCGCGTCGCGCCCCATGCCCTTCAGCACTTCCGCGGCCGTCATTGCGGCAATCCTGTCCTTGCCCAGCAGCATGGCCTTCAGGTGCGGCACGTCCTCGGGGCGGGTTTCTTCCTTCAATGCGGCAATCGTATCCATGTTCATGCCCCGCGTCAGATGGGCAAATCCTGTGTTGCGGATAACGGCGCAATGCAACTGCGCAGGTCGTCCCGGCAGGGCGCAGGTGTAATAGCCCGACACGGCGGCCCAGGCCACGATCACCAGCATCAGCAGGATCATGCGCTTCCCGCCCTTGCGTTTCAGGAAGAACAAGGCGAGCAACAGCTTTAGCCCTCTGGACATATCATGCGCTCCTGATATAGTTTTTGAACAAAACATCAATAAAACGGGCAACAAAATGAATGTAACACTGCATGAGGGCGATTTGCCAGCGGGCCTTGATCTGGGCGCCGTCGTTGCGATCGATACCGAAACCCTCGGCCTTCGCCCCATGCGCGACCGCCTGTGCCTCGTCCAGCTGTCGTCTGGCGACGGCAATGTGCATCTGGTGAAATTCAGCACATCGAATTACAACGCGCCGAACCTGAAAAAACTGCTAGCCGACCCCAAAATCACCAAGCTGTTCCATTTCGCGCGTTTCGATGTGGGTGTCATGCATACCTATCTGGGCGTGCTGACTGCGCCGATTTACTGCACCAAGATCGCATCGCGCATCGCGCGCACCTATACCGGCCATCACAGCCTGAAAAACCTCGTGAAGGATCTGCTGCAGCTGGATATCGACAAGCAACAGCAGACGACCGACTGGGGCGCGGCCACGCTCAGCCCCGAACAGATCGAATATGCCGCGACCGATGTGCTGCACCTGCACCGCATCCGCGCCATCCTGGACGAATCGCTGGTGCGCGAAGGCCGGATGGAACTGGCGACCGCCTGCTTCGGCTTCCTGCCCCACCGCGCCCTGCTGGACATGGCGGGCTGGGCGGAAGAGGATATTTTCACGCATTAACAATGCGGAATTAAACGCTGATTTATGGTTATGTAAATTACTTGAACGAATTGACATAACAACATAAATTTGATAGATATTTTGCGCCGCACAACGCATGATAAACCGGCTTTTAAACGTATAGTTTTCAAAGCCGCCACCAACAGCGAGAACCGCCATGAAAATCGCCAAACTGCCCGAAACCGCCCGTACCCAGGCAGCCGCCGCCGAGACCATCGAAACCGGCCGCCGCGTGCTGAAGACCGAAGGCGACGCGCTGCTGCAACTGGCGGATTTCCTGAACGAGAGTTTCGACCAGGCGATTGAAATGATGTCCGCCGCCGAAGGCCGCGTGATCGTGACCGGCATGGGCAAGAGCGGCCATGTGGCGCGCAAGATCGCCGCGACCATGTCGTCGACCGGCACCCCCGCCTTCTTCGTCCATCCCGCCGAAACCAGCCATGGCGACATGGGCATGATCGTGCGCGGCGACGTGGTGCTGGCGATGTCGAATTCCGGCGAAGCGAAAGAACTCCTCGACCTCATCGAATACACGCGCCGTTTCGCAATCCCCCTGATCGGCGTGACCAGCCGCCCTGAATCGACGCTGGGGCAGAAATCGGATGTGGTGCTGCTGCTGCCGCCCTGCCCCGAAGCCTGCCCGAACGGCCTTGCGCCCACGACCTCGACCACCATGACGATGGCGCTGGGCGATGCGCTGGCGATCACGCTTCTGGAGCGCAAAGGCTTCAGCGCGAAAGACTTCAAGATTTTCCACCCCGGCGGCAAACTGGGCCAGCAGCTGATGAAGGTATCGGAAATCATGCATACCGGCGACGCGCTGCCCGTCGCATCCGAAACCGCATTGGTGCGCGATGTCATCCCGACCATCAGCGCAAAGGGCTTTGGCTGCGTGGCCTTGGTAAATGCGGATGGCACGATGGCCGGCCTGATCACCGACGGCGACATCCGCCGCCATCTGAGCAAAGACCTGATGGATAAACAGGCAAAAGACATCATGACGAAAACGCCCAAGGTCACCGGCCCCGATATGCTGGTCGCCGAAGCCATGGCGGTGATGAACGACATGAAAAACACCTTCCGCAAAATCACGGCGCTGGTCGTGGTTGACGATGCGGGCAAGCCGGTCGGTTTGCTGCACCTCCATGATTGCCTGAGAGCGGGTTTTGCCTAAAAAACCCAAATCTCGCAGCGCGAATTCCACCCGCCTTGCCGCGCGCGGCGGCGGCTATAGCTGGTTCGTGCGCATTTCGAAAATCACGCTGCCGCTGGTGGCGCTGGGGCTGATCGGCCTTGTGGTCGCGCGCCTGTCGGAAGACCCGCGCCAGATCCAGCTGACCGAATTGCCGACCAAGGAAAAGACGACGCCCGGTCAGGTCGCACTCGTCAAGGCACGTTATGAAGGCATGGACGCCAAGGGCCGCAAATACACCCTGACCGCCGACAAGGCGATCCGCAACATGCTGTCGGACGAAGCGGTGAGCCTTGAAAAACCCCGCGCCGATATGGCGCTCGACGATGGCGGGTCGATCACCGTGCATGCGGAAAAAGGCGACTACGACAACAACTCGAAAAAACTATCCTTGAGCGGCGGCGTGACCCTTTATCACGACAGCGGCTATGAAATGCATTTGCAGGATGTCGCGATCGATGTGGCGACGCGCCATGCGGTGACGCAGAACCCCGTGCGCGCCCAAGGCCCCGCGGGCGAATTGCAGGCACAGAACATGGATATTTCGGACGAAGGCGATCTGGTCGTTTTCGGCGGCCCCGCATTCCTGACGCTGCAGCCGGGTGTAAAACCGCCGGTGAAGAAGGGGCGCGGATGAAACGGATTTCCCTGATCGCCGCGCTTGCCCTGCTATCATCCGCCGCCTTTGCGCAGCTGCCGGTATCCGACAGCAATGCGCCGGTGGAAATTTCGGCCAAACATTCGCTGGAATGGAACCGCAAGGCGAAAACCTATACCGCGCGTGAAAACGCGCTCGCCAAACAAGGCGCGTTCCAGATCGCGAGCGACCTTTTGACCGCGCATTACAGCGACGACAAAAACGCGGGCGACATCAGCACGCTGAATGCCGACGGCCATGTCATCATCCAGTCGCCGCCCTATGCCGCCTATGGCGACAAGGCCGTCTATACGATTGCCGACAGTTCCGCGCAACTGACAGGCGGCGATTTGCGCATCGAAACGCCGACGGAGCGGTTGAGCGCAAAACACAAGATCGAATTTTTCGGCCTGCAGAACAAGCTGACCGCAATCGGCGACGCGGTTGCCGTGCGGGGCACCGATACGATGCGCGCGAACGTCATGACTGCCTTTTTCTACAAGGGCGCAAACGATAAACTGGCGCTGCAGAAAATCACGGCCGAGGGCAGCGTGTCGATCAAGACGCTGAAGGAAACCATCACCGGCAGCCGCGGCATTTATGATGTGGTCGCGGGCAAGGCGACGTTGACCGGAAAAATCCGCGTGTTGCAGGGCGAAAACTGGCTGGAAGGCACGCGCGCCGTAGTGGACTTGAAAACCGGCGTCAGCCAGCTATTTGCCGAGGGCGGCGACGGGCGCGTGAAGGGCCTGTTTTACCCCAAGAAGAAAACACCATGACCCCCAAACCGCCCACAGACAAAAAAGTCGAATTGACGCCCGTATCCAGCGCGTCGGGCCTGGTCGTCGAGCACCTGATGAAACGCTATAAACGCCGCCCCGTTCTGCGCGATGTGTCGCTGACCGTGAAGCGCGGCGAGGCCGTCGGCCTGCTGGGCCCGAACGGCGCGGGCAAAACCACCTGTTTTTATATCGTGACCGGCCTGATCGATGCCGATAGCGGCAGCATCAAGCTGGACGGCAAGGACATCACCCGCCTGCCCATGTATCGCCGCGCGCGCATGGGCATCGGTTACCTGCCGCAGGAATCATCCATCTTCCGCGGTCTCAACGTCGAAGATAACATCCGCAGTATTTTGCAGGTGGTGGAAGAAGACCATCACCGCCGCGAACATATGCTGGAGGAACTGCTGGCCGAATTTTCGATCACGCATTTGCGTTTCACGCCATCTATCGCGCTGTCGGGTGGCGAACGCCGCCGCGTGGAAATCGCGCGCGCCCTTGCCACGCATCCTCAATTCATCCTGCTGGACGAACCGCTGGCGGGAATCGATCCGATTGCGGTGGGCGAAATCCGCGATCTGGTGAAACAGGTGAAGAACCGCAATATCGGCGTGCTGATCACCGACCACAACGTGCGCGACACGCTCGATATCGTCGACCGCGCCTATATCCTGCATGGCGGGCAGGTGTTGATGGAGGGCAAGCCCTCCGATATCGTCGCGCACAAGGATGTCCGCCGCGTTTACTTGGGCGAAAAATTCAGCCTTTGAGAATCCCGCGCTGGTTTGATAAGCTTTGCTGTCATGTCAAAAACAGCAGGTGCAGCCTCCATGACAAAACTCCGCTTTTTCCTCGATTCCGAATTCAACGAACATGTGCAGGCCCACATGCTCGAACCGATCAGCATTGCGCTGGTGCCGGAGGATAAAACCGCCCCCGCCTATTACGGCGTCAGCGCGGAATTCAACGCCGCCGCCCTGACGCCCTGGCTGCGCGAGAATGTCGAAAGCCATTTGCCGCCCTTCAGCAAACGGCGTGACAATGCGGCGATTGCCGGAGAAATCTCGGATTACCTCACCCGTTTCGCGAACAGCGCCGACCCCGTCACCTCGGTCGAAATCTGGGCCTATAACGGCGGCACGGATCAGGTGGTGCTGGCGAATTTCTTCGGCGGGCTGATGGGGCTGCGGCAGGCGTTCAGGGATGCCGGCCTGCCCGCGCCCACCTTCCGCGATGCCAAGGAACTGGTGCGGGCGACAGGGGAAAGCCTGCCGCCGCCGAAGAATGCGCATGACAGTCTTGCCGATGCGGTCTGGACGCGCGACCTTTTCCACCATCTGGCCCCGAAACTGACGCCGGAGCAGCGGTTTTTGATCAAATAGCGTGAGCGCCCCCCGCATCTGGTCAATCCCCCGAAAAATGCTATAATTGAAGGAGGGAGAGTTTACGCGTATGGCGATCAATCAAAGGCTTGATATCAAACAGGGTCAGTCCCTGACGATGACGCCGCAATTGCAGCAGGCGATCAAGCTGTTGCAGATGTCGAACCTTGAACTGGCCGAATTCGTGGATGCGGAGCTGGAGAAAAACCCCCTGCTGGAGCGCGACGACAGCATGTCGACCGAGCGGCACGAGGCCGATGCCCCCCCGCCCGAAAGCGGCGAAGGCGGCGACCCCGCAGCCGCCAGCGGCGATGACCATGGAAATGAAGGCGGCAATGACAGTGGCGGCGACGCCCCCGTGCGCGAGGAACGCGAACTGGACACCGATTTCGACAACGTCTTCACCGGCGGCAGCATGGCCGAACAGGAAGGCGGTTATGACGCTTTTGCCACCAACAGTTTCGGCGATGTGGGCAAGGGCGGCAGCCTGAAATTCGACGATCCGGAATTCGGGTTCGAAAACAACATGGCGAAGGAAGCGACGCTGCGCGATTATCTGGAAGAACAGATCGCCGTCGACTTCGATGAAAACAAGGACCGCGCGATTGCGCGCCTGATGCTCGATTACCTCGACGAATCCGGATATTTCCGCACCGATGTTGCGGCATTGGCAGAGCGCCTTGGCACGACGAAGGAACGCGTCGAAGGCATTCTTGCGAAATTGCAAGACATGGACCCTGCGGGATTGTTCGCGCGTAACTTGAGCGAATGCCTTTCCCTGCAGTTGAAGGAACAGGACCGCCTTGACCCCGCGATGCAGAAACTGGTCGAGAATCTCGATGTGCTGGCATCGCATGACCTGAAAAAGCTCAAAGCCCTGTGCGGCGTCGATGATGCCGACCTGAAGGAAATGATTTCCGAGATCAAGGCGCTGAACCCGAAACCCGCGCTGGAATTCGAGCATTTCGTATCACAAACCGTGGTGCCCGATGTGCTGATGAAACCGCTGCCGAAATCAAAGGGCGGCGGATGGGCGGTTGAACTCAACAACGACACGCTGCCGCGCGTGCTGGTGAACCGCCGCTATTACACGGAAATCAGCAACAGCGCGAAGCAGAAGAAGGACAAGGAATACCTGTCCGAACAGCTGAACACCGCCAACTGGCTGATCAAGGCGATGGACCAGCGCGCGGAGACGATTTTGAAAACCGCGTCGCAGATCATTTTGCAGCAGGAAGATTTTTTCAACTACGGCGTCGAATACCTGAAGCCGCTGGTGCTGAAGGATATCGCAGCCGTGATCGGCATGCATGAAAGCACCGTCAGCCGCGTCACCACCAATAAATATATCGGCACGCCGCGCGGCGTGTTCGAGCTGAAATACTTTTTCTCCTCCGGCGTGTCGTCGTCCGACGGCGCGGCGGAGTTTTCATCCGAGGCGGTCAAGTCGCGCATCAAGGGGCATATCGACGCAGAACCCGTGACGGCGATTTTGTCGGACGACGATCTCGTCGACCTGCTGAAAAAAGACGGCATCGATATCGCGCGCCGCACGGTTGCGAAGTACCGCGAGGCGATGAAGATTCCCTCCTCCGTCCAGCGCCGCCGCATCAAAAACACATAATCGCGATCCATAATAAAACGCTATAGGGCTGGAATCGCTCTCGAATCCCGCCTGTCGTTGACGGGGTGTTCAAAAATCTATATTTATTTGAAGCAATTAAGGGGTCTGGCGCGTTGAATTTAAGGCTTTTTTCAACTTAACGCGTCAGAATTAAGACGGTAATAAACAACGGGGATAAAAACATGGAACTGACAGTCAAAGGCAAGCACCTTGATGTGGGCGATTCACTGCGCGAGCATGTGCGCATGAACCTGACGAACGCCGCCGCAAAATATTTCCGCGAGCCGATCGAGGCGACCGTTGTTTTCACCAAGGAAAAAAATCACCGCTACAAGGCCGATATCTCGATCCATGTCGGCCATGGCATCGTTCTCGAAGCGCATAACGAAGCGGACGATCCCTACCCTGCATTCGACGGCGCATCGAAAAACGTCGTCAAGCGCCTGTCGAAATATAAAGACCGCCTGAAGGACCATCACAAGCGTCAGGGCGTCTCGGAAACGACCGCTGCCGCCTACACCACCTTCGCTGGCAATGAAAACGAAGCCGAAGGCGGCAAGGAACCTGCCGTGATCGCCGAGATGGACACGCAAGTCCCGACGCTGGCGGTTGCCGACGCGGTCCTGCGCCTTGAGCTGGGCAACGCGCCCGCGCTGATGTTCAAGAACCCCGGTCATGGCGGCTACAACATGGTTTACCGCCGCAAAGACGGCAATATCGGCTGGATCGATCCCGAAGGTTCGGCGCCGAAAAAGAAACCCGCTAAAGAAGAAAAACCTGCCGCAAAGGCAGCCCCTGCAAAGGCGCCTGCCAAGCAGGACAAGAAAAAGGCGAAAGCCGGAAAGAGAAGGTAACTGCCCGAGACGATATACAAATACGGGCCGACCCCTTGAAAGGCGGCCACGGATGGGCAGATCATTTGTATGATAACCGCAGACCTTATTATCCCTGACCTGAAGGCCACCAGCAAAAAGCAGGCGTTCCGCACGATTGCGGACGCGCTGGTGCCTGTCATTGGCGGGTCGCCTGAATTCCTGTTCGATGCACTGATGGCGCGCGAGCGCATCGGCTCGACAGGGATTGGCGGCGGCGTCGCCATTCCGCATGTGAAGCTCGGCCATATCGACCGCATTTACGGCGCGCTCGTGCGTCTTGAAACGCCGGTTGATTACGATGCGATCGACGGCGAACCTGTTGACCTGATTTTCATGATGCTGGTGCCCGAAGACAGCAAGACGACGCAGCACCTGAAAGTGCTCGCGCGCATCTCGCGCTTCCTCAAGGACAACGAAACCTGCAGCGGCATCCGCGGCACCTGCCAGCAGGAAAAGATCGCCGAGCTGCTCACCGAATGGGCGCGCAACCAGGCCGCATAAATTTCAGATTTTGATTAGTGGACGGAGACGAGATCCAGCTCGTGATGGCGCGCGGATGAATGCGCGGCACTGGAATCGCCCTGCACAGCCAGCGCCGTGCCGTCCGCCGCATGCAGCACCCAGGCCGGTTTCCCGTTGACCTGATATTGCTTCACATAGCCGACTTCCTCGAGGCCCAGCTTTTTGAGGTCCGACTGGGTCATCAGGAAAGGAATATAATTTTCGGGCAGGAAGTTGCTTTTCATTTTATGTGTACCTCGCCTTCTTATGTTACTTCGGCATGTCGGGCTTGTCACGCGAAACATCCGCGGAGACATCAATCGTCTGCGATTTTTTCCCGTCTTTTCCGGCCTTTATCGCGATTGTTTGAACCGTCGTTTCGGGCAGTATCCGGCGCAGGTCGATATTCAAAAGTCCGTTATCGAGCGATGCGCCCGTCACCTCGATATCTTCGCTGAGGATGAAGGACCGCTGGAATTGCCGCGTCGCGATTCCGCGATGCAGGAACACGCGGGCGTCTTCATTCTCTTCCGTATTTTTGCGGCCGCGAATGACCAGCTGGTTGTTTTCCAGCTGCACCGACAAATCATCCATTTCAAATCCGGCCACCGCAATCGTGATGCGGAGCAGCGTATCGCTGACTTGTTCGATGTTATAGGGCGGATAACCTTCGGTCGCGGCGCGTTGCGCACGGTCGAGCGCGCGTTCGAACTGGTCGAAACCGAGCAGGAAGGGGCTGTCAAAAAGTGACAGGCGTCGTGTCATTGTCGGGCTCCTTGTCGCAAGCGAGCGTTATGCGGCGTTATAAACCCCCGTAACTTTGTGGCGGGCAACGCATAACCGATAATATATGGCCGTATTTCACGAAAGCAAGCGCGCGAAAAGCCGAGTGATATTAGGGCTTTGGCGGTTTGGGCGCGAGCCCGGGAGCAGGCTTGCCCGCCTGCAGGTCGGTCAGGAATTCGCGCATCGCCTTGATCGATTCCTTCATATAGTGACGCTGGTTTTCGCGGTACGCGTATTCCAGATGCTGGTCATCGATCGGATGTTTCTTGTGCCAGTAATCCAGCATGCTGCGTCTGAGCGGTTTATAGGTGAGATCAAAATCACGCTCCGCCACATCCAGCACCTTCAGCACATCTTCGAATGCCGAGGCGCGTCCATCGAGTTTCGCGGCGGGGGAGCGCACGAAATCATCTGCGACGCCCAGAATTTGTTTCAGGTCTTTGCCTTCATACCGCGCGCTGACGCGGCCGAAGATTTCCTTGAGCGATTTTTCTTCCTTCAAATCGCCTGCTGCAAAACTGAGCGCGCCCGGCCAGCGGAAGGTTTCGAAGATCTGCACATGTTCGGGCAGCAGCAATCCTTCGGGCCGGTTCGGCATCGTGGCCTGATTGGCGAGCGCGAGTTCGGTGATTTTCTTGCCGATCGCGGTCTGGATTTCATTCAGCGCGGCCTCCCGCTCCTGACGGAATTTTTTGTCCATATCAATTCACCTTATTATTTCTTTGTCGAAAATGCTTTTTCAACGGCTTCGAACGGCAGCAGGATCGCGTTATGCCGCGCCTTGAAATCTTTCACTGGCTCCAGTATCTGCAGCTTCTCCCAGTCCCCGGAGGGGAACACCAGATCGCCGTCCAGCATCGCTTCCATCTCCGCCCCCGCCCGCGCCACGTCTGCGCGCGTTTTGCCGATGATCGCGTTGCGCATCACGGCGACGACGCTTTTGGTCAGCGCGCAGGCCTCGACTTCAAACCCGAAATCTTTCACGCGGTCGCCGTCCAGTTTCAGCTGCACATAAACTTCGGAGCCGCAGATGGGGCTGACGGAGCGTGCGGCGATATCGAATTCGTCCAGCACATGCGGCAATGCCGCCTGCCCCGACAGCGCGATCAACTGGGCATTATAAATGCTCAGCAACCCGTCGTCATCGATACCGGTTCCGGGCGTCACTTACGCCGCGCCGCGCGCTTTATAGGGTTTTGCGCCGACCTGATTGTTCTTGGTGAACAGGCGGTCGCAATAGCCGCAGACCGTTTCATCATGGTCGTCAAACGCCAGATAGACTTTGGGATGGCCCAGCGCGCCGCTGCCGCCATTGCACGACACTTGCGCGACGTCTTTGGGCACCAGCAATACTTCGGGATGTTCGGTTGTCATGTTTGTCGTCTCCTTAAATTTCATGCCTTCTTAGCAGGCGGCGTCACAAAATACCATGAGCTGCCTTCGGGGCGGTCTTTCAGCATCAATCCGGTTTCCAGCAGCACGGCCCTCAAACGGTCGGCCTCCGCCCAGTTTTTCTCCCGCCGCGCCATATCGCGCGAGGACAGGAAATCTTCCTGTTCACGGCTGAGGTCTGGTTTATCGAGCGTCGCGCCACCAAGTCCCAGCGCGCTGTCGGCGGCATCCAGAATGGCGAGTTTATCCGGCGCGGGCAGAGCGTCATTCCGCATCGCTTCCCACAACACAGACAGCGCGACGGCCGAATTCAAATCATCCTGCATCGCGGCGTCGATTTTCTGGATCACCGCCTTGGCTGCCGCCCCCGGCTGCGCCGCGACGGGGAATGCGGCGCGCCATTCATCGGCCTTGTGGCAGAGCGTGTCATAGGTCGTGCGCGCGCCGTCGAGCGAGTCCCAGCTGAAATTCAGCTGGCCGCGGTAATGTGCGGTCAGGATCAGGTAACGGTAATGCATGGCGCTATAACCCGCATCCAGCACCTTTTGTAGCGTCAGGAAACCGTCTTTGGATTTCGCCATCTTGTCGTTGTCGAGCAACAGGAATTCGCCGTGCAGCCAGTAATTCACCCATTGATGGCCGAAGCAGCCTTCGGACTGCGCGATTTCATTGGTGTGATGGACGGGGATATGGTCGATGCCGCCGCAATGGATATCGATCTTGTCGCCCAGATATTTCGCCGCCATGGCGGAGCATTCGATATGCCAGCCCGGGAATCCTTCGCCCCAAGGGCTTTCCCATTTCATGATCTGGTTCGGGTATTTTGATCCCTGCAGGTTGAACCACAAAACAAAATCGGTCGGATTGCGCTTGTTACCATCCGCATCCACGCGGCCTTGCGCTTCCTGCGCCTCGGGCGTGCGGGCGAAGTCGCGGTAATGCGGGAATTTCGCGGTGTCGAAATAAACGTTGTACTGGTTGCCGCCCGATTTATACGCGAAACCCTTTTCCTCCAGCGTGCCGATCATCGACTGCATTTCGGCGATATGGTCGGTCGCACGGCAGACGATATGGGGCTTCAGGATGCCAAGTTTGCGGCAGTCTGTGAAAAACGCTTCTTCGTAAAATTTTGCAATTTCCCACGGCGATTTCTGCTCGCGGGCGGAGGCGATTGCCATTTTATCTTCGCCGTCATCGGCATCCGACTGCAAATGCCCGACATCGGTGATGTTCATGACATGCGTGAGGCCAAGACCCGCGCGCGCAATCGTCCGGCGCAGCAAATCCTCGAACACATAGGTGCGCAGGTTCCCGATATGCGCGAAGTTATAAACTGTGGGCCCGCAGCAATAGAGCTTCACGTTCTTCGCGTCGATCGGCTTGAATTCTTCTTTCTTGCGGGTCAGCGTGTTGAATAATTGCAGCGGCATCATCGGCTCACTTGAACTTCACATACATGCCGCCGGATTCCTTGCTCATCACGGGGATCGCGGTTTCGATATAGCCGTTCATTTTTTCCACCTTGAAATAACGCGCGATGGGCTGGAACAGCGTTTCGCCCTCGCCGGGCTTGGCGGGGTTGAAGCGGATGTAGAGCGTCTTCACCGACGTCTTCTTGCAATATTTCACGGTGTGGTCGAGCGTGTGCAGCGCGTCGTGGCGATCCTGATCGCGCAGGTCGAGCTTCACCTCGGCGCCTTCGGTGTCGAGGTTTTCGGTGGAGGCCATCTGGTCGAAAAAACTCATAAAATCCCCTTTGCGGATGCTGGTTAATATAGCAATATCTGCGCCTGAAAGTGAGTCCCAAAATGACGCAAATTTTCGATTTAATCCTGAAAAACGGCCATGTCGCAACCCCGTGGGGGATCGTCAAAACCGATATTGCGGTCATGGATGGCAGGATTGCCGATATCGGGGATTTTTCCACCGCAACGGCGCGCGAAATCATCGACTGCAAGGGGCTGCACATCCTGCCGGGCGCAATCGACACGCAAGTGCATATGCGCGAACCCGGATTGACGCATAAAGAAGACCTTTCCACCGGAACGCTGGCCGCGATTGCCGGTGGCGTCACCACCGTTTTCGAAATGCCGAATACCGACCCGCTGACCGTGAGCGCGGGCGCGATGCACGACAAACTGCACCGCGCGCAGGAAAAGGCATTCTGCGATTACGCGTTTTTCATCGGCGGCTGCGCGGAAAACGCGCATATCCTCGCACAACTTGAAAAAATTCCGGGCTGCTGCGGCGTGAAGGTTTTCATGGGCTCATCGACCGGCGCGCTGCTGGCGGCACATGATGACGTGATTTTAAAAATCCTGCAAAACGGAACACGCCGCGTGGCGCTGCACGCCGAGGACGAAGAACGTCTGAAATCGCGCAAACATATTGCGGAGACGAGCCACGATGTGAAAGACCATCCCGTCTGGCGCGACGCCGAATGTGCGCTGCAGGCCGTGAAACGCGCGGTAAAACTGGCGCGCGAGGCTGGCCGCCGCATCCATTTCCTGCACGTGACATCGGGCGATGAAATGGTGTACCTGCGCGATCACAAGGATATTTGCACCATCGAAACGACGCCGCAGCACCTGACGCTCTCCGCCCCCGAATGTTACGAGCGTCTCGGCACGCGTGCGCAGATGAACCCGCCGATCCGCGACAAGAAACATACCGAGATGCTGTGGGATGCCGTGAACAAGGGCGTTGTTGATGTATTGGGATCCGACCACGCACCCCATACGCTGGAGGAAAAGGCGAAGGAATATCCCGCGTCCCCGTCCGGCATGACAGGTGTGCAGACGATGGTGCCGGTGATGCTGAACCATGTGAATAATGGCAAATTGCCGCTGGAGCGCGTGGTGGATTTGCTGGCCCATGGCCCGCAGCGCATTTATCAAATCGCGGGCAAGGGCCGCATCGCGCTTGGCTATGACGCCGATTTCACGGTTGTCGACATGGCCCGCGAAAAAACCATCACGGATAAATGGATTAAGTCGCGCTGCGGCTGGACCCCTTTCGATGGCATGAAGGTCAAAGGCTGGGTGCAGGGCACGATCCTGCGCGGGAATGTGGTGATGTGGGATGACGAGATCACAGATTCGGCCACCAGCCGTAAATCGCGGGGCCAGCCGGTCCGTTTTGCCGATTTATTGACAAACGCAACAAACTTGCCCATGGACGAGGTGAACGTGAAGCCCATGGATTGCTGTTAATTCACGTTATATCGTTCAAAATCAGTTGTTTGCGCTGGTTACCCGATTATTAATTTTCCATAGCATTTATCTCATATCCTACACAATTCCTTAAACCAGTTGGCGTAAAATGGTTTAAATGGAATGTCTTGGGGGACATTCTAAAAGTTCAGGGGTTCACGGTTTTGGAAACCAATCCAGCCGACGACGATAACGAGGAAACGGGCAGCAAACGTAAAAGCCGCTGGTCGTTCCTGGCACCGGATGCCACGGGGTCTAGCCCCGTCTGGCGGAGCCGTATCTCGTGGCGCATCACCCTGGCTGTTTTCGGCACCATCATGATCGTGCAGGGCGCGGTGCTGGCCTTCAACGTCAAAAGTTACGAAGCCGACAAGCTGAACGACCTGTCGGAACTGGCGCGCGCCGCCATCACCATCTCGATCAGCGACACGCCCGGCCAGTCGCCCATCAGCAACTCGATCGCCAAGCGCCTGTTCGCCACGACCGCGGTGCAGGGCGTTGCCGTTTACGACAACGATTTCACGCCGCTGACGCGCTATGGCAAGACGCCAAACGTCGTGCCGGATGCAAAACCCGAAACGCCAAGCCAGCTGCGCAGCGCCGACGGGCTGGATTACGACGTCGTGTTCTCGCCGAAAAATTTATCCCGCCCCTATCACATCGCGGCGCGCATCGATTCCAGCAATGTCGACGGCATGGTGACCAAGCAGATCCACCAGACGCTGGTGATCCTGCTGCTGCTGTCCGGCCTTGTCACCAGCATCATGATGCTGGCGCTGGGCGCATGGCTGCTGGAGCCGATCATGATCCTGCGCAACAACCTGCTATCCGCCGCGCGCAACCCCGAAAAACCCGAATTGCAAAAGCCGAGCGTCGAGAGCCGCGATGAAATCGGCGTCGCCATCCGCATCGCCAACGACCTGATCCGCCAGAACGCGAACAACCTGAAGCGTTTGCGCTCACAGGCCGAAGACAAGATCCACAAGCTGGCCTATTACGATAACCTGACCGGCCTGCCGAACCGCACTTACTTCCTTGAAAAGCTCGACGACACCATCCGCCACAAAGTGGTGGAGGAAGACCGCCGCCTTGCCGTTTTCTCGGTCGACCTTGACCATTTCAAGGACATCAACGACACGATGGGCCATGAATTCGGGGACAAGCTGCTGGAGGCCATCGGCAAACGCCTTGTGAAATGCATGCCCGAAGACGCGATGATTTCCCGCGCATCGGCCGACGAATTCACGATCATGGTCGTGCTGAAACCGGAATATGCGGAATCGCAAATGCTCATCGACCGTATCTTCCAGGCGATGGGCGAACCCGTCAGCATCCTGCAGGAACGCTTTCAGGTGCGCGTATCCATCGGCGTGTCGCATTGCCCTGATGACACGATGGAAGCGCGCCAGCTGCTGAAAAATTCCGACATCGCGCTGAACCGCGCGAAGGAAGAAGGCCGCGACACCGTCCGCTTCTACAGCCAGGACTTTGACCTTGCCGTCCAGCAGCGCTTCCAGTTGCTGCGCGACCTGAGATCTGCGCTCGATGAAAACCAGCTGACGCTGCATTACCATCCGCAGTTCGATCTGCGCACCGGCCAGCTGATTGGCGCAGAAGTATTATTGCGCTGGTTCCTGCCCGACAATTCGAAAGATGGCGGCTATTACGTCTCCCCCGCCGAATTTATTCCCGTCGCCGAACAATCCGGCCTGATCGTGCCGATTGGCGAATGGGTGTTGCGTACCGCCTGCGCGCAGATCAAGGCGTGGCAGGAAATGGGCATTCCCCCGTTCCGCGTCGCGGTCAACATTTCCGGCGTGCAGTTCCACAAGGCCGACATCGTGGCGCTGACCAGCGATGTGCTGAAAACCACCAAGCTGGACCCCAAACTGCTGGAGCTGGAAGTCACGGAATCCGTCTTCATGGAAAACATGCAGATGACGATCGACATCCTGAACCAGCTGCACCGCCTCGGCGTCGAGCTGGCGGTTGACGATTTCGGCACGGGTTACAGCTCGCTGTCCTACCTGCGCCAGTTCCCTATTGACCGCCTCAAGATCGACCAGTCGTTCATCCGTAACGCGCTGGTGAACCCTGACGACCGCATGATCACCAAAACGATCATCAATCTGGGCCACAGCCTGAACCTGAAGGTTATTGCGGAAGGCGTGGAAACCAACGACCACGAAAACTTCCTGAAGGAAGAGGGCTGCGACGAAGTACAGGGCTTTAAATACACCAAGCCCCTGCCCGTCGATAAATTCCGCGACTATGTCGTGAACTACAACCGCGAATGGGCAAAAAAGAACCGCCCCGCGCTGGTCGACGAAAAGAAAGCCTGAGCCCTTCCGCAACGCGCTTTCTTCGGCTAATATCCCTTCATGACAGGCCTCATTTCACATCCATCATCATCCTTGAAAGGCGTCGCACGCGCGCCCGGGGATAAATCCATTTCGCACCGATCCTTGATGTTCGGTGCATTGGCGGAGGGGGAGACTGTTATTTCCGGCTTGCTGAACGGCGAAGACGTGATGCATACCGGACAGGCCTTATCGGCAATGGGTGCGGAAATACATGCGCCCGCGGAAACAGGTGGCATCTGGCGCGTGAAGGGCATTGGCGCTGCCGGATTGAAAACCCCGCGCGCGACCGTATACCTTGGCAACAGCGGCACATCGACGCGCCTGCTGATGGGCGTGGTGGGCGGCTATCCGATCCATGCGACGTTTACGGGCGACGCGAGCTTAAGCAAGCGCCCCATGGGCCGCGTGATCAAGCCGCTGGCGCAGATGGGCGTGCAGTTCGAGGCGTCGAGCGGCGACATGCTGCCGCTCAAAATCATCGGCGGCGCGAAACTCGCCCCCATCGAATACACGTTGCCTGTCGCATCGGCGCAGGTGAAATCGGCGATCCTGTTCGCAGGGCTGCATGCCGAGGGCGTGACGACCGTGATCGAGCCGGAACCCACGCGCGACCACACCGAACGCATGCTGCGTTTCTTCGGCGCGAAAATTGAATCGACGATGGAGAACGGCGCGAATGTCATCCGCCTGAACGGTTTCCCGACATTGAAGGCGCAGCCGATCACCGTGCCGTCCGACCCCAGCTCCGCCGGCTTCCTTGCCGTGGCCGCCCTCATTACCAAAGATTCCGATGTGCTGATACCGGGCGTGTCGATCAATCCGTTGCGCGCGGGTCTTTACGATACGCTGATCGATATGGGCGGCGATATCACATTTGAAAACCAGCGCGACATGTCGGGCGAACCCGTTGCCGATATTCGCGTGAAATCGAGCGCGCTGAAGGGCGTCACGGTACCGAAATCGCGCGTGCCGTCGATGATCGACGAATTCCCCATCCTGTCCGTCGCCGCCTCTTTCGCCGATGGCAAAACGTATATGTCCGACCTGAAAGAATTGCGCGTCAAGGAAAGCGACCGCCTGCTGGCGATTGCAAAGGGGCTGACCGCCTGCGGTGTTCTGGCGGAGATGGGCGAAGACGACTTGACCGTGCATGGCAGCGTCCAGCCCAAGGGCGGCTGCATGGTCGCCGCCAACCTCGACCACCGCATCGCCATGAGCTTCCTCGTCATGGGCATGGCGTCGAGAGAGCCTGTTTCCATCGACGACGCCGAAACCATGAACACCAGCTTCCCCGGTTTCGCTGCATTGATGAACAGCCTTGGCGCGAAGATCGGCTCACCGGAATAATTTCAGGAATAATTCAGGCGGGCGATATTGATCAGTACGGAACCAGTCCTAAATGTTTCCTTATGCACCCGTTTCTTGCCTTTCAAAACGCCCTCGACCCCCTCCTCCACGCGACTCGGGGCGCGCTCGCACACAAAATCTTGGAAATCCAAGCCTTTGCAGCACATCCCGCAACCGGTAACTATCCGCTTGATATTATTCGGGTTTTAATGTTACAAAGCGTCCTGCCCTTGATAATGTCTTAAGATTATGTTAATAATATATGAAGACTTTATTAATGGGGCCTAACGGCTGCTTGGGGGATTTTACCATGTCTATTTTGAACTTTCGCAAGACCGACTTTATCCCCGAAGAATTCTCGCGCCAGAAGATCGTGATTGCGGTCGACGGCCCCGCCGCCAGCGGCAAAGGCACCCTCGCCCAGAAAATGGCCAAGCGCCTTGGTTACGCCCACCTTGATTCAGGCGCGCTTTACCGGGCCGTTGCGATGACCGCGCTTGAAATCGGCGCCGACCCGTCGAGCTTCATGGAAGTCCAGCCCGCCCTTGATATCGTCCTGCGCAACCTGACCCCCGAATTGCTGTCCTGCCCCGACCTGCGCAGCCCCGAAGTGTCGGACGCGGCGTCCAAAGTATCCGCAATCCCCGAAGTGCGCGCGGCATTGCTGCAGCACCAGCGCGATTTCGCAGCCAATTTGCCTGCTTATGTCGGCGGAGTCGTCATCGACGGCCGCGATATCGGCACGGTCGTCTGCCCCAACGCAGATATTAAATTCTTCGTGACCGCTTCGGTCGAAGAACGCGCCCGCCGCCGTTTCCTTGAACTGCAGTCGGAGCATAAAGACGCGACCTTTGAACAAGTGCTGGCCGACCTGACCGCCCGCGACCTGCGCGACACTACCCGCAAGGTCGCCCCGCTGGTGGCCGCTGTTGACGCCTATATCCTCGACACCACCAAGCTGAACCCCGCCGAGACGCTGGACGAGACCATTTCGGTCATCCGCTCCAAATTCTTGTCGGAATCCGGCGGCGTGGCTGCCAAAGCCGGCCAGAAAGCCCTCTAAACGCCAGTAAAGCCGCCATTTATGGCCCTTTTACGTTGACTCCGATCCCGCCCCGACCTATCTTGCCCGTACCGCTTGAACGGGCCCGGGTGCCGCATGGCAGCCCCTCGAGCGTATTCCAAATACAGGCGTGACTGGTTCTTCCGCCCTCCCCCAGCAGACATGATCTTTAGACACGTCCGGTGGCATCGGGAGGCTATGAGCATTTACAGCGCGCCGATCTGAAAGAGAGAAACCATACAATGGCAAAAGTAGCAGCCAGAGCACTGTCCGAGACCACTGTGAAAGAGATCACCGGTGAAGACTTCAGCTTCGCGTCCCTGCTGGACGAAAGCTTCAAGGGCGTTAAATCGTTCGAAGGTTCCGTCGTTGAAGGCACCGTTGTCAGCATCGACAACGATTTCGTGACCCTCGATGTGGGCCTGAAATCCGAAGGCCGTATCGCACTCCGCGAATTCGGCATCGGCGGCAACAAGCCCGAAATCAAAGTCGGCGACAAAGTCGAAGTGTTTGTCGAGCGCATGGAAAACAAAGACGGCGAAGCCGTTTTGTCCCGCGAAAAAGCGAAACGCGAAGAATCGTGGATCGTCCTCGAAAAACAACATAAAGCAAACGAACGCGTCACCGGCACGATCTTCGGCCGCGTCAAAGGCGGCTTCACCGTTGACCTCAACGGCGCCGTTGCGTTCCTGCCCGGCTCCCAGGTTGACATCCGCCCCGTGCGCGACATCAGCCCGCTGTTCGGCACCCCGCAGCCTTTCCTGATCCTGAAGATGGACCGCCAGCGCGGTAACATCGTCGTGTCGCGCCGCGCGGTTCTCGAAGAATCCCGCGCAGAGGCACGCTCGGAACTGGTCTCCAACCTCAAAGAAGGCCAGGAGCTGCAAGGCGTCGTCAAGAACATCACCGATTACGGTGCGTTCATCGACCTCGGCGGCGTGGATGGCCTGCTGCACGTGACCGATATCTCGTGGAAGCGCATCAACCACCCGTCCGAAGTTCTCTCGGTCGGCCAAACCGTCAACGTCAAAATCATCCGCTTCAACGAAGAATCCCAGCGCATCAGCCTCGGCATGAAGCAGCTGGAGGGTGATCCCTGGCAAGGCGTCGAAGGCAAGTTCAAGATCGGCCAGCGTTACACCGGCCGCGTCACGAACATCGCCGATTACGGCGCGTTCGTTGAACTGGGCGAAGGCATCGAAGGCCTCGTCCACGTCTCCGAAATGTCCTGGACCAAGAAAAACATCCACCCCGGCAAAATCGTTTCGACCAGCCAGGAAGTGGAAGTGCAGGTTCTTGACGTTGATCTCGCCAAGCGCCGCATCTCTCTCGGCCTGAAACAGACGCAAGAAAACCCCTGGGGCAAATTCGCAGCGGCTCACAAAGCCGGCGACGTTCTGGAAGGCGAAGTGCGTAACGTCACCGAATTCGGCCTGTTCGTCGGCATCGGCGACCAGATCGACGGCATGGTCCACATGAGCGATCTGTCGTGGAAAGATTCGGCCGAAGAAGCCATCAAAGCCTTCAAAAAAGGCGACATGGTGAAGGTAAAAGTGCTGGAAATCGACCCCGAGAAAGAACGCGTTTCTTTGGGCATCAAGCAACTGGACGGCGAGCAGCCTGCTGAAGAAGGCGGCCTGAGCGGCGTTTCCAAGAACTCGATCGTCACCTGCACCGTGAAGGCAATCACCACCGGCGGCATCGAAGTCACCGTGAATGACAACCTGACCGGCTTCATCAAGAAAGGCGACCTTTCCCGTGAACGCTCCGAGCAGCGCCCCGACCGTTTCGCCGTTGGCGAAAAAGTCGATGCGAAAGTGCTGAAGATCGAACGCGGTTCGAAGAAACTCGAACTGTCGATCAAGCAGCGCGAAATCGACGAGGACAAACAGGCGATGGCCGAATACGGCTCGTCCGACTCGGGCGCTTCGCTCGGCGACATCCTGGGTGCGGCCCTGCAGAAGAAAGGCGCGAAAGCTGCCGAAACTTCTGAAGAAGCCCCCAAGAAAGCCAAAAAAGCCAAGAAAGACGAAGAAACGGAAGAGTAATCTTCTCCTTCGGCTTCAATCGAAAACCCCCGCAGGGCAACTTGCGGGGGTTTTTCTTTTCTTCGAAAATAATCGGGAACACAACGCGGCCTTCCCGCATTGGCTCGGCAGGAAACGGGGACATTCTAGCGGTGTTCAATCACAGTTTGATAAGTCTTTCGTTTCCACCTGTTTTGACCTTTATGGTCACAAGAGAAGAGGCAAGGCTTTACGCTTTGCCTCTTTTTCTTTTTGCCGGTATGCGATACTGGGTGCAGCAGGAGGAATTTCAATGGAAATCAAACGCAACGGATCGCAGCCGTCGACGGCAGGATCGCCCGATTACTTCACCGGCGCGGTGCGCCTCGACCAGCCGTTCCAGCAAACCGCGCCCGCGATGCTGCGCGGCGCGATCGTGACGTTTGAACCGGGCGCGCGCACGGCATGGCATACGCATCCGCTGGGGCAGACATTGATCGTCACCGCCGGTTGCGGCTGGGTGCAGTTGCAGGGTGAACCCGTGCAGGAAATCCGCCCGGGCGATGTTGTGCTGATCGCACCGAACGAGCGTCACTGGCACGGCGCGACGCGCACGACGGGCATGACCCATATCGCCGTGCAGGAAGCACAGGATGGCAAGGTAGTCGACTGGCTGGAACAGGTGACGGATGCCGAATACGGCGCATAAGATTTCTTAAAAAACTTTGGAACACTATTCTTGTCCTGCGCATTGGCCAGGCAGGAAACGAGAGCTTCGGTGTTCAATCACAGAAAATTTCTCGTTTCCGTCAGTTTCGACCTTTATGGTCGCAAGAGAAGAGGCAAGGCTTTACGCCTTGTCTCTTCTTCTTATTTGCGGCGGAAACGCGCGGTGAGCGGCGCTGCGACAACATGCGTCAACAGCATCTGCGGGTGGAAAGCAGGTGTCGGCTGTGGCGGGGGCAGCGGCGCGGCATCCAGAAAACCCGCGAGTTGTTCCAGCAAGTCATTGCGGTTCAGGCGGATAGCCGATGAAATGCGCTCCCACCTTTTACCGCCATCCACATCATCCGTTTCCAGCGCCTTGAGGTTCGCTTCCTTGAGCGGCGCGACGGCCTGCCCGAAGGCGGCAACAATGCTTTCAGGCACTGTGACCGCGGAAGTGCCGGCATCCTGCCCCTGAAGCGCCACACGCTTGCTACCTCGGGCAATACTGCCTGCCTTTGCCTCTATCTCCAGATTTTCAATGCGGCTGGCGCCTTCGTTGAACAGTTTGGCGATCAGGGGTGATGTCGCGAATTTGGCGTGCTGGGCGATCAGGTCGGCCAGATCCCCCATGCTGTTGACTTCATAAGGTTCAATATCGCGGGGTTTCATCGCGCCCGTTTTGAAAAGCGCGCGGTGCGCGGCGCTGTGACGGGCTGTGTCGTGGTGACGCTGTAGACCGGTTTCAGCGCGCCCTGCGCGAGCGGGTTTTGCGCGGTTTCGCAACGCATCTGCAAATGCAATTTCAACGCGGCTGTGTTTTCTTTCAGGAATTTGTTCACTGCCTGCAAATGAATGCCGTTCGGCCCGTCCGACATCGCAGCGCCCATATTGGCGTCATCGAGGGGGCTGAGCGCATGTTTGTATGCAGCGTCCAGCGTTGCCGCCGCGCCGTCGACGAAACCGTAATTTCCCTTCGCCGTCGCCTCGATCAGGGCGAGTATCCGTTTTGCGGATTTGTGGACTTCAGTACCCACGCTGCCGGTCATTTCGCCCGCCTGACGTTCCAGCAGGTTTACAAATCCGTATAGCCCCGTGCCGCCGGTGATGCTGGCCTGCCGCGTGACTTCGCTTTGCGCGTCGTTGTCAAAAGAGAGGGAAATTTTGGTGACGCTTTGCCACAGATCGAATGCCTGTTTGGATGGCGCGTCATCAAAACTGGAAAGCTGCGTCGCAGCACCTGCCGCCTTGCGCCATGCCTCGGATACCTTGTGCGCCGCGACCGTGCCGTCATTCACGGCGGTTGCCAGCACGCCCAGCTCGCGGCTGGCATCGCGGTAGGTGGCGGCCAGTTGCGCGCTATCGCTGAGCAGTGCCGCATGATTGAATACGCGGCGCAGCAGGTCGAGGGACGGATGGGGTGATGTGCCTTCGGCCTGTGCCATCTTTTTCCTTTACGGTTTTTTGAAGGAAGCTGTCGGCGGTGCCTTCAGGGTGCGCGTGACCTTGCCGGTGCTGTTCACAGCCAGTTGTGCGGCATCATGCGTCTGCTCGATCGCGTCCCACATTTTGCCGCCGAAAAACTGGAATGACTTCAGAACGTCTTCAAAACCGTCGGCCAATTGCGGGTTGCCGTTTCTGGACAATGCGCCGACCTTGTTGGCGGGCGCAATGACGCGCTCCTCTGCCTCCAGCAATGTCGCGGGCTTGCCCTCATGCATGCCGTAGGAGCCCTTCTGCGCGAGCGTCGCGAGTTCGCCAAGATTCCGGCTTGCCTGTTGATACAGTTCTTTTGCTTCGGGGGTGGCCGCATTGTCCGCGGCCTTGTTGAACAGGTTCTGGAAGTTTTCGACCCGCCACCACTCAGGATTCGCGTTTTCTGACATGTATCCCCCTGTTTTTAGAACTGTGTGAGGATACAATAATTATGGTAAATTGTCAAACGGAAGGGCTAAAGCGCAATAAAATTACGCGGAAGGTTACTTCACGACCGTAAGTTCGGTCTTGGCGAGGAATTTGAACACACCGTCGAGGCTGTCCTGATATTCCTCCCAGCGGCGCTGTTGTTCTGCCTTGGGCAGGCCAGCGATATCGGCACGCGCGAGGAAGGTTTCGCAGATCGTCGTTTCGGGGAACAGTTCTTTGACCTTGAGGCGCGTGCGCATTGTCTAATGTTCCTTACGGGGCCGCGATTTTCGGCGGGCGGTTGCCGTGTTCCGGCGGCTGGATGGCTTCGGCCGCGGGCTGCAGGTTTTCGTTCGCAGGCGTCGGCGGCGTGATCTTTGCCTTCAGCGCGAAGACCTGCTGCAGATCGACCTTGTCGAGGTCCGCGGGTTTCACTTCCGGACCCGGGATGCGCAGGTTGCTGTTGACGGCGACAACCGGCAGCGGCGTTGCCGTCACGACAGGCGTAACACCCGGTTTCTGTTCCGCGACGACAGCTTTGTCTTTGCCGAAGCCCAACAGTTTCAGGGGCGCGGTGAGGACGTTTTTGAAAATCTGCTTCGCGCCGCCCGGCGTGATGCGGCGTTCCATTTCAGCCAGCACAACCGCATTTAGCAAATGCGCGCCCGCGATAAGGCCGTGGCCGTTCGTCTGGCCGATGCCTGCGAAGGCCGCAGCTGCGCCACCCGTCAGCAGTTTCGGATGGCCTTCATGTTCGGGGCGGTTCTGGATGGAGTTTTTCACGCCAATCACAAAGGCAACCGCAACCACCGGCAGAATGAACAGCGCAGCGCCGCCGGCCATCAGGCCCGCCAGCGCAAAGCCCGCATTCAGATAGATGTCGGGACGTTTAAAGATCGTGGCGACGATTTCTGCTGCGCGCGCGAGGCCTTTTTTCGGCACAGCGGCAGGCTTGTCTTTCACATCGGCGATATGTTTTTTCGAGATCGATTCCGCGAGCGTGAAATTCGCCGCCGCAAACAGGAAGCTGGCCGCAGCCGGCAGCCATGCGCCGGAGGCAACGGTTGCGCCCGCGACGACGAGCAGCGCCAGTGCGCCAGCGCGGAGCGGCGTGCGGTCATCGAATACGAATTGCTTGAAGCGCGGATGTTTATCGAGCCAGCTGGGCTGCAACACGGCGGCGGTTTTCAATGTCGCCGCGATGCCCGTTGCGGTCAGCATCGCGCCGAGGCCGACGGGGTTCGTGCCGGCGAACATCAACACGTCTGCGGTGGTGTAGGCGATACCCGGATCCAGCACAACGTGCTTGGTAATCGCGCCGGGAATTTCCCAGCCTTCGGGTTTGTCGATTTTCTCTTTAGGACCTGCTGCGACCATGCTCTTGAAAATTCTCCTGCAAGCGGTGCTTTTGCGCCAAGAAATTAATACCGCGACTTCGGGACTTTGCCCAACGGTTTCTCGGCAATTTTGTTTCCCGTCAGGGTGTTACTGGAAAACTTGTCGTAACATCAGGTATTTAGATACCAGAGCCTTATGCTCATTTCGTGTAAAAATCTTTTTCTTCCGTCCATAATCCCGAGAATCAAACTAGGGATTGCGATGAAATTGATGCGGCGCAGCATCAGCCATAAGCCAGCAGTTCACGCCCATGCGACCGCAGCCATTGGCGCAGCTGTTTGGATTGGGGCGACAGCTCCATGCACAGCCGCCAGAATTTGCGGGAATGGTCCATATGGACGCGGTGCGACACCTCGTGCGCAACCACGTAATCCATCACGTCATAGGGGGCGAGGATCAGCCGCCACGAATACATGATGCGCCCGTCGGGGCCGCAGGAACCCCAGCGCGATTTGGGGTCCATCACGCGCACGTCCGCAGGTTTTAATCCAAGGCTGCGCGATTTTTCATGCGTCAGCATCGTCAAAATTTCTTCGGCATGGGATTTCAAGAAATCGCGGATGCGGCGGGCGAGGTGTTCGGGGCGGCCGTGGACAATCAATCTGTCATCCTCCAGCCGCGTCACGCCGCGGCCTGCGGCATGGACGATCACGTAATCCATGCCCGCAATCGCAACCGTTGTGCCGGGCGCGAAAAGTTTTTTGGGTATGGCGCGCGCGGTTTGCTTTTCGATCCAGCCGCGGTTTTCTTCGATAAATTTCTGCGCGCGGGATTCCGATATGCGCGCGCCCAGCGGCCAAGTGAAAATAACCTCGCCGGTTTTTGTTTCGACGCGCAGCCCCATGCGGCGCGCACGCGCGCTGGGCTTCACGCGGATGCCGCCAATTTCAAGCGGGATGGTTGCCGTATCAGTTGGCTTTTTTGACCGGAAGAACATTGCGACCTGCCAGCAGACGGTTCAGCGCATCGATATAGGCGCGCACCGACGCCACGATCACATCGCCATCGACGCCGATGCCGGTATAGCTGTGGCCGTGTTCGGACAGCTTGATGTTCACTTCGCCCTTGGCGTCGGAGCCCGATGTCAGCGCCTTCAATTCATAGTTAGACAAAATCGCGTCGTCATGGCGCACCAGCACGCGCATCGCCTTGAAGCAGGCATCGACCGGGCCTTTGCCATTCGCTTTGGCTTTTTTCTTTTCGCCGTCGATTTCCAGTTCCAGTTCCGCTTCCTGCGGGCCGTAAGATCCCGATTTCACGCCAAGCGCGATGAAGCGGATGCGTTCCTTCGGCAGGCCGTCTTTGGAGGACGCGATCAGGATCAGGTCGTCGTCGGAGACCTTTTTCTTGCGGTCGGCGTAATCCTTGAAACGCTCGAACGCGGCGTTCAGTTCTTCGTCATCGAAATCAAAGCCGAGCGTCACCAGTTTGGTGCGGAAGGCGTTGCGGCCGGAATGTTTGCCCAGCACGAGGTCGGATTTGTCGCGGCCGACCGATTCAGGGGTCATGATTTCATAGGTCGATGCGTTTTTCAGCATGCCGTCCTGATGGATGCCGCTTTCATGCGCAAAGGCGTTTGCGCCGACAATCGCCTTGTTAGGCTGCACGGAAAAACCCGTGATCTGCGTCAGCAGTTTCGAGGCCGGCATGATTTTTTCGGAGAGGATGCCCGTATCAAACGGCAGAATGTCGGAGCGTGTGCGGAAGGTCATCACGATTTCTTCCATCGACGCGTTGCCCGCGCGTTCGCCAATGCCGTTGACCGTGCATTCGATCTGGCGCGCGCCGGCGGCGACGCCCGCGATGGAATTCGCGACAGCCAAACCCAAATCGTTGTGGCAATGGGTGGAGATAATCGCCTTGTCGATATTCGGCACGCGGTTGCGCAGCATTTTAATGAGCGCGCCGTATTCTTCGGGCACGGTGTAACCAACGGTATCGGGAATGTTGACGACCAGCGCGCCTGCGTTGATCGCGGTTTCGACGGCGCGGCACAGGAAATCATGGTCGGTGCGTGTCGCGTCTTCCGCCGAAAATTCGACTTCGTCGCAATGCTGGCGGGCGTATGTCACGGATTCTTTAATCATCTCCAGCACGCGTTCGGGTTCGACCTGCAATTTATATTTCATGTGCAGGGGCGAGGTGGAGATAAAGGTATGGATGCGTTTGCGGTGCGCGGGGCGGATCGCGTTCACGACCGCGTCGATATCCTTGTGCAGCGCGCGGCACAAACCGGCGACCGTCGCCGATTTCACCTGCTGCGAAACCTTGTAGACCGATTCGTAATCGCCCTTGCTGGCCGCGGGGAAGCCCGCCTCGATAATGTCCACGCCCATGCCATCCAGCATTTCGGCCATCTGGAGTTTTTCATTCAGGTCCATCGAATACCCGGGCGACTGTTCGCCATCGCGCAGGGTGGTGTCGAAAATGAAAACGTGGTTGGACATCTGTTATTTTCCTTAAACTTGGCGGTCGTTGAAACTCATAATAGTCAGCGGGGTTGCGGTTTTCCAGCGCTATATGGCTGCTGCGGCGCAATAAAGCTGCCGCGCGGCAGGGGTTATCAGTCGTCGAGTTTCCGCGCTTCATCGACCAGCATGATCGGAATCCCCTCGCGGATGGGGAAGGCCAGTTTCGCCTGACGACTGATCAATTCCTGTTTATCCGCATCATATTCCAGCGGCGCCTTGGTCAGCGGGCAGACGAGGATTTCGAGCAGTTTCGGATCGGCGCGTTTGGTGCTGGCGGTCATGGCTTTTCTTTCAATGCCGAAAATTTAATGACAGGACGCTTTGCATTCTTCCTCTTCCTTCGCCGCGATCTCCAGCAGCGCGTGCAAAATCTTTGCGCGGGCGGGCAGGTCGGGGGCTTCGAGCAGCGCCTGTTTTTCTTCTGTCGAGAAGGGGCAGACGACGCTCAAGGTCGAAATCAGTTTTTCACATTCGATATCGCGGATGGTTTCCCATTTGTCGCAGAACATGTTCATTTTATCGAGGTATTGGCGCAGCGTCGTCATCATCGTGTCGCGGCAGATATCGGTCACGTCGTCGGAGACGAGATCGTGATGATAGTTTTTCCAGCAGGCCTTCGCGTGGCGGTAACCGCCCTGCGCCACCGGCAGTTCTTCCTTCACATCGAAACGGCAGACGCCTTTCAGCGTGATGAGATATCTGCCGTCATCGGTTTCGCTGAACGATGCGATGCGGCCCGCGCAGCCGGTCTTGAACGTGGCATCGCCCGCGCCTTCGGGTTTGGGCTGGATCATGCCGATCATGCGGCCATTGCTCATGGCGTGGTTGACCATCGACAAATAACGCGGCTCGAAAATATTCAAGGGCAGTTGCACGCGGGGCAGCAGGATCACGCGCGGCAGGGGGAAGAGGACGATTTCATCGGGCAGATGGTCGGCGGTCGTGATCTGGAATGCTTCGGTCATGAGAATAACACGGTGGACAGGCGGCGGCGGCCCTGCCCTGTCAACGGATGATCGTTGCCCAGCGCATCGAAAATTTCCAGCAGCAATTTGCGCGCCTTCTGTTCCTGCCATTCGCGGTCATGGCGCGTCAGTTCCACGATATCGTCAATCGCGGATTCGATATCGAGCAGCGCCAGATGCTGCACGGCGAGGTCATAGCGCGCCTGATGGTCTTTCGGCTTTTTTTCCAGTTTCGTCTGCAGCGCGTCGATGGCGGGCAGCGTTTCGGACTCGGTGCGCTTTTGCAGCAGCATGTCGAGGCCCTTGATGCGGGAATATGTTTTTTGCTCGGGCGTCATTTCGCCGACGAAGGCCGTCAGGCTCTCCACATCTTTTTCAGCGACGAAGCACCAGCCGATACCGGCCAGCGCCTCCATATTCTTTTCATCGTAATCGAGGGCGGTGGAATACTGCGCCATCGCGTCTGTATATTGGCCTTCGCGGAAATGTTTGTGCGCGGCGGCCATGATCTTGGCGACCAGCAGCGGGTCTGGGCCGCCTGCCTCTTCCTTTGCGCCGCCGTGGTTTTTCACCAGCTTGTCGATGAAGACGCGCAAATCTTTTTCCGGTTTTGAACCGGTGAAACCGTCTACCGGCTGGCCCTGATAAAACGCATAGACCATCGGCACGCTCTGCACGCGGAACAGCTCGCCAAGTTCGGGATATTTTTCGACGTTGATTTTTACCAGCGTCACCGCGCCCGCCTGCTCGGTCACGACTTTTTCGATCACGGGCGTCATCTGCTTGCAGGGGCCGCACCACGGCGCCCAGAAATCGACGACCACCGGATTCTTCATCGATGCCGCAATCACGGCCTCTTCGAAATTGCCGGGATCGGCATCGCGGATATATGCGCTGCCTTGCGTCTTCTGTTGCGCTGCACCAATTTCAAGCATTATCTGACCTTCTGCCCTGCCGGTTATCCACCTATAGATAGTTTATAGCCTTGAAAAATCAACAATCAACGGCTCATAGCCCAAAGTTTTCATGAATTTAACAAGGTCTTCCGTCCTGATCGCCGTCGTCATGTCGTTGCGCAAGGGATGGCAATTAACGATTTCATGTTCCAAAAGGCGTTTATCGATCACCGGCGATATCTGCCGCTGGTTATCGTTAATCAGCCCGAGCGCCGTGACAGATCCGGGCGTGACACCCAAAAGCGTGTTCATCAATTCCGCATTGCCGAAGCTGAGCCGCGCCGAATTGATGCGGGCGGGCAGTTTCTTCAGGTCGATTTCGGTATCCTGCTTCGCCGTCACCAGCCAGATTTTTCCTTTGTGATCCTTCAGGAACAAATTCTTGGTATGTCCGCCCGGCATTTCATGCTTGAAGCCCTTGCCTTCCTCGACCGTGAATACGGCGGGATGCTGGTAGGTCGTCGATTCAATCCCCATCTCCGCAAATGTCGCGGCCAGCGGATCGGGGGTGGGGACGGTGGTGATTTTGGATGTGTCTGTCATAAACTGGATCGTTTTCCGTTGTCTCGCTCAGCAGGCACGAAGCCAGCATATAACTTGTTCGAAGAAGCCTGAATGATCATAAGGAACCGGTGTATCAGGCTTCCACTCCGACGCCTGCTTCTGGATAAGTGCCATTTCTTCTTTCGATAAATGATCTTCGACATCATATAAATCGCCCCGGCGTACAGGCCCGCCACATATGTCCCGAAACGTTGTGCCTTGTGATTTGGTTGCTGCCCGCAGAAGCGGGTTCTTCAGGCAGTTACGCGCGCGGCATCCCCAAAAATAAGCGCTCTTCCAATTTTGCGAAACACCATCGCCCTTCGCATACATGTCGCTCAGCTTATAGGTGGCAGACTCGTGATTTCTTTCTGCGGCCATTCGGTACCATTTTGCCGCTTCAACATAGTCTTTAAAATCGTAGTACTGCCCGAGGGAATCCATCGCATCCGTATTTTCCTGTGCGGCGGATTTCTCAAGCAGTCCTATACCTTTTTCAATGTTTCTGTCCTTCTGAGAACCGTAGACGTAGAAAATGCCTAATTCTTTCTGGGCTTTTGAATGTCCGCCATCTGCCGCAAGTGTGATCCATTTTTTAAATGCATCCATATGATCATGCCCGGTGGATTGGGAGAGTGAAACTGCGTGCATCGCCATAAAGTACTGAGCATCATGATTGCCTGACTTCGCCGCAGCCTCGGTCTCAATCAGCGCTTTTCTTTGAAGGCTTTCGCCTTCTTCCTTTTTATCCGTGCGGAGATAAACCTCCCCCAGCCAGAATGCGATACAAAAATCACCTGCCGCAACTTTCTCCTCTAAAAATGCAAGGGACTCTTTGTTTCCTTTCGTTGCCGAATACACGCGCTTGCCGTAGTCATAGGCGTTTTGGCAGGGATTCTCATTTGCATGAGCGACTTCAAGCGGCGCGATCATGAAAAATAGACCCACAAAGGCGAAAATTGTACGATTCATGAACTTTACTAATTCGGGCAGAAGCGGATATAGCTGCGGTCGTCAAACGACACATGGCCTTTTTTGACGCCCTTGACCTGCGGGTGGATGCGGTACATCAGGGGGTCGTCGCGCAATACCGAATGCAAATAGCGTTCGGTATCGGCGAGGGTCGGTTCGACTTCGGGATATCCGTCGCTGGCGAAAACGATTTCGTTGGCATGGGCTGCGGGATAAACCTCCACATGGCAATCCGGCACCTTGGTGCCGTTGATGACGCCGTAGCCATAGGGGCCTTCGTAATTCGCGAACACTTTGCATTCGGAAATCATCGGGGTCAGCAATTCCCAAGTGGGGTCGTTTTCCTGCAGCTCGGATTCCTTTTTGCCGCGCGCGAGTTCGGCGCAGAGATATGCACGGCGGAGTTCGCACCATGTTCTTTCTTGCGGGAATACAGTGAAATGCCCGCGACCGTCGACGACGAAGGATGAATCAGCCACGCGCCAGACTTCGCGGCGGGCGACGGAATAGACCAGCAATGCGGCGGCGGGGAAATCCCAGACTTCGCGGAAAGTTTTTTTCTCTGCCTGCGCGGCGCTTTCGGCTTCGGTCAAAAGAATGTGGGAAAGTTTATCGACCGCGTCGCGCGCGCTGATGTTTTTGTCGAGTGACTGGAGCGCCGCCGCGACGGTGCGCGATGCGAACTGCCCGTTCGGCAGCCCCCGCAGCGTATGACCGCTGCGGGATGTGGCGCCGTCGATGACGGCGATGAAATTGTCGGACACGGAAATGAAATCGTCATTCAGGTCGCCCGCGCCTGCTTTGCCTTCGGTGAATTGTTCGATGATTTTCATGCCTTGCCCTCCGCTGTACTGGCGGAAAGTCTAGCACGGAAATCGTTAAAAAATCACGGCTTCGGTGCGACGGGGGGCTTGGCGGCCGGCTTGGCGTTCGGGGCGGTTGCGGGTGCGTTGCTATCCAGCGTCGCGGACGGATCCAGCGGCGGGTTCAGCAGCGGCAGCGCCTTTTCCACAAGATTGACCCAGTAACTCGCACCAATAGGCAGCGCCGCGTCATTGAAGTCGTATTTTGCGGAATGGATGTCCTGATAATCCTTCGCGCCGGGTTTGCCGGTGCCGAGCGCGATGTAGTTTCCGGGTTTCTGCTGCAGATAGAACGCAAAATCTTCGGTGCCGAGCGTGGGGGGCACAGGCGTGATGACTTGCGCATCGCCGACCGTTTCTTTCGCCACGTCGATCGCAAAAGCGGTCGCGTTTTTATCGTTCACCAGCACGGGGTATCCCGCGCGCAGGTCAAAGTCGATCAGGACGCCGTATTTCTTTTCGGTCTCGTCCACCACGCGGATCATTTCATCGGTCAGGCGCGCGTGAAGCGCTTGCTCGAAGGTGCGCAGCGTGCCGGTGATCTTCGCGGTATCGGGCAGCACGTTCGACGCATCGCCCTGCGTCGACAGCGCGGTCACGGTGAGCGTCGCCGTGGCGGTTGGGGGAATTTCCTTTTTCGCGATTTCCTTGAAGGCGAGCGCGACTTCCGCCGCTGCGCCCAGCACATCGGTCGTGTTTTCGGCGCGGGACGTATGCCCGCCCTTGCCGCGCACGACGATATCGAAATCCTCCGACGCCGCCAGCATCGGGCCTGCGCCCGTCGCCATGGTGCCAAGCGGCAGGCCCGGATAATTGTGCATGCCGTAAACTTCATCGGCGGGGAATTTGGTGAACAGACCCTGCTTGATCATTTCCTGCGCGCCGCCCACATGTTCTTCTGCGGGCTGGAACACGAAATAAACCGTGCCGTCGAAATCGCGCGTCTGTGCGAGGTGTTTCGCCGCGCCCAGCAGCATCGCCATATGGCCGTCATGTCCGCAGGCATGCATCGCGCCGTCATTGCGGGATGCGTGGGTGAGGCCGGTTTTTTCCTGAATGGGCAGCCCGTCCATATCCGCGCGCAGCATGATCGCCTTGCCGCCCGGACCGTTTTTTCCGTGCAGCACACCGACGACGCCGGTTTTCGTGAGGCCGTGAACCTCGACGCCGAAATCATCCAGCTGGCGGATGATGAAGCGCATGGTGCGCTTTTCTTCAAACGCGAGTTCGGGGTCCTGATGCAGCTTCTGGCGCCAGCGCGTCATTTCCTGCTTCATGTCCTGAATTTTTTTGACGATACCCATAGCTACAATATCCTTTGCTTCCGGAAGCCGTAACCCTCCGGGAAAAAGGCGGTCGTGCCTGTTAAAAATACGATAGGCCATCATGTTGATTCGGGGGGGTTCTGTCAATGTGGGTTGGGGGCGGGTCGGGGGTGGTTTTGTAGGATGTTCTTTTTATTAGCTTATTTTGTTCTTGCTCTGTTCCGTTTTTCATGATAGGATGTAAAAAAATGGAGATTGCACAGATGATCACCGGAAACCGCCCCCTCCCCCGCCTCAAGACCCTCAAAAACGACATTTTCACCCTCCTGACCCGCTTCGCCGCCTGGCTCGATATTGTGCTGGCGCCGTTTGAATCGGAGGGCAGCCTGACCCTCGCCCCCGTGCTGGTGCCGGTCCGCATCAGCCAGACCCGCACCCGCCGCACCACGGCATCACGCATTTACCAGCGCCGCCGGATTGCGACGCGCATCGCCTTCGCCATGGCCGAACTGATCAAGCCCTCGCGCGAGGATCAGCCCGCTTACCCGCATAAATGGGCGGAGCGTGTATCGAAGCGCCGCGCACCTGCTGCTGCTGCCACACAGCAAATTCGTTTCTCCGCCACCTCCTCTTCGCAACCCCTGACATCCGCGCCGTCAACGGCTGCCCGCCGCCCTGGCGGTGCAGACACGATACGCCGTGCCCGCGGCGCGGATGCTTTTTCCGGCGGACAGATGGCGCGACATATTCCCATCGGCAATCTTCATGCGGCGGCATTCATACCCCGCCCCATGTCGGGATAGAACATCCACTGCCAGCTATGCTGGCAATCTATCCTCCCGCTATGTCGGGTGCTGATGGTTGAGCCAAATCCCCTTCCTCCCCCGACCGGCGAGGAAGGGGATCTCCCTTTTGCAAAAATATGCGATAATGAAGTCATGGCGCGTCGACTCAGCAAAGACGAATATATCTGCCAGGGCTGCGGGTATATGGGCCGCGCGGCGTTGAGCCTGCGTGGCAGCAGCATCGTCGAAAAACTGTTGTGGTGCATCCTGATCATTCCGGGGCCGCTTTATTCCTACTGGCGGCGGCAGGGCGGTGACGTGTCATGCGCGGGCTGCGGCGATAGTCATATCGTGAAGCTCGACAGCAAGTTGGGTCAGGTCATGCTGGAGAACAAGCTGCGCGGCGACGAAAAACGAAAGCCGCTGCCCCGCAAGAACTGAGGGCATTGAGCCCTGTCCGCTTCCTGCCTTATACTTGCGCGGGAAGGATTCAATTCATGAAACTCTGCAAATACTGGGACGTGGCGGAAACATCCGCGACCGATGCCGATGGAAAAATTTTGCGCCTGCGCAAATGGGGCGGGTCGAACACGAGCGCAGAGGACGCAAAACGCGCGGCGAAACGGGCATTGGATGATCTGGCGGGTCGCGTCGCATCATCGGCGTTCCGCCGCGATGATTACAGCTACAGCATGCGCGACGTGCCGGAGGAGCTGATCCGGGAAATCGGCACGAATGCCGGCGTCACCCGCAACGGCAAGGGCTGTCTGGTGCTGAATACGGCGGAGGCGATGTTTGTCGATATCGACATATCGGGGCCCGGATTTTTCGCGAAATTGTTCGGCGCGACGCGCGAGAAGGAAGAGAAAAAATATATCGCGAAGCTGAAGGAATATCTGGCGCAGGAACCGGAGGCCGGCGCGCGCATTTACCGCACGCGCGGGGGTTTGCGTTACCTGTTCACCCATGCGCCGCAACCCGTGGATGACGCGGCGATCGCGATCTTGCGCCAGCTGGGGTCGGACAAATTGTATGTGCAGCTTTGCCGCAACCAGAGCTGCTACCGTGCGCGGCTGACGCCCAAGCCGTTCCGCATCGGCTGCGGCCGCATCAACGGGCATTATCCCTATGCGACGCCCGCGCTGCAGGACGGCTTCAGGCGCTGGCTGGAGATGTATACCCGCAACAGCGACGGCTTCGCCGTGTGCACCTTTCTGGCATCGGAGGGCAACAGCCGCATCCATGCCGCGATTGCGCCCGTCGTGACCGAGCATGACACAGCAACGCGCATAAACACCGCCCTGCCGCTTGCGTAACGCCGCATAACGCGCCGGATGCAAAAAACCCTGCGGGGGATGCCCGCAGGGTTTTTTTGGTTGCATTCGTTTCGTTACGCGTTACGTCACGATCAGGTTGCCGTTGGCGAGGACGACGGTTTCGTCCGTGCCGAGGTTGACGTTCAGAAGCGTCGCATAGGTGACGAAGCTGCTGCCGCCCGCAAGGCCGTTCACGTCCACCTTGACGATGGTGTTTGCGCCCGATTGCGTGATCTGGATGAATTCAGACACGTTGCCGTTGTAGCCGACCAGAATGTCCGAGAAGTCGAGCGCATCGCCGCCGCCACCTGCTTCGAAGTCGGTGATGGTGTCGATGCCCTGGTTGACTGCGCCCCAATAGAAGGTATCGCTGTCGCCGAGGCCGCCGGTCAAACGGTCGGCACCGAGGCCGCCTTCGAGGATGTCGGTGCCGAGACCGCCGATGAGCGTATCGTTACCTGCACCGCCGAACAGCGAGTTGGAGCCTTCGTTGCCCGTGATGGTGTTGACAGCCGTATTGCCCGAACCGTCGATGTTGCCGGCGCCGAGCGTCAGCACCAGTTTCTCGAAGCCGGTGCCGAGCGTCCAGTCAACGGTGGAGTTGACGGTCTCGATGCCCGCCGAGTCAACCAGCACATCGCTTGTGCTGTCGACGAAGTAGGTGTCGTTGCCGCCGCCGCCGACCAGGCGGTCATCACCGCCGCCGCCATCCAGGATGTTCGCGCCGGTGTTGCCGGTGATGGTGTTGTTGGCGCCGTTACCGAAACCGTTGATCGCGGCAGAGCCGGTCAGGGTCAGGTTATCGACATCCGCATCGCCATTCCAGTTCATGTCGAAGCTGACGCTCGAAAGGACGTTATCCGTGCCGGTAGCCGATCCGTCGATCGAGTCGGAGCCGTTATCGACCACGAAGGTGACGGTGTTCATGCCGCCCGCGTTGATCAGGGCATCCGCGCCCAGACCGCCGTTCAGCGTAACGTTACCGCCGCCGACCGCTTCCGAGGTGAGCGTGTTGCCGCCCGCGCCGCCGGTCAGCGTGCCAGCACCGGTAATGACGCCGTTTTCGACGTTCGCCGCCAGCGTGTAGGTGACGCTGGTTTCGACGGTGTCGGTGCCGGAGCCCATCGTGTTGGCTTCGACCACCACGTCGGTCGACGAGTCGATGACGTAGTAGTCGTCGCCGTCGCCGCCGACGAGACGATCAATGCCGCCGCCGCCGTTGAGCGTGTCATTGCCGCCGAGGCCCGTCAGCGTATTGTTGCCGGTGTTGCCGGTGATGACATCATTGTCTGCCGTGCCCGTTGCGTTGAGGTTCGCGGTGCCGGTCAGGATCAGGTTTTCCGTGTTGCTGCCGCTCAGGGTGTAGGTGACCGAGCTGTAGACGGTGTCGTTGCCTTCGCCGAAGTTTTCAACGACCACATCGCCTGCGTTGTCGATGTAGTAGGTGTCGTCGCCGTCGCCGCCGGTCATGCTGTCGGAGCCGGTGCCGCCGTCGAGGGTATCGTTGCCGAGACCGGATTCGAGCACGTCGTTGCCGCCAAGGCCGAGCAGGATGTTGTCGCCGTCGGTGCCGGTGATCGAGTTGTTGCTGCCGTTACCGGTGCCGTCGATCGCGCCGACCACGAGGGTGTCGAGAATCAGGTTCTCGATGCCCGTGCCGAGCGTGAAGGACGCCGATGCGAACACCGTGTCGGTGCCGCCGCCCAAGTCGGTTGCAATGTCGCCCGAGTTATCAACGATGAAGTAATCGTTGCCCGCGCCGCCTTCCATCGAATCCGCGCCAGCCAGGCCATCGAGCGTGTTGTTGCCCGAGTTGCCGACCAGCGAGTTGTTGGCCGCATTGCCGGTTGCGTCGAAGTCGCCGGTGCCGGTGAGGGTCACGTTTTCGAAATCGGTCGCGATGGTGTAGCTGTAGCCTGCGACAACGGTGTCGGTGCCTTCGCTTGCGTTTTCGGACAGCAGATCGCCGGGGTTGTCGGTGATGTAGGTGTCGTTGCCGAGACCGCCGACCAGCGTATCGATGCCCGCGCCGCCATCGAGCGTGTTGTTGCCCGTGTTGCCGGTGATGGTGTTGGCGGCTGCGTTGCCGGTGCCGTTGATGTTGGCGGTGCCGGTGAGGTTGAGGATTTCAACTTCGCTGGAGCCGCTCAAGGTGTAGCTGACCGACGCGTTGACGGTGTCGGTACCTTCGCCTGCGTTTTCAAACACCTGGTCGCCCGCGTTGTCCACGAAGTAGACATCGTCGCCGAGGCCGCCCGAAAGCGCATCCGCGCCCGCGCCGCCGTCGATCGTGTTGGCGTTGGCGTTGCCGGTAATGACGTTCGCGCTGGCATCGCCCGTCGCGTTGATCGCAGCGCCGGTGATGGTCAGGTTTTCAATGTTGCCGGACAGGGTGAAATCAACCGACGAAATCACGGTGTCGGTGCCCTGGCCTGCAAGTTCGGAGACCGTATCGCCAACTTCGTCGACGATGAAGGTATCGTTGCCGAGACCGCCGAACATGGAGTCGTTATCAGCGCCGCCATCGAGCCTGTCATTCCCGTCGCCGCCGTTCAGCACGTCGTTGCCGGCAAGGCCGGTCAGCGTGTTGTTGCCGGAGTTGCCGGTGATGGTGTTGACGTTCGCGTTACCCACGCCATTGATGTTGGTGGCACCCGTCAGCGTGAGGTTGTTGACGTCAAGGGTGTTGACGGCGAGATCCCAACTGATGCTGGAGCGCACTTCATCGCCGACCTGGTTGCCATCGACTGTATCAGCCACGTCATTGACCACGAAAATCGTGCGGACGTTGCTGGTGCTGTTCATGGCATCAGCCCCAAGACCGCCATCGAGGGTCACGGTGTTGCCGGAGCCGTATTTGGTGGTCTGCGCGTTGTTGGTGAGCGTATCCGCGCCGTTGCCGCCCAGCAGGACGTTGTTGATCGAAGGCGCGCCGAGGCCGTAGGCGCCACCGAAGGAATCAGTGTTGTCGATCAGGATGTTTGCGCCCGCGTTGCCGGTGCCGGTCAGCGCGATCGACGCGCTGTCGCCGTATTTGTAGCCATAGCCTTCCAGCGTCAGGTTCTCAAGGTCTCCCGACAGGGTGTAGGAAATGTCCTGCGCGATAACGGTATCCGTGCCCGCGCCCACGCCTTCGGAGATAACGTCGCTGGCGTTCCAGACGATGTAAGTATCGTTGCCGGCCCCGCCGATAAGGGTATCGGTGCCGCCCGCGCCGCCGCCATCGAGCGTATTGCCGAGCGCGTTGCCGGTGATGACGTTGGAACCGGTGTTGCCGATTGCGGTTGCGCCCGCGCCTGCCAATGCGGTCAGGGTGAGGTTTTCGACCAGTGTCGCGCTGCCGAGGCTGTAGGTGACATCGGACACGATAGTGTCGGTGCCGTTGCCGCCGTTGACGACTTCTGCGCCGTTATGGACCAGCAGGGTGTCGTTCCCGTCGCCGCCGTTCAGGGTGTCGTTGCCCGACACGCCGTCGAGAATGTTATTGCCGGTGTTGCCGTTGATGATATTGACGGCCGCGTTGCCGATGCCGCTGAAGTTGCCGGTGCCGGTGAGGTTCAGGTTTTCAACATCTGCAGCGAGCGTGTAGTTGAAGCCCGCGTTGACGGTGTCGGTGCCTTCGCCCACGGCTTCGGTCACGGTGTCGCTTGCGTTATCGAGGAAGTAGGTGTCGTTGCCGACACCGCCCGCCATGCCATCGTTGCCGGTGCCGCCATCGAGGTAATCATTGCCGGTGCCGCCTACCAGCGTATCGTTGCCGCCACCGCCGAGCAGGGTGCTGCCGAGGTTGTTGGCGGTGAGGATGTTCGCGGTGGTGCTGCCGGTCGCGGTTGCTCCCGCGCCTGCGGCTGCGGAAAGCGTCAGGTGTTCAACGCCGGTGCTGTTGGTAAGCAAGCTCCAGCTAAGGTCAGCAATAATGGTGTCCGCCGTAGCGCTGGTGCCGGTCGCTATGTCGCCTGCGTTATCGACAAGGAAGACAACGCTGTTGCCGCCGCTCGCGCCCGACATCGTGTCTGCGCCCGTGCCGCCATCCAGCGTATTGGTGCCGGTCGCTTCGCTGACCAGCACGTTGTTGAGTGCGTTGCCCGTCAGCGTAATGCCGCCGGTGGCAAGGCTGCTGATGGTGCCGTTTTCAAGGAAGTTGCCAAGCGTGTAAGTGACTTGGGTGTTGACGTTATCAATGCCGCCGCCTGCGGTGGTCGAATCGGTTTCTTCAACAACGTCTGTCAGGCTGTCGACAAAGTAGAGGTCGTTGCCGTCACCGCCATACATGAAATCGTTGCCCGTGCCCCCGTTCAGGGTGTCGTTGCCGTCGCCGCCAAGGATCGTGTCATTATCCGCGCCGCCGTTCAGGATGTCATTGCCCGCGCCGCCATCTATAAGATCGTCGCCTGCGTCTGCGTTGACAGTATCGTTGCCTTTATCCGCGAGGATAAAATCCGCGCCGACGGTGCCGACGAGAGTTTCGCTTGCGGCGGTGCCTTTGATTGCCATGTGTGTGTAGTCCTCTGTTTTGTGAATTTATGAACGGGTGAATTTTTGAAAGCGGTTGAATCCTAGACGGCAAATATACGCAGATTTCCTCAGTTTGAAAATGGTTTAATCCTTCGTATAGCGCGGTTGCAGGCAGCGGGGCGTGGAAATCACATAATAGCGGGTACGGTTATGTTCAATGCCGCGTCCCTCGATTATTTTGATTTCGCTAACCGCCGATGCTAATGGTGACACATATATTTTGTTCCCTATTTTTTTCGGAATAGATCTTATGACCAACCAGTCCGCCCTTGAGGCTCATTACGGTGTCTGCGACCGCCTGGACGAGTACCGGCTGCTGCCGGTATTCCGGAATATCACAAAAAGCCTCGGGGAAGAAATCATCGATCTGTGGCGCCGCAATCATGCCCTGCCTGCGGGCAGTGATCCTGCGCAGCGCGTATCCCAGGTCGTGCTTGCTGCTATCGACGCGGATGACAAGCTCGTGGCGGTCAGCACCGCGTACCGCGCGCCTTTTTCACACAGCGGGCTGCAGGGCGGGACGGATGACGAGTTTTATTACTTCCGCACCTTTGTGCAGCCGGGCGACCGCCGCCACAACCTGCCCAAGAAGCTGACCAATTCCACCTATGACCACCTGAACACACTGCCCCCCGAGGGCCGCCCGAAAGGGGTCGTTATCGTCGCCGAGAATCCCAAGCTGACGAAAAAACTGCTGGAGCACGAACTGGGGCCGTTCGGCTGGGTACATATCGGGCAGGATGCGCGCGGCAAGCAGGTGTTCAGGCGCGATTTCTAAAGCTGGGCGAGGATTTTATCGTCAAGCGGCGGATGGCTGAGGATGCCTTTCAGGTCGTTATCGGCAAAGCCCACTGCCATCGGGCATTTCACGCCCGGCAGCACGGCGACATCATATACCTCGCCCATGCCTTCGACATGCAACCATTCGGCACACTTGCCCGATTCAAGATCGATGACCTGCAGGCCGCAGACGGGATCCAGCTTCGCGTCGCGCAGTTTCTGGTCGAGCGGCAGGCCTTCGAAATGCTTGTCGCGCGGTTTGGACAGGCCTACATAGGCATATTTGCCGTGGAAAGACAGCCCGCGCAGGAAGCCCGGCATAAACGCGCGTGCTTCGAATTTTTTCGACTGCACATCGACAGTGCCGAGTTCGCCTGTGCCGGAATTTAAGACCCACAGCCTGCCGTCATGCAAGCGCGGTGAATGCGGCATCGACATGCCGTCACAAACAATTTCGTTGCTGCGCACGTCGATCACCATGCCGCCGCCCGCGCGGAATGCCCGCCAACCCTGCGCGGTGTCGCTGGGGCCGCAGGCCGTCACGTAGCGCGGCTGGCCGTTTTCCATCGCAAGCCCGTTCAGGTGGCAGCGGTCTTCGCCGACGATGCCGGAGACGAAATGCGGTTTCCACACAGGAATAAAGCTGTCTTTCGGACTGGTCGTGGCAAGGCAGTTGAACAGCGTGTTGACGAAAATGATCTGCCCATTCGACAGGAGGCCGACATCATGCGCGTCCAGCACGCCGGTATTATATGTCGTGCGCGGCACGTAACACGCATCATAGGTGCCGTTGACCGTATTGCCCTTGGGCAGCGCGTTTTCAAAGCGCTGCATCTGGTAAAGCGTCGCCAGCAGCAGCGTGTCGCCAGCCACATGCATGCCCATCGCCTTCTGGAACAGCCGCGCATGAACCATCAGCTGACCCTGCGGAGCGCGGCCCAGCAAGTAGAATTTTCCCGACTGGTACGATGTCAGCGCGAGCGAAATGCCAAGCTTGCCCAGATGACCGGTAAAACCGTCGGACATCGTGAACGTTAGTTTCGTCGCGGGTTGCCCGGAAGAAGATTGTTCGGACGCGGATGTTTCTACGGGCATTGTCTGCATAAATGACGCTTCCGGAAAAATGATTCTCGACGCCATTATATGCAGGTTACGGGCATAAATACTAGCCGAGGCGTTTTTTGCGCGCGGCATCAAAACCGTGCAGGCCCATATGCCATTGCAACGCCACGACCACGCCCTTGACCGGCTGCAACATCACCCAGGACAGGGCGACCGCAACAACGGGCCAGAGCAGCACATGCAGGATATAGGGCGGCGCGAAGTTCTTTTCCGTGAACATCACGAGCGGCACAAGGATATGGCCGAGGATCAGGATAACAATATAGGCGGGGAAATCATCGGCGCGATGGTGGTGGAATTCTTCGCCGCATTTGTTGCAGGCGTCCGCCACCTTCAGATGCGCGCGGAAGATGCTGCCGTCGCCGCAGGCCGGGCATTTGCCGCGCCAGCCGCGGGCGAGCGAGGTACCGAGGGATTGTTCGGGGACGGGCATGTTCATGGCTGTTCTCCTGCCCTTATTATATAACGAATAGTGGTGTCATTAACAGATGCTGGGGCCCGTATAACGCGCATGAAATAACCCCGATGCAATATCGGGGCTTTTCATTTCTTGCGTCTATATTTTTTTAGAGATCGACCTTGGCGTTTTCGCCGAGGTTGGGCTTGGCGCCCGTGACGGCGGAGACCAGCATCGCGCCGGTCGCCATGATGTTGTTGAGGCCGTCCCACAGCTCGCCTTCATCGGGCGTGAACGTGATGACGCGGATGTCGGGGTCGTTTTCGGAATCCCACCAGGCCTTGTAGAACGGCGTCCACAACTCCTTGATCAGCGCGCGGTCATTCGTCACCACCGCGCGGCCGCGCAGCGAGATGAATTTGTTGCCGCCGTTATCCGCGAAGGAGAGCAGGACTTCGGGCGATTGCGCGATCTGGTGTTCTTTTTCCGAATTGGTTTTATCGAGGAAATAAATCGCGTGGCTTTCGCGCTTCACATGCGCCGACATCGGGCGGGCGGCATAGCGGTTGCCGTCGCGCGTGACCAGCATGCAGGTGCGCATGTCTTCGGCAAGTTCCCAGATGCGCTCGATGCTTTCGCCTGTGGGCTTGGGGCGGTAATCGTTGTTGGCCATGGATAATCCTCCGGCATGATTGAACGTGCTGGTTGACAACCTTTTGCGCGGGATTCGGGTTCCCGGTTTTGTTTTAATACATGCTGTGTTCGCGCGCGGGCTGCTTCTTGCGGCGGCGCGTGGCGGTCTTGGCGATGTTCTTGGTGTTTTCGATGATCGACAGTGCCGCGCCGTCGCTGATCTTCTTGAAGATGGTGCCGCCGATGGCTGCGAGCGCCATCAGGAGGTAGGCGAAATAGCCTTTATCAAGTTCGCCCTGCTGGGTTTTAAGCATCGACAGCGCCTGGCTTGCCTGGCTGAGTTCGGAGATCAGTACGCCTTTGTCGCGGGAAATCGCACTTTTCTGTTTCACGTCGCGGGCGGAAAAATACGCGTCTTCCTGCACCTGTATCTCTACCTTGATTTCGTCGATCGAGCGTTTCAGCAGCGCGATATCGGATTCGATGCCGGTCAGCTCGGCCTTTGCGGCGGGCGCCTTGGCGGGGAAGAGCCAGTACCAGAAGCGGCCGAGCACGCCGGGGCGCAGCGCAGCCGCCTGTTCCTCCGCCACCTTGCGGCATTCGGGATCGTTGCTGCATTTCTTGTTTAGCACGACGGGCACGGGTTCGGCGTCGCCGCTGCGCACAAGGTTGATGCGCTCGATGCGCGGCTGGCGGTCCGCGATGCGCTGGTTCACGCGGTCGATGCGGTATTCGAATGCGGCGGCATCTTTCCGCTGCAGCATTTCCTGTTCCTGACGCTCGCGTTCCTGCTCCGCCTGATAGCCGCGCGCGGCTCCCTGCACGCAAGCTTCTTTCGAACCTGCGCTGCCGCCCTGCGCGGTTGCGCTCCGGGAACCTTCAAGGCAGCCCGCCATGGCGGCGCTTGTCTTGCGGTCTGTTTTCTTTTTCTTTTTGCCGGAGAAGAAATCTTTCACGGAGTCGACAGGGCCTGCGGTCACGGGCGTGGCATGTGCGAAAATAAGGCCCAGCAGAAGCGTCAAAACGATGCCGGTTTTAAAGGTGGTGCTGCCCATGACTTGCCCTTGTCGAAAATAGCCCGCGTAAAAAGTGATTGCCGGTTAATGCACCTCGCGGATCACCGCGAATGGCCGTCATTTTCCACAATATTGTGATTCGGGGCAAGCGATAGCAAGCGCAAGCCTGACAAGATTCAGCATTTTGGCGGTGGTTTTTGGAAGAAAATGGAGCGGATGAAGGGATTTGAACCCTCGACCCCGACCTTGGCAAGGTCGTGCTCTACCCCTGAGCTACATCCGCATCGTGCACAGAAGAATCTATCTGCGCGGGTACCCATGAGAAATATGGGATTTGGGCGTCTTTGTCAAGAAATCCAAACCAGATTAATTCGGCGCAATTACCGTGTTAAATCATGACATTAACGCATAAAGAAAAAACCCGCCCTCGTTTCCGGGGGCGGGTTTTTGCAGATTTTCGCTTTAAAAACGCGGATTACGGCGTCTTTTTGGGCGGGGTCACGTTCGGCCAGTTCACTTTGGCCTTGGTGTCACGCTCCAGCGCGGTCGTGTTGTCGTTGACCGCTTTATGCGTCAGTTTGTTGAACACGCCCTTGATCGGGTTGGTGATCGCGCGTGCGATGAAGCCCGGACGGTCTGCGTCTTCGCGCAGCTTCTGGGCGGTCTGGCCCTTCAGCGGCGTTTCGCGCAACGGACGGCCGGTTTTCAGCATGGTTTCGATGCGTGCCATGGTGCGCTTGTCGTGGACGAGTTCCATGAAGTGTTTGCGTTCCAGTTCGCGCAAGTAATCCTGCGTGACCACAACGCCGGGACCGGCGAGATCGCCGCCCGTCAACACCTTGCCGACCTTGTCGGACACGATCACGTCATACGACGTCGCCTGGCCCTTGAGGAAGAAGCCATCGACCGCCATCGACAATGCCGCAGCGCCGGATGCACCGGGCAGCGTCATGTTGAACGGCACTTCGGGCTTGAAGTCGACGCTAAGCTCCAGCGCTTTCTTCTTCGCATCGGCCAGCAGGCGCGATTTGTTCATCGTCACGCCGTCGGTTTCGCGGAAATAACCCATGTCTTTTGCTTCGAAGGCCGAGAGGCCGACTTTCGCGGTCGAGATGGTTTCGAACACAGCACCCACAGCCGGCATCGGGCCGCCCGGCAGGCGCTTGTTCTGTTTTGCGCGGGTCATCAGCTCGGTCGAGCCGCCCCAGGCGGGGAGCAGGCCGACGCCGACTTCGACGAGGCCCGGATAGGTTTCGGCATGCGCCTGCACGTGATGGCTGTGCAGCAGAATCTCGCAGCCGCCGCCCAGTGCCTTGCCGGCGGGCGCCGACACGACGGGGAAATTGGCGTATTTGAGGCGTTTGTAGGTATCCTGCCCCATCTTCACCATTTTCTCGACCAGCCAGTATTGCTTGGCTTTTGCGGCATAGAGCGCGACGCCGATATTTGCGCCGACGGAGAAATCATCCGCTTCGTTGTGGACGACCAGCGCCTTGAACTTGCCACCCGGCTTGCCGCCGTTTTCGATGATGTCCGCCGCCTTGTTCATCATGCCGAGTGACATGAAATCAAGCGAGTTCATTTTCGAATGGAATTCGAGGCAGATGACGCCGTCGCCGATATCCCAGAGCGATGCCGACATGTTTTTCGCCACAAGGTTTTTCTTGTCGCGTTTCACGTCGGACAGCAACAAAACGCCTTCGGGGCGTTTGACTTCCACATACTCGCCGTCTTTGTTGAGCATATTGAGCTTGTTGTCGATGTTTTTATAGAACGTCTTGCCGGCCGCTTTTTTCAGCAGTTCGGGAACGGGGTCGCCGTCTTTTTCAAGGCGCTTGATGAAGTAATCGGTGCCCAGTTTGTCGAGCATCTCGAACGGGCCGTTTTTCCAGTTGTAGCCGAGCTTCATGCCCTGATCGACGTCATAGATGGAACCTGCAACCGTATGCGCGTGGTTGAGGGAATAGACGAGCGTCTGCTTGATCACCGACCATGCATATTCGCCGTATTTGTCGTCATGTTCGACCAGTGCGCGCAAGCCGCCTTTTTTGGAGGCGTTGAGGATTTCCAGCTCGATCGGCTTCTGGCGGTCGCTGGTCTCTTTTTTCTTGGAGAACAGTTTCAAGGGGGCGGACAGCACGCGGCCGATGGCGGTCGATGCCTTTGCGAAAGTCGATTTCGCGGGCACAACCTTGTTCTTCGGGTGCAGCGCGCCGGTTTCAAGATCAACTGCGAAGTCGTTCTTGTTTTCATCGCGGCGATAGAAACCGCCTTTGCCTTTGCGGCCCGTATAACCTTCCTTGATCATGGTATCGATCACGGGATGCGTGCGGTTCGCTTTCACATACGCGTCCTCCGCAGGCAGCGAGCCCACGAGGGATTTCGAGATGTGGGGCATCAGGTCGAGGCCGACGAGGTCGACGAGGCCGAAGATGCCGGTTTTCGGCACGCCCATGGGCTTGCCGACGATCGCATCCGCTTCTTCCACGGAAATCTTGCGCGAAATTGCTTCGTTAATTGCGCTTTGAATCCAGAAGGTGCCGATGCGGTTCGCGATGAAGCCGGGGGTGTCGTTGCAATGCACGACGCCCTTGCCCAGTTTTTCATCGAGGAAGCGGGTCAGGTCCGCGACCATCGCGGGGTCGTTGTGTTCGGAGGTCACCAGTTCCAGCAGCGGCATGTAGCGCGGCGGGTTGAAGAAGTGGGTGATGACGAAATCTTTTTTGAGCGCATCCGACTGGTCGGCGATCAGGTCTTTCAGCGGGATCGTCGAGGTGTTGGACGCGACAATGGAGCCGGGTTTGCGGTTCGCGTCGATTTTCTTGAAGATGTCGGATTTCACCTTGGGATCTTCGAAGACGGCTTCGATGATGATGTCGACGTCCTTCAGACGGTCCATGTTGTCTTCGGTGTTGCCGGGGCGGATCTTGCGCGCGTTTTTCTTGTGCATCAGGGGCGCAGGATTCGTCTTCAGCAGTTTTTCAACGGCGCCTTCCGCGATGGCGGTGCGGTTGCCGGGGTTTTTCGGGTCGACGCGGTCAAGAAGTTCGACTTCGTAACCGGCATTGGCGAGGTGGGCGGCAATGCCCGCCCCCATGACGCCCGCGCCGATGACCGCTGCTTTTTTAATAGCCATGTCAGTTTCCTTTCAGAGGAAAAATAAAAATCAGGGTTTGGGCGCGGCGGACGTGTATTTTTTCAACACGGTCGTGATGCCCTGGCCAGCGCCGATGCACTGGGTGGAGATCGCGTAGTCGCCGTCCTTGCCGTTATCATGCAGCAACTGTGCGGCTTTGCCCGTGATGCGTGCGCCGGTTGCGCCCAGCGGGTGGCCGAGGGCGATTGCGCCGCCATGCACGTTGAGTTTTTCTTCGGCGATGCCAAGCTCGCGCTGGCAGGCGACCGACTGGCTGGCGAAGGCTTCGTTCATTTCAACGAATTTCACCTGGCTCATGTCGATGCCGGCTTTTGCCATTGCCTTTTGCGTCGCAGGGATCGGGCCGAGGCCCATGACTTCCGGATCAAGGCCGACAACCGCGAAGGATTTCACTTCGGCCAGGATTTCAAGGCCGTGCTTCAGCGCGAATTCTTCGGAGCAAACCAGAACCGCGGCCGCGCCATCGGTGATGGGCGATGCGGTTGCTGCGGTGACCGTGCCTTCGCGCAGGAAAGCGGGTTTCAGTTTCGCCAGGCCTTCTGCGGTCGATTCCGGACGGGGGCAACCGTCTTCGGAAACGATTTTGCCTTTGGGCGTCTTGATGTTGACGATTTCGCCATCGGTCAGGCCGGCTTTTTTCGCGGCGGCTGCCTTGAACTGCGATTTCAGGGAGAATTCTTCTTGTTCCGCGCGGGTCACGTTTTTGCGCGACGCGACGTTTTCGGCGGTTTCGCCCATGCCCATATAGGCACCGGGGACGTTTTTATACAGCTCGGGGTTCGGGGACGGGTTGAAGCCGCCCATCGGCACGCGGGTCATGCTCTCGACACCGGCTGCGATGACCGCGTCCGCCATGCCCATCGAGATTGCGCCGGCCGCGTCGTGAATGGCCTGCATCGAAGATCCGCAGAAACGGTTGATGGTGACGCCGCCGATTTCGGTCGGCAGGCCAGCCTGCAGCACCACGAGGCGCGCCATGTTGAGGCCCTGTTCGCCTTCGGGCATTGCGCAGCCGAGTTTCAGGTCGTCGATCAGTTTCGGGTCAACGCCGGTTTTCGCGATCAGGCCGGAAACGGTCTGGGCCATCAAATCGTCGGCGCGCACGCCGGCAAGCTCGCCCTTGTTGGCGGGCGTGAAGGGAGAGCGGACGTAACCTGCGATTACAACTTTTTTAGACTCAGTCATTTCATGGCCTCGTTTGTTAAAACGCGTTGAATTTGGCCACACCCCTGACGGCTTTTTGCCCCCCTGTTTCCCCAGAAAAAGCAGCGCCGTTTTTTTGTATCCGTGGAGTATGAAACAATGATTCCTTGCCGTAAAGCTGCAAAAGAACAAAGGCGTAAAGAATCTTTACGCGCGGAATACAAAGCAATTCGGCGGATATGTTTTCATATCCGCCGAATTATATTTCAATGCTTATGAATATTGCAGCTTAGTCTTTTTTCTTCGCCGCGATTTTCTTCGGGGCTTTCTTGTCGGCATGCTCGTCATGCTTGGTCTTCATGAACGAGAACACGCCGCCAGCCACCAGCGTGCCGACGGTCAGGAGCAAGGATACCCAAGGCGGCATGTGGAAGGCGTAGCCGCCGATGGTGTTGGCAAGATCAGGATGTGAATCCTGCAGCCAGACGGCGATTTGTTCCGGCCCCTTGCCGATCAGGACCTTCAGGCCGATGAAGACCAGCACCAGCGACAGCGCGAATTTGAGGTACTGGAAACGGTCGAGCATCGCCGAGAGCGCGAAATAAAGCGCGCGCAGGCCCATGATGGCGAACAGGTTGCTGGTGTAGACGATAAAGGGGTCTTGCGTGATCGCGAGGATCGCGGGGATGCTGTCCACCGCGAAAACCACGTCGACCACCTCGACCACGCACAGCGCCAGCAACAGTGGCGTTGCGAACAACACCATCTTGCCGGCCTTGTCCTTTTTGCGGACGGTGAAGTCATGGCCGTGGTATTCGTCGGTCACGCGCAGGTTTTTCTTGAAGAATTTCACGACGGCGTTCTTGGACAAATCCTGTTCTTCGTCCTCGTCGTCCATGAGCAGCATTTTCGCGCCGGTATAGACAAGGAACAGCGCGAACAGCAGCAGCACCCATTCGAATTCCTGCACGATGGCGGAACCCGCACCGATCATCAGGCCGCGCATCACGATCACGCCCATGATGCCCCAGAAGAGCACGCGGTGCTGGTATTGTTTCGGCACGGCGAAGTAGCTGAGCACGAGGGAGATGACGAAGATGTTGTCCATGGAAAGGGACAGTTCGACCAGATAACCCGTGACGAAAAGGCCCGCATTGGTCGCGCCGCCCGTGGGCAGCAGCCAGATCAACCCGCTGAACAGCATCGCGATGATGCCGTAAAGGGCGGAGAGGCGAAGGCTTTCTTTTGCGCCGAACACATGGTCCTTTTTATTGACCACGTTCAGGTCGAAGACGAGGACGCCCAGGAAAATAGCAAAGAAAATGCCCCATACCCAGATTGGTTGGCTGCCGAGCAGGGAAAGATCGTTTTCCATGGATATCCTTTTTTTAAGGTTGGTTCTTGATCAGTTGAAGACGCCGAAAACTTCCAGCAGGAGCGGGCCGAAATATTCCTTTACGCCGATGATGACAAGCAGGATGCCGATCGGCGTGCCCCAGACGGTACGGAACGGGTTCATCTGCGCCGCGTCGAGTGATTTCTGGACGACAAGGGCGACAAAGGGAACAACGCCAGCCGCGATCAGCAAGGCCAATCCGCGGATTGCGATCAGCAAGGCGTAATCCAGCACTTCGGTGCCGGTGACATTGATATTGTTTTTCTTGAAAAGGACGTCGTCGAGCGAATCCCAGCCGAGACGCAGCGCAAGCCCACCGCCGCTGGAAATATACTTTTCACTCACCATCCAGCAGACGGCACAGGCCATGATGTAGATTGCGAAGACTGTGACTGCAGGGCTGGTTTCCTTGCCCTCCTTCTTGGAGAGCACCGCGTTGCCACCCTTCGCGGCAATTTCCTGCGCGAGGCGGATTTTTTCCCGTGCCCCGACGCGGGCGGCTTTCATCTTGCTTTTGTCGCTAAAGCCAAACATCGGTTTCAACCCCTTGTCCAATTCACTCAAGGGCTATTTAACCAAGCTTGACCGGAAAGATAAAGAGGGAAATCAGGCCTTTACGATATTGTCGCGGTTTGTGACGGCATTCAGCGCGTTGCGGGTGTCGACCACCAGCTTCGCATTGGCCGCAACCATCCCATAATCAACCCCGTCATGGTCGGTCACAATCACGACCGCGTCATAACCGGCGATCATGGCAGGCGACAGGTCCACCGACTTCATGCCCGTGTAATGTGCGTGCTCGCGCGTCGGCGTCACGATGCCCGCATGAGGGTCATGGAAATCGATTTGCGCGCGGCGCGCGGTAAGCAAATCCATGATGGCAAAGGTCGGGCTTTCGCGGATATCGTCGACGTTCTTTTTATACGCCAGACCGAGGAGAAGAATCTTCGACGCGCTCATGGATTTGCCAAAGCGAACATCGAGCGTTTCGACGAGACGGTTCACGACGAAGCGCGGCATGGCGAGGTTGATCTCGCCCGCCAGCTCGATGAATTTCGTGGTGATGCCGTATTCGCGCGCTTTCCAGGTCAGGTAAAAGGGGTCGATCGGAATGCAATGCCCGCCAAGGCCCGGGCCGGGATAGAAGGCCATGTAGCCAAAGGGTTTCGTTTTTGCGGCCTCGATGACTTCCCAGATGTCGATGCCCATCGCGTCATAGATGACTTTCAGTTCATTCACGAGCGCGATGTTGACGGAGCGGAACACGTTTTCGGTCAGCTTGACGGCTTCGGCCGTTGCCGTCGACGACACGGCCACGGTTTTCGCAAGGAACTGGTCATACATAGTCTGCGCGAGTTTCAGCGCCGCTGCGCCGTCGCCGCCGACGATTTTCGGGATGATGGCGGTATGGAATTTCGCGTTGCCCGGATCTTCACGTTCCGGCGAAAATGCCAGAAAGAAATCCACGCCCGATTTCAGGCCCGTCGCTTCTTCGAGGATCGGCGCCATCAGGTCGCTGGTCGTGCCGGGATATGTGGTGGATTCCAGCACGATCAGCTGGCCGCGTTTCAGGTATTTGGCGACCGTTTCCGCTGTCTTCACGACATAGGTCATGTCGGGTTCGCGGTTTTTGTTCAGCGGCGTCGGCACGCAGAGGATCACGGCGTCGACATCCGCAAGCTTGCTGAAATCGGAGGTCGCCGACAACAGGCCGGATTTCAGGAAGTCCGTGACTTTGTCGTTGTGGACGGTCGCGATATAGGCTTCGCCAGCGCGGAGTCTTTTGATCTTGCTTTCGTCGATATCAAAACCGACGGCGTGCAGTTCCTTGGAGCAGATTGCAAAGGCGAGCGGCAGGCCGACATAGCCAAGGCCGATAATGCCGATTTTCGCCGTCTTGTTCGTGAACTTGGCGCAAAGCGCATCGACATCGATCGACGGCTGGACGGGCTGAAGGGGGGCGCGTTGTGCGGTCATTGCAAATGATCCCAAAGGTTAAAAACCGGCTCTTTTTTAACATATTGAATGGTTTGCAGCAAAGAACAAATCCTGTTTTGAAGGATATTATTGACATAATAGTTGGTTTTGGGTAATTTATGCGGATGAAAAATCCTCTTTCGACGCTCAAATCCGGCCTGCGCAACACTTTCAACTATGTCGTTCATGGTGAAGGTACCGACGCGCGCGCCCGCAAGCCCGAGGCGATTGCCGCGCTTGTTGCCGTTTCCACCCCCGCTTTCGAGGCTTCGGCCGGCGAAGGCTATGTGAAGAAACTGGAAGGCGTTTTGCAGGAAATGCGCACGAAGGATATCGAAACGCTGGCGCAGAACAATATCGCCGTCGGTTTCGACGCCCGCATCGCGGAGCAGAACCGCAAGTCGGAGCAAAAGCCGATCAACGCGACTTTTTACAGCCGCGGCAAGGATGGCGGCAGCCTGGCGCTGCCCGATTTCGGCGAAAAATATGCGCCCTATAGCGCGAAAGAATCGCTGGAGAGCATGGCGCGTAAACTGCGCGATGGCGACAGTTTCCCCGCAGGCCAGACGCTCTATGCCGGTACGCTGACCGCGGCCGCGATGCGCAGCGTCACGACCTATACCGCATGGTTCGTGCCCGAACGCTTCCCGGAAAAAACGCTGAAGGCGAACCCCGCACTTCAGCAACCGCCGAAGCCGCGCGCTTAAGCCTTATTCAATTCGAATGATTACCGCTGGCCCGGACGCTTGATCCGCGAGTCGCCCCTGCCGCCGCTTTGACCGCCGCGATTGTTGTTGCGGTTATACGGCTTCTTGGCGAACTTGTCGTCGTTCGACGCCGGACGGTTGGCGCGGCTGATCGCGTCTTCTGCCTTCAGCTTGGCGGCAAGCTTGTTGAAATCTGCATCCAGCTGGCGGAACACGTTCACCATCTCGGCCGCTTCCGGCACGGGCAGTGCTGCGACATCGGCGCGCAGGTTGGTGACTTCGTCGCCCTGATAGAGACGCAGCAGGTCCCAGAACGCATCGCGTTCGCGCGGCTGGGCGGTTGATTTGGATATCTTGCGATAGAGCGACGCGAAGCTGTCCGTCAGGTCCTTGATCGCCGGGCGCACGAGGCCGTTGATGAGGATGTCGGATTCGACGTCCTTGGAAACAGCGTCGTTGAAGGATTTGCGAAGCCCGCCTTTTTTCTGGCGCGCCTGCGTTTCCGCAAGTTCCGCCACGGTCGTCTGTTCGGCTTCCGCCGTTTCGATCATGCCGCGCACGAGCGGGCGCATGCCGTTCAACTGCTTCAGTTCCGAAATTTCGCGCGCCATGGTGGTCGCGGAATACTGCGCGTGATAGCTGAGCAGCGGTTTTTCCTGCAGGCCTCTCAGCTTGCTGTTGGACGGCTGCGGCTGCGCCACGAAGCCATGATGAATGTCATTGCGCTCGGGCGCCATCATGAGGATCCATTTGCCTTTACCAAACGGCATGTCGCTTGCGACCTGCAGGTCGTTCAGCTTGTTCTTGTATTCATGCACCTGTTCCGGCAGCAGCACGAAATTGCCGAGGTGGTTGACGTTATACGCCATGCGGTTGCCGTTATCGGGATCGGGGCTGCGCGTCTTGCCCATCAGGCCGGAGCCGGCGCGTTCAACGATATGGTCGACGTTCAGGCGGTAAAAGGTGTCGTTGCCGTCGGACGGATCAAGGCCGCCCTTCATCCGTTCGATGCCCGCATCGGGAATGCCGAGCGCGCGCAGGTCGTCACCGTAATTGTCGCCGAGGAATTTCAGGAAGCGCGGACGGACGGAAAAGGAATACTCGTCCTTGATCAGGTTGTTTTCATCGGTCGTGATGCGCGAATAGAAGGTCGGCACCAGCTTGAAGCCCTTCGGCACATCGACGATCAGTTCTTCGAACATCAACTGGCTTTCTTTGGCCAGTTTAACGTCTTTTTTGCACATTTCGATGGCGCGTTCGTTTTCGGGATCGGCGGCATCCAGCCATGCTTCGGCCGCAAAGACCTGCTTGGCGAGGCGCAATCTGGTTTTATCGATGACTTGCTGGACGGTAGGGGCTGCGGGAATAGGCGTCTTTTGTTCGCCAAAGCCCGGCGCGCCTGTGATTTCGGTGATTGTCTCGGCTGAAACGCGTTTCGCCAAATCCCGTACTCCCGCAAAAGAGTTATGTAAGTGTTGAGCAGAACATATCAGATATTTTGACAAAGACAATCTGGAAACGGGTCGTTTATGAAACTTTATGGCTAAAAATATCCCAAAACGGCAAATATTTTTGCGAATGGGTCGCAAACACGCTCCGCCACGCAAGATGCTGCAAAGCAGCAGCATTAGGAGTGGATTAAACGATTCGCGCTAGGATGTTTTATGCGCCTGTTCACACTCATGATCCTGTTCCTGATGACAATGCCTGCAATGGCACAGGACAGCCGTTTTGAATTTGTGGTGCGGTATACCGGCGGTCGCGTCGATTGGGGGCCGAACGGTCTGATCGCGCTCGACCGACCGGACGAAAGCAACTGGTCGAAAATCTGGGCGATGAAGCAGGACGGCAGCGGATTAAAATGCCTCAGCTGCGGCGACGGCTATCCCAAACTGCATAACGGCAATCCCGCATGGCATCCATCGGGGAATTACATCGTCTATCAGGCGCTCGACGACCGCATCAAGCAGCCCTTCTGGGGCGGGCTTTACCAGCTTTATACAAGTCCGGGATCGGGCGTGAACAATAACCTCTGGGTCATGACCGCCGACGGGTCGCGCGCATGGCCGCTGACGGATCTTGGCAAGGGCAAGGGCGTGCTACACCCGCATTTCTCGCATGACGGCAAACACCTTCTTTGGGCGCAGATGGAAAGCACCAAGCCGTTGCCGACAGGCAAGTGGGTGATGAAGATTGCATCGTTTGAATTACAGGATGGCAAACCTGTGCTGAAGAATATCCGCACACTGAAACCAGGCGACATGCTGTTCTATGAAACGCATAGTTTCTCGCCCGATGACACCGAGATTTTATTCACCGGTAAAAACAGCGATTCAAATTTCGACATATATAAATATAACATTTCCACCGAAGAACTGACGCCGCTGACCGACATCTCCGAAAACTTCTGGGACGAACACGCGCATTTTTCGCCCGACGGCAAAAAGATCGTGTGGATGAGCAGCAAGGATAATGACGGATCGCAAAAAGGCGGGTTCGTGAAAACCGACTGGTGGATCATGGATGCGGATGGCGCGAATAAACGCCGCCTGACGTATTTCAACAAAAAAACCGCGCCTGAGTACATCAAGGGCAAGGCGATCGCCGCCGACATTTCATGGAGTCCCGATGGCAGGAAACTGGCCGGTTACCTGCAGGATAACGCATCGGCTGAAAAGCCGGGGCATGTGGTGATTTTCAGCGCGGAATAATCAGCCGAAAGTTTTTTCCCAGTTCGCCTTCAGCGCCTTGTCGACATCCTGCACCGGCACCTTCACGCCCAGCTGCGCGAGCGAGGTGATGCCGTGTTCGGTGATGCCGCAAGGGACGATGCCGTTGTAATGCGACAGGTCTGGATTCACGTTCAGCGCGATGCCGTGATAGCTGACCCATTTGCGCACGCGCACGCCGATGGCGGCAATTTTCGCTTCGCCCTTGCCGCCGTGGTTCTTTATGTTGATCCAGACGCCGATGCGCCCTTCGCGGCGCTCGCCCGCGATATCCCATGTCTTCAGCGTGTCGATCATCCAGCCTTCCAGCTTGTTGATGTAATCGCGCAGGTCGGGATTGCGTTTCTGAAGATCCAGCATCACATAGGCGATGCGCTGGCCGGGGCCATGATAAGTGTATTCGCCGCCGCGTCCTGCGCTGTAGACGGGGAAGCGCGGGTTCAGCATGTCGGTCTGCTTCGCGCTGGTGCCGGCGGTATAGACCGGCGGGTGTTCGAGCAGCCAGACGAATTCGTTTTCCGCCTTGTCGCGGATGAGGCCCGCTTTCGCCTCCATAAACGCAAGCGCGCGGTCATAGGGCACGGGACGGTCTTCGGATTGCCAATCAACCTTGAAAACTGGTTTTTTAGGTGCGGTTGTTTTGGTCGCCGCTTTTTGCGCGAGGGCCATTTTAAAATCTCTTTCAGTGCTAAAATTTGATACCCATAACATAATCCAAGCCCCGATTATTGGGAAGCCCCCTTGACTCATGCCAGCAGGCTATTTACAAAAATACTGTCCCATTTCGTTAAATTGGTGGTTTTTTACAATATTCTGTAAATATCCACGCCTTGTGCCGGAGGAAATTCATGTTCAGAAAGATCTTCAACAAGGCTGCCGATTCCTTTGATCAGGTCGACCAGATGGTGACCCGCAAGCTGCCCATCCCTGATCTGGAAGGGACGGACAAGAACATCCAGTTCACCGCCACGCGCGGCAAATACGGCCACTGGACGATCACCAGCAAGCACAACCTGCGCAACGTGACATACGGGCTGCAGCAGATCAGTCATGCCTATCAGGCGGCGTGCGAGAAACATGCGGGCCGCAAGCCCGGCGAAGACATGGAGATGAATTTCGACACCGCCTACCTGATTCTCAAGGATATGGAGGATTCGCTGATGAAATACCGCGCGACCCCGCCCGGCGAAGAACCGAAACACCATTTCATGGCCGCCTACCGCCTGCTGCCGGAGAAATTCCGCGAAGGGCTTGATGACCTCTATTTCTCGCGTACCGAGAAAAAAGGCCAGATTCTAACGTCAAAATCTGTCGCACCGGTGGCACAGCCTGCCGCCAAGCCCAAAACCGACCCCCGCAACCCGGGCCGCCCGAATTAAGCCCCCAATGCTTAACGCTTGACGGTCGCGGCATCTATCTGATATTGCAATACGGTAATAAACTACCCTTACGCGGTCGTGGCGGAATTGGTAGACGCACTACCTTGAGGTGGTAGCGGGGCGACCCGTGAAAGTTCGAGTCTTTTCGACCGCACCATATCCCCCCAGACGCTGCTTCGGCAGCCGGGGGGATTTTCTTTTCAAAAGTTAAGTCCCGCTTCAACCGCCAAACCCATTTCAATCCCTTTCTTATCAAAACCATGCTACCCTTTCTTCGGGGTTTGGCATCCGCCGTTACCACCCCATTCCGGGAGTTCAATCATGGTTCTCAAAAAAGACAAACTGTATCAGGACGCGCTGGATTACCACCGCAACCCGAACGGCCCCGGCAAGATATCCATCACCCCGACCAAGAACCTTGTCTCGCAGCGTGACCTGTCGCTGGCCTATTCGCCGGGCGTCGCCGCCCCCTGCCTTGAAATCGCGGCTGACCCGTCCACGGCGTCGCTCTATACCGCGCGCGGCAACCTTGTCGCCGTCATCACCAACGGCACAGCCGTCCTCGGCCTTGGCGATATCGGCCCGCTGGCGGCAAAGCCGGTGATGGAGGGCAAAGCCGTCCTGTTCAAGAAATTCGCCGGCATCGACGCCATCGATATCGAGATCGATTCCAAGAACACCGACCAGCTGGTCGAAATCATCGCCGCGCTGGAACCCAGCTTCGGCGGCATCAACCTTGAAGACATCAAGTCGCCCGAATGTTTCGAGATCGAGCGCCGCTTGAAAGAGCGTATGAAGATCCCCGTGTTCCATGACGACCAGCACGGTACGGCGATCATCGTGGGCGCAGCCTTCGTCAACTGGCTGAAGCTCGCCAACCGCAGCATGAAAGAGGTGAAACTCGTCACCTCTGGCGCGGGCGCGGCGGCGATGGCTTGCGTGCACCTGCTGGTCGCGCTCGGCCTGCCGAAAAAGAACATCGTCCTGACCGACCGCGAAGGCGTGGTCTGGAAAGGCCGCAACACCCATATGGATGAAGAAAAGAAACAATACGCGGTCGAGACCAAGGCACGCACGCTTGCCGATGTCATCAAGGGCGCGGATGTGTTCCTTGGCCTGTCCGCCCCCGGCGTGCTGACCGGCGCGATGGTGAAAACCATGGCGGATGCGCCGCTGATCATGGCGCTCGCCAACCCCACCCCCGAAATCATGCCGGAGGAAGCGCGTGCAGCGAAACCGAATGCCGTCATCTGCACCGGCCGTTCCGACTACACCAACCAGGCGAATAACGCGCTGTGTTTCCCCTTCATCTTCCGCGGCGCGCTGGATGTGGGCGCGACGACAATCAACGAAGCGATGAAACTGGCCTGCGTCAACGCGATTGCGGAACTGGCGCATGAAGAACCGACGGCGGAGGTCGCCGCGCTCTATGGCGACATCCCCTTAAGCTTCGGCCCCGAATACCTGATCCCGAAACCGTTCGATACGCGCCTGATTTTGAAGCTGCCGCCGGCGGTTGCCAAGGCTGCGATGGATTCCGGCGTCGCCACCCGCCCGATTGCGGATTTCGACGCGTATCACGAAAGCCTGCTGAAATACGTCTTTAAATCCGGCCAGCTGATGCGTCCGATTTACGACCGCGCCGCGAACAACCCGAAACGCATCGCCTTTGCCGAAGGCGAGGAAAGCCGTGTGCTGCACGCCGTACAGACCATCGTCGACGAAGAACTGGCGAAACCCATCCTGATCGGCCGTGAAGACGTTATCCTGAGCCGCATCAAGAAACTCGGCCTGCGCCTGAAAAAGAACGTGCATTTCGAGCTGGTCAACCCCGAGATGGACCCGCGCTATAACGATTACTGGTCGACATACCACAAGATCATGCAGCGCAAGGGCGTGACACCCGCAATCGCCAAACAGATGGTGCGCACGCGCAATTCCGTGATTGCCGCCCTGATGGTGCACAAGGACGAGGCGGATGCCCTGATCTGCGGCACAATCGGCCGTTACGACCGCCATTACAAATACATTACCGATGTGCTGGGAGCGGCGCCGGGCGCACAAACCTATGCCTCGCTCGCCGTCATGATTATCAACAAGGGCACGTTTTTCCTCTGCGACCCGTTCGTGAACCCGAACCCGACGGCGGAACAGCTTTGCGACATGACGCTGATGGCGGCGGAAGAAGTGCGCCGCTTCGGCCTTGTGCCGAAGGTTGCGCTGCTGTCACATTCCGACTTTGGCAGCGTGGAGCGGCCCGAAACGATCAAGATGCGCGAAGCGACGCAGCTGATCCGCGAACGCGCGCCGGAATTGGAGGTCGAGGGTGAAATGACCGGTTCCGCCGCGCTCGACGAAGGTATCCGCGAAATGATGTTCCCGAATTCGGAATTGAAGGGTCAGGCGAACCTGCTGATCATGCCCAATATCGACGCCGCCAACATCGTGTTCCATATGATGAAGACGCTGTCGGACGGCATCGCTGTCGGCCCGCTGCTGCTGGGCACGGCAAAGCCTGCGCATATCCTGATTCCTTCCGTCACCTCGCGCGGGATCGTGAACGCGGCGGCCTATGCTTCGGCCTGTGCGGATGTGGATGTTGAAGAACAGATCGCAAGATCGCGCCGCGTGAAGAAACCCGCAAAAACAAAGACGCAAGCCAAAGCCAAGCCCAAGGCTAAATCCAAACCTGCTGCCAAGCGCAAGCGCGGCTGACGGGATGGAAGAGGAAAAGGACAAGGAAGGGCTGGAATTAGAACAAGCCCCCGAACAGCAGGCAGCGCCCGATGACGAACATCAGGTGGGCCTGTCGGATGCGTTCATTTCCGAGCTCCTGGAGCTTCTCGACCATCAATATACCGACCGCATACAGGAACTGTGCCGCGACCTGTCGGCGCCTGACGCTGCGGAATTGCTGATCAAGGTATCGCCCGCATCGCGTCACCAGCTGGTCGAAATCCTTGAAACGGTCATCCAGCCGGAAACATTTTCCTACCTCGACCACGAGATGCTGAACGATTTGCTGGAACATATGTCGGGCGCGCATGTGGCCGCGATCGTGAACGAGCTGGAGTCGGACGACGCGCTTCGCCTGATCGACGATCTGGACGAAGAACGCCGTCATGAAATCATGCGCCATTTGTCGCGCAAGGTGCGCGCAGGGGTCGAGGAAGGCTTGACGTTCCCCGAGGATTCCGCAGGCCGTATGATGCAACGCGAATTCGTCGCCATACCGCAATTCTGGACGGTCGGAAAGATTGTCGACTACTTGCGCGCCGCATCCGACGCGCTGCCCGATAAATTCTATGACATCTTCATCGTCGACCCGATGCACCGTTTCGTGGGTGCCGTGACGCTCTCCTCTGTCCTCTGCGCGCAGCGAGCCGTAAAGGTGGATACGCTGGTCAGCGAAGAACATGTGACGGTGCCCGTCGATATGGACCGCGAACAAGTGGCCTTCCAGTTCCGCCGCAAGGACTTGCTCTCCGCGCCCGTCGTGGACGGCGACAACAGGCTGATCGGCGTCATCACCGTCGACGACATCGTCGACGTCATCGACGAGGTCGCGCAGGAAGACTTCCTGAAACTCGGCGGCGTGAGCGACAGCGACATCAACCGCAATGCGATATCGACCGCCAAGGCGCGGTCGAGCTGGCTATTCATCAACCTCTTTACCGCCTTCCTCGCCTCCTTCGTCATCGGCATGTTCGAGGCGTCGATTGAAAAGGTCGTGGCGCTTGCCGTCCTGATGCCTATCGTCGCGTCGATGGGCGGCAATGCGGGCACGCAGGCGCTGGCCGTCCTTGTGCGGGCGATCGCGACCAAGGAAGTGTCCGCCACCAACGCATGGCGTATCGTTGGCAAGGAATGCGTGGTCGGGTTGCTGAACGGCATTGCCTTCGCCATCATCCTCGGTGCTGCCGTCTGGTGGTGGTATAGCGATTTCAAACTGGGCATCGTGATTGCGGCATCGATGGTCTTGAACCTGTTTGCCGCCGGATTCTTTGGCGCCCTGATTCCGGTCGCGCTGACGCGATTCGGCCTCGACCCCGCCCCGTCATCGGGGGTGTTGCTGACCACTGTCACCGATGTGGTCGGATTCCTGGCATTCCTTGGCCTTGCGACCCTGTTTTTGCTCTAGAGAATCGGTTTGCATAATACATTTTTGCGCCCTATAGTCTTTGGATGCCAAACGACGTCAAAACATTCCTGATGTTCTGCGAAACCAACGATGCCGCCATGATGGCGCTCGAATTGCGCGAAAATCCGGCGCTGGTGAATGCCAAGGACGAACACGGCACTCCTGCCCTGCATCTGGCCGTGCAATGGGCGAGTCTTGAAGCCATCGACGTGCTGCTGAAACACGATGTGGACGTCACCGCGACCGACGAGCATGGCGCGACGGCAGCCGACATGGCGATGCGCCTGAATTACACCGCCGTTGCAGATCAGCTGAACGCGCGTCAGGCGGAAAAAGAACTTTACGCCCGCACCACCGGCTTCAAGAAAGATTTCGAGGAAGCGATCGGCGGGTTTAAAAAAGGCACGCCCGCGATGTCGGTCCGCAAACACAATTATAAATGGAAGCGATGATTCCGTAAATCATTCGCCTGTCGCGTGGTTCGCGCGTTTTGGCTATGGTATCGGAAAAGGAAAATCACCATGACGCAGCCCGCAAGAAAAGAGACTCCCATGTCCAAGGAAAGCTACACCCCCAAGGCGCTCGATTATCCCTCGCTGAGATTCGACCTGGGCGAGAATGCGGACATGCTGCGTGAAACCGTGCGTAGCTTCGCGCAGGAAAAAATCGCGCACCGCGCGGCGGATATCGACCATCAAAATGAATTCCCGAACGAGCTGTGGCCGGAATTCGGCGCGCTGGGCCTGCTGGGCATCACGGTCGAGCCGGAATATGGCGGATCCGGCATGGGCTATATCGAACACATCATCGCGATGGAAGAAATTTCCCGCGCATCGGCATCGGTCGGTTTGTCTTACGGCGCGTTTTCGAACCTCTGCGTCAACCAGATCAAACTGAACGGGTCGGAAGCGCAAAAGCAGAAATACCTGCCTGACCTTTGCGCAGGGCGCAAGATCGGCGCGCTCGCGATGTCTGAACCCGGTGCCGGTTCGGACGTTGTGTCGATGAAATTGAAGGCCGAGAAAAAAGGCGACCGTTACATCCTGAACGGCACGAAAATGTGGATCACCAACGGCCCCGATGCGCATACGCTGGTTGTCTACGCAAAGACCGACCCCGCCGCCGGCTCGAAAGGCATGACCGCCTTCATCGTTGAAAAAGGCTTCAAGGGTTTTTCCACTGCGCAAAAACTCGACAAGCTGGGCATGCGCGGGTCGAACACCTGCGAACTGGTGTTTCAGGATTGCGAAGTGCCGGAAGAAAACGTGCTGAACGCTGTCGGCAAGGGCGTGAATGTGCTGATGAGCGGCCTTGATTACGAACGAGCGGTTTTGTCCGGCGGCCCGCTTGGCATCATGCAGGCCTGCATGGACGTCGTGCTGCCCTATCTGCATGAACGCAAGCAGTTCGGCCAGAGCATCGGCGAATTCCAGCTGATGCAGGGCAAAGTCGCCGATATGTATGTCGCGCTGAACACCGCGCGCGCCTATGTGTACGCGGTCGGTCAGGCTTGTGATCGCAAAGAAATCACGCGCAAGGACGCGGCCGGCGCGATCCTCTATTCCGCCGAGAAAGCCACATGGATGGCGCTGGAAGCGATCCAGACTCTGGGCGGCAACGGTTACATCAACGATTACCCGACCGGTCGTCTGCTGCGCGATGCGAAGCTGTATGAAATCGGCGCAGGCACGTCGGAGATTCGCCGTATGCTGATCGGCCGCGAGTTGTTTAAAGAAACCGCGTGACCCCCACACGCATCATTGCCGCACTCGTCATCGCCGTCGTGCTGGCAGGCGCGGGATTTTTCCTGTTTACCCGCCTTGGCATTTTGCCCGCTGTCACGGAAGCACCACCGCAGCCGGCGGCACCCGAAGGTCCGCCGCCAACCCCGCTGGAAAAGCCGCACCTGTGGAAACTGGCGAACGATGTGCCGTGCCTGGACGCGCAGGCGATGCGTTTCGAGGCCGCGCCCGCGGTGCCCTATGGTGCCTGGAAACCGATTGGCGTCTTGCTGACGAATAACTGCGAAACGGCGCAAGTCATCGCGGATATCAAATCTTCGACAACCGCGCTGGAATACGTGTCATCGCGCCTGCCGGAACCGGTCGCATTACTGGGCCCGGGTGACGCAGCCCACGCCAAAATCGTGACGCTGTCACGTGGCGGCGCGCATTGCGACGCGGCGGAAGCGGAACCTGACCGCTGCCGTTTGCTGCCGATCCCGCCGAAACAGCGCGCCTTCATCTCCCTGCCCGACCAGTCGTGGTTTTACATCAAGCTGGGGGACGAGAAAAAAATCACCGGCTTCTCCGGTCTGCCCCAAGACCCGACCAAGCCGGTGCCCGTGCCGAAAATGCCGGAAATGGGTTTCAAGATAAAGGGCATGGGTAAACCTTAAATCCCGAGCGCGTTACGCAGCCGCGAGAAGAATGTCGGTTTCGGTTTTTTATAGCCCGCCTTTTTGTTGAAGCTGTCGGTCAGGCTTTGCGTGCGTTCCAGTATCGCATGACGCGCCTGCTGGAATTCTTCTTCCTTCAGCACTGCCGCTTTTTTCACCGTATCTTCGATCAACGCAAGTGTCTGCCTTGCTTCATCGGGTTGTTTCTCAAGGAAAAGCCGCGCGAGGTCATTAACCGCAGGTACGGAATCATTCGCAGCGAAGTAGGTGCCCGATAGTTTTTCAGTGGTCTTGAATGCGGGAGCAGCTCCCGCCTTTGCGACGACGTCGCGGAACTGCGCGACTGAGGACGCGGCGTTGAAAATGTCGTGGTGCCGTTCGAAATATTTCGCGCTATAGCGCGGCAGGCCGTTTTGCATGATTTCGGTGAACAGCGCGCGGGCGAAATGCTGTTCATCAGGGAATGATTCAGGCGGAGAATTTTTAATGAATTTCCCGATGCATCCGCGCGCACCGCCGCCCTTGGCCATCATGGCGTCGATGTATTCGGGGTTGCCGTTCTGGGCTTCGCGCAGAGCCATCAAGGTTTGGGCGGTAAAGGCATCGGCCTCGATCATCATGCCAATAACATGTTCATCCTGCGCATTGTGCAGTTTTCCGGTGGAGGATTTCATGTCGCCGCGGTCGATATGCTGCTGCATATGGCGTAGTTCATGCCAGAGCGTGGTCGTCATACGCGCGATATCGCCGCGATTGGCAACGCGGATGACAGCGCCCGAAGCCCCGCGTGAAAAACGCCCCTGCACATCGTCGATGCGCCCCGGGCGTACCACGAAAATTTTGACGCCCCGTTTTTTCGCAGCTTTCAGCAGGTCATCCCCGCCCGGCATCGCCGCCACGCGCGCCATGATTTCCGCACGCGCCGCGCGGTGCGTACCGTGCTTCCATTGCACATAGCGGTCGTCTGCCGTTGCAAACAGCAGCTTCACGCGGTTACGCACGTCTTGCAGCCACTTCTTGGGGGGCGCTAGCTTCGTCATGGTCGCTTCATTGTTGAATGTGATTCAACAGTACCGCCGGAGTGGCAGCGTATCAAGGCCATGTAAGGGTAAAAATCAGGCTTTCTTGCTGAAATTCAGCGCGGCGGTGACGCCAAGCGCAGCCACAGCCTGCGCCGTGATATGCTGCGCGCTCAATTCCGCCGTTTCATACTGTTTTTGCGGCGCATCATGATCGAGCCATGTATCGGGCAACGTCATGGTGCGGATTTTCAACCCGCGGTCCAGCGCGCCTTTGGATGCAAGGAACTGCAATACGAATGCGCCGAAGCCGCCATTGGAGCCTTCTTCGACCGTGATCAGCACCTCGTGGTTTTTCGCGAGGTTCAGCACGAGTTCTTCGTCGAGCGGCTTGGCGAAGCGGGCATCGGCAACCGTCGCGGAAAGGCCCATGGCGGCCAGCTGTTCTGCTGCCTTGATCGATTCCTGCAGGCGCGTGCCATAGCTGAGGATTGCTATCGTTGTACCTTCGCGCACCACACGGCCTTTGCCGATTTGCAGCGGTTCGCCCGGCTGCAATTCCAGACCCCAGCCTTCGCCGCGCGGATAGCGGAAGGCGATGGGACCTGCGTCATATGCAGCGGCGGTTGCCGTCATATGCAGCAATTCCTGTTCATCGGCAGGTGCCATCAATACGAAATTCGGCAGGCAGCCGAGGAAGGCGATATCGAAAGAACCCGCATGGGTCGCACCATCGGCACCGACAAGCCCTGCACGGTCCATCGCGAAACGCACGGGCAAATTCTGGATTGCCACATCATGCACGACCTGATCATAGCCGCGCTGCAGGAAGGTCGAATAAATAACGACGAAGGGTTTATACCCTTCGGTCGCAAGGCCAGCCGCGAATGTCACGGCATGCTGTTCGGCAATGCCGACGTCAAAGGTGCGCGCCGGGAATTCTTTTTCAAACAGGTCGAGGCCGGTGCCGGACGGCATGGCGGCGGTGATAGCGACGACCTTTGAATCCTTGCGTGCCTCGGCCATCAAACCGTCGGCAAATACGCGGGTGTAGGTCGGCAGGTTGGATTTGCTTTTCGCCTGCGCACCCGTCAGCACATCGAATTTGGCGACGCCGTGCATTTTGTCGGCGGCGGTTTCAGCGGGTGCGTAGCCCTTGCCCTTTTGCGTCACGACATGGATCAGGATCGGGCCGTCATGGATGGTATCACGCACGTTTTCCAGCACAGGGAGCAGGTGATCGAGGTTGTGGCCGTCAATCGGGCCGACGTAATAAAAACCAAGTTCTTCGAACAGCGTGCCGCCGGTTACCATGCCGCGCGCATACTCTTCGGCGCGTTGCGCGGCCTTTTGCAGAGGCGCGGGCAGTTTCTCGGAAAACTTTTTGCCGATTTCGCGGATGCTTAAGTAAGGCTTCGACGATATCAGGCGCGACAGATACGCGCTCATTGCGCCCACGGGCGGGGCGATCGACATATCGTTGTCGTTCAGGATAACAATCAACTTGCTGTTCATCGCGCCTGCGTTGTTCATCGCCTCATACGCCATGCCGGCCGACATTGCGCCGTCGCCGATCACGCAGATGATTTTGTTGTTGCCGTTTTCAAGGTCGCGCGCGACCGCCATGCCGAGCCCGGCGGAGATGGAGGTGGAGCTGTGCGCGGCACCGAACGGGTCGTATTCGCTTTCCGAGCGTTTCGTGAAGCCGGACAAGCCGCCGCCCTGACGCAAAGTGCGAATGCGGTCGCGACGGCCGGTCAGGATTTTATGCGGATAGGCCTGATGGCCGACGTCGAAAATCAGGCGGTCGGCGGGCGTATTGAAAACGTAATGGATGGCGGTCGTGAGTTCGACAACGCCAAGACCCGCACCCAGATGCCCGCCGGTGATGGAAACGGCGTCGATCGTTTCCTGGCGCAGTTCATCGGCAAACTGGCGCAGCTCGCCCTTGGCAAGCTTGCGGAGGTCGGCCGGAAAATTTACTTTATCGAGGAGGGGCTTGGCGCTCATATGCTCTGTCCTTCTTGGCGTTATATATACACTTTTTCAGGAAAATTGGTACGCCCGTTACACTTAGCCGCAAGCTGGCGCAGCAGCCTTCCTAGGCCTTGAAATACAAGGCTTATTTCTAAATATACAATGATTCCACGTTAACCGGCTCAGCAGTTATCGAGGCATTTCGGTGCAGGAATTGTGCAGACGATAAAGAATCAGACGCCCGAAGATCAGACGCGACGCTCGAGAACGTAGCGGGCAAGATCCTTCAGCAGATCCACGCGGCCTTCATCAAATACGCGGAGGTGCGAGATCGACTGGTCGACCAGCATCTGCGCGCGCGTGCGGGCCTGTTCGCGGCCCATCGCGGACACGAAGGTGGATTTCTTGCCGTCCTGATTCACGGGCTTGCCGAGTTCATGGACGTTGCTCTCGACGTCGAGCAGATCGTCGGTGACCTGGAACGCGAGACCGAGATCGTGCGCGTAGTTGCGCAGCGATTGACGGTGCGCAGGATTTGCCTTGCCGAGGATTGCGCCTGCTTCGCAGCAGAACGCGATCAGCTTGCCGGTTTTCATGCGCTGCATGCGGCTGATTGTGCCGACATCGAATTCCTGTTTTTCACCGATAAGGTCGAGCATCTGCCCGCCGACCATGCCATGCATGCCGACCGCGCCAGCAAGGCTTGCGATCAGTTCCACGCGCACGCGCGGGTCTTCATGCGTTTCGGGATCTGCGAGAACTTCGAACGCCAGCGTCAGCAGCGCGTCGCCCGCCAGCAGCGCGGTTGCGTCGTCGTATTGCTTGTGCAGCGAGGGTTTGCCACGGCGAAGATCGGAGTTGTCCATCGCGGGCAAGTCGTCATGCGCGAGCGAGTAGCAATGCACGAATTCCGCGGCAGCCGCCACGCGGCGGGCGCGGCCGGCATCGACGCCGAATACGCGGGCACCTTCCATCACCATGAAGGGGCGCAGGCGCTTGCCGCCGCCGAGGGCTGCGTAGCGCATCGCATCGAACAGTTTCGCTTCAACGAGATCGGTCGGGGGCAGCAGGCTGGAAATGGTCTTGTTGACCCGGTCGCGGCAGTCGTCCATTGCCTGTGAAAGTTTCGGTGACGCCTCGCGTGGTGATGGTGCCATTTAGGAATGACCCTTCCAAAATTTGATTTTTCTGCTGACTGTTATACCCCAAGTCGCGGAAAAATGTCATCAATTTAGAGACGATTATTCAGAAAGCCGGATCTGCTCGGTCGTGACCTTGCCGCCTTCGCCGACGGTGATCTTTTCAATCCGTCCTTGCGCTTCCTTCAGCTTCGCGTCGCAGTACTTTTTCAGGGCCATGCCGCGCTCGTAGCTGTCGATGGAGGTTTTCAGGTCGGACGACCCGCCCTCCAGCGCACGCACGATCTTTTCCAGTTCGGACAGGGCATCTTCGAAAGAGAGTTTATCAAGTTCTTTGGACATATTCCGTAAAACCCCTTAACCCGCGCGGGCGAGGCTGTCGCCCGCTTTCGGTTCTTCCTGCTCGATATAGCCGAGGTTGATTTCCAGCGCGCCACAGAACATCTGGCCGAGCGTGATGTGCATTTCCTGGATACGGGCGGTCGTGGTCGACGGCACGTTCAACAGGATGTCGCAAAGCGGCTTGATCTTGCCGCCGGTTGCGCCTGTGAAGCCGACCGTCGTGATGCCCTGTTTGCGGCATTCCTCGAAGGCGCGGATGACGTTGGCGGAGTTGCCCGACGTCGTGATGCCAATCGCGATATCGCCTTTTTTGCCGAGCGCTTCCAATTGGCGCGCAAAAACGTAATCAAAGCCGTAATCATTGCCGATGGCGGTGAGGGCCGAGGTATCTGTCGCGAGCGACAGCGCGGCAATCGCCTTGCGGTCTTTCTTGTAGCGCGCGGAGAGTTCGGTTGCGAGGTGCTGCGCGTCCGATGCGCTGCCGCCGTTGCCGAAGAAAAACACCTTGCCGCCCGCCTGAATGCAGTCGGTTGCGGTATCGAGCAGTTTCTTGAAGGGTGCGGCCATTTGCTGGCGCGTGAGGGCGGCCACGTCTTCATGTTCCAGGAATTCGGACTGCCAAAATTGTTCGAATTTAATCGGCATTTTTATCTTCCTTTTTCCTGTTATAGGCCAGCTGGTCGGGGGAAAGTTCGTAGCCGACCACTACTTTGTACCCTGCAGCCGCCTCGCGGGTGGGGACGGGGATTTTCAATTCGTGTTCCTCGACCATAACACCATATCCGGTATTATCGAAATCGACTTTAGTAGAAAAATTCTGGCGCTGCAAGACTTGCTGGTCGGGCGTCAGGATGGCGATAAAGTACGGCAGGTCCAGTTTTTTTATGTCAAGTTCCGGCTTGATCTTGCGCGCAAGGAAGGTGATCTTGATTTCCATGCCCGCGATGCCGGCCTTGTCGAAATCACAACCCCCTGTAATGCCGCCCAATTTGCCGAGCGCACCAACGTCACTAAGTCCCTGGCCTGTAAATACCGGAATAAAGGTCGCATCGGCCAGCACGCCCGTCTGGGGGCAGTCGGGCATGTGTTCGACCTCTTTCTCCGTCGGGGTGCCGAACATGGAGCTGGAGAGGCTCTCCGACATGCCGCAGCCGGTCAGGAGCATCAGGGCAGGCAAAGCCAGCAGAAAGCGTTTCATTAGGGGGTGTCCTTTGATCTAACGACGCTACCTTAACCCCGTTAATCCCTCGACTCAAGAGCCTCCGCCCCCTATATTCCAGCGCATGGAAAAGCCGCCGCTCACCATATTGCTGGCAAGCCCGCGCGGGTTCTGCGCCGGCGTCGACCGCGCGATCGAGATCGTCGAAAAGTCGCTGTTGAAATTCGGCGCCCCCGTCTATGTCCGCCACGAAATCGTCCACAACAAACATGTTCTTGAAGACCTGCGCGCCAAGGGCGCTGTCTTCGTCAAGGAACTGGACGAAGTACCGGAAGGCGCGCCCGTCATATTTTCGGCCCATGGCGTGCCCAAGCGCGTGCCGGAGGCGGCGTTGAAGCGCAACATGATTTTCGTCGACGCCACCTGCCCGCTGGTGAGCAAAGTCCACCGCGAGGCGGAGATGCATCACAAGATGGGGCGCCAGATCATATTGATCGGCCATGCAGGCCATCCCGAAGTCGTCGGCACGATGGGGCAATTGCCCGATGGCGCGGTAACGCTGGTCGAAACAGTGGCCGATATCGCAAAGCTGGCCGTGAAAGACGAAACACAAATCGCCTTCGTCACGCAAACCACGCTATCGATCGACGACACCAAGGAAATCGTGGACGCGCTGCGCCTGAAATATCCCGCTGTCACCGCGCCGAAAAAAGAAGACATCTGTTATGCCACCACCAACCGCCAGCTGGCCGTGAAAGATATCGCGCCGCGCGCGGATGCTGTCGTTGTGATCGGATCGAAAAATTCGTCGAACTCCAACCGCCTTGTCGAAGTCGCGAAAGCCTATGGCGCGAAACGCGCATTCCTGGCCGATCGCGCCGAAGATTTGCCGTGGGATGAACTGAAAGACATCCGCGTGCTGGGCCTGACCGCCGGTGCCTCCGCCCCCGAGAATCTTGTGCAGCGCGTCATAGAATTGGCGCGCGAACGCTTCGATGTGACGCTGGAAACCACGGTCGTTGCCCAAGAAACCGTGACTTTCAAGATTCCGCGCATTCTCGCCGGCGTCGAATAAAAAATCCCGGCGATATTTTTAAATTGTTTCAAATTACCCCTTGCGTTTGAAACTTGCGCACATATAGTGTCCCCGAATTCGGAAGAATATTCGTTAGACAGAAATCGGCGCCACTTCGCGACACCAAGGGGACCAGATGACCAAGACCTATTGCCTGACGATCGAAGTCGAGAGCAAGAGCATGACGAACGGCCTTGGCTACATGGTCGCCTTCAGCCTTCCGGGCGACGATGAAAACGTCATGAAGCAAAAAGGTTTCACCGCCTGGGCCGATAAAGTCAAAGACGCCGTCCTGCGCGCAGGCGATGCGGTTTACGATCCCGACCCCTACACGAAAAAACTGGCGATTGCCGAGCTGATGAACGAGCTGAAAGACCTGAACGCGGGCAGCCCGATCCAGATCGAAGGCGCGGGCGATATTCCCGCCGTGCAGATCCAGTCCGCCAATCCCTATGACAACCGCATCGAAATCAACTTCACCGACAAGGACGGCCATTACAGCGTCGCTGAAAAAGGCCTTGCCGATCTGGAACGCCGCGCGGTATCGGCGCATGGGCATACGGGCGTGGTCGACGGCACCCGCCGGCATTTTCCGTTTACGACCCAGCAGCCCCCTGCCCTGTCGCCACCCCGCACGCCCAAAACCCCGGGCATGCGCCTTTAAGGCATCATTTAGCGGAAAATAGCGCCTGAACCCGTGCCCGCGCCTTTGCAGCAGGCTGGGCTTTCCTGTATCCTTGCCCATCATGGCCGTTTACACCCAGATCACCGCGGAAGACCTGAAAAGCCTGCTGGCAAAATTCGACGCTGGCACGCTGGAGTCGTTCGAGGGTATCGCAGAGGGTGTCGAAAATTCCAATTACCTGATCAAGACGACAACCGGAAAATACGTCCTGACCTTGATCGAAAAACGCGCGCAGCCGGAAGAGCTGCCATTTTATACCGGCTTCATGGCACATCTGGCGAATGCGGGCATCCCCTCCGCCCGCGTGGTGGCAGACAAGACGGGCCAGCGCATCATGACCGTGGCCAACCGCCCCGCATTGCTGACGGAATTTATCGAAGGCACATGGCCACGCGAAATTTATGCGCATCATTGCCAGGCGATCGGCGAGATGCTGGCGCGCATGCACCGCGCCGGAAAATCTTTTCCGATGAAGCGTCACAACACGATGGCGCTGCCCGCATGGGAGGCACTGATCAGCACCTGCGCGACCCGCGCCGATGAAGTGGAACCGGGTCTGTACGCGTTGCTGGAAACGGAACTGGATTACCTGAAGAAGAACCGCCCGAAGCTGCTACCCGCTGGCGCCATCCATGCCGACCTGTTTCCGGACAATGTTTTCTTCCGCGATGAAAAGGTATCCGGCGTTATCGATTTTTATTTTTCCTGCTGGGACACGATTGCCTATGACCTGATGCTGGCATTTAACCCGTGGTGCTTTGACTGGAAGGGCGATCTCGACATGGGTCGCGCGCACGCGTTTTTGTCGAGCTATAACCACAACCGCCCGCTGACGAAGAACGAGTTGAAGGCTCTGCCCTATTTCGGCCGCGCTGCAGCCGTGCGCATTGTGGCGACGCGCCTGTATGACTGGTTGAACCCCGTCGAAGGTGCGCTGGTCCGTGCGAAAGACCCGATGGAGCATGTGAAGATCCTGCGCTTCCATCAAAAAGTAACCTCCCTTTCCGATTACGGCTTCAACGCGTGAAGAAGGTCGACCTTTTCACCGATGGTGCCTGCAGCGGCAATCCCGGGCCGGGCGGCTGGGGCGCGCTGCTGCGCTACGGCAAGCACGAAAAAGAACTGACGGGCGGCGAGGCGCAGACGACCAACAACCGCATGGAAATGACGGCGATCATCGAAGGGCTTTCAGCCGTGAAGCTGCCGCGCTGCCATGTGACGATCCATACCGACAGCCAGTATGTGATGAAAGGCGCAACCGAATATATCCACGGCTGGAAAAAACGCGGCTGGAAAACGGCCGACAAAAAAGACGTCAAGAACCGCGATCTGTGGGAAAGACTCGATTCCGTCATGCAGTTGCACAAGCTGGACTGGATCTGGGTAAAGGGCCATGCAGGGCATGTCGAGAACGAGCGTGTGGACGAGCTTGCCCGCAATGCAGTTCCCCGAATCACCGCAGAAACCGCAGAGATTCTACCTCCCGATACGCCGGATGACGGAACCACCCCTTAAATTAATCATTTGTTAGTGACTGGTGGCGCATCCTTGAAAAAGGATAGCCATGCCGTTTCAACTTCGGCTTTCATTAAAGAAAGCCGCGTCAATCTGGGGGATTCTCCATTAGACAGCAACAGCCTTACGCCCTGCCCGCACTTCCGCCGCAGGCCGATACCCTCACCATCCATTTCCTGACGCAGTTCATGCATGAATTCCAGTGCCAGAAACTGGGCGATGCGAATTTACGCATCTATACCGCAATCGAACAGACTGCAGGAAAAACCGGCAGCGCACCCGAAGTCGTCGCGCGCGCGCTGGTCGAAAGCGGCCTGCGCGCCGCGCGTGAATCATTCCCGCATAAATTCGTGCAGACTGTCGAGCATAGCGCCGAAACACCCCGCTGGAATGTACGGTCAGCAACCGCGCAGCAACGCGAGCTGTTGAGTTTCTGGCGCGTACGCGTGCCGGCGAATGTCAGGGATTATAGACGGGTTTATCGTTACCATTAAATTTGTCGCGCCAGCGGGATTTCGCATCCCGCTGCTTTTCGTCGCCGCCCGACAGGTCGTCGGCCAGGCGTTGAAGCATGCCTGAAAAACCGTCGCTGTCCTGCGTGTCGCCACGCGGCATGGCGGGCGCGAAGTTTTCAAGCGGCGTACCCAGCGCGGGTTCCATGAAATCATGCCAGAGGCGCGCGGGGTATTTGCCGCCCGTCACGCCGTTCATGGGGCTGTTGTCGTCATTGCCCATCCAGACGCCTGTCACAAGTTTGTTCGTGTAGCCGATGAACCATGCATCGCGGTAATCCTGCGTCGTGCCCGTCTTGCCCGCCACATGGCCGCGCGTCAGCTGCGCCGCCTGCCCCGTTCCCTGCGCCACCACTTGCACAAGCATATCGTCCAGCTGCGCGATATCCCGCGGGCTGAACAGGCGCATGCCGCCCGCGTTCTCGCGGGTGAACAGCACGTTGCCCTTCACGTCTTCGACGCTCAACACCGCATAGGGCCAGATGGCATGGCCGCCATTGGCAATTTCGGCATAGGCATGCGTCATTTCCAGCAGGCTTGCTTCACCCGCGCCCAGACCGGTTGCCAGTTCGGGTTTAAACTTGCGCGACAGGCCAAGGCGCTGCGCGACATCCAGCAGGCTCGACACGCCGATCTGCTGCAGCAGGCGCACGGTGGCCGCGTTCAGCGAATGGGCCAGCGCCTGCGTCAGCGTGACGGGGCCGTTGTAATTGCCTTCATAATTTTTCGGGCTGTAATTACCGACGCGGATGGGGGAGTCTTCGATGATATCGTCCTTGCTGTATCCCTGTTCCAGCGCGGCGAGGTAGACGAAGGGCTTGAAGCTCGATCCCGTCTGGCGCTGCGCCTGCGTCGCGCGGTTGAACTGGCTTTCGGTGTAATCGACGCCGCCCACCATCGCCAGCACCGCGCCATCCAGCGACATGGTGACGATTGCACCCTGCGACACTTTATCCGTCGGCTTCATGCCGGCGAAGATCGCCTGCTGGCGCGATTCAGCCAGCGCCTGTAATTCCTTTGAAAAGGTTGTGCGGATCACAAGGTCGCGTTCCGTATTGCCGACATAACCGTCGACCTGTTCCAGTATCCAGTCGGCGAAATAGCGGTTGAGCGAACCGGGATTACCGCCCGCCAGCGTGATCTTGGCGTTCTTGATTTCCTGCTGCTCCATATCCGCGCCGATATAACCTGCATCCTCCATCGCCTTGATGACAGTTTTCGCGCGTTCGCGGGCAAGCTTGGGGTTGGAGGTGGGGGAGAAACGCGATGGCGCCTTCAGCAACCCCATCAGCACCGCGCCCTCGAACAAGGTCACATCCGTTGCGCTTTTGTTGAAATAAGTGCGTGCCGCCGCATCGATGCCATAGGCGCCGGAGCCGAAATAGACGCGGTTCATATAGGCGGTCAGGATTTCTTCTTTCGAATATTTCCATTCGATCATCAGCGCCAGCACGGCTTCCTGCACCTTGCGGCGCAGCGTCTTGTCGGGCGTCAGGAACAGGTTCTTCGCCAGCTGCTGCGTGATGGTCGATCCGCCCTGCACCCAGCGGCGCGCCTTCACATTCGCATACATCGCGCGGGCGAGACCCAGCGGGTCGATGCCGATATGGTCGTAGAACCTTCTGTCCTCGACCGCCAGCAATGCCGCGACCGCATAGGGCGGCAGGTCTTTGGCTTCGACAACATTGCCCTTCAACCCGCCGTAACGCGCGATCAGGGAGCCGTCGGAGGCAAGGACGCTGATGCTCGGGCGTTTTTCCAGCGGCTTGACGTCGCTGGTATCGGGCATGTCATGCAGGCACCAGGCCAGCATGATAATACCGGCCGCAAAGCACCACAGCCCCGCCACCAAAACGAGGCGCGCAAAAGGACGGAAGCCGCCAGAGCGGCGGCTTCGCGTTTGGTTCCTTCCGCTTGATGCGGACTTTTTTGCTTTGCGTTTCGCCAAGAGGGATTATGCCGCCCTCTCCAGCGCAATCGCGGTGCCTTCGCCGCCGCCGATGCAGAGCGATGCAACGCCGCGTTTCAGCCCGCGTTTTTCCATCGCGGACAACAGCGTGATGATGATGCGCGCGCCCGACGCGCCGATCGGATGGCCGATGGAGCATGCGCCGCCGTTCACGTTCACCTTGTCATGGGGCAGGCCCAGTTCCTTCATCGCGGCCAGCGGCACAACCGCAAAGGCCTCGTTGATTTCGAACAGGTCGACATCCTTGGCATTCCAGCCCGCTTTTTCCAGCACTTTCTTGGTCGCGCCGATGGGTGCGAGGGTAAATTCAGACGGTTTTTGCGCGTGGGTCGCATGCGCCTTGATCTCGCCCAGAATTTTCAGGCCGCGCTTTTGCGCTTCTGATTTGCGCATCAGCACCAGTGCCGCGGCGCCGTCGGAAATCGACGATGCGTTCGCAGCCGTAACCGTGCCATCGGGCGTGAAGGCGGGTTTCAGCGTCGGGATTTTTTCGGGCTTCGCTTTTTTGGGGCTTTCGTCTTCGGACACAACGGTGTCGCCGGTTTTTGCCTTGATCGTCACGGGCGCAATTTCGGACGTGAACGCGCCGGATTTCGTCGCTTCCTGTGCGCGGGCGAGCGATGCGAGCGCGAATTTGTCCTGGTCTTCGCGGGTCAGCTGGCATTTGCGCGCGGTATCGTCCGCGAACACGCCCATCAGCTGGCCTTTGTCATACGCGTCTTCGAGACCGTCGAGGAACATGTGGTCTTTCACCTGCGCGTGGCCCATGCGGAAACCAGCGCGGGCTTTTTCCATCAGGTAGGGTGCGTTGGTCATGCTTTCCATGCCGCCCGCGATCATCACGGATGCCGAGCCTGCAAGGATGTTGTCATGCGCCAGCATCACGGCCTTCATGCCGCTGCCGCACATCTTGTTGACGGTGGTGGCGCCGACTGAATCCGGAATGCCTGCCTTGATCGATGCCTGACGCGCGGGCGCCTGTCCCTGCCCCGCCGCGAGCACGCAGCCCATGATGACGTCTTCGATGTCATTCGCGCTGACGGTCGAACGTTTCAGCGCTTCTTCGATCGCGATTTTGCCGAGGTCGGAGGCGGAAAAGCTGGAAAGTTCGCCCTGGAACGCGCCGATTGGCGTGCGCGCCATGCCGACGATGACGATGGGATCGTTGTTTTGGGAAGTCATGGAAATTCTCCTTGTTGCCCTGCACAAATGCTAGGAACGATTTAAGCACCGCACCCCATTAAAGCAAGCCCATTCGTGAAGCGGCTGAATTTAAAAGGTAATTTCAGTACCGATGGCGACCTGCCATTGCGTGGGGTCAATTGCGGAATTCGTGCCGTTGTCGACATCAAGGCGCGAAACGGTGCCGCGCAGGCTGAAACCATCCGCCATCTGGTACCAGCCACCCGCGGTTACGCGCTGGATTTCGATATCGTCGGCAAGGCCGATGGAAAAGGCGTTTGATTCCAAAACCATCTGATACCACGAGACGCCAAGGTGTAAGGGCTTGGAATCCCAAGCCAATCCGGCCACTACCACTTTTTGGGCATTATCCGGCCCTTCCACGCCCGTGCTGGCATGCTTGTACGCGCCGCCGATGCTCCATTCCTGCCACCCCAGATTGAGGCCGGTGGTGAAGGTGCGGTGGGAATCAGACCCGTTATTGCCGGGAATAGCGTCGATTTGCGTCGTGGCTGTGCTGTAGCCCGCGCCGGTCGTGATTTTCATGTCACCCCATTTGCCTTCATAGCGCGCCGCGACATCAATCGCGTTTTCAAAACGCCCCACGACATCGTCGCGATCGACGCCAAGGAAAGCATCGTCCACCGCATGCTTGCTGTTTTCAGGCGCGTAAGATGCACCCAGCTGCAGCCCGTTCCATTTGGGGGTCAGGTAGGTCGCGCGGTCGATATTGCCGAAATTGGAATTGTCGTAGTTGAGGCGGATCGTACCGTTCACGGGCACGAAGGAATTGTTCTGCATGCCGTCATCCCAGACATCGAGCTTCCATGTCTGCGTATAGATCCGCATACCGTCGATATACTGGTCGGCAGAAGGCGCCTGCACGCCGAGCAGATAGGCCGCGCCATCCTTTGCCCCCAGCTGGAAACGCCCCCAGCCGCCGGAGAAATAGATGTAGCCTTCATCAAACTGGTCGGGATCGCGGTTGCCGCCGGTGATGGAGCGCACAGTGCCGCTTGCCCCTTCATTGCCGAGCTTGAATTCTGATTTCACGCCGATGGTGAGGCCGCTGTCGAGCGTGCGTTCACCGGAAAAATGCATTTCGATTTCGCGGCGCAGTTCAAGATTGCGCAAGTCACGGCCGCCGCCCGAGGTTATTTCATCATTGTCGCTATAGGTGATATAGCTGCGCGCATAGCCGCTGAGATCAAGATGGAGATCGGCGCGCGCGGGCGACGAGAGCGACAACGCGCCCAAGACCAGCGCGGCGCAGCCAAGCTTCGCCTTGTCGAGCACCTCGAGCAGCGGCGCGAGATGCCGTTCGTGTTTTTTCCATTTCGCGACGGAGGTGCCGTAGATAGGCTGGCGCACCTGCGCGGCGCTGGCGGTTTTCACCAGCCCTTCGCGGTTCTGGAAGTCGAGGCAGCGCGCATCCCAAGGGAGGCCACAGAATTCCAGCAGCTTGCGGGTTTCCGCTTCTGGCGACGCCACCATGTCTTCATACCGGATATCGTGGATTTCGCCCGGCATGACGTCGTGCCAGTGATCCATCAGCTTGCGGTAGCCATTATAATATTCACCGATATCGCGCAAATCATATGTCCAGCCCATGCCCTTGGGGAAGTGCAGTTGCCAGAGTGAAAGCGCGATATCGCGCGGATCGCGCACGCAATGGATAATTTTCGCCCGCGGCAGCGCGAGCCGGATGACGCCCGCCCACAGGAAATTGAACAGCATCTTGTCAACGACATGCCGCGCGCCCTTCCCCGCCTTATCGGAGCCTGCGATATACCTGTCGCCGATGCCGCGCAGCAGGGCGTGCAGGTTCTGTACAAGCTCCGCCGTGACGAGGGCGTTCGGCATGACCTGCGGCAGGGCGGGCACGCAGGTGCCGAACAGCGGCGATTCACCGATGCTGGCGATGCCCGGATAGCTGGCGAGCACCTGGTCGACGAGCGTGGAACCGGAGCGCGGCATGCCAATGACGAAAACCGGCCGGCTGCTGTCATTTGCGGGCGGCGCGGGGTTGCGCAATGCGGCAATCGTGTCGCGGTTCATCAGCGCGATAATGCGGTCGATATAGGCGTGAAAGCCTGCGCTATCGAAAGGTTTCAGGCTGTTTTTCTTGAGATCGTTGGCTTGCGCGAAATGGACGAAGGCGGCATCGGCATCGCCGGAATCCAGCTGCGCCTTGGCGAGCGCGAAATGGGCGAAAATTTTTTCATCCGCCGGCAGGCTGCGTGAAGTTGCGAGATCCTGCATGCGCGTGATATCCGGATCACCGTTTGCAAATTTGCGCGTCAAGGACAGCCCGTACCAGGCGCGTGCATTTTGCGGGTCGAGCGACAATGACTTTTCAAAGGCGGCCCGAGCGCCTGCCAATTCCCCCGCCTGCTGCAACAGGATGCCAAGACGGTAGAGCGTGAGCGGGGATTGCGTGACCTGCATCGCCTGACCGGACAACTGCACGGCCGCCGCGGTGTCGCCCTGTTCATGACGCACGGTTGCAAGGGAAAGGAGGATTTCGGGCGCATCGGGCGCAAGGGCAAGCGCACGTTCAAAGAACCCCCCGGCCCTGTCGTGATTGCCGTTGCGGGCGGCGATGATGCCGCGTTGATAAAGCGCAGGGCCGCAGGCGGGTTCGCGCGCGATGATCTGGTCCAGCAGGTTTGCTGCCGCGCCCACCTTGCCGTCGGCCGCCAGGGCCTTCGCCGCCTGCAGCGCTTCGGCGGTGTTCATCGGTCGGGAACTGGCTGCCTTGTCGTTTGTCATGCCCTGACTATAAAACGCGGCCATGACTTTGTCACCCAAAGGTGACTGTATCTGCAACACGCGCAAAAAAAGAAGAGGCGCCTTGCGGCGCCTCCCCTTTTCGCATCATCCGGTAAGGGATGATTAGAAGTTCACATCGGTACCGATGCCGACTTGCAGGAAGTCGGTGTCATCAGCTGCTGCGCCCGAAGCTGCTTCGACATCGCCGAATGCAACGGAGCCGCGGAAGGTCATGCCGGGGCCGTAGGTGTAGCCGCCGCCAACCGTCCAACGTTCGATATCAACGTTGTCGGTGCCGGTCAAGCCGAGGCCGAATGCGTTGTTGCCGATTTCGGTGTTGTACCAGGTCGCGCCGAGGTGGTAGGGACCGTTATCCCATGCCGCGCCGACAACCCAGGTTTCGATTTCCGAGTCGTTACCAAGACCAGCGCTGTCATCAACGCCGGTTTCTTCGTTCAGGTATGCAACGCCGACCGAGAAGTCGTTGAACGAAACGTTCAGGCCAGCATCCCAAGCGGAGTAGTCGTCAGACGCGAAGCTGTTCACGCCAGCTGCAGCTTCTTCAGTTGCGGAAGCGTTAGCATAGCCAACGCCTGCGCTGATGCCGAAGCCTTCGAATTCGCCGTCCCAACGGGCAGCAACTTCCCAGAGGTCTTCGAAGTTGGTGGTCGTGTCTTCAAGGCTTGCACCCAGGAACGCGTCATCAACTGCGCCTTGGCCAGCTTCCGGAGCGTACGAAACGCCGGCTTGGAAGCCGTTCCATTTCGGGGTCAGGTAGGTCAGGCGGTCGGTGTCGCGGAAGAATGCGTTGTCGTAGTCCAGGCGATAGTTGAAGTCCAGACCGTTGCCGCCGAGGATCGAGTTGTCAGCAGCGCCGTTGTCCCAGACGTCAGCGTTCAGGGCTTGCACGTAAACGCGCATGCCGTCAACGTTCGAGTCAGCCGAGGGAGCGGCAACCTGCAGGAGGTATGCAGCGCCGTCTTCGGAGCCGAAGTTCACGCGGCCCCAGCCGCCGGAGAAGTAGATGTATGCTTCATCGAGCTGGTTAGGATCGTTGTCGGTGAAGGAGAAGTTACCGGGCTGCGCGGGCAGAACGGAAACGCCGGACTCGCTTTGGCCTTCGTTGCCGAGGTCCAGTTCAGCGTGAACGCCAACGGTCAGGCCGCTGTCGGTCGTGGTTTCGCCGGTGAAGTGAACTTCCATGTCGCGCTTGAATTCAAAGCTGCGCAGGTCGTTTTCGGTGCCAGCGCCGCCAGTTTCATCTTGGTCGTTGAACACGGCATAACCACGGAAGTGGCCGCCGAGGTCGATTTTCAGGTCAGCTTGCGCGGGCGAAGCGAGAACTGCTGCGCCGACGATCGCGGTACCTGCGAGTAGGATCTTTTTCATTGTGTTTCCTCCAAATTGCCCCAGAGAGTATCCCCAGATGCGTTCTTGATACAAGCGACGCGGCCCCAAAAGCGGTGCATCGCCGTTACCATTGAGGAATACCCCCGTGGGGCGACACAGGTCAACCATCGCAAGGCCCGATTGCAGACAATGGGGGAACACTGTTGCGTCTGTGCCACAACGGGGTTCGAAGGCCGGCTGTCTGGAAATGGCCAAGTTTTGCAGGAATTCCGCGGGGTTTGGCGGGGTTTGGCGGAGGCAAAAGCACCATTTTTTACATATTCATGGTGTAGCCATAATCCGAAGCGATTCAACGGCGAAAACGATGAGGCGAATCCCCGCAGGCTTTGAGAATCCATGCATTCATGCTACATCAGACATCGGGTTTAAGAATGCTTTCGGAGCGAACGAACATGAACTATCGCGTTATTCCTTTTCTGGTTGCGGCATCGCTGGCGCTTGCTGCTTGCGGCAACGTCAAAAAAGAGGCGAGCTATCCCGACCCGACCGAAGGCAACGACAAAACCACCTATTCCACCCAGAAGAAAGACACCATCTGGGGCGAAGGCCGCACGCTGGGGGACAAACTGTGGGGCGAGGATGACACTGACAAGGACGCGGGCGGATCGGGCATCGGCGTTAACAGCTTTCTGTGGCGCGCGTCGCTCGACACTGTTTCCTTTATGCCCATGGCATCGGCCGACCCCTTTGGCGGCGTGATCCTGACCGACTGGTACGAGAACCCGGCCACCCCTGGCGAGCGCTTTAAACTGTCTGTATATATAATGGACAAGCAGCTGCGGGCCGATGGCGTGCGCGTATCGGTGTTCAAGCAGTCGCAAGGCAAGGCCGGCTGGAAAGACGCAGCCGTGACCGACGACATGGCGACCAATATCGAAAACGCCATCCTGACCCGCGCCCGCGAACTGCGCGTCAGCCAGTCCGGCGGCAAGCTTTAATACGCATCGGCGGCGATACCCGCCCCGCAATTCCGCTTTAACGCGGGTGCGGGGCTGTACTACATTATATGTCTTATTCAAGAGGGGCAGAGGCGATGACCGAGCACCGTTATAACGTCAAGGAAACCGAAAGCCGCTGGCAGGCCGCCTGGGCGGACCAAAAGGTATTCGAGGTCACGGAAGACCCGTCGAAGAAGAAATTCTATGCCCTTGCCATGTTCCCCTACCCGTCCGGCCGCCTGCATATGGGTCACGTCCGTAACTATACCCTGTCGGACGTCGTGGCGCGGTACAAGCGAGCGATGGGATTTAACGTCCTGAACCCCATGGGCTGGGACGCCTTCGGCCTGCCCGCCGAAAACGCGGCCATGGAAAACCAGACCCACCCCGCCAAATGGACCTACCAGAACATCGCGGTCATGAAAAACCAGATGAAGATGATGGGTTTGGCGATCGACTGGAGCCGCGAGCTGACAACATGTGCTGCCGACTATTATAAACACGAGCAGAAATTCTTCCTCGACTTCCTGAAGAATGGCCTGGCGTACCAGAAAGAAGCCTTCGTGAACTGGGATCCGGTGGAAAACACGGTTCTGGCGAACGAACAGGTGGTGGACGGGCGCGGCTGGCGCTCCGGCGCCATCGTGGAACGTCGCAAGCTGAAGCAATGGTTCCTGAAGATCACCGATTTCGCCGACGACCTGCTGGAGGGTGTGCATACCCAGCTGCAGGGCTGGCCGGAAAAAGTGCGCATCATGCAGGAAAACTGGATCGGCAAATCCCAAGGCCTGCAATTCCGTTTCGACTATGACGGGCAGGGGGCTGCGGGCGATACGCTGGAGATTTACACCACGCGCCCCGATACGCTGTTCGGCGCGTCCTTTGTCGCCATTTCGCCCGACCATCCCGTTTCGGCGGAACTCTCCGCCAAAAATCAGGGCGTTGCCGATTTCGTGACGCAATGCCGCGCGATCGGTACGTCCGAAACGGCCGTCGAGACGGCGGAGAAAATCGGGTTCGACACCGGCCTGAAGGTAAAGCATCCCTTTATCAAGGGCGGAAGCTTGCGCGTGTTCATCGCGAACTTCGTGTTGATGGATTACGGCACGGGCGCGATCTTTGGCTGCCCCGCGCATGACCAGCGCGATCTGGATTTTGCGCGTAAATATAACCTGAACGTCATTCCCGTCGTGATCCCCGACGGGGAAGACCCGAAGAGCTTTGCGGTCGGCATGGAGGCCTATACCGGCCCCGGCCGCCTGTACAATTCCGATTTCCTGAACGGCATGGGCGTCGACGAAGCCAAGGCCGAAGCGATCAGCCGCATTGAAAAGGCTGGCATGGGCGAGGGGAAGACCCTCTACCGCCTGCGCGACTGGGGCGTCAGCCGCCAGCGCTATTGGGGCTGCCCGATTCCGATCATTCATTGCGAATCCTGCGGCGTCGTGCCGGTGCCGGAAAACCAGCTGCCCGTCACGCTGCCTGACGACGTACATTTCTCGCAGCCCGGCAACCCGATCTATAACCACCCGACGTGGAAAAACGTCAACTGCCCGACCTGCGCAAAACCCGCGCAACGCGAAACCGATACTTTCGACACGTTCTTTGAAAGCTCGTGGTACCAGTTCCGCTATTGCGACCCGCAGAACGCGGAACGCGGGTTTGACAAGGACAAGGTCGCGTATTGGGCGCCCGTCGACCAGTATATCGGCGGCGTCGAACATGCGGTCATGCACTTGCTCTATGCGCGTTTCTTCACCCGCGCCTTGAAAAAATGCGGCTACCTGAATTTCGACGAACCCTTCACCGCATTGTTCACGCAAGGCATGGTGACGCACGAGACGTATAAAGACACCGCCGGCAAATGGCTCTATCCCGCTGACCTGAAAAAAGTCGGCGAGAAATTCGTGCATGCGGCAACCGGCGAAGCAGTTACCGTCGGCCGCATCGAGAAAATGTCGAAATCGAAAAAGAACACCGTCGACCCCGTCGAAATTCTCGAAACCTACGGCGCGGACGCGGCACGCCTGTTCATCCTGTCCGACAGCCCGCCCGAACGCGATCTGGAATGGACGGAAAGCGGCATCGAAGGCGCGTGGAAATACCTGAACCGCTTGTGGCGTTTGATCATGAATGCGGATTTCAACGGTACAGGCGGCGATACCGAGCCCATGCGCCGCAAGATCCACAAGACCATTCACGACATGACGCAGGATCTGGAAAAATTCCATTTCAACAAATCCGTCGCGCGCCTGCGCGAACTGTCGAACGCGCTGGAGGATTTTTCCGCCGCGAAACATGACGGTGCGGTTCTGAAAGAAGGCTGCGAAGTGCTGTTGCGCCTGATGTCGCCGATGATCCCGCATATTGCGGAGGAATTGTGGCAGGCGATGGGCCACAAGACCCTGCTGGTCGACGCGGCATGGCCGCAAGCCGATGCAAGCCTGCTGGCGAATGACACCGTCACCATGGCGATCCAGGTCAATGGCAAGCTGCGGGCAACCGTCACGCTGCCCAAAGACATGGCACAGGCCGACGCCGAAAAAGCGGCCTTGGGGGAAGTTGGCGTACAGAAGGCGATGGAGGGCAAGCCCGCCCGCAAGATCATCGTCGTGCCGAACAGGATCATCAATGTGGTTGTCTAGGCTATTGCTGGTTTTTGCGCTGCTGCTGCCGGTATCCGCCTGCGGCTTCAAGCCGATGTATGGCGAGACGAGCGGCGTGTTCGATGCGGCGGATGCGCTGGAATCGGGCGTCGAAATCGCCAACATTCCCGACCGCGAGGGCCAGTACCTGCGCAACCAGTTGATCGACCGCCTGAACCTCAAAGGCCGCCCCGGTGACGCGCCATATATATTGTCGATGTCGCCGCTACTGACGGAACTCACCAACCTCGGCATCCGCAAGGACGCGACATCGACCCGCGCGATGCTGCAGGTGACGTCGACCATGACGCTGACCGAACGGGCGACAGGTAAAGTCGTGCTGTTGCGTGATGTGCGCGCCGTCGGCGGCTATAACCAGCTGGACAACCAGTTTGCGACCCTTGTTTCCAAGGCCTCTGTCTCCAACCACATGCTCGAAGAGTTGGCGGATACTGTAGTGACCGAGGTCGCACTTCATTTTAACCGCGAGAACGCGAAATGAAGCTGCAGTTCAAAGGCATTGACGCTTTCGTCAACAATCCGCCCGACAACATCCGCGCCATCCTTGTCTACGGCCCCGATGAAGGCCGTGTGCGGGAACGCGCATCGCAGCTGATCAAGCATGCCGGTGTCGACGAAAAAGATCCCTTCGCGCTTGTGGACATCACGCCGTCGCAACTCTCCGATAACCCCGCCACGCTGCTGGACGAGGCGAAATCCATTTCGATGCTGGGCGGTGCGCGCGCCGTGCGCCTGCGCATGCTCGACAATGCCGATAAATCAACCTCTGCCATCAAGGACGCGCTGAAGCAGTTGAAACCCGGCGACAACCGCGTCGTGATCGAAGCGGGAGAGTTGGGCCCGCGGTCATCCTTGCGTTTGCTGTTCGAACAGCAGGAAAATGCCGCCGCTGTACCCTGCTATGTCGATGACGAACGCGACCTTGCCAAAGTCATCGGCGATATGCTGCGCGGGGCCGGTTTCCGCATTTCATCGGATGCGATGTCCCATTTTGCCAGCAATGTGATCGGTGACCGCGCCGTTGCGCGCGGCGAGGCCGAGAAGCTTATGATCTATATGGGCGGCCAGCGCGATATCAGCCTTGAGGACGTAACCGCCTGCGTTGGTGCCGCCGCGCAATTGCCGCTGGACGACCTGACCAAATATATGGGTTCCGGCCAGTTCGGCGATGCCGACCGCGTGCTGCAACTGGCGCTGGCGGAGGGGGAAAACGCCGTCTCCATCCTGCGTCATATGCAAAACTATTTCTCCAAGCTGCATATCACCAAGGCGCGTCTTGCCAAGGGCGAGGTGCTGGATATCGCGCTGAAGCAGCTGAAGCCGCCGCTGTTCTTCAAACTGAAGGACAGCTTTGTCGCGCAGATGAACGGCTGGTCGATGGCACAAATTGAACAGGCGATCTCACTTTTGATGGCTTGCGAAGCGAAATGCAAGATGTCGGGCGCTGAGCCGGAGGTATTGGTGAGCCGCGCTGTATTATCATTATCGCAGATCGGCAGCCGCGCCCTGTCCCGCCGCCGCGCCTGAACTATATAGGCATCAACGGCGCCAATTGTTGCGCATTGCAGCAAAGACTGTATGATAATAAGTCGCAAGGCGGCACTGAAAGGCCGCAATACCGGCAAGGATGCATAATATGGTTCGTTTCTTCAGCAGGGCTTTCTTCTACATGATTCCCGTGGCGGTTGGCTTTGCCTTCACCGCCCATGCGGAATCAAAGGTCGTGAACTGGATGTTCGTGCCGCCGGCGGTGCAGCAGACAATCATGCAGAATGTCGGCGCGGGCAACCGGGTCGACAAAGTTTATTATGTGACGGACGATGCCGGCGTTGTCAGCTATCAGGCGATGATCAAGAAAGCGGACGGGTCATCATCCGAATTGCTGGTTGCGCTGAACGGCAACCTGTCGGGCGGAAACAACGGCACCACCACCTCCGACGGCACCCCCGCAAAAGAAAAAATCGACATCCCTTTCGAGGAAGGCAACGCAGCCTATAGCCAAGGCGACTATAAACGCGCGCTGAAAATCCTGACCCCCTGGGCATCACAGGGCAACGTGCCGGCGCAGACAATCCTCGGCACCTTGTACATGGAAGGCAAGGGCACCGATCAGGATTACGGCGAGGCGCGCAAGTGGTTCAAGATGGCCGCGCAGCAGAACAACATGTCAGCGCAATATAATATGGCGATCATGTCCTATAACGGCGACGGCGGCGACCAGGACGATGTCGATGCCTATACATGGTTTGCACTCGCCGCCAAGAACGGTAACAAAACCGCGGCGCGCAACCTGAAAATGCTGACGCGTAAAATGTCTACCGATGCGGTGAAGGAAGCGCAGAAGCGCGTATCCGAATGGAAGCCCGGCGCACCCGCCGAAACAGCGACCGAATAGTTTCTTAAAATTTTTAACCGTACAGAGAAGGCGTCTGCGGCTTGGGCGGCTGGTTGACAGCTTTCGCGAGGCGTTCCTCGATGGCGACACGGTAGCCGAAGTTGTCGCGCGGGTTTGTCTGTCCACGGGCTGCGGCCTTTTCGAAGTGATCCATCAGCGACACCGCGCTCTTGATCTCGGGGCTGACATCGCCCAGCACGGCCGCCTTGAATTCGTCATTGGTCAGATGATCCATATAGGAGGGCGCTTCCAGCGCGACGCCGATATGCAGCATCTGGCGCATGTGATCGACGCCGAATTTTACGCGGCCGCCGACATGCGGCTGCGGCTCCATCGCGGGCGAGGTGTAGCGGATATGATAGTCGACCAGCGACTGGCGGTCATAGGGATCAAGGTTTTGCAGCGCCCACTGGAAATCCGCTGACATCTGCCTTGCATCATCATCCAGACGGTCTTTGAATTTGCGCTCGGCATATTTGGCGACGACTTCTGTCTGGTAGACATCAAGCGGCTTGCCGGTCGTTTCCTGCAATCTCTGCGCAAGCTCTTTCAGTTCCGCCGCGTCGTCCTGCGACTTCTGGATGCGGCGCACCATCAGGTTGACGAAGGCATGGGCATCCGCTTCGCGCACGCGCGTCAGCATCAGGGCGGTTTCGGAATCCGGTTCGCTCAATGCCCGGCTCTGCGGTGTCAGGCCCAGAACCTTGTCCTGCCAGACATGGCGCATCTCATGGATCAGCGAAAGGGCAAGGTCGGTGGGTGCCGCATTGGGGTTAAGCGCGATATATTGCTGGCCGGTTTCACGGTTCGTCACCAGTTGCGCGGCAGCGGGGCCATCCTTCATGTTCTTGTCAAAGGTGACGCCGACGCCTTCTTGCGTTACGAGATCGAGGAGGAATTTGGTTTCTGGGTAATTGCTGATCATGGCGATCGCCTGATCCAGCTTGCCACGCTTCGCGCGCTTGGACGTCATCGCCCAACGCGCGTTATCGAATGTCGCCTTCAATTTACCTTTTAAGAAGCTCATTTGAGGATTCTATAACAATTTCAATAATATGTCAAATGACATTCGTTATGCCGGCTGGCGTTTATACGTCTCGGAAAGCACAAAGCCGTCTTAAAAAAGACGGCTTTGCACTTCAGGGTAGTTCAGTCATTACGCCGTAGTTACTCGGCGTTACGCTCGAAGCGGACGCGCTCGCGCACGAAGACGCGGGTATCGGTCTCGCCCGGCGTGGGGCTGTTTGCACCGTATTCAGTGTCCGAACGGGCATTGCGCTGACGGGTCACGGTGGTGGTGGTCGTGTCAGTGGTCATCAGGCTGCCATCGGAGATGGTGTCGGACGAGGATTCATAGGTCCCCATATCGCGAGTTTGAGTGGTGGTGCGAACAGTCATACCATCGCTGCCTGCAAAAGCGAGGGCAGGAATCATAACCAGTGCCGCTGCAAGTGTTTTCAAGGTGTTTTTCATGTGAATTCTCCTTCACGCGTTAACTTTAATTGTTATGCGGTTGGAAAACGTAACTTTCCCGCCGTCGTTCATCCAACACCGGCCGAGGTGATTCTGTTCCCTGAGAGGGAATCTAATTAGCGGCGGGGCGTTTGGCCAATCCTTGCGAGAAGGTCGTCCAGCTGGTCGAGCGTCTTGTATTCGATGGTCAGGCGGCCGGCCGGGCCCACGCTGTCGATCGTCACATTGAGGCCCAGCTTGTCGGAGGTCAGGCGCTCCAGCGCCAGGACATCGACATCTTTCTGGATGAAACGCTGTGCCTTCTTATGATTGGGCTTCAGCTTGCCATCGGTTGATTTCTGAACGAGCGCCTCGATCTGGCGGACGTTCAGCCCGCGACGCTGGATCAGGTCCGCAAGCTCTTCCGGATTTTTCGCGCCGATCAGGGCGCGGGCATGGCCGGCGCTGAGCGAGCCGTTTTGGATCATGCTGCGCACGGATTGCGGCAGCTTCAACAGGCGCATCGTGTTCGCAACATGGCTGCGGCTTTTGCCGAGCTGCGTTGCGAGCGCGTCTTGCGTATGGCCGAATTCATCCATCAAGCGCTGGTAGCCTTCGGCCTCTTCGACCGCCGACAAATCTTCGCGCTGCAGGTTTTCGATGAGGGCGATTTCGAGCGCCTGTTTGTCTGTCAATTCCTGAATGACGACGGGCACTTCATGCAGCTGCGCTTTTTGCGCGGCGCGCCAGCGGCGTTCGCCCGCGATGATTTCGAACATCGTACCGGACAAAGGACGCACAAGGATCGGCTGCAACACGCCATGCACGCCGATGCTGTCTGCCAGCTGGTCAAGCGCGGCATCATCGAAATGGCGGCGCGGCTGAAATTTGCCGGGCGTCATTTTATCGACGGCCAGTTTGCGTTGCGCGCCTGCGGGCGCGTTTGCCTGTTGCGCCTGTATCTGCTGCACGGCCGCGACCATTTCATCGGCACGTTTCATTTTGGGCTGGAATGCTTCTTCCTCTTTACGCGCATCCTGAAAGAGGGCATCGAGACCACGGCCGAGTCCGCGTTTTTTCTGTTCAACTGTCATGACAATAAACTCCGATAAAAATTAGCCGCCAAATTTCGCCTGCAATTGCGCTTCGCGCTTCAGCAGTTCCTTGGCGAGATGAATGTATGCCTGCGAGCCGGAGCAGTGCATGTCGTACACAATCGCGGGCAGGCCAAAGGACGGCGCTTCCGAAATGCGGACGTTGCGCGGGATCACCGTTTCAAAAACCTTGTCGCCGAAAAAGCCGCGGACGTTGTCCGACACCTGGTTCGCGAGGTTGTTGCGCTTGTCGTACATCGTCAGCACAACGCCGGTCAGTTCCAGTTCCTGGTTAAACGCGTTCTTGACGCGCTCGATCGTCTTCACCAGATGGCTCAGGCCCTCCAGCGCGTAGAATTCGCATTGCAGCGGCACCAGCACGCCATTCGATGCAACCAGAGCATTCAGCGTCAGGAGGTTGAGCGAAGGCGGGCAGTCGAACATCACATAGTCGAATTTATTGGTCGCAGCCTCCAGCGCGTCCTTCAGGCGGTATTCGCGGCGCTGGACATCCACCAGTTCGATCTCGGCGCCCGACAGGTGAATGGAGGACGAGATTATGAAAAGGTTAGGTACCTTGGTTTCATGGATAGCTTCGTCCACGCCGCAATCGCCGAACAGCACTTCATAGGTGCCATTGACACGATCGGCGCGGTCGACGCCAAAACCCGTCGAGGCGTTACCCTGCGGGTCGAGATCGACCACCAACACGCGCTTGCCAACAGCCGCAAGGGCGGTTGCAAGGTTTACAGTGGTCGTCGTCTTGCCAACGCCGCCCTTTTGGTTAGAAATGCTGATAAACCGCGTCTGGGAGGCGATACCGCCATCCGTGAAAGGGGTGTTTTGCTCGATTTTGGGTAATGCCTGGGTCATAAGGTTTTGTACCTGAGGATTCGGGTGGGGGCAAGCGCGTTTCACGTGAAACAAAATTTAGGTATCAGAACACCGTGAGGCGGCTGTTTCACGTGAAACAGCGTGTTATTTCTTAACTAAGCCTTTGATTCTTAATACTTTTCCTGACATATCGCTCTCGCTGGGGAATACTTCCAGCTCAAAATCCCACGTTTTGTGAGCTTTGTCGATTTCCTCGCCATGCTGCAGGCCTTTGGCAAGAACGGCATAGATGGGGCGGTCGGGTGTGCGCAAACGGTCCACATGCGCGAGTAAATCCTGCAAGGGAGCGAGGGCACGGGCGGTGACGACATCGAGATTGGGAATGACCGTATCCTCGATCCGCTTGTTATGCACAGTCACAGGGGTGGAGGTTTCGCGTGAAACCTCGCGCAGGAAGGTGGCTTTGCGGATATCGGACTCAACCAGATGCACATCCTTGACGCCCAGCATTGCAAGCACAAGCCCTGGGAAACCCGCTCCGGAGCCTAGATCGGCCAGCGTCACCTCGACATCTGGGATATAGCGGAACATCTGGGCGCTGTCGAAGAAATGACGTTCTGGCGCGTCATCCACTGTAGTCGGGCCAACAAGGTTGATGGCCTTCTGCCACTTGCGGAGGAGGGCATTATACGTCTCGAACTTGTCCAGTGTTTCACGTGAAACAAAGAATCCGTGACGCTCGAAGGTGTTCTTGAAGATTTCAGGCAACCTTGCTCTCCGGCTTGCGCTTGATATGGCGGAGGAGGGCAACCAGCGCGGCCGGTGTCACGCCGGGGATGCGGGCTGCAGCGCCTAAGGTATCGGGGCGGTGCTTGCCCAGTTTCAGGCGCATTTCATTCGACAGGCTGCCGACCGCGCCGTAATCGAGATCATGGGGCAGCTCCAGCGCTTCATCGCGGCGGAATGCCTTGATATCAGATTCCTGCCGCTGGATATAACCGGCATAGCGGGCATCAATCTCGACCTGTTCGACAATCGAGGGGGCGATATTGGCCAGTTGCGGCCAATGCGCCTTCAACGCGTCGATCGAGATATCGGGGTAGCGCATCAGGTCATGGACGGAGCGGCGCGTGCCGTCCTGATTGACCTTGAAGCCGAGGCGTTCCAGCTCGACCGGCAGCGCCGTCAGGCTGGTCACCAATTCGCGGGCATCCGCCAGCTGGCGGTGCTTTTGTTCAAACATTGCAGCACGTTCGGCTCCAACACATCCTATGGAAATACCAGCCGGCGTTAGGCGTTGATCGGCGTTGTCGGCGCGCAGCAGCAGCCGGTATTCGGCGCGGGAGGTGAACATGCGGTACGGCTCCGTCACGCCTTGGGTAATCAGGTCGTCGATCATGACGCCAATATAACCATCCGCACGGTCCAACACGAATTCCGCGCCATTGCCCGCAGCCTTCAACGCCGCATTGATGCCGGCGATCAGGCCTTGCGCGCCTGCTTCTTCATACCCTGTTGTCCCGTTGATTTGCCCTGCCAGAAACAGGCCCGGCTGCGCGCGGGTTTCGAGCGTGCGGGTGAGGGCACGGGGATCGACGTAATCGTATTCAATCGCGTAACCCGCGACGATAATTTTGACGTCCTCCAGACCGGGAATGGTGCGGATCATCGCATCCTGCACAGACTCCGGCAGCGAGGTGGAGATGCCGTTCGGATAGACGGTCGGATCGTCGAGGCCTTCCGGCTCAAGGAAAATCTGGTGACGTTCTTTATCCGCAAAACGCACAACCTTGTCCTCGATCGACGGGCAGTAGCGCGGGCCGGAGGATTTGATTTGTCCTGAATACATCGGCGCATCCTGCAGGTTGTCGCGGATGACCTGGTGCGTGTTTTCGTTGGTATAGGTGATAAAGCACGAGATTTGCGGCACGGTCACTTTATCGTTCATGAAAGAAAACGGCGTGGGCGGATTGTCGCCGGGCTGTTCTTCCAGCATGTTCCATTTGATCGTGCGGCCATCAAGGCGCGCGGGCGTGCCGGTTTTCAGGCGACCCATCGGCAGCTTCAGTTTTTCCAGCGAGAGCGCAAGACCAACCGACGGTTTTTCGCCGATGCGTCCCGCCGCGTGTTGTTCCTTGCCACGATGCACGATGCCACGCAGGAACGTGCCGGTTGTAATGACCAGCGCGCCGCAGGAGAACATCGTGCCGGCAGTCGTAACGACGCCGCTGACATTACCGTTTGCATCGGTCAGAATTTCTTCCGCGCCGTCGCCATGCAGCGTCAGGTTCGAATAGTTCAGCAGGATCGCCTGCATGTTGTCGCGGTATAGTTTGCGGTCGGCCTGCGCGCGCGGGCCGCGGACGGCGGGGCCTTTGCTGGCGTTCAGGATGCGGAACTGGATGCCCGCTTTGTCGATCACTTTGCCCATCACGCCATCGAGCGCATCGATTTCACGCACAAGATGTCCTTTGCCAAGCCCGCCAATCGCAGGGTTACAGGACATGACGCCGACAGAATCGATCTTGTGGGTCAAAAGCAGGGTTTTGGCACCCATGCGTGCGGAAGCGGCGGCAGCTTCACAGCCCGCATGACCTCCCCCGACAACAATGACGTCAAATTTCGTATTCATATCAGTAGCTTACCTGATGATATTCCGGAAAATTAACTTTTCGCCTGACAGCCCTATATTTTAGGGTATAATAGGCATTAAGGAAATTACCCTAATCGGGTGAAAAGGGCAAGCGGGTTATACCATGGTGCTGTTGCGCGGCATAGACGACCTGACGACCTACAAGGGCACTGCGACCGAAGCTTTCGGCGCGCAAGCCTTGGCACAAGCACAGCAAAAACTCGTCGAACATGACCCGAATGCTGTCGAGGCGCTGACGACATTCTATGCTGCTGCCGAAACACTCCGTTCCTCCGAAAACGCTTTCAACACCCGCGCGCGCAAGGGCGGTCCCGACCTGATGGGCAATTTGCGCTCCGAAGGCCAGTTCAAGGCCATCAAGGGATTCAACGAGGCCAAGCAAAACCTGCTGGGTGTCGACCAAGTCATTGGCCAGCAAATCGTCGAGCTGGTCGAAAAAGCGATCACAGGCAAGGGCCCCGGCCTGAAACGCTCCTTCCAGAGCTAAACCTCCCTATTTATAGCGCCTTGACTCCACCGGACGCCATCTTTATACATAACTCTGTATCAAAGACGGGTGCGCCATGGATAAAAAACAGAAACAGGAACTGAACGAAGTCCTGAAGAAATATAACCGCACCAAAGGCCAACTCGCGAGCGGCTATGCACGCAGCCTTGGCAAAGGCGCGATTTTCGGCGTGGCGCTGGATGTTATTTTCACCGGCGGCTTCGGTACGCTGGCCGCCATCACCGCCGCCAGCTTTCCCACGCTCAAGGCCATGGGCCGCGCCGGCCTTTCCGGGGTCCTGCAAGCGGACAAAAGAATGCAGAAGATCAAGGCGAGCACCGATATCCGCGTCATTCTGTTCAAGCAGCAGGTCGATTTGGCAACGGCCTTTAACGACGCCGTTGCAGCGCGCCCGATCGATCCCGCGCATGTGGCGGAAAACAAATTCTTCGGCGTTGCCGATCTTGTCGAGGAGGAGGTGCGCAAGCTGCGCCCTGCCTTCAAGGTCGTTTCAGGTGCCGAATATAAAATCGTTGTCTACGCACCGAGCGCCAATAAAAACGAAAACCACAAACTGATGACGCTGGATGAGGCGCGCGACACGCTGAAGACGAAAATTGCGAAGGAAGACGCGCAGCTGAAGGAAGACCTGGTCAAGAAACCCGCGCCCAAACCCGCGAATGATGTGAAGCCTCCCGCCCCGAAAAAACGCGGCTTTAATATCTAAATAAAAAAGCCGCGCTGTCCCCAGCGCGGCTTTTTAAAAATCACAAAATATATTACATGCCAAAGCGCAGCAGCTTCTGCAGTTTCGGCTGCGGCTTGTTCTGGTTCGCCAGTTGGCGTTCCTGCTTGGCGGCGCCAAAGCTCTCGCCAAGTTTCTTGCTGTTCAGGCCAGCGCCCGCGATATCGATATGAATGTTGTGCTGCACATCGGCCTTGGGTTGCGCCGCGGTTTCCGCCTTGCTGCCGCCAGCCATCCATTCCAGCGTCGATCCGATTGCCTTGGTCGTCGCGCCCGCCAGCAGGCCGACAGCGATGCTGCCAATCGCAATTACCGGTGCCGCAAATGCGCCGAGGATGAAGCCTCCGAAAGCACCGGCAGCCGCAAGCGGCGCAGCAGCGCCGAGACCCAGACCCGCCAGTGCAGCCGCACCTGTTGACCACGCCGCCAACGCCGCGCCACCGAAGGGCGCGAGAGCTGCGGCGATAAAACCAAGACCGATCACGATTTTCGTGACCCGTGAGGCTGCGATATCAGATTTTTTTCTCATGAAAAAACTCCGGTTGAATTTGTTGGTGTGCGCTCATCGTGAATGAAAACATGGACGCTGTCGAGTGGCAACCCTGCGGGTACAATATGTAATCAGTGTTTGTGGGCTGCGATCTTGTCCAGCAGCAGGCTCCGCGTCGTTTCATCGACAAATGCTTCCTCGATCGCATTGCGCGACAGTTGCAGCAGTTCTGTTTCAGTAAACCGGAACTGGTCATGCGCGATTTTGTATTCGCGGCCGATGCTGGTGTTGAAGAAACTGGGGTCGTCCGATCCCAACACGACCTTTAACCCGTAATCGAAAAACTCGCGCAGGGGGTGGGATTTGTAATCGGGATAAACCTTCAGCGCAATGTTGCTGGAAACGCAGACCTCCGGCACCGCGAGAATGCTTTTCTGCTCTTCCATCAATTTTACGTCCTCGATCGCGCGTACCATATGGCCGAAGCGGCGTACTTGCAATATATCGCGCGCCTGGCGCACGGTCTCCGGCCCCGATGCCTCGCCCGCGTGGGCGGTGCGCCCTGCCAGTCCCGATGCCATGAAGGCAGGGCGGAAATCGGCAACTGTATGGGCGTTCTCGTCGCCCGCCATGCCAAATCCTGTGACCAGCGGGTGATGGTAGCCGCGCGTCGTGTCTGCAACCTTCAATGCCGCTTCCGGTCCGTAATGGCGGACGCAGGTAGAAATCAGGCGCATTTCGATGCCGGATTCGTTTTTTGCCTTCTCGTAACCATCGGCGATGGCGGCGATCATTTCCTTGTAATCAAGCCCCACCATCGCGCCATGATCGGCGGAGATAAAGAATTCGACATAGATGCAGCCCTCATGCGCGGCGCGATGCAAATAATCGTAGGTGATGTCGGTATAATCTTCGCGGCGCTTCATAACGGATGTCGCGTCGTCATAGGCCTTCAGGAACGCGATCAGGTTGTGGCGGGCGTCGCCGTCCGAACTCCAGCGAAAATGTTCGCCGGAACTGTCCATCAATTGCGATGATGGCGTGACGTTGTTGCGACTGGCAATTCGCTTGGCCATTTCGGGCGTGATCGTGCCCTCCAGATGGACATGCAGATCCACCTTCGGCAGTTTACGGAAACCGTCGCTGAAAAACATTTATGCCGCTTCCAGAATGGTCGCGATACCCTGACCGCCGCCAATGCACATGGTGGCCAGCGCGAATTGCTTCCTTTCGCGCTGGAGCAGCGTCGCCGCCTTGCCCGTCACGCGCGCGCCCGAAGCACCGAGCGGGTGGCCGAGGGCAATTGCGCCGCCGTCAAGATTGACCTTGCTGTAATCCGCGCCCAGTTCGTTCAGCACCGACATCGCCTGCACGGCAAAGGCCTCGTTCAATTCGATGATATCGATGTCCTTGATCGTGATGCCCGCGCGCGCCATTGCTTTTTTCGACGCCTCGACAGGGCCGATACCCATGATTTCGGGTGCGCAACCGGATACGCCGGTAGAGCGGATTTTCGCAAGGATCGTCAACCCGCGTTCCTTCGCGAACTGTTCGGAGGTGACGAGCGTCGCCGATGCGCCATCTGTCAACGGCGATGATGTACCCGCTGTCACAGAGCCGGACGCGTCGAATGCAGGGCGCAATCCCGCCAAGCCTTCCAGCGTCGTTTCGGGACGAATGCAACCATCCGCAGAAACTGTTTTACCCTCTGCCGTCGTGATCGTCGTGATTTCATCTTTCGTGCGGCCGGCTTCACGCGCCAGTACAGCTTTCTGATGGGAATTTAGCGCGTATTTTTCCTGCTCCGCGCGCGGAATGGAATATTTGCGCGCAAGGTTCTCGGCGGTTTCGCCCATGCCGATATAGGCTTGCGGATATGTTTTCACCAATGCGGGGTTCGGCAGCGGGTTGAACCCGCCCATCGGAATGCGCGACATGGATTCAACGCCGGCGCAAATGAAGGCTTGTCCAGCACCGCTGGAAATTGCGCCGACAGCCTGATGGATTGCCTGCATCGACGATCCGCAGAAACGGTTGACGGTGACGCCCCCCATCGACAGCGGCAGGTTTGCGATGTTCACGATCAGGCGCGCGACGTTGAACCCCTGTTCACCTTCGGGGAAGGCGCAGCCGAGGATCAGGTCCTCCAGATCCGCAACGGGAACATTGGTGCGCTTGACCAGTTCGGTGATGACTGCGGCGGCCAGGTCATCGGGGCGAACACCTGCCAGATCTCCCTTGGCGGCGAAATGGAACGGCGACCGGACGTAACCCGCGATAACGGCTTGGGCGGACATGATGAAAACCCCCTGAAAACAATTGTTTTATTAATATGGTGGAGTGGTAATACAATATCAAGAATGATAAAATTTTGTTATTCCATAGTACTTTAAAGGTTATGCGATGTCACAAGCCAAGAGCGACGACAAAATCCCCCATCACCTTTACAAAGTGACTTTGGACTTCCCGCGGCATCTGGATGGGGAAAAGGCGCAAGTGCTGGGCGACGCGCTGGAAGAGCTGGTCTCGGCCGTGTCTCTCCATAATCGGGAAGCGACGGATGGCGACGACTGGACAATCTCGCTCACGAATTACGGCGCGCCCGATCTCGACGCCATTTTCCAGCGCCTCGAGGAAGCGGAAGCCGGCATCATCACGCGCGACAAAATCACGGCGGAGCGCCTGCCGGAAAAAGACTGGCTGCGCCATGTGTACGACAATTTCCCGCCCGTGAATATCGGCCGCTTCTTCGTGCATGGCTCTTACTATAAAGGCGATGTGCCGGCCGGACAGACGCCGCTGCAAATCGACGCCGCCACCGCATTTGGATCGGGTGAACATGAAACTACGCGCTCCTGCATGGTCGCGTTCGAACAGATCGCGAAGCAGCACAAGGTCGAAAACGCGCTTGATATGGGCTGCGGCTCGGGCATTCTGGCGATTGCCATTCAAAAAATCTGGCCGGGCGCGAAACTGACCGCGATCGATATCGACCCGGAATCCGTGATTGTTACCAACCGTCACGCCGAAATGAATGATGTCACGCTGGTGGCTGCGGCGGGCGACGGCTATAAAACCCCGCTTTCTATCCAGAATGCGCCTTATGACCTTGTCGGGGCGAATATTCTTGCGGGGCCGCTGATCGCCATGGCGGGAGATTTGTATAATGCGCTGAAACCGGGCGGTTATGCCGTTCTGTCCGGCCTGTTGAAACGCCAGCAACAGGATGTGACCGACGCCCATCTCGCGCAGGGGCTGAAACTGATCAACGCTATTCCTGACGGCCAGTGGGCGGCCCTGATTTTCCAGCGGGATAAGTGACTTTTACTTTTATGCGCAGCCTCTGTATAATAGAAGCAGCATATTTCGGGGGATCCGCCATGCGTTCACTTGCCATCCTTGCCTGCATCTTCACACTTGCCGCCGCGCCCGCCTTTGCGCAGGCGCCGGAGGCCTTCGACATGGAAGGCCGCGGCGAACAGCTGCCCTCGACCGATGAATACAACAACCTGCCGCCCGGACTGCTGCTGTCGCCCGAACAGGCGCAGGAAGTTGCGAAAGAAACGGGTCAGGATCCCTCGACCATTCCCGAAGCGGTCCGCAAGGTCAACTACGACAAGATCATGGAGATGTATAAGGAAGGCAAGTTCGAGGAAGTCGCGAAAAACCTCAAGCCTCTTTCCGAAGGCGGACACCACGGCGCGGAAGAATTGATGGGCATCATGTACCGTCTCGGACAAGGCGTGAAGGTCGACCAGTTAAAAGCGTTTGATTTGATCAGCAAGGCGGCCGATGCCAACCGCCCGCTCGCCCAGCATCACATGGGAACCATGTATTACACAGGCGAAGGCGTGCCCGCAGCAGATGCGGTGACCGCGCTGATGTGGCTGCATATCGCAATCGTCCACTATCAGGACGGCCCCGAAAAAGAAAGCGCGATCAAGTCGCGCGACAACATCTATACGCAGCTGACGCGCCGCGAAAAAGACCGTGCGCTGGAAATGGCGCGTTCCTGGCTCACGAAAAAAGGCGAGGGCCACCTGCTGGATCTGCAGTAGCCCCCGCCCTTTTATCTCGTGACGTTTCTTTTTTATTTAAGCAGAGTTCTTGAGGCCGATGCCTTTGGAGCCGAGATAGGTTTTCGCGTAGTCATACGCATTACCCGTTTGCTCCCAGCCGTAATTAGCGCCGTCGCCCGTGATCGTGGCCCATGCGGCGCCGACCGTCTGGAAGGCGGTCCGGAGTGCGGAGGGTTTCTCCGTGTTGAAAAATTCGTTGTTGTTCGCTGCTTTTTCCTGATCCGCCATTGCCTTCACCCTTGTTTTTATGTCGCGTTAAAACCTCAGGCAGACTACAAGGATTCGTAAATTATGTCAAATAATATGTCAGCGGCGCGCGACGGGCGGGGTCAGCAAGCGGTTGATATCCTGCTTTATATGGCGAAGGTGGGTACGATTGAACTCGTCATCCAGTCCGTCATACCAGCCGCTGGTGAACGGCACACCGGCCAGATAGTTCTGACCGTTCGGCATCACGCCGATGCCCTCGATCATGCCCTGACGCAAGGGTGCGATGCCGATGCGGTTGGCATCCGTCTGCTGGATCAGCGCCATGTCGATCATTTCCAGCGCGAAATGATCGCAGGAATTGATGCGCTCGCGCTCGGCGAACCACTGGTTGAAGGCTGACTTCATCGCTTCGCCATCGAACTGTTTTTTCGGGTTCGATTCAATCGCGCGTTCGAACACGACGGAAATATCGCCATTCGCGCCCGACAATAAATGACGCCACAGGAACGACGCGCCGCCCGACCGCAGTTCCCACGCGATCAGATGCGTGACAGCTTCGATATCCGCTTCTTCGAACCGGCAAAGCTTCAGGAAATCTTCAGGCCGCAAGGCAACATCGGGGCCGCGCCCGCCGTGATGATGCCACGCGCGGCGCAACGCGCCGATAAATGAAACAAGATAGCGGCTGACGCCTTTTTCCGATTTCTGGAGCAGGTCGGGCTGATAGCCAAGGTCGAAATGATTTTGCCCGGGATAAAAAAAACTCGCATGCGCTTCCAGCAGCGGGTCGAGACCGACGGAAACCTGATTGATCATCGCATGGCGCACCAGCATGCGGCCGAGCGGGCTTTGTTCAAGGATGCGGACAAGGTTGCGGATGTATCCAACGAAAGCGCGCTCGCGTTCTTCAACCGGCGCCAGATAAGGCTCGCTGTCGGCGATCGCAAAGAGGCGAACGCGGATACGCTTGTCGCTGAAGCCCCCCAGCATCGATATCCCCCGTTGGTGCCGCCGGAGAAGTGATGGCGGCTAAAAGAAAATCCTAGTGACCGCGCTCTGGCTGCGTGGTGCGTTTGCTGCGGCCGGGCCATTTGTTGAAGTCGACGACTTCAGCGGACAGCTTGACCGATTCCTGGACCATCTGCAGTTCCTTCTCCTGAAAGGAGCGTTCGAACTTGATGAACCAGAGGAAATTTGCATTCGAGCGATCTTCGACCGTGGAATAGCACATGTCGGTCGGCTGGCGCTGCGATTTCATGGACAGGTAGTTGCGGCCATTTGGCATTTCGCCCAGGCGCGCGAACAATTCCATGCTGACTTTCGGGCGCTTCATGCCCGCTTTCATATAGCCGTGCTCGTCCAACAGCATCTGGTGGATGATGCGCTTGTCGTGCAGTTTCGTGCGGCTGTCTTCGAAAAACTTGTCATACGCGGCGCGGCTTGCTTCGCCGTTGTTCAGCGTGCGGAAATCGGTCTGCGCCTTCAGTTCGAAAATACGGCTGACATCGGCCAGCGGCGTTGCAGAAATGAAATCCCATGCTTCGGACTGGCCGGACAGGCGCAGTTCCCATGCAACTTTCACCGATACCATCAATACATCGGCCTGTTGCGCGCGGTTGATCAGGATCGCTTCGTCAGGCTCGAAGCTCAGGGGGTTTACCAGCGCGCCGTTTTTATGCTGGCCGGCGCGGCGCAATTCGCGCGTCAGCAAATTCAGCAGGTCGCCCTTCATGCGGTAGGGGTTCAGCGTGATGATGCGCTGTTCGCCGCGCACATAGAACTGCGATGCGGGCGACTGCGTGTCATATATAATGGTCAGGGTGTCGGGTTTCGCATCCGCAATCAGGCTTTCGCCGGTGCGGCTTTGCATCAGGATGCTTTTCAATTCTTCGACGGGAACAACATCGGCCTGCCAGCCGTTCTTATCGCATACGCGGCTCTGGTCCAGGCGCCAGTCTAGCGCCGCACGGTTGCTGAGATGGGTTTCTTTGGAACGCAGGCGTTTCGCGGTATCGCGGAAGCCACGCTTTTCGGGTTTGGTTGTCTGGAACGTATCGTCCATGCCCGCGTCTTTGCCCATGCTCTCTACCCTTTATCTTGTCTACACACGCTCTTAAAGAAATCAGGCTCCCCAGCCCTCTTTCCGCTCAAGCAAACAGCGAAACTTCCCTTACATTCATCATGGGGGGTAGATGGTTAACATCTCCTTTTACGAAGTGGAAATAACAGCAATATTAGCTGATTACGGAAACAAAACCGACATTTTTGGGATAAAAGAACCACAGAATAAGAATAATCTTGCTGTAAATCGGCAAAAGTTATTGATTTTCGTCTGTCATTCTCGGAATTGATTCGATTATCCCTAATCGGGACAAGCACTTAAGCTGTGCCAATAACATTGATTTTTGCATCCAGCGCAGGCGTGGCATACGCTCCGGAACCTCCCGGTAAGCCTGATCGGCGAAATAGCCCGAGAGCGATGCCAGCATCGCCACGGCATCATCACTTATATAAGAGCCGAATTGCTCGGTCAGCTCCTCCGTCTTGCCAAAACCCTCGGCTTCGAGGTTCGAGAACAAAAACATTTGATCAAATACCAAGGGGCCGAAACACGCATTCGGCCAGTCGACAGCATAGGCGCGGTCGCCCGTGAAAATAAAATTGTCGAGCCGCAGATCGCCATGCACCAAACCTTCCGGCGCGCCAAGGCGCGAGGCGCGGATCTGCCATTCCGCAAGCGCATCGATGCTTTTTTCAAACCATGCTTCTGCCGCTGCTGGATTTTCGAACAGCGTCAGGAATTTTTTGCGGATCGCGGTATCGTTCTTCAGGCGCGGCCATTTTTTCTCGACGGAAAAAAACTGGTTGATATACACCTGCTCGCGCACCGACGGCAAAACTTCCTGCGCGCCTTTAGACGCCTGCCAGTCTTTCAGCAGTTGCATCAAGCGCGGCAGCGACACCAGCGCTGGATCATGGTCGATGCATTCCCACACGCCCAGCATCCAGCCGTCTTCCTCGCCGTCCGACACCACGCCGATATAGGGCGGCGACGCATCCCGCAAGGCTTCAACAATTTGGTAAGCGGAAATTTCCTGCGCGAGGTTCGCGGAGCCATGCGCGGTTTCTGCGGGATGCGTTCCCTTGGCAAATACTTTACGCCCCGAGGCCAGCGTCATGATAAACCCGGCCGATGCGGAAAGACCGCCAAATGCCGTGCCGGACGATGCAATTTTATCGCCGCAGAGCTTTTCCAGCTGGCGGAAAATAGTCGGGGGAAGGTCAGAGAATTCTGGTTTTTTTTCGCGGGCCTCAGGCTGTCTGATAAGCGCGACCATGAATATTACGCGGCTGCGTCCTGAAGCACAGGCATGCCCTCGATCTTCAGCTCTTCATCAGACATGCTGACGAGGCCGTCCTTCTTCACATGCACCTTGGTGCGGAACAGGCTGTCCTTGAACACCATGAAGGCGAGCAGGTTGTAAGTGCCGTCGGAATCCTGCGACACCAGCGTGACCGGCTGCAGCATTTCCTGCATCACCTTGCGGCCCTGTAGCGGCGGCTCGATCTGCCAGCGGATATCGTCGATTGTTTCGATGATCAGAAAACGGCCATGGCGGCCGCGCACATAATTAAAGAAAAACTTCACATACTCGACGACCGTGTTGCTATCCAGCACGATTGGCGCTTTTTCATTCGTCTCGTAAATCGCCTGGTTCGTCCAGTTGACAACATTCACGTCGCCGGCTTTATAGATCGCGTATTTGCGCGCGCCGGGTACAGCGGAAAGGTCGGTCAGTTCGTAAAGCTCGTACCCCTTGTAGAAGGGGAGCTTCTGGCTACGCACCGTTGTGCTCTCCATCGAGAACGGCACGGGTTCCAGTTGCGGGTTGACCTCGCTCAGGATGCGCGCGGCTTTTTCTGCGTCCAGTTTCTGCCAGTCTTCCGACATTTTAAGACCTTATGTTTGTTGCTTCATCCTAGCGCAGAAATTAACCCCCTGAAAAGCGTGTTTTCGGCGTGCAAAGGGGGCAAGTGTGGATAAGCCTTTGGATAACCCTGCGCGTAAGATGGGGGACTGAATTTTTACGGGATAACTCCCTGAGTCCGAACAAGCACTTAACAGGAGACTCACGGGATGGACTCTGGAATAGAATAACGTGGATAAGTCTTGTTTACGGAATCACAACTTATCCCCGCTATCCACAGCTGAGAAGAATTAAGGGAATCCAGCTGCCTAGGTATCTTGTACACCAAATTGCCCGTCGAGCCCGCCCTGGCGGCCGATGTCCGCAGGGGATAAAAACCGGCCGCACAGGTTATCCCCGTTAATCACCGCACTACAAACTACTACTAAAAGATTCTAATACTTATATATATTCAGGTTCTCGAAACGGATCACGCATGTCTCAAGCCCCGGCAACACAGCAGATTATATCCGGCCCTTTCCTGAAGGCGCTGCAGGGCGTAGCGCAGGCGCCAGTGCCCTTCTGGCTCATGCGGCAGGCCGGACGCTATCTGCCGGAATACCGTGCCCTGCGCGCGACCGCAGGCTCGTTCCTGAACCTCTGCTTCAATCCGGAATTCGCGGCCGAAGTCACGCTGCAGCCGATCCGCCGTTTTGATATGGATGCCGCCATCCTGTTTTCCGATATTCTGGTCATTCCGTATGCGCTGGGACAGAAACTGGATTTCGTGGAGGGTGAGGGGCCAAGGCTCAGCGAACTCGATGTTTCAAAACTTGTCTACGATCCCGACAAGTTATCGCCCGTTTATGAAACCATCCGCCGCGTGCGCCGCGAACTTGCGCCCGACAAGGCATTGATCGGTTTTGCCGGCGCGCCCTGGACGGTTGCCTGCTACATGGTGGACGGGCAGGGCGGTGGTGAATTCACCCGCACCAAAACCTCCGCCTATAAAAATCCCGAAGCCTTCGATGCGCTCATTGCCAAAGTTGTGGATGCAACGGTCACTTATCTTGTGGCTCAAGTGCGCGCTGGTGCCGATGCGCTGCAGTTGTTCGACAGCTGGTCGGGATTACTGCCTGAACCTTATTTCACGCGCTGGGTTATCAGGCCTGCGCAGGAAATCCGCAAGCGTCTTGCAAAGGAATGCCCGCAAACCCCGATGATCGGTTTTCCGCGCGGCGCAGGCGGGTTGTGCCAGCGTTACGCAGAACAAACAGGATTCGATGGTATCGGTCTTGATACGCAAGCCCCGCTCGATTGGGCTATCGCAAATTTCGGCGGGGGTAGATGCCTGCAGGGAAACCTTGATCCTGTCTTGCTGCTGACGGGCGGCGCCGCGCTAGAACAGGGTGTGCGTAATATCCTCGACGCCGCGCGCGGCCAGCCGTTTATCTTCAACCTCGGCCATGGCGTCATCAAGGAAACTCCGCCCGAACATGTGGCGCTGCTGGCGAAAACAATCCGGAGTTATGCCGGATGAAAACCGCGATTGTTTTATTCAATCTTGGCGGGCCGTTGCAGAAGGCGGATATCAAGCCCTTCCTGTTCAATTTCTTCATGGACAAGAATATTATCGCAGCGCCGCTGCCGATCCGCTACTTCATTGCGAAATACATTTCGCGCACGCGCGGGGAAGGCGCTGCGCTGGAAGCCTATGGCAGGCTGGGATTTAAATCGCCGCTGCTGCAAAACACGCAGGCACAGGCACAGGCGTTGGAAGCCGCGATGAACGTGCGCATGCCCGATGTGCATGACATGGTCGAGGTTTTTGTTTCCATGCGCTACTGGGAACCCTCTGCCGAAGACACCGTTGACGCGCTGGAGGCTTATGGCCCCGACCGCATCGTCATGCTGCCGCTCTATCCTGAATATTCCACGACGACCACAAAGTCCTCGTTTGAAAACTTCTGGCGCGCGGTGCAGGGGGCCGATGGCGACCTTCACAAACGCTGGGATGACATCGCCGTTCATCGCATCGGGTGCTACCCCCTGCAAAAAGGTTTTGTGGACGCGTCCGCAGATCTTATCGCATTTTCTCTCAAGCAAGCGCCCGCGGGTACGCGCGTGCTGTTTTCCGCGCATGGCCTGCCGGAAAAAATCGTGCAGGGCGGCGACCCGTATCAGGACCATTGCGAAAAATCCGCGGCAGCGATTGCGGCGAAACTTGGCCTCGACAAAACCCAGTGGCGCATTTGTTACCAGAGCCGCATCGGCCCGCTGAAATGGATCGGGCCCTCCATCCGCGAAGAACTGGAACAGGCGGCAAAAGATAAAGTTGGCGTTGTGGTGTATCCGCACGCCTTCGTGTCCGAGCATGTTGAAACGCTGGTCGAACTTGATGAGGAATTCAAGAAGGAAGCGGAACACCTGGGCGTGCCGTATTACGCCCGCGTGCCGACTGTATCCACGCACCCGTTGTTTATTGATGGTCTTGCCGATATGGTGATGGAAGAAATCGCCGGCAAAAAACAACCGCGCGTCTGCGGCGGAAAATTCACCCGCTGCGGCTGCGTTTCGGAGGCAGCATGAAAGAATTCATTTTTGCGCATTACGACGTGTTCAAGTCGCTGCACCTGATTGCCGTGATTTCATGGATGGCGGGGCTGCTGTACCTGCCGCGCCTGTTCGTCTATCACGCCGATGCCGACAAGGCGTCGGAGCTGTCCGAAACGCTCAAGATCATGGAACGCAAACTGCTGCGCCTGATCATGAACCCCGCGATGATCGCCGCCTATATTTTCGGCGGATTGATGCTCTGGGCGAATGCAGATCTTTTGAAAATGCCATGGATGCATATCAAGATCACGCTGGTTGTGCTCATGACCGGCTTTCACCATGCCTTGTCGCGCTGGCGTAAGGCGTTTGTGGTAGATGCCAACAAGCACAGCCATAAATTTTACCGTCGTGTGAATGAAATCCCGACCATCCTGATGATCATTATCGTCTTCATGGTCATCACCAAGCCGTTCTGATTCCATAATGATTCCAAGATGCTAGGTTTTACTTAATACTTTAGCGTTGACATACAACGGCTTCTTTGTTAAAACTTAAAGCATCAAGCCTTAAATCAAAGGGCAGACCCCGCCGGAATTTCCGCCGCGGGCGTGGCATTCAAAAACATCCACCATCTCGCGAAACGAAATTCCCATCATCGCAACCCGACTTTTCCCGACTTAAAAGAACGAAAGAACAACATCAAGTGGCAAAACCCCCCAGACATTCCGGCAGCCGTCACGGCGGCGGATCCCGTCATCACGGCGGACACAGCGGCAACAATAACGACGGGAACGATTTCCCGCATCAAGGCCCGCAGTCGGATGTAACGCCCGAAGAAGAAGCCGCCGCTGCCAAGCGCGACCCGAATGCGCAAGTCATGGACCTGCACGAACTCAAAACCAAATCACCCGCCGATCTTCTGGCCTTTGCCGAAAGCCTCCAGCTGGAAAACGCCTCGGCAATGCGCAAACAGGAAATGATGTTTGCGATTTTGAAACGCCTTGCCGAACAAGATGTTCCCATTCTTGGCGCGGGCGTGCTGGAAGTTTTGCAGGACGGCTTCGGCTTCCTGCGCAGCCCTGAAGAAAACTATCTGCCCGGCCCCGATGACATTTATGTTTCCCCCTCGCAGATCAAGCGTTTCGGCCTGCGCACCGGCGACACGGTCGAAGGCGAAATTCGCGCGCCTAAGGATAACGAGCGTTACTTCGCTCTCCTGCGCGTCAACCAGATCAACTTTGAAAGCCCCGATAATATCCGTCACCGGATCAACTTCGACAACCTGACTCCGCTTTATCCCGACCGCAAGATCAAGCTGGAACTGGATGATCCCACCGACAAAGGCGGCGGCGTCAAAAAAGAAACCAAGACCAACAAGAACGCCGCCGTGCAGCTGCAGCGCGTGATCGAGCTTGTATCGCCGCTCGGCTTCGGCCAGCGCGCGCTGATCGTTGCGCCGCCCCGTACCGGTAAAACCGTGATGATGCAAAACATCGCGCATTCGATTGAAACCAACCATCCCGGTGTGTACCTGATCGTCCTGCTGATCGATGAACGTCCCGAGGAAGTGACCGACATGGCGCGCTCCGTAAAGGGCGAAGTGATTTCCTCCACCTTCGACGAACCGGCTGCGCGTCACGTTCAGGTTGCCGAAATGGTGCTGGAAAAAGCAAAACGCCTTGTCGAACACAAGCGCGACGTCGTGATCCTGCTCGATTCCATCACGCGCCTTGGCCGTGCTTACAACACCGTTGTGCCGTCGTCGGGTAAAGTCCTGACGGGTGGCGTCGATGCGAACGCACTGCAACGCCCGAAACGTTTCTTCGGTGCCGCGCGTAACATCGAACAGGGCGGCTCCCTCACCATCATCTCGACCGCGCTAATCGATACAGGTTCGCGCATGGACGAGGTGATCTTCGAGGAATTCAAAGGTACCGGTAACTCGGAAATCGTCCTCGACCGCAAGCTCTCCGACAAGCGCGTCTTCCCCGCAATCGACATCCAGAAGTCGGGCACGCGCAAGGAAGAATTGCTGGTCGAACAGGGCATGTTGTCCAAGATGTGGATCCTGCGCAAGCTGATGTCCCCCATGGGCACGACCGACAGCATGGAGTTCCTCATTGATAAAATGAAGGACACCAAGAACAACGATGAATTCTTCAAGCTGATGAACCAGTAAGGCCGATATGCCCAGCACCGGTGTCATACTCACGATACTGGCAATCCTTGCCGCGTTGTTTCTGGTGCGGGAGCATTTTGTGCTGTGGCAAAGCGCCCGCAAAAGAAGCCGTTTCTGGGTAAACTTCCTGCCTGATGATCCCATCTTGGTCGCCGCGGCTGAAAAGGCGCGTGCAACCCTGCCCGCCTTCGATGCCTTGCGCGAACAATATCCCCGCTACGCGTCCCTCGCGCTGGGGCCCATCCGCGAGGATGGCGACACGACGCCTGCGCTGGTGCGGGAAAAACTGGCGGATGGCTATATCGTGTGCCATGCGCAAAACAAGAAGGACGGCACGGCGGTCGAAAAGGGCGAGCCCTTCACAGTCCGCACGGAAGATATCGTCGACTGGATCGTGTATGAAAACGAACAGAAAGAACGTATCCATGGCGGCTATACGTTACGCGCCGTCGTGGAGATCGCCGAACGCAACGGCCAGGTCATCCCGCCCTTTGCCCGCCGCCAGTTCGAAAAATTCGTGAAAGATTAAGGCGCGCCAGCCGTCTTGCCAACCATCTTCAGCAGCGTCAGCACCCAGGCCGGTTTCTGAAACGCAAAAAACGCGCAAAGCAGCCATGCAACCATCGTCGTGCCCAACGCATGCGTGCCTTGCTCGCCGGCTGTGGGCAAACCGGTATCCGTTTTGTCCAATGCTTCGCTTGGCAACAGCTTTTGCAATGCGCCCGCTGCCATATACCTGATGGTCAGCCAAGCGAGAATATAACCTACCAACCAGACGGCCAATTCTGCGCCGAAGGCATAACGTCCATAGCCGAGTGCGGCGATTTTCGCGGCGTTATACATCTGCGCGGGGCTGAAATAGTATCCGGCATAGAGCGCGGCCGCGATTGCGGTACCGAGGATCAAGCCCTTCACGCGTGGCCCCTTGCTGATGGCCAGCACGGCATCCGCCGCATATTTGATCGCGGCCTTGGTAAAACGGTCGGAAATGACCAGCGGGTAAGATCTGGTGACCGTCTGGTAAACCTGTTTTTTGGAATGGTGCGACAACCCGCTCAGGATTTGGCGCAGCACGCGGTATTTACAAGCCTGCGCGATCAACGCTTCCGCGGCTAACGGACCCTTGGATAATTTGAACAGTGCATTGATGCCCGGCTTGATAATAGGATCAAGCACGGGGTCGATGCCCATGATCTTTCCTGTCAGACCCGCCACACCGGACGGATACTGTTTGCCCTCGATAGAAAATTCGACATTCGCGATCGGCAGGAAGGCGAGGAAGGGTATGACCAGCAGTTTCTGCTCGGTATTCTGGTTCAGGCGGAAAATTTCCGCGTGGTCTTCTGTCGCCAGTTCGCGCACGCCCAGCGTATCGATGATTTCCTGAAGGTCTTTGGGCATCAACTCGCGATCCATTTCGAACTTCGCCTCAGCATGGAACGTCATGTCATAGGTATGCGTCCAGAAACCGCTGCGGTCGCATTCGGTGCAGGCGATCTTGGTCTGGCCGCGGCAAATTCCGCACTTAACCGTTTTTGCGCCGTTGCAGGACAGGCACAAAACTTTTCCGGTCGATAAGCAGCGCTGGCATGGAATACGCCCTCCATCGCCCGATTGCACGCCGCCGCTGCCATAGCAGGCGGGGCAGGGTGCCTGACCCGTCACGCCGCAGTTGACGCAACCGACGCCGCCCGTGCCGCTGCAGGTCGTGCAGTTGTACTGCGCAAGCCCTGCGCATTTCGTACATCTGTCGACGACGCAGAATTCTTTTTGCGTGACTTTCAACGGATGCTTGAACGGCTTGATACCCCAGCCGCGCGCGGGATCTTTGTCCAGCAGCTGCAGCAACTCGATTTGTACGTTCTTGTCCGTCACGGCCTCCGGCGCCAGCGCGAGTGCGGCGGCAACGACGGCAGCTTCACTGCCAAGAACTTTTCCATGTTCCCGCTGGCCGCTCAGCTGTCCCTTGACGAAATCGGGCTTCAACTCGATGAAAATTGCGCCGGGCAATTGGTGAACCAGCGTCTCATGACGCGCAAGGCGTACCTGCTCTGCCTTCAGCCCATTGCCGTCGACAAGCAGTCCCAGTGTTTCAGCTGCTTTCTGGGCGATCTGAAAATGTTGCTCAGACGGTTGTTCGGGTACGATATCCGGCTCGGACATTATTTTCTCCCGCGGCGCGCAAGATGCTGCGCCATGAAATCCACGGTGCGGGCATTCGCCATGCGCGCGGCTTCCTTGTCGTAGTGTTGCCCTCCCTCGCGCGCGAAGGCGTGGTCGACATCGGGGTATACATGGATTTCGACATTCTTGTGCTTGTTCAGCGCAGTCAGAATTTTCTGCTGCGCGGCGATCGGCACATATTTGTCTTTCTCGGCGATGTGCATCAGCAACTGGTGCTTGATATTACCTGCTTCGTCCAGCATGTCCTGAATGCCAACGCCGTAATAGCTCACATTGCAATCCGCATCCGACCGCGTTGCCATGAGGAAGGCGAGCTTTCCGCCCAGGCAGTAACCCATCGTGCCTGCCTTGCCCGTACAGTTTTCGTCCCGGCGGATATAGGCGAGTGTCGTTTTCAAATCGTCAACGCCAAGGTCGACGTTAAAACCTTGGTACAGCTCAAACGCGCGCGCCCATTCTGCTTCCGATTTGTCGGTCAGCTGGATGCCGGGCTCCTGCCGCCAGAACAGGTCGGGCGCAATCGCGATGAAACCAGCTATGGCAAGGTTATCGCAGATGGCGCGCATGCCGGCATTGATGCCGAATATTTCCTGAATGACAACGATTGCGCCTGCGGGCAGGTCGCTTTCGGGATAGGCGACATAGGCTGAAAAACTGCCTCCGTCATGCGCCTGAATAGAAATATCTTTTTTCATAAATTACCCTTTGCGCGTCTTTCACAGACTAGCCTCTTATGCCCAAGGGTCAACAGCAAACTGGGGGTTTTCACCCGTCGTTTGCGGCCTCGTGACGGCGGCGCGCGCGCTCCTGCAGCAACAGCTCCCGCAAGCTCGCCGGATCGGTGACTGGCGCCGAACAGCTACGCCCGAAACAGACATAGGCGGCGGCCTTGCCCGCGAAAGCGGTCTTGCCATGCGCGGGGTGGGGCTGCGGCAGGCTGTTGCCGTCTTGCGTTTCCAGCACGACCAGACGCGGCAGCGAAAGGGTTTTCAGCACCGCCAACATCTCCGCGCGCCCCTCTTTGCCCACCACGACGAGTGATGCCGGATGCGAGAGGAAATCGCTGTTCGCCAGATAGGTCGACAGGGGATAGAACCGCTGCATGATATCGCCCGAAAATGCCCGCGCAGTACCCTCCGCGTAATCGAGGTAGATATTTTTCCCTGTCACAAGGTAAAGTCGCGTCAACACCCCGACCATGGTGCCGTTACCGGACGGTGTTGCCGTGTCGTCCGCCGTTTTGGGGCGCAGTAACAGATCAGGCTGCGCGCTCGACAGAAAAAAGCCCTTGTTTTCGTTGTCCCAATAATCGCGCATCGCAATCGCTGCCCATGTTTCTGCCTGCGCCAGATAGGCGGCATTGCGTGTTGTCTCGAAAAACAGCAGTGCCGCTTCGCTCATATTCGCGTAATCGTCGAGCGTCGCGGCATGCGCGCGTTTGCCATCGCAGAAAACATGCCACAGCCTGCCATCGGGCTCCATCATGTTTTGTGTGACGAAACGAAACGCATTGCCCGCCGTCTTCAACAGTTCCGGCATGTCGAGCGCGGCATGCGCGCGCAGCAATCCGCTGATTGCGAGACCGTTCCAGTCCGCCAAGACTTTGTCATCGCGCGCGGGCGGGGTGCGGAGGTCGCGGCTGGATTTCAGCCTTTTGCGCAGGGCGATAAGCTTGCGTTCTTCCTCGGGCGGCAACTGCGCCATATGCGACAGGCGGTTGGGGATGTTAACGCCCTCCCAATTTCCGCCTTGTGTAATATCGTAAACACGCTTGAACAATGCGCTGTCGCTACCGAGCAACTCATCGATTTCTGCGGCACGCCAGATATAATAAGCGCCTTCTTCAGCATGCCCCGTCGTGGCCAGGCTATCCGCATCATAGCTGCTGGCAAAACCGGTGGCGTCGTTATGCGCAACCGCCATTTCGCGCTCCAGCCACGCAGCCGTCTCGCGAATACGCTCCGCAAATAACGGGTTTTGTGTCTCGCGATACACTTCCGACAGTATGCTCAGGAACAATCCGTTGTCGTAGAGCATCTTCTCGAAATGCGGCACCAGCCATTCGGCATCGACGGTGTAACGGCAGAAACCGCCGCCCAGATGATCGTAAAGCCCGCCTTGGCACATATGAGTCAGGCTGTGAATGACGGCGGATTTGAAAGCGTCGCCGCCGGTGCGGATATAGGCATCCCACAACAAGGATATGATCGATAGCGAAGGAAACTTTGGCGCATTACCGATGCCACCATTCACTTCGTCCATGCGCGAGAGGAAGTACAGGCTGATTTTATCCAGTACTTCGCGCGATACGATATGGCCTTCCTGCCGTTCCTGTAATTTATGCAGCGCGGTTGTCAGGCTTTTGACGTTATGTACTATCTTGTCCTGCTGCTGATGCCAGCTTTCATTGACGCCGCGCAAGACCTCGCGGATTCCGGGCAACCCGTGACGCGGCAGCGGCGGGAAATATGTGCCGCCCCAGAATGGTTCACGCTCCGGCGTCATGAACATTGTAAGCGGCCAGCCGCCCTGCTGCCCCATTAATGCCAACGCATTCTGATAGATCATATCGATATCGGGGCGTTCTTCCCGGTCGACCTTGATATTGATGAAATGCTGGTTCATCAGCGCTGCGGTGTCGCCATCCTCGAAACTCTCATGCGCCATGACATGGCACCAATGACAGGCCGCATAACCGATCGACAGCAATATGGGCTTGTTCAGCGCTTTTGCTTTTTCAAAAGCCTCCGCACCCCACGGCATCCAGTGCACGGGGTTGTCTTTGTGCTGGCGCAGGTACGGGCTTGTCTCGTTTGCCAGAAGATTCATATTGCCGCTGTCTTTCCTTTAACTTAAGTTAAGCCTAGAACGAGGTTTGCACATGAGCAATGACGAATTGTTTTTCCGCCAGCATATCTTTTGCTGTACTAACGAACGTCCGCCGGATAGCCCGCGCGGCAGCTGCAAGGCGCGCGGGGCGGAGCCATTGCGCAACTATCTGAAGGCCCGCGTCAAGGAACTGGGTATCGAAGGCGTCCGCGTCAACGGCGCAGGCTGCCTTGACCGCTGCGAGCTTGGCCCCACGATGGTCATTTATCCCGAAGGCATTTGGTACACTTATGCCAGCCGCGAGGATGTCGAGGAAATCATCGAAAGCCATGTGAAGAACGGCAAGCCGGTCGAAAGATTGCTGCTGACAGCCGACCAAAAAGAACCCCGCGCCGACCGGCAAAAATGACCGACACGATCTTCGCCCTCTCGACCGGTTCCTATAGATCCGCAATCGCGGTGATCCGCGTATCGGGGCCGAAGGCGATTGAAACTTTCCAGCTGCTCACGGCTAAAAAGAATTTCACGCCGCGGCAGGGCATGGTGCTGACGCTGACGGACCCGTTGACGCGCAAGATGCTCGACTTCCGCGCGCTGGTGCTTGTTTACCCCGCGCCTGCCAGCTTCACCGGCGAGGATACGGTCGAATTCAACGTGCATGGCGGCCGCGCGGTGATCGAAGGGTTATTGCGTGCATTGTCGCAAATACCCGCCTGCCGCGCTGCCGAACCCGGCGAATTCACCAAACGCGCCTTCCAGAACAGCAAGCTGGACCTGACCGAGGCCGAAGCGATTGCCGACCTGATCGATGCCGAAACCGATATGCAAAAAATGCAGGCAATTGATCAGGCGCATGGTGCGTTGTTCCAGTTGTACAGCAAATGGGCGGATACACTGTCGACCGTACTTGCGCATCAGGAAGCCGATATCGAATTCCCCGAAGATGATCTGCCCGGCGGGCTGACGCTTGCGCAGAAACCGCAGATCGAAAAATTGCGGAACGATATCCGCGAACATCTGGATGACAACCGGCGGGGCGAGCGTCTGCGTAATGGTATCCGCATCGCTATCATCGGCGCGCCGAATGCCGGTAAATCCAGCCTGATGAACGCACTCGCCCGCCGCAATGTGGCGATTGTCTCGGAAGAGGCGGGCACGACGCGGGACGTGATCGAGGTGCATCTCGATCTGGGTGGCTATCCGGTTATCCTTGCCGACACAGCCGGACTGCGTGCAACTGAAAACAAGATCGAGGCCGAAGGTATCCGCCGCGCCGAAAACGCCGCGCGCGATGCCGATTTGAAAATCGCCCTGTTCGACGGCATGTTGCCCGAAAAAGACGCCGATACGTTGAAACTGGTCGATGAAAATACTGTCGTTGTTTTCACGAAAGCCGATGTCGCGAAAAAGCAGATACCTGAATTGCAGGTTTCGTCCGCAACCGGCGAAGGCATCGATACGCTGCTGAAACAGATCGGCGCGGCTGTCGAATTTTCCTTCAAGTCCAAGCCGGGTCCCGTATTAACGCGTGAACGCCACCGTGCCGCTTTGGTCGATACCGCTGCAGCGCTTGATCGCTGCCTTGCAACGGCGGCGCCGGAACTGGCGGCGGAAGATCTGCGACTCGCTTTGCGCGCGCTTGGCGCAATTACGGGACGGGTGCATGTGGAAGACCTTCTGGATAAAATCTTCCGCGATTTCTGTATCGGCAAGTAACGGATTCTATTTATAGATTTCGTATCGCGCACAAAGTGCTTGCCAATACCGCCTAAAAAAACTAAGAATAGTCGAAACCCCCAAACAAAACGCGGTTTCATTCTCCGGCAACGGCATCAAAGCCTTGCCGGTATTGTTGTGTCTGAAAAAACCGGAGAAAACCGATGAGAATCGAGACCGAACGCAAGCTTGACTTCAACGATGTGCTGATCCGTCCCAAACGCTCGCGCCTTAAATCGCGCGGCGATGTCGAAGTGAAGCGCACTTTCAAGCTGCCGCATGCCAAGGTCGAAATTACCGGCGTGCCGATTATCGCGGCCAACATGGACACCGTCGGCACCATCAAAATGGCGGCCGCCCTTGCCGAGCACAGCATTTTCACGTCGCTGCACAAGCATTACGCGCTGGATGAACTGCAAAAGGCGAATATTTCGGGCGATTTTTCCTTCGTTACTTTCGGCATCGACGACATCAAAAAAATCGACACAGTGCTGGAGGCGTTGAAGGGCAACAAGATCAACAAAATCTGCCTCGACGTCGCAAACGGCTATACCGAAAACTTCGTCGAATTCGTGCAAACCGTGCGTAAACATCACCCTGAAAAAATTATCATGGCCGGCAACGTCGCGACGCCCGACATGACTGAAGCGCTGATTTTGGCCGGCGCGGATATCGTGAAGGTCGGCATCGGTCCCGGTTCCGCCTGCATGACGCGCGCGATGACCGGCATCGGTTATCCGCAATTGTCTGCGATCATCGAATGCGCGGATGCGGCGCATGGCCTGTCCGGCCTGATCTGCGCCGATGGCGGCTGCAAGATGCCGGGCGACGTTGCGAAGGCCTTCGCGGCGGGCGCGGATTTTGTGATGCTGGGCGGCATGTTCGCCGGCCACACCGAATGCATGAACGACGATCAGCTGAAGCAGTTGGCACAGTCCGACCACAATATGGTCGAATATTACGGCATGTCGTCGAAAGTGGCGATGGACCGCTACGCTGGCGGGGTCGCGCTGCACCGCGCATCCGAAGGCCGTGTGGTGAAGGTGGAATACAAAGGCGATGTGAAGGGCACGATTCAGGACGTTCTGGGCGGCTTGCGTTCTGCCTGCACCTATGTCGGCGCACCCACGCTAAAGGAGTTCTCGAAACGCGCGACCTTCGTGGTCAAGAATTCGCTTTAAGGCGTCACGCGCAGCAGCAGCGGCTTGTTGCCATCAGGTTTGTAGAATTTCAGGCCATCGACCGGCCGGAGCCATGCGGGCAGTGGGGCATCGGGCTTGAAAAATTGCGGATGGTAGACGGGGCAAACCAGCAGCGTATCGACCTTGCGCTTTTTTAGCAGTTCGTGGAATGTTTCAATATCCGGTGCTTGCCGCATATCCCTCAGGTCTCGCAGGCCCGACGCTTCGCGGTGGTAATTTGATGCGATGATGCGATAGGGCGTGAAAAAGATAATTTCACCGCCCACATCTTCGTAGGTATAAAAAATGTCACTTTCCTTGCCCAACAGCTTTTGCAATTGCCGGGTCTGGACCACATACCGCACTTCGCTCATGCAACCGGTTCCCGGCGCGTTACCCGCCTGCTGCACTTTCATGGTCGCCGCTATTGTGCCGCCGATATAGGCCGCGATCACCGCGATCCACAGATAGGGCTGCCACCGGCGCGGCGCAAAGGCGAAACGTCTTGTGAGAATGCTGATGGTGGGCAACAGACCGGCGCATAAAATAATAGCGACAGGTGCAAGATAGTAAGCCCAGCGCGTTTGCGTCATGGCCAGCAGCAACATCACCACCAGCAAACCGCCCAGGATCACAAGGGGCCGTGAGCGCCGCGCGGCGCGGCGGCGCCAAAGAACGGAAGCGAGCAGGATTGTCGCGAGAACCGGCTGCAGCAGCGTGGGCGCATAATGAGAAAACGGGCCCGCCATTAAAGGTTTCGCCTCACTGACGGCCGGCAGGAAGTCCGTGAAAACATACGGATCGGCTTCGGCCATCGGGCCCAGGAAAAACTTGGGATAAAAAGCGTAGATCACTACGGCCCCGCACAGTCCAGCCGCAGCCGCGATTGCGAGGCGCAATTTCACGGTGTTTACCTCCCGCCACAAAAACATCGTGAGGGAGGTTAGCATTGCTGCAAACCATAGAACCGCCACCTGTACAATCGACAACGCGTCATATCTGATATGTGTCAGGATTTCTGCGGCAGGCACCTCGACAAACAACCCCGCTGTCACTATTACCCCTGCGCCTATCGTGACAATGGCGGGCGTGGCAAAGCGGTGTCGGTCGTTGCGCGGGGCGCGTAATGCTTCCAGCCCCAACACACCAAGCGTCGCGGCATAAATAATCAGGCCTTCAGGACTTATCCAGACAATGCATCCGAGCAGTATACCGGCAACGGATGCCTGAATCGGACGCAGGGTATCGCGCACCAACAACGCCAGCACACCGCACCACAGGACGCTCATGAGCCCGTGATGATCGGCGTCGCCCGGCTTGAAGTAATCAGCCATATACGGACTGCACAGAAATAGTAAGAAAACACATGCCAGAACATGGTTGTGACTGAAGATTTTGCGCGCCGCTGCCGCCATCAATCCCGCCGCCGCCAAAGATAAAACAAACGGGTACCATGCCGCTGCCAGCATCAAGCGGAGTTCCGGAACATTTTTCGAAGGCGTCAGCTGATAGAGTCCTGCCAGCACAAAGTCCAGGGGCCGCGTCCAATGAGATTCAATGCCGCCCGTTGGCGCATTCGTTTGGGGCACTGCGTGGCCAAAGAAAGCACTGCCAGCCAACCAGTCGCGCACCATCGACAGGCGCAGCCACACATCCGGATTGTAGGGATGCAGAGGCCCCCCCAGAGCAGGCCATGCGGCGAGATCCCCCAGACGCATGAGCAGGGGAATAGAAACAACAAAGATAAAAGAAATCCATATGCCGCGGCGCCAGTTTTTTGAAACCTTAGCCACGCTCATCGTTTGACCGTAAATAACACGGGCTTCGCGCCCGGTACGTCAAAAAACTCAAGACCCTCGACCGGCGTCAACCAGTTTGGCGGCTTGTCACGCCCGAGCGATGCCAGAAAACTCCCTGCCTTCTGTCCCGCGGGGCAATAAAGCATTGCGTCGATCTCGCGGGCGTCGACCACTTTTTTTGCGTCTTCGGCGGATTTGGCGTCGCGCAGCTGCGCCATATCGCGCAGGCCGGTATGCTCGCGGTGATAGTTCGACGCGATAATGCGATAGGGAGTGAAAAACTGCATTTCGCCGCCGATATCCTCCGGTACAAAAATGGTCAGCGGTTTTTCGCCAAGGTGCTTTTGCAGTTGCTGCGTTTGCAGGACATGGCGCAGCTGGGTCGTGCACCACGCGCCGGGTGCGGGCTCGCTCTTGACGGTGCGCACCATCATTGAAGTTGCCAGCACGGCAAGCCCCAATACGACATAGGGGCGCGCAATACGCGGTGCACCGCGCAGCCATGATCCGGTGTCACCCTTCGCCGCTGTCGCCAGCGCAGGCAGCAGTGCGGCCACGGCGGTTGCCGCGACAGGCTGCAGATAATATCCCCAGCGTGCCTGCAGCAACGTCATGATAAGTGTCATCAGCATAAGAGCGCCCAGAATGACGGTTCTGCGTAACCGTGCAGCGCGGATTTTCGGCATCGCCAACACAAAGCCCATCAGGAAAATCGCCAGTGCCGGTATCATCAGCGCCTTCGACGCGAATTCTGGCGTGCTGCGCAGCAATGGCTTCGCCTCTGCCACCATGGGTAGAAAACCCTGCAAAATATAAGGGTCGGCGTCGCCCATCGGGCCAAGGTAAAAGCGCGGGAAGGCAATATATTGTGCAAGCAAGGTCAAAGCCCCAAGGACACATGCCGCAAAAAATCTGGCTGGTGCACCCAGATTACCGCGAAACACGGCTGCCATCACCGCTGTGCCTGCAACCGTCAGCCAGAGCAATGTGACATGGACGATAGAAAGTGTATCCAGCAACGGTCGTTCTAGAATTTCGGCAACAGGCATTTCAACAAAGACTGCACCCGACAGCGTCATTGCCGCACCCAGCGCCGTGAATGCCGGCACTGCCGCGCGTTGCGGGCGCAAAACAGCATCCAGCCCCAGCAGAATGAAAACCGCACCCGACAGGATTAACGCTTCGGGACTGGTCCACAACATTGCCCCCAGTAACACGCCCAGCACCAGCGCGGCTGATTTTGTTATATTGTCCGACATCAATACCAGCAGCACACCGCACCACAATGCCGCCAGCAATCCGTGATGGTCGGCATCGCCAGGCGATGTGTAATCATAAACGCTGGTCAGCAGCAGCAGCGCCGCGATGCCCATGACCTGCACATGGTGAAATTGCCGCCGCGCCGCCGCGGCCAATAATGCGAAAGTGGCAAAGCCAAGCGTAACGGGCAGCCATGCTGCTGCCAGCATCAACCGTACATCCATGCCAAGGCGGGATGGCGTCGCCGCATAAAACAACGACAGCAGGATATCCATCGGCCGCGTCCACGGCGTTGAAATGCCGCCCACGGGCGCATTGGTACGCGGGACCGCATGGCTGAAAAAATCACCGCCGGAAAGTCCCCCCGACATCCATTGTCTCACCTGCGTCAGCCGCAGCCAGGCATCGGGATCGGCGGGGTTCAGGGGAAATTCCAGTTTCGGATATGCGTATATGCCGGCGAGATGCCCCGTCAGCTTCGATGTGCCGAGCGCAAGGAGTGCGAACAGCCCCCAGATCAATGCCTCGCGCAACCGTCGCGGGCTTGCCGGGGATAGGGGCGACAAAACCGGTGCGCTGTTCGGCAGCAGCATATTAATGAAAAACCAGCCGCAACCCGTTCCCGCCGCCGTGCCGATCGCCAGCGCCGCAATCCTGCCGAATGAATCAAGCGGCAAGGGCATCACATGAAGCAACCGCGCGAAGAGCGCCAGATTCAGTATTGCGCCCGCGAGCACCAATGCGCCGAACGGCACAGGCTGCCCCTTGGCGGTTTTTAATTCTCCGGTGCCGGTGAAGATGAAACTGCGGCCCGCCAGATACATCGCCAGCGTCGCGAGGCCTAAACCTGCCAGCCGCGCCATGTGCACCTGCCAGCCGGCCTCGGCCAGCATTTCGGTCACGCCCGCATCCAGCAGCGCGCATAGCACGCTTGCCGTCAGGAAACGCCGGATAACAGGATGGGTGGAAAGGGTCAGGGACATGTGCGTGGCTTCACCTCCCCGCCCTTGAATAGCGGGTCAGGTTATTGTGCAGCACAAGGAAGCCAGTCGCAAAGCTAAACCTCAGACAGCATATGAGGTCTATATTATTGTGGAAATTGGAAGAGGGAGACGTACAGGGAAAACGTACGCCAGAAAAACGAAGCCCCGCTTGCGTCAGCGGGGCCAGTTTTATTGTTTTTCTTATTCTTACAGTACCCTCTCATGAGGCCGAGAGATCCAGTGTTGAGCCATTTTTTTTGCTTATGGCGGGCTTTTAGTACAGATATGTTGTGTGCGGATTGAAACCCCAGACTCAACATCTTTTAAGCAAGGCGGTTATACCGCCGCCAACAAAAACCCGCAAGCTATTCTTTTCATAAGATTATTATTATCAACTAACGGGGTAAAACATTATTATACTGCGTTGCAACATCAAACCCCGTAACTTTATTACCATTAAGCCTAACTATGGCAGGCTCGTGCGAGGGCGGTCCATAGCCTAGAAATCGAATCGACTATCTCCCGTGATGCCGTGCGATTGTGTTACCCCGCATGATGTCCCATATGCCGTAACCAAGAAATTACGTTGACGAAAATTAAAAATATCAGTAGTTTGCCCTTCGTCGTTGCGTAACAACGATTCCGACAATATGGAACACGTATCATGAAAAAGACCTCGTCTCTGAAATCGCTGAAAACACGCGATAAAAACAACAAAGTGGTTCGCCGTCGCGATGGCCAAGGCAAGATGCGCCTTTACGTCATCAACAAGGAAAACCCCCGCATGAAAGCCAAGCAGTAATCTCTGACGTCCATCCCGTAACTCCCTGCAAGGGGCTTTAGGAAGACAAGATGCTCTCGAGACTGCTAGGCCTTATGTCCGCCGATATGGCGATCGACCTTGGAACCGCAAACACGCTTGTGTATGTGCGCGGGCAGGGCATTGTCCTGAACGAACCCTCCGTGGTCGCCATGAAATATGAAGACGGCAAAAAAATGCCGCTCGCCGTTGGCGAAGACGCAAAGATGATGCTGGGCCGCACGCCCGGTAACATCGTGGCGATCCGCCCGTTGCGCGATGGCGTCATCGCGGATTTCGAAGCCGCCGAATTCATGATCAAATACTTCATCTCGAAGGTGCATAACCGCCGCAGCTTCGCCTCGCCCCGCATGGTTATCTGCGTGCCCTCCGGCTCCACCGCCGTCGAGCGCCGCGCGATTCAGGAATCCGCAGAATCTGCAGGCGCCCGCGATGTGAAACTTATCGAAGAACCCATGGCTGCCGCAATTGGTGCCGGTCTTCCTGTCACCGAACCGACCGGCTCGATGGTCGTTGATATCGGCGGCGGCACGACCGAAGTCGCCGTCATTTCGCTGGGCGGCATCGTCTATGCGCGCTCCGTGCGCGTTGGTGGCGACAAGATGGATGAAGCGATCATCAACTACATCCGCCGCACGCATAACCTGCTGATCGGTGAATCGACCGCCGAGCGCGTGAAAAAAGAAATCGGCTCCGCCTGCCCGCCCGAAGACGGCGAAGGCCGCCTGATGGAGATCAAGGGCCGCGACCTGATGAACGGCGTGCCGAAAGAACTCGTGATTTCCGAACGCCAGATCGCCGAAGCGCTGGCTGAACCCGTCGGCGCGATCATTGACGCCGTGAAGGGCGCGCTGGAACACACTGCCCCTGAACTCGCGGCCGATATCGTCGACCGCGGCATCGTCATGACCGGCGGCGGTTCGCTGCTGTCGAACCTCGACTATGTCCTGCGCTATGCCACCGGCCTTGCGGTCATGGTGGCGGATGACCCCCTGTCCTGCGTTGCGCTGGGCTCCGGTCAGGCGCTTGAAAACCTGCCCAAGCTGCGGGGCGTCCTGAGCTCGATGTATTAACGGACGTTCTTTAAGCTTCGTTTTCCCGATAGATACAATTTTAAATAACAGTTTCAGCGACTTGGGCGGAACTTCCTTTTGCTTTTGTTAAGAAATTCTTGCTATAATTAAGTCTGGGTTCATTTTTAAGGGTTCGAGGCCCTCGCTTGGTTACGCACCGTCCACATAAATCCGTATTGCAGTCACTGCCGATGAGGACGCTGGGCACGCGTCTTACGCCTGCCGTATTGATTTTGCTGGCTGCGACCCTGATGGTCTTCCACAAAATGGACGCGTTGCCGGTTGAGCAGATGCGCGTCGCACTCACCGATAGAATGGCACCTGTCATGTCCGCCGTGTCGGAGCCCTTCGTCGCGCTGACGGATTCTTTCGACGGCATCGCCACGCTGCGCCAGCTGCGCGCCGAAAACATGCAGCTGCGCGAAGAAAACGGCAAGCTGCAAAAATGGTATGAAAATGCGCTGCGCTATCAGGCTGAAAACCAGTCCTTCCGCGAACTGCTGAACGTCAAGGCAGACCCCGCGCTGACCTATGTCACCACGCGCGTCGTGTCCGATCCCGGCGGTTCGTTCGTGAAAAGCGTCCTGCTGCCCGTTGGCGAAAACGACCATGTCAGCAAGGGCAACGCTGTGATGTCCGGCCAAGGCCTGATCGGCCGCGTGACCGAGGCTGGCACCCGCTCCGCCCGCGTTTTGCTGGTGACCGACCTGAACTCCCACATTCCCGTGACCATCCAGAACACCCGCACAAAGGCGATTTTGGCGGGTAAAAACACCGATTTGCTGAAACTAGAACGCCTGCCGATCGATAGCGGCCTGACCGTCGGCCAGCGCGTCGTGACATCCGGCGATGGCGGCCAGCTGCCGCCCGACGTGCCAATCGGCGTGATTGTCGAAGTGGGTCCGGAAGGCGTTTTCGTGAAGCCGCTCTCGGAAATTGAAAAAGTCACCTATGTGCAGGTGATCAATGCCGATGTCGACCGCGGCCTTTCCACCGGCGAAATCAGCACGCCCGTCGACAAGCATTCCAGCAGAAGAAAATGAGCATGGCTTTCCGTGCTGACGATGGCTGGCAGGGCTCAACCGCAAGCATGCTCGGCCGCTGGGCGATGACCGCCGCATTTATCGTGGCGCTATTGATACTGTCGACCTTCCCCTTCAAAATCGGTCATTTCGGCGAAATACGCCCATCCTTCATGCTGATGGCGATTTACTACTGGGCGATCATGCGCCCCTCCACTTTGTCGCCGATTGCGACCTTTATCGTCGGCATTGCGTTCGACCTCATGGGCGGTTTTCCACTCGGCCTGAATGCCATGACGCTGCTGATCGTTCAGTGGGGCACGCGCCGCCAGCGCAAATTCGTGCTCGGTCAGGGCTTCATCGTGCTCTGGATGGGCCTTGCGCTGGTCAGCCTCGGGGCGGGGTTGTTTCAATGGCTTATCTATTCGGGTTTCAACCAGCACTTCGCCCTCGGCTCCCTAAAACCCGTATTGACCAGCGTTGTCATGACGGCCGCGATTTTCCCCCTGATCGTCCTGCCGCTATCGGCCTTTAACAAAAGCCTCGCAGAACGCGAATAACGGCCGTCGAAACCCGTTTAAATTGCCGCGCTGCTTCTGTAATATGCCCCCATGAACCGGGATATGGAGAGATATAAAGAATTCTCCCGCCGCGCCTTGATCATTGGCGCGGTGCAAACCTCGCTGTTCGGCGTGCTGGCAACCCGCCTTGGATATTTGCAGGTGGTGGAGCAGGAACGCTTCCAGACGCTTTCCGACAAAAATCGTATTTCGCTCCGCCTTGTCTCCGCCGGCCGCGGCGAGATCATGGACCGCTTCGGCGTGCCGCTCGCGATCAACACGCAAAACTTCCGCACCTTCCTCGTGCCCGAACAGGCGAATGACGTGGAGGAAACGCTCGACCGCCTGTCGAAGCTTATTCCCGTGACAGAGGATGACAAGCAGGCCGTGCTGCTGGAGCTTGGAAAAGTGCGTCCGTTCACGCCGATCCTGGTGAAGGAAAACCTCACCTGGGAAGACATGGCGATGGTCGAGCAGAACTTCCCCGATCTGCCGGGCGTGTCGACCGAAGAAGGTGAAATCCGCTCCTACCCGCTCGGCCTTGCGACCGCGCATATCATCGGCTATGTCGGCCGCGTGAGCGAGGCGGAGCTGGCGGCGGAGGAAACCAAAGAAAAAAATCCCGTCATGACGATCCCGGGTTTCCGCATCGGCAAGACGGGCGTCGAGAAAAAATTCGACGCGGAACTGCGCGGCACTGCCGGAAAAATTCAGGCCGAAGTCAACGTCGTGGGCCGCGAAATCCGCGAACTGTCGCGCCTTGACCCCAAAAAGGGCCACCGGCTTACCCTCACTCTGGATGCCGATTTGCAAATGCAATGTCAGGAAATGCTGGGAAAGGAACGCTCCGCCGCCGCCGTCGTGATGGATGCGCATACCGGCGAAGTTTACGCGCTCTGCTCCTATCCCAGTTTCGATCCCAACCTGTTCAGCCGCGGCATCCCAGCCGATATCTGGGAAGGCCTGCTGGCCGATGAAACCAACCCCCTGACGAACAAGGCGGTGGCGGGGCAATATCCCCCGGGTTCGACATTCAAAATGGTGACGGCGCTCGCAGCGCTCGATGCCGGCGTCTCTCCCGCAACACATGTGTTCTGCCCCGGTTATTACATGCTGGGCAGGGATAAATTCCACTGCTGGAAACCCGCAGGCCACGGCAGTGTCGGTTTTGAAGCCGCGCTGGTGCAATCCTGTGACTGCTTCTTCTATGAAATGGGCAACCGGATCGGCGTCGATGCCATCGCGAAAATGGCGCGACGCCTTGGGCTTGGCTCGAAGATGGATTTCGACGTGCCCGGCGAAGGTGAAGGCATTATTCCCGACCGCGCGTGGAAGCTGAAGCGCTACAAAGAACAGTGGCACAAGGGCGAGACGCTCAACAGTGCCATCGGGCAGGGCCACACGCTGACGACGCCGTTGCAACTGGCGACGATGACCGCGCGCCTAGTGAACGGCGGCAAGGCCGTGAAACCTGTCCTCGTGCGCACGATCGAGGAAAAAGGCAGCCAGATCCCCGAATGGAAACATATCGGCCTGAACCCTGGGCATCTTGCCATCATCATGCGTGGCATGGACGGCGTTGTGAACAGCGAACGGGGCACGGCCAAGGGATCACGCATCACCGAGGAGCCCTATTCCATGGGCGGCAAGACCGGCACGGCGCAGGTACGCCGTATCACCGCCGCCATGCGTGCGCAGGGCATCAAGAACGAAACGCTGCCATGGCGCTGGCGTCACCACGCATTGTTCGTCGGCTACGGGCCTGTCGAGGCACCGCGCTATGTGACGGCGGTGATTGTCGAGCACGGTGTGGGCGGGGCGAAGGCGGCAGCGCCTATCGCTCGCGATATCCTGCTGGCGATCCAGAAACGCTCGCCCCACCGCATCCACACGGTCGACGAAGCGGTCGAGGCGGCTGCCGCCAGTGGCGAAACAGCGAAAAAACCTGCGCCGCGCAAACAGCGCAAGAAAAGGCAGTAGCCCATGCGCCGCGAAAATATGAACATGTATGACAAGCTTCTGTCGATCAGCTGGCCCTTCATGCTGCTGATCACCATGACGGCCTGTGTGGGTTTCGTTTCCCTCTATTCCGCTGCGGGCGGCAATATCGAGCCCTGGGCCGGAAAACAGATGATGCGTTTCGTGATTGGCATGTGCGGGCTGATCGTCACCGCCATGATCGATATCCGCATCTGGATGAAATTCGCCTATGTGATTTTCGGTTTCGTTGTCGTGTTGCTGATTTATGTCGACATCAAGGGACATAGCAGCATGGGCGCGCAGCGCTGGATCGATCTCGGATTTTTGCAGCTCCAGCCGTCGGAACCGATGAAGATCGCTATCGTCCTCGCGCTCGCCCGCTTCTTCCACGGTGCGACGGCCGAGGATGTGAAGAACCCTTTTTTCCTGATCGTGCCGCTTGGCATCCTTGCGCTGCCTGTGATGCTCGTTCTGGTGCAGCCGGATCTTGGCACCGCGGTATCGCTGATCGGCGCGGCGGGGGCAATGTTTTTTCTGGCGGGGGTGTCCTACTGGATGTTCCTCCTGGTCGCGGGCGCGGGTGTCGCGGCCCTGCCTGTCCTGTGGCACCTGTTGCACGACTATCAGAAAAAACGCGTCCTGATTTTCCTTGATCCCGAAAGCGACCCGCTGGGCGCCGGTTACCACATTACCCAGTCGAAAATCGCGCTGGGATCGGGCGGCGTTTTCGGCAAAGGGTTCCTGCACGGCACGCAAAGCCACCTGAACTTCCTGCCCGAGAAGCAGACCGACTTTATCTTCACCCTGTTCACCGAAGAATGGGGGCTGGTCGGCGGTCTTGCGCTTTTCACGCTGCTGGGGCTGATTATCGCCTATGGCTATATCATGGCGTTCCGCTGCCAGAACCAGTTCGGGCGGCTGCTGGTCGCCGGCATCGTCGTCAATTTTTCCCTTTATATTTTCATTAACACAGGTATGGTCATGGGACTTTTGCCGGTGGTGGGTGTGCCGCTGGCACTGGTGTCGCATGGCGGCACGGTGATGCTCTCGGTGTTGTTCGGCTTCGGTCTTTTGATGTCGGCCCATGTCCATCGTGACGTCAAATTCTCGCGCCGTGGTCTCGATGTCGTCTAGAAAACAAGAAAAAATGAAAAAAAAAGCAGCTCAAGCCAAGAAAACAGTCAAAAAATCCGCTAAAACCCGCGTAAAAACGCCGAAAAAGCCCTCGAAACTGCTGGGCAGGGGTGAACCTGCGCCTGTACGCGTCGAAAACCTGCGCGGCAAGGCCAAATGCGTCATCGTTTGCGACCATGCCAGCAACCGCGTGCCGAAGGCGCTGGGCAGTTTGGGTCTGTCCAAGGCCGACCTCAAAAAACACATCGCCTGGGATCCGGGCACCGAAGATATCGGGTATTACCTGTCGAAGAAAATGGATGCCGCGCTGGTACTCGCCAATTATTCGCGCCTCGTCGTCGACCTGAACAGGGGTGAAGACGCACCCGAATGCATGCGCGCGGAATCCGACCATATCCGCATTCCCGCGAATGAAGGCCTGAAACCGGCGCAGAAAAAACAGCGCCTAGCCGAAATTTTTTATCCCTATCACAAGGTGCTCAACGCACAGCTGAAACGCCATATCGACAAGGGCGTTGCGCCGTTGCTACTGTCGCTGCATAGCTTTACGCCCGAAATGGACGGCTTCAAGCGTCCGTGGCATATCGGCGTGCTGTGGAACAAGGAAGAGGGCATTGCAAAGCGTCTGGTTGAATCCTTGCGCAAGAACAACCCCGACCTGCGCATCGGCGATAACGAGCCCTATTCGCTGAAGGCGTCGAACGTGACCAAAAACACCATCAGCACCCATGCCGAAGCACGCGGGTTGCCCTATGTGATCGTCGAGTTCAGACAAGATCTGGTGGGTACCAAGGCAGGCGCACGCAAGTGGGCGGAAATTTTCCTGCAATCACTCGTGCCGGTCATCGCCGACCCCGAACTTTATCGTCTCAAAAAGGCGCGTAAATAACCATAATAATGGTGTTTTCGCATAGCCTGAATCGTACGCAGGAATCGCTGAAAACCCTTTAACGGCGCGCTTTTTCGCGTGATTTCGAATCGCGCTGTTGCTATAATTTCACCATTACACTACATAAGCTGCATAACAGAATTTAAGGGATGGTTTTCGTCATGAAATTCACCATTGATCGCGCCGATTTGCTCCGCTCCCTGAACCACGTCCATAGCGTGGTCGAACGCCGGAACACTATTCCAATTTTGGCAAACGTCCTGCTGCGCGCGGAAAAAGACTCGCTGTCGCTCACGACGACCGACATGGATCTCGAAATCGTTGAATCGGTTTCGGCACATGCCTCCGCCCCCGGCGCCACGACCGTCCCCGCCCACACGCTCTATGACATCGTGCGCAAACTGCCCGATGCCTCGACCGTTGAATTCACGACCGGCGCCGGCGAGACGACGCTGCTGGTGAAGGCTGGCAAATCCACCTTCCGCCTCGGCTGCCTGCCGACGGAAGACTTCCCGAAAATGGGCTCGACCGAAAAATTCTCCTACAGCTTCTCCGTTCCCGCAGCAGACCTGCGCACGCTGATCGACCGCACGCGCTTTGCGATCTCGAACGAAGAAACCCGCTATTACCTGAACGGCATCTACCTGCATGCAGCCGAAAGCGACGGCGTATCCGTCCTGCGCGCGGTTGCAACCGACGGCCATCGCCTCGCGCGCTTTGAAATGCCGCTGCCGGAAGGCGCAAAAGACATGCCTGGCGTGATTATTCCGCGCAAGGCAATCAACGAAATCCGCAAGCTGATCGATGAAGCGGGCGACAGCATCGAAATCGGCCTGTCCGACAACAAGCTGAAATTCAGCTTCGACCACGTCACGATGACGACGAAGCTGATCGACGGCACCTTCCCCGATTACGAACGCGTGATCCCCAAGAACAACGACAAGTTCCTTGAGGTCAATCCCGCGGCATTTGCATCGGCTGTCGACCGCGTATCGACCATCAGCTCGGAAAAATCCCGTGCTGTGAAGCTGACGCTGAACGGCAAGACCATGACGCTCTCGGCCAATTCGCCGGACAGCGGTTCGGCCTCCGAAGAAATCGAAGTGCGCTTCAATTCGGGCGCAATGGAAATCGGCTTCAACTCCGCCTACCTGATGGATGTTACCCGTCAGATCGAGGGCGAAGGCTGCCGCATTTCGCTGTCCGACCCCGCATCGCCCACCATCATTCAGGACATCGCCGACAATTCGTCGCTGTATGTCCTGATGCCGATGCGTGTGTAATGCGCGTCTAACAGACCACAGTTTTAAAAAAAACGGGCACATCCATTAAATGTGCCCGTTTTTTTTTGCGCGCCTTCTGGCTTTCCGGTACAGAAAGCCTATAAAATATAAGGAACGAAAGCGCCCCCTGTGCCCCTGCTCCTGCAAAAACTCAACCTGACCCAATTCCGCGGCTATGAAACGCTGCGCCTTGATCTTGCGGGGGCGCGTATGGCTGTCTTCACGGGTTCGAATGGTGCGGGCAAAACCAATATCCTCGAAGCCGTCAGCCTGCTGATCCCCGGCAAGGGGTTGCGCGGCGCGGACTTGCTGGAAATGAAAAACCGCAATGCGGGCGCGGAAGACCTCTGGGCGGTATCCGCCGAAGTGGAAACCGCCAGCGGGTTGAGCGTGCGCCTCGGCACCGGCCTCGACCGTAATTACAAACGCCGCGTCGTGCGTATTCAGGGCAAGGAAGCAAAGGCGCAGAACGAACTGTCGTCTTTTATGTCTTGCGTCTGGCTGACACCGCAGATGGACAGGCTGTTTCTGGAGGGCGCATCGTCACGCCGCAAGTTTTTCGACCGCCTTGTCTATGCGTTCGAACCGGGCCATGTCACGCGTCTCAATCATTACGATACCAACCTGCGTGAACGGTTGAAACTTCTGACCGAACACCGCCACAGCGATCCGCGCTGGCTCGATGCGCTGGAAACTCAATTGGCGGCGGATGCGGTTTGCATTGCTGCATCACGTCTCAATCTTTTGTCGCGCCTCGCACACTATGTCGCGCAGCTGGGTGAAGGACGCACGCTGTTTCCGCTGCCCTATATCTCGCTCTCCGGCTGGACGGAAGGCGAGATACAGCAACACCCCGCACTTGCCGTTGAAGAGGCGTTGAAAGAACGCTTCAAGCAATCGCGCGGTCTGGACGCCCATAGCGGCAAATCGCATGAAGGCGTGCAGCGCAGCGATTTCCTTGTGCGGTATGCGGCAAAAGATATGCCAGCCGACCAATGCTCGACCGGCGAGCAAAAGGGTTTGCTGCTGGCAATCGTGCTGGCCCACGCCTTGATGATGCGGGGCGAAAAAGGCTTCGTGCCCGTTTTGCTGCTCGATGAAGTCGCGGCACATCTTGATGATGCGCGCCGTGATGAGCTGTTCACGATCCTGATGGCGCTCGATGGGCAGGTTTTCCTGACCGGCACCGATCCCGCCATCTTCAGCCAGCTGAAAAGCAGCGCGCGGTTTTACCATGTCGAAGGCGCAACCGTGACGGCAAAACCGATGCTGGAGTCCGTGGCGAAATGATTCATACCGGCGCGGGCTTCCACGAATTCATGAGCGGCTGGGGCTGGGTGTATGCGTCGCTGATCGCCGCCGTCTTCTCGGCCGGTTTCTACCTCGTCAACCAGTACATGAAACAGCCGGGGCACCTGCTGGTATTCTGGATGCGCGTCGTTATCGTCGTCGCGATGACGCCGATGATGCTCTATGTCGAATTGCCGACGGATCCTCGGTTCTATGCGGCGGTGCTGGTAACTGTATTGGTCGGCACCTTCTCCGATATCCGTATTTTCAACGCCAGTGCCACCTATGGCGGCGGCGTTGTCAGCCGCGTACAGCCGGTCACGGTCTGGTGCGCCTTCCTGCTGTGGTTTTTCTTCGACCCCGGCCTGTTGATGAAATATGCCGAGCGTCCGCTGAACACCGGCGCTATTCTTGCCGCGCTTGTGGGCTGCGTGTACTTCGCCATGCGTCTGAACAAATGCGAGGTCACAAAATCGGCGTTGATCTATACTGCACCTGCGCTTGCGGGCTATACGCTCACGACCGTGCTGAACAAATACGCGATGGATCACGGTCCGCTTGAAGGCGCGGTTTACGGCTACATGTATGTACAGTCTGTGATCGCGGTGTTCCTCATCGGCGGCTATGCGCTTTATCGCGGCATCGGCCCGTCGACGACGGTCAGCTGGGTGAACACGAAAATGTTAAAGGCCGTGCTGCTGCTGTCGGCCGCGTGGCTCTGCCATATGATCTTCAAGAATTACGCTATGGCCTTCACGGCGAACCCGTCCTATCAGGCGGCCATTAATCTCAGCACGCCCGTTTTTATCGCCCTGTTCTACATGGCTGCGAAGCACAAGGAAGAGGCTGCGGTATGGCCGGGGATGGGAATTGTCGCCTGCGCGGTGCTGCTCGCGCTCGCTTCTACGCGCTAAAAAACGCCCCTTTCGGATAGCCGCTCAAATGCCAGATTCTGGAAATCTACAAGTGCCTGAAATCAAGGGCTTTTTCGGCACCTTTTTTTAGGGCTAAAATATTGATTTCAGGGAATTTTTCGAGCCTCTTTTTACTCCAAATTTCTGTCCTATTTTGCTATATTACTGGTGTATAATTCCAAAGACATGACAAGGGAAAATGACATGACCGAACCGGCAAAAAAGTCCGACAAGCAGATCGCTGTCGATGACTACGGCGCGGATTCGATCAAGGTCCTGAAGGGCCTCGATGCGGTGCGCAAACGCCCAGGCATGTATATCGGCGACACCGATGACGGCACCGGCCTGCACCACATGGTCTACGAAGTCGTCGACAACTCGATCGACGAAGCGCTGGCCGGCCATTGCGACGGCGTCGATGTGACGATGAACGCAGACGGCTCCATCACCGTGCGCGATAACGGCCGCGGCATTCCCGTTGAAATCCACAAGGGCGAAGGCGTGTCGGCTGCCGAAGTCATCATGACGCAGCTGCATGCCGGCGGCAAATTCGACCAGAATTCGTACAAGGTATCGGGCGGCCTGCACGGCGTCGGTGTTTCCGTCGTCAACGCGCTCTCCAAAACGCTCGACCTGCGCGTCTGGCGCGATGCCAAGGTGTGGGAAATGCGCTTCACGCATGGCGTTGCCGATGCGCCGCTGAAGCCTGTCGGCCCTTGCGACCCCGAACAGACCGGCACCGAAATCACGTTCCTGCCGTCGACCGAAACCTTCACGATGATCGAGTTCAACTTCTCGACGCTCGAACACCGGATGCGCGAACTCGCCTTCCTGAACTCCGGCGTGCGCCTGACGCTGATCGACAACCGCAAGGCCGAAGCGAAAAAGAGCGAATTCATCTATGACGGCGGCCTTGTCGCCTTCGCCAACTTCCTGAACCGCTCTAAAAATGTGCTGCACAAGCCCACCATCTATGTGAAGGGCGAACAGGCCGGCATCACGGTCGAAGCCGCGATTGAATGGACGGATGCGTATCATGAAGACACCGTCTGCTTCACCAACAACATCCCGCAACGCGACGGCGGCACGCACTTGTCGGGTTTCCGCGGCGCGCTGACCCGCACGATCAACAACTACGCCGAACGCTCTGGCATCGCGAAAAAAGAAAAAGTCGAACTGACCGGCGAAGATATGCGCGAAGGCATGACTTGCGTTTTGTCGGTCAAGGTTCCCGACCCCAAATTCTCCAGCCAGACGAAAGACAAACTTGTTTCATCGGAAGTGAAGCCGGTCGTTGAATCCGTCCTCGGCGAAAAACTGTCCGAATGGTTCGAAGAAAACCCGCAAGACGCCAAGAAAATCGCAGCCAAGATTATCGAGGCCGCGACCGCCCGCGAAGCCGCGCGTAAAGCGCGCGACCTGACGCGCCGCAAAGGCCTGCTGGATATTTCGTCGCTGCCCGGCAAGCTTGCCGATTGTTCCGAGAAAGATCCCGCCCTGTCCGAAATCTTCATCGTCGAGGGTGACTCGGCAGGTGGTTCGGCGAAACAGGCGCGTAACCGCCAGAACCAGGCGATCCTGCCGTTGCGCGGTAAAATCCTGAACGTGGAACGCGCGCGGTTCGACCGCATGCTGAACTCCGCCGAAATCGGCACGCTCATCACCGCGCTTGGCACCGGCATCGGGCGCGAAGAATTCAAGATCGATGACCTGCGCTACCACAAAATCATTATCATGACCGACGCCGACGTTGACGGGTCCCACATCCGCACGCTGTTGCTGACGTTCTTCTACCGCCAGATGCACGAAATCATCACGCGCGGGCATTTGTATATCGCGCAGCCGCCGCTGTATAAGGTCAAGCGCGGCAAGACCGAGCGTTACATCAAGAACGACGCGGAACTGGAAGAATACCTGCTGGACAGCGCGGTCGAAGACCTGCGCTTCAAAATCGCCGGTGGCGAAGTTGCGACGGGCAAAGACCTGAAGGGCATTTTGCTGCTCTCGCAGAAAATCAAACAGAACCTTGACCCCATCATCAACCGCCTCGGCAACCAGAATGTCGTCGAACAGGCGGCGGCGGCGGGTGCGTTCAACCCCGACAACCGCACACAAGCGGTTGCCGATACGGTTGCCAAGCGCCTCGACGTGATCTCGGAGATTTACGAGCGCGGCTGGAAAGGCCAGCTGCTGGAAAGCGGCGGCTTTGCTTTCGCCCGTACCGTGCGCGGCGTGGAAACTCGCATCGAAATCACGGCGGATCATCTCAACTCCCATGATGGCCAGCGTCTCGGCAAAAGCGTCGAGGTCTTCACCGAATTCTTCAACGGCCTCGGCACGCTGCAGGGCGGCGACAAGGATGTCGCGGTCTACGGCCCCTATGACCTTTACACCAAGGTGATCGAAGCCTCGAAAAAAGGCCTCGGCATCCAGCGTTACAAAGGTCTCGGTGAAATGAACCCCGAACAGCTCTGGGAGACCACGCTCGACCCTTCCATCCGCTCGCTCCTGCAGGTGAAGGTCGATAAGGAAGACATGGCGTCGGAAATCTTCTCCACGCTCATGGGCGACATCGTGGAACCGCGCCGCGACTTCATCCAGGAACACGCGCTCGAAGTGACGAATATCGACACTTAAAAAGGACTGGCGGTGATCTTCCCAGCGCGCAGTCTTGTGCTTCTCTCGCCCCTGTCGCCCACGCGGGCGCAGGAGGTTTTGCAGGCCGCGCTGACCCAACCCCGCAAATGGCAGGACAGGCTGACGATGACAGGCGGCGGTGGCTTTATGGGTGACGTCAAGGATGGCAAGTTTAGCCTTCGCCGCGATATTAATTACCGCAACAGTTTCCTGCCGCTGCTGACAGGTAAAATCGAGCCCGCATCCGATGGGCGGTGGCAGCCGGATATCGACGCGGATGACAATGCATCGCGCGGTAAAAATTTTCCTTTGTGTGTGGTTATTCGGCGTGGCTTCGATCGGCGTGCCGCTGGCGATTGCGGCGATCAACGGAACGCTGCAACCAAATCAGAGCAGCTGGATGGGTATCGTCATTCCCTGCGGCATGATGTGCTTCGGTCTGGCACTGCCGCATCTCGGTTTTTGGCCCGAGGTCAAGAAGGCGGAAAAGTTCATGATAGAGACATGGGGCGCGGAAACCGAACTGCCGCCGGATCCCAATCGCGCGATTTAAGCGGCGGACTTTTTCTTTTCGGCAGTCGCGGGCAATGCCTTGGCTTCACCACGCATGAAATGCTTGCGGCAGAGCGAGGTGTACATCTCGTTACCGCCGATTGCGATTTGTTGGCCGGCGGTCTGCATGTCGCCCTTGGGCGTCAGGCGGGCGGTCATGGTCGCTTTTTTGCCGCACCAGCAGATCGCCTTGATTTCCTCGATATTGTCGGCGAAGCGCAGCAGCGCCTCCGATCCCGGGAACAGCTTGCCCATGAAATCGGTCTTCAGGCCATAGCACATGACGGGGACTTTCAGGTCGTCCACCACGCGGGCGCACTGGAAAACCTGTTCTTCGGACAAGAATTGCGATTCATCGACGAACAGGATATCGACCCGCTTGTCTTTGTGCATATCCTCGACGAAGGCGAAGATATCCGTCGTTTTGTCAAAGGTATAGGCGGGGCAATCAAGGCCGAGACGCGACGAGATTTTCGCCGCACCCGCGCGCGTATCCAGCTGCGCCGTCATCGCAACCGGGTTCATGCCACGTTCGAAATAGTTGTATTGCGCTTGAAGAAGTTGCGTCGACTTGCCTGAATTCATGGCGGCATATTTGAAGTAAAGCGATGCCATCGACGGTCTCCCTTTAATAATTCGCTTCGATGATATTTTTTTATTCTTTGGAAGTCTGGATACTATCTAACTTCACTGAATCGCGCCAGAGCGAAAAAGCGCGAATTTAAAAAACGAAATAAATTTGCGCGGACAACACAACGGCGGCCAAGCTTCTGATGAACCAGATTATTTATCGAGCGGTTTCTTGTAGGTCTTGAAAATCTGGAAACTGTTGCGGATATCGGAGTATTCCGAGATCATCATGCCGGTACGGCACATGTCCGTATAGGCCGCAAAACCGCCGCCGATTTTCGACGGCTGCATCGAATTGCGCGGCAGGTGGTTGACGATCACGGGTGCGCCTGTCGTGGCATCACGCTTCAGTTTCGCGTTCAACACGTCGTCGAAGGGGATCAGCGAGGTGCCAAGCCCGTCGGCGACGCTGTTGCCGAATACGGCCGCCAGATACAGCTGGTCCTGGTACAGCAGCAGGCTGCCGCCGCTGGAATTCGTGTAGTTGCCCATCTTCGGCACTTCGCTTGCGCGCATCACGACGCCGCGATAGCTCCAGTTCGCGCCGTGGTCGACCGAGGCCAGCAGGATAATACGGTCCGGCAGGCTGGATGTCGTTGTAAAGGCCGACAGCGACATGAACAGCGTTTTCTGCTTGGGCAGGTATACAACGCTGGGGCGTGCGTAAAACACGACGTCGGCAAGCTCTGGGCTCAACTCCGACAGGCGGTGTTCCGACAGGCCGGCAAACGGCTCGGGCGGCCATTTCGCGTTGGGGGCGAATATCCAGCGCTCGTCGCTCCAGTTGCTGTCGGGGCGGTTGGCGGTTTTCGCGACGATCAGGCTGTAATAGCGTGCGGTTTTTTCATCGCCGTTCCAGAAATAGCGGTAGGCGAACAGCTTCCATTCTTTTCCGGCATCATCGGGATCGTAAACGATCGAGGGGGTTTCATAGCGCCAGATGCCGCGGCTCAGGGGCGGGTCGCCCTTGAACATGCCGGGCACGTCGGCGTCTTCCTTGGTCGGGAATCCGGCGCCGGAAATCGCCATCCAGGAACGGCAGGGGGCGGTTGCGCGCTCCAGGCTCACTTCCGCCGCCAGATGCGGCTTTTCGTTGATGTTGACGATGCTGGTCGTCGTATGCGCCATGATGGCGGTCGTGCCGTCGGACGCGACGCTCGGGTCCAGCATGCCGCGCGCATTCTGCGCAAGGCCGGGGAAGGCGATAGGCTCCACCTTGTCGGCGACGATGCCGAGCGTCAGGAAGAAGTGCAGGCTGTACGGCACCGCGAACAGGAAAAATGCCGATCCCATGACCACGACGGCCTTATAGGCCCATGGAAGCATGGTAAAGATTTCTGGAAGCGTCTTGCCGTAGAGTTTCATCGCTGCCCTGCCCTAAAGATATTACGCCCCGCGGTTATGCTGTCGGCAGATCCATTTCGAGGATCGCCATATTGAAATCGTAGGAGATATCGCCTTCGTCGTCGTCACGATAGATGGTGCCGATGAATTCACCGGCCAGCGTGACTTCCAGCGAGTCTTTTGCTTCCTTGCGGGCGGCGACGGCGAACTGCTTGTTGCCGAATTTTTCCTGCAGATATTTCTGAAGGCGGATGATTTCTGATTTTTCCATGATGATGTCTCTCTGCGCGCGGCTTTGGTGATTGGTCCTGACGGTATTCTAGCCGCATCCGCGCCTGAATCAAATAAGCGGTTGTGGCACAAAGATAGTTCGTAGATATTATGTCAATATAAGGTGCGTTTATTGACATAAACCACCAAAACCGCTAGCCTCTCGCGGAAAAGGAAACAGCGCGCTATGTCCTCCGCACCCGCCCCTTCCGCAAATAACGACGCCAGCGCACTTGGCGCGCTTTACGATGCCGTGCGCGCGGGCGATGGCGGCGTATTCCATGCGCAGTTCACGCAGCTCTCCTCGCCCCCGCTGCTGCCCATCCTGCTGGCAACCATCGACCACGGCCAGCCCGCTATTGCCGCCTTCGTCATCTCGCAGTCCAGAAAGAAAATGGGCGCCGAGGAATGGGCGGAGGCTGCGTCCCATGCGATGGAACATGCGATTAATACGGGCTCGGGCGAAATCCTGAAACACCTACTCGAACAGGGCGCGCCGGCCGAGGCACGCTTTGCGTGGGTCGCCGCCGCCAAGCATGACAATGTCGAGATGCTGGAGCAGCTTGCGGAAAAATCACCGCCGCAAAATCTGAACATCGAAAGCGGCCGCGCGAAAGAGGCTTTCAATGCTGCCGTGGCCGATGGCAAATATAAAAGCGCCGAATGGCTCGCCGGCCATGCCCGTTCCCATCTCGATGCGCGCGACATGCAAAAGGCGGCGTCGGCCGCGATGGCGGCTGGCGCCGCAACGGGCGCGCTATGGCTGATCGGCAAGGCCGAGGAAAAACTGAAACCCGGTGATGATGCGCTTCGCCGCATCCACAACACGCTGATGAACGATGCGATCAACAGCGAATGCCTGCCCGCCATCGATTACCTGTACGGAAAGGCACAAAACACTTATGCCACCGCGCTTGCGACGACGGCGCATGGCAACCGCATCACCAGCTTTAACCACATTGTCGCGATGGCCGATAAAGCAGGCGTTGCGTTTGAAAAGATCGACCTGCAGACGACGCTGATGATTGCAGCCGATCACGGATCGTCCGATGTCGTCGCGGCATTGCTGTCGCGCGGCGTTGATATCAGCATCCACAATCAGGGCCCCGTGCGCAAAGCGGTTGATAATTACGTGCGCGATGGTTTCGCGCCCGTGAAAACGATGCTGGAACATGGCGCCGATCCCGAATACGCGCTGGCGCGGGCGATTGAAAAATTACCTGCTGAAACCGCGCTGCATAACGATATCAAAACCCTCGCGCAGCATCTGGCGGCGGAGGCTGTTACGAATTTCGCGTTCGTTGATTTTACGCCCGAAAACCTGCGCCGCACGCATCCGCAGCTCGGCATGACGCCGCTGCATTATGCGGCGGAAAAACGCCTGTTCGCGACGGTCATTGAAAAATCGGTCGCGCAACTGACCGCGGATGATTACTTGTCCGTGAACCGCCACGGCGAATCGCTGGTGGCGGTGCTGGAGCGTCAGAACCAGCTGACCGATATCCTGAAGCCTGCGCAGTGGCTCGGCCAGCGCGACAAGGCGGTTGCGGTGCTGCAGCAAACCAGCGACAAATTCCGCGCAGGCTTCGATGCCGAAACCTTCCTGCGCGAGGTCAGCCAGCTGACGTTGCGCGCGGGCGCGAAAACCACCCGCTTCAAGCTGTCGCTATAAGCTTGCCCGCAGGGCGGACTTTAAAACTTCCGCAGTTCCGGAAAACGCGTATTGCCAGCCCCCGCCTGCCATGCAAAACTTAACGCCGTTCAACAATCTTAACGGCGGCATCGTGCAATGACCGACAATAAAAAGCCCAGCCTTGCCGATCATCACTGGCGCGCCACGCTGCGCATGCGCGGTGCGGACCAGTTGAACGCCGATATGGTGACGGCGCTGGAACAGAACGACAGCTGGCGGTTCCGGATGCTGATGCAGGTGCCGGCCGACTGGTCGCGCAACGACACGATCCTGCGCACCGCCGTCGAACATGGCCGCATCGATATGTTCAAGGAAATGGTCAGGAACGATCCCGAATGGTCAGGCAAGACCAATATGAACCGCCTTGGCGAAGACGCGGCGTCAGCGGGCAATGTCGGTTTCCTGAAATTCTTTATCGAGGAATGCGAACTCGACGTCCATTACTACAACGAAGAAATGCTGCGCACTGCGGTCAAAAAAGGGCACGAAGACGCTGTGCGTTACCTGTTGTCGAAAGACGCCGATGCGACGACATGGAGCAACGAGCCGATCCGTGAAGCCGCCGAAATCGGCAGCCTGCCGGTCGTGAAATTGCTGCTGGATGCGGGCGCCGATATCAACGCGCATAACTATGGCGGCAGCGTGCTCAGCAAGGCCGTATCGTCCGGAAACCTCACGCTGGTCGAATTCCTGCTCGACAAGGGTGCCGATGTGCCGGCGAATGATTACCTGGCCTTTGTCGAGGCCGGTCGCGTGGGCACGCCCGAGATGCTGCAGCTTTTCCTCGACCGCAAGGTGGATGCAAACGCGAAAAACGGCGAGGCCTTCGTGGCCGCGTTGTCGAACAAGAATTTCGATGCGGCCTCCCTGCTGCTGGCGCATGGCGCCGATGTGAACGCACAAAGCGGCAAGGCCCTGCGCGAAGCTGCGCGGAGCAATGACAAGGATACGGCCGAATACCTGTTGCAACACCGCGCCACGCCGAACGTCCACGAATACCGCGAAACGCCGCTGACGCAGGCGGTGCGCAATCATCACGGCGATATGGTCAAGCTGCTCATGAAATATGGCGCCGATCATACCCTGCTGCAAAGCGAGGCATGGACGATTGCGCGCCGCGAACGCAATTCCGGCATGGTGCGGGCAATCGTGGAGGGCTATCGCGGCCAGCTGGCCGATACGCGCCTTAAAAAATTCGATGAATTTAACCAGACTTTCGCGGCATCCTATACGCTTGACGACTTGCGCAATACCAAAGGCCCGTCCGGCGATACCGGCCTGCTGCTGGCGGCGCAGACCGGAAAATTCGCCGAAATCGTCGGCCGCGCAAAATCCGGAAAACTGACCGGTGACGACCTGTTCCATCCCGATGACCGCATCGACATGGTTTTTTCGCACCTCGCGGCGCACAAGGCGCTGCAGGATTTTTTCCATCCCTCCTTCTGGGCCGACCGCGCCTATGAAGTGAAGGAAGTGGTTTCGATGCTGCCCGAAAAACACCAGAAACGCATCCAGCTGGGGCCGATCGCGAACGAGATCAATTACCGCGAACTGCGCAAAAAAGCGGCGAACGGCGCGAACGGGCTGAAACCCCCGCCGAAACTGCCGCCCAAGCTGTCGCCGTAACATTCATGGATGCAAACCCCGACAATCAGGCCGATGGCTTCAAGGGCGGCGGCAGCGACGCACCGAAAGCGTCGTTCAACGCGCCTGCCTCCGGCTTGCGCGGCGTCGGCGGGCCGAACGGCGATTTCTGGAGCAGCCTGCAGCAGGCCGCCGCGCTGAAACAATGGCACAAACTGCAGCGCCTGCTGGATGACAATAAAAACACTCCCATCCCGCTCAACCCCGTCACCATCAACGTCTTCCGCCGCGCGGCGCAGGAAGGCCAGGTTGGCATCGTCACGGAAATGTTCTCGCGCGGATTTTCGCTGCCGCCCGAAGATGCTGGCGATATCCTGCGCCAGCTGGTCGAACATCACACGGCATCCATGCCGGTTGCCGATTTCCTCATCCGCAATAACCACGCCCCTGCGCAGGCTGCCGTGCTGCATCTGGCGGAACACGGATCGCCGCAGCAGATGCAGCAACTGAAGGATGCCGGTGCGGATATCAATGTCGCAGGCCGCAGTTTTTCGGCGGCGTTCTATGCCGGAAATATGCAGATGATGACCTACCTGCTTTCCAAGGATGCGCAGGTGTATCACGCCTCCATCGCCTCCGCCCTGCATCGCCGCGCCGCGCATCCCGAAGGCCCCGTCACGCAGGCCGTTGCCGATCATTACCAAGGCATCGTGAAACAGGACGCGCATGACTGGGAACTGTATTACGCCTATGTCTGCCCCAACCATCCCGACATGGATGACTTGCGCCAAATCCCCTTCGGCGTGCAGGAACAGGGCGCGACGCTGATGCATCTGGCCGCCCGTACGGGGTGCTTTGCCGATATCGTGACGGCGGCGGAAAAGGACGACGGCAAATACCTGACTGCCGCGGATCTGTTGTTGCAGGACAAGAACGGCGTTTCCGTCCTGCTGATCCTCGCCTCGCGCGGGGAAGAAAAGGCGCTTTGCGATGTGCGCCTCTGGCACAACAACCCCGGCGGCTTGCGTGAGGTCAACGAGGCGCTGAAGGACCTGAGCGCGGGCCTGCCCATCCCGCCGCAGATGAACCTTGAACTGCAACTGCACCATTTGCGCCGCCGCGCCGACCCCAAACGCTGGTCGCTGAAACCGCCGAAGCATTAACATTGCTTATCAAGGACTTGATTATAAATTCTCCCCGTTGACGGCGGTTAGGCTTCCCTATAGTTTTGAATCTGTTCACCATTAAGATTCTATTCAACCGCGACGCTTTTGAATAAGGCAGGGCATGTCTGTTCCCAAGGACGATAACGGCGGCAAGCAAAAGAAGGGCGAAGGTTTCCTGAAAAGAACCTTCAACGCCGCGCGCCGTTTTTCGATCTGGATCCGGCAGGGCAGCCTCGACCGCGCGCTGGTGACCGCCGCAAAAAACGGCCGCGATATCCGCGCGGCATTCCTGATCGCCTCCGGCGCGAACCCGCATACGCAGGATAACGCACCGCTGAAACTCGCGACCGAATTCGCGCATTTGAATGTGCTGCGCGTGCTGCTGAAGCACAGCGTGTCGGCGAACGAGGAACAGGGCGCGGCGCTGCACATCGCGGTTTCCAACGGCCAGCGCGATGTCGCGAAATATCTGATGCAGCAGGGCGCCGATATCCATGCGCAGCAGGGCAAGGCGATTATCATCGCCTCCGGCCTGCGCAGCACGCGCATGATGGAACTGCTGATCGCCGAAGGTGCTGATGTCAATGCCCGCTACGGCGAACCGCTGAAGGTCGCGGCCGCCACCGGCAACGAACACGTCGCGCGCCAGTTAATCCGCGCGGGCGCGGTTGTGACGATCAATGATAATGCGGCCCTCTATGCCGCCTGCCGCAACGGCCAGAAAAATATGGCCGAAGTGCTGGTCGATGCGGGCGCCGATATCCATGCGCGCAACGGCGGCATGGCCGATGTGGCCGCTGCCTATGGGCATACCCGCCTGCTGGAATTCCTGCTGAAACGCGGCGCGAAAATCCCGGCCGATGGCGGGCTGGCGCTGCGCTGGGCGCGCGAAAACGGGCAAACCATGTGCGCGCGCATGCTCGAGGAACATCTGGCCGCGCAGGGCAAGAAAGCCCCGCCGCCCGCGCCGAAACCATGACCACAGACGCAGACGCGCAGGACGCGCTTTACCGCGCCGCAAAGGATGACGACCGTTTTCTGGTCGCGCATATCCTGAAGGAAATGTTTGCCGCGTCGCCCCATATCCCGCGTGATGACCTTGGCGGCTATTACGCCACGATCGACGCCGTGACTCCCAAAATGGCGCATATGTCGCTGGTTGTTCTGTCGCTGCAGGCAGGTGCCACGGGCCTGTTCCGCTTCCTTGCCGAACAAAAGCCGGATGATACGCAGCGCATCGGGGCCTCCATCCTGCCTGTCATGGGCAAGCTTGAATTTGTGAAACCTCTGGCAGCGCTGGGCGGTGATCCGCAATTCATGTCGGGCGCGCTGCTTGTACAGGCGGCGGGCGTGGCGGATATCGACCTTTTGACATTCATGATCGCGCAGGGCGCAAATGCCAATTCCACGGCGCATATGCAACAGCCGCGTCACGCCTTGTCTGCTGCCGCTGAAATAAGCGACATGGCTGCACGCCGCGCGGTTGTGGATCTGTTGTTGTCGGCCGGCGCGGATTGGCAGGCGATGGCGGAGCATGAGCGTATCCCTGCGCAAAAATCCTATCTGGAAACGCGGCAGGGTGATATCGCGCAAGAAGCCTTGCGCCACTTAAAACAATCAGCCGTTAAAAGAAACCTTAAGCCGCCGACGCCTTGAGCGTGTCGGTGTTCGCCGCCAGCGCCTTCAGCGTGCAGGCGCGGACATCATCGATCGACTGCATGGGAATCTGCAATTTGGCAAACGCGCGCATCGACAGCGCCGAAGCCAGCAGCATGTGCGAATATTTCTTGGCGTCGGTCGATTGCGGGACCTGGCCCATGCGTTTCGCGTTTTCGATGCAGGCCGCATAGGCTTCCTGCCACTGCGTCATGTAATCGTTCAGCAGCGCGGTGATGTTTTCGTTGATATGCGTGATTTCCAGCAGCGAATTGGTGATGAAGCAACCGGGGCCGGCTTCGGGCTTGCTGCATTCTTCGACAATATGCGTCAGGTGGCGGTCAAGCGCCTGCATGGGGTTCGGGTCTTCCGCCAGCGCCTTCAGGCGGGGCTGCATGTGTTCCTGGAAATTCAGGCGCAACGCTGCCTCGAAAACCTTTTCCTTGTCGCCGAGCGCGTTGTAAACGGAGCCTAGATGAAGGCCAAGGCGCTGCGCCAGATCGCGCATCGAGGTTGATTCATAGCCATGTGCCCAAAAACTTTCCATCGCGGTGTGGAGGGCTTTATCGCGGCAAAATTCCAGCTTGCGTCCCATAAATCGGTAATCCCTTTTGAAAAAAATCTCGCCCGGAAGGAAACAGAATTTCCCGTGGCGGTCGTCATTTTTATAGAGCAGCGAGGCCACAAAAAGCAAACATTCCTTGGGGTTAAAGTGAGAACGTATGTTCAAGATATGTACCGTTTTCAGGCAGTTCGAAGCCTGACGCGGGCAACGATACCCCATTGTTAACAGTTTTTTCATATATTCGGCCTAGACTCAAATTATCAGCAGGAGAATGACTCGAACGAAGACGGATTTCCCCTGCAAACCCATGATTGAATTTGTATTTTTGGATAACCCGTGTTGCATTTTTTGACACCCAAACCCCGGAAAAATCGTGCGGAAGTAACGCGAAGCCTGTCTTCGCTGTTGATGACGCATGACCGGCTTTCACCAAGCTAGAAGGAGAGAAGAACGATGGCGCGCCTTGATACCACCGCTGATCTGGACTCGTACGAAACCCGCGAACTCGCCTGGGAGCTGCAACAGCCGCATCCCGACGAACAGCGAATCAAGTTTTTTGTCGAGCATGAGGCTTGCGTGAAATCCGCGCTGCGCCTTGCGAATATGGCGGAGAAAGACCTGCTCAAGCGCCCTTCTTTACGTTCGCTCCACAAGCATCTGCATGCATCGGATGCAAAACCCGTCAGTCACTAACGCTGCGTTTTCCAAGTTTTTGAATTTCATTCGCTGCGGCCGCAATTTTGCGCGCCGCGGCGAATTATTTTTTGGGGCTGAACATGCGCAGCATCACGGCTGCGGCGGTTTCTTTTTGAAATGCGCCACGGATGGCGCGACCAGCTTGCGGGGGCTGCCTTCCTTCAGGTATTTCTGCACGCCGGCGGCCGATAGAAACTGCGTCATGTTCTGCGTTTCCTCGTCCGTCTGGTTGCGGCGCTGCGCCAGTTCCAGCGGTGTCAGGCCAGCGTCATTCGCAATCGTGCCATCCGCGCCGCCCTGCACCAGCGCGACAGTCGCCGCGTGATTGCTGCGCACGACCGCATAATGAAGCGCGGTATAGCCGCCATCCTGTGAGCGCGCATTCGGCGCTGCGCCATGTTTCAGCAGCGCGCGGATCGCATCCGCCTTGCCGTAAAAGGCCGCGAGCATCAGCGGCGTGCGGAAAGTTTTGTCGCCGGCCTCGATATCCGCGCCGCGCGCAAACAGCTTGTCGATGGCGGTGGCATGCCCTGCGCGCGCGGCCTCCATCATCGGGGTGGTGCGGTCGTCATCGCGGGGATCGATGATGATGCGCGGATGTTCCAGCAGTGCGTCCAGCATATCGGCGTTGCCGAATTTGGCGGCGTAATGCAGCGCCGCGGTGCCGTCCTTTTCGGTCAGGTTCGGATGCGCGCCAAGGCCCAGCAGCACGCGCACCTCGCGGCTGTCGTTTTTCTGCGCCGCTTCCAACAGCAGCAATTCGAGCGTCTTGAACGTTTCCATATATGTAAATATAGAGGATTCGGTAGGCAAACCGCAAAGAAAAACCCCTCCGGAAGCGATTCCGGAGGGGTTTTTTGAACTATTCAGACCTGATTAGAGGTCGAAGCTGCCACCGTTGCCGGGTTTCTTCGGCTTTTTCGGGTGGATGTTCGGCTTGTCTTCAGCTGCGGGGGTCGAACCGCCGCCGCCGAGGCCGCCGAGGCCGGGCAGGTTGAAGCCACCGAGGCCGCCAGCGGGCAGGATACCGGTGATTTCGTTTTTGATGGTGTTCGCAAGGGTCGACATCGTGTCGGCCACGCGCTCATCCGTCTGCGCCAGGCGCTGGATTTGCGAAGCGGTTTTCTGCACGTCCATGATCACGGGCATCATTTTGAACATGATCTTGGAAGGGCTGATGTTGGGATCGAGTGCGCCCATTTCCATGACGTCATCGACCATTTTGTTGAACTTGTCGCTCAGCGACTGGAACAGGGGCTGCGCGGTGCCGGTGTCGGCGGAAGCAGCTTCCAGGAATGCCTTGCGGATGTTTTCAAAGGCGTTGAATGCTTTTTCGGGATCGATGGGGGGAAGACCTAAATCCATTGTGGAATGCTCCTTGGACAAATAATGTTAAATCGGGGTACGGGCGGAGATTCCCAGAATAAGGCACTCGAGTCAATACACTAAATTTGGCATAAGAGTGCGAATAGTAATTACATAATACGCGGATATTTCCTTTCCTTTCATGCCATGGCATGATGGCGCGTCATTTAAAGGATGCTTTGTCATGTCCCCCCGCCACAGCTTCAACCGCCTTGGACTCGGCGACTTCCTCGACCAGCCGGGAATCGGCGGCGAAACCTACCTGACGCGCGCGATCAAGATGGGGCAGCATGACGCGGTCGCGGAATTTTTGAATCTCGGCTGCGACCCGAACGTGAAAAACGCGGGCGGCGAATATCCGCTTTATATCGCGCTCGCGCTGAAGGATGAAGTTTCCCTCACGCTGCTGTTCCGCGCCGATGCTAGCGTGTTTGTTAAAAAGGGCGGCATCAGTTTCAAGGAACACGCCGTAAAATCCGGCCTGACCGATATCGCCGAAACCGCCGCCGCGATTGAACGCCGCGAAATCGCCATGCGCAACGCGCTGTCGTTCCCGCGCGGGATGTGCTGAGTTTTTATTGCTGTGGCGCGGGCGCGCCTCCCACCATGAGCAGCGTCACCCGTATCGCGTTATGCAGCGATGCCGGGGCTGAAGCGTTGCACGAAGGATGACACCAGTTTCTGCGCAGGCGGGGCGAGGCGCGCGGCCGCCTTGTTGAAGGCGGTTGCGAAGAAGCCGCGTTTTTCCGCCGCGTATTCGGGGTTTTCTTTCTCGAAATCCTTCAGCAGCGCGTCGCGGCGTTCGTTGCTGGGGTGCGATCCGTTGACGAAACGGTTCCACCATGATGCCTCGGCGGGCTTCGGCGGTTCCAGACCTTGCGACTTGTACTGGTATTCGGTTTCGATGCGCTTCATCTTGACCATCGCGTTCTTGATCTTGGCGAGTGCGGTCGACAGGTCGCCCGTGCCGCCGGTCATCAATGCCGCGCCGCGGTCGCACATTTCTTCCTGATGGCGCGACTTGATCGATTTCAGCGCGCGGCCCACCAGGTTGCTGGCCGCCACAACGCCGATGACCGGCAGCAGCGGCAGGGGGCCGGCAATTGCCGCCACAATCAGGCTGGCATTGATGATGCCGTTCAGCGGCATGCGCGCCAGCCATTTCACGCCGTTTTTCGGATGATCCAGCGCCACATGCGTCATTTCATGCGCAACCACCGCGCGCAGCTCCCCCGCGTCCAGCTCAGACAGCGCGCCCTTGCCCAACATGATGACAGGGTCTTTGCCGGACGGCCGTGTCGTGGTGCCCGCCATATAATCGGAGACGAGGCCGCCCAGCGTCGCGCGGCCTTCTTTTTTAAAGAACTGGTCGATCACGAAAACCTTCGGCACTTGCGCGAGCTTCGCGGCCTTCGCCATATGCAGGTATTCGACAACGAATGTCGGATGCTCCTGCCCGAATTTCACCTGAAACGCGTTGCGGTCTTTCGGGTCGTTGAAGTCGAATTCCAGGAAATCGCCCTGCTTGTGCTTCAGCAGCAGCTTTTCATGCACCATGTCGACGGCCTTGGTCACACCCAGACGCGACAGCGCCCAGAAACCAATCGCAACCGGTGCTGCAATCAGCATCCCGCCGACGAACGGCGCCAGCATGGCAAGCTTCACGCCCAATATGCCGATATGTCCGGCCTCCGGCAGGTATTCGCCCTTGATCTTTTCAGGAAGCGTCTGGAACTGGCGGATCTCGCCGGTCTTTTCGTCAACAAAGGGGGAGGGGATCGTGGTTGCCATCATCGTCTCCTGCTGCCGTGAAGTATCGGATGAAAGCCTATCAAGACTGGGTGGATTGTCAAACGCGCCCGCTTTTTAGTTGACCTGCTCAAATATTTTCACGCTCTGGAAAATACGATGAAAAAAAGTTCAAAAAATCGTCATGGGATTTTAATTGAAGGAAAGGTGCGAAGTGCATGGAAAGGATTCAGTTTTTTTCCACGCTTTTCGCGCAAGTGCCAGACAGGTGTTAAGTTCCGGAACTTACAGCAAAGAATTTGCGTTTACCCATCATCTAGTACGCTATAGTGAACTTATCCACAAGATCTAGTGACGCCACTTTGTTCCAGTTTAACGAAAGTGAGTACACTTATGACTGCACCCGCAATGAATACCGACTTGCTCGCGTATAACTTCAACTTGGGTACTACGAACTTTACAGCGCATATCAACCGCGATACGGCTGAACAGCCCCTGCCCGTTGTCGGCAAGAGCTTCATGCACGAACTCGCGCGCGAAGGCGATGTGCTCTCCGCCGAAGTCATCATGGACAAAGGCGGCGAGATCGACGCGCCGGACGACGAAGGCCGCCGCCCGCTGCACGAAGCCGCTTTCTTCGGCAAGCTGGAGATGGTCGAATTCCTGATCGCCATGGGCGCGGTCAAGGATGCGCCCGTCCACCCCTTCGGCTACACCGCACTCTGGTTCGCTGTTACGCGCGGGCATTTCGATGTTGCGAAATACCTGCTCGAAAAAGGCGCGAACGTGAATGTCGCCGATGCGCTCAACGGCCAGACCCTTCTTCACATCACCGCCCTGCGCGGCGACATGAAGATGGCGGGCCTGCTGATCGCCGCCGGCATCCACACGCTGACCGAAGACAAACAGGGCAAGACCGCCCGCGACTCAGCCGCCCGCGGCAATCACAGACAGCTGGAATCAGTCCTGCTGAAGGTGATGGAACATCATGCTCGTTTCGCTGCATAGCAGCAGGGCGCTTTGCTGATGCGGGACTAACCCCCGCACAGCTCCAGCCAGACGGCGTTGTTGTCGTCCGTCATGGCCTTTGTTTCGGCGGTGTCCGAAGGCACCGTATAGACCGGTTTATATATTTCGCAGAAATCACCGCGTGAAGCGGGCGCGCACGCGCTCAGCATAGCCAGCATCGCGCCGCAAACGGTCGCGGATGCCAGCCGCTTTTTCAGCCGTTGTCCTGTCATGTTCCAGCTCGCTTACTTTTTGGTCCGATTTACCCGCGTGATAGGCGATAAAGCACGCTAGGCCCAACGCGCCGCCCCCCAGCAATACCAGCCACAGCGCGCTCACGGCGTTTTATCCCGCGTAAATGCGCCGACGATGCCGCCGACGGCCATTCCCGCCGCAATGACTGCATCCTGCTGCTCCGGCGACAGCATAAGGCCGAGCGCGGTTGCTATCGAAATCAGGCCGAGCCATGTGGAGCGTTCCTTTGCCCGGCCGGTGATGAAGGTAATGAATTTCTGCATGTTATTTATCCTTTCCAAGCGCGAGGCTTGCGGCCTGCGCGTATAATTCGGGGGCGTACCATTCGCCTTTGCCGTTTTCATGTTTCACGATGGCGCGCGCAAGCGAGGCCATCACTGCCGGTTTCGTGATATCCAGCACGTCGCGTCGTTGTACGCCCATCTGTTTCGCCACGCTTTCGGCGTAATGGTCGGTCGCATTTTCATGCGGCGGGGCATAGCGGTTGATGATGCTTTCGACCGTATCGAGGTCATGGCGGCGGTAATAGGTGAGCAGCAGCACCATCAGCGCCCGCAGCCCCAGCAGCGGGGATTCGAATTCCACGAATGCGCTGTCGGCCTGCACCTTCCGCTGCCCGCGCCACATCGCGCTGGACAGGCGGATATTGCCGGGATTGTTGTTGCGGATGCCGCGCGGCAGGAAAAGTGGTGCCATGTCAGTTCCGCTCCCGCATGTAAAGTTCGATGCGGTTGATGCCCTCCGCCAATGATGTGATGCGTTGTTCAAGCGCCACCAGCCTTTCTGCCGTGTGTTCGTTGGATGAAATCCATTTTTCGATGAATTCGATACGCCGCGTGATGCTGGCCGCCCACCACACCGTCGTCACAAGATGGACGAGCAGGGTCAGCGACAGCGTCAGCAGGGCGACGGCCGTATTGTCGATCATGATGTAATCTTTCGTTGTTATTTGATCTCGCGCACGACCAGCATCGCGGCAGATGCGCCGCCATAGAGCCGCGCGCTTGTGGTGCCGTTGAGGCGGCAGGTGCCTGTATTCGCGCCGACGCGGATTTTATAGGTGCGGGCAGAGGTGGAGCCCGCGCTTTCCTGATAAATCAGCCCGAGCGGGCCCGGCAGGGTGACGCTGCCCGCAACGCCCGCGCTGGCGGCCAGCGCATTCGCGCCCGAATCCTTGAACAGCGCCGCAATCAGGCTGGCGGTGCCTGCTGCCGATCCCATGGCGCGGAAATCGATCTCGATCGTGCTGGACGCGCTGGTGGGCGTGATGGATACCGTCAGGATTTCCGTGCCTTCGGAGCTTTGCGGGATGCTGTCGTCATTCGGGATGGTCGATGACAGGTCGGCGTTCGTCGCATAGGTCGCCGCGACCGACTGGATGACCGCGCCCGACGGCATATCTGTGCGCGTGATGGCAACGATGGGCTTGCCCGATGCGGGATGATAGCCAAGGCATTGCCAGTTGCCGCCGGTCACCCGCACAAATTCCGCGACATCACCCGCCGTCGTCGTGATGTTCGCCGATCCCGGCAGGATCAGCGATGTGCCGTTGTGCGTCAGCGTCAGCGCGGACTGGAATTTAACCCAGACATGGTTGCGCCCCGTCGATGTGCCTAGGCTGGTGATCGTCGTCGTGCCGCTCACCTCGACATAAGCGCTGTTGGCCGCGCCGATATCGGTGGTGCCGGCGGATGCGACCGCCGTGCCCTTCGCCAGCAGGAAATTGCCCGTGGTTGCGGGGTTGGTCAGGATAAAATTCGTGCCGTCATAGACAAGGATGAAAACGCCGTTCGCCACCATCGCATTCGCCGTGGTGTCGCTGCCGTCTTGTGTCTTGATCGTTTTCGCGCCCAGCGCGTTGATGTTGATGGTGCTGGCCCCCGTCACCGCATTGGCGGGTTTCAGGATAACCACCTGTCCCCCCGCATATGCCGCAACCGCTGGCACGGGTGCCACGGCATAGGTATTGGCCGAACCCGTATCAGCAGCATAATTCGCGTATTTCAACGCGCCTGTGCCGTGATAGGGCTGGAACGCGTTGGACGATGCGTTGATGCTGCCGATCGCAATCCAGTCCGCGCCGTCATGCAGCTTCAGCAGCCAGGGCGTGGATGAATCATCCAGCCATATCGCGCCCGCCTCCGCGTAATCGGGGGCGGATGATCCCTTGTGATGGGTCAGCAACGCTTTTTTGCCGTCGTTGTCTTCCTGCCGGAACGTCAGTCCGGTCTTGTTGGCGCCGATGGTCGGGCTTGCCTGTGACATGTTGTTTTCCTTTTTTGATAGAGAGAGGTTGTTAAATCTGTTCGCCGTATCCACGCGCGAGGTAATCGAAACTGCGCGCGATTCCCGCACCGCCCGCGTTGAAAAAGCGGATGGTGAAGCCGCCCGCGCTTTGCGCAGTAATCGTGTAATATTCCCCCGTGCCCATATCACGCGGCGTCACGGTGATGGCGGGCGTGTCGCGGAAGGGGCGCGCGAAACTGACGCCTAATCCCCCGGCATCCGCCGCCATGCTGCGCCCGCTGTAAATACGGTCGGGCATATCGATATCGACGCTCAGTTGCGATATCGACGGGGTGACATAGGATGCGGCAGCCCCCAGCAGCACGCGGAATTCGAAACCCCGCGCCGTATAATCGCCAACCACAAAGGGTATCCAGTCCGACCATACGGGCGACATATCGGGATGATCGGCGGTATAACGCACCTGCAATTGCAGCGACCACCATGACGGGTCGACATCTTCGTCCATCGTCTCGACCGCGTCGAAATTGCTCCAGCTGTCCACGCCCGCATTCAGGTCGATGCCCGCAACCACCATGCTGGCGGTCAGGCGCGAGGTGTAAATTGCGCCCAAATCCACCGTGCCCGCGAATTCATACAGTCCGGTATCCCACAAGCCCTGTTCGCCGATATCGATGTTTTCGACGGCGTCAAAATCATCCCAGTCGTCGATGCTGTCGCGCCCCGACAATTGCAGCGCGCCGCTGCTGGTGGCGGTATTGGTTTTCACGCCCGCAAAAACAGGGTTTTCCGTGATGGTCAGGATGGCGTTCTGCCCGCCACCCTCGACCGATGTATTGGCGGCCGCCGCCGCCGCGCTCATGCGTCCGCCGACATCGACGGCTTTCAGCAGATATGTTCCCGCCGCCGCCGGCACGGTCGCCGTTGTCGCGTCGCGCGGGATAGTTGCGATGATATCGACCGCGCCGCTCCAGCTGACGCCCGTCAATTGCGGCGAGAAACGCAAATTGTATCCGCCAAGGTCGAGGTCGTCGACAGCCGCCCATGACAGATGCGCGGTATCGCCCAGCACGTTGATGCTGAACCCCAATACATCCGACGGCAGCGCAGCCGTGCCCTGCACGCGGTGACCGGAAACCAGCAGCGCGTCCGACACATACCCCGCCACATTCGCGTAACGGATTTGCAGGTCGTATGTTTCGCCCTCCGCAATATCCGTGACCGAAATACGCCCGCCCGCCTGCACCGCCATTTCCGCCGGGCGGAAACGGGTTTCATCACGTGCGCGGATCAACACCTCCGGCGTCAGGCGCGGCATGGACGGTGCCTGCAGCGTGATCAGGATGCGGGTTTGCAGCGATCCGTCAGTATTGCGGATCAATGCCTCCTCCCCCGATTGAATTTCGTTCAGGACTGGCACGGGCGGCCGCTGCAATTCGGGCGGTACGGTGATGTGGCTGTTAAAGGCCGGAATGATGCCGGTATCCGCGGCATGCACGCCTGCCGCCGCATCGACGCAAGTGATCCGCGCCGACAAATCGCGCTGCGGCACGATCGATTTTACGACCAGCTCCACGCTTTCCAGCCCCGCTTCGCCGAACATGGCAAGGTCGTCGGGTTGCGGGCCACCTGTTAGCGGCACAGTAAACAGAATTTCTTTCATCTCCCCCGCCACCGTCTGCACGGTCTGCACCAGCGAACTGCCATCCGCTTTGCGGAACCGCAGGGCATAGGTCTTGCCGCTTTCCATCGTCACAACGGCATCCAGCACGACGCCGGTCGTGGTATCGCCGTCGGTCAGCAGCGATTTCACGCGCCCCGTCATCAGCCCGAACAGCGGCACATCATGCGAAAACCGGATCAGGTCGCCGCGCGTGCAGACGATATGTTCGACGTCACAGGAAAAACTGTAGGTTTCGGGGCGCAGCCGCGCGGTTGCGATATGGTACCGCCCGTCGCGCCATGCCTGGTCCCTTGACGTGACACCCGGCAATTCCAGCGTTTCATATCGCTGCGTATTCGCTTCATCATATCCGTCGTCATAGACAAGGAGTTCATCCTGCAGCCAGCCCTTGTCGCGGTTGATGAACCGCACGCGCAGGGCTTGCGGCAATTCGTCGAATTCCTTGCGGCCTTCAAACCCGAAACTGTTGCGCGGCGTGAAATGCTGGACGGGCACGGTCTGCACCCTGTCCTCCACAATGCCCCATTTGCCGTCCAGCAATGTCGGGCTGGCGCGTCCGGTGGATGCGATGCTGTGCAGCATATCGCGCACCGAAATATCGTAATCGACCACCATGTTGAACTGGCGGGACGCGTCGGTGCAGGCCTCGTGCCATTCCTGCAGCCGTTCCAGATCCAGCCGTGAATCGCTTAACGGACGTGCATTTGCATTTCCCTGCAAAACATGGCGGAACAGCGATGCGGGGTTGCTGGTTTCCTGCACGACCCAGTTTTCCCCGTCCCAGTCGGGCAGGATGGACGACACCACGCCGTTAAATCTGTCGATGACACCGTTCAGCTGCCCCGTCGCCTTGATGCGCAATGCGGTCATGGCAAGGTTCGGCATCCGCACCGGATAGGCGTAGCGGATGGTGCGCAGCGCCGTCCAGACCGTTTCATCGAAAATGCGGTTGTCGTCGCTGGCATCCACCGTCATGCGGCGCACGCGCACATCGTATTGTCCCTTCGGCACCTTGAAGGTGATGGTTTCGCGCAAGGCTGCCGTCTGTTTGCCGGTAATCTCGACCCCCGGAAACTGCAATCCCCCCGCTGTGACGCTCAGGCTGTTCGGCTCAGCCGCAGCGGTGACGGCGAAATCATCCGGTGTTTCTAAATTGACGCCAAAGATCGTGGGGTCGCGTTCGTCAATGATGGTTTCAGGCGCGATGATATCGCTGCCATCCGACCGCCGCTCGACACGCGCCAGCGAAATTTTATTGGCGGGAATGGCGGGTGTTTCCACTTCGCCCTCGTCGACGCCGATGCGGAATGCCGTGCCTCGAATAATGGTGACCGCGCCGCTGGCCGCGTCCAGCACGATGCGGTCGATACGCGTCACAACGGTGCTGCCGTCTTTGCGGCGATAGGGGGCGGGTTTTGCGGCCAGTGTGATCTCCCGCGCCGCATGGGCGGTAAAATCATCCGCGCCTGCGCTCCAGTCGTCTGTGCCCGCAGGGGCATATTGCACCTCGACCCGCACGGCTGTCGACAAACGCCCGCCGCCTGCCGCGAATTTCACCAAACCGCGCGGCAGGGTGATATCGACGCCGATTTCGTCGGCATCCACCTCCGTCGTGCGCACGATATATCCTGCTGCCTGCGTCGCCGCCGCGCCCAGATCGTTTTGCAGCACGCTGTTGCTGTAAAGCGTCAGCGGCGCATCATCGGGATATCCTTCACGCGTTTCAATCTCCACCCCCTCGAATGCCGCTAGCGGGGTTTCGCCGATTTTCAGGTCGGTGATTTTCAGCGGGCCATAGCCCCAGACGAACAGCAGGCGCAAATACTGGTCAGACCCCACGGTTTCGGTATAGGGCAGCGCGCCAAAGGGCGGCACGAAACGGTGCCTGCCCATCACGCGCGGCACGCGGCCAAAGGGTTGCGCGCGGTTCTGCGCGCCCTGAATGAACAGCGTCGGGCTTTCCTTTTGCGAGGCAAAACGCGGACGCGAGGGCGGGGCCAGCGCGTTCAGCGCCAGTTTTCCCACAAGGCTTATTCCCGTCGTCAACAGTTTCCCCGCAAGGCTGCCCGCCGTTGCCCCGAATGCGCCCAGCAACCCCGCGCTCAATTGCGGCATCACCGCCATCAGCGCGAGCGACAGGATGGTGCGCAGCGGGTTCTTGCCGCCGCCACCGCCCATCGGCACCGCGCGGATTGTCAGGATCGTGCCCGCTTTCGGGCGCAGATAGGGCCAGTTTTCACGGGGGATATAATGCCCGTCCAGCCAGGCCTGCAGGAATTCACCGCGTAAAGACCCGGTCATCGAAGATGCGATATCGGCCACCGTCGCGCCCGCCGGCATTTGCGCGGTAATGCGCTCCGCCGCAAAGGGATGCGGCGCGAGTGTCACGTTGATGTCTGTCATGATTGTTTTCAGCCCTGTTGTTTTCAGCCCTATTGTTTCAGCCTTGGGGTATATGGCGGTAAAATCCGTAAACGCGGTCCTGCCATCGCTGGCCGCGGTATTTTTCTATCGCTGAATCGATTCCCTGTTCCACATGCAGCATCTGCCCGTCGCCCAGGACCAGCCCGACATGCATCGGGTGGCCCGACAGGCGCAGCACGATCACATCGCCGCAACGCTCATCCCCTGCATCGATGCCCTGCCACAGCGGAATTTCGCGCTCCATCAGCCCCGCGATACGGGTGGCATCCGCCGTGCGGCGGTATTCATTCGCAAGCGACGGGAGCGATATGCTGAACTGCTCCAGCAGCGTCAGGCGCACGAGGCCCCAGCAATCGATGCCGTTGCGGTCGCGCCCGTGCTCCGTGAAGGGCAGGCCGATATATCGCCCCGCCCAGATCGGGACGGGCATGCTGGATAACCTTTGATGTTCGGATTTTCGCGCAAGAAAAAACCCGCCGGGTTAGGGCGGGTTCTTTTTCGGGAAGAAACTTTATTAAATTCTTACATCGTCGAGCCGGGCTTGGCGGTCGCGCGGGGCGCGGTGGTTGCCTTTGCCGCAGGAGCGATCTTATCAACGTATTTGTTGAAACGATCGGAATTCGTGGTTTCCGGGTTCGCGGCAACGTAATCGGCCATCTTGGTGACCAATTGCTGCGTCGGCGCATCAAAACCTTTGCGCGTGTCTGCAAATGCGAGTTCCAGCGAACCGGTCAGGAAATCGCCTGATCCGAAGCCAGTGCCTGTAGCATTCGCGAAAAACTGGGACTGCTTAGTCATTATATAATACCCCTCACACCTGCCGTTGCTCGGTACGTAAACTATCCGGTCGCCCGTATGTTTTACCTGATTTCTATTATCGTATGCCAGCTTTACAAATTTTACCATAAGAAAAATAAAAGTAAGGTAAACGACATTAAAAACGCTAATCTTAACAGTGTGTTAGAAGAGGCCGGGAAATAGTCCTGGGGAGAATATTGCGGCCGGAAATGGCTCGGAAACGAAGTCTTCCAGCGTCAGGTTTCCGGCCACAACTTGCGAATCGTAAGATATGTCGGTCAGGCGGAAATCCTCGAACTTTGCCTCGATAACATCGGGGGCAGCCGCCCGCACAATTTCGATCAGGACATAGGCGGCCGACTGCAGCGACCGGACAGCCATCACCACGCGGCGGTCGATATTGTCGATCGACAGGCGCGCGGCGGGTGCCGCCCCTTCCGCATCATCGGGCAGGGTCAGGTCGAACGGAAAGGGTGAGAACACCTGTTCCCGGCTGACCGTCGCGACAGCGTCGCTTGTCACCCGTATGGGTTCGGCCAATTGCGGATGCGACAGCGTCAATAATATAAGGAACACCTCCCCCGTGCCGGAGGCGTAGAGGGCGGTGCGGGTGTTCAGGGTCGGGTTGCGGCTCATGGCAATACCTCCAGCTCCATCGCGACGCGAAAAAAATCGCCGTTGATGGGCGCGTAACTGGGTGGCTGTTTGAAGCGGCAATCAACTGGTTCCTCCAGCCGCGGATGCGGGAAGGAGAAACTCAATGCGCCCCACAGCAATTCCTCGTTAAAGAAATCACTCAATGTATCGATCTCGTCGCGGCTCATGATGAAGGACAGCGCCAGCTTGCCCACGCCCGCACTGGTACGCGGGCGGAATTTGGCGGGGCCGGTATCCATGGCAGTGCGCACCAGCACATCGGCGGGCGTTTCGCGCAACCCGTCGGATAGCGGCGATTGCGGCAGTGTTTCAGGCCAGATCGGCATGGTGTATTCCTCCTATCGTCCAATCAGGGTGGGCACAAGGCCGAACAGGGACCGCAGCACGCCCCCCGTTTCGCGCCCGCGCATCAGCGAATTTGCGACCATCTGGTCAATGGTAATTTCCAGCGTTTTCTGGTCGAACGTGCCGGATTCAGAAACGCCCACCTGCGCGTTGGTATTATTGTGGATGACGATATTCGTTCCGGCATTTTGCGCGTTGCGACCGGCGAAAGCGGTTGCGATCCCCGCCGCCATTTCCTGACGCAGCAGCCGTGCCAGTTCCTGCGTGATGATGTCCTGTAATTCGCTCATAAATTATTGCCCTTTCCTGTCGGGAAATTGTTGCAGCATGGCTGCCATGAATTCTTTTGTCGGTGTCGCGGCGGGCGCGATGCCGTGCCAGGCTGCATGGCCCAGATAGGCATCGCAAAGATCCGGCAAACCCGCGTGTCGCAGCGTATCCGGCGTCCAGCCCAGCACGCCCATAAAAAACCGGCGCAGAGATGTGATATCTATGCGCCGGCAGTCACTTTCCTTTGCCTCCCCCAGCTTGATCGCCCCCATCGCGGAGGCGGGTGCCAGTACCGCGCAGAGAATCTCCGCCAGCAGCAGGGCAGGGGATTGCGTCAGCAAATGTGCATCCAGCGCGTCAGACGGCGTGTCGCACCCCGCCAGCCTGTAACAACCGCGCAAATGTTCCAGCATCTCCGACAACTTCATCTGCCGCGCGACCAGTTGTTCGGCGGCCTTCATGACTGTCGTCTTTTCCTCCAGCGCCGCGACCAGCGCGAGCGTGACGGGCAGCGTATAACGGCACCCGATGCCGGGCAGGGTAATTTTGTCCTTCATGCGCCACCTGTGAATGTGCCCGCGCCGCTCCGCAGCAGCGTGACCGAAAAACTTTCCAGACCGTCGTAACTGCCGCCGCGCGCATACTCGCTGACCACGAAACGCGCCGCATATTTATCGCCGTTCGGAAAACACAATTCGTAATTGTCCGACGTGCGGTTGAATGCCGCGCTGCGCAGACGTTCCTCCGCCATCTCATCCTTGAACAGTCCGTCCAGTTTCACCTGCATGTCCTGCACGCCCGCGGCTGCTATCAATTTTTGGATGCCGCCCGCATCCATCGTGGTCGCGTCGGCGGGGCGGTTGTTGATGGTCATGGCTGTGGTGCGCGCCGCACCCAGCGCGGCAAAAGATTCAGGATCGCCCCCGTCGCCGATTTTGAGCAACAGGTCGCGGCCATTCTGGCTTGGCATGTTATTTCTCCTTAAACAGGTTCGGTGATGATGCGGAAACGTGAAATCCCGTGGCGCGTCTCCCCCTCCTGCCGCAGCTCCTGCGAAATCAGGCGGCAGAAAACGAGGCGCTGCCCCGCAACTGCGAAATTCTGGTCATGCAGCGCGTCTGAAACGGTGGCCATCACCGATTTCGCCTCCTTCATGCCGAGCGCACGGCTATAGGCATGGATATCGACGGTGGAATCGCACCCGCCGCCGCTTTGCGTCTCCAGCGGCTGCGCCGCGCTGTTGCCCAGCACGATATAGGGAAAAGCCGACCCCTGCGGCACATGGTCGAAGACGCTGGATGCGCCCTCCGTCAGCTGGGCGGCGAGCGCGCTGTCGCCCGCCAGCACGCCATAGATCGCGGCCTGCACCGGCCATAAACTGTCCTGCGGCATTATTTCATCCTTCTCGATTTGAATTTGTGGGCCAAAAGGCCTAATTTGGTTAAAGACACTTACCCGGAGCCAATTTCATGTCGCGCCAGCATTTCCTCGCCAGCCTTTCCGTCCTCGCTCTTCTGTCCGCGCCCGCGTTGGCCGCCGTTCCGCACACCACAGCTGACAGCAGCCCGAACAGCCCTAAACCGCAGGCTGAAAAACCCGCCGCACCTGTTGCACCCGTCGTAAAGACTCCTGAAGTCAAGGCACCCGTCGATCCCGCCAAGCTGCGCGAAGAAGCCTATGCCCGCGGCAAGCGCGCCTATGACCGCGGCGACTGGATGAAGGCCATCGCCGATCTGCGCCCCCTCGCCGAATATGGCGATGTGCGCGGCATGATGCTGCTGGGCAATATGTACCAGCTCGGCAACGGCGTGAGCCTCGACATGCGCGAAGCCTTCGCCCTCTATCACCGCGCCGCAATGCTGGGCAACACCGAAGGTATGGTTGCGATTGCAACGATGTATCAGGCCGGTATGGGCGTGAACCTCAACACCCGCCTCGCCATCGGCTGGTTCGAACGCGCCGCGCGCATGGGCGACCAGACGGGCGCGTTTTTCTATGCCATCCACAATTTCCAGGGCAGCAAGGGGACGACCTATGACCTGAAATCGGATCACCTGGTCGCCTATAAATGGTTCCGCGTCGCGGCGACCAACGGCGATAACAAGCGCATCCGTAACTCCGCCTTCAAGCTGTGCCTGAAGCTGGAGGAAAAACTTCCGCCCGACCAGATCATCGCCGTCAAAAAAGAAGTCGATGGCTGGGCACCCGACACGCTCGACGAACTGGGTCCCGATCCCGAAACCGTGCTCGCCAAGGAAATGAAGGAAAAAGGCATCCAGCCGGAACAGGAAAAAGCGCCAGAGACCCCGCCGGTTGCCCCGGCGCCGGTTACACCGGAAAAACCCGTTGCACCCGCTCCCGTTCCCGCTCCCGTTCCTGCTCCAGTTCCTGCACCCGCACCGGAAAAACCCGTGGAAGCGCCGAAGCCCTAATAGGTTTCGCTGTTTTTATTTTCCATCGCCAGCCCTTCGCCGAACAGGCGAAGCCCGAACATCCGCACCTCATAGCGCGGCAGATACGGGTCTGTATCCAGCACCGTCACGCTGACGAACCATTTCAACGTCATCACGCCCGCATAGATGCCCGGCATGATCCAGCTTTGTAGCCCCAGCAGCATCAGGCAGAACATCACGACCGGCACGCCATAGCGCAGCATCGCCTCCATTCCCGGCACCTCGAAGGCGCGACGCAATCCGGCCTTTGTGCCGCGCAGCGATACCAGCCGCCAGTCCTCGCCCTTTAACTTAGCCTCCAGCGACGCTTCGCTTGGGCGCGCATCGACCAGTTTTGCGTGCAGGTCGCGCAGCTCGCCCACCAGCAAGCGGTGCTCGCGCTGGTGGAACAGCGCGGTCGCAAAGAAAATGGAAATAAAGGCGAAAAACTGCATGACGTTTTAAGGTTATTTCATTTGCGCGATAATTTCCAGCCACGACTTCCCGCCATCGGGGTCGCGGAATGACAGAATGTCATAGACCGTTTCCCCCTCCACCAGCCGCATTTTACCGTCGATGTCGCTGCGGTAATGGATCACGACGCGGGCGGGAACGGATGACGTGATTTGCGCATCCTGAAAAATTTCCTGCCCGCCCAGATCGGTCACGGCGGCATAAATCTCGGCCACTTCCTGCCATGCCACCGTGAAACCGCCGCCGCCATCGGGCGTCAGCTCCGGCATCTCGATCGTCATCTTGCGCGTCAGCTGCCCGATATTCATGACAGCCTCAACCGGCGATACGCCGCGAACAGGTTGCCCGCGCCGGCATTGCGGATGGCCGTTTCGCCCGCATCGCCGCGGTTCATGTAAAGATGCGCGACCAGCCGCTTGATGCCCTCGCGCAAATCTTGCGGCACATCGTCGGCGCTGGCGCCGAAACCTGCGCTGAATTCAATCTCGATGCCGGACAATGCCTGTCCGGGCCAGGGCGGCGCGCCCGTCATTTCAATGCGTCCCGGCCTGCCGATGGTGTCGACCGCATAGCCCGCCGCCGGAAATGCGGATGCATCGCCGCCTGCGTCATACACATTGATCGCCGCCACATTGACCAGCGGCGGTTTGGGCAGCGACAGCGTATGTTTCGGCCATTGGTCGAGGTACAACCGGCAATCGCGCGTGATCAGCGCAAGGCCCGTATATTCCTCGCAAATCTGCCGCGCCGTTTTCACCAGCGCCGCAATCGCATCGTCATCCGCGTCATGCGTGATGCGCAGATGCGCCTTCGCGTCATCCAGCGTCACCGGTTCGTTCTCCGGCATGTCTTCGATCAGGTTCATGGCTTTTGCCTTTAAAAAAGCGGGGCGGAGGTTTTATGCTCCGCCCCTGTCTCATCAGGTATTCGCGGTGGGCAGTGACGACAGGTTGCCCTTGATCGCCAGCATCGCAATCGGCCCGCCCGTGGAAAGCGATACGGGCGTCGCCGTCACCTTCACGAAACGCTTGCCGCCGCGATAGCCGATCACATGGCGTTTTTGTTCGTCGCCGCTGCCGTCGACGGCCATGAAAACACCGGCTGCAAGGCCGGCGAAATTCAGCACATCTTCATCCGTGCAGGCGGCGTAGGATGCTGGCGCGCCGGTGCCGTCATCCTCCGCATGTTCGATTTTCAAATCGAGGCGGTGGGTGGAGTCGAGCGTATCGGCGATATCGCCCACCAGCACCACGACGGCGAGCGCTTCCGCGCCCTGCATATCGATATTGCCGGAATTCAGCGCCGATGCCTGTACGACTTGCGGGCGCAGCGGTTGCAGGATCGACAGGGTATTGATCAGGTCGTGCATTTTTTAGTCCTTTCGAAAAAAAGAAAATCCGGCACAGGCGGCGCGCGGGGATACGCGCGCTAAGTTGCGGGGCTTATATACCTGTGCCGGACCCGGCCTTTTCAGGCCATTCGTTCGCGGCAAAGCCGCATTCTGTCTGGTTGTGTTAAGAGGCCGAGAATTTCATCAGCTTGATCGCCTCGAAATTCACCACATCGCCGCCGACGCGCTTGGTCGTGTAGAATTTGACGTAGGGCTTGGCGGTGAAGTTATCGCGTAAGATTCGCACACCCTGACGGTCGACGATCTGGTAACCGGCGTTGAAATCGCCGAAGGCAATCGACAGGCTGTTGGCCGAAATCGCAGGCATATCCTCCGCCTCGATCACGTCAAAGCCCAGCAGCGACCCGCCCTGTTTCAGCTGGAAATCCGGCTGCCACAGGTAATTGTCGTCGCCGTCCTTCAGCTTGCGTACAGCCGCCAGCGTCGAGCGTTTCATCATGAACACCGCTTTTTCGCGGTATGCCGATTTCAGCGCATAGACAAGGCTGATCAGCGCGTCGCCCGGGTCGGACGCCGCAAATGCACCCGCGCCGCCGGAAGCCAGCTGTTCAATCACGTTGAACGCCGATGCCGACGGCGTACCCGCCGCATAGGTCAGGAACCCGCGCGGTTTGCGCACGCCGTTGCCATTCACAAACGCGTCGTTTTCCATGCGGCTCAGGCGTTCGGCGATCTTGCCGGCCAGCCATTCCTCCACATTGAACATCGCGTCATCCAGCAGCTTTTGCGTCGCGCGCGGTTCCGCATATTGTTCATGCACGGGGATCCGGTATTCGCCGATCTTGGGCGCGGTGGTTTCCCCGCGCGCTTCGGTTTCGCCGACCCAGCCGGATGTTGCTTCGTTCAGGTCATTCACCCCCTCCAGCGCATCGGTGCCGATGGTGATGACGTTGGCGACCTGCCGCATCGCCGATGTTTCGCGCACCAGCGTCGAAATGCGGCCAGACATATCGGGTGTGACGGCAAAACCGCCATCGGGGTCTGACCCCGCCGCCAGCGCCTTGATTTCATCCACGCCAGAACCGGCATTGTTTTTGCGGATATAGCTGCGGAAGGCGTGGCGGTACTGGCGGTACGCATCGACCCCGAATCCCTGATCCAGCGCATGCTTGCGCTCGGTCATAAACTGCTCCGCCTCGACCCAGTCGTCGCCTTTCGACGACGGCGCGCGCGACAGCGCGGTTTCCAGCAGGTCGACGCGTTTTTTCGCGGTATCGGCCGCATCGGAAGCGCGGCTGATTTCGGCGTTCAGGCGGTTGACCTTCATTTCGGTCAGCGGATCGGCGCTGCCGCGGCGTTCCATCTCGCGGATGCGCTGGTCGTTCGCGTCCTTGAATTTCTCGAAGGCACGGCCCAGCTCATAGACCGCCGTGCGAATATCATTCGTCATGTTGTTTCCTTTGGTTAAGTGAGGGTTCTGATTTTCTCGGCCAGCCCCAGCAAGAGGCTCGCGGTATCTTCATCCCCCTCGCCCGCGTCACGCGGGGAGGGGGATTTGTAGCCAAGGGATTTATATCCATGAGAGATAAATCCCTTGGCCTGCTTCCGGCTCATGCCTGCATCGCGCAGCAGAGCCTCGAATTCTTTGAGTGTCGGCACGCCGCCCGATTGCAGCAGCGATTTCACGCGGCGCACCCGCGCCATGTCGTTGGCGGGAAAGGTCACCATCGAAATTTCCACAAGGTCGAGCTGCGTTAAAATACGCGCGCCACTTGCGTCATCACGATGCGATCCCTTGGTGCGGTATCCGATCGACAATCCTGTGACGACATTTTCGCGCAACAGCCGGTATGCTTCGCGCGCCCGCGGAATATCGGACACGAATAATTCGCCCTTCACATACAGCCCGTGTTCGTCCTCCCGCATTTCGCGCCAGACGCCGATGGGCTGGCGCGGGTCGTGCTGCCACAGCAGCGGGGGCAGGCGGCCGGCGTCGCTAAAGGCCTTTAAACTGTCACGGAACGCACCCGGCAAAATCCGGTCGTTCACGCTGTCGGTCACGCCGAAAACCGAGGCATAACCCTCGAACACACCTGTTTCGCTTAAGAATTTAAGCTCGAACGGGGTCTCGAATTGGGGCAGCATTGTTATTTCCTTTCGTCTGAAACGAAGTGATTGAAAGTTAATGTCGTTATTGTTTTGACAAATGCCCGGCGAATCCCATAACCTTGGATTAGTCATCACCCACCAGGCAGGTTCATTTGTTCGATCGCTTGAGCAGTTGGTTCGATAACTTTTACGACACGATCAAGGCGGGGTATTACACCCCCGCAGCCCCACATAAAATTCACGACGACAGCGCATTGCCGCACAAGCCATGGGTCACCACGGCGCTGGGCGCGCTCGGCCTGTCATCGGCGCTTGCCTCCAACACCGTCATCGACATGATGATCGGCGCGTCGCTGATCGGCGTCGCGGCGGGCATGGGCCTTGCCGCCGTTACCGGCGTTGCGTTGCTGGGCGCGCTTTATCTGCATTCCAAAAAATCCGGCGCGGTCAAAATCGCCGAAACCAACATGGCGGGGCAGAAAGTATCGGGCAGCCGCGCCGACCTTTACACCCTGCACACCGCGCAGAAAAAGATCATCAGCCTCACCGCCACCTTCAGCGAAGTCGCAGGCCCCGCCGTCATCAATGCCGAAGTCATGGACATCATCGCCGACAGCAAAGCCGCCCGCGACCGCGTGCAGGTGATCGACCATGGCAGCGCGCCCGCCAGCAAAGTGACCTATGAATTTGTCCGCCCCGTCGTGCAGTTCGCCGATGCCGCGCTCATGGGCGGGGCAGAGGAATCACCCGCGCCCGTGCGTCACCGCCATGCCAAAGCGCACCGCCAGCCGCAACCGGCACACGCCTAAGCGATTGTTCTTACACGCAGCAGCGCCTTTTTATTGACTTTTACACCCCATGTATTATGGTATATCCGCAATTCCAACGCGGAGAGAAAAGAATGTCCATTTTCGACTGGATCACCGGCACCAGCAACCAGCTGACCAATGAAAAGCACAAGGCGATCTTGTCCGGCAACGAAGACGCAATCGCCGCGCTCAAGAAAATGGACAAGCAAATCGGCAAGCTCACCGCCTCCTTCAACGGCGTCGGCCGCGTGCCGCCGGAAATCACCGCCAAGGTCGAGGCGCTCATCAAGGAAAACGCGGTTGCGATTTCGAAAGTCACCGCCGTCGCGCCGTATGAAGAAGACCGCACCGAACGCATCGGATCGTTTATCCGCAACGAGAAACCTGTCACAGCGCAGGCTGTCGACTGGCTCGAATACGAAAACGTGTTCAAGTCAAATGCCGGCGTGCGCATCGAACAGCGCGTCGCGCAGTTCAGGGTCGGGCGGTAACGTCCGCGAAAAAATATCAGACGTTAATCGCGTCACCACCCTCGACCGGCGACATTCCCAACGCCTGCCGTTTTTCATTCACCGTCATGAAATCGCATCCCGCCAGCCGCGACCATGTTTTCTCACGGCGCGGGGCTAACGCCTCGATCGCATCGGCGTCATAGCCGATCGAAATATCATCGCCGAAACGGGGCGAGAGCCAGTTGTTGAGCGCACCCTGCATATGATCCAGCAGCGGCAGCACCGCATCGTCGAACAGCGCCAGCCGCGCCTGTTCGAAATTCGCGAAGGTGAGCGACCCTTCAATGCCGATCAGCTGCGGCGGCACATGAAATGCCAGCGCGATTTCACGCGCCGATACATCCTTGCCCGCCAGCCAGTCCATGTCCTTGGGGCTTAATCCCATCTCGCGCCATTCCAATCCTCCCTCCAGCACCATCGGGCGGCCTGCGTTCGCTGACCCTGAAAAATACTGCTCGATCTCCGCCTTCAGCGTGTCGCGCTGGTCGCCCGTCAGGGTATCCAGCGCCTCGGGATGCGCGGGTTTGTATACCAGCGCGCCGGATGGCCGTCCTGATGATTGCAGCAGCGCGGCGTTCCATTTCGCCGCTTCGTTATGCTGGTCGACGGAAAACGCGGCGGCCTCCATCGGGCTCATGCCGTACCAGTCATCCAGCGGGTGGAACGCCTTCATGTGCAGGACTTGTGACTGTCCCGTTAGCGCATCCGCCGCATAATCGAATGTCGTGCCGTTCACCTGATACCGGTAGGCGTTCGGCAATCCCTGCAGCCCCGGCACGATGCGCATGCGGTCGGGGCGCAGGTTCCACAGTTCCAGCGGTTCGGCGTTTTTCGGCCCCGCCGCCTCGATATAGCTGTTGCCCGCGATCAGGTAAAAGGCGAATGCGGCTTCGAACAGCGCTGCGCCGCCCTGCGACGGGTTCGGCTTGTTCAGCAGATCGATCAGCGGATGTTCGTGCAGACGCTCGCGGGATGAACCCTTGCCGCGAAACACGGTCCACGGCACGCCCGCCGCGTTGCGGCTGACCAGCGAAATGCAGCGATAGGCCACGACGTTTTTCTGGTAGCCCTCCATCGCCAGCTGGTCATACTGGCGCGGCGTAAATTTTGCCTCCTTTACGCCGAACGGCACCAGCAGCCTCGCCGACGCCGATGATTTCACTTCCGCCTTGCGGAAGGGATTTTTGAATTTCATGATAGCTTCCTTTTGATTCTTGTCGTTCTTCGCTTCGCCCAGAATGACAGTGACGTTCAAGACCATACCTTCGGCCCCTGCGGCGGCGGGCCGTTCAGCAGCAATTCGGTCATCGCCCAGACGCGCGCATCCACGCGGTCGGGACTTTCGGCATTTTGCAGCGGGTCGAAGGCGCACATCTGATCCTCCAGCCGCTCGAACCGCCCCGCATGGCGGATGCGCCCCAGCATGTCCAGCGCGGCGACGGGTTCCGCCCGCGTCGTCTTGCCCCGGCTGGCGCGCACGGCCTTATAGGATAAGCGCGGGTCGACCGACCGCAGCGTGCATTCCACAAGGTCGCCACCCTGATTGACCTCCGCCACCACGCGGTCGGCGGAAAAATCGTGATAGGCCTTCACCACACGCTGCGCCCAGTCGAGCGGCGCATAACGCCCCGACAAATCCGCCAGCACATAGCCGCAGCCGTCGCGCCCCAGCCCCGCCACGATAATGCCCGTTTCATCGCTGCCCTTTTTGGCGGATACCGCCGGATCAACCGCGATAATCACGCGCGCCATATCGGGCAGCGTCGTGCCCGCGCGGTTCGCCTCGATCTGCGCGCGCGTCCACAGGGCACCGGCGACATCGGCATGGAACGCCTCCTGCGCCGTTGCCGGATATTCGCGGCGGAACACATTGTTGCCGCCAAGGCTCAGGATTTTCTGCCTGCGCCAGTAAATTTGCGCGTCATCAAGGCTGAAACTATCGGCATAGGCGCGTTCCTCCGACGTCGGTGCAAAATCCGCGGGCGGTTTGCGGCGGTATTCGTCCTGCCAGAACCACGGAATGAAAATCAGTTGGTATTCCGAATCCGGCGCTTGCGCATCCTGCGCCAGTTTGTAAAACAACCCTTCCGCGCCAGCCGATGTGCTTTCTAAAATCACTTCCGTGCCATCGGCATCGGGCACGGCCTGCAACGCGCCCTGCATATGTTCATCCGCATTCGACCAGAAGGCGACCTCCGATCCGTGAAAAAACTGCACGGTCGCGCCGCGCCCGACGCCCGATGATTTCGCCGTGCCGATGCGGTAACCGGAATCGAGCGCGCCGAAAAACAATTCCTTGCTGTTCGATACGCGCGTTTTCGCCTTCACCGCATCGGGGCAATGGTCGTGAAACCGCCGTGCGATTTGGTAAATGCCGCGCGAGGCCTCGTCCAGATGCGTCAGGATAAAGGCGGAACGGCCCTTGTGGTGCGTCACCTTCCAGTAAAACCGCGCCTCGACATAGGTGGAGCATCCCTGCTGCCGCCCCTTCAATATCACCGCCCGCACGCGCCCCGTTTCCGCCAGCTGTTTTTCCAGCGCCGCATGGATATGCGCCTGCGCGGCGTTCAGGTGGAACGGCACGATGCGCCCCTGTTTGCTGCGGAGTTTCAGGCATTCGCCCGTATAATGGGCGAAATCGTCCTTGAACCGCTGCCGCTCGGCTTTGCCGAAATTTTTGTCCTGTTTGCTGAATGTTTTATCCGTCATTCCAGGTCCTTCAGCGCGTCTTCATGTTCGCGCGCCTCGATCTTCTTCTTCGGGCCGCGCTGGGGTGCGAGTGTTTTGCGCATCAGATCGGGCAGGCGTTTGCGCAACAACGCCAATGCCGCCGTCACCTGCGTCGCGCTCATTTTTTGTTCGCCGAGGATGTATTGTTCAAGCGCGCGGATAATCGCCAGCGCGGCAATCTGCTCGCGCAGCGGTTTGCTGGGCTTCTTTTTCATTTTGATTTTCTGGGGTTATTTTGATTCTTGTGGGGGATATTCCCCTGCTCACACTTCCTGAGCCTGATTAAATCGTCTCAACTTTGACCTCAGTTTACAAGGTAATTTTTCGTGACAACGCGTGACGGACAGGCATTTTGCGCGCCTGCAAAACGGCTTGCGCGAAAAATCTTTTTTTCAAAACAGACAGGTGCTGCGTGCGAATGTGACGTTTGCGACAGGCAAAACTGCGGGTATTGCAGGCAAATTCCGGCGAATCAACCTATTGCACAGGCGTAACAGGCTTCGTGGCGCCCGGTATGATCATGATCGGGGCCGTCGCAGGGGTTGCAGGGGTCGCAGCGTCCGGCGTCGTGGCGGTGGCCGGTTCGGTCGGCGTTGCTGCAGCAACGGGAACAGCTGCGACAGGCGCTGCAACGGCAGGCGCGGGGGTGGTCGCGGGTGCTTGCGCCTGATAACTGGCGTTTCGCGCTTTACTGCCCGCCTTCATGCGCTCGATCTTGAGCATCATGTCCTTGCAGCTTTGATAGGCGTTGTTGTCGTACATATAACCCGCGCAGGCATCGGGCGGCGCTGCGGGAGTTGCGGCGGCGGCGGTTGCGGGCGCGGCACCGGCACCGGTTGTATCCTGGAAAACAGGCGGTACGGTTTGCGGCGTGCCCACGACAGGCGTCGCCACGGGTGCTGCGGCTGCAGGTGTATTGACGGGGGTGGTTGCGGCAACGGGCGTGCCCGGCGTCACAGCGGCGGGTGCTGCCACGCCTGTGGCGACGGCAGGCGCGGTAACAGGGACCGCTTTTTCGCTGCCGTAATTCGACGGATTGGAACTGGCGGCGCCGCCCTGATAGGTGCCGTATTTGCGGCCGGAATTCTGTGCCTGCGCGGATGCCGGTACAAGTGCCAGAAGCACAACAAGGCTCATAAGCTGGATGGATTTCATGTCATTCCCCAAAAACAAAAGAAACGGCATACCCGGCCCGGCTGCCTCCATTGATAATAGTATTCTATCATTGAAAGATAAGGGTTTTATTAAGGGGCCGTGAAAAAAGGTATTAGCGGTTGTAGCTAGCCTTTGATTTATCAGCCTTTATTTCCGGATCCCATTTGAACCAGGATTTCTTCTTGCTCTTGCGGCGGGGGGGGGATTCGGGCTCGTCCGCATATTCCTCGGCCTCTTCGGCTGCGGGCGCGCCTGCGGTGCGTTCATCCTGCACGCGGACAAAATTGCGGGCGTTTTCGGCTTCCGGTTCCTCGGCGGCCTTTCTGGCGGCCTTTTTCTTTTTGCCCGCCTTGGCGGCCACCATCGAATTGCAGGTCTGGTAGGGCTTGTTGTAATTCGCGCGCACCAGTGCCTGTTCTTCCGGCTCCAGCTGGTCGAGGCATTTTTGCAAGGATGTGACCACACGCGTTTGCGGCGCGGACATGAGTTCGGTTGCCGCCGCCGGCTGTTCCTCCGTCGGCGCGGGCGCTTCGCCCTGCCACTGCCCCTCGACGGGCGCGCGTTTTCCGGCGCTGAAATACTGCACCTGCGCCGACGCGGGCGTGGCGAGCAGAAGGGCGACAGCGGCGGTCAGGAAAATTTTCATTAGGGTATCGGTGCTTTCGGCGTTGCAGGTTTCGCGCCCGTATCGGCGGGCGGAGTGTTTTCATTTGCGGCGGCGGTTTTGGCATCCGCAGCTTGCGCCTCTGCTGCCGCCTTTTGCGCGGCTGCCATCATCAGCGTCTGGATGAATTCGCTGCGACGGAATTCGACCGCGATATCGAGCGGCGTCTGGCCCTTTTCGTTTTGCAGCGACATATCCGCGCCATGTGCCAGCAGCGTTTGCAGCGCGCCGAGTTTTCCGGTGCGCGCCGCGATATGCAGCGGGGTTTCGCCGCCGGTTGCGGGCGCGTTAACATCCGCGCCAGCCTCGACGATCACGCGGGTAAAGGCAGAATTGTCGCGCGTTGCGGCATAATGCAGCGGCGTCCAGCCTGCGGCGTCCTTGGCATCATTCAGCGAATGGTTGCCGTCCTTCATCGCCTTCACCAGACGCTCCGCGATCGCTTCGCTATCCGCCATGATGGCGGCGTGGAGGGGGTATTGGCCGTTGCGGCCGGCGATCATCACATCCGCGCCGAAATCCAGCAGCTTTTCCATCACGGGCGCTTGCGTATGGCGGGCGGCGGCGTGCAGCAGCGTGTCGCCGTCTTTTGCGGTCAGGTTCCAGTTCGCCTTGTCGCCCAGCGCATCCTTCACCTTGTCCAGCCAATCGGACATGTAATTGGTTTCGATTGCCTGATGCAGCGGCGTCTGGCCGTTGAAATCCCGCAGCGTGACATCGGCGCCGCGTTTAATCAGCTCAATGCCGAAATCGGAATGGTATTTGCGGAACGCGTGGTGCATCGCGCTGCGGCCACGGCTGTCCTGTTCGTTGATCGTTTCCGCGATGCCGGGAATGGTCAGCAGCGATTCAAGCGTCTTTTCGTCGCCGCCGCGGCCCGCGAACATCAGGGCCGTGCGGCCCCAATTGTCTTTCTTGAAAACATTCGCGCCCTGTTCCTGCAAAAACTGCGCCGCCAGATGCTTGCCTGATTCTGCCGCCATCATAAAGGGCGTCATGGCGTCTGCGCCCCGCGTCGGCTGGTTGATATTCGCGTTATGCGCGACCAGCAGCTTCATCACATTTACGTTGCCGTTGCGCGCCGCCACATGCAGCGGCGATTGCTGCACGGTCGGCAGCGGCGACAGGTTCACATCCGCGCCGTGGCTCACCAGTTGCCCGATGATTTCGGCGTGGTCGTTGTAGGAAAAGCTGTAATGCTCGATGATCGTATCCAGCGGGCGGCGGCCGTAGTCATTCGCGACGTTCGGGTCTGCGCCAAGCGCCAGCAGGTGCTTGATCTTGTCCTTGCTCTGGTGATCCGCCGCCTTGTTGAGCGCGGTCTGGCCGGAGCCGTCTTTTGCGTTTAGGTCGAAACCGCCGTTATACAGCAGCAGCAGCATCTCGGGATAATTCTTGTCGTTGATCCAATGCACCATGGATGATTTGTTATAGGTGCTTTCGGGTCCTTTTTTGCAATCCGCGCCAAGGCTCAGCAGCAGCTTCGCCGCCTCCACATGGCCGTTTTCGACCGCGATGAACAGGCTGTTGCGGTTTTCATTGTCGGTCTGGTTGACGTTCCCGCCGACCGCGACGATTTTTTCGATGATCGCGCCGTTATTCGCGGCAACCGCCGACATCAGCGGCGTCCAGCCCTTGGAATAGGTGCGGTGATCGTTGATGCCACGGCGCACTTCCGGCAGCGTCAGCAGCGCATCGGCCGCTTCCGCATTGCCCTGCGATGCCGCAAGGTGCAGCGGTGTTTCGATCTGGCTGTTGCGGATATTCGCGTCCGCCTTCAACTCGATCAGCTTTTGCAAGGCTTCGGGTTTCTTGTTCGATACCGCGACATGCAGCGGCGTTGCGCCGCTTGAATCCTGCTGGTTCAGCGACAGGCCCGCGGTATGGAGATATTCGATCAGGTCGGGGCGGTTTTTTTCCGCCGCCAGATGCATCGCGGTGCGGCGGCTGTCGATTGCGGGCGAGGCGGGATCAGCGCCGAAGCCGCGCAGGGCGGCGATAAATTCAACGGGGCATTCTTTTTCAATCGCCCAGTCGAGCGCGTTTCGTTTCTTGTCGTCGCGCGCGTCGAACGATGCGCCCTTGTCGACCAGCACGCGCACCATGTCGATATTGCGCGCGGTGATAGCGGTGAACAGCGGCGTCTGGCCTTCCTTGTCCGGCTGGTTGGGGTTCGCGCCGACGCGGGAAAGTTTTTCAACCGTCGCGCGGTCGTTTTTTTCAACCGCGACATGCAGCGCGGTCGTGCCTTTGGCATCCAGTGGCGCATTGACGCCGGAGCCGTCCTTGCGCGATTTGCCGTTGAAGTCGGAATTGAATCCACGCATGGGGGGCATCATTGGACCTCGCTGTCAGGGGCGGGTGGAAGGAAGGGGACGGAATCTTTTGCGGGCGGTTCCATCGCGGCCAGCAGCCCCGGCATCATGCCGACCAGGCTACGCAACGCGCGACCCTGTTTTTCAACAAGGCTCATGCGCGGAAAGGCATCGGTCAGCGATTTGGGCGCCATGGTTCAAGGCTCCGTTAACGGTATCCCGGAAAAAATCGATGTATAGATTCTTGACAGAATAGGGGGCGAGGGTCAATTCCCTGTCATTATAAATGCGGCAAATTCACATAAGGCTAACCAATTGTTTCCCTTGGTCTATTTTGCTGCGGCGCGAGAGGGATTTCGGGTCGGGCAAGAGCATGTTTTGACAGGAATCTCTTTCCATATTATGTTATTCCCCAGATGCGCAATCATCCGGCACGCGGTTTTGTTTCATAGGCAACCCGTTTCTCGCGTACCAACCACAGATATTGCGGCATGCAAAACAGCCTTCAACCGATATCGCGGGAATGATTCGCCCGCCTGTCCGATGGAGATGACTGCATGCAAACACTGAAAGCCCTCACCGGACTTTTCACCCCGGCCGCCGCCGAGACGCAAAGCGAAAAACTGGCGCGGCACATTGATGGTTTGAAAAAACGCGAAAACTTTTTCGTCTTCGACGGCACGCTGGATACGCCCGCGGCGAAAACGGCGCGCTTCTGGTGGATGGCGGAATTGGTCGGGCGCGAACCCACTTCCGTTTTTTCCGTGACGCTCGACCGCCTGAACAGCCGCCGGCCTGAAGGCGGCGACCGCATCGTGATGGAGGGCGTCGACAAGGTGAAGCGTTTGTATGTGATGTACGACATCCGCGAAACCGATAACTTCCCCGCCCTTGCCCCCGCCCTGCGCGCCGTGCTGGCGGACGCGGCAGAATATAAAGGCGGCTATGGATTCAAGGGACAGCAGAAGGGCGAGCTTGATCTGCGCCCGCTCAACGATCCAAAACCCGCAACCGGCGCGACGCCGTAACAAGAAGATATAGAAAGAATATGATGACGCTCGCTTCCTCCGCCCTGAAAACGCTCAAGCCGCTGGTGAAGGCCTTTGATGTCAAAACCTACCGCGCGCCCACGATGGCGGAGCTGCGTGCCGCGCATATCGCAGCGGCGAAGGCCGAAGAAAATTTCATGGTTTATAACGGCACGGGATTTCATCCCAGCGTCAAGAAAATGGACAGGTCGCCGCTGGTGCTGAACGCTGGCCGCGGCGAACTCCTCAGCTTCGCCATCCGCCCCGCCGCTTACCTGCGGTATAGCCTGAAGCCGGGTGACCGCGTGGTCTTCAGCGAAAACAACGACCGCCTGTACATGATATACGACCACCGCTTCTTCCTCGACACGCTGCAGCCGACGCCGCTGCTACGCGCCATACTGCTGGCCGACCACACGTATCGCGGCGGTTTCGGGCGCAAGGGGCTGTATAAGTATGAATGGGGTTCGGAACTGCTCGTGCCCGCGCCCGTCCCGCCGCAAGCCCCGCCATCACGTCGCAGCTGGTAATTTACATCCCGCCGCCGTAATACCCGCCATAGCCGTTGTAACGTTTCGGTGTGGGGTTCAGGCCTTTTTTCTGCAGGTGCTGCTTGATCGCGTCGGTTGCCGTGCGGCGGTCGAGGCCGCTTGCCATGTCATAGGGCGTGAATTTCTGGCTGTCTTCGGCCAAGGGATCGGCGCCGCCCGCCAGCAGCGTGCGCACCATGGATGACGAGCTATAGCTGTTCAGCACCGCCAGATGCAGCGGCGTGCGGCCCGACTGGTCCTTCGCCTTCACATCCGCGCCCGCCTTCACCAGTTTGGCGACTTCGGATTCCAGACCGTTCTGGCAGGCGACATGCAGCGCGGTCTGCTGGCTCCAGCGTTCCTTCACTTCCGGGTCGACGCCTTTTTCGATCAGCTTGTCGATGATCTCCAATTTCCGGCGTGTCAGCGCCAGATGCAGCGGCGAATTGCCCTGGTCATCGACCGCGTTCACGTTTACGCCGCGCTCCAGCAATTCTTTTGCCAGCACCATATTGTGGTCCATGATCGCGGAAATCAGCGGCGTGCGTTTCCAGTTGTCGCGGCCATCGGTTTCCGCGCCGCCATCGATCAGTTTCTTGACCGTGTCGATTTTCAATGCTGCCGATACATGCTGCAGCACGTTGCGGCCCTGCTTGTCGCGCATACGGGCGTCCGCGCCCGCGCCCAGCAGCAACCCGACCGCGTCATCATTCGCCTTGAACGACGCCGCCATCAGCGGCGTCACGCCATCCGAATCCGCCTTCGACGGATCGGCGCCCGCCTCCAGCAGCAGCGTCATCATGCGCTTGCTGCCCGACCGCAACGACAGGATCAGCGGCGTGGTGCGCTGCTGCGCGTCGCATTTCGCGACATCCGCGCCTGATTCGATCAGGATTTTGGCAAGTTTCAGGCTGTCCGATTCCGCCGCGTCATGCAGCGGGGTTGCGCCCTGCTTGTCGGGCAGGTTCACATTCGCGCCCTTGTCGATCATCTTGACCGCCAGTTTTTCGTGGCGGCGCAGGACGGCGATATGCAGCGGCGAGCGGCCGTTGATATTCACGGCATTCACCAACCCACTGCCTTCGGTCTTCAGCAGGTAATCGGCAACGGCGGTCGAATCAACGCGGTTCGCGGCCAGATGCAACGCGGTGTCGCCCTCGTTGTTCGACGAAAAAATCGCGACGCGTTCGAACAATAATGCCTGCACCGTTTCGACGGTGTTCTTTTCCGCCGCGCGGTGCAGCGCCTGGAATCCTTTATTATCTGGGCGGTTCGGGTTGCCGGTATATTCCAGCAGCGCGCGGATGGTCGGCACGGTGGCACTGCCCGCCGCGACATGCAGCGGCAATTGCCCTTCCGCATCGGTGATATCGGCATCGCAGCCCGCTTCCAGCAGGAAGGGAATCATTTTATGCGTCGTGTCGCTTTTCAGCGCCTCGAACAGCGGGGTTTTCTTTTCCTTGTCGCGCGGGTTCAGCTGGCAGCCGAATTCCATCAGCATCACAGCAATCTGTTCGTTGCCGACAGCTACGGCATGATGCAGCGGGCTGCGGCCGTCCTTCGTCGCCTTGTTCGGCGATGCGCCGGCATCCAGCAGGCTTGCCACCTTGCCGATATCCTGCGCGAGGATTGCCTCGATCAGGACAGTCTGGTTCGTGGCGGGGTCGACGATCTTGTCCGGCTCGCGGATGTATTTGAAGGCGTCTTTAGCAGATTTGGGGCTGTCGGCGGCGGCGGGAGTCGGCTTCGCGTTGTCGTCATCATTCGCAGGATCGTTTGCGGGATTTTTACCGCGGATTTTTTTGTGCTGCGAATTCTTGCGACGCGCCATGCGTTAGCCCCCGGGTCTGAATTTCTTGTACGAAGCCTCGAACTGTTTTTGCAGCTGCAGCTTTTCCGCTTCTTCCAGCGACCAGCGCAGCGAGTAATTGGTGGAATTGGCGGCGTGGATGCTCGCCGTCTTGTTGAAACTGTCGGTCAGCAGCAGATCCGCGCCCGCCTTGATCAGCGCGGCCGACGCCTCCGCATTGCCGCGCGAAGCCGCAATCATGACAGCCGTTTCCTGCTTGGCGTTGCGCGCATTCACATTCACGCGCGTCGCCAGAATTTCGTTCATCTGGCGCAGGGCGCTCCAATGCGCCGTAAACATCAGCGCGGTTTCGCCGGCGTTATTCGTTGCGCGGGTATCGGCACCCATCTGCACAAGGCGGGAAACGGAAGAGCGTTTGTCGCGGCGCGCGGCATAGATCAGCGGCGTGTCGCCGGTCGCGAGCGATTTTTCCTCCAGCGAGACGCCCGCGCGCTGGAGCTTGCCGATGGCGAGCGCCGAATCATTGTCGATTGCCAGCATCATCGGCGTGTCGCGGCTCACGCCGCCCTCGGCGCAGGCAAACGCGCCGGCCTCCAGCAGCGTATCGACAATATGATAGTGTGATTTTCTTAAGGCCGCATGCAGCGCCGTCCATTTGTCGTCATAGCCGGTCGGCTCGATGCCCGGGGTATTGATAAAGGCGGCACCGCCCTTGCTCAATATAATGTCCAGCTTCTCGGCGCTGCCGGAATGCGCTGCCAGATATGTTGCGTTGAACACCAGCGGCGTGTTCGCAAACGACATCTTTCCGGTCGCGAAATTGATATCCGCGCCAAGGTCGAGCAACTGGCGCAACTGGCCCGCATCGCCCTTCAGGATCGCAAGGCCCAGCGGCGGCATATTCTGTTTGTTCAACGCGTTGATATCCGCGCCCAGTTGAATCGCCTCGCGCAGTTTTTCAACGGGCGCGCGCAGCAGCACCAGTTCATGCAAATAGGTATTGCCGTCCTGATCGCGCGGAGCGTTGATATTGCGCGGATGGGGCGCTATGGGGAAATTCCCCTCGGGCACGGCGTCTTTTCCTTAAAACTGCTGAAGTTTTCAACAGCCGGAATTATCGCCTGTTTTTCCAACCGCGGGAAGAGGGTTTCTGGAAGCGTTTGCCGCGGCTGCTGAAGACGGAATGCGTTGTTTCCTTCTTTTTTTCTTCGGCAAGCCTTTCTTGCTCTGCAGCATGACGCTTGGCGTACATCGCGTGGCCGTATTTCTTGATTTCAATCACGCGCTCGCGCTCGGCCAGGATATGGTTCACGCGCTGCTGGAATTCGGCAGGCGCAAGGTCGCGCGGCGTCTTGCCGTTCTTGTCCTTCGCAAACGGGTCGGCACCGGCCTCCAGCAGCGTGATGACGGTTTCCAGCTTGTTCTTGTGCGCGGCGATATGCAGCGGCGTCTGTTTTAGTTTGTTGCGCGCTTCCAGATCCGCGCCCGCCTTCACCAGCATGCGGATGATTTCCGCGGAATGGTTTTCCGCCGCGATATGCAGCAGCGCCTCGCCGGTATGCGTGATTTGCTTTGCGTTCGCGCCCATGTCGAGCAACAGCTTCACAGCCTCGGTATAGCCGCTCTGCACGGCGGGGAACAGCGGGGTTTCGCCCCAGAAATTCTCCAGCTTGTCGACATCCGCGCCGCGCTCCAGCAGCAGGCGGATAAAGGGCATGGTTTTCTCGCGGCTGTCGCGGTGGCCCAGCAGGTACATCAGCGGCGTTTCGCCGTGGCCGTCGCGCTCGTTCACATCGACGCCGTAATCCAGCAGCTTCACCACCAGATCGCGGTTGCCGGTTTCAAGCGCGATGCGCAGCACGCTTTGTTCCTTGCGGTCGGTGTTGAAAATTTCGTGCACAGCGGCGGCATCGGGATGCGCCAGCAGCGCGTCCATGATTTCCATCGGCGCACGCGCGGCCAGATGATAGGCGTTCTGGCCGTCTTCCTTTGGCGGTGTTTTCGCGGTCACATCCGCGCCGTAGTAAATCAGCAGCTTCGCCATCGCCACATTGTTGTCGCCGATGGTCAGCTGCAGCGCGGTGAGGCCATCCTCGAACCGGCGCACGGAGGGGTTTGCTCCCGCCTCCAGCAGCGCGGTTGCGGCGATGATGTCCTGTTTTTCGACAGCGCGGTAAAATGCCGTGCCGTCATTCGCATCGCGTAAATGCACATCCGCACCCGCCGCGACCAGCGCGGGGATGATATCGCCCCAGCCATGCATCACAGCGAAATGCAAAATGCTGCGCTGTTCCGACGTCTCACGGTCGTTGATGACTTTCGCGGTGTCGACATAGGTCGCATCCGCGATACGGGCGAGCAGTTCCTGCCTGTCCCCATGCGCGGCCAGATCCAGCAATGACTTCCGGGTGTCGGTCATGGGCGCGGCGCTTTCGGCGTTGCGGGTTTTTGCAAGGCGCGTTCCAGCAGCATGATGATGGTGGGGTCGTCGCCCATGCGCGCATGGCCCAGCGGCGATTTCCCGCCGCTGTCATACAGCTTCGGGTTTGCGCCTGCGTTCAGCAGCAAACGCACGGCAGCGGCATTTTTCTGCATCACCGCCTCGATCAACGGCGTGCGTGCATCGACCATGTGGCGCGCATTTACATCTGCGCCCGAATTGATCATCATCTCCAACGCCGTCGTGGTCGTTTTATGCAGCGTGTAATAAATCGGCGTGAAGCCGTCATGGTCGACCGAATCGGGGTCGATTTCATGGCCCAGCATTACCGACATCGCCCATTCGCCGTTCGATGTCAGGATGGCCGATGCCAGCGGCGTCAAACCGTTCGTGGGCGCCTTCGCATCCGGGTCCGCGCCGCGCGCGATCAGGAACGACACGAATTCGGCGCGTTTCTTGCCGTCGTTCAAATCAACATTGCCCGCAATCAGCGACAGGGGAGAAAGCCCCCCTTCACCCGCAGGGCGGTTCACATCCGCGCCGTTCAGCACCAATGTCTTGACCAGCGGCATATTGAATTGCGCCAGCGCATGGCCGAGCGGCGTCACGCCATCGGCATCGGCAGCGTTCACATTCGCGCCGGATTTCAGCATTTTCATCGCAACCGTCGCCATGCCGCGTTCGATTGCCAGCTGGAAACTGGTGCGGTTTTTCGGGTCGGTCGTGTTGGTGTAACTGTCGATGCCGCGCACAACCTCGGGGAATTCCAGCAGGGCTTCGGCGACTTCCGTCATGCGCAGGGATACGGCGATCAGCAGGGGGGTCGAGCCGTTGGGCGTACGTTCATTCGCATCGGCGCCGGCGCGGATCATCGCCTCCACCATCCGCGTCTTGCCCTTTTCGACCGCGCGGTGCAGCAGCGTGCGGCCATCGACCATGTTGCCCGAAACATAACCGCCGTGGCGGACGAGGGTTTCCACCACATCGACCTTGCCGAAATTCACGGCGTCTTCCAGCGGGTTTGCGTCGGGTTTGTCTTTCTTGCCCTGTTTCGGGTTCGCGCCGTTGACCAGCAGGAATTCAACCATCTCGTTGCTGCCGCCGCGCGCGGCCAGATGCAGCGCGGTGTCGCCCTGCAGGTTGAACGCATTCAGGTTGAAACCGGCCAGGACGTATTCCTTTACCCTCTCCAGCTTGTTCTGGCGCACCGCGCCAAAGAACAGCGCGGGATCAACCTCGATGCCTTCGCGGGTGATTTGTTTTTCCTGTCTGGGACGCTCGGGCGGTTTTTCAGCGGTCGCGCCATCGGCGCCTGCGGGCGGCTGGCCCGTCGCGTCGTTGAAAATATCCTTCATCCCGCCGGTCAGGCGATCCATCGCCTTCTCGAAGTTGCTTCTGCGGTCCTCAATATTTTCATCGTCGTCGGGAGCCATAATTTCCTTCAAGCGCGCGCGAAATAAGGCGCGTTGATTCGTCTTCAGCGCAGTTCCAAACAGGTCACAGGATTTGCATAAGGGTATAACATGGCCGCCATACCCCGCCAATAGCTTATGGAAGATTCAAATGGAGGGGTCGTAGGTGGGGGCGACCGCGGCGGGGCGGTTTTTGATTACATAATCACGCATCGCGTCTTCGAGAAGGCCGATTGTGGCGGCTTTCTGGTTCAACTCCGCCTGACCCAGCGCGTGGCCGAGGCGTTCATAGTTATATGTGCCGTCGGGCAATGCCAGAAACAGCTTCACGATGCCGGCTTCGCCCAGGGCGGCCGCCTGCCCCAGCGGGGTGCGGGTCGGGATGTCGGGATCGGTTTTCAACGGGTCGCTCCCAAGGCGCAGCAGTTCGATAATCGTTTCGATATGCTTGCCGCTGATCGCGTAATACATCGGGTCGAAGCCCTTGCCCTCGCGCGCGCCGCGCAGGTCGCCCTGCCCCTCGATCACCAGCATGCGCAGGATTTTTGTATGGCCGGATTGCGCCGCCACATCGACCGCGCTCATGTAATTTTCGCCGCGGAAATTGACCGGCGCGCCCGCATCCATCAACTGGCGCACGGCGTTTTCGCTGCCGGTCAGGGCGGCGATATGCAGCGGTGTCATTTTATTGTTCTTGGTCGCCAGCGTCAGGTGTGCGCCCGCGCCGTGATGCAGCAATGTCTCGGTAATCTCCGGCACATCCGCGCGCGCGGCCAGATGCAGCGCGCCCTCAGATGAGCGTTCCGCCAGCAGGAAATGCACCATCGCCGCATTTTTGGCAAACACCGCGATCATCAGCGGCGTGGTCTGCAATTCATCGCGCGCATCGATGGATGCGCCCAGCGTCAGCGCGTCGCGCGCGCCCTCGATATCGCCGCGCTCGACCGCATCCAGCAGCTGCTTGTCGGGGCCGGGTGCGGCCACCGTTGCGGCGTTGTCATTCGCGGGCGTTGTCACGGCCGTCGCGGCGGCGCGGAAATCATCGGCGGTCGTCATGGTGCAGGTGCTTTCTTCGGGGTGGGTGCGACAGGCTTCGCATCACGTTTTTGCTGCCAGAAGGCAAGCGTTTCCAGCGTTTCCGCTGTGATGCCCGCCATTTGCGGAGAATCGAGAGCGAGATATTTCGCGGATTTTTCCGCATAACCGCCCAGTTTTTTTAAAGTCGCGGCGGCATCGAAATCATTTTGAAAGCGCGCAGGATTCGCGGCGTCTATCGCGTCGACTTTCTCCAGCGCCTTCAGGATTGTGCCTTCGTAATGCGCGCGCAGGGGGATCGATGCGTAGAAGGACTTGAAAATCCGCGCCATCATTTCATCGCGGTCGATATCGGGGAATTGCGGGCGGAAATGCTCGATCACTTTTTTCGACATCCCCGATCCGATGGTATCCGCCGCGACATCCAGCGCGTTCGGGAACAGCAGGCGTTCATCCGGGTCGCTGGCGGATTTATACGCCAGTTCCAGCGCGACGATGAATTCATGCGCGCGCGCATCGCCCTCCAGCGCCAGCAATTCGCGGATGCTGGCGGCGGGCTGCTGTTTCAATACCGAAAATTCGAAACCCTTTTCCTGCTGCGCGACATGCGCCAGTTCATGCGCGATGCCAAGCGCCATGCGCAGCGCCGCATTCTCGTCCGTTTTCGGCGCGATATAAATGCGGCGGTTCAGATGGTCGGTGTAGCCCGATGCATCCGCCGTATCGCTGTCATGCGCGATTGCGCCAATACGGATGCTGTAATTACGTGCGATGGCGGTTTGCGCCAGCTGCCGCGCATGCGGGCTTTGCGAGAGAATCAGCAGCGCCGCCTCGACAGTATCGGCGTGGTCGCGGAAGGCGGGCGTATCCGCAATCACCAGCGGCAGCAGGCGGCGCACGGCGATGATGTTGCCGGAATCCGCGCGCGGCACGCCCGGATAGCTGCCGCTTACTAGCGCACGCCATTTGTCGGCACTCTCGTTGAAATCGTCCTGCAACGCCATGACGTGTTGAATTCCAGCTCATGTTAAACTTGCTTCAACTTATCATAATGCGGGAGGGATGCAAGCCGGCGATGCGGTGAAATATTTCTTATATTAATGAATAAATTCAAGTGTTTGATTAAAATTGAAAACAGCCACGAATGAGTCAGCAGGATGCGCCGTTATATTTGTGAGAGCAGAGGCCGGAACAGAGGTGCTTGAAACCGCGCGTCGTCATTCCAGATCAGATAAGGGTGATAACCATAAAGGCGCGGCGCAGCGCGCTGCCCGTTAACTGTTGCTCCAAGGGCTTGGGTAACATAGTATTTTAAGAATTGTGTTTTAAAATCGGGATTGTTCCCCGCCGGTTTTTTTGAATGGCATTTTTCGGGGAAAAACAAAGGGCGATATGGCGATGACCGAGAACGAAAACCAGGACCAGGAACCGCAAGAAGCCGACGTCGCCAATGCGCCGCCCGAAGTCACCAGCCCGCTTGCCAGCTTTGTGCGCGGCCTCGGCGGCGGCAAAAAGAATGTGCCTGCCACCAATACGCCTGCGCCCCCCTCGCTCGCCAAAGGCGGCGCGGTTGCCAAGACGACCGTGAAGCCTGCCGCCAATCCCGCGCCCGGCAAAGCCGGCAAGCCCATGCCGATCGCAGGGCCGCTCGTGACCATCGTCACGCGCAACGAATTCTATCGCGACGGTTTCAGGAACCTCATCAAAATCGCGGTGCTGGAAGGCATCGTGATCATCGGCCTGATCCTGACGCTCATCGTTTACATGAACAACGCGCAGCCTTCCGACCGTTACTTCGCAACGACCGCCGACGGCCGCATCATGCAGCTGCAGCCGCTCGACCAGGCGAACCTCGATACGCCCGCGCTGCTGTCATGGGTTGCGACGGCTGTCGCGGAAACCATGTCCTTCAGCTATCTCAACTACCAGAAAGAACTGCAGAACGCGTCGAAGAGCTTCACGAAAACGGGCTGGGAAAGCTTCACCGGCGCGCTCCAGAAATCGCACATCCTTGATTCCGTGCAGAGCCTGCAGCAGATCGTGACGACGACGCCGCGCTCCGCGCCCGTGTTGACACAGCAGGGCGTGCTGAACGGCCGCTACCGCTGGATCCTCAAAATGCCCATCGCCGTGAAATACCAGGGCGTGAAGGAAACCCGCACCGACAACCTCGACCTGCAGCTGGTGATCGAGCGCGTGCCGTCACTTGAAAACCCGTCGGGCGTCGGCATCGCGCAGTGGATCGCTATCGCACGCAATTAATATATAAGCGCTTTCTCAAGGAGCCGGCATCACGTGGCAGACGCGCAAGCACCCAATAGCGACGCAACAAGCGCCTATGCTCTCGAGGACATGTCGAGCTATCGCGACGGCTTTAAAAACCTGATGATCATGGCGAAGCTGCTGGGTCTGCTGATGGTGGCGGGCACTGCCTTTGTCTATTATTACATCTCCACCTTCGTGCCGCAGGACAGCTACTACGCGGTCAGCCCCGGCGGCGCACAGCGCCGCATGGTCGGGTTGCCGCTGCCCAACGTCAACCGCGACGCCATCCTGCGCTGGGGTGCCGCCGCCACGACCGAAGTCATGACCTTCGGCTTCCACGACATCGACGAACGCATGACCCGCGCCCGCCGTCTTTTCTCCGACGAAGGCTGGCGCAGCTTCTCCGAAGCGCTCGCCAAGGCGCGCGCCCTGAAGGCGATGATCGCGCAGCAGCACATCATGACCGCGATCCCGACCGCGCCGCCGTCAATCCTGGCCGAGGGTATCTTTAACGGCGATTACAGCTGGATCATCGAGGTGCCGACGATCCTGACCGTCCGTGCGGGTTCCGAAATCCGCATCATCCGCACGCGGATCCGCCTGATCGTCATCCGCCTGCCGACGGCCGCGAATCCGATGGGTATCGGCATCAAGACCTTCCTCGCCCTCTAAAACGCGGCGCGAAAATCCGCGCCTAAAACATTGACACGCTTTAATTCGTCATTCTGAAAATTCACGCGACTTCGCAGCACCGCAGCAATGCGCGCTGCCGGTATGAATCGTTTTTAGGAATATGGCTAAGCCGCGCGAAAAAACGCGCAACGCATTAAAAACGCTATTTGTTTCCATCGCTGTCAGGTATAAATTGTTAATTCCGCAGACGCGCTTTCGCGCGACCTCGCCCTGAATTTTTTAAAGGACGGACGAGGGAACTTTTCGCGGACGAGAATTAAACCTGGAGGAGACAGGAATGGGGCGCTTGCTATTTTGCACCGTGGTGCTTGCGTTGATCAGCTTGCACACACCGGCGTTCGCGCAGGAAAAAGGGCTCGATGAATTCGAGGCCTTCCGCAACAAGCTGAATGCGAACAAGGGCCCGGCTGCCGGCGGCGCCTCGACCGCCAAGAGTGGCGGCGTGATGTCCCCCGACGACGAGGAAGAAGACGCATCGCTCGATCCCATCGCAGGCTCGAAAAATCCCGGCATGGGCCTTCCTGTCGGCGGCGGCGCGGCCGCGACGTCAACCGGCAGCGGCGGCGGCTACGGCTACGGCGCGACGCCGCAGACGCCCGAAGAACTGCAGGCGATGATGGAGCAAGAACAAGACGACGCACGCCGCAAGATCGAAGAGCAGACCTTCAACCAGGCGCTCAAGCAATTGCTGCCCCTGCAACCCAACCAGATCCGCAAAACGCTCGAGACATTCCGCATGAGCCGCGAAGCGGCCGAAACGCCGATCACCGTGCCGGAACCGAAACTCGAAGTGCAGACCGCGTCGCTCGACCCGTCCGGCTCTCCCATCGTCATTAAAGTGGCGCCGGGCAACGTGACCTCCGTCACGATCCTCGACGCAACCGGCGCGCCTTGGCCCATTCAGGACATGGTGACCGCAGGTCCGTTCTCGATCATGGCCCCCGAAGAAGGCGGCAACGTGCTGCGCATCACGCCCGCAACCGCGCATGGCGTCGGCAACATCTCGATGCGCCTCGTCGACATGATTACGCCCATTACCTTCCGCGTGCAGACCGGCATGGACTGGGTGCATTACCGCCTTGATATCCGCATCCCGAAACCGGGCCCTCTCGCAAAAACCCCGATCATCGAATACGGCGGGCTGAAGGCTGTCGCCGGCAAGGATGAACAGATGGTCGGCGTGCTCGACGGCACACCGCCCGTTGACGCCGCGAAACTGGTTGTCGAAGGCGTCGATGGCCGCACCTCGGCATGGGAACTGGACGGACGCACTTACCTGCGCACGCCGCTCACGCTGCTGTCGCCCGGCTGGGACGCTTCCGTCACCTCCGCCGACGGCATGAACGTTTACGCGCTGGGCCGCGCGCCCGTCGTGCTGCTCTCCGACGAGGGCCGCATGGTGAAGGCACATATCATTCCCTCCGAAGATCTGACCGATGAGGTGACGCAATGACGAATAACGAGAACGATGTCGATATCGACACTCAGGAAGACTTCGACAAGGAACCGCAGCAGAAAGCCTCGATGAAGGATACGTGGGATAACAACCCGCTCCTGAAAATCGGCGCGCTGGTGGTTGGTATCGTGCTGATCGTCTTTATCTACCTCACCTTCTTCAACAAACCCGAAGAAGTCATCAACAACTCCGCCATGAACGGTGCCGGCACCGACCTGAAAAACAAGGTCGGCACGGGCTATGAAGACGAAGTCTATAAAAAGGCAATCGAGGCGGAGAACGCCGCGAAAGCGAAAGAAGCGGCTGCGCGCGGCGGGTCGGCTATTCCCGTTCCTATCGCCCCCGGCCAGAACGAACAGCTGAGCGTCCCGCCCACAGCGGCGCCGACCGCCAGCGACCCGCTCGCCGAATGGCGCCAGAAGGCGGAAGCCCGCCGTTTGAGCCTCGAGAGCGAAACCGCGCCGCCGGAATCGGAAGAAACCGAAGTCGCGCCCGTGCCGATGGTGACCCCCATCCGCCCGCAGGCGACGATGAAGCTCGATCCCGCCGTCGCAAAACAGCTGACCGAACAGATGCGCTCCATCATCACCACGCAGGCGCCGAAGAACTCGACCCGCGTGCGCATCACGAAACGCGACAGCCTCTATGTGCAAAAGCTGAAGGCCGACAAGGCTGCCGAGCAGAAGCGCAAGCAGGAAGAGCTGAAAAACAAGTCTGAAGGCGGCGGCGCCACCTATGCCGACGACGGCACGATGATCGAAGGCGGCAAGGGCGAAAAAACGGCCAAGGAAAAACTGATCGTTCCCGCCGGCAACATCGCCTATGCGCAGCTGCTCAACGACCTGAACTCCGACGTCGACGGGCCTGCGCTCGCGCAAGTCATGTCCGGCCCCTTCGAAGGCGGGCGCGCTATCGGCGACTTCGAAAAGCAGGACGAATACCTGACGCTCAACTTCAAGCGCATCATCAAGGACGGCGTTTCGTATTCCATCAACGGCATCGCGCTGGATGAGGAAACGACTCTCGCCGCCCACCAGACGGATGTCGACCACCACTACTTCCAGCGCATCGTGCTGCCTGCGGCTGCGGCCTTCCTGACCGGTTACACCGCGTCGATCGCCGAAACCGGCCAGACCACCACGACCACGCCTGGCGGCGGCGTCGCAACCGACATCCCCGAGCCGGATGCCAAGGAATCGATCATGGAAGGCGCAACGCAAGCGTCAACCGTCATCGCGGGCGTGCTGAACGAAGGCCAGAGCCGTCCGATCACGGTTTATGTGGCGCGCGGCACGACGATGGGCATCCTGTTCCTTGACTCGGTCAAGACGAGCAACGCCGAGAAGTAAGCGGCGGGACGCGACAAAAGATTAAACGCCGGGTTTTCCGGTGTTCACGAGCATCCGGCCGCCAAGGCCGGATGTTCATGTTAAAAAACAGACGAAAAACGAGGGAAGAAAACGATGACCAACAGCGAAAATTTCGATGAAGTCGAACAAGTCGACGCCGAATTCGAAGAAGAAACCCCGGCCGCGCCCGTCAAGCCCGTGAAGAAATCGGGCGGCGCGGGAAAATTCATCGTGCTGCTCGCGGTGCTGGGCATCGGCGGTGCGCTCGGCGCCGAATACATGGGCCTCATCAAACTGCCCGTGAATATTCCTGGCGTGACGCCCGCTGCAAAAGTTGCAGCAGCGACCGGCGACACACCCGCCTCCACGCCCGCAACGGATGCCGGCCTGCCGCCCGCTGCGCCTGCTGATCTTGCCGCAACCGGCCTGCCGCCCGCAACCGGCCTGCCGCCCGCAACCGGCACCGATGCCGTTCCGCCCGCAATCGCAACGGTACCCGCCATGACGCCCCCCGGCGATCCCGTCGCAGCGGCCACGCCCGCCATCACGCCGCCCGCCAACCCCGGCATGATCCCGGGCGCTGTCGGCGCCCAGCTCACCGACAGGACCAAGATTGTTTCCCCCGGCGATAAAGATCCCTTCTCCGACCTCGGCCCCGCCGGCACGCCGGCTGCGGCCGCTGATGGCGCTGCCGTCACCGCCGATGCGGGCAAGCCCACGATTGCCGCCCCTGCCGGTATTTCTGCGCCGGATGGCATGTCTGCACCTGACGCGATGAGCGCGCCCGATACAGCCGCTGCAACCACGCCCGCGCCTGCTGCTGATCCCATGGCGGATCCGATGGCGCCCGCCGCAACCGATGTGACCGCCGCCGTCAGCGGCAGCGATCCCCTCGCAGGCACACCGGCACCCGCCGCTGATCCTGCTGCTGCCGATCCGATGGCAACCGATCCCATGGCGACGCCTGCGCCCGCGAACAACGTGGTCGCAGCGGATCCCGCGCCCGCGGCCTCCGACCCTGCTGTCGCCGGCAAGCTGGAATCGCTGCAAACCCAAGTCAGCACGCTCGAGCAAAACGCCGCGTCGCTGAAAGCGGAAGCGGATGCGAAAGACGCGCAGATCGCAAAACTGCAGGCGGATCTTGCGGCTGCGAAAAACTCTTCTTCGTCCGCATCTTCGATGTCGGCATCTTCAGCTGACGAACCCGTCGTGACCGCGCCGAAGAAACGCCGCGTTGCGCGCACCGCCACCCTCAGAACCGCGTCGCCCGTCGTATCCAACAAAATCACGTCGCGCTGGGTGCTGAAATCGGCGAAGCCCGGCATGGCCTGGGTTGCGCCTGCCGGTTCCAACGAGTTGAAAAGCATCGGTGTAGGCGATACGCTGAACGGCGTCGGGCGCGTCACGGCGATTGCCAAGGACGAAACCGGCCGCTGGTATGTCAGCGGCACGCGCGGCCGTATCCGCCAGTAAACCTAGACGCGAATCATTCGCAAACAGCCCGTGTTGAGAATTATTCTCAAGCGGGCTGTTTCTATTCTGGGGTACAGCCGGTATTTCTCCAGAAATTTATCAGGCGTTATTATGCTGATAAATCAGTTATTTGAATATCCATCCTCCTGCTCACATCACCTCCCCGCATTTGCGCAAGATTCAAACCCGTGATGGAATGAAGATAGAAGCCTCGATGCAACAGGGGCGTGTTTGAAGACGAAGCACCGGCAGAACCGGTGCCTACGAGGGGAGCACATTTCCATGACAACCACCTATCACCGCGGCTGTTGCCGCGCACGCGCCGCCATGCCCGCCCAATCTCCGCACGCCTCTCCGCCGCCGCAACCGCGACTGCGGCGATAGCCGTTTGCCGCGTGGTGGCTGAACCGCCGCCCGCCCATTTTCAAAAAAATCACCTCAAAAAAACGGACGCATGAACCCGCATGCGCCAGATGCGAAACCGCGCTCGACGAACGAACCGCAACCACAAAAAAAGGAAGCACAGAAATGAAAACGAAAATGAAACTCACGCACAAACTCGCCGCCGCCGCCACGCTCGGCATGATCGCGGGCAACGCAGATGCGGCATCCGCGGCGACGACGTTCCGCGATATGTCGAACAACATGATCGCGGCCACAGGCGGGTTCAACAACCTCATCTCCGTCGTCTGCTGGATCGGCGGCGCGGGCCTTGGTGTCGCGGGCATCTTCAAGCTGAAAAACCATGTCGACAATCCGGGCCAAACGCCCATGAAAGACGGCCTCGTGCGATTGGGCTGCGGCGGCGCGCTGCTTGCGTTTCCGTTTATCCAACAGGCGATGCAGGGCTCGATTTCCAATGGTTCCATGCAGAAACTCAACGCATCGTCGCTGCAAATGGACAGCACCAGCACTTTCGGCAATTAAAAAACCGCCTGATGAAAAGGCGGGGTGAAAAAACGTCACGCATAAAAAAAGAAAAAAAGGAACGCAACAGATGAAAACAAAACTGAACCACAAACTTGCCGCGCTTGCGACGATGGGCATGATCGCAGGGTTGTCCACCGATGCGCATGCCCAAACCGCGACCACCTTCGCCGACATGGCGCGCAACATCATTCTTGCAATGAGCGGCGCGAACAACCTGATCTCGACCGTCTGCTGGATCGGCGGCGCGGGGCTTGGTGTCGCCGGCATCTTCAAGCTGAAGAACCATGTCGACAATCCCGCGCAGACGCCGATGAAGGACGGGCTGGTGCGCCTCGGCTGCGGCGGCGCGCTGCTCGCCTTCCCCTTTATCATGGGGGCGATGCAGGGCTCGATCTCCAACGGCTCCCTGCAAAAACTCAACGCGGCGTCGCTGCAGATGGATAGCGTCACGGTCTTCGGCGCGCCGTGATACCGGTTTCCGCCGCATCACGCGGCGGAGAGGCCGCCCGGGCGGGGTTGCATACCGCCCGGGCCGCGCCTTGCCGGTTCAGGAGAACGTGCATACCTTATATATAGCGATGGTTAACTCCGGCCCTCCTGCTTAACCAATCCATAAGATTCTGAGAATGATTCTCACGTTTTGTCCCTTTTGGCACAAATTTGAGGGGCATTTTAATGATTGGGACAAGGAATCTAGGGGGATAATTCCATATAGAAAACAGTGGCTTACAACTTCCAATACCGCGCCCGAACGCACGGATTGTTTGCGCAGTTCCCCAAAAGGTGTTGTAATAAAGATATAACCTGTTCTCTGATGAACGGCTTAAGGGTGTATTTCATGCAAGTCCGCAAAATACTATTGTCTCTCGCGTTGTTTGCCGTCCTGATGACGGTCGCCGGCGATGCAGAGGCCGGTAACAAACTGAGCACGGTCATCAATGCCTTCAAGAATTCCTGGGACAAGTTCCAGAGCGTTCTGACGACGGTTGCCTGGATTGCGGGCGCCTTCCTCGGCTGCGCCGCTATCTTCAAATTCAAGGACCATGTGGATAACCCCGCGCAGACCCCGTTGTCGCAGGGCGTGAAACGCATGATTGCGGGCGGCATGCTGCTGTCGCTGCCCTTTACCATCAACGCGGTCAACGGCTCGCTGTTTGGCGCAGGCGCTTACGGCGGCAACAAAGTCACCACCACTTCCTTCACCACCGGCGCGCTGACCGCGGGCGGCCTCGACAAAATGGTCGTCGACGTGATGAAAGACGTGGCAGGCCCGATCGAGAGCATGCTGGTCGCCTTCGCGTATCTGTCCGGTATCGCGCTGCTGCTGGTCGGTGTGTCGCGCCTGACGAAACGCATGGAAGAAGGCCCCAAGGGTCCCGCCGGTTTCGGTACGATTATGACATTCGTTGCATCCGGTATGCTGTTCAACTACGGCTCGTCGATCGGCTCGTTCACCTCGAGCATCTTCGGCAACAACCAGCTGATGACCAAAATTACGATTGATAACACAGTAATCAACAACACGGCCGATGCTGACCGCGTTGCTTATGTTTTGGGAGGCCTCGAGGTATTCGTCATGATCGTCGGGTACATCGCCTTCCTCAGAGGATGGTTCGTCTTGAAAAACTTTGCCGATGGGCAGCAGGGTGCTACCCTCGCGCAAGGCTTGACGTTCCTATTCGGCGGAGCCGTTGCTATCAACCTGGGGGAATTCGTGAACGCTGTTACGAATACCGTAGGGGTAACGGGTCTGACGTTTGGCTAGTGGACAAGTGTAAAAACTTGCTATATTTTTAAAACGTTAATGTGTGTAAGTGAAGGAGAACTACAATGAAACGGTCAATGACTCATAAACTCGCTGCCTGCGCAACCCTCGGCATGATTGCCGGCTCGGCTTCCGCAGCTGATGCAGCCACCACGTTCCGCGACATGTCTAACAACATGATCGCTGCTTCGGGCGGCTTTAACAACCTGATCTCCGTCGTCTGCTGGATTGGCGGCGCGGGCCTCGGCGTTGCGGGCATTTTCAAGCTGAAAATGCACGTTGACAACCCCGGCCAGACCCCGATGAAAGACGGCCTCGTTCGTATTGGTTGCGGCGGCGCGCTCCTCGCGTTCCCCTTCATCCAGCAAGCGATGCAGGGCTCCATCTCGAACGGCTCGCTCCAGAAAATCAACGCTTCGTCCCTGCAAATGGACAGCGTCACGGTTTTCCAGTAAGCCAAGCCTGACGGGATAACGCCTACATGGCTTATCTAAGAATTACGCCCGGCATCAGTGGACTCTCTGATGCCGGGCGCGTTCTTTCGGGGGATGTCCACAAACCTTCGGAAGAAACGCGCGCCAAGGCGCTCGCCCGCGACGACAACACCTGTCGTTACTGCGGCTTCCAGTCGCGCAAATATCAGGAAGTGAATTACATCGGCAAGTCGGACAAACCGAACGGCCCCGATGATTACGCGACCTGCTGCACCTTCTGCTACCAGTGTTTCCACGTCGAGCGCGTCGACCGCATGCAGTCGGGCGCCGTGATCTGGCTGCCCGAAATCGGGCAGGCCGCGCTCCACCACATCTGCCGCGCGATTTACGTGGCCCGCATTTCACAAGGCCCGATGGCCGACGCCGCCCGCGACGCGATGGAGGCGCTGCTGTCCCGCAAGGAAGAGGCCAAGAACCGCCTCGGCACCGACAGCCCGAAAATCCTCGCGACTGTCTTGCAAGACTTCCTCGAAACATCCGAATACAAGGGCCGCAACGCCAAGCTGAAAGGCTTCCGCGTGCTGCCGCTCGACCGCCGCATCATCAAGGAAGGCGATCTGGAGTTTAACCAGTTCCCGCAGATCCTCGCCTATTGGCGGTCCAAGGACGGCCCCTTCGGCGAGCTGCCGCCGCGCCGCTGGGTGAAGATTTTCTACGACCTCAAGGCGAAGGCCGCCTAACTTTTACTGAATCCCAAATTATATGGATAGTCTCGGGTAGGGGCGCATTTCGCATGCGCGCTATTTCAGCCAAAACTCCCTTTTGATGCGGCAAGCTTCTGGTATATATTAATAAATCTGAAATACCGGCCCGTGGCGGGGCAATTTGGTGTGCCGCTGGCTGAATAAAATGGGGATCGTTTTTCATGGGTATGTTCGACAATCTGTTGAGGCCTATTGTCCGTCTGCTGCGCCAGCCGGTCGAAAGTTTCATCAGGCTTGAAACCTCGGACAGCGAATTCGTTTTCGCGGCCGAAGACGGTTCGCTGCTGACCGTGCTGAAGGTCGATGGCGCGCGCCAGATCATCGGTGACGCCGAATACAAAAAGATCCTTTCCGACTGCGTCGTTAAAATGGGTACGACCTTCGACCGTCCCGGCCACGCGCTCCAGATCTATTTCAGCCGTAACCCCGACCGCATCCAGGAAGAAATCCGCAAGCTTCTGCGCCCCAACTACACCGCCGCGAAAAACGTCGGCCTCGAGATCGAAGACATTTTCGAGGAACGCGCGCGCCACCTGTGCCATTACCTTGCCTGGGAAGAAATTTACTTCGTCCTCTGGACGCGTCCCGCCGTCCTGTCGAAATCCGACATGGCGCGCGAAGCCGAACGCTCGCGCAAGAAAAAATGGGTCAAGGCGGATGACGCCCAGTACCCGTTTGCCGCGATCGAAGGCCTGCGCACCCGCCACCAGAGCTTCGTCGGCTCCACCATCACCTCCTTGCGCGAAATGGGCATGCAGTGCGGCGAGATGGAAGTGCATGACGCGCTTGTCACCATCCGCTCCAACCTCATCCAGGTTTCCGGTGATTCCAGCTGGCGCGCTTTCCTGCCGGGCGATCCCATCCCTGCGCGCGCGCCCGAAAAGAAATCCGACCTCTCCGAAATTCTCTGGCCCACCTTGCGCCAGCAGCTGACCATGGCGTCGGCCCGCGTCATCAACGACCACGTCGTTGAAATGGGCAAGTATTACTGGGGCGGCGTCGATATGGTGCTGGGCCCGACCGACCCGCTGCCCTTCCCGATGTTCCTTGCGCGTATGTCTGAATCGAAAACCCCGTTCCGCATGTCGATCCTGATCGAAGGCGGCGGCATTCAAGGCATGGCGATGCAGGCGTTCCTGTCATCCGTCTTCGCCGTCACCAACGCCGATAACAAGCAGGTGAAGGACGCGCTGGAAGCGCTGTCGATGATGTCGCGCAACGAACCCGTCGTGAAGATGCGCCTGTCGTTCTGCACCTGGGCGCCCAAGGGCAACATGGAATTGATCGAGGACCGTTTGTCCGCGCTCACGCAGTCCGCTGAATCATGGGGCTATGCGCAGGTGTCGCACATCTCGGGCGATCCGCTCGATCAGGTGATGTCCTCCGCGCTCGCCATCCATTGCGCATCGACCGCCCCGCCCGCGGTCGTGCCGCTTTACGAGATCATGAAACTGGTGCCGTGGCAGCGCGCCTCGTCGCCCTTCGACCGTGGCTCGATCCTGTTCCGCACGCCCGACGGCCGCGTCTGGCCGTACCAGACCGGTACCAACGTCACCACGACCTGGTTCGACCTTGTCTTCGCGCAGCCGGGCGGTGGTAAATCGGTTTTGATGAACACGCTCAACCTCGGCACCTGCTTGACTGCCGGTGTGTCGCAGCTGCCCTTCGTCGCCGTCATCGACATCGGCCCGTCTTCGGCGGGCCTCGTTTCCCTGCTGAAGGACGCGCTGCCGCCGCATCGCCGTAACGAAGTGACTTCGTTCCGTCTGCAGATGACGACCAACTTCGCGATCAACCCGTTCGATACGAAACTCGGCATGCGCTATCCGCAGGTGACCGAGCGTTCGTTCCTGAACGAATTGCTCACGCTGATCTGTACGCCCCCCGGTCAGGCCGAACCCTACGACGGTATCGCGCAGCTGGCGGGTATGGTCATCGACGAGATGTTCCGCTGGCGCGATGACGGTTCGTCCAACGCCGAACCGCGCCCCTATCTGCCGCGTATCGACCAGGTGGTCGACGAAGCCATCCGCCGCTATGACCTGATCCTGCCGCCTTCCGCCTATTGGTGGGACGTGGTCGACATGTTGTTTGAAAAGGGCGCCACGTATGAGGCGACCATCGCACAGCGTTATGCGATGCCGACCCTGGGCGACTCGGTTGCCGCCGCCCGCCGCCCGCAGATCAAGAACCTGCTGGAAGAAACCTCGATCGGCGCCTCGTCCGAGGGTGTCATTCACGCTTTCGAGCGTATGATCACCTCCGGCGTCCGCGAATTCCCGATCCTGTCTTCGGTCACGAAATTCTCGCTCGCCGAAAACCGCGTCTGTGCGCTCGACTTGGCCGACGTCTGCCCCGCAGGCGACGCCGCGTCCGACCGCCAGACCGCCATCATGTACATGCTGGCGCGCCACGCGCTGGTCACGCCGTGGTGGATCAACGAGGAAGCGCTGGCGCAGATGAAGCCCCAGTACCGCGTCTATCACGAAAAACGCCTCCGCGAATTCCAGGAAACGCCGAAGCGCCTTTGCTACGACGAGTTCCACCGGACGTCGCGCACCAAATCGGTGCGCCACCAGATCGTCCGGGACGTGCGCGAGGGCCGTAAACGCGGGATTCAGATCATTCTTGCATCCCAGATGCTGGACGACTTCGACGACGACATGGTCGATTTGGCGACAGGCGTCTGGGTCCTTGGTACCGCTATCTCCGACGGCGCGGTTCAGGCGACTCAAGATCGCTTCGGCCTGACCGATACCGCACGCTGGATCATCCGCCATAAACTGACCGGCCCGAAATCGTCCGGCGCGCCTGCGCTGCTCGTCCTCGGCACCGTCGACGGCAAATATGAACAGCACTTGATCAACACGCTGGGCCCTCTCGAATTGTGGGCGTTCTCCACGACGACCGAGGACGTTGCGATCCGTAACCGTCTCTATACCCGTCTGGGTGCGGCACAGGCACGCCGCCTGCTGGGCGCAAACTTCCCCGGCGGATCGGCGCGTAACGAATTGAAACGCCGCGTGGCCGAACTTTCCGACCGCGGCAAGGCCGAAGAAGCGAACGTCGGCGCGGTGATCGAAAAAATCTGCGAAGAAATGATTGCGCTGACCAAGGTCAAGATCGAAGACCTTCAGGCACCCCCCGCAAAAGGTGGTCAAGGCGCACTGCCCGTGAAGTAAGGGCGGCGCAGGCAAGAAACAAGAACCCCGGCCATCGCAAGATGCCGGGGTTTTTTCTTGTCAGGGCTTCAGGGTGAATTTGCCGGGCTTCGGCTTGATCGTCAGGTGGTCGACTGCGCTTGATACAGCCGGCATATCAATCTGGTCGCGGAACGCGGCGGGGACGGCGGCATAGGCCTGCAGCATCTCGTCCTTGCGTCCCGCCCATAGTTGCGCGTTGAAGGCGGTGGACAACTGCCCGACCTGCCCCAATACCGCCAGCACCGACGGGCCGGCAGGTGGCGCGATGCGTGTCAGGTCTTCGACGCGCATCTGCTCGTTATTGTCGTTCAAAATTTTCTCGCAGATCACGTCGAATGATCCGGCGGCAGCCGCCACATGAAAACCCGTGCGCCCGCCGCGGTCGGGCAGCACGCGTCGCAATTCGCCCAGGCTTTGCGCACGGAAATGCGCAGGGCCGATATGCTCGTCGCTGTTGACCCATTGGCGCAGGGTTTTGGCGAATGCCATCTGCCCAGTCTCCGCCGCCCATTCGAATGCATTCAGGCTGCGGTAATAATCGCCGGGACTGGCGCCATGGCGCAGGAACACGGTCGCCACATCGCCATAGCCATGCGCCAGCGCAATGCACAGCAATTCGCGGTTATGCGATTTGACGTCTGCGCCCGCTTTCAGGATGGTGTCGGCGATTTTATCGCGCCCATGCATGGCGCAATACCACAGCGCGGCAGAGTCATCGGCCTTCACATCCGCGCCCGCCGCGATCAGCGACTTCACAGCCTCGATACTGCCGCCAACGGTTGCCTCGACCAGCGCGCTATCTTTCGCGCCTTGGCTCATGTTTTTCGACAGAAGAAGGCTCAGCGCGCCCATGCGGCCCTTGCCGGCGGCGGCGACCAATGCCTGACCGTCGCGGAAATTTGCATCCGCGCCGCGTTCCAGCAATCTTTCGCAACGCCATGTTTCACCATCGCGGGCGGATTTCACGAACAGTTCATTGCGCGCTATCGGCATCAAGGTCCTGACGTAATCAAGCCATTTGTCGTCATCTTCGTCATCGATATCAACAACGGACATTATTTCAGCCTGAAGCGGTCATTGCGCCCGCGCTCGGACAGGCGCAGCAAATCCAATTGCGCCTTCAGCGCGTTGAAATTCACCTGTTCATGATACATCGCAGGCGTGTTGTCCTTGATGAACGCCACCGCGTCGCGGTCGCGCCACAGGCTGGCGGGGTCGAGGATGTCATTCAGCTTCCCATGCGCGCCAAGGATTTCGAGCACGGAATTACCGTGCTTGTCCTGCGTCGATACCAGCGCGGCCGGATCAAATCCCGCCTGCGTCGCCGCCTTTTGCATCAGCGCCGCAAAATTGTCGGCATAGGCTGCGCGGATGGCGAGGCTGTCTGCGCCGTCGAAGAAAGTGGTTGCCGCGGAAATTTCGCTGGTGATATCGCCCGCCGGTTTCACTTCTTCGCGCGTCACCCATTTTTCCATCGCCTGCAACGCGGGCTCGTCCGCCAGCGCCCCCAGCGCGAAGACGATTTCCTTCGGATCTTTCGCGCGGCCGATATCATTGGCGAACATATAGCCGATCATGCCGGCCGCATTGCGCTGCACGGCGATCCGCAAGCCTTCTTCGGCGACCTTGTCGGTCAGCTCGACGCCCTGCGCCGCCAGCCATTGCAGCGTATCGCCGCCGCCATGCGCCGCGATATCGTGCATATCGTTCATGCGTAACTTCTCGGGCAGGAAATCATGCTTTGCCGCGATGTCGAGCGCCGGTTGCGATGACAGCAGCGTCTGGAACACGCGCTCCTTCGCATCCTTCGTCCAGTCGGACTGGGTGATGATATCCTCCAGCTGTGCCACATCGCCGCGCTTCAGCAGCGACTTGATGGCATTGTCGACCATCCATGCGGAAACAGTGGAGAGTTTTTTGTCGCGTGGAAACAGGGCGAGCGTTTCTTTATCGTCGCTCTCCAGCCCCTTCCAGAAAACGGCGTCCTCCTTCGCATGCCAGTCACCGCCGAATTCAGCCACGGCATGCCGCTGCACCTTGTAATCGTGGCTATCCTGCAATTCCTTGATAATTTCAGGGGTCAGCGGGATTTTATCGGCCAGATATTGCAGGGCTTGCGCATTATCCCGCGCAATTGCTGCTGCATATAATGATGCGGCTTCCTTGCCTTCCGGCAGGGGCAGCAGTTTTTCTTCGATCGCAGCGACAAACGGCGCAGCATCGGGTGCCGCGATCAGGGCGCGCAACAGCGGCGTTGCATTCTTGCGGGCTTCTTCCGTGTAATGTTCGACGAAAAATTTCGCGGCGGATACTTCGCCGCCCAATCCTGCATTGCGCATCGCGCCCGCCAGTTGCGACGGCTCCGGCGCCAGTTTTTTTGCCAGATGCGGCAGCAGTTCCGGCAGCGTATCGCTCAAATTCGTCGCCCAGATCATGACGAGGAAAGGCGGCGGCAGGTTTTCCGGGAAGGCATCGATGAAACGGTCGATGATATCGAGCTTGCCCGTCTCCATCACCTGCACCATCAATTCCATCATCGGCGGCGGGCCCATGAATTCGCTGAAATACTCGCCCGGTGAAAAGAAATAAGGCGGCAGCTTGTGGCGATAGGTGTCGAGCTTTTGAAGCGACACCGCCATCGCGGCCTCGTCCTTCACATTGCACGCGCTGTAGAAATGCGAAAAGAAATCGGCGGTGTTATCGCGCGCGGTCAACGCCTCTTCATACAGCGCGGGGCGGTAGCGCAGCAGCGCGAACAGCGCGGCCTCGGTCATATCCTTGTACGGCAGATATTCCAGCAGCAGGTCGCCCGCATCTTCCTGTTTATTGTCGAGCGCAAGGTAGAGCGCGGATGACAATGTTTCGGGCGGCAGTTCGCTATCCAGCCCGTATTTCAGCGTCGCAAGGTTGCCGCGCTTCGCCGCGACAAGGAACGGCGTGTCCGACAGGCGCGAGACACCGGGGATATCGATCTGCGCCAGTGCCTGCATCGCGGCCACGCTGTCGACGTCGCTCAGTGCCTTCAATGATTTGCTGTCGCTGTGGCGCGGATCGGCGCCGGCCTTGTGCAGTTCGATGGCGCGCGGCCAGTCCTGATGGGTCATCGCATCGGCGAAGCCGTGATTGCGGCGCGCCTGTTCGACCGCCGACAGGACGGATTTGCGCCACGCGGCGCGGTCTTCAGCAACCTTGTTGAAGTCTTCTTCCATGAGAGGCTATTTCCTTAAAACTCTCCTATTTTTAAGGAGAGATCGGGGGGCTGTCAATCAATCCGGAGTCGCGGAGAAAACGCCGCAAAGTTCACGATGATAAGATGTTTAAATACTTGTAAATAAAAGGTTATTTATGGATCAATAAAATTTTAATAAAGCTTATGTAATATAGATAGAACGAGGGGGAGAGCCTCAATGGAACACAAGCAGCATAAATCCGAATTTGACAGCAAGGCAGAGCGGCCAGCGACAGACGCGCCCGATGCCAAGCCCAAGACAGAATTGAAGATCGTGTATCCCCTGAATCAAGGGATGCAGCGTCAGCTTTAGAAGTTCGTGAGCCCGACTCCTTCACACCCGCCGCGTTCCACTCGCGGCGGGTTTTTATTTTCCTCAATCTCTGGTCGCTTTCCGATAAGCGGTAAATTTTTCACATAAGCTTATCATTTGCGTGCTTTTTTCGAAGCATCCGCGACCGAAACAATTCTTTAAACATTGTTCACTAGGGTCATCACTAGTGCGGGACGACTCGCCACGCGGATGGATGTCTCAATATGGATATCTGTGGATAAATCTGGACTTTTTTTGATCCGATGTGTTCAGATGAATTTCCACTACGGCGTGACAGTCGAGGGTAAGCCCGCCAGGGCAGGGAGATAAAAGATGTCACGTAAGCCTGAAAAAGCGACCCCATATTTCATGATCGTGCGTCCCTTCAATATGGTCGCGCCGCCGCCGCCTGTCTGTCAGGCACCAAGCTTGCGCCCCCCCATGCCGCCCGTTGACCGCGGCGACTGGACCGTGCCTGTGACGGATGAAAACGGGTTGCCCGCCTTTGCGCGCCCTGCCGTCGTTGTCGATTTCATCGGCACCATCAATGTCGAAAAACCCGATCCCTTTCTCTCCGATGCCGCGAAAGCAAAACGCCAGGCGCATCTGGACCGCGAGGCCGAGCTTAACCGCGAATGCCTCGAAAAAGCGGTTTTCATTTTGTCGCAGAGCCCGACCGGCCGCGACGTGCTGGAACAGATGACGAAAGAAGGCTACCGCATCGTGTTCGACGAGCGCCGCACCGGCGACCGCGGCGCGGGCGGGTTGTGCGACCCGTCGGAAAAACTCATCATCCTGCGCGGGCATGACGATCCGGGCTATCTTGCCCTGCTGCTCGGCCATGAATCGGTGCATGCGGTGCAGAACACGCGCCACGACCTTTTCCCCTCCACGCGCCACAAGCCCGAAGTCGGCATCAAGATGTCGTTTGCTATTGAAGCAGACGCCTACGCGCAACAGTCGCAAATCGCGCTGGAACTGGCCTATGGCGACCCCCAAGGCCCCAAAGACCAGTGGAAGATGCAAGAACCGCTGCTGCAAATGCGCGAGCGTTTCCCCGACATCATCAAGGCGGCGGAACGCGTGCTGATCTCCGACAAGCAATTGCAGAACGGCGCGACGGTGGCGGCGGCCTATGAAGCCTTCTACGACAATTTCTACCTGCGCACCTTTTACGAAGACGCGCATATCGACTGGGCGAACCAATATGCGCCGAAACTGAAGGGCTCTTTTCCGTGGCTGCAACGCCATTTCAGCAAGGACACCGACAGCCAGTGGATCAAGGACCGCATCCAGCATCGCGGCAAGCCTTACCTGAACGAACATCTGCCCCACATGACGTTCGATGACGCGCGTCACTCAGGGCTTACGGATGTCACGCAGAAAAAAATCCAGCGCTTCTACAAAAACCATGTGAAGGGCGACGCGCCCGAGCTGAAAAAATACGGCGTGCATATGCGCGATGCGGCTGAACTGGTGCTGGGTCTCACGACCGGCCTCCATGCGATCTTCAAGCCGGGCGATGCGCCGCCCAAGGCCAGCGACCGCACACCGCCGCGCTGGAACAGCTAAGCCGCTGATTTTAATTTGAAAATCAACAGGCTTATGATTCCATAAGGTATTGACATAAAGCAACGGACATCTTTATACTCTCCCTACATTTCAAATGGCAGGGACGAGCATGGCCGAAGCTGGCTGGCAAAAAACGCTGAAGGAATTCACGAAGCTGTATGAACAGATACAGGCGACGGACGACCGCGTCGACATTCCGGCGGCTGTCAGCGAACGCATCACCGCCGCAACGGCAGGCTGGGATGCCAACCGTTTCGTGTTCACCTTCGGGCAGCTCGATGCGGAAAAATCCGCACATCTGGCGCGCGCGGGCGTGATTCAGTGGTGGTATGCGCATACTGGTCACGGCTATTTCGGCGATGTTGATGGCATGCGCGTCATTCATGGCATGCATGCAACCGATGCGGGCCTGAAAAACGAGGCCATTGATGCCAGCTCCGCCCTCAGCTGGGCATGCTTCCCGCATAGTGTGACGGCCGGCGAGGTGTCACGGATGAACGCGGATGTCGTGAAGCAACTGTTCGACTGGGGTGCGAAACACGATCACGAGAAATCCAAATATTATAAATTCGCGCTCGATGGCAGTCCGCAGGATGTCATCGCGGCTTTCATCGCGCAGGGCGCGGATGCGGGTCTTGCGACCACCGTGATGACGGAGAAACTGGCGAAGAAAGACTACGCGCAAGCCATGCGCATCCAGCAGGCGCTGGGGCTCGACGGGTTTTACACCAAGATCGACAGCACGACGATCATGCAGACCAAATTTATCATGACGCCGCTCGCATCGGCCCTGAAAACCATCTTCAATTTCGGCGCGCGCCGTATCAACGAAATCTATGAAACGGGCGTGGATAAAGACGCGGTGATGACGATGACCTCGTCGAATTTCGAACAGTATGATTCAGGCGCCGTGCGCCGCGCGCAGGAAACGCTGGAGAAAATGGGCGGCAACCCGCCCGATGTGCTGGATAAACCCAAACTGTCGGCGATGAAAAATGGCTGACGCAAAAGACATCGAAAAAAAACTCGCCGAATTCACCGCCGCGCTGGAACGCGTCGTGCAGGTGGGCAACACCTGGCATATGCCGGAAGAGGTCAAGCTGCTGTTCCAGAAACAATCGCACAATCCGGACATGAATAACGTCAACGTCGCCGTCTTCGGCCAGCTCGACACCGAAAAAATGATCACGCTCGCCCGCACGGGAGCCGTGCATTGGTGGCAGCCTTTCACAGGCAGGGCTTTCTTCGGCGATGTCGAGGGCATGCGCAAAATCTATAACGCCGCGCCCGCTGAATCGCGCCCGAATGCGACCAGCGCGATGACATGGGTCTGCTTCCCCTACAAGGCGGCTGGCGTTTCCAACAAAATCGATGCCGCCGTGCTGCGCCAGCTGTTCGAGTGGGGCGCGGATGTGAACGAGAAAAAAGGCGAGTGGCTGGAGAAAGCCGTCCGCCAGCTGGACGGCGAGCCGCTGAAGGAATTCGTCACGCGCGGCAACATCGCAACCGTGTTCCGCGCGATGGACGGCATCAAGGACGAAGCCCGGCAGAAGGAAATCCAGAAGCTGCTGCAAAAGCCGACCTCGTATGTGAAGGTCGACGACACGACGCTGGCCGAAACGAAATTCATTCCCGATGCGCAAGGCGGGTCGTGGTTCAAGACGCTGTTCAATTTCCGCGCGCGCCGCGTGAACGAGGTGTACGAATACGGATCAGACCGCAAGGCGCTGATGGCGAGCACATCCTTCGACGACTATGATTCGCAAAGCATCGATTTCGCCCGCGCCAAGCTGAAGGCGCTGGGCGGCAATCCGGCTGATTCGATGCAAAAGGACCGCTTCAAGGGCCTGTCGAAGCCCAATTGAGGCCCCATCCCCTGTTGACATATTAAACGCGGACCTCTATGAAAATAGGGGCACCCCGAAACAGGAAATCCGATGACGCTGAAATCACAGTTCAACGCCAGTTATAACGCCTCGCTGGTCAGCCCCGGCGTGCTGCGCGTCGAAAGCGACGGGTTTTACTATAGCTATGATTTCAATGCCCGCCTGCTGGTCGTCCGCACTAGTTATACGCGCGAGGCGGGACCCAGCGTCACGCCGTTTTCGCAGCTGGACCGCGACAGCCTGATCACCATGCGCGACAAGCTGGTGGAGCTGGGCGGCAAACCGCCCGAACTGCCGGCCGAGGCGAACGTGATGCCCGGCAAAACCCAACGCCTGAACCCGTAAAGGAAATCACATGCCGATCCGCGACCTTTACAACGACAATGCCAAGGCGAAAGACGACAACCGCCATTTCGTGGAAAAAGTGAACGACAATGTTCTGTTCACGCAATTCAGCCATAACGGCAGCTTCGTGCAGAAGGCTTATTTCGACTTCCTCACCGAAACCGTGTCGCTGCTGGTCAATTCGTCGAACCATGACCGCACGCTGACCTTCGCGGAAATGGACCCGAAGGTTTTGCAGACGCACCGCGATATTCTGCTTGAACTCGGCGGCCGTCCGCTGCCCTTGTCGCCCGCGCTGGTGAAAGCGAATTTGACCGCGCCTGCGTCGCGGGGGCTTAACCCGTGAACAACGATCTTCTCCGCCCCTCCAGCGACCCTGAAATCTGGAAGCTCTGCGCCGCCGAGATGAACGGCGTGATGGCGACGATCGATTTCGAAAACGCCCGCCGTTTGCCGTCATCCACGCTGACCGAGCGCGATGCGCAGACGCAGCGCGACATTGCAATCGACGCGCCGCGCAAGCTGATCAGCCAGATGAAATCGGGGGAATGGGGCAGCAACCGCACGCATTTCACGCTGGGGCAACTGGATACGGAAGCATTGGTATTGCTGGCGGAGCGTAAAATCCTCGGCTGGCAGGAAGTGTTCAACGCGAAGGCGACCTTCGGCACGCCCGACGATCTGGAACTGCTCCGCACGCAGGCGCTGCTGTTCGGCACGACGATCAACATGAACACCGCGATGCCGCATGCGGCGAAGCCCACGAACCTCGTTTCCGGTTTGCGGTTTGAAGGCAATTACGCGACGACCGAACACCTGTTCCGTCAGGGCGCGGACCCCAACTACGACAATAACGGCGTGCTGTTTTATTCGGTGGTGGAACTGGGCCGCAGCGATATCGGCAAGCTGTTCGCAAAATTCGGGCAGAACGGTTTGCTGAATGTGGAGAGCTGGGTCAACAAGGCCAAGGCCGACCGCAAGATCAAACTCTATGAAGACTTGCGCAAAATTCATTGGGAATATGGCCGCTATCATGTGCTCGATAACGAAACGCTGCAGGAAACGAAAATTTTCCCCGATAACACGGGTGCCCTGAAAATCTTGTTTAACTTCGCGTCGCGCCATGTGACCGAAATGCTGGAACTGCCCAACCCGAAACAGGTGGTCGTGAAGGATTACAGCTTCGACGATTACGGCCAGCAGGCGCTGGAATCGGCGCGCGCGAAAATGATCGAGATGGGCGCAAGCCCCTCTGGTATCGACTTGCCGTTGCGCGGGAAATCCATCGTGCCCAAACCGGCGACGTTCGGCCTGCCCGGAAAACCCACAACACCCTGATATATCAGCTAGTTAAGCCATCCTTGGCCTGCTTGTCCTTGACAGGTGGCGCGGCTGTCTTTACCTTATGTAAATCCACCAAATAAGGAAGCCGCCATGGGATCACCGGATTCGCCAGCCGTCGTCGAATACAAATACCTGCTCGATGGCACGGGATCGCGCCAATACGCCTTGCGCATCGAAGACGGCCGCGCGACGAAAAAGATCACCGTCGCCACACCCGTGGGCACGGGATCGCTGAAACCCGATGAGACGATTTACGCCTTTGCCGAAGGCGCATCCACCACGTTCAGCGGCGGCGGCATGGTGCTGTCCGCAACCGTCTATAAAATCTCGACCGACAGCGACGGCATCCCGAAGGATATGCGGCAGGCCGCCGTTGAATATGCCGTCGATTTTTCGATGAGCGGCGACAAGGGCGTCACCTATAAACTGCTGCCGAATTCCGAAATGGCGCTGCAGCAGGCGGGCATCGGCGATGATTTCCCCCGCGAATTGTCGGGCAACATCGCCGGCAACGGCTTTGACGAAAAAGTCACCGGCAGCGGGTTGATCATGCCGGGCGTGAAATCCATGGGCGTCGAATTGCCCTTTCCGCCGCAGCATGAATCGGGCGCAAACCTTGCGCGCGCGGCCATTGAAAATGAAACGCCCGCAAACGACGTTGCGCGCCCGCGTGCGGGTTTCTACAAATCCGACGCGCAGACATTGGTCGAGGTAAAGGATCTGGGTTCGGGTGAAAGCCTGCGTCTCGTCTTCAATTTCGAATCCCGCCGCGTGACGGAAATTTTCACCGGCAAGGCAGAGGCCGCGCTGGGGTCATACGGTTTCACCGCCTATAACGAAGACGCGCTGAAAGCGGCCTTCGACAAACTGGTGGAATTGAAGGGCACGCCGCGCGCGCTCGAAACCGCGAAACCCGCGCGCGTTGCAACCGCCAAGCCCTAAGGCTTTTTGTCTTTCCGCAGCTTGATATAAAATGCGCCCTCGCCGCCGTCCTTTTGCTTTGCGGGCGTGAAGGCCAGCACTAGCCCGCGCAGCTCGCCATCCTCCAGCCACATCGGCAATTGCCGCCGCAGCACGCCGCCGCCCACGCGCCCCTTGCCCGTGATGACCAGCAGGGTGCGCCGCCCCGATTTTGCTGCGCCACGGATAAAGCGGTGCAGCGCAGCATAAGCCTCTGCCTGCGTCATGCCGTGCAGGTCGATGCGCCCGTCGAAACCGGACGGGCCCTTGCGGAGTTTCTGTTCCTCCCCCTTATCGAACGGCTTGGCGGGAACGGGCGACAGCGGCATATTGCGCGGCGCGCGTAATGGCGGCGGAGCGACGATGGGGGCTTTGAGACCCGGTTTGACGGCGTTTTTCGCGGCTTTGGGAATCGCGGCTTTTGGCGTGACAGGCTTTTTACGCAACGGGCGCACGGATGCCGTGACATGCTGCCACAGCGCCTCGTCCTCCCCGCTTTTGCCCTTTTTCACCATAAAGCCCCGTTATTCCCGCAGGTTATTCGTTTTTAAACCGTTTCATGTTATATTATATTCAGCTGGGGGACCAAGGTATAGCCATGAAAAATATCGCATTTATCGCTTTTAGTTTTATCCTGTCCGTGGCGGCGTTCAGCCTGTCCGCAACCGCGCAACCTGCCGCGATGGATCCCGATGACGAGGTGAGCGCAGCGCCCCCCGTTGGCCAGCAGGGCTTTCCCGCCTTCGCTTCGCATGTCGAAGTGGCGACGATCTATCACAAGCTGACCGGCCAGCTGCCCGATTTCGACACCTGGGCGCGCCTGTCGCCGGAATGCCGGGCGGAAAAGACGCAGACCGGCCGCATCGACTGTCAGGAAAACAAGCGCGAGGAGTTGCGCCAGAAATATCAGCTGCAGACGGTAACCGAATCCATTCCTGTGCCTTTTGTGCCCGCGATCTTTTCCGCCTACAGCCGCGAAAACAACGGCTATGTGGTCAAGAACTTTACGGATGAAACCTATATGCCCTTCACCTATGCGGGCCGCAATTACGCGGTCATTCCGCAAGGACTGATGGACCACCAGTTCCTGCCCATCACCGGCCCTGCGCAAAAAGACGTCGAAACGGCGCTGCGCGGCGCACAGCGCAAGGCGGTCGTGCTGCTCTATATCCAGCCGACCTTCGCAGATAAAAATGCCGCGGCCGTCGAGCTTGATGGCAAGCAGTACACGCTGATCTCCGGCAAGGTCACCAATATCGGCGTTTATAAATGCCGCAAGACTCAGCCCTGCACATTGCTGTGGGAAGAAGGCAGCCGCGAAGACCGCGAGGAGCAGCGCGAAGACCTCATGAACCTGAAACGGTAAGGACTGCCATGTTCTCCAAAATCAGCGCGATGCTCGGCCCTTCCCAACGCGGCGGCAATGGCAGCGGCGGCGATGCGGGCCAGAACCGCAAGCGCCCAGCGGAGGAAAATGTCGAAGGCGCGGTGGAAACCGGCGACCTCGTCCTTCTTTCCATCAATGCCGTGCGCGCGCTGGTACAGGAAGAAGAAAGCCTCCAGCCGCAGGCGCAGGAGCTGCTGCGCAAGCTGACCATCATCGAACAGCACGGGCTGCAAAGCCTGCCCGTGCGCGGCACGCAAGCCGTGGCGGATGCCATCCGCGAGGCGGCGTCGTTCTTCGGCTCCGCCCGCTAGGCCCGGGGTTTACCAAAATCCGGTTTCATGACCGCCCGATCATGAATGCCATCCGCGCTCCAACCACCCTATGAAAATATCCGGCTCAAGCTGTTTCAAAGAAGCTATTGAGAATTCATGCCGGGAGTAGGATACTGGCGCATGGAAAAAAAGCGCCCAATACTGTCCATCCGCCCGCAATTCGACCCCGGCCTTTCCATGGTCCAGTCGCTGCTGGTGACGGCTGTGGGCTTTATCCTCGTGACGGGCATCGGCGGTCTTTTCACCTACCTGCTGCTGATCCTGCTCAGCCTCTCGAATTTCGTTTCGCCTTCGGTGGTGTTCGGCTTTTACCTCGTGCTCAGCCTGGCCGGTTTGCCGCCGCTGTATTACGAGCTGAAAAAGCGCGCCTTCCAGCGCACGCTGTATAACTTCTACGACGACTATATCGACTTCCAGTATTTCCACTGGTACCTGAACCGCCGCCGCGGCCGCGTCTGGTACCGCGACATCGCCGATGTCACGCAGCACGCAACCGCGCTGCAGGAACACCAGCGCCTGACGACCATCCTGCTCTACGTCCCCAACATGGCGGGCGGCGGCTATGGCCAGCGCGGATTTTCCGGCGTGAAGATGGAAGACCTGCAGCAGTCCAAAGGCTACCTGACAAAAGTGATGGACGTGCTGGAAATGGGCTATACCGGCGTGCTGCCTGCCTGGGCGCGCAATGCCGGCCAGCCCGCGCCGCGCCCGATGTTTGCCGAGGCCGAACCGCCCCCCGGCGGCTTCGCGCTGCCGCCGGAAGCGTATGCGGCAAAAGCCGATCCTGCGGTTACCGAACCGCCCGTGGTCCAGAAATCCTGAAATTGATTTTTATAGATTGATCCTGTAGCCGCGTCCGTCGGTCACGAGGATCTGCGGCGCATCGGCCACTTCCTCGATCTTCTGGCGCAGGCGGTAGATATGCGTCTCCAGCGTATGCGTGTCGACGCCGTCCTGATACCGCCAGACATCCTTCAGCAGATCTTCGCGCGACACCGCAACGGGTGACTGCCGCGCCAGATGGACAAGGATATCGACCTCCTTGTCGGTCAGCTGGATATCGTCGCTGCCGTTTTTCGACAGCGTCTTTTCCTGCGGGCTGAATTCGTAAGGGCCGATGCGGAACGCCGCGAGGTAGAGCGCAGGCTCCTCCACCATCTGCCGCGCCTGCCGCAGCAGCGCGCCAAGGCGCAACGGCTTGTCATGGCGGAGGGGCAGCACAGGCACGGCCACGCGGCGGGTATCAGGATCGCCCGCGCCGCAGATGAACAACATCGCCTCGCCCGCGTTTGTCGTCAGGATATCGGTGCCCGCCAGCTGTTCCGACAGCGCGCGTGCGAGGGGGGCGGGCAGGCCCATCAGCATGATTTTGCCGGAAATTTCCATGGTCATCATCCTATCCGAAAACCATTTGTTAAGACAGACTCAGGTAAAGTATAGCGGTAAAAGAGGGTCGCATGGCTGTTCAAGAGTCTGAAATCATTAAAAAATACGAAGTCGTCTTCGGCGCGCGCACCGGCGTTACAATCCTTGTGCCGAAAACGAAGGTGTTCGATTGCGGCGTGGAAATTCCCGTGCAGTTCCGCGTGTCATCGGAAAGCCCCCGCGATGTGCTGATCACCGCCGCCGGCAATTCCGCCGTGCTGAAAGATTTGCGCAAGGATTACCTCGACGAAGCGATCGAGCGCGGCGTCATCATGTTCTATGAAACGAAAGATGATGAAGTCGTGCGCTGCACGCCTTGCAATTTTGCAAAGAAATAATTTGCGCTGCACGCCCTGCAACTTCGCAAAAAATAACCGGATGATTGTCTAAGGCGCGCGGTCGATTATTCGGTGCTGTCACCGCTGTCGCCGCCGCTGTCGCCGGAATCGCCCCCGCTGTCGCCGTCGCCGCCGTAACCGGCTGCCCCGTCTTCTTTGCCGAAGGGGTCGCCGCCGCTGTCCTTGCCGAACAGGGCGTCATCGCTGCCGCCGCCGCCGCTGTCATCGCCATAACCGGAATCTTCGGATGTTTCTTCCTCGCCGGGATATTCCTGCCCGCGATGCGCCGCTTTCCAGGCACGTTCCTTTTGCTGCTTCAGCAGATTTTCGCTGTTCGCCTTCATCTTGGCGACCATCACGTCGCGCTTGTTGCGGGTTTCAGCCGCCGCTTTCTCGCGCTTGGTGGCAGGGTTGGATTTTTCGTTGCCGACATAGGAATAAAGATCCTTGCCCGCGTCTTTGCCGCCCGCATACATCTCGTCAAAGCCCGCGCCGCTGCCGAAACCGCCGACGCCGTCCCCGGCCGCTTCACCCTCGACATCCTCGCCTATGTAACTTTCTTCGCCGCCGCCTTTGACGCCGCCCTTGTAATTGGGCTGCGCGCCCATCACGCCGTCATAGCCTTGCGCGAAAGATGCGGCGGGCGCCGCGAACAGCGCAAACGCCAGCACGGGCATCCAGATTTTTTTCGGCGTGAACGTCATGTGGCCTTAATCCCCTCTCTTGATTTCCAGCAGTGCTTCCATCGCTTCATGCAGACGGTCGAGCGACTTGTTATAGCCCTCGCCGCGTTCCTTGATATAGGCATCGGACGCGCCCATTTTCACGTAAAGGCTGGACGGCGCGGAATTGAGCGTGCGGAAACCGTCGGCCATCACTGACAGGCGGTCAAAGGCGGCGGCGGCGGCCTTGCGGCGGTCCTCGCCCTCGCGCTCGCCCACGATCTGCATCACCGCATCGACCGTCGCCTTGGTCGCGAATTCAGGCGGCAGCATGCCATCGATACGGGGCGTTTTCAGGGCGTTCAGCATTTTCGAGGTGCCGGGCGGCAGGCCGATGCGGGCTTCCGTCTTGGCGTTCAGGCGGTTGAAGTCCATGCCGTTCGCGCTCAGGGTCGACAGCAGTTTGAGCTGGTCGACCGTCAGCGGGAATTCTTCGCCGGTATAGCCCGGCTTGTAGGTGATCTTGGGGCTGGAGCCGAAAGAGACCTTGTTGTTGGACAACAGCTTTTTCGTCGCGAAGGGGTTATCGCTCTTCTTGTACTTCACGGGTGATTTCGGCTTGTCGCGCAGGGCGCGCTCGTCGTCATAGGGATCTTCGGGGGCGGCTTCGGCCTGATCGGTCTTGCCGGGCACAAGGCCGGTATAACCCTTGGGATCGTCGGTCGAGGGGCGCGCATCCGGCGCGGGCGCCACGATGCCGCCATAGGTATCGTCGTCCTTGGCGGCGGAGGGCTGCGTGTTGTCGGGGATAAGGCCGTTATAACCTTGGGCAAAAACTTGTGCCGACAAAGCAACGCCAAGCGCGGCTGCGGCCAGCAGGGATAGACGGAAATTTTTCACGTGCCAAGCTCTCCAAATGAATCGGCGCGCTTCCCAAGCGGAAAAACGCGGCCTTTGCACCATTTCTCATTATATCATATCTTGTTCGAAACATAACTCAATCCGGCTGCACTAGACATAAACAATTGAAAGCATTGATAAAATGACAAGCGACCTGCTGCGCCTGACCGTGCCGGAAATTCTGGCGCTCTATGAAAAGAAAAAGCTCTCGCCGGTCGAGGTGACTGAAACTTGCCTGAAGCAAATCCTGAAATATAACCCCGTCCTGAACGCGCTCTGCCAGATGGATGAACGCGCGGCGCTGCATCACGCGAAAACATCCGAAAAGCGCTGGATGAAGGGCGCGCAAAAGGGGCTGTTCGACGGCATCCCTGTGACGGTGAAAGACAGCTTCAACGTAAAAGGCTGGCCCAGCCGCCAGGGCTCCCTCACCACCACCAGCCTGCCGCAGCGCGATGACAGTCCGGCGGTGACGCTGCTGCGCGATGCGGGCGGCATTTTCATGGGCAAGACGACGATGCCCGAATTCGGCGTGAAGGGCGTGACGGACAGTCCGCTGACAGGCGTCACGCGCAACCCGTGGAACCCGCGCAAGACCTGCGGCGGATCATCGGGCGGTGCGGCGGTCGCGGCGGCAACCGGCATGGCATACTTCAACTTGGGATCGGATGCGGGCGGATCGATCCGCATCCCCGCCAGCTTCACCGGCGTGTTCGGATTTAAACCCAGCCCCGGCCTGATCCCCGCCTATCCGCCCGGATTATTTTCGACGCTGTGGTCGGCCGGACCGCTCACCCGTAACGTGACCGATGCCGCTGTCGCGTTGGACGCGCTCTGCCGCAACGATGCACGCGACTGGCATGCGCTGCCCGTGCCTGCCCAGAATTTCGTCAAGACCATGAATACGCCGCTGCCCAAACTGCGCATCGCGGTTGCGTCATCGATCAACGGCATTTCCGCTGTGCCGGAGGTGCGCGATGTTTTCGCGCAAAAAATTGCCGCACTTAAAAAACTCGGCATCGTCGAGGAAGTGAAGCTGGATGTGCCGGGATTGATCGAGGTGTTCAATACGCATTGGATGGCGGTCGCGAGCCACACGGTCGCGGAATTCCCGTCGAAAACGCGCAAACTGCTCGACCCCCGTTTCCAGCATTGGGCCAAGTGCGGCGATGGTCTGACGCTGAAGGAATATCTGGTGGCCGAACGTGATCGCATGGATATCGGTGCGTATTTCAAGGAATTGCTGACGTCATACGATCTGCTGATAACCCCCACAACGCCGATGGCGGCGTTTGATTGTGGCACCAACATGCCGAACGATGCCAAGGGGAAACCGTGGGAAGACTGGACGCCGTTCACCTATCCCGCGAACTTGGCCAAACTTCCTTCCGCCTCCTTGCCGATGGGGCTCACGAAATCGGGATTGCCCGCGGGGATGATGGTGACGGCGGGATATTTGCGCGACGCGATGCTGCTGCAGGCCTGTAAACGGATCGAAGATGAACTGGGCTTCGCGCCGTGGCTGTCCACGCAAGGGGAAGCCGCATGATCCGCGTTTGTGTCGCCGGCGCGACTGGCTGGACGGGCAGCGCGGTTGCGCAGGCCGTATTGCAGGCGAAAGACATGCAGCTGGTGGCGGCGATCGCGCGCAAATCCGCAGGCGAGGTGCTGGCGGGCAGCGATGTTAAAATTGTTGCGACGCTGGATGAGGCCTTGGCCGCAAAGCCCGATGTGCTGGTCGATTACACGCGTGCGGATTCGGTGAAGGCGCGGGTATTATCGGCGCTGGACCATAAAATTCATGTCGTCATCGGTGCGTCCGGCCTGTCGGGTGATGATTATGCCGATATCGAAAAATCCGCGCAGAAAAACGGCGTGGGCGTGATTGCAGCGGGAAATTTCTCCGTCACTGCGGCGCTTGCCAAACGCTGCGCGCTGCTGGCGGCGGAACATGTGCCGTCATGGGAAATCATCGATTACGCAGATTCGCAAAAGGTGGATGCGCCCAGCGGCACGACGCGCGAACTCGCTGAATCGCTGGCGAAGGTCGCGGCGAATAAACTGGATATACCTGTTGCCGATACGGTCGGCCTGCGCGATGCGCGTGGCGCGACGATTGGCAGCACGCAGGTGCATTCGCTGCGCCTGCCGGGGTTTAACTTGTCGTTTGAAACAATCTTTGGCCTGCCGGGTGAACGCCTGTCGATCCGCCATGATGCGGGCGGCGATGCAGACCCTTACGTTTTCGGCACGCTGCTGGCAATCCGTCGCGTGACGAAAGTCACCGGCCTGACGCGTGGCATGGACAAGCTGCTGTTCGGATAAAAAAAGAGGGGCAGTTTCCTGCCCCTCTTTCTTCAAACATATTTTAGAATTACTTCGTGCTTTCGAGCGCCTTGCGCAGTTTCGTGACGATCTGCTCGATATGGTCTTCTTTCACGATCAGCGGAGGGCTCATGGCGATCACGTTGCCGGTAAAGCGGCAGACGACGTTGTGTTCCCAATACATCTTGTCAAAGATTTCCCATGCGCGGCTCATTTCCTCGGGCGGCTTGCGGGTGGTGCCGGGGTCAATTTCGACCGCGCCCATCAACCCGATATTGCGCACGTCGATCACGTTCGCAGCGCCTTTCAGGCTGTGCAGCGCGTCTTCCCAGACCTTCGCCATCTTGACCGAGTTTTCGAACAAGCCTTCTTCCTTGTAAACTTCCTGCGTCGCAATCGCGGCTGCGCAGGCCAGCGGGTGGCCGGAATAGGTATAGCCGTGCAGGAATTCAACGCCGAATTCACCGCCCTGCATAAAGGCATCGTAAATGTTCTTGCGGCAGAAGGTCGCACCCATCGGCACGGTGCCGCTGTTGATGCCTTTTGCCGAGGTGATCATGTCGGGCAGGACGTTGAAGGTTTCTGCCGCGGTCGCCTTGCCCAGACGGCCCCAGCCGGTGATGACTTCGTCGAAAATCAGCAGGACGTCGTATTTGTCGCAGATCTGGCGCAGGCGCTCCAGATAGCCCTTCGGCGGCACCAGCACGCCGGTCGAGCCAGCAACAGGTTCCACGATCACGGCGGCGACGTTGTCGGCGTCGTGCAGCTGGATGACGGCTTCAAGGTTGTTGGCGAATTCGATGCCGCGGTTTTCGGGCAGGCCTTTTGAATAGGCGTTCGACGCGATGTCGTGGGTATGGCAGATCCAGTCGACGTTCGGCATCATCGCGCCCGCAAACACCTTGCGGTTGGCGGGAATGCCGCCCAGCGTGGTGCCGCAGATGTTCACGCCGTGATAGGCGCGTTCGCGTGCGATGATCTTGGTCTTCGACGCCTTGCCGCGCATGCGCCAATAGGCCATGGCGATTTTGACTGCCGTGTCGACCGATTCAGAACCGGAATTGCTGAAAAACACATGGTCGATATCGCCCGGCATTTCGGCGACCAGACGGGATGCCGCCTGAAACGCCAGCGGATGCGCGAAGGCGAAATTGGGGGCGTAATCCAGCTCGCCCGCCTGCTTGCGGATGGCCTCCACGATTTTCGGGTGGTTGTGGCCGGCATTCACACACCACAGGCCGGCGGATGCGTCGATCAGCTCGCGGCCGTCATCGGAATAGTAATACATGCCCTTCGCGCCGGTCAGCATGCGGGGCTTTTTCTTGAAAGACCGCTGGGGCGTATAGGGCATGAAATGGGCTTCAAGATCGTTCGGCTTCAGGCCGGCAGCGGGTGCAGGCTTCACGGCGGAGGTCATGTTTACATATCCTTGTGTTTAGAGCCCGTAATGGCGGGACTCGTTTGCATTCAATTTCCGCCCAGAGCATACTCGCCCCCACAAGACAAAGGCAACCCCAGCGGGTAACGGTTATGACAAATACAAATGGCACCGGAAACCATCACGACAACGGCGAAAATGACCCGAAAATCGCCAAGTTTCCCACGCCAGCCGAGCGCGCCGAGATCGAGCGCATGAAAAAGGGCATGGAAGAAGCCCGCAAAGCCGCGCCCAAGCCGGATTCCGAACCTGTCTTTAACGTGCCGCCCGCGACCAAATACCTGTCCGGCCTGCTCGTCCTGATCCATGTCATCATGGAATTCCTGCCCCTGCCGATGAAAGAACAAGTGCTGCAAATCGGTGCGTTCCTGCCGCAGCTCTACTTCACCGATATGCCGCTTGGCCCCTTGGATCGCGTTGCCGCCGTGGTCGGGCCGTTCGCGCATATGTTATTGCATGGCGGCTGGCTGCACCTTGCCATGAACGTCTTTACCCTGATGGCCTTTGGCGCGGGTCTGGAAAAAGAAATCGGCGGCAAGAAATTTTTGCTCATCTTTGTGCTGACGGGTCTGGCGGGCGCGTTCACGCATCTTTCCTATATCGCGCTGTTCCATCCGAATGACCTGTCGCCGCTGGTCGGCGCATCGGGCGGCATCAGCGGCCTCTTCGGCGGCGTGCTGATGATGGCGCATGGGCGCGGGCTGATGGGCGAGGGGTATAGCAAACTGCTGCCCTTTATCGGCATCTGGATTTTGATCTCGCTGTTCTTCGGCATCTTCGGCATGCCGGGCACGGGCGCGGCAATTGCATGGACGACGCATATCGGCGGGTTTATCGCAGGTTTGCTCCTCTACCGCCCCATCGCAAAGATGAACATGCGATAAGGTTGTGCCGTTGCGCGGGGCGTGACACCAGAGTTTGTGTCACGATTCGATTGCTGCTTTTCTTCGCAATAAAATTCTGCCGATAACCCCTTGAGTACAAACGCCGCGCGCTATAAGTTCGCAGCCGGAGTTTAGGGGAGTTTATAAAATGAGACAGATGCCAACCAATCCCGCGACCATCGCGGTGCTGGAACAATTGCAGGAACAGATGCGCGACGTCTGCCACCCGCACCAATACGACGAATTCTACCGCGTCACCACCGAACGCGGCTTCACCAAAATCACCATTCCGAAAACGAAGGCTGCTGCTTAACTAGTGCGGCGGCTGCTTATCACTTTCAATCAAACGAAGAATACGCTGCAAACGGCTTCTGGCGTAGTCGCCGGCGGATTTTTCTGTATCGAAAATTGAATTTTCGTATTTGCTGGGTCCGATGAAGCCAGTATTTTTCGGGCCGAATGAGTCTTCGGAAATCATATACCCGCCGTCCAGCGAGAATTCTTCGCCATGATTGAGGCCGCCAGTAAGCGAGCGGCTCAGTATCGCCCTCTGCAAAGAACCTGCTGAAGATTTGAGTTTTTCGCATTTCCAGCAAATCACGCGGTATTTTTTTTGTTTGCTGTTGACTGAAGCGCGGGCACAAAAAACATGCGGGTTTTTTGTGCAGTCGAAGACATCATTGATTTTCATTTCGCGTGTTGTCACGGGGGCGCCCTGCGCGACCAAAATGGGACCGTCCTTGAGGGTGATGGCATTCCAGTCAACCTCGGCGTCGGGGTTACGAAGATAGTCCGCAATACTGCTGACATTGGGCAAACATGCCCATTTAAGATCAAATTTATGATCCTCGTTTTTCCATTCCTCTACGCGGGGAGGTTCGCGGCCTAAAAGCTGTGTCCAATCCCTGACCCAACGCGCCTGATCGCCGCGCGCACCGCCACGGCGGCGCGTGTCCATCGTGTAATTTCCCTTCAGCTCACCGCAGTTGCTTCCTTTTACAACGGCAAGAGATAAGTCCTTCGGAAAGCCCATATGAAAGAAATAGGTGTCTGGTTCACGTATATGGCTTGTCAGCGGCGTCAGGCGATGGGGAAAAATAGAAGGGGAAATGACTACGTACAAAATTCCGGCAATAAGCAAAGCTATCCAGAGTTTCTTCATAAATAATCTTTCATGTCAGCATAACTTCTATCCTGCTGCGGGCGGGGAAATCAATCCGCCTTCTGGCAGCGCAAAGCGTGCGGGCGCGGCGTGGACGTCGAGGCTGGGGGTGATCCAGCTGATGCGGTCAAACGTGGCGCAGCGGGGGCAGAGTGCCTCCCATTCATTCGCCGCATGGCCGCAGGCGCCGCAGACCCAGCGGGGGTCGGGCGCGGCTTCGGAGGCCAGTTCCAGCCATTCGCGCGCGGCGGCTTCGTTGCCCGATTCCTCGCGCTCCAGTTTCGCCAGCGCCTTGTAATCCATCGCCTTCAGCAGCAATTCGCGCGCTTCTTTCCACAAGCGGCCCTGAATCGCGGATGCCCCCAAGGCGCGGTTGCTATCGCGGTGCGCGGGGTCGAGGTCGGTCAGTTGCTTCATCCAGTCGTAATATTCGCGGCCTGCATCGTAAATCGATTTTGCTTTTTTGGGTGCTGGCATATAAGCCATCCAGAGTGTCGCGAGCGCCGGATGTGGATTGACCGCCCATGCAGACTGGATCGTTTTCATGGCGGAACGTTTGGTGCCGGCCTGATCGTATAATTTCGCCAGCAGCACGGCGGCGGGAATAAATCCTGCGTTCAGGCTCAGCGCGCTTTCGCAATACCGTGCAGCCGTCGGCCCGCCGGTTTCAAGCGCCAGCGCGGTCCAGATTGCCTGACGGTGGCGGGAACCTTCGTCCCGCGAATAGATGCCGAGTTTTTCCGCGCGGCGCAGCGTCTTTTCCGCCTTCACCCAGTCACGGTTCTTTGTTTCAAGGTCGAACAGCGTGCGCAATACCCAGACGCGTTTGGGCTGCAGCTGGTCGGCGCGCCGTGCCAGCGTCAGCGCCTCGCGGTAATCACCCTCCGCCAGCGTTTCGTTCAGCAATCCGCGCACGCCGAAAAACGCCGCGCTGTCGTCCTCTAATAAATTTGCGAATTCACGGCGTGCCTTGGGCGCATTGCCGTTCAGCAGCGCGGTCTGCGCGGTCAGCAGGCGCGTCAGCGGCGTGCCGGGGATCATCAGCTCCGCACGCTTGGCGAATTTCTCCGCCGCCTGACCATCGCCCGCGGCAATCGCGACCAATCCTTCGGTCACCGCTCGGTAGCCTTTTTCACGGTCATTCGCGACCTTGTAACGGCGGAATGCCAGCGGCACGGTCACAAAGGCGCGCCACAAACGATAGATGCCCGTCCACAGCGCCATGATAAGGACAAGCGCGATCGCCAGCACCGAGGCCGATGTTTCAATCAGGTAACCGCGCCAAACGATTTCGACATGCCCCGGCGACTGCACCAGCCAGACGGCAACGGCGATAACGGCCGAGAGCTTGATCAGAAACCATATGGCACGGAGCATAAGTTATTCCTTATTCGCCGCCGCCGAATATGCCGCCGCCGGAATCGCCGCCGCTGACACCGGGCGTGAAGCCCTGATTGCCCAGCGGGATTGCGCCGGTGCCGCCATATCCGCCGCCACCCATGCCGCCCATGCCAAGCGCGTCGCCGAGGCCTTGCAGCCCGGGGATCATGCCCGTTACATCGCTTGCGATGCCCTGCAGCCCCTCAAGGCTCATATTGGACGGGTCCTGCAGGCGGCCCAGAATGGTTTCCAGCAATTGCGCCGATGCGTCATCGGCCAGCACGTTGCCGGCGGCCTGTTCCATGAAGGGGGCGGCGGTTGCAGCAGGTGCGCCCTCCAGCGATTGCAATTCCTGCATCGCGCCGCGCACGTCGTTGGCGTTCAGTTTCATCTGCGCGCGTGCGACCACGGCGTCGACGCTTGATCCCTTGACGTCATCGATGCGGCGCACCTTGACCAGTTTCGACATGCGTTTGATCGCTTCCTGCTGCACGCTGGCATCCTGCCCCTGCAGTTTCGCCATCACGATGTCGGAAGCAAGGCCTTTGAATTCCTGCTGCAGCTGCTGGCGGTTCAGCACGCCGCTTTTCGCATAGGGCGACAGCCGTTTCAGCGAATCCACCATTGCGGGATCGTCGCCCGCGAATTTTTGCATCAGGAGCAGGTCCTGTTCAAACGACTGGTTGGTGTTGATGTTGTTGCGGAACTCGTTCAACCCCAGCAGCAATGCGGCAGCACCCATATCCTTCGCGCTCACGCCGCCCATCAGCTTGTTCAGCGTCGGGTCGTTCTTGCGCGCCTGTGCAATCGCGGCGTTCAGCGAATTGGGGTCGGTCGGCGATCCTGCCAGCACGCTTTGCAAATTATCCATCGCGCGGCCCGTCTGCTTGCGCCCCTCATCCGTGCTGTTCATCTTGTTGAGGTTCGCGAGCATATTGAGGAACCCCGCCACATTGCGGCCGATCTCGGTATTGCCCGCAACAGCCGTCACGGTTTTTGCGGCGGTCGATGCGGTTGATGTCACCGCCTCCGCAGCGCCACCCACAGCGGTCACGGCGGATTCAACCTGACCGATACGATCATTCAGGCGCTGGCCCAGCGACCGCTGTTCCTCCGCCGCCAGCTTCTGTTGCGCGATGCGTTCTTTTTGCAATTGCAGGATGCGGCCGTTCAGCTCGTCCATCCTTGCCTGCATCTGCGTCAGTTCGGATGATTTGCTTTTCCACATGAAAAGCTCGGGCGCCAGCAGCAGCCCCGCGCCATACAGCGCGCAAATCGTGAACAGCGAGCCCATAACCATTGATCTGTTCAGGAAACGCCATTTTTCGGCGCGCAGGCGTTGTTCCTGCCGCTCCTGAAACGCGCGGCGGTCAATCGAGGCGCGGCGGTCGGGGCCGGCATAGGAATCGTTGCGGATATGGCCATGGTTGTCGGGGCTGGTATGGCGCTGGCGGCGGTCTTCGCCGCGGCGGCGTTCGCGTTCGCGCTGCGCCTGCAATGCCTCGGACGGTTTTTGCGCAGGCTTCTGCGTTTTATCGCTGTCGGACATGTCACTTGTTCCTTCTTTCGCCCAAAGGCGCGCGGGATCGATCCCGTTTTCTTTCGCGGCCTTCACGACGGCGTCGATGCGCGCTTCGGGCACGGTGCCGCGTTCTTTCCAGCCCTGCACGGTCGAGGGCGTGATATCCAGTTTCGTCGCCAGCGGGCGGATGCCGCCGAAGGCATCAATCACCACATCGGCCTGCATGGCGGGCGCGTTGCTGGCATCCTTGTCGCGGATCAGGTCCATCACGGCGTCCAGCTGCGGCGAGGCCGCAATGCGCATCACGCGCCACGGCAGCGGCTTTGCCGCCTCCGCCACGCGGTCGGACAGGCAGATAACCTCGATGCCCGTCGTGATGCCCGCAAGCGCGGGATCGGCCTGCACCAGTTTCACGAAATTTTCCGCCGTGCGGGCGGAAAGCAGCGTGACGGTCGTGATCTCGTTGTTCTTCAGCGCGTGGGTTGCCTCCGCCGTCATCTTGTCGACGAATTTCGCCTTGTAGACGGGAATGCGTTCCACATAAACGCCGATATCCTGCAACGCGGTGCCGAAATCCTCGGCGGTATCCTCGCCGCAGATATGCAGCATGTTTTTCAGGTGCAGGTCATCTTTCTCCGTCGCGACCAGTTCCTGCAGCGCGGCGGCGTCGCCATGCGCGGAATAGATGCGCTTGAATCCGGCGGCCTCGGCAGTCAGGGCGGTTGCGTCGCCAACGGCGAAGATCGGCACATAGCGTTCGGTAAAGCTGCGGGCGAAAATATTCACGCCCTGCGCGCTGGTAAAGATGAATCCGTTGAATTTGGCGATGTCGCCGATATGGTGGTCGAGCTCCACATATTCGGTCATGGGGGCGATGACCGCGCCGAAACCTTCACGGCGCAGGCGGTCGGCAAAATCTCCGGCCGCAGGCTGCGGGCGTGTGACAAGAATGCGGCGTGTTCTGTTATCGGCCACGGCTATGAATCCCCTTTAACTATCCCTTTGTTATCATGACGATCATACGCGCCGATGGTCAACAATTGGTTGATGAACGCGCAAAGGCCGCAGGGTGTTGCCGCCCACCCCCTTTTTATTGATTATACCCCAAAGTTATGTTAATAATGGTTATCATTCAGGCAAATAACGGCAGGATTTGACGTGAAAGACGACCTTGTCCGCGAAATTCATGGGGTGCTGGATGCCTATGTGGAAAAGGCGAACTACGTCTACTGCCATATGGACACCGTCTGCAGCGTTTTACTGTCCTGCGATGGCGACACGGAATTCCGCACCACCTATCCGCGCCCGCATTTCCACCAGCCGCCAGCCGATATCGAACGCGAACACGGCTTCACCGGCATCGCGGGGCATTACAAACTTCCCGAAGGGCTGAAGGCGTCGGAACTGCAGGGCTATGGCGAAATCCTGCGCCACGCCGCGCAGTCGGGCGAACTATCCATCGATGAAATGAACGAAAAATTTGACGAGGTGCTGCTGTCACTCGCCGCGCGCAACCCGCAGCTGGCGAAGCTCGATCCCGGTTCCGACTGGCTGGGCCGTTACAATATCGTGCTGGGCATCGCGAGCGATTTTAACGTGAAGGATATCCAGTTCTTTCTCAACACCTATCCCGATATCGTGCCGAAGGATGGCGCCGAGCAGTACATCAAACTGTGGGAAAACATCCGCGGCCTGCCGCTGATCTGGATGCCGGCACCCGACACATTGATCGATATCGCAACGCAGATGCAGGGCCGCGTGATCGAACAAAGACCGCTGCCCAGATGGAATGCGGGCTAGGCCTTTTGCTGCTTCAGGATATCGCGCCCCGCCGCTTCGCCTAGCGTTTTCGCTTCGCCCGGGTTCGTCACATTCATCAGGTATGATACGCGGAATACGCGTTTGCCGTCTTCGGATGCAGATAACGCCTCGAATTTCGCGCGGCCTTCCGGATCGGTTTCGTGCAGCAGGGCTGCGAGCGGCGTCTTGCACGATCCATCCATGACGGCGAGGAAGGCACGCTCTGCCGTCACGCGCAATTCGGTTTTGTAGCAATGGATGGGGGCGAGCAGATTTTGAGTCTCGCGGTCGTTATCCCGCACCTCGATGCCGACCGCGCCTTGTGCGACAGCGGGCAGCATTTCATCGGTGCTTAAATAATGTTTGATCAGGCTTTCCTGACCGAGGCGTTTTAATCCGGCGACGGCCAGCAGCGTCGCATCCACAACACCGTCTTCCAGTTTTTTCAGCCGCGTGCCCACATTGCCGCGGAACGTCACGACCTTTAAATCAGGACGCCGCGCCAGCACTAGCGCCTGACGGCGCAGGCTTGATGTGCCCACAATCGCGCCCTGCGGCAGCGTCGCAATCGATTCAGCTTTCAGCGAAAAAAACGCGTCGCGCACATCTTCGCGCGGCAGCAGGCAGGGGATGCTTAAACCCTCCGGCAGTTGCGTCGGCATATCCTTCATCGAATGCACGGCGCAGTCGATCTCGCCTGCCGCCAATGCGTCCTCGATCTCCTTGGTGAACAGACCCTTGCCGCCGGCTTCGGATAAGGGGCGGTCCTGGATACGGTCGCCGCTCGTGATGATCTTGACGATTTCAATCGCGCCATCGGCCATCAGATGCGGATGCTTCGCCTGCAACGCCGCGATCAGAAGGTTGGTCTGGGCAAGGGCGAGGGGGCTGGCGCGGGTGCCGATTTTCAAATGTGCTTTCATGACGAACGGTTTTAACGCGGGACCGAAGGCCATGCGAATCAAATTTTTAACGGCTGAAAGTAATTAAATTATACTCAAATCGAGTATATTATGAAAATGAAATTAAAATAATTCAGATATCCGCAGATTCTCCGTATTTACAAGCATTTCAGGGTGATGCTATTTGACTATCGAAAATAGAAACATCTTCAGGAAAATCGCGAAACAACCGAACTTGACGGTGTTTTGCGCTCAAGGTATGTAGGACATATGCACCCCACTTTCTTTACGGGAACGATCTCAACCACCCTCACATGAGGCGGGGCGTATATTGCTGCAAAAAAACGAAAAACAATTTTAACAGGAGCACAGACAGTATGATTATCGAAACGGCACTTATCGCAGGCGCGCTTATTGCGGGCGGCGGCGCGGCAGTGGGCTGGCTCTCCAGCATGATTATGAACGTGCGCGAGAAGCAGGAAGTCCTGATCGAAAGCTTCGGCAAATACGTCAAGACCGTCAATTCCCCCGGCCTGCAGCTGAAGGCGCCGTGGCCTTTCCAGACCGTCGCAGAACGCGTGCCGACCGCGCTGCAGGAATTCAAGGAAGACCTCGCGACCAAAACCAAAGACAACATCTTCGTGACCGTGCCGATCAAGATGCACCTTGAAGTGTACGATCCCAAAAAATACCACTACGCGTCGAACGACCCGCTGAAACAGGTGATGTCACGCGTGGCCGCCACCGTGAAACAGCTGACCTCGAACATGGACTTCGCGGAACTCTATCAGGGCCGCCAGACCATCTCCGACCGCGTGCGCGAAAACGTGGGCAAGGAAATCGAAGACCTCTACGGCATGAAACTGGTCGACGTGATCGTCGATGAGCCCCATGCCCCGCAGGACCTGCAGAACAAGTACAACAACGTCAAAGGCTCCGAAATGGAACGCCAGACGATGCTGAACATGGCGGAAGCGGAAAAGAAACGCATGATCCTTGAAGCCGAAGGCCGCAAGGAAGCGCAGAAACTGGACGGCGAAGGTATCGCAGCACAGCGTTCCGCGATTTTCGAAAACTACGCGCAGCAGTTCAACAAACTCGCGAAGGAAGGCCTGTCCGAAGATATGGCGCACCAGATCATCACGCTCGCCATGCAGAACGACACCATCCGCGACGCAGCGAAGAGCGGCAACATCATCATCACCAGCGGCAACGCAAGCGATGTGCTGGGCCAGATGCAGGCGCTCGGCAAATCGCTGACCAAGCCCTCCAACGGCCATGCGAATGACGACGGTGGTCACGCGACCCCCGCGCACAAGCCGCCGAAACAAGGCTGATATAACCGAACCTGAATAAAAGCGGCCTGCAGGATTTCCTGCAGGCCGCTCTTGCGTCCACCCCACAAAAAGGAATTACGACAATGACATTTGTTTTTACCGTCAAAGAAAAAGAAGCCGTGATCATGCAAAGCTTCGGCAAATACACGCAGACCATCACCACCCCCGGTATCACGGTTGTGCCGCCCTGGCACAACATCGCGGCACGCGTCGACCTTTCGCTGCGTCAGGTTGAAGAAACGCTCAGCACGAAAACGAAGGACGATATCTTCGTCTCCATCCCCATCAAGATTCACACCCAAGTGACGGATGCGAAGCGTTACCACTACGACAGCAACAAGCCCGAGGAACAGGTGAAGGTGCGCGTGGCCGCAACCATCAAGCAGCTGGTGTCGGGCATGGATTTCATCGAACTGTACCAGACCCGCGAACATATCTCGGAACTCGCGCGCCAGAAGGTCGGCAAGGAGATCGAAGATCTTTACGGCATGAAACTGGTCGATGTGATCGTGGACGAACCCCATGCGAACCAGACCGCCATGAACTCCTTCTCCTCCGTCAAGGAAGCGGAGCGCAACATGCTGGCAGCGCAGAACGATTCTGCCGCGATCAAGATGCGCATCATCGCCGAAGCGGAAGCGCGTAAAGAGGCCCTGCGCCTGCACGGTGAAGGTATCGCCGAACAGCGCGCTGCGATTTTCGCGAACTATGCCGAGCAGTTCAACAACCTCGCCAAAAAAGGCATGTCGCCCGAAATGGCGCACGAGGTCATCACCCTTGCGATGGCGCTCGACACCACCCGCGACGCGGCCGAAAAGGGCAACATGATCCTCAGCACCACCAATGCCGGTGACCTGATCGCCCAGATGCAGACGCTCGGCAAGACGCTGACCAAGGGCCACATCGTCCCGTCCCAGAACGACAATCTGGCGACGCCCGCGATCAAGCCGCCCAAAGTCGGCTAAGACCGGTTTAACCAATAAAGCAGGCGGCCCCTTGAAAAAGGGGCCGTTTTGCTTTTTAAAGCGCCGTTATGCTATAACCGAAACCATGAAAGTCCTGGGTATCGAAACCAGCTGCGACGAAACAGCCGTCGCGGTGGTCACATCGGAAAAGCAGATTTTGGCCAACCTTGTGTTGAGCCAGATGGAGCATGAAAAATTCGGCGGCGTCGTGCCCGAAATCGCCGCGCGCGCCCACCTGACCCATATTGATGCGCTGGTGCGCGAAGCGCTGGAAGAATCCAAACTGACATTTAAAGATTTAGACGGTATCGCCGTCACCGCCGGACCCGGCCTGATCGGCGGCGTGCTGGTGGGCGTAATGACGGCGAAGGCGATTGCCGCCGTGCATGGCACGCCCCTGATCGGTGTTAATCACCTTGAAGGTCATGCGCTGACCGTGCGCCTGACGGATGATGTGGCGTTCCCCTATCTGCTGCTGCTCGTCTCCGGCGGGCATTGCCAGTTGCTGATTGTCGAAGGCGTCGGAAAATATAAACGCATCGGCACGACGATCGATGACGCGGCGGGCGAGGCGTTCGATAAAACCTCCAAGCTTCTCGGCCTCGGCTATCCCGGCGGGCCTGCGGTGGAACGTATGGCGGCGTCGTGTGGCACGCCGGCGCGTGCGCGCAAGAAATTCCCGCTGCCGAAACCGATGGTCGGCAAGCCCGGCTGCGACTTTTCCTTCTCCGGCCTTAAAACCGCCGTGCGCCGCATGGCGGATGCGCTGCCCGAAGAAATCCCGCAAGAGGATTTAGTGGATATCTGTTTCGCATTTCAGGATGTCGTGGCGGATGTGTTATCCGACCGCGTGAAAAACGCGATTGCGATGTACAAGGCGCAATGCCCTGATGCCCATGCGCTGGTTGTGGCGGGCGGTGTTGCTGCCAATAAAGCGTTGCGCAGCGTGCTGGAAAAAATCGCGGGTGATGCGGGTTTGCGCTTTATCGCGCCGCCCCTGAAACTCTGCACCGATAACGCCGCCATGATTGCCTGGGCGGGCATGGAACGCCTTCAACTCGGCATGGTCGATGCGCCCGATTTCAAGGTGCATGCGCGCTGGCCGCTCGACCCCGATGCCCCCGTCGCCCAAATCAAATCGCAAAAGGTATAGCAATGTCAGGAATTCAGAATATCGCCGTTATCGGCGGCGGTTCATGGGGCACGGCGCTCGCGCATATTTTTTCGCAGGCCGGACGCGATGTCACGCTGTTCGCGCGCGATGCCGGCCTCGCCGATAAAATCAACACTTCCCATGAAAACGCGACCTATCTGGCGGGCGCGAAACTGGATGCGAAATTGAAGGCCACAGCCGATCTGGCGGGCGCGGTTACGAATGCGCAACTGGTGATGCTGGTCACGCCCACGCAATACCTGCGCGAAACACTCAAGAAACTTGCGCCGCTGCTGCCCGCTGGCGTGCCGTTATTGAACGCCTCCAAGGGTATCGAAATGACCACCGGATACTTGCTGTCCGAAGTCGCGGCGGAAATTGTACCCGACCATCCCTATGCTGCCTTCTCCGGCCCGACCTTCGCAACCGAAGCTGTGCGCGGCTTGCCGACCGCCATCACGCTCGCGACTTCAGCCGATGAAAAAACCGCGCAAAGCTGGGCGCTGGCCGTGCGGGGGAAATCTTTCCGCCCCTATTTATCCGACGATGTGGTGGGCGTGGAAATCGCAGGCGCGCTTAAAAACGTGATCGCGATTGCCTGCGGCATTGTCGAAGGCCGTGGCTTGGGTCAAAACGCAAAGGCCGCCGTAATGACCCGCGGCATCGCGGAAATCCGCCGTCTGGGCGTGAAGCGCGGGGCAAAGCCGGAAACATTCCTTGGCCTCGCGGGTCTGGGCGATTTGACTCTCACCTGTTCATCGATGACCTCGCGCAACTATTCGCTGGGGTTCGAGTTGGGGCAGGGCAAGCCGCTGAAACAGATATTGGCGGAGCGCAAATCGGTATCCGAAGGCGTCACAACGTCTTGGGCAGTCGCCGATTACGCAGCGGCGCATGACGTTGAAATGCCGATCTGCCTTGCGGTCAAGGAAATCCTGCATAGCGGCGCGAATGTGGATGATATCGTCCTCGGGCTGCTCAGCCGCGATTTGAAAAACGAAAATTCTTAAGGCTTCGGCGGAATAGAACCCGGCGGTGCTTTTTCCGGATGCATGCGGGCGAACCATTCGGGGCGTTCCCGCATCATGTCGCGGCGGTTGCTTTCGGCCTGCGCGCGCTGCGCGGATATCACCGGATGATCCAGCACGGCCTGCAACAGTTTTCCGTTGCGCCCTGCCAGCTGGTCGACCATTTCCATCACCAGAATATTCGGCGCCGCCTGCGGGCGGATCGCCAGCAGCATATCGATCAATTCGTTTTCGGGTTTTTCCGGATGCAGCAGCGCAAACGCGCCCAGCGCCATCGCGGTCGACCGCGCCTTGCCCGCATGGCAATGGATGATCACGGGGCCGGTCGCGGCATGTTCCATGATGAATTCCATGCCTTCCTTGACCTGTTTCAGGTCGGGGCCGTCTTTCACCACTTGCTCCGAATCCCAGAACACCAGAATTTTTTGCGCGATGTCGACATGGCCATGCGCGGCGAGGCGCGGGGCGGAACCGTTTTTGTCTAAAGCCGCGCCCGGATGCTCGATCGACAGCACCGCGGATACGGGCGTGCCGGCGGCGTCCTGTTCGGACACTTTCTTCAGCACTTCGTTCGCGCGGCAGATAATGATTTCGGTCATGGCAAATTTATACCCCGAATCCCGTCATTATGCAAACGGACAATAATCCGTGGTTTTTTGCGCCGGATTCCAATGCTAAAACCAAAGAAAAATGGAGAGCGCGATGGCCTACTGGCTGATGAAATCCGAACCCGATGCCTATAGCTGGCAGCAATTCGTGAAGGATAAAAAATCCGGCTGGACCGGCGTGCGCAATTATCAGGCCGCCAATAACATGAAGGCCATGAAAATCGGCGATACCTGTTTTTTCTATCATTCGAATGACGGCAAGGAAATCGTCGGCACGATGACGGTCAGCAAACTTTACCATCCTGACCCGACCGACGAAGCGGGCAAGTTCGGCATGGTGGAGGTGACGGCTGGCGCGCCCTTCAAAACTTTCGTGACGCTCGCCGATATCAAGGTGCATCCGGTTTTGAAAAACATGGCGCTGGTGAAACAGTCGCGCCTTTCCGTCTCCCCCGTCACCGCCGAAGAAGCGAAAATCATTTCCAAGCTCGGCGGCGTGAAGTGACCGATCCCTTCGCGGAAATCATCGCCTGCCGCCACGCGATCCGGCAGCACCGCGACGCGAAGGGCGACGACCGCTGCTGGCTCGATGATTACGCCGTCTGGGCGCTGATCGCGGGATCATTCCCCGTGCCGACAGAAGTGCCGCCGGTGGAAGAAGCGACGGATATGTGCCGCGCTTACTTTAAACTCCGCCGCGCCGATACGGCGGAGGCGCAAAATCCCGCCGCCGTGACCGACCCCAAATTGTGGGACACCGATCTTGAAAAAATGGATGATGCGCAATTAACGCAGGAATTGGCGCGGATTCATGCATCCGTGCGCCTGCACCGCGATAACGCCTGCAAACCGCTGACGCTCGATGACGACCGCGCGCTCTATGCCGTATTGCCCGAACAGGTCGCGGCCGATTTCCGCCTGCCGCCGGAGGATGAATTTCTGGGCGAGGCAAAAGCGCCCCATGCGGGCTGCCCGTCTTTCTGGCGCAGCCATGCGAAGTGTCTGGTGAAACGCCACAACCTGCATCAATGGGGGCCGTGCCATGACGAACGGGTTTAAATTCGATACGCAGTGGTGTGTCATCACGGGCGCGCCGTCATCGGGCAAAACATCGGTGATCGACGAACTTGCGGCGCGCGGCTATCCCATCCAGACCGAAGTCGCCCGCGAATTGATCGAGGAATGTCTGCGCCACGGCATGACGCTCGCCGAAATTCGTGGCGCCGATTACGTGCAGGAAATGCAGCGCAAGATTTTGCGGTTCAAGCTTGCGCGTGAAAAAGCACTCGATGAAAAGAAACTGGTTTTCTCCGACCGCGGCACGCCCGACAGCATTGTGTATTTCAGGCTCGCGGGCGTCGATGCGAAACAGGCGATCGAGGCGTCCCATACCTACCATTACCGCGCTGTCTTCATGCTCGACCGGTTGCCGCTGGTGAAGGATGGCGTGCGCACCGAAAGCGACGCGCAGGCGGAAAAAATCGGCGGGCAGATCGCGGCGGCCTATACCGCGCTCGGCTATGAACTGGTGGCCGTGCCGGTGCTGCCTGTGCCGGCGCGTGCGGATTTTATTTTGCAAAAACTGGGCATGGCCGCGCACGCGGAATAAAATTATTCCCTTATGGCATATTGCGCCGCAACAAGCCGCACAACCCAATAGACGCGCGGAAAAACACTGTTATTCTGAGTTTCTGAAATTTGCCGCCGATTATTTTTGACGCTCAAGGAGCATTCACATGTCCAGCTACCCCGAATATTTTCCGGTCACCGCCGACGTCGCCAAGAACGCGATCATTACCAAAGAAAAATATGCCGTGATGTATAAACAGTCGGTCGAAGACCCGGTGAAATTCTGGGGCGAACACGGCAAGCGCCTCGACTGGTTCACGCCCTATACCCAAGTCAAGGATGTCGATTTCGCCGATAACGCGCGCATTCGCTGGTATTATGACGGCACGCTGAACGTCGCGCATAACTGTATCGACCGCCATCTGCCCAAACGCGCCAATCAGGTTGCGCTGATCCGCGAAGGCGATGATGCGAATGACAGCAGCACGATCACCTACGCTCAGCTGAAGGATGAAGTCTCCAAACTCGCGAATGCCCTGAAAGCACGCGGCGTGAAAAAGGGCGACCGCGTTACGATCTACATGCCGATGATTCCCGAAGCGACCTATGCCATGCTCGCCTGCGCACGCATCGGTGCGGTGCATTCGGTTGTGTTCGGCGGTTTCTCCCCCTCGTCGCTCCGCGACCGCATCCTTGATTGCGAATCGAATGTCGTCATCACCGCCGATGAAGGCCTGCGCGGCGGCAAAAAAGTTCCGTTGAAGGCGAATGCCGACGAAGCGCTGAAGGATTGCCCGAACGTCGATACCGTGATCGTTTACAAACGCACGGGCGGTGCGGTTGCATGGAACGACAAACGCGACGTCTGGTATCACGATATCGTGGGCAAGCAATCGACCGATTGCCCGTGCGAGCCGATGAATGCGGAAGACCCGCTGTTTATCCTCTACACCTCCGGTTCCACCGGCAAGCCGAAGGGCGTGCTGCATACGACCGGCGGCTATCTGGTCTTCGCGTCGATGACGCATGAATATGTGTTCGATTATCACGATGGTGACGTGTACTGGTGCACGGCGGATGTGGGTTGGGTAACGGGCCACAGCTATATCGTTTACGGGCCGCTCGCCAATGGCGCGACGACGCTGGTATTCGAAGGCGTGCCGAACTACCCCGACTGGGGCCGTTTCTGGTCGGTGGTCGACAAGCATAAGGTCAATATTTTCTACACCGCGCCCACCGCGATCCGTTCGCTCATCAAAGAGGGCGACCAGTGGGTGAAAAAATCCAGCCGCGCGTCTTTGCGCATCCTCGGCTCCGTCGGCGAGCCGATCAACGAGGAAGCATGGCTCTGGTATTGGGAAACCGTCGGCGAAAAACGCTGCCCCGTTGTCGATACATGGTGGCAGACGGAAACGGGCGGCATCCTGATCACCGCGCTGCCCGGCGCGCATGAATTGAAACCCGCGCATGCATCCATGCCGTTCTTCGGCGTGCAGCCCGCGCTGGTCGATGCGAATGGCGTGGTGCTGGAGGGCGAAAACGAAGGCAACCTCGTGCTGCTCGACGGCTGGCCCGGCATGATGCGCACGGTTTATAAAGATCATGCGCGTTTCGTGCAGACTTACTTCTCCGCCTATCCCGGCCGCTATTTCACGGGCGACGGCGCAAAACGCGATGCGAAAGGTTACTACCGCATCACGGGCCGCGTCGATGACGTGATCAACGTGTCCGGCCACCGCCTCGGCACCGCCGAAATCGAAGACGCGCTGAATTCCCATCCGAAGATCGCGGAATCCGCGGTCGTCGGTTTCCCGCACGACATCAAGGGGCAGGGGATTTACGCCTATGTGATTTTGAAAGGCGGCGATACGCCGTCCGACGAACTCCGCAAGGATATCGTCGCGCATGTGCGCAAGGTGATCGGCCCGATCGCGACACCCGATGTGCTGCTGTTCGCGCCCGGCCTGCCGAAGACGCGCTCCGGCAAAATCATGCGCCGCATTTTGCGCAAGGTCGCTGAAAACGCGTTCGACCAGCTGGGCGATACCTCGACCCTCGCCGATCCCAGCGTTGTCGACACGATCATCAGCAATCACAAACTGCTGCCGAAAAAAGCGGCGTAAGCGCTTTAAAAATTGTTCCTGCTTTCTCCAGCGCGAACAATTGCTTACGGCGCAATCATTGCGTTTTAAGCAATTTTGTGTTATGGTTTAAAAGTGGCCGGTTATTGAACAGGGTGAATAAAGAAGTCGAAGTACCCAACAAGATCAATTGGGTAATGAATATATGTGGCACTATAATACCGAAATTCTTTTGACAGAATCAAAAGCCAAGGTTATGCTCAAACTATAGATAACCTTGAAAGGATTTTGATGCCCGACGGTCTCCGCAGTTTCTTCTCCACCCCCTATCTCGCACCGATTACCGAGCCTGTCAAAAACGTCGCCAGGTTTACCATCGCCCCGCTGCGCGGTTTCGGCGAAGCCTTCATGAACTCCCTCGAGGGCGAATATACCGGCTGGCCCGCCCGTTTTTTTAGCGAGTTGACGGCGGACGACGGCCACACGGGCGCAATCGCTATCATCGGCGGATTCCTGACCGGCGTCGGCGGGTTGATCGGCGGTGCCATCGTCGCTTCCTCCGCCATGACAACCGGCCTGGGCGCGGTTGGCGCAGGTTTGGGCGGCGCCATCGCGGGTGCGGCGCTGGGCGCTGTTGCCGGCCCCTTCGTCGGAGCGGCAGCCGTCGGCTTCGGCGCGCTCGTCATCGGTTGCGTCGTCGGCATCGTGCCGGGCATCGTGGTGGGCGCGGCGAAGGCGATCAAGCATCTTTTCAGCCACAAACCGGATGCGCCGGAAACGGCTGCGCCCGCAAATGACGACGTTGTCGCAACGCAAGCACCCGCCGTCCGCACCGTGCTGCGCAACCCGAAAACGGCGGCGGAAATGATGCAGTCGTTCTCCACCCTGCAAACGGAAGAACGCAAGGCGTTTGAATCGATCATGATGGAGCAGCTGCGCCCCGCTTTCGAGGCCGCTGCCGCCGTCGTCATGCCGAAGGATTCCACGCCCGCTTTCTCCAACAAGGGCGAGGCGTTCGGCAAGATCGGAAAACTCGTCGTTTAAATCACTTGATGGTGCCCAGCCGCTCGCGCGGCGGCAGGAAGATGGCAACCGCCATCGCCGTCAGCGCGCAGAGCGTCGTGAAGGCAAGCCCGAACAGCGCGACATGCTTGACCGATGTGCCCGCAACCGCCGCGATCTGGTCGAAATCGCGCAGGATATGGCCGCCCCGCTGCGCATCCGCGTCCTGCGTCACATCGACCGCACAGGCCGTCAGGCACAGGATGATATTGCGGCCCATCACATACATGCCGAACACCATGTTGAAATACTGCTCCGCCCAGCCGCCCATTTTCTCGCCGCGCCGCGCGCACGATGCAGAACACCGCCAGCAGCACCTCCGCCGCGTGCCCCATGTAATTGCACAGCGCCTCGTGCCGGTAATTGAAGGCGAGGATGAGGTGAAGGCCGGTCAGGATCGAGACAAGCGCCGCAAACCACCAGATGCGCCGCGCCATACCCCAGCAGAAAGCGGCGGTCGCAACGCCGTAAAAGGCGAACAGCACCCAGATATTGCGATCAAACGGGTAAACCACGCCGCCCCCGTCGCGGAAGGCGAGCGCGGGCAGGGCGGGATAGCCGTAGCTCCACCGTAAAATGACATGCCCCAGTTCATGCACCACGACGGCGATGTAATCGAGGAATGTCGCAGGGATGCGCAGGATGTCGAGATAGGGGACGCCGAACTGCATCAGGGGCGCAAGCGCGGGCAGCAAACAAAGCGCGCAGATAACAAGGCTGACGAGGATCAGGCGCATGTCATGCCGCCCTCCGCCGCGTCATGATAACGGCGGCCACCGTCATCGCAATGGCAAACACGGCCAGCATGATCCATGCCGCGCCCTCCATCGGTACGCCCAGCTCGGTTGCGAATTTGTCGAGGTCTGCGGAACCGGGCGTGCCTTTTTGCATGCCATAGGTCACGCGCCGCGCATCGACCAAAATCAGCGACAGCGGCAGCAGGATGATGCGCCCCATCAGATGCAGGCCGAAAATCATGGTGATGTAACGCTCGAATTTCGGCAGCGGGTTTTTAACACGCGTGGCGCGCGTGATACACCAGCAGCACATCGCAATCTCCATCCCGTGCCCCGCGAAAATCGCGAGCGGATAATCATAGCCCGTCAGCAGCAGCGCGATATGCAGCGCGGCAAAAACGGCAAGCAGGGCAAGCCCGCGCCAGTTTTGTTTATGCGCCAGCAACCATGCGCCGCCCGCCATCAGCAGGTACAGAAAGCCCAGAACCGCGCGGCTGCGCCCGATGCTATAGGTCACGCCGCCGCCATGCACCGCGTCAATCACGGGCAGCGCGGGCGTGCCGAACAGCCAATAGGCCAGCGCATGGCCCGGTTCGTGAAAGGTGACGGTCATGTAATGAAAACATTCCGACAGGGGGTAAATCAGCAGATAAAGCGGCAGCGGCAAGATGCCCTTGTGGATATGCGTCAGCGGAAAACCGGGCAGGTCCCAATCGATCAGGAAACGCGTTTCGATATGCCCCGTGAACTGGACGGCGGCGAAGGAAATCAACGTGACGACGGCGATCAAAAAACTGGTGATATAAAAACGCATGCCTTCAGGATTGATGATTGCAGGCGGTTTGTAAAGGCTTCGCGGCTTTTACGGCAAACGGCCGGCGAGGCGGGCGATGATACGCGCTGTGTTGAGGCGCTGTTGGGTGATTGCCGCGTTATTGCGCGCCTGCATTTCGTCAATCCGGCGGCTTTGCGCGTTGTATTGGGTGGTCAGGGGCGCAAGGGTCTTGTCGATCTCCTGCGCGCCCGCGCCGGTGCGGTCATTGTTCACGTGGCGCGGATAGTCATGGGTCAGGATTTGAAACGTGACCGCGGGGTCCTGCAGCGATGTCGGCGCCTTCAGGTCTAAACTGGTGCCGCCGAAATGGCGCAGGTAAACCTCGAATTCATGGGCGCTGGGGGCGTTGTTGTATTCGCGGCGCAGGCGGTCGAGGTTTTCGGCGATGCGGCGGTAACTGCGGCCATGGCCGGCATTGTCGGCCGCCTCCACCCGTTCGCCAAAGCGCGTGACGCGGCTTGTCACCAAACCGAAATGGCGCGGGTTATAGCCCGATAAAAACCCGAAGGCGTTTTGCATCCCCAGCACGCGGTATTCGGCGGGCGTCAACCCGTCCGCGCTGGAAAATTCGCGGCGCAGCAGCGTCACGATCGCGCGTTCCTTTTGCGCGGTGCCGAAATTGACGTCGTTCATGCCGAGGCGTTCGTGGCGGTCGGCGGTGAAATAGCTGGAAAAGGCGCGCGCATCCGCCTCCAGAAAACGGCGCAGCGTAAACCGCTGTTCGGGGCTTAACTGGCGCGACTCCATGCCCGCGTAATGCAATTCATGCTGCTGCCAGCTATGGCGCAGTTCATGGGCGAGGTATATCACCTGTTCTTCGCGGCCCAGTTCAGGTCGCACGATGATGCGGTTCAGGTCGGGCTGGAACGCGGCGAAGGTGGTGGGCTGGTTGGGCTCGTAAACAATCGTGATGCCTTTGCTATGCATGAACTGCAGCAATTCGCGGCCCATCGGCGTGCGGCCGAAATCCGCCTCCAGCTGCGCGACGGTTTGCACCTGACCTATCATTTGTACGACAGGCGCGGGCGCGGGTGGCTGTGGGGTCATCTCGTCCGATTGCACGGGCAAGGCCATCGCCGAAATCGCGAGCGCGATCAGAATTGCCCTGCGGGACACGCGCGCGAAAAGCCCGTGCGGTTTTTTCTGCTTCTCTTTCTGCGCCAGCACAAAGCGCATCGCCTCCGCCTTCGCATCGGGCGCTTGCGCCGTCGCATCCTGCGAGGGAAGCGGGTCGTTCAGCGGATGGGGGGCATCTGGCGGCATGTATGTCCTTGCAAATAATAAGGACTACATTATATGGAAAATATATAAAAGACGCAAGAACAAAGACTTACAGGCAAATGCTTGAACAAGATGGGTTATTTCAGCCCCACGGGCGTGTCGGCGGCTGCGGTGGCTGGCCGCCTGCCCAGGGAGATTCGGGTGCACGGCGCAGCGATACGGTCAGGTCGGGGATGGGCGCGCCGGTCGTGCGCGATATTGCGGCGATGCGGTCCTCGATTTTCGGATGCGTGGCGAAGATGCCCATGAAGGCGTGGCTGTTCTCGATGCACATCTGCTGCACATCGTCCGGCATGCCCGCAACCTTGTCCTGTCCCGAAATGCGCATCAATGCGCGCATCATGCCTTCGGGGTTTTTGGTCAGCTCCACCGATCCCGCATCGGCGAGGTATTCGCGCCTGCGCGACAGCGCAAAACGGATGGCGATGGCAAAAACGTAACCGATGGCAAGGATCGCAAGGCCGATCAGCATCACGCCCATCGTGCCGCCGCTGTCGCGGTTGTTCGACCGACGCGTGTAATTATTCGGGCGGTTGCCGTACATCATGCTGCGGAAAACCATTTCGCACAGGAAACTGATCATGCCGACGAAAATCACGGAAATGATCAGCAAACGCACGTCGCGATTGGTGATATGCGATAATTCATGGCCGATCACGGCCTCCAGCTCGTCATCCTGCAGCCGCTCGATGATACCGCGCGTCAGGACGATTTTATAACTCTTGTCATCGATGCCGGTTGCAAAGGCATTCAGCGCGGGGCTGTCGATGATTTCGAATTGCGGCATCGTGATGCCGCGCGAGATGCAGAGGTTTTCCAGCATGTTGTAAATCTTCGGCATCTGCTCGCGCGTGATCGGCACCGATCCTGTCGCGGCGCGCATCATGCTGCCGTGGAAAAAATACGCGATAACGAACCAGACGCCCGCCGCCAGCACCGCCCAATGACCGTATTGCAGGACGCCGGAAACGGCCGCATTCCATGCGCGGTGCATATCGACCGTGCCCGGCTGCGATCCTGAAAAGCCGCCCATCGCGCCAAAGAACGCGCCCATCATCATCAGCAGCAGCACGGGGAAACCCATCAGCAGCAGCACCGATTTCAGCTGGTTGCTCCAGACATGTCCGGCAAAGCCTTCGGTCGCCAGCATGGTTGTTTTCCTTCCGAGTCCGTCGTTTCGAGCGTCATTTTAGAGTTATGCCGCGCCCGCGGCAAGGCAAGCGGGTGCCCTGTAAAACACTGATATACTTTAATCTTTGCATTTATTTCACGGTTTTTATTGATTTGTGCGCTGCAATATTCCATATTTGAAGTCCCGTTGGGCACCGCTATGCCGCAACGCAAAGGCCCCCGCGCTTTTTGATAAAAGACTTCCACCTTTTCGCGGGGCGGCCCTGACCTGACACACGACTTTTCAAAAAAGCCGCGCTCGATGGAAAGGCGAACTATTTGCGTTTTTTGCGACAGCCGCGCCTTAACCAAACCCAAAGACCCCGTCTGAATGGGGCCTTGTACGAAAGAAACTGAAAATGAAAAACCGACTGACCGACGACCATGATATTTTCGCAGCCGCGCTCCCCGATATGCGCGCGCATTTCGAAACCGCCGCACAATCCACCAGCGACTATGCGTTCCTGCACCGCGCGATTGCCGAAGACCTGCGCGCAGCAGAAACCCATGTTGCCAATAACGGCGTGGAAGCCAGCGCGAACCACATCAACAACGCGCGCGCCAGCATGCTGGCGATTGCCGACCAGCCCGAATTCTATGGCGTGATCGCTGTCGACCTCGACGTTGCCGCGAAAATCACCAACGAATACGCGAAAAAACAAAAACTGGGCATGTAATAACTACAGCCTATTGGAACGACCTGTCAGGGATCAGCCGCCGAAGCTAATTTTCGGTGCGTCCTTGACGGCCGCTTTTTCCGCTTCATCCAGCTCGAAAAACACTTCTTCCTTGAAACCGCCCATGCCGGCGATCAGCACGGCAGGAAACTGCTGGATCGCGGTATTGTATTCGCCTGTCGCGTTGTTGAAGAAACGGCGCGCCGCCGCGATCTTGTTTTCAATGTCCGACAATTCCGATTGCAGCTGCCGGAAATTCGCATCCGCCTTCAGCTGTGGATAATTCTCCGCAACCGCCATCAGTTTCATGACAGCCGCGCCCAGCGCCGCTTCGGCGGGTGCGCGCTCCGAAATCGATCCGCCCTGCATGGCTGTTGCACGCGCCTTGGTCACGTTTTCCAGCACGCCTTTTTCATGCGCCGCATAACCCTTGACCGTTTCGACAAGATTGGGGACAAGGTCGACGCGCAGTTTCAATTGCACATCGATATCCGAAAACGCGTTTTTGCGCCGCTGGCGCAGCGCCACGATGCGGTTGTAGATGGCAATGAACAAAATGACGATCGCGGCCAGAGCCACCAGCACAACCCACAATTCCATGACAAACCTCTCCTGTTAAGCGTCTTCGCCTAACATGGGTCAAAAGCGCGAAACGTGCAAGGATTACATCTTGGCCAGCGCGCGCTGCGCGCTTATAACATATTCGGCAAAGCCGTTGCGCGCTTACATCTTTGGCGGTGCAGGCACGCGCATCATGCCCTTGGGCGGGGCGAGGCCGTTCGGGATATGCAGGAACTGCTTCAGCTTCTCGGCTGCTTTTTCATTCTGTTCCCACAGCATCATGTAATCGGCGGGGGTCCAGCTATGCTTGTCTTTCACATCCTGTTTCGCGCCGGCATCGATCAGCAGTCCGATCACGTCCTTGCGCGACAGCATGCCGCCGGATACAGCGGCCGAATGCAGCGGGGTCCAGCCCTTGCCGTTATTCTCGGCATTCACGTCCGCGCCGGCCTTGATCAGCAGTTCGGTGATTTCTGTTTCGCCCCAATAGGCGGCCTGATGCAGCGGCGTCAAACCGTGATCGTCGGCGATATCGGGATCCGCGCCGTCACGCAGAAGTTTTTTGACGTCTTTGATGTTGCCGCTGCGCACGGCGCGATAGAGTTTCGTTTCGCCCGCGCCGTTGCGCTTGTCGATGCCATTGCCCGAAATCGAATTGAAAAACTTGTTCAAACCCAACATGAAACTTGTCTCCCCATTCCAAGAATAGCGTAAGCAACGGTTCACGGCAAATTTCCCGCGCAATAAGAGAATAGAAAGAGTGTGCTTAAGGTTTCGTTAATGGCGCAGCGCAGCAAGAAAACGCAATAAAGATTGCGGATTCCGGTAAGCGTTTGTCAGTCGATCATCAGCCCCGTGCGCAGCTGGCGTATCGCGGAGGGACTCGTGCTGCGCTTGCCCGTTTCCTCGATGCGCGGATAATAAGTCGTGTTTATCAGCAATTCGCGCGCGAGATCACGCGCGGCCTCGCTTTTCGACTGCAGCGCTTTCTGCTGTAAAGATTCCGGCATCTGCGCGAACTTGTAACCGTCTGCCGCAAGCTTTCTGGCAAACTCCACGCGCTCATGCACCAGCGCCCAGCCCATCGCGGCCGCACCGGACTTGGCGTCGAGCGTTGTTTTACCGCGCAGGAAACGCGGGCGCTGCGATTCGGCGTAGGTGGCAAGGATCTCGGTGATGTTGCCGCTGCCGGTGACGCGGGCGAAAGCTGACGTCAGCTGCGATATACCCCCGCGCGCCAGTTCCTCGCGCCGCGTCAGCATCGCGCTCAGGCTGATCAGCGGCATGAACAGGTCGTCGTCCGTTTTTCTCTTTGGCGCGCGCGTGCCGCTCACGACACGCGTCATGCTGCCCCGCACTTCGTGCAGGTAACGCTCGATTGCGGGGGCGGTTTTCTTGACGTCGCTCCACAGCGCCATTTCCTCGATCACGCCGGTGTGGCGCCGCTGCCAGGCAAGGTCGATTGCGGTCGAGGGCACGCCGTTCGCAAGTTTCTGTGAAAACAGCGGGTCGGCCTCCCACAGCATCAGGTGATGCGCGGCGTTGCGCTGGCCGGTCACGGCGGCCTGCCACAGCGCGCGGTTCAGGACGCGTTGTTCAAAAAATATCTCATCCTGTAAAAATACCATGGCCGCGGTATTGCCTGCGCCCGCCGCGCGGATGAACACGTCATCCCAGTCATACTTCACGCCCGTCTGCGCGATGCTGCGATAGGCTTTGTTCAGGTTGTAGGTGTCCATCTTCGCGAGCTTCGCGTTCAGCTGCTCATGCGCGGTGACGGTGCTGCCTTTTTGTATTGCAAGACCGATATCCTTCAGCGCGTCGTAAAATGTTTCGGTCAGCACGGGGCGCTGTATTTCAGGCTCCTGCGCGTCTACAGCTTCGGCGACGGGCGGTGCGGGCGACAGTAAAGGATGCTCGGGATTGCGGAGCTTCAGGAAGCGTTTGAACGCTGAATTCTGCAGGAATACTTTTTGCGTTTCTTCATCGCCGAGGTCAAAGGCAATCAGGCCTTTCGTGGTTACCGCATCCGCGGGCGCGTGGTGTTTCAGCAATATCGCAACCGCTTCGCGCTGGTTCAGGTATGCTGCGTAGTGGAGCGCGGTCCAGCCTTCCTCATCCGCGCGCGCAAGCCTGACCAGCGGGTGGGATGCGAGCATCTCCAGCGTCTGCGCCGCCCCGAGCGCCGCCGCCGCCATCAGCGGCGAAAATCCGTTGCGGTTCGTGAAATCGGGCAGGATATCATGCTGCGGCAAAAACAGGGTCAAGCTCAGCACGTTATTGTTCGCCGCCGCCAGCATGAACTGCTGGGCGCGGGAATTTCCCGACAGCCCGTCGACCAGCGACGCATCCGAAAGCGAAGCGGGGCTGAACACAAGCGCGCGGTTTTCGCGCGGTGTGACGGCGGCGGGCTGTTTCGGGGTTTGCATCAATGCCGCCGCAACGCCGCTCGCACCCGTCATCGCGGCCATCGACAGCGGCGTCGGTGTTGACGGCATGGCCGCCAGCACGCCCATCGGTGTTGCATTCATATTGAATACGTCATGCAACGACGCCGCGCGTGATGTGGGCGCGGGCGGCACGTATCGGTCGGGAGATGATGTAAGCCTGGGGACTTTCATGGTCAGGAAAGATAGCCAATAATACGGAAAACGTCAATTTTAATGGCTAAGTAGCTGTTCAGGCTTGATTGTTACAGCGTCGTTTGACGCTTTTGCGGCTTCTTTGTGAACCGTGCGGTGGGCGGGGCTGTGATCTCCCGCTCGGTCGCCATGTTGACGACAAATTTTTGCGGAAGCGGTTGTTTCGGTATGTCGGGCGGGGCGGGGAGCGGAAGGTCCCCCATCCCCGTGAAGTTACCAGATGTTGGCGCAGTGATGTTGAGGTCAGCGCCGAGGGCGAGGAGTTTTTTTACCGTCTCCAGATCGGAATTCTTGACCGCGTCCATCAGCTGGTCGCTATTCGTGGCGCCGTTGAAGGTGGTGGTCAGGCTCATGGCGCCATGCCGCCCGTTTTGCGGATGAACCTGGCTGGCGGCGGCGCGCTTTGTCCGCCGGTCACGGGGCTGCGCACCGCGTCTGCCGCGTTTTGGCCGGCCTGCTGCGCCAGTACGGCATCATGCAGCGGCGCCAGCTGTTCAACCCACGCTGTCATCTGCAAACTTTGCAGGAAACGGCCCAGATGCAGCGGCACGCGGCCGTCCTGCGCCAGTTTTTTGATGTCGCGCAGATGCAGGCTGGCGCCGAGTTCAGGCCTCGGCGAATTCGGGTTGCGCTCCGCGACGATCTGCGCGATTTTCTTCAGCGCATCGCTCTCGGACAATTTTCCGGCATCGATCAACCCTGCGATGCGCTGTGCGTTTTTATAGGCGCGTTCCGTTGTCATGCAGTCACCATGCGGTTGCGGGTGAAGCTGGCGCGGGGCGGCGCCTTGATCTGCGCATGGGCGCTGACTAAAGCGGCTCCCACTTCCTGCGCGTACAACATATCCTGCTTCCGGCGCGCGCCGGCGCTGTGCTCCTGCATCAACTGCATGAAATCCGGTTGCGCCATGACGGTGGCGACGCGCTCCAGTACTTCTTGCAACATGCGGGGGTTGCCCGGCTTTTTCAAAAGCGATTGCGTGATGCCCGGCAAACCCTCCATCTCGCTGCGCAGATAAAAGCGCGCCGCGAGTTGCTGCTGCCCGCTGTAGGCACCCGGGTCCAGCTGCGCATCAAACGCCTGCGTCAGCAACTCATATGCCTGATCTTCGGTCAGCGGGCGCTGCTTCAGGAAATCCGTGACCGGCTTGCCGAAATCGGGCGGCACCAGGGGATAGGGGGTGAAGCCCGCCGTCAGCATCGCCGCCGCGCCTGCGAAAATGGCGGCCGCGCCGGAGCTGGCCAGCAGCATCGCATTGAATTTTGACGTGAGCTTGGTTTGCTTGGGTTTCGTCATGGCGCACCCCTGCTGCGGAAACGCGCGGTTGTCGGGGCGTGGACATTGCCCTTGCCGCCGCCCTTGATCGCCTGCGACATTTCGCTCAAAGACCATTCGTTGCTGTTCTCGCGCATCAATTGCTTGAAGGACGCACTGTCGAAAGACTCCTTGATGCGCTTGAAGATGCCGCGTGCGCCGGATGCCTTGTCGATCGCATACTGCTGCTGCTTCAGGAACTGCTCCGCGGCCTTGTGCTGGCGCTCCGTCAGGTTGTGCTTGCCCAGCTCTTTTGCGATTTGAAGCGCCGCAATTTTCTCCGCCACCTCATCGCCCAGCGGCTTGAATTCGATCGGCTTGAACCGCTCCAGCACCGCGGCCGGCAGAAACCCGATATCGCGGCCCTTGTCATCATCGCGGGGGTTGTTCATGGTCGTGATAAAGATCTTGTCCCGCAAAGGATCAGCATGGGCCGCAGGCGGGCGAAGCGTCAGTTCTTCCAGCATTTCGCGCAAGGCCGCGCTCCGCTGCGTGTCCGGCTCGATTTCGATTGTCGTCATGCCGCCGTCATGCAGCGCCCCTGTCATGGCGTATTCCCCTTGCGGGTGAAGCGCGCGGTTGGGGGCGCGGTTACGGTGCCCTGCACACCCTGCTGCATCGAATTCACGACCTGCGTCACCGGCGAATTATTGACAAGGCGCTGTTCCCATTCGGGCGTCATCTCGCGCGTCAGGTATCCGTTGACGAAATCGCGCAGGTTGCCAAGGCCGCTATCGACGCGGAAACCGCCTTGCTGCATATGGTCCATCACGATCGCGCGCATGCCGCCGCGCATCGTGTCGGACAGCGGCGTTTCCTCCACCATCAACTCGGCGATGACGGGGAACATTTTATTGGTGAAGGGTTTCTGGTTGACGGCGCGGAAGCGTTTTTGCAATTCGCCGGGCGTGTCATCGGGCGTTGCAAAACTTTTCGACGGGCCCAGCAGCAGCTTGCCCTGTTCGCTGTCCTGCCCCAGATAGCGCGTGACGATGGTGACTTCCTGCGGCGCGTTGCCGCGCGCGGGCGTGTTGAACACCTCCAGCAGCTGCGCGGATTTTTCATTGCCGGGGTTGAAATCGCCGGCGTCGTCGATCAGGGTCACGGTCGCGTTCGACAGGTCGCCGAACTGGTCCAGCGCCTCGGCCAGAACCTTGGTGATCGGGTCCATATGTCCCGGAAATGACGCCATGAATTCCCCCTATCCCGATGCGCCCCCGCGCATATCTATAATGTAAACATTATAGACAATATGTAAAATTCTGTCCAGACAGAGTCAGGCCAGGATTATACCATTCAAATTAAAGGGTTATTTTGACGCCGCGGTCTTGAAAACATCGGATTCAAACAGCTTCTCGTTGTCCTTCATGAAACCGTCCAGCGACTCGGCCGGTGCCAGTTCCGCGAAATAGGGCTCGAGGCCGCTGGAATAGGACGGCGATCCGTCAAAGCGCCCCTCGTTCAGCTGCGACAGGCCGATCGCCGCGATGCCCATGCCGAGCGCGAAAAAACCGCTCCAGATCCGGCGGCGTCTTGCGGGCATGTCGGTCGCCAGCGTCAGCGAGCCGTAGAGCAGCACAATAACCAGTGCCGCGTTCACAAGGAAAGCGCTGGCCGTTGCCGCCACGCCGTCATTGGTCAGGAAGGACATGTAATCCTGCAGGATCGCAGCGGCGCAGGTCGCAACCACGAACATGCTGGCCAGCGCCACATGGCTACGGAAACGCGATTTGTGGCGGATCAGCCGTCCGCCGACGCCCCACAGCGCAGACCAGATCAGGATCGCGATTGCCACGCTGATGCCGGTGCCGGTCAGCGTCTCGCCGATATCGGGCGTCCAGCTGTCGAGGTATTTCCAGCCGATCGCTGCACCCGCCGCCGAAAACAGCGACAGCCAGACGACGACAGGGCGGCTGAGGAAAATCAGGAAGGGGTTCGCGCGCGCAAGACGCCGCGCGGCGGCGACCGGATGCGCGGGATCGAAAATGCGGATATCGGTCAGGCCGACGCGCACGATGTCGCCGGATTTCAAATGCGCCTTCGCGCCCTTGTGATGCTTGTCGTTCACGGTCAGCCCGTTTTCGGAAGCAAGATCGTGGATCACGAAATCATTGCCGTCGAATTCGATGCGCACATGCTGCGCGCTGATATGCGGGTCGCCGATGATGATGTCGTTGTGATACCCGCGGCCCAATGTCGCGGGAAAAGCCTCGATGGAACGGTGCGTGATCGCGCCGTCGCCGGAATGGCTGGTGATTTCAAGGACGAGGCGTTTGTTCATTTCGCACCTTCTTCCAATACTGGGGCTTTGGATGCCGGAGGTTTCACGGCGGGGTCATTTTCCGGCGGCTTGGCCGTCACGGGCGCATCCTTGGGCGCACTTTCGGGCGTCGTCGGTTTCGACTTGCCGCTTTCGGTCTGGCGCAGGCTGATGCCCTCCATGAATTTCTGCGACAGCTTCAGCGCGTTTTCTTTGGATACGCCTTCGGCAATCTGAGTCACCATGAATCCTTCGCGCGCGCCGCCGACCAGCGCCATGTAAACCTGCATGTCATAGAGCTTCGGGTATTTTTTATACTGGCGGATGCAGAACGAGCTTTTCCAGCGCCGCCCCACCATGTCGATGAAGGAATTGCTGCAGTCGTAATTGGTGACGTTTTCCTCCGCCGCGTCGCCGAGGCCGAGCGGCATCGAATACTGGCTTTCGTAATAGCTGTAGAAACGCGGCAGCGCGAGGCGGTTATGCGCGGTCAGGTAATCGTAGCGGTACATGAAAATGCCGGTGTCGAATTCGGAATCGAGGAACAGCCGGTCCATGCTCTGGCAGGTGGAGCGCGAGAAGCGGGCATAGGCCTGCTTGTCGTTCTCGTCCTTCATCGTGTCGCCCCAGCATTTGAACGCGTTGTTGATGCGGCCCGGCACCATGAAGGGGCCGAAGGGCACGGATTCCCATTTGTCGGCGAGCAGTTTCGAGATAACTTTCTCTTGCGTCTCCAGCAGCTGGTTTTCGATGTATTGCGCGGAATTGGCGATGAAGTCATAGCCGGGCTTCTGCGCGGCCAGTTCGCCCACCAGTTGTTTTAACGGCTCGACAGGCACGAGGAAGCTGATCGAGTTGCCGGCGGTCGATACGTTGACACCAACGACCTTGCCGTCATGGCTCAACACAGGGCCGCCCGACATGCCGGGGTTCAGTGAACCGGAGAAGTGGATTTTATCGATGAAGCTTTCGCGGCTGACGCCGTTATGCGTGCCCTCGATGATGGTGAAGCTGATGTCATGCGGGTTTCCGAGCGCGAATAATCTGGTTCCTTTCGGCAGGTCGGATTTGCCAAGCTCGACGAAATCGGGGCCGGGCGGGTCCATCTGCACAATCGCAAGGTCGTGCCCGACATCGGCGACCAGCACTTTCAGGCTGCCGCGGTGGCCTTTCTCGTCGAGGTATTCAAGGCGGTTGCTTTCGTTGCGCTGCACGGCCTCCGCCACGACGTGATAGTTGGTCGCCATCATGCCGGACGCGGTGAACTGGAATCCCGAACCGATGCTGTTCTTTTTGTCCGATGCAAGGTCGATCACCTGCACCTGATAAATCGCTTCGCCATGTTTTTGCCAGATGCGCTGCGCTTCGTCGGTGATGTCGGGCGCGGGCTTGGCTGCGGCGACGGGCGCGATGGCGGCAGCGCCTTCTGCCGCGGCTTCTGTATCATCGGGGGCATCGATCACGGGCGCGCCGGCTGCCGCGGCGGCATCCCGCGCATGTTCTTCGGGTGCCAGTTCTTGCTGCGCTGCGGGGGTTGTCACTTCTTGCGCGCGGACGGGCGAGGCCGACAACAAGGCGAAGCAGGACAATATAAACAGGGCGCGGGGGAAGCGGATCATGGAAAGTCCTTCAAGCTGTCTTGAAAACCCGCACGGGATGGCAGGTAATTTTCATTCTCAGTACAAACGCTGCAGTTGACAAGTTGTATGCAATATAATGCGCAGCGCTTATGAAAACCAATGCCACTTTGTAATAAAATTTCACCCACAGCGATTTTCTATTCGGAAGCTTGCGAAGCCGCATGGACTCGTGATGTTAACCATGCTAACTTTTCAATCTGTTAAAGCAGCATCACCACAAAACGCCGTCACAATCGATTACGCCGGTATCACGGCCGTCATTTAATGGCTTTTCGGGGACGAAGAATTGAAAAACTTTTTCAACGCCGTTTCAAGAATGTTCCGGGGCGACCCGAACAAGGTACAGGACACCGGCTACACGCGCCTACAAAAGGCCGTTGCCGAAAACGACCTGTCATCCGTGGTTGCGCTCATCCAGATGGGCGCCGATGTGAACAAGCGCGGCAACCTGATGTATCCGCCGCTGCACCTTGCGCTTGATAAAGACCGCCATTCCATCGCCGTCGCGCTGATCCAGGCGGGCGCAGACGTCAACCTGCCCGATGCGACCGGCAAGACGCCGCTGCACCGCGCGGTGATGCAATCTCAAGAGACGTTTGTGCGCACGCTCGTCAAACTGGGCGCGGATACGAATGCGAAGGATGAACAGGGCCGCACGCCCTTGCACGTCATCACGACGTCGAACCCCGACATCGTCGACCTGCTGGTTGCCAACAACGCGCGCCTGAATGAAAAAGACATCAACGGCAACACGCCGCTGCACACCTTCCTCGACAAGCCCGTGCTGGTTGAAAAGCTGCTGAAAAACGGCGCTGACCCGAACGTGAAAAACGATTACGGCGTTTCCCCCTACATGATGATGCTGGAGGAAGAGCGCCTGTCCCAATACCCGAAAGTCCTGCAGCAAATGCTGGCTTTCAAGGCCGATATCGGCGCTGCCAACCAGCTTGGCGAAACCGTGCTGCATATGGCCGCGCGCCTCGAGATGGCGGATACCTTCAATTCCGTCCTCGGCGGCTGCGAGCTGAAGATCAAGGACGCGAACGGCAACAACGTGCTTCATGCCTTGGCCCGTACGCAAAACGTGTCGATGATTTTGAAGGCGATTGAAAAAGCGCCGGAACTGCTGCATGACGAAAACATCCACGGCCGCACGCCGCTGGCCGAACTCGTCCGACGCGCCGACCGCCAGCCCTATCGCATCGATGAAAAATTTGTGGCGGCTGCGCGCGTGATGATCAATGCGGGCGCAGATCCTTCGGTCACCGACGAATTCGGCCGCACGCTGCTGCATTACGCGGTCGCGCAGGACAAACAGCCCTTCATCGAATATCTGGCGGGCAAGAAAATCAATTTCGATACGGTGGATAAAGACGGCCGCGCCGCGCTGCATATCGCCATCGACCGCAAGAACCTGACCGTGCTCGACCGACTGCTCGACCTCGGCGCGGATCCTGATCTTACCGACACCCGCGGCTGGACGGTGCTGGACCGCCTTGCCGAAAAAGACGACCGCAACAGCCCCGTCGTGCAACGCCTGATCGTGGCGGGCGCGCAGTATAAGAAACAGCTGCCGCTCAACCCCGAACTGATGCGCAAGCGGAACAACAGCTTGGGCAAGCCCGGCCTCGAAAAGCCGCGCGTGCAGCCGGGCGGGTTGAACGACAACGGTGCCGCCGAATTGCCCAAATTCCCCAATTTTAAAAACAAACCGCCCGCAAATAACTAATCCGGCCTGTTTTTATTGCCATAAACAGTTGACTCGCGGGTCAAAGCCGCTAAACTCGCCTCGGTTGTCATATTCTTGATGGAGTGGCGGATGAGCTATGGACTGACGCGTGCAGAAGCGATGGCGGATGAAAGCGTCCCGTCGTCGCTGAAAGACCTCGCCAACCGCATTATCGCCGGTGCGCGCTTCGATGATTTCCGCGAGGCCGTCGAATGCGGCGCGATCGATGCGCTCGATGTACCCGAAAAATTCCCGATGATGTCCCCTGTGTCCCAGATCCTCGCGATGGGGGATGCGAAAGACCAGATGACCTGGCTGAAAGTTTTGTTCGAGGGCGAACCCGAAAAATTCCGCGCCGCCGTCGCGCCTAATTTCGGCTACCATTGGGGATCGCCCAACACCGATATCAACGCATATGACGATTACCGCGGTTACGACATCGAACGCACGCCGCTGTTTTCCCTGCTCGCGCAGCGCCCCGCTGTCACGCTGGCCGACTTTTTCGCGCTCGATCCCGATGCGCTGGCGCAACCAGTTACAGGCCGCGACGCATCGCAGCCGGCACAGCCGCTGCTGCACCATATCGCCTTCACGCGCGAATTGACGGTGACGGCGCTGGACGACATCGAGGCCGCGACCGGCAACGCCGATTTCCTGCTGATCAAAAACGCGCGCGGCGAAACGCTGTTCCACCGCATCGCATCCAACACCAGCCACCACGAAGACGAAACGAAACTCGACCTCCTCAGCTGGATGTCGCAGCGCAAACCGAATTTGGTGAACGAGGCCGACCGTTTCGGCTGGACGCCGCTCGACCGTTTGCTGACGCACAGCCGCGGCAAGCTCGACACTTCGCTCGGCCGTTTCCTCCTCGCATCGAACGCGAAACTGGCAAAGCAGATCGCGCCCGAATTTAACCTGAAGGCGCAGTTGCTGGAGAATGAAGGTCTGGGACTCGACAAGCAGCCGTCGCGCAAACTGGCGACTCCGACACCGTAAAGTTTGGTGCGATGCAGTAAAATTCGTGACCGCTTATACGGTTGATATCGCTTCTCAAAACACCGTTAAGTTTAATAGCGCACGGCACTCGCTTGACATAATGGCATATCGGCTGCAATATCACTCCCAGTTCGGAAACCTGATAAAACAGCTCCTGAAACGGCGGTGATGAAATGCTGCAACGTGTAACGACCCCGGCGGAAAAATCCCGCCGCGCGGATAACGGCAAAAAAGATTTCCACCTGAACGCCATCCTGTCGGTCATGACCGGCATGACGCTGTCGCGCGAAGGCGAAGCGGGGCCGCAACGCCTCGTCGCATTTATGATGGATGAACAGGCCGATGCCTGCGTCACCATGGATAACGCCGAAACCGTGCGCGACTGCCTGATCGAACAGCTGCCGTTCCTGAACGACATCAATTTCGAAGGCCTGCACGAAATCCTGCGCGTCGATCCGTCGCCCGCCAATCCCTACATCACTGTCTGGCGCGAAATGCAGGCGCTGAAATTCGGCGAGGAACATGCGCTGGTCACGCTGTCGCGCTGGCAGGGAAAAGCCGCACAGACCGACGCCGCGTAAATCGCGCCGCCTGATGAATAAAAAAAACCGCCGGACCCCGGCGGTTTTTTTGTATCTGATTTCAAAAAATATTAAATGCTCGGACCGCCAAGGCGTTTCAGGAAGCTCTGCACCGCGCCCTGCGTGGTGAGCGGCGACGGCTCCATGCCCGGCTTGGCCGACAGCGACATCGCTTCCGGCTCTTTCGGGCCGAAGAAGCGCGACGAGATGCCGGAGATGTATTTGGTGAACTTGCTGCTGAAGCTCGACGGATCGGGTTCGGCAACAACCGCGCTGGGCTTTTCGTCGGTCGGGGTCAGCGGCAGCAGCGTCATTTCCGCTTCTTCCTTGCCGCCGCCAAACCAGCCGCGGATCGTCGCGCTGAGGCTGTTCGCCATGCTGCCATGTTCGGTTTCGGCATGCTCGGCTTCTTCCTTGGTTGCTTCTTCGTCGCGCTGCGCCTGCTTGATCGTTTCGGACAAACCGTGCGCGCCCATGGAGCGTGCCACTTCGTCGCCGTTGTTGCCGTCCATCGACAGCAGGTTGTTGGTCGACAGTTTTGCGATCAGCATGCGCGCCAGTTCCACGTTGCCGTTCGTCTGGAACAGCATCGCGGCGGTCACGCCCGCATCGGTCATTGCGCCCAGATCGACGCCTTTATAGGTCATCAACTCGCGGGCGATATGGTCTTTTTGGTCCTGCGCGGCCGCGATCAGCAGCGTCACGCCGTTCGAGCGTTTCACGCCGGTGTTTTTCTTGCCGTTCTGCGTCAGGCCTTGCACAACGTTCAGGTCGCCGCGCTTCACAGCCGCGAACAACTCGTCGGTCATCTCGTCCTGCGTAATTTCTTTTTCCTTGGAATAATCGATGCCGCCGCTTGCGTTCGCAATTTCGGTTTCGGGCTTCGGTGCCAGATCGGTTGCGGTGTTCGTTGCGGTGTTCGTTGCGGTGTCGGCTGTCATGTCTTTTCCCATCCTGTCATTGAACATCTGTGCAAAAAGGCCGGCGTTTGCGGCGGTGGATACTGCGAAGGCTGTCTGCAACTGGCTCAACGTTACCTCTCTTTGTTAATCTCATAGTACCCCAGACCTTTGCCTTTGTCAAAAATATATGCTTTTTTTGAGCATATCTAACTCCTTGAGCTGAAAAGGATAATTAATGCTTTGTTAATCTTTGTCGCCGCCAGACTTTTGACGTAATAAAAATGTTGTGTGACAATGCCTTATGATCATAGCCGTTCTGCTCGACATGGACAATACGCTCATCGCAACCCAAGACCTGTTCGAGGAAGCGCATGACCGTTTGACCGCCTTTATCGAATCCCGCACCAAAACACCGCCTGCCGAGTCCGTCGCCACCGTCCGCCGATTCGAAGTCGAGCTGTTCGCGCATTTCGGCTACGGCACCGGCATGCTGCCGCAGGCATTTGAAAACGCGCTGCTGAAATACGCGCCGCAATCATCGGATGCCGATATCGCGGCGGTGCGCGGCATGGCGTCGGATGTTTATACCCGCGCCGCGCACGTGATACCGGGCGTGCCGCAGGCGCTGGAAAGCATGGCGCAGCATTTCGATCTTTATATCCTGACCGCGGGCGAACCCGGCGCACAGCAACGCCGCATCGACGCGCTGCCCTTCCGGCATCTTTTCAAGGGCACGTTCCCCGTACCGGAAAAAACGCCGGAAACTTACCTGACGCTGTTGAAAAAACTGGGGCTGCAGCCGCATGAAGTCGTGATGATCGGCGACAGCCTGAAATCCGATATCATCCCCTCGGTCGCCGCCGGATTATCGGCGATCCATATCCCACATGCGAACTGGGTCGGCCGCGAAATGGCAGGGCTCAAAATGCCGGAAAGCACGCTGGCAGCGGTGTTCAATCACATGAGCGGTGCCGCCGCTTCTCTTATCTCGGGCGCGGTGCGTCCATCTGCAGTTGCGCCGCCACTGCCACAAAAACCGGCAGCCCCGGCACGAGCGGCATGATCTCAACCTTCGGCTCATCTTTGACGCGCAGGAATTTCGTCGTGATCGCGGCTGCCGCACGTTCGGTCGGGCGGCGCGATGCGTGACGGAAGCGCGACGGCGCGCGCGTCTCCACGCGGATTTCCTTGTTCTGCTGTTTCGCGCTGTCCTGCGGCTGCGGCGATGCTTCCTGTTTGAAGCGCGTCTTCAGGTAGGGCGAGGTATAACCGTCCAGCGCCAGCATCATGCGGCGCACGCGCTCGTCGGTCAGCGCGTCGGTCGCGGGCAGGGCGCTGGTCAGTGCCGCGATCGACACCATCACTTGCGCCAGTTCCGCGTTGAACTGGTCTTCGTCGCAGGTGGTCTCCACCGCTTCGCGCTGGGCGAAGCAGTAAGTGGCTGATTTCGGCTTCAGGCCCTCAAAGCGGTTCTTGAGCGTATCGCGATCGAGTAACATCATGGTGTGATCCCCTTTCGTGTCAGCAACTCAACTTCCCTGCTACCCAAGCTAACGCATAAGTCTTAAGAATGTGGTACACGGGGATGCCACTATTTTATAAGCCATTGTTTTTATTAGTATTTATATTTGAACACAGCGTTTAGATTCTTGCCATATTTACCGGAATATACTCACCCCGAGCATAGTTTTTGATCGCGCGCGAATCATTGCTTATGTAACGCCCTGAAATTCAGGCACTTTTCTTTAACGACTGTCCTGTTAGGATATTCGTATCGAAAATTGAGAAGCTGAAAAGGATTCAAAACCCGTGGTCTATCTCTCGCACGGGCGGAGAGGGTGTATTTTTAGCAACACGGGTGGCGCGTGACGTTAGAGCGCAGCAACAAAACCCTGCTTTCAAAATTCAACCGCGCCGCGCGACATGCGTGCATCGCGGCTGTCGCCGCAGGCGCATTTTTCTTCGCAGGCGATGCGCGCAGCCACCAGGCCCCCGTTGCCCCACAATCGGCCGTCACCGCATCCATTGAAACAACCGATTTAACAACCGACCCCGCCGCGCAAAAACGCCTCGACCATTTGCGCGCCGAAATCTGCCGCACGGCGGATGGCCGCGCGCTGTTCGGTTTTTCGGACGCGAATAACACGAAACTGGAAATGTCGGATTCCAAACACATGGACTCCGACCTGACCGATGCGATCTTCATCCGCGGCCTCAATTTCGGCAAAACGGTCCAGCTGAATATCGAGGAAAAAAGCGACACCGTATTAATGTACACGGCGGTGCATGAACTGCGCCATTCATGGCACAAGCTCGCTGCCGGCACGCATGACATGGAACTGCCGCCGAAACAGGCATGGATCCGCGACCGCGTGCTGGAGGCGGATTGTTATTCATTTGAAATCCATTTCGGCTATGAATACGCCAAACAATGCGGCATCGCCTTCGATACCGGCGAAGGATCATATGCCACGCTCGCCAAATCCTACGCCGCCGACCGCGATGCAGGGATGGCGGCGAACGTCGCCTATGGACGCCTGATGGAGCGTGCCTTCCCGCATGTGAAGAGCCTCGAATACGACGAAGATTTCCTGAACCGGCAGATCCGCAACTGGGACGCGGTGGTGAAAACCCCGTGCCTCGGCGTGACGCATGCCGAAAAATGGAATACCGAACCCGATGCAAAAGAATTCGCAGCCATGCTCCGCCGCGCAACGACGGTGGGCATTGACGTGAAAACCGGTTCTTCCGCGCTATCAACGTGGACGGATGCCGATTTCCAGTCGCTGGATAAAACCGGCGGCGCGACGACAGACGACCTCGATAAACTTGCGAAAGCCGACGGAAAGCGCGGCGAAGCAAAAGCGGCCTGGGATGTGTACTGGCAACAAACACTCGACGCGGTGCGGCGGGAACGTGAAGCCAAAGAAAATTCCCAGCAACCGAAGCCGCAGGCCAGCTTGCCCAAGGCTCCTTCAGTTTAAAGGTCTTTATCTTGAAAAAACTTATGAGCGCCTTCAACAAGCACGCGAAGAAAACCGCGCTGACCGCCGCTGCCGCATTTGCGCTGATGGGCGGCATGGTGCAGGACACGAACAGGGAACATCTGCAATTGCAGCCCACGGCCTCTGCTTCCGCTTCCGCCGCCGCCACGACGCAGGTGGTGGACACGGTAAAGGTGAAATACGAAACCTCGGAGGCGCGCCTTGATACGATCAAGAAAAAGATTGCGCTGACCCCCACGGGGCAGGCGCTGCTCGATTACGCGGTGCGCGAAAATATCCGCATCGAGATGTCGGATTCCAAGGTGATGGATGACGACCCCAAGGATAATATCTTTATCAAGGGCCTCAATTTCGGCTACCTGATCCGCCTGAACGGCGATATCGCGAGCGACGATGCGATCATGCTGACGCTGGCGCATGAAATCCGCCATTCATGGCACGACCGCACCGTGAAATCGGACGAGCTGCAGCTGGAGCCGCGCCGCGAATGGCTGAAACGCCGCATACAGGAGGCGGACTGCTTCGCCTATGAAATCCATTTCGCCTATGAGTACGAAAAAGCGACCGGCAAAAAACTGAACATCGGCAACCGCGTGACGAATGATTACGCGAAACTGCTGGGCGGGTATGAAAAAGCGCGCGCGGCGGAAGGGGCGACGGTATCGTCCGCCTACACGGCGCTCTTGGAAAAAACATTCCTGCATGTGAACGGCCTCGACTACGACAAGCGCTTCACGACGCAGCTGAAGGAAACATGGACCGAAGTCGCGGCGAAGCCCGGCCTTGCGCCGTCCTATTCCGCGCGCATGACCGATCCCGCAACCGATGCCGATTTCGTCCGGGAAATGCGCGAAGTGGCGACGGCGGGGTTGGATATCGGATTCGACCCCGCCGCGCTCGCGACATGGACGGAGGCCGATTTCCTCAGCTTTGAAAAAACGGGCGGCAAGCCGTCGAAGGCGGACCAGCAGACCTTTGACGAAGCGCAGGCGAAATACCTGTCGGCGCGCACCGACTGGCAGTTGCTGCATTTCACGAATGACAATGTGGTATCGCCGCCCGCGATGGCGGTACCGGCACAGCTGCCGCCGACGGTCATGCCGCTTCCGGCAAAACCACGCCCGCAGAAACCCGCTGCTTAAACCGCAGGCGCCTTGGGTGTCTTTTTAATGCTGAGCGAAAAGGGCAGTTGCTTGTTGCGCAGCGCATAGGCCGCCACGTTGAACGCGCCCGCCGCCGCCATCGTCGCGGTTGCGATCAGGAAACCGCCCAGCGCCGCCGGGCCTGCGATCACGAAGGGCAATGCCGCGCCGACAACACCGACAACCGCCGCCGCCGCCGAAAATACGCGCGACAACCCGCTGCGTTTTTTATCGAAGGCGTTGATGATGGCGGGCACGGCGACAGCCGCGCTTGCGACCGGCGATGCCAGCATGAACATGCCAATGTTGAATGTTTCGGTCAGCGCGCCGATGCCGACAACAGCCGCAATGCCCGATCCGACCGGCAACTCGCGCATTTTTTCGATAGCGGTTTTTTCGGTGGCTGTTTTCTGGTTCTGGTCGGACATGGTTATTCCTTTACGCCGCAGGCGCTTTGGGAGTTTTCGGCTTGCGGGGTTTTTTCGCGGCTTTTGCTGCCTGCTTCGCAGCCTCTGCCTTTTGTTCTTCCGCCTTGTCCTGATGGTGTTTCGCCACGCGGTACGCGCCGTAAACGGCAAGGCCGCCCGGCAATGCGATGACGGTGCCGGCGAGGCGTTTCAGTTCGTCCTTTTTCGTCAGGTCCTGCGCGGTGTCCTTCGCAACCTTCAGCCATTCGGTTTTCGAGACATGGCCATAGGCGACGCCCATGCGTTCCTTCAGCGTCAGGTCTTTCGGCGCTTCGCCTTCGGGCGTGTTTTCATTCACAAGGATGCTGAGAGTGTTCAGGGTGTCGGTTGCCTGCAGCTTGGCATCGTCGATCACGGCCTTGCCTGTTTTGGCGGCGGCGTTATAGCTGTCTTTCAGCTTGTCTTTCAGGCCCTTGAACATGCGTATATCTCCTTCGAAAATATGGCTTCTTTATAGCCATATTCCGGAAATACGCAAGCGAATTGCCTAAGGCTTTGGCGGGGTTGGGGCTTTTGGCTTGGGGTCGACCTTGGGCGCCGGCTCCTCGTTATCATTCGCGGGCGGTGCGTGGTCGAGTTTGTATTTGGCGATCCGGTATCCGGCATAACCGATCCAGCCGCCCGGCACGAAAGACGACACCAGCAGGATGCCGATTTCCTTGGGCTTGCGCAGTTCTTTCAAGGTGTCCTTGAAAACGCCGCGCAGCTCCTTGCGCGACAGGCCGTTGAAAACGGTCGTCAGACGCTTCTTGAAACTTGGCTTCTTTTTCTTCGGATCCGGTTCGGACATGATTCCCCTGCTAGGGACCTATTGTACCAGAAATGCCGCGCCCATTTGTGAACAATTGTTTTCACGAAATGTATCTTAACGCCAAGGCCTGCGTTACAGGGGCGTAAGCGTTACCGCGGGCCTGTGCTATTGGTGCCGTGCGGGCGGGGCGGCGGGCGCTTGCCGATGCGCGCGCGGATTTTCGGCTCGATATTCAAATGCCATTCCCCGATGAACAGCCGCTGGTAATTGCGATCGGCCGACTGGCGGTACGGGATGTAACGCTCGGGGTCGACAACTTCCAAAATCAGCTGGCACAGGAATTCGGGATACGGTTTTTTATCCGCCCCCGGCCGGATCGAAAGCTCGCCCGTGCGGTCATACACTTTTTCAAGGTCGAAATGCTCCGGCTTCACCACGCCCGCATCCAGCAACGCTTTCGCAAGGCCCGGGTCGCGCTTGCTCAAGTAACGGTTGGGGTCGGTCAGCGAAAAATCAGCCCGCGCGTCGATCAGCGTCTTCAGCGCCGCATGCGCCTCGCCGGTCATGCCGCGCGAGGTTTGTTCGTGCAGGTAATCAAGGATGCGGCGCGTATCCATGGAATTGGGTTTCCAGCCGAACGGCCCCATCGCCTCCAGCACCAGCCCGAATTTTTTCGGCTGCAATAATTTGTTCAGGGGGATGCCCGAAATTTCCTGCTGCGCCGCGCGCGTGTTGAAGGCGCGGCTGAGCGACAGGTCGGCAGGCGCCGCCGCCGATAAACGGCGCAACCGTTCGGGCGTCCAGGCGGGGGCGTCAAAGAAACCAATCGCCATCAATTCATTCTCGGCGATTGCCAATGCGGCGGGCGTGCGCTGCGCCGCATGTTTGCGCTGGTAGATAAACGCCTCCGCATCGCGCTCCGTTGCGGGTTCCTTTGCGAACAAAATCTTCGCCGCCTTCAGCAAATCATGGCGGCGCATCGCAATGTAATGCGCGCCCAGGTCATGGTAACGGTCGCCCAGTTTTATCACCTGCTCCATATTCACCAGCTGCGACAATATATCGCGGCGCGCGTCATGCTCCGCGCCCGCCAGCAGCTTGCGGTGTTCCAGCTCCGTCACCAGTTCCGTCGACAGGAACATATCCATGGATGTCAGGCGCACGGGCTTTACCTTCAGCCCTGCATCAAGCAGCTTGTCGAGGAAGCCAAGCCCCCCGCGCGAGCGCGAGATCGGGTACATGCGCTGCATCAACCGGAACTCGGATGATACATCCAGCGGGTTGCCGCTGCTGCCATCGCCCAGTTTCGCTTCGCGGTACAGCAGAATATCTTTCGCCTTTTCCATCTGCCCCGTCTGGACGTAATGGACCAGCGTGGTCGACAGCAAACTGTTCAATTCGCGGAAATGCGTTTCGGCGTCGGCGGCACCGCGCGCCTTCGCCTCGATCGCCGTGCGATGCGCCCAGCCGATGGAAATGCCAAGGTCGAGGTCGCGGCGTTCGGCCGGCGTGAATTGTGTGCGGATGCCCGCATTGCGCAAAGGGCCTTCGACATGCGCCCAGTTGGCGTCGCTCACCATATTGCGCGCCTGTTTCGTTTCGGCGGCTGTCCATGTGGCGTCATAGGATGTCAGTATCGTCACCATCTGGCGGTCGCCGCGCAGGGCCGCCTGCAGCAGGTGATAGCCGTCGGGCTTCAGATCTATTTTTTCCCAAAAGGCGGTTTCGAAAATATTGCGCGCGGTGTCGTGGTCGCGCGCGATGACGGCATCCAGCAGGCGCGCCGATAGCGTCGCCGCCGTGGGCTTCGGCGGTGGCGGCGGCGGGAAATATTCCGGATAGAACATCATCGGCATCGCGCTCGTCTTTTCGTTAGGGAAAAAGACTGTACCGAGGGCAGGACGCCGAGTCAATTTGCGATGATTCTCGGTATTATGACATTAAAAAAGCAGAAGCCCCGCTGTTGAAGGGCGGGGCTTCACGCAATCGAAATGGTTTTAAAAGTTACGCGATCGCCTTCAGCGCGGAACGCAGGCGCTCGGTCGTGCGCTCGGCCTGCTCCGCCGATTTCGCAATCGCGGAGACGCGCGTGTCGAGATCTTTTTCGCTGGATGCCTGCTGGCCTGCCAGCACGGCCGCCTGAAATTCGTACAATTCGGTTTTTTCCTGCAGGGTGGTCAGCAATTGATGACCGGTCGTAATGTCCTTCGCGGTCGGCGTGGTTTCCGACAGATGGCCGAGGAATTGTTCAGCCTGTTTAATGGTCTTTTTCGGCAGCTCTGCCTTCAGTGAAAAGTGGTTGCGGATAGTGCCGATTTCGCGCGTTTCCGTCATTTATAAATTCCCTCGAATAATAAACGTAAGCTCGCCCTGACACCTTCAAGGTATCAGCAGAGTATTAACGGAAGGTTAAAAAACGCCGTAAAGATGCCAAATAATCGGGAAATATGAAGGGGTTAGATACAATCCAACGTAATAAAATTACAAATCACGATCAGGGGGATGGAACATCGAGGAATAACGGGCACTTGGCGGCGCGGTGCTCACTTCGGCGCGGGCGGCTTGTTCTTCTGCGCGGCCTCGATCGCGGCGCGGATGCGGCGCTCATCCGCGGCTTCCCGCTCCATGCGCATCATCCATTCGCGGATACGCATCTCGACGATGAATTCGGTGCTGTGGTGGTTGGGAATCGGCAGCGTGCCATGCGTGGCGCGGCGTTCCTCCGCACGGTGGTCGGCGTAACGCTCCTGCAGCTCCTTCAACGGCGTGCGGTCGGCGCGGGGCGCGGCCTTGTCGAAAAAATCGCGCATCTGTCCCGGCACGGGCAGCTGTTTGTCGTCCGGTTTCGGGGTCGGTTTTTTGTCCATGCGCCATTATAACGGGGCTCATGCGCAATTCCAGCCCTTCATGCGGCAGTAAAGCGTCAGCCCCGCCAGCAGGTTGCGGCGCGACCAGCCGGAGCGCACGCGGCGGTCGTGGTCGAGCGCGCGGCACGAAAAGCCGAATACCAGCACGTCGATAATCATCGAATGGCTGATATGCGCGGCGTGGCAGCCCCTCGCCCAGCCCACATAATCGCCCAGCAGTTTTTCGCGCGCCTCGATCGCGTTGTTGGGGCCGCAGGCACCGGGCAGGCGTTCCCAGTTGACGGTGGTGAATCCCAGACCCTGGCTCATCGATTCAAAGGCAAAGGCGATTTCCTGCGCCGCGTCCTGCTGCGCGCCCGTCATGCGGTCCCACAGCCGCGCATCGGTCACGCGGCGGCGCACTTCCGTCAGGTTGCGCAAGGCCGGGCGGTTCGGCGTCAGGCTTTGCGTCGGTGAATGGCGTTCCTGCAATTCATGTGGCGTGGGCGCGATGTTACGACCCTGCCAGTCGGGTTTCCAGCCGTCCCAGTTGTCGGTCGTGATGATGTTGCTGTCATTCAGGGTGCTGCTCCTTCTGTGCTGTTGCGGCGTGCGGTGCTGCGCTCGATTGCCTGCGCGCTCAGGCGTTTGCGGCGCGCCAGCGTTTCCGACGCGTTATCGGGATCGACGCGAATCGCGTCATTGGCATCGACGCGAATCGCGTCATCGTTGTGGCGCGGTTTTTTCTGTTTGCGTTCGTCGGCCTGTTGCTGCCGTTCTTCGGCCGCGCGTTTGCGGGCGCGGTAGGCGCGCTGGCGCTCGGCCTGCGTCAGCCCCTGCCGCTCCCAATCCGCGATGCGGTTATCGGCGTCGATCATGCCCTTGTCGCGCAAGGCGGCCATCGCGGCTTCGACTTTTGCAACATCGCGGTCGAACAACGCCGCCGACAGTTCGGTGTCGAACCCGTCAACCGATCCGCGTCTCAACGACCGGCTGGCGTGTTCCAGCAGGCAGAGCAAAAGGCAGACCGCCTCCGCGCGCGTCAGGCCGGAGCGTCGCGCAACAGCCCCCAGCCGCGCATCGTAGGTCAATCCGTGGTGAACCTTGAACCAGTCCATTTTATCCTTTTCTCTCTTTATCCTGTTTATCGTTCTTTATTTGTTCTCTATCTCCAATATTGCAGAAACCGCAACATACGTCCAGTGCTTTTTCTTGAAACGGCGGTACCGTGGGGTTAAGTTCCTGTTAATGAATAATAAAAATTCGCATACAAAATTCGCTTTATCCGCAACCGGAAACGCAATATCATGGATATATGGTCACACGCCTTCATCATTTGATTCGCGAAACGCTCGAAACCTCCCCCCACCTGACGCAACGCGGGCTGGCGGAACGGATGGGCGTCAATCCCGCCGCCGTCAACCGCATGCTGAACGGCCAGCGGCGCATCGTGGCGGATGAAATTCCGATTATCGAGGCGTATCTCGGCATCCGGCTCGACCTGCAATATTTGCAGGAGGCGCCCAAGCCCGGCACGCGCCGTGCGCCCGACGGCCCCGCCTCCAAACCTTTCGAGGCACCCGTGCCCGTTTACGGCTACGCCGCCGGCAGCGACGATGTGGGGAAAAAAGGCACGTCCGGTTTGAACCTGTCGAACGGCGATATCGTCGACTGGGTAGCGCGCCATCCCGCGCTGAACGGCATCAAGGACGCGTTCGGTATTTACGTGTTCTCTGATTCCATGGAGCCGCGCTATTTCCGCGGCGAGCTGATCTACGTCCATCCCGGCCGCCCGCCGGAGGTGAACAAGGATTGCGTCATCGAAATGAAAAACGGCGACGCCTTCATCAAGCGCCTCGTGAAACTGGGCGACGCGAAAATCCGCGTGCGCCAGTTCAACCCGCCGCTGGAAACCGACGTCTCGCTGAAGGAAGTGCAGGCGCTCTATTCCGTGATCGGGCGCGGGTAGTTCAATTAAACCTAACTCATCGTTGTCATCCCCGCGAGATTGAGGGTTAATTATAGCTCATTGTTTTAATAAGGAAATAACGTCTGTAAAAAGACTGTATATGGGTTGTGCATAAATTTTCGAGTGCATACGTCTTCGAGATCAGCAATTCCATTTCTAAAATGATAGGGCAAAGCTTATTCACTCTTTTGTTCTCTTTGCAGCATTCTTCGTAACGCACGCGGGGATTCTTTAGGTGCGCAAATGTCTAAGGGTTCGCCCTTCACGAGTGACTCAATTTCGGACAAAGCGTCTTTTGTAATAGAAAATACAGTTAGAGCAGAATCCAAAACCCGCTTCGTTGCATCTGAGATGGATGCTCGGTCGATTGTGCTTGTCCAATTCACTGGCCGAGTGTGTACAGCAAAATTACTAAGTCGCGGTCTTCTTCCAAGTCTTGCTTCCAGCGGTCAATATCGATGTCCTGTAGCAAGACCTTGACCTTGTTGCCGATCAGAAAATCCTCAAATTCAGGGGCATCGACTTCGATATCCTCGATGCTCAGTTGCTCAAACTCGCCTGTGAATTGCTTTTCTATCTGCGCTAAAAGGTTAGCGAACTTGTCGTGGATTTTCTCGACAGTCATTGAAAAGGAATTGATTGAGCTTTCCATGCGCTTGAGCATATTCATCTATCAACATGTCTGGCGGAACAAATGGGAGGGCGGCAAACTTTATCGCCGCCTGCGTCACCGGGGCCGGAAGTACAGGCAGTGCGGACAAATTCGGCAGGGCCGCCGTAGGCGGCTACGTTCTAACGCGACGTAAAGTGGGAGAGATAGCCCGTCTCCGTGATGGGTAGGGCCGCCTTAGCGGGCTGGATGCTGTGAATGTCGAAATGCGCTACATCGTAGGTATCCGAGTTCAGCCATTGCGGCTCCCAATGGATGCTGATGGTGATGCCGTCCCATTCTAATTGAAACTTTTCTGCTTCGATGGTTTTGTTATCTGTCGCCATGACTTAATCTCCCTGTTTGAATTTCCCTTCCGGGCATGACACCGATAAGCCTGCAGCAGCGGCGGCGTCATACAGGAAAATTGGGGAAAACCTTCAGGGGGAACCGAGGCTTCCTGTTGATCGCTAGAAGTCCCTGCGGAGGGCAGGAGTCAAAGTTGCACCGAGAAGAAAAACATTCTTGGAGATTTAATCTGGCAGTCAAATATCACTTAAATAGAAACTGGCTTCCGAGAGAAAGCCAAGTATCCATCGAACTGCCCGTAAAAATTAAGATGGCGCATTATTCAATCGGCTTGTATTTAAGTGCTATATCGGTATTTTTTCTATCTATAGCCAGATGTGTCGTCGGCTTTTGGCGGCAAACCTCCTGGAACTTTCCATCAATAAAGCCAAACAGGACACGATCTACATATCCCGTCCTCTGTTCATGCCATGTTTCAGATTCGTCAAGAATAGTGTCTTTTGAAATATATTTTTGCCCTTCAATATCTATGACCTTCCAATTGATTATTTTGTCGCATGATAGTTCATTGCCAATTGCGCTCTGAATATCCCTGTCTAGCCGCTCGATTTCTTTTTGAGATAAACCTGCATCTTCATCAAGCGCTTTGATACTCTTAGAGATAGACGACTACACCCGCATCCTGCGCCAGATGTCATTTCAACGGTGACTAATTGGACTTTCTGGCCTTGTCCGCTAAAATCTACATTGACTGCCGAAATGATAGTTTGAGGTGTAGATAAATGTAATTTTTTCTCCTGCTGTTGGGAAATCTCATCGGTTAAAATACTGCTCACCGTATTAGTATCGCCTTTCGCCCACTTGTCGCACACCGAGTTTTCTGTTGGTTCTGCATCTTCCCAACCATCTAAATGATAGTAGAGGCCGCAAAGAGTAACAAATCCATCTGGCAAAACCTTATCAATAAATAGTCCATATCGGCCAGCTAGAATGTAAGCCGCCTTTTGATGGCTGACAACCGATAGGGAGCGCAACGCGCCCGCATCAAAGTTGCCATTGGTGGGCTCAAGCTCGTTAAAGTGATTATTTTTATCTACCCAACCTAATGAGGCTGATCCACAGGTTCCGGGCCACCAAAAATCCGCCAGCTTTCCAGCTACCAGCGGCAGATTATATATTGCACAGCCAAAATCTATGCCCGTTTCTGGCGAGCACTTATCAGGTTTTTTGGCTACTGCTACAAAAGTATCTGGCTTATCTATATATGCTTGGCAAACTCTGTCGGCTTCTTCCCGCAAACTTTCGGCCTGTACTCCCTGAAAAGGGAAAAAGAACAGCAGAACCAATACAAGGAATATTGTTTTCGCTCGATGATAACCGCGTTGGCGTAAGTTCACGCTTGCTTCTACCGTGATACCCAATTTTACGACACAATCAAGTTGCCGCTTGCCACAAGCGCCGCCTCGTCCGTCAACCCCGTCACGCCTTGCAGCGTGGCAATCTGAACAAATCCTGAAGCCGTGCCAGCACCATCCGCGTCAACCTTAACGATGCTGTTGCCATTGACGCTGGTGATTTCAACAAAGCTGGTGATAACATCATGCAGCGGATTGAAGCTGATGAGATCGTTAAGGTCAAGCTTGTCACCGCCGCTTTTGCTGAAGTCTGTTATGGTGTCAACTCCGCTGTAAGCGGTATCGGCTGTAAAAATATAAGTATTCACGCCACTGCCGCCCGTCAGCACATCCGCACCCTTGCCGCTGATAAGGATGTCGTTGCCGCTGCCGCCGTTGAAGACGTCATTCCCGTCGCCGCCGAACAGGATATCGCTGCCCGTGCCGCCTTCAAGGGTGTCGTTCCCGACACCGCCATCCAGCGTATCGTTGTCAGAGCCGCCAATAAGGCGGTCATTGCCGCTACCGCCAAAGAGGCAGTCATTATCCGATCCGCCTTCCAGCTGGTCGTCGCCAGTTTCACCGTATAGGCAATCATCACCGCTGCCGCCGATGAGACGGTCGTTGCCGGAGCCGCCGAACTGCTTATCGTTGCCGCCACCGCTACCAATCGTGTCGTTGCCAGCAAGGCCGATCATGACATCCGCATTGCTTGTGCCCGTCATGTTGTCGATACCCGGTGTGCCGACGATAGCGCCTGAGGGCGTATTGACATGCAGGGAAACAGTCGCAATATCCGTGCCGCCATGCCCGTCAGAGACCGTATAGCTAAAGCTGTCCGTCCCGATGAAGTCGGCAGGATGAGAATACAAAAATGCCCCGTTCATGGCGATGCTGACGTTGATGCCCTGCGCGGTAACTATTGCAGTTTCCACGATATGCAGCGGGTCATTGTCAGGGTCGGTATCAGCGCCCGAGCCATTGTTTGCCAGCAGGTTGCCGGAAATAACATCTCCATAATAAACCGAGAAGTCATCGTTTTTGGCGTCAGGCGCGTGGTTGGTAGAGGCTTGGTTAATGGTCAGGTTTACAGTGCCTGTAGCGGTCGCGCCGTAGGCATCCAGCAGCGTGTAGGTAAAGCTGTCAGCCCCGAAATATCCTGTGGCGGGCGTGTACGTGAAGCTGCCATTTTGCGCGAGGGCAACAATACCTCCATGCGTGGTGGTAAAGTTCTGGGCGGTGACAGCCAGCGTATCGCCGTCTGGATCGGCATCAGCGCCATTTCCATTATTGACCAGTACGTTACCAGCAATCTGGACGCCCTGATTACCCGAGAAGCTATCAGCTTTGGTGACAGGCGCGCGATTGGTGAATACATTGGAAATATTCACCGTTCCGGTATCCGTGGCTCCGAAAGCATCTTGCAAAATGTAGCCGAAGTTGTCGCTTCCTCTGTAACCTTCAGCCGCATTGTAATTGACGTTTCCATCTGCAGATATGGTGACTTGGCCGCCATTCGCAGTAGTAAAGGTCTGAGCAAAGACAGAAAGTGTGTCGCCATCCGGGTCGCTGTCCGCACCATTGCCATGATTTGCCAGCAGGTTTGCAGCTACGGAGCCGCCATTCAGGGCATTGATCTGGTCGTCCTGTGCGACGGGGGCGCGGTTGGTAAAGATGTTGGAGATGTTTACGGTCGCGGTGTCAGAACCGCCCTGTCCGTCAGTGACGGTATAGCTGAAGCTATCGCTGCCGCGGAAGCCCGCAATAGCCTGATAGCTAAAGTTGCCGTTGGCCGCGAGGCTCACGATATTTCCATTTGCCGTCGTGAAGTCCTGCGCGATGACAGACAAGCTGTCGCCGTCAGGGTCACTGTCAGCGCCGTTGCCATTGTTTACAAGGACGTTTCCGGAAACGGCGGCTGCCTGTTGGGCGCTGAACAGATCGTCCTTGGCGTCGGGGTCTTGATTGACGCTGAAGCCGACTATGTTGACGGTAGCTGTCGAGCGTCCACCGAAGGAATCTTGCAGGATATATTCAAAGCTATCATTGCCCGTGTAGCCTGAAGCGGCTTGATAGGTGAAGTCGCCATTGGCAGATATTTGAATCTGCCCGCCGTTCGTGGTTACAAGTAGGGCTTCCAGTACAGCGAAAGAATCAAGGTCTGGGTCACTGTCATTCGCAAGTAGGTTGCCGGAGGCTGCTCCCTGTTGGTCAAGGTTGAAGCTATCGTCCTGAGCAATGGGAACATTGTTGCTGAAAATGTCGTTGACGGTGACAGTTCCGGTGGTTTGGACGCCCTTGATGTCCTCGATGGTATAGGTAAAGCTGTCGCTCCCACGGAAACCTTCGGCGGCAGTATAAGACACATCGCCATTGCCGAAAACCGTTGCCGTGCCGCCATTGGCGGTGGTCACGGTTTGCAGATGGATGGAAATTTGCTGCCCGTCAGGGTCGCTGTCATTCTTTAGCAGGTTGCCGAAGGCTTGAAGCGTGCCATCGGCGTCAAGCACATCATTGACGGCTACGGGAGGCCTGTTGGGCTGGTCAAAAATATTGGAAATCAAGACCGTGCCGATATCCGACAGCTGGCTGGCGGAATTGGTGATGGTGTAGTCAAAACTGTCACTGCCCGAATATCCGGCAGGCCCGGTATAAGTGAAAGAGCCGTTAGCGGCCATCGCGACCGTGCCGCCATGCGCGGTGGTGATTGTATTCGGCGTGACGCTCAGCGTGCCGAAGAACACGCCAACGAGGTCAGCACCGCCACCATTGTTAGACAGCACATTGCCGCTCACCGTCAGCTTGCTCTGGGCGTTGAAAGAGTCATCCCGAGCCGTCGGCTTGAAGAAATTATCAATGGCCAGCGAAGTCATCACTTGCGTGCCGGTATCCGTAATCAGGTTGATGGAAGTGATTGGGCGGTAGCTTGTGCCGTTGAACCAGTTGCTGATCGTGATGTTATTGCCATTGTTATTTCCGCTGGCGTCAACACCTGTCAGCCCGAGGTTGAAAGAACTGCCGCTGATGCTGTAACGGACGCTGCTGATATCAGCCACCCTGAGATTCAGGGTATTATTTCCGGCGGCATCAGTGATGGTCTGCTGCATGAAGCCGGTGCCGCCTGTGACAGGATTGGGCGGTGGGGCTACTTTGAAATTCGCGCTATAGGTGTCATTCCCCAAGCCGCCTTGGAACACGCCGCTGATGTTTGTCGTAGTGATAGTGTCGTTGCCGGAACCGCCCGTGACGTTTTCAATGCCATTGATCGTGTCCGTGCCGACGCCGCCACCTGTGGCGAGGCCCGTCGAAAGGTTGATGCTGACGCCCAGCGTGGTTTCAGAATAATCAAGCGTGTCAGTGCCGTTAAATCCGTTGTACACATCATTAGCTCCGTCCGCTGAGGCAATCAGCGTATCGTTGCCAAAGTTGCCGTTCACGTTATCCGCGCCGCCGTCGCCTTTCAGAATATTGTTGCCCGTGTTGCCGAAGATGGTGTCGTTGCCTGAACCCGTTGTGATGTTCTCGATATTGAATATCGAGGACGTTCCCAGTGCGCCCGTCATTTGGCCGAGGCCGCCTGCGCCGAAGGCCAGGTTTATTGACAGGTTTCCAGTAACAGCAGACGCATCAAGAGTGTCTGTTCCTGCGCCTCCGTCATACTGCGTGATGCCAGCTTTAGCGATAATCACATCGTCGCCACCCAAGGCCAGAACCTTGGTCGTGCCAGTGGGCGGGTTAATAATGTCGTTGCCTGCCGTCCCGAATTCCACGCTCGGCGCTTCAACTCCCGTTGCGGTAATCTCGAAGCCATCCCCGCTAAACAGCTTGGCGGAGAAGCCCACCAAGTTTGCGCCTTGCAAGGTCAATGTGCCAAAACCTGCGACATTAAATACGACCTGCGTGACAATGCCGCCTGACGCGGTAAAGCTGCCAACCGTGACCTCGGGGCCAACAAGGGACGGGGGAAGGAATATGTTGATGCTGCTTGCGCTGCCTGTCAGCGTATAGACATCATTTCCGCCCATATAGGTTATTGCGCCCGCGTTAATCACGGAAACGGTGTCATTGCCCGTTCCGGTGATAACTTTTTCCACACTTTCGAGATAATTCGTGCCAATAGCTGCGCCCGAGACAATACCAACGCCGCTTTGCAGCGTTATGGCGGTGTCAGATGCAACGGCGGCCAAGTTCAGGGTATCGTTGCCGCCTAATCCGCTATAGGCATGATAAGCCGCCGAAAATGTGAAACTGTCATCTCCCGCTGTCCCGGTCTGGGCGGCGGCGATGCCTGCGGGTGTCACGACAAAGGCGCTGCCGTCCTGAAGTTTGACGATCTGGCCCGCCAGATTATCGCCCTGCAACGTGAGGCTTCCATGTCCAGCGATAAGGAAATCAGCCTGCGTGATATGCCCGCTGCCGTCATTCACCGTGTTGCCTGCCGAAACCTGACTTGCAGAAATTGCGCCATCAAATGAAATCTCCACATCAGCTGCGGAGGATACATTATATATGTCATTCCCTGAAACATAGACCAGCTCGACCGGAGCCGCGCCAGCGGCGACGGTTATCGTGTCGTTTCCGGGGCTTGTGATGATTTTTTCGATATTGGTAAAAATATCGTTGTCGATATCCGCGCCGGAGGCCGTGCCGCCTGTCGCGTTGATGTTAATGGTGATGCCTTGGGTGGCGCTGGTATATTTAAGGGTATCAACGCCTTCGCCGCCATCGTAAGTATCATTGCCCGCGCCTGAGCCCGCGATAATCAGGTCGTTGCCGCCATCGCCGAACACGATGTCGTTGCCTGCTGCGGCCAGCAGGCTGTCATTGCCTGCGCCGCCCGACACGAAGTCATCCCCGTCGCCTGCATCAATTGAGTCGTCACCGCCAAAGCCGTAAACGCGGTCATTGCCTTCAAGGCTTGCCAGCGTGTCATTGCCGCCAGAACCGGAAATGACATCCGAATTGGCCGTGCCTGTTCCGTTCTGCAGCAGTTGCCCGTTTTCATCAAAATGAAGCGCGACTTCACCACCGCCGGAATCCGCGATGACAACTTCGTTGCCAAAGAAGTTCTCGAAGAACCCGGCAATAGTAACACTGGCTCCGCCTGCCGATAGCAGTAAATCATTCGGGTCTTGCAGGGCGTTATTAATGCGAGAAGAGGTGAGGTTTGCCTGCGAGCCAGACGAAAACCGGATAACATCCTGATCTTCCTGACTGTAATCAACAATCGTATTCGTGCCGCCTGCGCTGGCAACAAATACGTCCTTTTCCGAGCCGCCAGATAGGTAGTTTATGCCCGTGCCGCCGTCAATGGTGTCGAGGCCTGCCCCGCCGTATGCCACATCATTTCCGTCGCCACCCTGAACAAGGTCGTTACCCGTGTCGCCATGCAACAGGTCGCCACCCGCGCCGCCCGCTAGGGTATCATTACCGACACCGCCTCCAAGTTCATCACTCAGGCTGCCGCCCGACAACATATTGTTGCCCATGCCGCCTGCAACCGACACGCCAGCGCCCGAAAAGTTCGAGCTGGTTGTGGCGAAAACATCAACAGGCGCAATACCTGTAATGCCGCCGAGGAAGGTGTTTGGGGGCAGCAGAGGCGGAAGTGTAATATTGCCTTCAACCCCAAGGTAGATAGCGCCTCGTACGTCTAAGAAGACGGTGGTATAATTTGTTGATGTAAAGACACTATCATCCGCAGTACCGTACACGCCGTCTTGGCCTCTGTAGGTTTCCACTTCCTTCCAGTTTTTGAAAACAAGAGAGCCCACGCCATTCACTGTCAGCGTCACGTCATAACCATAGGTGTGGGAATAGGACGTTTCCTTCAGCAGCGTTCCTTGGTCTGCGTGATCTACACTCAGGCCGCCAGACAGCTGCGCTTCACGCAAGGTAACACTGATATTGTTTCCGCCGATGAAAGTATCCTGCCCTCCTGTATAAATGAAGCCCTGACCAAAATAGGTATTGATATTAACCGTGTCATTGCCCGTTCCCAGCTGAAGATAGCCATGTTGCTGGCTATTAACATTCCATGTATCGCCTTGTCCTGTTCCGACAAGGGCGATTGAGCCTTGCAGATTATCCGTGTTCGCTTCCGTGCCGTCCGTAACGCTTCCGTGATTATTCGCGTCCAGATTAAATGTCAGGCTTTGCTGAACGTCGCGGTAATCAAGCCAGTTGATACCGCCGCCATTCTGGACGTATTTATAGCCCAGATCAGTCGTGCGTAGCGTGTCGTCGCCGCTGACAAATCGATAATAGGTGGTCAGGTCAATTGTCTCGAAGCCAGTGACCTGTGTGCCGTTGTGAGCGTAAAGAACGCCGTCTTTCAGCACCGAATGACCCCAAACCTCCACCGTATCATTATCGCCTTCGGACTCGCCCATGTTAAACTTTGTGGGGCTGTCCAGCACACCCGCGAAGCTGAGATTACGTACTTCACCGACAATAAGGCGGTCATTTGCCACGCCCAGCGTCACTTCCTCGACGCCGGAAAAATTAAGTGTCTTGCCGTCAGAAAACGTCGTCGTGCCAAGCGTGGGATTATAACCCAGAACATTGCCGTTCACGAGCGCGCCGCCGCCCATACGGACGGTCAGGCCTTGCGCGATTTGTGAAAGGTCGAGCGTGTCATGCCCCTCATTCACAATGAATGACAGGAAATTGTTGGGTGTAAAAGGATTGGGCACGATAGGCGATATTTCGTCCCCGATAACGGTAAGATTTCCACTTCCCGATACAATAAATTCGTCACTACCGCCAAGGCCATCAAAAACAGCATTCGAGCCGCCAGTGAATTTAAACGAATCTTGCCCTGTTGTGCCGATTACTTCTTTGATGCTTGCTAGCGTATCATGCGCTCCTGCGGTAGCGCCTTTTAGGGTAACAGTTCCGTTTCCATCGCCGCCCAATGTCACATCAATAGGCGCGTTAAGGTGACTGTAAGTCAAAACATCGTCGCCGGCCTCACCGTCGATGAAATCTCCATCTGCTGAACCAATAAAGGTGTCATTGCCTATGCCACCTGCCAAGCTATCGGTTCCTCCGGCTCCATTGATTGTATTGTCCAAACCGTTTCCGACAATTCGGTCGTTGAAATTGGTTCCCTCGACATTTTCAAAACCAATAAGCTCGTCCCCCAACAGTTGCGGGGGTCCCGCGACTTCCTGACCATTGGCATATGCGAATCCTGTCCCGCTCGCAGGGTCGGCATTCAAATCAATGACCATGCCATTCGGAGCTTCCGCGTCAATATACGAGATGAGGTCTTTACCGCCGCCTGCGTTGGCCAGTCGATTACCTGTTTCGCCTGAGGGCAGTCGTAAATAAAATGAATCGCCAGCATCTCCGGTCTGCGGCAAGGCAAAATTGTAGAAATTTCCAATCTTTTTGCCGTCGGAGGTTAAGTTGAAGCCAGTTAAAACGGGTTGTTGTAGCTGACTGATATGGTCGCCAGAATAAATTGAACTCAGTTGGTTTCTGAAAAGATTTAAAGCGGCGGAGCTTTGACCCGCGCCAAAATCCTTGACCACAATTGCAAGGCTTCCTGTATCTACAGTGTTCAAGTTGTTTAGACGTTGGGCGATAATATTTTCAATCGAGAAAAGCGCGGTGTCTGTTTCGCTCTTTGTCGCATCAGCCGCGATATTAGAGACAGTAATCTTTGTGCTGTTGCTAATCGGTGTGACAGTTGCCTCAGCATGATCGCCGCTTGGCTCCATCGCAATGATATAAGAATCATCACCATCATTAGTGTCTGACGTGCCGCCATTAATAACGCCATTTGAAAGCGTCGCAATCCCGCCAATCGCTAACTGATTGGCTCCTGCACCCGCTTTCAATATATCGTTGCCTGCGCCGCCTACCAAAACGTCGTTGCCGCTTAGGTCATCAGCATATTTTGTGGTCGGTGTGTAAGCGCGTTGATTGTCTTCCGTTACAAATCCGTTATTAGCATCGTAAGAACGGCCGTCGCCGAACAGCACGTCGTTACCGCCTCGACCATCCAGTGTGTTCGCCCAGGCGTTCCCAATAATAACATCGCCGCCCCCGCCGCCAACTGCATCCTCAATAACCGTGAAAAAGGAAATGGCAACATTTCCTCTATCGCTAGTCGTATTCCCATTACTATCATGCGCGTCAAATGCGACAGAGGTTGCGCCGCCTGCTAAACCGATAGAACTGAATTGCCCCTGTCTCAGATCAATTTGAGAGCCAATATTGAAGTCGGAAACGTCAATTTTGTCATGCGTTCCGCCGCCATCCCAAATCGTATAATAGAAGGGAGAACTTCCGCTGCTAAACCCGTTACCATTGCCAAATGCGGTTCCGTTTTCCCCATGATTAGTATAATTGCGACCATATATGCTTTGTATCGCGGCGATATCGTACAGCTGTAGACCGTGTGCATACACGCCGCTCAATTCCGCATCAGTGGCGGTGGACATGATGGTATATTTCTGCGAATCGATTGCTGAATTTAGAGGCGGATGACTAAGCCCTAGCGCATGGCCGAACTCATGCAATACAATTGCAAAACCTTCTGCGCCAATGTTTTGCCAATTATTGAATACGTCCGTATTGAACCAGACATCTCCATTCTCCGGTATCGAAGTGTTTATTCCACCATCGTAGGCAATCCCTTTTCCCTTGGCATCGCTTCCAGAAAATATTGATCCAGAAGCCGGGTTTGTATTTAATCCTATCGCAATATCTCCGTTCGTGCCTTCTGCAAAAGTTACTTTGGCTACATCACCAAAATATACTGAATATGGCTGCACAAAATTTTGCGAGCCGCTTGAGTATTTAGTGATGGTTTTTATAGCTGTTAGTAATTCGGGTGAGTAAGCCAGTGCAGAAAAGTTGGTTTCGTAAGCGGAACTTGCATAGTAATTTGAAAAAGTTCGATAAGTGAAATCATGGACAGTTTGCGGGGTCAGATAAGAATAGGTAAATGAGGTGCCATTAATGTTGCCTACGGCATAGGATGTGCCGTCAATTGTGGGAAGTGTCGTGAAATTTGAAGGATTGCCATTGGCATCTTTATGAATGACAGACAAATAATCTTGATATGACATTTTTTATCTCCAATTATTCAGGTGAATTTTCCTGTGTATAAACGTTGATATTTTTGGCAAAGGCTTGAAGCTGCCTTTGCAATTCAGCAGGGTTTTCATTTAATAAAATGGCGATACTTTGACTCAAACCATAAAACGAAAGTAAACCTTCATTCGGACGATACACATACGACGTCAATGTAGCTATTTCTGGTTGAGCAGGGTGAAGTATCGTCAACCTAACAAGAATAGTTAATGCATCTTGATTGAGGGCGAAATTCACCTCATTTTCAAGTTTTCTTAAACTCTGAGTATCCAAAATTTCTAACTCAGGAATCTTGCAATCATCGGCGGGTATAATAAAAGGCAGAATCTGCGTGTTGATTCTCTTTTTAAAAATAGCGATCAGATTTTCAGGGTACAAAGATTCAGGATAAGATGCGTATTGATCTTTTAAGTATTGTACCCATTCTTGGCGCTTTTGGGGGTCAAGCTTTACAAGAGCGTTCTGATCGGCACACTCTTCTTCTCTGCCATGACATTGCCGAACGCCAAAGTCAGAAGGCTGCACCTCCAAAAAAAAATTTACCTTCTTTATGTTCTTAAAGATTGTTTTATACGGCGTACCGGGATAGGGAATGTTACAGCGCTTGAAAGCTGCCTTCCTCGTTTCTATTTCCTCACTTTGCTTTTTTCGATCTTCAGCAGCCGCCTCGGAAATTTCTGGCCGCGCCATTTCCATCGTTACGCCAGCAGGTGGTTCTCCAGCTGAATCGGCGTAAGCGCAATTTACGCTAAAAATGACGAGGAATGACAGCGCCCAAAAGATGTAACGTGCTGACTGCATAAAAACGCCTGTTTGTTAGAATCGAAAAAAAATTATTACAAACGAGAATCTAGCACCGAAGTTCTCTACTAGAAATTGCAATATCGTGCAAATTTCGGACTTGCTTAATCATTCTTTAAATTCTGCTCGTGTAGGCGCGGGAGACGCCGCACCAAATTTCCGTATACGGAATGAGCGGCAGATTCTGTCATTGTCGCGTTAACAATTGAATACATGTGTATGCCTTTTTTATATTAACGTTTCTGAAAGGTCGCAGGGATTACAACGAGCGCAGGCGGCGGTCGGGACTTGGCCAGTCCATGACGGCAGCGGCAAGACTCCTTGTTCTGGCGGCTGGGCAAGCCGGAAGGGCGAGTCAGAGGACGGGGCATTGTGAAAAGCCCGTCCGGACTCTCCCTGCGTGCATGTGGGGTTTCGGGGTTGGGCAGGAATTACCTCCCCCGATGGGCGGATTGAACAGGCCACAACCTTCATGGTCGCAAGACCAGATTCTTGAGGCGGCGCGCTTGTCGGCTGCGCCTGCCGCTGGCATGGGATCAAACCCAGTGCTGCGCGCTTCTGGGTGGCGGTCGCGCTGTCGGGTGCGGGAATGCCAAACGCATAATGTCAGGACGAGGGGACGGTGCGACCATCAGGGCGCATTGTCTGCCTAATCGTCCTAGCCATCATGCCACGCCGACGCGCCAGCGATCGGCTGTTACAGGGAGGTATGCAACAGGAGGGAAAACAGGCGGCGGTTACGCTGCGGCATTTCCTTCCTTTGCCAAGGCGCCGTCGGTATTAGAAATCCGGCAGGAATTTGTAATACCGACGACACCTTGTAATGCAGCGCAGCAAAATGCTGCCTTCGAAAATAATTTTTGTAATTTTATTAGCGGCAAATTGCCGCGTGTTTCGAGCGGCTTTAGCCGCGAACTTCAAGCAGTAAAGCAATAGCGGATTCATCCGGTTAAGACAAGGTTTACCATGCAGAAATATAACAGCCGACTGTCGTTATAGGCTGTTTGGAACGGCCTGTTTGGAGCGTTTTTTGTACACCTGATTCAACGCCGGTTAATCAGGCCGGGGGTAGATTCAAGGTATCGGAAGCGAGCATTTAGACTCGGGTTTAAGCGGATAATTTTATTGCCGTGGTACTTCGTCGGGGGGACGAATGGCCGAGGGTAAAAAACACGAAATCAAGAAATACGCGCCACCCTTTTCGGTGCGCCTGACGCTGGCGGAAAGGGCAAGGCTTGATGCCGAAGCGGGGCAACTCCCTATTGGTGAATACGTCCGTATGCAGCTATTCGATAAACCCGATGTCCGCCAGCGGGTTTATCGCCGTCCGGTGCAGGACGCCGAAGCGCTGGTCGAGGTGCTGGCTGCCCTTGGCAACAGCCGCATGACTGGCAACCTTTACCAGATCGTCCGTGCCGTTCATGCCGGGGAACTGGCCGTTACTGCAGAGCAGCAAAAAGACCTCGAAGAAGCATTGGTTAACGTGCGTGATATGCGCCAATGGTTAATGGCGGCCCTCGGCCTGCAGGCCGAGGGCAAGAACGGACTGAAAGACGGTGGCGGGCTTCGCCCGCCCGAAAACGCTCCACCAGCCCCTGTGGGAGATGTCGTTTCCGGCTCTGGCGGGGGCGGCATATGATTTTCTACGCCAGCGTCAGGGGCAACGCGGACGAGCTGGCAAAACACCTGTTGAACGCCGAAGAAAACGAGCATGTCACCGTCCATGACATACGCGGCTTCGTAGCCGATGACCTCGCGGGGGCGCTGATGGAAGCCTATGCCATCAGCAAAGGCTCCCGCTGCAAACAGTTCCTCTTTTCTCTCAGCCTTAACCCGCCCGAATATGCCGATGTGTCGCTGGAGGACTTCGAGGCCGCAATCGAGGAAATCGAGCGAAAGCTCGGGCTTCTCAACCAGCCTCGCGTTGTCGTGTTCCATGAAAAGAAAGGCCGCCGCCATTGCCACGCGGTATGGCTGAGGCTCAAAGCTTCCGACTTCAACCCCCGCCGCATGGTCGGGGTGCAAATGGCCCACTTCAAGTACAAGCTGATGGACGTATCCCGCGCCCTGTTCCGCAAATACGGCTGGGCCATGCCCAAGGGTATGGAGCGCAAGCAGGACAAAAACCCCTATAACCTCTCGCGGGAGGAATACCGGCAGGCCGCAAAGCTGGCTGAAGACCCGCAGGCTCTCAAGATTTTCTTCAAGCAAAGCTGGGAAAGAACCGACAGCAAGCAAACCTTCGCTCGTTTTCTGTCGGAAAACGGCTTCTTCCTCGCGCAAGGGGATCGGCGCGGTTATGTCGCCGTTGACCTCGGCGGCAAGGTCTATTCTCTCTCCAAATGGATAGATATTCCCACCCGCGACCTCAAGGCGCGGCTCGGGCCGCATGAGCAGCTGCCGACCACAGAGAAAGCCCGCGCCTTTATCGCAGAGCGCATGACCGATAGCCTCAAGCGGCATATGGAAGATCTGAAGGCAGAGGCGAAGCAAAAGCGATTACCGATAGTGCAGGAAATCCGCCTGATGACCGCGCATCACCGCAAGGATCGGGCTGACCTTATATATAGGCAGGAACAACGCCACAAAGAAGAAACAAAAGTCAGGGTTGCCCGCTTCGCCACGGGTGTAGCGGGCATATGGGAGCGGGCGACGGGCGAATACAAAAAGAAATGCGCCCTCAATATGGCTGAAATCAAATCCTGCTTTGATCGGGACAGAAAAGAGCTTCATGCCCTTGTCCGTTCGCAGCTGATTGAACGGCAAGGGCTGGAAAAGACTGTAAAGTTTTACCGCGAGGAACACCGCATCGAGGTGTTCCGGCTGCGGCAGGAAATTGCAAGATACCTCAGCACGGCCACAGAACCGCCGAAGCCCGCCGCGCAAGCGGTTGCGGGAAAACAGCCGCTTGCGGCTCAACTTGCCCGGCTTGAGGGCAAAATCAGCCTGCTTACGGCTGATATGCTGCGGCAGGAACTCGCCAGATACACGCCCGCCGCCGCAGAAGCCCTGCCGCCCGCCGTGGCGAAAGCGGAAAGCGCCGCCACCGTCGAAGAATTGCCGCCTGCGGCTCAACTCGCGCAAGTCGAAACGCGGCTTGCGCTGCTTACTTGTGACTTATCCAAGATGCAGGCCGCGCTAGAGAGCAACCTTATCTCGAATGAAATGCGCGGCAGGATACGCAGGCTCATAGAAAAAACGCTGGAAACCCTGCAACTCAAGGCCGTTGAAACCAAGACCGAAGAACAGCGGCTACAGGAAAAATCCCGTGAGTATCAGCAGAAACAGGCCGAATTTAACGAGTATGTGCGGCAGTTCGCAATTCTCCAAATGAAGGTCGAGGAAGAAAACAGGCGGCAGGCCGCCAACCGCGATTTTTTGAGCGTCATCACCAACATGGCCTATGCGCTGAACGGGCTTCCAAACTGGTCAATCTCCGTCATGTCGCCTCCGCCGGATAAACGGCTCGATGAGCGCGAATATATCCAGAATGTTGTGATAAAGCGCGACACCGCGCAGCTGCTCGACCGCGTATTCCGGTCGCCGGAAAACGAAAGCCTTGTTTCCCGCCGCCCGCCCATAGACCCCAAGACCGCCGTTCCTGCCTTGCGGCGGAACGTCCTTGAAGTCAGGGAAATGATGACGCGGGCGGGTTTGCGCCCCTCCGGTGGCGGCGGCATCAGCGCAGTGGCGCCCGCCACAATCCGCATGACGGCACCGCCGCCGTTACGGGCAGCAATCAAGTTCAATGCAAAGAGATAAGGGGGAACGGCAATCATGGCATGGGAAAAATCACAGGGCGATTTTCTCGAATCCGACGCTGTGGAATGGGTAGAAGCGATATGGTCGCCTAACAAAACGCGCAAAAGGAAGAAATCACGCCCTTGGGGAAAGCAAAAGGTCGTGGCGCAAATCGCGGCGATAGACGGCGATTTTGTCAAACTCACCATCCTGCAAGCCAATATCACGGAAAACATAATCGGCTCGGAGTTGAGGCCGCATATAGTCGGCTCCACCATCACCAAAAAACGCTCCACGCTCTTGCGCGGAGAACCGGAGCGCCTATTGTGGAGCGAGGAAGATGTGAGGGCGGCACTTCAAAAACAAAGCAGCACAGAAATAAGGTAGCAGAACATGGCTGATCGGAATGACAAATATGGCGTACCATTTTCTATGCGGCTGAGCGTCGAGGAGCGGGCAAGGCTTGATGCCTTGGCAGGCGACATGACGGCAGCGGCCTATGTGCGCTCCCGACTCTTCGACACGCCAAGCCCCCGCAGCCGCAAGATACGGCGCTTTGACGTTAATCAAAGCCTGCTCAAAAAGCTCGTGAGGCAGCTTGGCCGCCAACATATTTCCAGCAGGCTGCATCGCATTTTGAACGCAATCGACGACGGAGAATTGGAGGTGGATGACAAACTGGAGCTGGAGCTGCGCTATCTTTGTTCGGAGCTTCGGCATCTGCGGCGAAACATCCGCAAGGCGCTGGGCGACGAACTTTCTGATGCCCAATGGGGAGGAAGAAGGTAACGACCACCATAGCGCCTGTTATCTTTCTGACGCAAATTTCTAAGACATATTCGCTAATGTGAAGCCCGCCAAGAGTGGATAATGTTCATTATCTAAATATTCGACCTATCGTTTAGCGGAAATTATTTCAGTTTCCATTTTTTTAAAATCTGGCTGCTGACCAATGGCGTATTTAACAAATGCTTTGATAGCTCGTCCTTGGGATTCGGCCAGTTGCCGAGCCGTCGTTGATGCAGATGGCCATACAGTCCATACTGCAAGAGTTTCCGGAGTAGTTTGAACGCCCGCCGTGCAGAACTTACCATCAGCGTCACAAGCTATATCTACCTCCAAGGACTCCAGTTTTAACTTATGGAGTTGATCTGAGACTTTTTCTTTACCGACAGTGTGGTGAGAAGAAAATAAATCCAAATGGTTATTATCCGCGATATAAAATTTCTCCGGCAACTCTTTCATGACTTCCTTTTGCTTTCCTTCGCAGAAAGATATCGCCCAATCTCTTTTAAGCAGTGGGCAGATTCTAGTTGAGGAAGTACGCTCGCCAAAGTTCTGATACTGACTAATTAAGATTTCAACTCTAGCCACTTTGGGCGCGGTCGCAGGTTGCGCAGACAGCTTCTTGAACCTGTCGCTCTTTTCCAGTGATGCTTCCCGACTGGATGAATTCCGTCCTAAGGAAAAGGAATATGACCCATAGGCATATCGCGGCTCGAGGAGCGCAACGATTGGAACGACGATATTTAAATCCGCTACTTTTAAATAAGCATCTGAAGCGACGTCCTTTATCCAGTCGTTCTCGTTCGTGTTTCCCTTTAGCAACGCTGCAGCCGCAAGCAGGGGAAGAAAAATTACCAAGAAGATTACTAAAAAACGCATGGGACAACCGCCCGACGCGTCATCGAATTCTTCACGGCCAACATCCGCAACCCGCATACGCGGCGCGCCTATGCCAAGGCGGCAGCCGGTTTTGCGGCCTGGTGCGAGGCCAGAGGCCTTGCCCAGCTCCGCGACGTGCAGCCCGTCCACGTCGCTGGCTTTGTCGAGGAACTTCAGGGGCGCGTCTCCGCGCCGACCGTCAAGCTACAGCTCGCCGCCTTGCGGATGCTTTTCGACTGGCTTGTCATCGGTCAGGCCATGCCGACCAACCCCGCAACGTCTGTTCGGGGGCCAAGGCACAGCGTCAAGAAAGGAAAGACGCCGGTACTGACGGCGGACGAGGCCCGCGACCTGCTGGAATCCATCAAGACCGGCCCCGTTATTGGCTTGCGCGATCGCGCCCTTATCGCCTTGATGACTTACACCTTCGCCCGCGTCGGCGCGGCGGCCGAGAAGATGCGCGTCGAGGACGTTTACGTCCAAGGGCGCAGAACCTGGGTCCGGCTTCACGAGAAGGGCGGCAAGCGTCATGAAATGCCCTGCCATCACAAACTGGACGAATACCTGCACGCCTATATAGACGCCGCTGGGATTGAGAAGGACATGAAGGGGTGGCTGTTCCGGACGACCGAGGGGCAATCAGGCCAGCTCACCGACAGGCCCATGCGTCAGGCCGACGTGTACCGGATGATACGGCGTCGAGCAGCTGACGCCGGCATCATGACGCGCATCGGGTGCCACACGTTCCGCGCAACCGGCATCACGGAATACTTACGCAATGGCGGCAAGCTCGAAATCGCACAGCAGATGGCGAACCATGAGAGCGCGCGGACGACGGGGCTTTACGACCGGCGCAACGATCAAGTCAGCCTTGACGAAGTCGAGAGGATACTTATTTAGCAAGACTGCAAAGGTTTTATAGGTTGAGTTGATACTAGTTTAAGGAGATGAGCCGTTCGCCCGCTGCGCGATCTAGCTCCTTCAGGATGAAGGACCTGCCAAGACATTTTACACAGGCTGCACAAGTTGTCGGCGCAGTATCTCAATTTCGGCGAAATCTTTTGGTCGATGGAAAACAAAGATTCCCTTCAGCGCCCTCCAGGGGTCCCCTGGAATCCAGCGCGCAGAATATGCTTCGTAGTCGGTGTTAATTTGCGGAGCATCTTCTCTCAAACGACTGCACCAAAGTGTGGAACCGTCAGCGGACTTTAAAACCGTAGGAAACTCTCGGCGCACTGCCATCAATTCATCCTCTGAGGTGTTGGCGTCCAGTTGCACAAAAGTCATCTTCAGGCATTCGTGGTCTAGGGCCATCACGATCTTCGGCCATCCACCATATTCAAGTGCCTTATCGAGATCGTTGACCCAAATGACGGCGTTAGTAGGCTCGACGTCAATCCCCTGCTTAAGCACCGTGGCCAGCCGATCGGTCGATACGCCCCGGAAACTATTCACCATGTACTCTCTCGGGATCATAGAGAACTGCAAGTCATTTGAAAGTTCTCTTGGTACATGATCAGAATCGGTATTGAGCAGTACCAGGAATACGCTGCAGGGTTTTTCCGTTACGAGCTCAACCTTCAGCATGGTTCCCTACCCTCTGACACAGCTCGCAGCCACATGACTGCAAACAACTAACCGGAGATACCGTGCCGCCGACGTGGCGGTTCACGCAGCCGCAATTGTAAGCTCCGCCTCAACGGCGTCGTTATCTCCTTCGACGTCTTCGCCTTCTTCCGCAACATTACCCAGGTAAGCGGCCTTCCCGGTTGCTTGCTCGATGAGAGCAAGGAGCTGTTTCTGCCTATCCAGCATAAAGGCCTCAAAGCTATCGCTCCGGAGCAACGAAGGGTCTATAAGGTGAGATCGAAGATAGAGATTCAGTCTGTCCCCGTCAATGGGAGGCGTGGCATCATTCCCTTTTTCCAATTTTGCCAAGTAGTCGGATGGCCCTACGCCGCCAATGATCCGATTCGTCCGGTAGGACAGGGGCGTCTTGTTGATGATTGAATCGTAAACATCGGATTTGATGCCCTGCTTTTTGCACCAGTCCTGGGGAAAGATGTGGTGGATATCTACGTTCTCGCCAAAAAATATTGTGTGGTCGAACTTTTGGCCAGAACGAAAGTCTTGCGCTCCCTCCTTCATCAACAGCGCGTTGACGCCCTTGTAGGCAGCGGAGAGACGCATCCTCATCGTTTTCAACCTGTCTGCCCGGAACATTGTTTCGCTAACCGTGGACGGCTCCGGTCCACCCTTGAGCCAAAGGGGCACTTCCATGAAGTCACGTGCTATTCGCGTCTCAACAGTCGATCCATAGAGTTCACCGAATACGCCATTCCAGTACCATCTAACGAGGTTGATGCGGTTCGCCTCGTGTTCCCAAGCGTCCCCAATGTCCGCCAGAATGGCAGCGAGCGGCACGATTTGTGACTGGTAGGGCAGATCGAAAATTCGGTAGATGTGCAACGTATGAAGAAATTTGGCTGCTTGCATAAACCCGCGCTCCACTTGCGCTTCATACTTTTTGTACTCGTCGAGGGGAAGGTTTAATAGAGCTTGTCGATTGCCGGTGACGGCAGGTAATTCCTTGCCGAGTTTCCCTTCCGCTTCCGCCTGTCGGCGGCGGTCGCGCGTGTAGAAGAGAGAAATAGCCTGCAGGAAATCAGTATTCGCAACGCCAGCGATGATGCCGGACTCAGTCCCCGCAGGTCGAAGTGCCTCCGAAAAACGCCGGTGTCTTCCCTGTTTACCGTCATCGCCGTACCAGTCTTTGCGTAACTCATGGCCAGCGGCGGCATACATGGCAGTCACAAGTTCAAAGGCGTCCAAAGGCTTGCCGCCCGTGTTCACTTTCTCGAAGACAACGCACACAGCTTCCTTTGACGTTGAACGGTCGAGGGCGATTACAGGCACCCGGTACATCTTGAAGTTTTCCAGCACCTCGCGCTTGAAGGTGCGGAACTCATCGCGGATGCTCTTGTTCTGATCTCCCGGCCAATGCTCGTCGAAGCCATCTTGCCATTTATCCCAATCGAAGACTTGGGAAACGGGATACATAAGCGAGGCGTATTCCCGCTCAGCTGAGGAAAGGTCCAAAACGGCTTCGCGCCCGAAATCCGTTCTAATGACGCGATCTTCAGGGACGCCTATGATTGCCTCTTCGCGGTCGATTGCAGGGTCCAGTGCTTTCCGGATATCGATGTAGAACCATCGCTTGACCTTCTTCTTTTTTGGCGTCACGGTCTCGACAACCTTGGCACGTAACGTCACCTGATAGAGCGAGGTCATTCTTTGCTGGCCGTCCAGCAAAAGAGACTGGGGCACGGCTTGTTTGGTTTCGGGTGGCGCTCCTTCAACCGGACGCGGCTTGAAATTTACCGGGCCTCCGGTATCCAAGGTCATCAGCGCGCCTACGGGAAACGCTCGTGAGATGGAAGCAATCAAGCTCTTAATACGGTCTTCGTCCCAAACCCAACTACGTTGAAAATCTGGCAACTGAATAATTCCCCGATGACATTCTTCGAGGAGCTTTTTTAGGTCAAAAGGATTTGTCTGAAAACTTGATCCGGCCATTCTTGTGAATGCTCCTCTATACAATTTTGTGACCTGCGGCCCATTTTAGGAGCCGTAAGCACGGCTAAACGGAAACAACGCGTCAGCTCTTCGCCATCAGATCGTCGATATTTCTGGCCTGCACGACGCCGGGTGCGCCAAGCTGGCGTCGGCTGGCGCTGGCTTCAGACGCGACAGGTATTTAACACCCGTACGTTCGGCTTCAACAAGCGCGTCATAGATTTCGAGGATGACGCGCTTGGTGCGGTAGTTTCCGCCGTAGTGCTCTTCGTCCTTCCGCTTCACGATGGGGAACGTGTCCATGATGTAAGACACGGCATCGCGCGGTTTAGGGAAGGCTTTCGTTAGAGCTTCGGGCAGCTGACTCCACTCGGACACCGGCCCGAGGTATAGGTGAAAGAATACGGCATCCAGCTCGCAGCGGAGCAAGAAACGGCGTTCCTCATCCCAGCGGAAGGGTCGGCCAGCCCAGCCGCAGTCCTGCGCGAATGAAGATAAATCCGAACTGATATAAGTAAGCTCAAGAGCGACGTGCTTCACCAGCGTAAGTAGAGATTCCGGCCCACCCTCAGGAAGCGGAAGTTGTGAGAATGTTGTCACATTCAGATGTCGTCCAGTAAAACGCTGGCGCGCCAGATAATCGACGACGAATGAGTTTACCGCTGCGACGACGAGCGCCGCGTCATCCGCGCTAACGCACGACACGGCATTTAGCGGCTGCAGAATACCCACTCGCGGCACAATACACGCGATCGCCGTTCGTTCATTGTTTACATTAGTCACATCCCGCGTGCCAACTATCCATTGTCGCTTCCACTCCTTGTCGGAATACATTCTCTCAACGACTGCTCTAGCTGCCCAGAAACGAGGGGTGGGGCGCATGTTTGGCTCATCCGCTGCGTGGCTAGCCGAGCGCGGGTTCCCATTTTTGATGTCTTCGTCGCTGACACCCTCATAGGTTGCGTAACAGTAATCGAATTGATGGATGAGCTTCGATTCGATCAGTGGGAGGTAGATATCTCCGTCAAAAATGATCGACCCATCTGGCTCCACGTGACCGCCACCAAGTTCATGGCGAGACCGGAAGTGCTGTGAGGACCCTGCGGTCATTAGCGCGCGCCATGCTCGCGCCCGAGGCCGCGCATCTCCCGCGCGAGCGAGTATCGGATGTCTGCGATAAATAGCGCAGGCTAGGGTGAAGTCGTTACTGCTACGCGATAGAATCGGTTGAGCAGTATTTGGGCTCACGATGTGGAGTGATTCTATTGACAGAGGATAGACACATTCCGGCGAGTTCACTTGGCTGACATTGCGCAGCCAGAATCCGACCTTTACTGGCACACTGGTATCTCGCCCTGTCCCGGCGACACACAAGAGGCAAAACTTCTGCTCTGCATGAACGGTCGGAAAGAGACGATCTCTGTTTTCGAAGTCGATGATACTTATCAGTCGCCTGCTCTCAACGAGAAACCGCCAGAACTGTTCCATCGGCGCATCTGTCGCAATGTTGGTTTGCACAATGATGCCCGCTCGGCCACGCGCGCTTGTAAGCGAAATCGCAAGATCTGTGAAAAGGGCGTAGGTGTTGAGCCGTCCGATTGCTCCATGCTTATAGCGACCCGACGCGGAGAAGAAGTGATTCTCGCCGAGAGATCGTCGCCGTTCCTCAGTATATTGTTCAAAGAGCTGAGGATCTGTCTCCTGCAGAGCATCTATAATTCGTTTGCGAGCTGCGGTTGTCGGCGCCGCAAGAACATCGACCGACTTAGATGCGAAAAACTCCAAATCCTCGAAGGCTGTCCGTTCCCACGGCGGATTGCCAAGAATGCAATCGAAGCCCCCTTTCGCGAATACCTCCGGGAATGCCAAATGCCAGTGGAAGAACTGGCATTGGCTGGACAAGCGCTCAACTTCACCAGCAACTTCGGCAGGCAAGGGGCGACCATCCGCCAAGCCGTTAAGATCGCCTTGTGTAATACCGCTGGCGCTGTTCTCGCGGGCAGGTTCACGGAAGTGTTTGCGCATGAAGAAGGCAGCGCACCAAGCGTCCGCGAGCTGCTTTTTGTGGCGGTACTCCTCCGTCTGTTCATGGCGGCGGAAGGCTAGTTCCTTTACGCGAAGCGCTTCGGGGCGGTCGTCGGGCAGCTCTTCCAACGCGGCGGCGGCCTGTTCCAGACGGTCTTGCGTCTCAGCGTACTGCGGGGCTAAGAGCAGCCCCGGCTGAGAACGTTGGGCCTTGTTCCGCTTCTTCAAAACCGCACAGGCTTTCTTGTCATCCCCCTCGATCGCGGTGAAGGCCTCTTCGGGTATACCGGCGGCTATTAGTTCGGGTGTGGTGCCAAGCAGGCTATTGCCGACTCGGATGTGGTGGTCGAGAAACGAGAGTGGCTTTCCGGGTTCGAGGGCTTCAAGCCATAGACTCACACGGCAAAGCTCGGCAGCCATTGGGTTCAAGTCAACACCATAGAGGCACCGGCCGATCACGTCCCGCAAGGCCTGCTGATAGAGGAGCGGCGAAGGTTCGCTTTCGCCATGCGTTTGCGCGCGCACTCGCGCCAAATGCCGCGCCAGTCGGTGCGCAGCGCCGACGAGGAAGTGGCCGGAGCCGACCGCGGGGTCGCAGACCTTCAGGGATAGGATAGCTTTCTCAGCCTCGGCGCCAGCTTTTCCATTGATCGCCTCCTCGACCACAGGGTCGAGTGCCGAGTCGAGCAGGCACTGTACAAGGGAGTCTGGCGTGTAGTAGCTGCCTGAGGTCTTCCGTTCGTTACCGGCGAATTCTGCAAAGCTGAAGCGGTGGCCATCTGCACTGATTTGTGGAGTGAGAGCCAGAAGACTCTCGTAAACACCTCCTAGTTCCTCGGCACCGAGATTCTTATAATCGACGGGTCGTAGCACTTTTCCCTGTCGGGTGAAAGCGAGGTTGCGCAGGGTCTCGAGGAAGTCGTGGTTCGTAAGTTCGGCATCGTTTAACGCGGCGGTCGAGGCTGGGTCCCAGAGGAAGCTGCCGAGCGCCGGTAGGGCGAGATACTCGCGCGCAGCAACGGAAAGAGCCTGGCCGGAAAGCGCGCCGGTGATGAGATGAAACTGACACCAAAGGTCACCGTGGCGGCTACCTTTAATCTGCGCGGCCATCTCGCGTAATCGGCCCATGCTGTAGTGAGCAGCATAGCGCTCGCGGGCTAGATCTGCGGCATCCGAGTCGTCGCGCTCGTGCAGCAGCGACCGACCGTCGATGGTCCGGTCCTCGCCTACGAACAAGAAGATCAGACGATAAACCACGCGCAGCAGCTGGCCATGAAACTCGCCGAGTGGCGCCTGTCCTGTGCGCAGTGCGTCCCGTAGCGCTGCATTCTTCGGGTGGCTTGTCAGCCCCTCCCCTAGGATCTGCAGGGCACGTTCAACTCCCCCACGCAGATCGCCTAGGGCGCGCGTCCCCTGTTCGTTAGCGAGCTTGGTCCACTGTTCTAGCCAACAGGTCTCTGCACGATTGCCCTCTCGTGGGGCGAACCTGGTGGCGTGGGCCATCAGCCAAAGGATCACGAAGTCGGAATAGGCCTCACCGACGAACATGGCCTCAAGATCGAATTCGAGAAACGACTGCCGCGATAGAGCTTGATTGTCGCGTAGAATCCGCAGATGCAGGCCGTTCGACACCATGGCCCACAGATGCCCAGGGCTACGGTTCAAAAACTCCTGCACGAGGCCGTGGGGGTTACCAGCAGCAGCCCCGCGCACTCCTGCCGCCCGGCGGTCCAGACTCAGGCCGCAGCCGACGAGATGCATGGGCACTGGGCCAAAAAATCGGTTGATTGCGTAAGTGCGGCCGTTGATCTCCGGGCCGGAGGTAGTTGGAAGCAGGCCGAAGCCCAACTCGCGCAATAAGGGCAGGCTCCACTTGTCATTGGTGAGACCGGTGCCAGCTTCGCCTGGAGGAAGGTTTGCGGAAGCGGCGCGAAATTCAGCCCAGTGCTTGCGCAAGCGGTTCCATGATTGCGTTATGACCTCACTCAAACGCTCGTTCTGAGGCAGGCCGTAATCCTCGGGACGCGTGCCGTCGAGCTTCTCCTTCGGGTCGAGCACGCGCCGCAGAAGGTCGGGCGGAAGAAGCCCCCCCTCAGAGCGTATGGCTTGGAGTTCGGCGGTGTGGCGTGCCATAGCTAGCTCAACCTCGGCAACAACACATAGGCTCCGAGAATGTCCACCGGGAGTACGGGTTGGATGGTGACGCGGCCTTTGGTCCGTGTGGCCTCACGCACCCGCTCGTGCGCGGCAAGCTGAGCTTCGGCGCGTTTAAGGGCGACTGGTTCAAGGGCCTGCTGGAAGTTCTGTAAGGCGTCGAATAAGATGCCAATTTGCTGATCGATAGCGGTGGCAACAAGGTTGCGTTCAGGCCGAGCGGACAACAGGATCTCTGCTTCTTCGGGAGTAAGCCATTGCGGACTATCTGCTGGACCCGTACAGGCGAGTGGCACAATTTCCTCGACCAGGATGGTTTCCGCGTCGGCCCTCGCGACCTGCAGATGATAGCGGAATCGTGCCAGCAGGAGCGTCGTCCTTATCGTGACGGCAGAAGTGGAGACAACGCCGCAGCGAGCAGCCACGGGACGCACGTCGCGGGCTACTGGATCGAGCGCCTGATCAAGTGTCCAGCTAGCGAGACCTTCGATGACCGGACTAGTGCGGCCGAGGTAGAGATCTCCTTCTTCCAACGGCAGGTCGAAGCGGCCCGTAAAGGGATCATCGCGGCCGATGGCTTGGCGAAGGGCGCGCGGTGTTTCGTTGCTGAGATGTACTGTAACTGCCTTGCCCATGGTCTGAACCGGGACTGTCGCCGCCTGTAGCACAGCTTGAAAGAAACGGGCAACATCCTCGCTGCGGCCTATCGCGCTGCGAACACTTTGCAATTCGGCCGCGACGGCCTCGGGACTCAGCGTATGCTGGGCGAAGCGCGAACGGCTGGCCTTCTCACGGTCGCGGGCGCTCTCCCACTCGGCATGAATATCCTGCTTCTTCGGCCCAAGGTTGTCGATGAAGTTCAGCGTTAACTGTGTTGGATCGGACTTGCTCTTTTCCCGGAATAGCGCGCCTTCAAACAGAGCCTCGGCGATCTGCTCGCTGGAACCGGGTACGGCGACCGCGACGCCGAGATCGCTCTTGATACTCTTGTGTTTCCGGATAAGGACATCAAGGATGACGCCGTCGATCGGGTTGTCGGTTCCGTAATACGTGACAACCCGCACCTCGGCCTTCCTTTGCCCAAAGCGGTCTACCCGACCTTCGCGCTGTTCGTGGCGAGTTGGGTTCCATGCCAGATCATAATGGAGCACCGCGTTGAACTGCTGCTGGAGGTTAATACCCTCTGATAGGCAGTCAGTGCAAACCAGCACATACTCGCCCCGTTCAGCCACCAGACTGGCAATACGGGCTTCTCGCTCGGCGGGCGGCAGTAAGCCCGTCACCGACTCCACCAGAACCTTGGCGGGCAGTTCTTCACGGAGCTGGCGAGCCACGTAATCAGCGGTATCCACGAAGCGGCAGAAGACGACGGGCTGGAATCCCTCCTTTAGCAGCGACTTGATCTCGCGAATTGCGCCCTGAAGTTTATGGTCCGAATCGGCAGACAGAGCCTCGGCGCGCCGTGCGAACTCCAACAGTTTGCGGCGCGTACTTTCAGCACTACCCTCGGTGTCCGAGCCGGGACTGAAATCGAGGGAAACGACATCGTCGGCGTCGTCCTGGTCGAGCACCGAACGTCGACCCACTTCATCTACTTCCTCCTCAGCAGCCTCGTCCACAGCGGCCCGACTGCGCAACGTAGCTGCGGCAGCCGCCGGGCTGGAAGAAACACAACGCAACAAAGCTAGAGCCGACCAGTAACGAACCCGTCGCCTGCGCGCCCCGTCTTGTCCCGAAACGTAGTCGCGGGCGAAAGAGAGAATATCGTCGAAGAGTGCACGGTGGTCTTTGCTGAAGGTGTAAGTGGCTTCTTTGTCTTTCCGTTCGGGAAAAGCCGTGTCGGTTTCGAGGTAATGGCGAATGTCAGAGCGCCGTCGCTGTACGAGGTGTCGAGCGAGCTTCCGGCGGACACCTTCCCGCTCTGCCCGGTCCAGATCGTTGGGCAGATGGGCGAAATCTTCGTCAATCAGGCTCAGAAGGGAACGGAACGCTTCCTCATTTCCGCTATGTGGCGTAGCCGTAACAAGTACAAGGTGCCGTGTTTTGTCTTCCGAGATGCGCCGCAGGAGCTCGAACCGCTGCTGACGCCCTCGTCCGACACCTCCAGCCAGCGTGCACCCATGGGCTTCGTCCACAATCACGAACTCGGGACACTTGAGGACAAAGTCCTCAGCGCGGCGGGGCGTCTTGATAAAGTCGGTGGAAACAATGGTGAAGCGATATCTGTCGAATACCGACACGCCTATAGGTAGGTCCCGCTCCAGGCGCTGAATCGTGCTGCTCAAGACGAGCTCAGCCTCGATATGGAATTTCTTGGCCAGCTCCCCTTGCCACTGCTCTGCCAGGTGCGGTGGGCACAGAACGGCTAGTCTCCGGATCTCGCCACGATCCAGCAATTCACGGGCTATGGTCGAAGCTTCGATGGTCTTGCCTATCCCGACGTCGTCGGCGATTAGAAGACGCACAGGATCGAGCTTGAGTGCCATCATCAGCGGCACGAGCTGGTATGGCCTTGGCTCAACAGCAATACGACCAAAGCTGCGAAACGGGCCAGCGGCGGAACGGGTGGATAGCCGCGCTGCGTCGCGTAGCAATTGCCCCGACCCAAAATCGCCAAGGTCGTCGCGTGTTGGAAGACGGAAAGCCGTGGACTCGACAACCTCGATAGCCGGCAGAATGCCGGTAACCTCCTCGTCGAGCCCCCCAACCGGCCGCACTATCAAAAGATCATCCGTAGACTCGGGCAGCACCACCCAGTCGCGGCCGCGCGCGTGGATAAGGGTACCGGGATTGGAAAGGGTTGCGGAGATCATGTACGCGCTACGCCGAAGATGTCTGGGTGGCGCCGGACAATCTCGCTCCAGTCCCGCTTGTGGTGGAAGCGGATGACGATATAACCCGTGTCCATAAGTCGTTTCGTGATAGCTTCGTCTTTCCGCATCTGGTCTGGTTCGTCGTGTGGCGGACCGTCGATATAAATAGCAGCGTTATGTTCGCGATAATAGAAATCGGGCTTGGTTGAACACGCCTCAATCAGATACTGAGCATCGCTCGGGGGGCGCAGTACGCACTTTTCCACCATGTCGAGCCATCTCTTTTCGAGTTGGCTGTCGCAGCGCTTGCGCAGCGCAGCCATCCGTTCTTCGCGTGAACCCATGCCTCCCGCTGGACGGCACACCGAACGCGACAGGTCCACGAGAAGGTCTCGGATGAGGTAACGGTCAAGGTCCTTGTGGTCCGGCTGATTGCCGTAATCAAGGAGACACGCGTAACAGGCCTTGCCGCAGGTCTCCAACCCATTGTCTTTTAGTGTGTCCGGATCAAAGTGGCATACCTCCAGGGCACGCCGGGCAAGCAGGGGCAGCACCGAAGGGTCCTCGGCAATCTGCCGCAATACACCAGCTCCGCCCTCTGACGCTTCGTAAAAGAGGATCTCCCGACGGTCTTGAGTGGCTGGCATCGGCTCGCCTGACAGTTCCCGCGGCTCAAGCTGGAAGTGCTTCTGAATGGCCCCCTTGAGCGCCGCCTGCAGGCTCGCCATCTCCGGCCCTGAACGGGTCGGCTCCAAGCGAACAACGAGCGCGTTCTTGGTGTCCTTAACGTAAGGCACAACCCGTTGGATACGGGCCTGGGCAGCTGCATCCTCGTTGTCCTCGGCGTCAGCTGGGTTGCGCGCCCAGTAGCCACGCTCCAAGTCGAGGTTGAACCCCGGCGGTTGGGTGCCGCGTTGGTGAGTCCAGCCCATATTGATTCGGTAAAGGTCCGTGGCGTCGCCGTAGCTTAGTCTCATGGCCAGCACATCGCCGACGTAGACCTCGGCGTCCTTACGGTCGAGCTTGCCCCCCACCTCCGGGAAGCGGTACGAGCTGACCAGCTTATAACCGAACCGCTGGCGTTCTTCTTCATCGCAGGTGATTCGCTGACGAATTCTGAGGCTGACGTTCTGCAACTGGACCAGGTTTTCGATCCGAGAGGGGCCGTCGAGTGCTGAGGCACATCTATCGCACACCTCAGCCATGTTGTTTCCCTGCTCCACGTGCGCATAGCCGCATCTCGGACAGCGTTTTATCGTGGCTGTCGTCAGTTCGTGGGTTGCTTCGATGCCTGCAGAACCGAAATCGAGATTAACCTTGTACACCTGGTAACGAGACCCCTCGTGATAGACAAGGGCACCGGGACCGAACTCGGAGATTGCCAGGAAGCGTGGGCGCGAAACGAATTCGTCGCGGCCCTTGCTTTGTCGCCGACCTGGTATATATGCCGAAATCGGAAGGCGCGGAAAATTGTACCCGGGCAGAAATCCCTCCGCTGCGAAATAACGATATGAATAAAAATCGCCTTCGTACACGCCTTCGGCCTCCGTGAGCAGGCGAATTTGGCTTTCGGCTTGAGCGCGTAGCCGTCGGGAGTGATTTCGTTCGACCTCAGGCCGCGCGTGGTCGCCAATGATTTTGTGATGCAGCTCTCGTTGATGGACGGCTGAGCGGTACAGGCTGCGCCAACGGTCGCACGATGTATCAAAAGTACGCTCTATCTGATCGAGCACTTCTTTGATCCAGTTATCGTGAAACCATGCAGCCGTGGACAGTTCGTCTCGGATACTGGCGATCAGCTGGTTCGCCTTTGCCAATGCTGTGGCTCGATGTGTTGGGTTCTTTAGTTCCCGAGCAACAGCGTCCTTAATTGGAAGTGGGAAATTTCCATCGGCGGGCGAAAGCTCAATTACCGCGTTGAGGGTCTTGCCGAGATCGGGCTTGGCCACCTCCATCCAGACCGCATGGACATGGGAGCGCACCAGGTCGCGGTTCCGAATATCGATGCGTGGCGGCGTCACCGACCCTGCCACCATTTGGTTCGGTTGACGGAAGTAATACTGATCGTGAGGGCTGCGTCCCGCACAATAGGTATAGACCAACGCCGGTTGCCCACCACGACCAGCCCGACCGCTGCGCTGCGCGTAGTTTGCCGGTGTCGGCGGGACATTGCGCAGGTTAACCAGGTTCAACTGAGCGATGTCCACGCCCAGTTCCATGGTCGGCGAACAGAATAACAGTGGCAGATCGCCGCTACGGAATCTGTCTTCGCGCTCCTCGCGGTCCTCGGACTTGACCTGGGCGGTATGCTCTCGTGCTTCGAGCACGCACTTCAAATCCACAAAACGTTGGTAGCACTCCACGAAATAGCGGTTAACCTCGGGCGGGACCTCGCCCGCCTCTAGTAGCCGCGTGCGGTCCACCGGACGAATCACTCCATCGCCTGGCTGCCAACGGAGGGCGTCTGCGTTGATCTGATAGCCGGGTATATCGCCGCTACGTACCTGCTCGACAATTCCGTACCGCTTCAGGGCAAGAAACAAAAAGCGGATCGTCTGATCAACTTCCACACGACCAAACTGGTGCCCTTCGGGCACGTAGACAGTGAGGCGGCGTCTCACATAGCGGCCGTAATTGCCATAGGACGAGATAAAAATCCCAGTCCGATCCTGCTGTTGCCTAGGCCGCGGATAGGCGACCTCGGATTTCGCCAGCTCTCGAGCGTCCTCCAAGTACCAGACGGTGTCCTCCAGCAGGCGGGGTTTCGTCTGTTCGACCAGGTCGAGCTGTTTCTGGGGATCAAGCACATCTACCTTGACAGCCAAGGACCGCCGCAGAACATCAAGCAGGGTGTGAAGCAACTCCTCGCGCAACTCTGTCGGGCAGGAACGCAAGGGTTCTGGCGTCTCGATGAATTGCTCGCCGCCGCCGTCTGTACGAATGGAGAAGCCAGTCTCCCAAACTGCCGTCTCGCTCAGGAGACTGTCTTCGCCCTGTAGCCCTTCATAGCCGAAGGTAAGCAAACCGCAATCTTCGAGGTTCGGGGCAGTGACTCGCCAGCCACGCTGCAAGTCGCGATACAGATAATAGTCCATGACGCGACGGAGTGCGTCGTTAGTGGCGCTCCTCGCTGGTCCACGCACCTCGGGGTCGGCAGCGTATTCGTCAAACCGCAGCTGCATGGCATCAAAAACACTACGCGAAAGATCGCCGTGGCTCAGCCCCTTCGATCCTTTCTCCTTGGAAGCCTTGTGCAGGGCTGAACGTAGCAACGCCACCTGAGCAAAATCGTTGAAATGGCCAGCCTGAAGCGACGCGTCCTGTCGGTTGTCCGTAAAGCTGAGGAGTTTGCGGGCATCGGCTTTGAGGTCTCTATCACCTTGCAACTCGATAAGAGAACGCACTGCCAGGATCGTGGTCGCCGTGCTGCGGTTATCCACGCCCAGTGTCGCCAGCTTGGTCCGCTCGGACCGTTGGCTCTTTGTGTACGCGATACCGCACGAGGGTTCGAGGCAGAACAGGAAATTCCTGCGGATCAACGCCGCAGCAATACCTTGTCCCTCGGACACCAGTCGGCCTCCAGCATCGATGAAGACCGGTTCAGGAAGCTCGCGGCGCGCATCGGGACGAACCCGCTCTACGCCTTGCGGCGTGGTTTCTTTCATGAATGCAGGCAGGCGATCCAGAAGCCCCGATCCATCTGCCCGCGGCCAGGGAGAAGCCTCAGAGACATAGAGGTAGGCATCACCGCTACCGTCGTCGTTTTCCTCGCGGCGGTCTTCTCGTGAGAGAACCGCATTGCCATGCTCTTCCACTTTGACTCGGTAGTAGGCCGTTCCGCACTGCCGACAGAACACAAAGGGGAACAGAGGTTTGTCGGGATCGCCGGGCTTCGAGCCCTTTTTCGACATCTCCAGATGCCTCTCAGCCTCCCGCTCGATGGTTGCCCACACGGTGTCACCACGCGTGAAGAACTGGTGCAGCCGGAAGGCAAAGATAGGGAATCTACTCGACTCGTTCCGGCGCAGCTCGGAGCCCTTAAGAAGGAACTGGCGCAGCACCATAACGCACTGCTTGGGGTCGGTCGATGTTAGTTGCGCAAGGTCTTCGACTGCACTGTCCTTCCCCTGCAATCGCCGAGGGGCCTGCCTAACCACTCGCTTCATTTCCCCTTCCGTGCGCACGCCGAAGGTGGATTCAATCCACGAGGCCAGTTCATGACCCCGAAATTCCGCATAGCTCTCTGGTGGACTTGCTCCTGTTTCGATCGCTGTGCGAATGGCTTGGATCACAGCTTGATCACTGAAATCTACTTCAGGTGTGGCGCGCTCCAAAGTTTCCCCAATCACCTGGGTTCCATCGAACGGAACACCAAAGAGCGTCTGGGCCACCTTCGCGACATCCCGTTTTTGCTCTTCTGTGGATTCTCCGCTGGCCATCGTAGCCGATGTGCCAATGCAGATCATGTCGTGACCGCCGAAGGCAATCCGGCATCGCCGGATGAGCAGCGCCACGTCCGCACCCTGTCGTCCACGATAGGTATGGAGTTCGTCGAACACAAGAAATTGCAAACCCTGCGCCGCGCGCACCAGCTCGCGGTCCTCGCTCCGCGTCAGCAGCAGTTCCAGCATCATGTAGTTGGTCAGCAAGATATCTGGCGGATTGCTCCTGATCGCCTCCTTCTCGGCAGCCTTCTCTTGCCCCGTGTAGCGGGCGAAGCGAACGGGCGGTTGCCCTTCCGGGTAACCTTTCTTCAGGAACTTGCTGAGTTCTTCGTCCTGGCTATTAGCTAGGGCGTTCATCGGATACACTACGATGGCTTGGATGCCGCGACCCGATCCATTCCGAAGAATGTGATCAACGATTGGAACGATGTAGGTCATGCTCTTGCCTGAGCCCGTGCCACTCGTTAACACGTAGGACTTCTTATCTTTTCTCGCTTTGAGAATCGCCTCCTGCTGGTGTGTGTGCAGCAGCAAAGGCTTACCAGTGTGATCCGTGTCCGACTTGTCGATCTTGAAAATCTTCGAGCACTCGGGGTGAAGTGTTCCGTCTCCCACGAGCGAGTCGATAGTTCCCCCAGGCAGAAAGGTGGGATTTAGCTGCAGCATCGGCTCTGGCCAAAACTCCCCGCCCTCCAATGCGGTCTCTACCGCATTCGAAATCCGAGGATCTGCAATCTTGATGAAGCTGCGCGTGTAACTGGCGTAATCGCCCACAAGACGGTCGCGGAGTTCAAAAACGTTCATGCATCATCTCCCACGGGCCGTTTTGCCATGCTAGCTACATACAGTTCGGCAGCGTCACGAACAACCCAGGCCAACGACACTTTTTTTCGCTGTGCGATTCCTTCGAGCGTTTCGTAGAGATCGAGCGGAAAGCTGATCGATGCCCGGACTGCCGCTTTGCTCTTCGCCTTAGCTCGTCGTTCCTGCGCCTTTTTTCTATTCATCTGGCATGCCTGACAACAGGCTTCACCACATTACACCACGTCGGTGAACACGCCAACAGACCTGTTGTAGGACTGTGCCACCCGTCATCCGTCAGTTCTATTGCCATGGAAATACAGCACCCTTGCAAGAGATAGCGAATTCGCTAAGAATAGCGAAAGAAAAAGCGCGTTTTTAGGGCATGTGTCTGCCCAACTCCTGCCCAGCCAATTTTGAGGGCGGATTATCCAGAGAAATCAATCGCAGCCCCGAGATCCCATATATCGCGGGGATGACAAGTGGGAATTGCGGTTCAAGAGGTGTCGCCGCCATTCGCGGGGGACGGTGCCTAGACCCCTGCCTTCGCAGGGGTTACGGGGAATAATTCCGTCTGCCGCAGCCCCTCCGACAGCACCATCGAACTTGCGACCGCCACGTTCAGCGACCGCACGCCCGCCGCCATCGGGATGGTGATGCGGGCATTGCAAGATTCGTGGACGTCATCGGGCACGCCCGCACTTTCGCGGCCAGCCAGCACCACATCGCCCGCTTCAAATTTGAAATCGATGAACGACCGGTCGCTTTTCGTCGTCAGCAGCACGATGCGCTTTCCCGCATGCGCCGTCTTGAAACTCTCCCAGTTCATATGGCGCGTCATGTCGAGGTGTTCGAGGTAATCCATGCCCGCGCGTTTCAGGTTTTTGTCGGACAGCAGAAACCCGCAAGGCTCGATAATATCCATCGCCACGCCCAGGCAGGCGCAAAGCCGCATCAGCGTGCCGGTGTTCTGCGGGATATCGGGCTGGTAAAGTGCCAATCTCATGTCGCCCTGCTCCTGCGCATTTGTCACCGTGATTGTTTAATGCCATAGTCAGGATAACGGAAGAAACCCATGAAATACAGGATGGCATCATACGAGTTATACGCAGCCGCGGTGGCGGCGTTTTTGATCGACCATGTGGGCCTGTATTTATATGACGATAATTTGTGGTTCCGTGTGTTCCGCATGTTCGCGCTGGTCTGGTTTATCCCGACGGGATACAACGCGGGCCGCAAATCCGATATCTGGATGTATCAGGCTGTCGCGCTGCTGGCGGCGGTTGCGGCTGCGATCGGCTTCGATATTTTTCCGCTTTCCGCCGTGGCCACGATCATCGTTATCCGTTTTACCATCGATCCGCTGGCGGAAATCGCGGTGCGCGACAAATTCAGGTTCTGGGTCATCAATGCCGCGCTGGTCGCGCTGATCCCCCCAACCGGCATGCTGTTCGAATATGGCAGCATGGCGGCGATCATCGCCCTTGCCGGATGGTTGCTGAAAAACCGCGACCGCGCGGCGAAGGTCGTGGATGTGCGGTTTTATTTCGGTTTCGTCACCGTCCTTTATCTGGGATTTGTCGCAACCGTTTTCCCGTTCAACATCGCGCAATGGGCGGTCGTGATTGCGACGACGACCGGCACCGGATTCCTGATGTATCATTTCCGCGACCTGCTGCTGGAAAGCGTGCGGCGGAAGAAACCCGACCTCGTCGCCCGCACGGCGCGCTTCATTGGACATAATACGCTGCAGATTTACGTCCTGCAGCTCCTCATCCTGCAGGCGCTGTTCCTTCTTTGACGTTACGGAAATAAAAGCCGCTGTTTCAGCAGTGAAATATTCATGCGTGACGCTTTATTTTCGCCTGAAAATCAGTAGTATCATTCAGATACAGGGACCCGCCGGAGTCTTCCGCGCCCGTGCCTGTACCCGATTTTAAAACCGCTGTTCCGATTGCAACGGCGGACTCCCGAAAGTCCTGTAAAAAGGAAGAAAAACAATGGACTCGACCAAAGACGGCGCAAATCGTCGTGAATTTTTGTATCTGACCGCGGGCGCGATGGCGGCCGTTGGCGTGGGCTCTTCTGTCTGGCCGCTGGTCGACAGCATGAACCCGGCTGCCGACACGCTGGCCATGGCATCGACCGAGGTGGATATCAGCAAGATCGAAGTCGGACAGACCATCATGGCTGTCTGGCGCGGCAAGCCGGTGTTCATTCACCGCCGCACGCCCGCCGAAGTCTCGGAAATCCGCGCCGAAGACTGGCATACCTTGCGTGACCCGCAATCCGATGACGACCGCGTACAAAAAGGCCATGACGAATGGCTGGTGCTGGTCGGCGTCTGCACGCATCTGGGCTGCATTCCCATGGGATCGAAAATGGGCCAGCCCAAAGGCGATTTCGGCGGCTGGTTCTGCCCCTGCCACGGTTCGCACTACGATAAATCCGGCCGCATCCGCAAAGGTCCGGCGCCGAAGAACCTTGCCGTGCCGGGTTACAGCTTCCTCAGCGACACCCTGATCCGCATTGGTTAAGAAGTACGGCTAAGAATAATTAAGGACAATAAAAATGGCCCATTTCGGCGAGAAAAACACCTTCACCAATCCGGTCGTGCGCTGGATCGACAACCGCCTGCCCATCTTCACGATGCTCATCAAGGAATACGGCGTGTTCCCGATGCCCCGCAACGTGAACTATCTGTGGAGCTTTGGCGGCATCGCGATGACGATGCTCGCGATCATGATCCTCTCCGGCATCATGATGGCCATGAACTACACCCCGCACACCACGCTCGCCTTTGATTCCGTTGAACGCACGATGCGCGACGTGAATTTCGGCTGGCTGCTGCGTTACATCCACATGAACGGCGCGTCGTTCTTCTTTATCGCCGTCTATATCCACATCGCCCGCGGGTTGTTCTACGGCTCCTACAAAAAACCGCGCGAGCTGCTGTGGATTTTCGGCGTTGTCATCCTGCTCCTGATGATGGCGACCGCCTTCATGGGCTACGCGCTGCCGTGGTCGCAGATGTCGGGCTGGGGCGTGACCGTCATTACCTCGATGTTCTCCGCAATTCCGCTGGTCGGCGACGGTCTTGTCACCTGGCTCTGGGGCGGCTTCGCGGTCGATAACCCCACGCTGAACCGTTTCTATGCGCTGCACTTCCTGCTGCCCTTCGTGATCTTGGGCGTCGTGTTCATTCACGTCTGGGCGCTGCACGTCACGGGTTCCAACAACCCGACCGGCGTCGAGCCGCAAACGCCTGCCGATACCGTCCCCTTCGCGCCCTATGTCAGCACGAAAGATTCGGTTGCGCTGGTGTTCTTCCTCACCATCTTTTTGGGCGTGGTGTTCTTCTACCCGCTCGCGCTGACCGAGGTCGACCACTTCCGCAAGTTCGACGCAATGCAGACGCCTGCGCATATCGTGCCGGAATGGTACTTCCTGCCCTTCTACGCCATCCTGCGCGCCTTCACGATGGACATCACGATCCCGTTCACGACGATCGTGCTGCTGCCCGCGAAGCTGCAGGGCGTGCTTGCCATGTTCGGCTCGATCATCCTCATGATCTTCCTGCCCTGGCTTGACCGCAACCCCGTGAAGTCGGGACGTTTCCGCCCCGTCTTCAAATGGTGCATCTGGCTTCTGTTCATCGACTTCTTCGTGCTGATGTATTCGGGCGCGAAGCCGCCGGAAGGCCTGCCCCTCATCATGGGCCAGCTGGGGACCGTGTATTACTTCGCGCTGTTCCTCGTGATCCTGCCGGTGCTGTCGTTCAAGGAAAAGAACCTGCCCGTGCCGGCCTCCATCAGCGCCGATCCCGGCTGCAAGAAGCATTGATTGAAAGCGAAAGACTGTAAAATGAAAAAAACCCTCTCCATGCTGGCTGTCGCGGCGGTGATCTCCGCCGCCAACCCCGCCCTTGCTTCCGAAGGCGCAGAACCCCCGCACCAGAAATGGCCGCATCAGGGCGCGTTCGGCACCTACGACAAGGCGGCGCTGCAGCGCGGTTTTCAGGTGTACAAGGAAGTCTGCTCGTCCTGCCATTCGATGCACCTGCTGTCCTACCGCGACCTGACGCAGCTGGGTTACTCGCCCGATCAGGTGAAGACGGTTGCGGCGGAATACCAGATCCCCGACGGCCCGAACGATGAAGGTGAAATGTTCGAACGCGCCGGCCGTCCCGCCGACCGCTTCAAATCTCCCTTCCCGAACGACAAGGCGGCACGCGCGGCCAATGGCGGCGCATTGCCCCCCGATATGTCGCTGCTGTCCAAGGCGCGCGAACATGGCGATGATTACATCTACGGCATCCTCACCGGTTACGAGGAAAAACCGGCCGGCTTCGATTTGATGCCCGGCCTCAACTACAACAAATATTTCCCCGGCCACCAGATCGCGATGGCAAAACCGCTCAGCGAAGGCCAGGTCACCTTCGGCGACGGCACGGCCAACACGCTGGAACAGCAGGCGCGCGACGTCACGCAGTTCCTGGCATGGGCTTCCGAGCCGCATATGGAGCAGCGCAAGGGCATGGGCCTGAAGGTCATGATCTTCATGCTCGCCTTCTGCGGCATCATTCTGGCGGCCAAGCGCAAGCTGTGGGCGGATATCCACTAGGAAACTTTGCCGACCAAAAAATTGGCGGCGGGGTGTGTTGATACAAAAACCGGAATTTTTCCGGCAGTGATTTTATTATTTCCGGAGTAACAGGCCATCGACGCGTCACACATCATATTGCACATCATCGGGGGCGTCTGCTTGCTCCTGTGGGGCGTGGGCATGGTGTCGACCGGGTTGAACCGCGCCTTTGGCACGACGCTGCGCCGCCTGATCTCCAACTCCACCTCCAACCGCTTCAAGGCGTTCGGCACGGGTATCGTGGTCGCGACCTTGCTGCAATCCTCGACCGCGGCCAGCATGATCGTGTCATCCTTCGCCGCCCGCAACGTCATCACCATCACCTCCGCCATTGCCGTGATGCTTGGCGCTGATGTGGGCACGACGCTGGCGGCGCAGATTATCTCCTTCGACATCAAATGGCTGGTGCCGGTGCTGCTGTTCGCCGGATACGTCATCACCAAGGTCTGGGATGAATCGCATTACAAACATATCGGCCGCGCGCTGGTCGGCCTCGCGCTCATCTTTATTTCGCTGGGCGTCATCCGCGATGTCGCGTCGCCGATCGGTCAGGAAGAGGGGTTGAAGGTTCTGATCGAACCGCTCGCGACCCAGCCGATTCTGGCGATCGTGATTGCGGCTTTGTTCACCTGGCTGGTGCATTCCAGCCTTGGCACGGTTTTGCTGTTCATGTCCTTTGTGCAGGCGGGCATTATTCCGGTCGGCCTCGGCCTCATCCTCGTCCTTGGCGCGAATATCGGCGGCGCGATTGCGCCCGTCATCATGACGCTGCGCGATATTCCTGCCGGTCGCCGTGTTCCGCTTGGCAACCTGATGATGCGCGGCATGGGCGCGATTATTTTCCTGCCGTTTATGGCGAGCATCGTGGCGCCGTTTATCGCGCATCTCGATCCCGATCCCGCGCGCCAGCTGGTCAACTTCCACACCTTCTTCAACATCATGGTGGCGATCGGCTTCCTGCCCTTTATCGGGCCGATGACGAAGCTGTCGGAAATCATCCTGCCGGACCGCGCCCGCGAAGAAGACGAAAGCCTGCCCCGTTACCTCGACCCGACCGCCTTCACCACGCCGCCCGCGGCATTGGCTTGCGTCGCGCGTGAAACCTTGCGTGTGTCGGATGTCGTGCAGCGCATGATGCGCGACACGCTCGAGGCGTTCCGCACCAACAACACGCATCTGGTGCAGGGCATCCGCGATCAGGAAGCGATCGTCGACAGCCTTTATGAAGCGATCAAGAATTACCTCGCCCGCCTGTCGTCCTATCCGCTCGACAAGCACGAGAGCAAGCGCTACATGCAGATCCTGACCTTCTCGACCAACCTCGAGCATATCGGCGACATTATCGACAAGAACCTGATGGAAATGGCGTCGAAGAAAATCCGCAATCAGGACAACTTCTCGCGCCAGGGTTTCGCGGAAATTTCCGACCTGCATCACCGCGTGATGGATAACATGAACCTCGCGCAGAACGTGTTCATGACCGGCGACGTCAAAATGGCGCGCAAACTGTTCGAAGAAAAAGTCGTCCTGCGCAATCAGGAGATGATGGCGGCGGAAAGCCATTTCAAACGTCTGTCTCAGGGCGTTGCCGAAACGATTGCGACATCCAGCTTGCACCTCGACATCCTGCGCGACCTGCGCCGGATCAACTCCTACGTCTCCCTCATCGCCTACCCGATTCTGGAGGAGGCGAACGAGCTTAAAACGACTCGGCTGCGCACCACAAAACCGCGCGCAAAGAAGCCCGCGCCAGAGAAAAAATCCTAATTAAGAACAGTTCTTAACACCGTATTCCCCAAGCAATACAGCCAGATAAACTATAGTTACCCAAGCATTAAACATGCTCTTGGAGGCGTTAACCTGTCCTTAACCGTACCGCGCTATTCTGGAACTAGGAACAAGACTGGTTCCACGGAATTTTGACCTTCATCTGTGCCTCCTCGTGACGTCTTCACCCCGCCCTTCTCAAGAGGGCGGTTTTTTTTTGTGCCGTTCGGATTATAATCATGGGCATGGGTAGCAACCGCAAAACAATCGTCGCGCTGCATGGCGCGGGCATGACCGGCGCCGTCTTTGGCGGCATGGCGCCGCACCTGCTGGAACATTCATTCCGCGCGCTGACGCTGCCGGGCCATGACGCCAAGGCGGATTCAAAGCTGCTGCCCGATATCGCCGCGATGGCGGCATGGGTACGGTCGCGCCTTGATAACGGCCCCGATGACGTTGTTCTTGTCGGTCATTCGATGGGCGCGCTGGTCGCGCTCGCGGCCTGTGACGCGCCGCAGGTGAAGGGCGTTCTGCTGATGGGCGCCGCCGCGAAAATGCCGGTGAACGCGGATTTGCTGAAAACCGCGGTTGATACGCCGAATGATGCAATCGGCATGATCGTGAAATGGGGTATTTATGCAGGGCATCCGCAAGTGGGCGCGGTGCGCACGGTTTTGTCCTCCATCATGCACGCCGCCAATCCCGAAGCAGTCGGCGTCGGTCTTGCGGCCTGCAACGATTTTGCAAATGGCGACCATCTCGCCAAAGCGGTGAAAATTCCCGCGCTGGTTATTTCCGGCGATCAGGACAAGATGGTGAAACCGGCGGATGCGGAAGGTCTGTCCAAGATTATTCCGGGTGCCGAATTCATCGCGCTGAAAGATTGCGGCCATACGCCGATGGTTGAAAAGCCCATAGATACCGCGCATATCCTGCGCGATTTCATTGCGGCTAAAATTCCCTGACATTTCCGTCATATAAGCATTAATTTTTTATAAATTTTATGGTGCTAAAATGATTCCTGTATCATTGGAAAACATGATTGCACTGAAACTTGATCGAAGGAGTGATTGATATGGTAGAAGCACATCTGAAAGCGCTGCAAAAACGCCACGCCGAGCTCGATGCAAAAATTCACAAGGAAGCAACCCATGCCGCGCGCAACGAACACGCGATCCGCCGCATGAAAGAGCAAAAGCTCCATGTGAAAGAAGAAATCGAGAAACTTCGCGCCACGGGCTAAAGCCCCCATATCGAATAAAAAAGGCGTCCCTTACAGGACGCCTTTTTTATTGGTCAAAGCGGCAAATTAATGCGTGCCGGTTTCGGGCAGCGTTTCGTCCGTCGCTTCTTCCGTATCGTTGTTGTCGAGTTCTTCTTCGTCCTCGTCATCTTCGTCGTCAGCGGCTTCAACGGGTGCAGCTGCGGCCGTTTTCTTGGCGAACGGGTTGCCGAAAACGGTGGGGGCGGGCGCGCCGCCCTTTGCTTCGCGCTCCACGCGGCGGCTCGCCTTGCGGACGGCTTTCTCCAGCTCGTCGGCGGTGCAGAGGCCGATCGACACCGGGTCGACGGGCTTCATGCTGCTGCTTTGGGGATGGGTCTTGCCGCGGATCGCATCGACGGTCGGCTTGGTGGAGCCGACCAGTTTCGCGATCTGCACATCGGCCAGCATCGGGAACTGCTTCAGCAGGTACGCAACCGCGTTGGGTTTTTCCGCGCGCTTGGTGACCGGCGTATAGCGCGGGCCTTTGGAACGGGCGCGGGGCTTGGGCAGGTCGTTCTTCATCATTTTCAGTTTGGCGTTGGTGTTCTTTTCGCAGCGGTCGATTTCTTCCTGCGTCAGTTCGCCGTTCATGAGGGGGCTGGTGCCCATGATGCCGGAATTCACCTCGCCATCCGCCAGCGCCTGTACTTCCAGCGGGTGCAGCCCGCAGAATTCGGCGATCTGGTCAAAGGTGAGGGCGGTGTTGTCGACCAGCCATGCGGCGGTCGCCTTGGGCATCAGGGGATAGGCCATTTTATAAAGCTCCTGTTCTCGTTTTCCGCGCAGGGCGCGGGGTTCATTCGGCACGCGCCATGGCGCGGATACACTTCACGCCCGCGCGCTCTTCGGGGGAAGGGCGACGATTGAAACATCTTCAATCGCTTTAGGGGAGAATGCCGTGACCTTATAAGATCATGACCCTGCAAGTCCAGAGGATTCTAGGGACGCATCAGAGCGTCAGGTGCCGCTTCGCAGGAGTTTCCGCCGCGCCGCCCGCATCGTTGACGGGCGTGGCGATGCGCGCCGCCTGTGCAAAGCAAAAGGCGTTGCTGCCGTAATTGGACGCCGCATACATGCCGAGCATCATGTCGTTCAGGGATTGGGCTTTGAAATTATCGTTAAATTTATTGGCTAAAACCATGTTGAATATTCCTTAAAATGCGTAAAATATTTAACAAAGATACTTTAGCGGGTTTGTTCTGTCAAACAATAAATTGCAGATGGCGGGAATACCGCCGTCGTTTTTACATGAGCGGCCGTCAAAAAAGCTAAGGTTTTGAAATCAAAGGTTCTGGATCGCGCGATCCAAAATCAGGGGTTGAGCCCGCCCTTGCGCAGGCCCGTCTTCTCCATCGCGCCCGGCAGGGGCGGCGGCTTGCCGCCGAGATCGATCAGGCGGTTGCGCAGGTTCTCCAGCGATTCGGCGTCCAGCTGCGAAAACGGGGTCACGGAGATGCCGCCATCGCTGCTGCCCGTGCGGGTCGTCAGCAGGCGTGCCATGAAATCATACTGGAAGTAAGTGGAGGTCGAGGAACTGGGCGACAGGCCATATTGCACGCTCAATACAAAATCGTTGAGCTTGCGGCCATAGGAGTTGTCGTTGAATTCTTCGGCGAGGGACATTGGTATGTTTCCTGTTATGGGTTGAGGCCGCGCAACGGCTTGTTCAGCGTGTTTGCCTCCGCCTGCAGCGCGGGCGGCGTTCCGCCCAGCTCGACCAGCCGGTCGCGCGCCGCAACCAGCGTATCGCGGTCCAGCTGCGAAAACGGCGTCGTGGTGATGTTGTAATCGCTGCCCCAGTCGGCCCGCGTCACCAGCACGCGGGCGGTGAAGTCATAGAAATGGTTGATCTTGCCCGATGTCGCCTGCAGCACGCTCTCGCCGTATTTCGTCGTGCTGTGATTGCTGTTGAAGGAGTCCTTCAGGGATTTTTCGTCGCTCATAATGCTTTACTCGCTTATGGGTTGAGGCCGCGCAAGGGTTTGTTGAGCGTTTGCGCTTCCGGCGCCAATTCCGGCGGCGTGCCGCCCAGTGCCACCAGTTTATCGCGCGCCGCCACGATCACATCGCGGTCCAGCTGCGAAAACGGCGTCACGGTAATGCCGCCCTCGCTCGACCCTGTGCGCACCATCATCACGCGCGTCATGAAATCGAAAGTCGTGTACATGCTGCCCGCGCGGCTCTCGTAATAGATGTCGAGCGCGAAGGGGCTGGAATTCGTCACTTGTGGTTTCGATTTCGAATTAAATGCTTCGCCCAGTTCCATGGTCATGTCCTTCGTTACGGGTTAAGCCCCCGCAAGGGTTTGTTCAGTACCTGCGGCTCCGGCGGCAGCGCAGGCGGCTTGCCGCCCAGGTCGATCAGCGCGTCGCGTGCCGCCACCAGCACGTCGCGGTCCAGCTCGGCGAAGGGGGTGATTTTCTGCCCGCCCTCGATCGGCGTCATGCGCATCCGGTTGGTGAAATCGTAATAGATCCAGATCGCGCCGTTATGCATGCCAAGGACAGAGCTGTTCTGCATCCGCGCGCCCATGGCGTTGAAGCTGTCTTTCAGGGAAATTTCGGGTGCGTCGCTGCTCACGGGTTCAATCCTCTCAACGGTTTGTTAAGTGCGTTTGCTTCGGGCGCCAGCTGCGGCGGCTGCCCGCCCAGCTCCACCAGCTTGTCGCGCGCGGCGACCAGCACGTCGCGGTCGATCTCGGTGAAGGGGACGATGATCGGGTTCTGCCCGTTCGTGACGCGCAGGCGTTGCGCAAAATCGTAATAATTGTAGATGCCGCCGGTATAGGCGCGCAACGTCACGGGGTTTTCCATCGTGCCGTTCACATAGCTAAAGGCGTCTTTCAGCGACAGCGGTTCTTTCACGGCGACGATCCTTTGGGCAGGGGGCGGGGCGGGGCGCGGCGGGGCGGGGTCGTCGTATCCGCCGTCATACATTTCTGCGGAAATCACGGATTGAGCCCTCTCAGTTGCTTGTTGAGCGTCGGCGCTTCGGACGGCAGTTCGGGCGGGTTGCCGCCCAGCTCCACGAGCTTGTCGCGCGCGGCGACCAGCGTATCGCGGTCCAGCTGCGAAAACGGCGTGATCGTCGGCGTCGGGCTGCCGGAACTGCGCACGCGCTGCGCGAAATCGTAATAGGCGTATATGCCGCTGCTCAATACGCGCAAGGAGGAGCTGTTTTCCATCGCGGGGTGCAGGTTGTTGAAGGCGTCTTTGAGCGAGAGTGGTTCTTTTTTCACGGTCGGCGTCCTTTGGAGGAAGGCGGGTGCGGGATCGCTGTAATCGCCCTCATACATGTCTGCGGAAATCACGGGTTTAATCCTCGTGCGGGTTTGGTGAGCGTCGCGGCTTCGGTGGGCAGTTCCGGCGGATTGCCGCCCAGTTCCACCAGCTTGTCACGCATCGTTATCAACATGTCACGGTCCAGTTGCGAAAACGGCGTCACGTTGAAACCGGCGGAGCTGCTGCTGCGCCCCGTGACCAGCGTGCGCGACATGAAATCGAAGGTCTGGTAGATATAGCTGAGGTTTGACGAATTAAAGCTGACATCCAGCACATAATCATTCGCCATGACTGCGTTATACTGTTCGTTAAAGGCGCTTTTGATGGGCATCTTCGTTCCTTTAAGGGTTCAGGCCGCGCAACGGCTTGTTCAGCGTCGGCGCTTCCGGCGGCAGTTCTTTCGGCTTGCCGCCCAACTCCACCAGACGGTCGCGCATTTCCACCAGCACCTCGCGGTCCAGTTTTGAAAACGGCGTGACGGTCGTGCCGCCCGCATCGCTGTAACGGTAGGCCGTTACCAGCAGGCGCTGTTCTAAATCGTAAAAGAACGTCACGTAGTCGTAACCCATGCGCAACACGTTATCGGCCAGTTTGCGCGGGCTGTAGCTGCTGTTGAATTCTTCGCTGAGCGCCATGGTCAAATTCCGGATTTTAAGGGTTAAGGCCGCGCAGGGGTTTTTGCATCGTATTGGGTTCCGCCGGCAGCGCGGGCGGCTTGCCGCCCAGGCGGACCAGTTCTTCGCGCATATCGACCAGGCTGTCGCGGTCCAGCTGGTTGAACGGCGTCATGCGCATGGAGTTTTCGGGGTAATCATCGTTGCGCATGATCATCACGCGCGCCATGAAATCATAGGCCAGCACATGCGTGTATCCCGCCATGTCGTATTTCACGACCAGCACATAGCTGTTCGCCATTTCGGTTTCGTAATCGTCGTTGAAGGCGGCGGTGAGGGACATAGGGGCTCCGTCTGCATAAATGTTATGCAAAAGGAATAGCAAAGGCCATTTAATATGTCAAAGATAACCGGTGCGGCAGGGCTAAACTCCCGCTATTTATAGGTCTGGCTCACCCGCCAGCGCCCTAAAGCTTGTTATTATGTAAATTAATCAGATAACCTTGAGAATCACTTTGCCGACGTGATTCCCCAGCTCCAGATGCTCATGCGCCTTTTGTGCGTCATCGAGGGTATAGATGCTGTCGATCACGCAGCGGATTTTTTTGCGCGCGACCAGCGGCCAGATATTCTTTTTCAGCGCCTTGGCGATTGCGCCCTTCACGGCAACGGGCTGCGGGCGCAGCGTCGATCCGGTCATGATCAATCGCTTCGACATGATCTGGAACAAATCGATTTCGACCGTGCGGCCCTTTTGCATCGCGATGCTGACATGACGGCCATAGGGCGCAAGGGTTTTCAGGTTGCGCCCCACATAATCGCCGCCGACCATATCCAGCACGACATCGACGCCGCGGTTATCGGTCAGCGCCATGATCTCCGTCACGAAATCCCTGTGGCGGTAATTGATCGCGGCGACAGCCCCCAGCTTTACGCAAGCCGTTGCCTTTTCATCATTGCCGGCGGTCACGAAAACTTTCGCCCCGAATGCTTTCGCCACCTGTATTGCCGTGGTGCCGATGCCGGACGCGCCGCCATGGATCAGCACGCTCTCGCCTTTTTTCAAATTCCCGCGATCGAACAGGTTCGTCCAGACGGTGAAATGCGTTTCGCACAATCCCGCCGCCGTCACCATATCGATACCCGTAGGAATGGGCAGGCATTGCACGGCCGGCACAACGCAATATTCTGCATAGCCGCCGCCCGCGACAAGCGCGCAGATTTTCGCGCCCTTCTTGATGCCCGCAACGCCCTTGCCGAGCGCCACGACTTCGCCCGCGATTTCCAATCCCGGGATGTCGGAAATGCCGGGGGGCGGCGGGTACAACCCCTTGCGCTGCAGGATATCGGGGCGGTTGACGCCGGCGGCATGCACGCGCACCAGTACCTCGCCATGCGCCGGTTTAGGCACGGGACGTTGTTCGATTACCAATGCATGGTCATGCACGGCGGCGGCCTTCATTTCGGCAGGCAGCGCGGATTTCTTTCCTGCTGTTTTTTTCGTCGCAGACTTTTTCGCGATTTGTTTTTTTGGCATGTCTTTTATTTTCCGCTATGATGACCTTCGTTAATCAGGGAGCATTATAGATGATTTTCGACGATGAAAACGACCCCAAAACCAAACGCAGCAAACCCCGCGCGCTGGACAAGATGTCGGTGCCGGAATTGCGCGACTATGTGGCGCAGCTGAAGGAAGAAATCACCCGCGTCGAGGCGGATATTGCAAAGAAAGACACGCACCGCAGCGCGGTTGACGCGCTGTTTAAAAAGACCTAGCGCGGTTGACGCGCTGTTAAAAAAACGTAACGGCTTACTTCGCGACGACGTTCCAGTCGTCGATCAGCAGGCCTGCGTCTTCGGTCGTTTTCTGCGGCCCGCGCGTCAGTTCCAGCGCCACTTCGAACTGTCCGTCCTCGACCGCCTGCTGCTCGCCCGTTGCGCTCACCAGAAGATAGGTGATCATCAGCGGCGCGCGCACGCGCCAGCGGTAGGCGCGCGTGCCGTCGGCATTGTCGACCGCGCCGTTATCCAGGATATTGGCATTGCCGTTCATGATCGTCGTGACGGAATATTCGTGATTGCGCACCTTGTCGATCATGCCCGACTGGTTGGCATAGGCGGCATATTTCGCCCAGCCTGCGGCCGTGAAATTCTGCTTGATGCGGAACAGTTTCGGGTTCACTTCCTCGTATTTCAGCTCGGCGCCTGCGGCGGTCAGGTTTTCATACGCGGCTTTGGATGTGAAGGTGAGCGCATCGGTGGCGGTCCCCTGCACCCAGGCGACAATTTCCTCCGCCGTGCGGTGCGGGTTCGACAGGTTGCCCAGCTCGCCCGCGTCTTCCTTCGGGTAGTTCAGCCAGTCTGGCTTCGGCTCGGTCGAGGGCGGCGGCGCGGGCGGGTCCAGCGGGTTCGGCAACGGCGCTTGCGCGCCCCCTGCGGCACCGGGATTTTGCGCAATCGCCGGTGACGCCACTACAAGCGCAGCCAGCAGGCAAAGCCATGAAAACTTCATCAAAATCCCTTTCTCAAAAAAATATCCCGTTACGCGGCTTTGGCACGCAGCTACGCTGTTTTTGTACGCAGCTTACGCTGCTTTTGCTATCGAACGCAGGACGTATTGCAAAATCCCGCCATTCGCGAAGTATTCGATTTCGTCCAGCGTATCGATGCGGCACCAGACGGTGATTTCGTCGGTCGCGCCACCGGCGCGGTGAATGACGATTTTCAAATCCATGCGGGGCTGCAAACCGGTTGCGATGCCTGCGATGTCGAAGGTTTCTTCGCCGGTCAGGTTCAACGCCGCGCGCGTCATGCCGTCCTTGAACTGCAGGGGCAGCACGCCCATGCCGACAAGGTTTGATCTGTGGATACGCTCGAAGCTTTCGGCCACGACCGCGCGGATGCCGAGCAGTTTCGTGCCCTTCGCCGCCCAGTCACGGGAAGATCCCGTGCCGTATTCCTTGCCCGCAAACACGATCAGCGGCGTGCCTTCGGTGATGTATTTCATCGCCGCGTCATAGATCGGCATTTCGGTGTTGGTCGGGATGTGGCGGGTCAGGCCGCCTTCCTTGCCGCCCAGCATTTCGTTCTTGATGCGGATATTGGCAAAGGTGCCGCGCATCATGACTTCGTGGTTCCCGCGGCGCGCGCCGTAGGAGTTGAAGTCGACGGGGCGCACCTGATAGCTGATCAGGTACGCGCCTGCGGGGCTGTCTTTCTTGATCGAACCGGCGGGAGAAATATGGTCGGTCGTGATGGAATCGCCGAACACGGCAAGAGCGCGCGCGCCCTTGATGTCCTTCACTTCTTCCGGCTGCATCGTCATGCCCGCAAAATAGGGCGGGTTCTGCACATAGGTCGATGACGAATTCCATTTATAGGTTTCGCCGCCTTCGGTCTGCACGGCCTGCCATTCGGCGGGGCCGTGGAACACGTTGCCGTAGCGTTTCTTGAACATTTCCTGCGTCAGCGCGGTTTTCAGCGTATCGGCGACTTCTTTCTGGCTGGGCCAGAGGTCTTTCAGGTAAACGGGGTTGCCGTCCTTCCCGATGCCGAGAGCGTCTTTCGTCACGTCGATCTTCACCGAACCCGCCAGCGCATAAGCGACGACGAGCGGCGGGGAGGCAAGGTAGTTCGCCTTCACAAACGCATGGATGCGGCCTTCAAAGTTACGGTTGCCCGAAAGCACACCCGCGACGGTCAGGTCGCCCGCTTTCACCGCTTCCTCGATATGTTCCGGCAGCGGGCCGGAATTGCCGATGCAAGTGGTGCAGCCATATCCGACCAGATTGAAGCCCAGCGCATCGAGGCTCGCTTGCAGGCCAGCGTTTTCAAGATAGTCCGTCACAACCTGTGATCCGGGCGCGAGGGATGTTTTCACCCAAGGCTTCACGGTCAAACCTTTTTCCAGCGCCTTCTTCGCCACCAGACCCGCCGCCAGCATGACAGAGGGGTTGGAGGTGTTGGTGCAGCTGGTGATCGCGGCAATCACGACATCGCCGTGGTTCAGGCTGTAGTCATGGCCTTTCACGGGCACGCTGGTTGCGAATTTCTCCGCACCGATATCTTTCAGCAGCGTTTCGTTGAATCCGGAAGCGGCAGAAGACAGCACGACGCGGTCCTGCGGGCGTTTCGGGCCGGCAAGGCAGGGTTCGATGGTGGCAAGGTCAAGTTCCAGCGTATCGGTGAAGACGGGGTCGGGTGCATTCGCCTCGCGCCACATGCCTTGCGCCTTGGCATAGGCTTCGACAAGGTTGACGCGGTGTTCGTCGCGGCCGGTGAAGCGCAGGTAGTTGATGGTTTCACCGTCGATCGGGAAGAAGCCGCAGGTCGCGCCGTATTCGGGCGCCATGTTGGCGATCGTCGCGCGGTCGGCCAGCGACAGGTGATCGATGCCGGGGCCGAAGAATTCGACGAATTTATTGACGACGCCTTTTTTGCGCAGCATTTGCGTGACGGTCAGGACGAGGTCGGTTGCGGTCGTGCCTTCCTTCATCGCGCCGGTCAGTTTCATGCCGATCACTTCGGGGATCAGCATCGATACAGGCTGGCCGAGCATCGCGGCTTCGGCTTCGATCCCGCCAACGCCCCAGCCCAGAACGGCAAGGCCGTTGACCATGGTCGTGTGGCTGTCGGTGCCGACAAGGGTGTCGGGATAGGCGACCGTGGTGCCCTTGATATTCTCGTCGTCTTCAACCCAGATGGTTTGCGACAGGTATTCCAAATTCACCTGATGGCAGATGCCGGTGCCGGGGGGCACGACGCGGAAACGGTTGAAAGCCTTGGAACCCCAGCGCAGGAACACGTAACGCTCCAGATTGCGCTCGAATTCCACCTTCACGTTTTCGCCGAAGGCGTCCTTGGTGCCGAAGTTGTCGACCATCACCGAATGGTCGATCACAAGGTCGACGTTGGCGAGGGGGTTAATCTTCTGCGGGTTGCCGCCGAGTGCAACCATCGCGTCGCGCATCGCGGCCAGATCGACCACGGCGGGCACGCCGGTAAAATCCTGCATCAGCACGCGCGCGGGGCGGTAGGCGATTTCACGGTTGCTCTTTTTATCCTTCAGCCATTCGCCCATCGCCTTGACGTCATCGACCGTCACGCTCTGGCCGTCTTCGAAGCGCAGCAGGTTTTCCAGCAGCACCTTCATCGAATAGGGCAGGCGGGAAATGTCGCCGATGGTTTTGGCGGCGTCGCTAAGGCTGAAATAATCGTAGTTCTTGCCGTCCACGGTCAGCGTTTTTCTTGTTTTCAGCGTATCGTGTCCAGTTACCGTCACGGCGGAACTCCCTATTTTTTTCAGTCAGTTACGTTTGTCTTAGGTAGGAGCTTGGTTTATAGTCCAAGCGTTCACAAGATAATAGGCCAATACGTGACCGCTTCAAACGCCCTTTTCACGCTTCAAGATGTCGGCTGCCAGCGCGGCGGGCGTTTGCTGTTCCAGAATTTGTTTTTGGAAATGGCCGAGGGCGATGTGGTGCATCTGGCGGGGCCGAATGGTGCTGGCAAGACGAGCCTGCTGCGTGTGATGGCGGGTGCGCTGCCCTTCGAAGGCCGTATTTTATGGCAAGAACAGGATTTTTTGGAAAATGGCACGGTGTCGCATGCTTCGCGCTACGCTTTCCTGCCCGCGAATGACGGGCATCTGAAACTTCTGGAAACGGCATATGAAAATATCGCCTTCTGGGCGCGGCTCTGGGGCGTGGGGGATGATATTTCACAGGCCGCATTGCGCGCCATGGGGCTGCACGATCTGCGCGACCGTCCGGTGCGCTATTTCTCGGCGGGGCAGAAACGCCGTCTTGGCCTTGCGCGTGTTTTGATGAAGGGCAGCAAGCTGTGGCTGTACGACGAACCGCTGAACGGGCTCGATGCTGAATCGATGGCGCTGTTCCGCATCGCGCTCGACCATCACGCGGCGAAGGGCGGTATTGCGGTGATCGCGAGCCACTATCCCGTCGACCCGCCGTCATCCGGCGCGTTGCGCCGTATCACATTAGGTGCCGCATGAAAGCGGTCTGCGCCATTGTCACGCGCGATACACGCCTGTTTGCCGCGCGCGGATCGGAATTCGTGGCAACGCTGTTTTTCTTCTGCGTCGTCGCCAGCCTGTTCCCCTTTGCACTGGCGCAGGATCCCGCCGCCCTGCAAAAATCCGCCGCCGCAATCATCTGGGTCTGCGCGTTGCTGGCGGGGTTGCTGTCGCTTGATACCGTTTTTCAGCGCGATGCGGAGGACGGCACGCTCGACCTGCTCATGATGTCGCCCGTTGCGCCGTGGCAGATCGCGCTTGGTAAAATGATGTCGCATTGGCTGCTCTCCGGCCTGCCCCTGGTGCTGGCCGCATTTCCTGTGTCGGTCATGCTGGGTGTGCCGCCTGAAAAATCGGGGATGCTCTGCGGCTCGCTTGCGCTCGGTACTATATATATGAGCCAGTTGGGAATCGCGGGCGCGGCATTGACGCTCGGCAGCCGTAGATCGGGGCTGTTGCTGGCGGTGCTGGTGCTGCCGCTGCTGATTCCCATGCTTATTCTGGGGGTTATGGCGGCCGAGGCTGCACTTGCGGATGCGCCTGTTACGGCCTATCTTTTGCTCCAAACGGCGCTGGTGGTGGCGACCCTGCCGTTAGCCCCCGCGGCGGCATCCGCGTTCCTGAAACTGCATTTGAGGTCATGACAGCTTTGAGCACCAGCGGCAGCATCATCGGGCGCTTTGCCAATCCGGGCCGGTTTCTGGCGCTGGCGAATGTCGTGCTGCCCGTGGCATGGGTGCTGACGGTTTTGTTTTTCGCGGCCGGATTATATGTCGCGTTTTTTGACTCGCCGCCCGACTACCAGCAGGGCGACACCGTGCGCATCATGTATATCCATGTGCCCGCCGCATGGATGGCGCTGTTCACCTATGTGACGATGGCGGTTGCGGCTTTTACCGGATTGATTTGGAAACATGTGCTGGCGGAATTATATGCCAAGGCGGTTGCGCCTGTCGGTGCCGCCTTCACCTTTATCTGCCTTGTCACAGGATCCCTGTGGGGCAAGCCGATGTGGGGCGCGTGGTGGGTCTGGGATGCGCGGCTGACATCGGTGCTGGTGCTGTTCTTTCTTTATATCGGCTATATCGCGCTGGTCGATGCCTTCGACGATGAACAGCGTGGCATCAATGCGGGGGCAGGGCTGCTGCTGGTCGGCGCGATCAATATCCCGATCATCAAGTTTTCGGTCGACTGGTGGAACACGCTGCACCAGCCCGCATCGATCATCCGCATGGACGGCGCGACGGTCGACAAATCCATGCTGCTGCCATTGTTGCTGATGGCGGGCGCGTTTCATTTCCTGTTTATCGCGCTGGCCTTTTTCCGCCTGCGCACCGAGGTGTTTGCGCGCAGGGCACGCGCGGCGCAATTGCGTGGTGCCGCATGAACGGCGAATACGCGGATTTCATTATCGCGGCCTATGGCATCACCGGCACCGTGCTGGCGGGTCTGGTGGCCGTTTCACTGCGCGCATGGGCAAGGGTAAAAAAAGATGGCAATGAATAAAAAAGAACGTCTGCAGTTCACGCTGCTGATCCTCTGCGCGCTCGCCTTTGCGACCACCATCGCGCTGTTCGCGCTGCGCAAAAACGTGTCGTATTTCTTCACGCCGCAGCAGGTGCAGGAATTGCGCCAGCTGGACGATGCGCGGGTCAAGGATGGCAAAGTGTTCCGCCTCGGCGGCCTTGTAAAGGTGGGTACCCTTGAAAAAGCATCCGGCGACCTGACGATCAAGTTTATCGTCACCGACGAACTCCGCGACCAGAAGGTCGAATACAAGGGCATCGCGCCCGATCTGTTCCGCGAGGGGCAGGGCGTGGTGGCGACCGGCACGTTGCAAAACGATGTGTTCATGGCAACCGTGCTGCTGGCCAAGCATGACGAAAAATACACGCCGCCCGAACTCGCCAAGGAAATGAAAAAACTGCACGGCGAAAAAACGGGCGATCCTAAGTGATCATCGAACTTGCCCATTTCGCGCTTGCCCTTGCCTTTGTGCTGTCGCTGCTGATGGCGGTGGTGCCGATGTGGGGGGCTGCGAACGGGCGGGGGTCGTGGATGGCGCTGGGCCGCCCGATGGCGGTATCCGTCTGCGGGCTGATGACAATTGCGCTGTTCGGATTAATTCATGCCTATGCGCTGTCGGATTTTTCGGTGCTGAACGTGCAGCAGAACAGCCATACGCTGAAACCGTGGATTTATAAAATCACCGGCGCATGGGGCAACCATGAAGGCTCGATGCTGCTCTGGGGCTGGATGCTGTCCTGCTGGGGCTTCTTTCTTGCCACGCGCGGGCTGAAGATTCCGTCCGTGCTGCAGGCGCGCGTGCTGTCCGTCCTTGGTCTCGTCACCTCGGGTTTTCTCTTTTACATCCTGATGGCCTCCAACCCGTTCCTGCGCCTGTCGCCCAGTCCCCGCGAAGGCATGGATCTCAATCCTATTTTGCAGGACCCGCTGCTCGCCATCCATCCGCCCATCCTTTATGCCGGTTATGTCGGGTTTTCGGTCGCCTTCTGTTTTGCAATCGCCGCGCTGATTGGCAAGAAAGTCGATCAGGAATGGGCAGCGCAGCTGCGCCCCTGGGTGCTGGCGGCATGGGTTTTCATGACGCTCGGCATCATGCTGGGCGCGACCTGGGCGTACTATGAGCTCGGCTGGGGCGGTTTCTGGTTCTGGGACCCAGTGGAAAACGCGTCGCTGATGCCGTGGCTCGCGGCAACCGCGCTTCTGCATTCCGTCGCCGCGCTGGAAAAACGCGGGGCGTTGAAAATCTGGACAGTTTTCCTTTGCATCCTTGCGTTCAGTTTATCTTTGCTCGGCACGTTCCTTGTGCGCTCCGGCGTTCTGACCTCCGTTCATTCCTTTGCTTCCGACCCCACGCGCGGCATATTCATCCTTGCGCTGCTGGGGCTGACGACCGGCGGCGCGCTGCTGCTGTATGGCCTGCGCGCGCCGCATATCACGATTGGTGCGGGCTTTAAACCCGTCAGCCGCGAAACGGCGATCCTGCTGAACAACGTGTTTATCTTCACCTTTTGCGCGACAGTGTTCATGGGTACGCTTTATCCCATCTTCCTCTCCGCACTCGATATGGGCAGCATTTCGGTGGGCGCGCCTTATTTTACCGCGACCATGACGCCGCTGCTGGTGCCTTTCGCAATCCTGATGGGCATCGGGCCGTTGCTGGTATGGCGTGAATCGTCGTTTGTTTCCATCCGCGCGAAACTGTACCTGCCGCTGGCGCTTACCTTTGCACTGGCCGCTACCATCGCGCTGATGCAATGGCCCGATGCGCCCTTTACCGTCACCATGTTTTCTTGCGCGGGCTGGATATTGTCGACCACGCTGATGGACTTGTGGCGCAAGACCCAGCGATTTACGCAGATACGCAGCATGCCGCCGTCTTTCTACGGCATGGTTGTCGCCCATGCGGGCTTTGCCGTGCTGCTGATGGGCGCAACCGCCGCGACATCCTGGAAACAGGAAAAAATCCTGTGGATGACACAGGGTGATGAAACGCAATTCGCCGGAAAAACAATCAGCTTCGTCGGCATCCGCCCCGATGTGGACAAGAACTACATGGTGGAGCGCGCGATATTGCAGGTGCAGGAAGCGGAGAAGGACGAACCTTATTTCCTGCTGCCCGAAAAACGCTGGTACCCGACGCAAGAACGCGAGCTGAGCGAAACCGCACTCCGCGCCGACGGCTTTGGCATCATCTATGCCGTGATGGGCGATCAGGACAAGGAAAACCCGATGCGCCGCGTGCTGCGTTTCTATCATCACCCATTGGTTCTTTGGGTGCTGCTGGGCGCGTTGATGATCGCAACGGGCGGGCTGATGTCGCTCGCCGCGCCCGCGCGAAAGGATAAGGCATGAATTTGCGCGCCTTTATCCCCTTGGGCATTTTTGTCTGTGTTGCCGTGCTGTTTGCTGTGCCGCTGCTGCAGGGGAAGGATCCCGCTATCCTGCCCTCCGCAATGATTGGCAAACCGCTGCCCGTGTTCACGCTGCCTGCCGCGACCGGCAAAAAAACGCTGACTACAGCCAATATGCTGGACGATAACAAACCCTTCCTCGTGAATTTTTTTGCGTCATGGTGCGTGACCTGCAAGGAGGAGCAGCGCGTGCTGGCGGATTTTTCGCGCAAAACCGGCATCATTGTCTATGGCATTGATTACAAGGACACCCGCAAAGACGTCGCCGACTGGCTGGAAAAACACGGTAATCCGTTTGCCGCGACAGGTTTCGATGCCGAAGGCCGCGTGGCCATCGATTTCGGCGTGTACGGCGTGCCCGAAACCTTCCTGGTCGACGGACATGGCATCATCCGCTACAAACATGTAGGCGCGCTGAAACAGGAAGACATGGACACCGTTTTCGCGCCGCTGTTGGAGAAACTGAAATGAAAACTTTCATACTCCTTCTCCTTCTGCTCTCGACGCCTGCATTTGCTGTACAGCCGGATGAAATGCTGAAAGACCCCGTGATGGAAACCCGTGCGCGGGGCATTTCGAAACAACTGCGCTGCCTTGTCTGTCAGGGAGAGGATATCGACGAATCAAATGCGGGCCTTGCTTCCGACATCCGCAAACTGGTGCGCGAGCGGCTGGTAAAGGGCGACAGCGATGCAGCAGTTTTGGGTTTCGTGCAGGAACGCTATGGCGATTACGTGTTGATGAAGCCGCCGGTGAAGCCCGCAACATGGCTGCTCTGGTCTGCGCCGCTGCTGGTGCTGCTGGCCGGCATCGGCATCGCCGCGCTTTATATCCGCCGCCTGCCGAAAGGCGGTGCATGATGTGGCATTTCTACCTTGTCGCCTCGGCCCTGACCGCCGGTGTTGTTATCAAAATCATGCTGACGCTCGCCAATCGCGGCCGCTTTACGCATGGCGAAAAACCGACCGAGGGGGACAAGAAGCTTTCTTTTGTGCTGTCGGCCCTGCTGCCGCTCGGCGCGCTGCTGGTCTATCTGCCGCTCGGCCGCCCCGACCTGCCGTCGGAGCCCGCGATTTTTGCGAATTTCGAGGAAACCATGCTGCGCCAGCAGGCGCTGATGAAGGAACGCCCCTTTCAGGTATTGGTCGAACAGAACCCCGACGACATGGCGGCGCTGCTGCAACTGGCGATGATCAATTTCCGGACCGGCGATTTCAGGGAGTCCGTGAAATTTTACAAGCGCGCCGTGCTTCAGGCGCAGAAGCGTGATGACGCGCTGCTGCGCGTCTATGCGGTGTCGATGGGCGAGGTGCAGGTGCTGGCGTCGAACGGCGTTGTCGGCGATGATGCGATCGGCACTTTCGAATATGTGCGCACGCTCTATAAAGACAGCCCGATCGCCCGCTATTACCTCGCGCTTGCCAAGGCGCAGCGCGGCCACCCGGCGGAAGCGATTGCGGAATGGGAAACGCTTCTCGCGGAAGGCCCCCCGAGGGCGTATTGGAAGGCGCAGGTGCGCGATGCGATGGCCAAGGCGCGCGTCGACATGAAGGCCGCAGCAACGGCGGAAGAAAAACAACCCGACTAACGCCGGCACGCCCTCGTCATGCGGGTATATTCGGCGACGCTGTCAATCTGCGCATGGCGTTTTTTCCGCGCGGCTTCCAGTTTCTTCAATTCCGCCTGCGCGGCATCCTTGACCCGCCCCAGTACGCCGCCCCGGATGCGCCCCGCGCCTTTTTCATCGACGGGACCGGTTTCCGTTTTTTTCTTCAGCGCTTTCTGGATTTTTGCGCGCAAAGCGGGCATGGATGCCTCCAGCAATTCCAGATCCGCGGCAACATGACGCGATTCATGCGCGCGGGTCTCGAGGTCGCGGCAGCCGCCTTTGGGGTAGTTTTTCGCGATGAAGATCTCGGCTTCATAGCTGAGCTTCACGGTCACTTTTTCCGGCCAGACGCATTGCAGGCCGGTCACCCTGTCCTTTTGGTGGATGAAGGTGATGTTGTATTTGTCGCGCGATGTCGAATGGGTGTAGCCGCCCACGATCGGGAACTGCTTCGACATCGGCGGCAGCTCGCGCTTCATCTCGGCCGAGGTCTTGCTGTAGCTCCAGCTTGGCTTGTCGATGTTCAATACAAGGTCGATTTTGGGCGCAGCTGTGGGTGCGCAGGTGCCAAGCGCCGCGATCATGTAGGCAACAGTCGGCATGCCCGTCACAAGGGATTCAATCGGCACGGCGCTATTCTCCCTGTTTGCACAGCTTGTTTTCCAGCAGGTATTGCTGGCGCGTGTCGATGATCTGCTGGCGGACGAAGCGGATCTTGTGGAATTCCTCGATCTCGTGCACAAGTTTTTCCCGCACGGCATCGACCAGCATGCCCTTGGCTTTCTCGATGCTCGAGGCCTGCATGGGGCCCATTTGCGCCAGTTTTCTCGCCGATTCCTCCAGCGCCCTGCGAACCTGCGGCAGGAATTCGTTGAAGGCGATGATGTCGGTGTTCACATGGCGCATTTCATGGTCGAGGATCGTCCGGTACCGGCAGCTGCCGGGTGCGTGTTCGCTCGCGATCATGACGCGCGGCGCGTATTCGATGCTGACACGCAGCGCGACCGGCGCGATGCAGACGAGGCCTCCGCCGCCGTCCGATATTTCAAAACTGACAACATATTGCGGCGCAAGCTCCGACAGGTGCAGGCCGCCGACGGTAAAAATTTCGTTCTGGCTGCGCGCGAATGTTGTGCTGATCTGGTAACCGCCCAGCGCCGCGCTGCTTTGGTCGTTGATGATCACGGGCGGCTTGTTGACGAACACCATCTCCACGCCCTGCAGCGGCGGCTGCGGCGGGCAGGCGGCAGATGCGGCGCCGGATATAAAAATCGAGGCCGCTATCGCAGCCGTTATGAGCGCAGCGCGCATCATTTGCCCGACCGCGCCCCTGCTTTTTTGACTTTCTCTTTCGCTTTTTCCTTCGCCTTCTCCGCGCCGGATTTCAGCTTGCCGATCGCGCCTCCGATTTTCATCACGTCGTCGATGCGGCGGCCGAGGAAGGTCCAGGTTTTTTCGAAACTGTCCGATTTGTCGTTCAGCCAGTAAAGGGCGGTCGAGGTCTGCACGCCCGACAACAGCAGGCGTTTTGTGTAATGGTTGTAATCGGTCGAGGTATCGCCGCAGGCGCGCCAGATGGCATCCGCCGTGCGCCAGACCATTTTGGGAAGCAGCAGGTTGCGCGGCGGCATCGCAAGAAACGCGAGCGCGGATGACAGCGCCTGACGGTGCGGCACCAGCAGTTCCAGCCGCGTGCGCACGCAGAACGCCACGCGGTCGCGGATACGCATCTCGCCCAGTTTTTTCGGGTTCAGCTTTTCCAGCATCTTTTCGTCCGCCCATTCGCCGAAATATTCGGCCATCGAAACGGGGCCCTTGGGGAAGGCTTCGTCCACCGCGTCATCATCCAGTTTCAACTTGCGGGCGGCGCGGGCCAGCACCTCGTCCGTCCAGCCGTCAAAGGCGACATCGGGCAGCGCGGCCTCGAATATCCGGCGGCGCAGGTCGGGGGAGGTTTTTGCGGATTTTTTGGCCATGGCGGTGTCCTGTCTTGAGAAGATGCAATTGCCTTATCAATCTAGCCCCGTTCAAGGCGGAATCAAAGCGCGCCCGCGATGATTCTGACAAGAAAAACAGGAGACAGTTGGATTCACGGCAGAACGCTGTTACTTTAACGGTGTAAAAAGAAGCAGGAAAAGCCAGCCACCATGCTGTTCAGCGGTAAAAAGAACAAAATCGGCCAGTTATGCGCGGAGATCGTGACGCAGTCGGACGATGCCGTGGTGATTGTCGACAATACCCACCGCATCGTGCTGTTCAACCACGGGGCCGAGCTGATGTTCGGCTATCCCGAAAAGGAAACCCGCGGCGAGCGGCTCGACCTTTTGATGCCGGAACGCTTCCAGCTCCAGAACGAGGCAATACTCGAGGAAATCGGCGCGGAAACGACGGGCAAGATTTCCCAGCAGCGCCGCACCCGCCAGCTGCACTGCCGCCGCAAGGACGGCAACGAATTCACCGCCAGCGCTCAGATTTTGCGCCTCGAACATGCCGGCGCGGTTTTTTATGCCGCCATCTTCCGCGACATCAGCCAGAGCAAAAAGACGGAAGAGGAACTGCTGCGCCTCGCCGCGACCGACCCGCTGACGGGCGCCTATAACCGCCGCGAATTCTCGCTGATGGTGGAGCGCGAGGCCTTGCGGTCGCATCGTTACCACCACGCCCTGTCGCTGATCATGTTCGACCTCGATTTGTTCAAGAAGCTGAACGACAGCTATGGCCATTCGGCGGGGGACAAGGCGCTGCAGCGGTTTACGACCCTCTGCACGAATACTTTACGAAATGTCGATATTTTCGGCCGCTGGGGCGGCGAGGAATTCGTGGCGCTGCTGCCCGAAACCGATATCGAGGGTGCCAGCATCATCGCTGAACGCTTACGTAAAATCGTCGGCGAATCCGTGCTGACCTATAACGAACATAAAATCAGCTTCACCGTCTCGATCGGCATCGCGCAGTTCAAGGACGGCGAAAATACAATCGAAGGCCCGCTCAGCCGTGCCGACAGCGCCGTTTATGACGCCAAGAAGGCCGGCCGCAACCGCATTTCGGCTTTCCGCAACTAAATTTCAAAACTGTTGCGGCGCAATATTCCGCCACGAAATCAGCGTTTTGCCAGAACGGCGCGCCCGTGCTAGCATTCCTTATCTTAAAAAAGAGCGGCGGAGAGCGTGTGAGCACCGAGGAAAAAGCGCGAGCTTTTTAACAAACGCATCTTTTTGGAAGCCTGATGAAGGACGAGACAAGGCCAAAACAGGAAAAACTCCCGCGCTGGGATTTGCGCGACCTGTTCCCGTCGCAGGATTCAAAAGAATTCGCGGCTGCCTTCGCCGATATCGAAACCTCCACCGAAAAATTCGCAGCGACCTTCTCCGGCAAGGTCGCCAAGCTGTCCGGCCAGAATCTGGGCGATGCCATCGAACAGTTTGAAAAAATTTCTGAATCCATCGCGCGCGTCGCGACCTACATAGAACTCACCCGCTCCATCGACAACGACCAGAGCGCCTGGGCGCAGGATGCGTCCGACCGGCTGCGTAAATCATCCGAAGCGATGCTGTTCTTCACGCTCGAAATAAACAAGATCAAGGAAGCCGACCTGCTGCAGAAAATCGCGGCGCCGAAACTGGCGCATTACGCGCCGTGGATCGGCCGTGTGCGGTCGATGCGCGAGCACCAGCTGTCGGATGCCGCCGAAAAATTCCAGCACCAGATGCAGCCGGTCGCCGATGACGCATGGCGCAGGCTTTATAACCAGTTGATGATCGACCTGCGCGTTACCGTGCGCGGCAAGGAAATGACCGAGGCGGAAGCCGTCAATATCATCGATACCTCGACCGACGCCAAACTGCGCCGCGAAGCCTACCTCGCCTTTGGCCGCGAATTGGGCGAGAACAAAAAGGCCTTTGCGCTCATCACCAATACGCTGGCCGACCTGAAGGCCGTCGATGACCGCTGGCGCAATTTCGAAAAACCTGAATCGCGCCAGCATCTTGAAAACCAGATCGATCAGGAAACGGTCGACGCGCTGTTGAAGGCCGTGCGCGACAATTACGCGAAAACCTCGCACCGCTATTACGCATGGAAAGCGAAAAAAGCGGGCGTTGCGCGCCTGCACCCCGCCGACCGCAATGCCCCGCTGCCGGGCGAAGCAAATACGCGCTATTCATGGGACGAAGCCAAAGAAATCGTGCTGGCCGGCTTCGCCAAAATTTCGCCCGAGATGGAAAAAACCGGCCGTGAGTTTTTCGACAAAGGCTGGATCGATGCCGATCCGCGCGCAGGCAAGGACAGCGGCGGTTTCGCCCATCCCGCCGTGCCGTCGGCGCATCCCTATATTCTCCTAAATTTCTTCGGCTCCGCCGCCGATGTGATGACGCTGGCACATGAACTGGGCCATGGCATCCATCAGGTGATGGCATCACGGCAGGGGTTCCTGAAGGCGGATACGCCGCTGACGCTCGCGGAAACCGCCAGCGTGTTTGGCGAAATGATCGTGTTCCGCGAATTGCTCAGCCGCGAAGACGATTTGCTCGCGCGCCGCAATATGCTGGCCGAAAAAGTTGAAGGCATGCTGAACACCGTCAACCGCCAGACTGCGTTTTTCACCTTCGAGCAAAAGGTGCATGAAGAACGCCGCGAAAAAGGCGAGCTGTCGCCCGAACGTATTTCCGACATCTGGCAGCAGACGCAAAAAGATAGTCTGGGGCCTGCTGTGAACCTTGACGTGCCGGGCGCGGATAATTTCTGGATGTATGTGCCGCATTTCATCCATACGCCGTTCTATGTTTACGCCTATGCGTTCGGTGATTGCCTTGTGAACGCGCTCTATGACGAATACACCAAAGCGCCGGACAAGCAGGCTTTCGTGGATAAATATGAAGACATGCTGAAAGCGGGCGGCACGCGCCGCCACGAAGTTGCGCTGGCCGAATTCGGGTTTGATACCACCGACCCGCAATTCTGGAAGAAGGGCCTCGCGGTCATCGAGCGTTACATCGACGAGGTCGAACAGCTCGACCGCCGCATCGACGCTATTCATAAGACGCATCAGGATTTCAAGAACGCCGCAGGTGAAGTGTCCGACCTGAAACGCCCTATGAATGACGACAAGCCGCATGCGATTGATCCCTCGTCCAACAAACACGCCCGCAAGGGGCCTAAAATGGGGGGCGGATGAAAAAGCATCTTCGTGAAGATTTCTCCCGCACGCGCAAGCCCAGCCCGCGCCCGTCGCAGAGTTTCAATACCGCGGCGGACCCCGTGCCCGCCGCCGGCAACGACAACTTGCCGCGCTGGGATCTGACGCAGCTGTATCCCGCGCTGAATTCACCGGCGCTGGAGGCGGACAAGGACGCGCTGGAAACGCGCTCGAAAAAATTCTACGACGAATACAATACGACCATCGCCTATCTGACCGGCCCGCAGCTGGGCGAGGCGATTGCGGAATACGAAGCGCTGGAAAACATGCGCACGAAAATCTCCTGCTATGTCGGCCTGCTGGAGGCGGATAACCTCAACAACTTCTCGAAAACGGAATCCATCAAGAAATGGATGGGCGAGGTCGGCGAAAACACCGGCTTCTTCGAAGAAGAATTGCTGGAGATGAAAGAGCGCGATTTGATGACGAAGCTGGCCGCCCCCGATCTCGCGCCCTATGCGCCCTGGATTGCGCGGGTGCGCGGCGGCCGTTCCGAACAGATTGACGGCGATGTCGCTTCCTTGAGCGCGGAATATTCGGCCAGCAACAGCGAAGCATGGCGCAGGCTCTATCACGAAACGCTGAACGGCATGCGGGTCGAGGTCGAGGGCAAAAAAATCTCCATCGACGATGCGCATGAACTGTTCGGCACCAAGGGTTTTGAAACGATCGAGGAACGCGAGCGCCTGCGCGCGACATTGGGCGACGCGCTGGAGGCGGTATCGAAGCGCATGGCGCTGATCTATAACACCCTCATGCGCGACACGCTGACCTATACCGAACTGCACAAATACGCGCGCCCCGACGAAGAGGAAAACCGCGGCAACCTGCTCAGCCCCGAAATCGTCGACACCATGACCGCGACGGTGAAGGCGAATTATTCCAAGCTGTCGCACCGTTTTTACAGCTGGAAGGCCGAACAGCACGGGGTCGAGGTCATGCCGCGCGCGCAACTGGGCATGCCGCTGCCGAAAGCGCCGAAGGAAGAAGCGGAATACAGCTTTGACGATGCCCGCCGCACCATCCTGCGCGCGTTCAAAAAATTCTCCCCCAAATTCGCGCGCATCGCGCAGAAATTTTTCGACGGCAACCGCATCGACGCGCAGCCGCGCCCCGACAAGGAAACCGGCGCCTTTGCCATGCCGACCGGCCCTGAAAATGCGCCCTATGTGTTCATGAGCTATACCGGCGACCGCGATTCACTGGTCACGCTCGGCCACGAACTCGGCCACGGCGTACATCAGGTATTGGCGGAACAGGCGCGCGGATTGTTCCTGTCCGAAATGTCGACGGCGGTATCCGAAACCGCCAGCATCTTCGCCGAAATGCTCGTTTTTGAAGAAATGCTGGCCAAGGAAAAAGACCCGGCACGCCGCAAGGACCTGCTGAAGGATAAAGTCGAGGGCATGATCCTCAATTCCATGCAGCAGCTGTCCTATTACGATTTCGAACGCAAGGCGCATGAAGCGCGCAAAAAGGGCGAGCTGTCGGTCGAGGATATCTCCGATATCTGGGTGCAGACGCAAAAAGAATATTTCGGCCCCGCCGTCGAAACCGACAAATACGACCGTTACTACTGGATGGTCATCCCGCATTTCTACGACACGCCGTTTTACGTCTATTCCTATTCCTTCGCGCAGAACATGGTGAGCGGGCTGTATCAGGCGTATAAATCGGCCGAGAAGGAAGGCCCAGAAGCGAAACAAGAATTCGTCGACAATTATATCGAGCTGCTGGAAACGGGTATCACCCGCAACCTGTTCGAGATGACGCAGCCCTTCGACCTCGATCCCGAAACGCCGGAATTCTGGCAGAAGGGGCTGTCGCTGATCGACAAATACCTGAACGAGCTGGAAAAAATTGACGATGCGCCCGTTGCCAAACCCGGCGCGAAACCGGCCAAGGGCGCGAAGCCTTCTTCTCCATAATATAAAATTTTCTCGACTTTTGACGGTCGTGCTATCATCTTCCTGTCATGACGACCAAGAAACCGGGAAAATCGGGCCGCGAAAAGGGCCATATCGGGCGGCGCATCAAGCGTTACGCAAAAGTTTCCACGACCATGACCGGCCTCGCCGCGCGTCTCGCGGGCCAGAAATACCTCGGCCTTGATATCGACAAGCCGATCCACGCCAAGCAATTGATGGAATCCCTCGGCGACCTCAAAGGCCCGCTTTTGAAGGTGGCCCAACTGCTCGCCACCATCCCGAACGTGCTGCCCAAGGAATATGCGGCGGAAATGCAGAAACTGCAGTCACAGGCCCCGCCCATGGGCTGGCTGTTCGTCCGCCGCCGCATGATCGCCGAACTGGGCCCGGACTGGGAATCGAAATTCAAGTCGTTCGAGCGCGAAGCCGCCGCCGCCGCATCGCTGGGGCAGGTGCATCGCGCCGTCACGCATCAGGGCGAAAAAGTCGCCTGCAAGTTGCAGTATCCCGACATGGTATCTGCCGTCGAGGCCGACCTGAAACAGCTCGGCATGATCATGGGCGTGTTCGAAAAATACGATAACTCCGTCAATACCAGCGAAATCCAGCAGGAAATCACCGACCGCCTGTATGAAGAACTCGATTACAAGCTGGAGGCCAAGCACGAGGCGCTCTACGGCCATATGCTGGCGGATGAAGAAAAAGTGCATGTGCCGCGCGTCATCCCCGAACTTTCGACGGGACGCCTGCTGACCACCACATGGCTCGACGGCGCGCATATCCTCGACTTCGTGAAGGAAAAAGCCGCGCACCGCAACGAGATCGCGCAGAACCTGTTCCGCGCATGGTATGTGCCGCTATATTATTATGGCGTCGTGCATGGCGACCCGCACCTTGGCAACTATCAGGTGCAAAAAGACCATTCGATCAGCCTGCTCGATTTCGGCTGTGTGCGCGTGTTTCCGCCGCGCTTTGTCGAAGGCGTCATCACGCTTTATCACGCCCTGCAAAAAGAAGACCGCGACATGGCCGTTTCCGCCTATGAAAGCTGGGGCTTCAAAGGCTTGAAAAAAGAAGCGATCGATGTGCTGAACATGTGGGCCGGATTTTTGTATGGCCCCGTGCTGGATGATGCCGTGCGCCCGATCGGCGTCGTCGAAAAGGGCGGCGTCTATGGCCGCGAGATTGCATCCAAGGTGCATGCGGAGCTGAAAAAAGTCGGCGGCATCAAGGTGCCGCGCGAATTCGTCTTTATGGACCGCGCCGCACTCGGCCTCGGCTCTGTCTTCTTGCACCTCAGGGCCGAAATGAACTGGCACGACCTCTTCAACGAGCTGATCGAGGATTTCGATGTGAAGGAACTGGCCAGCCGCCAGAAAACCGCACTCCGGAAATTCGATATCAAGGCGCAGCACTAACATCCCGCTTCCCAAAAACCTGCGAACAGTCCATTATCTGAATGGCTTAGACGCAGGGGATTCAATATGAAAATCGCAATCGGCAAGGAAACGGCACAGGCGGAAAAGCGCGTGGCGGCGTCTCCGGACTCGGTCAAAAAACTCATCGCGCTCGGCGCGGATGTTTTCGTGGAAACGGGCGCGGGTGCTGGCTCCAGCTTCCCCGACAGCCAGTTCGAAACGGCAGGCGCAAAAGTCGTCTCGCAGGACGAAGCATATAAGGACGCGGATGTGATCTTGCGCGTGCGCAGCCCCTCGGCCGCCGAAGTCGGCAAGATGAAAAAGGGCGCCGTGCTGATCGGCATGCTCGCCCCCTATAACGACAAGGAATTTTTGAAAACCTACGCGGCGCAGGGCATCGCGGCGTTTTCGATGGAGCTGGTGCCGCGCATCACGCGCGCGCAGACGATGGACGTGCTGTCGTCACAGGCCAACCTCGCCGGTTATCGCGCGGTGCTGGAAGCGGCCAATGAATTCGGCCGCGGCTTTCCGATGATGATGACAGCGGCGGGCACCGTGCCTGCGGCAAAAGTATTCATCATGGGCGCGGGCGTTGCGGGGTTGCAGGCGATCGCAACCGCGCGTCGTCTGGGCGCTGTCGTGTCCGCGACCGACGTGCGTGCGGCTGCCAAAGAACAAGTGCAGAGCCTTGGTGCAACCTTTGTGATGGTTGAAAACGAAGAAACCAAGGCTGCCGAAACCTCCGGCGGCTATGCGAAAGAAATGAGCGAGGACTATAAAAAACAACAGGCGACGCTGATCGCCGACACGATCAAGAAACAGGACATCGTCATCACAACCGCGCTGATCCCGGGCCGCAAGGCACCTGTGCTGGTCAATGACGACATGGTGAAATCGATGAAGCCCGGTTCGGTCATCGTCGATCTCGCGGTAGAGCAGGGCGGCAACGTATCTCTCGCCAAATTCGGCGAAGTGGTCGATGTGAACGGCGTGAAAATCGTCGGTCATGCGAATATGCCCAGCCGCATCGCTGTTGATGCATCGGCGCTGTACGCCCGCAACCTTGTCAACTTCCTCACCCCGCTGGTGGACAAGGAAACCAAAAATCTCAAGATCAACTGGGAAGATGAAATCGTGAAGGCAACCGTGCTGACCCGTGACGGCGACGTCGTTCACCCCAATTTCAAGGCATAAGGAGCAGCCATGCCGAACCTCGCAGAACAGGCCGATAAGGTGCAAAGCACGACGCAAGTGCTGAATGCGCAAGTTGCCGAACTCCTCAACCAGCTTTCGGCATCCGAAGCCGCGTTGGCGGCGGCGCAGCATGGGGCGGGCGCACCGTTTTTTGTGATCGGGCTCACCGTCTTTGTGCTGGCCTGCTTCGTCGGTTACTACGTCGTTTGGCGCGTGACACCTGCGCTCCATTCACCGTTGATGGCCGTCACCAACGCTATTTCATCTGTCATTATCGTCGGCGCGCTGATCGCGGTCGGCCTTTCCGACAACATGCTGTCGAAGGGCATGGGATTTTTGGCCGTTGTGCTTGCCTCCGTCAACATCTTCGGCGGCTTCATCGTGACGCAGCGCATGCTGGCCATGTTCTCGAAAAAGAAAAAGAAATAAGGAATCGCTTTCATGTCCATGACCCTCTCGCTGCTGGCCTACCTTGTTTCTTCCGTCTGCTGCATCATGGCGCTGCGCGGCCTGTCCGGCCCTGAAACGGCCAAGGGCGGGATGCGTTTTGGCATCGCGGGCATGGCGCTTGCGATCATCACCACCATGTTCATGCCGCAGATGCAGGGCTTCGGCCTCATCATCGCGGGCATCGCAATCGGCGGCGCAATCGGCGCGGTTGTCGCCAAGAAAATCGCGATGACCGACCTGCCGCAGCTGGTCGCGGCGTTCCATTCGCTCGTCGGTCTTGCGGCCGTCATGATTGCGGGCGCTGCCTTCGGGTCGCCCGCTGCTTACGGCATCGGCGAGCTTGGCAATATCCATGTCGGCAGCCTGATTGAAATGAGCCTCGGCGTGGCGATCGGCGCGATCACCTTTACCGGCTCCATCATCGCCTGCGGCAAATTGCAGGGCTTCATCACCGGCAAGCCCATCGTATTCAAGGGCCAGCACCCGCTGAACGCGTTGCTCGGCCTTGGCCTTGTCGCCCTGATCGTGCTGCTTTGCATGACGCAATCGACATTCTTGTTCTGGGCGATTGTCGCGGTGGCGTTGCTGCTCGGCGTGCTCATGATTATCCCGATCGGCGGCGCGGATATGCCGGTTATCGTGTCCATGCTCAACAGCTATTCCGGCTGGGCGGCGGCGGGCATCGGCTTCACGCTGCAAAACAACCTGCTGATCATCGTCGGCGCGCTGGTCGGCGCATCGGGCGCGATCCTGTCCTATATCATGTGCAAAGGCATGAACCGTTCGTTCTTCAACGTTATCCTCGGCGGTTTCGGCGGCGAGGCTGCGGGTGGCGCTGCGGCGGCTGCGAAATCCGACAAGCCCGTGAAAATCGGATCTGCCGAAGACGCGGCCTTCATCCTGAAAAACGCGGCATCGGTCGTGATCGTTCCCGGTTACGGCATGGCGGTCGCGCAGGCACAGCACGCGCTTCGCGAAATGTGCGACGTGCTGAAAAAGAACGGCACCAAAGTCCGCTACGCCATCCATCCCGTTGCGGGCCGCATGCCCGGCCACATGAACGTGCTGCTGGCCGAAGCGAACGTGCCCTATGACGACGTGCTTGAACTGGAAGACATCAACCGCGATTTCGCGCAGACCGACGTCGCGTTTGTCATCGGCGCGAACGACATCACCAACCCCGCCGCCAAAAAAGATCCGGCATCGCCCATCTACGGCATGCCGATCCTCGATGTCGAATCGGCGGGCACCGTGTTGTTCATCAAACGCTCGCTCGGCTCCGGCTATGCGGGCATCGATAACGAGCTGTTCTTTTATGACAACACGATGATGCTGCTCGGCGATGCGAAAGCCATGTGCGAAGGCGTCATCAAGGCGCTCGAACACTAACAGCCCATAAAATTTCCGCTTTATGTTCAGCAGGAAATAACGCTGCGTTGCAGCATTTTGAATCGCGCGAAAATTTCGCTAAGTTCATGAACCACGCAACTTTTTTGAAAAAAGTAGCGTCTGGAAATAAGTTTATTTCCAAGTATACTCTTTCCAGCTTCCAGGCAATTGAAAGAGCCCCCGCATGGCGAGTTTAAACCGGTTTTTTGAACCGGACGGATGGCAGGAGGATTCCTTTACCAGCACCACTGGTAAAAAGATCCGCTATGGCCATGCCGAACCGCAGGGCGAGAAAAAAGGCACCGTCGTCATCACGACCGGTTACGCCGATTTCCGCGAGGCCTATCACGAAACCATCCACGAATATCTCGACCGCGGCTATGCCGTCTGGATGATGGATTGGGCGGGGCATGGCGGTTCCGAAAAAAACGCCAGCCCGCCGAAAAAAGGCCAGACAGTCGAAGACCATGTCGAAGACCTGCGCAAATTCCGGCAGGAGGTTGTGCAGTTCGATAAATCGCAGCCGGTGTTCCTCAGCACGCATAGCATGGGCGGGCAGGTCGCGCTCCGGTACCTCGAACAAAATCAATCCGATTTCAATTTCGCGATCCTTGCGACACCGCTCGTCGAGATGCGCCCGATGGGTACATCGAAAGACCTGATGAAGCAGGCCTTCGCCGCTGCCGTCGAAGGTGGTCTTGCGAACCAACGTATTAAAGACGGCCGCCGCGCGCTGACGCGTCAATTGACGGCGGAGCGCAAGGATATGCGCGAGAAAAACCCCGTCCGCATGGGCCTGCACAAGGCTTTCATGCTGCTGAATGATAAATTGAAAGCGGAAGACCCGACGATCGGCTATGTCGACAGCCTGTTCAAATCGACCGAAAAAACCGCCGATGAAAATTTCCTGCGCTCCATCAAAACGCCCGTGCTGTTCGGCATCGGCAAGAGCGACGACGTGATTGATAACGACTCTGTGCGCCGCGCCGGACGCCTTGTGCCGAACGCAAAGACCACCGAGATCGAAGGCGGTCTCCACGCGCTCTGGATCGACCGCGACACGCAGCGCAAGGCGTGGTGGAGCGAAATTGACGGATTTATCGCAGACCAGGTAAAACTGAAACCGGTGCCGCCGAAAGCAGTGCCGCCGCAACATGGGGGACCTTAAGGGTATGTTGCCAGCAAAATTCAACCAGCCGCCGAATTTCACCGAAGGGCATTTCAAAAATGCCAAGGGCGCGGATATCCGGTATGGCGTTTCGAAGGCCGACGGCGCGTCGAAAGGCAGCGTCGTGCTCGGCAGCGGGTTCCGCGAAAATATCGAGAAATATTACGAAGTCATGCGCGACCTCAACAGCCGCGGCTTTGACGTCTACATGATGGACTGGCGCGGCCAAGGCGGGTCGGAGCGTTTCATCAAGGCCAACCCGCAAAAGGCGCATCAGGAAGGTTACGACGAACATATCTCGACGCTGCACCAGTTTGTCACGACCATCGTCGAGCCCGCTGCAAAAAAACCGCTCGTCTATATGGGTCATTCGATGGGCGCGCATATCGGGCTGCGTTACCTGAACGAACATGACGGCGTGTTTGATTCCGCCGTGCTGACCTCGCCCATGATCGATATCGTGACGCATGGCATGCCGAAAAAACTCGCCCGCCAGATGGCGAAATTCGCCAAGGCCGGCAACTACCTCGAAAAATATATCCCCGGCGGCGCGGATTGGGCCGAAGAGGCATTCAAAGGCAACAGCAAAACCAGCGACCCCGTGCGGTTCGCGGTCGATGCCGAAAACATCAAGGGCAACGACACGTTGAAAACCGGCGATGCCACCTATGGCTGGGTCTATCACACCTTTTCATCGATCGACGTGCTGAACGACGAAGATTACCTGAAGGCGATCAAGACTCCTATTTTGATGGAAGTGTCTGGGCAGGAACGCATCGTTGACCGCGTAGCGCAAGACCGCGCGCTGACGCTGCTGCCGAACGCGAAGAAAGTGGAAATCGCGGAATCCCTGCATGAAATCTGGATGGAACGCGACGAGCTGCGTGACCGCTGGTTGAAAGAGGTCGATGGTTTCCTCAACGAACGCGTGAGCCTTGCCGCCAATCCCGCACCAAAAAAGCCTAGCCCGCCCAGCACACCACGCGCCCCCGGCATGTAATTGCTGCGCATGTTTTACATGCAAGGCATGTTGGGCGGGATATAAAAGCGATCAAAAAACGAACCAAGAGAGTGTGAAATGTCCGAAGCCAACAAGAAACAGTATCAGCGCCTCAGCGACCTCGTGACGCAGGCGATGCGCCTTGCGCTTGACCAGAAAGACGTCGCAATTGCCGACATCCTGTCCCGCGCGCTTGAAATGTCCCTCACCCGCAACGCCGGCGGCCGCGATTTCCTGGAACGCCGCGAATTGTCGGATGAGGTGAACCAGGCGCTGGATGACCTGGTCTCGCTGAAAAAAGCGGCAAAGGGCAAGCTGCAGAAATAATGCTAGCCGATCAGCGCCAGCCATTCATCTTCCGTCAATACCCTCACGCCCAGCTCGGCTGCTTTTTTTATCTTTGATCCGGCGTCTTCGCCTGCGATCAGGTAATCGGTGTTTTTCGATACTGCGCCCGCGACCTTCGCGCCCAAGGCTTCGGCCTGTGCCTTCGCTTCGTCGCGCCCCATTTTTGTCAGCTTGCCGGTAAAGACGACCGTTTTGCCGGTGACGGCGGATTCAACCGTTTTGGGGCGCTCGAAATCCTTCACGTTCAGTTCTTTTTGCAGGTCGTGGATAACTTCAAGGTTATGCTTCTCCGCAAAGAACGCGACAATATCCTCTGCCATCGACGCACCGATATCGCCGATATCGTCGAGTGCGTTATAGGCTGTGCTGGTATGATCCTGCGCCGCCGCCATCTGCGCCAGCAGGTTATCAAGGCTTGAATAATGCAGCGCCAGCTTGCGCGCGGTTGCCTGCCCGACCTGCCGGATGCCGAGCGCATAGATAAAACGATCAAGGCCGATCGTGCGGCGTTCCTCGACTGCGGCCAGCAGGTTCTTGACCGACAATTCGCCCCAGCCTTCGCGCGTTTTTAATGCGTCGGCGTGTTTCGACAGGCGGAAAATATCGCCGGGGGTCTTGATGATGCCTTCGTCCCAGAATTCCTTGATGATTTTTTCACCAAGGCCTTCGATGTCGAAGGCGTATTTGGATACGAAATGCTTCAACCGCTCGACCGCCTGCGCGGGGCAGACAAGGCCGCCGGTGCAGCGCGTCGCCGCTTCGTCCTCTTCGCGCACCGCAAGGCTGCCGCATTCGGGGCATGTGGCGGGAAATTTGAAAACCTTGTCCGGTTGCGGGTTTACCACGCGCACGACCTGCGGGATCACGTCGCCCGCGCGCTGGATAATGATCCGTGCGCCTTCATAGACGCCCTTGCGCCCGATTTCGTCTTCGTTATGCAGCGTCGCGCGCCCGACCATCACGCCGCCGACATTGACGGGTTCCAGCTCGGCAACCGGCGTCAGCACGCCTGTGCGCCCGACCTGAATGGAAATTTTCTTCAAGATGGTTTCGGCCTGCTCCGCCGGAAATTTATGCGCGGTCGCCCAGCGGGGCGAACGGCTGATAAAGCCAAGGCGTTTCTGGTATTCGAGGTCGTTGACCTTATAGACCACACCATCAAGGTCATACGGAATTTCGGGCCGCGTGTGATAAACCTTTTCGTGGAATGCCAGCAATTCCGCCGCGCTGTCCGCCACGGTCGATGGTACGGGAATATCAAATCCCCATTTTTTCAATTTCTGCCGCACGCCATCCTGCGTATCGGCAAAGGGCGCGGAAACCTCGCCCAGCGCATAGCCGTAAAAGCGCAAAGGACGTTTCGCGGTGATGCGCACATCCAGCTGGCGTAAACTGCCGGCTGCACCATTGCGGGGATTGGCGAAAATCTTCTCGCCGGCTTCTTCCTGCGCGCGGTTCAGCGCGCGGAAATCCTCGCGCGTCATGTAAATCTCGCCGCGCACCTCCAGCACATCGGGTACGTCTTTCGGCAGGGCTTGCGGGACGGATTTGATGGTCTTGACGTTTTCGGTGACGTCTTCGCCTTCTTCGCCGTCGCCGCGCGTCGCGGCATAGACAAGTTTGCCGCCCTCGTACCGCAGCGAACAGGAAAGCCCGTCGATTTTCGGCTCCGCCAGCACTTCCATTTTCTGCGCATCTTGGATCAGCAGGAATTTACGCACGCGGTCGACGAAATCGGTCACATCTTCATCGGCAAAGCTGTTCGACAGCGACAGCATCGGCACGGCATGCCGGATCTTTTTAAATTCGCGCAACGGGGCGTAACCCACTGTCTGCGTCGGGCTGTCGGGCGTGATCAGGTTCGGGAAAGCCGCTTCAATTTCGCGCAGCCGGTTTTTCAGGGCGTCATATTCGGCATCCGGAATCTCCGGCGCGTCTTTCTGGTGGTATGCCTCGTCGTGCCGCTTCAACTGGCGGCGCAGCGTGTCGGCCTCCAGCGTGGCTTCCATGGGATTGAGCGTTGTGGCGGCGGGTGATTTGTTTTTCTTCGGCGGCATGATCTTACGCGTTTGCCGCGCGGCGGGGATGGTTTTCCAGCAGCTTCGCGGCCTGCGCGCGCGCTTCCTTGGTGATTTCGGCGCCGGACAGCATGCGGGCGATTTCTTCCTGACGCTCGTTCACGGCCAGCAGCGGCAGGATGCGCGTGGTGACGGTGCCTTTTTTCTCCGACTTCGCCACATGCCAGTGATTGGCGGCGCGGGCGGCGACCTGCGGGCTGTGGGTGACAACAAGAACCTGATAATCTTTGGCAAGGCGTTGCAGGCGCTCTCCCACCGCATCCGCGGTTGCGCCGCCGATGCCTGCATCGACTTCGTCGAATATCAGGGTCGGGATGCTGCTGGTTTCAGCCAGAATAACTTTCAGCGCGAGCATGAAACGGCTGAGTTCACCGCCCGATGCCACCTTATGCAGCGCGCCGGGGGGGGTATTCGGGTTGGTCGAGATCATGAATTGCACATGATCGAACCCTTCGGGCGACCAGCCGTTTTCATCCGCCGCTTTATCGCAGACAACGGTGATTTTCGCTTTGTCGAGTTTCAGGTCGGGCAGTTCGGCATTCACGGCCTTGGCGAGTTTTGCCGAGGCCTTCTGGCGTTTTACGGTCGCCTTTTCAGCCTCCGCCATATACAGCGTGCGCGCGGCGGCGGTCGCCTTTTGCATGTCGGCCAGCGCCTCTTCCTGATTGGTGATCAGGCGCAGTTTTTGTGACAGGTCTTCGTAAATCGCAGCCAAACCATCAACGGTCGTGCGGTGTTTCTTGGCGATTTCCTTCAGCGCGAAATAACGCTCCTCGATATCTTCGAGGCGCTCCGTGCTGCGCTCGGCGGCGGAGCGGATTTTTTCGACCTGCCAGCCGATATCGGAAATTTCCGCCTGCGCGCGGCCGAGTGCCTCGACCAGCGGCTTCACTTGCGGATCCTTGTCGCTCAACCGTTCCAGCACGGCCTGCAGCTTGCCCATCTGGCCCTGCAACCCGCTGTCGCTTTCGATGATATTCGTCGCCTGCCCGAATGCGCCCGACATTTTTTCGCGGTTCATCAGCAACTGGCGTTTTTCCGACAGCACGGCGTCTTCGCCCGGCTGCGGATCAAGTTTTTCAAGCTCCGCCACCGTATAGCGCAAATAATCTTCCTGCATGCGGGCAGATTCGATATCCGACATCGCGCGGTCGAAACGTTCTTTGGCCTGCCGCCATGTTTTCCATGCGGCACGGATGGGCGCTGAATCGATTCCTGCGTAAACATCCAGTACGCCCAGATGCGTGGCGGGGTCGAGCAGGCCATGCGTTTCAAACTGCCCATGCACCTCGACCAGCAGCGCGCCGATGTCTTTCAGCAATTGCACGCCCACAGGCGCATCATTGATAAAGGCCTTGCTGCGGCCATCACGCCCCAGCGTGCGGCGCAGGATCAGCGTATCGGATACCGCGATTTCTTTTTCGCGGAGCAGCGCATTGACGGGGTGTTTCGCCGGGATATCAAAGCAGGCGGTCGCGGCGGCCTGATCTTCGCCATGGCGGACAAGGCCGCTATCGGCGCGCGCGCCAAGCGCAAGGCCGAGGGCATCGAGAAGGATGGATTTACCGGCGCCCGTTTCGCCGGTCAGCGCGAGCAAGCCGTCACCGGCCTCCAGCTGCAGGCGGTCGATCAGCACGATGTTCTGGATGGTCAGGCTCGTCAGCATGCCTTACGCCTTCCTAGAAAATTTTCCCGATGGTGCGGTCGTAAACCGAAGGCTCAACGCCTTCTTTATAGTCTTTGTTGAACAGCCGGAAGCTGTCCTTGTACCAGATGCTCTGCGGATAGTTGTGGCCGAGGATGGCGGCAGTTTTCTGCGCCTCGTCCTTGAGGCCGAGCGAGAGATACGCCTCCGTCATGCGGTGCAGCGCCTCCGGAACATGGGTCGTCGTCTGGTAATTGTCGAGCACGCGCTGGAAACGCGGGATGGCGGCATGGTACTGGCGGCGCTCGAGGTAATAGCGGCCGATTTCCATTTCCTTGCCGGCAAGGTGATCCTGCGTCAGGTCGATCTTGAGCGACGCGTCGCGGGCGTATTTGCTGTCGGGGTAACGCTCCACCACCTGTTTCAGGTTGTCGAGCGCCAGCTGCGTCATGCGCTGGTCGCGGCGCACATCGGAAATCTGTTCGTAGTAGCACATCGCGCGCATGTAATAGGCGTAAGCGATGTTCTGGTCGCCCGGATGCAGTTCGATGAAACGGTCGAGCGCCATGACGGCTTCGGGGTATTTCAAATTCTTGTAATGCGCATAGCCCGACATCAGCTGCGCGCGCGTCGCCCATTGCGAATAGGGGTATTGGCGGTCGACGTCGTCGAAGCGGAGCGCGGCCTTGAAGTATTCGCCTTCCTCCAGCGTGTCCTTCGCCTTGTTGTACAGGATCTCGACCGCGACCTGTTTTTCCTTGGCGACTTCGGCGGCTTCGCGTTCTTCCTTGGACGTGCAGCCGGTCAGCGTGACCGCCGACAGAAGGCAGACAACCGCCGCCGCGCGGGCAGCAGATGAAAGATGGGGAACAAATGTGAAACGTTTGGCCATGGCTTTTTATACCATGCTTTTAAAGCCCATTAAAAGCGGGAAAAACGCCTTAAAACCATCCGGTAAGCAGGCTTTAGGCGACGACCGCGACGGGGCGTTCGGCCTCGACATAAACCGGAGCGGCGGGGATGGCATGGCGGGGGGCTGCCGCGCCCAATTCGATGATTTCAAAGGCGTCGGGCTGGGAAAACAGCACATGCAGGATCTTGTTGTTCATGGCATGGCCGGCCTTCACGCCGTGATAATGGCCGATCAGCTGGACGCCCATCAGGTAGATGTCGCCGATGGCATCGAGGATCTTGTGGCGCACGAATTCGTTCTTGAAGCGCAACCCGCCTTCGTTCAGCACCTTGTCGCCGTCGATCACGATGGCGTTGTCCAGCGAACCGCCACGGGCGAGGCCCATTTTGCGCAAGGCTTCCACTTCATGCAGGAAGCCGAAGGTGCGTGCCGCCGCGATATCGCCGCGATATGCCTCTTCCTTCAGCGCATGGGTGAATTTCTGGCGACCGATCAGGGCGTTGTGGAAGGAAATTTCAAAGCCGAAGAACTGGCCGTCGGCGGGCGACAGGAACACTTCCTTCTCGCCTTCCTGATAGGACACGGTTTTCAGCACGCGCAGCACGTGGCGGCGTGATTTCTGGCGCAACAGGCCCGCTTTATCGATCGCCTGCACGAATTGAACGGCACTGCCGTCCATGATCGGAATTTCGGGGCCGTCGATTTCGACGGTTGCGTTGTCGATGCCAAGCGCGGCAAATGCCGACATCAGGTGTTCGATGGTCGAAATCGTCACGCCGGACTTGTTCGCCAGCACGGTGCAGAGTTTCGTATCGACGACAGCGTTCCAGCGGGCTGGGATCACGTTGTTCTTGTCGGTCACATCGGTGCGGATAAAGGTGATGCCGGCGGATGCGTCAGCGGGCTTGACCGTCATATTCGCGGTCGCGCCGGAATGGACGCCGACGCCGGTGACGGTGAAGGCATTCAGGATCGTGTGCTGGTAAACCGAGGTCAACATTGTGATGAAAAACCGTTGTTGATGAAGCTGTTAGGAAAGGACTTCCTGCTACCTTGGTATCAAATGCGGCGGCGCATCAGAAGTCACCTTTTGTAACAGAGTGTTACAAAATTAACCGCTTGATATAGAACACGAATCTGGGGCATAAGAAGCGCGGATGACGGGCATTATTTATTGCCATAATCATAGGAGGAGAACATCATGAAATTATCCAGCGTATTTCTGGGCGCAGCTTTGGTCTGGGGCGGCTTGGCCGGTCCCGGCATTTATCACGAAGTCAAAGATCAACCCGAAACCGTGCGCGCGAAAGTGACCGGCATTGTCGAGGTCGACCGTGACCTGCCCTCGCAGCACACCGAAATCCACACGACATCGGGCACGTTCAACACCTACAAGAACCTCGACGGCACGCCGATCGTGAAGGGTGTCACCTATGACTTCAACCTGCAAGGCGCGCATATCAAGCCCTGGCCGCCCAGCTATACTCGCGACATCACGGGCGTCCGCCTTGTGACGCCGTTCGACGGCCTGCTGAAAAAAGGCCCGACGAACTAAGAGTGAAGGTTCAATAAAAAAGCCCCGACAGCGATGTCGGGGCTTTTTTTGTGGCTGCCGGTTTTATTACGGGGCGGGATTTGCCGCGCGTTTAACGGGTTTTACCGCATCCGCGTTATCGTTGGTGGAGGCGGGCGTGGTGCGCAGCGCAGCGGTCACTTCCTTCAGCAGTTCGGGAGGCAAGGCCGCCAGCAGGGTGTCCATCTTGCGGGTCAGTTCCTGCAGCTTGCGATCGGATGCCAGATCGACCTTGTAATCGTTTTCGGCCATCTCGCGGTCTTTTTCCGACCGGCGGTTCTGGCTCATCAAGATAAACGCGCCCGCGAAGGCCGCTTCGGTCGACAGCGCAAGATTCAGCAGGATCAGGCTCGGGTCCCAATGCGGCAGGGGAACAATGTTTGTGGTGTTCAGCGTGAACCACGCCGCCAGCACGACAGCCTGACCGATCACGAATTTCCATGATCCCATTGCGCCTGTTACGGCATCGGCGAAACGCTGGCTGAGGGTGGGCTTTTCGTCGGCGGTCGCAAGGGCGTGTTGCGAGGTGTCTGTGCTGCTCATGGGGAAGTCCTGACATAGATAAAACCAGGTGCCAATATGTCGATTATCTCTGGTTATGTCAAATTGATATTTATTATTCAATAATTTTAATGGCTTACCGTCAACATACGCACACAGAAAAACCCCCGGAATTGCTTCCGGGGGTTTTCTCTAGCGGAGTCTTTTAAGCGTTGGATCAGTTCGCCTGCCGTCTCAGGAAGGCGGGAATGTCCAGCTCGTCTTCGTCCTGCTTGCCGCCTGCTTCAACCGAAAGGTTGGTGCCTTCGATCGCACGCGATTGCACGGGGGCGGGAGCCGTAACAACTTCCTCCTTCCGCTGCAGCGTGAAGCGTTCAAACAGTGAAGGAGACTTCTTCTGCTGCTTTTCCGTGGTGTCAACTTTGGGGGCCGACAGCGTCTCGCCACCGAACAGGTCCGCGCCGGTGCCCGAAGGCTGGCGGGGATCGAGCGGCTTGGGCGGGATGAAGCTGCCGCCGACACGTTTCGCCTGCGGCTGCGGCGCTGCGGGAGCCGCAGGACGCGTCGCCACGATCTCACGCTGGGGGTAGTTCTGCGTGACAGGGGGCGTGACAGGCTTGGTCGTGTAGGAAAGATCGTCCATGTCCTCGTTCAGCTTGCGCGCGGTCGCAGTAGCTGCGGGCGCGTAAGCGGTTGAGGCGGCATGGCCGGTCTGTACGGTTGCTTCGGTTTCGGCGCCGCGCTCCCAGCCGTCGCCGGCTGCGGGTGCGGTGCGTTGTGCCGTGACGGGCTGCGTGACTGCCGATGCCTGAACCATGGGGCGGGTCGCCGCCGCCTGGGGCAGGATCGATGCAGGAACATTGCCGGCATAGCCGCCGGATACAGCGCCTTCGCGCACAGCGGGCGCGCGGCCCGGCTGGCTGTAGGCGGTGTAGCCGGTGGTGGCTGCAGCCGGTTTCGCTTGGGGCAGGCCGCCGCGACGCGCAGGTTCCACGTTGGAACCGGCGAGGTGCAGGGGACGCGCCTGGACGCCGATGGCGGCTTCGATACCGGTCGCAACGACCGATACACGCATTTTGCCGTTCATCGTCTGGTCAAAGGTAGAGCCGAAGATGATGTTTGCATCGGCATCGACTTCGTCGCGCACGCGGTTGATGGCTTCATCAACTTCGAACAGCGTCATGTCGAGGCCGCCGATGACGTTGATCAGCACGCCGCGCGCGCCTTTCATCGATACATCGTCCAGCAGCGGGTTCGAGATCGCGGCTTCAGCAGCCTCGATCGCGCGGCGTTCGCCTTCGCCCGTGCCTGTGCCCATCATTGCTTTGCCCATCTCGGCCATGACGGTGCGGACGTCCGCAAAGTCAAGGTTGATAAGGCCCGGCATGACCATCAGATCGGTCACGCCGCGCACGCCTGATTGCAGGACTTCGTCGGCCATCTTGAACGCGTCGGCGAACGTGGTCTTTTCGTTCGCGATGCGGAAGAGGTTCTGGTTGGGGATGATGATCAGCGTATCCACATGCTTTTGCAGCTCCGCAATGCCGTTTTCCGCCAGCTTCATGCGATGCGTGCCTTCGAAGTGGAAGGGCTTGGTGACGACGCCGATGGTGAGGATGCCCGCTTCGCGCGCTGCAGCCGCAATCACCGGAGCAGCGCCGGTACCGGTGCCGCCGCCCATGCCGCAGGTCACGAACACCATGTTCGAGCCTTCGAGATAAGCCAGGATTTCGTCGATAGATTCTTCAGCGGCTGCGCAGCCGATCTCGGGATTTGCGCCGGCGCCCAGACCACGCGTGACATTCACGCCGAGCTGGATTTTATGGGCGGCCTCATTTCCTTCGAGCGCTTGCGCGTCCGTGTTGCACACGAGGAACTCGCAGCCTTCAAGGCCGGAGTTGATCATGTTGTTGACGGCATTGCCGCCCGCACCGCCGACACCAATGACGGTGATCTTCGGTTTCAGTCTGTTCGTCTGTGTTTGCATTCTGATGTTGATAGCCATTGTTTTTGTCCTCCGCTTCGATTTGATGATTCTATATTAAGTCGAATCAAGCTTTCCAGAGTCATATTGCATTGAAGTTGCACTTTTTTTGACTGTTCATTTCCCCGAATAAAAGCCGAAAATCGAGACAGGGAAACGCCGGAAAGCAAAAGACGTTGTGTGTTGAGTCGCTTACCAATTCTCCTTCAACCAATGGGTGACCTTTTGCAGCACATTGCCGGAAAAGCCCATCGACAGGTTGAAGCCGTAATTTTGTTGGGCGCGCGGAATTTCTTCCGCATGCTCGGCAGCGTAATGAAGCAATCCGGCGCAGGAAGAAAACGCAGGACCGCCTGTCGCTTCCGCAAGACCTTTGATTTTTTGCGGGCGGCCGAGGCGCACCTGCTTGTCGAGAATTAATTTCGCAATGTCGCAAAGTCCCGGCAGTTGCGATGCGCCGCCCGTCAGCACAACGCGGCGGCCCGCGATTTTATCAATGCCGTGATCGACAAGTTTCGCGCGCACATGCTCGAATGTTTCTTCGATGCGCGGCTGGATGATGCCGCACAGATATGATTTCGGCACGTAGTTGGGTTGCGAATGTTCTTCTTCCCCAACCGGCGGCACATCGATCGTCGCGGTGTCGTCCATATGCGTCGTCTGCGCAGCGCCGTATAAAGTTTTAATACGCTCCGCATCTGCAAGCGAAGTGGTAAGGCCGATTGCGATATCATTTGTCACATGCTGGCCGCCGAGCGCGACAGCCGACGTATATACCAGTTTTCCTTCGGAAAACACGCCGATATTGGTCGATCCGCCGCCCATGTCGATGACGGTGCAGCCGAGATTTTTTTCATCTTCCACCAGCGTCGCGAGGCCTGCGGCATAGGATGATGCGCAATATCCCTCGACCTCCAGATGGTTCTGGTGCATCACGTTGGCGATGTTGCGCGTGACGGGCATCATGGCGGTGACGGGGCTCAAGATCACATCAAGGCTCTGGCCGGTCATGCCGATCGGCTCCAGAATCCCTTTTTGCTTGTCGATGGAAAAATTCGCGGCGATGACGTGGATCAGTTCATCGCGGCCGGCAACCGCGACGTTACGGCTTTGCGCCAGCGCGTTGCGCACATCGCGGTCCGACACTTCATGGCCGGAGATGCGGACATTCACGGGCAGGCGGTGTGACAGCGTGTGCTGGCCTGCCACGTTCACGAAAACGGATTTGATGGGCTGGCCCTGCAGATGCGATTTCGCCATCAGCTCGGCGGCCTCGACGGCGTGGGCGATGGCGGTTTCGCAGGCCTTCAGGTCGATGATCGTGCCGGCGCGGACGCCCCTGGATGCCTGATGGCCGATGCCGATGACTTCGATCGTGCCATGGCTTTTGATTTCAGCGATAAAGCAGACGATTTTCGACGACCCGATATCGATGCCGGCGATGATGTTGCGCGAGAACAGGTTTTCCTGCTTGCTGCGCACCGCCGGTTTCAGCGTGGTTTTCTGGCTGTTCGCGGGCAGTTGCACCGGTGTTCCCGATGTGGCTTGGCCTGTGGCCAATGTGGACTGACCTGCGGCCAAAACGGATTCCGCCTGTGGGGGATTCTTCTTCATCTTTTTGTCCTCGCTTCGTGTGCTTTTTTTATAGTTTTTTTTATTTTTGTAGCTTTATTAAATCGTCTTTTTTTGGGGTGCCGTTGTCACCGCATCCACAACCATCTGGTCGGGAATGCGTAGGTCGATGCCCAGTATGTTTTTATCGAACAGCCCGTCGGATTCCGCGCCCGCAGCCAGACGGCGCAGCGCGAGTTCGGTGTCTTTCTCCGGCAATTTCACGATGACGCCGTTTTTCAGGCGCAGATCCCAGCGGCGGCCGCCGATACGGCTGGCCGATGCCAGCTGGTTCGCAATCACAGGCTCCGCGCGCAACAGGTCAAGCAGCGGCGCCACATGCAGCGGCGCGGTTTCGCCCACCACCAGCGGCAGATCGCGGAATTTATCAAGGTTTTTCGACGCCAGCGCGCGACCGTTGATGTCGATCACCGAAATCTTTTTCTGGTACTGCCACAGCGCAACAGGTTGACGCTCGGACAGTTCAATATGAATGGCATCCGGCAGGCGGCGCGTGACCGACACATCCTTGACCCACGAAATTTCCGACAATGCCATCTGTGCAGCCGCGATATCCGCGTTGAAAATCGGGTCGCCCTGCTTGATGCCGAGTGCTTCCAGCAGTTCCGGCGCGGGAACGCGGTTGCGCCCCGTGATGATGATGTCTTTTACCTTGAAGCCCATGCCCGCGGTCATGCTCAGGGTTTTTTCATGCCCCCAGTTCTGGATTTTGCCAAAGGTGCCGTTATTCCAGCCGGAAACGCCCGCGCCGGCGATAACGCCGACAGCGATCATGACGATCCCAACTTTACGGAATCGGAGCAGCCAAAGTCGCATGCTCCGGCGCGACAGCGGTGCTTCGCGCTTTTTGAACAGCTTCATGTATCCCCAAGTCTTGATCTTTAGGTGTGAACCGCCGCGTTTTCGACGAGCCACTCCACAAGATCCCCAAAACTCATCCCCATGTGCAGCGCCTGCTCCGGAACCAGCGAAGTAGGCGTCATTCCGGGTTGCGTATTTGTCTCGAGGTAATAAAGCCCCGAAACACCCGGCTCGTTATCATTGTACCTGAAATCGCTGCGCGTGACACCCGTGCAGCCTAAATTTTCGTGCGCGAAGGCGGCGATGCGCAACGCTTCGTCGAACACATCGCGGGAAATAGCAGCAGGGACGGTGTGAACCGATCCGCCCGCGGCATATTTCGCTTCGTAATTGTAGAAATCTAAATTCGTGCTGATTTCCGTAACGGTCAAAGCGCGCGGCTTCTCGCCGCGTTTTCCCATCACGCCGACCGATAATTCGCGGCCGGGAATGTATTTTTCGACCAGTGCGTAAGGGCCGTATGCCCATTTGTCGAGGCCCATCGGCGGCTTGTTGTCGCCCTGACGCACTATATATACGCCAACGGACGAGCCTTCGCTGTTCGGCTTCACCACATAGGGCTGCTTGTACGGCACTTTATTCGCGCGGATATCGTCGATATGCAGCAGTTGTCCTTCGGGGCAGGGCACGCCCAGCGGCTTCAGGACTTCTTTTGCTTTTTGTTTGTTCATCGCCAAAGCAGAAGCGAGAGGGCCGGAATGCGTATAAGGGATGCCCATGATTTCCAGCACGCCCTGCACGCAGCCATCTTCGCCCCAGGTGCCGTGCAATGCGTTGAACACCACATCGGGCGCGGGCGACAGCTGGCGGACGAGTTCCATCAGGTCGCGCTTCACATCTATCTCTTTGACGTCATAGCCTTTTTGACGGAGTGCCTTGGCGCATTCCGCGCCCGAAGACAGCGAAACATCGCGCTCCGACGACCAACCGCCTTTTAAAACTGCAACCGTCTTGGCCATTACTGGGATGCTTCCCGTTTCATAAATTCTAAAATGTCGTGGTCTTTTTCAAGCGGAATGCCGATGCGCTTGATTTCCCAGCGTAACATGATGCCCGACTTTTCAGCAACACGTTTGCGCACTTCTTCGCCCAGTCTTTCGATATCGGCGGCGGTGGCGCCGCCCGAATTGATCATGAAGTTGCAATGCAGGTTCGAAATCTCCGCGCCGCCGATCCTGAAACCGCGGCAGCCCGCTTCGTCGACCAGCTGCCATGCGCGCTTGCCGTCGGGGTTGGCGAAGGTCGAGCCGCCGGTTTTCGTGCGGATCGGCTGGCTTTCGGCGCGCTTGGTCTTGATCTCGTCCATCCTGGCTTCGATCGCGGATTTGTCGCCCGCGCGGCCTTTCAGCAGGCATGAGATGAAAATCACATCCGTCGGCAGGTCGTTATGGCGGTATGACATGCCCATTTCAGCGGGGGTCATGTGTTTGACGGCGCCGTCGCGGAACAGGACCTCGGCCGAAATCAGCGCGTCTTTCGTCTCGCCGCCATAGGCACCGGCATTCATGCGCAACGCACCGCCGATGGTGCCGGGGATGCCGGAGAGGAACTCCAGTCCGGCGATTTCATGCTTCGCGGCCGTCAGGGCGACGTTCATGTCGAGCGCGGCTGCACCCGCCGTCACATTCATATCGGCGCCTTCGATGCCTGCAAATTCGCGGCCAAGGCGAATGACAACACCCGGCACGCCGCCATCGCGGATAATCAGGTTCGATGCCACGCCCAGCATGGTGATGGGGATGTCTTTGGGGCAGTTGATGATGAAATTGAGCAGGTCTTCGCGGTCTTCCGGCTTGAACAGCACCTCTGCGGGGCCGCCGACGCCGAACCATGTCATATGGCCGAGCGCGGAATTTTCCGTCAATCGTCCCGCCACCTCCGGCAACCGGTCAATCAGGCCGGGCGGGAAGCGAAAGCCGTCGTCATCACGGGGCGAAATCAGCGCGGACATATTTATTTCGTCCCGTTAGCCTTTTTTGCGTTCAGGCCCCAGATTTGCTCCAGTTCCTTCGGCAGTGCATAGGCCCAGTTGGTGATCGTGCCGGCGCCAAGGCAGATCACGAAATCGCCGGGCTTCACGATATCGGCAATCATGGGGGCGAGCGCGGCGGGATTTTCCAGCGCGTGGACTTTATCCTTGCCGTTGCGGCGGATGCAGCTGACAAGCGCGTCCTTGTTCACGCCCGCAATCGCTTCTTCGCCCGCCGAATACACATCGGCGATGACGACTTCATCGGCGAGCGTAAAGCAGCCGCAGAATTCATCGAATAATGACGACAGGCGCGAATAGCGGTGCGGCTGCATGACAGCGATGATGCGGCCTGTGCCGCCGTTCTTATTTTTGTTTCCGGCGACGGCGTCGCGGGCTGCCTTCAGCACGGCATTGATTTCAACGGGGTGATGGCCGTAATCGTCGATGACCGTCACGCCGTTCACGATGCCCGTGGTGGTGAAGCGGCGCTTCACGCCCGAGAATTTAGCGAGTGCCGCCACGATCTGCGCGGGTTCGATGCCGAGATGATGGCCGATCGCAAAGGTGGTGAGCGAATTGAGGACGTTATGCGGGCCGAACATCGGCAGCTTCACGCCCACGATATCGCGCGGGAAATTTTTCAGCAGGTTGCAGTTCACGCGGATATCAAATGTCAGGCCTTCAGGCGTCGTCTGCACGTTATGCGCCTGCAGGTCCGCCTTGTCGCTGAAGCCATATGAAATCACGCGGCGCTGGAATTGGGGGATCAGTTCCGCGACCACCGGATGGTCGATGCAGGCAACCACGATGCCGTAGAAGGGCAGGTTGTGCGCATAGGCGACATAAGCCTCTTTCACCGCTTCGAAATCGCCGTAGTAATCCATATGTTCGGGGTCGATATTCGTGATGATCGAGGCGACGGACGGCAGCTTGTTGAACGTGCCGTCGCTTTCATCCGATTCAACGACCATCCAGTTCGACTTGCCCATGCGGGTGTTGGAACCATAGGCATTGATGATGCCGCCATTGATGACGGTGGGGTCAATGCCGGATTTTTCCAGCACATGGCCGATCATGGAGGTCGTGGTCGTCTTGCCGTGGGTGCCCGATACGTTCACGCACCATTTCGATTTCATCAGTTCCGCCAGCAGTGCCACGCGCGGGATGACGGGGACGTTCTGTTCCCGGGCCGCGATGATTTCGGGGTTGCTGTCCTTCACGGCGGTCGATTTCACGACCACGCCGCAGGGCTGGCCATCGCAATTAATAATGTTTTCCGCCGCATGGCCGATCGCGACCTGAATGCCGATGGAGCGCAGGCGCACCACATTCGCGTTTTCGGCCATGTCTGACCCCTGCACCTTATAACCAAGGTGATGCAGCACCTCGGCATAGCCGCTCATGCCGATGCCGCCGATGCCGATGATATGCACAGTGCCGATGGGGAAGGGGAAATTGAGGTTCATGTGCGCTGCCTTTTTATTGAAACGATGTTTTAGCCGTTAATTTGATTTTCCACAAGATCGGCAAGGTTATTGGCCGCATCCGGCTGCCCGCAGGATTTTGCGGCGGCGGCTGCAATTTCAAGGGTTTGGGGATTTTGCATAAACTCCTGCAACTTTGCGGCCAAACTTTCCGCCGTAAAGTTGTCCTGTAACATGACCCAGGCGCCGCCCTTGTTCGAAATAACCTCGGCATTGTGCTTCTGCTGCATATCCTGATGTCCGGGATAGGGCACGAAAATGGCGGGGCGGCCGACCGCCGCAATCTCGGCCACGGTCGATGCCCCCGCGCGGCCGATAAACAGGTGGCAGGACTTCAGGCGCTCGGGCATGTCGCCGAAGAAGGATTTGATTTCCGCCCGGATGCCCGCCATGCGGTATTTGCGTTCGGTATCCGCCATCGTTTCCTCGCGCACCTGATGCACGACGAACAGGCGCTGCTGCATATCATGCGGCAGTTTCTGCACCGCATCGGGGATCACATCGGCGAAAACCTTCGCCGCCTGACTGCCGCCCGTGATGAACAGTTTCAGGTCGGTGGTGGGTTTTTCGTACAAACTGTCGCGCACGGCGATGATCGACGCGCGCACGGGGTTGCCGGTGACCTTAACCTTATTCTGGTTCGCAGGCTTGATGCCTTTGGTATCGGGTAGGGACGTCGCAATTTTCACCGCGCGGTCCGCCAGCAGGACATTCGCCTTACCCAACACCGCGTTCTGTTCATGCAGTATAGTCGGGATTTTCAGCAGCTGACCCGCGAACACGCCGGGGAATGACGGATAACCGCCGAACCCCACAATCACATCGGGTTTGTATTTTTTGAGCAGTTGCAGCGATTGCAGGATGCCGACGCCCATATCGATCACGGCGATCAGTTTCGAAACGATGCCCGCTTTCAGCGTTGCGGCCTTGACCGTATGGATATTGACCGTTGTACCAAGGCTCTTGAACGCATGACCGCGCTTATCGGTCAAAATCACCACCTTGTGTCCGCGGCTCACCAGTTCCAGCGCCAGCGCCTCCGCCGGGAACAAATGACCGCCGGTGCCGCCTGCCGCAAGAACGATGGTTTTGGAACTAGGCATTGCTTTCCCCCAGCGTCCAGCCGCGCCAGTTACCACTGGGCGAACCTTGCGTGCGTTTGCGCGTCAGCGACAGCAGCATCCCCATCGCAAGGCCGAGCGAGAGAAGGGAGGAGCCGCCATAGCTGATAAAGGGCAGCGTCATGCCCTTCGCCGGCAGCAATTGCAGCGACGATCCCATATGGATCAGGCTTTGCAGCGCGAACTGGGTCAGCAACCCGCCAGATGCAAGGACGATAAACAAATCCTCGCTGTTCATCACGCGGATGACCGACCGCAGCAGGATAAAGCCGAAAATGCAGACCAGCATCACGGCCGCGATCAGCCCCATTTCCTCACCGCAAACGGCAAAGATGAAATCGGCATGCGCGTCGGGCAGGTTCAGCTTCACCTGACCATGCGCGGGTCCGGTGCCAAACAATCCGCCATTCGAAAACGCGTCGAGGGATTTCTGCACCTGATAATTGTCGCCGCTGGAGGGATCAAGGAAACGGTCAATCCGGCTCGCCACATGCGGGAAGAACATATAGGCGCCAAGAATACCGACGACGCCCAGCACGGCGAGACCAATCACCAGCAGCATCGGCAGGCCGGCGAGGAAAATCTGCACCGCCCATATGGATGACAAAACCAGCGACATGCCAAGGTCGGGCTGCAACAGCAGCAGCGCCAGCACCAGCGCGTAAACACCAGTCCCCAATTGCTGGCCCGGGAAACCCGGCTGCGCATGGTGGCGCGCCATCAGCCATGCGCAGACAACCGCAAAGGCAGGCTTGGCAAATTCCGACGGCTGCAGTGAAAAGCCCAAAATCCGTATCCAGCGCGTCGCGCCCTTGATTTCAACGCCGAAAAATATGGTCGCCAGCATCAGAACCATCGACGCGCCCAGCACGACCAGCGCCGTGCGCCACAGCATCTTGCGCCCCAGCAGCGACACCCCAAACATGATGCCCAGTGCGGGGATTAAAAACGCGATATGGCGATAGACGAAATAAAATGGCTGCAGGTGGATGCGCTCCGCAACTGCGGGGGATGCGGCGGATACCAGCACGATGCCGATGGTGACCAGCAGCAGCAGCGCACCCAGCGTCCAGCGGTCGACCGACCACCACCAACGGCCGACAATCGATTTGTCGGTGCGCTGGTAACTGTTTTCGGCCGTGCGGGACTGCATCATGCTTTTCCTCCGGTTGCGGATTTCTTGGGTTCCAGCGGCAGCGGCTTCAACGCCTTCACCAGCTCGGTGAACACGTCGCCGCGATGCTCGAAATTCCTGAACTGGTCCATGCTGGCACAGGCCGGCGACAGCAGGACGACGGCCTTGTCGGATGTTTCTTCCTGCGCCATCGCATGCGCGGCCTCGACCGCCTTGTCCATCGTGCCGCTGCGGGTGAAGGGGGTGCCCTTGTCCTGAAGCCATTCGGCCATTTCATTTTCGGCCTGCCCGATCAGGAAGGCATGGCGCACATTCGGCAAGTATTTGCTGCAATCCGCATAACCGCCTTCTTTGGGCTTGCCGCCCGCAATCCAGTAGATGGGGTTGAAGGTGCGCAGCGCCATCGCGGCGGCTTGGTCGTTCGTTGCCTTGCTGTCATTGATATAGGCGACAGGGCCGATGAAACGCACGATGTTCTGGCGGTGCGCCAAGCCGGGGAAACTCTGCATGCCCTTCACGATCGCATCGGGCGCGACGCCCGACTCGCGGGCTGCGGCATAGGCCATCGCGGCGTTCTGCCAGTTATGCTGCCCCTGCAGCGCTTTGCAGGTATTGAGGTCGAGGATTTTGTTTTTGCCGTCGAACAACACGCCTTCCTTCGACGCAAAAACGCCGTGGGTCAGGGGGCGCACGACGGATACCGCAATAATCCGGCGCTGTGCCTTCGCCTTCAACCGTTCATACACGCCCGTGCAGCCGTCATCATCCATGCTGATGATCGCAACGCCGGGTCCGCGGAACATGCGTTCCTTCGCGGCAATATAACCTGCCATGTCGCCATGGCGATCCAGATGGTCGGGGCTGGTGTTCACCAGCAGCGAAATATTGGGCGCGAAAGTGGTGGCAAGGTCGGTCTGGTAGGACGACATTTCCAGCACATAAATCCCGTTCTCCGGCAGTTCGGGCAGCGTCAGCACCGCTTCGCCGATATTGCCGCCGACGGCGCTCGGCACACCCGCTTCTTTTAAAATATGGCCGATCAGCGCGGTCGTGGTCGATTTGCCGTTGGTGCCGGTGATGCCGATGGTTTTCGCCTTTGGCTTCGCGCGCGCGAACAGTTCGATATCGCCGGTCACTTCGACGCCCGCCAATTTTGCCTTCTCCACCACCGGATGCGGCGCGGGATGCGTCAGCGGAATGCCGGGCGACAGGCAGACAAGCGCAATCGTGCTGAAATCGATATTGGCAGGATCTTTCACCATCGCATTCTTCGCGCCCGCGGCATCGCGCTGCGCGGGGGTGTCGTCCCATAAAATGGTGTCGATACCTGCGGCGTTGCATGCCTCGAACACCGGCATGCCCGATTTGCCCAGGCCTACGATCAGGATGGGCTTGCCGTTCAGTTTTTCTTTTATGGGGCCAAGGTCGATCATGTTACCTCAGTTTCAGCGTCGCAAGGCCGATCAGCGCGAAGATGATCGAGATGATCCAGAAACGGATCACCACTTGCGTCTCCGGCCAGCCCTGCTTTTCGAAATGGTGGTGGATGGGTGCCATCTTGAACACGCGCTTGCCGCGCGTCTTGAACGACACCACCTGAATGATGACCGACAGCGTTTCAATCACGAACAGCCCGCCGATAATGCCCAGCACGATTTCATGTTTCGTCACAACCGCCATCGCGCCCAGCGCGCCACCCATGGCGAGCGAGCCTGTATCGCCCATGAACACCATCGCAGGCGGCGCGTTATACCAGAGGAAGCCAAGGCCCGCGCCCACCAGCGCGCCGCAAAATACTGCCAGCTCGCCGGAATCGCGCACGTAATGGATTTGCAGGTATTCCGCGAACACCGCGTTACCCACCAGATAGGAAATAATCCCGAAGCTCGCCGCCGTGATCATGATGGGGCCAATCGCAAGTCCGTCAAGCCCGTCTGTCAGGTTCACCGCATTCGCGCCGCCCACAATTACGAACAGGCCAAAGGGGATAAAGAACCAGCCAAGGTTCACCAGCGTGTCTTTCAGGAACGGAAAGGCAAGGCTGCTGCCCAGCGGGCCGGTTGTCAGGTTCATCACGGCCAGCACGGCGACCAGAGCAATCGCCCCCTCCAGCAACAGCCGCAGCTTTCCCGGCACGCCCTTGCTGCCTTTTTTCGTCAGTTTCGCGTAGTCGTCAAAGAAACCTATCACGCCAAAGCCGATAAACACCCACAGCACGACCCACATATAGGGGTTTTTCACATCGACCCAGAGCAGCGTGGAAAGCGTGACGGCGAAGATAATCATGAGGCCGCCCATGGTCGGCGTGCCTTTTTTCTTCTGGTGCGTTTCCGGCCCGTCGGAGCGGATCGGCTGTTCCGCCTTTTTCGATTTCAGCCAGCGGATAAATCCGGGGCCGATGATAAAGCAGATCAGCATTGCGGTTGCCATCGCGCCACCGGCGCGGAAGGTGATGTATTTGAACAAGTTGAAAATCTGGTATTCAACCGCCAGCGGGTAAAGCAGGTTATACAGCATTGCGTTGTTCCTTCGTCTTGTCCCGCGCCACTTGCAATTCGTGCACGATATATCCCATCTTGCTGCCCGCCGATCCCTTGACCAGCAGCACATCGCCGGGCTTCACGGCCGCCACGACCAGCGCCGCCAGCGCGCGGCTGTCATTCGCATGCCCGCCGCGCCACGGTTCGGGCAATGCCTGATAAAGGGCGTCCATCTGCGGGCCGCAGCAGTACAGCAAATCGATTTTCGCGCGGAGCAGCGGGTTGGCGAGATCGGCATGCAGGCGCGGGCCGTCCTTGCCCAGTTCCAGCATATCGCCCAGCACCGCGATGCGGCGACCGCCTTCGGGCGGGGTTGCCATTTCAAACACGCGGAACGCCGCCGCCATCGATGCGGGGTTGGCGTTATAGCTTTCGTCGATGATTGTCAGCGGCGGCTGGCCATCAGCCAAACTCAGGCTGATGCGGTTGCCGCGCCCTTCGGTTGCTTCGGCGTTTTTCAGCGCATCGGCGGCCTTTTGCAAATTGCCGCCTGCGGCCTTCACAATCGTCATCGCGCCGAGGCTGTTCATCACGATATGCTTGCCGGGAATGCCGAGTTTGTATTTTACACGCTCGCCCAGAATATCGGCTGTCACGCGGCTGCTATCGGCATGCAGCGCGCAATCAACAAGGCGCGACTGCGCCTCTTCATCTTCTTCGCCAAATCCGTAAACTTTGCGCAAGCCCTGTTTCTCGGCGGCGGTTTTCAGGCGTTTGAAATGCGCGTTATCGGCGGGCAGCACGGCGACGCCGTCTTCGGTCATGCCCGTGAAAATTTCGGCCTTCGCATCGGCAATCGCCTCGACCGTCTTGAAATGTTCGATATGCGCGGGCTCGACCGTGGTGATCAGCGTGAATTGCGGCTTCACCCATGACGACAGCATCGTCATTTCGCCCGCATGGTTCATGCCCATTTCGAATACCGCATATTGCGCGGTCAGCGGCAGGTTGGCGAGCGACAGCGGCACGCCCCAATGGTTGTTGAAGCTTTTCTTGCTCGCATGCGTTTCGCCCAACGCGCTGAATAACACATACAGAATTTCTTTCGTGCCCGTCTTGCCCGCCGATCCCGTCACGCCGACGATCACCGCCTTCGATCTTGCGCGCGCCGCGATGCCGAGGTTTTCAAGCGCCTTGGTGGTATCAGCCACGCGGAGCAGCGGCCAGTTCGAATCTTTCGGCTGGAATGTTTCATTGACGACAGCCGCCGACGCGCCCGCCTTGAACGCCGCCTCGACATAGGCATGACCGTCCAGCGCGTCGCCCTTCAGCGCGAGAAACAGCTCGCCCTTTTTCAATGTGCGCGTGTCGATGGATACGCCCGTTGCCTCGAAGGCTGCGGTCGCTTTGCCCTTCGTTGCGGCTTCGGCGTCTGCTGATGCCCACAAAACAGGTTTGTCTGTCATTTCGTCACTTCCAATACGGCGTGTTTCGCCTCGGTCACATCGTCAAAGGGCAGGATTTCCTTGCCCACGATCTGCCCTTGTTCATGGCCCTTGCCCGCAATCACCAGCACATCACCGGGCGACAGTCTGGCAACGGCGGCGCGGATCGCATCGCGGCGACCGGCCATTTCGGTTACTTTCAATTTATCGGGGCAGCCCTTCATGATATCGGCGCGCACGGCATTTGCGTCTTCGGTGCGGGGGTTGTCATCCGTCACGATCACGCGGTCGGCCAGACGCATGGCGATTTCGCCCATCATCGGGCGCTTGCCCTTGTCGCGGTCGCCGCCGCAGCCGAACACCACATGCAGCTTGTTCTGCGTATGCGGGCGCAGTGCGTTCAGCATGGTTTCTAAACCATCGGGCGAATGCGCGTAATCGACATAGATCGCAGCGCCGTTCGGATGCTTCGCTGCGTATTCCAGTCGCCCGCGCACACTCTGCAATTTTTCCAGCGCATAGACCGCACGCATATGCATGCCGCGGTCATCCGGCTTCTCGGCAATCACAAGGCCGAGCGCACAGAGGGCGTTGGACGCCTGAAAATCACCGACCAGCGGCAGTTCCAGTTCATACCGTTCGCCGAACAGCTGCAATTCCATGAATTGCCCGCCCGGCAGCGGCTTGCGGCGCACAAGGCGGATATCGGTCGCGGTCGTGCCAAAATCAATCACACGCAGCCCACGTTTTTCGCAGACCGCGCGCACCTTGCCCGCATAATCGCTGTCGGCATTGATGACGGCGATGCCATCGGGCGACATCATTTCGCTGAACAGCCGCGCCTTGGAATCGAAATACTTATCCATCGTGCCGTGGTAATCCAGATGGTCGCGCGTCAGGTTCGTGAAACCGGCGGCGGAAATTTTCAACCCGTCGAGGCGGTATTGATCCATGCCCTGTGACGAGGCCTCGATCGCCAGATGCGTCACGCCCGCCGCCTCCAGCTCCGCAATTTCGGAATGCAGCGTCACGGGGTCGGGGGTGGTCAGCGATCCGGCGCGGTTGATGCCGCCGCCATTGCCGATATTTGCGATGATGCCGATGGTGCCGAGCGATGCGGCGGCATGGTCCATCGACTGCCATATCTGGCGGCAGAAATTGACGGTCGAGCTTTTGCCGTTGGTGCCGGTCACGGCGACAACGGTATCCATCTGGCGGCCGAAATATGTGGCGGCCATATGGGCAAATCTCTGGCGGGGATTTGTGTCCGTCACGACAACGCCGGCGATGCCGACAGCGGAAAGTCCTTCGGGTGCAAGGATGGCGGTCGCGCCGCGCGCGATCGCATCGGCGATGAAATCGCGGCCGTCGACCTTGTTGCCGGGGAAGGCGGCGAACAGGTAACCCGCCCGTACCTCGCGGCTGTCGGCGGTCAAGCCCATGATGTCCAGTTCTGCGGCGCGGGCGCGGTTGCTTACCGTCACCCCGTCCGCGTCACCGATCAGTTCCAGCAGACGCACTCTTCGCTCCCTTAATGTAAGGCGACATTTCATTCATGATTTCCGCCGATGTGTCGAGCGACGGCGGTATTTGATAGAGCGGCGCCATCTGCTCCACCACGCGGCCCACAACGGGCGCGCCGGTCCAGCCGCCGGTCGCATAGCCGAAAGTATCCGGCGCGGGCTTCGGCTCATCCAGTATCGCCAGCACCGCATAGCGCGGCTCCCCGATCGGGAATACGCCGATGAAGGATGACATCAGCGAATTGCTGTCATAGCGGCCGTTCTTGTTTTTTTCCGCCGTGCCGGTCTTGCCGCCCACATTGTATCCTTCGACGGCGGCCTTGCTGCCGGTGCCTTCGGCGACGGTCAGTTCCAGCAACTGGCGGATTTTCAGCGAGGTTTGGGGCGATACCACGCGCTCCCCCGCCGGCGATTGCGGCAGCAGTGATTTGTTTTCTTTCTTCACCAGCTGCGGCGTCACCATCACGCCGCCATTCACCAGTGCCGCGGTCGCACGCACCAGATGCAATGGCGACACCGCGATGCCATGGCCAAATGATGCGGTCAGCGTGCTGATTTCGCGCCACGGATTGGGGTAAAGCGGAAATCCGCGCTCCGGCAGGTCAACCGGCACTTGCGCAAAGAAACCCATGCGCTTGTAAAAATCCTTCAGCCCGTTCGGCCCCAACGTCTGCGCCATGCGCGCGGTGCCGATGTTGGACGAATGGATAAAAATTTCCGGCACGGTCTGGATGCGGTGCAGCGCGTGGTAATCGCTGATCGTGAAACGCCCGACCTTGATCGGCAGGGTGGTATCAAAGGTCGTGCCGAAGCTGACCTGACCGGAATCAAGCGCCGCCGCCGTCGAAAACAGCTTGAAGGTCGAGCCCATTTCAAACACGCCGAGGCTGACGCGGTTGAATTTACCGTCATCGCTTGCGGCAGACGGGTGGTGCGGATCGAAATCGGGGAGCGACACCATCGCGATGATTTCGCCGGAATTGACGTCCATTACGACGCCCGTCGCGGCCTTCGCGCGGAATTTTTCCATCGAGCTTGCAAGTTCGCGGTGCAGGATATGCTGCACGCGCAGGTCGATCGTGAGCGCGACGGGCGTGTCGCCCTTTTCCAGCTGCGCATTGCCCAGTTTTTCGATGCCCGCGATACCGCGCCCGTCGACATCGGTGTAGCCGGTGATATGCGCGGCGAGCGAACCGGCGGGATAAATGCGGCGGTCTTCATCCTGAAAGCCGAGGCCGGGATGGCCGAGCGCGTTGATCGCATATTGCTGGCGCGGCGTGATGTTGCGCTGGATCCAGACGAATTTGCGGCCGGAGGCCAGTTTTTTCAACAGGTCGGCTTCTTTTTGCTCGGTCAGGATTTTGGCAAGTTCGGATGCCACCTGTTTCGGGTCGTCGATCAGCGTGTTGTTGGCAAAAACCGACGGCATGGCGAGCGATGTCGCCATCAATTCGCCGTTGCGGTCGACGATGGTGCCGCGCAGCGGTTTCGTCAACGGCTTCACGGCGTCGCCCGTCAGCGCGACGGATTCTGTCACGGGACGGTCGCGCAATAATGTCAGGTCGGTCAGCCGCAGCGAGATTGCAAGGTAGCCCAGCACAAAAACCGATGCCACCAGCACAAGGCGCGTTTTCGCAAGGCCAAGGGTGGAGGAACGTTCCCCCGGAATATCCATTTTATCGCGTTGAAAAATGCCTGACATCGTTACTGCACCCCCAGGCTTTTCATGAGATCGCCGAACTTGCGCGGTTGCTGCTGCTGCGGCACAGGCGGTGCATATTGCGGCGGATTCCTGCGTGGCTGCGGCGCGCTCCACGCGATGCCCGGCTTGCGGGCCGCGGGCGGGGGCGGCGCTTTCCAGACCAGCGACGGCTGCGGCTTTGCCTTCACGAAGGGCTGCGGCTTAATCAGGGGTGTTACGGCGACAGCCGGCGGTTTTACGGCGGGTGCAACAGGTGCGGCTGCAATCGGTGCAGTCGCAATCGGCGCCGCGGGCGCGGTCACTTCAGGTTCAACCACCACGACGGCGGCGGATGTTTCCGGCGCGACAGCGGGTGTTTCGGCAGCAGGTGCGGCGGGGCGCTCTTCAAGCTCGACCACTTTCGTGAACTGCTTGCCCTTCAGGGGCGCGAGGCGGAGATATTGTTTCGAGAGTTTTTCAAGACGGTCGGGCTGGTTCAGGTAGCTCCATTCCGCCTGCAACACGCGCAAATGCTCGTCCTCTTTGCGGGCCGCCGCGTCGATGCCGGCCAGTTGTGCGCGACCATCGGTCACGCGCTGGCTGGTCTGGAACAGCATCCCGCCGCAGATCACCGCCAGTACAAGCCAGAGCATCGCCGTTTTACGCATGCAGTGCCTCCATGACGGGTGCCGCCGTGCGGATGCCGTAGCGCAGCCGGGCGGAACGTGAGCGGGGATTGGCCAGTATTTCATCCGGCTGCGGCGACAGGCCGTTATTCGCCTCGACCTTGAAACTTGCCTTGCGGTTGTCTTCCTTCACCGGCAAATGGCGCGACACGTTCGAGGTGCGCCCCGTTTTTTCCTTCAGGAAATGCTTCACGCGCCAGTCCTCCAGCGAATGGAACGACACGACGACAAGGCGGCCGTCGGTGTTCAGGATTTCTTCGGCGGATTTCAATGCGCGCTCCAGCTCCTCCAGCTCGTCATTCACAAAAATGCGCAGGGCCTGGAATGTGCGGGTGGCGGTATCGGTTTTCAGCCCGCCATGCATCGGCAGCACGCTATGCACCACATTCACCAAAGCCTTGGTCGTGGTGATCGGGCGGGACGCCACAATTTTTTTGGCAATCGCGCGCGATGCGCGTTCCTCGCCATAGGTGTAAAGGATATCCGCGATTTCTTTTTCCGGCGCGCGGTTGACGACGTCGGCCGCCGATGTGCCCTCGAGGCTCATGCGCATATCGAGCGGCCCGTCATGCATGAATGAAAATCCGCGTTCCGGCGTCGACAGCTGCAGCGATGAAACGCCAAGGTCCAGTACGATGCCGTCGATCTTGCCCACGCCGTGTTCCGCCATCAACGCAGTCACGTCGCCGAAGCATCCCTGCACGGGGATCAAACGTCCGTCGAATTCCTTCGCCATGATATCGGCGCGGTCAATCGCATGCGGGTCGCGGTCGATCGCATAGACTTTGCAATTTGCGGCCTTCAGGATTTCGCGCGTATAACCGCCCGCGCCAAAGGTGCCGTCGACATAGACGCCGCCGTCGCGCGGTGCGAGCGTTTGCAGCACTTCGCGCAGCATCACCGGAATATGCCCGCTTGCCGTCGTCATGGCGGCAATGTCGCTAAAATCGGCCAAGAGCTTGTGCAACCCCAAAAACTTCGGCGCGGCTTGCCGCCACTGCCATTTATTTATTGCTTTACGTCAAATCCGGCTGGCTAAACACCCCTGAAAAACCATGCCTTATTCAACCCCGTTTATAATGTACATGGGGACGCCGAATCCGTCAACGGAAGCGCTGTGCAATTACGGTGCAAAAACGGGTGAATTTCGGTGCAGCCGCGCGGCGAAGCGCGCAAGGGGATAATGCGGCGAAGCGCGCAAGGATATTGCGGCGCGAAGTCAGGGGCGCAAGGGGGAGGAGCGTAAAGCCGGTTTGCCGAGCGCATCCTGTTCCAGCGGCGGCGGGTTGCCGCCCTTGTCGCGCAGGCGTTTATGCATGTCGGCGACTTCGTCGAGGCTGTCGAGTTCGCTGAATTTCTGGATGACCATCGAGTTGGCGACCGATGCGCTGTACCATTGCGAATAGATATTGGTGATCTGGCGCGCCTTGAAATTGAAAATGCGGCGCAGCGTCGGGTCGGATGACGACTGGTTTGTAAATTCGGTGACGGCCGACAGTGTATAGTCGTTCATTTTTTCATAAACTTCGCTATCCGCCATTTTTCGCTCCTATGAAAATAAACTTAACGACTAACTTAACGGTGTTCAGCGCCGGATCAGGGCGTACTGCGTAATCCCGCGGGCTTTTTATTCATCTGCGCAGGCAGAACTTCGTCCAGCGTTGGCGGTGTGCCGCCCAGTTCGACCAGTTTCGCATGCATCGCGGTCACTTCCGCCGATGATGACAAATCGTCAAAGCTCCGGACGCTGGTGTGCGAAGACAGGGCAGATGTGCCGCCCGCCTCCGATCCGCGGCTCTGCGTCAGCCAGTCGCGGTGGATGGTCGTCACTTCGCGCGCGAGGAAGTTGAACAGTTTGGTATAGCCGTCATATTTGCGCACGCCGTCAAAGCTGCCTTCGTTGCGGCGGAAATCGACGCGCAGGGTGGCGGCGCCGACCTTGTTGAATTCTTCTTCCATGTTTCTTAACCCTTCAGTTTTTTGTTGAGCTGGCCGGGCAGCACGTCTTCCAGTTTCGGCGGGCGGCCGTTCAGGCTGACCAGCTTCGCATGCATTTCGGCGATTTCTTCGGTGCCTTCGATGTCGCGGAAATTCTGGACGGTCATCGAGGACGTGACGGCGGGAACCTGCGCCATTTCGTAATTGGAATATTCGCCGCGCGGTTGCTTGAATTCCGATACTCCGCCCCGCTCGTAAATAGTTGTCAGCTGCCGCGCCTTGAAATTGAAGATGCGCGAAATACGCGCGCCGCCCCATTCTTTTGCTTCCGCCAGATCGGTGCGGACGAGCAGGGAGCCTTCATCAAGGCGCTTGAAGGTGGGCATTATTTGCCCCCCAATACGGCCACACGGGGCTTCGCGGCCGATTGCGGCAGTATATCGTCAATCGCAGGCGGCTTGCCGCCAATCGACAGCAGTTTTTTATGCATGTCGCGAATTTCATCTTTGCTGTCTATTTCGCTGAAATTGCGCACATCCAGCTGGCTGTGGATGGTGTTGCCGGCGGATCCGGAAATCCATTCACGCACAACCGTCGTCACCTGCGCCGCCTTGAAGTTAAAAATGCGCGCGATGCTGCGGTTGTGGGTATTGGTCGAGATATAATTGGTGTTCTGCACCAGCGTATAATCATTGTCCTTGTCGAAGCTTTCGGTGCTCATGTCATTTCTCCGTTAGGGGCGCAGGGCAGGGCCTTTGGGCGTTTTTGCGGCGGGTGCGGGTGTTGGTTCCACATCCTTGACGCGGGTGTTGAGGAACCGCTCCGACGCGGCGGCCGTTTCGATCATGATGTCCGAAATCTCGATATTGCGGATGATGGCGAAACCGGCGCGGGTTCCTTCCCGCGCTTTTAACTGGTCGAGCGTCAGTTCGGGGTAGCTTTCGCCGATGCCGGCATTGCCGGTCGCAAGGTCGAGTTCCAGGCGGTAGATCACGCGCGCCGGCGCGTCGTCATGCGCGGGATTGATCATGTAGAAATCGAATTGCGTCTGGCCCGCAGCCTCGACGCCGATGTTCTCGATGACGGAAAGGGTCAGCAGCGTATCCAGCGCCGCTTCCTTGCGCTTCGCCACCTCGCGCACGTACTCGGCGCGGATTTCGAAGTTTTTATGGGCGACGTCCTTGAATTTTTCCATCAGCCGCTTGTGGTGGTCGGGGGCCATCAATTCGGCGCCGGGGATTACCGTGCCCTCCGCCGCATCCAGTTGCAGCGGGGTTTTCGCCATGCCGATGCGGGCGACCGCGCCGTGGCTTTCGATCGTTGAATCGATATCGCGCGCCGCCGCCATTTCCAGCGCGGCATCCACGCGTTTCGTGTAATCCGCCGCGCGGATCATGAAACCTTCTTCTTTTTCCTTGCGGTTCATATAGCCGACCTTGGCCCATGCGCTGTCTTCCAGGAAACCCAGATAGATGTATTCCGATGTCACCGCGTCGCGGTAGAGCGACTTCACTTGCGCGTTGTCCGGCATCATGTCGTAGAGCGATTTCAGCTGCGGCACGCGCTTGTCATCATATTGCGTCAGCGCCTTCAACCTTGCCTCGAAATCGGATGTATCAACGACATCGTCCGACAAAAGCGCGCCGATATCGAACACGGTTTCGCCAAGGCTGATGATCGCCATGCCGCTGTCCGAAACCAGATGGGGCTTCGTTTCGCGGAATACGGCCAGTTTGTCGTCGTAGAATGATTTCAGTTCGGGGTTCAGCAGGAAACGTTCGCAATCCACGATCAGCCGTGTTTTCTGCTCCGCCTTTTGCTTCATTTCGTCGCCGGTGCGCGCCTGGCGGTCGGGGTGGTACATACCGCGCGCGATGGTGAAGGCCTTGTTCATCTCGTCCTTTGTGGACGCTTCAGAAATGCGCAGCTCGCTTTTGCCGTCCTGCAAAATCTGGTTCATGAACGCATAGCGGTCGAAAATATAATTGACGCCTTCAACGGGATCATAGTTCAAGATGTGTACTCCATTTATGCAAGGCAACGCCTGCAGGCCTATTGGTCTCAAAAAAATATGCCAGAAGGCCTGTAAGCCGGGTTCTGTCCTGCCTTGCGGCAGGGATAACCATTCGTCTGGGGCGACAATCTCTTGTCGCCTCTGGCAGCCAACCCGGAAGACGAGGTTAAAAAACGAACCCGACCATCCGAAGATGATCATGCCTTCCCTATTTGGCCTTGCTCCCGGTGGGGTTTTCCCTGCCAAAACTGTTACCAGTTCCGCGGTGCGCTCTTACCGCACCTTTTCACCCTTACCGTCTTGCGACGGCGGTATATTTTCTGTGGCACTCATCCCTGGGGTCGCCCCCGCCGGCCGTTAACCGGCACCGTGTCTTTATGGAGCCCGGACTTTCCTCGAATATTTGCATACCCGCGGTTATCCGGCCTTCTGGCAAAGGGGAGACTAGGCGTAAAACGCCGATAAGACAAGTTTATTATGAATAATTCAGGCGATTTTCGGACGCAGCGCAAGCCTTTGACGCACAACGGCTTTTATCAACTTAACGGTGTTAACAGATGCCACGCCGACCTTTTCTTCAGCCGCAAAAACCTCCGGCTCGAAATGCCGCTGGAAGGCGGTGATAAGCGTCGTCATGTCAACGCTGGGGTCATAGCCGAAATGGGTCAGCTGCGATTTGATGGCGTCAAGGTTGCCCATCAGGTCTTCCGCCTCGATCTCGTCGCGGTCGGTCGGTTTCGGCCACAGCCCCACATGCTGCGCGGCCAAGTAATCCCACGGGAACAGTTCGCCGGGATCTTTTTTGCGCGCGGGCGCGATATCGGAATGCGCCAGCACGTGATAGGGCAGGATGCGGTTGCGGCTCAGGATATCGCGGCACAGTTCCGCCACGGCCTGCATCTGCACAGGCGGGAAAGGCACATACCCGAAACCATGCCCCGGATTTTGTATTTCAATGCCGATCGAGGTTGAATTGATATCGGTTTCGCCCGACCACCACGATTTCCCCGCATGCCATGCCCGCATTTCTTCGGGCACCAGCCGCATCACCTGCCCGTTATCGCCGACAAGGTAATGCGAGCTCACCTGACGCTCGGGGTTCTGCAAGATTTGCAGCGCATCGAATGTCGTGCGCGTGTCGGTATAATGCAGGATCAGATATTCCGGCTTCTTGCCGCCCGCACGCGGGCCGAAATTGGGGGAAGGGGCGTCGGAGATGAGCAGGTTCATTTTTTCGCAGGCGCGGCAGGCGAGGCCGGTTTTTTATTCGCGAATGAATTCATGCGCGCCACAGCCCGCAAGCGTGCAACGGTCGTCGCGGTCGCATCGCCCGGCATAGCGGTTGCGGATTTGAAAATTTCCTGTTCATAGCGGCGCTGGAAGGCGGTCACAAGGTCTTTGGTTTTCTGGCCGTCCACGCCATAACCGGCGGCGCGGAACAGGGCGCGGAGTTCCTGCGGTTTTTTCGCTACAGCGGCGGCGTTGAATTTATCCGCAATCGTCGGTTTCGGCCAGCGGCCGATATCGTGACGGGCGAGTTTCTGCCACGGGAAATGTTCGCCGGGGTCCTGCTTGCGGTTCGGCGCGACATCGGAATGGCCGACGATATTTTCCGGCAGCACGTCGTGGCGCGACTGGATGTCCTTGATCAGCAGCGTCAGGGTAAAAAGCTGTTCCTTGGTATACGGCTCGCCATTGCGGTTTGAAATCTCGATGCCGATGGAACGTGAATTCACGTCGTCCTTGCCGTTCCAGCTGGAAATACCGGCATGCCAGGCGCGTTTGTCCTCACCCACCATCTGATAGATATCGCCGTTTTCGCCGATCAGGTAATGGCTGCTGACCTTTGATGTTTTATCGGCGAATTTCTCCAGCACGGCTTCGGTCGATGTCATGGCGGTGTAATGGACAACAATAATCTCGACCTTCTCGCCCTTGGCGCGGTCGTCGAAATTGGGCGATGTATGGTTGTCAAAAAACTTCATACGCTTTTTACGAACTCCGCCACCAGACGCTCGAAATTGGTCGCGCCCTTGGCCGCCATCTCCAGCGTATGCGCATGGCTCAGTTTTTCATCCGACAGCCCTGCGCCCATATTTGTCAGCATCGAACAGCCCACGACCTTCAACCCGCAATGACGCGCGATGATGCAATCCGGCACGCTCGACATGCCCACGGCATCCGCGCCCATCTTGATCGCCATGCGGATTTCGGCGGGCGTTTCGAATGTCGGCCCGCGGAACGCCATATAGACCCCTTCATGCAGCGGGATATCCAGTTTCTGCGCGGCGACAATCAATTGTGCGCGCAGGTGCGGGTCCCATGCTTCGGTCATCGGCACAAAGCGGGGGCCGAATTCATCGTCATTCGCGCCCGACAGGGGGCTGAGGCCCATGTAATTGATATGGTCGGAAATCGCCATCAGTTCCGACACCTTCATATCGGGGCGCAGCGCGCCTGCGGCGTTCGACACAAACAACGTCTCCACGCCCACAGCCTTCGCCGTGCGGATCATGGTTTTCAACGGGTAGGGATCATCGGTTTCATAGAAATGCTTGCGGCCCTTGAACGCGATCACATCAACATCGCCCAGTTTGCCCGCAATCAATTCGCCCGAATGGCCGACAACGGTCAGCACGGGGAAACCCGGCAGGTCCTTGTACGAAATTTTCACCGCATCGGTGACCTTGTCCGCCAGCCCGCCAAGGCCGGAGCCGAGGATGATCGCCACCTTCGGCCTTAAATTGCCGAGCTTCGCGAGGACGATTTTCGCCGAGGCGGCGACGTCCTGCGCATGGCGTGAAACGGCAGTTCCGTTGGCGTTCGGTTGGGCTTGGGCTGTCATGTTTTTCTCCGTATTTAGAAAATATAGCCGCCCCCGCGGCTTGCCGCAAACGCCCATATTGGCTATTGACATAATACCGCGAGCTATGGTCTACTGCCCCCCGTATTCAGGAAACAGGCAGGGCAATGCAGGCAAACGGCTCCCCCATCAGAATCGCGGCCAGAATCAGCACAGGTGCAGCATGACGACGCGCGCCCCCGCCGTGCTGACCCGCGAATTCCTGCAGGGCGCGACTCAAAAAGTCGTGTTCCAGCCCGCAACTCTGGAGGAGGCCGAATATATCGGCGACCAGCTGCAGCGCTTGGGTTACAGGTATTACCAGGACGAATATCCGAAACAGCTCGCCATGACGCTCAAGGGCAGCATGTATCTCGACACCGACAAGACGATCATGGTGAGCGATGCCAAGGCCGAAGGCATCGCCGCGACCGCCGACGGTTTCGACAATTTTTACATCTCCCCCTTCGATGCCGCCGCCGCCCGCATCAAGCCGGCTGAACTGATGCAGGGCGTTTTCGCCTTTTTCCCGCGGTCGACGACCGAGGCGCGCGGCCTGTTATCCGCGCTCAAGGAAGCGGGCGCGACGCGTGACGGCGACGAAGGCACGTTCAAGCTCGCGGGCCGCGCCGTCTATCAGGGGGTGATTTTGCGCGATGGCCATATCGGTTTCGGCGCCAGCCCGGAAGATTTGCGCGAGGCCCGCATCACCAGCGCCAGCGACCTCGGCATCGGCGCGCCGGTCATCATGTCACCCGAACAGGCAACGCTGATCGCCGTGTTTAACGAAGTCACCGCGCGGCTCGAAAAAATGAATGCCCGCCTCGAGCGCATCGAGGACGAAATCATGCCGAAAAAAATCGAAAAATCCCGCACGGCATTGCCCAAGCCCTAAGGCTTACGCGCGGCGCACAATCATCAGTTTCTTGATCTCTGCAATCGCCTTCGCGGGGTTCAAGCCCTTGGGGCAGGTGTTGGTGCAGTTCATGATGGTGTGGCAGCGGTACAGGCGGAACGGGTCTTCAAGATTATCCAGACGCTCGCCCGTGCCTTCATCGCGCGTATCGGCGATCCAGCGATAGGCCTGCAGCAAAATGGCGGGGCCGAGGAAACGGTCGCCGTTCCACCAGTAACTGGGGCAGGATGTCGAGCAGCAGAAGCACAAAATGCAGGCCGCAGGCCCGTGGCCGTCTTCGCCGTTCAAATGGTTCGCGTCTTTCGCGCTTTGCAAACGCTCGCGCGCCGGCGGCTGGGTTTCGGTCTTCAGCCACGGCTCGATCGCATTGTACTGCGCATAAACATGCGTCAGGTCGGGCACAAGGTCTTTCATGACCGGCAAATGCGGCAGCGGCGTGATCTTCACATCGCCCTTCACGTCATCGACATGTTTCGTGCAGGCCAGCGTATTGGTGCCGTCGATATTCATCGCGCAGGAACCGCAGACGCCCTCGCGGCACGACCGGCGGAAGGTCAGCGTCGCATCGACCTCGTTCTTGATATAGATCAGCGCGTCCAGCACCATCGGGCCGCATTTCGCGATGTCGATTTCGTATGAATCGAGGCGCGGGTTTTCCTTGTCGTCGGGGTTCCAGCGATAGACGTTAAACGTGCGCTTCTTCTTCGCATCCGCGGGCGCTGCGTGCTTTTTGCCTTGCGTGATTTTGGAATTTTTCGGAAGCGCGAATTCAGCCATTGTTTTTACCCTCGTTCAAATAAAAATACAGCTTTATCAAGGCGCGGCGCAAGGGGGATTGACAGATATCGACGCTTTCTCTAATAAAAAAGGCTATTCATTTTATCATTTGAAAAGGATTTGCCATGAGCAAGAAACCGCAAGGCCGCCCCATGGGCATTATGGCCAGCTTCTCCAACGTCGCCTTCAAAAAAGACGGCACCGAAGTGTTCAGCGCCCGCGTCCATTCCGGCGGCTGCTTCGGCCCCGATGCCACCGACCAGGTCATCGACCGCGGCTATGCCGAACTGAACGAAGCGATCAAATCCGGCGCCCTCCCCGAAACCGCCCGCGACTTCAACACCGTGTCGGTCGGCATGAACGAATACGCCGTCAAAAAAATCACCCCGACCCATGTCGAAGCCTCGAAACTCGGCACCCGCAAGCCATAAGGCTTTGCTGGATCAGGAATTGAAAAAGCCCCGTGCAGCGCGCGGGGCTTTTTTTTGCCTCTCCTTCAGCAGAGGGTGAGAGGTCAGGATTTCAAAGTGAATGTTTCCAGCATGTCATCCGCTTTTTTCTGCGCGGCTAAATCGTTTTTGTCCACGATCTTTACTTCAACAGCAGGCTGCACCGCCACATGATGCGTGACATCCACCTGCATATCCGCGGGCAGATCGCCTGCGCGCATCGTGACGGTAGGGGGAACGGCAACTTGCGGCGTCGCGACCGCTGTTATTGCGGGTGCTACCACAGCAGGGGCTACCACAGCAGGGGCTACCACAGCAGGGGCTACCACAGCAGGGGCTACCACAG
>JAQSDV010000004.1:0-372335 GCA_029945425.1 bacterium | reverse complement strand
CAGGGGCTACCACAATTGGCTGCTGAACCGGCACATAGACTTCCGAAGGGGGCGCAACCACAGCGACCGGCGTGTCGCCCGCGCTCAAAGGCACAGCCTCGCCGACCTCCGATGCCGCCTTCAATGACGCTTGTCCGGCAATGACCGTATCACCGCCGGCTGCGCGCGTTTCGTTGATGGTGCGGATCAACCGATAAGGGTCTTCAATATTCGGCACGTAAAAATTCGCGACAAACCGCGCATCCATATGGATTTCGCCGTAATTCAGCCAGCGTCCCAGCATGCCGTTATCCACATACTCGCCCTTGATTTCCTCGATGTCGACATTGATCATTTTGACAAAGAGAAGCCCTTTGCGGATCATCAGGCGCTTGGTCGTCAAACCGACCACCGTGGTAAAATATGCGGCGAAATAAATGAGGCACATGATCAGGCCGAGTATCGCGCAAATGGGCAGGATAGCGTTTCCAACCCTGAAAACGAAATAAGACAAAATCTCGTAATTCCGGTCGATCAGTTGCAGCATCCATTTATCACTGGATAAATCCAGATAGATGCCAATGACAAGAAGGCCGACAAGCCAGAAAAGACCTTTCGCCAGAAATATCCAATGCAGGCGTGAAACGAGAATCAAAGTCTCACCCGCCCCGCAGGACTGCTCGATCACGGACTGATATTTGAGGGGTTTTTTGGCCATGGCGTCCTAACGTGCAGACTCGTGAAAAGTTCCCTCAACGCGATTTCCATCGGCATAAACGAATGAACCGTGAAAAAAATCACCCCGACCCATGTCGAAGCCTCGAAGCTCGGCACGCGCAAGCCGTAAGGTTTGTTGATATCTGAAATTGAAAAAGCCCTGCACAATTGCGCAGGGCTTTTTTCTTTTTCACTTTCGGCACTTTGATCTATTTTAATCTTTTTCGCCGCTAATCATATTTTTTAAATTCTCAGGCAGCAATTCTGGTGATTTGCGTTCACTCACAATAGCGCCGCTGACGGGGTCAAACGATATGACGAGATTGGCGATATCAATCTCGTAAATCTGGCGACCTTCAATGTCATTCGCGGCATTTATCCATCTGTATCCCAAGAAGTGCCAGAACCTGATTGATGCAGTTTGCGCATTGGCTTTAGCAAGTTCTTCAGCTGTGTAGCGCTTGACCATTTTACCATCGAAATAAAACTCAATATTTTCCTCCGAAGTTTTTACAAAAGATATACCTGTGCGGGAATCCGTCATTTTTCCAGTTTTCAACATTAATTGAGGGGCAAACCAGTCAAATGAATATAGAAGTATGTCTTGAGGGGCATGAACTTTATAAATATTTGTGCGACCCTTTGAGTTTCTCCCAAGGTATTGGCTAGGTGTTGCGATGACATAGTACTTATCATCTGCAGTTTCAAAATCTTCCTGTAAGTTTAGCCAAATCCCCTGTAATTGTGGCGGGTCACTTGCGAAGGCTGAGCCACTCGAAAGCGTAAACATTGCTAAAATAATTAGGAAACGCGGAAAATAGTTGCGCATGAATTCTCCTCAGCAAAGCTACCTCGGCCATACTGCAAATCAAAGGGGTCGGGGTAAATTGAAATCTGGTTCTCTCATGCAATTTATACCACGAATGCCGAGATAGGATTTATATAAATTGGATCCCGATTTTTATCGGGATGGCGCCATGCGCCGCGGCGCGGGAATTTTTTTCTGCGAAGGGATGTAATCCTTCAACTCCGCCAGATCGCGGATGATGATATCGGCGCCGGCTTTTCTGAAGGCTGCCGCCTTTGATGCTGCCGCAGCGCCATTGCCGAAGCGGTGGTCGAGCAGCGCGACGACGACCGCGCCTGCCGCGCGGCCGGCCTGCATGCCGGGTTCGGAGTCTTCGATTACGACGGTGTTTTTCGGTGTCGATTTGCGCTCGAACATCGCCTTCAGGAATACGGCGGGGTCGGGTTTCTTTTTGCCGTCGACATTGTCGGGGCCGAAAACGGCGTCGTTGAAATGATGCCGCAGGCCCGTTTTATCTAGGCCGAGTTTCGAGCGGGCGGAGGGGTTGCTCGACCCCACGCTGAGCGTCACGCCCTTGTCGGTCAAATCCTGCAACGCCGCCGCCGCATGCGGCATCATGGGAATTTCCGCGCGCTGGTAGATCAGCGCCTTGCGGCGTTCGTGTTCGCTGCCCAAGTATTCAAGATCGCTTTGCGTCGGCGTTGCGCCGAAAACTTTCGCGATGGAGGAAAATTTTTCCTGTGCGCCCAGACCCGCATGGTTGCGGAACACGTCTTCGGTCGAAATGTCCCAGCCCTTTTCACGCGCCAAGTCGGCGGTGATGACGGATGTTTCCCATTCGGTATCCATCAGCGTGCCGTCCATGTCGAAAACGACGTGGAGTTTCTGGCTGTTGGCCGATGGTTTGCGCGGTGATTTCATTTGTGTCCCCATCCCCCTGAATTGGCAGTATTATGGCATATCACATTTGACATATCAATAGATTTCGCCTACCATTAACTCATCGGTTTGTGGGGTAAACTGCTGAAAAATAATGACAACTGAAGCTATCGTTCTCAATCTTCCCAAAGATCTCGGCGACTGTCTGCTGTCGGCGCCCGCGATTGCGCGGCTGCGCGATTATGCGGCGCAGGAGGGCATCCCGCTGGTGGCGGTCGGTTCCGCACGGTCGCGCGAATGGGTGGAAACCTTAAGCGGTTTTAAACTCGAAACGCGGGACGGTGACGCGCTGCTGGCGCTGAACCCGCGCTTTGCGGTGAACCTCAATTTTTATGATCCCTATACGCTGGGCAAAACATTTCCCGATGCGCCGGTCTATGCGCCGGAAAAACTGCGCGTGGTCGAAAACGATGAACGCGATTTCGGCGCAGGCGCGGTGATCGGCAAGAAACATATTTCGCTGCTGCTGCAGGACATGCTGCAGGATATGGGCGTGATGGGCCTGAACGAAAAACTGCCGCCGCCGCAACTGCCCGCCGGAATGCTGAATGATACCGCTATTTCCGCTGTAAAAATGAAATACGGCATTGAAGGAAAATACGCGCTGCTGGTGCCCGTCGCCGCCGCCAACCGCCCGTTGAAAAAATGGCCGAAGGAAAATTATGCCGAAGTTGCCAAAGACATGCTCGCGCGCGGCATCACGCCCGTGCTGATCGGCGGCCCGTCGGCGGAGGAAAAATCGCTCTGCGCGGAAATTGCCGGCATGACAGGTAACCGCGCGCTGGATTTATGCGGGCAAACTTCGCTCCCCGATATCGCGGCGCTCGCGAAGGGCGCGCAGCTGACGCTCGGCAACGATACAGGCCCGACGCATATCGCCGCGTCCTCCGGCGCGCCCGTCTTCGCCTTCTTCGGTTATTACAGCGACCCCGCGACGTGGAAACCGGTGACGCCCAATAACTCCGCCATGGTGCTGACCGGCAAGCCGGTGCCGCAGATCACGGTTGCGGAAACGCTCTCCGCGCTCAAAACAGTCACCGAAAAGCCCGTTTTTGCACTTGGTGCGCGCCGCCTAAGTATTTGAAATATAACGATTCACACTTCAAACAGCGGAAATGTTAACCCATTGAAATTCCACATTATTCAGAAACGGCTATGTGCGCGGAAGGGCACTAAACAGGCCGTAAACGCCCCTTAATAGACGCGCGCCTTCGGCGGCACCGCTTCGACCTCGTTTGTCAGGGTATTCATGTGGACGGGGCGATAGGTGATGGATGATTTCGCGTCGTCGTTCACATAGATGACGGAATGTTTCATCCATTCCTTGTCGTCGCGGTCGGGGAAATCTTCCTGTGCGTGTGCGCCGCGGGATTCCTTGCGGTTTTGCGCGGATTCGATCGAGGCGACGGCCTGCAGCATCAAATTGTCGAGTTCGATCGTTTCGACGAGGTCCGAATTCCAGATCATGGAACGGTCGGTGATGCCAAGATCGCTGCGGCCGCCGGCGAGATTTTGAATCTTCGCGCAGCCTTCCTGCAGCAGTTTCGTCGTGCGGAAAACCGCGCAATGGTCCTGCATCGTTTTCTGCATTTGCAAACGAAGATGCGCGGTGCGGGTCGCGCCGGAGGCATTGCGGAGTTTGTCGAGACGGTCGAGCGCCTTTGATCCGGCGTCTGCAGGCAGGCGTTTGTGCGACGCGCCCGGCGTAATCGTTTTCGCCGCCTGAATCGCCGCCGCACGCCCAAACACCACGAGGTCGAGCAGCGAGTTGGAGCCGAGGCGGTTCGCGCCATGCACGGAAACGCACGCCGCTTCGCCCACCGCCATCAATCCGCGCACGATCTGGTCGGGATTGTCCTTGGTCGGGTTGACGACTTCGGCGCGCAGGTTGGTCGGGATACCGCCCATGTTGTAATGCACGGTCGGCAATACGGGGATCGGTTCCTTCGTCACATCGACGTCGGAGAAAATGCGCGCGGTTTCGGAGATGCCCGGCAAACGTTCCTTCAAAATCGCGGGGTCGAGATGTTCGAGGTGCAAGAATATGTGATCCTTGTGCTCGCCCACGCCGCGGCCTTCGCGGATTTCGACGGTCATCGAACGCGACACGACGTCACGGCTTGCCAAGTCTTTCGCATTCGGCGCATAGCGTTCCATGAAACGCTCGCCGGAAGAATTGGTCAGGTATCCGCCTTCGCCGCGCGCGCCTTCGGTGATGAGGCAGCCCGCGCCGTAAATGCCGGTCGGATGGAACTGGATAAATTCCATGTCCTGCAGCGGCAGCCCCGCGCGCAACACCATCGCATTGCCATCGCCCGTGCAGGTATGCGCGGAGGTGCAGGAGAAATAGGCGCGGCCATAACCGCCCGTCGCCAGCACAACGGTATGCGCGCGGAAGCGGTGCATCGTGCCATCGGCGAGATTCCACGCCATCACGCCACGGCAGACGCCTTCGTCATCCATGATCAAATCGAGCGCGAAATATTCGATAAAGAATTCGGCCTTATGTTTCAGCGATTGCTGGTAAAGCGTATGCAGCATCGCATGGCCCGTGCGGTCGGCGGCGGCGCAGGTGCGGCGGGCGGTGCCCTTGCCCATATGCGTCGTCATGCCGCCAAAGGCGCGCTGGTAAATTTTACCTTCGGCGGTGCGCGAAAACGGCATGCCGTAATGCTCCAGCTCGATCACCGCGGGGATCGCTTCGCGGCACATATATTCAATCGCGTCCTGATCGCCCAGCCAGTCCGAACCCTTGATGGTGTCGTACATGTGCCAGCGCCAGTCATCTTCGCCATTGTTGCCGAGCGCCGCCGAAATCCCGCCCTGCGCCGCAACGGTGTGGCTGCGCGTCGGGAATACCTTGGTGATGCAGGCGGTCTTCAATCCCTTTTCCGCCATGCCGAATGTGGCGCGCAAACCGGCACCCCCTGCGCCAACCACGACGACATCGTATTCATGCTCGATGATGGGATAGGTGGAGGCCATGGGTAAAAATCCTTAAAGCGCGAAGTTGATATAGCAGACGGCAAACACGCAAGCGAAGCCAAGGCCGGTGAAGGTCAATTTATTCAGCAGCAGGCAGGCGATCTTGCAGCCTTCGGCATGCACGTAATCCTCGATGATCACCTGCACGCCCAGCATCGCGTGCCAGAAACTGGCGACCACGAACAGGATCGCGGCAATCGCGACCGTCGGGTGCGACATCCATTTGATAAACGCGGTGTAATTTGATTCCGCAATCGCATCCAGATGCCACAGGAAAAACAGCGACAGCGGCAACAGCGCCATCGCGGTCACGCGCTGCATCCACCAGTGATGCGTGCCGTCGCGGGCGGAGCCGAGCCCGCGCGCGCGTCCGAGGGGGGAGCGGATCGTTTTTTCGTTTTCATGCGCCATGTTCAATACCCCGCCGCAAACCAGATCGCGCCCGTAAAAATGAACGAGCCGAACACCACGAAATAACCGGACGCATAGGCCGATTTCAAATCCAGCCACCGCCCCGTATCCCACACCAGATGGCGGATGCCGTTCAGGAAGTGATAGACGAATGCCCAGACCCAGCCGAACAGCATCAGCTGCCCGATCATGCTATGCGCGCATTCCTGAAACTGCGCATAGGCCTCTTCCCCGTTCACCGCCGCCAGCAGCCACCACGTGACCGCCACCGCGCCGACCGCCAGGCCAAAACCCGTCACCCGATGCAAAATCGACAGCGCCATCGTCAGCTGCCATTTATACACCTGCAAATGCGGTGAAAGAGGACGCTCAATATTTGACATAAACTTATCGCTTTCGTCGGGGCGCGGGATTGAACAGCCGCGCGGGAATTTCTCGGGACATATTATAGGTGTAGGGGGCGGGAAAAAAGGGGGATTCTTAACGTCGCTTTGCGATACTTTTTAAATAATTAGGCTGGAATTGATTTCAAACTACCGGAGATTGATTTGAAAATCCTGTTTTTGCTGCTTCTGACGCTAATGGTCACGCCCAACGCCCGTGCGGGAAGCTTAGACGATGCCTCTGCCATGCAGCTCACGAGAGGTATCGAGGCAAAACTGGCAGCTGCGCAAAAAACAGCGCAGCTTGAGCCTTGGCTCGATAGCAAAACACATTTTATGCTGGCACGCGGCTATGCATTTTTGGGTGACGAGGCGAAGCGTGATGCTCACATGAGCGCGATTGCACATATCCGCGACAGGCGAATTCTCATCAGGCCATATCTGGATTCTCTCTATGCTGCCGTTCGCAACGGCAAAGAAGAGGAAGTTTTTTTGCAAATTGAAAATGCAGGACTTGCTGCCGCGGCAATCAATAAAATTGCATACGTCGAAGACCTTCATGATCCGGAATTTGAAACAACCGTGGGCGAAGCTGTGCCTGAAAAATGGTTGTCATCCAACCAGTGCGAGGCCGCAGCATATCTATGGTCTGCGCGCATGAACGTCAAGGCGATTGAGCGCCTCAAGAAAATGAGTGGCTGCCAAGAAAAATTATATGTCATGATTAAACTGCAACTAGCACTCCTTGCGCGAAGTAAAAATTTGCAAGGCATATATGATGTTATCCATTCTTCGTATAACCCTCCCTTTTTCGCGGCAAGCGCAGCCACCTGCGTTAAGGAGCCCGAAGCTTTTGAGGCACAGTCGCGCGCCTTGATAGCGCGCAAGGCCGCGAACTCAGAAACCACGTTTATACTACTCGTGGCTTTGCAACAGTATGACGCGGCACTTTCTATTTTGGCCAAAAATGACAAGTTCCTTGGCAAAAAAGAATTGCGCGATACTGTACTTGATCTTTATAGCGGTCTTTTTCTTGTGGGGAAAAATAGTGAGGCGATTTCTCTCGCAGGGAAACTTGGACTGTTTAAAGAAGCGCAACAATCAAAGGCAACACACTGGGCGCAGGATATGAGCCAATGGTGGGTGCATTCAATTGATGCCGCGAAAGTGCTGTCAAAGCGTCCCGGCAAGGATGCATATGAAATTGCCCTAAAAATTGAAAACGCTCATGCCCGTTTTAAGGCGTTGCAGGATATTACTCTTGCTTTGAAAGGCGGCGAACGAAACATTTTCCCGGATTGCGCGGGTGATGCCGGCTTGTGCGCTATGACTGAAATGGCGCGCATCGCCAAAGAGGAGAAAGCAGACTATCACCGCGATATGATGTATGGGATATTGTCGGGGCTCGCGGAGATCGTCGAGAGAGAGCAACACGAGTCTGACTTCTTCCAAGGGCTTGAACAGGAATGGCAGCGTTTGTTAAAACAAACCCGACAACAATTGTATTTTAATAAAATTATAGACCCTAGGCGGCAGACATGTAGCTATGACATGTGCGGGCCGGGAGTAATCACGAAGTTACGGCGTAGTTCAGCATCGGACGCCGATCAGCGCGCTACAGGCCTGTGGAATTTCGGGATGAATGATTTTTCTACATCGGAGACTAAAGCTCCCACGCTTTTTGACGCATTGCGCGAATTCAAGACTGAAATGGATCGTCATTGGGATTTCAAATTGGTTTCCAGCCAAAGCGGCTATGCCGCGTCTCCGTTTGAAAGCGAATATTCTGGAGCAAACCTCTGTGTTCTGGATGCGCAGGAGCGATTTGAAAAGCAGAACCGCTAAGAATGGTCGCGGTAGTCTAACTAACTGAAAAATAGTTGTGTTTCTGATAATTTTGACAAAGCTCTTTAATTGCCATATTGTACCCACCAAGGCCAACGCCATATCCGCAAGCGGTTTTCCGGTGGAATTTGTTTCCTGCTTGTTTCTTCCCTCGTTGCCAAAACATCCGCGACATTTTTTGGATTTACGCGAGGAGCGCGCATCATGAATTTGCGTGAGAAATATGCGGCGGCACAGCAGGGGCCGGGGCGGCACCTTTCGAGGGACAAGGTGCAGATGAACCGCGCGCTGCAACTGTTCACGCAAAGCATCCCGCAAATCATGCAGACCGCGATCGACCGCGCGGATGCGGGCGAAATGATGCGGGCGCCCTACGATCCGCATTTCAAGCAAAGCGTCGAAATCACCGATGTGCACCGGCAATACCGCAATCCGAAGGGAGCGGTGGATGACATTAACGCCCTGCCGTCGATGCAGGCGCTGAAGGCATATCTTTCCGACCCTGCGATCGACATCGCCTTCGCGGTGCAGGTGACGGGCGGCTACAGCTATGGGCGCTATGTTGAAACGCTTGCCATGTCGATCAACCCCGAGCGGCCTTTTGGGGAAAGTATGGTCGTCTTCCAGTCGCAGGTTGGCGAGAGGTTCAAGGCCGAGATGACGGCGGAGGATAAAAACGCCTGGGCGGCGGTGTTGAAAAAACCGAAGCTGTCGATGCCCGGTGCGACGAAAACGCCCTGAAATCTTCTATTAAGATACTGAATATATTATCTTTATTGTTATTTGACATAATAACAGACTCCCTGTATTATCATCCCATCCATTTTACCGGACATCTTTCCGGGGTGCGTGCGGGGACGAAGGGGATTTTTTTATGGCCGATAGTCAGGACAAGCAGGACGGGAATGACGGTTTCACCGGTTACCGTTATCTGGTCGATGCCGCGAATACGCGGCAATATGCCTTGCGCTTTGACGCGGGCCAGCCGAAGCCGCCGTTTGACATCTATGCCGTGATGCCGCGCGAAAACGGTTTCCGCGCGAATGAAACAGTTTTTGCTTTCGATGATGAAAAGAAAATCACGGCGAAGGGCGACCGCCTTGTCGCGGAACTCACCGCCTATCAGGTCAATATCGGCGACACCGGCAACCCGCGCAAATTATTTGTGGCATCTGTCGAATACGACATCGCCGCCGAAGTCGACAACGCTCCGCAGATCACGCTCACGCTGACGGAAGCATCCAGAACGCAGCTGGCGGCGGAAGGTTTTTCCGCGGATTTCCCCGCCGCATTCACCTACCAGATCGATCCCGAAAATTTCCGCCACAAGCAGGGCGGCGGGGCGGAACTGCGCCCCGGCGTGCTGGAATCATTGCCCGTGCCGCCGCATCAGGAAGGCGGCGCGTTCCTTGCGCGCATTTCGATGCAGCAAAAAGTGGCGCAGGCGATTGCCCGCGAAGTGAAACAGGATGCAGCGGCAAAGAACACGGATGTGCGCGATTATGCCGCGCCGGATGCGCAGACGCTGGTGGAAAAGAAAACGCTCGGCGACGGCGATACCTTGAAAATCGTGTTCAATTTCGAAAGCCGCCGCGTGACCGAAAGCGTCTTTAACGACAAGGGCGTCGCGCTCGCCAGCCACAAATTCGCGGATTACGATCTGGATGCGCTGGATACGGCCTTTGCGCAGTTGAAGAAAATGGGCGGCACGCCGCGTCCGCTGAATGACGGGAAAAAGCCGGGCCTGCCGCGTCCCGATAATCCTTAATTTTCGCCACGCCGTTTACAGCTTTCGTCATGCCCGCCTTGCGCGGGCATCCAGAAGGCAGTCCTGCCGTCATATGACCCTTGAGTTATGAGACGCGCGGACGCGCTTCTGGACCCCCGCGCGAGGCGGGGGTGACAGGGTCGGGGTTACGCCGCCCTGTCCCACAAACCCGGATAGCGCGCAATCATGCCGCCGGTATCGAATTCCAATACATCCTCGTATCCCTGGCTGGGCGCGGCATACTGGAAACTTGTCTCGCCGATGCGGGTGAAATTCTGGGGCAGGGGCTTCATCGTCTGCGTCGATAGATCAAACCATGCCGACGTGAATTCCACCGTGTCGTTGCCCGCGGATTTCAGCGCGTGGAACTGGCAGAAATTGGTGGCGGGGGTAAAGCTGAGGTCGAGGCTGTCGAGCCCGCGGCAGCTCGGCACCGGCTTGCCGTTATGCATCCAGCCCGATGCGGCGCGCCGTATGTTATGGCTGACCGCGTCATCGCCGATAAACCCCTCGATGGTGGCGGACTGCGTCGCGCCATCCGTATCCATGGTCACGTCGTAATTCAATGCGGCGGGCAACCCGTCATGCAGGAACACCGCATTGCCGCGCAACCGCGCGCCGCTTGCCGACAATTCAAGGCGGCAGGCATCAAGGCCGGGGGTGTCTTTGCGTTCCCAAAGGAAGCTGAGTGCGGGCATGGCTAGGTTCTCCTTAAGCCGCGATGTATAGCAAACCCGCGCCACCCCGCGCCATACTCTCTCGAAATGACCGGATTATGTCTATTTGCACCGCAGCAAACGGCAACGCGCGGGAGATTCTTGATATTGACTTTATGTATAAAGGGGGTAGGCTCGTGACCTGCAATATATATAACGTCTGGCTAAGGGATAAAAGTGGCTGAAGGTTCGTCAGCAGCACCGCCATCCGACCCCGCCGTAAATACGCCCCGCGTATTTACGATCACCCCTGATCGCCCTTTTCTGGAAGACCTCGCGCGCGGAATTTTGAAGCAGGTCGGCAATGACCCGCTGAAACTCTCCGATTACACCGTGCTTGTCCCCGACCGCGAGACGCGCGATCTGCTGCGTCAGGCTTTCATGGAGCAACTGGACGGCAAGCCCGGCATCATGCCGCGCATCGACGCGCCCGGCGATGTCGACCGCGACGATCTGGGGTTGAAGGTTTCCGGTAATCCGGTTTTGTCGCAGGCGCTGATGGATATCCCGCCCGCCGTGCCGCGCCTGCACCGTCAATTAATGCTCGCCGAAGAAATTTTGAAAATCCCCGGCATGGCAAGCTCCGTGCAAAAGGCGATCAAGCTGGGCGGCGAGCTGGGCTCGTTCCTGGATGAATTGCAGCGCAACGACATCGAACTTAAAAACGTCGAGAAACTCGCGCCCAAGGAATTCCGCGCGCAATGGTCACAGACCGCAGAATTTTTAAAGATCATCACCGAAACATGGCCGGCGAAGCTCGAGCAATTGGGCATGGTCGATCCCGAAGAACACCGCAACGCGCTGCTGGAAATTCAGGCGCTGCATTGGCGCAATAACCCGCCCGACAAGCCGATGATTGCCGCAGGCTTCACCGATACCTCGCCCGCCGTTGTGTCGATGCTGCAGGCCGTCGCCGCGATGCCGCAGGGCGCGGTGGTGCTGCCGGGCGTCGATGTGCTGACCGATGCGAAAAGCTGGGATGTGCTGACCCCCGTCCACCCGCAATTCATGTTCAAAAAATTGCTGGGCGAACTGGGCGCGGAATTGAAAGACGTGCAGGGCTGGGATGCCGACCTGCCGAAGTCCACCGTGCGCACCACCAATGCCGCCGCCCGCGTGAACAACGGCCGCCGCAAACTGCTCCGCGAAGCCATGCGCCCCTCCGGCACGACAGAAGGCTGGGCAGGGTTAAAGGCACGCAAACAGGGCCGCAAAAAAGCCGTCAATGACGACGAAAGCGCGCGCGAGATCGATCCGAAGGCGCTGCACGGCATGGATTTGATCACGGCAGGCTCCCCGCAGGAAGAAGCCTCCGTCATCGCCCTCAAAATGCGCGAAACGCTGGAAACCCCCGGCAAGACCGCGATGCTGGTGACGGGTGACCGCTCCTTGGCGCGTCGCGTCTCCGCAAAACTCCGCTACTGGAAAGTGGAAGTCGAAGACAGCGCGGGTAAATCGCTCGCTGAATCCCAAGCCGGCATATTTTTGCTCGCGACTGCCAACATGGCATCCGAAGAATGGTCGCCCGTGCCGCTGCTGGAGGCGTTGAAGCATCCGCTGGCCGCAAACGGCGAAACCCGCAGCAGCTTCGCGCAAAAAGTATCGCAGCTGGAAGACATGGCGCTGCATGGCCCGCGCCCCGGCGCCGGTGCGGAAGGGTTGAAAGATACCCTGACCGCCGCCTTCAACCGCGCCAGCCGCCGCCCGAAAGATTCGCCCGGCTACCGCACGCCCGAAATTCTCGCGGCCGAAAAAACCGCGTTGATCGATTTCGCCGACCGGTTGCAACTGGCGGGCAAAACGTTCTTCGAGAAAATGGATACCGATACCCCGCTTCCCTTCGGCGAATTTCTTGATGAACATATCCGTTTCGCCGAAGCGATGGCGAAAACCGACAAGGAAACCGGCGCGGAAAAATTGTGGCGCGGCGATGACGGCCGCAAATCGGCGCAATTCATGACGCAGCTGCGCGAAGCGGCAAAACACATCCCGCCCGTGACGGGCGCCGGCTATGTCGATGTGCTGCAGGGGTTGATGCGCGCGGTCAGTTTCCAGCCCGCGATGTCGCCGCACCCGACCTTGCGCATCGTCACGCCCGAACAGGCGAAACTGATCAAGGCCGATATCGTGATCATGGGTGGCCTCAACGATGAAAGTTGGCCCGCGCGCCCCGATGTCAACCCGTGGCTGTCGCCCGATATGGTGAAGGCGATGGGCCTGCCCCCCGCCGAGGAATCCATCGGCCGCGCCGCGCACCAGTTCACGCAGATGATCGCGAGCCCCGATGTGCTGCTGTCGCGCTCCATGCGCTCCGGCGATGCGCCGACGGTATCTTCGCCGTTCCTGACGCGCCTGATGATGGTGTTGAAGGGCGCGGGATTGAAAGACGATTTGAACGGCAAGAACCAGTTGCTGGAAATCAACCAGGCGATGCACACGCCGCCCGATGTGACGCCGATTGCGCCGCCCGCGCCCACGCCGCCCGTATCGGCGCGCCCGAAAAAACTTCCCGTGACCGCGGTTGAATCGCTGATGCGCGATCCCTATACCGTGTACGCGAAATACATTTTGAAAATCCGCCCGCGCGACCCGCTGGATGCGAATCCCAGCGTTTCGGAGCGTGGCACGTTCACGCATGATGCGCTCGACGCCTTCATGAAAAAATTCCCCGACAAGCTGCCCGACAACGCCTATGACGAGCTGATTAAAATGGGCGAAGACGCGTTCAAGACGCGCATGAACAACCCCTATGTGCAATCCTTCTGGATGCCGCGTTTCCAGCGTATCGCCAAATGGTTCGTCAAGTTCGAGGCGGAGCGTCGCGAGATGACCAAAAACCTCGGCACCGAAGTGCAGGGCAAGCTGAACATCGATATGGGCGACGGCGAAATCTTTACGCTGACCGCCATCGCCGACCGCGTCGACCGCAACGAAGACGGTCAGGCGGTGATCATCGACTATAAAACCGGCGGCATCCCCACGCAGAAAAACGTCGCGCTCGGCATGTCGCCGCAGTTGACGCTGGAGGCGTTGATCGCCTATTCCGGCGGCTTCGAAGGCATTGATGCGACCGAAGTCGGCGATTTGCAATATTGGAAACTGTCGGGCGGCCGCCCCGCCGCCGATGTCACCATCGTGCGCGGCGACGTGAAGCAGTTGATGGACGAAGCCGAAAAAGGCGTCGGCGATCTGGTGAAGGCGTTTAACAAAAAAGAGACCCCGTATCTTGCGACCCCGCGCCCCGAATTCGCGCCGCGCTATAACAATTACGAACACCTGTCCCGCGTCGGCGAATGGTCGACCGTGAACCAGCAGGGCGCGAAAAAGAACACCAAGAAAACCACCACGCGCCGCAGCCCCGCCGCCGGCAAGGGAGGCAAATAATGGCAACCCCGGATAAACAGTCTCCGCAGTCAAAAAAAGACGCCGACAACCGCCGCCGCCCCGACCCGAACGTCGTGCAGCGTCAGGCATCCGACCCCTCGGCCAGCGTCTGGGTTTCCGCTTCCGCCGGTACGGGCAAGACCAAAGTCCTGACCGACCGCACCCTGCGTTTGATGCTGAACGGCGCGAAGCCGGACCAGATTTTGGCGATTACCTTTACCCGCGCGGCGGCATCGGTCATGACGAACCGCATCCGCGACGAACTGAGCAACTGGGCGACCTGTGACGAAGATACGCTCGTCGAAAAACTGACCAAGCTGACAGGCCGCAAGCCCGAAGAAGCGCAAGTGACGCGCGCGCGCCAGATGTTCGCCGAATTCCTCGACGCCTATGGCGGCATGCGCATTCAGACGATTCACTCTTTCTCGCAATCGCTGTTGCGCCGCTTCCCCATCGAATCCGGCATCCCGCCCTATTTCGATGTGATGGACGAACAAACGTCATCGGAAATGTTGCGCGAAGCGCAGGCCGATGTATTGCGCCAGATCCAGCGCGACCCCAACACCGCGCTCGCCCGCGCCGTCAACCTGATCACGCCGGAAGTATCCGAAGACGATTTCTCCGCGCTGGTCGGCGAGCTGACCTATCGCCGCGGGCAGCTGTTCGCGACGCTGGAAAAACATGGCGGCGTGGAGGAAACGATTGATGCGGTCTATACGCATCTGAAGGCGCCCAAGGGCCTCGATACCGGCATCATGATGCAGCAGCTGAACTCCGGCCTGGGATTGGGCGGCAACCCGCCCGATATCAAGGCGCTGAAGGATGCGGCGGATATTCTGGCAGGCGGCACGGCGGGCGACCTTGAAAAAGCCAAGATGATCAAGGCGTGGATCCTGCACCCCGAACAGCGCAACGAATTGTTCTATGATTACGTCAGCGTCTTCCTGACCAAAGAAAAAGACATGCGCAAGCGCCTGACGACCAAGGGCACGGCGGCGGCGCAGGACGCGATGGAGCGCGAGGCGGAGCGTTTGATACAGGGCATCGAAGCTATCGCCACCATGAACGTCGCGCGCGGCACGGAATCCATCCTGCGCCTGACCGGCGCGATACTGGAAAAATACACCGAGAAAAAACGCAGCCACAACCTGCTCGATTACGACGACCTTGTGCATCATGCGAACCAGATGATGAATAAAACCGATGCGGCGGGCTGGGTTTTGCAAAAACTGCCCGGCAACATCAAGCATATTCTGGTCGACGAAGCGCAGGACACCAACCCCGACCAGTGGAATCTGGTGACGTCCATCGCGCGCGAATTCTTTACCAATCCCGCGCGCACCCAATCGAAAGACAACACCATTTTCGTCGTCGGCGACGAAAAACAGTCGATCTTCAGTTTCCAGCGCGCCGACCCCAAGGAATTTGCGACGAATAAAAAAATCTTCTCCGACCTTGTGAAACAGTCGGGCGGCAAATGGCGCGAAGTCGACATGGAAATCGCGTTCCGTTCCTCGCCCGCCGTCACGCAAGCGGTTGATGCGGTTTTCGCGAACCCCGAAGCGTCGGACGGTTTGTTCTTCAAGGGCGCGGACGAAGAAAAACAGGTTCACCACACGCCGTTCCGTAAAGGTCAGGCGGGCGTGGTCGAGGTGCATCCCATTCTGCGCCCGACCGAACAGGAACCGACGAAGCCGTGGTCGCTGCCATTGCAGATGGAACCGGGGAATGACACATCGGCGCAGATGGCCGATAAAATCGCCGACCAGATCAAGGGCTGGCTCGATAGCGGCGAGGAACTTGAATCGCGCAAACGCCCGATCAACCCCGCCGATATCCTGATCCTTGTGCGCCGCCGTTCCGGCTTCGTCGATGAAATGGTGCGCGCGCTTAAAAAACGCGACATTCCTGTGGCGGGTGCCGACCGTATGTCCTTGCGCGAACAGATCGCGGTGATGGATCTGGTTGCGCTCGGCGAAGTTCTGCTGTTCCCGAAAGACGATTATAAACTGGCATCGCTGCTGAAATCACCGCTGCTGGGGTTGAGCGACCAGCAGCTGGAAGACCTCGCCGTCAACCGCCCCGGCACGCTGTGGGACGCGCTTGAAAAACGCAGCAAAGCAAAAGACGCCAACGCGAAACCGTATCGCGAGGCGTTTGAATACCTGTCCGGTTTGCAGGGCAGGCTGAACAGCGAACGCCCGTATGAATTCTATTCCTCCATCCTCATGAACCCCGCGCCCGGCAACGCGAAATCCGGCCTGAACGCGATGTTCGGCCGGTTGGGTTTCGAAGCGGAAGACCCGCTGGTGGAATTCCTGAACGCGGTGGAACGGTACGAAAAAATCCATACCCCGTCGTTGCAGGGTTTCCTCGCATGGCTCGATGCCGGCGAAGCGGAAGTGAAGCGCGAGATCAACCTCAATCCTGAATCCCCGCGCGTGCATATCATGACCGTGCATGGCGCAAAGGGCCTGGAATCGCCGATCGTCATCATGCCCGATACGACCGGCCTGCCCGAAGACAACAACCGCGCCCGCCCACGCTTCCTGTGGCCGGACGAAGAACGCGATGTGCCGCTGTGGGTGCCACGCTCCGACCTCGAAAGCAAAAACTTCGCGCATGAACGCGCCAAGGCCGAGCTGGAACGCGACCGCGAATTCCGCCGCCTGATGTACGTCGCCATGACGCGCGCCGCAGACCGTCTATATGTCTACGGCCACCAGAATTCCGAACGCGATTCAGAAAAAAGCTGGTATTCGCTGATCCGCAAGGGTATCGCACAGAATTTGAAAGATGATGTACAGGTCATCAAGCCGCCACCCGCACCCGCTGCGAACGACAATAAATCGGTTGCGCCTGAATTTGATAAAGCAGCAGCGCCGGTGCCTGCCGCCGTTGATGGTGCGCCTGTACTGGATGATGGTCAGACTATTTTGCGCTTCGGCGTAAAACAAACGGCGAAGCCGCAGCCGGATGGCTTGAAACCGCTGGGCAAGGCGAAACCCGTGGGCATTCCCATCTGGGCGCGCCATGCGCCGAAAACGGCGGATGCGCCCGTGAAAAAATTCCGCCCGTCGGAATACAAGGCCAGCAACGATGATTACGCCGCGCCTTCCCCGCTGGAGGCCGAGCGTGAAACCTATCACCGCCGCCTTGGCACCGTGGTGCATGAATTGTTCGAATTCCTGCCCGCCCTGCCGCCGGAAGAACGCGACGCCGCCGCCCGCAAATATCTGGGCAAGCCCGTTCACGGCCTGACTGCGAAGGATCAGGACGCCGCCGCCAAGGAAGTCATGAAGATTTTGAACGACCCCGAATTCGGCGCGCTGTTCGGCCCCAATTCGCGCGCCGAAGTATCATTGACCGGATTGTTCGACAAGGACGGCCAGAAACAGATGATGTCCGGCCAGATCGACCGTCTGGTGGTGGATGACAAGCAAGTCATCGTCATCGATTTCAAGAACAGCGTAAAACCGCCGAAAACCGCGGGCGACGTGTCGGAAAAATACGTGATGCAGATGGCGGCCTATCGCCTCGCGCTTCAACAGATTTATCCTGATAAAGAAATCAAGGCCGCGCTGCTCTACACCCGTTCCGCAAAACTCGTGCCGCTGGACGCCAAGGTGCTCGACACCGCCCTCGACAAGATGGGCTTGAAGCCCTACAAAAAGCCGGATATCAAAGGGCCTAAGATTTAATTCGGGACGTATCTTGGATAAGAAATTTTTTCCAAAAAGAGCTTTAATTGCCATTTTTTCCGTTAGTCGCAACGCGGAATGGCTTTTGGCTTTTGACCTAGCGTTGTTGCTCTGGTATTCGGTATTCGCATTTTTTGGATTGGGTTACTTCTGGCAGAGCGTCATTAACAACTGCGTCAATCTTTATACCTCCAGCCATCAGATCGAAAATCCTTATTGGGCAGGATTACTCATAGTTTTTATATCCGGTGCTATCATCCTGCCGCTTCTACTTAGATTACGGCGATATGTAATTCTGGCGCTAATTTCGATAGTTTTTACTGTAGCCTTGCTGAAATGGGTAGGGCCTGTAAATTTCGTACCAGTATGCTAACAAGAGTAAATTACCTATCCCATCATCCCGACCGGAGAATATCATGACAGAAAAACTGGGTTTCATCGGCCTTGGCATTATGGGGCTGCCGATGGCGTTGAATTTGAAACGGGCGGGGTTTGATGTCGCTGTCTATAACCGCACAGCATCGCGCGGCGATGCGCTGAAGGCGGAGGGCGCGAAGATTTGCGCCACGCCGAAAGAAGTCGCCGAAAACGCCGATATTATTTTCATCTGCGTGTCGGATACGCCGGATGTGGAGCATGTGATTTTCGGTGCGGGCGGTGTTGTGGAGGGTGCGAAGGCGGGCGCGGTTGTCGTGGATATGTCCACGATTTCCCCCGATGCGACGCGCGAGTTCGCGGCGAAGCTGAAGGCGCGCAACATTGATCTGGTCGATGCGCCGGTATCGGGCGGCGAAACGGGTGCGATTGCGGGCACGCTGTCGATCATGGCGGGCGGTACGGTCGAGGCGTTCAGCCGCGTGAAACCCTATTTCGAAAAGATGGGCAAGAATATCGTGCATGTCGGCGCATCGGGCGCGGGGCAGGTGGCGAAGGCCTGCAATCAGGTCGTGATCGCCGTCAGCATCGAAGCGGTGGCGGAGGCGATGCTGCTCGCCGAAAAATGCGGCGTCGACGCGGGCAAGGTGCGCGAGGCGCTGCTGGGCGGTTTTGCGGCGTCCAAGGTACTGGATATCCACGGCAACCGCATGCTGACCAATGATTACAAACCGGGCTTCAAGGCGAAACTGCACGCGAAAGACATGGCGATTGTGATGGAAACCGCGGCCAAGGCCGGCGTCGCATTGCCCGCCGCCACGCTCGCCACCCTCAACCTTGGCGCAGTCATCAAGAACGGCGATGGCGAACTGGATTCATCGGCGATTTATAAAGTTTTGAAGAAAAACTAGCGCGTCCTGACCAGCGTCACGCCCAGCGTGTTCACGCCCTTCATATGGCCCTTTACGGGCGAATAGGGCTTGGTTTTTTCGATGGTCACTTCGGCGGCCACCACGCGCTTGTCGTTGAAAATACGGTCGAGGATTTCGTCGCCGAAAGTTTCCAGCAAATCCCAATGCTGCATCGCCGCCACATCCTTTACGATGGTCACGGCGTCGCCATAGGAAATAATGTCCTTGATCGTTTCCACCTTGCCCTTGCGGCGGGTGCGTTTGAAGGTGATATCGACATTCACGATCAGGTGCTGCGCGGCTTTTTTCTCGATAGGAAAAATGCCGACGCGTGCCATGATCTCGAGGTCGCGGGCGAAGATGGTGCAGCTATCGGCCATTACTGTTTTTCCTTTTGCATGATGTCGAGCGCGGCCTGGAGGATATAGGCGGCGGCCATGCGGTCGACGTTTTGTTTTTTCTGTTTGTGGCTTAACCCTTGTTCATCCATGAAATCTTCGGCGGCGAAGGTCGTCAGGCGTTCATCCATAAAGGCGATGAGCGGATCAAAACCCAGATCGGCTTTGGCGCGGATCAGGTTGCCGGCGAAGCTGCGCACCGATTCCGACCGCTTGTTTTCCTCGCCCGCCATGTTTATGGGAAGGCCAATGACAAATCCGCCCACGTTATATTCGCAGCAGAGGGGGGCGAGCGCTTTTACATTTTCCGTAAACTTGCCACTGTCCAGCGTCTTGTGCGGCGTGGCGATGGTGAGATCAGGGTTCGACATCGCCAAACCCAGCATTTTGGGACTGTGATCCATCCCCAACAGCCGTGTTTGGGGGGGGAGCAGGAGTCTCAGTTCTTTAATTGATACAAGGGGCATGCTAATTTCTTTAACGATATTATTTAAATAAGGAACGGTGTGATGTCTATCGATAAAAACGCGGTCACCAAAATCGCGCGCCTCGCGCGGATCAAGGTCACCGAGGACGAAAAAGAAGTCCTGACCAAGGAACTCTCCAGCATTCTGACGATGATCGCGGAACTCGACAAGGTGAATACCGACGGGGTGGAGCCGCTGACCTCCGTCGTGCAGATGCAGCTGTTCGAGCGCGAAGACGTCGTGACCGATGGCGGCATGCAGGACAAAATCCTCATCAACGCGCCGGAACAGGCCGCCGGATTTTTCGTCGTCCCGAAAGTGGTGGAATAATCATGACCAATCTTACGAACCACACGATTGCGTCCGCGCTCGCGGGCCTACGTAAAAAAGAATTCACGGCGGTCGAGCTGGTGGATGCCCATATCAAGGCATCCGAAGCCGCGCGCCATTTGAACTGCTTTATCACCGAAACTTTTGATTCCGCGCGCGAACAGGCGAAGGCATCGGATGAACGCTATGCCAAGGGCACGGCGCTGCCGCTCGACGGCATTCCAATCGCGATGAAGGATCTGTTCTGCACCGAAGGCGTGCAGACGACAGCCGCGAGCCGCATTCTGGAGGGCTTCAAGCCCCCGTATGAATCGACCGTTTCCGGCAACCTGAAAAAAGACGGCACCATCACGCTCGGCAAGGCAAACCTTGACGAATTCGCGATGGGTTCGTCGAACACGACCTCCGGCTATGGCAACGTCATCAACCCGTGGAAACGCAAAGGTGACAATAAAGACCTCGTCCCCGGCGGGTCGTCTGGGGGCAGCGCAGCTGCCGTGGCGGCGCGCATCGCGATGGGCGCGACCGGCACCGATACGGGCGGATCGATCCGCCAGCCTGCGGCGTTCTGCGGCATCACGGGCATTAAACCCACATACGGCCGCTGCTCCCGCTTCGGCATCGTCGCCTTCGCTTCGTCCCTCGACCAGGCGGGCCCGTTTGCGCGCAATACCGAAGACTGCGCGCTGCTGCTGAAATCCATGGCGGGCTGGGATCCGAAAGATTCCACTTCCGTCAACCGCCCTGTGCCCGATTACACCGCGCAGTTGAAAGCGGGCGTGAAGGGCCTGAAGGTCGGCGTGCCGAAAGAATACCGCATCGACGGCACCAACCCCGAAATCCTCGAGATGTGGGACAAGGGCGTGCAGATGCTCAAAGACGCAGGCGCGGAAATCGTCAACGTGTCGCTGCCGCATACCGCCTATGCCCTGCAGACCTATTACGTCATCGCCCCCGCCGAATGTTCGTCGAACCTCGCCCGTTATGACGGCGTGCGTTTCGGCAAGCGTGTCGAGGGTGACAACCTGATCGACACCTACGAAAAAACCCGCGCGGCAGGTTTCGGCAAGGAAGTGCGCCGCCGCATCCTGATCGGCACCTATGTGCTGTCGGCCGGTTATTACGACGCCTATTACAACAAGGCGCGTAAAGTCCGTAAGCTGATCTGGCAGGATTTCGTCAACGCCTATCAAAAATGCGATGTGCTGCTGACGCCGACCGCGCCGACATCCGCGTTCGCCATCGGCGAAAACACGCAAGATCCCGTGACAATGTACCTGAACGACGTCTTCACCATTCCGGCATCCATGGCGGGCATGCCCGGCATGTCCATTCCGATTGGCCTCAGCGGTGATGGTTTGCCGCTTGGCCTGCAATTACTGGGCAAGCCGTTCGACGAAGAAACGATGTTCCGCGTCTCGCAAACGCTGGAGGATGCGGCGCAATTTACCGCCGTGCCGTCCAATTTTGTCAAAGCCGCGTAAGGGGGAACAGTAACATGACTTATATTCTCAAGGGCGAAACAGGCGACTGGGAAACCGTGATCGGTCTGGAAGTCCACGCGCAGGTGCTGACCAAATCGAAACTGTTTTCGGGCTCATCCGCCGATTTCGGCGCGGCACCCAACAGCCAGGTCAGCCCCATCGATGCCGGCATGCCCGGTATGCTGCCCGTTATCAACAAGGAGTGCGTGACCAAGGCGGTCCTGACGGGCCTTGGCCTCAACGCCGTCATCAACAACGTGTCGGTGTTCGAGCGTAAAAACTATTTCTATCCCGACCTGCCGCAAGGTTATCAGATTTCGCAGTACCAGCACCCCATCGTGGGCAATGGCGAAATTGAAATCGATCTCGCCGACGGCACGGTAAAGGTGATCGGCATCGAACGCCTGCACCTGGAACAGGATGCGGGTAAATCACTGCACGACCAGCATCCGCAAAAAAGCTATGTGGATCTCAACCGCAGCGGCAACCCGCTGATGGAGATTGTGTCGAAGCCCGATATGCGCAGCCCCGAAGAAGCGGGCGCCTATGTGACGAAACTGCGCGCCATCGTGCGCTATCTCGGCACCTGCGACGGGAACATGGACGAAGGATCGATGCGTTGCGACGTTAACGTATCCGTGCGCAAATTCGGTGCGGAACTGGGCACGCGCTGCGAGATCAAGAACGTCAATTCGGTGCGTTTCGTGCAACAGTCGATTGAATACGAAGCACGCCGCCAGATCGAAGTGATCGAAGGCGGCGGCAAGATTGTGCAGGAAACGCGCCTGTTCGACACCAAACTGGGCACGACGCGTTCCATGCGCTCGAAAGAAGACGCGCATGACTACCGCTATTTCCCCGATCCCGACCTGCTGCCCCTGACGGTTGCGAACGACATGATCGAGGATATCCGCAAGACCATGCCCGAACTCCCCGATGCCAAGAAGCACCGCTTTATTAAAGATTTCGGCATGTCCGTACAGGATGCGAGCGTTCTGGTGCAGGAAAAGGAACGCGCCGAGTATTTCGAGAAAGCAGCCGAAGGCCGCGATGCAAAACTTGTCGCCAACTGGCTCACGACCGAATTGCTGGGCGCGCTGCATAAGGCAGATCTGGAACTGCGCCAGAGCCCGATCAAGCCGGCGCAGCTGGGCGCGCTGGTCGCGTTGATTTCCGACAACACCATTTCCGGCCGCATCGCCAAGGAAGTCTTCGCCGAAATGTTCACGACCGGCAAAGAGGCCGGCGTGATCGTCGAGGAAAAAGGCCTGAAACAGGTGACCGACACCGGCGCGATTGAAAAAATCGTGAACGAAGTGCTGGCCGAAAACCCCGACAAGATCGCGGAATACAAGGGCGGCAAGGACAAGCTGTTCGGCTTCTTCGTGGGCAATGTCTTGAAAAAATCAGGCGGCAAGGCCAATCCCGGCATCGTCAACGATCTCCTGAAGAAAAAGCTGGAGGAATAAATGACCATCGTCACCGGCCCCGAACAGGGCAGCCTGACTTCGCTGAACATCTCGCAGGAAGGCGCAAAACGCTTTCTTGTGGGCTTAAGCTGGGATCCGCCCGAACTGCCGGGGATGAAGGTGAAGCTGGCGGACGGGCCGGATGACAACGCCGTGTCGCGTATCGCGCATGCGCTGTATGCGCCGTTTGAATTCCTGCGCGTGTTCTTCCTCTCCTTCGCCAACCTCGTGACATTCGATATGTTCGCCAGCCGGTTGCGCAAGCAGGAAGACAAGGCGGGGCGCGACAAGGATTCCGACGCCTATGACCTCGACCTCTGCTGCTACATCTTCGACGGCGGGTTGAAACTGCTGGGCGTGGTGGAAACGGAAAACGACGCGCTGTTCGACGCATCGAAAAAAATCTACCACACCGGCGAAGACCAGGGCGGCATGGGCGGCAATGACGACGAAGTCGTCTATGTCGAAACCAAATCGCTGCCGCCCGAATACGAACACCTTTATTTCGTGGTCAAAAGCGACAGCAAATACGACCTGTCGCAATTCAACAATCCCTTCGTGCGCCTTGCGGATTCCAAGACCAGCATGAACGCGCTGAAAAACGAAATCACCGGCAAGGCCAAGTATAACTACGTCTTCTGCCGCGTGTCCCGCGCGGGTGAAGGTTGGGCGGTGCAGAATATCGACGCTTGCGTTGATGAAGACATCGACTGGGCGACCGTGCTGCCGAAAGTTGGAAAAGTCTGATATGGCTGGCGAGGCTGCGAAAATCGCGGAACACGCAACGGTGCATTCGCATTTCGCGGGCAAGGGGCCTGCGCAGCCGCTTCTCATCGCGCCCGAGGGCGACAGGCGTTTTCTGGTCGGCCTCAGCTGGGGCCCGACGCAATTCCGCAAGCTGCGCGTGCATGTGCCGCAGCTGAAGGATGAAAACGGACATTATGACCTGTTCTATTTCTTCAAGCTGCCCTTCCACCTGTTCCGCATCGTGACGCTGTCGCTGATCCGCCTTGGCGCGCCCGACCTCTATCGCCGCGGCGTCGATGACGGCAAGGCGGTCGAGGATGCGGGGCGTTACGACCTTGACCTCTCCTGCTATGTCTTCGATGCGGCCATGAACCTGAAATGCGTGATCGGGCCGGAAGAGGGAAATTATTCGGACGCATCCAAAAAAGTCTATCACAGCGGCGACCAGATCCACGGCTCGGCCGGAACCAGCGATGTGGAACAGGCCTTTGTCGAAACGCGCGGGCTGCCCGACGATTACATGCATTTTTATTTCGTCGTCGAAACCGACGGGCGTTATTCATTGAATGAAACCCCCAACGCAACCGTGCGCCTTGCCTGCAGCCGCACGAACAAGAACGCGCTGATGAAAACGATTCAACCGCCCGCCACCAGCCACGCGCATGGCTATGTCTTTGCGCATGTGTTCCGCGACGGCGACGGATGGGCCTTCCGCGATGTCAGCGAATTCGCCGATTTCGACGCGGGCTGGGTCAAGACCCTCCAGCAGATTTCGCACCGCGGCTGACCCATGAAAACGATGACGAAAACAGACCTGATCTTCGCGCTCTATACGCTTAACCGCCGCTGGACGAATGGCAGCCTGCTGTTCCACCGCAATTTCGACGGCCATATCGTGTCGATGCAGCAATCGGGCAGCCACTGGATCAAGAACCAGCTGGCATCCGTGCTGTCGCAGCTCTACGGCCTGCCGCCGCTTGCGCATATCCAGGATGACAGCATCATCGGCCACACGAAATCGCCGCCGAAGTATAAAAACATTCCGCAGATCGTGCATAGCCACGGATATCCGCACGGATTGACGCTGAAACTTCCTTTCCTGCACTACCCGAAATACCTTGTGCTGGTGCGGGACCTGAAGGAATCGCTGGTGTCGCATTACGAGCGTTTCAAGGGCGACTACGGCAATTGCGATTTTTCGACCTACCTGCGCGGTGACGTCCGTCAGGATAAATTCCACAGCGATATCTGGTCGCGCATGAGATTCATGAACGAATGGGCCCGGTTGGTCGAGCAATACCCGCAATCGGTGATGCCGCTGCGGTACGAAGACATGAAATCCGATGCGGGCGGCAGCCTTTCCCGCACTTGCGATTTCTTCGGCATTAAAAATGTGACGCCCGCCATTGTTGCCGCCGCGCTGGAAGACGCCAGCCGCGACAGGATGGCGGAAAAACCCAACCCCGACATCACGACCATCGTCGTGCGCAAGGAAGAGCGCAAGAACGTCGCCGATTATTTCACCGGCGATAACGGCGCATTTTTTGACGCGACGACGGCGCGTTACCTGAAACACGGCTTTGGCTATGACCTGCCGACAATTGAAAGAAAGATGGCGGCATGACCAAGCTTGTCGTATTTGACGTGGATGGCACTTTCCTCGACAGCTACGGGCTGTTCGAGCGCGTGATCCGCGAATACAGTTTTGAAAACAATCTGCCGGAGCCGTTTTACGAGGCGATCCGCCAGGGTTATTCCGATCCCCATAACCACGATTTCAAATGGGGCGTCGACAAGGAAGAACAGGCGCGGCACCTCGTCAATACGTTTGTGCGCATGGATGAATGGTCGATGCTGGGTCAGGCCGACAAGACGCCGATGCTGTTCGAGGGTGTTGTCGAGGCGATGACGCACCTGAAAGACCTAGGCCATACGCTCGCGATCGTCACGTCAAAGGGCGAAGCGCCGTTGCTGCACCTGCTCGACCATCACAAGCTGAACAAGCATTTCAGCGCGTATCGCACCTGGGACGACATCACGCGCCGGTCGGAAAAGGAAAAGCCGGAGCCCGACATGCTGCTCTCCGTCATGCGCGACCTGAAATTCCATCCCGATGAAACGGTGATGGTGGGCGACACGACGATGGACGTTAAAATGGGCCGCGCGTCTAACGCGCATACGATCGGCGTTGCCTGGGGCATGCACCCCGTCCAGCACCTCGTCGATGCCGGCGCGCATCACATCGCCGACACGCATTTCGACCGCGTGGTGCAGACGGTGAACAAGATTTTCAAGTAAATCAGCGCCCGTGCTGCGACTGGTACATGCGGGGCGCAGGCGCTTCGGCGACGGCTTCGACGAAGGGCAGGGCGCGGATGCGTTCGATGACCGTGCCGGTGCATTCGATGATCGTCATGGTTTCGCTTTCGACGACCGAGCTTTCGCCCGTGCCGTCCAGCAGGTTTTCATTCGAGAGATGATTGAGAAGCTGCTTGTGGCAGTCGCGCGCGTAGCGCATGACGTGGTGGACGCTGAGGCTTTTTCCGGGTGTGGCCGCGGCATCGCCGCTGGCAGGAGGGACATAGGTCACTTCAAAAATTTTACGCAAGTCCGAAAGCTGGCTCAACGAAATCTCCAATAGTTGTTAACGGGAAGGTTTGCGGCCCTGCTTTTTCGACGCTGGTACGGCTTTGCCGCCCTCCGGCTTTTCGACGTACTGAACGCCTTCGACCCGCTTCACCTTGCTGGCGAATTTTTCGGGCGCGTTCATGAAGAAAATGCCGACCTTGTTCAATGACCCGTCATCCAGTTTGATCCGGATGCTGCGGTCGTATCCTTCGTCACGCGCCAGCTCGCGGATGCGGGCGACGGTGTCGGTGATGTCCTGGCTGAAATCCGTCTTGCGCGAATATTTGGGGCGCACGCTGACGGTATAGAGATAGCTTTTGGCTTTATCGTTGAAATCTTTCTTCGCGGCCATCAGAAACCCCCGGCCTTGCGGAACGGCGGCACTTTGGGCTTGTTCTGGTTGGTCGCGAAAATTTCCTCGACGGAGGACAGGAAAGGCGCGGTGCGCAATTTTGCGGCAACCGTTTCGCTGCACCAGATGTTCAACCCGCCATCGGCAGGGCTGGTGATCGCGCGTACTTCGGATTCAACGCCTTCGGATTTGATGAATGCGCGAAGCGCAGTCAGGGCGGTTTTACGGGCATCGTCCATCTGGTTCATGATGGAAAGCGGGGTCATGCAAAAACCGCCGGAAGTGTTTTCGAGCTTAATGGGGTAGCTCAGCTTGTACTGTTTCATGCTTTTTTTGCCGTCCATGACTGTCATGGAAACGGCGTTCAGCCTTTCAAATCGATTATCAAGAATGTCATAATCTAGCAAAATGCACGAAAAAGTCAAATTACGTTGAGGATGGCTAATTAACGGCATAGTTTGAAGGGGATAGGGGCTGGCCCCTTCCTAGTTTCCGTAAACCAAAGGGCGAAAAGTGGATATCGGGCACCTGCTGCTGGCATTGCTGTTCGGGCTGACGATTCTCCACCTTGTGACGCTGAAGGTGTGTTCGGTCACGCTCGACCACCGCACCGCGCCCTTGTTCATCAGCGTCTGGACGCTGCTGGGCCTTGCCGCCGCATCGCCGCTGTTCGGCCACCTGTGGCTGGAGGGCTGGGTCAAGTTCATGGCGAAGCCCGGCATTCTGGCGCTGACGGTCATCAAGGGCGGGCTGCTGTGCTACCTCTTCGTGCTGTCGCAGGAGTTGATGAAGGTGTCGCTGTCGTCGCGCCATTACGTGACGCCCATGGCGGTCGGCATCATGACGGTATCAAACAGCTTTTTCGGCGAGCGCCTGATGCCGCATGAATTATTCGTCGGTTTTGCGCTCTGCGCGCTGGCGGTGACGTTTTTCCTCAAAGGCCATCTGTCGGAGCTGGACAGGCGCGGGCGGCTCGCCTACGCGAAACTGGTGCTGCTGTCGGCGGGGCTGTCGACGCTCGATCAGGTCATTACCAAGGAATCCAACTGGTACGCGCTGCTGATCGTATCGTATCTGGTGGTGTTTGTGATGGCGGTGGTGTGGAATCACCGCACGCCCGCCAATTTCCGCGCCGCCCTGCTGACGCGCAATGCGGCGCTCGCGGGCATATTATATGCAGGCACGGAACTGGTGAAGTTCTACCAGCAGGTGACGATCAATCCTGTGACCGTCGTAGTCATCACGCAGGCGCTGACGAAACCGGTCATCCTTGTCCTGTCCGCCGTTATCTGGAAGGAACGGACGGTGAAGGAACAATTGGTCTGGGGCGGGCTTGCGTTTTTGATCGCGCTTCCGTTATTCTTGCCGCCGGAGATCCTTGCCCGATTCATCGACATACCGGTACCCGCCAAGCCATGACGACGACAGAAAAACCGAAGACATATGCATACGACATGATCGTCTTCGGCGGCGGCATTGCGGGGCTATGGCTGGCGAATACGCTGAAACGCGCCAATTACAACGTCATATTGATCGAGAAAGACAAACTGGGCGGTGTGCAGACGCTCGCATCCCAAGGCATGATCCATGGCGGCCAGAAATATGTGCTGCAGGGCGCGGTCACGGGTCACGCCTCGTCGCTCGCGCAAATGCCGCAACGGTGGAATGCCAGCTTCGGCGGTTATGGCGAGATTGATTTGACGGGGGCGAAGTTCCTGAGCGATACGCAAATCATGTGGCCCGCAGGTTCCGTGCTGTCGACCGCCGCCGTGATGGGCGCGGCGAAAATCGTCAACGCATCGACCAAAAAACTGGCGCGCGAAGAATTCCCCGAGGTGCTGCAGGAAAAAAAGAAATTCAAGGGGCCGGTGTTCGAACTGCCCGAAAAGGTGCTGGACGTCAAATCGCTGGTCGATGCGCTGGCGAAAAAACTGGAAGGCCGCTTGTTACAGGGCGAAGTAACGGAAATCCTGCCCGACGGGCAAGTCGCCGTGAACGGCATGGTCATGCGCGCGCAGCTGATTATTTTTACCGCCGGTGCCGGTAACGAACGCGCGCTGGAGCTGTTGCGTGTGAAGGACAAACACGCGCAGCGCCGCCCGTTGCGTCAGGTGATGGTCAAGACGATGCTGCATCCGCTCTACGGTCACGGCATCACCGCCAACCCGAAACCGCGCATGACCGTGACGAGCCACCCGCTGCCCGAGGGCGGCTATGTCTGGTATCTGGGCGGGGCGGTGGCGGAGGAGGGGGCGAAACTGTCGGATGAAGAAACGATCATCTTCGCCAAATCCGAATTGCAATCCGTCTTCCCCGATATCGATTGGGAAAACCGCGAATGGGCGACATGGGCGGGCGACCGCGCAGAACCGTATGACGCAACCGGCGCATTGCCCCCCGGCCCGTTTGTGCATCAGCGCGGCAAGGTGCTGATGGCATGGCCGACGAAGCTCACCTTCGCCCCTGCGCTGTCCGACCGCGTGTTCGACTGGCTGAAGGACAAGGACATCCACCCGATCGCCAAGGATGCCCCGCCGCCTTTGCCCAAGGCCGAAATCGGGCAGTATCCGTGGGAAACGGCGATCTGGCGCACGGTTTAACCTTTTGGGCGCGCTTGTTATATTTACATAACGCGCGATAAATCTATATAAAATCAATGGGTATTCGGACTGTCATCAAGGGTGAGCCGGATACCCCGTCACTACGCTGGCTTTATGACAAAAAATGCGCTATAGAATCTCAACCCCGCTACAAATAAGAACAAGGCCATTTCCATGACGCAGATCGTTTCAACCGCCCCCGTTACCGAAGTTTTGCAGCCGCAGCGTATCGCGTGGCGCGATGTCAGCCCCTTGGGTCTGGGCACGGTGAAATTCGGCCGCAACACGGGCGTGAAATATCCGGGCGGCGAGGGATTTGCGCTGCCGACGGACAAGGAAATTGAATCGCTGCTCGACCTCGCGCTCGATTGCGGCATCAACCTGCTCGATACCGCGCCCGCCTACGGCTCCGCCGAAGAGCGTTTGGGCAACCTGATGGGCTGGCGGCGCGAGCGTTTCTTCCTCATGACCAAAACGGGCGAAGAATTCGACGGCAAGAATTCCGAATACATTTTCACCGCCGCACATACGCGTATGAGCGTGGAGCGCAGCCTGAAGCGCCTGCAGACCGATTACCTTGATTGCGTGCTGGTGCACAGCAACCGCGACGATGTGCAGGTCGTGAAGGATACCGCCGTGCTGGAAACGCTGGCAAACATGCGCGACGAAGGAAAAATCGGCAGCTTCGGCGTATCGACCTATTCGGTCGAGGGCGGCAAACTTGCGGCCGCATTGTCGGATTGCGTGATGGTAACGTATAACATGGACGACACCGGCTGCCGCGACGTGATCGAATACGCGCGCGACAACGGCAAGGCCGTGCTGGTGAAAAAAGGTTTGGCCTCGGGCCACCTGAACGCCGCGACATCTGCCGCCGACAATATCCGCTTCGTCCTTGGCACGGCAGGCGTTACCAGCATGGTTTTCGGCAGCCTCAACCCCGAAAACATCGTGGCGAATGCCCGCGCGCTCTGCTCCAAGCAGGCTTAGTGGCTGATTCTAAAGGCGAATAGCAATTTACGAAGAATCTTGGATTCTGCGCCGCATCCATATATGATGCCCCCAATTGCCTTCCAATGCGGAGACGTGGCCGAGCGGCTGAAGGCGGCGGTTTGCTAAACCGTTATAGGTGTTACAACCTATCGGAGGTTCGAATCCTCTCGTCTCCGCCATTAAAAAAGCCCCCGACGACGGGGGCTTTTTTAATGACAAGTCAAAACATAAGGAGCAACACCCATGCCCACCGGCAGCATCATCTCGTTCAAGGAAGACAAAGGCTACGGATTCCTGCGCCCGCAAGACGGCGGCGACAACGTCTATGTCCACATCTCCGCATTGCGCGCCGGCGGCATCGACACCGTCACCCCCGGTCAACGCGTCACTTACGAATTACAAACCCAAGACGGAAAAACTTCGGCGGTGGAGATCAAGTTGTTGGGGTGAGGGTGTAATCTTTGTTTGTATCAGACGATGTAGATGGAAACTTAGCGAGAGATTATCTGCGTGGCGCAGATGGTTTTATGCTCGCTGCCGAGAAAATTTTAAATTCGACTGATAGCGAATCCGCCGACTGGCTTTTTAAACTGGAAAGTCCCGTAACCTTTCTAATTTGTCATTCAGCGGAGTTGATCTTAAAGGCAGGTTTAGTACGTACCAGTGATTTCGAAAAAATTAAGTTCACCCATGATTTATTATTGCTCCTTGAGAAATCGCAAAAAGCCCACATCCCCTTAAATGAGAAATTTAGTACCTGCGTAACTATCACAAATAATAATTTTTCGAATCACGATCACAGATATCAGCGCAGTTTTTCCGGCTTTCCGAGTGCTGATCACGACCGTCTCGTAGAGTTAATGAAACGTGAGCCGCGGAGCAAAGAGTTTCGTCAGTACGGGCTTGTACCTCGGACCGGCGTTGATTTACTGCTATTCTTAGAAGCTTCAAAAGATCAGTCCAACATGACGATCAAATGGGTAGACAGTAAAGAGACATAAAATTACCCCCAATGTTACATTCGTGTGACATTTTGTAACGTCCATGTAATTGCAATAATTTTGCGCCGTTTACGGCTGAAACGCTTGCGTGTTCGGATTAAATTAGAACCTGGTGATCCGCGGGCTGCCCTGGTTTTGCCCAAATCATTGGCGCTTACTTTTCAGTCAGTCTTGCCCGGCTGGCGGATCACCGCCCTTTTACGGTTTAGGCAAGATGACCCTTCTCGACGACACACAATGGCGCGCGCTTCGCGCGCTTGGCAAGCTGAGCGCCGGAATGCCGACTTTCCTCAACGTGGTCGATGCGGATGCGCTGGTATTGCGCGGTCTGGCGGAGCGCTATGGCGCGGGGCAGTTTGTGCTGACCGATGCGGGGCGCGACCTGCTGGCGCGTGACACCTCCGCAACCGGTGCCGGTTAAACCGGAACCCCTGCCGCATTCCGCTGGTTAGCGTCAGGCATGAAACAGCCCGTGATCCTTATTATCGAAGCCGAACTTGCCGTGCGGGAGCCCGTATCGGATTACTTGCGCGAATGCGGCTACCGCGTGGTGGAGCGCGTCTCGACCGACGAGGCGCAGGATTTCCTCGCGCGTGGCGGCGTGCCCGTCGATATCGTGCTGGCGGATGCCGAAAGCACCGGCGCGATGGGCGGCTTCGCGTTTGGCCGCTGGGTGAAGAGCAACCATCCGCGCATACAGGTGCTGCTGGCTGGATCGGTCGAGAAAGTGGCGGAGGAGGCGGGCAACCTCTGCGCGCAGGGGCCCCATCTGGCGCGACCCTACCACCATCAGGTGCTGGGCAACCGTATCCGCCAGATGCTCGCGCACCGTCGCGGCCAGCGGGACGCTTCCTGACGTGGACAGCAGCGGGATGCGTCCTCATTTAAATTCTGCTAGGATGCGGGGGTGTTTTGACGACCCCCAAGGAATCCCCGCGATGCAGCCTTCCGAAAAATTCATCTATCCGCTGACCGTGATCGAGCGCCATCTCGACACCTTCGGGCATGTCAACAACGCGACATACCTCGAGATACTCGAAGAAGCGCGCTGGGACATCATCGCAAAGCGCGGCTATGACATTCCCGCGATCAAGGCCAAGGGCATCGGCCCCGTCATCCTCGGCTTCACGGTGCGCTTTGCCAAGGAGCTTACCTTGCGCGAAGAAATCCGCGTGGAGACGCAGACCGTGACCTATGTGAAGAAAATCGCGACCATGCAGCAGAACATCTATAACGACGCGCACGAGCTGTGTTTTGAAAGCACGCTCACGCTGGGGCTGATGGATATGGCGGCGCGCAAATTGATCCTGCCGACGCCGGACTGGCTGCAGGCCATCGGCATGAAGCTGCCGGCGTAATCTTTCCTATTCGTGGAATAACGTCTTGACGGTCGATGTGGCCGACGCGAACAGCCCGCGCTTGCCAATCGCGACCGGAATGCCGTCCGACGCCATCACAGCCATGGCGAGCGCGTCGCCATCAATGGTGACGCCGCCCGCGGATCTTGAAATCATGCGGCTGATCACGGCAATGGCGGATTTGCGCTCTGCCGCATTCTTTTTGCCAGGCGGCAGTTCGACAAACAAATCGCGCCCGCGCCAGCCGAGCTTATAAGGCTCGTCCACAATCGCAACAGGCGTGCCGACCTCGACCAGGTTGAACAGCGCCTCGATGTCCTTCGGATACATGCGGAGACACCCGTGGCTCGCGCGCGTGCCGATGGTGCGCGGCGCCAGCGTGCCATGCAGCGCAAAGCCGGGGATGCCAAGGTTCAGCGCATATTTGCCCAGCGGATTTTTCGGGCCCGCCGGCACGAAATCCGGCAGCGTCGGGTCTTCCGCGCGGATTGAATCTGTGGGGATCCAGATCGGGTCTTTACGCTTCTTCACAATCTTGGTCGTGGTGACAGGCGTGTTCCAGCCGTCGCGACCAACGGCGACGGGGAAGGTATAGACCTCGCCATTCGGGTGATAATAATAAAGGCGCAATTCGGGCAGGTTGATGACGATGCCCTGACGTTTCTGCGGCAGCACATATAGTGACGGGATCAGGATCGCGCGCGTGGCTTTCGGTTTCCACGGGTTGACGCCGGGGTTCGCATAGCGGATCTCGTTCACGCCGATGTCGTAATGGTGTGCGATGGCATAAAGGTCTTCATCGCTCTGGATATTATAGGTGGTGAGCTTGCCCGCAACATCGCCCTTGGGCGAAATTTCGTCCGCGCGCGCAGGGCCAGCGCAAATGATAAGGGATAACAGCAAGATGGATACGATGCGCATGGGATTCCCGAAGGTTAAGGGCGGCGGCAGCGTTAACCCAACGCCGGTACAGCGCTGATTGTTTCAATCTAGAAAATTGGTGTTAACACTCCGTTAACCTCGTTTCCTTAATATGGCGTTAGCGTCAGTTTCCGGCAGATTCGCCATTACAAAGGGCCAAGGCAAAAGGGCACAAATAATGACCGCTCCGAAAAAATCGCTTTCCGAATCTTTCAAGGCCGTCGCGGTCTATGATGTCGCGCCGAAGGACAACCCGGTACTCGCCGATTTCAAGACCGTCGTCGCCGGCCTGCGCGGGCCGCAACGCGTGTCGATGTTCCTGCGCGACCTGCCCAATCAGGTCGCCCCCGATTTCGAGCTGACCCCCGCATTGCAGACCGCCATGCAGCTGCTGACCCGCCAGCATGAATCCGGCTTCAGCCTGACGGTGGTCGAGGCCGCGCATAAAGGCAAAAAAGTTTTCATGCCGGTGATCGAGGATAAAGTCGCGGGCAAGACGCTGATCATCGGCCCCGCCGCCATTCCGGAAGGGCTTGCCGGGGCGAACACCGTATATATCGACGCGAGCGCCGAGGGTGCGACCAAATCCGTGAACGACTTCCTGAAGGCAGGCGCGACCCTGCGCGGTGAACAGGGATTGCTGAAACCGGCCGAGGTAAAGGGGCTGATCGAAAACTTCTTCCAGGCGGTCGGGCTTGTCACTGCACCCGGCGAAAAACGGGCGAAATCGCTGGGCGACATGCTGCTGCCGGTTGTGACCGGGGAGACGAAAGTCGTCGCCTATAGCCTCGCCGTCAAAGGACCCGCGCCCAAAGCACCCTAATAGCAGGTTTTTAACGCATTGATTCACAAAGGAACGCCCCCGCATATGGGACGTTTTCCTGTTTGGCATTGGCGAGAGGGCGAAATATCTGTAAAACGGGTATAGCCGCATATGCCTGCGGCCCCGTTTTAAAATAGTAATTTAGAAGATGACCATGACAACGCCCCCGCCCCCGCCAGTCGCCGCCCCCGCCGAGCCGAGCCTTGGCGCGGCGCATGCCAGCGTGGCGGTGCCGAACGGCAAGTCGTGGCTGCGCAGCTTCCTTGCCTTTTCCGGCCCCGGCTATCTGGTATCGGTCGGTTACATGGACCCCGGCAACTGGGCGACGTCGCTGCAGGGCGGCTCGCAATTCGGCTATACGCTGCTGTCGGTCGTGATGCTGTCGAACATCATGGCGATCATCCTGCAATCGCTTTGCGCGCGCCTTGGCATCGCCACGGGCCGCGACTTGGCGCAATCCTGCCGCGATTATTATTCCAGACCTGTGTCGCTGATGCTGTGGTTCCTGTGCGAACTGGCGATTATCGCCTGCGATCTGGCGGAGGTTATCGGCACCGCGATTGCCCTGAAATTACTGTTCGGCATTCCGCTGATGCTGGGCGCGGTCATCACCGCGCTCGATGTGTTCCTGCTGCTGATGCTGATGCAAAAAGGCTTCCGCTGGCTCGAGGCGTTTGTTATCTCGCTGCTCTGCGTTATCTTCACCTGCTTCATCGTCGAAATCGCGCTGGCGCAGCCCGCGATTGCCGCCGTCATGGGCGGGTTCTTCCAGCCGACGGCAGAGATCGTGACCAACCCCGCGATGCTTTATATCGCGATCGGCATCATCGGCGCGACTGTCATGCCGCATAACCTGTACCTTCATTCGTCGCTGGTGCAGACCCGCAATTTCGACCGCACGGAAGAGGGGCGCAAACACGCCCTGAAATGGGCGACCATCGACAGCACGCTGGCGCTGATGCTGGCGCTGTTCGTGAATGCCAGCATCCTGATCGTCGCCGCGAGCGTATTCTACGGCAATGGCGAGGTTGCCAGCATCGAACAGGCCTATGAATTGCTGTCCCCCGCGCTGGGCGTGGCGATGGCCTCTACCTTGTTTGCGGTTGCGCTGCTCGCCTCCGGCCTGAATTCCACCGTCACCGCGACGCTGGCGGGGCAGATCGTGATGGAGGGGTTCCTTCATATTAAACTGAAGCCGTGGATCCGCCGCCTGACCACCCGCGCGCTTGCCATCCTGCCCGTGCTGTTCGTGATCGGCATGTATGGCGAGGGTGAAACCGGAAAGCTGCTGATCCTCAGCCAGGTCGTGCTGTCGATGCAGCTGCCCTTCGCGGTCGTGCCGCTGGTGAAATTCGTTTCCGACAAAAAGAAAATGGGCGCGCTGGTTATTCCCGTTTGGCTGAAACTGGTCTGCTGGCTGATCGCCGGCATCATCATCGCGCTGAACGTCAAGCTGCTGATCGAAACCGCGTTCGGCTAAAACACGAAACAACAAAAGGGGCGGCTGGATTATCTCCAGCCGCCCCTTTTGTTGTTTTAAGCGATCTTAGTTACGCTTGATGTCGAGGCTGAAATCAGCCGGTTTTTCGACGGGCGAAACGTTGCGCTCGATTGCGATTGAGGTGCCGCCTTTGCCGGACGGCGCATCAGCCAGGTAGAAATAACCCATCGCCGCGACCGCAATAACCAGCGCGCCTACAACGAAGTAAAGGCCGCCATTGTTGTCTGAATTGTCTGCCATCTGTCTTCTCCTATTTTCTTGAATTGAAATTACGCATTCACCCAAACGAAAGCCCGAAGCAGGTTTAGGTTCCGCGAAAGCGCCAAAATCCTGTCATAACAGGGGGGTGGAACCAGAATCGCAGCTCATGTCTTTGCGGGATGTACGACATCGCGCTCGAAAAAAAACCAAGACCGGAGAACGCAATGCACAACAAAGACCACTCCACCCCCGAACAACCGCTTCCCGTCACGCCTGCCGGCCGCGCCGCGCAGAAGGTGAAAACCCGCGCGCGCCATGTGCCCGGCTGGGACATGGCGGCCGATGCAACGCCCGTTGCGACCGATGATCAGGAGGTGCGCCCATGATGAACACCATTCGTGCAGCAGGTTTCAAGGAAGGCCGGTTTTTCAAGATTTACGGATCGAACGGCGCGGATATCGCCGCCTGCGCGCATCCGCATGCGCAGGACCACAAACAGCTGGTGGTGTCGAACCAGAATTTGGCGCAGGAAAACTTCCGTAACGCACTGGAATCGTTGATGGGGGAATTTTCGGAAAACGCCGCGCTGTACTGCGACGGGCGCAAGGGAACCGGACTCGGTTGCCATTAGTTTATCCGGCGTATGGGAGACCGGCCCGAATACGCACCGATATACGACGTTTTTTCGAAAAAGGAACACATCATGCGCAACAATGAAACCTCCCGCGGCTCCCAGTCGCCCAAATCCGCTCCCGCTGTCAAAGGCAAAAAATCCGCCGCCAAGGATGACACCATCCGCGACGACGAAGAAGAAACCGAAGACAAAGGCCGCTTCGCATCCGACGACCTCGATGACGAAGAAGACGATCTCGAACTCGCCGATGATGAATCCGAAGACGAACTGGAAGCATCCGACGAAGAAGATGAAGACGAGGAATTCGAAGAGGAAGACGATCTCGACCTCGAAGACGACGACGCAGGCTCGCGCGTTCCGCGCGGCTCCGACGACCTGAACTGATTTTTGCGGCAGCTTGCTGTCACAAAATGAAAACGGGAGGCTCCTGCAAAGGACGCCTCCCGTTTTTTATTTCCGGTGTCTTGCGTTTATTTCCTGGGGAATGCCATCAGCGCGCATTGCGCAACGCCGCGCAGGTCGTCGGCGGATGCGCCGCCGGTCGACTGGATCGACATGCCGTGCATGACGGTTGCGTAGAACCGCGCAAGGTCGGACGCGCTGGTGGTGGGCGGAATATCGCCATCGGCGATGCCGCGTTCAAACCTGCGGCGCATGGCGGTTTCGGCGGCCTGACGGCGGCGCACGAGTTCTTCCTTGATCGGCTGTGCCTCTTCACCGCAGGCGAGCGCGCCCTGCACCAGCAAACAGCCCTTGGGCGATTTGGGGCAGGCGGAACCATCCGCCATGCCGTAAAGCAGTTTTTCGATCGCGGCATAGGCGGTCGGCTGGTCCAGCGTTTCGTCGAGGCGTTTTTTCGATTCAGCGGCGTAACGTTCCAACGCCTTGCGGAACAGTTCTTCCTTGTTGCCGAAGGTCGCGTAAAGGCTGGGGCGGTTGATGCCCATGGCGGCGGTCAGGTCGGGCAGCGACGTGCCTTCGTATCCCTTGCTCCAGAAAACGTGGAGGGCGCTGTCGAGCGCGGCGTCGAAATTGAATTCTCTCGGGCGTCCGGCGGACATGATGATTCTCCCGTTAAATATGTATCTATTAGTATAGTATCATTTTGCTATTATATTGTCCAGAAACGTATTATGTACTGTCCGGTAAGCGCGGCCTGAAAATATTATATAATATATGACTGATATTATTGCATTTATTTACAGATCAAAAGTTTTTTACTCATCGGTACAGATTTCGGTTGACCCTCCGCGATTCATCTGCGCATACTGTACTTATAGGTACATAAATAAATGTGCCGCCGAAATTCGAAACACTCAACAAAGGAACGACCATCATGAAAAACGAAAACAAACTCTCCGGCAAAGCGGCACTCGTCACGGGCGGCTCGCGCGGCATTGGCGCTGCGATTGCAAAACGCCTTGCGGCTGACGGCGCAAAAGTCGCCATTACATACGTCAACGGCAAAGACAAAGCCGAAGCGGTCGTGAAAGAGATCAAGGCGCAAGGCGGCGAGGCTTTTGCCATTCAGGCAGACTCAGGCGACCGTAAAGCGGTTGCGGCGGCTGTCACCCAAACCGTGAAACTGCTCGGCCGTCTCGACATCCTGGTGAATAACGCGGGCGTCGCGGTTCTGGGCGCGCAAGGCACGGAAGCGGAGATCGAGGCAAGCCTCGACCGCCAGTTCGCCGTCAACGTACATGGCGTGGCGGCGGCGGTCGATGCCGCTGCAAAAGTCATCAACGATAACGGCCGCATTATCACCATCGGCTCCATCATGGGCGACCGTGCGATGTTTGCCGGCGCATCCGGCTATGCAGCGACCAAGGCGGCGGTTGCCGGTTATTCGCGCGGCTGGGCGCATGATTTCGGCGCGCGCGGCGTGACGGTCAACACGGTGCAGCCCGGCCCGATTGATACCGACATGAACCCCGACAACACCGACATGGCCAATATGCTGAAATCGGGCCTGCCCCTGAAACGCTACGGCAAGGTGGAGGAAATCGCGGCTGCCGTCGCCTTCCTCGCCTCGCCCGACGCGGGCTACATCACCGGCACCACACTGAATGTCGACGGCGGTGCCAACGCCTGAAGAGGGGCTGCGGCGCAAACACATAACACTAAAAAAAGAGAAGAAAAGATGAAGGAGAAATACACAATGTTAGACAACATCATCAGCACCCTCGGCCTGTTTAACCCCGCGGCGAACGCCAACATCAACGTCGATTCCCGCCGCGCCCCGCGCCATGACGGCATGGAGGTGCAGGTCATGATCGGCCGCCGCGGTTACAAAGTGCATGACTGGAGCCGCAACGGCATTTCCTTCGACACCCCCGACCACAAATGGAATGTCGGCCATGTCTATTACGAAGAGGCTGCCGTGCCCGAAATGGTGCCGGGCAAGGTCGAGAAAATGACCCTGCGCTTCCAGTTGCTGCAGGGCGCAATCGACATCCCGGTCGAGGCGGAAATCCTGCGCAACGACGGCGACCGCACGGTTGCGCAGCTTTTCTCGCTGTCGAAAGACAATTCACGTAAATTCGACCGCGTAATCGACAGCTTTAACGCGCAGAAATTCCTCGAATCCCAAAACGACCAGTATCAGGCATAGGAGGTTATCATGGTAATGCCCAACCCGAATGGATCTCTCTACCAGCAAATGATGGCGGCATCCGACAATTACGGCAGCAATGTTTGCGGCTGCGACAAGAAAATGGAAAAAGAAACCGACCGTAAATTCGACAACGTCTGGGCCGACTGGCGCAGATAGATAATTCCGGCTACGCAACACATGGCCCTGCCCCTGGACACGCATCCCGACCCCATCGGATGCGTGTCTTTTTGTGGCTTGCACAAATTCTGCACGAAAACGCCTTGATAATGCCGCATCTGCGCCATCACGCCTGCACATCGGGGGCGCAGGATGGTTAGCATGAAAACACTCATCGCATCGGCGGCTCTGCCGCTCCTCGGTTTCCTCATCCCTCCCGCCGCAGAATTTTTCCGGCGCAAACGAGAAGAACAGTTCCACGATTTCCTCTACGCCGTCGCGGCGCAGGCATGGCTGACGTCATGCTCCTCCGGCGACAGGAATGACGATCGGAACTGTGATGCGGGCCGTTAATTTCCGCCCCACCATCGCGGCAAAACTGGCGGCGTGCCTTGGCTTGACCGCCGCCGCCGACTGGCTTTTTTACGGGCATGGCACGGGATGGACGGCGGGGCTGTTCGCCTTTTCCCTGATTTCGACGCTCTGCCTTTTGCAGCCCGCGCTGGTGCGTCATAAACCGTCGCAGGTGATCGCAACCGCGCTGATCGCGCTGTCGGTCGCCATGATGAACGCGCCGGAACCGCTGACGTTCTGGCTATTCGCCAGTGGGGTTGCAACGCTGCTGGTGCTGCACAAGCGCGATATGGCGCTGAACGCTGTTCTACTTGCCAAAGATATGCTGCGCCTTGCCTTCCGCACGCTGTCGCAATGGCGGGTCGATTCCAAACGGTGTGAAAAGGCGGTGCTGCGCCTGAAACTGCCACGCGGCGGCATCCGGCGCGGGATGGTTTTCGCCGTGTTCCCCGCCACGCTGGCGGCTGTTTTCATTTACCTGTTCAGCGAGGCCAACCCCGTATTGGCAGCCGCGCTGACAAAACTCGACTGGGGTTATTGGACGGCAATCCTGCTGTCGCCCGGCCGCTGGCTGTTCTGGGGCGCGGTTGCCGCCGTGATCTGGGCGTTGCTGCGCCCGCGATTCAGGCTGTCGAAGCCTGTCACCATGTCGCTTGCGGGTGTCGGCACCTCCGCATGGGTCAGCCGCCGGTCGCTCGTCTTTTCGCTTGTACTGTTCAATATCATTTTCGCGATCCAGAATGGGTTTGACCTTGCCTTCCTGTGGACGGGGCAGGGGGCTTTTCCGGCAGGCGTCGATTACGCCGATTACGTCCATGCGGGGGCGTATCCGCTGATCGTCACCGCGTTGCTGGCGGGCGGCTATGTGCTGCTGACCTTTGATAACGCGCAGGCCGCATTGCGGTCGAACGCCGCAACCGCGCTGGTGACGGTCTGGGTCTTGCAAAACGTATTTCTTGTCGCGTCATCCATCGACCGCACGCTGAACTATATCGAATCCTATTCGCTCACCTATTTGCGCGTCGCCGCGCTGATCTGGATGGGGCTGGTCGCGGTCGGCCTTCTGCTGGTGCTGGCGCGCATATACCTGAACAGGAGCAATATGTGGCTCATCAATGTGAATGCGCTGGTGCTGACGGGGATACTCTATGCCTGCTGCTTCATGAATTTCGGCGGCACGATTGCACACTACAATGTTCACCACGCACGGGAATTGGGAGGCAAAGGCGTCACCCTCGACCTCGGCTACTTGCGCGAAATCGGCCCCGATGCCATCCCAGCGCTACGCTGGTATGTCTCAGAACTGGAAGAAGGCTGGAACCGCCAATATGGCGGCATCGTCCTGAAGGAGCTGGAGGACGGCCTCGACCGCGATACCAGCGACTGGCGTCTGTGGACATGGCGGAAACAGCGTCTTTTCGGGGATAATGACAATGCCGCTGTTTTACGCTAGAAAGGGTGCAGCATAACGGTGACGGCACGGGCATCCAGAATGACAAAACAAATCCTTGTGGTCGATGATGATCCGCATATCCGCGAGGTGGTAGCCTTTGCGGTAGAAAAGGCGGGCATGGCGGTGCTGCAGGCGGCGGATGGCCGTCAGGCGCTCGACATGGCGGCGAAGCATAAGCCGGATTTATTGGTACTCGATATTTCGATGCCGGAGTTGGACGGGCTGGAAGTCTGCCGCAGTTTGCGCAAAAACAGCGATGTGCCGATCCTGTTCCTGTCCTCGCGGGACGAGGAAGTCGACCGCATCATCGGGCTTGAACTGGGCGGCGATGATTACGTCACCAAACCCTTCAGCCCGCGTGAACTGGTCGCGCGCATCAACGCGATCCTGAAACGCCGCAATGCTCCGGCGTCGCCCGCCGATGTCCCGCAAAAACTGTCGCATGGCAAGGTGACCATTGATGCCGCCAGCTATACCGCGTTTTGCAACGGCAAATCCGTCGCGCTGACTGCAACCGAATTCATGCTGCTGCTGGCATTGTTCCGCAGCCCCGACCGCGTGTTCACGCGCGACGAATTGATGGACCGTGCCTATGGCGATATCACGGTCAGCGACCGCACCATCGACAGCCATATCCGCCGTGTGCGCCAGAAATTCGCTGCCTGCCACATTCCCGAAGTGATCGTGACCAATCACGGCATCGGGTACAAGCTCGGGTCCTGCGCTTGAAAAAGCGGTTCACCATCCGGCTGCAGACCGTTTTCGCGGTCATCCTGCTGATCGTCCTGATGCTGCCGCTGACGGGCGTTTATTTCTTCCGCCTGTTTGAAAACGAACTGGTGCGCCAGACGGAGGCCGAATTGATCGCGCAGGGCGTGTTTATGTCGGCGCTGTATAAGGACGCGCTGAACGGCGAAAACATTCCCGTCGATTACGGCCGCACCGTGACCGAAAAACCGCCCGTGCTGGACGAACGTTTCAGGCCCTATCCCCCCACGATTGACCTGCGCACGGCGCATATCCTGCCGCCGCGCCCCGATGCCCTGCTTCCGGCGCACAAGCCCGATCCCGCCGCCGCAACGGCGGGCCGCCGCCTGGAATCGGTATTGCAGGAGGCGAAATTCAGCACGCTTGCCAGCATGCGGATGCTCGATTACGACGGCACCGTCGTGGCGGGCGCGGGTGAAATGTATTTATCCCTCGCCCATACCGACGAAGTCGCACGCGCCATGACGGGCATGTACACAAGTGCGCTGCGCCAGCGTATTTCCGATGAACCCCGCCCCGCGCTGGCGTCATTAAGCCGTGGCACGGATACGCGCGTGTTTGTCGCGATGCCGGTTGTCGATAACGACCGCGTGCTGGGTATCGCCTATCTGTCACGCTCCCCGCGTAACGTGCTCAAGACATTATATGATGAACGCGAAAGCGTGTTTCTGGCGGCGGTGATTGCGCTGCTGATGACGGGCGGCATCGCCTGGCTGCTGGCGACGATGATCGGCAAGCCGCTGCGCGTCCTCACCCGCCATGCGCAGGCGGTGACGAAGGGCGATGCGGGCAATGACGCGCTGCCCGAACCGATGATCCGCGAGCTGGCGGCATTGACCGACAGTTTTGCCCATATGTCCGCCACCATCGGCGCACGGTCGGAATATATCCGCAGCTTCGCCATGCATGTGGCGCATGAATTCAAGACACCGCTGACGGCGATACAGGGCGCGGTCGAATTGCTGCACGATCATGCGAACGACATGGAGCCCGACCAGCGCCGCCGCTTCATGGAAAACATCATGCAGGATACGGGGCGGTTGAAAATCCTCGTCTCCCGCCTGCTGGAACTAGCGCGGGCCGATGTGCTGCAGGCGGGCGGGGAATATGCCGATATGTCGCCGCTGCTGACATCGATTGAAAAACGCTATGCCCCGCGCGTGGCTGTCACCTATCCGCAAGGTCCGTGGCTCGCCGCGATCGGTCCCGATATCCTTGAAACCGTGCTGGTGAACCTGATCGAAAACAGCCTTCAGCACGGCGCCACCAAGGTCGAACTGGTCGCGGAATCGTGGGAACACAAGATGGAACTGACCGTGCGCGACAACGGGCAGGGGATATCGGACGGCAATGCCGCAAAACTGTTCACGCCGTTCTTTACCACCCGCCGCGAACAGGGCGGCACGGGGTTGGGGCTTGTGATCACAAGGTCGCTGCTGAAGGCCTATGGCGGCGATATCGCACTCACGGAACGTAAAAACGGCACGGCGTTCAAGATTACGCTGAAAGGCTACTAGCGGCATCCGCCCGCGCCTGCTATAAATCGGCCTTCAATCGATTCATTTTTTATCCGGAGCATTATTCATGAACGTACATGTGATCGAAGCCGAAATGTATGGCAGCATCGTCGATGTCGTCGCCAACCGCGACAAACTGGGCCGCGCCGTTGCGGGTCTTGCGGCTAAAACCGGCGAACAGGTGCATTTCCATGATTTCAAGGACCCCGTCGCGGGCGCGCCGATCCTGCTGCTGGAATGCTCCGATGCGTTCCTTGAACAGGTGAAAAAACTGCCCGGTTTCTCCAAGGCCTATGACGTCTGGCCGGATTTGGAGACGGAGCGCAAACCCTCCATCCACAATTATTTCACGCAAGCGCCTGCCGCGGCTACGCCGCCAAACAAAACGTCTACGCCGCCGCGCAAACCGTTTGCGCCCAAGCCGTAATGTTCGACTGGCGATCCCATGATGCAGGCGGCGACCGGCTGGTGCTGGTCGGGCCGGTCATGGTTGCGCGCTTGCTGGCGCATGATCTGGCGCGCATCGGGATTGCGGATGTGCCGCAGGTCGCCGTTGATGGCGGTATCGAATTCGCACTGAAGCCAGTTCTGTGGGTGGGTGACGGTGATTCCAGCTCTTCCGGTACACCTGCTGTGTTCAAGGACAGCCAGAATGAAACCGATCTGCGTTTCTGCCTAAATGGCGTGCAGGGCTGGGCATGGCGCGAATTGCATTTGTTCGGTTTTCTCGGCGGCAGGCGCGATCATGAACTGGCGAATTTCGGTGAAATACATGCGGAGTTGAAAACCCGCGCCAGTTTCACCTCGGCTGTTTTGTATGACGAGAAACTGGAGGCGGCGGTGCGGTTCTTCCGTGCCGGCGCGCATCGCGTGAATATCAGCGGCGCGTTTTCGCTGCTGTCGCTGGAGGATTGCGTCGCGGATATTTCGGGTGACTGCGATTACGCGGCTGCGGGGGCGGCGCTGCCCGCTTTGTCGGGTCGCGGCATTTCAAACCACGGGCGCGGCATGGTGGATATTTCCTGCACCGCGCCGTTTATGGTGATTACGGCAGCTTAAGCAGGTCCTTGATTTCCTGCGGCAGCACAGGCGTTTTGCAACGCATGTAATCGGCGATCGTGCCTGTGTCGTCTGCATCATAAATCGAGCGCCAGACTTCCACATTGTTATACGAGACATTCGCATCGAGGAAGAACGGATCGGCGCGCGACGGCCCGTGGCCGGTCGCGAACTGGTCGTCCAGCGTCTCGATATCGCCATCGACATCGAGGCGGGTAAAGGTCACGCGCTTTTTGCCTTTTTTCACCTGCGGGCGTTCGCGGCTGGCGCTGTCGTAAACCGTTTTTCCGCCGAGGCCCGCCGGTTCCAGCTTCGCCTTGCCGGCCATAAAAACGGGCAGCCCGTTGACATAGGCCTGCAGCAATTTCCCGCCGTCATCGTAATCGGCGGAAATGTTCCAGCGGAAAATGTAAAAACCGCACAGGTTGATGTCGTAGATATATTTTTCGCTTCCGTCGCGGCCGGGGCGGGACACTTGCGTCGCCTTGCCTTCCTCCACGAATACCTTGCGCAGGTCATCGCGGTCGCTGCCCAGCTGGAAACGGCTGCCGACCCAGTTGCGCATGTCGTTATAGGCGATGACGGCTTCGAAACTGAACGCCGGCGCGGCCATGGCGGGCTGCGGCAACAGCAAGACGGTGAGAATCAAGGCAAACAGGCGGGTCATTTTATTATCCTCTCCCTTCAAGTTTACCCTTTTTTCGAAGATCACGCCAAAACTTGTAAAATATGGGAAAAATCAAAGCCACTAGGCAGGTTTATTCATATTCGCTATAAATAAACTTCACGAAAACGGCAGAAGGACAAGGCATGGCTGAGGTGAAGCCGCCTGAAAAAGACCCTGCGCCCCCCGCACCTGCTCCTGAAAAAAAGGAAGAGGCCGCAACGCCTGTTGCCGAAACTGCACCCGTCCCCGTCGTCGTTGAAACGCCCGCGCCGCCGACAACTCCACCGCCTGCCCCCCCGCCTGCAAACGACAATCCAAAACCCGCCGAAGATGCAAAGCCGCAGCGCAAGCCGCTGAAGCTGAAACTTTTTGAAAAAGGCGTCGATGTCGCGGGCTTCGGCGACATCCTGAAAGCATGGCGGGCGGAGGGCAACCGCTTCCGCAACGTGATTAAAAGCGTGGGGCGCAAGGCCGCCGACATGATCGCCGGACGCATCGTTTCCGGTACTTTCCGCCTGATTGCCATCACCTGGGTCGCGGGCATGATCGGCGGCGTATCGACCTTTGGCGGCCTCGCATTGCTCGCGCTTGCCACGGGTGCGGCGAGCGGCATCTATAACTACGGCAAGGATTACCTGACCGAGCGTTTTTCCGGCCCGAAGGAAAAACGGGCGGAGGTGAAACTCATCGACCGCAAGCGCGCGAAAAGCGCAGGCCTCTCGTTCCTTGCGGGTACGGCGACCGGCGCGCTCGGCGCGTGGCTTGCGAAAACAGGCATCCTGCAAAACGCTTTCGGCGCGGTTGCGAACTGGGTCAAGACCGGCGGCGGGGCGCTCAGCGAAAATTTCAATCCGGCGGCCGCCCCGCTGCAGCCGATTGCGGCGGTGTTCAATGCGGCGGCGGTAAAACCGGATTCTCTGCCTGTGCCGCAAATCGCGCTGAAGAACCTCCCGCGGCTTGGCTAAGTAGCTGATTTATAATACCTAAAACATATTGACATAATGCGCTGGAGTGCCTTATTTTAAGGGCAGTCCATAATCCCAGGTTTATAAGGTATCCCGCGCAGATGGCTGTTCCTCCCAAACCTTGGCCGAAGCCCGGCCGTTTCGATGACGCGCTGTCCGAAATCGTGGCGAAGGGCGATATCGGCGAAGCACGCGAATTTTTCGACAAGGCGTTCTGGCAGAACCGTCAGGATCCGCCCGAATGGAAACATATGCGCCTTGCGCTGATGCGCGAAGATGCCCCGATGATCCGCCTGCTGGCGACATGGGGCGCGCATCCGAACGAAGAAGATATGGCTGCCCTGCGTGCGGCCATGGGCGACAAATATCTGCGTTACGTGCAACTGCTGCGGCAGGCCGGATTGCGCAGCAACGGCCAGCCGTGGGAGGAGGTTACGCCCTCGACCACACCCGCGCCCGCGAATGATCCTGTGGCGGGTCAGGCTTTTGTCGATGGCCGCTTTGTCGACCAGCGTATCGAACAAATTCCGCAGGAATGGCGCAAGGTGCTGGCGACGTTCCATGCCGCCGGATCTTCGGAAGCTGTGATTGCGGGTGGCGCGCTGCGCGACCTTTTCAACAAACGCCCGATCCGCGATGTCGATATTTTCATGCGCAGCCAGGGCTCGCAAAAGAAAAACCGCGCTTACCTGAAAGAAATCTTCAACGCCGCCGGCCTTTCGGTGAAGGAACAGGAATTCCGCCGCAGCGACGGTTACGGTTTCAGCGTGCATAAGGAAGCCTTCCCCGAACCGAAAAGCCATGTCGAGAAAGATTTCGATATCGCCAAGCGCACGCGCGCGCTGGAGAGCTGGAAACTGGTCGCGGGGCCTGCCGAAACCGAATACAACGTGATTTTCGTGGAAGACACACTCGACCGCAAGCTGGTGAAGGAAACCAGCCGGTTCGAGGGCAAGTCCATCTTCGTGGGCGGGCTGCTCGACGCGTTCGACATCGGCATCACCCAGATCGCAAGCGACGGCGAGGAAATCGTCAGCACCCGCGCCTATGACGAAGACGTGCGCCTGAAACGCCTGACGCTGACACGCCCGAATGACGCGACCGTCGACCATGCGCAACGCATCATCGCCAAATATCCCGATTTCGAGCAAAGCGCCGAATTGAAGGAATTGCTGAAGCCGAAGCCGCGTTCCGTGCGCTACGACAGCTGGTCGTAAAAATATAACCGTGATAAGAAAAAGGCCGGGGATCGCTCCCCGGCCTTTTGTTATTCAGGCATCAAGGCTTAGAACGGAAACTTCTTCAGAAAATTTCCGGGGCCTTTCGGTGTTTTCGGCGAATTGGGCATGCCCGGGATCGGCAGGTTGCCGCCACCCGGCAGCAAGCCGTTCAGCTGCTGGAAGCTCTTGAACTGGTCCTGCAGCTTCAGGTTTTCGCCCATGAAACCGGGCAGGTTTTTCATCAACTGGTCGCCCGCGATCAGGAAGACGCCTGTCTGCAATACGTTCAGCAGTTCGGGCGGAAAGGGGGCCTGGTTACTGGGCTTTTCCGCGCGGCTCTTGATCATCGTGCCGTTGCCCTTGTCGACGAGGACAGCACCCGCATCGTTGCGGACCTGCACGCGGCCTTCCTGTACGTGGACGCCGTAGGCGTCCTTCACGCGGCCGCCAAGGACGACCGTGCCGCGCACGCCGATATTGCCGTAGGGCGTGTTGATGGAGACTTCAGGGTCTTTTTTCTTCGCCAGCGCGCCGCTGGTGTATTTGAACGCGCCCTGCATGACGTTGAACGTGCCCTTGTTCACGGCAGGGTTTTGCGGGTCGAACACGTATTTGTCGACCTTCAGTTTCGAATTTTCCGACAGCGTGAATTGCGTGTTGTCGATGAACAGGACGAAGATACGACCCTTCGGCCCTGTCGCGATCACGTCATTCATATGCACGCGCGTCTTGACGGCGGCGGCCATCGGCTGCTTGCCGGGCTGCGTGATTGTGCCTGCGCCCTCGACCTCCAGAATTGTTCCAATAATTCCTTCCGGCGCGGGTGCTGCGGCGAAGGACAGGGAAGGGGAGAGGAGAAGTGCGGCGACGAGCGCGAGAGTTTTAAACATGGGGAGCCTTTCAGGCGTTAAAATGCCCGACCATCTTATCCGAGCCTGCGGGTTGTGTTAAGGTCGCAGCGAAAAGGATTTGCGCGATGTTTCCAGAAGTGGAAGAGGTTCGGCAGCGGTTGATAGATTTTCCCGGCGATTACTGGATCGCGGGCGGCTGGGCCGTCGACCTGCGCCTCGGATTCCAGTCGCGCCCGCACAAGGACATCGAAATCGCGATCGACCGGCGCGAACAGGCGGCTTTGCGAAATCTCCCCCATCTCGACCGTATCGAATATGCGCATGGCGGGCAGCTGTTCCGCTGGGGCGGTGAAACGCTGCTGCTGCCGATCCATGAACTTTACGCCTATTTCACCGACGGGTTTACATTGGAAGTATTGCTGAACGAATTTGACGGCGATGACTGGCTTTATCGCCGCAACGCGCATGTGAAGCTGGAATATACGCGATTCTTACGCGGTGAAGCGTTGCCCGCGGTCGTGCCGCTGCTGTATAAATCGAAACACCCGCGCCCGCAGGACGAAGCAGATTTTGAATCGCTGCTGCCGATGCTCGATAACGGCGACAGGCTGTGGCTGCGCGAAGCGATTGCGCGCGATTATCCGCGCCACCACTGGATAGACCCCTTAAAGGAAAAAGCATGACGCATGACGTGAAAATCGCCGCTTTCGGCGCGCTGAACGCCGACAGCTATGACGAATTTGCGGCGCGGCTGGCGGATGCGGCGAAGGGCATGACGTATACATTGCAATCTGCATCCCCCTATCCGAATACGCAGGCGGTGTCCGAACCCGGGCGCCCCTTGCGCGGCGAAGCCTTGCAGGACGAGGCGAAGAAGCAGGAATTATTTACGGCGGTCGCGGGTGACGGGCTTGCCATCGGCGCGGGCGATGCGCAATTGCTGGTCATGCCCTGCATGTCGATGATCGGATTTCATGACGGCGTTGAAAAGGCGATCGGCCGCAGGATTTTGCGGCTGTCGGATGCGCTGGTGGCACAGTACAAAGATACGACACAACTGGGCGTCATCCATATGCGCCCCGCCAAGCAGCGTATCGTGGAATTGTTCGGCGCCAAGGCGGTAACCCCCGATGACGCGCAAGCCGCAAAACTGCTGGCGGCGGAGGAAGAATTGAAACGCGTCGGCAATTCATCGCCGGTCGAAGCGGTCATGAGGGAAATCGTGGAAGACTGGAAGGCGAAGGGCATCACGCAAATCCTGTTCGCCCGCGCCGATGCGCCGAAGGCCAAACATGCATTTAGCGGGCACGGCAACGCCGGACTTGTGTCCGGCGTTGCCATTCTCAGTTATTTTGATATCCTTGCGGCATACACCGCGCAGGAAATCGCGAAGCTTAGCTAAGCGCTTCGCCGTTTGCCTTCAGGGTCACGGGCACGTTGCCGCGCAGCGCCTTGGAATAGGGGCAAACCTTGTCGGCCTCGGCCACCAATGCGGCGGCTTCCGCTTTATCCAGCGACGGCAGCAGCACGTTCAATGTGACGCCCAGCGAAAAACCCTTGTCGTCCTGATTTAAGGTTACCTCGGACTGGATATTGATCGCGCCGGTTTCCAGTTTCTTCTGCCCCGCGACAAACCCGATCGCGCCGCCGAAGCAGGCGGCATAGCCGACCGCGAATAATTGTTCGGGGTTGGTGCCGTTGCCGGCGCCGCCCGGACGCGACAGGCTGACGGACAGTTTTTTATCGTCGGTTTCACCCGCGCCGTCGCGGCCACCGGTCACATGTGCTTTCGCGGTATAAAGTACAGGCATCTTACACTCCCTTGTGGTTGTTTATTTGTCTTTGGTTATTTTCGCTGTTTTTTGTATGTAGGCGGAAAATCCGGGATCTTCGCCCACCAGCAGGCCCGGCAGCGCGGCGCGGAAATCGTCGCGCCGGCACCATACCTGAATGTAATCTTCCCATGTCGCCCAGAGACGTTTTGTCTGTCGGTCCATGTTGTCTTCGTAGACAAGGATGTAAGCGCGTTCGAACAACGCGACCAGCATGTCGAAAATAATCGACTTGCGTTCCTTTTGCTCGGCGGACAGGTTTTCCTCCGCTATATGGCCCGTGACCAGCTGCAGGTCGGCGTTTTTGATCAGCAGGTTGTTGAACTTGGCGTATTCCTCCGCCAGTTTCTGGTACAGCTCTTCGTCTTCCTGCTGGCGTTCCTTCCAGTTGTCGTACATCAGCATGACGATGGCATAGGGAAGACCGATGCAGGTCACGACGTAGCTTGCCAGTTCCCATGCCTGCAATGTCTGTTCGTTCATGCGTGTTTCTTTCCAAGTAGGGGGCGCAAGCCGAGGAAGCCGATCAGCGACAGGGCCGAAAACACCGCGCCGCCCAGGAAGGTAACGACGGGTCCGTGGGCGCTCCACAGATATCCCGCAATCACGCTGGCCGCCAGCAGCACGATGCCGGTCACGAAATTGTAAACGCCGAAGCCTGTGCCGCGCAAGTGGGCGGGCACGCTATCCGCGATATAGGCGGTGATGATGCCTTGCGTCAGCCCCATATGTAGCCCCCACAGCCCCGCACCGATAAAAACCAGCAGGGGCGTATTTGCATAGGCCAGCACGATATCTGCCACGACCAGCGTCGCAATCCCCGCCACCAATAACCCCTGCCGCCCGATTTTATCCGACAGCACGCCGACCGGCCATGCCGACAGCGAATAGACCGCGTTCATCGCAATCAGGATCGCGGGCGCGAAGGCAACGCCAAGCCCTATATTGTCGCCGCGCAGGATCAGGAACGCCTCCGAAAACCGCGCCAGCGTCAGCAGGGATGCAACCAGCGTCGCGATCCAGAAAACGGGGGATAACAATTTCAGCTGGCTTGCCTGCAGCGGGAACGGTTTTTTCTCCGCCGTTTTCGCCTTCGCCGGCTCGTGAATGCCGAAGACGATGATCAGCATCACGATCAGGGCGGGGATGACGGCAATCCAGAACACGGTCCGGTAATCATTGAATGTCCAGACCATCAGCAGCATGGCAAATAGCGGCCCCAGAAACGCACCCAGCGTATCCATCGACTGGCGCAAGCCATAGGCGGCGCCGCGCATCGGCTCCGGCGTGATATCGGCGAGGAACGCGTCACGCGGCGCGCCACGGATACCCTTGCCGATACGGTCGAGGAAACGGGCGGTCAGCACGGTTGCGAAACTGTCGGCCAGCGGGAACAACGGCTTGGTCAGCGTCGCAAGGCCATAGCCCAACAGTAATAATGGTTTGCGCCGGCCGATCCAGTCGCTGATCGCGCCGGAAAATATTTTGGCAATCGATGCGGTCGCCTCCGCGATGCCTTCCAGTATGCCGACCGACAGCGCCGATGCGCCCAGCACGCCGGTCAGGAATAGCGGCAACAGGCTATGGATCATCTCGGACGAGATATCCATGAACATGCTGATAAAGCCGAGCGCGTAAACGCCTTTGGGCATGGCTGTACGGGACATTTTTTTTAACCTTTGGCCGTCATGTTAGGGCTTTTAACAGGGTTTAGAAAGGCTATACTGGCAGCCTGTTTTATGGGTGTTTCATGCAGCGTATCGTTATCCTCGGATGCACCGGTTCCGGCAAGACAACTTTCGGAAAAAAACTCGCAGGCAAATTGGGCTGCGAGGCGGTCGACCTTGACGAACTTCACTGGCTGCCCGACTGGCAGACGCGCGCGGTGGAGGATTTCCGCGCCCGCGTGCTGGACAAGGCGCAAGCACCGTCATGGGTCATCATGGGCAATTATTCAAAAACGCGCGACATGGTCTGGCCCTATGCCGATACCTTTATCTGGATCGACCTGCCGTTTTTCACGGTGTTCCGCCAGTTACTGTCACGCTCCATCCGCCGCGCGCGTGACAAATTGCTGATCTGCAACGGCAATACCGAAACATGGGGCAAGCTGTTTTCATCGGACAGCATTATGGTTTGGATGTTCAAAACCTACCTGAAACGCAAAAAAGAATATGGCGATATTTTCAGGGCTGGAAAGGTCGGCGCCGTCACCTATATCCGTCTGCGCAGCCATGCCGAGGCTGACGCATTCCTTCAAAACCTGAAACCGTGAGAAATTAAATGTCCGTTCCCTTGTTCACCCCCATCACGTTCCGTGGCCTGACCGTCCGCAACCGCATCGGGGTGTCGCCCATGTGCCAGTATTCTTCGCAGGACGGTTTTGCGAATGACTGGCATCTGGTGCATCTCGGCTCGCGCGCGCTGGGCGGGGCGGGCATGATCATGATGGAGGCGACGGGCGTCACGCCCGAGGGGCGCATCACGCAGCTCTGCCACGGCATCTGGAAAGACGCGCATATCGATTACCTGAAACGCATCACGGCGTTCACCATCGGCCACGGCGCGGCGGCGGGCATCCAGCTGGCGCATGCGGGGCGCAAGGCCAGCATGGCGGCACCATGGGAAGGCGGCAAGCGCCTGAAAAAACCTGAAGGCGGCTGGACGACCATCGCGCCGTCGCCGCTGGCGTTTTCGCCGGACATGGAGGCGCCGCATGAAATGACGCCGGATGACATCAAAAAACTGAAAGACGATTTTGTGGCGGGCGCCCGCCGCGCGGTTGCCGCAGGGTTCCAGATCGTCGAAATCCACGGGGCGCATGGCTATCTGCTGCATGAATTCTATTCGCCGCTGTCGAACAAGCGCACCGACGAATATGGCGGCACGGAAGAAAACCGTTTCCGCCTGATCTGCGAAATCGCGCGCGCCGTTCGCGCGGAAATCCCGCAGCAAACGATTTTGGCCGCGCGCCTCTCCTGCTCCGACTGGCAGGAAGACGGTGTGACGATCGACGATACCGTGCGCCTGTCGGCGGCGTTGAAAAAAGAAGGCGTGGATTTTATCGACTGCTCCTCCGGCGCGCTCACCCCCGATGGGAAAATTCCCGTGGGGCCGAATTATCAGGTGTCCTTCGCAAAGGCGATCAGGGAAAAGGCAAACATCCCGACAGCAGCCGTCGGCATGATCAATGAACCCGCACAGGCGAATGATATTATCGTCAGCGGCGAGGCTGATATGGTGTTCCTCGCCCGCGCCATGCTGCGCGATCCGTACTGGCCGCTGCATGCGGCTGATGTGCTGGGCGCGGAAATGGATGTGCCTGTGCAATACCTGCGCGGTTACCGCTCCGAACAGATCGCCCGCCCGCGCCAGAAAAAGGCCGGCTGATGCAAAGCAATCCCAGCATAAGGCTGTTTACGCCGGATGAATGGCCGCTTTATAAAACGGTGCGGCTGAAGGCGCTGCGGTCCGACCCGAAAGTTTTCGGCTCCAGCTTCGCGCGCGAAGAACCGCGGCCCGACGCCGAATGGCGGCAAGCGCTGGAGCGCAAGGACATGGGCGTCTTCGGCGTGTTCGACGGCGAACAGGTGATCGGCATGACCGGCGTCGTGATCGACAAGGATGATGCCGGGATTGCGAAACTGTGGGGTTCATGGCTGGAACCGCTATGGCGCAGCAAGGGCGTATCGGAAGACATGTACCGCGCCCGCATCGACTGGGCGCGCGAACATGAAACGGCGAAGAAAATCGTCGTGGCGCACCGTGCGTCCAACATCGCATCTAAAAAGGCCAACCAGAAACACGGGTTCGTGATGACGGGGTCAGCGCCGCATCTATGGCATGACGGGGTGACCGAGGACGAGATTTTCTATGAGCTTATACTGAAGGCGTGAAGGTTACTTCACTTCGACGCGCTGGCTGAATTCGAGGCTGTTATTGCCGCTCGCGACCCGTACGCGCAGCATCCAGTTGCCCTTTTCCGGGAACTGGACCTTGGCGACCAGCCCGCTTTTCGGGTCTTTTTTCAATTCTACTTTTTTCTCGTCAGAACTGCCCGCCTTGGCAATCCACGCCTCGTAAGAGGTGAGGTTGATCGCGCCATCCTCGCTGCCGGTCTTGACGACAAAGGAATAGCTGCCGTCGCCTTGCTGACGGACTTCAACATTTCCATGCCAGCTATCGGTCGGGTATCGTGTGCGCGGCGGTGCGGGACGCTGCTCCTCGGCCACGGATTTGATCGTCGCGGCCGTGCCGGTTACGGGGTAGCCGGGAAGTGCTGAAACGGGGGCCACGGCTTCCGGATCCGTAAATTTATAGACATAGGCGGTGTTCAGGGCGGCGGCGAACAGCGCGACGACCAAAAAAATCCTGAATGCGATCCTGCTACGGCCCTTCATGCCCAACTTCTCTCCTGCCCGGAATATGCCGCGATTTTGCGTCCGGTGTTGACGGAAAGCAAATGAATTATCAAATCCTTGAAATTTATAGCCATTTCAGCCGCCTGAACACGACGACCTGCACAACCGCGATGACAAGGGCGATCACGCAGGCGATCAAAAATGCCTCGGGGTGGTCGGCGCCCGGGATGCCCTTGACGTTCATGCCCAAAAGCCCGCTGAAAAAGCTGAGCGGCATGAAGATCGCGGTGATGACCGACAGCGTATACAGGTTTTTGTTCAGCTTGCCGGAAAGGGCGCTTTGCAATTCGTCCTGCAGGATGTTCGCGCGGTCGCGCAAGGCCTCGAGATCTTCGAGGTAGCGCATCATGCGGTCGTTGTTGTCCTGCATCAGCCATTTATCGGCGGGCAGCATCCAGCCCTGCTGGGAAAACTGCAGCCGGTTGAACACTTCGCGCTGCGGCGCGATATGGCGGCGGAACAAGGTTGCCTGCTTGCGGATGCCCGCGATGTCGTTGCGCAGGTTGGTGTCAGGGTTTTCAAGGCTCAGGGCCTCCAGCCGGTCGATCGTGTCCTCCAGCTCCTGCAGCGCGGGCTCGATGCCGTCATTGAGGCTGGAGCAGAGCATGGCGACGAATTCGCCGACGCGCTTCGGCCCGCGCCCGTGGCGGATACGGTCATCAAGGTCGGCGACGGTTTTCGATTTGCGGCGGCCGATGCTGACGACGCGGTTATCGGTGATCCACAGGCGGACGGAAACCAGATCTTCCGGCGTCGGCCCCGGGTTAAAATTGATCCCGCGCAGCATCAGCAGCGAATAGTTTCCCTGTTCCTCAAGGCGCGGGCGCATTTCCTCCGCCAGCATCGTTTTCACGACCACAGGATCCAGATGCAGTTGCTCGCGCAGGAATTTCTTGGCGTCGGGATGGCGGCCATTCAGGTGTATCCAGATCACGCGGTTGTCATCGGGCTTGATCGAGGCGAGGTCGACAACATCGCCATGCCCCTTCCCGTCAAGGCTGTAGGACAGAATGCATGCCTTGTTTTCTTCCACGGGGATTACACCTTTGCCGCATCTGGCAGCGTGTCAGGCTTGGGCGCCTGTTCGGCCATTTCCTTGACGCGGGTCTTGTAGGAGGATTCGCGCGGCGAATGCGGCATGCCGATATCCTCCTCCAGAAACTTGCGCCAGACGGAAAACAGGATTTCGCTTTGCGTCGTGATGCGTTTTTCGCGGATATCCGCGACCCAGACGTTGAGCGAGAAGGTGATGGCCAGATCGTTAAATCCCGTCAGCATACAGCTGGGCGCAGGCGAGGCAAGGCAGCGCGGATGCGAGCGCGCAACCGACAGCATGACTTCCTTCGCGCGGTCGAGATCGGTGCCATAGGCGACATTGATCGGTAGGCGCAGCAACCCGCGCGCGTCGCTGAGCGTCCAGTTGACGACGCGCTGGGTAATGAAATCCTCGTTCGGGATCATGATTTCGCGGCTGTCGAACGCCTCGACCAGCGTATAGCGCGCGCCGGTTTTTTTCACGATGCCCGAGACATCGCCATTCGCCATCTCGATCATGTCGCCGACCTCGACCGAGCGTTCCAGCAGCAGGATCATGCCGCTGATAAAGTTCGAGGCGATTTTCTGCAACCCGAAGCCAAGCCCCACGCCGACCGCGCCGCCGAAGATGGCGAAGGCGGTCAGGTCGATGCCGACGGTCGACAGCGCAACCAGGGCCGCCACCACATAAACGCCGATGCGGCCCAGCGACAGGAACAGCTGGCGCGTGGAGGGGCGCAGGTAGCGGATTTTTTGCAGCGACAATTCCATGCCGCGGATCACTGCGCCCGCCAGCCATAGCAGCAGCACGATGCTGATCAGGAATTTGCAGGCCTGATAGGCGGAAATTTCGATCTTGCCGACAGCAAACGTCGTGTCCTGCGCGGCCTTGACGATGTCGCCCAGAAGATTGGTCAGCGACAGGAAGCCGAAGAACAGCGCGATCATGGCGGCAATCAGCGTCTTGCCCCGGCTATGCGTCAGGGAATAAACGGCGGCAAGCCCCAGCCAGCCGAAGCACAGCACGCGGACGATGTGGCGCAGGTTTTCATCGACGATCAGGCCCTTCTTGCCGATCAGGGCGGCACCCACGATCAATACAATCAGGTTGATGACGGGGCCGATCAGCGGGATCAGGCGGCGGTAGAGTTTCGCGGATGATTTTTCCTTGTCGGGCAGCGTCTTCCAATGCGCCTTCGCCGCCCAGAAGAACAGCAGGCCGATCACCGGCGCGCCCAGCACCCACATCAGGGCGAGCTTGTTTTCAGAACTGAGCGTGAGAAGAAATTCTTCAATCATCTTTATAGTATTCCCTATTTTCGCGCCGTTTCCAACGCTGGCGCACGGAAAAGCGTGAGGAAAAAGAATTCGGGTGCGGGCATAAAAAAGGAAGGCTAGGATAAAAACATGAGTGATACGCCCCTTATGCAAAATCTGACGCTCCGCGAAGCAACATCGGCCGATATTCCGGCGCTCGATGCCATCGCGGCTGCCATGCGCGTGGTGCATGAAACGGGCTATTTCGCCCGCAGCCTGAGCGAAGGCCGCACGGTGCTGCTGGCCGAACATGCGGGCGCGGCAGTCGGCTATGTGCAGATCAACTGGAAGCCTATCTATGTGCCGTTCCGCCGGCTGAATATCCCCGAGATACAAGACCTGAACGTCGTGCCATCGGCGCGGCAGCAGGGCATTGGTAATACTATGGTGGAATTCTGCGAGAACCTTGCGCGCGGCCGTGGCCATGACGATATGGGCATCAGCGTCGGCCTGTACCCGCGTTACGGCGCGGCGCAGCGGCTTTATGTGCGGCGTGGTTATATCCCCGACGGTGCGGGCGTTTCCTATGACGATGTGCCTGTCGTGGCCGGTGAAATGCGCGCGGTCGATGACTTGCTGACGCTCAAGCTTGTGAAGACCCTTGGCCAAGGGTGATCCCGCCATCACGCCGGAGCTGCTGCTGCATGCCTATTCCATCGGCGTGTTCCCGATGGCGCGCAGCCGTCGCGCACGTACGATCGAATGGTATGATCCGCAACTGCGCGGCATTTTGCCCATCCACGGGCTGCATGTGCCGAAACGGCTGCAGCGCACGATACGGCAGACCCCTTACCGCGTCACCTTCGATTGCGCCTTCCGCGCCGTGATGACGGGCTGCGCCGATGCGCGCCCCGATACATGGATCAATGACAAGATTATTGATTTGTATACGCAGCTTCACGAAGCAGGTTTCGCGCACAGCGTCGAGGCGTGGCGCGGCGACGAGTTGGTGGGCGGCGTCTATGGCATTTCCATCGGCGGCGCGTTTTTCGGCGAAAGCATGTTTTCGACCGCAACCGATGCCAGCAAGATCGCGCTGGTATATCTGGTCGCGCGGCTGTGGCAACGGGGATATCAACTGCTGGATACGCAATTCGTGAACGAACACCTGACGCAGTTCGGCGTGCAGGAAATCAGCCGCGACGATTATCACGCGCGCCTTGCGGCGGCGATTGAATTGCCGGTGTCGTTCGGCGGTCAGTCTTCGGGAGTTGCTTCGGGGCTGTCTGCCGCTGCGGGGTCTGCTGCAGGGTCCGTGGCTTCGCCGCCTGCGCCCTCCTCGAACGATCCGGGCAACTGGTCGACGGGCGGCATGGGGGCGGGTTTCAGCAGCGGCTGTTTTTCGCCGGCAACGGGCGCGCCGGCGGGGGCGGGCTTGGCGCCTGCCGGCTTGGAATCTGCCGGTTTGGTGTCGGTTGCCGCTTCATCCGTTTCCGGCGATGCTTCGGTATCGACGACCGGTTCGTCTTTGGGGGTTGCAGCCGCAGCGCCGTCTTCTTCCGGCGCATGCGCCGGCGCTTTTTCGGACGAGAAAACTTCCGCAGGTTTCGCCGCAGTCGGCGCGTTCTTGCATTCCATTACCCAGACGTCATAGACCGGATGGTCCATCGCCGACAGCGACGGGTTGGACGCGAACATCCAGCCGCTGAAAATCCATGTCGAATCTTTTTCCGACGGCTTGCGCTCCCATACCTGCATAAATGCCGCGCTCTCGGGACGGTCGAGCGGCGATGCGCGCTTGCACGACCGCACCTTGATGAACAGCGAATTGCCGAACTTCACGGTCTTGTCGACGGGAATTTCGAAGGTATGCGTGCGCGCGGACAGCTTGTCGATTGTGCGCATGACGACGATCGAGGTGTTTTCCATCTTGCGCGGCGCTGCCACAGCAGCGGTGCTGAGGCAGAGAAGTGCAGCGGCAAAAATGAAAAAATTTCTGATCATCAGGGATGCGTTTCCGGAGCAGGCGCGGGGGCCGGTGCCTGTGTGGGCGCCTGTTCGGGCGCGGGCGCTTCGGATGAACCCTTGTCGTCCTTGTCTTTCGTCAGGCTGAAGATGACCTGGCCCAGCAGCTGTTCAAGGCTCGCGGTTGATTGCGTGTATTCGATGCGGCCGCCGTTTTTCAGCATTTCGTCTTCCGATCCCGGCTGCAGCGTCAGGAATTTGCCGTCCAGCAAGCCTGCGCTGACGATCACGGCAGAGCTGTCGGTCGGCAGCTTGATCTGTTCATCGACGGTCAGGTGAACGATCGCGCGGTAGGTTTCCTTGTTCAGCTCGAAACCCAGCACCTGACCGACCTTCACGCCGCCGATGCGCACGGGCGCGCCGGCATCAAGGCCGTCGATGCGGTCGAATTCGGCCACCAGCTGATAACCGGTTTGCGGCGCGATATCGGTGGCGCGGTAAAAGAAAAGCATGAATGCACCCGCAACCAGCAGGACGACAGCACCCAAGACCGTTTCAGCCATATTTCTTTGCATCGTCATTCTCCAACTTATTCCGGCGGTTGCCATGCCGTGATATCCGCGCTCGATTGCGCGCGGTTGCCGCCCTTCAGCGTATGGCCGGGGGGCAGGTATGCGCCCGTCGTGCCCGTCTGGTTCGGCAGGTGCGGCAGCTGCCATGCCTTACGGTTGCGGTTTTCCATCGGCGGCACTTTATCCGTCTGGCTGTGCAGCCAGCCATGCCATTCGGGTGGCACCATCGATGCCTCGGCCTCGCCGGTATAGATCACCCAGCGGCGCTGGCGCTTGCTGCCTTTGCGCGCATTGCCGGTGTAATATTTATTGCCCAGCTGATCCTTGCCCACGAACTTGCCGTGCAGGCTGGTATGGATCAGCATCTGGATATTGCTGAGAACGCCGAATATGGAAAGTTTTGCCATTTTTCCGCCTTATAGAATCTTGAGTTCAATAAATACGCCCTGCGGTCAGGGGGGCGCAACTTTTTTCTGGAACAATAACAGCGACAAAACGGCAATTGATAAGGCAGGGGTAATTGTGTCACATTATCGCCCAAGCCCCCGATTGCTGTTTCTATCGAATATCAAGACATTACAACAGGTTAATTGATGCGCGTGCCGCGGCTCTATACCCGTCAGGATACCGACCCCGTCAAACGGGTCGCGCAGCGTATCCATCAGGATGGCGACTTCGCCGAATATGCCGTGCCCGCCATCTGGGGCCGCAGCGCCGCCGAGGTGCTGGTCGAACAGGTCTTTTGCAAAACCGCCGTGCCTGCCCTGATGAAACCCGTGCCGGAGGAAGGCGTGCCGCAATTCCTGTGGCGGCGCGAACCCGACGAAGCGGGGCTGGATGGTATTTCCGCCGAATGGCGTTTCCGCCATGAACGCGATTTCCGCGAATGTTTCGCGCGCATCGCGGGCGGGCTTTGCTATCACGGCTGGAAGGCCGGTTTGTTCGACAGCGAAGAAGACGCGCGCAGTTTCTACGACGAATTCCGCCATATTCTGCTGCACCAGATCGCGCTGCCCGAAATCGCGCTGCTGGCGACGGCCGGCCTTGACTGGGCCTATGATCTCGACGCGCCCTTTATTCCCGCCGCGCGCATCGCGGGTTTTTCGGATGCGCTGTTCGGCGAAAACGCCAGCGGCGTGGGCATTGCGGTTGCGGCCGACACGCCGCAGAAAAATATCCTGCGCCGGTTAAAGGTGCTGGGCGATCGTCAGGCGCTCGACGGCGGCGCGCGCAAGATTTCCGTGACGCTGCCCGTCGAAAACGCCGACAGCCCCGCATTTGTGGCCATGAAACGCCAATCCGATATCGCGACCGTCGCGCAGGAAGTCGGCGGTAAAACGCTGGAGGCCGCGCTGCATCATGTAATGGATGCCTGTGACCGCGATTCAGTTTTCGGTTTTGATCCCGAACATAACCTGAAACTCCGTCAGGCAATGATGGATGCGCGCCGCGCGGGCGTGCCGGAAGCGCCCTTGCGCATGGCGGTGCATGCCGCGCAGCAGGGCGAAGAAGAAATCGATTTGTTCACCCATGCGGAAGAACCGTCCGCGCCGCAATTATCCGCCACGCTGTCTGTTCCCGATGAATTTATCGAAAGCGCGCTGACCGGCCACGGGTTCCTGCTGCGCGACGCGGGCGAGGCGAAATGCCATTACCCCGCCGAAAAATTGTGGAACGGCATTGCCGATGCCGTCTGGGCAACCGGCGAACCTGCGATTTTGTTCCGCGACAGCACGGCTGCGGCATCCGCGTTTCAATCCGCCGCGCCGCTTGCGGTCAGCGGGCAGGGGGGCGTCGTGTTTTTGCACGACACCGCCGCACCCGCCGCTACGCTGCAACTGCTTAAATTCGCCAACCGTCAGGGCGGCGTCTTGCTCGATGCGGAAAAACTGCAGCACACCGTCACGATCTTGATGATCGCGCTGGAGGCGTCGTTTGGCTTTGCGGCGCTGCCGGAAAAAGCAGTCACCTACCGTCCTGTCTCCATCGGCATGTCCGGCCTCTCCGCGCTGCTGATGGGCAATATGCTGGGCTATGACAGCGATGCGGGCCGCGCGACAGCGGCGCTGGTTGCCGCATTGATGGCGGGCGCGGCGCATGAAGCCTCCGCCGAAATCGCGGTGGTCACGGGCGCCTTTGCCGGCTACACGCCGATGAAAAAAGAATACCTGCAGGCCGTGAAGGACAAGATGAGCGCGCTTGCCGGCACATCCTACATGCAAAAGGGATTGTCGCGCCGCCCCGCAGAACTCAAATCCGCGCTCTGCCCTGACCAGTCCTTGGTCGAGGCGGTGAAGGGCGCATGGGCGCGCGCCTATGCGATGGGTAAAGAAAAAGGTTTCCGCCACGCCCACCTGACCGCGATGGATACGGATGAGCAATTGCAGGCATTGCTGGGCGGCCAGACGCGCGATATCGCGCCGGAAGCATCGCTGGTGCGATTTGAAGGTTATTTCGCCGATGGCAACGACGCCGCCGAAATCTACGGCAAGAAACTGAACCCGATGGCGGCGCAGGCCCTGCAGAAAATGGGCTTCAACGCCTTTGAGCGCGACGGCATCAGTTTCTACGCCGTCGGCCACGGCACGCTGCTGGACGCGCCCGGCATCAACCATGCCGCGCTGAAGGCGCAAGGTTTCCATCAGGCGGCGCTCGATGCGCTGGAGGTTGCGCTCCGCACCGCACAGCATATCCGCTACGCTTTCAACAAATGGACGCTGGGCGAAGATTTCTGCCGCCATATGCTGGGCTTTACCGCGCATGAGCTTGCCAGCGGCACATTCGACATGCTGACCGCGATGAGATTTACCGAGGACGAGATCGAGGCCGCAAACCTTTACTGCTGCGGCGCGATGACGCTGGAGGGCGCGCCCCACCTGTTCCCGAAACAGCTGGGCATTTTCGATTGCCTGACGCCGTCCGGTTCCGGCGTGCGCCGCGTATCGCCGGAGGCACAAGTGCGCATGCAGGCCGCGGTCGAGCCGTTCCTGTCCGGCACGGCCTGCCACACCGTCGAGCTTGGCCATTACAGTTCGGTCGATGATGTGCAGAAACTGCTGCTGCTTGGCTGGGAACTGGGAATCAAGCGCATCCAGCTTTACCGCGACGGTTGCTCGCTCCTGCACGCGGTCGCGCTGCCGGTCGCCGAAGACAATGGCGAACAGGCCGAAGAACAACAGGCAATCGTGCCGCTGCGCCGCCGCATTCGTGTCGCATCATAAGAGGCTGCCATGGCAGATACGCTGGAATATCCCTACAAGGTCAACGTCAAGAAAATGGGGCTGCTGATCCCCGTGATCGCAGGGCTCGCGGTCCTTATCGTGCATCTGGCGATGACGAATGACCGCGGGTTGATCCTGTTCCACGCCATCCATCTGGGGGTGGAGAATGCCACGATATTCTATTGGGGGCTTTCTGCAGTCCTCGGTCTTGCCGCAGGTGCCTGCCTGGTTGCTGTCATCACGCAACTGAATGCCGGCGACGCGACGGTTCTGCGCATTGCTGACGATGGCTTTACCATTCCGGTCGGATTTTTTGAAAAGCGGATGGAATTCGTGCGTTATTCCGATATCACCAAACTGACCATGATGTCGGTGCAGGGTCAAAACTATCTTGTCATCCGCCATATGGGCGGCAAGATCAGCCTGCAGCAGCAGTCAATGGCCGACGAACAATCATTCCTCGTCGCGTCCGGCACGATCATGGCGCGCTGCCCGCATTTAAAAGATAAAACCTGATTATTCCGTGACGGGCTGTTTCGGCCTGAACTTCGCCGTGCGCGGCGCGGCAATTTGTCCGCTGACGCCGGCGGTCAGGGGCTGGTAAATCGCAGCCTCCGCCGCTTGGATCGTTTTCAATGCTTCGGATGATCCGAATTCCTGCGCGAGGTCTTTTGCGCGTTTCTGGTCGTTATCGTAGAGCATGACTTTTGCGCCCAGCCCGATATATTTCTCGACCAGCTTCTGGTCGTTCTTCACCGCCGCTTCCATCAGCGCGGAGCGTCCCTGTTCGTCCTGCGCGTCCAGCCCTGCGGTCGGGTATGACGTGATGACGTCGATCGTTTCATGCTTGCCGGGCAGGCGCGTCGCCCAGATCAGCGGCGTGACGCCGTCAATGCCGGTCAGCGAAAAATCGGCGCCCGCCTCGCCCAGCGCCCTGGTCGTCAGCGGCAATCCGTCCTGCGCTGCGAAATAGGCGGCGGTGCGGCCTTTGCCGTCTTGCCGGTTGACGGGGGTTTTCGCGTTGATGAGGGCAAGGTTGATCTGTTCGTCCTGATGTTCGCGCACCGACACCATCAGCGCGGTCTGCTGGAAATTGTTGACGAGGCTGGTATCCGCGCTTTTTTCAATCAGCAGCTTCACGGTATCAAGATGGCCTTCGCGCGCGGCGATGTGCAGGGCGGTATCTTCATTTGTGTGGCGGGCATTTATATTCGCGCCTTGCGCGAGCAGTGAGATGATTTTTGCGGTTTCACCGAATTCGGCAGCGCTCAGCAACTGCTGGTCGAGGCTCGGTATGCTGTTGTCGTTCGCCGGTGCGGCGGCGGCATTGAACGGTGCGCTGGCCATGGATTCTTTTTCCCCTGTTATCCGCCTGACGTTTTATTGCCGATTCTGCCGGTCTTTTACCCCGTTCAGGCTGCCCGCCATCATATACGAAGGGGCTTTTCTTTGCAATAATTATGGTAATAGATGGAACTTTTGCCGTTCCGGCCGAAAAACCTAATAAATATCATGGCTTTAACTTATCTTTTGCGTGTTAAGACCGAATTCATAATCTGTTAATATATTACTGGGATACTGGAATTAGATGTATGAATTGTGACGCGCAGGAGGCTTTGGATATGGGACATGAAGAGAAATTCCCCGATGGCGATGCCTGGGCTGCGACCATTACCGATGATTTCAAGAACAAGGCTGTGCGCCAGTCCGAATTGCCGTTGAGCTCGATCACGCCGGCGAACCGCGCCAAGACCTCTTATGAAACCTTCGCCAATCTCGACCTCACCAAACTGGGCCTGTGACGCTTATTCGTTGAACGGATAAACACGCTCCTTTAGGCTGACCGCCAAAGGAGCTTTTTCATGTCACGAATCAACGATCGTCTGGCTGCCCTGAACATCACGCTGCCGCAAATTCCGGCGCCGCTTGCCAATTATATGCCCTTCACCATTTCGGGCAACACGCTTTACATCTCGGGCCAGCTGCCGATGGCGGCGGGGCAGTTGTCGAAAGGTTTGCTGGGCAAGGACACCTCGGTCGAACAGGGCGCTGCTGCCGCGCGTATCTGCGCGATCAACATCATCGCGCAAGTATCCGCGGCATTGGGCGGCGATCTTGACCGCGTGGCGCGCTGCCTGCGCCTCGGCGGTTTCGTGGCGTCGACGCCGGAATTTTTCGATCATCCGAAGGTCATCAACGGTGCGTCCGACCTGATCGTCGACGTGTTCGGCGATGCGGGCAAACATGCGCGCGCGGCGGTCGGCGTCGCGGCATTGCCGCTGGGCGCGTCGGTCGAGGTCGATGCGATTTTTGAAATCAGGTAATATTTCAAATCAGGTAACAGGGACGTTCAAGGATGACCGGGATTTTTTGCGCGATTGACGCGGCCAATATGCAGGACGCACAGGATATGGTGCGCAAACTGTCCAAGGTCGATATCGGCATCAAGATCGGGCTTGAACTGTTCGTCGCCGAAGGCCCCTTCTGCGTCGAGCGTTTGCGGGAGCTGAAGGGCGATACGCCCGTTTTCCTCGACCTGAAACTGCACGACATCCCCAATACCGTCGCGGGTTCGATCCGCGCCGCCGTGCGTTGCCGCGCGGATTTCATCACCATCCATACCTCGGGCGGTGCCGCGATGATGCGCGCCGCGATCGAGGCCGCGCAGGATGCAGCGGCGCAGCTCAACTGCCCGCTGCCCGCATTATTGGGCGTGACGGTGCTGACACATATGGATGACGGCGATCTGGAATCTGTCGGCCAGCAGAAACCGTCTGGTGATCAGGTGCTGCGCCTTGCGCAACTGGCGGATATGTCGGGGCTGCAGGGCGTTATCTGTTCGCCGCTTGAAATTGCGTCATTGCGCAAAAACCTGTCGCCGCGCATGAAGCTCGTCGTGCCGGGCATCCGTCCCGAAGGATCGGCGGCGGGCGACCAGAAACGCACCTTGACGCCGCAGGCGGCGTCGGATCTGGGCGCGGATTATCTGGTGATCGGCCGACCCATCACGCAATCCGCCGACCCTGCCAAAGCCGCGCAGGATATTCTCGACAGCCTCGCGCGCAAGGCCGCTTAAACTTCGTCTTTGGGAAGTTCGGACAGCGCGATGATCGCATCCGCGATTTCGTCATGCCCCTTGGTCACCGCCCACATCAGCGCGGAAAAGCCGCGCTTGTCGCGGATATTGGTATCCGCGCCGCTGCGCAATAACCCCATTGCCTTTTGCAAATCGGGCGCATCCTTGCGCAGTTCTGTCAGCAGCAGAATGCCCATGCCCTCGGGCGAGAGCGGAATCATCAGGGAGGCTTTGTTGAAAAGAATATTTGTCGGCATGGGGAAGTTTAACCCGCGCGGCGGAACCTTGCAACCGCAGGGGCGGCGATGCCCCTGCCGATCACGGCGGTTTGCGCCAGCGTGACTTCATACTGCGCGGCTGCTGCGGTCAGGGCCTTGATCGCGGCTTCCTCGCCGTTCAGCTTCAAATACTCGACGGGCGAAATTTCTTTTTCGTTTTTCTGGTGCAGGGGCGCGCCGTTTTGCACCAGCAGCACGGCCAGCTTTAACCGCTCGGGCGATAGCGGTTCTTCATTCCCGCCGCCGACAAGCGCGATATCCAGCGCGGTGTAACCGCTGGTCGACCGCAACGTGACGGGCATGCGCGCATCGATCAGCGTTTTCGCGGCGTCAAAATGGCCTTCCATCGCGGCATGCATCAGCGCGTTCCAGCCGTGATTGTCGGTGCGCATCAGGTTGTCGTCCTTTGCGGCAATTTCCTTCACGCTTGCGGTATATCCCTTGCGCGCCGCGATCATCAGCGGCGTGCGCCCCTGGTCGCCGCGCTGGTTCAGGTCCGCGCCGTGTTCCAGCATGCTGCGCACATCATCGGTATCTTCATCGGCGCTGTTCAGCACCTTGATCAGATCCTGCCCGACATAGGCGGGCAGCATGATCATATGTTTGGAAATCTCGGGATAGCCGTTCAGGAAATCAAAGGCGGTCTGGTTCAGTTCAGGGTGCGGGTACGACAAATCCGCGCCCTGTTCGATCAGTCTTGTCACTCTGGCAACATCGACGGGCGTGCCATCGCCGAATTCCACCTTATATAATTCATCGAACAACTGCTTCGCCAACCCCGCCGGATCGGATCCGTGGGGCACATCGGGGGCGGCTGCGTCGTTGAATTTCGCGGCGGTTTTCATCTGGATTCTTCTTTTTAAGACCCTTTATTGGTACTCCGCTTTGCCAGTTATGTCAACAATTGGCAAGGTTATGGTAATAAAATTGCTTATTATAATGACGGAAATCGCCCCTCCATGTTAAAAACGCGACTCTAAAGCATAAGGTTTAAGCCCATGAACTGGATTACCAACTTCGTCCCGCCCAAGATCAAGGCCCTGATATCCTCGAAAAAGGATGTCCCCGATAACCTCTGGCAGAAATGCCCGGGCTGCGAGGCGATGCTCCACCATCAGGAAATGGTCAAGAACCTGAACGTCTGCCAGCATTGCGGCCATCACCTGCGCATGGCGGTCAAGGATCGCTTGAAAATGCTGTTCGATGACGGCGCCTATACCGAATCCGAACTGCCCAAGCCGGTGCTCGACCCCCTCAAATTCCGCGACCGCAAAAAATACACCGACCGCCTGAAAGACGCGCAAAGCGAAACCGGCCGCAAGGACGCAATCGTGGTCGCGCATGGCACCATCACCGGCCAGCAGGCCGTGATCGCGGCCTTCGATTTCGATTTCATGGGCGGGTCGATGGGTGCGGCGGTCGGCGACGGCCTCATCACCGGCGCGCGCCTCGCCGTGCAATTGAAAGCCCCCTATATCGTGATCCCCGCATCCGGCGGCGCGCGTATGCAGGAAGGCATGATCTCGCTGATGCAGATGCCGCGTTCCGTCATCGCCGTTGAAACGGTGAAGGAAGCAAAACTGCCCTATATCGTGCTGCTGACCGACCCCACCACGGGCGGCGTGTCGGCATCGTTCGCGATGCTGGGCGACATCCATATCGCCGAACCCGGCGCGCAGATCGGCTTTGCGGGTCGCCGCGTCATTCAGGAAACCATCCGCGCATCGCTGCCCGAAGGTTTCCAGACCGCGGAATACCTGCGCGATCACGGCATGGTCGATCTCGTGGTGCCGCGCGGCGAATTGCGCATGCGCATCGGCTCGATCATCCAGCTGCTCACGCGTCCGCGCTCGGAAACCGGCGCGCGCAAAAAAGCCAACGGCACGCAAAAATAGCCTTTTACGTCAGGGGTGGTCCCTTGCTCGATAAAAAACAAATAACTCCCGCAGCGCCGCTGTTGACGGAATGGACGTATTCGCCGGTGCCCGCGCTGGAACAGGCGGTCAACGCCATTCGCCTGCGCCATATTCCGCTGGCACCGACAGGTCTTGCCCCCACCTTGCGCATGCTGGAAAGGCTCGGCAATCCGCATCTGAAACTGCCGCCGGTATTCCATGTGGCGGGCACGAACGGCAAGGGTTCGTCGCTTGCATTTTTACAGGCGATATTCGAAGCAGGCGGTTTAACCGTCCATAAATTCATCTCCCCCCATCTGGTGCGGTTCGAAGAACGCATCATGATTGCGGGGAAACTGATCGAGCCCGACCATCTCCTCGACCTGATAGCCGAATGCGAAAAGGCGACCCGCGACGAACCGGTGTCGTTTTTCGAATTCTTCACCTGCCTTGCGTTCCTCGCGTGGTCGCGGAGCAAGGCGGATGCCGTGCTGCTGGAAACCGGCCTTGGCGGGTTATTCGATGCAACCAATGTGGTGGAAAAAAGCGTCGCGGTGCTGACGCGCATTTCGTTCGATCATACGCGGCTCTTGGGCAATACCCTGCCCGAAATCGCGGCGCAAAAGGCGGGCATTATCAAGCACGGCTGCCCCGTCGTCATCGCGCCGCAGGCGGGCGAGGGCGTGCTCGATGTATTCCTTGAAAAGGCGAAGTCGGAAAACGCGGGCGTCAGCCTTGCGGGCCGCGACTGGACGATTGCCGATCACGGGGATACTTTCCGCTACGAGGGTAAAATCTTCAAGGGCGATCTGCCCCGCCCGCAACTGATCGGCGCGCATCAGGTCATCAATGCGGGCACGGCGATTGCGGCGGTTGAAAACAGCGCGTTTTCGCATCTGGCGACGGCCCATATCCTTTCCCGCGCCATGAAAGAAGTCGAATGGCAGGGCAGATTCCAGCAGCTGAAAAAAGGCTCGCTCGCCGCATTGCTGCCGAAAGATTGGGAATTGTGGGTCGATGGCGCGCATAACGACAGCGGCGCGGAAGTGCTGGTCGAACAGGCGACGGCATGGGGCCCTGAAAAGCCGCTCCACATCATCACCGGCTTCAAGCGCAAGAAAGAACCGGACACGTTTTACCTGAAATTCGCCGGTCTACCGCGCACGATCACGGCAGTCGACGGCCAGATCGACGCGCCGATGGTGTCGGCTGCCGAACTTTGCGATTACCTTGCGAAATCGGGCTTTGCGGATGCGCGGCCCGCGCCCAATCTGGAAAGCGCGATACAGTCTCTTGCCTTCCAATTCGCCACTCCGCAGCGTATAATTATTACAGGCTCGCTCTACCTCGTCGGGCATGCCCTGAAGATCAACAACGCTTAAAGGACCACCCCCTTGGGTATCGCCAGATCAGCGCCGCCGGAGCCGAAAAAAATCACGCTGCATGGCACGGCCGTGCTGCTGAAATCGGCGCATTTCGAACATTCGGCCGTTTTCCTGCGCGGGCTTTCCGGCATGGGCAAATCCGACCTTGCCTACCGCCTCATTGATGCGGGCGGGGTTTTGATCTGCGACGATCAGGTTGTGCTGGAACGCCGTCAGGATAAAATCTATGCCGACAGCGTGGAATCCATCCGCGGGTTGATGGAGATACGCGGCGTCGGCCTGCTCCGCTTCCCCGTCACCAATGCCGCGCGGTTGCGCCTTGTGATCGACCTTGTGAAGCGCGACGAAGTGCCGCGCCTGCCCGATCCCGAAACGCACGATGTGCTGGGCGTTCAGCTGCCGAAATTCAAATTGCATGCATTCGATGTGTCCTCGGTGCTGAAGGTGTTCAAGGCGATGGAAATCGTGCACCGTCCCAATATCGTGGTGAAGTAGCCGCGCGTCTTTAATAAGGAAGGTTTTACCATGATCGGTATCGTTATCGTCACCCATGGCCGTCTTGCCGAAGAATTCATCTCGGTGATGGAACATATCGTAGGGCCCCAAAAGCAGATCGAAGCCGTCTGCATGGGCCCCGAAGACGACATGGAAAAAAAACGTCAGGAAATCATCACCAAGGTCGCATCCGTCGATGCGGGCAAGGGCGTTTTGATCCTGACCGACATGTTTGGCGGTACGCCGTCGAACCTTGCGATCTCCATCACGCAGGATAAAAAGGTCGAGGCGTTGGCGGGCATCAACCTGCCGATGCTGATCAAGCTGGCATCCGTGCGCCAGACCGAAACGCTGTCGCAGGCGGCATTGTCGGGTCAGGAAGCGGGCCGCAAATATATCAACGCGGCCTCCGCGCTGCTGCAGACGGGCTAAACCCAACATGTCTGCGCTCGAAAAAACCGTGCAGATCGGCAATAAACGCGGGCTCCATGCGCGCGCGGCGGCGAAATTCGTCAAGATGGTCGAACAGTTCAACGCCGATGTGAAGGTCGCCAAGGATGATATGGAGGTCGGCGGGTCGTCGATCATGGGCCTCCTCATGCTCTCCGCCAGCAAGGGCACAGCGATTAAAATTTCGGCCGCCGGTGCGCAGGCGGAAACGGCGTTGAGCGAACTTGCCGCGCTGGTCGAGCGCAAATTCGACGAGGACGAATAACATGGCCGCCGAAATCGTTTTGAACGGTATCGGCGTTTCCCATGGCATTGCGACCGGCCCTGCCTATATCGTCCAGCTCGACCGCCCCAAAGTCCCGCAAATTACTATCGAAGATACGGCACCCGAGCAGCAGCGTTTCGAAGCCGCCGTCCAGACCGTGCGGGGCGACCTGATCGCGCTGAAGGGGCAATCGAAAAACCTGCCCGAAGAAGCGGCGGAGGAACTGGATTTATTGCTCGACGCGCATCTTGCCATGATTACCGGCTCGCGCCTCGTACGCGGCGCGCTGAAGAAAATCGCCGATGAAAAGATCAATGCTGAATGGGCGCTGGACAAGGTCATGCGTGATCTGGCCGCGCAGTTCCGCGCGGTGCGCGACAATTATATTGCCGCGCGTATTGATGATGTGGAGGCGGTCGGTAACCGTATTTTACGCACGCTGCTCAACATCCCCTATCTTTCGCTCGATTCCGTGCCGGTCGGCGGCATTGTGCTGGCCAAGGAAATTTCGCCAGCCGATGCCGCGCTGCTCGATCCGCGCCGCATCGGGGGGCTTGCGACCGTGCATGGCGGGGCTGCGGGGCATACGGCGGTGATGGCGCGCAGCCTCGGCCTGCCTGCGGTGCTGGGTCTTGATCCTGTCATATTGGAACGCAGCGCGCATGGCAGCACGGTGATTGTCGACGGGATCGAGGGCAAGCTGATCCTGAACCCGACCGCCGACACGCTGAAATCCTACGAGCAGAAACACGCGAACCTCAACGCCGACCGCGTGGCCTTGAACGAAATCGCGGCGCAGCCCGCGCTCACAAAAGACGGCACCGAAATCATATTGCGCTCCAACCTCGAAATCCCGCGCGAGACGGATGCCATCAAGGCTTCAGGCGCGCGCGGTATCGGGTTGTTCCGCACCGAATTCCTGTTCATGAACCGCACGACGCTGCCGACCGAAGACGAACAGTACGAGGCCATGGCGGGCGTCGTCCGCGAAATGAACGGCGACAGCGTCACCTTCCGCACGCTCGATATCGGCGGCGACAAGCTGGCAAAATCGGTCGGCGAATATCTGGCGGAGGCGGCGAACCCTGCGCTGGGCTTGCGTGCCATTCGTCTTTCCTTAAAAGAACCGCATCTGCTGAAAACCCAGTTCCGCGCCATCCTGCGTGCGGGCGCGCTGGGGCCTGTCAAAATCCTGCTGCCGATGGTGACGACGGCGGACGAAGTGGAACGGGCGCGGGCGATCTTGCGCGACTGTTACAAGGATTTGAAAAACGAAAAGGCGGCCATCCCCGATAAAATGCCGCCGCTTGGCACCATGATCGAAATTCCGGCGGCGGCGCTGTCGGCGGACGGCCTTGCGGCGGTCTCCGATTTTTTCGCACTCGGCACCAACGACCTGACGCAGTACACGGTTGCGATTGACCGCGGCAACGATCAGGTGGCGGCGCTCTATAACCCGCTTAACCCCGCCGTGCTGCGCCTGATCGAATTCACGGTCGAGGCGGCGAAACGCATGGGCATCCCCGTCAGCATCTGCGGCGAGATGGGCGCGGACCCGAAATGCACCGCTTTGCTGATCGGTCTGGGCATCCGCGAGTTCTCCGTCGGCTTTTCCAGCGTGCCGCGCGTGAAGCAGCGCATCCGCGCCATCTCGCTGGAGCAATGCGAGGAACATGCGCGGCAGGTGATGAATCAGTACGAACCCGCACGCATCACCGACCTTGTGAACCGTTTTCGCCCATAAATTCAAAGACTTATTTTATACGTGACAGTTGGCGAAATTGCCCTATTTTAAGGACGCAATTTTTGAACAAGGAGAGTGTGATATGGCCGTGGCCCAAGCAAAAGCAGTAACCGGAGATTTCAAGGTCAAGGACATGTCGCTCGCCGACTGGGGCCGCAAGGAAATCGCCATCGCCGAAACCGAAATGCCGGGCCTGATGGCCCTGCGCGCCGAACACAAAGGCAAATCCCCGCTGAAGGGCGCCCGCATCGTCGGCTGCCTGCACATGACGATCCAGACCGCCGTGCTGATCGAAACGCTGGTCGATCTGGGTGCCGAAGTGCGCTGGTCGTCCTGCAACATCTTCTCCACCCAAGACCAGGCTGCAGCCGCGATTGCCGCCGTCGGCGTTCCGGTGTTTGCGTGGAAAGGCATGAACGAGGAAGAATTCTGGTGGTGCATCGAACAAACCTTGCGCGGCCCGAACGGCTGGACCCCCAACATGATCCTCGATGACGGCGGCGACGTGACGCTGCTGATGCACAATAAATACCCCGAGATGCTGAAAGACGTGAAGGGCCTGTCGGAAGAAACCACCACGGGCGTGCATCGCCTCTACGACATGGAGAAAAAAGGCACGCTGAAAGTGCCCGCGATTAACGTGAACGACAGCGTCACCAAATCGAAATTCGACAACCTGTATGGCTGCCGCGAAAGCCTCGTGGACGGCATCAAGCGCGCAACCGATGTGATGATGGCCGGCAAAATCGGCGTCGTTTGCGGTTACGGCGATGTGGGCAAGGGCTCGGCGGCATCGATGCGCAGCCAAGGCGCACGCGTCCTCATCACCGAAATCGACCCCATCTGCGCGCTTCAGGCGGCGATGGAAGGTTATCAGGTCGTGACGATGGACGAAGCCGCATCAATCGGCGACATCTTCTGCACCGCAACCGGCAATGTCGACGTCATCACGCTCGACCATATGCGCCAGATGAAAGACCGCGCGATTGTCTGCAACATCGGTCACTTTGATTCTGAAATTCAGATCGAAGCCTTGCGCAACTACAAATGGGAAGAAGTGAAGCCGCAAGTCGATGAAGTCATCTTCCCCGACGGCAAACGCCTGATCGTCCTCGCGCAGGGCCGCCTCGTGAACCTCGGCTGCGCGACCGGCCACCCCAGCTTCGTGATGAGCGCGTCTTTCACGAACCAGGTGCTGGCGCAGCTGGAGCTGTGGCATAACCACAAAAACTACGAGAACAAAGTGTATGTCCTGCCCAAACACCTCGACGAAAAAGTGGCGCGCCTGCACCTCGACAAGCTTGGCGTGAAACTGACGAAGCTTACGGAAAAGCAGGCGGAGTATCTCGATATCGATGTCGCCGGCCCGTTCAAGCCCGTGCATTACCGTTATTAATTAAACTGCCGATATATCGGCGTTTTCAAACGCTTCCCTTGTTTCAGGCAAGGGAAGCGTTTTAACATGGGGCATGACAGTTTCAGGACAAAAACCGCAAGGGAACGTGCCGCCGCCGTCGTTCTTTGACAGCATCCTCGACGGCGTGCTGCCACACCGCGCCGACAAAAAACGCGCCCTGCACCAGAACGACCGGCTGGAGGCGTTTTTGCGCGCCATCCCCATCGAATATTGCGGCTGGGACCAGGCGGGCGTGCAGGCGATTTCGCCCGGCTTCGCGGCCCTGATCGGCGTCGAGAAAATCGACAGCGTGCAGGATATGCAGGACGGCCTCGCCCCCGGCGACGCGGCCGCGATCGAGGGGCTGTTTGAACGCCTGCGCCAATACGGCGAGTACTTCGACATCGGCGTCTATACCGCCAGCGGCAAAAAAGCGCTGAAGGTGTTCGGCAAGCGCGGCGTCACCAATTCGGGCACGCAGATTTTTTCCGTCATCTGGGCGATGGATATCACCGAATTCGCCAATGCGGCGCTGCGCAGCGTGGAAGCCATCGGCAATGTCGAAAAGCGCGAAAACGAGATTCGCACCAATGCCAACGCGCTGCCCTTCGCCGTCTGGGTGCGCAACCACAAGCTTGACCTGACATGGTGCAACAAGGCCTATGCGCGCATCCTCGATGATACCGCCGCTTCCGTCGTCGCGGATCAAAAAGAACTGCCGCTGACCGGCAAGGGCGATATGACGCAGCGCGAACTGGCGCAAAAGGCGCTGGCGAAACTGGGGCCGCAAAGCCTGCGCGCGCACATGATCGTCGAAGGCCAGCGCCGTTTGATGGAAGTAACCGAAATCCCGCTGCCCGCCGAAAAACGCGTGGTCGGCGTCGCCATCGACGTGACCAAGGAAGAAGAATGGTCGGCGTCGTATGAACGCCTGGCGCAATCGCACCGCGAGGCGCTGGAGCAGCTGCGCACCGCAATCGCGATTTTCGATGCGGAAACGCGGCTGGAATTCTATAACTCGTCCTATGAACAACTGACCGGCATGTCGGGCACATGGCTCGATTCCAAGCCGAAGATGATCGACATCATCGAAAAAATGCGCGAACTGCGCCGCCTGCCCGAACAGGCGGATTACAAGCAGTTCAAGCAGGCATGGGTGAACAAGTTCACGTCGTTGCTGGAACCGTTCGAGGAAATGCAGTACCTGCCCGATGGCACGGTGCAGCGCATGGTGATCGTGCCGCGCCCGATGGGGGGCCTTCTTGTCACCGTCGAAGACGTCACATCGCGCCTGCAGCTGGAAACCAGCTACAACACCCTGATCGCGGTGCAGGAAGAAACGATGGATAATCTGGCCGAGGGCATCGCCGTGTTCGGCGAGGACGGGCGCCTGCGCCTGTCGAACCAGTCCTTCGCGCGCATCTGGAACATCCCGCTGTCCGACCTTACCGGCACGCCGCATATCGCGCAGCTGATCGACCGCACCAAGGCGTTCTTCTCGGACAAAGACTGGCCGCAGATGAAGCAGGTTATTTTGTCCAACTCGCTGGAGCGCGAACAGCGCAAGGGACGCCTGCAGCGTAATAACGGCACGGTGCTGGAATATTCCGTCGTGCCGCTGCCTGACGGCAATATTTTGAATGCGTGGTCGGATATCACCGATACGGTGAAGGTCGAACAGGCGCTGCTGGAGAAAAACGCGGCGCTGGAGGAAGCGGAGCGGCTGAAGACCGACTTCCTCGCGAACGTATCGTACCAGCTGCGCACGCCGCTGAACGCCATCATGGGTTTCGCGGAAATGCTCAACCAGCAATATTTCGGCAAGCTGAACGAACGCCAGCTGGAATACACCTCGAACATGATCGAGGCGGGGCAGCGGCTTGTCTCGCTGGTCAACGACATCCTTGACCTGTCGACCATCGATGCGGGTTACATGAAACTGTACCCGTCCGATATCAAGGCGAAGGACCTGATCACGCAAGTGGCCGCCCTGACCGAAGACTGGGCGCGCAAGCAGAGCCTTGAAATCTCCGTCAGCTGCGACGACCCCAACCTTGTCTTCACGGCGGATGAACGCCGCGTGAAACAGGTGCTGCTGAACCTGATCAGCAACGCGATCAATTACAGCCCCAATGGCGGGCGCGTGACATTGTCAGCGGAAAAACAGGGACCGTTCCTGATGCTGGGCGTGCGGGATACCGGCATGGGCATTCCGGCAGACGATCTCGCGCGTGTCTTCACCCCGTTCGAAAAAATCCAGAGCAAGAAGGCGGGCCGCAGGTCGGGTGCGGGCCTCGGCCTTGCGCTGGTGAAATCGATCATCCAGCTGCATGGCGGCACGGTCACCATCGACAGCGCCGAAGGGCAGGGGACGTTCGTGCTGTGCAAGCTGCCGCTGCAATTGTAGGTGCCGCCAGAAAACGTCTCGCAATAATAAACAGTCGTCCAAGAATCAACCTTCTTGTATTTGCCGTATTGACGGATCGCCTTTGCTATAATACGCTGCGGCCTCATTTATTATTTTAAGGAGTATTCAAGATGAGCCTCACCGGTCCCAAGCCGTCCAAACCCACCCTGACCATCGAATTCAACACCCGCGTCAGCGCGGAGGCCTATGGCCGCGCGCGCGACAGCGTGCTGATGACCCGCGGCACCACCTTCCTGTCCGAAGACGAGAAGACGCGCACGATGAAAGTCGAAGTTGCTGACGGCGGCAACGCGCAGGCAACGATCGAAAACATCCCCGGCGTGGAAAAAGTCACGCGCGCACAAAAGCCCGGCGACTGGCGCCAGCACCGCCTCTAAAAATTTTAGAGCCGCAGATACAAAAAACCCCGCCTGTTCAAGGGCGGGGTTTTTCTTTGTCTTGTTTTCAAGCCTTACTCGGCCAGGAACTACTTACTCTGTAAGCCGTTTCCACCAGCCCTTGCGCGACTTGCCATCATCGGTGCCGGTGGCGGCATCGTTTTGCTGCTGGTTGTCGTGGGAATGGCTGTGGTCGTGACCGGCATGATCGTGGCCTGCATGGTCATGGCCTGCATGGTCATGGTTATGCTCGTGGCGGGGCGCTTCGTTGCGCACCGGCTGGTCGGCACTGGACGATTGCTGGCCTTCGCCTGCGGGGGCGTTGTCGCCCTGCTGGCGCTGGTGGCGGTCGTTACGGTCGCGGCCGCCGCGATGGCGTCCGCCACGGTTACGGTCACGGCCACCACGGTCGTTGCGGTTGCCGCCCTGCTGTTGCTGGCGGGGCTGGCCGCCGCCTTCGGCAGAGGCTGCGTCATTGATATGCGCTTCGGCGAGATCAGGCTGCGGCGCACCGGCGAGATCGACGAATTCGCCGCCCTCACCTTGTTCACCTTGCGGATGTTCACCTGCGGGACGGTCGCCACGGTTGCGGCCACGGCGGCGGCCACCACGACGGCCGCGACGGCGGCCACCACGGTTGTCGTCATCCTCGGCACCGGCAACGCCGGGTGCTGCTGCGGGCTGGTCGCCTGCGGCTGCCAAAGCTGCATCATCGCCTTCGACGCGTGCGGGACGGTCGATGCGTTCCTGATTGCGGTCAGGACGGTCAGCACGATCCGCGCGGGGCTGGTTGTTGTTACGGTTGCCGCCGCGATCATTGCGGTCGTTGCGGTCACGTCCGCCACGGCCACGGTTGCGGTCACGCCCGCCGCCGCCGTTATGGCGGCCGCCACGGTCGCCACGGTCTCCGCGGCTCTCGCGTCCTTCGCCGTCTTCGTCGCCATGCTGGCGCACGCCGCGGCTGTCGTCTTCGTTGTCGTCTTCGGACACCGTGCGGTCATCGGAAATATCGTCGCCCGTCAGTTCCGGCAGGTCCGACATATCGACGGTCTGCACAGGGGCGGGGCGTTGCGGGCGCAGGTCGCGCTGCACGCCGGATGTTTTCATGACTTCGATGGTGTAAGCGGGTTTCAGCAGCGTGTCGTCGGCGTTCAGGAACACCTTGATGTTGTAACGCTTCTCGATCGCCGCCAGCATTTCGCGCTTGCTGTTGAAGATATAAAGGGCGATTTCGGTCGGCAGGGAGACTTTCACCTCCGCCGCGCGGCCCTTCAGGCCTTCTTCTTCCAGCGCGCGCAGGATCAGCACGGCGGTGGTTTCAACGGTACGCACAAGGCCGGAGCCCGTGCAATGCTTGCAAACCTCGAAGTTCGTCTCGACAAGCGACGGATGCAGGCGCTGGCGGGACAGTTCAAGAAGTCCGAAGGCCGAGATGCGGCCCAGCTGGATGCGCGCGCGGTCGTGCTGCATGGCGTCGCGCACGCGGCGCTCCACGATGCGGTTGTTGCGCTTGTCTTCCATGTCGATGAAGTCGATGACGATCAACCCGCCCTGGTCGCGCAGGCGAAGCTGACGCGCAATTTCGTCCGCCGCCTCGATATTGGTCTTGAGCGCGGTTTCCTCGATATGGCGGCCCTTGGTCGCACGGCCGGAGTTCACGTCGATCGACACCATGGCTTCGGTCGGGTTGATGACGATATAGCCGCCCGATTTCAGGTGGACGGTGGGCGAATGGATTTCGGCCAGCTGCGATTCAACCTGATAGCGGAAGAACAGCGGCACGACGGGATCGGTGTAGGACTGGATGCGGTTGGAATGGCTGGGCATCAGCGTCTTCATGAAATCGCGGGCGGTTTCAAAGCCGGCCTGGCCTGCCACATGCACTTCGTCGATGTCGCGGCGGTAGAGGTCGCGGATCGCGCGCTTGATCAGGTTGCCTTCTTCATAGATCAGCGCGGGCGCGGTCGATTTCAGCGTCAGTTCGCGGATCTGGTCCCACAGGCGCAGCAGGTAATCGAGGTCGCGCTTGATTTCCGCGGTCGTGCGTGCGACGCCGGCGGTGCGCAGGATGACTGACATGCCTTCGGGCACGTTCAGTTCATGCAGGATTTTCTTCAGGCGCTGGCGGTCTTTCGCATTCGATACTTTGCGCGACACGCCGCCGCCACGGGGGCTGTTCGGCATCAGCACGCAATAGCGGCCGGGGAGCGAGATATAGCTGGTGACAGCAGCACCCTTGTTGCCGCGTTCTTCCTTGCTGATTTGGATCAGCATAATCTGGTTGCGCTTGATCACTTCCTGGATCTTGTAGCGGCGCTTGATGGCCGAGCGGTACAGGGGCTGTTCGACAGCGTCGCCGCCGACGGTTTCGAGGGGTTCTTTTTCTTCCTCGGGCTGCGCTTCCGCGCTCTGGCCCTCGGCTGCGGGGGCTGCTTCTGCGGCTGCCTCATGCGCTGCGTGTTCGTCCAGCGACGGCTGTTCGCCGGCCGAAGCCTCTTCTTCCTCGTCGTCTTCGTCATCGGTCACGGAATCCTGCGCGATGTCCTGCGCGATGGAACCGGTATGGCGCGGCACGTAATCTTCGGAAACGGCGGCGGGTTCGCTGTCGCCTTCTTCCTCTTCCTCGTCATCGCCGAAATCTTCCAGCGTGTGACCTTGGGCGGCGAGTTCTGCTGCGTCTTCTTCGTCTTCGCGCGCGGCCTGTTCGGCGGCGAGCGCGCGTTCCTCGGCGATCAGGGCGTCGCGGTCCTGAATCGGAATGCGGTAATAATCGGGATGGATTTCAGGGAAGGGCAAAAAGCCGTGGCGGTTGCCGCCGAAATCGATGAAGGCGGCCTGCAGCGAAGGTTCAACGCGCGTGACCTTCACAAGATAGATGTTGCCCTTGAGCTGTTTGCGGACGGTCGTTTCGTAATCGTATTCATCAAGACGGTTGCCGGAGATGACCGCGACCCTCGTTTCTTCCGGATGGGTTGCGTCAATCAGCATGCGCTTTGTCATTTTAGTATCCTTTATCAGGCGCATGCCTATGCCTTCCCCTTGCGACAAAAAGGGAAAACCGGCGCGCCGATGTTTTGATTAAGGTTTATCAGTGACCGTGTAGTTCAGGCATCCCATCTACTCTTTAGTAGAGAGCGACCACATAGGGGGGCGCTGCTTCGTATTTAAGTGCCTGCGTATCACCTGGCTCATCCGTCACTCCGCTAGAAGCGGAGGAGGTTTGAATGAGCCGAACCTCAAAACTCGTTGACCCGGATTATTCTTTTCAACACTTATCAAACTATGGAAAAGAAAATCTCTGTCGCGACTTCATATTAAGCCGAATTCGCCATGTACCTCAATGTTTTATTTGGGTAATGGGTAACCGTTTGGAATCGCGTTATTTATTGTGAACAACTGCGCTCTTTGAGCTATAGTGTTGAGAGAAGTCTGCCGTGATCGGGGTTTAAGCGGTGCGCCTGAGTCGTTGTTTTACCATATTTTTTGCATTCCTGATGCTGGCGATGCCCGGCCTGTCGCCTGCTGCCCCGAATGGCACCAAGCCGCAGGAGCAGCGCATCGAGGGCATCCGCACCGGCCTTGGCGCGGGCGGCACGCGCGTCACGGTGGATCTCGCCATCAAATCCGATTTCCGCGCCTTTCACCTCGCAAACCCCTACCGCATCGTGCTCGACCTGCCGTCGTCCAAATGGGTGGCGGCGAAATCGGGGCTGATGTCGGGCGGGCTGATCCGCGGCTATCGCTCCGGCATCCTCGAGGGCGGCATCACCCGCGTCATCTTCGACCTTGGCCGCGCGGCCACGATCAGCAATGCGGTTTTCCTGCCCAAAAGCAGCTTTGATAAAAACCGCGTGGTGATCGACCTTGTGCCGTCCTCGGCCAACATGTTCAACGCAAGGCTGCCGCAAGTCTATGGCAGCCGCGATATTCGCCAGCCTGCTGCAACGCCGGCGCAAACCTCGGCGCAGTCGTCGCGCCCCACATCGTCCTATGCACGCGAACAGGACCGCATCATCAGCCGCGCACCCGTGCCTGCGGAAGATGCCGATGTCACCGGCGAAATCACCGGCACGGTGAGAATGCGCGAACCCGTTTCCACCTCCCGCGCCCCTGAAAACCGCACTGCGGCGCCGATGTCGCGCAGGCAGGCGCGCAAATATGTGGTCGTGATCGATGCGGGCCATGGCGGCGAAGATCCGGGCGCGGCGGGCCGCAACGGCGTGATTGAAAAACGCATCACGCTGGCCGTTGCAAAAGAACTGGAGCGGCAGCTGTCCGAAACCGGACGTTACCGCGCCGTGCTGACGCGTTCGACCGATAAGTACATCAAGCTGCGCGAACGCGTGGCGATCGCGAAACGGGCGAAGGCGGATTTGTTCATTTCCATCCATGCCGACAAGATCGGGCGCACAGGCGTGCGGGGCGCATCCATCTACACCCTGTCGCAAAACGCATCGGACAACGAAACCGCGCGCCTCGCCGATCAGGAAAACAATTCGGGCGTGGTCGCGGGTGTCGACCTTGCGAATGAAAGCCAGGATGTGGCGGATATCCTGCTGGACCTTGCGATGCGCGAGAAAATGAACGAGTCGAATTTGCTGGCAAAATACATTGATCAGGCCTTCCGGGATAAAAGTATAAGGCTGTTGCCAAATTCCCACAGGGCCGCTGGCTTCGCAGTTTTGAAGGCCCCCGACGTGCCCGCAGCCCTCATCGAAACAGGGTTTTTGTCGAACCCCGAAGAAGCGAAACTGCTGAGTACATCAGCGTTTCAGCGCAGAATTGCCTCTGCAATGCTCGATGGCGTCGATGCATATTTCCGGAAAATACAGGCGCTCCAGAAGTTCTGAAAGCGGCACAATTACGGCTAAAAAGGCTGAATCATGCCATACCCTTACACGGCTAACTTGATAGACTCGCACGGTAAACTGTAGTACCAAGGTTATGTTGTACAACAAGCCCTCCCATCAACAGAGGGCAACTATCCAAAGAGGAAAATGAAAATGAAACGTTCTATCATCGCTCTGTCCCTGCTCGCAGTTCTGGGCGTCTCCGCTTGCGCAAACACCGGCACCTGGACCCCCCAATCGGGCGGTCGTACGGCTGGCGAAGGCCAAGTTGAAGTGACCAAAGCTGACCGCGCTGTCAGCACCGGCCTGCAGAAGTAATTCTGCTCCCCTTGCAAAAGGGGAACAAATAAAAAGCCGCGCCAGGAGTTATCTCCGGCGCGGTTTTTTGTTGCCTGAAATTTAAGGCTGAACGGTTTTAGTTATATTTTTGTTTCGGGCGGTCGCGCGTTTGGGAATTGTCGCTGTTGTCGCTGCGGCTGTCATCGCCGTCGTTGCGGCCGGAGCGGTCCGATACAATTTCGCGGCCTGTTGTCGCGATCAGCACCGGATAGCCGCGGCGCTCGCGGATCACGCGGTTCACGGTCGACCAGTCCACGCGGCCCGCCGCATCGCCCGCCGTCTGCACGATCGTTTCGCGCAACCCGTCGCCCATCGGCTTGATGGTATGCGTGCCGTCGATTTCAATCTCGCCGCTCTGCGTCATCGACGGGTTTGCCTCGAGGTAGAGGTTATCACCGACCCATGCGGTCTTGATCGGCTGGTTGACGACCTGCACACGCGTGCCGATGGGCGTCATATTGAACATGTTGATGATGTCTTCGGGATACATGCGCATGCAGCCGGAACTGACGCGGCGGCCAATGCCCCACGGCTTGTTCGATCCGTGGATCAGGAAGGTGGGCCAGCCCAGATACATCGCATGGGTGCCGAGCGGGTTCGATGCGCCGGGAGAAACGGTTCCGGGCAGCCACGGCTTTTCCTTCTTCATGCGGTCGGTCGGGTGCCACGAGGGTCCTGCGGCCTTGCGCACGATGCTGGTATCGCCAAGCGGCGTTTCCAGCCCCTCGCGCCCGATGCCGAGCGGGAAGGACAGCGGCGGCAATCCGGCGCCGCGGAAATAATACATGCGCATCTCGCCCAGGTTCACGACGATGCCCTCCTGCCGCGCGCGGGGCAGCAGCTTGAAGGTCGGGATGACCATGACAGATCCGGGATCGGGCGACCACGGGTCCAGCTCGGGGTTGGCGGCGCGCAGCTCCACATATCCAAGGCGATAGGCGCGGGCGACGTCGATAAAGGTGTCTTCCTCGTTCAGCGCATAGGTTTTCATTTCGCCGGTTGCAGTGCGTGCGGCGCGGGGGTAGGGGGGCAGCGGCAAATTCTCGTCCACATCCTGCGCGGGGAGAGCCTTTTCGCCCGTGCCCATATCGGCATCTGAATCCGGCATTTTGCTTTTCACGGCGGCGGGCTTCGCGGCTTTCGGCTTAACCGGTTTTGCGCCGGCCGATTTTTCAGCCTTGCGCTGCGGCACGGGCATGGCGGCGTCGGTGGTTGCGGCGGCGCACAACAGGGCGATTGCGGCACAGGCGGTGAGAAACAGTGATGTTTTATTGCGCGGGGCGGTCATAAATCCTCTTTTCCGCTCCAATATAGAATATTTGCGCTTCAAAAACAGTGTTTTTTAGGCAATTCTGGGCATCACATGCTGCTCAACTTCTTCAAAAACGACCGCGCGCCCCGCAACACCCGCCTGCCGCTCCGGCTGATGGGGGAGCGAATCCATATCCGCTCGCCCGAGCGCGACGATTGGGAAGACTGGGTCGAGGTGCGCAACCGCAACGAGCGTTTCCTGAAACCGTGGAGCCCCGCCGCCGCCTTCAGCAACACGACGCGCGAAGGGTTCAACCGCCGCCTTGCCAATTACCACGAAGAATGGGACACCGACCGCGGCTACGCCTTCTTCATCTACCGCAACGACACCAATGCGCTGGTCGGCGGCGTCACGCTCAACAACATCGTGCGCGGCGCGGGGCAGATGGCGACCATGGGTTACTGGCTGGACGAAGGCGAAACGCGGCAGGGCTTCATGACCGAGGCCGCGCTGCTCGCCTGCCAGTTCGGTTTTTCCGCGCTGAAACTGCACCGCATTCAGGCCGGCACGCTGCCCGAGAATGTGGCGAGCCAGAAGGTGTTGCGCAATTGCGGATTCACGCAGGAAGGCATCGCGCGCAAATATATCCAGATCAACAAGGAATGGCGCGACCACCAGATGTTTGCGTTATTGTCGGAAGAATTCATCAACCTTGGCGGCAGCAGCTTCTAGGCCCTGCCCGCATCCATGCTCAACATCGCCGGATCAATGCCGAGGCGCTTGAGGGAGTTTTCCCATTTATGCGCGATATCGGTCGAGAAAATCAGTTCGTCATCGGCGGGCACGGTCAGCCATGAATTCGACTGCATTTCCTGCTCCAGCTGCCCGGGGCCCCAGCCGGAATAGCCGAGCGCGAAGATGCTGCGCTGCGGGCCTTTGCCTTCGGCGATGGCGGACAGAATATCGATCGTGCCGGTGATGCAGATATGGTCGTTGATGCGCACGGTATCCTCGCGCATGAAATCGGTCGAATGCAAAACGAAACCGCGCCCCGTTTCGACGGGGCCGCCGAAATGCACGATGGGCTCATATATCGCCTGCGGCTGCGGCAGTTTTAACTGCTCCAGCAATTCGCGGAATTGCACATCCTGTAATTTCTGGTTGATGACGATGCCCATCGCACCCGCCGCGCTGTGGGCGCAGACATAGACGACGCTGCGGTGGAAAAAACTGTCGCCGAGGCCCGGCATCGCGATCAGCAAATGGTTGCGAAAAGGGCTGTCACCCTTCAGCAAATTGGGGTCGAGATGCGCGACGTCTGCGGTGCGTTTGCCAGCCATAATTTTATCCTAGCAGAAAAGCCTGAAGCTTTCGTAAAGGGGCAAGCGCATGAAATGCCACGCTTATATGCTTACTTCTGGCGCTGCAATGCGCGCCATTTGGCGACATTCGCATTGTGTTCGTCGAGCGATCTGCCGAAGGCATGGCCGCCCGTGCCGTCCGCGACGAAGTAGAGATATTCATGCGCTTCCGGCTGCAGCACCGCGATCAGGGATTCGCGCCCCGGATTCGCAATCGGCCCCGGCGGCAGGCCGGTGGCGACGTAAGTGTTGTACGGTGAATCGATGCGCAGGTCGGCGGTCGTGAGCGAACGGCCCAGCTTGCCCTTGCCCTCGGTCACCGCATAGATCGTGGTGGGGTCGGATTGCAGCGGCATGCCGATTTTCAAACGGTTCAGGAACACGCCGGCCACGCGCGGGCGCTCGGTCGTCAGCGCGGTTTCACGCTCCACGACAGATGCCATCGTGACCCATTCGGTTTCGTTTTTGATCGGGCTGTTCGCGTCGCGCTTCGGCCAGTATTCCGCCAGCGTCTTTTTCATGGCGGCCGCCATGCGGTCGATGATCGCGGTGCGTTTTTCGCCATGGGTGTAGTTATAGGTTTCGGGCAGCAGCGTGCCTTCGGCGGGCAGGCGGGCGATGTCCAGCGTGCCTTCCAATGCCTCGGCCGCGTTCACCAGCTCGACAATTTCAAAGGCCGTCAGCCCCTCGGGGATGGTCAGCTGTCGCTGGTATGTCTTGCCCGATTGCAGCAGCTTGATCGCACCGGCGATGGAAATATGGGCTGCGAATTTATATTCGCCGGCCTTCAATGGTCCGCCCACCTTCATCGCCCATGACCCGATGCGGAACATCCATTCATCGCCGATCACGCCGTTTTCCGCCAGCGTCGATCCGATTTGCCGCACGCCGCTGCCGGCCGGGATATAAACGATTTTCTCCGCGGCCAACGGGCCGTCCTTCGGCAATTCGCGGCCCACATAAAAAAAGCCGAGCACGGCCATGCCGAGCCCTGCGATGATCACGAAGGTGAACAGGAACTTCAGGAAGCCGCCCATGCGGATATATACCTTTTTTGGTTAGACCTTGCGGAAGACGAGGCTGGCATTCGTGCCGCCGAAACCGAAGGAATTCGACAGCGCGATATTCACTTCGCGTTCCTTCGCCTTGTGCGGGGTCAGGTCGAGACCCGCCGCCACATCCGACGGGTTATCGAGGTTCAGCGTCGGCGGAATGATGCCGGTATTGATCGCCATGATGGAATAGATCGCCTCGACCGCGCCTGCGGCACCCAGCAGGTGGCCGATGGCGGATTTGGTCGATGAAATGCTGATGCCCTTGATGGCGTCGCCGAACAGGCGTTTCGTTGCGCCCAGTTCGATATCATCGCCGAGCGGCGTCGAGGTGCCATGCGCGTTGATGTAATTGACCGCTTCGGGGTTGACGTTCGCGCGTTTCAGCGCGGCCTGCATCGCACGGAAACCGCCATTGCCGTCTTCGGCGGGGGAGGTCACGTGATACGCATCGCCCGACAATCCGTAACCGATCACTTCTGCGTAAATTTTCGCGCCGCGTTTTTTCGCGTGCTCGTATTCCTCCAGCACCACAACGCCTGCGCCTTCGGCAATCACGAAACCATCGCGGCCCTTGTCAAACGGGCGCGACGCTTTTTCGGGCGTGTCGTTGTATCCGGTCGACAGCGCGCGGCAGGCGGCAAAGCCACCCACGCCGACGCGGCAGATCGCGGCTTCGGACCCGCCTGCGACCATCACATCGGCATCATCGAACGCAATCAGGCGCGCGGCATCGCCGATCGCATGGCTGCCGGTCGCGCAGGCCGTGACGACCGCGTGGTTCGGGCCCTTGAACCCGTAACGGATCGACACCTGGCCGGAGGTGAGGTTGATCAGCGAGGAGGGGATAAAGAACGGCGATATGCGGCGCGGGCCTTTTTCCGCCATCATGATCGAGGTGTCCTGAATATTCGTGAGCCCGCCGATGCCCGATCCGATCAGCACGCCGGTGCGGCAGCGCGATTCGTCATCCTGCGGTTTCCAGCCGCTATCTTCCACCGCATCTACTGCGGCGGCATAGCCGTACTGGATAAAGGTATCCATTTTCTTTTGTTCTTTATGCTCGATGTATTTGTTCACATCGAACAGGCCGGGCGATGTATCGCCCTCGGCCGCCAGCGGCACTTCGCCCGCGACTTGGCTGGGAAGGTCGGAAGCGTCAAAGCCCTTGATCTTGCGCAGGCCCGATTTACCGGCGGTGATCGCCGCCCAGTTATGATCGAGTCCGCTGCCCAAGGGGCTCAATATCCCCATGCCGGTCACGACAACGCGTCTCATGCACACACCCGTAATTTTTGAAAAAAGAACAGTTGATAAGGAAATGGCCCCGCCCTGTCAGAAACAGAAACGGGGCCATTTAATTTACGTCAGCACGCGGGCGCTGTTAAGCGGCCTTGGCGTTCTGTGCGATGAACGAGATCGCGTCTTTCACGGTCTGGATTTTCTCAGCCGCGTCATCGGGAATCTCGATGCCGAATTCTTCTTCGAAAGCCATGACCAGCTCGACGGTGTCGAGGCTGTCAGCGCCCAGGTCGTCGATGAAGCTCGCATTGTCGGTCACTTTGGCGCCGTCGACGCCCAGATGTTCGACCACGATTTTCTTGACGCGTTCGTCGATGTTGCTCATTACATTTCCTCGTTTGGTTACGTTAAACTTGCCGCAAATCTCTTTTGCGTGACGGTCTGAATATCACATAAATGCTGCTTTGCAAATATTCAAAACATTATTTGCCATAATTTTAAGAGTGGCGCGGCTACGGGATAAGATGGCGCGGGCGCGGAAATAAACCAGAGTAAACGGTTTATCGAACGACTGTTTAAAAATACCCTTAGATTCAGGTATTTAGAGATCTAGATGGCGGGCGGGGGCGGCGTGCCGGGGCGGGGGACATCCTTGCCATAGGCGAGACGCCCCTTGTCCTTCACTTCAAATATTTTCTTCAGTTCCATTTGATGAAGCACCTGTCCCGCCAAATCGGGCGGCAGCTTCAACGCTTTTTCCAAAAATCCGCGCAGCTTGTTCCATGTATCGGGCAATGTCGCGGCCTCATTCAGTTTTTTCAGCGCGTCTTTGACAAGCGCCGCGGGCTTTACTTTTTTCTCTTTCGCCGCAGGTTTCGCCGCGGCGGGTTTTGCGGCGGGCTTGGCCGCAGGCTTCGCGGGCGGGGCGGCTGCCTTTACGGGCGCGGGGGCGACGGGCTTCACCGCCGGTTTACGGACGGGCGTGATGCGCTTGCAGGAAATGCCCAGCACATCGTTCACATGTTTTGCCAGCGGGTCGAAGCCGGATTTGTCGTTGCTGATGATGATGTAATCGGCATGGGGCTCCAGCGCGATGGTCTTCCCAAGGTAGAGCGCCAGATGGTGGTCGAGGTTATCCTTGCCCAGCCCCGCCATCTTGATGAACTCGACCCGCTTGCCGTCATTCAGCAGTTTTTCGATATCCGAATTTTTCGGCAGTACCTGCGTGCGCCCGACAAACAGGATCACGCGGCATTGCGCCGGCAACTCGTCCAGCCCGGGCGTGCCGACATTTTCGTAGTCAATGAGGACGATGGTTTGGGTCATGCTTTTTCCTTTATTGGGAAACTACGCCCAGTATATTACCAAATCCGAGCAGCCAAGTGGCCAACAACGCACAGTTAATTATGTCGTTCATCCATGTTTGGAAAATTCGTATTGATATCGCGTAATAGGTGACGCAGCCTAGAATATACATCACCGGATGTTCGCCAATCGCGCTAAATATTGCGCCAAAAAACATAACGCTCGGCGGAAATTTTTGCTCCAACTTCAGTAAAGCTGTCCAGATCTCGGGAAAGACGAACATACCGAAGTACAGCAAGCCTAATGCGACAGGTACAAAAAGTAAGTTGTATTTATTAAAATTTTTCATTTAGCGTCTAACTTGGTTAACCCATCAAATCATCGCCATCCCGCCATTCACATGCAGCGTCTGTCCCGTCACGTATTTTGCTTCGTCAGACGCGAGATAGACGACGGATGCCGCGATGTCTTCGGATGTACCCATCGATCCTGCGGGGATGGTGGCGTTGATTTTCGATTTCTGGTCTTCGTTCAGCGCCTCGGTCATGGCCGTGGCGATGAAACCGGGGGCGATGCAGTTGACGGTGATGCCGCGGCTGGCGACTTCGGCCGCCATCGATTTGCTCATGCCGATCATGCCGGCCTTGGACGCGCAGTAATTCGCCTGTCCGGGGTTGCCGGTCACGCCGACGACCGATGTGATGTTGATGATGCGGCCCGCGCGGCGTTTCATCATGCCCTTGATCGCGGCGCGGATCAGGCGGAAGGGGGCGGTCAGGTTCACGTCCTGCACCACCTGCCAGTCTTCATCCTTCATGCGCATGAACAGGCCGTCCTTGGTCAGGCCCGCATTGTTGACAAGGATATCGACCTGTCCCATTTTTTCTTCGGCTGATTTGATCAGCGCGTCGGTTGCTTCCGCCGTGTTGAGGTCGCCCGGCAGCACATGGCAACCCGCGCCGATTTCGGCGGCCAGTTTATTGAGGGCCTCCACGTTGCGTCCGCTCAAACCCACTTCCGCGCCTTGCGCGCGCAGGGCTTTGGCGATGGCGCCGCCGATGCCGCCCGATGCGCCGGTGACGAGGGCTTTTTTGCCTGCAAGACTGAACATGATGGATTCTCCCGTTTTACGTTTAGATGTTTTTACCAAAGTAATAGATGCAGCACACGCCCGCCAGCACCATTGTGGCACCGACCAGCGTGCCAGCATTGAACTGCGTCTGCTTGAAGATCATATAGGCGAACAGCGCGGTAAACAGCGGATAGCTGATTTCGATCATCGCCGCCATGGTCGCGTTTTTCGATTTCGTCGCCATCAGGATCAGCGTATTGGCCGCGACGTAAATCAGGATATTGCCCGCCAGCAGCCACGATGTGGGCGCGTCGTTTTTCAGCGTCTGGATGTCTTTCTGGAACGTGCCCGCGACGAGTGCTGCGGTGGAGGCGATCATCAAACTGCCGACCGCGCCAGCCAGCATCACGCCCGGGATCGACACCTTTTTCATCAGGTGTTCGGTGATGGTATAGCTCAAGCCCCACAGGACCGATGCGGAAACGGCGAAGGCGATCCACATATTACAGGGTTGCCGCGAATTCTTCGATATCCTTCGGCGCGTTCACCGCGCGGCCTGTCAGCTCGGCATCGATACGCTTGGTCAACCCGTTCAGGACTTTGCCTGCGCCCAGCTCGATCAGCTCGGTCACGCCTTGGGTTTTCATGTACATCACGCTCTCGCGCCAGCGCACCATGCCGGTCACTTGCTCCACCAATAATTGACGGATGCGCGCAGGGTCGGTCACCTGTTCTGCAATCACATTGGCGACCAGCGGCACGGATGGCGCGTTCATATGCACTTCGGCGAGTGCGGAATTCATTGTGTCGGCTGCGGGCTGCATCAGCGCGCAATGGAACGGCGCGGAGACGGGCAGGATGATCGCGCGTTTCGCGCCCTTGGCGGTTGCAAGCGCCACGGCCTTTTCAACGGCGGCCTTGTGGCCGCTGACCACGACCTGACCGAACGAATTGTCATTCGCCGCGGAAACGATTTCGGCGCCGGAGGCTTCCTTCACGATCGCCGCCACATCGGGCAGTTCAAGGCCAAGGATCGCCGCCATTGCGCCGACGCCCACGGGCACGGCCTTCTGCATCGCCTGACCACGGATTTTCAACAGGCGCGCGGCATCGGCGAGGGAGAATGTGCCGGCAGCGGTGAGGGCGGAATATTCGCCCAGCGAATGCCCCGCCACGAATTTGCAGCGGGCAGGGGTGATCAACCCGGGTTTCGCCTGTTCCAGCACGCGCACGACCGCCATCGAAACAGCCAGCAGCGCGGGCTGCGTGTTTTCGGTCAAATTCAATTCGGTGTCGGGGCCTTCGAAAATCAGCTTGGACAGTTTCTGGCCCAGCGCATCATCGACTTCCTGAAATACTTCGCGGGCGGGCGCGAATGCATCGGCCAGATCCTTGCCCATGCCGACCGTCTGGCTGCCCTGTCCCGGAAATACGAATGCTTTCATGCGCCTTGGCTCCTGAATTTTGATTGTCCCCCTCAATAGACGGGTTTCAGGGTGTGTTCAAGCCCTCGGGGTTTTTGGTATCTTGTTCACAATGTTCAATAACCGTTTATCATCCATCAGCCTAGCACAAAATTGCTAAAAACGCAACTAGATTTATCATAAATACGCATCACCTTGATGGGCCAATAAAAAAAGCCCCCCGTCGCCGGAGGGCTTTTTTTGCGGGGCAGAAAAGCGGTTACGCTTTCGGGCCGTAGAAGCCTGCCGACTTGAATGCGGGCGTGTAATGGAACGCTTCCGTCATTGCATCGGTCGCCTTCATCGCGTTTTCGAGGTCGCGGCTGATCGCTTTTTCGCCGAAATAGGCGCGGAAGGATTTACCGTCGAGGCCGCCCAGCCATTCCAGATCCTGATCGGTGACGCCTTGTTTCTTGCCGTCGTCGATCGCGTTCTGCACTTCCTGACGGCCGCCGGGGATCAGTTCGCCCCAGACAGCGGCGCGGAAAATTTCGAACAGCGCGGGTTTTTTGCTTTCATCGGGCGCAGCGGCGGCGGGGGTGGTTTCGGTGGTCATGTGCACATTCCTCGGGTTTCAAATTGTTGTTGTTTTAAAAATGCGGGCTTGGGCCAGCGGGTGCAGTCTTAGCACGCAGCGACAATATGTCAATTTTTTATATGGGAAAAAGAATAACGGCCTGATTATCTTGAAAAAGAGGCCGTCTTCGGCGCGGTCACTTTCGGATGCGGGGAATGGCGCAGGGCTTCGGCGACCGCGAAACCGCGCTGGATGTCTTCGTCGCTTTTATAACGGCGCAGGTGGTCCTCGATCTCGCGGGGGTTCAATTGCTTGCCTTCGATCCAGTATTCGGTCGTTCCATCGGAATTCATGACGGCGGGCTTGCCGAGGCGGTGGAACTGGCCGTCCTTGTACCAGCCCTTGCTTCCCTCTGCATCTGTGACGGCGGGTTCGTCTCCGTCGCGGTGGGGCTTGCCGTGCTGCATCCAGACCTCGCCGCCCTCGGCATATTTAATGGCTGCGGCGCCATCGCGGTGGTATTCCTGATTTTCGTCCAGCCAGAAGGCGTTATTGAACACATCGGCATAGTTGCCGGCGCCACGGAAGCGGAAATCCATATCGTCCTTCATCATGCAGAATCCCTCCTATTCCCTTGGTGCGGTAGGGAATATTATTATATTATGGCAATCGAAACAAGCCTTTCCTTTCAAAAACCCAAGTTTTTCCCAAGGTTTGCGGGATAATTCTTGTGTTTCTTACGGGAATCCATCTATAACCACGCGGTACGAAACCCGCTGTCGGGGAATAATCCCAGGCAGCTATGGTCTGTGCGGCTGGCGCCTGAAGGTTCAGGTGAAACAGCGGCAGTCCGGCTAAACCCAAGGGAAACATCAATGGCTTTATACGAAACCGTGTTTATCGCGCGGCAGGACATTTCCGCAAAAGCTGCGGAAGACCTCGCCAAGAACTTCGCCAAGATTGCCACCGACAACGGCGCCGAAGTTAAACGCACCGAAAGCTGGGGTCTTCGCAACCTCGCTTACAAAATCAAGAAAAACCGCAAAGGGCACTACACGCTGCTGCACATCGACGGCCCCGCAACCGCGATCGTCGAAATGGAACGCAACATCGGCCTGAACGAAGACGTTCTGCGCCACATGACCGTGCGCATCGAAAAACTGCCCGAAGGCCCCTCGGCCGTTCTGAAGTCGTCTGATGAAGGCGAAGAAGGCGGTTTCCGTGGCGGCGACCGTGAAGGTCGCGAAGGCGGCGGTTTCCGTGGCGGTGATCGCGGCGGCTATCGCGGCGACAAGCCCGGCTTTGGCGGCGATAAAGGCTACCGTCGCGACAACCGCGATGCAGCAGCCCCCGCAGCAAACGAATCTTCCAAAGAAGGAGCTGAATAATGGCTTTTGAAAAAAAATCTTTCGGCGACCGTAAACCCGAAGGCGACCGCAAAGGCGGCGCCGGTGGCGCACGCCGTCCGTTCTTCCGCCGTCGCAAATCCTGCCCCTTCTCGGGCAAGAACGCGCCCGCGATCGACTACAAAGATCCCAAGATGCTCGGTCGTTATATTTCCGAGCGCGGCAAGATCGTCCCGTCCCGTATCACCGCCGTGTCGCAAAAAGCGCAGCGTAAACTGGCCCGCGAGATCAAGCGCGCCCGTTTCCTTGCGCTGATGCCCTACGTCGCGAACTAAGGAGTAATTGAACATGCAAGTAATCCTGCTGGAACGCGTCGAGAGCCTTGGCCAAATGGGCGAAGTCGTCAACGTGAAACCCGGTTATGCCCGCAACTTCCTTCTGCCGCAGAGCAAAGCGCTCCGCGCGACCAAGGCGAACGTCGCCCTGTTCGAAGGCCAGAAGAAAACGCTGGAAGCCGACAACCTGAAACGCCGCGACGAAGCGGAAAAGCTGGGCAAGAAGGTCAACGGCATCCACGCCGCGATCATCCGCCAGGCTTCCGAAGCCGGCCAGCTCTATGGTTCGGTCACCGGCCGCGACATCGCGGAAGCTGTTGCCGAAGAAGGCTTCAAAATCGACCGTAACCAGGTCCGTATGGAACGCGCATATAAACTGCTCGGCCTGTACCCGGTGAAGGTCACGCTGCACCCTGAAGTGACGGTCGAAGTGATCATCAACATCGCCCGTTCGAAAGAAGAAGCGAAAATTCAGGAAGAGCGCGGCGAAGCACTCATCCAGAAAGCCGACAACGACCGCGAAGACAGCCTGTCTGCCCGCGCGATCAAGGCGATCGAAGCCCAGGAAAAAGCCGCTGCAGCTGCTGCCGCTGCTGAAGCCGAAGCTGGCGAACAGCAAGAAGAAGCTGCCGCTTAATCGCTGCCAAATCTTTAAAGAAGCCCGCCGCGTTGCAAAACCGGCGGGTTTTTTTATGCGCTCGCCCTGATCAACGCCGCCACAATCTTTTCCAGCCACAGCTGGTCGACCGCGTCGAAACCGGCCAGTTTGTCGCTGTCCACATCCAGAACAAAAACCGTCTGCCCGTCGACCACGCCCGGCACGACGATTTCGGATTTCGACAGGCTGCTGCAGGCGATATGGCCGGGGAAGGCGTCGACATCGGCCACGATCACCGTCGCGCGGTCGCGGGCAGCCTTGCCGCAGACGCCCTTTGAAAACGGGATATCGACGCAGGCCAGCGGCCCCTGAAACGGCCCGAGTGTTAACACTTCGGGTTTCAGGCTGCGGTAAAAACCGACCCAGTGGAAACCAAATGCGGCTTTCAGGACCGCCGCCACATTCGCCATATTGGCTATGATGTCGGTTGTCGCCCCCATCACGGCCTCCAGCTGCGGCAGGATGTCGCGGTAAATTCCAGCCTTGTCAGCGTCTTCGGGAATGTGGAGTGTCTCGGCCATTTTGCCCCTCGAAACCTTATTTCATTTCAGTAATTCTAACACAAATTTTTACGCGAAAAGCGGCAGAGAATCATGTCACCGCCGCCGCCATTCTGCTATTTTTTACACCATGACAGCCGACGCCGTAAAACTCTCCGACATCACCAAATCCCGCGCCACCGACGCGGAATTCCGCGTTATGCCGCATAACGAGGAAGTCGAGCAGGCTTTGCTGGGCGCGCTGCTGGTCAACAACAAGTCGCTGGAAAAAGTATCCGAATTCCTGCGGCTGGAGCATTTCTACAACCCCGTCCATGGCCGCATCTTTCAGGCGATTTCGACCTTTATCGAACGCGGTCAGGATGCCAGCCCGATCACGCTGAAAAACTACTTCGAAAAAGACCAGGATTTGTCGCAGGTCGGCGGCGGGCAGTATCTGGCCGACCTTGCGTCGCATATCATCTCCGTCGTCAACGTCGAGGATTACGGCCGCACCGTCTACGAACTCCACCTGCGCCGCGCGCTGGTGACGCTGGGCGAAGACGTGGTGAACGAGGCGTATGAACACACGGTCGAACAAACCGCATCGCAGCAGATCGAACAGACCGAAAAGCGTTTGTTTGAACTCGCGACCGCCGGTGATTTCAAGGGCGGCGCAGTTGCGTTTTCGACCGCGCTGACCAAAGCGATCCAGCAGGCGCAACTGGCCTATCAGCGCGAAGGCCTCATCACCGGCATCACGACCGGATTGATCGACATCGACAAAAAAATGGGCGGGCTGCAACGCTCCGACCTCATCATCCTCGCCGGCCGCCCCTCGATGGGCAAGACCGCGCTTGCGACCAACATGGCCTTCAACGCCGCCCGCGCGCATTTGCAAAGCGGCGGGAAGGAAGGCGCGGTTGTCGCGTTTTATTCTCTCGAGATGTCCGCAGAACAGCTGGCCACGCGTATTCTTGCCGACATATCCTCCGTCCCCTCCGACAAAATCCGCCGTGGCGAAGTGAAGGACACCGATTTCCACAGCTTCGTGAATGCCAGCCAGGAATTGTCTGCGTCGCCGCTGTTCATCGATGATACGCCCGCGCTTACCATCGGCGCGATCCGCACCCGTTCCCGCCGCCTGCAGCGCCAGCATAAACTGGGCATGATCGTAATCGATTATTTGCAGCTGGTATCCGGCTCCGGCAAGGGCGGTCAGGAAAACCGCGTGCTGGAAATTTCCGAGATCACGCGCGGATTGAAGGCGCTGGCGAAAGAACTGGAAGTGCCCGTGCTGGCGCTGTCGCAGTTGTCGCGCGCCGTTGAAAACCGCGAAAACAAACGCCCGCAGCTGTCGGATTTGCGTGAATCCGGATCGATCGAGCAGGACGCCGACGTCGTCATGTTCGTCTATCGCGAGGAATATTACCTTTCCCGCGAAGAACCGAAACGCGGCCAGAACCAGTCCGAAGAAAAATTCCGCGAAGATTACGCGGCATGGCAGGCGCGATTGGAAGAAAACCACAACGTCGCCGAATGCATCATCGCCAAGCAGCGTCACGGCCCGATCGGCACGCTGAAGCTGAAATTCGACGGCGAATTCACGCGCTTCTCCAACCTTGAAAACTACCGTGTCGAAGAAACAGAGTGATTATAGCGGTGCGGCATCCGTACTAGAAATCCATCTCGATAAAGTGGCGCGCAATTACTTGGCCTTCCGCAAGATGCTGAAGACGGGCGCCGATTGCGCGGCGGTTGTGAAGGCGGATGCCTATGGTCTGGGCGCGCCACAGGTCGCGCGCGCGATTTTCGATCAGGAATGCCGCCATTTCTTCGTCGCCCATTTCGACGAAGCCATCGCCATCCGCGCCGTGCTGCCGAAAGACGCGATTATCTATGTCCTCAACGGCCCGTATGGTGCCGATGCAAAAGATTTTGCTGAAAACGGTTTCGTGCCTGTCCTCAATTCGCTGCAGGATCTCGCGTACTGGTCGGCATTCTCCACGACCTCCGGCAAGCGCCAGCCCGCGATACTTCATATCGATACCGGCATGAACCGCCTCGGCCTGTCGGCGAAGGATGCGGGCACGCTGACGCGGGAGATGCTACAGCCCGTCGACCTGCGCTATGTCATGAGTCATTTGTCTTGTGGCGATGAACCCGGCCACCCGATGAACGCGCAGCAGCTGGCGGCGTTCAAAGCGCTCACATCCGCGTTGCAGCTGCCCGTGCGCCTCAGTTTTGCCAATTCGGCGGGGATTTTGCTGGGGGACGACTATCATTTCGACCTCGCGCGCCCCGGCTGCGGACTTTATGGAATTAATCCCTCCAGCGGCATCAACCCGATGGAGGGCACGGTCACGCTGAAGGCGCGCATCGTCCAGACGCGGTTTATTGACATATCATCGCCCGTTGGTTACGGTGCCAGTTATTCGGCGTCTGCCCCTGCACATTGCGCCACAATTTCAGTAGGATATGCTGATGGTTACCTCCGCAGCCTGACAGGGCGCGGCATGGTCGTCATCAACGGCGAAAAATGCCCCGTCATCGGCCGCGTGTCGATGGACAGCATCATCGTCGATACCACTGCGCTGAAGGCCCAGCCCGAACAGGGCGACTGGGCGGAAATCATCGGCCAGCATCAACTGGTCGATGAAGTCGCGGCGCAGGCGGGGACAATCGGCTACGAAATCCTGACGTCGCTGGGGCGGCGTTACCGGCGGCATTACACGGGTGTCTGATATGAGCATTGCAGAAGAAAAAACGGCAGAAACAAAACGCGGCTGGTCGCCCCTCGACAGCCTGCAGGGGCTTGGCGCGACAGTACTGGATTTCTTCGCCTCCGCCGGGCGTTTGTCGCGCTTCACCGCGCAGGCGATTTATCACTGCTTCACGCCGCCCTTTTATCCGCGCCTGCTACTGCGGCAGTTGATTGATATCGGCTATTACTCGCTGCCCGTTGTCGGCATGACCGCGCTGTTCACCGGCATGGTTCTCGCGCTGCAAAGCTATACCGGTTTCTCCCGCTTCTCCGCCGAGGGCGCTGTTGCGACTGTCGTCGTCCTGTCCGTCACGCGTGAACTCGCGCCCGTGCTCGCCGGCCTGATGGTTGCGGGGCGCATCGGTGCGTCGATTGCGGCGGAACTGGGCACCATGCGCGTGACCGAACAGATCGATGCGCTGACGACGCTGTCGACCAACCCCTTCAAATACCTGGTGGCACCCCGCCTGATCGCGGGCACGGTGATGCTGCCGATCCTCGTCCTGATCGCCGATGTCATCGGCGTGTTCGGCGGGTATCTGGTCGGCGTGTACAAGCTCGGCTTCGCGCCTGAAAATTACCTGCACAAGACATGGGAATACCTGACCTATGACGACGTGGTGTCCGGCTTGTGGAAGGCATCCGCATTCGGCTTCATCGTGACGCTGATGGGCTGTTATAACGGTTATAACTCGCAGCGCGGCGCGCAGGGCGTGGGCGCGGCGGTGACGACGGCGGTTGTGTCTTCTTCCATCCTGATCCTCATCACCAACTACTTCCTCACCCAGCTTTTCTTTGCGGGGAAATAACCATGAGCGCACAGCCCAAATTAGAGCTTAAAGACGTCACCAAATCCTTCGGCCGCAACCATGTCTTGCGCGGCGTGAATATCTCGATCGAAAAGGGCAAGTCGCTCGTCATCATCGGCGGCTCCGGCACCGGCAAATCTGTCACGATCAAATGCGTGCTGGGCTTGCTGCATCCTGACAAGGGCTCGATCAAGGTCGACGGCGTTGAAACCGCGGGCGTCACCGGCAAACCGCGCGACGACCTGATGAAAAAATTCGGCATGCTGTTTCAGGGCGGCGCGCTATTCGATTCACTTCCCATCTGGGAAAATGTCGGCTTCGGCCTGATGCAGGGCAAGGGCGTGAGCAAGGAAGACGCGCGCGTCGTCGCGATTGAAAAACTCCGCGCTGTCGGCCTCGCGCCGCGCGTGGCCGACATGCTGCCCGCAGAACTTTCGGGCGGGATGCAGAAACGCGTCGGTCTCGCCCGCGCCATCGCATCGAACCCCGAAATCATTTTCTTTGACGAGCCCACGACGGGCCTCGACCCCATCATGGCCGACGTCATCAACGACCTGATCGTGGAAACGTCCAAGGGTCTGGGCGCGACCACGCTTTCGATCACCCACGACATGGCCTCCGCGCGCAAGATCGCCGACAATATCGCCATGATCCACAAAGGCCAGATCATCTGGCAGGGCGACGCAAAAGATATCGATCATTCCGGCAACGAATATGTCGACCAGTTCATCAAGGGCTCGGCCACCGGCCCCATCAAAATGGAAATCTGACAATGGCAGGTCCCACCGCAGACCCGAGCAACAACCCCAACGCACCGGCGCCGAAAAAGCCGCTCGCCGCGAAAACACCCGTGGCCGAACCGGCGCCTGCAGAAAAAAAAGAGAAGAAGAAAAAATCCTCCGGCGGCGGCATTTTCATGCGCCTGATCACGCTGTTTGTTTCGCTCGGCTTGCTCGGCATTCTGGGCGCTGTCGCGGGCATCGCTTTTATCCTGTTCTATTTCGGCCACGACCTGCCGGATTACAGCGCGCTGTCGAAATACGACCCGCCCATCGTCACCCGCGCCTATGCGGGCGACGGCCGCCTGCTGGCGGAATTCGCGTTTGAAAAGCGCGTCTTCGTGCCGGTTGATTCCGTGCCGAAGCTGGTGGTGAACGCGTTTATTTCCGCCGAAGACAAAAACTTCTTCACGCATAAGGGCATCGACCCGATCGGTATCCTGCGCGCGATCAAGCAGAACGTGCTGCACCCCGGCAAACGCATGAAGGGCGCATCGACCATCACGCAGCAGGTCGCGAAAAACTTTTTGCTGAAGGATGAAGTCGAGGCGGAAAAGGGCGACGTCGTCGCAAAATTCGGCCGCAAGATCCGCGAAGCCATTTTGTCGTTCCGTATCGAGGAAGCACTGCCCAAGAACAAGATTCTCGAACTCTATTTGAACGAAATTTATCTGGGCGCGCGCAGCTACGGCATCGCAGCCGCCAGCCTTGAATATTTCAACAAGCCGCTGGACGAATTGACGCTGGAGGAAGCGGCGTTCCTTGCGGGCCTGCCCAAAGCGCCCAGCGATTACGACCCCGCGAAACGCTATGACGCCGCGCTGGAGCGCCGCAATTACGTGCTGGGCGAAATGCAGGATAACGGCTATATCACCAAGGCGGAGCTTGACCTTGCGAAACTGAAGCCCATCACCACCATCAACCGCGAAGAGACCCAATACGTCAACCACCCGTATTTTGCCGAAGAAGTGCGCCGCAAGCTGCTGGAGCTGTATGGCGAAGACGGCCTGATGAGGGGCGGCTTGATCGCCCATTCGACGATGATCCCCGAATACCAGTCGATGGCGGAGGAAGCGCTGCGCCACGGGCTGATCAATTACGACATGCGCTACGGGTTGCACAGCGACAAGCTGGCGCATATCGAAACCGCCAAAGACTGGCACGACAATTTGCTGAAAGTGGCGGAGCCCGCGGGCACCGGCAGTTTCGAACTCGCCGTCGTTCTTGAAACGGGCGAGAAGGAAGCGCGCGTTGGATTGCGCAACGGCAAGGAAGCAATCATCACGCTCAACAAAATGAAATGGGCGAAGCGCAAGGGCGAAAAAGCGCCCGCGAAAGTCAGCGACCTGCTGGCGGTCGGCGATGTCTGGTTCACCGAAGATGCCGGCGAGAAAGACAAGGAACGCGACGTTTACTGGCTGCGCCAGATCCCGAACGTGTCGGGCGGCCTCATCGTCATGGACCCGCATACGGGCCGTATCTTCGCGCTCGCGGGCGGCTTCTCGTTCCAGATGAGCTGGTTCAACCGCGCGACGCAGGCCATCCGCCAGCCGGGTTCTGCCTTCAAACCTTTCGTGTATCTCGCGGGCCTTGAAGCGGGCTTTACGCCCGCAACGCTGATCCTCGATGCGCCCTTCGTTCTTGACCAGGGTCCCGGCACGAAACGCTGGGCGCCCAAGAACTACACGAATGATTTCGGCGGCCCCACCACGATGCGCGTGGGCCTCGAAAAATCGCGCAACCTGATGACGGTCCGTCTTGCCAACTATGTCGGCATGGACAAGATCGTGGACATCTGCAACAAATTCGGCGTGATCGACAACCTGCCGCCGATGCTGTCGATGTCGATCGGCGCGGGTGAAACCACGCTGCTGCGCATGGTTGCGGGCTATTCCACCTTCGTCAACGGCGGCAAGAAAATCACCCCGACCCTGATCGACCGCGTGCAGGACCGCCACGGCAAGACCATTTTCGTGCATGACAAACGCGCCTGCGAAACCTGCGGCCCGATGACGCCGTGGAACGATCAGGACGCGCCCGTGCTGCTGGACAACCGCACCGATATCGCGGACCCCCGCAACATGTACCAGATCGTGTCGATGCTGGAAGGCGTCGTGCAGCGCGGCACCGCGACCAGCCTGAAATCGCTTGGCCGCCCCATCGCGGGCAAAACCGGCACGACGAACGATGCCAAGGACGCATGGTTCATCGGCTTCACGCCTGATTTGATTGTCGGCACTTACGTCGGTTTTGACGAACCCAAACCCATGGGCGCGAAAGAAACCGGCGGCCATGTGGCGGCCCCCATTGTGAAGGAGTTCATGGAAAAGGCGCTGAAGGATGTGCCGCCCGTGCCGTTCCGCGTACCGCCCGGCATCCGCATGGTGCAGATCAACCCCGTCACCGGCACACGCAGCCAAGTCGGCGATGAAAAGAGCATCTTCGAGGCCTTCATCGACGGCACAGAACCCGGCGAAGAACCCATGATGTTCACCGGCGAAAGCGTTGAGCCTGTCTCCGGCGTGACCGAATACGGCGAAAGCGTGAATACGGGTCTGGGCGGGCTTTACTGACGCCACCCGGCGTCATCCCCGCGATATATGGCATCTCGCAAGTAATATTGAATTCATTTGATGATTCGACGCCAGATTTCACTGGGCAGGAGTTGGGCAGACAGCCCAGTCCAAAATCGTCAAATCCTAGCTAACTTTAGCGAATTAGCGACTTCGCACAAGGGCGATTTTCGCGCTCTCCACTTCTACTGCATAAAACCTGGCGGGTTCCCCGCCACATCTGCGGGCGTAGCGGAAGACGGCCTGCGCGCCCGTCTGCGCCCGCACGAAAGCGTCCGCGCTTTCACGCCCCGAACACCGGAAAATCTCAAACCAGCGAAACGCTGTCCTATAGGTGACGGTGGGCGTCACAGGAAGCCCACCGTCTGGTTCAGAAGCTGAAGGTTTCTCTCGGCCTGTATCCTCAAGTAGTTCGCCACGGCAGGCTGGCCGTAACCCTGGATGAGCTTCTCGGCCATGCGTAGGGCATCGCTGGAAGCCCTCAGTGCCTCTGTCAGCTCGGCGTCGGGTGTTTCGATGAAGCCTCTCATTCCATGTCCTCCAACTCGTCGTCGAACAGCTCGCGTTCGTGATCGTCGAGGATCGAAGAGACCAGGTCTTCGGTCGTTTCCGTGAATTTGAAGTCTTCGGCATCCATGTTTTTTCTCCTTGGTTTGTGTTCAACATGGGAACCGGCCAACCGGCCCGTCAGCGCTGGCTTGTCATCCAAGCTTCTCTGCCGTTTTGTGGAGGGCTCCTGCTCGGGAATCCCGAAACGCAAGAAGCTCTGGTAATTGACAAGGCAAGCGGGCCGGTTAGGTGACCGCCAAAGTTGAACACGCTTTCCAAGGAGTCCTGTATGGATGCCGAAACCGCTGCCCTCACGGAAACGATCCGATTCCTGACGGTTGACCGGTCACGATGCGTGCCGTCGTTACGGGTGTGGACTTTATGAGTGAAGAGAAATGACGCCGATCGCGGGCGCGACCGGCGTCAGCTTCAAGTCCTGCCTATCGCAGGGGCTCGGGGAGCCAGGTCTTGTCGGCAAGTTCACGCTCTGCCAGAACAGCAAGCTCGGCCTTCTTCAGCTTGTCCCAGGCGGGTGCCGGTGGCTGGTTTCTCGCCTCTTGCAGTGCCGCCATGATTTGCGGCTTGCTGACGCGGTTGTCCGTTATGGCGCAGGCGATTGATTGGGTGCTTTCGATGCAGCAGGCCGAAGCTGCGAAACAAAAAACGGCTGAGGAAAAGAAACGGGCGCACCGCCGCTACGCCGACGCCGTTCTCGCCCTCTCCAAGGCTTTTGCCCTTGCCAGCGCCAGCGACGCCGCGCAGGAAATCCGCGATGAAACAGGCTTCTTTCAGGCGATCCGCTCCGCAATGATCAAAACTACTGAGAGCGGAGGTAAGAGCCCTGCCCAGCGCGAGTTGGCCATTCAGCAGATTGTGAGCCGCGCCGTTGTCTCGACCGAGATCTTGGACATCATGAAGGCTGCGGGTATCGAAAGCCCTGACATTTCAATTCTCTCGGACGACTTCTTAGCGGAAGTCCGTGGAATGAAGCAGAAGAACCTCGCACTAGAGGCGCTCCGTAAGCTCATCAATGGAGAGATACGCTCCCAGAGCAAGCGAAACGTCGTTCAGTCGAAGACCTTTTCTGAACGCCTTGAAGCCGCTGTTGCCCGCTATCACGCGAACGCCATCACGACCGTCCAGGTGCTCGAAGAGCTTATCAGTCTTGCTAAGGACATTCGCACCGCGCACCAACGCGGCGAAGAAACCGGCCTCTCAGACGAGGAAATTGCTTTTTACGATGCCCTCGCCGAGAATGAGAGCGCGCGGGATGCCATGGGTGAGCCCAAGCTTCGCGTCATCGCGCACGAACTTGTGATGAACATCAAAGGTAGTGTCACCGTGGACTGGATGCACCGCGACGCTGCGCGGGCCAGAATGCGTGTGCTGGTGAAAAAGATCCTGCGCAAGTACGGATATCCCCCCGATCTTCAAGACGCTGCCGTGCAGACCGTGCTCCAGCAGGCGGAAGCGCTGTCGGCTGAGTGGGCTGAGACCTAACTAAGTAACTTCGAGCAAGCGGCCTCAAATCAGAATCCGCTCGACAAGTGGTGCGGGCTAGGCCGCCAGTTCAATACCGTTTGGCGGCCATGGTTCACCTGAATCAAACGCAGGGTGCCGGGGCTCACCGGCTGGTCGCCCATACTTCAAACGCCACTCTTCGATTTGACCCAGCAGCTTCAACGCCGACTGTTTCCGCCGATCATCCTTGGTGGCCATTTCAAGAAGCCTAGCCCGAATTGCGTTGGAGCTTCGAGGCTCAAGAGTAAAGGTATTGCTGCTCTCGCCGTGGGGGCGCCTTTCGACAAAAGCGTCTTCAAGCTGCTTCCATAATGGCGGCACAATGTGATGAGTTCGTGTTGCGACGATAATCCCAGCGGCTGGGAAATCCCGCTCCAGTGTCCGCAGTGCGCTTTCGGCATGGGGGAATTCGGGCTCCCCAATCTCGTTCCAACCATTCAGGAGGAATGAGAAGTGCTCGGCGGTATTCACTCGCGCCAGCGACGCGGCGTCTAGTAAACGAGACTGGAACTGAGGCATTCCCGCAATGAACTGAAGAATTCCGCTCCTAGACGCCGTCCACGCCGTCAGGTCGATGAGAAACGGTATCCCTCCTGCTCCAGCATGCGCTTTTGCGAGCTGAATGAGAGTCGTTGTCTTGCCGCGACCGGCGGGTCCCTCTAGGACAACACGCGTGCCCTGAAGCAGCGCAGCCCGAATGTCATTGAGTTGGAGAACCTCCGCAGAATCTTGTCCGGCGGGATCGAGTCTTAGGGCTCGCAATTCCAATAGCGGCTTGCCCGCTAGATGATGAGACCTGGAAGGAGCTGGTGGACATCCACCATAAACGGGGCTGGCGACTTGGACACGGAAGACTTTCCTTCTGGGCAGGAACTGGGTAGATTTGTCGGGTAAACCCTTGTTTTGTCGTAGGCTGGGTCGGGTCTGGGTAGGTTGTTTGTACGATGAGAAGTGAGTTAAGTCAAGACTTTAAAAGACATGACGCATCCCCGCGAAGGCGGGGATCCAGTAGCGCGTCTGCGCGTCATGTTAGAACTGATTTGAGTCATGAGACGGCCGGACGGCCTTCTGGATGCCCGCGCAAGGCGGGCATGACAGGGTTCTCTATTCTAGAATATCAATCCCGAGCTTGCGGAGCAGGCGGTCGAAGCCGCGGAAGACGGGGCTTTTGCGTTCGCCGGTGGCGTGGATTTTTTCCAGTTCGCGGTCGTGTTCGGCCTTGGTCGCGGCCAGTTGCGCCTTGACGTCGGCGCGCAGTTTTTGTTCGTCGATGGTCGACATCTGGCCGGCATAGAGTTTCTTGATGACGTCTTCTTCTTCCGCCGTGACTTGATTATCAGACCACACCAGCACTTCGCCGAAATGGATCAGCATGCCGCGGAATTGCGGTTCGGTGATTTTGGGCAGGATGTCGGCGAGTTTCTTCGGGTTCAGCATATCGTCATCCAGTTCGGTGCGCTGCGCCATGGTCAGGCCATAAACGCGATCGAGGTTCTGGAACACTTTTTTCAAGTAAGCACGTTCTTCGTCCTGCACCTTGCCATCCGCATGGGCAATCGCAATCACGCCGCGCCACATCTGGTACTGGCTGTCGGGCATTTCCTGTTTCGGCGGGCGGGGCAGGTTGGTCATGGTCAATTCTCCAAAATATCGATGCCAAGGCGCAGCAGCAGGCTGTCGATGATCGCCGACAATCCACCTTGCGGGCGCAGGGTGCTCATCTTCAGGTCGTGCTGGAACATTTCATTCGCCACGGCCTTTTTCACATCGGCGCGGATCTGGTCCATGTCGAGGCCCGACATCTGGTCGGCGCGCAGTTTTTTCAGGATATGGTCTTCCTGCGGGTCGAGCACGCCATCGGCGCGCGCCAGCAGCCCTGCGAAATAGACCAGCTGTCCGCGCCATTCGGGTTCGTTGATATGGGTCAGCAGCTGCGCGATATCCTGCGGCTCCGACATGTCGGTGTGGAAAATGCGCCGCTGTTCATCGGTCAGCGACATATTGCCGAAGACGCGGGAGAGGTAGTCGCGCTCGCCCTGCTGCACCATGCCATCGGCATGGGCGAGGGCGATCACGCAACGCCACATATAGAACTGGCTGGTGCCGACGGGTGGTTTTTTCTGCTGCAGGGATTCATGTACCATAGGCAATAGGGTAAGCGTTTATACGCCCCTGTCAACGGGAGCGCGATTGCTTATCCCGAGTATGGAAAAAACCTATTCCCCTGCGGCGGCGTTCAGCGCGTCAACGACCGCCTTCTTGGTCAGCAGCTCCGGCAAAACGATGCCTTCGGGTGCTGCCGGGCCATAGACGACGTTAAAGGGAATACCATAGCGCCCGAAGGTGCCAAGGTATTGCGCCGTCACATCATCCTGCTGGGTATAGTCGGCCTGCAGCAGCAGGATATTGGGCGCGTTCAAGGCGGCCTTCACATCGTCCTGTTCGAGGACGAATTTCTTGTTCGCCTTGCAGGTCAGGCACCAGTCGGCGGTGACATCGACCATGACGGTCTTGCCTTCATTGACCGCAGGGGCGATCAGGGCGGCATCGAACTGCTGCCAGCCGGCATCGAGCGCGGGTTCGGCCGAGACGCGGAACAGCACGGAGCCGAGCCACACCGCCGTTGCCAGCAGGATGACCGCCAGCACCTTGCGCAGCGTGATCATCCATTTGCCGGGCTTCGGCATCAGCTTGAACACCCTGGGCGATACGGCAAGCGCGATATAGGGCAGCGCGAGGCCTAATCCAAGGAAAGTGAAGATCAGGAAGATTTCATACGCGCCGCGCGACAGGGCAAAGCCGACGGCGGTGCCAAGGAACGGGGCTGTGCAGGGCGTCGCCAGCAATGCCGCGAAGGCGCCGGTCAGGAAATGCCCCGTCAGCGTGGGTTCGTTTTCATGTTTTGCTGTTGCGTGTTTGGCGATAAAGCGCGGCAGCGGAATTTCGAACAGGCCCCACATATTGACCGCGAACAGCAGCAGCACGGCGATGAGGAAGATCAAAAATCCGGGATGCTGGAACTGGATGCCCCAGCCGATCGTGCTGCCGGCCGCCTTCGCCGCCACCAGCGCGCCCGCCATGATCCAGAACGACACCAGCACACCAAGCGCCGACGCCATGAAGTTTTTAAAGATTTTACCGCGGCTGTCCTTGCCGCCATGGCTGACGACCGACAATACCTTCAGCGACAACACGGGCAATACGCACGGCATCAGGTTGAGAATAAGGCCGCCCAGCAACGCACCCAGCAGGATGCCGATATCGAGGCTGGTGATTTTTTCCTTCAACTTCGCAGGCGCGCTCATGGGTTTCGGCGCGGTATCGGGCGCGGCATTCAATTGCATCTTGCCTTCGAACCCGATGCCCTTGTCGACAAAGGTCAGCGTGATTTCGCTGGAACCCAGATCCTTCGCCAGTTTCTCCGGCGTTTCGCTGGTATGCGGCTCGATGCGGAACACGGTCTTGCCGCTGCCGGCGTCGAAAGTGATGGCAGGTTTGCCAAAGGCGGTGCCGGATTCATGTTCGACAAACAGGTCGGCCTCGGGGGAGGGTTCGCCCGCCATCTGCGCCTCGATCACCAGCACGGTTTTCTGGTCGGCCCCGGTTTCAAGACGGCTGCTGGTAAAGCTGTGGCCCTCCATCACCGTGCGCGGCAGTTTTTCCAGCGCGGCATCATAGAGCGCGGCATCGGTCGACGGCATCGCCTCGCCCGCCGGCAGGGTGAAGGTCAGTTCATGTTTTTCCGGCACGCAGATTTCGTTGCAGACCAGCAGGCTCAGTTTCAGTTTCACGTTCAGGGGCGCGCCTGGGGTTTCCAGCGTGACGGCCAGCGGGAAGGTGACCTGGTCGACATATACGTTGTTATCAAGGCCGGACACGGTCAGGCGGTGCGGCACGGGGTATTGCAGGTTGAAGCCCTTCAGGTTCTCCGACCCCTTGAAATCGAGGTCGGGGGGCAGGCCGGCATCGCCGGGTGTGCGCCAATAGGTATCCCATTTGGGCTGCAGCTTGAGTTCAAGGGCAAGATTGACCACATCCGCCTTGCCGGTCGCGGTCACGGGGCTGAACAGCCGCGCTTCGACGAATTTGGGCGCTTCTGCATGACTTTGCCCCGAAAACAGGGTCAAAAACAGCAGGAATGACAGAATACGGGCAAAACGCATGTGGAGGCTCCTTCAAGCCCCTAATATAAGCCAAAAGGGGTCCTAAAGCCAATTCGCTCGGCGAGCGCGGAAGGTTACGCCGCAATCGCCTTTTTCAGCGAGTCGAGGTCGGCGCGGAGCATCGGGTCGGTCGCCAGCAGTTCCTCGATCTTGCGCACGCCATGGATAATGGTCGTGTGGTCGCGGCCGCCGAATTTCCGGCCGATTTCCGGCAGGGAATGGGTCGTCAGCTGCTTGCACAGATACATGGCCAGCTGGCGGGGACGGGCAACAGGGCGCGCGCGGCGGGGGCTGTGCATGTCGGCGAGACGAATGCTGTAATGTTCGCAGACCTTGCGCTGGATGTCTTCGATCGTCGTGCGGCGGTCGTTGGAGCGCAGCAGGTCGGCCAGCAGGTCCTGCGCGGTATCGACCGTCACGGAGCGGTTGACGAGTTCCGCATGGGCGATCAGGCGGTTCAGCGCGCCTTCCAGCTCGCGGACATTCGATGCGATTTTCTGCGCAAGGAACTCCAGAACATCCTGCGGCAGCTCGCGCTTCATCTGCGCGCATTTCGATTGCAGGATGCCAAGGCGCAGTTCATAGGTTGTCGGGTGGATCGCGGCGACAAGACCCATCGACAGGCGCGAACGCAAACGTTCTTCAAGGCCGTCCATATCGGCGGGGCTCTGGTCGGCAGAAATAACGATCTGCTTGCCCTGGTCGATCAGCGCGTTGAAGGTGTGGAAGAATTCTTCCTGTGTCGCGTCCTTGCCGCAGATGAACTGGATATCATCGACCATCAGCACATCGACGGAGCGGAATTTCGCCTTGAACGACATCGTGTCCTGAAAGCGCAAGGCGCGGACGAAGTCGTACATGAATTTTTCGGCGGACATATAAGCAACTTTACGGCCGCTTGCGCGCGCCGAATGGGCGATGGCATGCATCAGGTGCGTCTTGCCAAGGCCGACGCCGCCCTGCAGGAACAGCGGGTTGAAGCTGACCTTTTCATTGTCGGCAATCTTGCGCGCGGCGGCATAGGCGAATTCGTTGGAGCTGCCCGTCACGAAATTTTCAAATGTATAACGGGGGTCGAGCGCGACGGAGAAATCGGCGGCGCTGGCATCCTTTGCCGCGTTTTCGTTGGCGATGGCGGGCGTTTCATAGGCAACGCCAGAGGCGGCGGCTGCGGGCGCGGCGGCTTTCTTGCCGGAAATACCGATTTCAACACGGGCGATAGCGCCGAAATGCTGCGTCCACAGGCTGCGGATACGGTCGGCATAATGCGACTTCACCCAGTCGCGGATAAAGCGCGTGGGGACGTTCAGCGACAGCGTGCCGGAGACGCAGGAAACGGCGTCAATCGGCGCGATCCAGCTGCGGAACGCGGTCTCGCCGAATTCCTTTTGCAGCAACGCCTTCACTTGTGCGAAGCGCAGGTCGAAACTGGATGCGGAATCGTTTCCGTCCGCCGTTTCAACCGTCACTTGCTGGCCGTTTTCAAACATGGAGTGCCCTTTGGTAGAAATGCCCTGAAAGTCTAGTCCGTAACGCCTGACGCCGCTGCCTCGCGGCGGAAGAAGACCCACCAGAGAAACCCGCACCCTTTAAGTAAGTGCTTAAGTGATTCTGTCGTTCCTCTTCTTCAAGTAACTTCTGCAGTCTGCTGATAAACCATTATTTTAGCGCTCTGGGGCGCCTCGGTCCGTGTTTGCAAATGATGAAGTGAGCAAACCTTAGCGGCCATCAAATTGAGTCGCAAGCACCATGTGTGGATAATTTTAAAAAAGAAACAAACGTGCCCAACAAAGCAGTTTTTAGTCCGATATTTTCTCTTGAATGTTTTGTGTGAATCGCAGGTGCGCGTTGTTGTGTGGTTTTGTCGTGTGAAATTTTTCACTTAAAAATTCTTGATCGCGCGAAACGAGATATGCGCGATTCTGGCGTCATTTATTGATTCTTTTCAACGTGGCGATGATTCCATGTTGCAAAAACAAAAACGCCGCGAAAAAATTCGCGGCGTTTTTTTGTCTGGTGTGATTCCCCCGCAGGGGCACTACAGATGGTGTCTTATTTCTTGGCGATTTTCTTGACGCGTGCCGACAGGCGCGAGATTTTGCGCGATGCGGTTTTCTTGCTGATGATTTTCTTGCCGGCGGTGCGGGCGATCGAGGGCTGCGCCGCTTTCAGGGCTGCCTTGGCAGCTTCGGCGTCGCCGGACTTGATGGCTTCTTCAAGTTTGCGGATACCACCGCGCATTTCGGAGACACGCGACTTGTTGAGCGTTGCGCGGCGTGCGTTGCGACGGATGCGTTTCTTGCCGGATTTCGTGATAGCCATTTTGTTTCAGTCTCTTTCTGCGTTTCAAATCGTTAAATCTTGGCAAAAGGCTGCACGGGAATCACCATAAATGGCGCGGCGCCCTTGGACTTGACGGTTTTAAAGGGGATGGCCGCATAAGTCAATAAACTTGTGGGTAACTACAAGTCCTTGAATTACTTGTCTTTAAAGGCCGCCGGACGCTTCTCGCCGAAGGCCTTCATGCCCTCTTTCTGGTCTTCTGTCGCGAAAGTTGCGTGGAACATGCGGCGCTCGAAGCGCAACCCCTCCGCGAGGGTGGTTTCAAAGGCGCGATTTACAGATTCCTTGGCCATCATGACGACAGGCTGGGAGAAGCTGCCGATCTTCTCCGCGGTCGCCAGCACATCCTCCAGCAGCTTGTCGGCGGGGACGATTCTCGCGACCAATCCTGCGCGCTCCGCCTCCGCCGCGTCCATCATGCGGCCGGTCAGGCACAATTCCATGGCTTTGGCCTTGCCCACGGCACGGGTCAGGCGTTGCGTGCCGCCGGCACCGGGGATGGTGCCGATGGTGATTTCGGGCTGGCTGAATTTCGCGGTATCCGCCGCGATGATGAAATCGCACATCATGGCAAGCTCGCAGCCGCCGCCGAGGCAGTATCCGGCCACCGCCGCAATCACGGGCTTGCGGCAGCGCGTGATGCGTTCCCAATTGCGCGTGATGAAATCTTCCTTGTAGACGTCCATGAAATTCTTGGGCGCCATTTCCTTGATGTCCGCGCCGGCGGCGAAGGCTTTCTCGCTGCCGGTCAGCACGATCACGGCGATGTTGCTATCGGCCTCGAATTCATCGACCGCGAGGGTCAGTTCATCCATCAATGCCTGACAAAGCGCGTTCAGCGCCTTGGGGCGGTTGAGGGTGATGAGCGCGGTTTTGCCGCGACGTTCGGTCAGGATATGTTCGTAGGCCATTACTGCTGTTCCTCGTGATACTGGCTGGACTCGCCGAATTGTTTTTTCTTGGGCGCGGGTGCGGGCGCAACAACCTGCGGCTTTGCCTGCGCGGGCGTGCGGTTGAGTTTCACGACCGTCTTGCCATCCGCCATATCGGCATCGACGCGCAGTGTTTCACCTTTGTCGTTCACATACACATTCGGGTTCTGCGCATTCAGCGGCTGCCAGCCCTTGCGGAGCAGCTGCTCGTTATAATAGCTCTTTACCATCTGTTCGTTGCCGGTGATGGTGGCGCTGGTCTGGTTCGGCTCTTTCATCTGGCCGGGATTGTTGGCGTCCATCTCGGGCACCGTTTCCTCCATCCCCTCCATCAGCGGGATGTCCTCCATCACTTTCGAATGCTGCTGTTCGTCATCGCCATAGGGATGACCGGCAAGCGCGGGCTGGGAGAGGAGAAGAAACGCGGTGGCGAAAAGCATGAAATTTTTCATGTGTATTTTTACCCTAGTTTTGTTTCCGTGGACAATAAAATGTCGACCGTGCGCCTTGCGTGATTTTCTGGATACCGCCGGTCTTTTCGATATCGCAGGTGCAGCCTTTGCAGGGCTGGTGATGCTTGCCGTAAACCGCCCATTTATCCTGAAAATATCCCAGCTCGCCATCGGCCTGCACATAGTCGCGCAAACTACTGCCACCCGCCTTGATCGCCTGTTTCAAAACAGCGCGGATGCAGGCGATCAATTGGGTGATTTCATCGGGCTTGATCTTGTTCGCGGCGCGTTTCGGGTCGATGCCGGCGCGGAACAATGCCTCCGACGCATAGATGTTGCCGACGCCCACCACCAGTTCCTGATCCATGATCGCGAGCTTGATCGCGATCTTTTTTGTTTTCAGTCTTTCGGCCAGGTATTTCGCGCTGAATGTTTTATCAAACGGCTCCGGCCCCAGATGCGAAAAGAATTTGTGCTGTTCCAGTTCCGCGGTGTTGGCGAGATCCACCATGCCAAAACGCCGTGCGTCGTTGAAAACGATGCGTGTGCCGTTCTTCATGTTCAAAATCATATGGTCGTGTTTTTCAGGCGCGCCTTGTTCCTTCTTCTGCTGGATGACCAGCCGCCCCGACATGCCCAGATGGATGATCAGCGTCTTTTTATTGTCGAGTTCGATCAGGATGTATTTGGCGCGGCGGGAAATGTTTTTCACCTTCGCGCCCGCAATGGTTTTCAGGTCGGCGGGGAAGGGGATGCGCAGGTTATGGCGCAGCGTCTCTACACTGCCGAGCTTCTCGCCTGTCATGGATTTTGCAAGGCCGCGGCAAACGGTTTCGACCTCGGGTAATTCAGGCATGGTTAAAATCCCGCGCTGTTACTGCATGACAGCGATTATAACCCGTCTAGCCGAATTTGGAAGAAGTGACGGGCTTGGGCGGTGCGCCGGAGGCGAGCTTGGATGTGCCCGCCTTCTGCTCGGCCTGCTTGGTTTCAAGAAAACGCATCGTCTTGGCATCGTCGAACAGGTCGGCGAAATCGGATGCGGTGTTGCCGGTCGAATTTTTTGCCGCGATATTCGCGCCGCGGTCGATCGCGGTTTCAAGGATCCTGTCGAAGGGCGGCTTGTCGCTGTCACGCACATCGTCCTGGTTGCGGCCCTTGATCGTTTTCATCAGCAGGGTTTCCTGCAAAATATTCGAGGCATTGGGGTCGGCCCCGCTATCCATCAGGAACACCGCCATATCGGCCTGCCCATAGGCACCGGCCTTCATCAGCGGGGTATCGCCCGCCTTGTTGCGCGTCTCCAGCGCCTTGGGGTCGATGACCTCCAATATCGCCTTCATCATCGCAACATCGCCCTTCATGGCGATGACGTGCAGCGGCGAATCCTCGCTCAGGCCCTGTTTGTAATTGAGCTGCTTGGGGTCCTTGATGATGGCGTCGACGACCTGTTGAATCTGACCGTTCTCGATGTAATCCCAAAGGCCCTGCTGGGCAGAGTTTTTCATGAAAGTCGACATAGGCCGCCTGAAGTTGGGGGTTTTTGACTGTCTCTATTATTGTACATTTATGTTAAGAGCCTCTTAAAGGGCGCAATTTAATGCCACAAACACGCTAAATTTATGATTTTACTGTCTATTTTAAAAGTCATGGCACTTTCCTTTGACTTGTTGGTTAATGCGCAGTATCCATAACCCATATTTTAGGGATTTAACGATGGCCGATTTACGCCCCGACCACGATGACCTGCTCTGGCGCGACCTTATGAAGGCGCAGCCTTATGCCGTTCAGGCGGATACCGCGTTCCAGATGGCGGAGCAGGGCAACCTGTGGCGCATGGCGCAACTGCTCGACATGGGCGTGCAGGTCGATACTGAAGGCGCCGTGCGCGAAAGCGCGGTCCAGCAATCCCTGCTGCATGTCGTGGTCGAGAAAGGCCATCACGCGCTGGCTGTCGAATTGCTGAAACGCGGCGCGGACGCCAATTTGCAGGACGAAGCGTTTGAATACCCGATCAACAAGGCCGTGCGCCGCAGCGACCAGGCGATGGTATCGCTGCTGCTGCACAATCAGGCGAACCCGCAGAACCTGAACGAATTCGGCTACAACGCCCTGACGCTCGCGCGCCACAAGCCGGAAATCCGCGCCGTGATCGAGGCCGCGATGCCCAAGCGCGGCGTGAGCCGTGTGCAACGTCCGCTGCAGGCGCGGTAAACACAAGCGAGATAAGTTTTTAGGATTGCACAAAAAAGAAGGGCCGGATTTTCATCCGGCCCTCTTTTATTTGGTAGGAAGCTTGATGGATTACATCATGCCGTCCATGCCGCCGTGACCGCCATGGCCGCCGCCGCCATGACCTTCGTCCTTTTTGGGGATTTCGGCGATGGTTGCTTCGGTGGTGATCATCAGGCCGGCGATGGAAGCCGCGTCCTGCAATGCGTGGCGAACGACCTTTACCGGGTCGATGATGCCGGCTTTCACCATGTCGGTGTATTCGCCGTTCTGTGCATCATAGCCGAGGTTCGTGTCTTTCTGTTCCAGCAGCTTGCCGACGACGATGGAGCCTTCGACGCCTGCGTTGAACGCGATCTGGCGGATCGGGGCTTCGATGGCGCGGCCAATGATCTCGATGCCGACTTCTTCGTCGCGGTTCAGTGCCTTCAGTTTCTTCAGTGCGCGGCCTGCGTACAGAAGAGCCGCGCCGCCGCCGGCGACGATGCCTTCTTCGACTGCAGCGCGGGTAGCATGCACTGCATCGTCAACGCGGTCCTTGCGTTCTTTCACTTCAACTTCCGTCGCGCCGCCGACGCGGATGACCGCAACGCCGCCCGCCATCTTGGCGAGGCGTTCCTGCAGTTTTTCCTTGTCGTAGTCCGACGTGGTTTCAGCGATCTGCGCCTTCAGCTGCGCGATGCGTGCGTCGATTTCTTTTTTCGAGCCAGCGCCGCCGATGATGGTGGTGTCGTCCTTGGTGATGCGGACGCGTTTTGCGCGGCCCAGCTGGTTCAGGGTGACCGATTCCAGCTTGATGCCCAGATCTTCGGAGATCACTTCACCGGTGGTGAGAATCGCCATGTCTTCCATCATTGCCTTGCGGCGGTCGCCGAAGCCCGGAGCCTTCACAGCAGCCACTTTCAGGCCGCCGCGCAGCTTGTTCACGACGAGGGTCGCGAGCGCTTCGCCTTCCACATCTTCCGCCACGATCAGCAGGGGCTTGCCCGACTGGACGACAGCTTCGAGGATGGGGAGCATCGATTGCAGGTTCGAGAGTTTTTTCTCGAAGAACAGGATGTAGGGCGCATCAAGTTCGCAGACCATCTTGTCCGCGTTGGTGATGAAGTAGGGGGAGAGGTAGCCGCGGTCGAACTGCATGCCTTCGACGATATCGAGTTCGGTGTCGAGGGATTTTGCTTCTTCAACCGTGATCACGCCTTCGTTGCCGACTTTTTCCATCGCTTTAGCGAGGATGTCGCCGATTTCTTTCTCGCCGTTCGCCGAGATCGTGCCGACTTGGGCGATTTCGTTCGATTTCGAGACTTTTTTCGCGCGCGCCTGGATGTCGGCGACGACGGCAGCAACTGCCTTGTCGATGCCGCGTTTCAGGTCCATCGGGTTCATGCCGGCAGCAACCGACTTCACGCCTTCGCGGAAGATGGCCTGTGCCAGAACTGTTGCGGTGGTGGTGCCGTCGCCAGCCATGTCATTGGTCTTGGAAGCGACTTCACGCACCATCTGTGCGCCCATGTTCTCGAAATTGTCTTCGAGTTCGATTTCTTTCGCGACGGTCACGCCGTCTTTGGTGATGCGCGGCGCGCCGAAAGATTTCGAGATGACGACGTTACGGCCTTTGGGGCCGAGCGTCACTTTTACAGCGTTCGCAAGCGTATCAACGCCTTTCAGCATTTTCGCGCGCGCTTCGGCCGCGAATTTTACTTCTTTAGCAGACATTGCATGTCTCCTTTGTTGTTCGGTTAATCAGGCTGCTTTAGCTTTTTTTTTGGAATCGGCAACGATAATGCCCATGATGTCGCTTTCTTTCACGACCAGGAGCTCTTCGCCGTCGATGTTGACTTCGGTGCCCGACCATTTGCTGAACAGGACGATTTCGCCGGCCTTCACAGCGAGGGGCTGCAGCTTGCCGCTTTCGTCGCGCACGCCGGTGCCGACGGAAACGATTTCGCCTTGCGCGGGTTTTTCTTTTGCGGTGTCGGGGATGATGATGCCGCCCGAAGTTTTCGCATCGCTCTCGAGGCGACGCAGCAGGACGCGGTCATGGAGGGGGGTGAATTTCGTGCTCATTATGATTCCTTCTCAATAAAGCAAAGTTTCAACGATCCGGTTTTTGGGGGCACCTGATGGATTGGCACTCCCCCCGGACAAGTGCCAACTATGTAGCCCTAACGGGGGAATTTATCAACTGAATCAATTTCCAAAAACCCAGTCTTTCCAAATACTTTTGCGCGATTTGGCAGTCTCGCGCAAAGAGTGCTAACTCGTTGATATTGCAATTTTTTAACACGAGTGGAGTAATTTATGATTAAATAGAGTTAGAGGATTGTAAGTAATGGAATAAACGCGGCCAGATTCGGAAAGAGAGGCTCAAGAATATGGCAAATCTGATCTTGCAACTGAATGATTACCGGCTGACCACCGCCGAAATTCTGTACCACCTGCCCGACCATCCGAAGCTTCTGCAGCAATATCTCTGGCAGGAATACGATCTCGCCCCCCATTTCCCTGAATTGCGGCGCTTCCTGAATTTTTGGGAAAAGAAGCTCGACGGCCGCCTGCATTCGGTGCGGGTCGCCAATAAAAAGCTCATCAGCGCCGATGATATCCGCCACGCGCGCGAGGAATATCTCATCAATTGACGCTCAAGGTTGCGGCGGTTTCGGCTTCAGCTTGAAACGCGCGGGGTCTTTCGGCACCGAGATCGGGCGCGACAGCTTCATGTTGTCTTCTGGCCTGCCCGCCAGGTCATCCGCGATTTCGGGCACGGGTTTCGGATAAAGCTGCTTTTTATTGCCATCGATCACGATGCTGTCCTTGCGCACCGGCTCGATATTATAGCTGCGGGTCAGCGCGAAGATGTCGTTTTGCTGCAGTTTGATGTCCCATTGCATATGCGTACGCTGCGCGGTGTTCAGGGATGCGGTCACCATTTTCTTGGCTTCCTCGCGCGTCATCAGTTTGTCGGCCACGATGTGAAAGCGCGAGATATTGTATTGTTCATCCTGCGCGGCCGCCGTCGTCGTGTTATGCGCGGGGCTGTCGAAGAAATAGAAAATATCGCAGCGCGCGGGGATGGAGAGTTTCGAAATATCCCGGTCCTTCACCTCGACCACGGTCGACCGGCCCGCAGGATTATTGCGGTCGGGCTCGATAAACTCGGCATAGGTCTTCATGGGCGCTTGCATAGGGTGAATATAGGGGATTCCCGGCGAGGCATAAAGCCCAAATTATGGCATGTTAAGGCTTGACCCCTGCCGCCTAAAGACGGTAATCAGCATGACCGCCGCAAGATGCGGCAGGCAGGCAAAAGGACGAACACCATGATGGACCAGCTCAGTTTTCGCGCCCGCCTGACCCATGGGGCGCATCTGTTCAAGGCGATCTTCCGCCAGCACCACGAAGAACTTGCGCCGTTGCTGTCGCGCTATGTGCCGAAAGACGGCGTCGTGATCGATGTCGGCGCGCATGCGGGGCAGTTCGCAAAGCTGTTCGCGAAACTGGCACCGCAGGGCCATGTCTATGCCTTCGAGCCCGGCAGCTATGCTTTGTCGATCCTGACCAAGGTGCGCGTGCTGCGCCGCCTGAAAAACGTATCGATCCACGCGGTGGGACTGAGCGATGCGGATGCCGTCGCCTCACTCTCCATGCCGATCAAGGCATCGGGCAGCATGGGCTTCGGGCTCAGCACGCTTGCGGGCAAGGCCTCCGAAGGCGCGTCGCTGGAGGAGAAAATCTCCCTCACCACGCTCGACCAGTTCGTGGCCGACCATAAAATCACGCGCATCGATTTCATCAAGGCGGATATCGAAGGCTGGGAAATGCACATGCTGCTGGGCGCGCAGCAATCGCTGGAAAAATTCCGTCCCGTGCTGATGCTGGAGGCTGACGACGCATGGCTGCTGCGCGCCGGGCATTCGCGCAAGGGACTGCTGGATTTCCTGACGCAGCGAAATTACAAGGTTTTCGCCTCCGACGATAACGGCAGCCTTATCCCCGCCGCGCCTGATACGCTCGACATCATCTGCGTTCCTGCGGAAAAAGCACCGCGCTGAAAACTATTTCTGTTTCGGATAGGACGGGTTGGCGCGGAAGTTTTTCAGCGTGGCCTCGTATCCTGCCTGCACATCTTTTTTTGGCGCATTCACGTTGTTTTCAAATATCGCGGGCATCGTGCCCTTCGCAGCAAACGTGAAATCGGTAATGATGCTCGCCTGCTGTTCGATATTGTATTGCAGCAGGTCTTTCCCCTCCAGCACGCTATAGCGGTAATCGTCATGCCTGTCGCTGCCCGGGAAAAAGCGGCTGACATTCAATGCTGTCATGGTAAAGAAATTGGGCATCACGCCGTTCTGGTGCTGCCAGACATGTGCAACCTCGTGCGTCAGCGCGTATTGGATATAGGGCTCGGCATTCTTCGCGCCGTAATTATGCAGGTCGACGGTGGTGCCCATGTAAATCAGGTTGTCGCGCGCGACCGCATCCGCGCCCATCCAGTTTAAAAACACATCTGCCATGGGGGAGGTATGGATTCGGACTTTGCTGAAATCGACGCCGTCCTTGTAAACTTCTTGCAGCATCGCGGTTTCATCGCGGGTCAGCGGGCGGCCGGGCAGGTTCGGCAGGATCACGCGGTCCGTCACCATCAACCCGCCCGCGATCAGCGCCGTCGTGCGCAGCGCTTTCATCCACCATTTTGCCTTGCGGCCGAAAATTTTCGACAGCCAGCTTTTGGGCTTTTGTTTCGTATCGGGCGTCATCATGGGTCATACGTTTGTTGAAACTGTACGCGCCATAAGGATAACCGCGATCAGGATTCGCGTCAGCTTAAATGAGGGCAATATAATTACTTAGCTGGGGAAAGTGTTAACGTGCTGGTTTTACCCGTTTTCGGATCAAAAACCGCCACGCGGTGATGGTTGGTATCGGCCACATACATCTTGCCGTTCAACTGCAAAACATCGCCCGGCTCATCCAGCGCATCTTTTTCGATGTTTGCGGTCGTTAGCTTGCCCGATGCGATATCATACAGGCGCAGCGTATTGTTATAGGTATCCGCAATCACCACGCGGCCCGCATCGACGTCGAGGCCCTGCGCGTGCTGCATCATTGCTTTCGGATATGCGCCGTCCACCAGACCGAAATCAAAGAGACCCGTGCCGATCAGCGTCTTGACCTGACCTTTTTCAAGTTTGCGCAAGGACGATGTTTCCGCATCGACGAAGTAAAGCGTGTCGCCAAACGGCGCAAGGCCGCTGGGTTGTGACAGCGATGATTCATCGGCATTGCCGTCATCAATGAATTCCTTGCCCGTGCCGGCCAGAACGGAAACGGTCTTCGCCGTGGTGTCGAGTGTCCACAACTGGTGCGTGCCTGCCATGGCAATGGTGAGTGTCTTGCCATCTTGCAGCATTTCCACATCCCATGGCGACGCCATCGGGGTTTCCAGCGCCTTGTCGTCCTTCGCGTCGCGGGAATAACCCTGCTTGCCGGTGCCTGCAACGGTCGTGACCTTGCCGGTGGCGAAATCGGCGTAGCGGATCAGGTGGTTGTTGGTGTCGGCGATATAAATGCCGCCCTTCACCACGCCGAAGCCGCGCGGGTGGTTTAAGGATGCGGTTGCGAACTCGCCATCGCCCGCGCCCTCGGTGCCGCTGCCAATGGTGACTTTGATCTTGCCGTCCAGCGTTGCGCCGATGATGCGGTTGTTGCCGCTATCCGCCACGAACAGGATTTCGCCCCAGGGGGTATCGCTGCCAAAACCCAGCCGCGCGGGGAATTTCAGCGTGCCGGTTTTCTCGTCCGCCGCCTTCAATGCCGCCAGCGTTGTTTTAGATTCCGGTTTTGCCCCGCCGATATGTTTTGCGATATCGGATTTGATTTCGTCGTAATGGCCTTCACCGCGATAGCGCGCGACTTCTTCGCCTTTGCCATCCAGTAATATTTGCGTCGGCCATGCCTCGACATCGAACCGGTCCCAGACGTCGAAATTCGAATCGTTGATGACGGGGTGTTCAAGGCCGAAACGTTTTGCCGCCGACAGAATGCGTTCGCTGCCTTTTTCCCCGCTGAATTTCGCGGAATGCACGCCCACCACCAGCAGCTTGTCGCCGAATTCTTTTTCCAGCTTTTTCAGGTCGGGCACGATCTGCATGCAGTTGATGCAGCCATAGGTCCAGAAATCCAGCAGCACCATGCGGCCGCTGGCGTCCTCCGATGTCAGCGCGCGGCTGCTGTTCAGCCACTGGTTTTTTGCATCGAACAGAATCTCGTAACCCTTGGACGCCGCCTGCGCGGGCGCGGGCAGCAGGAACAAGACGGTCAGCAGGGCAAACAGGATGCGGCGCATGGGGTGAACTCCTTCAAGGTATCCAGTATAGCTATTCGCCAACGCCGGTCTCGGGGTTACATTGCGGCGCATTATGTAGAACGACTGATCGACACCCTTTACCGAACAGAACATTTGGGGTACAAAGAATCATATTTCGTAAAGTAAGAGATTCTCATGGTTCAGCGCGTCGGCACAGTCGCCTTTCAGGGTGTGGAAGTCCTCGACATCGATGTCGAGGTGCAGATTTCGCCGGGCCTTCCCCAATTTAATATTGTAGGTCTCCCAGACAAAGCTGTCGGTGAAAGCCGCGAGCGTGTGCGTGCGGCGATCCATGCCATCGGCCTCTCGATCCCTGCAAAACGCGTGACGGTCAACCTCGCCCCCGCCGATGTGTTGAAAGAGGGCAGCCATTTCGATTTGCCGATTGCGCTGGGCGTGCTGGCGGCCATGGGTGTCTTCCCCGGTGAAGATTTATCGCATTACACCGTGCTGGGCGAATTGTCGCTGGATGGTTCGATCCGCGCGGTTGCGGGCGTGCTGCCCGCCGCGATTTCGGCATCGGCGAATGAACGCGGCATCATCTGCCCTGAATCCTGCGGCGGTGAAGCGGTATGGGCGGGCGACCTTGAAGTCCTCGCCCCTTCGAACCTTGTTGCGCTGCTGAACCACATGAAGGGCACGCAAGTATTGTCGCGCCCGCAGGCTGTGATGGCGAATGACAATACGCAGCGTCTTGATCTTGCCGATGTGAAGGGGCAGGAAAGCGCCAAACGCGCGCTGGAGATTGCCGCCGCCGGCGGACATAATTTATTGATGATGGGGCCGCCCGGCTCCGGCAAATCCATGCTGGCCGCGCGTTTGCCCGGCATTCTGCCGCCGCTGACGCCGAAAGAAGCGCTGGAAGTATCGATGATCCATTCGATTGCAGGGCAACTGGAGGGTGGACGGCTTATACAAACGCGCCCCTTCCGCGACCCGCATCACACGGCATCGACGCCCGCCATCATCGGTGGCGGCATCCGTGCGAAGCCCGGCGAAATTTCGCTCGCGCATCACGGCGTGCTGTTCCTTGATGAATTGCCCGAATTCCAGCGACAGGCGCTGGAGGCATTGCGCCAGCCACTCGAAACCCGCCGCGCGCTGGTCAGCCGCGCGAATTACCATGTGACGTTTCCTGCGAAATTCCAGTTGATCGCCGCCATGAACCCGTGCCGCTGCGGTCATGTCGCCGATCCTGCTTTTGCCTGCGGCAAAGCGCCTAAATGCGTCGCCGATTATCAGGCGAAAATTTCAGGTCCGGTGTTCGACCGTATCGACATCCATATCGATGTGCCCGCCGTGAAGGCATCCGATTTGTCGTTGCCGCCGCCACGGGAAAATTCCGCGACGGTTGCCCTGCGCGTCGACCGCGCGCGGCAGATTCAGACCGACCGCCTGCGTTCCATCGGTGCGCCGCTGCACCTGCTCACCAATGCCGATGCGGATGCGGATGGCGATATCCTGACGCGCATTGCGCCGCTGGATGCGCCCGCACAAAAACTGCTGACCGAGGCCGCCGAAAAGATGAAACTCACCGCCCGCGGCTATCACCGCGTGATGCGCGTGGCGCGCACGATTGCCGATCTTTCGCTGGCGGAACAGATACATGCGACGCATATTGCGGAAGCCCTCAGTTACCGCCGTTTGCGGCAGGATACCGCCCGCGCGGCCTGACCCGATTCCGCTTCCCCATTTCCGAAAGCGGGGATAGACTGTTCCTCCTGTTCACCCTTCCGGAGAAGGCTATGCAACTCAACCGCCTCGGCAAGATCGAAGAAGAAACCACGCTGACCGACCTCGACCAGCTGGAGCATGATCTTGAGCATGACATCGAGGACGATGTGAACAGCGCTGCGCCGTCACCGCGCGTGATCGCCGCCCCGCCCGCTGCCACCGCTTCATCTTTCATGGCACCTGCGGCGCGAAATACAAAATCGAAATTCGCGGGCGCGCGCGTCACGTCGTCCTTCTTCCCCGGCCAGCCCACGATTACGCTCGGCAAAAAGGGCATGGCATCGCAATCCTTGATGCCGCAAAGCTACATGGATAAACGCCGCAGCATGAAGGTTGCCGCGAATGATGCAACGCCCGCGACGCAAAGCAAGTTCGCGAACCAGCCGAAACAGTCGGCTGCAAAAACCACCGTTGCCGCGCTGATGTCGCTCGGCAAAATTCCGCTGCAGTTATTGATGGAGCTGGGGCGTTTCCGTTACGCGCGCGAACGCCAGTTCAATTCGCTGCTGCGTCTTGAAAAATCCCTCGGCCAGGGGCATGAGGACGGCGAGCAATTCCTGCGCCTGCATCCGAACGCGCTCAAGAAAACGCCCACAACACCCAAGCTGTAATCCGCCGGAACCATATATCTATAAGAATCGTTTTTTAACGGATTCGCGGTACACGCTGCGGTTTTTGCGGTATTATGGCCATTAAATTACCATTGTTCAGTCAATGGGTTAACTAGTCTATTAGTCATAAATTAAGCATTCCGCAGTATATTGGTGCTACACTAAAATAAGAGCAAAAGGCCTTTAGATCTAACGGCTTAACACAGGGATTTAGAACATGGCTGATTTAGGCGTTGGTAACCAGCAAACCAAACCCGAAGACCTGCAGCAAAAAGACGCAGCCATCAATGGCGCGATCGACGGCGCGGTCAAGCATTCCATGAGCACCTTCACAGGCGCGATGACGATGATGAAGGGTGCAAGCCGCGCAAATGATTTCCTCGGCGCAATGGCGACTGTCCAGCCGGAGGAGCCCAAGCAGTCGGGCTCCGGCTCCATGTTTGCAGGCTCGGGCCCGCGCCGCAAGAAAGGCGCGCAGACGCTGCAGCAGATGATGTCGACGACCGACGCGCTGGGCCACAAGGAAAGCCGCGACCGCATTCAATCCAAATACGCCGTCATCAACGCCGCATGGGCGGGCAAGCGCAAGTCCATGAAGGACGGCTCCGGCGCGACCAGCCATGATTTCGTGGCGGAACTGAACATCATGAAGCAGAGCATGGCCGGCATGAACACGATGCTGAAGCAGAACAAGGGTCTGCTGCGCGGCTTTGGCATGGCCCAGATCGCGGAAGCGGATGATTCCGTGCAGAAGGAAAAGGTCAACCCGCATACCGATGCGATCATTTCCGGCACGCTCAGCGACATGGAACAGTTCAAGGACAAGTTCAAGACGCTCGACAGCGGCTTGCAGAACCAGGTGATGGCGCAGGGCAGCACGCAGACCAAGGCAAAACTGAAACCGCTGGTCTCCGCAGCCGCAGCGCAAGGCCCCGCAACCCCAGGACAGCCCGCTTAAATCTCGGAATTAATCGTCGTCGCCGTCGTCATGGTCTTTTTCGCCCTTGGCGGCGGACCGTGCCTTGCGGTTGTAATGCGCGATGCCGAAAGGCAGCGACAGCAGGTACACAATCGCCATTGCCGACAAGGTGGGCCAGGGTTCATTGATTAGGAAAGCGATGTAGACGCCGCAGAATGCCAGCAGCGGCATTTTCATGCGCACGGGGATGCGGATCTGCTTGCTCGACAGCGTCGGGAAATTGCTCACCATCATGCCGGCCACAACCACCAGCCAAAGCGCGATCAGCTGCGGGTCGCGCAAGTACACAAGCGCGGCTGAATCGAAATCATTCCGTTTATCCGCCATGAACCCGATAATCATCGGGAAGATCGCAAGGCCCGCGCCCAGCGGTGACGGCACGCCCACGAAATATTTCGTCAGCGGGTCGTTGGGGTCTTTGTCATCCGACAGGATGTTGAATTTGGCAAGACGCAACGCAACCGACATGGCGAACACCAACGCGACGGGCCAGCCCCAGCGCGGCAGGCTGTCGAGCGTCCAGAGGTAAACGATGATCGCGGGCGCCACGCCGAAATTGACGAAATCGGAAAAACTGTCGAGCTCCGCGCCCAGCTTGCTCTGCGCCTTCAACAGGCGCGCGGCTGCGCCGTCGAAGGCGTCCATGAAGGCCGCGACCACGATCGCCAGCACCGCCATGTCCCACCGCTCTGCAATCGCGAACTTGATCGACGTCATGCCGCAGCCCATCGCGGCCAGCGTCAGGATGTTCGGGATCATTTTATGCAGCGGCAGTTTTTTCGGGCGGGCGTGTTTTTCCATTTTTCAGCCTTACTGGACGGGGTTGCGGCATTCCGCCAAACGCGGCGCTTCTTTCGCATGCACGTCGGCGATCACGCTTTCGCCGCCGACCATGCGCTGGCCGACGCTGACGAGCGGCTGCACGCCGGGCGGCAGGTAGATGTCAACGCGGCTGCCGAAGCGGATCAGCCCGTAAATGTCGCCTGCGCGTGCCTGCTGGCCCGCGACCGATTTATTGATGATGCGGCGCGCAACAAAGCCCGCGATCTGCACGAACACGATGGATGACGGATAATCCTTCATCTTGAGCAGCACGGTCGAACGCTCGTTCTCGAGGCTCGCCTTGTCGAGATCGGCCGACAGGAACTTGCCGGGGTGATACACAACCTTGCGGATTTCGCCGTCGGCGGGCACGCGGTTCACATGCACGTCGAACACGTTCAGGAACACGCTCACGCGCGTAGTGGTGGCCGCGTCCAGCAGGGCGTCGCCGGTCACTTGTCCAGTTTGCGCCTTCACGTCGTCGAGTTCGGGCGGCAGGGATACTTCTTGAATCAGGCTGACGATGCCGTCGCCCGGGCTGACGATCAGGCCTTCGCGCACGGGCGTGTAGCGCAGCGGGTTGCGGAAGAAGTAAACGCACCACAGCGTCAGCACGAGGCCGATAAAGCCGAACGGCGCCCAGGCCATCGCCAGCAAAAGCGTCACGACGGCAAAAATCCCGATAAACGGATAACCGGCCGGATGGATCGGCACGAACAGGACTTTTTTGATCAGGGGCAGCAGGTCGTTCATTTTCTTATCCTTATATATCTCATGCATACATCGCTTGCCCCTCTATCGGGCGGTAGGCGCGTATTGTGCTTTGGAATGATTTGGAAACAAGTATTATTTAGTTCACATAACAAAGATTATTCGGTGGACAGCGGGCAGGCTTCTTTCTATCGTACCCAACATGACGCCGATCAAATCAGTTTCCGTTTATTGCGGCACGGCCGAGACGGTCGACACCGTTTTCAAGGACGCGGCGACCAAGCTGGGCGGGCTGCTGGCTCATGCCGGCATCCGGCTGGTTTATGGCGGGGGTCGCGCGGGGCTGATGGGTCTGGTCGCCAAGGCATGCTTCGAAGGCGGCGGGCAGGTGGTGGGAATCATCCCCGACCATGTGCAGGAAAAGGAAATTCTGAACAAAGACGTCAGCGAAATGCATATCGTCGACAGTTTTCATACCAGAAAACGTATGATGGTTGAAAAATCAGATGGTTTTGTCATTCTGCCGGGCGGTTTCGGCACGCTGGACGAGGTTTTCGAAGTTTTGACGTGGAAATATTGCGGGCTGCACGCCAAACCGGTCGTTTTTGTCAATATTTCCGGCTTTTATGACCCGCTTTTGGCAACTATCGACCACATGATCGCATCCGGCTTTTCGCAAGGCTGGCATCGCGGGCTGTTTCGTGTGGTGACCGCGCCAGAAGATGTCGGCGGCGCGCTGGCGGAACAGATGTCATTCCCGGGCGTGGCCAGCGACAAGCTTTGAATATTTCCGGAACGTGCCGATAACCAATCTCGAAAATAAACATTTTCTTCGCTATTTTAAGTTTAGAATAAGAGTCGATAAGAGAGATCCTTCAAGGGCATTCCATCACTTTGGCGACAAAATCCGACCCACATAAAGACATGCCGCAAAAGGCGCCGACGCCTCCCGACAGCCTGGAGCGTGCGCAGGGCATCGCCATTTCCGCGCTGGAGAAACTGGAAGCCCTGAACCTGAAACCCATCCCGCCGCTTTACGAGCTGTGGTACCGCTATTTCGAGGGCGACCCCGAAATCGTGCGCGCGGTTGACAGCTATACCGGCATCTTCGACGAAAATACCTGCCACAAGCTTTATAAACGCTTCCTCGGCCCCGGCGCGCGCGACGAAGCCGTGCGCAAGGTCAGCGACCAAGTGCAGCTGGCGATCACGGAACTGGCGACCATGCTGGGCTCCGTCAAGACCGCAACGACCGAATACGGCGAAAACCTCGGCGATGTCAGCTCGCAGATCGCGAATGCCGAAAGCATTGCGGATCTCGGTGCCGTGGTTTCCAGCATCATCCAGGAAACCAAAGTGATGGTGGCGAAAAACCAGCAGCTGGAAAGCAAGCTGGAGACGTCGTCGGAACAGGTGACGGAACTCAAGAAAAACCTCGACAACGTCAAGCGCGAGGCGCTGACCGACGGGTTGACGGGCGTCGCCAACCGCAAGGCCTTCGACAAAAACATCCTCGACATGATCGAAGAGTCGACCGCGAATGCGACGCCGATGGTCCTGATCATGATCGACATCGACTTCTTCAAGAAATTCAACGACACCTACGGCCATCAGGTCGGCGACCAAGTCCTGAAACTTGTCGCCCGCACGCTGGTCGACAACGTCAAGGGCCGCGATTTGGTGTCGCGCTACGGCGGCGAGGAGTTTTCGGTGCTGCTGCCCGAAACGCCGCTATCGGCAGGGATGAAGGTGGGCGAGATGCTGCGCCGTTCCGTCGAAAGCAAGGAAGTCGTGAACAAGACCAGCAATGAAAACCTCGGCCGCATCACGCTGTCGATCGGCGTTGCCGAATACCTGCCGGGCGAGAGCATTTCCCGCGTGATCGAGCGCGCGGACGAGGCGTTGTACAAATCCAAGAAAACCGGACGTAACCGCGTCAGCGCAGCGGAACATCCGGAAAACATCATGGCCACGCTGCAGGCCGCGCCCGCTGTCGCGCTGAAAGACACGACAATCAAAGAATAAACCAGCTGGCGAATAATCAGCGACGGCGTTTCTTGCCGCCGCCTTTTTTCCCGCCACGGCTTCCGCTGTCGCGGCGTTTTTCATCTTTGCGGAAGTTCTGGCCACGGTTGCGGCCATGCGCGGGGCGGTTGCTCGTCCCGCCCGTCTCTCCACCGTCGATGACTTCGAATACCGTTGATCCGCGCAACGGATCGGCCTCGATCAATCGCACGATCACGGGGTCGGTCAGGCGGAAACTGCGGCCGGTATTCTTGCCGACCAGCGCGTGGCGTTTTTCGTCATGCACATAGAAATCGCGCGGCAGGTGGCTCATGGGCACGATGCCGTCCGCGCCCGTTTCATCCAGCTGCACGAAGATGCCAAAATGGGTCACGCTGTTCACGCGGCCCTTGAATTCCTTGCCGATGTTTTTCGACAGGAACTGCGCGGTGAAGCGGTCCATCACGTCGCGCTCCGCCACCATCGACCGGCGCTCGGTCAGCGAAATATGTTCCGCCGCCGCATGCAGATCGCCAGCCTCGTTATCCGTCATGCCGCCCGGGCCGAAACCGTAGGCACGGACCAGCGAACGGTGAACAAGCAAATCCGCGTAACGGCGGATGGGGGATGTGAAGTGCGCGTAACGCTCCAACGCCAGACCGAAATGGCCGAGGTTATCGGGGCTATACACCGCGGCGCTTTGCGTGCGCAGCAGCATCATATGCACCAGCGTCTTGTCTTCTTTTTCTGCCGACAGCTTCAGGATGTGGTTCAGTGCCTTGGGCTGCAGCTGGTCGGATTTGGGCAGTGAATAGCCAAGCTCTTTCAGGAATTCGCGCGTCGCCTCCAGCCTGTCATAGGCAGGGCGGTCGTGGACGCGGTAGACGCAAGGCGCGTTTTTCTTCTCCAGTGCCTCTGCCGCCGCAACGTTCGCGAGAATCATGAATTCTTCGATCAGCTGATGGCTGGCCACACGCTCGCGCGGCACGACGGCGGTCAGGAAACCCTTCGCGTCGATCAGTGCCTTGCGCTCCGGCAGATCCAGCTCCAGCGCGCCGCGTTCTTCGCGTGCGCGTTTCAGCAGGCTGTAGGCCTGATAGAGCGGCTTGATCACCTTGTCCATCAACGGGCCGGTCGTGTCGTCCGGATTTCCGTCATGGGCGGCCTGCACCTGTTCATAGGTCAGGCGCGCGGCGGATTTCATCAACCCGCGCACGAATTTCCAGCTGGTCATGCGTGCATTTGCATCGATGCGCATATGCACGGCAAGGCAGGCGCGGTTCACAAGCGGGCGCAGCGAACAAAGGTCGTTCGACAGTTCTTCCGGCAGCATCGGCACGACGCGGTCGGCGAAATAGGTCGAGTTACCACGCTCATACGCATCCTTGTCGAGCGCGGAGCCCGGGCGCACGTAATAGGATACGTCGGCGATTGCCACCATCAAATGCCAGCCGCCCGGATGATCGGGATCGGGTTCGGCAAATACGGCGTCGTCGAAATCGCGGGCATCGGCGCCGTCGATGGTGACCAGCGGGATGTGGCGCAGGTCGGTGCGCCCTTCCTCCAGCGTTGGTTCCTTCAGCTTCGCCGCTTCCTCCAGCGTCTTTTTCGTGAACTGGGTCGGGATGCCATGCGAATGGATGGCGATCAGGCTGATCAGCCGCACGTCGTCTTTGTGGCCGAGGAACTGCACGATTTTCGCGGGGTTTTTCGACCGGCCGAACGGGTTCGGGCCGACCAGCGGTTCGGCGATCACAAGGTCGCCGCCCTGATAATCGCCGCGGTGTTCTGCAGGAATGAAATATTCTTCCTTGTTCTTCTTGTCGGTCGGATACACATGGCCGCCGTCCTTATACGCCTTGAACGTGCCGACGACTTGGGTGTTGTCTTCCTTTTCCAGCGTCTTGATGACGCGTGCTTCGTATTCGGTTTCGTTCGTGCGGCGGATACGCGCTAGCAGGCGGTCGCCCGGCTTGTAATCGCCGCCTTCGCGTTTCACATCCATCACATAGATGGGGGGCGGGGCTTGCGGACCCGGCCAGTCGGCGGGCTTCGCGCGCAATTCGCCGTCGATATCGATTTCGGTGATTTCGATCAGCAGGCGGTCGGGGAGCGCGTTTGCGGGGCGGTAGGCGCGGCGGTTGTCTTTTTCAAGCCCGCCGTCATCGGTCAGGTCCTTCAGCATGCGGCGCAGATGCATGCGGTCCTGTCCCTTCAGGTTCAGGATGCGCGCCAGTTCCCGCTTGTTGAGGGGACCGTCGCTTTCCGACAGCACTTTTTGCAGCTGTTCCTTGGAAGGAAGGCCGGAGGCGCTATCCCCTGCGGGATTTTTCGGCCTCCGGCTTTTTGTATCGGGTCCGCGGCGTTTGCCGGGATGGGTCGGGTTATTGTTCTTGTTATTTCCGTTGTCGTTTTTCTTGTTCAAGCTTCTTTTGCCTTTTTTGTTTTTGATTTTGGTTTTGCCTTGGCTTTTGTGCCGCCGCCGCCTTTTTTGGCGGACAGCCATTCAATCGCCTGCGCGAGCGTCACTTCTTCGACGGGCACGCTTTTCGGGATCGTCGCATTGACGCCACCGTGGCGGATATAGGGGCCAAAGCGGCCCTTGCTGATATTGACGGGCTTGCCGTCTTCGGGATGCGCGCCGAGTTCTTTCAGCGTGCCAAATCCGCCGCCGCCGCGTCCCTTGCTTTGCTGTGCAAGGAGGTCGACAGCGCGGTTAAGCCCGATCGTCAAAACACCGTCGGGATCATCCGCCGGTATCGATTTGAATTTGCCCTGATGCACAAGGAAAGGGCCAAAGCGGCCGATGCCGGCCTTGATGACTTCCTTGGTTTCAGGGTGCAGCCCAACTTCACGCGGCAGGGACAACAGCCCCAATGCCTTCGGAAGGTCGATCGACTGCGCGTCCATGTTTTTCGGCACGGGCGAGCGTTTGGGTTTCACCACGACCGGCTTTTTCGGTTTTTTCGGGGCGGCGGCTTTCTTGCCTTTGCCCTTTTTCACTTCCTTGACCGGTTCGGGTTCCGGCTCCGGTGCGGGCGCAGGTGTTGCGACCGTCGCGCCGTTCTCTGCTGGTCCCAGCTGGATGTAAGGGCCGTAAGGTCCAAAGCGCAGCGTGATCGGCATGCCGGTTGCGGGGTCGTCGCCGATCAGTTTCGGTGCGAAACCTTCGGGCGCGGACTCACCGTCGCCATTGCCAGCCGACAAAACGGGGCGGGTATAGCGGCAATCGGGATAGCGCGAACAGCCGACGAAGGCGCCGAACTTACCAAGTTTCAGCGACAGGTTGCCTTCCTTGCATTGCGGGCAGACGCGGGCATTCGGGCCGCGATCGGGGAAAAGGATAGGTTCCAGATCCTGTTCCAGCGCCGTGATGACGTCGGAAATTTTAAGATCGGTCGTTTTGCCGACCGCTTCGCTGAACGAATCCCAGAATTCGCGCAGGACTTTTTTCCACGCAAGGTTGCCCGCGGAAATGCTGTCGAGCTGTTCTTCAAGGTTGGCGGTGAAGTTGTATTCAACATACCGTTTGAAGAAGTTGATCAGGAAAGTCGTGACGATGCGGCCGCGGCTTTCGGGGATGAAGCGGCGGTTGTCGAGCTTCACGTAGTCGCGGTCCTGCAACACCTGCAGGATGGAGGCGTAGGTGGAGGGGCGGCCGATGCCGAGTTCTTCCAAGCGCTTCACAAGGCTTGCTTCCGTGAAGCGGGGCGGGGGCTGCGTGAAATGCTGGTTGGGTTTCACTTCCTCCAGCTTCAGCGCGTCGCCTTCCTTCAAATGCGGCAGGCGGCGTTCTTCGTCGGCCGCGTCGCGTTCTTCGTCTTCCATCTCCTCGCGGTACAGTTTAAGGAAGCCGTCAAAGGTGATGATGGAGCCGGTTGCGTGCAGCACGACTTTACCGTCTGAATTGGCGATATCGACCGCGACCTGATCCAGCACAGCAGATTCCATCTGGCAGGCGACGGTACGCTTCCAGATCAGTTCATACAGGCGCGCTTCGTCATCCTCAAGATACTGGACGACTGATTCCGGCGTGCGGAACAGGTCGGTCGGGCGGATGGCTTCGTGCGCTTCCTGTGCGTTTTTGACTTTCGACTTATAGGTGCGTGCGGCTTCGGGCAGGTAGGTGTCGCCGAACTTGTTCTTGATCAGCGTGCGGGTCGATTCAATCGCCTCCGCGCTCAGGGTCACGCCGTCGGTACGCATATAGGTGATAAGGCCGGTTGTCTCTCCATTGATCTCGAAGCCTTCATAAAGCTTCTGCGCGGTGCGCATCGTCTTGGTCGCCGAGAAACGCAGCTTGCGCGACGCTTCCTGCTGCAGGGTCGAGGTGATGAAGGGCGGGTAGGGGTGGCGGCGGACTTGCTTCTTCTCGATCGTCTTGACGGTGTAGTTCTGGCCCGTCATGCGTTCAACGGCGGCGTCGGCGGTTTCCTTATTGCCGATCGTCATCTTCTCGATTTTTTTGCCGTCGAGCAGTGCCAGTTTGGAGGTAAAGCTTTTGCCTTCCTTCGTCTGCAGCATCGCCTCGATCGACCAGTATTCTTCGGCCTTGAAAATCTCGATCTCCGCCTCGCGCTCGCAGATCAGGCGTAGCGCGACCGATTGCACGCGGCCGGCGGAGCGGGAACCCGGCAGCTTGCGCCACAGCACGGGCGACAGCGTAAAGCCCACAAGGTAATCCAGCGCGCGGCGTGCAAGATATGCGTCGACCAGGTTGATGTCGATATCGCGCGCGTGTTCGAACGCTTCCTTGACGGCGGATTTGGTGATCTCGTTGAAGGTAACGCGGCGGATTGTGACCTTGTCCGCGATATTCTTTTCTTTCAGGTATTCTTTCACATGCCATGAAATGGCCTCGCCCTCGCGGTCAGGGTCAGTCGCGAGATAGATGGTGTCGACTTTTTTCGCGTTGCTGATGATTTCGCCGAGCGGCTTGTGCGAACGCTCGCCGATTTCCCACAGCATGTTGAAGTCGTTGTCGGGATCGACCGATCCGTTTTTCGCGGGCAGGTCGCGCACGTGGCCGAAGCTGGCGACGACGATATAGTCGTTGCCGAGATATTTGTTGATCGTTTTGGCCTTCGCGGGGGACTCGACGATAACGAGATTGCTTGCCGACATAGGGATGCGGTCTCCTGATTCCAGTACTGGCGACATTATAATATATATAGTGTCGTCGATGATTCTAAATCAGGTTTACCTTATTTCCGGCCTGCCGTTCAATACGTCCCGCGAGTTCTAATTCCAGAATCACGGTCAAAACATGGCCAATCGGGGCCTCGACGGCGCGGATGAGTTCATCCATCTCGACGGGGGTATGGCTTAAGTTTTCCAGAATCTTGTCATAGAGCGCTTTGGGCGGGTCGTCCTGCGCGGGGGAGTTTCCGCTGGCACCCTGCCAGCCGCGACCCGCAGGATCCTGCAAACTTTGCATCCGGAGGGTGCGGAGGACGGAAATAATGTCATCGGCCGTGGTCGCCAGATGCGCGCCGTCGCGGATCAGCCCGTTTGCACCTTCGGCGCGCGGATCAAGCGGCGATCCGGGCACGGCGAAAACTTCGCGGTTCTGTTCCAGCGCCATGCGCGCGGTGATCAGCGAACCTGATTTCGCGGCAGCCTCCACCACCAGCACCCCGAGGCTCATGCCCGATATGATGCGGTTGCGGCGCGGGAAATGGCGGGCGATGGGTTCGGTGCCGAAGGGGCTTTCGGCCACGACCGCGCCCTGTTCGCAAATCTGCTGGTAGAGTTTTTCGTTTTCGGGCGGATAGATGACGTCGATACCGCCTGCCACGACAGCAACGGTGCCCGTCGGCAATGTCGCCAGATGTGCCGCGCTGTCGATGCCACGGGCAAGGCCGGAGATGATGACGTATCCAGCCTGTCCGCTTTTGCGCGAAAAATCCTCCGCGATCTTGCGGCCCGTCAGCGATGCGTTACGCGCGCCGACGACGCCGAGTGACGGTTTTTTAAAAAGTGAAGTATGCCCCATCACGGCGATGACGGGCGGCGCGTCGTCGATCTGCGCCAGCAGCGCGGGATAATCGGGTTCGTATTTCGCGACCAGCTTCGCGCCGAATTTCTCGCACTTAGCCATTTCATTCTCGGCGTCGGCTGCCGATGCGATCTTGATGCCCTCCAGCTTGCCGCCGCGTTTGGCAAGGTCGGGCAGGTTGGCGAGTGCTTTTTCGGCGCTGCCGAAGCGTTCGACAAGGCGGTTAAAGGTGATGGGACCCACGTTTTCGCTGCGGATCAGGCGCAGCCAGGCGAGTTTCTCTTTATCCGCCGCGCTCATGCCGCAGGCTTGTCTTTTTTGGAGAAATTGATTTTGCTCTCGGTGCCATTCGCCAGACGTTTCAGGTTCGCCGCATGGCGGATCCAGATGATGACGGCGATGATGAAGATGACAAGCGTCGTCTCGATGCTTTTTGTCATGTAGAGAGTCAGCAACGGCGCAAACGCAAACGCGCCAAGTGCGGCGGCCGATGAATAAGCGAACAGCCCCGCCAGCATCAGCCATGCCGCACACATCAACCCGCCGATCGCATAGGAGAAACCGAAGCAGACGCCAAGCGCGGTCGCAACGCCCTTGCCGCCCTTGAATTTCAGCCAGACGGGGAACACATGGCCGAAGAACGCGGCAAGCGCCGCCAGTACGCCGTAATCGGCATGGACGCTTTTTGCGACCATCACGGGAATAAAACCCTTCAGCGCATCGAGCAACAGCGTCGCGGCAGCGACTTTCTTGCCCGCGACGCGCAGCACATTGGTCGCGCCGATATTGCCCGAACCCTCTTTCCGGATATCCTTTACGCCCGCAAGGCGCGCGAGGATTAGGCCGTAGGGCACGCTGCCGAACAGGTAGGCCGCAAAAAACGTGATCAGCAGCGGCTGAAGCGGATGTGACAGGTCGGTGAAAAGGATGGACATCATGATTAGGTATAGCCCAAGTGGATGAATTCGCCTGACTATGGCTGATTCCGCGCGAGCGGGCAATACGCTATTTATGGAACCGGCGCAGCAGCTTCGCGATGGGCGAGGTCGTTGCGGCTTTCAAATTTGCGCGCGCCTGCTGCTCATACGCATCATGGAAGGCCTGTGTCTTGAAAATATACGGCTGGTTCAGGAAGCCGGTCAGAACCTTGTGCCGCCCGACCTTGTAGGCGGGGGCGGGCACATGTGCGTATTCCTTACGGATGTTTTTATCATAGGCGTCGAATTCGGCCTTCGGCGCGCCCAAAATCGCAAGGTCGCAATCGGTCATGATGCGTTCCATCAATGACGCGGCATCCTTGTGCTTGGCGGTCAGGTCGATCAGCTTGGCGACATTCTGCTGCATCGTTTCATCAAGGCCGAAATGCGCGGCATGGGTCAGAAACAGATCGCGGCTCAGCTGCTCGTTGTTCTTCAGCTTCGCGTCATAGACGACATCGTGATACCAGAGCGCGAGTTCAATGGTGTCGAACAGCTTGATCCGGTCTTCGGGCAGCAGCGGCAGTTCCGCCGTGCGTTCCAGCGCTGTTTTTGCCCAGTCGAGTTTGGTCAGGACGTCTTCCAGATGCGTGCGCGAATGGTAATGGCGGTCGGGGCCGCTATATTCGGCAATCAGCCGGATGCCTGTGGCGGGGATATCGGGCGATTGCACGCCGAGCCGCCACCACAGGTCATTCCAGCGATCTTCTAAAGTCATCAACGGCTGCTGCGGGTCAGCAGGTCAAGGCAGGCCATGCGTACCGCAACGCCCATTTCGACCTGCGCGGTGATCAGGCTGCGTTTCGGGTCGTCCGCAATGCCGGCGTCGATTTCAACGCCGCGGTTCATGGGGCCGGGATGCAGCACGACTGCGCCTTCGCATGCGAAGCCCAGACGTTCCGCCGTCAACCCGTAGGTGCCGAAATACTGTTCCTCGGTGAAGCTCAGTTCTTTTTGCAGGCGTTCCTTCTGGATGCGCAGGACCATCACGGCCTCGGCATCGGTCAGGCCGGCCTTCATGTCTTGCGTGCCGCCGGCGGAAAGGGGCATCAGCTCGGCGGGGCCGACGCATTTCACGTTCACGCCCATTTTCTTGAACAGCTGCAGGTTCGAATGTGCGACGCGGCTGTGAAGGATGTCGCCGACGATTGCGACATTCAGCCCTTCCAGCCTGCCGAAATGGCGGCGCAGGGTCAGGGCATCCAGCAGCGCTTGAGTCGGATGTTCGCGCGTGCCGTCGCCCGCGTTCATGACGGGGCAATCGAGGATTTGCGATGCGGTTTCTGCCGAACCTTCGGTGTTGTGGCGCAGCACGAACAGGTCGGGGCGCATCGCGTTGATGGTGCGCAGCGTGTCGGAAATGCTTTCGCCCTTCTTCATGCTCGACCCTTCGATCGTCATGTTGATGACGTCGGCACCCAGACGCTTCGCCGCCATTTCGAACGACAGGCGCGTGCGTGTCGAGTTTTCAAGGAAGGCGTTGATCATGACCAGACCCTTGAGCAGCGCGTTGGTCTGCGACCGGCGGCGGTTCTGCACAACGTAATATTCGGACAGGTCGAGAATCGCAAGAATATCGTCGCGGGTCAGGTGTTCGATGGAGAGCAGGTGTTTTTGAGGGATCATGAGTTTGGATACCGGGGTTTTCTGGGCGGCTTGCATGTTACACAACTCCTTTATGGCGCAGGTTCAGGATTTCGTCAGGTGTCAAATCGAGTTCGGTGGAAAGAATTTCATCGGTGTTCGCGCCCAGCATCGGCGGGGCATGGCGGTACGACACAGGCGTTTTTGAAAAACGTAACGGGCTCGCGATCAGCTTCACGGGGTCGGGCGTAGCGTCATGCGCCATTTCCGTCACCATGCCGCGCGCCTGCACCTGCGGGTCATTGAAGACTTTATCAAGCGTATTAACGGGGCCGCAGGGCACGCCGCGCTTTTCAAGATTTTCGATCCAGTATTTTTGCGTCTGGCCCGCGATGATCGCGGCCACCACCGGCACAATCTCCGCGCGGTTGCGCACGCGGTGGGCGTTGGTGGCAAATTTTGCATCCGCGGCCAGATCGCTGCGTCCGACAAAGGCGCAGAATTCGGCGAATTGCTTGTCGTTGCCGACCGCCAGGATGATATCGCCGTCTTTCGCGCGGAATGCTTCATAGGGCACAATCGTCGGATGTGCGTTGCCCATGCGCGGCGTGACCTTGCCGCTGGTCAGGTAATATTGACCTGCGTTTGACAGCGTCGCGACTTGAGAATCCAGCAGCGCGATATCGATAAACTGCCCCTGTCCGGTTTTCTCGCGATGATACAGCGCGGCCAAAATACCGTTCAGCGCGTACAACCCCGTCAGCAAATCGCAATAGGCAACGCCGATCTTGTGCGACATGCCATCGGCAGGGCCGGTCAGGCTCATGATGCCGCCCATGCCCTGAATCAGGAAGTCGTAACCCGCGAGGTCTTTATAAGGGCCGTCATGGCCGAAGCCCGTGAGGGAGCAATAGATGAGCTTGGGGAATTCCGCCTTCAACTGTTCATAGCCAAGGCCATATTTATCGAGCGAGCCTGCTTTATAGTTCTCGAATAAAATATCGCAGGTGCCGATCAGCTGCTTGGCGATGGCGAGGCCTTCCGGCGTGGTGAAGTCGAGCGAGAGAGATTTCTTGTTGCGGTTGGCGGAGAGGTAGTAGGAGCTTTCGGTCGTATCCGCGCCCGAAGCGTCCTTCACAAAGGGAGGCCCCCATTTGCGCGTGTCGTCGCCCTGTCCCGGTTTTTCGATTTTGAGGATATCCGCGCCCATATCGCCCAGAATCTGGGTGGCGCTGGGGCCTGCAAGAATACGTGACATGTCAAAAACCCTGATACCCTTCAGAGGGCCGGTATTTTCAACATGTTCCGTCATTTCGGCTGTCCCTGTTGCATGGCCTGACAATATCGCGATTCCGCCCTCGAAACCAAGCCAGCGGGCGATATTTATTTTAACAGCCGAACATGAATTTTCATATAATGGTGCAGTGCCACAAAAAGATTTGGCAGCACCCCGCTTGCATTGTAGAGTTTAACCACGTATCCGGCATGGAAATACCTGATATGCATATGTTTTCACGCAAAAGGGGCAGCGGATGACAACGGCGGAAACGCAAGGCAAGGGAGGATATTTCTTCCCCGCTTTCCTGATCGTTCTGGCAACCGGCCTGTTTGCGCTGCTGGCCTATATCGTCATCAACACCGCGATCATCGAAAACACCGGCGCCGCGGGCGAGCGCAAAGACGCATTCAAGGCACTGATAAAATTCCCCGATGAAACCCGCCGCGCGGTGAACGTGATGCTGAAATCGGGCGTCGACGTGGCCAAACTGAATTTTGCGGAAAAAGCGACCGGCACGAATGCCGTCTTTGACAAGGTAACGTATGAATCCCCGCCTGCTGCCAGCGGCATCGGCGCGAACTGGAATTTCCGCGGGCGCAGCGCCGATGGATCGGGCTGGTTCGTGTCCGGCATCGGCAGCGATGAAGCAGGCGGCGCGGATGTGTTCGGATATTTAACCGGCTTAACGCAGTCCGATTGCGAGGATATTAACGAGGCGCTGGGGCTGAACGAAATCCCCGCCATCGAAAAAACCACTGTAAACCTTGGGAAAAAGAGCAAAGCCAAGGCTGTCGCCGGCGATAACGGGTGGAGTTTCAACGCCCGCGCGGCGCTGACGCCGCCCGACCCGAAGCCCGCCGCTTGCGTGCAGAACGGCAAGAATGCCAAGGGCGAGCCGCTGTATATTTATTACCATGTGATTGTGGCGAAGTGATAAAGTAGCCGCCAAAAGAACGCTTAAAAAGAGGATGTGATTCCATGTCGTACAAAGTCGCCATCGTTGGCGCTACGGGCAATGTCGGCCGCGAAATGCTGAACGTATTGTCCACCCGCGAATTCCCCGTTTCCGAAGTTGTCGCGCTTGCCAGCGCGCGCTCCGCCGGCCGCGAAGTGTCGTTCGGCGAAGACAACACGCTGAAGGTGCAAGACCTCGCCAAATACAATTTCAAGGGCACCGATATCGTCCTGTCCTCCGCAGGCTCGGCGATTTCCGAAGCCTTCGCACCCGGCGCGACCAAGGCCGGTTCCATCGTGATCGATAACACGTCTTTCTATCGCATGGACAAGGACGTGCCGCTGGTGGTTCCCGAAGTGAACCCCGAAGCGATCAAGGGCTACAAGAAAAAAGGCATTATCGCGAACCCCAACTGCTCCACCATCCAGATGGTCGTGGCGCTGAAGCCGCTGCATGACCTTGCGACCATCAAGCGCGTGGTTGTTGCGACGTACCAGTCCGTGTCCGGCGCGGGCAAGGAAGCGATGGACGAGCTGTTCAACCAGACCAAGGGTCTCTATTCCAGCGACATGGCGAAACGCGACGTCTTCTCGAAACAGATTTCCTTCAACCTGATCCCGCAGATCGATAAATTCATGCCGGACGGTTACACCAAGGAAGAATGGAAGATGGTCGTCGAGACGAAGAAAATCCTCGACTCGAAGATCGAAGTCAACGCGACCTGCGTGCGCGTGCCCGTTTTTGTGGGTCATTCCGAAGTCGTGAACGTCGAATTCAAGGATCCCATCACCGCCGCGCAGGCGCGCAAGGCGATGCAGAAATTCAAGGGCATCACCGTGATCGATGATCCCGGCGCGGATGACGGCGCGTTCGTCACCCCTGTGGAAATCGCAGGCGAAGACGATGTTTTCGTCAGCCGCATCCGCAAGGACCCGACCGTGAAAAACGGCATCACCATGTGGGTCGTCGCCGACAACCTGCGCAAGGGTGCGGCCACCAACGCGGTCCAGATCGCCGAACTGCTGTCGGAAAAATACCTGTAAAAAGCGCATCTCCTTGGCAAAGCTTTACATCCGTATTTCGCCTGAGCGTATCTACGCAAAAAACCTCGACAGTGGCGCGGTGTTCGATGAACCCGCGCTGCTCGCCGTTTCTGAAGCGGGCGGGCGCAAACTGATCGTCGCGGTCGGCAACACCGTTGCGGCGGCCTGTGCCGAAACCGGAGCTGTCCGCATTGCGCCCTTCGACACCCATTCCCGCGTGCTGGTCGATGATTTCGATTCAGCCGCCGCGATTTTCAAATATGCGGTGAAGCAGATAACGGGTCGGTCGTTCATTGCGCCATCTGCCATTGTTCATGTTACAAAGCCCCTGGCAGGCGGATTGTCGGCCATCGAAAAACGCGCGCTACAGGAACTCGCCCAAAGCGCAGGCGCGCGTAATATCAAAATTCTGGATGATCCTGCTGTCGCGGGTTATACGCCGGGTCAGCTGGAAGAATACCTGAAACGTATCTGATTATTCCGCCTGCTGCGGCTGGGGGACATTTTCGCTGGGCATGTCACCCGCTGCGGGTTCGATCTCGTTCAGCTCGTCGGCTTGCGTTTCGCGCGCCAGCTGGGTGGAGAGTTTGTCGAGGGCAGCTTCGTCCTCGGGGAATTCGATGTTGTAGAAGGCGGTCTTGGTGGGCAATTCGTCGGCGTCGCTCATCACAACAAGGCTCATGGTGATGACGGTCACAATCGCAAGGCCGGTCAGGAGTGCGCCGGAGCAGCGCAGCATCAGGCCGGTTTTACCGACCTTCTTCTTCGTGCATTCAATAATGCCGGTTTCCGAAGCCATGCTTCCCAACCCCAATTGTTGATCCCGCCGCGATTGTACCACCAGTTCAAGAAAGCACAAGCTGCAATTATGTAAACCAATGATAGGGCTTGAAAGTTCCTCCCCAAAAGCCGAAAACAGGGCATGACGCTCGCCTATCTTTTCATTTTGTCGGTAGTTCAAGGACTTACCGAATTCCTGCCCGTCAGTTCTAGCGCCCATCTGGCGCTGACGCCGCTGTTTATGGACGAAGTCGATCAGGGAATTTTGATCGATGTGGCCCTTCATGTGGGCACGCTTTGCGCGATCCTCGTCTATTACTGGCGCGATGTCTGGGCGATTGGCTGGGACATCCTGCGCTGGAAACCGACCTTCCACCGCAACCTTGGACTATATATAGGGTTGGCGACGATACCCGCGATTGCCATGGGCCTTGCGGTCGAACATTTCTTCCCGGACGGCATCCGCAGCGTGGCGGTCATTGCGGCGACCACCCTGATTTTCGGGGCGCTGATGGGCTTCGCCGACTGGAAATCGCCGCAGGTGAAGGAAATCAAGGACATCACGCTGAAACAGGCATTGTTGATCGGCTGCGCGCAGGCGATCGCCCTGATCCCCGGCACCAGCCGCTCCGGCATCACCATGACGACGGCGCGGTTTCTGGGCTACAAGCGCACCGATGCGGCGCGGTTCTCCTTCCTGCTCGGCATCCCCGCGATGACAGCGGCGGGGGCGATGAGCTTCCTCGAAATCTTTCAATCCGGCAAAACCGGCCTGATGGGCGACGCGCTGATCGCGGTCGTCATGGCCTTTATCGCGGGGCTGCTCGCCATTACCCTCATGATGAAGTGGCTGAAAAAATTCGGACTTATGCCCTTTGTGGTTTACCGAATGCTGCTCGGCACCTTCCTCGTCTTTTATTTCGTGCTGTAAGCCACTTTTTAATCTCCATCGGCCAAGATAGTCGTGGCTTCCGTCGTCTGACGGAAATAGCCCCCATTTTGACCGAGGTGTCTCCATGAAAAAATTCGTTCTTCCCATGCTGCTCGCCGGCCTGCTCACCTGCACCGCCGCCGCGTTTGCCGAAGACATGCCCGTCAACAGCGTAATCCTGTCCACCAGCGGGCTGGCGAATTTCGAACACCGCGCCAAGGTGGATGGAAATTCCAAACTGGAATTCCCCGTGCGTTTCGAACAGGTCGACGACATTTTAAAAAGCCTGATCGTGTTCGACAAATCCGGCCGCCTCGGCGGCGTCACGTTGCCCGGCAAGCAGCCGCTGGCGCAAGTGTTCAAGGATCTGCCGTTTACGCAGGAACAGCTTTCCAACCCCGCTGCATTGCTCAACGCCTATCAGGGCGCGGAAGTTAAAGTGACGGGGGAGGAATTGAAGGCAACCGGCAAGCTGCTGCAGGTGGTGCCCGAAGAAGTCGCGCTGGGCGAGGACAAGACCACCACCAGAAACCGCATCAGCATCATGACCGATGACGGCATCAAATCCGCGTTGCTCGAAAATCTTGAATCGGTTGCCTTCACCGACGAAAAAATCCGCGCCGAAGTCGCCCGCGCGTTGAGCGCCATCCGCGAAAACGGCACGGCGGAGCGCCGCGTGCTGAGCGTCAACCTATTGGGCGAGGGCAACCGCGACGTCACGCTGTCCTACGTCGTCGATGCCCCCTTGTGGAAAACCGCATATCGTCTGGTCGTGCCGCAGGCGGGCCAGACCAAGGGTATGTTGCAGGGCTGGGCGGTGATTGAAAACATGACCGCGTCCGACTGGGCGAATGTCGACCTGACGCTGGTCAGCGGCAACCCCGTCACCTTCCGCCAGAACCTGTATGAATCCTATTACGTGCAACGCCCCGAAATTCCCGTGCAGGTATTCGGCCGCGTGATGCCGCGCGTCGATCAGGGCACGGTTGCAACCGCCGGCGAAATGGAAGCGCCGCAGGAAGCAGACGGCGCGAGGGAAGAACGGGATGATATGCCCAAAGGCCGTCTGGGCATGCTGCGCAAACAAATGTCACCGATGGCGTCGTCGCGCGGCGGCCCCGGTGCTGGCGGTGCGATGATGGCGATGGATATGGCATCCGCCGCACCTGCGTCTGCGCCCATGCTGGAAAGCTCGATCGCCAATATCGCGCAGACCGCGAATGCGGCACAAAGCTCCGAAGCCACGACGCAAGTGCTGTTCCGCTTCCCCGACCGTTTCGATTTGAAATCCGGCCAGTCGATGATGCTGCCGTTCCTCAGCCGTGAAGTGCCGATGGAACGTGTGTCGCTGTATCAACCGGAAACGCATCCCACCCATCCGCTCGCCGCTGTCGAAATCAAGAATGACGGCGAAACCGGATTGCCGCCCGGCGTGCTGACGCTCTATGAAGAAAGCGATTTGCTGAAGGGCACGGCCTTTGTCGGCGATGCGCAGCTGTCTGTCCTGCCGCAGGGCGACAAGCGCATGGTGTCCTACGCGCTCGATTCCAAAACCACCATCGACCGCACCGACAAATCCAATTCGACCGAAGGCCAGATCGCGGTTGAAAGCGGCATCCTGCGCATCGCCGTGAAAAACATCGCGGAAACGACCTACACCGTGAAAGCCCCCCCGAAGGAAGCGCGTACGGTCGTGATCGAACATCCGAAGATGTATGACTACCAGCTTGTCACGCCCGACCCGAAAGCGACGGAAGTTTCCGGCGAACGGTATCGTATCCGCGTGGAGGTAAAGGCGGGCGAAAAGGCGGTCGTGCCGGTGAAACTCGAAAACACCGCATGGCAGTCCTATAGCCTCGACAGCCTGAACGCCGATTACCTGATGACTTTCGCGGGCAAGCGCGGGCAGCTGGATGCCGGTGCGCGCAAACAGTTTGAGACGCTCGCGGCCAAGCGGCGGGAGATGGAGGCGATCGACATCAAGATCAACGAACTCGACCAGCGCCGCAACCAGATCTTCAACGACCAGGAGCGCATCCGCGAAAACCTGCAGAGCCTGACCGAGAAATCGGAAGTGAAGCAGAAATACCTGAACAAGCTGAACGAACAGGAAGATAAAATCGCAGGCATCGATGCCGAGAAAGAAAGCCTGTCCGCCCAGCGTTTGCAACGGCAGCAGGAACTGGCGGAGCTGATTGCGAAGGTAAAAATCTAGGGCACGAACTCCAGAAACCGCACCAGCGCAACGCCATAGCTGCGCTCGTCTACCTGCGCGAAACCGGCGGGCGGCATTTCGGGCTGTTTCTTGGCCATTTCCAGCAGGCAGACCGCGCCCGGCTCCAGCCAGTCTTTTTCCGCCAGCTGCGTCAGTGCCGCCGCGCCGAACCCCTTGCCGTAAGGGGGGTCGAGGAAGACAAGGCTGCGCGGCGCAATGGTTGTGGGCCGCAAGGAAAGTTTCAGCGCGTCGCTGCGCATCAGTAATGTGCGGTCGCCCAGTTTCATGGCGTCGATATTGGCCTGACAGGTTTTGGCGCCAGCCGCGCTCTGCTCGATAAATACCCCATGCGCCGCGCCCTGCGACAGCGCCTCCAGCCCCATGGCGCCCGTGCCGGCGAAGACATCCATGATGGCGGCATTTTCCAAAATGTGCCTTTGACGCCATTTGGCATGATGCAGTATGTTAAATATAGCCTCCCGCGCGCGGTCGCTGGTTGGCCTCGTTTCGTCCCCTGAGGGACTCAGGAGATTCTTTCCGCGATATTGGCCGCCGACGATGCGCATGATTTTCCGAATTTCCTAGCGGGATAAAGGACTTAAGGTTGAATGTAGCATTTTCCCCAAGCTATTTCCCTCAAATTTTGCTAAAATGAGAGGATATGCAGAGTATGGGGTGCAAGCCATGATCAGCCGTGTCCTGTTGAGATTCGCCGTTGCCGGGTTTATGACGCTCGCAAGTACATCTGCGATGGCGCAAAGCATGGTGCCGGGTTGCAATCCACAGGTGACCGATGCGATGGCGACCAAGGCGCAGGCGCTGGTCGGCTACGATATTTCCGTGGTGTCCGAAACGATGGACAAGCCCGATTCCGTCATCGCCATGACATGTTTCTACAAATCCGCCGGTCTCGACGCCGAACAGGGCGGTAAAATCTTCTCCGAAGTGTTCATGGATGCGCTGCGCCCCATGATCGAACCCTTCCTCGCCAACTTCCTTGACGATTTCGACGATGCGGTGGGCAATGACTCATCGATGCCGACCGCCTATACGGGCGGCTCGACCCTCGTCGGTAACGATCAGGACTGCGATTTCGTGTCGGAATTCTGGGACGGTACGGGCCCCGGCGGCACCACAGGTTACAAGAACGAGGGCGTGCAGCAAGGTGTTCCTTTCATTACTTTGGAAGTCTTGCGTGGCCTTGACACGATTACGGGTGGCACGGATTTCGACGCAAAATTCGCAGCGGTAGAGACGCTTGGCAACGTGCTGTCGAACTTCGACACGTCTTTCTCGGCGCTGCCGATCCCGCGCACAGTTGCGGGCGGCTTCTTCGGGCAGAACTCGATTTGCGCGGTGATGGTGAAGGCAGGCAAGACCTGCCCGTAATAGATTTTGAGATCTTTAGATAAGGGCTTAAGTGAAGTTTGGTTTTTTTAAGAATGGGGTTTCGGTCATGATGAACCGTATCGGATTATTCTCCTTCGCGCTGGTGGCGTCACTGTCGCTGTCCAGCGTTGCCGCCTACGCACAGCCGGTTCCAGGCTGCAACCCGCAGGTCCTCGACGCCATGCAGAAAAAAGCACAGGCGAAGGTCGCGGTTGACGTGGCGCAGACAGAAACCATGATCGACAAGCCTGACTCCGTGCTTGCCATGACCTGCTTCAGCAACTCGGCCGGTACGACTGCGGTGCGCGGCGGCTCGATCTTCTCGGGTGACTTTACGGCGGGCCTGCGCCCCATTATCGAGGACGCGCTGCAGGCCTTCTTCGACGACTTCCAGGACGGCGCGGGCTTCGAGGCCGCGGCGATCGACTACACCGCAACCGCCATCACCGACACGCAAGCCTGCGACGAGGTTAAAAACCTCTGGTCGACCATCAAGGACCAGGGTGTTCGCGCCGGCCTGCCCATGGCAACCCTGAACAACATCATCAACGGTATTATCCCGACAGGCGGCGACCCTGCGGAATATACGGACAACTGGCAACAATCGATCACCGACGGCATCTTCACCGACTTGCAGGCCGCGATCGGCGCGCTGCCGGTTCCTGCAGTGCCCAGCTTCACCTCCGGGCAGAAAATGTGCGAGGTTATGCTGGCGGCCGGCATCACCCCGCCGGGTCCTTGCCCGTAATGAGGCTTACGCTGACTTTCACCTTGGGAAAGGTTGAGACATGAAAAGATACCTGACCATTGCCCTTTTCCTCCTCACGTTTACGGGGCTTTCCGTGACGTCGGCGATGTCGGCGACAGTGGATTGCCCGACCGGTTCCGGCTGCCCCTGCGAAGTGGCGCAGGCGATGCAGAACCACAGCGAAGCGATGCAGGTCGGCTCCAAGGCCGAGGCCCGCGAAATCATCAAGCAGCCCGACAACTCGCTCGGCATGACCTGTTTCGACCATGCGCTGAAGCTGACCTCCCGCCTCGGCCAGATCTTCTCCGACATTCCGGGCACCGGCGCCTTTCCGGCCGCCAACGAACGCGTGTTCGGCACAGTCTATGACCCGCTGTTCGGCACAGGGATCAACCCCACGACCGGCAAGATGAAAACGCTCACGAACTCCATCGAAACCACGATGTCGTCCATGATGCAGGAACACGCCAACGACTTTACCGACTCGCTTTCCAACTTCCTCGGCGCCACAACGCTCGCCTTCGTCGGCTCGTTCATGCAGCCGATCGAGAACCTGATCGCGACCGCGCAGGGCCTGATCACGACGATCACCGGCGTGATCAACACGATCACCAGCGTGATGAACAACCTGATCCTCGGCCTCGACATTATCAACACTTTGTTCCCCAGCCTGAACGTCGGCATCCTGAACACCACGATCGTGCCGCTCTGGAACCAGATCAAGACGACGCTGTTGAGCACCATCCAGACCATTCAGACGCAGATCCTGACCCAGATCACGCAAGCGATCACGACGATCCTCAACAGCGCGTTGTCCAGCATCCTGGGCGTCGATCCTGATACGGGCGTCTCCTTCAACGACCCGGCGAAGGGTGAATGCTCGCGCCTGTCGCGCCTGTGGAACCCGGTCAGTGTGACCGGCCAGACCCTGGACGGCGACTTCCGCCCTGTTGAAGGCGGCGGCGTCGAAAACGGTACGCCCTATCTCACCATCCTCTCTATGCTGCAGGCGAATGCGCCCGGCTCGGGCACCGACTTCCTGGATGAACTCCAGAACGCTTCCAACAGCCCGATCCTGACGGCGGCGCTCAACGACATCACTTCCGGGGTCCTTTCGGGCCCGGGCAACATGCCATCATGGCCGGCGGCAATCCCGACTGGGACTTTCCCGGCATTGGGTGGCGCTGCACTGACGGCTTTCCGGACGCAATATTAATACGGGGCAAGACATGACGTTCAATTTTAAAAAATCCGTCCTCTTCTCGCTCTTTGCGGCGATGATGACGCTTTTGTCGGTCACGTCGGCGCAGGCGGTGACGCCCTGTACGCCCCGCCCCGGCTGCTCCTGCGACTTCCTGAATGCCGCCGAAAACCACGCCAACGCCGTTCGCGTGCGCGACCGTGCCTATCACCGCCAGATCGTGAAGCAGCCCGACAACACGATGGGTATGACCTGCTTCGACCACACCCTTGTCCTGTCGTCGCGCCTCGGCCAGATTTTCTCCGACACTACGCCCGGCGCCACCTGGCCGGCCGCGAACCTGAAAAACTGGGACCCCACCAATGCCGTGAACGAGGAAGTGTATGACCCGGGTGCCGGCGTCGGCACCAACCCCGCCACCGGCCAGAACAAGGTCCTGTCGGCGCAATACGGCTTCGTCTTCGGCGGTGAAGTGCAGAACCACTCGTCACAGTTCGTGGATTCGCTCTCCGCATGGCTGGGTGCGACGCTGCTCAGCTACCTCAGCGGCTTCCTTGCGGGCCTGAACGGGATTTTCGCTTCCATCACCGGCTTTGTCACCAACATCAACAACGCCTTCAACACCATGATCGGCTACATCAACACGATCCAGAACATCCTCGACCAGCTGGGCGCGGCATTGCCAAGCGCGGTGCTGGCGCTGGTGGCCGCGGTGCAGGCGGCATGGACTGTCGTCCAGAACTTTATAACAGCCACAATTTCGGCGATACAAACGGCCATCAGTAATGCCGTGACCGCGATCACGAACATGGTGCAGGGCGTGCTTGGTTCGCTGCTGCAGTTCATGGCTTCACCCGGCACCGACCCCTGCGCCCGTATCAAGCGCCTGTGGAACCCTGCCAGCATCTCCAGCCAGATACTGTCGCTGATCGGCGTACCCGGCTTCCGCCCGATTGAAGGTGGCGGTATCGAGCAGGGCTCGCCCTATTTCGATTTTGCCAACCTCGTGAACGGCACATTCAACAACCCCCTCGGCGGCGCGATCGCCAACATGGCTTCGGCGGTCGACCTGACGGACGAACTGTCAAACACGCTCAACCAGCCGTTACTGACGGCGGCGCTGAACGACCTTGCGGCAGCGGGGATACTGGGCTCGCAGAAAGCGCCGGGCGCCGGCGTGATCTGGCCGCAGATTCCGGGCGCAGCCTTCACGAACCCGCCTGCGTCGACTGCCACGATCGGCGCGACGGTGACGGCGATTATTAACGGTATGTGATGCCCTTAATTTTGCTGCTTGCGTAATAGGTCGAGCAGTTGCTGCTCGAACGCGCCGCGGTCTTCATGATTTTTCAGGAACAGTTGCACGGCGCGTGCTGCCGCTTCGCGGTCATACGGCACCATGTCCTTTTGCGCCTTGCCCTCTTGCTTGAGCGCGGCGGCCTTTCCGGCGATCTCGAGCAGTTTGGGATCGAGGCGCTCTTTCTGCACCGCCATCTGCTTTTTCAGGATCTCGAGGGCTTTGTCGCGGCTGCTCATGCTTAACATCCTGTTTTGGAACGCTTAATTTTACGCCAGCCAACGGCCTTTCCGCAAGAAATGCTTGCATTCGAAACACAAAAACCACAATCTTTGTGCTAGAAGAGGGCATGTTGTTGAACGTTTACAAAGCCATGATGCGCGCCGGTACGCCGCTCCTGGAAGCTTACCTGAAACGACGCGAAGGACGGGGCAAGGAAGACCCCGCGCGCGCGCATGAGCGGCGCGGTCGCGCAACATTGCCGCGCGCGGAAGGAGCGCTTGCGTGGTTCCATGCTGCCAGCGTCGGTGAATCCCTCTCTCTCCTCGCCATCATTTCGCGCGTACTGGAAACCTATCCCCACTTGCAGGTGATGGTCACGACCGGCACCGTCGCATCGGCGCGGCTGATGGCCGACCGTTTGCCGCCGCGTGCGTTCCACCAATATATGCCTGTCGACCATCCGGCATGGGTCGCAACCTTCCTCGACCATTGGCAGCCCGATTTCGTCGTATGGTCGGAATCCGAATTTTGGCCGAATATGCTCTCCGCCATAAAATCGCGCGGCATCCCCGCCGTGCTGATGAATGCCCGCATGTCGGAGGCGAGCTTCCGCCGCTGGAAATGGGCGAAGGGCGCGATTGCAGACATACTCTCCGTCTTCAGCCTCTGCCTTGCGCAGAACGCGGGTGAGGCGCAACGCCTCGAACAGCTCGGCGCGAAAAACGTGCGCGTCGCGGCGAATGTGAAATATGCCGCCGCGCCGCTGCCCGTCGACGAAGAAAAGCTGGCCGCGATGCAGTCGCAGGTGTCGGGGCGTAAAACAATTTTGTGGGCCAGCACCCATGCAGGCGAAGAACAACTGGCGCTGGAAACCCATGCCGCGTTGCGCCCGCAATTCCCCGACCTGCTGACGATCATTGTGCCCCGCCATGCGCCGCGCGGGCCGGATGTGCTGGCATTGGCGCAGCAGAAATCCTTAAGCGCGGGCTTGCGCTCCCGCAACGATGCAGCCAGCGAGATTTACATCGCCGACACAATGGGCGAGCTGGGGCTGTTCTACCGCTTGTGCAAAACCGCCGTCGTCGGCGGGTCTTTCGCCGATATCGGCGGCCATAACCCGATCGAACCGGGGCAGCTCGGCTGCGTTATCTTCTACGGCCCGGAGATGTATAACTTCATCACCATCAACGAAGATTTCCTCACCGCGCAGGCGGCGGTGCAGGTCGCTGATGCGAACGCATTGAAAACGAAACTGGCTGAGGCGCTGGCCGCTCCCGAAAAATTCGGCAGCTATGGCGACAACGCCCGCAGGCTGACAGCAGAAAAATCGATTGCGGCATCCGCGCTCGCCTCCATGCTCGATCCGTATCTTGAAAAACTGGCGGTGGCGTCATGATGCGCACGCCGCCGTTCTGGTACGATCAGGCAACGCCAAAACACAAATGGGCAGCCAAGCTGCTTGCGCCGCTCGGCAAGGTGTATGGCTGGGTGGTTGAAAAGCGTTTTGATTTCTATTATCCCGTGCCGCTCGCGCGCCCCGTCATTTGTGTGGGTAATGTGACAACCGGCGGCGCGGGTAAAACACCCGTCGTCATGTCGCTTGTGACTTTGTTGCAGGATACCGGTTATAACCCGCATATCCTGACCCGCGGCTATGGCGGAGAGGAAGAGGGGCCGCTGCAGGTTTCCCCCGGCCGCGACACCGCGGCCGATGTCGGCGACGAGGCCTTGCTGCTCGTTGAAAAAGCGCCCACCTGGGTCGCGACATCCCGCCCCCTCGGCGCGCAGGCCGCAATCGATACCGGTGCGACCATCATCATCATGGATGACGGCTACCAGAACCCCAGCATTCATAAAGATTTCGCGCTGGTCGTGGTCGACGGCGCCGTCGGCTTCGGCAATGGCAGGATCATGCCCGCAGGTCCCTTGCGCGAAGATATCGCGAAGGCGATCAACCGCGCCCATGCCGCCGTGATCGTGGGCGAGGACAAGGCGGGCGTTGCCGAGACGATTAAAAAACATGCCGATATCCCGATCTTCGCCGCCACCTTGCGCCCCGACGCTGACAACCCCGATTTGTTCGGCAAGCCGGTTTTTGCCTTCGCAGGTATCGGGCGCCCAGAAAAATTCCGCGACAGCCTGATTGCGGCGGGCGCGATGCTGGAGGGTTGGGGCAGCTATCCCGACCACTTCGCTTATGTCGAGGAAGACTTGCGCGAACTGGTCGCGGCGGCGGAGGCCAAAAACGCCATCATCGTGACGACCGCGAAGGATCATGTGCGCCTGCCATCCGCCTTGCGCGCGAAGGTCCGGAAATTCACCGTCCACCTGCAATGGCAGGATGCACCCGCGCTGCTGGAATGCATCGCAGCACAGCTCAGGAAAAACTGGACATGAGACCAGCGCGTCGTTTAAGCGCGGGAAAACGCATTGCTTACGCGTTTGAAACGCTCGGCGCATATTTTATCTACGGTATTTTCGCGATCATGCCTCTCGATACGGCATCGGATGTCGCGGGCTGGATCATGCGCCGTCTGGGGCCGCGCCTTGGCGTCACGCGCACCGCTTACCGCAACCTCGCACTCGCCATGCCGGAAAAGACTGAAGCCGAAAAAAAGGAAATCGTCACGGGCATGTGGGAAAACCTCGGCCGCGTCATTGGCGAATATCCCCATCTGGAAAAAATATCCGACCGCGTCGATCTCGCCGGCATGGAAAATGCGCGCGATGTATTGGCGAGCGGCAAGCCGGCGATTTTCTTCGGCGGTCATCTTGCCAATTGGGAAGTGCCGCCCATGGTGGCGCGCCGCATCGATATGCCGCTGCATGTTGTCTATCGCCGCCCGAACAACCCCTATGTCGACGGGCTGCTGCGCCATGCGCGGCGCAAGGGCGGGTCGGCGGGGCAGATTGCCAAGGGCATCGACGGCGCGCGCGAAATCCTCTCCGCGCTGCGCAAAAAACAGTCGCTCGGCATTCTCGTCGACCAGAAAATGAACGAAGGCATGGCGATTCCGTTTTTCGGGCGCGATGCGATGACGGGGCCGGGCGTCGCACAATTTGCGGTGCGCGCCGGTTGCGGGCTTTGCCCCTTGCGGGTGGAGCGGCTGCAGGGCGCGCGGTTTCGCATCCTGATTGAAAAATCGATTCCGGTGGAAGACACCGGCGACCGCGAGGCCGATTACCGCCGCATCATGTCCGATGTGAACCGGCATCTGGAGATGTGGATTCGCGAACGGCCAGAACAATGGCTGTGGATCCATAACCGCTGGCCTGAAAGTAAGCCCGCCAAGCCTGTATCTGCTTGATATTAAACAAAATCTCATTGAATTGACATAAGAAACCTGCTTTGCTAGGGTGGGGTCTTAAAAGATTCAATACGGGCGGGCACAGCTGGTGGATTCCAAATCCAAGCTATTCAAGACATTCAATCTCGACCGCGGGGACCTGTGGCTCGATGTGCTGGTGCCGGGGCAGGAAGGCCTGTCGGCGACCGATACCCTGTCTTTCCCCGTCACGACCCTCGCCGAAATGCAAAGCCTCGGCGAAAAGAATTCCCTGCTGAAGCTGAAGGACGGGCGCGAGGTTGTGCTGAACCTCTCGCATGCCGATCTGCGCCGCAAACTGCGTGAGGCAGAGGACACGATTGTCGATTTGACCGCTGTCACCAACCTGACGCCGCGCAAGCAGCTGGCCGCAAAACTGAAACAGGAATTCGAAGAAGCGGCCGAGCGGGAGAAGAACAAGGCGTTTAACGCGCTGACCTTCCGCCTGTCGGTGCGCACATCGCAAAAAACCGATTTCCGCGAAATTACATTTACCGGCGCGGATATCCAGCGCGCGTCCATCGCCTCCGGCAGCAGCATCATGGGCGGGGAGAACGTCAAATTCAATTTCCGCGCGCCCGAAAAATTTGGCCTGCGCGCCGCAGAGGCAATTGCCGAGCTTGAACTCGAAACCTTCAACGCCGCCGTTAAACAGGCGCTTGCGACGGGTATGACCGATATCGACCTGCGCGAACTTTCCATGCGCAAGGGCACGGAAATCCCGCCCGAAAAACGTAAAGCAAACGGGCCGCAGCCATGACCGGGGGGCTTTCCAGCAAGTTGCCCAAGGTGTTCAGCATGGGCAATGCCGATGGCCTGATCATCACCGCCAACGCGCCGCTCGAAGGTGCGTCCGGCGGCTGGCGGCAGATGGCGTTCAAGGCCAGCACGATTGATTTCCTGTTCGAGATCGACAAGGACATTTCCGCGATGACGCTGAAAAACGGCGTCACCATTCCCGTCGTGATGGGGTTCGAACGCCTGAAAAAGACGGTCTATGAACCCGATATGTCGACCGGCAACGGCATCGACCTGACGCTGGTCACCGGCAAGGTTGTGGGCGACGTGCAGACGTTGCGGCTCGCTAAAAAATTCAATCCGGTCGCGGCCGACGCCGAAAAATCGGCTAGGGAAGAAAGCAATCTGGAACTGGTGCTGTTCGCGCATGGCAAGCCCGTCGACCGCGAATTCCGCCGCATCCGCGTGAAGCAGAAAGACATCAATTATTTCGAGGCGCATGCCGACCGCCGCGAAACCGAAACCTTCGTGCAATTGCGGTCCGGCGCGGAGGCCGGAGGCATGAGCGCGTTCTACGTCGCCATGCCGCTCGACCATTTCACGCATTACATGAACCAGGCGCTGCGCGACGGCGACGCCGTGCTGGATTTGAGCGACCGCACGCGCCCTGCCAACCCGAAGGGCATGACGCTGTAACATGACCGAACCCCTCAAGAAATTTTCGAAAAGGCTGCTGCCCGATGCGGATGACCTGCTGCTCCGCGTGATGGCGCGCACCGACGGCGGCGACGGCTTCGCGCCGCTCAGCTTCAAGCGCGAGCGCATCGATTACCTGACGGAAGTATCCCCGGGCGTTTCAGGCATCGCGCTCAAGAACGGCGTGAAAATTGCGGTCGCGATGTCGTATGAGGATCTGGAACGCAGCGTTTATTTTGCGGATATTGGCGCCGATCCCGTACTTGACCTGCGCAGCGTGACGGGCGCTGCCGTGTCGCAAACGCTGCCCGCGCTGTCGCCCGTTTTCACTGATGCGGCATCCGTGGACAGCGCCAACCGCCCGATGGTGAACAAGCAACTGAAAATCGCCGTCTTTGTGCGCCAGAACGAAGAACAGAACTTCCAGATGTTCTTCATCACCGACGACCGCATCGACTGGGGCAAGGTCGAGGCGCTGGAGCAGGGCAAGAACGGCAAGGCCACCAAGCTCGCGCTGCTCTACGACAAGGGGCCGTTCGGCGAGAACAAGATCATCATCGACATGCCGCGCCCCGCCTTTATGGAGGCCTACAGCAAGGCCAAGATGGAGGGCGCGACAGAGCTCGACCTGCGCGACTGGACGCGCCGCCGCGACCCCGACAAAACCCCGCCGCCGCGACCCTCGCTCGGATAATCATCGTTTTTAGCCATGAAAACCGCGCTTTTATTCAGGTCTTGACATGCAACCAAATAGTTGCATATAATAACTCATGGTGAACGACGAAGACAAAGTGTTCAAGGCGCTGGCCGATTCCAGCCGCCGTCAGCTGCTGGACCGGCTGCGGGAAAAGGGCGGGCTGACGCTGACTGAACTATGCGAAAGCCATGACATGACGCGGCAGGCGGTGACCAAGCATCTGGCGCTGCTGGAGGCCGCGAACCTTGTCGTCACCAAAAAACGGGGGCGGGAGAAGCTGCATTACCTGAACCCCGTGCCGATCAACGAGATCTACACGCGCTGGACGCATCAGTTTGAACAGGAACGTCTGACCGCGCTGCAAAATTTGAAACAAGCATTAGAAGGAGAAAAGAAATGACCACACCGCGCGATTTCATCTACACAACCTATATCAAGACCACGCCGGAAAAACTCTGGGTGGCGCTCACCAATCCCGAATTCACCAAACAGTATTGGGGGCAGAAAAACGTGTCGGACTGGAAAACCGGTTCCGACTGGCGTCATGAACATGGCGGCGACGGGCATACGCTGATCGTGGGCAAGGTCGTGGAAAGCAATCCACCGCACCGCCTTGTCCTCAGCTGGGCGGCGCCCGATAATCTTGATGATGTGTCTCAGGTCAGCTTTGACATCTCGATCACCGGCGACATGGTGAAACTGGATGTGGTGCATGGCCAGTTCAAGGCGGGCTCGAAAATGGCGGCGGGCGTCACGGCTGGGTGGCCGCGCGTGCTGTCGAGCCTCAAAACATATCTTGAAAGCGGCACGCCGCTGGATACCTGGGCGGATCACGGCGCCAGCTGCGGCGCGGCGGCTTAACTATCCTGCGCATAAAAAAACGCCCGCCGCGGGTTTCCGCTGGCGGGCGTATTCTTTTAGCAGAAGCGATTAGGGCTTCGGCGTGACGGTGATGCCGGCTTTAGCAGCAGGCATTGCGACGGGCGCCGCGTCGTCTTGCTCGGCTGCTTTGGCGGCAGCTTTTGCGAAACGTTCTGCGAGGCCTTCGTAGATGTCTTTCTGGTGTTCTTCAGACAGGCTGCCCAGGCTGTATTTCACGGTCTGGTAGGTCTTGCGCTCTTCGATGGCGCGCAGCGAGTTGTAGTCGATTTCCAGCTTTTCTTTCGCGCCGTCGTAGTCAACGCCGCGGATGCCTTTCACGAAGTCGATCGTGCGGCGGGTGCCGGTGATCAGGTTCAGGGCGCCCGGGAACACGGAGAGAGCAGCGATGCCGAGGCCAACAGCCACGGAAAAGCCAGCCACGCCGATCATCGCTGCGGGAACCATGACGGGAACGGTCACGGCAGCAGCGATTGCGGTCACGGCGATTTTGCCGCCGATGGTTGCAACGAGGGTGTTGCCGAGCGTGGACGCCAGCGCGGTGCCAGCAACGTACCAAGCGGAGAGAGCAGCAGCGCCGCCGCCCAGCCATTGTGCGGTGTGCAGGTATTTGCCAGCAGCGAGGTGCGAGGTTGCGCGCGCAGCGTTACGGCCGATGATGCCAGCGGGCATGCCGAGGAATGCGAGGGGGCCGGAGCGCAGTTTTTTCGAAACAGCGACGTTGTCGAGTTTCTTCGCAAGCCATTGCACGCCTTCGAGGGGCTTTTCAAATACGTATTTCGTGTAAGCGTTCCAGAGCTCTTTCGGCTTGATCGGAATAACGATCTCTTTGCGGGCTTCGAGTTCTTTTTCTGTCAGCTGACGGGGTTCGGCCATTGTAGTGCTACCTTTCAAAATGAAGTCTTCTGCGTAATGTTCGAAAATCTATTCCTCTATCCCGCTGGGCCATTTTTACAGCGCAATCGGCGCGTACCGGCTCACGGCGAATCATTTTTCGAAACCGCCGCGATCCTATTTATGAAATCGTGTTATGTCCATCCCCTATCTTTAATACGGGTGTACTAGAAAATATAACAGGATTATGGATTTGTGCTGTTGTCATAAAATATGGCAACGGCGTTATGCAGGGGATTGTGTTTGCAGGAAAGTGATCGCCACGCTGGCTTCTGCCCGCGTGGCGATGCCGGTCTTTATGCGACTTTCGTCGATTTCGATGCCAGCAGCGTTTTCAGGAATTGTCCCGTGTAGCTGCGTTTTTCGCGCGCGACTTTTTCAGGTGTGTCCTGAATCAGGATCTCGCCGCCCTTGTCGCCGCCCTCGGGGCCCACATCGATGATCCAGTCCGCGGTCTTGATGACTTCAAGGTTATGTTCGATGACAACGACCGTGTTTCCCTGATCGACAAGACGGTGCAAAACCTCGAGCAGCTTGCGCACGTCTTCGAAATGCAAACCGGTGGTCGGCTCATCGAGGATATATAAGGTGCGGCCGGTTGCGCGTTTCGAGAGTTCCTTCGACAGCTTCACGCGCTGTGCCTCGCCGCCCGACAGGGTGGTGGCTCGCTGGCCGACATGGACATAGCCCAATCCGACTTCCTTCAGCGTTTCCATCTTTTCGCGGATGGAGGGTACGGCCTTGAAGAATTCGGCCGCTTCCTCGACCGTCATGTCGAGGACGTCGGCGATGGATTTTTCCTTGTACTTCACTTCCAGCGTTTCGCGGTTATAGCGCGTGCCCTTGCAGGCGTCGCAGGTCACATGGACATCGGGCAGGAAGTGCATTTCGATCTTGATGACGCCGTCGCCCTCGCAAGCCTCGCAGCGGCCGCCCTTTACGTTGAAGGAGAAACGACCCGGGCCGTAGCCACGCGCCTTCGCCTCCGGCAGACCCGCATACCAGTCGCGGATGGGGGTGAATGCGCCGGTGTAGGTGGCAGGGTTTGATCGCGGCGTGCGCCCGATGGGCGACTGGTCGATGTCGATCACCTTGTCGATATATTCAAGGCCCCTGATTTCGTCATGCGCGCCCGGATGCACGCGCGCCTTCATCAACCGGCGGGCGGTTGCGGCATACAGCGTGTCGATGGTCAGCGACGACTTGCCCGATCCGGAAACGCCGGTCACGCAAGTGAAAGTGCCGACGGGCACCTTGGCATTCACGTTCTTCAGGTTGTTTTCGCGTGCGCCGATCACTTCGATATATTGCGTCTCGATGCCTTTTTTGGTCTGGACAGTTTTGCCCTTGCGGCGCACCGTTGGCACCTTGATTTCCTTCGCGCCGGTCAGGTATTGCGCGGTCAGGCTGTTCTTGTTCTTCATCAGTTGGTCGCGCGTGCCCTGCGCAATCACTTCGCCGCCGTGGATGCCGGCGCCGGGGCCCATATCGATCACCCAATCCGCCATGCGGATCGCGTCTTCGTCATGTTCGACGACGAGGACAGTGTTGCCAAGATCGCGGAGGCGTTTCAGCGTATCCAGCAAACGGTTGTTGTCGCGCTGGTGCAGCCCGATCGAGGGCTCGTCCAGCACATATAATACGCCCGTCAGGCCGGAGCCGATTTGCGACGCCAGACGGATGCGCTGGCTTTCGCCGCCCGACAGCGTGCCGGAACGGCGTGCGAGCGTGAGATATTCAAGGCCGACATCCAGCAGGAAGGACAGGCGGTCGTTGATCTCTTTCAAAATCCGCACGGCGATTTCGCGGTGCTTCTTGCTCAGCTTCGGCAGCAGGTTGCTGAACCATTCATGCGACGCGTGGATGGACAGCAGCGAAATTTCCCCCACATGCTTGCCGTCGATCTTGATCGCCAGCGCTTCTGGTTTCAGGCGATAACCTTTGCAGGCATCGCAGACATGCTCCACCTTGTATTGGTCGAGGTCTTCGCGGATGTGGAAACTGTCGGTTTCCATGTAGCGGCGGCGCAGGTTGGGCAGCACGCCTTCAAATTTGTTCGATGTCTGGTAATCGCGCGTGCCATCCCAGTATTTGAACGTGATCTTGTCTTCGCCCGTGCCGTACAGAATCGCATCCTGCAATTTCTTCGGCAGTTTTTCCCAAGGCGCGGTCATGCTGCCCTTGAAGGCCTTGGCAAGGCTTTCAAGCGTTTGTTCATACCATCCCGACGACGAATTCGCCCAGGGCGCAACCGCGCCGTCCTTCAGCGACAGCGTGGTATCGGGCACGACCATTTCGGGGTCGAAGATCATCTTGTTGCCAAGCCCGTCGCAGACGGGGCAGGCGCCAAACGGGTTGTTGAAGGAAAACAGGCGCGGTTCAATCTCCGCAATTGTAAATCCCGAAACAGGGCAGGCGAATTTGGAGGAAAAAATCTGCTCTTCCTTCGTATCCGCATTTTCAACGATCACCAGACCTTCATCGGAAAGCTTCAGCGCCGTTTCCACGGAATCCGCAAGGCGGTTGCCGAGGTCTTTTTTCACGACGAGGCGGTCGATGACGACATAGATATCGTGCTTGATCTGCTTGTCGAGCGTGGGCACGGCGTCGAGTTCGTGGAATTTTCCGTCGATCTTGACGCGCTGGAAACCTTTCTTGCGCAGTTCCTGGAATTCTTTCCGGTACTCGCCCTTGCGGCCGCGCGCGATGGGGGCCATCAGGTACAGCTTCGTGCCTTCGCCCATCAGTAAAATCTGGTCGACCATTTCGGACGGCGTCTGGCTGGAAATCGGTTTGCCGGTCGCGGGCGAATAGGGGATGCCGACACGCGCCCAGAGCAGGCGCATGTAATCGTGAATTTCCGTGACTGTGCCGACGGTGGAGCGTGGGTTTTTTGAAGTCGTCTTCTGTTCGATCGAAATCGCGGGCGACAGGCCCTCGATCGAATCCACATCGGGCTTTTGCATCAGTTCCAGAAACTGGCGGGCATACGCGGAAAGGCTTTCGACATACCGGCGCTGCCCCTCGGCATAAATAGTGTCGAAGGCGAGCGACGATTTGCCCGAACCGGACAGTCCCGTGATCACGACCAGCTGGTCGCGGGGGATTTCGACGTCGATATTCTTCAGGTTATGTTCGCGTGCGCCCTTGATGCGGATCGATTTGTTATAAGCCTCGGCCATGTCCACCCTTCGATATCCATATGACTAAAATGAATTAGAGCGCATGACGCGACTCCGCAAGTGCTTGGGAACATATATAGAACATTTCCCGCATCCTGTCAGCAAATAGATATAAAGCGAACGGCCCGGTTGTCACGCCGGGCCGTTACCGCTTCAAAAGGATAAGTTGTGCGAGAAAGGTCCCGCCGGACCCCCCGCGTCCCGGGGGACGAAACGCGAAAGGGTAAAGGCGGAGGCCGTACGCAAGCGGCGAAAAATCACCAAGGTACTCACCCGAATTCCGCTGGTGGAGAGCGGTGTAGAACGGCCGGTGGCGCCAGCCGTTCGGGTGCTTGGGAGTGAGGCGGAGGTTTCTGGGCAAAGCCCTTGAAGTGATTCCGTCACCACATACGCACAATTTAATCATCTCAGATTCGTGTAAGCATCCCGTAAATTATGCGGGCCTTTTTTCTAAAATTTGATGTGATTTGAAGGCATTTACGCACACTGTGCATGTGGCGAAAATAAGAAAGCCCCCTTTCCGCGGGCAACGGGAAAGGGGGCTTTCGTTGAAGAAAAACCTCGAATTAATCGACTTTTGCTTCAAGCTTTTTTGCATGTTCCTTATGCGCTTCCAGCGTCGCGACGGTGGATGCGGCGAAGGTTTTCAGCGCGGCGTTTTCGCCGTCATCTGCATAATCCTTGAACAGGCGCACAGCCTTGCGGTGTGCGGATTTCTGCATGTCCATGTAATCTTCATCGAAATCTTCCGCATCGGCTTCCTGCAGGTCTTCCAGTTTCGACGCGTATTTTTTGTCGAGCGCTGCGGGTGCCAGCGACATGTCGACGCCGTCAGCAGCCATTGCTGCCTTCAGCGCCGCGGATGCCGCCGTATGGTCGTCGATCATTTTCTGCGCGAAGGTTTTCACTTCGGGATCGGTCGCGCGGGTCAGCGCCAGTTTGGAGGATTCAATTTCGAACATGCCCGATTGCGACGCCTTGCCCACGAAATCCTTCGTGGAGGTCGCGAAAGCGGGGGAGGCGGCGAACAGCGCGGTCACAGCGACAGCGGCGAGGGTCAGTTTTTTCATTATGAAAGTCTCCGATTGGGGTGAATTCAGGGTCGTCTTGGAGGAAAACATCACCCGCCCGATTCAGGTTCCCTCCTGCCTCACACAATTTTGCCATGAAATATGGCAAACTAATTTGCTTGCAATATCAATGATGTTTGGGCAATATCCAGAAAGAATTTGTTATACATGAATTGAGCATATATACTGGCCTTACATGAACAGAAAAGTATTACCGCGCACCAACGACCTCCCCAACGAGCACAAGCTCCAGGCCCAGTTCGCATTGGCTGCATTCAGCACCCTCAAGGCCGAAAATATCGCCTATATCAGTGTGCCCATCACCAGCGGCCAGCGACTTTACGATTATATGGAAGCCAAAGGCTTCAAGACCGCCGACGAGGCGAAGGCCGACCATGACGCGTTTTTCAAGAACGTGGTCGAACCCAACCTCGCGCAGGGCGTGAAGGGCAGCGACGAATGGGTGCATAAACTGGACGGCGCGGTGATCGCGCCCGCCGAATTCGAAAAACGCCTGCGCATCCAGAAAGCCATTAACTGGGGGCAGGACGCCTTCATGGGCATGTGGGTGCCGCTGATCGACGAAAAAGTCACGCATATGGTGATGCTGGACGGCTGGCAGTATTCCAACGGCTCGGGCGAAGAATATCTGCAGGCCGTATTGATGCAGATGGGCCGCCGCCCGCGCAGCAATATCGACATCGTCGATGCAAAGGGCCGCGAGATCCCCTTGAGCGAAGGCATCCGCCTTGTCGCCGAAGCATTCATTGATTTGACCGCCCGCGGGTTGAAGCCCCGCAACATGGCGGAAACGATTGGTATCCTGCTCGAAGCCGAACACCGCTTCGCGATCGAGCAGAAAACGGGTTCCGTGATCGAGCCTCAACCGACTTCCCCCGGTTCGATTGCGAAACACACCGAATTCAACGTGCCGGCCTATGACCGCGCCGAAATGGAAAAATGCGCGAAAGAAGTGCGCGATATCCTCAGCCGCGATTATCCCGACATTTTGCCCGCGCTGCATAAAACCAGCAGCTATGATTTCTCCCCCATCAACGCGCTGTTCCGCGAAGTGGCGAAACCGGTCGTCGGCAACATGCACCTGCCACGGCCGCCGCTGAAACGCCCGCCCTTTGCATTGGTAAAATAAAGGCGACGGATTTTTCTTGGCGGAAATTCAGGCGTGGTGCGATTTCGCGTTAGATATGTTGGCGGCGGCGGTCGCGATGGCGGGTGATTTCAGCCCGCGCACAAGATGCCCCGCATAGTTTTCGATCATCTTGTCATTGCCCACATACGACTGCGCCTTCATGTCGCTGCTGATCCAGACGGGGTCGAGCCCGCGGTCCTTCATGTCCTGCCAGTGGGAGAGCAGCTTTAATTCCTGACGGCTCAACGGGCTGTTGTCGCCCGTTACGCCTGCGCGTGCGGCCGAGTACATACGGCCGTAAAGGTCCTGCAGATATTCCTGCGGGAAGGCGCCAACAGGCGCGCGCAGGCCAGCCTCCACCAGATCACCCACCAGCCCGCGCAGGTTGCCGCGGCCCGCGCCCATGTGGATATAGCTGCTGATGGAATAATTCATGCGGTCCATTTCGGTGCGGCCGCTTTTCATGCCGCCCACTTCCTTCGCCATGAATTCGCTGATAAAGGCGTGGTGCCGCTCGCCCGTCGTGAAATAGCCGCCATCTATCCTGTTGGGCATCACGATGGGCTCGAAAACATCGGGGCCCGTCAGTTCAGACAGGAAAGGCTTATACGGGTTCGGCAGGCGCGGCTCCGGCTTGTGCGCCGATGCTTTCGCGTCAAGGCCGGCGGCCGTTGCGGCATCGGGGATGATTTTCAGCAGCTGCGCCTTTACCTGCATCAATACGGGCAGTGCTTTTTCCGACACGGCCTGCGCGGCTTCCGTCAGCAGCGCGGCGGGGTTCAGGTATTTCGCACCGCGCACCGTCACTGCGCCCGCGATTTCATCCGCGCTGCGGCTTTGGGAAAAAAGCCGCTCCGCGATTGCCTTCGCCTGCCGCTCTTTTTCCGTCTTTACCTGACTGGTCGTCACCTCGGGCATCACGCTTTTCGCGTATTCGGCGTATTTGATGTCATAGATTTCCAGCGTCGCGGCCTGCCGGAAATAGCCGGGGAATACCTTGGACGCAAATGCCTTCCAGTCGCCTTTTTTGGCGAGCGGCAGCGCGGCCTGCGCTTCTTCCGCCATCGGCTGGTTTTTATGCCAGAAATTGCGGGATAGCGCGGGTGTGCGGAACTGCTGGTCGGGGCCGTTGGGTGATCCCAGCAGCATCTCCGCCGCCGCGATCGCTTCCGAAACGCGGGCATTCCCCTCCAGCGCGCGCTCCGCCATGCGGGCGGTCTGCGGCGTGTCGTTGGCGGTATATGTCACGCCTTTCGACATGTCTTCCATATGCTGCAATTCGTGCTTCAGGGTCAGGGCGACTTCGGCGGGTGAGCGTCCCTCCGCAAGCGGGATGACTTTTCCCGCGAAATCGCAAAGCCCCACCGCGCCCTGCTCCGCCACGCGGGAGGGATCGAACAGGATGGTGAATTTGTTGTGCCGCGCAACGTCGAGCAACCGCCGCCCGTCATCGGTCTGCGAGAGGAGGAAAACGGCCTTGTCGAGATATTCCTTGTTCCGCTGCGACCGGCATTCGTAATCGATCACGCCCTGCAGGTTGTGGAAACGGTCGGGGGATTGTTCCATTTTGAATTCGGGCTGCGTGCCGCCGTAAAGATATTGCACCGCAGGCCTTGCCAGCATGTCGGTGGCGCGGGGTTGCCGCGTCACCACATTGTCGCCGTTTTCATCGACGATCAGCGACCATGCGCCTGTCGGTACTGGAATGGTGTCGGGCACGGGGCGGCTGTATTCGTCAAGCGCAGGGGCGGAGGCTTCCGCAGGCTGGCCGTTCGGTCGCCCGAAAATGTTGAAAACACGCGAAAAAATGCTCAAGACACCCAGCTCCGCACCCGTCATGCACACCGAGATTGATTATACCACAAGGCGCGTAACGCCGCGCCGGGTTCCGGTTTTTTCAAGTAAATTCAAGGTAGTCGGTTAAACCAAAGTTACGGCTTGCGCGCGTCCAGCTAAGCAACCGCCTGCTGTTTCACGCCGACCAGTTCCGAAAAGCGCTCGATATAAAGGCGTTTCGATTCATTAGCGGACAGGGGCTTCACGCTCCAGCCTTTGACGGCGGCGGGGGGCGGGCCGAAGAATTCGTTGGCTTCGGCTTCGCTGAAACCGGCCAGCTGTGTTGCTTCCAGCCAGGCGCAGATTTTATCGGCGCGCTTGATGAATTTTTTCAGCTGCGGCGTGATGATCGCGGGCAGGCCGAAGCGCACATGGATCGCCTCCATCAGCTTGTCTTCAAAGGCGCGGTAATTGACGCCCAGCGCGTTCTTGAACGGCGAAATCATGTCGCCGACCACATATTCGGATGCGTCATGCAGCAGCGCCGCCAGCAGCCATTGCGGATCGGATGCCGGTTCCAGCGTGTTGCAGATCTGCTCGACGATGACGGAATGTTGCGCGACGTTGAAAGAATGTTCGCCGGTGGTCTGGCCGTTCCATCTGGCGACTCTGGAAAGTCCGTGCGCGATGTCCTCGATCTCGATATCCATCGGGGAGGGGTTGATGAGGTCAAGGCGGCGTCCGCTCAACATCCGTTGCCATGCGCGCATGTAATTTTTGCCCTTTTTTGGTTGCGTCCAACCTTGTCAGCTATCTTGTCAGTCTTGGGCCGCCATGATAAACATAAGGCGTTTCAAGGCTTCAAAAACTGCCGCAGATTCTCTGCTGTCTGGTTATGGGATTAATCCTAGTCGACCGCAGCGGATTCGGCTAGAGCCTTTTGGGACGTTTCAGTTGTTTAGTGCACAGAAAAGGCGAAAAAATCATGGCAGGCAGCGTTAATAAAGTCATCCTCGTGGGCAACCTCGGCAAAGATCCCGAAATCCGCAGCTTCGCCAATGGCGGCCGCGTCGCCAGCTTCTCCATTGCCACCTCCGAATCCTGGAAGGACAAGGCATCGGGCGAGAAGAAAGAGCGCACCGAATGGCACCGCATTTCCGTGCTGAACGACAACCTCGTCGGCATCGTCGAAAAATACATCAAAAAAGGGGCGAAGGTTTATATCGAAGGCCAGCTCGAAACCCGCAAATGGACCGATAAAGACGGCGCCGAAAAATATACGACCGAAGTCGTGTTGCGTCCCTTCCGCGGCGAAATCACCATGCTCGACAGCAAAGGCGGCGGTACGTCGTTTGAATCGGGCGGCGATTACGGCATGGAATCGGCAGGCTCCGGTGCTTCGGGCGGCAACTATGCCTCCTCCGGCAAAGCCGACAAAATGGACGACGAAATCCCGTTCTGATTTAAGGGGCCACCGTTTTGGCGTTCGCCACCCTCATCCGCAAATCACTCACCCCGCTGATTTACGCGAATCTCGCGGGCGTGGCGATTGCGGGCGGCTGGCTGGCGGCGCAGGGCTATGTCTCCACGATCTGGCCGGCTGTCATCGCGCTTATTTTCTCCCCCCTCATCCTCCCGCTCTATCTTTTTCCCGCCGCGTTTTTTGCGGGCATGATGCAGGTCGTCTCCTTGGCCTATCCGCGCCTGTCGAAATTCATGGCGCTGTTCAGCACCATATATATGGTGACGGCCTTTGCGCTTTACTGCATGGGCACGATTTACCTGATGTATGCCGTAATGGCGCGCGAACCGCTGGCGGCTTTCTTCTTCGGTGTTGCGGCCGGCATCGCGCCGTTTGCGATACTGGCGGCGAAGGACCGTGACAACCTGTTCTTCACCGGCCTTGTCTGGATGGCAAAATTTTGCTCGCTCGCCGTCATGTCGCTGGTGCTGCTGAAAAACATCGCGCCGTGGCACGGGTTCTGGATTTTCTGGTGCCTGATGGCGGCGATGGTCGCAGCACAGGCGCTCTACGAAAAAGTCTTCCTGAAAAAAACCGAAACGGCAGTCACGCCGGTCGTGTGATTACTTCTTCACCGGCGTCTCACCATCCTTGAAGCGGATGGTGAGGTTCTGTTGTTTCGCGGCATCACCCGTGGTGCTGACGATATTGCGGTTGTCGTCATAGACGACAGCATAGCCGCGTTCCAACACACGCTCGAAAGACAGGCTTTCCAGCATGCCGGACAGATTTTTCAAATGCCTGGCGCGATCCAGCAGGATTTTGTTTTCGGTATTCGTCAGGCGTTCGGCAAAGTTTTTGATATGCCGCTGCGCATCCCCGATTTTCTGCACCAGCGCGCGCGGCGATATTTTGGCGGCGAGCTCCTTGACGCGGGCGCTGCGACGCTCCAGCCATGACACAAGACCGCTATCCAGACGCTGGCCGAGGTGATCAAGTTTTTGCGCGGCATGTTCCAGCAACCGTTTCGGGTCGCCAAGGCCGCGGCCCAATCCCTGCAATTGCAAGGCATGGCGTTGGGCGAGGCGTTGCAGCGAGACAAACATGCGCTGCTGCCGTTCCATGACGAAGGATTGCAGTTCGACCCGCACCGGCACGGCCTTTTCGGCGGCGGCGGTCGGGGTGGGGGCGCGCAGGTCGGCTGCGTAATCGATCAGCGTTGTGTCGGTTTCATGTCCGACGGCGGAGATAAGTGGAATTTTGCTCGCCGCCGCCGCGCGCACGACGATTTCGTCGTTGAACGGCATGAGGTCTTCGAGCGAGCCGCCGCCGCGTGCAACAATAATCACATCGGGGCGGTCGGGCGATCCTTCGGGAATGCTGTTAAACCCTGCAATCGCCTGCGCCACCGCCTGCGCCGCGCCCGCGCCCTGCACAATCACGGGCCAGAGCAGCACGCGGCGCGGGAAACGCTCGTTCAGGCGGTGCATGATATCGCGGATGACCGCGCCGGTCGGCGACGTCACCACGCCGATCACATCGGGCAGGAAGGGGATTTTCTTTTTGCGCGCATCATCGAACAGGCCCTCGGCGGCCAGTTTCTTTTTGCGGTCCTCCAGCATTTTCAGCAGCGCGCCTTGCCCCGCCAGCTCCATCGTCTCGATAATCAGCTGATAGTTGGAACGGCCGGGATAGGTCGTCAGGCGTCCGGTGCAAACGACATCCATGCCTTCTTCCGGCTTGATGCCCAGTTTCGACAGCGTACCTTTCCAGCAGATCGCGTCTATGACCGCGCCGTCATCCTTCAGCGCGGAATAAAGATGGCCGGATTTGGCGACCGTGACTTTTGAAATCTCGCCGCGCACGCGCACGAAGGAAAACTCGCCCTCGATCACGCGCCTCAGTTTATTGCTAAGCTCGCTGACCGTGAATTCGGGCGGCGCATTGCTGGCGGGCGCGCCCGGTGCGGGCGGCACCGGCGGCAAACCAAACGGATCATCGTTGTCGAATAAACCGGCCACAATTACGGGCGCGGGCCTTGCGGCGGGCGCGCGGGGCGGCCGGGCGGGCCCAGCAGCACGATATCGGCCGCGTTTTCCACGAACAGGATGTTCTGCCCCGAACCCGCGATGCCTTCCACCGATACGCGCATGCCGACAAATGCGTCGAGCTCGGGATCGGTGAAGGGGTTGTTGCCGCGGATGCGCAGTTTCATCGGGTTGCCGTCGCCGGTATCCAGCACCACAGCCTGATGTTCCTGTTTGGAGCCCTTGCCGTAGATTTCCTTGCGCACCATGCCGGTATAGGTTTTCTTCTGGCCGAGGCTCATGGCGACGCTCCCTGTAATAATGTTGGATGCCGCGATTATGCGTAACGGGGAGGGGGGAGTCAACTAGCGGCGGTCTTTAAAAAACTCTTTCAAAATTATGGCGCATTCCTGCTCGTGGATGCCGCCATAGACTTCCGGCGCGTGGTGGCAGGTGGGCTGGCCATAGAATTTGCCGCCGTGGTCGACCCCGCCGCCCTTGGGGTCATAGGCACCGAAATACAGGCGGCGGATGCGGGCAAAGGATATTGCGGCGGCGCACATGGCGCAGGGTTCAAGGCTGACATACAAATCACAATCCGGCAGGCGCGGGGTGTCGTAAATCTTGCCGCCTTCCTGCAGCACCACGATTTCCGCATGGGCGGTCGGGTCGCGCCATGTTTCGGTCTGGTTGCCGGAACGGGCGACGATTTCCCTTGTCACGCCGTTCACCAGCACCGCGCCCACGGGTATTTCACCGCGTGCCGCTGCCGCTTTTGCCTCTGCAATCGCCTCAATCATGTATTTGTTTTGTGCGTCCATATCGCTAAAGTACCAGAAATGAGCACCGAAGAGCAAAAGCCCGAACGTATTGCCAAGCGCCTCGCCCGCGCGGGCGTCTGCTCGCGCCGCGACGCCGAGCGCCTGATCCTTGAAGGCCGCGTCAAGCTGAACGGCGAGATTCTGGCAAGTCCTGCCCAGAACGTGACCGAGGCCGACCAGATCGAGGTCGATGGCAACCCCGTCGGCGCGAAAGAACCCACGCGTCTCTGGCGTTACCATAAGCCAAAAGGCCTCGTGACGACGCATAGGGACGAACAAGGGCGCCAGACCATTTTCGAAAGCCTGCCCGAAGACATGCCGCGCGTGATTTCCGTCGGCCGCCTCGACCTGAATTCCGAAGGGCTGATTCTTTTGACCAATAACGGCGCGCTGACGCGCCATCTTGAACTGCCCGCAACTGGCTGGACGCGCAAATACCGCGTGCGCGCCTTTGGCGAAATGACCGACGCGAAAATCGCGCGGCTCAGAAACGGCCTGACGGTCGACGGCGTGCAATACGGATCGATCCTCGCGTCAGTCGAGCGTGAAACCGGCGACAACGTCTGGATCGAAATGATTTTGACCGAAGGCAAGAACCGTGAAATCCGCCGTGTGCTGGAATTTTTAGGTCTCACCGTCAACCGCCTGATCCGCACCTCCTACGGCCCCTTCACGCTCGGCAATATGGACGAGGGCGCGGTCGAGGAAGTGTCGAAAAAAACGATACAGGAAACGCTCGGCGGAAAATTTTTATAAACCCGGAAAGGCGATAACAGATGCGCAAATTATTCATGATGCTGGCGGTGGTCGCGGCGATGTCGGTATCCGCAGCGAATGTGGCGAAGGCTGCGGAAGAGGCGAAGGACGGCAGTTTCGCAACCGTGCCCGATCTGGCATTGACGAACGACCCCGCGCAACGCGCGCAGTTCGTGGTGAACATGTTCTTCGCCGGCTGCTTCATGAATTACTTCAATCCCGAACGCATCCCCGTCTGGGCCGATCAGTACATGACCGTGCTGGTGCAGGGCGACGCTAACCCCTTCCTCAAGGCGGTCAGCGCGAAAAAAGGCAAGGTCTGGTACGCAGCAATTCCGGGCGGCCGCCGCCCCATGAGCAACGACGTGGTGCCGGGCGGCGAATTCGCGCTGGTGTCGGAACCGGGCAAATGCCACATCGTCGGCATTGGCGCAGACGAGCAGGCTTTTCACAATGCGCTCGAAAAATTCGCGAAGGACGCGAAATCACATCTCAAGGGCCGCGAGATTTCCTATGACTACCGCGCCAAGGGCGAAACCGCCAGGACAGCAGACGGCAAAACGGGCAAGCCCGTTCCCAACAACACCAGCTTCGTCACCATCCGCCAGCCGAAAAACGGCATTGTCGTGACGATCTTTGGCACCTCCGCCCCCGGCAAGCTGCAGGAAGTGACGTCGATGATCACCATCTTTTCGAACGCCAAACTTCCCGAAGCCCCCAAGCCGCTGTCCGATCCTGAAAAAATTTCCAAGCCTGTCGGGAAATAATGCGCGGGCGCGCCGGAAATAACACGCGACTGATACTAAATCGCAAGCCCGAGGGCCAGCACGGTTTTTGCGGGTTGCGGGCGCGCGCCGGATGGTCTATTTTCACGGTGAATTCAAAAACAGCTGACCAAGGAAAAAATGATGTCGCCTGCCACGATCCTCAATCAGGACGAAGTCCTGGCCGTCCTCAACAAAATTCTGGAAGCCGAACTTGCGGGCGTTGTGCGCTACATGCACTACTCGCTGATGATTTTCGGCCATAACCGTATTCCGATCGTGTCGTGGCTGCGCAGCCAGGCGACTGAATCGATGGACCACGCGCAACAGGCGGGCGAACTGATCACCCATTTCGGCGGCCATCCGTCGCTGGGTATCGGCTCCCTGCTGGAATCGCACAAGCATGACGTCACCGATATCCTGAAAGAATCGCTGGAACACGAAAAAGCGACCCTCGCGCATTATCACGAACTGCTGAAACTGGTCGAAGGCAAGTCCGTGCTGCTAGAAGAATACGCGCGCGACCTGATCCGTCAGGAAGAACTGCACACCGGCGACGTCGACAAAATGCTCCGCCGCCCCGGCGAGCTGCGCCCCGTCGCGAAGTCGTAAAGAAACCTTACTGTCATCCTGAACGAAGTGAAGGATCTCTCTTGTTTGCCAAGGGAGATCCTTCACTTCGTTCAGGATGACATTTTTTGTTAGTCGTCGTGGGGCGATGTCAGGATCGTGACGCCGAGTTTCCTGATCGCCATGTCGTGCAATCGCCGCGCAATCGCGAGCCACATCGGGCTGATGAGCAGCGACAGGGCGATCACGGAAATCATCAAATCATATCCCTCCGGCGAAATCACCTTTGCCGCGACGCCGCCCGCCACAAGGATGAATGAAAACTCGCCCAGCTGCCCCATCACGACTCCCGCGTGGAACGCGCGCCGCCACGGCTCCCCCAGCAAATGCAGGATGCCGACATTCACGAAGGTCTTGAGGAAGGTGACGATCGCCAGAACCAGCAGCACGTTTTTCCAGTTGGCGAAAATGTAATCAAGGTCGATCAGCAATCCGATGGACAGGAAAAACACCATCAGCAAAATCGTCTGGATCGGCTCCGCCGCCTTGTGCATCGTCGCGCGCACATTGGAATTGCCGATGACAAGGCCGGCAAGGAACGCGCCGTAAGCGGTCGACATCCCGATCAGGCCGGACAGCGTCGCCCAGGTAAAGCAGAACGCCAGCGCGGCGAGGGGAATGACTTCGTGCCGCGACATGATCCAGCCCGACATCGGCAGGTCCACCCTGTCACGCTTCGACAGGAACCAGCTGACGGCGACCAGCAGCCCGATGGCGACGGCCAGCTTGACGATAATGGCAGCGGTGACGGTATTCGCGCCGATGGAACCGGCGGTATGGCCGCTGCCAAACGCGCCGATGATCAGCAGCATGGGGATGACGGCCAGATCCTGCGCGATCAGGACGGAAACGGTGGTGCGGCCGACGGGCGTGCGCAACTCGTCCGTTTCCTCGAGAATTTTGATGGCGACGGCTGTGGACGATAGCGCGGTTGCGAATGCGAAGACCACGATACGCTCGATACCCCAGTCGAGGAAATGTCCGATGCCGTAGAACACGGCGAGCGCCGCCACGATCTGCAATGCCGCAACCGACAGCGCTTTTTTGTAAACCGTCTTGAAACTGCGCAGGGATAATTCCATGCCGATCAGGAACAGCAGCATGATCACGCCCAGCTCCGCCAGCACCTGCACCGTTTCGGTGTTCGATACCAGCTTCAGCCCCGTGGGGCCCAGCGCGACGCCTGCCAGAATGTAACCCACGATGGCGGGCTGGCGCAGGCGGATCAGCGCAAGCCCGCACAGCAGGGCTGCGGTGGTCACAAGGGCGATGGATGTCAGGGTGTCGATATGATCAGCGGACATAGGTTTATTTTAGCCGCAAAAGCTTAATAAAAAAAGACGCGCCCGACAGTTTTGCCAAGGCGCTTCTTTTTTGAATATCGAAAATTATTGCAGGTAGATATGGATCTCGCTGTTCCGCGCTTCCGTGCTGTTCGCCGCGTTCAGGCGCACGCGCTCGACAGGTAGGCCCATCTGCGCGAGGGAGCGCAGGACGGCTTCGCCATTCTTGCGGGCTTCGCTTGACGCCAGCGCCACTTCCGCAGGGTTACCGCGCGAGGGGGAGACAGCCACGAGGTCAAAACGGGCGGAGGGGTATTTTTCCAGCGCCTGGCTGACCGCGTTATAGAGGGGTTCCTGATAGTTCACGTTCGGGCGGTCGAAACGGATGATAACCAGCGGGCGGCCGCGGGCGGGAGCCTGCGGTGCGTTGCGGTACATCTCGTTGTTCGATTCCGTCGCCTTTTTATACAGCGTGTTGGAAATGTTCTGGCCGTACAGGTCGCCGTTCGTGATGGCGAGCGACAGCGTCTGCAAGTTCGCGCGTTCGGAGCGCAGGTACGATCCGCGGCGGTTGATCTCGTCGCCGACCGAGGTCAGCAGGCGGTTCAGGTTCACGATCTCCTGGTTCACGTTGTCTTCCAGCATGCGCAGGCGGTCGTGGTCGGCCTTCACCGCGCCCGACAGGCCATAGGCCGCGCGGGTGTTTTCCTGCAGGTAGCCGGCCTTCGATGCTTCATTCGCAAGGTCGGTCGCCAGTTCGTTCAGCAGGCCCGCGCTTTGCGACAGGCTGTCGAGGCTGTTTTCGGCCGAATTCCAGCGTTCCACCAGCACGGGGTTGCCGGGGGTGGTGCCGGATTGCAGCTCGGTATTGATGGCGGCGACCTGCTCGTAATAACGCGCGGCGTCAGAGTCGCTTTTCGATTGCAGCGACTGCAGGCGGCCCTGGAATTTCGAGGTGGTGGATTGCAGCGAGTTCAGGTCGCGGTTCAGGTCGTTGACCTTGCGCGTCACCAGCGTCTCGACGCCGGAATGGTAATAGGGGGTGGGCGAAAATTTCGTGGTGGAGTTTTCCGTCAGCACCGTGTCGCGCGAACCGCGGCGGTAGATCACGTCGGGCGCGGGCGCGTCGGTCGTCTGGAGCGCGGGGCGGGTTGCCGTGCGGCTGTCCGTTGCGTAGCTGGCCGTGCTGCCATCCATCGTGCAGGCGCTTAAGGATGCGCTCACGGTGATCGCGGCAATGAGAGTGCGGAGAATGGGTTTCAGCAAGGCGCTACCTCGTATCTAAAAATTATTATCTGCCCGTGGCGGTATCATTGTTCTTTTTAAACTATAAATACAAAGGCTTGCAATATTGAATCGTCCGCCGCTTTCCGCCATTCGCTATATTTTTTAAGGGGATGGCGCATTTATCATTTTCATAACGATTTCAAAGACAAGCAAAAATCGCTATGTGCGCGGAATGGCGTAAATACCACCGGATAAGGGCAGGTGAGCGGTGCAATTCCCTTGCGCTTTCGACACGAATCTTATAGAAAACACAAACCTATGCGCCCATAGCTCAACTGGATAGAGCATCTGACTACGAATCAGAAGGTTAGGAGTTCGAATCTCTTTGGGCGCACCATTTCTTCTGAAATAACTGCTGGAAAAGGTTTACGCTTTCAAGGGCGTGGCATACCATCAGGCCATGGAAAATTCCCCCTCCCAAGTGCAGCTGACCGCAGGCGATATCCAGGTCATCGACCAGTTCCGTCGCCAGAAAAGCACGGCCGTCCTCACCATCCTGTTCACCGACATCAAGGGCTTCACCAAGATTACCGAGGAGCAGGGGGAGGCTTATTCCAACACCCTGCGCCGCGAGCATGACGCGTTGGTCGTGCCGGTGATCGAGCGCGACGGCGGCGGGCGCGTGATCAAGCATATCGGCGATTCCGTGATGGCGGTGTTTTCCGAACCCTCGACCGCGGTCGCCCGCGCGCTGGAGGTGCAGGAAAAATTGGCCGCATTCAACCGCGCCCATCCCGAACTTGCAGATATCCATGTCCGCATGGGGCTGCATACGGGGCAGGTGACGACCGAGGATAACGTGAGCGGCGATGTGTTCGGCCGCCATGTGAACCGCGCATCCCGCGTCGAGGCCTTGGCCGATGGCGGACAGGTGCTGGTGACCTATCCGGTGTTCGACAGCGCGCGTGGCTGGCTGACCGAAAAATCCGAAAGCCCCGTCGCGTTTGAACGCCACGGAAGATATGCATTAAAGGGCATCGCGGAGCCGATCGAAATTTACGAAGCGTATAATCCCGCGCTGACGAAGCCGAAAGCGCCCGCCGGCGCAATGGCGGCCTCCGGTTTTTCAAAAAAGAAAACAGCCTTCGCGGCGCTGGCGCTGGTCGCGCTCGCCGCCATCGGCACCTACGGTTTTATCCGCTTCGCCAATTCGACGCCCGAAATCAGCCTTGTCGATTACAACAGCGACTACGCAAAATTGTGGAATGGCGAACCGTTTCTGGTCGGCGGCGAACCGCAGCAGCATATCCGCCCCGTACTGACGCCGCTGAAATCGGGCAAATACATGCTGTTCGCCGACCGCAGCCAGATCGTGCGTTTCTTCGCGCCGTTCGAGGTAAAGTCCGGCAAGAACCTGATCGAAATGAAGTTCGAGCGCGAGCAACTGCCCGGCATGTCGCGCCGCGTCGAATACGACACGGAAAAGGGCGTACCGGTGACCGAAAAGGCGAGCGAGGATTACGAATACACCTCCTACGCCGCCGACATGACGCCAAAGAAAAACAAGGCGCATATCGACCTCGACCTCACCGCCGAAGCCGACCCCCAAAATGCCAAGCGCGTAAAATTCACAGCGTCATGGACCGTGATCCTCAACGGCCAGCAACTGTCAAAAGACAGCGTCACCGATTACAGCATGCTCGACGACTCCGAAGTGCATAAAGTGCCGCAAAAGGTATTGTGGAGCGACGATTTCCATTATTACTACCTGTCCTATTACATGAGCAGCTACGGCGCGGAATTCACCGTGGAATCGAACTTCGCCGATTACAAAGACCGTTAAGGAGATCATCATGACCGACGCATTGAAACCCTGGAATACTGCCGAAAAAGAAGCATGGTTCGCCAGCCAGAATATCCAGCGGTCGTATCAGGCCGATGTTGTCGACCGCCTGACGGCTCTGCCCTCCGATAAATTCAATCTCGAACCCTATGGCGCGCTGTCACATGATCCGGCGCGGTATCCGCTCTATGTCGTGAAATCGAAACCGTGGAATGATGCTAACCCGACCATCCTCATCACCGGCGGCGTGCATGGCTATGAGGATACCGGCATCACGGGCGCGCTGCGTTTCCTCGAGGAGGACGCGGCGCAGTATGCGGACAAGGTGAATTTCGTCGTCTATCCCTGCATCAGCCCGCTGGGCTATGAAATCAACCACCGCTGGAACCGCAAGGCGGAAGACCCGAACCGCCATTTCTTCGCAGGCGGCACGGCGGAGGAATCGCTGCAGCTGATGTCATCGGTTGAATCGCTGAAGGTGCATTTCCGCGCCGCCGTCGATTTGCACGAAACCAACCAGCGCGATGTGGGCATCACGGCGGAACGCCGCGCCCGCGACGGCCAGAAATTCGAAACCGGCGATGATTTTATTCCGGAGGGGTTTTATCTGGTCGTGGCCTCGACATCCGATGTCGCGCTGGGGCATGAGGTGATCGACGCCGTGCGCAAGGTGACGCCGATTGCGGCCGACGCCGAAATCCTCGGCTATAAAAGCGACAAGGGGATTATTGTCATCGATGACGTGAAAACCCTGCTGCAGGATTTCGCGCGAAAGCACGCCGACGTCTCCATGACGACCGAAATCTATCCCGACAATACCCCGAAAAAAGAGGCCGAGGACGCGCAGATCGCAACGATCAGGACCGTGATCGCCTACGCGATGAAAAACCCCGCGCCTTAGGGTTTCAGCGCAGATCCGTTCTTTTTCACCGGCGCAGACGGCGATACCAGCGCCTGGAAAGATTTCTCGCGCTCGGCCGCTGAATTGAAGAAGACGCGCACAGCCTCCGGATAGGGGTTGTCGGCGGATTTTTGGCGTTCCAGCGACATGCTGAATTTAAACGCGGCGCCGGTCTCGGCACGGTCATCGTTATAGAACGACACCGATACGAATTCTTCCGGCTTCACATACACCGCACGGCCATTCGTCTGCACTTGCGTCAATGTGCCGGCGGCAGCGGCAAGTTTGGCGGCGAAATTCACGCGCGCGGCGGTTTCTTCTTCCTTCGCAAGGCGCTGTGCCTCCCTGCCAATCGCTCTCAGGTCGCTCGCCGCCGGGTCCTTGTCCCCCAGCAGATCGTTCAAAATCTCGCTCACACGGTCGCGCTGGTAGGTATGGTCGTTCGTTTGCACATCCAGCGAACCCGATGCCGCAAAATAGACGTTCACCTGCGTGCCGTCGTCGCGGATTTCGCGCACGGCCGCCGGGTTGATGTAAAGCGCGGCGGCATTGTACCAGCGCGCATGCGCCTCTTCCGGCTTGAATTCCAGCAGTGTCGCGCCGGTGGCGCGCACGGCATCCAGCAAGGCCGCCAATTCTTCGGGTTTCGTTTTATTGTTTTCTTCCCAGCCCAGGCCCTTCACGCCCACGATCACGCCCTGCGTGCCGTCCTTGGTCACTTCGGTCACGGTTGCGAATGTCACGGCCTTGGGCGATACGAAATGCGGATATTCCTTGTCATCATACCGGGCGGGCAGGGCGACCAGCGGGTTGCCCGCATCGGACAGTTTTTGCAGCAGCAGATCGGTGTCGATGCTGGATGCTTTCGCATTCAAGTATAGCAGCACGCCTTTTTCGTTGAAGATCGTCAACTCTCCCTTTTCCGGCTGCACATGGATGGCGGTCACGGATGACAGGTCGATAAAGCGCGGCTTTTCTTCCGATGCGCTGATATTGACGAAATTTTTCATGAGAAGGCTCCGGCGGGTTGAGAAGTTTCAGGCATGTTAAGGGAGTTACAGGATATGTCAAATAATAATTAATATAATTCATTATTATCAACGGATTAGGTTTTAACTATTGAAGTTTTGAGCTGTCTGTATTATACATAATATGCTTAAATTTCAGGAGTTTCATGGACTCGCCCGCCGCAATTACTGATGAAGATATCCAACGCATTGTCGCGACAACGACGATGGCGGATTTCCGCGCCGCGATTGCACCGTGGCAGGATGACGGCGGCGCGCGCAAAAAGATGGTCCAGAAACTGCATGGCGGGATCGACGATTTTTTCACCTGGCAGAAACATGAAGCCTTGCGCCTCTACCGCGAACTGGAGGGGGCGGAGCCAAGCGTCGCCACCGTCTTTGCGGCGGAAATGAAACGGTTCAACTTCCGCTTCGAGAACAGGGAATATCAGGAACTCCAGGGGCTCACGCTGGAATACGAACCCGGTTATCTTGCGGCAATTGAAAAGCGTTTCGAGGGTCACGGCGACCGCGGCCCCGATGTGCATCGCGCGGTGATGGAGGATATCAGCCACCCTATATCGCGCTATCTGTCGTCCCGCGAGAGCCGGAACATCACAGCGCGCCGCAAGAAATACAAAGACATGCGCATGACGCTCGGCCGCGATGCAAAGGGAGTGGCGAAATTCGATTTGTCGTCCGAGACCGAACAGGCGCATGAGGCCGAGAAAAAACGCCAGCGGGACCTTCACGCCCGCCGGATCGCGGAAACGCCCGATATCGAAAAATTCATCGCCGCCGTCACCGCGAAGGACACCGATATACGCAAGCTTGTGAAGGAACAGGTCGGCGGCCTGACCGGCGACCCGCTGCTGCTGTGGCAAAAGCGCGAGGTATTCTCGATGCTGGGGAACAAGGAAACCCCAGATGCGTCACAACTGCAGCCCGAGGCGCGCATCGACGTCGCGCTCGACGAGGCGAAGGTGCAGTTCGAGCAGCAATTCAAAAAAGCGGTCAAGCAGGTGGCTATCGTTGCGGGGCCGCAGATCCGCGGCAACCTGTCGCGCCATGCCGTCGACGCGCCCCCGTCGCTCGGCGGCACGGCGCGGCAGGTTGTGGCCGCATCCTTTGTCGCCCCCGTTGTGCAGTGGATGAGGGAAAATTATGAGGATGTCGCGGCCTATGCCGGAAAATTCCCCGACGCCGTCGTGGTGGTCGATGAACTCGCGCTGACGGGCGGATTGCCCAAGGCGCATGTCTATTCCGCGCGCGAGGCGTGGAAGACGCTGTTGAAGGTCGGCCTTAAAACCGGCCAGCCCGTGTCAGCACCCAAGACGGCGGCATTCCGCCGCGCGCCGAAACCCGTTACTTGAATTTAGGTTTGCGTTTTTCGCGGAAGGCGTTCAGCGCCTCTTTCGCGTCATCCGATGCCAAGGCCTGCTTGAATACCTTTGCCTCCGCCGCGATGCGGTCGGATACGGACTCAAAATCGCGGCGCAGCAGGGATTTGGTCTGGCGGAGCGCCTCGCGCGGTTTGGCCGCCAGTTTTTTGGCCGTTTTCAGCGCGGTTTTTTCAAGGTCATCGGGCGCCACGACCGCGGTCGCAATCCCCATTTCTTTTGCGGCGGCGGGCGTGAACGGCTCCCCCAGCAGCAGCAATTCGGATGCGTGCTGCAATCCTGCGACCTTCGGCAATAACAAACTGGCCGCTGCTTCCGGCACCAGGCCCAGATCGACAAACGGCATCGCCATCACGGCGGTATCGACCACATAAACGAAATCGCAATGCAGCAGCATGGTCACGCCGATGCCGATTGCGGTGCCGTTGACGGCGGCGACGATCGGCAGCTTTGCTTCCGATATCGCTTTCAGGAAATTCAGCACGGAACTGTTTTTTTCATCCGGCGGGTTGGTCAGGAAATCTTCAAGGTCATTGCCGGCGGTGAAGGAATTTTTTACGCCCGTGATGATGATCGCGCGCACGGCGGGATTTTTCTCCGCATCGTTCAGCGCATCGGCCATCGCTTGGTACATCTCCCCCGTCAGCGCGTTTTTCTTTTCCGGACGGTTCATGCGGATGGTCAAAATACCATCATCGACCGTCGTGGTGACGTGATCGGACATGCGGGAGGCTCCTGCAAAACATATAATTGTATGCATAATTTGTAGCAGGTCGGCGCGGCTCCGGCAATAACCTATGCTTTGGTGAAAAGATCCAGTTTGGATGCGATCTCGAATGATTTCAGGCGCGCGGCATGGTCGAAAATATGCCCCGTCAGCATTAACTCGTCGGGTTTCAGGTCTGTCATCACCTCGCGGAGGCCGTTTTCGACCTGCGCGCCTGTGCCGACAAATGAATAGGCCAGCGCGTGGTTGACCATCGCTTTTTCCGCAGGAGACCAGAAGGATTCGATGTCCCTGACCGGCGGCGGCAATTGCCCGGGGCGGCCACGGCGTAAATTCACGAAGGCCTGCTGGTGCGAGGTGAAGTGGTACTTCGCATCTTCCTCCGTCGCCGCCGCCAGCACGTTGACGGTCAGCATAAAGTAAGGTTTCTGCAACTGCGTCGAGGGACGGAACTGGCTGCGGTAAACATGCAGCGCGGCATGCAGGGCATCGGGCGCGAAATGCGCGGCGAAGGCATAAGGTAAACCGAGGGCCGCCGCCAGCTGCGCGCCAAAGGTGCTGGAACCCAGCATCCATATAGGCACATGCAGCCCCGCACCCGGCACAGCGCGGAGTTTCTGCCCCGGCGCGATATCGTCGAATAAAATCTGCAATTCCTGCACATCCTGCGGGAAACGCTCGGCCGCCGCCATGACATCGCGGCGCAGGGCTTGGCTCGTCATCTGGTCGGTGCCGGGCGCGCGGCCCAGACCCAGATCAATGCGACCGGGATAGAGGGATTCCAGCGTGCCGAACTGTTCCGCGATCACCAGCGGCGAATGGTTGGGCAGCATGATGCCGCCCGATCCCACGCGAATTTTTTTTGTGCCGCCCGCGATATGCGCGATCACGACGGCTGTTGCGGCGGACGCGATGCCCGGCATGTTGTGATGCTCCGCCAGCCAGAAACGCGTGTAGCCATTGGCCTCTGCCAGTTGCGCCAGTTCAAGGCTGTTGCGGAATGAATCCGCAGGCGTCGATCCGTCGGGAACGGGGCAGAGGTCGAGGATGGAAACGGGTATTTTCGCGGTCATGGGCGGGGCACCGGTTTATTCTGGAGGATTCGGGGCTGATATAGGTCCTCGGTTTCGTTTTTCAAGATGACCGCAAGCGGCCTTCATGTATATAATCGCCCCGTCACAAAGGGTAAGCAACCATGAAAATAGCGATTATCGGCCGCGGCGTCTTCGGCACATTTCTGGCGGATGAACTTGCCGCCCATGCGGAAATTTCCGACGATGCCGATATTGTTCTGATTGCCGTTCCCGTATCGGCGGTGGGCGATGTCGCGCAAAAACATGCGGGCAAGCATCTGGTGAATTTATGTTCCGTGCAGGCGAAACCGAATGATGCCTGCCTGGCGCACAGCGCCCGCGTCTCCGGCATTCACCCGATGTTCGGGCCGCAAAGCCCTGTTACCAACCGCTCCTGCGTCGTGACACTGGAATGCGATGAAACGGCGGCGGTCGTTGAATTGTTCAAAAAAATCGGCTGCGAGATCGTGACGCATGACAATAACGGCAAGCAGATCACCGGCAAGATGCATGACGAAATGATGCGCAAGACGCACCTGCCCGTGCTGATGTTCGGCGAGCTGGCGGCATTGATCGCGGAACAGGCGAAAGACGTCCCCGACAACTGCCTGCCGACATCGTTCAAACGCCTGAAGGCGCTGGCCGAGCAGATGAAAGATATGTCGCCGGGTACGGTCGAAAGCATCCGCAGTAATCTCTAACGCTTCAGAAATTTCCCGAGCTTCGGGGCGAGCGCGGTGACGAAGGGCGTCACAAACATTGATAGTGCCGTGACGAGCATAAAGAACTGCGCATCGCCCTTGGGGATCACGCCCTCCGCCAGCGCAAGCGTCAAAATCACAAACGCGAATTCACCACATTGGCCCAGCATGACGGCGGTTTCACCGGCCACACGTTTGTGCACGCCAAAGCCGCGCGCGACCGCGAACAATATCGCCGCCTTCGCAAAACCGATGCCGATGACGGAGGCGAGCAGCCAGCCGATATTTTCCGCGACTTCCATCAAATCAACGCCGAGGCCGACCGACAGGAAAAACACGCCGATCAGCAAGCCCTTTACGGGTGCCACGATTTCCTCCACATCTTTTCTGTATTCCGTTTCCGCCAGCAGCAGCCCCGCTAGAAACGCGCCAAGCGCCGCCGACAATCCGGCATATTCCGTCAGCATCGCCGCGCCAATCACGACGAACAGCACGAACGACATCAGCCATTCGCGGCGGCGGTGCGGTTTCACGATGCGCAAGACGGGCGGCAGCACCCGCATGCCGATGACGTAAATAAGCGCGATTGCGCAGATGCCGATGGCGAGTGCCTTCAGTACCGGCAATACCAGACTGTCGCCTTCGTTCGCGGCGAAGGCCGACACCATCGCCAAAACCGGCACGACCATCAGATCCTGCATCAGCAGGATGGAAAAGCATAATTTTCCGGCGGCCGTGCCTTCGTTCTTTTTTTCCTCCAGCAACTGCATCACGACGGCGGTCGAGGAGAAGGAAAGGCAGGCGGCCATCAGGATCGAGACCTCGACCGCATTGCCGAAAGCGCGTGCGACGGCAAAAATCACGGCGGCGGTCGCCAGCACCTGAACGCCGCCGATGCCGATCACCTCGCGCCGCCGCTTCCACAATTCGTTGATGGACAGTTTCAGGCCGATCATGAACATCAGGAACACGATGCCCAGCTCGCCGAATTTTTCCAGCGCGCCTTCGGTCATTGTGATATTCCCCGCCGCATCGGCCGCCGCGCCCGCCACCTCGCGGTCGAACCATGCCAGCGGCCCATGCGGTGCGATTATCACGCCGCAGAACAGGTATCCCAGCACGGGCGTGATTTTCAACCGGTGCAGGAACGGCACGGTCAGGCCCGCAATTCCAAGGACAATCAATAGCTGCGAAAAATTATGCATCTGCCGCCTGTGCTCGCGTTTAACGGTATCAAACGGTAGCATAGCCGGAAAAGTTCCGCAAAATGTGTGTTAAATGCCTATGCCCAGCTTTTCGCGGATGAAGGCAATAGCGGCATCGGCCTCTGCCTCGCCCTCGAAACTCTCGCCGAGGGTGATGTCGCCGCCGGATTTCAGTTTCGCGAAGACGCGGTAGAATTTCACATACCGCCCGTCCTTTTGCGAACTGCTGGTGCTGTCGCGCTGCAGCGACAGGATATCGTCAAGCGCGGCGTAACGTGTTTTGACCGGCACGCCGAACAGACAGCGCACGGTTTCGACGCCGCTGCCCATGCTGTCGCGCTTGACGGTCAGTGAATTGGCAACCGCGTATATGCAGCCGATGAAGACTAGCAAACCAATGCCGCCGAAAATCGCGCCGCCGAACCATGCGTCTTCTTTCACCAGCAGGAATGCGCCGACGCTCGCAAACACCGCGCCAAACAATATTCCCATCAAGCAGGAAAATAGGTTGCGGCCCATCGGATAGAACATGTGTTCGCCCTGCATCACGATGCGGCTGCGCAAATCCTGTTCCACCATCACTTTCGTCGCGACGGCGGATGCCTGCGCGGCGCGGTCGGGGATATGCGATTTGGCGGTGCCGGGATAAGCCGGAATTTCATAGTCGCGATTGATGTCGATGCCCGGCAGGTCGGCACGGATGCCGAGACGCCACAGGTCATAGGTATCGTCGCCTTTGTCCGCATCCGACGGCGGCAGCCCCGCCGGAATGTCGAAGCGGAATTGCACGCGCGTACCATACAGGCCCGGTTCCGCGTAGCCGACCACGCTTTGCTCCCAGCCGCTGGTCTCGCGGCGGGAGCGGTTTTTGCCGCTGCCGCTTTCAAAACTGTGGACAGCGGCAAGGGTGATGCGGAAGGCATTGTTTGAATCGAACGGCACCGGCAATTCGATCGTGCCGCCCGCCTGCCCGCCGATGGCCGCGGGGAAGGGGTCGAGCGCGACCGGCGACGCGCCAAAACGTTTCCATTCCAGCGTCGCCCGCACGGCCCAGACCAGCAACCCGATGCCGATCACAGGGAATATCAGGCCGATCAGCGCGCCGTAATTCTGCTTCTCCATCACTTCTTCGCGCAGCAGGAAGGGGAGGGGGGCGGAGACAAGGTTCCAGATGCCCGCGAAAATCCAGGTGAAGTACATCTTTCCTTTCGAACCCGATTTTATCTCGTTCGTCTGCCAGTCGGGGTTGGCGAGCCACGGCGCATCGCTGTAGGACGCGATGGTTCCGGGATCCGTGCGACGTTTTTTATAGACCGCCGCAATCATCATGCCGAGCCCCGCACCGCCGAACAGCACCGCAAACAACCCCTTGAACGCGACCATGCCCCAGCGGACGTCGCGATAGATGACGGCGCTATAGGGCATTTCAGGGTCGACATAAACCTCGATGCTGCGGCCTTCATTGGCGGCTGCGGCCAGTGCCTCCCCGCGTTCTTCGTGCGCATGGCCGATATTGTCTGCGGTCGTGTCGATGGCGACGCGGGTGGCGGTGTAATCCTGCCCGTTATAACTGTATTTATATTCGGCATGGGCCTTGTAGGTGGTGGAGCCTTCGCTATCGGTATTTTCGTCGACCCCGCCCGATATCACGCGTGCCTGTACGGGCACCCAGCTTTGCATGGCCTCGGCTTCGATAAATGTCGAGATAATGGAATATGTCGCCCAGACGCCGACGCCGAAAAACGGCAGGGCGAACAGCATCATGAATATCCGGCTGCCCAAGGTTCAAACCCTTAAAAGAATAAAATCATGCGGCCGGGTTATGCGGTGGTTGCGCTGCCGGCTTAACCGTCGGCTCCGCCGACTTAAGTATAGGCTGCCAGTTTACGGATTTTTGCGCAAGACGGTCGAGGATGATTGCGGCGGCATTTTCGCTAAAGGGCATCGCGATATGTCCGCTGGCGATGCGGATGTTTTCGGATTGCGCGCCGCCGGTGTTCAGCGCCTCTTTCCAGCCCGCAACCCAGTCATTGGTGGAAAATAACGACGTGGTCGGTACGGGGGGCGCGATACGGGGGTCGGTCGTTGCCGTGCCGTAATATTCCTGCACATGCGCCACGCGTTCATCAACCGCACCGCCGGAGGAGCGCTGGCCAAAGGGCGCGCCGAGGGTGATCACATTGGCGACCAGTTCGGGATGGCGGCGCGCCAGTTCGCGGGCATAGACGCCGCCGAGGCTATAGCCGACGATGGAAACCTTCTGGTTGCCGTTGGCGGCGTAGATGTTTTTCAGGTGTTCTTCCAGCTGCTTTGCCTTCGTCTCGCTGGGGCCCATATTCATGCCGGCTTCCCAGCCGTAAACCTTGTATCCATGGTCGCGGATGGTGTTTTGCAGTTCCGACATATGCAGGTCGTTGCCGAAAAATCCGGGGATGACCAGCACAGGGTGACCGTCGCCGCGCGGCACGGCGGCGATATCGCGGGTAACGGGCACTTGCGCCTCTGCGGCCTGCACGGTTGCGGTGACGGCGGCCGGTTCGCGCTGCAGCGCGTTCACGCCGCTTTGCAGGGCAAAGCCTCCGCCCAGCAGCGCCGCGCTGGTCAGCGCGTAGGCGGCGAATGTCTTGGCGAGTTTTCTGTTTTTATCGTTCATGGCCATGGCTCTGCCCTATGTAACGGCCTCTGCCCTAAATATAGCCAGACGCTACGCCTGTGCATAAAAACCGTCAACAGGATTGCGGAAATTACTATAGTACCGCAAGCTTCCTAAGCGGATGATTTTTAGGCATTTTTTCAAGTTTCGCGGTGAGTTTGGTTCTCAACTGGGCGTGCTCGTTGCCGCTCAGGTCGATTTTCTTGCCATCAAGGCGGATGCCCCCCTGCCGGAACGCCCCCGCCAGCACGCGCGCGCCCAGGTAAAAGGTATCCGAGTCGGTTTTCGCCTTCAACGTGATGGCGGCGAGTTTCTCCATCGCCTCCTGCGGCTTGAGCTTTTTCAGCGGCGCAAAGTCATGCGAAATTTTCGCAAGGCGCTTGGCGGACGGCGTGCATTTCTCCGCATATTCCGCCGCGATTTTTTTCGTCTGCGCGGGCGTGAGGCTGGAGAAGTTCGCCGTATCGGCATCGCAAATGATTTTATCCAGCGTAAAGGTCGTCAGGTGCGAATTCTTGCCCAGCAGCATGGCGACCGCCGCGCGTTTCCATCCGGCATATTCAAGGTTCGCGCGCGCATCCGCATCGAAACGCTGGAAATGGCGTAGTGCTGCGAAACCGTCGGCGGCGTTTTCGCTTTTCGTGCCGTTAAATTTGGGCAGCAGCGCATGGCCGGTTTCGTGGTCGAAGGTGGCAACATCATCCGCCGCGCCGGGTTTTTCGCCGAACACCGCATGGCGGTCGGGGTGGAACACCAGCACGCCGAGGTTCTTTTTCTCCTCGCGGCTGACGGCCAGATGAAAGGATGTTTTCAGGCGTTTCGCGTCGCGCACCATTTTTTCGACTTCGGCGATGTCATCGTCATCGACGCCCTGGGCGACCAGATCGTCGGCATGGGCATCGGGGGCAACCTCGCCCGCATGGATAAACAGCATATTGCCGCGCAGTTCTGGGTGGTCTTTCTGCGCGCGTTTCGCCGCTGCGTTAAAATCGAAACGCATATCTGTGCCCCCCGCGGAAATACGAGCGCCCGCGGAGCGGGTGGGCTGTTTTTTCGGCTTTGCTGTCATATAGGATTATCTTAAGGTAAGGGGGTGGCAGGTCAATGCCCATAATTTTACCTCTTTCGGCGGTGCAGCATGGCGACGGACGACGATTCCAAGACAACTGATTTCAAGACAACCGCATTGCAGATGAAGCGCGCGGAAAAGATCCGCGGCTTCCTGAACGCCCGCAACGCGCCCCCCTCGGGCGAGGCCGATTTCCTCAGCGGGCTTTCCAGTGACGCGACGCTGACGGTCATCATCCTCTGCGACGACATGTTTAAAAAATCGAATCTTACCGGCGCGCTGCCGTGGGAACAATATGCGGTGCTGTGCGGCGTCTGCGCGTGCCTGACCGACGCGATCACGCAATTCACCAACCTGCCGCGCGAGGCCTATTCCTTTATGCTGTCCGACAGCATCAATTTCCTGCTGGCAGGCGCCGAGCGCGAGCAATGGGCGAAGCGGGAAGAAACCTACGGATTTGCCGTGGCGCAATACAAGCACATGATGGCAAAACCATCGTTATCCCCGCTTGCCGATGCGATGGGCGGCGCGTTTTACCGGTTCATCGATACGCAGGATGCGGCGCAGCTCGACATCATGCAGGAAAATTTCGACAAGCTGATGACGGCGCCCGATGTGCCGGATGCACTTCGCAAATTGCAGGAAGAAATGAAAAAGCCGTAACAGCGAAAGCTTTTACAGATCGAAGCTTTTGCCGCGGTTTTTGCGGGGTGCGGGCGCTTCGGATGCCAGTTTTGCTTCCAGCTTTGAAAACAATTCATCCTTCGCGGTCAGGAAACGCGTGACCAGCGGCGAGCCGTCGATATTGGCAAATGAAATTTCATCCTGCCCGAACGACGCCTTCACATGCGCCAGCACATCGGCCGTCTTGCCGCCCAGCGGTTCGCCCTTGGCGACCGATACCAGCATGTTTTCGATCAGCACGATGCCGGATGCCGCGCGGGCATAGGCGATGACGGGGGGCAGCGCTTCATTCGGGCGCGCGCCCATCAGGGGCTCGATCGCGTTCTCGACTTCCACGCCGTAATTCATGATCAGGTTCGGCATATCCATGTAAAGCAGCTGCGGCTCGATCACGAGCGCGGCGCAAATCATCGCGGCTTCCTTTTGCGCCGGTGTGCCTTCGCCATGCTGTTCGATCAGGCGATAGGCCTGCTGCTGGAACGCCGTGATATGCGCCGGTTGCGGGCCCAGCATGTCCTGCACCATGCCGTCGTTGCGCGACATGTCGAATTGCAGCAGGCGCGGGTATTGGCGGTACAGGTCGTTCATGGCGTCACCTTTTCCGCCTTATGGCGGAGTTGTGGAAGCGGATGTTATGGACTGCCGTGACTGTCGCAAATTAGCAAAGCGCCGACAAGCCGGAATTTCGTTAAATTATTATGTTAAAAATAGGGAATGCCCCTGAACAACCCCTGCCAAGGCTGATATGGTTGGGCAAAGGATGCCGCCGTGAAAAAAGACGTTAAAAAACCCCTCCATCACCACCTCTATTTCTGGGTGCTGTGCGCGATCTTTATCGGCGGGGCAGCAGGTTATTTGTGGCCGGAGGCAGGGGTGCAGATGAAACCCGCGGCCGACGGTTTTATCGCGCTCGTCAAAATGCTGATCGGGCCCATCGTGTTCTGCACCATTGTTCTCGGCATCACGGCGGCGGGCGACATGAAGAAGGTCGGGCGTGTGGGCGTCAAGACGCTGCTTTATTTCGAAGTCATCTCGACCATCGCGCTGCTGATCGGCCTTGCAGTCGCTAATACGCTGAAACCGGGCGACGGATTTAACGCCGATCCCGCGCAGCTGGACGCATCCGCCGTTGCAAGTTACGCGCAGGCCGCGCATGACCAGTCGACGACGGGGTTCCTGCTGCATATCATCCCGAAAACATTCACCGATGCCTTCACCGGCACGGGGGACCTGCTGCAGGTGTTATTGGTCGCCATCCTGTTCGGCTATGCGCTCAACCGCATGGGCCCGCGTGGCGCAGCGGTGCATGAATTTATCGAACAGGCGTCGCATATCTTTTTCGCGATGATGAACGCGGTCATGCGCCTCGCCCCGATCGGCGCGGGCGCGGCGATGGCATTTACCATCGGCAAATACGGCATTGAATCGCTGAAACCGCTGATGGCGCTGATGGGCGCGTTCTATTTGACGTGCTTTATCTTTATCGCCGTGGTGCTGGGCACGGTTGCGCGCGTCACCGGATTCTCCCTCTGGCGGTTCCTGCGCTATATCAAGGAAGAAATCCTGATCGTCCTCGGCACCTCGTCATCGGAAAGCGTTCTGGCGCCGCTGATGGCGAAACTGGAAAAGCTGGGCTGCGGGCGCGGCACGGTGGGGCTGGTGGTGCCGGCCGGTTATTCCTTCAACCTTGATGGCACAAATATTTACCTGACGCTCGCCGCGCTGTTCGTGGCGCAGGCGCTGAACATCGACCTGACATGGGGGCAGCAGGCCGCGATCCTTGGCGTTGCGCTGCTGACATCGAAAGGCGCATCGGGCGTGACGGGTGCAGGCTTTATCACGCTGGCCGCGACGCTCGCTGTTGTGCCGCATGTGCCGGTTGCGGGTCTTGCGCTGATCCTTGGCATCGACCGTTTCATGTCGGAGGCGCGCGCGATCACCAACCTGATCGGCAACGGCGTCGCCGCCATCGTGATTTCCAAATGGGAAAAAGACCTCGACGTCAAAATCTTCCGGTCAGAACTGTCCAAAGACTAAAATTTTAGCCAATTCCCCTGCAAATAAAGCGGGTTGACCGCGCAGGGGATGATATCATACCGCCGTATTAGCCTATATCCCGATCCTTGAAAGGGTTAGAAACCATGTCATTCCGCCTTATCTGCGCATTTTTCAGCACTTTTGTCGTTGGCCTTGTTCTTTTCTTTCCCATGACTGCCAAGGCCGATCCCATCGGCACGGTGGTGGAGGTCGAGGGCAGCGCGACATTGTCGCGGAGCGGCGGCGCGCCCTTTGCGCTGAAGCTGAATGATACGGTCGGCATGGGCGATCTGCTGACGACAGGCGCAAAATCGCGGCTGTTCATTTTGCTGGCCGACAACACGGAATGGACGCTCGCCGAAAATTCGCGCTTCCGCATCGACCAGTATGTGTTCGACTCCGAAGACACCGCATCGAACAAGGCGAGTTATTCGCTGCTGGAGGGCGGCTTCCGCTATGTCAGCGGCCTGGTCGCGAAAAAAGAAAACCCCGATGTTTCCATCAACAGCCCCGCCGGCACCATCGGCATCCGCGGCACCGATATCACGGGCGCCCCCGATGCGGATGGCAGCTATGACGTTTATGTGGATGACGGCACGATCGATGTCGCCTCCGGCGGCGCGAATACGCGCCTGCAGCGCGGGCAGGGCACGATGATTGCCAAGCGCGGCGCGGCGCCGCTCGCGCCCAAGGAATGGAAACAGGGGCGGCTGGCGCGCCTGCGCACGGAAGTGAAACTGGTGCGCGGCGGCGAGATGCGCGACCGCATCCAGAAACTGCAGCCCCAACAGATGGAAATGCGTCAGAAACTGCACGAGCGGATTCAGGAGAAACGCGGCCTGAACAAGGACGGCCTGAAAAAGGACGGGCTTAACAAGGAAGGCATGAACCGCGAGCAGAGGCAGGAACTGCGTCAGGAAAAAGTGGAACAGCGCAGGGAAGCGATGCAGCAGCACCGCAGCGAGACTGAAACCCGCCGCGACACCTGGCTGGAAAAAAGGAATGCGGAAGACGACAGTCAGCGTCAAAACCGCCTGCGCATGCAACAGCAGCAACAGCAGAAGCCAATGCAGCAGCAGCCGATGCAGCAGAAACCGATGCAGCAGAAACCGATGCAGCAGAAACCGCTGCAACAGCAACAGGAGAAACTGCTGCAGCAACAGCAGCAACCGTCGCAGCAGAAACCGCTTCAACAGCTACTGCAGCAGCGGATACAGCGTTGATCGCCGGTACTGTTACGAAATTGCCGTGAGCAGTTTTACGATGCTGGAGAAATCGAGGCGGCCATTGCCGCCCGCGCTGTGGCGACGGTACATGTCGCGGGCGAGCGATCCCAGCGGCGTATCCGCGCCTGTGGCGGCCGCAGCCTCTGCTGCCAAACCTAGATCCTTCAGCATCAGATCGGTGCCGAAACCGCCGGTATAGTTGCGCGACGCGGGCACATTTTCCATCACCCCCGGCCACGGGTTGTAAACTTCCGTCGCCCAGTTGCGGCCGGAGCTTTTGGCGATGATGCCCGACAAAACTGTCGCATCGAGGCCGTTGGCAACGCCGAGCGCCAGCGCCTCCGCCGTGCCGATCATCTGCACCGCCAGCAGCATGTTGTTGCAGATCTTCGCCATCTGGCCTGCGCCGCTGTCGCCCGCATGAAAAATATTCTTGCCCATTTTTTCAAGCAACGGGCGTGCGCGTTCCAGCGCGGCATCATCCCCGCCCACGATAAAGGTCAGCGTCGCGCCGGCCGCACCCGCCGTGCCGCCCGATACGGGCGCGTCCAGCATGGCGAAGCCGCGTTCCGCCGCCGCTTGCGCGATTTCCTTCGCGGCATCGGCGTTGATCGTGCTGCAATCCAGCAGCAGCGCGTTTTTTCTGGCTGACGCAATCACGCCGTCCGGCGCAAGGTATGCTTTGCGGCTGTGTTCGGTTGCGGGCAGCATGGTGATGACGATATCGGCGCCCGCCGCCGCTTCCGCGATGCTGGCAGCGCGCGTTGCCCCTTGCGCGACCAGCGCCTGCACCGCGTCGGGCATAAGGTCGTATACGGTCAGCGCGTAACCCGCCTTCAAAAGGTTCTGCGCCATCGGCGATCCCATATTGCCAAGGCCGATAAACCCGACGTTTTGCATATGTTCTTCCTTTTTCTTCATTGAGTGTTCAAGGATAAGGCGGCGCGGGGGTTGACGCAAGCGGTGCGGGGATTATCTTGATACTGCTGCATTTTCAACCAGACCGGAGAAATCTTCCATGCTCAAGAATCTCGCCCTTGCCGCTGTTGCGGTCTTCGCGCTTGCAACCGCGTCGCCTGTCATGGCCGCGACCGCCGCCGTCGGCGAAAAAGCGCCCGACTTCACGCTGCCCGCCGCCGATGGCGGCGACAAGGCGCTGTCGTCCTTCGCCGGAAAAATCGTCGTGCTGGAATGGCACAACAAAGGCTGCCCCTTCGTCAGGAAGCATTACGAGTCCGGCAACATGCAGGGCTTGCAAAAAGAACTGACCGCGAAAGACGTCGTCTGGCTGACCATCAACTCCTCCGCCCCCGGCAAGCAGGGTAATGAGAACGCAGGCGAAGCGCTGGCGACCGCGAAATCCGACGGCGCCGCATCGACGCATATCCTGCTCGATGAAAAAGGCGAAGTGGGCAAGTTATATGGCGCGACCACCACGCCCCATATGTTCGTGATCGACAAGGAAGGCAAGCTTGCCTATGCCGGCGCGATCGACGACAACGCATCGCCCGATCAGGAAACCATCAAGGGCGCGAAAAACTACGTGCGTGACGCGGTCGAAGCGCTTGTCGCGGGCAAGCCCGTCGAAGTCGCAACGACCAAGTCATACGGCTGCGGCGTAAAATACGCGGATTGATAACGGCGATTGATTTTTACTTCTGTTCAGGCGGCGGGGCGGTAGCGCCCGGTCGCCTGAATTTTATCAGCAGCCGCCCGACGAACAGGCCCGTCACGACCGACATCGCCGTGATGATCTTGCCAAGGGTTTCGGGCGTAATGCTGCGGGTGTTGCGGATGGCGGCATCCATTACGAAATAATCTATCAGCAGCACGAATCCGCCCACGATAAGCCCCATCCAGCACATATCGGATTGCAGCCCCTTCATCGTCGCGACGCGGCGGGATTTGGCCAGCCAGTAATCCTTGTTCGGGATGGCGATGAATTTCGGGGGCAGGCGCGATATCAGGAAACCGGTGAAGGCGAAAATGCTGCTCATGAAAAACACAAAGCCCAGATGGAACATCACGAATTCATCGCGCGTCATGGCGCGCAGCGGCGTGCCGTTGCTGTCGAACTGCGTCGAGATGACGCCGGGCATGGCCGAATAAACATGCGCCAGCTGCAGCAGCACCAGCACATAGAAAGTCAGGTATACGGCCAGCATTTTTTGAAATCCTTGTTATTCCAGGTTCACAATCGCCTGTCCCGCGCCACGCGGGATTTCCTTGACGAAGCCGGAGCTGTCGGCGCTCATGTTATACCGCTTCAGCAGGACTTCGCCAATGCCGACCATGCGGTTGGAATGCTTCAAATCCATTTCGACCCATGCGACAAGGTTGTCGACCGGCAGCCATTCGATGGCCTTCGGGTGTTCGGAGCGCGGGTTGTAGATGGAGATAATCGTGTGGAACACATATTCCTCATGCGCGACCAGCACGAATTCAACCTGACCCGGCTTGAATTTATGCAGGCGGCGGTAATCCGCCAGAATCTTGTGCGTCTCCGGCTTGTTCGGCATGAAGACCTTGTAGCGGCAGCCGCGCGCCAGCGACGCCTCGACCGCCTGAAAAATTTCGGTGCCCGGCTGGATGGAATAGGTCAGCTCCGGCGCAAACGCCCATACCTCGTCCGATCCCGTTTCCAGCATCGACACATATTTCTGGTTCACAAGCCAGTTGAGATTGTTCGACAGGATCATGTTGTTCAACACTTCCAAACGTTGGTCGAAATAATCCTGGTTGTGCAATTTGTTGATCGACGCGGTCACGATCATGTTGAGCGTGATGACGGTGATGAAAACGCCGGCTGCGACGGCCAGCGCAATGCCCGACATCTGGTCTTTGATCGCATCCAGGCTCATCGCCATGATGATGATCGCCACACCCGTCGCCGCCACGAAGATCGGGCTGTGGAAGACACGGTAGGTGACGTTCTCGTGTGATTTTTTCTTGTTCGCTGAATCCGGCATGACAAAAATTCCCCCATATTCTGTTTAACAGGGAAAGGTTAAGGAAGGCTGATAAGCCGTTGACATAAAATTGATTCGACGCAATTGGCGCAAAATGCCTGCGTTTAAACGTCACATTCGCTGAGAAGAGGATGGGGTTTTGAAAAAAGTTTTTTCCGCGCAAGCCGTTCAATGCGCGCGGCAATGCCCTGTCGCTAACGCGTTATTACGAAAAATTACGTTGAAAACCGAGGTCAAAGTTGAGAGAATCTAGTCAGGCTCTATAGCTGCGGGTCGCAGGAACAGGGCCACTTCCTAAAAATCAGAACTTGCCGGTGATGCTCGCGAACAGGCGGGGATTGTCGTCGCCTTCCGTCAGCACATCGGCCGTCATCGGCACCGCAACCTCCAGCGTGCCGGCGAAGCGGTCGTCGACATTCACGCGCGCGCCGCCACCGGCGGAAACGATCGAGCGGTGACGGTCGCGGACAACCGCGTTGTCGGGATCGTGGACCTTGCCGCCGTCGACAAAGGTGTAAAGCTGCAGCAGGTTGACGGGCAGGGCCACAGGGTTATTGGCGCGCAATTCGAAGCGCGCGGCGTAACCGTCTTCGCCGGTGATTTCCGAGTTGTCGTAGGCGCTGCCGTAATTGACGCCGCCCACGCCGAATTCTTCGGATGCCAGCAGCGTGTCGGACGACAGCTGGCCGGTGGCCGACAGGAAGGCTTCGAAAATATTGGTGATGCGCTGCACGCGGCTGACTTCGGCATTCATCTTGAAGAACTGGGGATCGCCCAACGCGCGGGTCAGGCGGGCATCGCCCTTGTCGCTGGCGTTCAGGAAATCGAGGCCCTTGCTGGCTTCACCGGAAAGGGTGTTGACGCCCAGCCAGCTATCGGTGAACTGGAACGTGCCGCCGGCGCGCAACACGCGCAGACGGTCTTCCGCGCCGCCGCCCGGGATGTTGTCGGTACGCTCGGAATTCAGGAAGTTGAACTTCAGCGTGCCGTAGAGGTTCTTGTTGCGCGAGCGGATGAAGGGATGCGTCAGGTCAAGGTTGACGGCTTTGGCTTCGCCCTCCACATCGAACGGCGTCAGGGTGAAACCGGGATCGGTCTTGGTATAGCTGAGCGTGGTCGACAGTTTCGTGCCTTCGTGGTTCAGCGGCTGCTGCCAGGTGAATGCGCCATAGGCCAGTTCCGTGTGGTCGGGCGTCACGACGCCCTGGAAATTCAGGCCTTCATAGAGGCCGATGGCGTTGTTGAAACGCACGCCCGCATTGGCCTGCAGGGGGCCGAGGAAGCGCGTGCCGCGGTTGTCGATCTGGAAGAACGCATCGAAAGGCTTCTGGTCGACGACGAGGGTGATGTCGGTCGCGCCCGGCGTTTTCGACGGCGACAGCACCGCGCGCGCATTCATGCCCGCAAGGTCGTTGATGAGAAGGACGTAGCGTTCAAGCGCCTTTGCGTTCAGCGGCTTCTGCGCGCGCAGTTTCTCGGCATAACCCTCCAGCCAGCCGGGATTGGCGCGGGGGGAACCCTGAATGGTGACGTTTTCGACAAAGCCTTCGACGACGCGCAGCTTCACATGGCCGCCATCGATCGTTTGCGGGGGAACGACAACCTGCGTCAGGATATAGCCGTCGTTGCGGTATTTCGCGGTCAGGCGGTCGGCGATGCCAAAGACGTCGGCGAGGCTGATGGTGGTGCCGATCATCTGGTCGTACACGCCGCGGATCTGCACTTCGTCGTAAACGGTCTGGCCTTCGACAGAAACGGATTTCAGGACCAGCTTCACTTTTTCAGCGCCCGCCGGTGCGGTGACCGCGCCGCCGGTTTGAATTTTGGTGCCGACTTCCGGCAGCGTTTGCGTTTGCATCGGGGCGATCTGGCCGCTGGCGCGCGGTGCTTCCGCCGATGACGGCACGGCCTGTGCGTAGGCCTGCGACGCGATCAGCGTTGCCGCCGTCATCATGGAAAGGAAAAGCTTCGGAAATTTGATCATGATCTGTGCCCAATTTTTCTTAAGGCGGCGATAAAATTGCCGCGGCGGACTGATGCGCCCGTTCTGCTGCCAGTATAGTGAAAAGATTATTTAATTCAAAAAGTTAATCGGGTTTCCGGAAGCAGCCATAAGAAAACCCTCCGTTGCGTGATTTTTCTGCAACGGAGGGTTATGGATAGGTTGGTTAACGATTAGGGCTGGCAGCTGGCGTTATCGGCCAGAATGCTGGTCGCATCATCGTTCAGGTTGATGTTGACGTTCGCGCCGCCGCCGACTGCGCCCCAGCATGCCGCGGGGGTGCCGCCTGCCGCAGGTTCGATGCCAGCCAGCGCGCTTGCGTCCGGTGCGCCATTGTCATCGCCGCCCGCTGCCGGCGCGATATCCGCCAGGTCCTGGATGGAGAAGAAGTGGCTGGTGGGACCGGTGGGCAGCGTCGGCAGTGCCAGAACCGTGATGCCTGCCTTGCCGGGCTTGTATCCGTTGCCCTTCACTTTTTGCAGGATCTGGTCGTCGTCGATGTCGAAGAAGCCCGCGAAGATCTGGCCGAGACCGTTGTTGTCGTCGTAGTCGTTCAGCATCGCCTCGATTGCCAGGTACTGCGCCATCGTCATGTAGCCGCCGGACACGCCGTCATAGGTCGCCAGCGTGCCGTCGATGATGGTGGGGCTGCCGGGAGCGAAGAACGCGCCGTTCTGCAGGTCGACATAGTATTTCGTCTGCTGTTCGAACACCTGCGCGCCGAGCGAGTCGTCGACGAGGTTGAGGTTCGCCGAAACGAAACCGCCTGCGGGCTGTTCATACGGGCCTTCGATCGTCGGCATCGGGTATTCATAGCCGGGATAGTAAGCGGTCGAAGGCTCGAAGCGCAGCGCGGTCGATCCGCCGGTGAAGGTGTTGCCCTTGCCGGTGAGGTCGATCAGGCCGGAGCCGATCCACGCGCCGATGTCGTTCTGCGTGAAGCGGTTGCCGGAAATCTCGATCGTGCCGTTGTTGAACGCGCGGGCATCGAGGCCGACATTGTTGTTCACGATGTCGTTGTCGTTGACCAGCACGTTGCCGACGCCGCTGAAATCGCCGTACAGGCCGTTGACCACTTGCGGCTTGACTTCGCCTTCGCCGTAGAAGCCTTCGTTGTCGCCAAGGCGGATGCCGGTCGTCTGGCCATAGCCATAGGGACCGTCGTAATTCGGCTGCGGGCCGTTGCCTTCGCCGCCTTCGCCGCCCTCTTCGCCGGCCGGTGCTTCGTAATTACCGATAACCGTGTTGCCCTGGATGATGATGCGGCCGTCGCGGATTTCGTCGTTGGCTGCAACACGCAGGTACTCCGTGCCTTCGCCGCCTTCATAGGGAGGTTCTTCTTCGTTCGGCACTTCGGGTTCGGGAACCACGCCGTTGCTGTATGCGACCTGGATGCCGTCATCGCCGTAGTTCGACACCATGTTGCCAAGGATGTGGATGCTGTCGGCGAAGTAAGCCTGAATGCCGTCGTTGGTCACGAACTTGATGCAGTTGTCGACCACGTCAACCGCGTCGGAGTAGAGGACGCGGATGCCGTTGAAGAAGTTCTGCACATGGTTGCCGGCGATTTGCGCGCCGTCGCTGAACATGACTTCGATGCCGTTGTTGCTGCCGCCGTTGACGTTGTTGTCGTTGATCGACAGGTTGCTCACGCTGTCGGCGGTGATGCCGTTATTGCCGACGTTCGTGACTTTGTTGCCGTCGATTGCCACGTTGTCGCCGCCGTAGACCACGATGCCGTCATTGACGGTGACGCCGTTCACGGTGTTGCCGGCAATCGCCACGTCGCTGCTGCCGTTCACGGCGATGCCGTTCAGGAAGCTGTCGGTAACATAGTTGCCGATCAGCGCGGTGGCATTGGCGTTTTCGGCGTAGATGCCGTTCGCGCCGCTGCCGGTGACGCCGTTGAAGGCGACCAGCGTGCCGAATGCGTCGGTCAGCTCGATGCCGTTGCCGCCCGATGCGCTCACCGCGTTCAACGCGATGATGGTGCCAGCCGCGTTGTCGACGTCGATGCCGTTGTCGTTGGACGCCGAAACCGCGTTGAGGGCGATAATCGTGCCAATGGCGTTCTTCACGTGGATGCCGTCGTTGCCGGAGCCTGCGATCAGGTTCAGGGTGACGCCGGTCAGCGCCGCGTCGGTCAGTTCGATGCCGTTGTCGCCGGAGCCGATAACCGCGTTCAGTGCGACCAATGTTCCGGCCGCGTTGTCGACGTCGATGCCGTCATCGCCCGAGAGCGCAACCGCGTTGCCGGCGATCGTAGTACCGACAGCGTTTTTGACATGGATGCCGTCATTGCCCGAGCCTGCGATCAGGTTCAGGGTGACGCCGGTCAGCGCCGCGTCGGTCAGCTCGATGCCGTTGTCGCCGGAACCGATAACCGCGTTCACTGCGACCAATGTTCCGGCCGCGTTGTCGACGTCGATGCCGTCATCGCCCGAGAGCGCAACCGTGTTGCCGGTGATCGAAGTGCCGACCGCGTTCTTCACGCGGATACCGTCGTTGCCTGACAGGCCGACCACGTTCAGGTTGAGGCTCGTCAGCGCCGCATTGCGGATGTCGATGCCGTTGTTGAGGGAGCCAGCGACTGTGTTTGCCAGCAGTTCGGATGCCGCGACGTTGTCGAGGTCGATGCCGTTATGGCCGGAGAGGGCGACGAAGTTGCCGGCGACCAGGTTGCCGATGGCGTTGTCGATATGGATACCGTCATGCAGGGAGCCCGCGACGCTGTTCAGGGCGATCAGCGTGCCATCGGCGTCATTCACATGAATGCCGTCGTTGCCGGACAGCGCCACGTTGTTGAGGCTGACGATGAAGTTGTCGCTCGACTGGATTTCGATGCCGTTATTCAACGAACCGATGATGGTGTTGCCGATGACGGTGCCGGTCGAGGGATCGACAAACACGCCGTCATTGCCCGACAGGGCGACGGTGTTGCCAAGCACGTTGACCTTTTTGCTGTCGATGACCTCGACGCCGTTGCGCAGCGAACCGGTGACATCGTTGCCGACGATTTCGATGGTGTCGGAATCTGCCGTGCGAATGCCGTTCTGGCCGGAAAGCGCAACTTTGTTGCCGCCGATCAGCGCGCCGCCGAGGCCTGTGCCTTCAATGCCGTTCTGGAGAGCGAGGGTCACGGTGTTGCCCGTGATCGCCAACAGATTGGCGTTGTTCGCCAGAATGCCGTCACGCACTGCGCCCGCGACCGTGTTGCCGATGATGCCGGTCGCGCTGCTGTTCTGCAGCTCGATGCCGTTTTCGCCGGACAGGTTCAGCGTGTTGCTGCCGATCAGCGACAGGCCGCTATCGGTCAGGCGGATGCCGTCTTGCAGTGCCAGCGTGACCGTGTTGCCGGTGATCTGGTTCAGCCCGCTTGCATTCACGTCGATGCCGTCGCCGCTGACGAGCGAGACGGTGTTCGCGGTGACTTTGGTGCCGGCGGCATTGGTTACATGTACGCCGTCGCCTTTTGCGAGGCTGACGGTGTTGTCGTCAACGGTGGCAAAGCTGCTGCCGTCGATGCGGATGCCGTCTTTGCCGGTGATAGAGACGTCGTTGTGGCGCACGGTGTTCAGCGTGCCGTCTTCGACCAAAATGCCGTAGCCGGTTGCGAGTGACACTGTGTTGTCGGCCACGTTCACGCCGCTGCTCGGATCGACATAAATGCCGTTCGCGCCGGTCAGCGTGACGTTGTTCAGGGTAATTTTCGCAAGGTTCGAGTTGTCGAGGCGGATGCCGTTCGCGCCCGCCAGCGTCACGTCGTTGTCGTCGATGTTGACGCCGTTGGTCGTGCCGACATAGATGCCGTCGTTGGTGACGAATTGAACGGTGTTGCCCTGCACAGTCGCGCGGTTGCCGAAGAGGCCGCCCGCGCTGTTGGTCACATGGATGCCGTCATGGCCCGCGCCTGCCGCGAGCGCGGTGTTGGAAACGGTGTTGCCGGTGACAACGACGCCGTTGCGCGCGTTCAGCGTGCCTTGTGCGCCGCTGTTGTCGACATAGATGCCGTCATGGCCTGCGCCGAAGGCGTTCAGACCGCCGCCGAGGATGAAGTTGCCGGAGATGATCGCTTCGCGGTTGTTCACAACGCGGATGCCGTCGTTGATCGCGCCCGATGCGTTGAGGAGGCTGCCCTTGACGGTGTTGCCCGACAGGGTGGCGTTGCGGCCGCCCGAGACTTCGATACCGTTGTTGCCTGCGCCGACGCCCGCCGTGCCGACCGACAGGCCCGAGCCTGCCGCCACGGTGTTGCCGGAAATGGCGGAGGTGTTTGCGTTCGCGACGTAGATACCGTCGTTGACCGCGCCCTTGCCGCCCGTATGGCCGTCCAGCCGCGCGCCTTCGCCGCCGGTCACCTTGTTGTTGCTGACGGTGACGTTATTGTTGCCGTCGACATGGATGCCGTCACGGCCTGCGCCGTTCTTGCCGTCCGCGCCCGCCACGAGGACAAAGCTGCCGACCTTGATCTGCGTGATGCCGGCGGTGCCTTGAATTTCGTTCGCGTCGATCACGCCGTCCTTGCCGCCTGACAGCTGGACGCCGTCGATGCCGGCAACCTTGATCAGGTTGTTGAGGATTTTCGCGCTGTTGCTGCCCGAAACCAGAATGCCGTTCAGGCCGACATTGGTGATTGTGTTGCGCAAGCTGCCCGCGCCGCCGATATCCACGCCGTTGCTGGACGCCGCCACGATGCCGTTGCCGCCTGCGTCGCTGATGGTGTTGCCGTCAATCTGCGCGTTTGCAGATTTCGCGACATCGATGCCGTCGCCCGCGACAGTTTTGATGGTGTTCCCGGATGCGCTGAGCAGGCCGGCCGAGGCATGGATGCCGTCGCCCTTGGTGTTCTCGATGCGGTTGTTGTCGACGGTGGCGTTTTTGACTTCCGCCGCCGTGCCGGTGACGTTGATCGGGCCGCCGAGGCTGATGCCGTCGCCGCCGATGTTGTTCGCGCCGCCGGTCAGGCCGATTTTGTTGCCCGTGATGGTGACGCCGTCGGTTGCCTCGACAGCCACGCCTGATCCGAATACGTTGTAGGACAGGCCGTATTCAAGGCCGGTCTTGTTGATCGCGTTGTTGGTGACTTTCAGGCCGTTTGCGTATTCCGCATAGACGCCGAGGCGCTTTGCCGATGTGATCGCGTTGTTGTCGACCGTCGCGTTGGTCGTGCCGAGGATCGCCACGCCCGATGCGCCGTTGGCGTTGTCGAGTTTGTTGTAGGCGATTTTCACGCCGTCGCCGCCGTTGGTCTGGATGTTGTCCCAGCCGCTGTCGGATACGGTGTTGTTGGAAACGATGTTGCCGGTGCCGCCGTTGATTTCGATGCCGTTATTGCCCGAATTCTTGACGGTGTTGCCGTTGTCGCTGCTGCTTGCGCCAACGGTCGTGTTGGTCGCGTCGCCAACAGTGACGCCGCTGCTGTTTTGCAGGTGGATGCCGTCATCGGTTGCATTCTTCACGTCGTTTTTGGTGAGGAAGCTTGCGCCCGTGACCTGGTCGGCATAAATGCCGAAGGCCGCGCCGGTCAGGACGTTTTTGGAAACGGTCAGCGCCGCGGTTTGCAGGCCGCGGATGTTGGCCTTGCCGCTGCCGGACACATCGTTGCCCAGCACCTTGTTGCCCGTGCCGCCCTTGACGGTGATGCCGTCCTGCGCTGCGCCCGATACGCTGTTTTTGTCCGCGGTTGCGGTGCCGCCGATGGTGACGTTGCTGTTGTTTTCGGAATAGATGCCAAACTGGCCGCCCGTGACCGTGTTGGCGGCGATGGTGGAACCGTCGCTCGGGTCAAGGTAGATGCCGGTGTTGACGAAGTTTTTCACGATGTTCGACTTGATGCCGGCCGAGGCGGAATTGACGACGTTGATGCCGTTGTCTTTTGCGCCGTCGACGGTGTTCTTGAACACGGTCAGTTCGCCCGTGCCGTTGACGTCGATGCCGTCGTCGCCCGAGGTGTAGATATTGTTGTTGCCAATATACATCTTGGTGCCGCCGGTCGTGTAGATGCCGTCGATCGATGCGCCCGTGATGGTGTTGGCGTCGGCAGCCGCGGTGCCGCCGATGGTGGTGTTGCTTGCGCCGCCTTCGACATAGACGCCGTACTGGCCGCCCTCGATCGTGTTCTGCCTGATGATGGCGTCGTTGCTGGCACCTTCATAATTGGTCAGGAACACGCCGTAGGTGGCGGACGACTTGATGGTGTTGTGGACGATCTGCGCATCGTCGCTGTTGCCGACCCAGAAACCGCGGCCGGTCGACGTGATCTTGTTGTCGGACAGGCGCGCATGGTCGCTGCCCGCAAGGCCGATGCCGGAGCCGGCAAGGTCTTTAATGGTATTGTTATGCGCGTCGAGGTTGTGGCTGCCGAAGGCGCGGATGCCGTCGATCTGCGTGCCGTCGATCTCGTTCGAGTTCGCGGTCACGTTCTGCGCGTTATCGAGGCGGATGCCGGAGTCGGTGGTGACGCCAAAGCCGTGCAGGTAGTTGAAGTTCGCAAACACGCGGTCGGCGTTCTGGATCTCGATCGCCGACGTTTTTGCGCGGTTGACGGTGTTGGTATAGACGGAAACGAAGGTGCCGCCGTCGACCAGAATGCCGTTCGCGCCTGCGTTATCGATCGTGTTGCCGCCGATATCGACGGTGCCATTCGCCTGGCTGCCCTGGCCACCCGCCAGCTTGATGCCGTTGCCGGCGGTGTTGTCGATCTTGTTGCCGTAGATGCCGACCGCGTTGCCGGCGGTGTTTTTGCCGTAGGCGGAATTCAGGCCGGTGACAAGGATGCCGTCGCCGCCGATGCTGCCGCCGTCCTTGCCGATGTTGTTGTTGGAAACCGTCAGGTTGCCCGTTGCGTCGCCGAAGATGCCGGCGGCGGAGACGAAATCAACCCAGTTGCTGTCGACAAGGTTCTTGCCGCCAGCCTGGTACATGCGGATGCCGTAGCTGCCGCTGTTGTCCACGTTGTTGCCGGAAATGGTGTAGCCCGAGCCGAAATCGGTCGAGATGCCGCCATAGCCCGACAGACCGGTGTTGGAGTGATTGACGATGTTGTTGCGGATGGTGGTGTTGGTGTCGGAGCCGGAATAGATGCCCACGCGCACGCTGCCGTCGAGGTTGTTGTGATCGACGATGGTGCCGGTGTTGCCGCCCAGCTTGATGCCGTCCCAGCCGATGGCGGACAGGGTGTTGCCGTCGGTGTTGGTCGCGCCGCCGATGGTGACGCCCGTTGAATTCGTGACATGGATGCCCGAGCCGTTGTCAAAGGACAGCGACACGGTGTTGGCGACCGTGTTGGACTTGATCACGGCGCTGTTGGAGGCGTCGACACGGATGCCGTCGCCCTTGATATTGCCGGCAAGGCCCAGCGTGCCGATCAGGTTGCCGGAAACAAGCGCGCCTTCGGCGTTCGCGATGTCGATGCCGTCGCCTTGCGTGTTGTAAATCTTGTTGTTGGTCGCCTTCAGGCCGCCCGCGTTGACGGCGTGGATTCCGTCGCCCGACAGCAGGTCGTGGATCTTGTTGTTGTTCAGCGTCACGCCGGTCGCGTTGGTCACGCGGATGCCGTCATCGGCACCGGTGATTTCGAAGCCATCGACGGTCGCGTTGTTGGCGGTGACGTCAAAGCCCGGGGAATGCGGGGTGATAACGGCGTTGGTGCCGAACAGGCCGACTGATTTGTTCACCTTGACGGATTCGGCATAGGTGCCGGCCGCCACGTTGATGCGCGCGCCGTTGTTGGCGAAGGAAATGCCCTGTTGGATAAAGGCGGCGGAAGACTGCACGTTGATCGTGGTCAGGCGCGCCGCGCTGTTCAGCTTGTCGTCGCCCAGCAGCGTGAGGACGGGGGTGGGGTTGGTGCCGCCGCCGCAGGCATTCGGGTTGCCGCTGTTTTCGCAGCCGGTGGTGTTGCCGCTGTTGCCGCTGGTGCCGGTCGTGCCCGACTGGTTCGGGCCGCTTGCGCTGTAAATGCGGCTGTTAAGGTTGAGGGTGATGGCGTCGATAAACACGCTGCCCGCGCCCATGATGAGGTCTTTCAGGAAGTTGACCGTCGCGCCCTTGAGCGTGAGGCTGCCTTCCGTCAGGCCGACGGTGGTTGTGGTGTTGTTACCATTACCGTTGCCATTCCCATTGCCGTTGCCGTTGCCGTTGCCGTTCGTGGTAGTGACAACATACGTGCTGAGATCAACCGTGCCGGTGCCGACGTTTGTCGCTGCGGTGGTGGTGCCGACGTTGACGGTGTTGGTGGCCTCGACGATGACGGTGCCGTTATTGCGCAACTGGTTCGCCAGCGTTTGCGCGGAAATGCGGTTGGTGTCGTTCAACGAGCCGCTGTGGATCGTCAGCGTGTCGGGGTCGATGGCGAGGCTGCCGGAGTTGCCGAATTCAGCAAGCGTAGTGACGAGACCGGAGAAAATCAGGTCTGCGCCAGTCGAAACTTCGACCTTGCCGCCGTTGCCGCTCGCGCTGCCGCCGAGGGCAGAGATATAGCCCTCGAAAATTGCCGCCACATCCGCGAAGATGGAAACGTCGCCGCCGTCGCCATTCGTGCCGCCGTCGGCGCTGATCGACGCTTCCGGCTTGATTTCGACTGTGTGGCCCGTGATGCTGACGGAGCCTGCATTTTTCGTGTCGCCATTGGCCTGAATCGTGCCTGTGACTTTCACTTTACCGCCCCCGCCGCCCAGAATGATCTTGCCGCCCTTGGTCGAGAAGCTGTTCGCCTTGATGACGCCGCTCATGTTGATGACTTCGTCGACGATGCCTTTGGCTGCGTTCGCGCTCATGACGACGCGGCCGCCCTGTGCGTCGATGGTGCCGCTGTTTTCGACCAGCGCTTTTTGCAGCTTGTCGCCGACGGCGATGGAAATCAGGTTGTCGCCCGCCAGGTCAACGGTCATTTTCGCGCCGGCCGCCAAGGTCACGGAGCCGAGTTTCGCGTTGATATAGCCCGAGTTGGAAACCCAGGGCGCAACGAAGGCGACAAGGCCGCCCTGTGCTGCGGTGATCGTGCCCGCGTTTTCGATTTTCGCGTTCGCGTTCGCGCCGATGTTGGAAATCTGGAATTTGTTGCCGGCCATCAGCTGGTCCTGGTTGATCGCATCCAGTTCGCCCGTGGTCGCGATAATGCCGCCCACGTCGACGACGGCGGTTTTCGAGAAGAAAACGCCGTTCGGGTCGATGATCATGATCTTGCCGTTCGAGCGCAGCGTGCCGAGGATCTGCGAGGGATCCGCGCCGCTGACGCGGTTGACGGAGAGGGAGTTTGCGTCGGGCTGGTTGTAGGTTGCGCCCGCGTTCTGGCCGATGTTGAAGGAATTCCAGTTGATGACGGAGCGGTCGGTCGTCTGGTCGACCGTCATGCTGCCGGGTCCGTAGGTGATGTTCGACTGCCCGCCGACGACAACGCCGCCCGTGGGGGTTTCATCAAGGCCGACCGCGTAGGCCGAAGAAGATGCCGCCAGCACACCCGCGACTGTGATCGCCGTTGTGGCGAGCAGTTTGCGTCCCATCAGCGTCGCGTTCAGGAGACGCACGGCGGAGTTCTGGGCTTTGTTCTGGGACATGGGGACACCTTTTTTAAAAAATTGATTCCGTAACTAAGTCTTTTGCGCGGGAGGAGAATCGCGGGGGAGGGCGTTGAGGAAAATATGATTTTGCCCATCCCTCCACAAGCCTTGAATCGAATCTGTGTACCCGTGCGGAGCGGGGTAGTTTTGCCATAAACCATGGGGTGCTGCAAGCGTCATATTTACGAAAATTTAACAAGTTCAGTAAGTTAATAAGGCATTGAATTATAACGCATGTTCAAATCCTGAAGGCTTTCCATTAGTTACAAAAACGAATTGATTTGCCAGTTTTGGAATCCTCTCCTAAAATGCTCAGTAAGGGCATAACGGTACTTTAATACAGTTAACTTATAGGCGAAAAGATCAGATGAAATTCTTTGGCAAAGACCCGCTTCCGGAAACACAAGCCAGCCGCGAGATCGGCGCCGGCATCGAAGCGCTGCAAAAAGGCATCGCGCGCGACGAAGTGGCGCGGACCAAAATGGCGAAACTCGCCGGCGGATTTCTGAAGGGCGCGCTGTTTCTGGGCGCGGTCGTCCTGCTGTCGCCCTTGAAAATTCCGCTGATGTTCGTGGCGGCGGTCGGCGCCACGGTCGGTTATCTCATCACCAAGACGATGCGCCAGGGGTATGACGTCGAAATCGCCCGCAAGAATGAAATGATCGTGCAGCTGGATGTGGAGCAGGAAGCCGCGCGCCGCATCAAACCCGCGCCGGAGAAAAAACCAGCCGCCCCCAAATCGCCGGCGAATGATTACAACAAGGCTTCGGCGCCTGCCGATCCCGCCGCCGACGCCGCACGCATCGCCGCGCTGGAACAACGCCTGCGCGAATTGAAGGGCGATGCTCCCGTTGACCTCGACAAGCCTAAAATGAAGCAACCCCGTTCAGGTTTTGGCGGGTAACATATACGGAAGGAATAAAAAATCTTGATGAAACGCCTGGGCGAAATCTTCAAACGCATTGCGACGGTCATTCCCGGCGCAAAGGAACCTGAATCGGTGGAAGACGCGCGCGACACGATCATCAAGGACACCGGATACCGCGACACGCTGAAACGCTGGGCGAATACCGTGGGCGGTTTCGCCGTCGCGGTCGTCGTGGCCGCCGTCATCGCCAAATCGGGCGTGATCGTGCTGGCTGCGCTCGGCGTTGGTGCTGTCTGGGGCGGATTGCGCGCCGGCATCGCCTTCCTGAACCGCGATATCCGCGAAAACCGCGCGGCGGAAATGGCCTTTGCCGGCCAGGCCGAAATCGACCGCAATGCGCCGTCACCCGCGCTCGACAATACCCCCGACGTTTCCGCCGATTTCAAGGCGAAAGCCCCCGCCAACCAGAACACCGCCCGCATCCGCGAGCTTGAAAATCAGGTCGCCGCCATGGAAGTGGAAGCCGCGCAGAAACGCATGGCGAAGCAGATGGGCCTGAAATAACACTGACTTTTTTCATTTGATCGCGCCCGATTCAGGGCGTAAGAGTCTTTTATTCTTCAAGGACGAAATCATATGACCGACCCCGCACCACCCCGCGCCACGCGCCTGCAACAGTTGATCGCGAAAAGCGCGACTGCCGATGCCGTGCTGGACGATGCCGACATGTTGCTCGATATGCAGGCTGGGATGTTCATGCAGTTGACCGATGTGCAGACGCCTGCCCTGATCCGCGACGCGCTCGCGGATTTGCTGGAAACCTGCCGCGAAAACGGGTTGCAGCCGAAAGACACCATCGTGCCAGCCGCGATTGCTGCAAGCCTTGCCACGGCGGAAAAGCTGATGGTCAGCGAAAAAATTCCCGAGAACCGCGCCACCGAAATCATGCTGCGCGTCAGCGCGGTCTATGGTTTGCGCCCGAATATGTTTCAGGGCGCATCCACGCTGATGATCGCGGAAATCATGGAGCGCGACCTTGATGTGCCCGCGCTGGAAAAATCACTGCAGCGTTTCGGCTTTGCGGTCGATGCAGGCGCTGTCGGCAAATGGACTGGCCCTGTGCCACCCGCGCCTGCCGCCCCTGCGCCCCCGAAACGGCTGGGCTGAATAAAGGCTATCGCTCTGATTTTAAGCCATTAATGCGTTCTTAAGGCCTGTCGTGCTTTGATGGCACACAGGGGGAATCCATCGTGACCGAGACTTTAGCGCAGAAAATGGAAAAAGCCGAAGCGGGCGACGTGCATGCGATGTATGAGGTTGCGCGCGCATATCGCGACGGCTACGGCGGCGGCGATCCCGCGGCCGAACTGAAATGGATCATGCGTGCGGGCGACAATGGGCATCCGGAAGCACTGATCGACCTTGCCTTCCGTTACGCCTTCGGCAACGGCGTCCCGGCGAGCGCCGAAAAAGAATGGGATTGTTACGAGAAAATCATCGCGGGCGAGTGTGACGGTTTCCCGGGCACGGAATACACGCTGGGCGCGGCGAAACTGGGGCTCGCCACCAAGATATTTGATCAAAAAAAATCCGCCGATTACCCGCGTGCCGCGCAATTGCTGCGCGAAGCGGTGGAGCTGCACGCGTACAAGTATGCGTGAAATGACTATGCGGTATGTCTGATGCTCGGCCTCGGCGTCGAGCGGCAACTGACACAGGGGCTGAACCTGCTGCATCAGTCCGCCGATAGGGGAAATGCCGAAGCGCGCGAGATGCTGCAAAAACAAATCCTGCGTGGCCATGCGCAGATCGTTGCGGCGGGTTTGACGCCGCTGATGGACGAGGGCAAACGCGCCTACTTCCCGATACCCGACCTCTACAAAGTTGCGGCCGGTCAGCAGGTGGGACGGGCGGCGCCACCGGTCACCGAATTGAAAAGCGCGACGGTGGTGAAGGGCGTGAAAAGCGCGGCCGCAATAGCCGCGATGCCGTGGAGCGAGGTCGTGCCGACACCGCCGCGCCCCCCGATCAGCGCGTCTGACGCGCAAAGAGAACTCAACGGGTTGATCGGGCTGGCGGGTCCGAAACAGCAGGTAAAAACGCTCATTAACCGCCAGCGGCTCGACAGCCTGCGGGCGGCACAGGGGCTGCCCGCGACGGAAATGACGCTACATCTGGTATTCACCGGCAATCCCGGCACTGGCAAGACGACGGTCGCGCGCTTGCTGGGCGCGATCCTGCATGATGCGGGGCTTCTGTCGCGCGGCCATGTGATCGAGGTGACGGACAAGGACCTGATCGGCGAATATGTCGGCGGCAGCGGCCCGCGCGTGGCGGCCAAGGTACAGGAGGCGATGGGCGGCATTCTTTTTATCGACGAGGCCTACAACCTCATCACGGCTATCGGCTCGGCGGGTCCGGCGAACAGCTTTTCGATGTCGGCCATCACCACCCTTGTACAGTTGATGGAAACCCACAAGGGCGAATTCATGGTGATTGCGGCAGGGTATCCCAAGGAAATGCAGGACTTCGTCAATTTCAATCCCGGCCTGCAATCGCGTTTCCGCGAAACGATTCATTTCGAAAACTTTACCGATGAGGAACTGGCGCAAGTGTTCGAAGGCTTTGCGGATCAGAATAAATACACGCTGGCGGAGGGGTCGCGTGAAACGCTGGTGAAAATAATGCACGATGCCCCCGCGCGTTTCTCGAAAACCTTCGGCAATGCGCGCTATGTGCGCAATGTATTCGAGGAGACGCTGGAACGGGTCGCCAATCGTATCGCGCATGTGGCGTCGCCGACGCTGGCTGACCTGACGACCATCACGGCCTTTGACATCAGATCGGCGGCGGAGGATTTTGCGCGGCAGGACATGCTGCGCAAGCGGCAGCAGTACTAGAAAAGCGGGCATGAAAAAACCCCCGTCTGGCAGGACGGGGGTTTTTTGTTCGTCAGCCTTTGGCCGTTATTACGGCGTGGGGGCTTTCGGTGTTGCTTTCGGCTTGTCTTCGGCCGCTGCTTCGGGTTTCGCTTCGGGTTTCGCTTCCGGAGCGGGCGTTTCGGTAGCCGTTGCGGATGCTGCGCCGGTGAAGGCTTCGCCGATCGAGGTCAGGACCGTCTTCAGTTTTTCGGTCTTTTCGATGATCTGTGCAACGTCGCGCTTGTCGCGTGCCGTCGTCAGGTCTTTTACGGTTTCTTCGAAGGCTTTCTTCAGTTCTTCCGGAGCCTGTTTGAAGTAATCCTGCTCCTTGTGGCGGCTTGCGTCTTTCAGTTCGAAATCCGCGTTTGCCAGTGCCGTCACGGACTCGCGGAAGATGCGGTCTTTTTCGGCGTTGGCTTCTGCGTCTTTCAGCATGCGGGCGACGTCAGCCTCGGACAGGCCGCCATTGGCCTTCACAACGATCTTCTGCGCGCGGCCGGTCGATGCGTTCTTCGCTTCGACGTTCAACACGCCGTCCGCGTCGATTGCCAGGGTCACTTCGACCTCGACTGTGCCGGCCTTGCCCGGCGGCAGGCCGTCCAGCACGAACTTGCCGAGTTCCTTGTTGTCGGACGCCTTGTCGCGTTCGCCCTGATAGACGCGGATTTCCACGTTGGGCTGGTTGTCGACGGAGGTCGAGAAGGTGTCTTTGTATTCCGTCGGGATCGTCGAGTTGCGCGGGATTGCGCGGAACATCACGTCGCCGGCGGTGCGGATGCCGATGGTCAGCGGAATGACGTCGAGCAGCAGGACGTCTTCAACGTTACCCTGCAGGATCGCAGCCTGGACGGAAGCGCCCATGGCAACGATTTCATCAGGGGTCACGTCGCGGCGCGGATCTTTGCCGAAGAAGTTCTTCACGGTTTCGACGACTTTCGGCATGCGGGTCTGCGCGCCGACGAGGATCACGTCATCGAGGTCGGAGAGTTTCAGGCCGGCATCGGCAAGCGACTTCTGGAACGGGGGCAGGGTTTTGTCGATCAGGTCCTGCACTAGGCCTTCAAGTTCCTTGCGGGTCAGTTCATACGTGAAGTTCACGGGGCCTTCCGGCGTCTGCATCAGGAAGGGCAGCGAGATTTCCGATACTTCCTGCGTGGACAGCTCGATCTTCACGCGTTCCGCTTCGGAGCGGATGCGCTGAAGGGCGGTTGCGTGCGTCGCGCGCGATGTCTTGTCATGGATGTCGATATCGGTGCCGTGTTCTTCGTTGATCTTGCCGATCAGGAATTCCGACAGGCGCTCGTCGAAGTTTTCACCGCCGAGGAACGTGTCGCCGTTGGTCGCCAGCACGCGGATCATGCTGCCGCCTTTTTCCATCGACAGGTCGAGGATGGAGACGTCGAACGTGCCGCCGCCGAGGTCGTACACGGCGATCTTGCCGCTTTGCTGCTTGTCCATGCCATAGGCAAGCGCTGCTGCGGTCGGCTCGTTGATGATGCGTTTCACGTCGAGGCCGGCGATTTCGCCCGCGTCTTTCGTGGCTTTACGCTGTGCGTCGTTGAAGTAAGCGGGAACGGTAATGACCGCTTCCGTGACCGGCTCGCCGATCTGCTTTTCAACGGCTTCTTTCAGCTCGCGCAGGACCATGGCGGAAATCTGCACGGGCGCCATCGGCTTGCCGTCGACTTCAACCCATGCGTCGCCGTTCGGGCCTTTCACGATCTTGTAGGAAGCCAGTTTTTCCATTTTCTGCACTTCGGGATCGTCGAAGCGGCGGCCGATCAGGCGCTTCACGCCGTACAGCGTGTTCAGCGGGTTCATGATGGTCTGGTTTTTCGCGGCTTCGCCGACGATCCATTCTTCGGAAACTTCCTTGGTCTTCTTGTCGGTGGTTTTCTTCAGGGCGACATAGGACGGCGTCGTGCGCTTGCCCTTCAGGTTCTGATAGATTTTCGGCTGGTCGTTCTCGTAAATCGCGATGGCGGATTTCGTGGTACCGAGGTCAATCCCGACAATTTTACCCATGTGTGCTCTCCAGTTTTTTTAGTTTCTTTTTGGCGGCGTCAACCTGGCGGTTTATTTCTCTAAACGCGCTGGAAATGAAAGACATTCCTGTAGTCGGGCCGTGGCTCTTGCCTAATCTTTTTAAGTCGTTTGGTTAGTGTCTGTTATGGCGAAGTGAAGGCATTATGTCAACGACATTCCTGAATGACAAGGACGATTTGCCAGAATGACGATTTAATTTTTAAGTAGCTGGAATTGTTATGATTTAGTATTTTCCCTAATACCAAAAAGGGCGCTTCCGACGCGGATATGCGTGCTTCCGTATCGAATCGCGGTTTCAAAATCGGCACTCATCCCCATGCTCAAATGGGGCAGTCCGAGTCCTTTTGACAGCTTGTTCAAAAGCGCGAAATGCGGATCGGGGATCTCATCCACGGGCGGAATGCACATCAGGCCATATATATTGAGGCCCGCACCCTGACAGAATTTATACAGGTTCTCGACCTCGCCGGGCGCGACGCCGCCTTTTTGATCTTCCTCGCCGGTATTCACCTGAAGGAAGCAGGGCAGGGGGCGGGATTGCCTGTCCATCTCGTTCTTCAGCGCGCCTGCCAGCTTTTCTGAATCAACCGTTTCAATCACGTCGAACAGCGCGACCGCCTCTTTCGCCTTGTTCGATTGCAGGTGGCCGATCAGGTGGAGTTTCAGGTTGTCGTATTTTTCCCGCAAGGGCAGCCAGCGCGCCTGCGCCTCCTGCACGCGGTTTTCGCCGAACACGCGCTGGCCTGCGTCCAGCACCGCGGCAACCGCGTCATCTGGCTGCATCTTGCTGACCGCGACCAGTTGCACGGACGACAAAGGCCGCGCTGCTTGTTCGCAGGCGGCCTTCATGCGTTGTTGTATAGAGACGAGGCTCATCAGCTGCCGGAGCCGAGGAATGCGGTGGGCGCGGGATCGATCACGCGCGCGCCACCGGAGCGGATTTCGAGAACGGCAAGGCCGCGCTCCGACAAGCCATCGCCGCGGAAGCGGAAGATGCCGTCGATGCCGGCAAAGCCGCGCTGGTTCATCAACCGGTCGCGGCTATAGGCGTTGCCGTTGCCCGCGGTGCGCGCCAGCACAGCCGCAAGCGCGGTTGCGTCATAGGCGAGCGAGGAGAGGCGCAAGGGGGCGCCGCCGTAGTTTTCGCTGTAGCGGCGCTCGAAATCGCGGCGCGATGCGGGGTCGGGTGCTGCGAACCAGCCGCCATAGACGGAAGGATCGCCCGACAGCGCCGTGTCATCCCACAACCCCGTGCCGAGGAAGCGCGTGTTGCGGTTGTTGATGCCGTTCGCCGAGAGGACGGAAGCAAGCGAGCGCATGCTTTCGCCGCCGACCGGCATCATCAGCGCGTTGAAGGTGTAGGAGAGCGGCGCGGCCGATACCTTCGACGACGCGGCGAAGCTCGCCACCGCGGAGGTCAGGTCCGCCTGCTGCGGGGAATAGCGCTGGATCTTCACGGCGCTGACACCCGCGCGGTTCAGCGTGCCGATCACCGCATCGCAATAGGGCGTGGTGGGCGCGAAGACCGCGACGCGGTCGCCGCCATGCGCCCTGGCATACTGCGCGACGCGCGCGACCTGCGCGAAAGGCAGGAAACCCATGATATAGGTATCGCCGCCGCCCAGCGTCCAGTCGGTGGTGAAGGCCATCATCGGAATGTTATTTGCGGCGGAAACAGGTTTCACCGCGCGGACGTCTTCGGCAAAGATGGGGCCGAGGAACATCGACGCGCCGCTGTTCGCGGCTTCCTGCGCGGCCAGCGATGCGCCGGCGGGCGTGCTCTTGGTATCTTTCGGCACCATTTCGAAATTGGCCGAACCCACATCGAACAGCGCCATCTGCGCCGCCTTCAGCATCGACTGGCCGAGATCGGCGTTTTTGCCGGACAGGGGCAGCAGCAGGGCGACCTTTACTTTCTTGGCCGAAACAACCAGCCCGGGGCGGTTGGGGTCGTGGCTCGCGGCGGCGCTTTGCTGCGCGAGGTCGCGGCGGTCGCCCGCCGTCTGCCAGCCGAGGTTCGGCATCGCGTTGGGGTCGTTGCTCACGACGCCCGTATTGCCCGGCATATTGCCGCTATAGGTGCCGTTGGAAACGCAACCCGACAGGGTAAGGGCAAATGCGACCGCGAATAAAAACTGGACAGGCTTGAACATTTTTTCGATATACTCCGGTTGACGGGCAAGGCCCCGATAATTTCAAGGTCTCCATTATAGACATCGCGCATGGCACGAAAACTTGATTCTGACCTCGACGGCGGTCTTTATATCGTAGCGACACCCATCGGCAACATGGGCGACATCACTTTGCGCGCAATCGAGATATTAGGGAAAGTGGACGCCATCGCCTGCGAGGATACGCGCGAAGCCGGCAAGCTCACCAGCTATCACGGTCTCGAAACACAGAAGATTCCGTATCATGACCATAACGCCGACGAGATGCGCCCGAAACTGATCCGCATGCTGAAGGAAGGCCAGCGCATCGCCCTGATTTCGGATGCCGGCATGCCGCTGATTTCCGATCCCGGTTACAAACTGGTCGATGCCGTGGTGGCGGAGGGGATTTATGTGACCTGCGTGCCGGGGGCGACCGCCACACTCACGGCGCTGGTGCTGTCGGCGCTGCCCAGCGACAAGTTCATGTTCGCAGGTTTCCTGCCGCCCAAAAGCGCGGCGCGCAAATCGGCGCTGACAGATGTGAAATCCGTTCCCTGCACGCTGATATTCTATGAAACCGCGCCGCGCTTGGCCGAAAGCCTGCGCGATATGGCGGAAATACTCGGCAACCGCCGCGCGGCCGTCGCACGCGAACTGACCAAGAAATTCGAGGAAATCCGCCGCGATACGCTAACCGCGCTTGCCGACCATTATGATGCCGAAGGCGCGCCGAAGGGCGAAATCGTGGTGGTGGTCGAAGGGCCGGGCGCGGGCGACGGCGACATCTGGACGGTCGACGCCACGGACGCGCTGCTGCTGAAAATGATGGATGACGAGGGCATGGGCGTAAAGGATGCGGCGGGCTTTGTCGCCGCGAAATCCGGCCAGCGCAAAAGCGACCTGTACCAGCGGGCATTGCTGCTGAAAGGCAAGAAATGAAAAAGATAAAAGACGCGATCTCGAAGAAGATCGCCGGAAAAATGAACGCGAAGTCCGGACATAATAAAGGCATGGCGGCCGAAACGGTCGCCGCGCTTTTTTTACGGATGAAGGGATATAAAATTCTGGAACGCCGTTTCAAGACCCATGTCGGCGAGGTCGATATTATCGCGCTCCGCTACGGGGTCATCTGCTTTGTCGAAGTGAAATTGCGCCGCACGCACGAGGACGCGGTCGAGGCCATCACCCGCATCAACCAGTCCCGCGTGCGCCGCGCGGCGGAGCTTTACCTGATGAAGCATACGCAATATAGTGTATTCGAGAGCCGGTTCGACGCGCTGGTCATGGCGCCCGGCAAACTGCCGCAGCATCTGCTGAATGCATTCTGATTATACGGAGTAACCCTGTCATGAAAAAAATCATCACCGCTGTTCTGGCGCTGTCGCTGCCTGTTCTGGTTCAGGGCTGCACGCCGCTGGCGCTCGCAACCGGCGCGGGCGCGACCGTGGGCGTCGCCGCCGCGCAGGAAGGCGGGCTGAAGGGTGCCGTCACCGATACCTCCATCCGTCTCGCGATCACCGACCTGTGGCTGAAGCATGACTCCAAAATGTATGCGCGACTTTCGCTGACCGTGAAGGAAGGCCGCGTGCTGATCACCGGCCATGTGCCCTCGCCCGATACGCGCGTCGATGCCGTGCGCCTTGCATGGCAGGCCGATGGCGTGCGTCAGGTCATCAACGAAATCGTCGTCGAGGATGATGTGGGCGTCGGCGCCTACATGACCGACTCCTGGGTCACCAGCGACATCAAGGCACGCCTGATGTTCGACAAATATGTGCAGTCCATCAACTACTCGATCGAAACGGTCGCGGGAGTCGTCTTCATCATGGGCGTGGCGCAGGACCAGAAAGAACTCGACCGCGTGCTCGATTACGCACGCAACACGAAATACGTGAAAAGCGTGACGACCTATGTGCGCCTGCGCGGCGAAACGCCGCCCGGCATCGTCAACCCCGCAACCGGCGAGATCGAGAGTTCCATCCATTGACCTGCGCTTCCGCTGTTGAACCGCCCGATGACTTGAGCGACCTTCACCGGTTCGAAACGCCGGACGAAGCGTTCCAGTATGTGCGGCTCGCAGGATTGCAGGAAGACGAGGCTGTCGATCTTGGCGAAACGGCGCTGGCGTTGGGATTGCTGTTCCTGCCGGGCGTGAAGCCGGAGCGTTTTCGCCATCACCTGAAAAAACTGGCCGACACCGCGCAGGAAGATTTCGAAGCGCGGCTGCGGCAAAAGGACGAAGACACGCTGGCCTTGCGTGTCGCGGTCTTGAAAAAAACCATCCATGAATCGCATGGCTACACAGGCGACACCGAAAGATACGACGACATCCAGAACGCCAACCTGATCCGCGTGATCGAGCGGCGCAAGGGTTTGCCGATTGCGATCGGCATCATTTATATCGATGTGGCGCGGAGGCTCGGCTGGCCGATCGCCGGGCTGAACTTCCCCGGCCATTTCCTCGTCCGCATGGAAAAGGGTGGCGAGCGCGTCATCCTCGACCCTTTCCGCGAGGGTAAGGAAATGAACGCGGCGGAGTTGCGCCAGCTGCTGAAATCGATCGCGGGCGACAAGGCAGAGCTTTCCCATAACTTTTACGATGCCGTCACCAACCGCGATATGCTGCTGCGGCTTCAAAATAACCTGAAGAAACGCCTGATTGAATCCGAAGAATATGCGCAGGCGGTCATCGTCGTGGAGGCGATGGAGGCACTGGCGCCCGAAGAACACCGCACCCTGTTCGACAAGGGTATCCTTTACGCCAAGCTGGGCCAGAACGGGCAGGCAAAGACCGCGCTGGAGCAATATATCGAGCGCGCGCCCAATCCCGCCGACAAGCAGCAGGCCCGCATGCTGCTGCTGCAGCTCATGAATACGCCGCGCTAGCAGCGATCTCTTGCCTATTGCCGCGCTTTATGCTGAATTAAAAGCAGGGCAATTTCATGAGGTTAATAAAAAATGCTTGGCATACTGGGCCTGATCACGCTGTGCGCGCTCGCTGTTTTCTCGCTTCTTTACTTAAGCGCCTCCATCCCGAAAAAACCGCCCGCAATTGTAAAAGCGGTTGCGGCGATCAAGCGCAATATCGACGATCTTGGCGTCGTCACGCTTATTTACGGGTTTATCGCGACCTTCGCGGTGCCGGTGCTGATGGCAGGCATGCTGTCCTCTGGCGTCTCGATTGCGGCGATGTTCCTGCCGATGCTCGCGAACCTGACGCTGGTCATCATGGCGCTGCCTTATGCCTTCCACCGTTTCGAAGACGGGATGAAGTCCAAGGTGAATGCCGCGATCCTGACCGAAATCCACAACATCATGGGCTGGATCACCACGAACGAGAAATACGTGGGCGGCCTCGGCGCGATCCTGATCGTGCTGTGCCTCGTCATTCACATCGTATAACGGCCACCCTGATTTTATTGGCTTTTTTTGGTGCGTCACGCGTAACGCTTGCCCTGCCGCGCGACTCTTTATATATATAACCACTGTATTTTATAAGGAGCGCAGCGCGATGGCATCTCATCAATATATCTACGTCATAAGCGTACTCTCGTAAAGTATTGACAACAAACGGTTTCTGTTCTATAAAACTCCTACACAAGCCCTGCACAGATCGACCAAGATCAAGGGCTTAGGCATTTCCGTCTACACGGATTCTGCACAGAAAGGAGTACTGGCCATGGTGTTTGTCGTCGATTCAGAAGAGCTCAAACCGGGGCTCAGGCTCTTCCGGCGTGGTGATGTAAAGCACCGCAACTGGTACTGTCGAATGAAGCTACCGAAGGAAGATAAGTACAAGACGGTTTCCCTAAAAACAGCCAACATTCAAGACGCTCGCGACAGGGCATTCGATCTCGATGCGGAACTCCGCTTCAAGCTTAAGCACGATGTGCCCGTGTTCAGCAGGCAGTTCAGCCAAGTGGCCAAAGAATTTATCGATTTCCAGAAGCAACGGTCCGAAGCGGGCGAAATCACGCACCATCGGTGGCGGGTCATGGACTCCCATATCCGCACGCAACTGAATCCGTACACGGGCTCCACCCAAATCACCCTTGTGGGGGAAGACCGCTGGAAAGGGTACGCGATCTGGCGCAAGCAGACCGGCAAAGGCCGGTCTGGAGGTCTCCCGAGTGACGGGACTATTCGGGACGAAATGACCACGTTTCGATCAATCGTCAATTTCGCTGCGCGAAAGCAGTATATTCGCGAGAGCCAAGTTTTTAGCGGAAAACTGCCGCTCGCCAAGACCCGCCGTGAAGAGTTTACACCCGAGGAGTATCGCGCGCTCCATACATTTGCCCGAGGCTGGATCAAGGACGCCCGTCTCGACCTGCACACCTGGTATCGCACCGTCGCCTACAATTTCTTGCTCATCATGACGAACAGCGGAATGCGGCCGTCCGAGGCAAAGAACCTTCGCTGGCGAGATGTTGCTATTCACTCCGATAAGCAGGGGCGCCAGTTCGTAGCACTAAGCGTTCGAGGGAAGGGGAAATTCCGCACCCTCGTTGCCGCCAGCAACGTGGCGGCGTACTTCGACCGAATCCGAGCGATTAGCAAGGCTACGAAGCCGGATGATTTCGTATTCACCAGTGACAGAGGGGTGGCCGCTAAGACTCTTTATCACTCGCTCATTGAAGATCTCCTCATCAAATCGAAGCTGCTGATGAGTTCGTCAGGCAGCCGCCGCAGCACCTATTGTTTCCGTCATACCTACGCCACCTTCCGCCTCACTGAAGGAGTTGACGTTTATTTCCTGGCCAAGCAGATGGGCACGTCCGTGAAGATGATCGAGGATCACTATGGCCACATCACGCCTGTCAAAAACGCGGACCGTATTCTTCAGGGCCTACCCGGTTGGGAGCCCGCGGGCTCCATTGAAAGCGCCACCACCGTGAACGGTGGTGCTTCGGACGCTTCGCCTAAAAAACCGCGAACTAAGAAGTGAACGGCTGGGATTCCCCGGACCGTCGCAGGAGCGTCGAGATCGATGCGGGCGGCACCTGTGTCCGGTACTTCCCTTCCCGCTCAACCGCCGAGGCGACTAGTTGTGCGGGGCTTCTTTAACCTCTCTAGAAAAAGAAGCCGAGCCCCGAGGGGCCCGGCGTGATAGCCACCCATGCGGGGCTCTTCATCGCCCGCCCCGCATCGCGCTTTATTGCGCGGCATAGCGGGTTGCAGCGCATTGTCAGGCGCGTCCCGATCGTGACGAAATTCCTGTCGTTTTTTGTGCCCGGCGAGATGAAGTATGACCCGCCGAAGGTCGAGCCCCAGCCGGATGCAAGAGCCGCCGCACATCGCGCCCGTTTACAATACCAGGGCGCGCAAGCCGAAGGGCCTCACGCTCTAAACAAATGCATTGCTCTGATGCCACAACCCGACAATTCACACAACGTTTCCAGAATCGGACATTTTTGAACACCGAGTTGCATACATGGCGTAATTACGATCTGCTCCGTTGTATAAGCTCTTCCGAGCCATCCTTATCCCTCCTGTAAAAGAGTCCATTATCCATAGCAGAGCCACTATTCTGCTTGGACTTCTTTATAGGGGTTGGCTCACAAGCTTGAGATCGCCAAGTCGTCCATTCTCTGGCATGACTCCGCCGTGACAGGAAACCAAAGCTTGAATGAGGTCCCTTTTCCGGGTGCTGTATTCAGGGTAATGTGTCCACTGGATCTCTGAACAAAGGCGTAAACCATCGCCAGTCCGAGTCCCGTGCCCTTTTTTCCCTTGGTGGTAAAAAACGGCTCGAACATCCTGGCTTTTACTTCATCAGGCATCCCCGGCCCGTTGTCGGATATCTCGATCCAGGCTCCATCATTGGATTCTCCGGATTGAATCTCGATCACGCCCTGGCCGTCCAGCGCATCAATCGCGTTAAAAAGAATGTTGACCATCGCTGAAACGCAATCCGCGGGCCGCAGACAGACAGGGGGGAGTTTTTCACAAAGTGTTGTCTTTATCTCAAGCCCCCGCCCGAGCCTAGGGCGGCATACCTCAATCGCCTCCTGCGCAAGGTGATTCAGATCGGCTCCCTCGCTATTCTTTTCCTCCGGCGTCTGGCGGCTGAAAACGCGCAGCCTCTCCAGTGTTTCCACGCCGCGCCTGAGGCACCGCTCCAGAAGTTCAACGATCTTCATGCTGGGAGCCGCCTTGTCAGTCATCTGCTTCAGCAACTCAACAGACGTCGTCAGAGGAGCGAGAAGATTCCTGATGTCATGCGAGATGCCAGCCGACATTTGCCCCAAGGCCCGAAGCTTTTCTGTCTGGGCTAAAGTCTCCTGGGAGCGCTGGAGGTCTTTGTAGGCTTTCCGTAACTTGGAATATTGATCTACCTTTCCCTGCGCAATGGCCGCAAGCTGCACCAGGGCCTCCAGAATAGCAATCTGGTCTTCACTGGGTGCAGCCTTCTCCTTGAAAAACACAACCAGCATGCCATAGAGGTTTTTGTCGCTAATCAGTGGAAGAGTGTGCGCGTGAGTGAAAAGGCCGGGACAAGCCTTGAGAAGCTCGTCTGTAAAATCCCTGCCGACGAGGCCTGGTTCTGCATTGATAGTCGAGAGAGAGTTCGGGAGATTTTGTGAGGCGACAAATCGCATCCCACCAGTCTTTTCGGCAATCTCAAAAACAGCAGCCCCCTCCACTCCAAAATCCCGTACCGCTGCTTCTGCCAGAAGCGGAAGAACTTCGCGTGGCGCACTCACCTCTGACACGAGTTTGGTAAAAGAAATCAACGTGTCTACAGAAGCCTTCGGAACTAAAAGCATGGCGCACCGATTTCGCAAAAATTGATGAGATTAAATTCAAGACTCAGTAGCTAATGTAATGCGTGAAATGTCAATGACGTTCCGCTCTTCAACCCATGTGACTTCGGAGCTCGCGAGAAATGACCCACCCCTGCTCACGAAAAGTTGACCCCCAATCAGCCCCGGTTGCTCGACATTTGCGTCGAGTGTGGGCTTGCGGCGCGCGGACTCGCCGCGCGGATGAAATCGTTGCCCCAATTCCTACTCATGGACTTAGGTGCCGGCGTCACCGACGATGAATCGGCTCTCCCGCCGCCGTGCCACGTGGCAGCGTGTCTTTTCGATGTGGTCAACTCTATTCGAGCAGAAGTGGTCAACTTTTGGTGAGCGCCGAAGCCATGTGACGACCGAATTTCGCGACCAGAACCAGAGCATCATCGTTATTACGTCCAAACTTTTCAAGAAGATGATGCGCGATGACAACTGCCGGTTGCCTCAGAACTTCAAATTCGCCCTGAAGGGTTGTTTCCGTCTTGAACCCGTCAGTATACATAGCCAGCACCGTTCCGGCTGCGACTGGCCATGATTCGATCCTGGGAAGCGTATTCTCCCAAGGGTGTCCCAGGGTGTGGGGCACCGCGATAAATTTTTTCGCACGATTGAGGTGATATAGACTGGTGCTGACGTCGCCTGCCCCGGCGTGCTCAGCTTGTTCAGTATCTGTCCGCACCCGCACCAGGCTCATGGCTGAGCCCCGTGTCCCGGAAACGCTGACGTTGCATTTGACCAGGAGGCTGTCCGGTGGCTGATTTGCATTCTCCTGCACGCAGTGAATGGCTTCAACCGCAGCTTCGTGGGCCATCAGGCCGTGCCCAAGCCCGTCGGCAACGGCGGCCAGAACGCCCGTTTCATCACGAATGAAAATTCCCCCGTCCCCGCTCCGGACCTCGCCGGGATAGGGTCTCCCCAGGATTGCGAGTTCGCAGCGGAGAGGAGCTGGTGCCGTGGAGAATTTCCGCGCCCAGATACAAGTGCCCTCGCCAAGGCGGATATCAAAGTCTGTTTCATCCGACAGGCGATACACGGCAGAGAGGCCCGCCCCCAATGTGCTCGAGGTGGAAGTCTCTCCGCAGAGGGCCGCCCTGGGGTTCCCGATTCCCTTTCCCTGGTCTGCCGCAACGATTTCAAGGCCTGCGACTCCCGCGCGTGCGATTTTTCTGACGACAAGTTCACCGCGCCGGGCATGAGAGATCTGGTTGCGCGCGAGCTCGCTCGCCACGACAGCCATATTCTCGATCATCGTATGATCAAGGAGAGCCTCCGCGCCCACCTTCCGTACCTGTTCTCTCGCCAGGGAGACGGAAGCATCATCGATAATTTGAATGCAGGCGGTTTCTCTCAGCCACTGTTCATCTAAAACGGTTTTTTCCACTTGCGAACCAACACCTTCGTTCCGCGACCCGGCGCGGAATCAATTTCAAACTCATCAACCAGGCGTTTCGTTCCGGACAAGCCAAGCCCAAGTGATTTAACCGTGCTGTAACCCCCGGCCAACACCCGCGGCACATCGGCAATGCCGGGACCTTCATCGATAAATTCAAGCTGCAGGCCAAGACGCGCGTTGCGAATCACCGAAATGATCGCCTTCCCCTTGCCGGCATGGGTCCAGATATTCCGGCTGAGTTCGGAAGCCGCTGTCACAAGCGCGGCCAGGGCAAAGGAGTCAAACATGTTTTCCTGCGCGAGCTCGCGCACCTTTTGCCTGACATCGACGATATCGGATTCCGCGGTGATGGAAATTTCAGTTGTTGAGACGGCGCGAACCTGCATTCTCCTACCGCGGCCTCCCGTTCTTCCCCGACCTGAGCTGGTTGAGCAACTCGATCCCTTCCTCCAAGGAAAGAGCGGTATGTACGTCCCGCATAGGAAAGCCCATCCTGACCAGCGTCGCGGCTATTTCCGGGCGCATCCCCACAAGAACCGTTTCCGTCCCCATGAGTTTCGCCATTCTTCCAGTGGAGGTGAGTCTCCCGGCGACATAGCTGTCAACACTGTCAAGCGCTGAAATATCGATGACCAGCCCCTTGGCTGACGTCTTTTCAATGGAGAGAAGAACCTCCTCCTGAAAAACGTCAACGGCGATGTCGTGAAGCTCGAACTGGATGCTGGCGAGCAGAAATTCTCCAATTTTGAGTATCGGAATCGTTCCCTGATGGCGCATTCGTGCTTATCCCCTCCCTTTCTCATTGTGGGAAGAAGAAGTCTTGGAAACGATCTCTTTTCCGACAATCTCTAGGGCAAACTCAATGCCTTCAGCGAGGCTGGTGCTGGTGTACATTGAGGAGATATCCACGCCCAGCTGGACGACTGTCTTGGCGACAGTCGCCGAAATTCCAGTCAGGATGGTTTGGGCGCCCAGAAGCTTGACCGAAGCCGTCGTTCTCAGGAGATGGTCGGCAACCTTTGTGTCCACCACGGGCACGCCGGCAATGTCTATGATAATGACCTTGGCCTGGTCCTGAACGACGCGAATGAGAACGGTTTCCATGATCTGCTGGGCGCGCAGAGTGTCCACTGTCCCCACGATGGGCATCAGGAGGACGCGGCTGTGGACCTTGATGACCGGGGTCGAAAGCTCCCGGATGGCGGCCTGATGCCGTGTCGTGGTCTCAAGATTGGCAGCGATGTAGGCATCCATCGCCAGCGCTATATCAAAGAAAATGATCTTCTGGACGCTGCTGAAGGCTTTGGCGGCCTCCTCAGACTTGTCTTTGAAGTGTTTATCGAGCCTTTCCCGAATGAGGTTAAGATATCTGCGATAGGCACCTAGGTACCATTTTGGCGGCATCCCGATTTGTTCATGGATCTGCCCGACTATAAGGCGGTTCTCAACATAGGCGAGATCGTATTTTCCGCTGAAGAGCCTGGCGAAGTTGACCTTTTGCATCTCCTGGGCGTGCCGAATGGTTTTTTCATCCGGGAAGAAGGTGCGTGTGGCCGGGTGGCCCAAGATAAGCTCATAGAGGGCCTCTATGAGCTCGTCGGCGTGCGTTTTTGCAAAATCCTGAAGGGATGCCAGCCGCCTGAAATCCTCATCGGTGAGTTCAAAAAACGTCAGACGGCTTTTGAGCTCCTGCTCATCGAGCTTCAGGATTTCCATATATTGTGACTCTGTGCGCATGCTCGGGGTTCTCCACTAGTTTCGTAGTAGGTAGAGCAGTTTACACGAATTGAAGCAATACTCCACTAAAGCGCATTGAGTGCTGCGAAAGTAGCGTTTTTATATCCTGCTGGAGAACGGCGTGAAGTTTTCAGAGTTTTCGCCACGCTGACAAAGCCCTCGAAAAAGCCACCGCGACCTGCACGCCCTGCAGTTAGGTCAAAAGGAATTCGAGCTCGACCGCGTGGTGAAGGACAAGCTCGCCGACTTCGACGCCATCCAGCGCCCAGCGGCAGGCCCTGAAAGAGAAACACGACGAGCGCTGCACCGGCCTGCAGCTGCGCCAGGAGCACGAACGCAAAGACCTGCAGCAGGGCTCTTCTCTCTTCCCATGGTCGCCCGGTGAACGCCTATATCGCGCGCGATTTCGGCGTTCGAAAAGCCCTTGTTGGACAGCACAAAAATAGTAATCCGGTCGCCTTCGCCAAGGTGCTTGTATCTTTTCATAATCAACTTCCAGTGGTTTAAACCACTGGAGGGATTTACCTCAATTTGCTACCGTCTGGGTGCAAGTTGCTTTGTTAAGTTGAGAGAGCAGCGCTTATTTTCTGCACACCACCTGCACAGGCGGAAAGAGCGCGGAATAACTAATACAAATCAAGCCCTTCCCATCGTCTCAGTCTCCCTCTGGGAGAGGGTGGTGAGTGGGAGGACTTGGAAGTAATTGAAGGAAAGTCGAAAAACCGACATGATGCCGCTCCCCGGATCGCCCGCGCGAATCTCGGCCCTGCTGTTTATTTTCCTGTCGCCGCTGCTGTTCGGTTTTGCAACGCTTTGGCTGGGGCAGGACGCCTCATGGGATACGCGCAATTACCACATCTATAACGCCTGGGCGTTTGCGACTGGACGGTATGCGGAGGGCATCGACATGATGCCGTCACAGGGGCAGTTCTTTTTCAACCCGCTGCTGGATGTGCCGTTTTACCTGCTGTCTACGCTGATGCCGCCTAAGGCTGCCTATTTCATACTCGGCTGCGTGCAGGGCATTAACATTCCGCTGCTGTTCATGATCGGCTGGTTGACGCTGAATATCGCGGGCGATATGCGCAAGGTAGCAGCCTGCGCCGCGCTAGCGTTGCTCGGCGTGTTCAGCGGCATGGGCATTTCCGAGATCGGGACGCAGTTCAACGACAATCTGACCAGCATCGGCATCCTGCTGACGGTGCTGCTGGTATTACGCAACATCGATTTCCTGATGACGGAGAACTGCTGTCGCGTCCTGGAGCGCGGCACGCTGTTCGGCCTGCCCGCCGGCCTTGCGCTGGGCTTGAAAATCACCTGCCTGCCGTTTTGCCTTGGCATCTGCGTCGCCGCGCTGATATTGACGCCAGACTGGCGCAAATGCCTGCGGCTGGCAGTGTGCGTGGGGTTCGGCATCACGCTCGGCTTCCTGCTGGCCTACGGGCATTGGGCGTATTACCTGTGGCAACATTTCGGCAGCCCGATGTTCCCGTTCTTCAATGCCGTCTTCCGTTCGCCCCTGCTACCGCCGAATTTGCTGCTGGATTATCCGACGCCACGCGACGGGCGGCTGTTCGTGTTTCCATTTTATTTCGCGTTCAACCCGCTGCTGGTGAATGAAATCATCTGGCGCGATTTGCGCGTGCCGATCCTCTATGCGCTGCTGCTGGTCGTACCCGTCTGGTATTTCGCCAAGGGTCGCGTGACTGCGGCGGACTGGCTGGCGCAGCGTATCCCTGCGCGCTTCCTGTTGCTGGTCGCTGGCGTCGCCTATTACGGCGGGCTGTTTTCGCAGACGATCTATCGCTACCTGCTGCCGCTCGACATGATTGCGCCATTATTGGTTGTGGCGGCGGTCGGGTTATTGCCGGTTGCGCGCAAAGCGCGTGTCATCGCCGCCAGCGCCCTGCTCCTCCTCGTCACCCTCAGCATCCAGCCGGGGGATTGGGGACGGCATACACATTTCCATGAAAACTATGCCGCCAAGAAAATCCCGCCGCAGGAAGCTATTTACATTCTCGCTGGCCAGTCCGCTTACGCACATCTACTGCCTCGCATTTTTCCAGGCAGCGCGTCTTTTATACGAATCGAAAGCCGGGGGTTCCCGGCAACAAATGACACAGGATTGAGAGAGGTAATTGCGGCACGACTGCGATCGTCCAAACCCAAAATTCTGTTTGTACCCTCCCAGGATCTGGCTGAAGCGCAACGCGCTTTATCACAGTTCGGGCTCGTTGCAGACAGCTTCTGCGTGATCTGGAGAGACCCAATTGCGACACTTGAACTTGATCGTTCCAGTCATGGATACACACAGCAATACAGTCAATGCCCCGTAAAAATGAAAAATATTAACGCGAATCCTTGACCCGACCATCCCCCCCTTCGTTACTTTCCGGCTATGACCAATTGACGGTTTTGGGCGGCTTCGTTGCCCATCGCGGGGTGCCCGCCAGGTTCTATGCAGTAAAGGTGCCCTTATTCTGCCTGCGCAAGCAGACAAACCCTTTACAGAACGCTTGCGCGAAGTAGCGAATTCGCTAAAATTAGCGAAGATTCGGCAAAGTCGCCTGCACAGGTTCTGCACAGGCCTATCTACCCTGAAAAAAGTAAAGGAAATCAAAGCCATGGCATCCCATCAGTACATCTACGTGATGAAAGATCTGGCAAAAACCTATCCCGGCGGGAAAAAGGTTTTGAGCGGGATTTATCTCAGCTTTTTGCCGGGCGTGAAGATCGGCGTGCTGGGCCCCAACGGCTCCGGTAAATCATCGCTGCTGAAAATCATGGCGGGCGTCGAGAAGGAATTCAACGGCGAGGCCTGGGCGGCCGAGGGCGTGCGCATCGGCTACCTGCCGCAGGAACCGCAGCTCGACCCTACCAAGACCGTCCTCGAAAACGTCATGGAGGCGATGAAGGACGTCAAGGGGCTGCTCGACCGCTACAACGAAATCTCCGAGCTTTTCGCAACCGTCACGGACGACGCCGAAATGGCGTCGATGATGGAAGAACAGGGCGACCTGCTGACGAAGATCGAGGCGGCCGATGGCTGGAACCTTGAACGCACGCTGGAAATCGCGCTCGACGCGCTGCGCTGCCCGCCGCCGGATGCGAAAGTGACCAACCTCTCGGGCGGGGAAAAGCGCCGCGTTGCGCTGTGCAAGCTGCTGCTGGAAAAACCCGACCTGCTGCTCCTCGACGAGCCGACCAACCATCTGGACGCTGAATCGGTCGCGTGGCTGCAGCGCACCCTGCTGGATTTCAAGGGCACTGTCGTGATGGTCACGCACGACCGCTACTTCCTCGACCACGTCACGGGATGGATTTTGGAACTCGACCGCGGTTCGGGCATTCCGTACGAAGGCAACTACACCGGCTATCTGGAAGCAAAGGCAAAACGCCTTGCGCAGGAAGGCCGCGAAGACGAAAGCCGCCAGAAGACGCTGGCGCGCGAACTTGAATGGGTGCGCCAGTCGCCGAAAGCCCGTCAGGCAAAATCGAAAGCGCGTATCACCGCCTATAACGACCTGCTGGCTGAATCGGAAAAGTATGAAAAGACGCGCACCGCGCAGATCGTCATTCCCGTGCCGCCGCGCCTCGGCCAGAACGTGGTCGAATTCAAGAACGTGTCAAAGGGCTATGACGACCGCCTGCTGATTGAAAATCTGTCCTTCAAGCTGCCGCCCGGCGGCATCGTCGGCGTGATCGGCCCGAACGGCGCGGGCAAGACCACGCTGTTCCGCATGATCACGGGCGAAGAACAACCGGATAGCGGCAATGTGGTGGTGTCGGATGCCGTGAAACTCGGCTATGTGAACCAGAGCCGCGACAGCCTTGCCGCAGACCACAACGTCTGGCAGGAAATTTCCGGCGGCAACGATATCTTCTACCTCGGCAAGCGTGAAGTGAACACACGCGCCTATTGCGGCTCCTTTGGCTTCCGCGGGCCCGACCAGCAGAAAAAAGTCGGCATCCTGTCGGGGGGCGAGCGTAACCGCGTCCATCTGGCCAAGATGCTGAAAGACCCCGCCAACCTGCTGCTGCTCGATGAACCGACCAACGACCTTGATACCGAAACCTTGGGCGCGCTCGAGGATGCATTGGAGAACTATGCAGGCTGCGCGGTCGTCATCTCGCACGACCGCTGGTTCCTCGACCGTCTTGCAACCCATATGCTGGCTTTCGAAGGCGACAGCCAGGTGACCTTCTTTGAAGGCAACTATGAGGACTACGAGAAGGACCGCAAGAAACGCTTCGGCGAAGACGCGGACCAGCCCCACCGCCTCAAATACAAACCCCTGCGCCGCGCCTCATAGCCCGGAAAGCAGCCAAGAAAAAAGCCCGGAATTTCTTCCGGGCTTTTTTTGTATCCGCTGTGAAGGCGGTTATTTCTTGGCGATCTTGCCCGCGCGCTTGCGCAGGACTTCCAGCAGGCCGTCGACGCCCTTGCTGCTGATGACGCCCGCGAAATCGTCGCGCTGGGTCATGGTCATGCTGATGCTTTCCACGACGACGTCGACAACCTTGAAGCCGCCGTCCTTGTTGCGGACGCGCCAGTCCACCATCACGGGCGGGCCGTCTTTTTGCAGGATCTGGCTTTTGACGAGGCTGTCGGAGCCGCCTGCTGCCGATGAGCCCGTGACCTTGAACGACTGGCCCGAATATTCGGCAAAGCGTTTGGTGTAGGTCGCGACGATCATGTCTTCGAACAGGTCGATATATTGGGATTTCTGCGCGGCTGTCGCCGTTTTCCACGACGGGCCCATCACGAAACGGCCGATGGTCGCAACGTCGAAATTGTCGTGCAGCAGGCTGCGGACACGCTGTGCGCGCACATTGCCTTCCAGTTCACGGGCGGTGAGGGAGGTCAGCGCCTTGTCGCCCATCTTCTGCACGAACTGCGCGGCAGGCGTGCCGTCGGTCTTGGCTGCAAATGCGGCAGGCGAGGCAAACAGGATGAACGCGAAGGCCGCAAGTATCAGGTGGAAACGCATTCTCTATTTACCTCTTTTTTTATTGTTAATTGCCGTAGTCGGGAATCGCCGCGCTGTCGCCGGGACGCTCGTCGCTGATCAGCGAGTGGCGTTTTTGCGAGTAAGCGGAGCGCACGGCCGCGTAGTAGTCGAGGCTGTTTGCGCGCAGGTCCTCAACAGCTTTCACAAGGCGCGCGCGGGTATCGAGACCCTCGACGCCGAGGCGGGTGTAGTACCACCACATGTTGTCGGTGTTGTGCGCCAGCAGGCGCAAGGGATCAGCGATACCGTCTACAGCCATGCCGCCGGTGTCGCGCAGCGACGACGGGCCGAAGATGGGCAGGACGAGGTAGAAGCCGTCACCCAGGCCCCACACAGCAAGCGTCTGGCCGAAGTCTTCCGGCTCGTAGCCAAGGCCTTGCGCGGATGCGACATCGACCAGGCCGCCGATGCCGGCGGTGGTGTTGATGATCAGGCGGGCGGTTGCAACGCCGGCGCCTTTCAGGTCGCCCTGCAGCAACTGGTTGCCGATGATGATGGGCGAGCGCAGGTTGCGCATGAAATTCTGCACGCCGTCGCGCACGAAGCTCGGGAAGATCGTGTTGTAGATCTTGGCGAGCGGCTCGATCAGCACGATATCGACGATGTTGTTGAAGGCGAAGACGCCACGGTTGAACGGTTCGATCGGGTCGCTGATACCGGTTTTGTAGCCGGTTTCAGGGCTGACCGACTTTGCGCAGGAGCTGGCACTCACGGCCAGAAAGCCACAAAGCACGATGGTCATAATTTTGGTGGAGAAGTTAGCTGCCCGAGACATTTTCATTATTTCCGTTCTTGCGTTCAATGTAGTGCCCAATACCACTTTAACTACATACGATTACTCAATTATTAACCGTCTTCCAGATGCAACAAAGCTGTTGTCCCCAGAAGGAGGCTAACGATCGCGGGAGTCCAGGCTGCGAGATAAGCGGGGATCTTTTGCGACAGTCCGAAAGCACCGAGCATTGAGTCCATGAAGAATACAAAGAATCCAATGGCTACGCCAAGGGCTAACAGGGCACCTGCCCCCCCGAATCTTGGCGGACGTAGCGAAAATGTCGCAGCCAGCAGCACCATGGCCACGAAAAAGAAGGGTTGGGCCATCAGGGAATGGAAGCGGATATGCAAACGGGTGGCGGGGAAGCCGGTTTCTTCCATAATGCGGATGTATTCGGGCAGGCTCCAGAAGGAAATCGTCTCGGGGGAGGAAAACGATTCTTCAATCTTGCTGGCCGTCAGCTCGGTTTTCAATAATTCCGTGTCGTGGCGCGTGACGCCGCTGCGGTCGTTCAGCACGGCTTCCCGCAGCTCCCAATGCCCCTCGCGGAGGAAGGCGAGGGGGCTGTCGATCCGCTTCGTGAAATTGTCGTCATTGTCGAAAAAGAACACGATGACTTCGGACAGTTTCCACTCCTGCTGGTCGAACCCGGCAGCATGGATCAGGGCATAGCCTTTTTCCACGGGCTGACGCAACCAGATGCCGGTGCGCAGGACCGAAACCGTGCTTTGCTTCGCCTTCAGGTGCGTATCTTCCAGCTGTTCGTATTTGGCGGACAGGACAGCCGAGATGGGGTTCATCATCGTGGTGACGCAGAGGCCAAACAGCAGTGCCGCCGCCATCATCGGGAACAGAAACTGCCAGGCAGACAGGCCGGAGGAGCGGATCACCACCAGCTCGTGCGTCTTGTTCAGCCGCCAGCAGGTGTAAATTGACCCGAACAGCACAGCGAAGGGCAATATCCGTTCCACAAATTGCGGCAGCGAGAGCAGCGACATCTGGATCACCAGCGTAAATCCGATATCGGGATGCGCCGCGGCCCGGCGCAGCAATTCAACCGAATTGATGACAAAGACCAGCCCCACCAGCACGCAGGAAATCATCAATACGTTGAACATGAAGCTGCGGCTGATATAGCGGAACAAAGTAGGGGAAGAAATCATGCGACCGCCCCCAACTGCCTGCTGCGGCGTTCGTTCCAGCGGCGCAACAGGGCCATGATCTGCTGTTCGCCGCGCAGGCCCAGCACGTAATAACCGGCGAAAATCGGCACAAATACGGCGATGTACAGCAACGGTGCGAGTTCGATATGCCTGCGCGTAGCGCTGGTCAGCATCAGATTGGCGGCCATAATAGCAACAATGAGAAGCACGGCGACCGTCACTTTGCGCCCTTGACCGCGCCGGTTGAACGGCCCAACCAGCAGCACAGCGAGCGCAGGCAGCACGAATGCAACCGTCAGGAACGGGCGCACCAGATCTGCATGCGCCTCCGCCAAAAATACTTCGCGCCGGTCGCGGTCGTATTTGACGCTCATATCGGGGCGCAGCAGTTCGGGCAGGGTGCGTTCGCCGTAATCGCGGTTGCGCACGCGCTGGCCGGTGTCGAGCGAATTAACCTCGATCATGTATTCGGAGAAGTAAAGGCGGCTGACCGAATTGCTCGCGGTATCCATCTGCTGGCGCATGCCGTCTTGCACCAGAATTGTCGGGATGTCCTTGTTCATGACCAGCCGGCCGCGTTTCGCGGTTGTGGTGCTGGGCGGCTTGTTCTTGTCCCTGCGGTCATGGATCAGGATGCCGGTCAGGTCGCCGTTGCGGTCGCGGCCGCGCACATAAACAGTCAGGTCCTTGCCGAAGGTGTTGAACACGCCTTCGCGCAGCAGGAAGGCCGAATATTTCGACATCACCTGCGTTCGAAGCGACTGCATGGCCGTGTACGAAACGGGCGTTGCATAGGTGGTGAGCGCCAGCATGATGATGGTCACGCTCGCCGCGAGCAGCAAGGCGGGCCGGATAAGCGCATGGTGATCGAAGCCGCAGGACCGCAGCACGACCAATTCGTTATCCATAATAAACTTGTTATAAGTGAAAATCGAGGCGATTACCAAAGCGACGGGCAGGATCGTTTCCAGAAATTTTGGCAGGGATAGCGCGACCATTTTGGCGAATAGCCCGGGCGGGGCATCGGAATTGGCCACCAGTTCCAGAATCTTCAACGATTGCGTCAGCAGCACCACCATCGTCAGCGCGATGGTGACGAAAAACGTGGCGGAGATCAAATTCTTCATAAGGTAGCGGGTAATCAGCATGACCGCCTTCCGGGCAATCTTTGGGTGGAATAGTCTTAACCACCTCTTTATATTTATCCTCTAAGGTTTTTTAGCCTCTCCCGTCCAAAAAAGGAAGAAAAATAGGTCCGCCATGAAAATCTCTTTCGATTCAAAAGCCACCAAATCCGATGCCTTTGTCGCCTTCGCGACCGAGGGCGGCAAGCTGCTGGAAGGCGGTAAATGGGCGGACAAGAAAACCAACGGCGCGCTGAAACGCGCAATCGAAGCCGAGCAATTCGAGGGCAAAAAGGCGCAGACGCTGGTGATTTCAGGTCCTGAAGGACTGCCGCACCGCCATCTGGTCATCGTCGGCCTCGGCAAGGCGGAGGAGCTGAAGGAAACGGATTTTGAAAAAATCGGCGGCACGGTCGTATCCCTGCTGAACGCCCGCAAGGCGGCAAGCGCGGAACTGGCTTTCTCCTCCGAAGGCCTCGCGCTGAAACACCTCGACGCCAACGAAGCGGCGTCCAGCATGGCAGCGGGCGCGGTTTTGTCGTCCTACCGCTTCGACAAATACCTGACCAAGGAACCCAAAGACAAAAAGCCGACCGTAAAATCGCTCTCCTTCACCGTCGACCATCCGCACAAGGCGAAGAAGCTGTTCGATGAAGCCGATACGCTGATCGACGGCGTGTACCTGACGCGCGACCTGGTTTCTGAAACCCCGAACTACCTTTATCCCGAAAGCTTCGCCGATATTATCAAGAGCGAATTGGTGCCGCTCGGCGTGAAGGTAAAGACGCTCGGCATGAAAGAAATCCAGAAGCTCGGCATGGGCGCGCTGGAGGCTGTCGGCCAAGGCAGCGTGCGCGAACCGAAACTCGTTTCGATGGAATATTACGGCGGCAGCAAGAAAGACAAAACAATCTGCTTCGTGGGCAAAGGTGTGACTTTTGACACCGGCGGCATTTCGCTGAAGCCCGGCCCCGGCATGGAAGACATGAAATGGGATATGGCGGGTGCCGCAGCCGTCACCGGCCTGATGTATGCGCTGGCCGCGCGCGGCGCGAAGGTGAACGTGGTGGGTGTTGTGGCTTTGGCCGAAAACATGCCGTCCGGCAATGCCTGCCGCCCCAGCGACATCGTGACCTCGATGTCCGGCCAGACGATTGAAATTCTGAACACCGATGCCGAAGGCCGCCTGATCCTCTGCGATGCGCTCTGGTACGCACAGGAAGAATTCAAGCCGACGCATATCGTCGACCTCGCGACTCTGACGGGTGCGGTCATCATCGCGCTGGGCCATGAATATGCGGGTCTGTTCTCGAACGATGACGGCCTTGCGCAGCAGTTGACGCTGGCGGGTCAGGGCGTGGGCGAGGAACTCTGGCGCCTGCCGCTGAACGATGCATGGGACAAGGCAATCGACAGCCCCGCCGCCGACATCAAAAACATCTCCGGCGGCCGCGATGCGGGCTCCGCCATCGGCGCGCATTTCCTGAAGCGGTTTATCCAGCCGGGCGTGAAATGGGCCCATCTCGATATCGCGGGCGTGGCATGGAACAACAAGGACCGCACCGCAGCGCCGAAAGGCGCGTCGGCCTTCGGCGTCCGCCTGCTCGACCGTTTCGTGGCGGAAAACTTCGAATAAGGCGGCCGGTTTTCCATCCGGGCGTCTCTTTAAACATTCTTGCGAGGGGCGCGACAACGCATGTCCATTCTGAAATCACGGCGGTTTTTTCCGCTGTTCCTGACGCAGTTCCTGGGCGCGTTCAACGACAACCTGTTCAAGACGGCGCTGGCGATGCTCATCACCTTCCGCCTTGCGACAGACACCTCGATCCCGCCGCAAATACTGGTCACCATGGCGGCGGGGGTGTTTATCCTGCCGTTCTTCCTGTTCTCGGCAACCGCCGGACAGTTTGCCGATAAAATCGACCGCGCGCGCATCGCGCAATACGTGAAAATCGCTGAAATCGGTTTCATGCTGCTGGCGGCGGTCGGTTTCCTGACGCATAGCCTGCCCGTATTGTTCGTCGTGCTGTTCTGCATGGGTTTGCATTCAACCTTCTTCGGCCCTGTGAAATACGCCGTGCTGCCCCAGCATCTGGAGGGCGATGAACTGCTCAGCGGAAATGCCTATGTCGAGGCAGGCACGTTCATGGCAATCCTGCTGGGCACGATTGCGGGCGGCGTTCTGATCGCGCATCAGGAACTGGGCGAGATGATTATTTCGGTCGCTTGCGTGACCGTGGCGGTGGCGGGCTATTGCGCCAGCCGTTTTATCCCGACCGCACCCGGCCCCTCGCCCGACCTCGTCATCAACCGTAATTTCTGGCAGGAAACGCAGAAAATTCTGGCGGCCACGCAGGCCAATACCGGCGTCTACCGCGCCATCCTCGCCATTTCGTGGTTCTGGCTGGTGGGTGCGACATATCTTACGCAATTCCCTGCCTTCGCGAAAGTTTATCTGGGCGGTGATGAAAGCGTGGTGACGCTGCTCCTGACCTTGTTCTCGGTCGGTATCGCGGCGGGTTCCGTGCTGTGCTCGAAACTGCTGAAGGGGCAGGTGCAGGCGACCTATGTGCCGCTCGCGGCGATTGGCATGGCCGTGTTCGGCATCGACCTCTATTTCGCGGCAAATGGTGCGATGCCGCCGCAGCCAAACCTGCTGACGGCGTCGACCTTTATGTCGCAGCCCGGCAACTGGCGCATCGTGGCCGACCTGCTGGCGATTGCGCTGTCGGGCGGTATGTTCGTTGTGCCGCTCTATGCCATCGTACAGAAACGCACCGACCCCAATTACATGGCGCGCATGATTGCTGGCCTCAACATCATGAACGCGATGTTCATGGTGGCATCTTCGATCATCGGCGCGGTGCTGCTGAAGGCGGGTGCCAGCATCCCCGGCATATTCCTTGCCATGGCGCTGATGGATATCCTTGTCGCGATCTATATCGTGCAGCTGCTGCCGGATGCGCTGCTGCGCTCCGTCTGCCGCGCGATTTTCAAATGGGCGTATAATGTCGAAGTAAAGGGGTTGGAGAATTTCGAGAAAGCGGGCGACCGCATCCTGATTATCGCCAACCATACCTCGTTCCTAGACGCCGCGCTGATTGCGGCATACCTGCCCAACAAAATCACCTTTGCCGTCAACACGCATATCGCACGCGCCTGGTGGATGCAGCCGCTCTTACGCATGGTCGATGCCTATCCGGTTGATCCCACCAATCCGCTAGCGCTGAAATCGCTGATCGATGTGGTGAAGAGCGGCAAGACGGGCATGATCTTCCCCGAAGGCCGCATTTCCATGACCGGATCGCTGATGAAGGTCTATGAAGGCCCCGGCATGATCGCGGACAAGGCAGGCGCGATGGTGCTGCCGATCCGCATCGACGGCGCGCAATATACGCCGTTCTCCCGCTCCGCCGGCAAGACGGTCCTGCGCCGCTTCCCCAAAATTACCATGACCATCCTGCCGCCGCGCAAGTTCGAGCTGCCGGAAGGCGTCTTCGGCCGCCGCCGCCGCCAGCTGGCGGGCGCGCAATTGTATGACATGATGTCGCAGATGGTGTTCGATGCGAGCGAGATCGACAAGCCGCTGTTCACGTCCCTGATGGATGCCGCGCACCTGTTTGGCACGAAACATATCATTGCCGAAGACCCGTTGCGCGAGCCTGTCAATTACCGCGATTTCATCAGCCGCGCGCTGGTGCTGGCCAAAATCATGGACAAGCGCCTGAAAACGGGCGAGGGCGCAACAATCCCTGCCATCGGCATCCTGCTGCCCAACATGGTCGGCACATCGGTCGCCTTCTTCGCGCTTCACGCCCTGCGCAAAGTACCCGCGATGATCAATTTCTCATCCGGCCCCGCGCAGGTCGTGAGCGCCTGCGAAACGGCGAAGCTGAAAACCGTCATCACATCGCGCCGTTTCATCGAAATGGGCAAGATGGGCCCGACGATCGACGCCATGCAGTCGGTCGGCATCGAGTTTTTGTATGTCGAGGAGTTGCGCGCCGAAGTGGGCTTGGCCGAAAAACTCTACGGTCTGGCCGCGCGCTACATCCCCGCAACGCTGGACGGTTTCCGCCGCAAGGCAAGCCCGCATGATCCGGCGGTGATCCTGTTCACCTCGGGCTCCGAGGGCACGCCCAAGGGCGTCGTGCTGTCGCACCGGAACATCCAGTCGAACCGCTATCAGGTCGCCAGCCGCATCGATTTCGGCCCGAAAGACATCGTGTTCAACTGCCTGCCGATGTTCCATTCATTTGGCCTAACGGGCGGCACGCTGCTGCCGATCCTGTCGGGCATGCGCGCGTTCTATTACCCGTCGCCGCTGCATTACCGCATCGTGCCGGAACTGATTTACGACACGAATGCGACCATCCTGTTCGGCACGGATACCTTCCTTGCTGGCTATGCGCGTTTTGCGCACCCCTATGACTTCCATGCCATCCGCTATGTGTTTGCGGGCGCGGAAAAACTGAAGGATGAAACGCGCCGCGTGTATGGCGAGAAATACGGCGTTCGGATTTTCGAAGGCTATGGCGCAACCGAAACCGCGCCGGTCATTTCAATCAACACACCCATGCATAACAAGGCGGGCTCCGTCGGCCGTTTGCTGCCGGGCGTCGCGCACAAACTGGAAAAGGTCGAGGGTATCGAGGAAAATTCCGGCAAGCTGGTCATGCGCGGCCCGAACGTGATGATGGGCTACCTGAAGGCCGATGCGCCCGGTATTTTGCAGCCGCCCGATGAGGGCTGGTACGATACCGGCGATATCGTGGCGCTGGATGATGACGGATTTATCACCATCAAGGGCCGCATGAAACGCTTTGCCAAGATCGCGGGCGAAATGGTGTCGCTGACCGCAGTCGAAATGGCGCTGCAAAAACTGTGGCCGGGTCACCAGCACGCGGTGGTCAGCGTCAAGGACGACAAGAAGGGCGAGAAGCTGATCCTGTTCACCAATTATCCGACCGCAGCGCCGGAAGCAATCTCGGCTCACTTCAAGATGCTGGGATTGAGCGAACTTTCGGTGCCAAAGAAAATTGTGCCGTCGGAAATCCCCGTGCTGGGCACAGGCAAAACCGATTATGTGCGGCTGCAGAAAATAGCGGCGGAGGTCTAAAAGCTGAAGCGTTCGGGAATACGCTTGCCCGCACCCAGTTTCTTTTTGCTTTGCAGGGTGATTTCGCCGCGCGGGGTGACGGTGAATTTCTTTTCGAACAGCCCCTCCTGCTCCAGCACGCGGGCGGTCGCGTGGAAACCGTCGGCGGCCTCGATCGCCAGCACACCCTCCATCCACATATTGCCGGCGAAATAGAGGCGGAATTTCAGGTAATCGGCAATCGTCTGCTGCGACAGATGCAGCGGCGCGCGCTCGTTCAGGTGGTGGATGTTTGCGGTCGACCCGTCCAGATTGGTGATTTCTGCGGGCAGTTTCACGTACCACAGCTGCGGCTGCAGCGGCATGGGCTTCACGATGGAGACGAGCTGGCCACCCGGATAGAAGGCAAGCGGCAGGGTTTCCACGATGCTGTCATCGGGGCTGAATTTATACACAGGCTCCACGCGGTTGATATCGCGTACCAATGCCAGTTTTTCGTCGGCAGATGCCGTTTTCCAGTCCATACGCCCTTGCGCTTTCCTTCAAATCTCCCAATAATCATAGGGTATTTCAGAGGTTCCAGGCAAGCATGACGGATGTCCGTTTTTACCATTTGACCGTGAAGCGCCTTGAACAGGCGCTGCCCGAAATCGTGGCAAAAGCGCTGGAGCGCAAATACCGTGTGCTGGTAAAGGCTGGCTCCCGCGAGCGGGTGGAGGTGCTGGATACGGCCCTCTGGACCTATGACCCTGCCAGCTTCCTGCCGCATGGCTATGTGAAGGACGGCACCGAGGCCGACCAGCCGGTTTTCCTGACCGATGAAGACGTGAACCCGAACAACGCCAATGTGCTGATTTTAACCGATGGCGCGGTATCGAATGATGTGGGCCGCTTCACCCTCGCCTGCGAAATTTTCGACGGCAATGACGATGACGCGGTTCAGGCCGCACGCGGCCGCTGGAAACAATACAAGGAACAAGGCCACACCATCGCCTATTACCAGCAGGGTGACGGCGGCAAATGGGAACAGAAAGCATAACAGGGGAATTCACATGACGATGAAGAAAACGGTTGCCGCGTTCTTTGTGATCGCGGCTTTTTCATTCACGGGCGGGTTTGTCGGGCAGGCGGTGTTCGCGCCGAAGGTTGCCGATGCGCAAGGCCAGTCCGACAGTTACTTCGCGCTGCGCGATACCAAAAATGCCAAGGGCATCACCACCTATGTGAATGACGGCCAGCCGGGCCAGATTTTCTACGGTGAAAACGGACAGATGAGATTGCAGATGGGCACCTATAGCGGCGCGGGCGAGCGCGGATTGCCGCTGCTGGCGCTGTCCGACAACACCGGCCATATCCGGTTGCTGTTCCGCCTAGCCGGGGAAAATGAATCGCCTGTCATGATCATGAAGGACAAGTCGGGCCGCGACCGTGTTGTGATGGGGCTGCAGCTGGGCGGCGCGGAGCAGGACCCGTTCCTGAGCGTGACGGATGCCAGCGGCAAGACCCAGAATATTTTCGGAACCTATCGCTAGGTTTAGCGGCAAGGAAAAGCTCGGGCAAAGGACGCCGCAACGGTGCGTTCGGCCTGATCCTGCAATCGCTCGGGAAAGATTTCCGCGGAAAGACCGGAACACATCCACATATTGCTGGCTGCGGACGCCCGCATGGTTGCAGGCGCGTTCCCCGCCCGCCGTGCCGGTCGACAGCATCTGGTCGGCAATCGCCGTGATGTAGCCTGCGCAATAGCCGTAATCGACATCATGGGTGCTGCTGCACATCTGCATCAGTTCGGCCGCGCTGAGGCGGTCATTCGCCGCAACAGGCGTCGGCAACAGCAGGGCGGCGAGAAGGAGCAGGGCGGGCAGGCGCATGGCGAACCTCGGGTCTGGAAGAGCGGGATAGCCCAAAGTAAAAGACCCGCCTGATATGATCAAGCGGGTCTTTTAAAAGCGTATCCGGCGTGGTGCTTAGTTATGCGCCGCGACTTTCGTCGTGTCTGCCGAAGCAACGGCCGGAACCGGCTGCAGCGCCTTGGCGAAGGTGTTGTCGAGTTTCGAGACATTGGCCTTGAAGGTCTTGAGTTCCTTGCCGCCCAGCGAACGGCCACCGGCCAGTTTCACGGAAGCGGGGTTGACCTGTTTGCCGTTCATCAGGATTTCGTAATGCAGGTGCGGGCCGGTCGAGCGGCCGGTGGTGCCGACGTAACCGATGACCTGACCCTGTTTCACGCGGGAACCTGCCTTCACGCCAGCCTTGAAGCCGTTCATGTGGGCGTATGCGGTTTCGATACCTGCGCGGTGCTTGATGCGGACATAGTTGCCGTAGGACGAGAACTTGCCGGCCTTCTGCACGACGCCGTCACCGGCTGCGTAGATGGGCGTGCCGCGGGGGGCGCCGAAATCGATGCCTTTATGCAGCTTGTTATAGCCCAGCACGGGATGGCGGCGGAAACCGAATTTCGAAGTGATGCGCGCGCCGTCGATCGGCGTTTTCATCAGGGGTTTTTTCACCGACTGGCCGGTCTGGTCGAAGTATTCGACGTCGCCGTTCGCGCCTTCAAAGCGGTAGAGGGGCAGGGTGCGGCCGGACAGCGCCAGTTTCGCATAAACGATATCGCCTTTGTTCGGCACAACGCGGCCGTCATCGGTGATGTAGCGCTCATACATGACGTGGAAGGAATCGCCGCGCTGGATCTCGCGCTGGAAGTCGACGCCCATCGAGTACATCTTGATGAGTTCCAGGATCACGTTATCGGGCACACCAGCTTGTTTCGCATCGACATAAAGCGAGTTGTCGATGGTCGCCTGATACGCCTTCATTTCGCGGTGGACGGCTTTCGCTTCGGTGTTGACCATGAAGCTGCCATCGGCGTCGCGGTTGACGACGAGCGAGTTGACCGAGTCACGTTCAATGCGCAGGCCGACGAATTTTGGGTCGGCAATCGCGGGATCTTTGTGGAAGAACACGGTCACCTGATGGCCGGGGTTCAGTTCGCGGGGATCATAGACCTTTTTCAGCGCCTGGATCGCGCTGAAGGCGTCATCACGCGACACGTCGTTTTTCACGAGCAAATCCATAAGGGTATCGCCCTTGCCGACGCTCAGTTTCTTTTCGTTATCAAAGATTTCTTTGAGATCCGTGCTGGCTTCCAGAAGCTTGGTGATGCCGGACTGGATATAGGACAGCTGGCGTTCCAGCTTGGGCTGGGCGGGCGCGGCGATCACAACCTGCGGCTTGGCGGCGGCGGCTTCGTCGGTCGAGGCAAACTGGTAGGACGGCTGCGCGGGTTTCGCGTCGAAGGCGTCCTTCAGGTTCATCACTTCATATGTACGCGCGGGCGCAACGGCTGCCGGTGCGGATGCAACGACGGTGTTGGCGGGCACGGCCACTGTCGTTTCGCCGGACGGCATGAAGCCGTAAGCAGCGGAGATGACAAGAGCGGAGAGGATGATGTGGCGCAGGCCATAACGGCGCTTGCGGAACATGCGGGCACGAGGCGATGTGAATTGAAGCAAGTGTGGAACCTTCTTTTCATTAAGCTTGGCGTGAGTGAACACCAGTACGGAAGTGTTTGCAAGCTTAGAAGCTGGAATGAGAACGGGTGAGGAACACCCTGTTGGTTAACGATGACTGTCATAAATATAATACATTTCCATTTTCAATCAAAAGGAAAACAGAAAATGGATTTCATAATAACTTAACGATGTGTTCCCTTTATGTTTAAATGCGCAAATTTTTTTTCTGCATCGTGTTTTATGGAACGTGTCGCTGGACGTATATTTATAAATGTGTAGGATGCCGCACAGAAATTAAAAACAGGTGATTCATAATGAATAACCGGCCCGCCACAGAGGATACCGATTCCATGACGAACGCCCTCCCGCTTATGAAAGGCAAACGTGGCCTCATCATGGGTGTCGCCAATGACCGTTCCATCGCCTGGGGCATCGCCGAGATGGCGCATAAGCACGGCGCGGAGCTTGCCTTCACGTTTCAGGGCGATGCTTTGGAAAAACGGGTTCGCCCGCTTGCAGAATCCGTGCAGTCGAAAATCGTCGTGCCCTGCGATGTCACGAACCATGACAGCATCGACGCCACTTTCGCCACGATCGAGAAAGAATGGGGCGGCCTTGATTTCGTCGTCCACGCAATCGCCTATTCCGACAAGAACGAGCTGGACGGCCTTTACCTCAACACCACACGCGACAATTTCCTGAAGACGATGGATATTTCCGTCTATTCCTTCACGGCGGTTGCGCAGCGCGCCGTGCCGCTCATGAAAAACGGCGGCAGCATGATCACCATGACCTATCACGGCGCGGAACGCGTCATGCCCCATTACAACGTGATGGGCGTGGCGAAAGCGGCGCTGGAGGCTTCCGTGCGCTACCTTGCGAGCGATGTTGGTAAAAAAGGCATCCGCGTGAACGCGATTTCGGCGGGGCCGATCAAGACTCTCGCGGCCTCCGGCATCGGCGATTTCCGCTATATCCTGAAATGGAACGAATTGAACGCGCCGCTACGCCGTAACGTGACGACCGAAGATGTGGGCGGCGCAGGCCTGTTCCTGCTCTCCGACCTCGGCGCGGGCGTGACGGGCGAAATCATGTATGTCGACAGCGGCTATAACACGATCGGCATGGTCGCGGTTGATTCTGCGAAACAGACCGCCGAACTGCTGCAGGGCATTTCGGGCTAATGTCAGCCAGCACCTACGGCAACCTTTTCACCTACACGACATGGGGCGAAAGCCACGGGCCCGCGATTGGCTGCGTGGTCGATGGCGTGCCGCCGCAGGTTGAACTTTCCGAATCCGACATCCAGCAATTCCTCGACCGCCGCAAACCCGGCCAGAACCGCTTCACGACGCAGCGGCAGGAAGAAGACAAGGTCAAGATCCTGTCCGGCGTCTTCGAAGGCCGCACGACCGGCACGCCTGTCAGCCTGCTGATCGAAAACACCGATGCGCGGTCAAAGGATTATTCCGAGATCAAGGATAAATATCGGCCCGGCCATGCGGATTTCACTTACGACCAAAAATACGGTTTCCGCGATTATCGCGGCGGCGGCCGTTCATCGGCGCGCGAAACGGCAAGCCGCGTCGCAGCGGGCGGCGTGGCGCGCAAGGTGCTGCAATCACGCCTTGGCGATAACATTGCGATCCGCGCGGGTGTTGTGCAGGTGGGTCCGCATAAAATCAACCGCGACAACTGGGACTGGGCGCAGGCCGCTGAAAACCAGTTCTTCACGCCCGATGCCGCGATCATTCCGGTATGGGAAGAATTCCTCGATAAAACGCGCAAGGCCGGTTCCAGCGCAGGCGCGATTGTAGAAGTCGTCGCAAGCGGTTTCCCCGCAGGCCTCGGCGCGCCGCTGGCTGATAAACTTGATGCCGATCTTGCGAAAGCGATGATGGGCATCAATGCGGTGAAGGGCGTTGAAATCGGCGCGGGCTTTGCTTGCGTCGAAATGGGCGGCGAGATGAATTCCGACCAGATCCGCATCGAGGACGGCAAGCCGAAATTCCTGTCGAACAATGCGGGCGGCATCCTTGGCGGCATTTCGACGGGGCAGGATATTGTTGTGCGCATCGCGTTCAAGCCGACCAGTTCGATTCTCACGCCCATGCTGACGATCAACAAGCAGATGGAAGAAACCGAAATCGTGACGAAGGGCCGCCATGATCCTTGCGTCGGATTGCGCGGCGCGCCCGTTGCCGAAGCGATGATGGCGCTTGTGCTATGCGATCACCTGCTGCGCCATATCGCGCAAGTGGCAAAATAATTCCGAGTCAGATCAGGTTCTTGGCAGAGTCTGTTGATGTTCCGCCGAATCAGGGAATCGCAAGACTCTGTGATTTCACGCGAAAATTTTTCCTCGACTCTCCATAACAAAAAACGCCGCATTGCGGCGCACAGCCTCTAAACAACTGAATTTGAAGGGAAATAAGGCTGCGGATAACTGCCGGAAAAAACGATTCGACTCTTATCCACAGATTCGCGATGCTTTCACTCAAGGAAAAGGCCGTTCGGTTTTCCAAACGGCCTCTCCCTTAATACTTCGCTTCGATGATATTGCCCCAAGTGTTTCCGCACTTGGGGCTTTTTTTGTCTGTCGCGTGTCGTGATCTGCAAACGAGACTAGACCCAATTTATTTATCGTTCAATGCGGAATGTTGGGATAGACTGCAAAAAAATTCATCGCATTTCCGAAAGGTTGCTGTCATGGCCGAGCAAGTAGTTGTCAAGAAACAGGGCGGTTTTTTCCACGGCCTGTGGAATTTGCTCAAGGGCTTTTTCGTGATGATGGGTTTTTCCTTTTTCATCCTGGTCGTCATGCTGGGCGTTGCGCTCGGTCGCGCGATGGATGAAAAGCCCGAAGCGTTACCGTCGAAAATTCTTCTCACCTACACCTTCAAGGCGGGCATCGGCGAAAAACTCCCGAAGCCGTCGATCACGCAGCCCTTCGTCCACACGACGAACACGATCCGCGACCTGACCGAGGCGTTGGAAGGCGCCGCGAAAGACGACCGCGTGAAGGGGTTCGTTGCGACAATGGAGGACATGAAATTCAGCGTGGCGCAGGTGCAGGAAATCCGCGACGCGATCGCGCATTTCCGCAAGGCTGGCAAATTTGCCTATATCTTCGGCGAAAGCTATGGCGAGATGTCGTCGGGCATGTCCGATTATTATTTCGCGTCGTCCTTCGGCCAGCTGTGGCTGCAGCCCGTCGGCATCGTCGGCATCACCGGCATTTCCGCGCAGGTGCCGTTCGTGAAGGGCACGTTTGATCTGGTCGGCGTGACCGCGCAATTCGGCCATAAAGGCCTGTATAAGTCGGCCCCCGAAACCTTTACCGCAACCGATATGAGCGAGCCGAACCGCCGCGCATTGACCGAAATGATCGGCGACCTGTCGCGCCAGATGGTCGGCGGCGTGGCAGAGGCTCGCGGATTAACACCCGAACAGGTCCGCATGCTGATCGACAATGCGCCCTTTACCGATCAGGCGGCGCTGCAGGCGAAGCTGGTCGACAAAATCGGCTATTACGATGAATTGATGGAGGCGGCGCGCAAGGAAGCGGGTCTTGCCGAAAAAGACGAAACCGTTGACCTGTCCGATTACGCGCCCGAGGCGAAGACGAAAATGAAGGGCTTCCGCGGCTTCGTCGATGAAGTCAAAAAAGAAATCGACAAGGAAGAAAACAAAAAATCCGGCAAGGGCAAGCCCAAGATCGCCCTCGTCCTCGGCTCCGGCGAAATCGTTTCCTTTGGCGGCGCGCATGCAGGCATGGGCGATAGCGGGATCGAGGCGAATGACATCGTCGACGCGTTCAAGGAAGTGCGCGAGGACAAGGACGTCGCAGCCGTCGTTTTCCGCATCGACAGCCCCGGCGGTTCGCCGACCGCGGCCGAAACCATCCGCCGCGCCGTTGTTGAAACGCAAAAAGCGGGCAAGCCTGTGATCGTTTCTATGGGTGGCTACGCGGCATCCGGCGGTTATTGGGTTGCAACGCCCGCCGACTGGATCGTGGCGCAGCCCGGCACCATCACCGGTTCCATCGGCGTGTTCGGCGGCAAATTCGTGTTCGCGGATTTGTGGAGCAAGATCGGCGTCAACTGGGTGACGATTTCCGAAGGCGCGCATGCCGGCATGTGGTCGTTCAACCGCCTGTTCACCGACGAAGAAATGGCGAAGTTCGAGGCAACGCTCGACAATATCTATGAAGCATTCCTGCAGCGCGTGATGCAGGGCCGCAAGATGACGCATGACCAGGCGTTCAACGTGGCCGAAGGCCGCGCCTGGACCGGCGCGCAGGCCAAGGAACGCGGCCTCGTCGACGAGCTGGGCGGCCTTGCCCGCGCCATCGAAGTCGCCAAGGAACGTGCAAAGATCAAACCCGATGTAGATGTCGAGGTGGAACAGTTCCCGGCCGATGAATCGCCGCTCGACATGCTGCTGAAACTGGCGGGGGACAAGGCTTCGCTGCGCCCGAACCTGTCGATCACGCCGCAACAGCTGCGCGAGATGATCGAACAACAGGCAAAAGCGCTTCAGGCACAAAACCTGAAAGCGCCGGTTGTCGAAATCCGGTAACGATTGATTAGCTGTTATAACCGTATTTATCGCGGCGCGTGGTGAATGCCTCGCGTTCGGTGTCGCGCATCTGCGACATCACCATGATGCTCTCCGGGCTGATGCGATGCATCGGCTTGCGCACATGGGTATAGCCCGACTGCGGCACGTCATGGCGGAAACGCGGGTCGTTCGACCAGATGATGTCATCCTTGTCGTTCGCGTCATCGAAAACGGGAAGCACCTGCGCGGCCTTGACGGGGTGGGGCGTGCTTGAATACTCGGCGGCGGCAGGTGCCTTGATGGAGCGCTTCGCGTGTTCGGTCTGGGGGGCCGAAGTGTCAGGTGTTTTCGAAGTCGTGCTTGTCGAAGGTCCATCGGAGAACTTTTTATCGAACAGGTTGTAAATCTGGTCCAGCGTGCGGGCCTTGCCTGTCGCCTTGTCGTAGAACACGTTCTTGTTCGCGCGCGCCTGCGCGGGGAACAGCTTCGCGCCGACCGCGTTGCCATCGTAATCGCGGCAGTTGATGAATTTCGTGGCGCCGCCCGCGCCCATGAAATGCGCCATGTACATTTCGGTCGAACCGATATCGCCTTCGGTGTTCTTTTGCAGGTATACCTTGTTCTCGGCGCTATAGGCGCCCGCCATCAGGGCGGAAATTTCGGGGTCGTTGCGCAGCGACAGGATCTCCTTGCGCGTGGCCGCGTTATCCACGCAGCAGCGGCCGTTCTTCATCTCGATCTTGTCGGCGTAATCGCCAAGGCCGAATTTGTCGCCATGCCTTTTAACCATCGACAGCCAGGTATCCTCGATAAACTGGTACAGGCCGGTCGCGGAGGAAGATTTCGACTTCGCGGTCGGGTTAAAGCTGCTCTCGGTGGAAGCTTTTTCCATCAGGAAGGTAAAATCTACCCCTGTCTTGCTGCTGGCTTTCTGGACAGCACTAATGACCTGAGGTGACGCAACTCCCTGATATTTCTGGGCAATTTTAGAAGATAGCCCTGACAAAAATGATCCCATACCCTAAAACTCCCTGATCCCCGGCCCATTTTGGCCATCTTTATATGGATAACATTGCAAACGCTGTGCCAAACGGCCTAACCCTCTGATCTTACGTTAAACGGGATTGTCAGTCAGGGGTGGGGATGGTATAGAATCCATAACCACAAGACATATATAGACGTTAAAGGAAATGCCCATGTCCGCATTTAATGCCGACGACCTGGCGCGCCGTATCGAGGGCGCACGCAATTCAGCCGAAGTGGAGACGTTGTTTGACCAGCTTTCCGTGCTGTCCGGCAGCGAACAACTGTCTGTCGTCAACCGCGTGGAACTCAACATCGTGACCGACTGGCAGCGCACCGCGCCCAAGCCGCATGAGATCGCACAACTGCGCATGGTAATCGATGCCATTGACCGGCTGAAAGGTACGCCCACGGGCGACATGCTGCGCGCCGACATGGAAAGCGGCATGCACATCGCGGAAGAAGGCCAGGCAATGTCGGCCATGTTCCGCAAGATACTCGATTTCAAGGGCGATGCCGCCCACGCGCTTGTGAAGGCCTATGTGGAAGAAGAGCGGCACCAGTCCCTCAATGACGTCGGCACGGCCTTTGGCCAGGCGAAGCTGATGGTGACCGTGGAAGAACGCATGCTGCGCGAACGCGCCGCACAGCTGCCGCCCCCCAATACCAACCCCCGCCGCCCGTCTCGCGGCGGTTCATTCGACCTTTAACAGCAGGAGATTTGCCTATGCCCGCATTCAACGCTGATGATTACACCCGCCGCCTTGGCACCATCGGCACCCCCGAAGGTATCGACAAGCTGTTCAACGAAATCGCCAAGCTGCCCGAAGACAACGCGCGCGCAGCCCTGATTTCCATCGAACGCGCGATCGTGCATGACTGGCAATCCAGCGCACCCACCGCCGACGAACTGGCGCAGCTGCGCGAAGTCGTCGATGTCGTGGATGACCTGAAGGGCACTGACGAAGGTCAGGCGATCCGCGATAAAATGGACAGCGTCATGGGCGGCCATACCGAAGCAACCCGCACCCTGTCGCGCATCTTCGCGAATGTGGCCGAACAGCGCGGCGACAACGCGCATCCGCTGGTGAAGCTGTATGTGCAGGAAGAAGCACGCATCCCGCTCGACGAAATCGACAGCGGCTTTGGTCAGGCGAAACTGATGGTCGCTGTGGAAGAGCGCGTCCAGTCCCTCGTCGCGCGCCCTAGCAGCAAGCCCGCACCGAAAAAAGGCGGTAGCTCGTTTGATCTTTAATTGGCGATATTCATAAAGCATCCCGCACGGGGGCTTTATATATGCGCCTGAAATGTTAATATTCCGGCAGTCCTGACAAAGGCTGCCGGAATTTTTTTGTGGAGTTCGCCAGATGTACACCGCACCGCTGAAAGACATGCGCTTCGTGCTCGATGAAATCGCAGGGATGGAAGAAATCTCCGCCCTGCCGGGGTATGAACATGCCAGCGCCGATGTGGTGGAGGCCGTACTGGCCGAGGCCGCGCGTCTGGCGGGCGAAGTCTGGGCGCCGACGAATAAAAACGGCGACCTGCAGATGTCGAAACTGGCGGGCGAAACGGTGAAGACACCGGATGGATTTAAGGATGCCTATACCCAGTTCGCGCAAGGCGGCTGGACGGGCGTCACCTGCGCCCCCGATCACGGCGGTCAGGCGCTGCCCCATGCGATCGGCATGGCGGTAGGCGAAATGTGGCAGGCCGCGAACCTCGCCCTGTCGCTGTGCCCGTTGTTGTCGCAGGCGGCAATCGAGGCGATCGAGGTGCTGGGCACGCCCGCGGACAAGACGAAATACCTGCCGAAAATGATTTCTGGCGAATGGACAGGTTCGATGCACCTGACCGAGCCGCAGGCGGGCACCGATCTTGCCGCGATCCGCACGGTCGCGAAAAAGAACGGCGACCATTACCTGATGAAGGGCCAGAAAATCTTCATCACCTGGGGCGAACATGATTTTACCCCGAACATCATCCACCTTGTCCTCGCCCGTATCGACGGCCTGCCAGAAGGCAATGACGGGCTTGGCCTGTTTATCGTGCCGAAATTCATGGTGAATGACGATGGCAGCATCGGCAAGCGCAACGATGTGCGCGCCGTGTCGCTGGAACATAAACTTGGCATCCATGGGTCCCCCACCTGCGTCATGATGTATGGCGAGCATGAAGGGGCCGTATCGTACCTGATCGGCCAGCCAGGACAAGGTTTGCGCAACATGTTCATCATGATGAACAATGCGCGCCTTGGCGTGGGGCAGCAGGGCGTCGCGTTGTCCGAAGCGGCCTACCAGCACGCGCTGCAATACGCGAAAGACCGCGTGCAGGGCATGAAACTGGGCGACAAATCCGGCAAGCGTGTTGCCATCATCGAACATCCCGATGTGCGCCGCATGCTGCTGACCATGAAATCGAACACCGAAGCATCGCGCGCGCTGGCCTATTATGCCGCAGGTATGATTGACCGTTCGCGCCATGCGGGCGATGAAGCGGCGAAGACGGCTGCGGCTGCGCGCCTGGACCTGCTGGTGCCGCTCGTGAAGGCATGGGCGACCGACAACGCTGTTGAAACCGCATCGACCGGTTTGCAAATCCACGGCGGCATGGGCTTTATCGAAGAAACGGGGGCGGCGCAGTACTACCGCGACAGCCGCATCCTGCCGATTTATGAAGGCACCAATGGCATTCAGGCGAACGACCTTGTCTTCCGCAAAGTGCTGCGTGACGGCGGCGCGGAGGCTGCGAAGTTCATGGGAGAAATCAAGGCATTCGCAAAAACGCTGACGCAGAAACCCAGCGACGATCTCGATGCCATTCAGGGTTCGCTCGTGAAGTCGGTCGCGGCGCTGGAGGAAACGACAGCATGGATGCTGGCGAATGCCAAATCCAATACCGACGCTATGGCGGCATCTGCGGTGCCTTACTTGCGTCAGTTTTCTTTGGTCGCGGGCGGTTACATGATGGCGCGCATGGCGTCATCCGCCTATGGCGCGCTGCATAACGGCGATGATGCGAATTTCTACAACACGAAACTGATCACGGCGCGTTTCTTTGCCGAAGCGTTGCTGCCGCAGGTGCATGGCCTGTCTGCGCCCATCATGGGCGGGCAGAAAATGGCCTGCGCCATTGCCAATGACCAGTTTTAATCCGGGATAACCGCCATCAGCCCTGCCATTCTCGTCATTCTGTCCGCGATCGTACTGTTCGCCGGATTTACCCCCTATGTGTGCGCAGCCTTGCGCGGCGAGGTGAAGCCGCACGCGTTTTCATGGCTGATCTGGTTTATCCTGACGATCATCGCGGCATCCGCGCAATATGCAGAAGGCGGCGGGGCAGGGGTGATACCGACGGTGATTGGTGCGTTTACGTGCCTGATCCTCTGCTACATCGGGTTCAAGCAGGGCACACGCAACGTCACGAAGGCGGATAAATATGCGCTTGCGGCCGCGTTCCTCACGCTGCCGCTCTGGTATTTCACTTCCGATCCATTCTGGTCGGTTGTGCTGATCGTGGTGATCGATGCGATCGGGTTCTTCCCGACCTTCCGCAAATCATGGGCAAAGCCGCAGGAGGAACGGCCGCTTGCCTATTTCCTGTTCGCCATCTCGACAATCATTTCGATTTTCGCGCTCGCGCAATGGACAGCGACGACTCTGCTGTTCCCCGTCTATATGTGCGCGATCAATTTTACAATGTGGGGCTATCTTCTTGCCCGCCGCCGGATGCTTACGCGGGCGGTGTAGACCACTTACTAACATCCCAAGGGTCGACTTTTGGCGGATAGACCGTGCCGCGCATATGCTGTGCGGGCGGGTCGACGCGCAGGATGTTGCCGGCGAACTGGCGCTCGATGCGGTGCATGGTTTCTTCGGTGCAGGAAATGGCAACAGTGCCGGCTCCGGCGACGGGGCTTTGCGCGTTGCCCTTCTGCATATCGCCCTGACGCTGCAGCCAGCGGCCGAGGGTCGTGGCAAAGGATGAAGCCTGCGCGCCCAAGTCCTGTTCCGGTTTGGTCAGCGTGATTGTGAAGGCCTGTAAGTCGCGCTGCGGCGGTTTGTTGAATTGGTCTTTGATCTTGCGCTTGAACAGGGCCATCGGTTTTCTCCGGTTGATGCCGCGATTGTACTGCGTTTTCATATTCCGTCAAGGTTCTGTATATGCTGCGGCGCAACAGAAATTTAGCCCGTTTACAAGGGGTTAGGGTTTTTATACGCTTGATCATCCTTGGCGGGATAACGGGTGGCAGCAACAATAAGGCGGCCATGAAGTTCGAAGACGGTTTTCATTTCAACGAATACCCCTGCGCATCCGGCAAGCCGGATGCGCTGATTATCCTGCTGCATGGCTACGGCAACCATCCCGATATGTTCAAGGGCCTGCCGCCCGAAATCCAGAAGCAATGGCCGAATGCCGATGTGCTGGTGGTGCGGGGGCCGGTGGGCGTTGGCGCCGACAAACAACGTCTGGCTGATCACGGCGTGCCCGATGCCGAAGATTTATATACCTGGTACAAGACCGAGAAAAATCCCGAGAAACAAATCGAACTGGCGCTGAAACATCTCTTCAATCAGGTGCCCGTCGTTGATGAACTGAACAAATTCACCGATGCGCAGTTGGCGAAACGCGGGCTGAAGGATGACGGGCTTGTGCTTTACGGCTTTTCGCTGGGCGGCGCGATGGTGGTGCAGATGGCAACACGGCGCGGCGATGAATGTGCCGCGGTCGTTTGCCATTCCGGCCCTGTATTCCCGATCGTCGGTGCAAAATCGAAACCAGCCACCATGCTGCTGATGGGCGATAAGGACGAAATTTTCTACACGACCAGCCGCCATGTGGAGAAGAAACCGGTGCCACGCGGCAAACTGGGCAAAGTGTTCGACAAGGCGCTGAACCGCATCAGCGTGCATTACAACGCATCGCTCATGCGCCTGAAACGCGCCGGCCTGCCGGTTGAGGGCGTCGTGATCAAGGGGCTCAGCCATACGATCAACGAAGAGTCCTTTAACAAGACCCTCGATTTCATCGTCAAGCACCTCAAGAAATAAAAAAATCCCCGGCTTTCGCGCGGGGATTTTTTTAGATCAAGCCAGATTAGATCAAGGCTTGGGCGCTTCCGGCGTTTTCGGCGCAGCAGCGTCTTTTTTCGCGTGATGCGGGCAGGTGTCGTTCGCCGCATGCTTGTGATGATGACCGCCGTCTTTTTTTGCTTTGTCAGCGAAATCTTTTTGGCAGGCGCCTTTGCATTTATGTTCTTTGCTCATATCGAATCTCCCGTAACGGTTGAAACCAAGTGCTGATAACAAGCATACGCCCGCCCTTGAAGGGCAGCCAGACGAAAAATTCAGCGAATTTCAAGTTATGGCAATCGTTGTTTTGGTTTATTAGAAGGGGCGCGGAGGATAGGATGAATTTCGAAAAACCATGCAAACACTCACCGACATATATGACCAGAAATTAAAGGCGGGCAGCATCGCCCCCGATCCCGACCAGCAGCGCGCGGTCACGGCGCTGGAGCAGTTGCGCTTGGCCTTGGCGGAACACAAGCCCGCCGGATGGTGGCCGTTTGCGAAAAAACCCGACGCGCCCAAGGGGCTGTACCTGCATGGCGGCGTCGGTCGCGGCAAATCGATGCTGATGGACATGTTTTTTGCGGCGGCACCCGTCGATAAAAAACGCCGCGTGCATTTCCACGCCTTTATGCTGGAGGTGCATGATTTCATGCATGAGCGCCGTACGCATCGCAAGGCGCAGGACCGCATCGACGGCGACCTGATCGCGGCGGCGGACAAGATTGCGGGCGACGCGCGGCTGCTCTGCTTCGACGAGTTTCAGGTCAAGGACGTGGCGGATGCCATGATCATCGGGCGGCTGTTCACCGCGCTGTTCTCGCGCGGGGTGACGGTTGTGATGACGTCGAACATTCCGCCGGATGACTTATACGCAGGCGGGTTGCAGCGGGAATTATTCATGCCGTTCATCGAACTGTTGAAACAGAACCTGACAGTCTTTGCCTTTACCGGCGATATTGATTACCGGATGCGGAAACTGCGCGAACTGCAGGTCTATTTCTGGCCGCATGACAGCGATGCGCATGCGGAACTCGACAGGATTTTCAAAACGATCTCCGAGGGCAGCGAGGGCGCGCCGCTGGATATTCCGGTCAAGGGACGCATCATCCATGTGCCGCGCGCGGCAAAAGTGGTTGCCGCCTTTACCTTCGTCGAACTGTGCGAGCAGCCCAAAAGCGCGCTCGATTACCTTGAACTGGTGAAACGTTTCAAGGTTTTCGTGGTCGAAAAAATCCCGCGCCTTGACGATATGAAGCGCGATGCCGTCACTCGCTTTATTACGCTGATCGACACCCTATATGATAACCATGCCATGATTGCCATTTCTGCCGCCGCCCCGCCGGAAAAACTTTATACCGGCACGGACCTTGCACAGGTGTTTGAACGCACGGTCAGCAGGCTCATGGAAATGCAGTCCCGCGCCTATAGGGATTCATAAATGTTTGGTTTCTTTAAAAAACTGTTCGGCAAAAAGCCCGCGTACAAGCCCCCTTACCAGCTGCCAGCGAATGCAGCCGATATCGTTATCCCCGATCACGGCGGCGACGAGGCGGCGAGTTCCGATGCGGATATCCGCATCGCGCTGGCCGACCGACTGGTAAAGCTGCTGCCGTCGATTGAAGCCGAGGCGCATAGCGAATTATACGGTTTTGCGGTGCAGGCGCTGACCGCGCTGGCGCAGGATGAAGTTCTGAAAGTGCGCCATGCGTTATCCTCCGCGCTCCGCGACTACGCCAAGGCGCCGCCCGCGGTCGTCGCGCGCCTCGCCCGCGATGTGGAACGTGAAATCGCCGAACCGATCCTGCGCCAATGCATCGCGCTGGAGGACAACGTCCTGCTGGAAATTCTGGCGGGCCATCCGGAGCCTTGGGCGATTGCCGCCATCGCCGCGCGACCAACCGTCAGTGAAACGGTGACCGACGCCGTTTTCAAGGCAGGGGACATGATCAGCACGGCGCTGATGATCGGCAACCGCGGCGCGCAAATCTCCCGTGACACGTTGCAGGCGATTGTCGACGATGCGCGCCGCAATGCGGAATGGCAGCGCCCGCTTGCGCTCAGTCCGCATCTGGATATCGATCTCACGCGCGAATTGACCGGCTTTGTCAGTGAAACGATCCTTGATGTGCTGAAAAACCGAAGCGACCTTGATGCCGCCACACGCCTTGGCGTGGTGTCGATTGTCGAGCGGCGCATCGCCTATATCAAGCATGACGGTGGCGCGAAAACACCGGCTGAAAAGGTGGAACGCTTCGCGCGGGATGGAAGGCTGACGCCGGAGCTGGTGCATGACGCGCTCGCCTGGCAGGAACGCCCGTTTGCCGTGCAGGCGATGGCCAAAATGGCCGGCCTCCCTGCCGATATGGTGGAACGTATTCTGGCGGCAGGGGCAAAGCCGATCGTCTCCCTGTGCTGGAAAGCCGGTTTTCCCGCCCGCATGTGTGTCGACGTGCAGCGGCTGGCGGGTCGCGTACAGCCAAAAGACCTTTTATATCCGAGGGGTGGCACCGAATACCCGCTGACGCCCGATGAAATCGCGTGGCAGCTTGAGTTTTTCGGCATCAAAAAATAGAATGGGGCAAAGGGAAGACAATATGTCCGATGCCGTGCGCGACATGCGCGCTCTCGCCCGCAAGGGCGATACCAAGGCGATGCTGCAGCTGTCCGACTGGTATTACCAGGGCGCGGAAGGCCTCGACCCGTCCCATATCAAAAGTTTCGAATGGCTGCTGAAGGCGGCAGAGACCGGCGACGCTTATGCGCAAAATGCCGTGGGCACGCGCTATGAAGGCGGCGACGGCGTCAACAAGGACCCGTTCAAGGCGATGGAATGGTACCTGAAGGCCTTTTCATCGGGCAGCCGTGATGCCTGCTTCAACCTTGGTATCCTCTATGAACTGGGCGAACACGTGCCGAAAATCGAGGCACATGCCTTCGCGTTTTACGAAGAAGGCGCGCAGCGCGGCTCCCCCGCCTGCCAACAGAGCCTTGCCTTTAAATACCTCCATGGCGCGGGCGTTCAACCTGATCCGCAGCGCGCGATGGAATTGCTGGAACTGGCGGGGCAGGCGGGACGCGGCAGCGCGTTTGAAACGCTGGGCACGCTTTATCTGGCGGGCGATGTCGTGCCGCGCAACCCCGAAATGGCCTATGACTGTTTCCTGCGTGCGCTCTCGCATTTCGATACCGACCTTGTCGTGTCATCCGGCGACACGCCGTTGCTGGTCGCGCTGTGTATGCTGACCGGCACGGGCTGCAAGATGGACCGCAAGGGCGGCGCGGAAATTCTGCGCCGCGCGGCGGATGCGGGAAACCTTGTCGCCGACGAAGCATTGAGGGACCGCGTGGTCCGTGATCCGCTGATCCATATCTGGTTCGCGGGCGTTGAAAACTTCGACAAGAACCGCAAGGCGGAATGGGATATCAGCAATATGCTGATCTCGAAATTCGCCTAAGGCGCAGGCGGGCGTGACGGCGCGCGCGGGGGGACGAGGGGCTGTTTCGGCTCTGCCATCGCCAGCCACTTTTCAAAATTGTTGTCGTTAACGGGCGCGTAATTCGCGGTCCAGTGACTGGCGCGGGCGCTGCCCGGCTCCCACGTCCCGGAATCCCAGACGATGCTGTCGATATGGTCGATCACCAATTCGTGATAATACGGCTCGTAATACAGAACGTGGTCGCCCTCGCGCGCGAGGAAGACCACGTAATGGCCTTCGCCCTCCTGCATGATATTGGCAATCGCAACGCCGCCGGTATAGCTATGCGCGCCGACCGTTTCAAGCGGGGCCAGCGTGCCGCCGATCTGCTGCATCGCTTCCTGCGGCGTGCCGGTCGCCGGGCTTGGATTCAGAAGGCTGCGAATTTTTTCGTAAGTGTCGCCAGCGCCATAGATGCGCCCGACCGTCGTCATGCAGGCAGGACCGCAGGAATGATCGTCCAGCTGGCGCTGGAAAAAATCGTCACCGGTCGTCCCGGTCAGGGGAATTCTTTTGGCTGCGGAAGGGGGCATGGACGAAAGACTAGCACGCGTGATTGCTTTGGCAAGACGCGGCTCTTTTTTACGTGTTATGATAAACATACCGAGGAAAATCTGCTATTATTAGCCATAAAAATCGGGGAAAATGAAGAATTCGCTAAGAAAGCAGGCATGTTTTAAATTGCTGAGATAATTCGGAAAAATCGCGAGACACGGAAAATTGGATTTAACAAAATGCGCTATGTAAATATTTATATAACATAATAAATTTAAATTCGCTGCTTTGCACAAAAATGCGTCTCAACCGCCCTATACACCGCACAAAAAGATGCTAGCTTAAGCCTCGGTCCTGATTCCTTATAAATAAGATCAGGCAAAAATCTTTAGGGAAACGCAAATCATGTCTCGCAAAAAAATCGCCCTTGTGGGCGCAGGTCAAATCGGTGGAACGCTGGCGCTGCTGGCCGGCATGAAGAATCTCGGTGACATCACCATGGTCGATATCGCCGAAGGCGTGCCGCAAGGCAAGAGTCTCGATATCGCGCAGGCCGCCCCCGTCGAAGGCTTCGATGCAACCATGACCGGCAGCAACGATTACGCAGCCATCGCAGGCGCGGATGTTGTCATCGTCACTGCCGGCGTACCCCGCAAGCCCGGCATGAGCCGCGACGACCTGATCGGCATCAACACCAACATTATCAAGAGCGTCGGCGAGAACATCAAGAAACACGCCCCCAACGCCTTTGTCATCGTTATCACCAACCCGCTCGACGTCATGGTCGGCATCATGCAGGAAGTCACCGGCTTCAGGCACAACATGGTTGTCGGCATGGCTGGCGTGCTGGATAGCGCGCGCTTCCGTCATTTCCTTGCCGATGAATTCAAGGTTTCGGTCGAAGACGTTACAGCCTTCGTCCTCGGCGGCCACGGCGACACGATGGTGCCGCTGACCCGTTATTCGACCGTCGCCGGCGTTCCGCTGCCCGACCTCGTGAAAATGGGCTGGACGACGCAAGACAAGCTGGACAAGATCGTGCAGCGCACGCGCGATGGTGGCGCCGAAATCGTGGCGCTCCTCAAAACCGGTTCGGCTTTCTACGCGCCCGCTTCTGCGGCGATTGCGATGGCGGAAAGCTTCCTGCTGGATAAACGCCGTGTGCTGCCCTGCGCTGCATACCTGAACGGCGAATACGGCATCAAAGGCCTTTATATCGGCGTGCCGGTTGTGATCGGATCGAAGGGTGTGGAAAAAATCATCGAAGTGACTTTCACCGCGGATGAAAAAACCATGTTCGACAAATCGGTCGCTGCAGTAAAAGTGCTGTGCGAAGCCGCCAGGAACATCAAGCCCGCGACGGCTGCGTAACAACCATCATGGCGAAAAGCTTCGCACCGCCGACCTATTCCTCCGTCTCCCCCTACATCATGGTTGTGGACGCGACGCGTCTGATCGCCTTTTTGAAGGAGACGGCGGGAGCGGAATTGCGGCGCGAACCCATGCGTCGCGACGATGGCAGCATCAAGCATGCCGAATTGCAGCTGGGCGATACCGTCATCATGATATCGGATGCGACCGCGGAATACCCCGCGGGAAAATCCATGACCTACATTTACGTCAAGAACGTCGATGCGGCATATAAAACCGCGCTCTCGCTGGGCGCGGTCGAACTGATGCCGCCAACCGATTGCGACCATGGCGAACGGATGGGCGGCGTGACCGACCATTCGGGCAACCAGTGGTGGTTTGGCGAACCGATCAAGAAAACAGGGAAAGCAACATGAACATCCATGAATACCAGGCCAAGGAACTTCTGAAAGCGCGCGGCGTGCCCGTGCTGAAGGGCGGCGTCGCCTATACCGCCGAAGAAGCGGTCGAAGTCGCGAAAAAACTCCCCGGCCCGATTTACGTCGTCAAGGCGCAGATCCACGCAGGTGGCCGCGGCAAAGGCGGGGGCGTGAAGGTCGTGAAATCGATCGATGACGTTCGTGAAGCCGCGAAGAAAATGATCGGCATGCAGCTGATCACGCCACAGACCGGCCCGCAAGGCCAGGAAGTGCGCCGCATTTATGTGGAAGAGGGCTGCGATATCGCCCGCGAACTTTACCTCGGCATCCTGATCGACCGAGCCACCAGCCAAGTCACCATCATGTCCTCGACCGAGGGCGGCATGGATATCGAGGAAGTCGCCGAAAAGCATCCTGAAAAAATCCTGAAGACCTCGATCGACCCCGCCATCGGCTTCCAGTCCTTTCAGGGCCGCCAGATTGCCTTCGCGCTCGGTTTAGAGGGCAAGCAGGTCGGCAAATGCGTGGAAGTTGTATCGGCGATGTATAACGCCTTTATCGGGCTCGATTGCTCGATTGTCGAAATCAACCCGCTCGTTGTGACCAAAGCGGGCGACGTGATTCCGCTCGACGCGAAATTCAACTTCGACGACAACGCAATGTTCCGCCACAAGGATGTGGAAGAACTGCGCGACGTGGCTGAAGAAGACCCGTCCGAAAAACGCGCGAAAGATGCCGAAATCAGCTATGTCAAGCTGACCGGCAACATCGGCTGCATGGTCAATGGCGCTGGCCTTGCCATGGCGACCATGGACATTATCAAGCTGTATGGCGGCGACCCCGCAAACTTCCTCGATGTGGGTGGTGGCGCGACGAAAGAACGCGTGGCTGAAGCATTCCGCATCATCCTGTCCGATCCGAACGTCGAAGGCATTCTCGTCAACATTTTCGGCGGCATCATGCGCTGCGACGTTATCGCGGAGGGCATCATCACCGCCGCGAAGGAACTCGGCCTCACCATGCCGCTGGTCGTGCGCCTTGAAGGCACGAACGTCGACAAAGGCAAAAAACTTTTGAAAGAATCGGGCCTTGCGATCCTCGCAGCCGATAACCTCGCTGACGCCGCGCAAAAAGTCGTCAGCACCGTCAAAGCGGAGGCTGCGTAACATGTCTGTTCTCGTTGGTAAAGAAACTCGCCTCATGTGTCAGGGCTTCACAGGCGCGCAAGGCACGTTCCATTCGGAACAAGCCATCGCCTACGGCACTAAAATGGTTGGCGGCGTTACGCCCGGCAAAGGCGGCACGAAACACCTCGACCTGCCCGTCTTCAACACCGTGCGCGATGCGGTAAACGAAACGGGCGCGAATGCCTCCGTCATCTACGTTCCGCCTCCCTTCGCGGCGGATGCGATTGTAGAGGCCATCGACGCGGAACTCGCGCTCGTCGTCTGCATCACAGAAGGCATCCCCGTGCTCGACATGGTGAAGGTGAAACGCAAGCTGGAAGGCTCGAAAACCCGCCTGATCGGCCCGAACTGCCCCGGCGTTATCACGCCCGGCGAATGCAAAATCGGCATCATGCCCGGCCATATCCACAAACGCGGTAAAATCGGCATCGTGTCGCGCTCCGGCACGCTGACCTACGAAGCAGTTGCGCAAACGACCGCTAACGGCCTCGGCCAGACGACCTGCATCGGTATCGGCGGCGACCCCGTCAACGGCACGAACTTCATCGATGCATTGACCCTCTTCCTCAACGACCCCGAAACCGAAGCCATCCTGATGATCGGCGAAATCGGCGGCTCGGCCGAAGAAGATGCGGCGGAATTCTACGCCAAATCGAAAATCAAGAAACCCATCGCCGGCTTCATCGCCGGTGCGACGGCCCCTCCCGGCCGCCGCATGGGCCATGCCGGCGCGATCATCGCGGGCGGCAAGGGTGCTGCGAAAGACAAGATTGCCGCCATGAAGGCTGCGAACTTCTTCGTTTCCGAAAGCCCTGCGGGCCTCGGCGATGCCGTCATGAAAGCGATCAAAGCGGCATAATCTTAAGAAAGACCGATAAAATGTCACAGCGCGACGCCCTCAGCTTCCTCACCGCCGCCGGCCCCGATTACATCGCCGAGCAGTATGCACGTTTTGCCAAGAATCCCGGCAGCGTGGATGCCAGCTGGGCCGATCTTTTCGGATCGCTCGGCGACGAAGCAAAATTGCTGGTGAACGAGTTGAGCGGCGCGAGCTGGACGCCTGCCCCTGAAAAACTCGCTGCCGTCCTCTCGACGCCTGCGAACACTGATGACGCAAAACCCGCGGCGAAGGCAGATAAGGGCGCGAAGGCTGCGCCCGCCGTTGATTCCCGCGCAGTTGTGTCGGACTCGCTGCGCGCGTTCCTGTTGATGCGTTCCTATCAGGTGCGCGGGCATTTGATGGCCGATCTTGATCCGTTGGGCCTGATGGAACGCAAATACCATCCCGAACTCGATCCCAAAACCTACGGCTTCACCGAAGCCGATATGGATCGCCAGATCCAGATGGGCGGCGCACTGGGCGTGGATACCGCGTCTTTGCGCGACATCGTAAAGCTGCTGCAGGAAACCTATTGCGGCACGATCGGCGTCGAATTCATGCATATTCAGGACCCTGAACAAAAGGGCTGGCTGCAGGATAAATTCGAAAAGACCCGCAACACCCCCGTTTATCCGGTTGCGGAGCGTAAACGCTTCCTTGAACGCCTGACCGCGGCGGAAGGCTTTGAAAAATTTCTCGACACCAAATTCACCGGCACCAAACGCTTCGGCGTCGAGGGCGGCGAAAGCGTGATCCCAGCGCTGGAGGAAGTCATCCATCGCGGCGCGCAACTTGGCGTCAAGGAAGTTATCTTCGGCATGGCCCATCGCGGCCGGTTGAACGTGCTGACCAACATCCTCAGCAAACCTTTTACTGCCATGTTCTCCGAATTCCAGGGTACCCCCGCAAAGCCGGATGATGTGCAGGGGTCGGGTGACGTGAAATACCATATGGGTACGTCGTCGGACCGCGATTTCGGCGGTAACACCGTCCACATGTCGCTGGTGCCCAACCCGTCGCACCTTGAATTCGTCGATCCCGTTGTCGTCGGCAAGACCCGGGCGAAACAGGCGCTGCACAAGGACAGCGAACGCCAGAAAGTGCTGCCGATCCTGATTCATGGTGACGCCGCATTGTCCGGTCAGGGCATCGTGCCTGAAACCCTCATGATGTCCGACCTGCCCGGTTACCGCGTCGGCGGCACTATGCATGTGGTCATCAACAACCAGATCGGTTTTACGACCGCGCCTCTCTATTCTCGCTCCGGTAGCTATTGCACCGATGTCGCGAAAATGATCCAGTCGCCGATTTTCCACGTCAATGGCGACGATGTGGACGCGGTGATGCATGTTGCGCGCATGGCGATCGAATTCCGCCAACAATTCAAGAAAGACGTTTTTATCGACATAATCTGCTACCGCCGTCACGGCCATAACGAGTCGGATGAACCTGCATTCACGCAGCCGCAGATGTACAAGGTCATCAAGGACAAGGCGACGACGCGTACCGTTTACGCGCAGAAACTTGTCGCCGAAGGCACGCTGACGCAGGCTGAAACCGATAAAATCTATACCGATTTCAACGCGCATCTGGAACGCGAATTCCAGGCCGCCACCAGCTACAAGCCCAACCGCGCCGATATGCTGGAAGGCCATTGGAGCGGGCTGAAACAGGCCTATGGCGAGGAACGCTCCGGCGAAACCTCCGTCACAAACGAGCTCGCGCAGAAAATCGGCCGCGCGCTGACGACGCTGCCGCAGGGGTTCGATCTCAATTCTAAAATCGCCCGCCAGTTGGAGGCGAAAAAGAAGATGTTCGAAACCGGTGATGGTTTCGACTGGGCGACGGCTGAGGCTTTGGCCTTTGGCGCGCTTGCCTGCGAAGGCCATCGCGTGCGCCTGTCGGGTCAGGATTGCGGCCGCGGCACGTTCTCGCAACGCCATGCGGCGTTGACCGACCAGACCAATGAATTCCGCTACATCCCGCTGAACAACATCGATGCGGGTCAGGCAAAATTCGAAGTGCATGACAGCCCCCTGTCCGAAGCCGCTGTGATGGGTTTTGAATACGGCTATTCGACGGCAGATCCCAACGCCCTTGTGCTGTGGGAAGGCCAGTTCGGCGATTTCGTCAACGGCGCGCAAGTGCTGATTGATCAGTTTATCGCCTCCGCCGAAACGAAATGGCTGCGCATGTCGGCGCTTGTGCTGCTGCTGCCGCATGGTATGGAAGGGCAGGGGCCTGAACATTCCTCTGGTCGTCTCGAGCGTTTCCTGCAGATGTCTGCCGAGGATAACTGGCAGGTGCTGAACTGCTCGACGCCTGCAAACTATTTCCACGCCCTCCGCCGCCAGCTGCGCCGTGACTTCCGCAAGCCGCTGGTGCTGATGACGCCGAAATCGCTGCTGCGCCACAAGCTTTGCACGTCCACCCTCAAAGAAATGACAGGGGATACCCGCTTCCACCGCGTCTTGCCGGAAACCGCGACCAACCTTGATAAAGACATCAAGCGCGTCGTGCTGTGCAGCGGCAAAGTCTATTACGACCTGTTGGAAGCACGCGAAAAACGCGGCGTGAAGAACATCGCCCTCGTGCGCCTCGAACAATTCTATCCCTTCCCGGAAAAACCGCTGGCGGATGAGCTGAAAAAATATCCGAACGCGCAAATCATCTGGTGTCAGGAAGAACCCGAAAACCAGGGCGCATGGCTGTTCCTCGACCGCCGCATCGAAGGCGTGTTGAAGGGCATCAAGCACAAGGCGGGCCGCCCGTCCTATGTTGGCCGCCCCGAAGCCGCTGCGCCCGCGACCGGATCGCTCAAAACGCATAACAAAGAACAAGAAGCGCTGCTGACCGCCGCGCTCACGCTTTAAGATTTTTAAAGGAGTCTATCATGGCTGTCGAAATCGTCGTCCCCGCGCTTGGTGAATCCGTTCAGGAAGCAACCGTTGCAAAATGGCTCAAAAAAGTCGGCGATAGCATTGCTGTCGACGAGCCGCTGGTGGAGTTGGAAACCGACAAGGTGACGCTGGAAGTAAACGCGAAATCGGCTGGCGTGCTGAAAGAAATTAAAGTGCAGACCGGATCGAACGTCGCCGTCGGCGCGGTTCTGGGTTCGATTGGCGAAGGTACGGGCGCTGCCGCAGCACCGAAAGCCGCCAAGGCCGATGCCCCTGCGAAAACCGAACCCAAAGCGGCGCAGGCTGCCGCAAAACCCGTCAGCAATGACACGTTCCTGTCCCCCGCCGTTCGTAAATTGGTGGATGACAAAAAAGTTGATACGGCAGGCATCGCCGGCACCGGCAAAGATGGTCGCCTGACCAAGGGTGATGTGCTGGAGGCGTTGAACAAAGCGCCTGCGGCACCCGCCGCAAAAGCGCCCGCAGCACCCTCCGGCCCCCGCAGCCATGCGGACCGTGAGGAGCGTGTGCGCATGACGCGCCTGCGCCAGCGCGTGGCCGAGCGCCTGAAAGAGGCTCAGAACACCGCGGCCATGCTGACGACCTTCAACGAAGTCGACATGACGCATGTGATGGCGCTGCGCACGCAATATAAAGACAGCTTTGAAAAGAAACACGGCACGAAACTGGGTTTCATGTCCTTCTTCGTGAAGGCCGCCGTGCAGGCGCTGAAGGATTTTCCGGCGGTAAACGCCGAAATCGACGGCGGCGATATCGTCTATAAAAACTACTACGACATCGGCGTCGCCGTTTCCGCCCCCACCGGCCTGATCGTTCCGGTATTGCGCGAAGCGGATGCGAAGGGATTTGCGCAGATTGAAAAAGAGATCGTCGATCTGGGCACCCGCGCGCGCGACGGCAAACTGGCGCTCGATGAATTGTCGGGCGGCACATTTACCATCACAAACGGTGGTATCTTTGGCTCGCTGATGTCCACGCCCATCCTTAACCCCCCGCAATCGGGTATCCTTGGCATGCACAAGATTCAGGAACGCCCGATCGCCGTGAATGGTCAGGTCGTTATCCGCCCGATGATGTACCTCGCCCTTTCCTATGACCACCGCATCGTCGATGGCAAGGAAGCGGTGTCGTTCCTCGTGCGTATCAAGGACGCGATCGAAGATCCGCAACGCCTGCTGCTGGATGTCTAAAACAGCGGCGCTGCTGCTTCTGACGCTCGGCTTGTTTTCGCTGCCTGCTTACGCAGACAAAGGCGACTGCGCCGTGATTGTCCATGGCATCGGCCGTACCAAGGCGCATATGGCGGAAATTCAGGAGGATCTTGAGGATCACGGCTATGCCGTTCTCAATATCGATTATCCGTCACGCGAAAAAACCATCCCCGAACTCGCCGAGAATCTTCACCCCGAGGTAAAAAAATTCCTCAAGGGCAGGAAGTGCAAAGTGCATTTCGTAGGCTATTCGATGGGCAACCTTGTCATCCGCGCCTATCTGTCCAAACATGCGCCTAAAAAACTGGGGCGTTTTGTGATGCTCGCGCCGCCGAACAAGGGCAGCGAGGTTGCGGATTTTATCGGTGACACGGCGGCCTATAAAAGCTTCTACGGCCCTGCAGGGCAGGAGCTGCGCACCAAGCTTGATTACGATATCTTGCTCGGCAAGCTGAAGGGGGATGTGGGAGTGATCGCGGGCGACCGTTCCATCGACCCTATTTCATCCTTTGTGATTGGCGGGCCGGATGACGGCAAGGTGTCGATCGAAAGCACCAAGATCGACGGCATGAAGGATCATATCACCATCCATGCCACCCATACCTTCATCACCACGAATGATGAAGCGGTCGCGCAGACACGCTATTTCATTGAAAACGGCAGTTTCGAGCGCGAAACGGGAAAGTAATCAGAACATGCTCTGCTGGCCGGGTTTCGGCTGCGCGGGCTTGGTGACGGGTTTCGGTGCGGGTGCTTCCTCAACGGGCGTAAACTGGTGGACGCCTGTGACCTGCCAGTTCATGTTCAGGAACATCGTCTGTTCGCGCTCGTTCCGCAAGCGGCTCAACAGGCGGCGCGCTTCATTCACCTGCAGCGTGGGTGCTGCGATGATAAAGACGTTTTCGCCGCGTAATGTTTCCTCGAATTCCTTTTTCACCTGCGCCTTTTGCAGCAGGATAACCTTGTTGCCGCCGTCGCGGTAGAAAGTGATCGGCGTGCCGCGCAACGCGCCCTTTTCAGAGGCTTTCGTGTTTTGTGTCGCCTTGAACGTAATCAGGCGGGGGAATTCGGAAATTTCCGCACCGGGCTTTGCGCCATCGACGGCCTTGTACATTTTATCCAGCAGGTCGCCAAATTTACGCTGGCTGTCGACCACAAACTCCTCGATCGGCAGCGTCTTGCCTTTGTAGTTCACAACGGTCTTGGCAAGGCCGGGCTTGCCACCCTTCGCCTCGATCACCGCGCGCAGTTCCAGCAAGTCATCGACGCTTTTCACGGCGGCGGTCACGTAATTGCCTTTTTCCGAGGTGCTCGCCATCCCGATCACGTCGGAGGGCAGGGCAGCCGCGTTGAACGCTTCGGAGAGTTTCATGTTGAGGTTCAGGACGATGGTCTTGCCGTCTTTCAACCCTTCCTCGATGCTCTTGCGGCGCTGGGCCATGATCTTGAAATCTTCGTATTCGGTGCAGAGCGGATTGTGTTCCGCAACCGCCTTGGAAACGAAAGAAGCGCTGCGAATGGCCGATGCGCCATGCGTCAGCGATTCACGACGGAATGTCATGCGCGCGCCGCAATCGGGATCTGCGCAGCACAGGTCGCCGGTATGCACCTTGGCGTCGAACTGGTGCGCAAGGACGATAGATCCGTCGGCGAGGCGTGCTTTTTTCATTACCTTAAGTCTCCTTGAATTCAACAGGTGGCGCAGATTAGCAAAAGCGAGATTAATATGTCAAATGTATCAGCATGGTAGCGGCACAAAAAATGAGAGGCCGGGGTTACGGGCCCGGCCTCTCTTACACACTCTCTATTAGAAACTTCTTCAACACCACGGAGATGGATTTTGTCGAAGACTCCTGAATATCAAAACGGCCGATTCGAGTCAAAGACTATGTGAATCTATTTTTAAAAAACGTGTAAATTCAATGATTTATGCCCCATAAAAAATGAGAGGCCGGGGTTACGGGCCCGGCCTCTCGACACACTCTCTATTAGAAACTTCTTCAACACCACGGAGATGGTTTTTGTCGAAGACTCCCGAATATCAAAACAGCAGATTCGAGTCAAAAACTAATTGCGAAAGCGACCAAGTATTTTTGGAAATCGTTATGAATCAATGCCCGCAGCAGTAAAAAAAATGAGAGGCCGGGGTTACGGGCCCGGCCTCTCTTACACACTCTCTATTAGAAACTTCTTCGACACCACGGAGATGGTTTTTGTCCAAGACTCCCGAATATCAAAACAGCAGATTCGAGTCAAAAGAAAATATGAAAACATTCTGTCTTTCTTGAAGCCGTTCCCAAATTGACTCGATAAATCAGGGGGCGTGGGATAAATTGAGCCATCAAAAAAGGACCCAAGAAATGGCAGATGCTCAATACGATGTGGTGGTGATCGGTTCCGGCCCCGGCGGTTATGTCTGCGCGATTCGCGCGGCGCAGCTGGGCCTGAAGACCGCTTGCGTGGAAAAAGACAACACGCTGGGCGGCACCTGCCTGAATGTGGGCTGCATCCCGTCCAAGGCGTTGCTGAGCGTCTCGGAAAAATACGCGCAGGCCAGCCATGATTTCGACGCGCTTGGCATCGAGGTTGGGACGCCCAAGGCGAACCTGAAAAAGATGATGACGCATAAGGACAAGGTTGTCGCCGCCAACACGCAAGGCATCACCTTCCTGTTCAAGAAGAACAAGGTCGACCACCTGATCGGCACCGGTACTATCACGGGCGCAGGCACGGTCGAAATCAACGGCAAGGACGGCAAGAAAACCATCACTGCCAAAAACATCGTGATCGCGACAGGTTCCGAAAGCACACCGCTGAACGGCGTGAATGTCGATGAGAAGCAGATCGTCTCCTCGACCGGTTCGCTCGCGCTTGAAAAAATTCCTGCCACCATGGCTGTCATCGGCGGCGGCGTGATCGGGCTGGAGCTGGGTTCAGTTTGGCAACGCCTCGGTAGCAAGGTCACTGTGATCGAATTTATGGACCGTCTGCTCCCGGGCTCCGACCTCGAAGTCTCGAAAGAGATGAAGAAGCTGATGACCAAGCAGGGCATGGAATTGAAACTGTCGACCAAAGTCACTGGCGCTCAAACCTCGAAAGACAAAGTAACGCTGACGCTGGAGCCGGCGAACGGTGGCGCGGCCGAAAAGCTGGAATTTGAAAACGTGCTGCTGTCGATTGGCCGCCGCCCCTATACGCAAGGCCTCGGCCTTGAAAAAGCGGGCGTGAAGGTTGATAACCGTGGTCGCGTTGAAATCGACGATCATTTCCAGACGAATGTTGCGGGCATCTACGCGATCGGCGATGTCGTGCGCGGCGCAATGCTGGCGCACAAGGCCGAAGACGAAGGCGTGGTGGTCGCGGAAATCATCGCAGGCCAGTCAGGCCATATCAATTACGATGCGATCCCCAGCGTCGTTTACACCTTCCCCGAAGTGGCATCCGTCGGCAAAACGGAAGAACAGTTGAAAGAAGCGGGCATCGCGTATAAATCCGGCAAATTCCCCTTCATGGCGAATGGGCGCGCGCGCGCGATGGCGGCCATCGACGGTTTCGTGAAAATTCTCGCCGATGCGAAAACCGACCGCGTACTCGGCTGCCACATTGTCGGCCCCGAAGCGGGCACGCTGATCGCCGAAGTCGCGCTCGCCATGGAATTCGGCGCATCAGCGGAAGACATCGCCCGCACCTGCCACGCGCATCCCACGCTGAACGAAGCGGTCAAGGAAGCGGCGCTTGCCGTCGATGGACGCCCGATTCATATTTAAGGAGTAAGCCCCATGAAAGCGCAAGCCGTCGCCAACAAGCGTATCATCCGCGCCGCCCATGGGAACAAGCTGTCCGCGAAAAGCTGGCTGACAGAGGCACCTTTGCGGATGCTGATGAACAACCTCGACCCCGATGTCGCGGAAAACCCTGATGAGCTGGTCGTTTATGGCGGTATCGGCAAGGCGGCGCGCAACTGGGAATGTTACGACCGCATTGTCGAAACGCTCACCAATCTTAACGCCGACGAAACGCTGCTGATCCAGTCGGGCAAGCCGGTGGGGGTTTTCAAGACGCATGAAAACGCGCCGCGCGTATTGCTGGCGAATTCCAACCTCGTCCCCAATTGGGCGAACTGGGCGCATTTTCGTGAACTGGATGCCAAGGGCTTGATGATGTACGGCCAGATGACGGCGGGCAGCTGGATCTATATCGGCACGCAGGGCATCGTGCAGGGCACCTACGAAACCTTCGTCGAAATGGGTCGCCAGCATTACAACGGCAGCCTGAAGGGCAAATGGATTTTGACCGGTGGCCTTGGCGGTATGGGCGGCGCGCAGCCGCTTGCCGCCACCATGGCTGGCGCGTCGCTGCTGGGCGTTGAATGCCAGCCCAGCCGCATTGAACGCCGCCTTGCGACGGGTTATCTCGACAAAAAAGCCACGACGATTGACGAAGCGATTGCAATCATCGAAGCCGCACATGCAAAAGGCGAAGCGGTATCGGTTGGATTGCTGGGCAATGCTGCTGAAGTGTTCCCCGAGCTTGCGAAACGCGCCAAGGCTAACAAAAAATATCGCCCCGATGCGGTCACCGACCAAACCTCCGCGCATGATCCGCTGAACGGCTACCTACCCGAGGGCTGGAGCTGGGCCGAGGCGGAAAAGAAACGCCTGAGTGCGCCCAACGAAGTGATTTCGGCCGCAAAAAAATCGATGGCGAAGCATGTGCGCGCCATGATCGAATTCCATCATATGGGCATCCCGACCTTCGACTACGGCAACAACATCCGCGCGATGGCCGAGGAAGAGGGTGTCACCGACGCTTTCGCCTTCGAAGGCTTCGTGCCCGCCTATATCCGCCCGCTGTTCTGCCGTGGCGTCGGCCCGTTCCGCTGGGCCGCGCTGTCAGGCGATCCCGAAGACATCCGCAAGACGGATGCGCGCGTAAAGGAATTGCTGCCGGATAACAAACACCTGCACAACTGGCTCGATATGGCGCAAAAGCGCATCAAGTTTCAGGGCCTCCCTGCGCGCATCTGCTGGGTCGGCCTGGGCGACCGCGCGAAGCTTGGCTTGGCATTTAACGACATGGTCGCATCGGGCGAACTCTCCGCCCCCGTCGTGATTGGCCGCGACCATCTGGACAGCGGGTCTGTCGCCAGCCCGAACCGTGAAACCGAAGGCATGAAGGACGGCTCGGATGCCGTTTCCGACTGGCCGCTGTTGAACGCCTTGCTGAATACCGCCAGCGGCGCGACATGGGTGTCGCTGCATCATGGCGGCGGCGTCGGCATGGGCTTCTCGCAGCATTCGGGCATGGTCGTTGTGGCCGATGGCACGCCGGAAGCGGCGGAAAGATTAAAGCGCGTTCTGACGAACGACCCCGCAACCGGAGTCATGCGCCATGCGGATGCGGGCTATGAAGAAGCGATTGATTGCGCGAAAGAAAAAGGCCTGAAATTACCGATGATCGATTAATTCTTTAGGGGAATTATCATGCGTAACCTGACCATTAAGCCCGGCGAAGTATCATTATCGATGCTGCGCACGATTGCCAAGCATCACGTGCCAATCGCGCTCGACCCTGCCGCTTATCGCCGTATCGACCTTTCCAAACGTCTGGTCGATAACGTGATCGAGGAAGGCAAACCGGTCTATAGCATCAATACCGGCTTTGGGGCGCTTGCGAAGGTGCGCATCCCGCCGCACCAGTTCGCGAAACTGCAGCGCAACATCGTATTGTCGCATGCAACCGGCGTGGGAAGGTTTCTGGACGACGATATCGTACGCCTGATCATGCTGCTGAAAATCAACGCGCTGGCGCAGGGCTATTCCGGCGTGCGCCGCGATATCATCGATTTCCTGATTACTCTTTATAACAACGAAGTTTACCCCTGCATCCCTGAAAAAGGGTCTGTCGGCGCGTCAGGCGATCTTGCGCCGCTGTCACATCTGGCCCTGCCGATTATTGGCGCGGGGCAGGTGCGTGTGCATGGCATATTGTGCGATTCAAAACCTGAGCTGAAAAAAATCGGCCTCAAGCCGCTCGACCTCGCGCCCAAAGAAGGTCTTGCGCTGCTGAACGGCACGCAAGTTTCGACAGCGCTTGCCATCCGCGGCTTGCTGCGTGCAGAGGAATGTTTCGCAGGCGCCGTCGTTGCAGGCGCCATGACCGTCGACGCCTTTAAGGGTTCCTCGACTCCCTTCGATCCGGACATCCAGAAGGTCCGTCGTCAAAAAGGCCAGATCGATGTCGCCAAGGTCTATATCAACTTGCTGAAGGACAGCGCCATTCGCGAGAGCCATGCAGGTGATCACGATGAACGCGTGCAGGACCCGTATTCCATCCGTTGCATGCCGCAAGTGATGGGTGCCTGCCTCGATCATATACGTTTCTCCGCCGATATCTTCCTGCGCGAAGCGAATGCCGTGACCGATAATCCGCTGGTTATGCTGGATACCGGCGAAATCAAATCGGGCGGCAATTTCCACGCTGAACCCGTCGCGATGGCCGCAGATTCTCTGGCGCTTGCGATCGCCGAAATCGGCAGCATGAGCGAGCGCCGCATTGCCATGCTGATCGACAGCAAAATCAGCGGCCTGCCCGCGTTTTTGGTCAAGGATGCCGGCGTCAATTCCGGATTTATGATTGCGCATGTGACCGCGGCGGCGCTCGCAAGTGAAAATAAATCGCTCGCACATCCGTCTTGTGTCGACAGCATTCCGACCTCCGCCAACCAGGAAGACCATGTCAGCATGGCAACCTATGGCGCGCGCCGGTTGAATGAAATGGGATCGAACACCGCCAATATCGTCGGCATCGAGCTTCTGGCGGCTGCTCAGGGCATGGATTTTCACAGGCCGCTGAAAACATCGAAAAGCCTGCAGGCGGCGGTGAAGCTGATCCGCGCGCAGGTCGGTCATTATGATGAGGATCATTATTTCGCGCCCGATATCCGCATCGCGACGCGCCTGGTCGAGGGCGGGAGTTTCCTGCCCTTCGTCGGGCGCAGCCTGCTGCCGTCATTGTATTCCTGATGAAACGATTCAACGTCATCCGTGGCGACAGTCCGCTGCTGATCAGCATCCCGCATATGGGCACTTTCCTGCCGCCCGACGTCAAGCAGCGCATGACACCCGCGGCTTTGCAATTGTCGGATACCGACTGGCATGTCGACAAGCTATACTGGTTCGCGCAGGATATGGGCATCAGCATGCTGATGGCGACACATTCGCGCTATGTGATTGATTTGAACCGTCCGCAGGATGACCAACACCTTTATCCAGGTCAGGTGAAGACAGGCCTTTGCCCGCTCGAAACATTTGACGGCGAGAAACTCTACCAAGAAGGTGAAGAGCCGGACGAAATCGAGAAACTCAACCGCGTCGCCACTTACTGGTTGCCGTATCACGAAGCGATTGAAGCGGAACTGGCACGGATCAAGGAGCGTCATGGCTACGCCATATTGTACGATGCTCATTCGATCCGCACCGAAGTGCCACGCCTGTTTGACGGCAAGCTGTGGGATTTAAATCTGGGCACAGCCCATAACAAGACCTGCGCGCCCGAAATGGCGGCGGCAGCGCTGGAGGCTGCGGGGTCTGGCGGGTATTCGTCCATCCTCAATGGCCGTTTCGTCGGGGGTAATATCACGCGCCATTACGGCCAGCCGCAGAATGATGTCCATAGCATCCAGATGGAACTGACCTGGGGCAATTATATGAATGAAACACAGCCGTATTTGTATCGCCCCGACAAGGCGGAAAAGCTGCAGCCTGTGCTGAAAAACGTCCTGCAGGCGCTGCTCGACTGGGGAAAAAAAGCCTACGCTTAAGGATTTCCCGAGGTTTCCTTCAGTCGCTGAACCATCCGGTCATCAAGAACGAAATGTATATCGACCGCAGCACCATCGGGGATTTGCACCTTGACGATACTGTTCACGCGCGCGCCATCCCGTGACATGCGGGCTTCGGTTGCATCCACGCGGAAATATTGTTCGATGATGATACGCTGCTCGTCGCCAGTAATAACCTTGAAGCCGGTCGCGGGCGTGCGACCGTCACCTGTTGCGACAGCGCAATCCAGAAATGCTTTGGCGGCCTTTTTCTCCAGCTTGTTGTCGATGTAATCAATGCCTTTGCCAAAATTTGGCAGCGGGCCGTCCATGCCCTCCTTGATCAGCTCGCGGTTCCATTTATAGAGGTATGCTGCATAGCGGTGCGCGCCGAGATTGCCGAAATGCTCCCGCGAGAAACGCTTGAACTTTTCGACGGATTCCTTGGATTTATCGAGGATCATACGCTTGCCGGCTTCTTCCGCTTTTTGCGCCTGTGCGGGATTGCCAAGTGCGCGATAGAAAGACGTGTCGGGGTACATCTCGCGGATTTCACACCATTTGGCTGTGTCGGGCGCGGCAACGGCGGCATCGGCGAGCGCGAGATATTCTGCGTCCTTATCCGCGGCCTGCGCGGTTTGCGGGGACAGGGCGAAAGCAGTCAGAAATGCAAACACATAAAAACGCATGATTATCCTATTCCGGTTCTTGCGGATGCCAGTCACCGCCCAGCATGACACCATGGCAAGGGGTATGGCCAAACGCATAGGCAAGTTCGCGGGGGTGTTTGATGTCCCACAATGCAATATCGGCGGCCTTGCCAGTTTCCAGCGTTCCGCAAATTTTGTCGTAGCCCAGCGCCTTCGCGGCATGCCGCGTTAACCCCGCCAGTGCCTCTTCCGGTGTCATGCGGAAGAGCGTACAGGCCATGTTCATCATCAGCACAGGTGACAACACAGGCGATGTGCCCGGATTGTGGTCTGTCGCAATCGCCATCGGCACGCCTTGCTGGCGGAATTGCGCGATGGGCGGCAGGGTCTTTTCGCGTAAATAGTAGAAAGCGCCGGGCAGCAGCACAGCGACCATGCCTGACTTTGCCATGGCACTCACGCCTGCTTCGCTTACATATTCCAGATGATCGGCCGATAGCGCGCCGTATTCCGCCGCCAGCTGTGCGCCTTGCATATCCGACAGCTGTTCCGCATGCAGTTTCAGTGGCAGTCCGAGTGATTTGGCAGCGTCAAAAACCTTGCGCGTCTGTTCGCGCGTGAAGCCGATATTTTCGCAGAAGGCATCCACGGCATCAACCAGTTTTTCGGCGTGCAGTTTTTTCAGCATGTCGCAGACCAGGTCAACATATTCATCCGCGCGGCCCTTGTATTCCGGCGGTACGGCATGTGCGCCCAGAAAAGTTCGCTGGATGCGAAAGCCTGTTTCCTCATGGAGGCGCGTCGCAACGCGCAGTAATTTTCGTTCGGATTCAAAATCCAGGCCGTATCCGGATTTTATTTCGACAGTCGTCGTGCCGTCAAAAAACAATTCGCGCAAACGGGGGAGGGCAAGCTCGAACAGCTCGTCCTCGCTTGCTTCGCGGGTGGCCTTGACGGTGGATGCGATGCCGCCGCCCGCGCGGGCGATTTCTTCGTAGGACACGCCTTGCAAACGCTGCTCGAATTCATGGGCGCGGTTGCCGGCATAGACAAGATGCGTGTGACAGTCGATCAGTCCGGGCGTCGCCACGCGGCCACCCGCATCTAACACATAGTCGCAAAGCTGGTCGGCAGGCTTGGGCAGGGATGACTCAGGCCCGATGAAGGAAATCCTTCCGTCTTTCACGCCAATGGCAGCGTTATTGATAATGCCGAAGCCGGTCTGCTCCGCCATTGTCGCCGCCGTCACGTTTTTCCAGAGACTGTCGAACATTGATTTGGCGCTTCCCCGTCTATATTATCTTTATAGTAAATTTTACGCGCGAGGGATAGCCCGTGACGACCCTGTTTGCCGAAACAGCCCTGCTGCCCGACGGATGGGCCGATAACGTCCTGGTCGAAATCGACAAGGACGGCTGGATCGTCGGCGTCGATACCTTCAAGACCATCCCGCAGAACGGCGCCGATGTCGAAATCATCCACGGGCCGCTGGTTCCCGGTATGCCGAATATCCACAGCCATGCTTTCCAGCGGGCGATGGCGGGCTTGGCCGAGCGCGCCTCCGGCAAAAAGGATACGTTCTGGAGCTGGCGCGACACCATGTATCGCTTCCTGGCCTTTCTGGAACCCGAAGATATGCAGGCGGTTGCCGCACAATGCTACGTCGACCTGCTGAAGGCGGGATATACGTCGGTCGGTGAATTTCACTATATCCATCACCAGATGGATGGCCGTCCCTATGATAATAAATCCGTGATGTCGCAGGAAGTCATTCAGGCCGCGCTCGAAACAGGGATTGCGATCACGCATCTGCCATCTCTTTACGCTTATGGCGGTTTTGGTGAAACGCCGCCCGCCGAAGGGCAGCGCCGCTTTATCAATAGCGTTCCTGCATTGATGCGTATCATCGAAGAACTGCATGGCGAATTCAAAAATACGCCGCAGGTAACAATCGGCCTTGCGCACCACTCCTTGCGCGCTGTATCGCCCGCCATGCTGCATGAAGGTACACGCGCCGTGCGGCGCTTGCTGCCCGATGCGCCCATCCATATCCACGCGGCCGAACAGATGGGCGAGGTCGAAGGCTGCCTTGAATGGTCGCAACGCCGCCCCGTCGAATGGCTGCTGGAAAACGGCGAAATCGACGATAAATGGTGCCTTATTCACTGCACGCATGTGAATGATGAGGAAATTAAAGGCCTTGCGAAATCGGGTGCCGTGGCCGGTCTTTGCCCGACAACCGAAGCCAATTTGGGCGACGGTATCTTTCCCCTCGTTAAATATTTCAACGAAGGCGGCGCGTTTGCTATCGGTTCCGACAGCCACATCACCGTCAGCGTCGTCGAGGAATTGCGATGGCTGGAATATATCCAGCGTCTCGTTTACCGCGAACGCACGCTGATCAAGGACCATGACATTCCGTCCGTAGGCGCAACCCTCTATGACCGGTGCCTGACGGGCGGCGCGCGGGCGCTGGGACGTAAGGCCGGTCGCATCGAAATTGGCCATCGTGCCGATCTAGTGGTGCTGGATCGCGACCTTCCCTTTATGATTGGAAAACTTCGTGATCATATTCTGGACGCCGCGATCTTTGCCGCCAACGTCAATCCGGTGAAGGATGTCATGTCGGGCGGCCGCTGGGTCGTCAAGAACCGGCATCACAAGCGCGAAGAACAAGTGCTGGCCAATTTCCGCAAGGTGATGGAGAAAGTGAACTAGAATGACAAGGTGCAGTTGGCGCCATACATTGCGAATATGTCGAGCTGGCGCGTGGCTAAGATAATTTCCTTAACCTTAAAATAATCACCCACAGTTAGCGCAAATTGCGACAATAAATTATATACAGCCGTTTTTCTCCTGCCTAAAATACCTGCACACACACTTTCAGGAGAAGCTACATGAACGCAGTTCCCAACCGCGCCCCCGATGCCGATTCAGGCGGACCGACCCTGGATTACACGGCGGCAATCGCCGAATTTTACCGTGAATTCCCGCAACATAAAAAAGACGTGTTCATTCTGAATCCCCAAGCTGCCTCGACGGGCAAGGAAGCGGTCGCGCTGATCGCACCGGCGCTCAATGACCTGCAGGCTGTCAACAAAGGCGCGATGGTCCCCTTCGCCCGTTCGCTCGGCGAAACCGCATTCATGAAAAAAATACCGATGAGCGTCAACATCACCGACACCCCGTTCGTGCGCAAGGCGGAGGCCGAAATTTATGGCCGCATCGTCATGCCGGCAGGCGACGAATTCACGGCGCAGCGCCTTAAGGCGTTGTTCACCGGTCACAGCGTCGGCGCGGATTCCAACGCCCGCTATCCCGCGATGAAGGACGAATTCAACAATACCGAAACGTGGCAGCGTTACGTCCTCGACCATGAACTTGGCCACGCGCTTACGATGCTGAGCATCAACAAGCAGAGCATGAAGACCTCCAGCATCGGCAACCGCGCGGAATGCGAAGCGGATTGCTATTCCATGATCCGCCATTACCAGCGTTACGGCGCGCACAGCGAATTCCCCGAATTCGTCAGCGAACTGCGCAATTTCAACGCCGTGCACAAAGGCGATGTGATTCATTGGACCAGCCCAGCGCTCGATGAAGTGATTGCGCTCAACAAACAGGGCAAACTTGCAAGCCTGACGCCCGCGCAGGCACGCGACCTCGCCGTCGATATCGCGCAGCGCCGCCATCTGTCGGTTGATGCGGAATACAATATGCAGCAGGCGTTTTCTGAAACGGTCGCCGTTTCCAAAGCTGCAATCGCCAACAAGACGCATGATGGTGACCGCGCGATGAATTCTCTCGCTAAAACTTGCGAGATCGGGGCAAAAACAGAATCTCCTGCCGTGCTGGATGCCTGCCAGCGTTATTTTAACGCCTTCAGGATATATGCGCCCACGGATATGCCGCAGAGCAAAACGCCGGACGAGCTGAAGAAAATCGCCAGCGATGCCGGAAAAACGATGAAGCGCAAGCTTGAGAAAGAGCCGGAAATGGACACGCTGCGCCGAGCCTTCCGCGACGCGATGATCGATTTTTCCAGCGGCAAGAGACCGGGCGCAAAACCCGCCGCGCCGAACGACAACAAGCCGAAAGGCCCGTAACCTTTATTTCAGGTGCAGCCTGAACCAGTCAAGGAGGGTGTCCGCAACAAATGCCGCATCCTCCTTTCTATTTTCGAATAAATGCGTGGCGACTGCGTCCAGTATGACCAACTCACGGTCGGTATTGACGGCGCGGTCGTAAATATCCTGCGCATTGTCGGCTGTCACAATATTGTCGTGCGGTGCGTGGAAGACAAACAGTTTCTTGTCTATCGCGGCCGTATCCGCGGCCACATTCTGTGCCAGCATATCGTCGATAAAAGATTTCTTGAATGCGACGCGCTGGTTGATGACCATGATTTCCATGTCATCGCCGCCCTTATCGGTGATCAGGTTCTGGCGGCGGAATTTTTCGATGATGGCGGCGGGGTCGCGCGGTGATCCGATAGTGGCGATGGCCTGAATTTCGGGTAGGGATTTTGCGGCGGCCAGCGCGGCAGTGCCGCTGATGCTGTGGCCGACCAGCAATTTCGGGGCCTGATAATCGCGGGCCAGCGCATTGCTGGCGGCGACAATATCCTGCACGCGCGTCGTGAAATTGGCTTCCGCAAATACGCCTTCGCTTTCGCCCTGTCCGGTGACGTCGATGCGCAGCATGGCAACGCCGTTATCGGCCATATGGCGGCAGACCTTGGCGGCGGCATGCGATTCCTTGGGGCAGGTGAAGCAGGGGCCAAAGATGCCAAAGAATTCCGGCTCGCCCCCCGGCATGTCGATGATTCCGGCCAGTTTCTGGCCGCGACCGTTGTCGAATTTGTATTTGACGGATGTGCGTGACATGGGACGACTATACGCAAAAAAAAAGGCCGCAGGAAAGGGATAAACCCGAACCTGCGGCCTTTATCTGTATCTAACGCTTACTCGGCTTTGTCGGCGGGAGCGGGTTCACCGCCCTTATCGCCGCGTTTGCCGTCCTTGCCGCCCCAACGGTGATGCTTGTCTTTTTGCATCGCATCCCATTTGGCGCGCTGTTCAGGGGTCAGGGTGCTGAGGAAATCTTCCATTTCCTTTTTCTTTTCGGCCTTGAGCGTGTCGTGGAATTTCTCGTTGCGCTCTTTCAGGGCTTTTTTATCGTCCTCGGACATCGCCTCGAATGCCTTTTTGCGATCGGCCATCTTTGCTTCTTTTTCTTCCTTCGACAGCTTGTCGAATTCTTCATGGCGCTGCTTGAAATACGCTTTGCGCTCTTCGCCCGACAGGCCTTCAACCTTGTCCAGCTCTTCTGCGGTCATCATCATGCCGCCGCGCTTGCCGCCCTTTTTCCAGTCGCCTTTACCGGCTTCCTTGCCAGCTTCGGCCCTGGGTTTTGCCATCATGGCTTCCTCGGCAGCCGCCGTGGTGGCGACATAGCCGGTCAGGGCGAGCGCGAAAAGCGGAACCGACAGGTAAGAAAGTTTCAGGGAAGTCATATGCTACTCCTTTGATTATATTAGAAAATTGCTGAGAGGCGGCCTCTTCGAACATTGTATCTGGTCTTTGTCACGGAAAACAGGGGGAAACCCTGCGCCGTTTTATGCAAATTTATAAGGAATAAGCCGCAGGAATTACCGGTGCCACCCGTGACAACAATGGAATGAGGCCGGAAAACCGTTTAACTTCCGAGGGCAGCAGCAGAAAAACAATGTTTTCATCAAGTGAGCGGATGCAAGAACAGGCCCCATTTAGTCATGTAACCGACGAGGCGAAGGACGATGCCGAGCTTATGCGTCATATCGCAGGGGGCGACCAGCGGGCTTTCCAAAAGCTTATGCACCGCCATCTGGCACGCACCGTGCGTCTGGCCACGCGCATCATGGGCGGCACGCTGGCAGCGGAAGACGTCGCGCAGGAAGCCTTTATCCGCGTCTGGAAACACGCCAAGGACTGGGAAGAACCATCAAAGTCCGGCGCGAAATTCACGACCTGGCTCTACCGCATCGTGCTTAACCTTTGCATCGATGAAAAGCGCAAGAACCGCTTTTCAAACATCGACGATATCCCCGAGCCTGTCGACGCCGCCATCGGCGCGCAGGGCCGGATGGAACAGCAGGAACAGTCCAAACGCGTGCAATCCGCGCTGGGTGAATTACCGGAGCGGCAGCGCGCGGCATTCGTCCTCTGTTTCTACGAGGACTATTCGAACAAGGAAGCGGCCGACATGCTGGGTATCAGCGTCGGCGCAATTGAATCACTGCTGGTACGGTCGCGCCGCTACCTGCGGGACAAGTTAGTGGAGGAACGGTCATGACGCTCGACGAATTCAGGAACAATGTGGATCTTTATTCCGCCGACCTGTCACGCTGGCCGCAGGCGTTCGTGAAACCCGCGGTTGCCTTCATGAAGGACAATGCCGAAGCAGCAGCGCTGTTTGAAAAGCAGCTGCTGGCCGATGCGCAGCTTCGCGAATTCACGCCCGGCACCGGCGATATGTCGGCGCTGGAGGCGCGCATCATGCAGGGTTTGGCGGAACAATCGCCGGCCTCCATTCCGGTCACGCCCGCTGTCGCGGCTGCTGCCGTGAAATCCGCATGGAAACCCTCATGGATTTTCGCGCCGTCCGGCGGCTTGATGGTGATTGCGCTGATCGGGTTCCTTGCGGGCTTTAATCCGCAACCGACATCCTATGTCCCGCTCGATCCGTCCTATGTGGCGGAGGAGCAGGTGCTGGCGAGCGCCGATGTTTATACCTACGGCGCCAACGGGGAGATTTACTGATGAACAAGCTTGCGACCGTATTGGGCGGGTTGTTGTTTTTGTCCCTTGCGGGAAACATCTTCATGGGCGGTTTGATGCTGGGCGACCGCGCGAGCCGCGACGTCGCCAGACCCTCCGACGACCGCCGCGCGGAATGGCGCAAGCGTGACGAAGCCCTGGTGAAAAAGCTTTCCGCGCCCGACGCCGCCATACTGAAGGAAGTGAAGGGCAAATACGAAGCCGAAATGGAAATCCGCCGCACCGAACTTGATGCCGCGCGTGACAAGCTGGAAGCCGCGCATGCCGCCGATCCGGTCGACAGCATCGCAATCGAAAAGGCAGGTCGCGAGGAAGCATTGAAGAAAGCGGCTTTGCTCAAAACGGTGCGCGCAGCGCGCAAGGAAATCTCCGGCCGCCTTTCGCCCGAAGGCCGTGCGGAAATGGAAAAGATGCGCCCCCCTAAAGGCGGCAAGCGCGAGCGCGGCGACCGCCGCCCGCGCGAGGAGGGGTCATCGCCCCGGAATTATGACCAGTTGCCGCCAGCCCCGCCGAAGGATTGCGGTGGTTGTGAAGTGCCGGATGCCGGGACTACTCCCTCGCAGCCTTGATTTTGGCTTTCAGCCTGTTATCCTTCGGGTGAACAACAAACCCCGAAGGAGACTTTGACTGTGATCAACCTCAAGAAATTCGTGATGTGCCTTGGCCTGCTTGCCGTTTGCGCGCTGCCCCTGTCCGCTTGCAGCGGCACCTGGGACGGCATGAAGGCAGACTGGCATGGTATGACCGATGGCGACAACGGCCAAGGCGGTGAAAACGACCGCACCGCCGGCCAGAACAGCCCGCCCGCCGACGCGCCTGCCGACAGCAGCAGCCCGAATGCTTATAACTAATCGCTAAAATAAAATTGAACCAAAATGCGGGGCAATTCGTTTGCGGGTTGTTATGCATTTGTTTTTAAAAAGGAAAGACCGCCATGAAAATGATCAACATCAAAAAACTCGCACTTTGCCTCTGCCTTCTGGGCACGCTTGCCGTTTCGGCCTGCAACACGACCGAAGGCGCTGGTAAAGACATCGAAGCTGCCGGCGACACCATCAAAGACGCCGCGCACGACAACAAGAACTACTAAGCCTCGGCTGAGACAATAAAAAAAGGGGCCCTGTGAAGGGTCCCTTTTTCTTTGTTCGTTTTTCGCTTATATGCGCGGTGCGTTTTTGCGCATCGGCGCGACATTGGCGCGCACCGGGTATTCCAGCACGGCATTCGGCTTGTAGGATGCCGCCACGATGCTGAAGTCCTTCTTTGGCTCCGGCATGGCGCGGTTTTCGCCGGGCTGGCCCACCGCCTGCTGCAGCAGGTGTTCGCGCGACAGGTCGGTCAGCGACGGCGTCACGCGCAGCATGACGGTCGGCAGCGCCTCTGCCGTTGCAGCCAGTTTCTGCGTCCATGCCAGCGCTTTCGGCGTTGCATCTTTCGCGTCCTGCAGGCCCTGTTTTTCCAGCAGGTCAAACAGGCTTGCCGCTTGCTGCTTGTCGTAGCCGATATAATAGAAACGCTCGTTATCGGCCACAAGGAAGGTCTTGTCCTGCGCATCGCTGTAGAACTGCATGACGGTGCGGTTCAGGTTGATGATGTCGGCGGGAAGCTCGACCGTGCCGGACCCTTTGGGGTTGGGCACCGTGCTTGCGCCCACGACCATGAAGCCGTCTTCTTTTGACAGTTTCTGCAGCGCCTTATACGCGGCATCATCCTCTGCCGGGATCGGCAGGATGTCGTTGTTCAGCACCATGTAGAAACGCTGCTTGTCGGCGTTGTAATAGGCGTCGTCGATCAGCGATTTATGCGTGACCACATTGCCGACCGAAACAAGGTCCGGGTTCGATGACAGGCCGGCATAAATGTTCTTCGCCAGTGCTTCTTCCTGCGTCGCGATAAAGCCCGGGGTCTTGGCGGGGCCGTTCTTGCGGATGCTGAAACCAGCCTCGCGCTCGTCGGTATAGATCATGTAACCCAGCGTTTCAAAGTTGAAATGCAGGTTCTTCAAGTCGCCCTTATTCGGCGTCGCGATGGCGGGTGCCGCAGCGACTGCCGTCTGCGCGCGCGCGAAATCGGCTGCGTTCAGGTCAAGGTTGTAGAAATACTGGCCGGCGGAAACGCTTTCCAGCAGGTCTTCGAAATCCTTGCTTTCGGCGCGGAAACCGACGGTTTTCTTGTCGGCGTCGAGCGACAGGATCGAGGCGTTGCGCGGGTTGAAATAGGTGCCCGACAGGTCCAGCAGATTGTCTTTCGCAGCAAGGCTCACTTTGCCTTCCAGAACCTGCACAGCGCCGTATTTGTCGACCAGCAGATGCGTGCCATCCGACAGGGGCTGCAGCAGCGCGACGGTTTTCAGGTTGATGCTGTGCGTCTGGCCGTTGCCGCTGTTGGTCACATGCAGGAAATCGGGATGCTTGTGCAGCGTCGCGATCGTTTCATCCGGCACGTTCAGCATGCCGGTGTGATTGCCCCAGTAAATCGCGGTCTTTTGCGGCGTGGTCACGATGCGGTCGAGATTCGACGGGTTGTACAGGCCGTCATATTCGGATTGAAGGAACGGCGCTTTGCGCTGGATATGCGTCAGCACTTCCTTGGCCATCTGGGGCGATACGTCGTCCAGCATGGTGTGGCCGGTGCCGTTGACGGTCAGGCGCACGACCTTGGTGTCGCCGTCGTACCAGATGTTGGCAATGCGGTCGAGGTTGGTCAGGATGCGACCGTCATCAAGGCGTACGTTATCGCCGGCGAGGTTGGATTCCAGCGACAGCAGGGCTTTTTTGGCATCCGCGCTTTTGGCAGTTTGTGCGGCTTCGGCAAGAATGTTCGATTTGACAATGTTGGAGGGCCAAGGCTCCAGGAATGCCGCCGTCCAGCTGAGCTTGCCTTCGGCGTTCAGCGGCGATGCCGCGACCTGTTCGAGCCAGCCGCCCGCGCGTGTCAGTTCGCGGCGCATTTGGTCAAGGCCGGCATTCGTGAACGACGTGCCGATCAGTTTGCGCAGGACGGAGAGGTTGAAATCCTCATGCTCGGGCATGATTTTTTCGTTGATGAATTTCAGGACGTTCTTCGCGTCGCCCTGCACGGCATTGGTGCCAACCTTGAATTCGTCGGTCAGGCCCACGCGCAACGCAAGTTCGGTCAGCGCCGACAGTTCAGCCGTCGTCTTCGCGGTTTTAGAAATTTCGCCGATCAGCGAAACGCCGGGATAGGTCAGGTTCCACAAACCCTTGAAAGCGAGGGAGCCCGCGCCGCTATCAATGTTCGACAGCACAGCGCCCAGTTCCAGCGGCGCGCCTTCGCGCACGGCGGCAACAAAATCCGTCAGTTGTTTCTCGGCGACGCCGTTTGCGTTGCCAAGACCGGTCAGCACATGGCCGACGGCCGTCTGCATTTTGTTCAGTGTCGTGTTGAAACGCGTGGCGAGGCGTTCGAACACTGTCTGGCCGGGGCCTTTCAGGTCGATGACGGCAGCGCCGTTGTCGTTGCCGATGCCCAGTTTTTTCAGCGTCAGGCTGAGCGCCGAGGCGTCCAGAGGGTCTTGCGCGGCGGTCGTTTCCTTCAGGATGCGTTCGAACACCTGCGTTTTGCCGCTCATGCCGGCCAGCTTGAAGTCCGGCTCATGGGTCAGCGCGGTTTTCAGCAGCACAAGCTGATCGTCGCGTTTCGTCACGCGGTCAAGCGCCATCTCGGCAAAGCTCACGACCTTATAATCCTGCAGCAGCAATTCTTTCAGTTGTTTCGATTCCGATGTTTCGGATTTGGGGAACAGGGCGGGCAGCAGCGCGGCGAATTCGCCGATGCGCTGTTCGTCGATCAGGGCGGCGGTTTTGGAATAAAGAAGCGCGCGGTCCTTGACCATGCCGACTTTCACTTCCATCACTTCCGCATAGTCACGGACAGCAAGGTCGATGACGAATTGCGGGTTCTGGTATTTTTCCATCAGCTTTTTGGCTTCGGTCTCGTCCGCCTTTTGCGGCGCCAGCGTTTCACCGACCCAATCCATGAAACTATCGACGTAATAATGGCGGTCGCTTTGCAAGCCGATCAGTTCGCTGCGCACCAGACGCCAATGGCGTTTGATATCATCAATCTTGCGCTGGGCTTCGGCTTCGGCGCTCTTGCGTGCCTCTTCTTCCTCGCGGTCAGCCTTGCCGAACCAGGTCGCGGGGTTCCACATGCTGCGTTTTTTCTCGGCCTCGGGTTCCGGCAACTCGGACTTGGGCAGGGGCGGGATATACGCAGTGGGCGTATTCGCGTCGGGCAGCTTGATTTCCGGCAGGTCTTCCAGGATGGCTTTCGGCACGCCTTGCGCGAACTTCGCAATTTCCTTCACGACGGCGCTGTCCGCGCCGAAGGCCGCTTCAGCCTGACCCTTGAAATCCTGCATCGACAGAACGAATCCCGCTGTTTCGCCAAGATCCTTCAGTGCCTGCAGCGCGTCTTTTTCATTCTTCAGGGAAACAGAGCGGTTGAGCTGGTGGTGGCCGACGATGACGCTATTCTGGTGCTTGTGCAGCCATGCGTTGACTGAATCCGTGTTGCGCTCAAGGGTGTTGAGGTAATCGCTCAGCTGGTCGCGCATCTGCGACAGAGTCTGGAGGTCCTCGGGCAGCTTGAAATCTGCGTTCGACGGAAGGCTGTCGGCCATCGCTGTTCCATCCTTGAATTGGTTAATATCGTGGGGACTATAGCATCCCGATTTTGCTTATGCAAACACTTTCCGGAAAATGGATTGAGTCATTAACGAAGTAAAATCAATGAGTTAGTTGATTCAGGGGTTAGAAAGGCCTAGAAAATGACTTATCAACACGCAGCAAAGGAAAAAGGCCATGGAAATGCTTCAGGAATTCAAGAAATTCATCATGCGGGGCAACGTTGTCGACCTTGCGGTCGGGGTCATTATTGGTGCTTCTTTCAGCAAAATCGTCACTTCGCTGGTTGAAGACATCATCATGCCGCCGCTGGGCCTGATTCTCGGCAAGGTCGATTTCAGCAACTTCTTTGTCACCCTCAGCGCGACCGACCAGACTTTCCCTACCATCGCCGCGGCCAAGGCTGCCGGAGTCAGCACCTGGAATATCGGCATGTTCGGCAATACGCTGTTCCAGTTCGTTCTGGTCGCGTTTGCGATCTTCTTCTTCGTGGTGAAGCCGCTCAACAAGCTGAAAGCCAAAGAAGACGCAGCCGCTGCAGCTCCTCCCGCGCCGGTGCGCTCCGAAGTTTTGCTGGAAGAAATCCGTGACCTGCTGAAGAAAAAATAACATCTGCATACCATCGTATGCAAAAAGGACGCGCAATCTTTAGTTGTTAAGTGATTTACGGTACACTCCTAGGTTATGGGGGAGACCTTCTATCATGACGCTCAAGAAAAAATTTACCTCGCTCAGCACTGCCGTCATCACAGTCATCCTGTTGGCGGCCATTCATGATTTCATCATGACCCGCATGCTGGTGGCGGATGCGAATGCCGAAGGGCGCGCCGCCGCCATCGTGCGCGCGCACATGCATGCCGACATGATGCACGACGCCGTGCAGTCGCAAGTGATGAGATCCCTATATGCCCGCAGCAACGGGAACAATGCGTTGCTGAAGCAAGCGCGGGCGCAGCTGGTGCGCGATGGCGCGGAATTCAGCGGGGATATCGAGCATGCGCTTGCGCTCAACCCGCCCGATGAAGTCCGGCGGGCACTACGTGAAATCGCGTTGCTGGCGATAGACTACAATCGGTCGGCTGCGGAACTTGCAACCCAGACATCCGATGCGGAGAAGCTCCGTGATTTCCAGCGCCTTTTTGAAACATTGCGCGATAAAAATGAAGCAGTTTCCGTGCAATTGGCTGAGTATATCGCGCAGCTTGCGCAAACGGCCGGCAGCACAGCGGACACGGCGCTGACGCGCCATTTCGCAATCGCCTTAGTGGTCATGCTCGTCGCACTGATGGTTCCGCTGTTCGCGCGCCGCCAGATCTTTGAGCCGCAGGAAAAATTGATCGCTTTAATGAAAGATATTTCGGCCGGCAGGCTGGATGGACAGGTACCGTTCACCGGCCGCAGTGATGAAATCGGGCAGATTGCGGCGGCTCTCGCGATCTTCCGGCGCAATGTTGAGGAAAAACGGCGGCTAGAAGCCGAAGCCGAAGCGCTGAAAAAGCATGTCGAAGAGGAGCGCCGCGGCGCGATGTTCGGCCTCGCCGATAATTTCGAGGCGAAAGTCAAAAGCGTGGCGGATACCGTCGCCTCTGCCGCAACGGAAATGGATGCCACATCGCGCGATGTCATGAAACGCGCGCAGGACAGCGCGGAGAAGCTGGGCAAGCTGGTGACCGGCATCGCGGGCGCATCGCAAAACGTGCAGACGGTTGCTGCCGCAACCACCGAACTTTCCGCCTCCATCCGCGGCATTGCAGAGCAGGTGGAGAACGGTGAAAAAATCATGACCTCGGCGGTCGGCGAAGCCTGCCGCGCCAACGAAACGGCTGAATCATTAAGCGAGGCCGCGGAAAAAATCGGCGGCGTCGTCGATGTGATTAACGAGATCACGGCGCAAATCAACCTGCTGGCCCTCAATGCCACAATCGAGGCCGCGCGTGCCGGCGAACAGGGTAAAGGCTTTTCTGTCGTGGCGGCGGAGGTCAAGAATCTTGCCGGCCAAACCACCCTTGCGACCCGCCAGATCGAGGAACAGGTGAGCTTTATCCAGCAGGCAGCGTCGGATACAGTTGGCGTCCTGCAGCAGATATCCGAAACGATCAACGAAATGAACAAGATTTCCGCGACGATCGCGAATGCCGTTGTGGCACAAGGTGCCGCAACGCAGGAAATCGCCCGTAACGTGCAGCAGGCCGCAGAGATAACGCATGATGTATCGACACATGCCACGGATGTAAAGCTGGCATCGACAGGCGCAAGTTCGGCGGTGAGCCAGATGATTGCCGCCGCATCCGACCTGTCACGCCAGTCGGAAAGCCTGCGCGGTCAGGTTGGTAGTTTTCTGCGCGAGATCAAGGCAGCGTAATTACCGGGGCGCTTCAACCGGCTCTTCCGCACGCGGCTTGAACACGCGGGCGAGGAATTTCTTTTCTTCCTCGAACGATTTTTTGTCCGCATCTTCGTTATATGCGACGGGAATGTTGAAACGCTTGCCGATTTCGGTCGCCTTCGGGTTAGAAAAGGCGTGCAGCGCATCAGGATAGGTGATGTTCTTGAAATTCACGCCTGCAGCCTTCATTTCGGCCACGAAATTGTTGCGCTCCTTCTCCTTGACCATCTGGTCGGCGCCGCCGTTCAGCACCAGCACTTGCGCTTTCACACGGCCGGGTTCGGCACGCTCCGGCGTCGACAGGCCGCCATGCAGGCTGACAACACCTCGCAGGTCTTCGCCATGACGCGCCATTTCAAGGGCGACCGTGCCGCCAAAGCAATAGCCGACGGCAGCCATGCGCGAACCGTCCACGTTTGGCATCGTCATCAGCTTGTTTAGCCCCGCCATCGCGCGACTGTCCATCAGGCTGCGGTTATCATAGAAAGGTTTCGAAAGTTTCTGTGCCTCTTCCGGATTGCCGGCTGTCCGGCTGGTGCCGTACATATCAACCGCGAATGCCGCATAGCCCAGTTCCGCCAGCTGTTCCGCACGGCGGCGGGCATAGGCGTTGTGACCCCACCATTCATGGATTACGATCACGCCGGGGCGCGGGCGCGCGGTTGAATCGTCATAGGCGTAATAACCGGTCAGGGATACGTTGCCATCTTTGTACGCCACTTCCTTTGTCACGACTTTCGCCGCAGCGGGATGAGCGGCAGCCATCAGCAGGACAAGGGCGAGAAGAAGGCGTTTCATAGCATGTCTCCTGTAAAAATTTTTCTCCCTCCACGTTAATGCAGGCGCAAGTTGCTGCAAACAGACAAAAATCTGCAGTAATTATACATAACTCCGGAACTGTAATCTATTGCCCGCCACATACTGTGCGTGCTATTTCTATGGCAAATAAATAATTACCATAGGATACGATTCACGATGTTCGGTTTCGGCGGGCCTGATACGCCCGAACAGCGCGACAAGAAACTGCGGAAGGCTGCCAAGCGTGGAGATGCCGTCGAAATCACGCGCCTGCTAGATGCCGGTGCGGATATCAACGCGACGGGTGGGTTCTGGGGCAATACGGCGCTGGGCTGGGCCGCGGATCAGGGGCATCTTCATAGCGTGCAGCTGCTGCTGGAACGCGGCGCGAAAATCGATGAGCCGAATTCGCTCGGCTGGTCGCCCCTTGTGAACGCGATTGTCAGCAATCATGGCGCGATTGTGGAACTGCTGCTGGAAAAAGGCGCGTCGGTGACGGTCAAGGACGGCTCCAACCGCACCCCGCTCGACAACGCGGTGAATTATAAAGTGAAGGCCATGGCAGAACTGCTCAACAAGCACGCAGCCAAGCAGGCTGCAGCGCGTGAAATACAAAACCGCGCCCGCGACGATAAACTGCGCCTCGAGCGCGAAGAGGTGGAGCGTCGCGCATCGCAGGAATACGCCAATGTAGTCGTCTTCAAACAGCGCGCGGGCGACCTCACGCTGGAAGACGTCTTTAACTTCGTCTCGCTGGAGCGCCTGACGCTGGTGCGCAAGGGAGAAAACGGTCCTGTGGAAACGATGACGCGCCAAAATATGGCCGACATGGATAACCGCACCATGCTGAAAAAAGCGCTGGAAGAACACGCGAGCCGCGGCGGCAAGCTGACGGAAAAAGATATCTTCCCCGATAATAAACCGAAAATTACGCGCCTGCCGGGCGGAGTGACGCCATGAATTTGTTCCCCGATAAACAAAAACGCCTCGATAAACAGCTGATCAAGGCTGCAACCGCTGGCGATGCGGCGAAAGTAACCGCGTTGCTGGATGCGGGCGCCACGCTCAACCAGCTGTCCGTCGACGGTCCGTTGTTTATGGCGGCGCTTACCGGCGATACGCCGAAGTATCTCGATGTTATCGGGCTGCTGCTCGACCGTGGTGCGGACATCGATCTTGTGAACAAGCAGGGCGGCACGCCATTGATGGCGGCCGCGAACAAGGGCCATGTGAATACGGCACGCCTGTTGTTGTCCAAAGGGGCCGACCATACCCTGAAAGCGCATGATAAAACCGCCTTTGACTGGTCGCTGGCCAGCGGCAGTGCCGAAACAATTTTCCTGATGCAGGCCAAGCAGCAGAACACCGGCGCGACCGACGAAGTGACACTGCAGCGCGCGCTCGGCAACCGCACGCTGGAGGAAGTGTTCAATTTCGCCAGCCGCGAGCGCCTGACGATGATCCGCGTCTATCCGCATGGCCCCGTCGAGGCGATCACCCGCCAGAATTTCCGCGATATCGATGACCGTGCCGTACTGCGTAATGCTTTTGCCGTCTATGTGCAGCAGGGCGGCAAGCGCGCGGAGAGCGAGATATTCCCCGAAATGCTGACCAAGACGCGCACGCCCTCGGGCTTAACCGGTGGGACGTTGTAAATGGCAACTGCACAACAGAATGAAAAATTGGTCGAGGTCTGCAAGATCGGCGATATTCCTGGTGTCCAGAAACTGGTGTCTGAAGGTGCTGACATCAACCAGACCGGAAAGTCGGGGCCGTTGTTCTATGCTGCGCATGGCGGCCATATTGAATTGATAAAATGGCTGCTGCAAAATGGCGCCGAGGTGGATGTCCTTAACAGCAAGAAATCAACGCCGTTGATGGCGGCGGCCGAGCAGGGCAGGCTGGAGGCGGTCAAGACTCTGCTGCTCGCCGGCGCCGATGCCGCCCGCAAGAACAACGACAATACGAATGCGCGCGGCTATGCCGCAGCCCGCGAGAAAAAAAGCATCGTCGCGTGGTTCGACCGTAACCCCGAGGAAGTTATTTTCAACCGCAAGGTCGCCGACCGCACGCTGCAGGAAATTTTCAATTTCGCACACAAGGAACGTGTGACCTTCATTCGTAAAGGACTGGATGGCACGGTCGAGGCCGTGACGCGCCACAGCTTCAACGAAATTGACGATAAATCGGCGCTCCGCCGCGCCTTTGCCGAATATCAGAAATATGGCGGCAAACGCAGCGAGGAAGAGGTGTTCTTCAACGCGATTTCCAAGCCTTTGCTGCCCAAGCCCAAAGGTGCCGCATGACGCAGGCGCAAGACGTGCAACTGGCGGAGGTTACGAAACAGGGCGATGTGTCGTGGATGATGCAACTGGTCGCGGCTGGCGCGCGCGTCAATTCCGATGTCGAGCATAGCGCGCTTGTCTGGGCGGCGAATGAAGGTCATCTGGATGCTGCGCGCTGGCTGCTCGATAATGGCTCCGACGTGGAATCGAAGTCCCCTGATAAATGGACGCCGCTGATGAGCGCGGCAAGCAAGGGCCATTCGCTGATTGCGCAATTGCTGGTGGACCATGGCGCAAACCCGCACCGCAAGTATACAGACGGCAAAACCGCCATCGACAAGGCGCGCGAGAATCAGCATTCCGACCTCGCCAATGCGTTGTTGAACACGCCTGACGAGGTGTCTTATTTCGACACCGTCAGCGATCGCGTGGTGCATGAAGTTTACAGCTTCAAGCGCCGCGAGCGTTTTACGTTCATCCGCAAATCCCAAAACGACGATGTCGAGGCGATGCAGCGCGAAAGTTTTCACGCGCTCGACGATAAATCCGGCCTGCGTCGCGCTTTTGACGAGCACCGCAAACGCGGCGGCATGCTGTCCGAAGAAGAAGTGTTTGGTGACACGCTCGTGAAACCGCGTAAAACGCTGCCGTCACCTGGCGGCACGCCATGACAGACCTCCCTGAAGCTTTTGTGGAAGCCGGCAAGAACGGCGATATCCGGCAGATGGAGAAGCTGTTGGCGCAGGGGGCTGATGTGAACATGATGCACAAGCGCGACTGTGCGATAACATGGGCTGCCAACAACGGGCATGCCAAGGCGGTCGCATGGCTGCTGGATCACGGCGCGGACATAAATATCATGGTGCAAGATGGCAAATGGACGCCGCTGATGGTCGCCGCCGTCATGGGTAAAACAGATGTTGTGCAGTTGCTGCTGGAACGCGGTGCGGATACCTCCATCGTCAACAAGGACGGCTGGAACGCGGCGCAGGCGGCGCTAAACCGTGAACACCCCGCCATCGCACAAATCATCCAGTTCACGATGGATGCGGGGCCTGATGAAATTTCATTCACACATCCTTTGCAGGATCGCGTGATGCAGGAAATTTTCAATTTCCCGCGCAAGGAACGCGTGACGCTGGTGCGCAAATCGGCGGCGGGTGATGTGGAGGCGATGCAGCGCGACAGTTTCGCGGCGCTCGATGACCTGTCCGGCCTGCGCCGCGCCTTCGCCGAGCATAAAAAGCGCGGCGGCAACATGGACGAGGCAGAGGTGTTTTCGGGATCGCTTCAAAAACCGAAATTGAACGCGGGCTTCAAACCCTGATCGTTACGCGACAACCTTGCCTTCAAGGTCATATTCGTCGGCGGCGGTGATTTTCACCTTCACGATATCGCCGGGCTTCAGGTTTTTGCCTGTCACTTTCACATGGCCGTCGATTTCGGGCGCGTCTGCCGATGAACGGCCAAGCCCGCCCTGTTTGCCGGCGCTGTCGATCAGCACCAGCAGTTCTTTACCGATTTTCTTTTGCAGCTTCGCGGCGGAAATGCCCTGTTGCAGCGCCATGAAGCGGTGCCAGCGTTCTTCCTTCACTTCTTCGGGAACATGCGGCTGGATCTTGTTCGATTCAGCGCCCGTCACCTGTTCGTATTTAAAGCAGCCGACGCGGTCCAGCTGCGCTTCTTGCATCCAGTCCAAAAGGAACTGGAAATCTTCTTCCGTCTCGCCGGGGAAACCCACGACAAAGGTGGAGCGGATCGTCAGGTCGGGCGCCGCCTTGCGCCAGCCGTGGATACGGTCGAGCGTTTTTTCCTGATGCGCGGGACGGCGCATGTTTTTCAACACTGCGGGCGACGCGTGCTGGAACGGGATATCGATATAGGGCAGCAGCTTGCCTTCCTGCATCAATGGAAACACTTCATCGACATGCGGATAGGGGTAAACGTAATGCAGGCGCGTCCATGCGCCGATTTCCGACAGTTCCTTGCACAGCTCGATGAATTTTGTGCGGATCGTGCGGTTTTTGTACGGGTAAGCCTGATATTTGCTGTCGATGCCGTAGGCCGAGGTGTCTTGCGAAATCACGAGGATTTCTTTGGTGCCGGCCTTCACCAGACGTTCGGCTTCCGCCAGAACCTGAATGATCGGGCGGGAAACGAGATCGCCGCGCAGCTTCGGGATGATGCAGAAGGTGCAGCGGTTGTTGCAGCCTTCGGAAATTTTCAAATATGCGTAATGGCGCGGCGTCAGCTTCACGCCGACAGATTGCTCGACTTCGGACAGGCGCGACGTGTTGCGCGCTCCGCCGGGAGCGGGGACGAGATCGACAAAGGGGTCATGCGGCGCGGGCGCAACCTTGTGCACTTCGTTCACGACGGCTTCGTATTGCTGCGGTCCGGTCACGGCCAGGACTTTGGGATATTTTTTCATGATCTGCTCGGGCTCTGCGCCCATGCAGCCGGTCACGATGACTTTGCCGTTGGCCGCCATCGCTTCGCCGATCGCCTCGAGGGATTCTTCCTTCGCGCTGTCGAGGAAGCCGCAGGTGTTCACGATCACCACATTCGCGTCTTCGTAATTCGGGGAGAGCTGATAGCCTTCCGAGCGCAGCTGGGTCAGAATCCGCTCCGTATCCACCAGCGCCTTCGGGCAGCCGAGGCTGACGATACCCACGGTCGGAGACTCTTGCTCTTTGGTGTTCTTTTTCTTTTTTACGGTTGTTGCGGTCATTTTTCCCTCTGCCCTCAATAACATGGCATGTGTTTATATCAAAGCAAGTGAATTATGTAAAGAAATCATTTGACGGGAACGGCGACCCAGTATCTTTTCTGTGTCATTCCAGCGGCATAGGGGTGGGGCGTGATATCTATTAGTATGCCGTCATTCTTCTCGATCACGCGCGCTGACGCCTCATTATCCGTGCGGCAGGTCAGCATCACGCGGGGCAGGGCAAGGTTATCGCGCACCCATATCAGGCAATGGCGGAGGAGTTCGGTCGCGTAGCCCTTGCCCTGAAAAGACGGGCGCACGCCATAACCGATATGCCCGCCGGATAATTCCAGTTCGGGCGTCAGCTTATGACGGATACCGGCATCGCCAATAAAAACCCCGTTTTCGACCAGCCAGACCATGCTTTGCGGCACGCGCTCGACTTCCTTGCCAAGTTCGTTAATGCGCGTTGCGGGCTTCGGGCCCAGCAGATCGTCGAGGAAGGCTTGAGGATCACTTTCGATCATCGCGATATCTTCCGCCGTCTTGACCGTGGATGCGCCAAGGCGATGCCCCTCGCGCAGGGCGTCGAGGTAACTGGGCATATAGGCAAGCGCCGGCGTGACGAGAATTGTCTTCATAATCAACGGGAAGGGGGTTTGGTTTGAGGTTTCCGCAGATTTAGTGTACATAAAACGGCCGATCAGAGAAAGTTAAATGCAGCCGAAAACCAAATCCATTCCCTTGAGCGACGACCCCGCACTGGCCGAGGTCATGGAACGCTATGCCGTTGCCGTGACGGATGAAGTGATGGAGCTGATCGATGCAAACGATGCTGCCGATCCCATCGCAAAACAATACCTGCCGACCGCCGAAGAATTGAAAACCACGCCGGATGAGCTGGAAGACCCGATCGGTGATGACGCGCATTCACCCGTGAAGGGCATCGTACATCGCTACCCCGACCGCGTGTTACTGAAGGCCGTGCATGTGTGCGCCGTCTATTGCCGCTTCTGCTTCCGCCGCGAAAAAGTCGGCCCCGGCAGCGAAATGCTGAACCGCGAAGAATTGCAAAAGGCGCTTGCCTATATCCGCAACACGCCCGCGATCTGGGAAGTAATTTTGACCGGCGGCGATCCCTTCGTTTTGTCGCCGCGCCGCTTGAGCGAAATTATGCAGGCGCTGAATGAAATTCCGCACGTGCAGGTCATTCGCTTCCACACACGCGTACCGGTCGCCGATCCGACCCGCGTCACCGATGAACTGGTCGAGGCGCTGCAAAGTGACAAGGCCGTTTACGTCGTGTTCCACGCCAACCATCCGCGCGAATTGACGGATAAGGTAAAGGCGGTTGCGCAGAAGTTCATCAAGGCGGGTATTCCGCTGCTCAGCCAGTCTACGCTGCTGAAAGGCGTGAATAATGATGCCAAAGTGCTGGAGCAACTGTTCCGCGCCTTCACCGCGATGAAAATTAAGCCGTATTATCTGCACCACCCCGACCTCGCCCCCGGCACCGGCCATTTCCGCCTGACCATCAAGGAAGGTCAGGAATTGACGGCGCAGCTCCAGGGCAAAATGTCCGGCATCGCGCAGCCGCATTACATGCTGGATATCCCGGGCGGCTTCGGCAAGGTGCCGGTCGGCCAGAAATGGATTTCTGAATCGGAAGACGGCTATGACGTCACCGATTTCAACGGCGAAACCCACAAATACAAATAATCAGGGATTGTTGTCGTTCGCCGCACCGCGGTTGCACGCGTTCAGCGGCATATTCACGGGGTAGGCCGTAATGATCTGTGTGCGTTCGTTGTTCAGCACCACGCGCACCCGCACCTGGCCTTCGTTCGCCTCCGCCACATAATTGCCGTTTTTCTGTTGTTTCCAGCCAAGGTTGTCGTTGGCGGCCATTTGCGTGACGGTGGTCACGATTTTGTCTTCGTTCCAGTCGGCAGGGAATTCCGATTTGCAAGGCGCGCCCGTGCCATGCAAATGTCCGCCGCCGGATTGGTCGCCATAGAGCATATGGGTTTTGCGCTTGTCGGTCAGCTGTGGCGCATGTTGCGATCCTGCCTGCTGCATGGGGTTCATCGGGTTGATGGTGCCCAGCTGTTTCAGCATCGCCGGGAAAATCAGCGCCGCGAAAAACACGAACATGATAATGCGTTTCAGAAAACGGTCGCGGAACATTCAAGCCCCCTGTTTGAAAACAATCACCGACCGCGCCGGCACGGTGTAAGCATCTTTATCGGCGTGCAGTTTCGTATCTGTCGCCATATCGGGATCGGAGGTGTCGAGCACGCGCGTCCAGCCGCTGCCGCCGTTCACCTCGGGCAGCTTGAACGGCACGGCGCCGGAATGGCTGTTGAAGATGGCCAGCAGGCGCTCGCCGTCCTTGTGGCCCAATGCAGCCTTTTCGTTGAAAACCACGCCGATGCTCTTGTCTTCCGTCTTTTGCCAGTCGCCGTCGTTTTGCGAGCGGCCTTCGGGGTTGAACCACGAAATATCTGTCACGCCATGCGCGTCGTGTTTTTGCCCGTGCATGAAGGACGTGCCGCGCAGGACCTGATGGTCCTTGCGAAACTGGATCAGTTTCTTGACGAAACCCAGAAATTTCGCCCCCTCGGCCGTGATGTCATCCCAGTCGAGCCAGCCGATGCGGTTATCCTGCGAATAGGCGTTGTTATTGCCGCGCTGGGTATTGCCGTGTTCGTCGCCGGCCAGCAGCATTGGCGTGCCTTGGCTGAGGAACAGCGTCGCCAGCATGTTGCGTTTTTGCTGTTCGCGCACGGCGGTAATGTGCGGGTCGTGGGTGTCGCCCTCGATGCCGTAATTGGCGCTGTAATTTTCGTTCGCGCCGTCCTGGTTATTTTCGCCGTTCGCCAAATTCTTTTTGTAGCTGTGGCTCACCACGTCATTCAGCGTGAAGCCGTCATGGATCGCGACGAAATTGACGCTGGCCTGCGGCGGGCGGTTGCCATTGTCGAATTCGGGCGCAGATCCCGCGATGCGCGTCGCCAGCCAGCGCAGCATATCGGTCGTGCCGCGCCAGAACTTGCGCACATCGTCGCGGAAGCGATCATTCCATTCGACCCATTTTTTCGGGAATTTTCCCAGCTGGTAACCGCCGGGGCCGGGATCCCACGGCTCTGCCACCAGCTTCACCTTGGACAATACGGGGTCGGCCTCCAGTTCATTGAAGAACGCGGCGCGCGCCTGATAACCGGCGCGGTCGCGGCCCAGCACGGGGGCAAGGTCAAAGCGGAAACCGTCGACGCCATATTCCTGCACCCAGTGGCGCAGGCTGTCCAGCACCATGCGGTGCACGGCGGGATTCTCGAAATCGATCGTGTTGCCGGTGCCCGTATCGTTCACATATTTGCTTTTGTCATGCGCGTCGAGGCGGTAATAGCTCGCGTTATCGACGCCGCGCAACGACAGGGTCGGGCCTGACTCGTGGCTTTCGCCCGCATGGTTGTAGACCACGTCCAGAATGACCTCCAGCCCCGCTTTGTGGAAGCTGTCGACCATGTTGCGGAATTCCTGCGGCGCATTATTCTTGTCGGCTGCGTATTCCGGCTCCGGCGCGAAGAATGACAGGGTGTTATAACCCCAGTAGTTTTTCAGGCCAGCTTTCAGCAGAAAGGCATCATTCACCTTGGCATGCACAGGCATCAACTCGACCGTGGTGATGCCCAGCGACTTGATGTAATCAATCGACTCTTTCGATGCCAAACCGGCATAAGTGCCGCGCAGATGGGCGGGCACTTTATTATTCGCGGCGGTAAAACCCTTGGGGTGGAGTTCATAGATGATGGCGTCTTCCCATCTCACCTGCGGGCCGGGGGTGAGGGGGCTTTGCAGCGGCGCGGTAACGCGCGACTTCGCCACGAAAGCGGCGCCGTCTTTCGCGGGGTTGATCAGCTCCTCGGCATTCGTTTGCACCGTGCCGATAATTTCCTTGGCATAGGTGTCGAGCACCAGTTTTTCAGGGTTAAATCTGTGGCCGTTATGCGGCTCGTACGGGCCGTCGACGCGGTAGCCGTAAACCTGACCCGCCTTCAGCCCCGGCACATAGCCGTGCCAGACATCGCCGGTTTTCTCGGGCAGCGTAACGCGCTGCAATTCGGTCTTGCCGTCATCGCTGAACAGGCACAGTTCAACCCGTGCCGCATGTTTGGAATAGAGCGCGAAATTGACGCCGCGGCCGTCGAAAGTGGCGCCGAGGGTATCAGGTGTTCCGGTCTCGATGGAAAGTGTATCGCGGTCCATAAGCGTCCTGATCAATTGCGGTAAAACGTCAGTCTGTTTAATGGAAACAGTCTAGCATGGCAATGCAGGATGTGAAATATTATGTCATTTTGCGATGCAGCATAAGTAATATTATTGCGGATTTTTTACATCGACCACGGTTTTACGCATTTGCTGCGACATCACGGTAATAAACGCAACGATGCCCAAAGTGCAGACGCCGCCGAACACGATCGAGGGCACAAGACCCAGCAGCCGCGCCGTGGTTCCTGATTCGAAAGCGCCGATTTCGTTCGAGGAAATAATAAACATCGAACTGATCGACGACACGCGCCCGCGCATGCTGTCAGGCGTCAGCAACTGCATCAGCGTCGCGCGGATCGTCATGCTGACGCTGTCGAACACGCCCGACGCAACAAGGAACAGCATCGAGAGCCAGAACGATGTGCTGAGGCCGAAGCCGATCATGCAAACACCGAAAGCCCCCACGACGAACAGCAACCGCGCTGTCGAGACATGCTGCATCGGCAGGATGGCAAGATAGAGCGTGGTAAATACCGCTCCGACGGCAGGCGCCGCGCGCAGCATGCCAAGACCTTGCGAGCCGACATGTAAAACGTCTTCGGCAATCGCGGGCAGCATGGCGACCGCACCGCCGAACAGTACGGCGAACATATCGAGCGCCATCATGTTCAGCAGGATTTTTTTCTCCCAGATGAATTTCCAGCCGGCCTTGATGCTTTTCACGGCACTTTCGCGGATTTCACCACGCGGATGCGACGTGACGCGGATGCCATGCACCATGATGAACGCCATGGTCATCAGCATCGCGGGCATTGCCCAGGCAACCGTCGGGCCGTAACCGCCATAAATCAGGCCGGCAAGTGCGGGGGAGAGGATGGAGGCGGCCTGAAAGCCTGTGCCCATCCATGCAGCGGCGGAGGGCATTTCCTCGCGCTTCACCACCAGCGACAGCGTGGTGAAGGATGACGGCACGACGAATGCACGTGCGAGGCCTGAGAAAAAGATCGCGCCGTAAATCAGGTACATCAGCCCGTTCTGGCCAATCGGCACATGGCCGCCCGCAAAGGTGAACAGGACGAGCGTATTGGCGGCCAGCGCGAAGATCGCGGCGCGGTAAATCAGATGCGGCTTGCCCACATCCACCACATGCCCCGCGAACAGCGCGCAGGTGATGGCAGGGATCGCTTCGGCAAGACCGGTCAGGCCCAGCATAAAGGGGTCTTTGGTCATCGCATAAATCTGCCAGCCGACGATGACCGACTGCGCCTGCAACGCCATCATGATGAACATGCGCGTGAACAGCAGCGCGCGGAAGTTCCTGATTTTCAGGACGCCGAAGGAATATTTGGAGGGCTGTTTTTGTATGGTGGTCATGACAGGGCTGTTTTACACCCGGAATCAGCGGGTATCCAGCGGATAATTGCTGAAAACAAGTTCCAGTTGCGTGTCGCGGGCGATAGATGCCGGGGTGACCAACTCCTGCTCCATGATGATTTTACGGCATTTTTCTAGGGTAATGCCGGGCTTGTGCGCGCAGAGGGGGTAATATTGCCAGCGTTGCTCGATGATGGTGTCCATCGCCGATGAGGTGGTCAACTCGCCAACTTTTTGCAGCGTGCCGAGCGTAATGCCTGCGCCTAAGTAAGCCTCCCGCACCAGTTCGCTGCAATAGAATGATTTCTTGTCGGGCAGGAAATAGAAATCATACGGCTTGCCGTAGTGTTTCTTCGCGGCGGCGGCGACCTTTTTTGCCAGTTCCGGCGTGCGGTTTTTCAGACGCAGGATGGTGATGCGCTGGCCCACGCCGCGCGTGATCCATTGCGTCAGCGGGGTTTCCTTGACGGGCCCGATGGCTTCGACGACCACAGGTTCTTTGCCGCCGGTTTTGATAAGTCCCATATGCGTATAGGGGCTTGATGATGCAGCGATGATTGCCATGCCTTGCGTGCCAAGGATGGTTTGCAGGATGATGTCGCCATCCTTGATGCCGATCGCCTTGGTGTCGGGCGGCGTCATGCGCATGATGGCCAGCGAACCGCCAAGGAAAATGCCTACGGCCAATACGATGATCAGCGCGATAAGGCTGATTTTACGCCACATGGCAATTCAGGGTGTGAAGGGGCCGGGGCGACGGGCCTGCTGCAGCTGGGCGGGGGCACGTTTCGCCTCCAGCTCGGCGATTTTTGCGAGGATCACGGGCGCAACCGACAGAATTTCAACGCGGCCCGCAAGGTTCGGCTGTTTTGCAAACAGTACATCCAGCTTTTCGCGCACGCCCGGGATGGTATCGGTGATGACCAGTTTATCAATCGCGCAGGTCATGCCGTCGGGCTTCGACATCAGCAGGCGTTCAAGCGCGTTGCCGGACAGGATCGCATGCGTCGCATAGGCCGTGACAGTTTTCGCGCCATGCGCCTTCAGCAGTGCGGCTGCGTTGACCATCGTGGATCCGCCGTCGATCATGTCGTCGACGATCACGACGTCCTTGCCGGCTACATCGCCGTCAAAACTGGTGATTTTCGTGTCGCTGACGCCGGTATGGACCTTGGACGCGCGGAACATCAGGTCGTCGCTGACATGGCCGAAAACTTCCTTGACCAGTTCGCGCGCGCGCAACTGGCCTTCATCGCCTGGCTTGTCTGCGCCGTCGGGCGCGCCGATGGCAAGTTCGTCCGCTGCAACTTCGAAACGGCCCTTGATATCCGCCGCAATCATCGCGGTCGTGGGCACGGCGTGGAAATTGTCGCCGAAAACATTCGTGTAAAGCTGCATCGCCGCCTTCGAATGCGGGGTCAGCGTGATGATTTTATCGATGCCCGATGCCTTCAGCTGTTTTGCGAACAGGCCGGCGGCAAGCGAGGTGAAGCGGTTCTTGAATTTGCGGTCCTGACGCATGAAGGCCGCAAAGGGAACGATGGCGGTCACTTCCGCCGCGCCGTATTCCTTCAGCGTGTTCGCCATCAGCATCAGGTGCTGGGCGTTGTCGCTCACGGGGCCGCCGGTCGATTGCACGACATAAACTTTGGCGCCCTGCAGTTTGGCGAGGTTCTTGTCGAAATCCGGTTCCTGACCGCGCATCAGCTCGACGAAAGGCTCGTCGCTGTCGAATTTGCCGATGCTGGCCGTAATAATGTCAAAGCGCCCGTCGCGGTTCAGCGCATCCGCGGTTTCTTTCGAAACGCTGCTGCCGATCAAGAGGATAGGCTTTTGTGCCGTCATCGTATTTGTGCCCGGATAAAGGGATGAATCAGTTCTGGCGAAGAATGTAGCACAGGCAAATTCATTTTGTCATAAAAATGTTATTGTATTACCTTACCCACAGGCTAATTAACTGATTATGTTCAATTAAATTGTCAGCGCAAGCGGGGTTTTCTGCCACGGACAATCATATATAAAGGGGTATGACCGCGAAAAGCATCACGCTCAAAATCGCCTCGGCCAGCACCAACCAGACGGGCGGCGACTGGCCGCGCAACCTTGCCAATATCATGACGGCGATTGACCGCGCTGTTGCCGACCGCGCCGATATTCTGGCGCTCGAGGAATTGGGGCTGTCGGGCTATGAACGCGGCGACGATTTTTACTATTCCGACAACGCCAGAACGCGCGAGCTGCTGCAGGTAATCGCCGATTACGCGGCCAGCCGCGATCGCAACCTCATCATCTCCGTCGGCCATCCGTGGTATTTCGCGGATAAGGGGCTGGCGGCGCAGGATGACCGCCGCAAAAACCCGCTGTTCAACCGCGTGAACCAGCAATTCGACGCGCAAGCCTTTCTGTCGGGCGGCGAGGTGGTGGCAATCTCGGCGAAGACTTATCTGTTCAATTACGAACGCGGCTACGAAAAGCGCCATTTCGAGGAATGGAGCGATGCCGCGGCCGATGCGTATGAAAACAAGCATGGCAAGGGCAGGGACGGCACAATCCTGATCGACCTGTCCGGCATGACCTATCCCGATGGCACGGCGGTTACCGACCGCATCATCCCCTTCGGCAGCCCCGTCATTCAGGCGGGCGCGAATGGCGAAGCCATCAACCTGTGGCATATCATCTGCGAAATGTACTGGGTGGGCTCGCGCTATGACGGCGCGGCGGATAACGCCGATTACGCGCGCGACAATCCGCTGGCGCAAAAATCGCGGAAATTCGATATCTCCGTCTGCCTGAACCCCAATGCCTCGCCGCCCGTTGCGAACAAGATCGACAAGCACCGCGAACTTTGCAAACTGGCGAGCGGCTATTGCGGCGTGCTGGTGCATACCGATGGGCTTGGTTCATCGGGCTCGACTTTCGCCCAATTCGGCAGCCGCATTATGGCGCAGGGCGGCAAAATCATTTCGGAAGGCAAACGCATCAGTTTCGCCGATGTCGCCTATACCAGCCAGATCGTGACGGTTGCGGCGGTGGCGGATAAAGGCCATGCGCCCCATGCCGTCATTCCGCATAACTTCATCACGCAGCATAAGCCTGCGACGCAGGACGGCCCTGCCGCATGGGAAACCGGCCCGTTGCGGGAGATGGAGGAAGAACTGCGCAACGAACTGCTGTGGCTGTTCGATTACCTGCGTAAAAACAAGATTTCCGGCGTGGCGCAGGCGTTGTCGGGCGGTGCGGATTCCGCCTACAACGCCGCAAAAATCCGTTTCATGGTCGAGCTGGCGGTAAATGAACTGGGCGTCGAAGGGTTCTTCAACGCCATGCCGCATCTGCCGTTCCGTCAGGCGGTGATGACGGCGAAAGGCGATGCGATTGATAACATTATGTCGCATATGCTCACTTGCGTTTATATGGGCACCGATAACAGCTCCGACGAAACGCTGCGCGCGGCAAAAACGCTGGTTGAGGGGGGCACGTCGCCCGAGGGTGAAACCTATCAAGGCATCGGCGGAAAATTCGAATACCGCAATGTGCAGCGGCTGGTCGAGGTCTATGCCGAGATTTTCAGCGGCGTAAACCCGGGCGCGCTGGATGATGCGCGCGAGGCCGAGATTCGCCGTGAAATCGCCGCTATCCTGCGCACGCGTAAAGAGGATACCTCTCCCGCGATACTGGAGCAGGCCGTCACGCAGTTGAAATCACGCTTCACGGAAATCGGCGGGCTGGTGCTGTCCACCGCCATCGACAGCCATTCGCTTGCGTACGAGAATATTCAGGCGCGGTTACGCCAAGTCCTTATCATGCTGTTCGCGAATATCGAGAACAAGATTGCGATTGCCAACCCCAACCTCGACGAAGGCCGCAATTCCTACGCCACATGGGGCGGCGATCTGCATGGCGGCATGATCAGCGGCAACGCGCACAAGGACAAACAGCGCGAGCTGGACCATATGAAACTGCTGTTCGAGCACGGGCTGCAGGATGGTATCGCACCGGTGCGCGCCTTCTATTGGGTTCTCAAAAACCGTCCCTCCGCCGAATTGCAACCGAAAAGCAAGGACGGCAAGGTCACGCAGTTCGACGAAGACCAGCTGGGTCGCAGTTTCCAGCAGATGAACCTGATTTCGCATTACATGCTGAACGACCGACCCTTACATCAGGCGGAGCGCAAAAACAGCCCGATCGAGGTTTTTGAAAAAATCAAACCGCTGCCCGAATTCAAGAACGATGATGCTGAAACCCTGCATGACCGTATCCGCCTGTCCTACGATAAATGGGCGCATGCGCAGTTCAAGATCCATGGCAGCCCTGTCGCCGCGACCTATGGATCGAACATCGACAAACAGTCATCGCTGCGCACCCCCAATATCGGAGCGTTCCACAAGCCTGAATTGGCGCAACTGACGCTGCATGTGCTGGCGGCAATGACGGCGCGGGATGGTAAATCATTCGATATGCTGACCGGTCATAGCCTGTCCGTGCTGTTGCAGCGCGCATGGCTTGATCGTGACTTTGCCGAGGCACTGGCCGCAAAAATGTGGACACCCGCCGCGAATGACGGCCGTAAACTGAAAATTGCGACGCTTTACGCTTATATCCGCGATCACGGCTTCGCCGCGCTTCTGCAAGACAGTGACATGGCACAGCGCCTTGCCGAAGCATCCGCCTCCCGCAAAAAATAAAACCCAAAAAAATAAACCCTCCGGCCTTTCGGGCGGAGGGTTTATTGAAGCCTTAGAAGATTACATCAGCACGCGCAGGCACAGCTGCACCACGACGTTCACGACAACCGCGACCACTGTGAAAATAACCGCTTGGTCCTTGGGGCATTTCATCAGTTTGGGCACCCCGAGGAAGAACAGGTAGAGCGAATAAACCACGCCCACCAGCATCAGAACCGGGCCGAGGACGGGGATGATCAGGAACACGCCTGCGATCCATGCGGGCGTGGCCGAATAAACAGTCAGCTTGAACGCGTTGATCTGGCTTGCCGTGCCTTTGAATTTAGGGGCAAGGAAATCAACGATAAACGCCAGCACGGCAATCCCCAGTAACGCCAGAATGTAACCTGCAATCAATGCCAGCAGCGCATGGCCGATCGCCCTCGGTGCCATCAGCACCACCGCAAGAAAGCCCATGATGGGGGGAATGGCGGCAAGGATCATTGCGTAATTTTTGTACAATCCCTGAATGGTCGCGCTTTCGCCTGCGATGACATCCCATTCCGCCTCGGGCTTGGTGATGATGTTCTTGACGCGGTTGATGAGGGCATCTTTGGCGAACGACATGAAAATTCCTTTAAAAGACTTTGGAAAAAAGCGTTCCCCCACCATATCAACAGGACGGTCGGCAACATAGGGCGAAAGCGCAGGTTTTTGCCGTAAATACAGCGTTTTTGACGCAGAAATGACTCGCATTGCTTTGCCGGAAATGCGTATAGTGGCGGCACAAATCCTCCTCCCTGAACAACAGGTGAATCAATAAATGTGTGGAATTATCGGCATCATCGGCCCTCAGCAAACTGGGAGTCGAGGAGTGTCCTCTGCTGCGGCGTATGAGGCCTATCGCGGCCTGCTCGCGCTCCAGCATCGGGGGCAGGATGCGGCGGGCATCCTCACTTATGACACCTTCACCAAAATGTTCGCTATGGAAAAAGACCTTGGCCTCGTCGCACAGGTGTTTGACCAGAAGAAAATCGAAAACCTGAACGGCTTCATGGCGATAGGCCATACGCGCTACGCTACCGCAGGCAGCGATGGCAAGCGCGACATCCAGCCGATGGTGGAGGGCATCCCCTTCGGCCTCGGCATGGTCCATAACGGCAACGCGCTCAATTACTATCAATTGAAGGCCGAGCTGTCCGAGAAGTTTCGGCACCAGCTGCTGACCGGCAACGATCTTGAGGCACTGATCCATTATTTTGGCCATTTCCTGATGAACGGCGACGCATTGCCGACCGAAAAGACCTTCACCTTTGACAACATCAAACAGGCTGCAGGGCAGATGTTTGAAACCGTCAATGGCGGCTACGCGGTCCTCGGCCTGATCGCAGGGCTGGGTATGGTCGGCTTCCGCGACCCCAAGGGCATCCGCCCGATGGTGCTGGGATCAAAAGACATCGACGGCCAGAAACACTGGTGCGTCTCGTCCGAAACAATCGCCATGACATATCTGGGTTATACCTACATGCGCGATATCGAACCGGGCGAAGTATTTTTCATCGACATGGAAAGCAACTTCCAGAGCGCGATTGTGAAGAAAGAACCCGAACGCGCGCATTGCATGTTCGAATGGGTCTATTTCTCCGGCGCCGAAAGTGCGATCGACCACCAGACCGTCTATGGCGCGCGCCTGAAACTCGGCGTGCAGCTGGGCTTCAAGGCGACCGCCGCGATGGAAGCGGGCGAAATCGCCCCCGATGTCGTGATGCCGGTGCCGGATACCAGCCGCACTGCCGCCATTTCCGTGGCGGATGCACTGAAGCTGCCCTACCGCGAAGGCCTCATTAAAAACCGTTATGTCGCCCGCAGCTTTATCCTCAGCAATCAGGACAAGCGCGAACATGCGGTGGAACTGAAACTCAGCCCCATCGTCAGCGAGATCGCGGGCAAGAATATTTTCCTGATCGATGACAGCATCGTGCGCGGCACAACCTCTATCCGCATCATCTCGCTGCTGAAAAAACACGGCGCGAAAGAAATCACGCTGGGCATCACCTGCCCGCCGATCCGCTATCCCTGCTTCTACGGCGTCGATTTCCCCGATTCAAAAGACCTGATGGCGCACAACAAAACGGTCGAGGAAATGGCCGAAATGATCGGCGTGAAGAAAATCATTTATCTGGATGAAGAAGATTTGCGTCAGGCGATCGGCACGACCAAGCTCTGCATGGCCTGCGTCAACAAGAAATACCCGACCGTGGTGACGGAAGCGGAAAATTACGCGCGCGAACGTAAAAAGGCACGCGCGGCGGGATAGTTTTTATTTAACAGAGGGAAAAAACATGAAAGTTTTTGTAGTCTTCGGCAGTAAATCTGATGAAAACATATCCCTGCCACTGGTCGATGCGCTGAAACCGCATTTCGACACCGAATACGAAGTCATCTCCGCCCATCGCGATCTTGAAAAACTGCAACATAAAATGAATACGTGGCAGGGCGATGCCGTGATCGCGGGCGCTGGCCTTGCCGCCGCGCTGCCGGGTGTTGTTGCCGCGATGGTGCAAATCCCCGTTTTCGGCGTCGCCGTCCCCTCCCAATTCGGCGGGCTCGACAGTTTCGCGTCTATCGCACAAATGCCGCCCGGCGTGCCGGTGATGACGGCGGGCCCGCAGAAACCCGATGCGATTGTCGCCTTCCTGAAAAAATACAAAACTGCGGCGACACCCGCCAAGATCCACTTCATCACGCGCACCGAAACGCCCGACATTCTGGCGGATATCGAAAAGGCGCGCGTGGCGGCGAAGGAAAAAGGCGCGGAGGTATCGCATGGCGCACAGCCCGCAGCCGACGCCTTCAACGTGCGGCTCGTGATGGGCGATAACGACATCCAGCCCGACGATTACTGCCTGCATGTGCCTGTCGTCGCCAAATCCGATGTTGCCAATCCTGAATCTTACGTCCAGTTGCTGAACTGGAGCAACAGGGGCGGGCTGTGGGTCGGTGCCAACAATACGCGCAACGCCGTGCACGCCGCGCTGCGCCTTTCAGTGACCGCAAAACAGGCACAAGGGAGAGCAGCATGACGTTACCTGCAATGATCTATGAAGGCTCCGTGAAAAACGTGCGGGGCGAAAAGGGCAAAGCGCCTTATATCTTCGAATTCTCCGACCGCTATTCGATTTTCGACTGGGGCCAGATGCCCGACCTGCTGACTGACAAAGGCGCGTCGCTGGCATTTATGGGCTGGTTCTTCTTCGATTACCTCGGCCGCCCCGCCACATGGCTCGACTGGAAAGCGCCGGAGGGAATGGAGAATGATCCGCAACTCATGAGCTTGCGCAAAACCGGCCTGAAGCACCATTCGCTCGGCCTTGTCGACCACGATGCAAAACAGATCCCGCTGCAGCGCGAATTTATCTCTCCCACGCGCTGCCTGTCCGTCACGCCTGTCGCTGTCTATGAGCCGGGCAGCAGTGTTGTGGGTGGAAAACTGGTCTGGGATTACACGGCCTACGAAACCAAACCCGAAAACGCGCTGGTGCCGCTCGAGGTTATTTTCCGTTTCGGCGTGCCGGAGGGCAGCTCGCTGCTGCAACGGACGGGCGATGCAGCTTACTGCAAATCGCTCGGCCTGTCGTCTCCGCCCAAAACGGGCGACAGCTTCGCCGTGCCGGTCATCGAATATTCGACGAAACTCGAAACCTCCGACCGTTACCTGCCTTATGATGAAGCGCAAGGCATCGCCGGATTGTCGGACGAAGAATTCCGCAGCCTCGGCGCGCTCTCGCGTCTGATTTCGATCCGGTTGAAAGATTGCTTCGCCGAAATCGGCGTTGAATTGTGGGACGGCAAGCTGGAATTCGGCTTCAGCGGCAAAAACGCCGCGGGCAGCCGTGATTTCATGCTGGTTGATTCCATCGGCCCCGATGAACTGCGCCTTATTAAAGATGGCCAGCATTTGTCCAAGGAAGCCCTGCGCGGTTTCTACCGCCCCACCGCATGGTATGCCGGGCTGGAACAGGGCAAGAAACTGGCGAAGGAACGCGGCGAAAAAGACTGGAAGAAAATCTGCACCGATGAACTTGGCATATCGCCCCCGTTGCTCGCCCCCGCCGTGAAAACGCGCGTGGAGATGATTTACAAGGGCCTTGCCTCGGCTCTATCGTCCAAATTCCATGGTAAACCGGTTTTTGCCGATGCTTGGGATCTTGATGAAGTCGTGAAGCAGATCCTGCCGAAAAAGGATGTGGCGTGACATCGGCGCTGAAAACGGTTCTGTTATTGGGCGGCGGCGGGCGCGAACACGCGCTGGCGTGGAAACTCGCCCAGTCGCCCGATATCGACACCATCCACGCCATGCCCGGGAATGATGGCATGGCGACGCTCGGCAAAGTGAAATGCATTAACGGTAATCCGGCGGATATGGCAACAGTCATGGCCGCCGTCGGAAACCTTGGCGTCGGTCTTGTCGTCATCGGCCCCGAAAAACCGTTGGAGGCAGGCGTTGCCGATGCGTTGAACGCCGCAGGCATTCCCGTGATGGGCCCGACCAAGGACGGCGCGAAACTCGAAAGTTCCAAAATCTTCGCCAAGGAATTCATGTCGGAATTCGGCATCCCGACCGCGCCGTTCAAAGTCTGCGACGATCACGGCGCAGCGGTCGCGGCGCTGAAGGAATGGGATATCGAGGGCACAGGTGTTGTTATCAAGGCCGACGGGTTGTCGGCTGGCAAGGGCGTTGTCGTAACAAACGACCGCGTCGAAGCCGTGCAGACCCTGTACGATTTCATGGTCAACCCCGCCTGCACGGTCAAAAGCAGCCGCATCCTGCTGGAACAGAAGCTTTCGGGCAAGGAAGTCTCCGCCTTCGCGCTATGCGACGGCAATACCTTCACCACGCTCGGCTTCGTTTGTGATTACAAACGCGTGCGCGACCACGACCAAGGCCCGAACACCGGCGGCATGGGCGGTTATGCGCCCAAGGGTTGGCCGTCCGACGCGGCCCGCCAGTTCGTGAATGACGGCATTTTCCGCCGTGTGATCGATGGTATGAAAAAACGCGGCACACCGTTTCGGGGCATTTTGTTTGCAGGCCTGATGATCGACGGCGAACAAGTGAATGTCATTGAATTCAACACACGCTTCGGCGATCCCGAAACACAGATCCTGATGCCGCTGATCGAAAACGACATTGCGCCGCTATTCCTGAAAGCGGCGCAGGGTAAACTGGGCGACGACAAAGTTACGCTTCGTTCATCTGCCGCCGTGCATGTGGTGATGGCATCCGAAGGGTATCCCGAAACTTTTGCCGGTACTATGAAGCTGGGGCAAAAGATTGATATGCCGGATGCGCTGCTGGAAGGCTCGAACGACAACCTGCTCTTCGTCATGGGCGCGAAGAAAAAAGACGGCGGCTGGACGAATGAAGGCGGTCGTGTGCTGGGCGTCACGGCATTGGGCGTGAATATCGACGACGCCCGTGCCCGCGCCTACCGCACGATCGACAGCATCAAATTCGACGGCGCGCATTGGAGGAAAGATATTGGCAAATAAGCCCGCCATCCGCGCCGCCGTCTTCGCCTCCGGCAACGGCACCAATGCCGAAAATATCCTGCGCCATTGCAAGGAAATGACGGGCATCGACGCATTGCTGGTGGTGACCGACCAGCCCTATGCAGGCGTCATTGAACGCGCCAAAAAATTCGGCACGCCTTGCGAAGTTGTCGCAAAACAAAAAGGCGCATCGAAAGAAGATCACGAAAAAGCAATTCTCGACACGCTTGCGCTGAACGGCGTGGAATGGATTTTCCTTGCGGGCTATATGCGCATCCTCAGCCCGGCCTTCCTGCACAAATTTTATGATGAAAAGCTGAGTGTGAACCGCGTCGTCAATATCCACCCCTCGCTGCTGCCTGCGTTCCCCGGCATGGATAGCTACCTGCAGGCCTACAACGCGGGCGTGAAGATCGCGGGCGTGACGCTGCATTTCGTCGATGAAACCGTCGATGGCGGCCCCATCATCCTGCAGCGATCATTCGAGCGCGATGAAAACGAGGAATTCGACAATTTCCGCGCGCGCGGCATGCAGCTGGAATACGACATCTACGCCGAATTCCTGCGCCACCTCATCGCGGGCACATGGTCGGTCGAAAACATCCGCGGCACCGATCGCCGCATCGTCTGTCTTGGCAAGAAGAAGGCATCATAATATGGGCGCAGCCGTTCGCGTAGAAGTCACTTCGCAAATTCCCGATCGCCGGCTGGAAAAATGGGCAGGCCAGGCCCGCGAATATTTCGGGGTTCCTTTAACCGCGCTTGAAGAAGTGAAGGTCTATAAAATCGCGCCCCTGTCGCCCGCGAACGATCTTGCCGGCAATGTCGCCAAGGTTTTTGCCGACCCTGTGCTGTACCTCGCCCAGCTGGATGGTGCGACGTATACTTTTCCGCAAAACCCCGCCTTTGTCGCGGAAGTCACCTATCGTGCCGGTGTCACCGATAACCCCGCACGCAGTGCCGAGGAGGCGCTGGCGCTGACCGGATTGCAGGCAGTGGTGGCGAGCGGCAGCCTTTATTTCATGTTCGGCACGCTGGATGCAGCGGGCGCGAAAAAAGTCGGGCGCGAATTGCTGGCGAACGAACTGATCCAGAAAATCGATATCTGGTCATATGACGAATTCCTGAAACTGCCGCGCTTCACCGATGTGAAACTGCCGAAAACGGCACTGACCCATTCGCCTAAGGTTGAACAGGTATCGCTGGAACTGCACGATAAAGAACTGGAGCAGCTGAGCCGCGACCGCACGCTCGCCATGACGATGCAGGAACTGCACCATATCCGCGACCATTACCGCGACGCCGATGTGCAGGCGCTGCGCAAGAAACAGGGCCTGCCGCAATCGCCGACCGATGTGGAGCTGGAGGTTTTTGCCCAGACCTGGAGCGAGCATTGCAAGCACAAGATTTTCGCCGCCAAAATCGATTTCACCGGCGCGGATGGCAACACGAAAACCATCGACAGCCTTTATAAAACGTATATCAAGCGCGCGACCAAAGAGATTGAAAAGGAACGCGGCATCGACTGGCTGATTTCCGTGTTCAGCGACAATGCCGGCATCGTGCGCTTCGATGAAAAAATCGACCTCTGCATCAAGGTGGAAACGCATAACAGCCCCTCCGCTCTCGATCCCTATGGCGGGGCGCTCACGGGCATCCTTGGCGTGAACCGCGACATCCTCGGCTGCGGCCTTGGCGCGCGCCCGATCGCCAATACCGATGTGTTCTGTTTTGCGCCGCCCAACATGCCGGAAAAGGGCGAAGAGCAATTCATGCCTGTCGGCCCCAAACCGCCGCGCCGCATACTGGAAGGCGTGCACAAGGGCGTCGAGGACGGCGGCAACAAAAGCGGCATCCCGACTGTCAACGGCGCGTTTTTCTTCGACCGCGATTACGCAGGCAAGCCGCTGGTATTCGTCGGCACTGTCGGCGTCATGCCGCCCGTGCTGCCCGATGGCCGCGATTCAGCCGAAAAAAAATTGAACCTCGGCGACCGTATCGTGATGGTCGGCGGCGCAATCGGCGCGGACGGCATCCACGGCGCAACTTTTAGCTCGCTGGAGCTGGATGAAAACGCGCCGGCAACGGCCGTACAAATCGGCGATCCGTTGACGCAAAAACGCATGGCGGATTTCCTGCTGGAGACACGCGACCTCGGCCTGTTCTCTGCCATCACCGATAACGGCGCGGGCGGGTTGTCATCCAGCGTCGGCGAAATGGCGCAGATGTCCGGCGGTGCGATGCTTGATCTCGGCCTTTGCCCCGTCAAATATCCCGGGCTCAGCCCGTGGGAATTGATGGTCAGCGAAAGCCAGGAACGCATGACCGTCGCCGTGCCGCCCGCAAAGGTAAAGGCGTTTATCGATCTCGCCGTCCGTCGCGGGGTTGTGGCGACCAATATCGGCGCGTTTAACGACAGCGGTCGTCTTGAAGTGTATTATAAAGACACGCTCACAGGCTCCCTCAGCCTCGATTTCCTGCATAATTCACTCCCGCAAATGCAGCTGAAGGCCGAATGGTTCGCGCCTAAGCCGCGCCCGAACTGGTCCGCCACGACAGAATTGAAAGCAAAGCGCGTTCCCGCGCCCGATGTGAAAACCGCACTGTTGGCATTGCTGGCGTCGCCCAACATCACGTCCAAGGAAAAATGGGTGCGCGCCTATGACCACGAGGTTCAGGCGGCGACGCATGTGAAGCCCTTCGCGGGTAGCAAATCCGATGGCCCGTCCGATGCCGGTGTTATCTGGCTGCAACCGCATGGCGGGGCAAGTGATAACGCGGTTGCGGTGGGCTGTGGCATGGCGCCACGCATGTCGCCGGTTGACCCCTACCGCATGGCACAATTCGCGGTCGATGAAGCTGTGCGCAACGTGGTGACGGCAGGCGGCGATCCCGATACGCTCTGCCTGCTTGATAATTTCTGCTGGCCAGACCCTGTCGTTTCGGCGAAAAATCCGGAAGGCGCGTACAAACTCGGGCAATTGGTGCTTACCTGCGAAGGTCTCTATGACATCTGCAAGGCCTATGGCGCGCCACTGGTGAGCGGCAAGGACAGCATGAAAAACGATTTCCGCGGCAAAGACGGCCGTGGTCAGGATATTATTGTCAGCTGCCTGCCTACCCTGATGGTGACCGCGATGGCCAAGGTGAAAATGGGTGCATCGGTTGGCAGCGGTTTCCGCGCGGCTGGCGACCATATTTACCTGCTGGGTGCGGCCGGCAGCGGCTTGGCCGCGTCGGAATATGCGGCGTGGTTCGATGTTGCCGATGATAACGGCCCCGCAATCGACCTTGCCAGAAACCTTGCGCTGTATCGCCAGTTTAACGCGGCATTGAAATCCGGCTGCATCAAATCCGCGCATGACGTATCCGAAGGCGGATTGCTGGTATCGGTCGCCGAATGTATGACGGGCGGCAGGCTGGGCGCGGCATTAACCGTGAAGGGCGCGGATGCGTTGTTCAACGAAGCGCCGGGGCGCATCGTGGTGAGCGTATCGCCGGATCAACGCGCGGCATTCGATAAGGCCCTGCCCAATGCGACATTGATCGGGCAGGTGACGGGTGACGACAAACTGCTGGTCGACGGGGCAGATATCGCGCTTGCTGATATCGTGGCCGCATGGCGGAAAGGGTTCTGACGATGGCAAACAAACCTCTCTTTATCGTGGTCTGCGGCGACGGCATCAATTGCGAACGTGAAACGGCCTTTGCGCTGGAACATGCGGGCGGGCAAGCGAAGACGGTGCATGTGAATGATTTGATCGCGGCGCCGGAAATGCTGAAAACCGCCGATGGCCTTGCCATTCCGGGCGGTTTTTCGTTCGGTGACGAACTCGGCTCCGGCCAGATCCTCGCGCTGAAAATCCGGCACAAGCTGGGTGATAAATTCTTCAGGATGGTCGAGGGAAAAAAGCCCGTGATCGGCATCTGTAACGGGTTTCAGGTGCTGGTGAAGCTCGGCCTGCTGCCGTATCCGGATGCTTCGGAACGTATCCTCGCGCTGGCGGCGAACGAACAGGGCGGGTTTATCAACCGCTGGGTCAGCCTCGATGTGAACGCCAAAAGTGTTTGCCAGTGGACAAAGGGGCTCGATAAAGCCCAAATCGAACTGCCCATCCGCCACGGCGAAGGCCGCATCGCCTTTAAAAAGGGCGAGGAGCAAAAGGAATATCAGGCGCTGATCGATCAAGGCTTGGTGCCGCTCACTTATACTGAAGACGTGAACGGGTCATACGGCCGTATCGCCGCACTGACCGACCCGTCAGGCATGGTGCTGGGGCTGATGCCGCATCCGGAAGCGTTCATGTTCCGCGAAACTTATCGCAATACCCATGCACGCGACGTTGCCAAGGGCGACGGCGCGTTGATATTCGACAACATGCTGCGCGTTTTAAAAGGGGAGCAAAGCCATGAGCGACGGGCTGGTTAACGTCAAACGGGCGCTGGTGAGCGTCAGCGACAAGGCAGGGCTGGAAGAACTCGCGGCGAAACTGCACGCGCTGAAGGTGGAAATCATTTCATCGGGCGGCACGGGCAAGTTTTTGCAAACCCTCGGTATCCCCTATACCCCCGTCGAAAAAGTCACCGGTAATCCCGAAGCCTTCGGCGGCCGCATGAAGACGCTCAGCTTCCAGATTTCAAGCGCCCTGCTGTACCGCCGCGATCATGCGGATGATATTGCCCAAGCGAAAGAATTGAAGATCGAGGCGATTGATCTGGTCGTCTGCAACCTTTACCCGTTCGAAGCGACCGCGAAGAAAAGCAAGGAGTGGGCGGAGATCATCGAAAATATCGATGTCGGCGGCCCGACCATGATTCGCGCTTCGGCGAAAAACTACGCATCGGTCGGCACGGTCACCGACCCGTCGCAATACGGCATGGTTATTCGCGACCTGAATGAAACGGGCGGCAAATTGCGCCCCGAAACGCGGCAGAAACTGGCCCTTGCCGCATTCCGCCACACCGCCGAATACGACGCGCTCATCGCCTCACGCATGGAATCCGAATGGGGCGAGGAGCAGCGCACGCTGTCCATCCCCGTGAAATCCGGCACACCGCTGCGCTATGGCGAAAACCCGCACCAGAAATCATGGGTGCATGCCGACCCGTTCAATGCGGGCCTTGCAGGGACGGAGCCGATTCAAGGCAAAGAACTGTCGTATAATAACCTGCTGGATGCCGATGCGGCATGGCGTTCTTGCGGCGATATTTCGGCATTAGGCGTTGCGGGTTATCCCGCCGCCGTGTCGATCATCAAGCATCTCAGCCCCTGCGGCCTCGCATTGGCGAAAACGCCGCTGGAGGCGTTGGAGGCAGCATGGGCGGGCGATCCGATCAGCAGCTTTGGCGGTATTCTCGCCTTTAACCAGCCGGTCGGTGAGGACATTGCCACATGGCTCGCCAATAAATTCGTCGAAGTGATTGTGGCACCGTCCTATACCGACGAAGCGAAAAAAGTATTCGCGGCGAAACCGAACCTGCGTCTGCTGGCACTTTCGACCTATTCCGGCGCGGAAAAATCGATGATGGTACGCTCCATCTCCGGCGGCTGGGTCGTGCAGCAGGAAGATGAAGGCGCGGATGCGGATTTCAAGCCGATGACGACTCGCCCGTTCAGCGCCGCGCGCGGCGAATTGGCGCGTTTCGGCGTCATGGCCTGCAAACACCTGAAGAGCAATGCGATCGGCATTTTCATCGCGAATGATAAAGGCTTCAGCATGGTGGGTGCCGGCATGGGCAACCCCAACCGCCTTGTCAGCATGAAACAGGCCGTCGAAAAGGCGTATGAAAACGGGTACAAGGATTTGTCCGAAGCGGTATTGGTATCGGATGCGTTCTTCCCGTTCCCCGACAATATCGGCATCGCAGCGGCCGCGGGCATCAAATATATCGTGCAACCGGGCGGCAGCGTAAAGGATAAAGACGTGATTGCCGCCTGTAACGATTCAGACATCGCCATGACATTCACCGGCCGCCGCCATTTCCGGCACTAGAGGATAAAATGACCCAGACGCAAAAAACGACCTATAAAGACGCAGGCGTGGATATCGAACGCGGCGACGCGTTTGTGGAGCGCATCAAATCAAAGGTGCGGTCGACCTATGGCGAACGGGTCGTGTCGGGCGTGGGCGGGTTTGCGGCGCTGTATAAAATCACCGATGACAAATTACTGGCGACCGGCACCGATGGCTGCGGCACCAAGGTGAAAGTGGCGCAAAGTCTGAACAAACACGACACCATCGGCATCGACCTTGTCGCCATGTGCGTGAACGATATTATCTGCACGGGCGCGACGCCGCTGTTCTTCCTCGATTATCTGGCGACCGGAAAACTTGACCTGAATGCCGCCGAGGAAATCATCAACGGGGTGGTCGAAGGCTGCAAACAGTCGCAATGCGCCCTCATCGGCGGCGAAACGGCGGAAATGCCCGGCGTCTATGGCGCGGGCGAATACGACCTTGCCGGTTTTGCGGTTGGCGAAGTCATGCAAAAGGATTTGAAGGACGGGCGCGATGTGGCGGTGAGCGACACACTGATCGCGCTGCCGTCATCGGGCGTGCATTCCAACGGCTATTCGCTGGTGCGCAAACTGGTGAATGAAACGGAACGTGAATTGCTGCTGCAGGCATTGACCCCCACGCGCATTTACTGGAACGTGGTGAAGGAAGTGCTGCCGCTGGTCAAGGCGATGGCGCATATCACGGGCGGCGGGCTGGAAAACGTGCCGCGCATGAATGATAAATTCGATTATGTGCTGGATTACCTGCCCGCACTTGCCGATATTCCGCCGATTTACACCGAACTGGTGAAACGCTCCGGTCTCGACGGTGCGGATTTATACCGCACATTCAACATGGGCATCGGTTTCGTGTTTGCCACCGCGCAGCCGGATAAACTGGCGGCGAAGCTGAAGGAGCTGAACCAGCCGTTCTGGACGATTGGTAAAGTTGCCGCTGGCACCGGCATGACGGTCGTGAAAACCGACAGCCTCGATTTCAGCTGTTAAATATAGCCGAGATGCTCGAACAGCGTCTTGGTGCCGAGGAAGATCAGCGCGGCACCGCCCAGCATTTCGGCAATCTTGCCGTATTTGCTGCCGATATATTGCCCCGTCATCACGCCGATGGTGACCATCGTGAATGTCGCAAGCCCGATGGCAACAGCCGTCCATCCGATATGCGTACCCAGAATCGACAGCGAAACGCCAACCGCCATTGAATCGATTGAAGTGCCGAGCGCGGTCAGCATCAGACGCGCGATGCTGTGGCTGCTGGGTTTTTCCGCGCCGTCATCCGCCTGCAGGCCTTCATAAATCATCTTGAGACCGATTGCGCCCAGAATGATGAACGCGATCCAGTGGTCAACGGCCGCGATATGCTGGCTGGCGGCAAGGCCGATGCCCCAGCCGATAACGGGCGTCATGCCCTCGATCGCGCCGAAAATCGCGCCGGTGCGCAGGGCTTCGGAAATATGGGGCTTGCGCAATGCAGCGCCCTTGCCAACGGAAACAGCAAAGGCATCGGTCGACATGCTGAAAGCGAGAATGGTGGTTTGAAAAATGCCCATCTTGGTTCTCCGCCCGGCTTCGCATGACCATACACTCGCGAAAACAAGCCGGACGGCTTTCGCGCATGTACTGGTCTTGCCAAGCGGAAGATCCGCTGCTGAAACCATGCACCGAGGTGCAAGTATGTTGGCTTCAGCCCACAGGGAGGACGTGGAGGCTACTCCCCAATGAGGATTTTATATAATAGCGGGGTTACGCGAGTCAAGAAATGAATCCGGACTTGCTAAGTCCTTAATCCGCCCTGTAATTCGGTGCTTCTTTGGTGATCGTCACGTCATGCACATGGCTTTCGCGATAACCCGCGCCCGTCATGCGAATAAACGTCGCCTTTTGTTTCATCTCCGCGACCGTTTTGCAGCCGGTATAGCCCATTGCGGCGCGCAAACCGCCCACCATCTGGTGAATGACATTGGCAATCGGGCCTTTGGCGGGCACGCGGCCCTCGATTCCTTCGGGCACCAGTTTTTGGGATTCTTTGACCGAGCCTTGGGAATAACGATCCGCCGATCCGCGCACCATCGCGCCGACGGAACCCATGCCGCGGTATTCTTTGTACGAACGGCCCTGGTACAGAATGATTTCGCCGGGCGATTCATCCGTCCCTGCGAAAATGCCGCCCATCATCACGCAATCCGCACCCGCCGCAACGGCCTTGGCCAGATCGCCCGATGATTTGATGCCGCCATCGGCGATCACGGGGATGCGTTGTTTCGATGCGGCAGATGCCACATCCATGATCGCGGTCAATTGCGGAACGCCCACGCCCGCCACGATGCGTGTCGTGCAGATGGAGCCGGGGCCGATACCGACTTTGAGCGAGTCCACGCCCGCATCGATCAAGGCCTTCGCCGCATCGGCGGTTGCGATATTTCCCGCCACCAATTGCACGCGGTTGTTATGACGGCGCAGTTTTTTCACCATGTCGATCACGTTTTTCGAATGGCCATGCGCGGTGTCGACCACGATCAGGTCGATATCGGCATCCATCAAGGCCTGCGCGCGTTCGAAATTCGCATCGCCCGTGCCAATCGCCGCGCCCACGCGCAAGGAACCGTTATCGTCCTTGCAGGCGGTCGGGTGCAGCTGCGCCTTTTCAATGTCTTTCACGGTCACCAACCCGATGCAGCGGTCCTCATCATCCACCACCAGCAGCTTTTCGATGCGATTCACATGCAACAGCTTGCGCGCCTTGGATTTATCGACGCTGTTCACGACCTTGATCAGGTTTTCCGACGTCATCAATTCGCGGATCGGCTGTTTCGGGTTGTCGGCGAAACGCACATCGCGGTTGGTCAGGATGCCCACCAGTTTTCCGTTCGCCTTGGTCACCGGCACGCCCGAAATGCGGAAGCGCTTCATGAGGTCGAGCGCCTCGGCCAGCGGCGCGTCGGGGTGGATGGTGATGGGGTTCAAAACCATGCCCGATTCATACCGCTTCACGCGGCGCACATGTTCCGCCTGCATATCGGGTTCCATGTTGCGGTGGATGATGCCCATGCCGCCCGCCTGCGCCATCGCGATTGCGGCCTCCGCCTCCGTCACCGTATCCATGGCGGCGGACAGCAGCGGGATGTTCAGCTTGATATTCTGTGTGATCTGGGTGGAGGTATCGGCATCCAGCGGCTGGATCTCCGACGCGCCCGGCAGCAGCAAAACGTCATCGAATGTCAGGCCGACACTCGCGCGGATTTTTTCAGCTTTGATTTTCGGGGTGGATTTCTTTGCCATGGCAACCTCACGGGGGACGGGGGCTTCGGTTGCACTTCTTTATATATGACGCAGTGCGGAATGTCCAATTTTCCAGCGATTTGAATACCTAAACCCGCGCGAATTGACAAACAGGTTAATTTCCCATATTGTCTTCGCCATCATGAAGAAGAACACCGTCAACGACGTCACCCAACTGAACCCCATCGATGTGCGCGCCATCGCCAGACCGTCGAGCGTGGCCGCGTTGCAGCAGCTTATCAAATCGCATGACGGCCCCGTGTCGTTCGGCGGCGGGCGTTATTCGATGGGCGGGCAGATCGCAACGGATAACACGCTGTTCATCGACATGACGGGGCTGAACGCGGTCACGGGCTATGACCCTGCAAAAAAAGAAATCACCGTGCAGACCGGCGCGCGCTGGCAGGATGTGATTGCGCGCATCGACCCCGATGACCTGTCGGTCAGCATCATGCAAAGCTATAGCAATTTCACCGTCGGCGGCGCGCTCAGCGTGAACGCCCATGGCCGCTATATTGGTCAGGGGCCGGTCATTCATTCGGTCAAGGAAATCAAGATCGTGACGGCAGACGGCGACCTGAAAACCGCCAGCCCCACGCTGAACAAAGATTTGTTCTATGGCGCGATCGGCGGCTACGGCGCGCTGGGTGCGATTGTCGAGGCGAAGCTGGATCTGGCCGACAACGTGAATGTCGAACGCAGCATCGTCAAAATGCCGCGCGCCGATTACGCGAAGTTTTTCGATGACAATATCCGCGGCAACGAAAACGTCGTCTTCCACAACGGCGATTTCTACCCGCCCGATTACGACACCATCACGGCGGTGACCTATTCCAAGACCGACAAGCCCGCAATCGTGCCGGACCGCCTGCGCCCGAAAAAGGAAGTCTACCTCGCCGAATACCTGTCGATCTTCGCGATGACGCAGGTGCCGGGCGTGAACAAGCTGCGCCCCGTGGTCGATGAAAAAATCCGGTTTAAAACGACGGAAGTCGTGCCAAGAAATTATGAAGCGAGCAGATATGTCGAGGAGCTGGAACCGTCAACCCGCGCCATGACAACCTTCGTGCTGCAGGAATATTTCGTGCCCGCCGATAAACTGGACGAATTCGCGCCGAAAATGGCCGCGATTTTGCAAAAACACAATGTTAATGCCCTCAACGTCTCCATCCGCCACGCGGAAAAAGACCCCGGCGCGGTCATGGCATGGGCGCAGCAGGGCGAAGTCTTCGCCTTTGTCCTCTACTACAAACAATGGAACAACGAAAAGGCGCGGCAGGATGTGGGCACATGGACGCGCGAATTGATCGATGCGGCTCTCGAATCCGGCGGCACCTATTACCTGCCCTACCAGATGCACGCCACGGAAAGCCAGTTCAGGCAAGCCTATCCCCGCAGCGACGAATTCTTCGCCCTGAAACAGAAATACGACCCCACCCAAAAATTCCGCAACCGTTTATGGGACAAATACGACCCGAACGGGCCGAAAGTAGACCCCGAAACCCCGCAATTCCGGCGGGAGCATACGAAGCTTGGGCAGATGAAGAAGAAGTTTGCGGAGGCCGTTGCGCCGAAACAATCATCACGTAAATTCAAGCCGCCGACACCTTAATTTTTATTCCTTGAATCGCTGAAAATTATGGGCACTTCTACAATCTGTTCTAGTACAGTTTTGTATACTATTACCTTTTCAAAAACATCGGACTGAATTTCTTTAAGCGCAGCGTTGGAGATTTCTTGATCTTGCGCAAGATTAATGAAGTCGACAACTATCAACAACCAATTAGCGTCACACGCTTGATACTGTGCTGCCTTTTTCTCTTTTTCTCTAATAATTTCTTCTAAATGGTCGATATTCATCATTGAAATGGTAAATGGTTGTGCCACTTTCCATTCACAATCATCGTATTCTTTACCTCTCCAGACGAAGCTGAGTTCTTTCACGTCAGCAAAATACTCTCTGCTGATCCATCCGATAGGATGCGGTTCTAAACGCTCGGCTAAAAGGGCTAATCTTTTGCTAAATTGGCCAACGTTGGTTATCGGGAAGTCTCGGTCGAAGCTAAAGGTAAACTCGATATTATTTTTATGCTTGTCTTGATAAGATTTTTGGGCTTTTTGCGCTGCATTCAATCTCATACTGATCTGAGACTGCTCCCCTCCCGTCCTGTCGGTATAAAAATTTGTTATTTCAATGCCGATGATTTTATTGCTGATTATTTTAACGTCAGGCTTGTCACCATAAACGATTTTTCCTTCAGGAAAAACATAATGTGTACGAAGTTTTTCAAAGTAATATTCTTCGATTTCAGAACTTCTACGCGCCACCGTTTATTCCATTCTGTCGTCTTTTATTTGAGAGCATTTTCTAAAGAGCATCATAAATGTTATTATGTTCTTTATGATATAAATTAATTTGGTTTATTGCCGTAGTTAATTCATTCCGTACATCATTATCAAAGTGCAAAACGTAATAATCATCGTAAATAGCGCTCGCAAAAGAGATATCGAAACGTTCAGCCAATACGTCTGATATATAATCGAAGTGCTCATAATTTTTAAATGTAATTAAAATTCTACTTTCGCCATCAAGCTCAATTAAAAGAGGCGAAAGAAGATATTTATTTTCTTCTTTTATCACTCCCACTCAATCGTCCCAGGCGGCTTGCTTGTGATGTCGTACACCACGCGGTTGATGCCCTTTACTTCGTTCACGATGCGAACGGCGCAGCGGCCGAGGAATTCGTGGGGGAGGGGGGCGTAGTCGGCGGTCATGCCGTCGACGGAGGTGACGGCGCGCAAGGCCAGCACGCTGTCATAGGTGCGGCCGTCGCCCATCACGCCGACGGTTTTGACGGGCAGCAGCACGGCGAAGGCCTGCCATGTTTCGTCATAGAGTTTGTTGCTGTGCAGTTCCTCGATAAAAATCGCGTCGGCTTTTCTCAAAATGCTCAGTTTTTCTTCGGTGATATCGCCAGGGATCCGGATGGCAAGGCCGGGGCCGGGGAAGGGGTGGCGCTTGATGAATTTTTCGGGGATGCCGAGTTCAGCGCCGAGCGCGCGGACTTCGTCCTTGAACAGCGCGCGCAAGGGTTCCACCAGCTTGAATTTCAAATCCTCGGGCAGGCCGCCGACATTGTGGTGCGATTTGATCGTGACGCTGGGGCCGCCGGTAAATGACACGGATTCGATCACATCGGGATAGAGCGTGCCTTGGGCGAGGAACGGAGCTTCGCCCGCGCGTTTTTTCGCGTCCTCGAACACGTCGATAAACGCCTTGCCGATGATTTTGCGTTTCTGTTCGGGGTCGGATACGCCCGCCAGACGGTCAAGGAACAGCTTGCCCGCCTGTTCATGCACCAGCGGGATATTGAAATGGTTGCGGAACAGCTCGACCACTTCCTGCCCCTCGTTCTGGCGCATCAATCCGGTATCGACGAAAATGCAGGTCAGCTGGTCGCCGATTGCGGCATGCAGCAATCCCGCCACAACCGTTGAATCCACGCCGCCCGATACGCCGCAAATGACGCGTTCTTTCCCGACCTGTTTGCGGATCGCCTCGATCGCTTCGTCCTTGAACATCGCCATCGTCCAGTCGTTCTTGCATTTGGCGATGTTGAGGATGAAGTTGGAAATGATCTGCTTGCCTTCGGGCGTATGCACCACTTCGGGGTGGAACTGCACGCCGTAGAATTTACGTTTTTCGTCGGCGACGGCGGCATAGGGGCAGGTGTCGCTTTTGCCGATCACCTTGAATCCATCCGGAATCGCGGAGACGCTGTCGCCATGGCTCATCCAGACCTGCGGCATCGTGCCGGGCTGCCAGATGCCGGCGAAAAGGGGCGAAGTGTTATCCGCGACCGCGATATGCGCGCGGCCGAATTCGCGCTTGGGGCTCGGCGTGACCTTGCCGCCCAGCTGTTCGCACATCGTCTGCTGGCCATAGCAGATGCCGAAAACGGGAATGCCCATTTTAAAAATTTCTTCATGCGCGCGGGGGGAATTCGCCTCCGTCACGCTGGCGGGGCCGCCCGACAGAATGATCGCCTTCGGGTTTTGCGCCAGAATTTTTTCCATCGGCGCGTTGAAGGGCAGCAGCACCGAATAAACCCCGATCTCCCGTATGCGCCGCGCGATCAGCTGCGTCACCTGTGAGCCGAAATCGAGGATCACCACGGTGTCGTGGATCTTTTTCGAGCCGGCGGTAACGGGGGTGACGGGCTGGGCTTGCATCGGGTCGCTCCTTCGCGCGTTTTATGAAGTGCCACTATCCGAAAACGGGGGTACAAGCGTCAATTGATTCGGCAGTTTTTATCCATAATGACGGGGAATTTACGGCAGCGCCATCAGCCGGAAATAGGCGATGCGATCAATCTGCGCGAGCGCGGTTGCGAATTCGGTCGCGGCGTCGTTTTTCATGCGCTGGCGGAACAGTTGCAGGATATCGGTGCGGTGCAGCCCTTTGACCGCAACGATAAAGGGAAAGCCGAATTTCGCTTTGTAATCGCGGTTGAGCTGCTGGAATTCGGCGTATTCATCGGCCGTGCATTCCTTCAACCCCGCGCCCTTTTGCTCCGACACCGATGCAGTGGTGAGGTCGGTGCCAATCGCGGGGGCGAGGTCGGGATGCGCGCGTATCAGCGCAAATTTCTGTTCGTCGGTGCCGGCGGCCACGGTTTTCTTCATCGTGCTGTGCATGTCGCGCACGGTCGCGGCGCCGCTTTTATATGCGCCCTCCGCGATCCACGGTGAATGTTCATAGATGCTGCCGTAAATTTTCAGGAACGCGTTGAGCGCGACATCGGCGGGTTTGACGCTCAAGGGTTTATCGTCATCCACGGGGCGTGTCCTTGTACGGGTGCTTTTCCATCCAGTGGCGCGCGATATCGATGCGGCGCGCGATCCAGACTTTGTCGTGGCTTTTCACATGCTGGATAAACCGCTCCAGCGCCGCCATGCGGGCGGGGCGGCCGACGATGCGGCAATGCAGCCCGATCGACAGCATTTTCGGCGCATGTTCGCCTTCTTCATACAGCACATCGAACGCATCGCGCAGGTAGGCAAAATACTGGTCGCCCGAATTAAACCCCTGCGCGGCGGCAAAGCGCATATCGTTAGTATCAAGCGTATAGGGCACCACCAGCTGCTTTTTATCAGCTTCTTTATACCAAAAAGGCAGGTCATCGCTGTAATCATCGGCGTCATACAGGAAACTGCCATCCTCCAGGACAAGGCGGCGCGTGTTCGGGCTGGTGCGGCCGGTATACCAGCCGAGGGGCCGTTCGCCGGACAACCGTTCTATAATCTCGACCGCGCGTTTCATATGGTCGCGTTCCGTCTTGATGTCGATATCCTGATAATTGATCCAGCGGTAGCCGTGCGAGGCAATCTCGTGCCCTTCGCGCATAAACGTCTTGGCCATCGCCGGATATTTTTCGAGCGCAAGGGCGACTGCGAAAACCGTGACGGGCATCTTGTATTTTTTAAACAGGCGCAGCAAACGCCACACGCCCGCGCGCGTGCCGTATTCGTAGAGCGACTCCATGCTGATATGCCGCCCCTCGATACGCGGGGCATTGATGATTTCGGACAGGAAGGTTTCGGATGCCGCGTCGCCGTTCAGCACGCAGTTCTCGCCGCCTTCCTCGTAATTCAGGACGAATTGCACCGCGACGCGCGCGCCGCCCGGCCAGTTGGCATGGGGCGGGTGTTCGCCATATCCCACGTAATCGCGGGGGTCGCGCGGGGGCGCGGGCGGACGCTCGCCTCCGGCACCACCGCCGCCGCTTTTCGCAACGGCGGGTTTTTTAGAAGTTTTGGAACGCGGTTTTTTCTTTGTCGCCATATTTCGCCCATGCTGCGGGGGTTTTTGCGCGCGGTGCGCCCAGCTTCACGCTCATCGGCACCGATCCGCGGAGCGTGTTGCCATTTGCGGTGATTTTTTTGTCGGTCGTATTCAGGTACAAGGCCATAATTTCCCCATCTTCGCCACGTCAATGTTTCATGATAGGCGTTGCGGGTTAGGGAGCCGTTAACGGCAGTTTCCGGAAAGCGGGCCATAAATCGGCCCTGCGCGCCCCTTGACGGAATCCGTGCAGCCAGTAGGCTGAAACCAAACAAGGAGCATCGATCATGGGCAAACTCACCACCCACATCCTCGACACCGCGCATGGCACACCCGCCAAGGGCATGCGGCTGCGGCTTTTCCGTCTGGGCGCGGGCGGCGCGGAAACGCTGCTGATTGCCACGAAAACCAATGACGACGGCCGCATCGACGCGCCGCTGCTGGTGGACAAGGATTTCAAGGCCGGCACCTACCGCATCGAATTCGAGGCGGGGAAATATTTCCGCCGGCTGGGGGTCGAGCTGCCCAAATTCCCGTTTTTCGACGTCGTCACGATCCATTTCGGCATCAGCGACGCGGACAGCCATTACCATGTGCCGCTGCTCGTCTCGCCTTACGGCTACAGCACGTATCGCGGCAGTTAATGTTCGGAAGATTTTGAGGAAGAAAAGGCAGAAGGCCGTTATTTTCGGGGTTTTTGCTGGTTTTCCGGGACTTCCCGACATTTTCTGGCCACCTTTCACTCTCCCTCAGGCTACCAGAATCTCAGGTATATGTCAAGTAAAAGTTGCGATTGACGCAATTTAGTGTTTTGCCTCAACGCCTTGCGCCGCCAGCCCCGCGCCGAGTTTTGTGCGTTCCGCATCCGTCATGCCGGTTTCATTACCCAACGGCATCGTGTCTGCCTTCACGGCCTGTTCGATGATGCGGGGCGCGTATTGCCTGATCTGCTCCATCGTGTCGAACGCGACGCCCTTTGGCGCTTCGGTCACGCTGGCATGTGTTGGCGTGTCGCTGTGGCAGCCGCTGCAATGCGTGCGCACGATTTGCCTGATTTCCGCAGGGCTTGCGGCATCGATGTGGACGACGGGTTTGGGCGCGGCGAACAATCCCGATGCCGCGCAAATCGTCAGCGCGAAACCGGCAAGGCCCGCCGCCATGAAACGGTAATCGGTGATTCCGCGGTCCTTCAGGTTGAAATAATGGCGGAACGGCCATGACGACAGGCCGAGTGCCGCGAGGATTGCCCAGTTCCAGTCACCCGCATACAGAACCGGATAATGGTTGCTGATCATGATCAGCAAAACGGGCAGGGTCATGTAGTTGTTGTGCATTGACCGCTGTTTCGCGATCTTGCCGTATTTCGCATCGGGCTTGCCGCCCGACAGCAACGCCGCCACAACCTTTTTCTGGTTCGGGATGATGACCGCGAACACATTCGCCGTCATCGCCGTGCCGATCATCGCGCCCACATGGATAAACGCGCCGCGGCCCGTGAAGATTTGCGACAGGAAATAGGCGGCGGCGGTCAGCGCAATCGCCCAGATGACCGAAAACACCTTTACGTTTTCGCCCAGCGGGCTTTTGCACAATTCATCGTAAAACAGCCAGCCGCCCAGCAAGAATGCGAGGCCGGTGAAAGTCGCCTGCGCGGGCGTGAAGGCATATTTGGCGTGGTCGATCAGGTATAAATCCGCCTGCCAGTAATACATCAGGCACAGCAGGAAGAAACCGCTGATAAAGGTCAGGTACGCTTCCCATTTGAACCAGTGCAAATCTTCCGGCATGCCTTCGGGCGCGACGAGGTATTTTTTCTTGTGGTAAAAACCGCCGCCATGCACGGCCCAGACTTCGCCGGAAACACCCGCGTCGCGGTCTTTTACGTCCTTCGCGGGACGCAGCGACAGGTCAAGCCAGACGAAATAGAACGACGCGCCGATCCACATGATGCCCAGCATCAGGTGGAACCAGCGCAGCGCCAAACTAAGCCATTGGGTGACGTCGATGTCCATCAGGCTTTTTCATCCTCCAGAACCCAGTCATAGGCCTTGGTGGTCAGGAAATCGTCGAGGCGGTCGCCCATCACCATGCCCGCGAACATGCCGGCGGCGGCGCTGGTGTATTTATCTGCGTCGAGTTTCGCGGATTCGTCCATCAGCATCGCGTGCATCAGGCTGTCGTCGATCACGCGGCCATCCTGCAGCTTCGCCTTGTGATGCCGCCACTGCCACAATTGGGCGCGGGAAATTTCGGCGGTCGCCGCATCCTCCATCAAATTGTGGATCGGCACGCACCCCATGCCCGCCAGCCATGCCTTCAGGTACAGCAGGCCGATATTGATATTGCGGCGCAGGCCTTCTTCGGTGATCACGCCTTCGGGCACTTTCAGCAGGTCGGCGGCGGTAATGTTAACATCTTCGCGCAGCTTGCCCAGCTGGTTGGCTTCGGGCATCAGGCGGTCAAAAATTTCCTTCGCAACCGGCACCAATGCCGGATGCGCGACCCAGGTGCCGTCATGGCCGTCGGTTGCTTCGCGCGTTTTGTCGGCGCGGACTTTTTCCAGCGCGGCATTGTTCGCGGCATCATCGTTCTTGATCGGAATCTGCGCCGCCATGCCGCCCATCGCATGCGCGCCGCGGCGGTGGCAGGTCTTGATCAGGTTCAGGCTGTAGGACCGCAGGAAATGCGCGGTCATGGTAACCGACCCGCGATCCGGCACGATAAAATCGGGGCGCGCGCGGAATTTTTTGATGTAGCTGAAGATATAATCCCACCGCCCGCAGTTGAGGCCCACGATATGGTCCTTCAGCGCATGCAGGATTTCATCCATCTGGAACGCGGCGGTGATCGTTTCGATCAAGACCGTCACGCGCACCGTGCCGCGCGGCAGTTTCAGCGTGTCTTCGGCGAATGAAATCACGTCGCTCCACAATTGCGCCTCCTGCCAGCTTTCCAGCTTGGGCAGGTAGTAATAGGGGGCGGTGCGGTTGTGGAACAGGTACAGCCCGAAATCGAAAAACGACGCCGACAGGAATTGCCCGTCCAGCTTCATATGCTTTTCTTCCATATGCAGCCCGCGCGGGCGCACCAGCAGCACGGCGGTTTTGTCTTTTAATTTATATTCCTTGCCGCTGGCCGCATCCTTGAATTCAATCCCGCGCGCATTCGCGTCCATCAGGTTGATCTGGCCGCTGATCTGGTTTTCAAACGTCGGCGTATTGGAATCCTCGAAATCCGCCATAAAGCACGACGCGCCTGAATTCAGCGCGTTAATGACCATCTTGCGGTCGGGCGGGCCGGTGATTTCCACGCGGCGGTCGAGCAGATCCGCCGGCGCGGGGCGCACCTTCCATTCCGCATCGCGGATATGTTTTGTGTCGGCCAGAAAATCGGGCGTCCATCCGGCATCCAGTTTTTCCTGCTGTTTCGCGCGCTCCGCGATCAGCATGCGGCGGCGCGTGCCGAAGTTTTTCTCAAGACCTTCGAGGAAGGCGAAGGCTTCCGGCGTCAAAACGCGGTCTTGTCCTGCAACTTGCGGCGCTGTAACGGCAAACATATTACGGCTTCCATTCCTTGGCCTCGCCCGCGACATTCGCGGAAATCCATGCGATTTCTTTTTTCGGCCAGATATGGGGCGCGGCGGGTGCCTTGGTTTTGCCCGACATGATCGTGCCTTCGCCGGGTTTCAGCGACACCTTGCCGCTTTTGTTATACACATCGATTTTGCCGGATTGCAGGTAGATCCAGCACTCCTTGCCATTCATGGCGCGCATGATTTTCGTGCCGCGTATGCCGATGGTGCCGAAATTCAGGTTCATCTTGACGTCGGATTTGTCGCCCTTGTCCATCCAGCCGCCGGTGAAGGAAAACGCGCTGTCCAGCACAGTCATTTCCGCCTTGCCCTCATGCGGTTTTTTCGGGTCATACACATACTGGTCGATTTTCACGCTGCCCTTTTGCGCCAGCACCAGTTCCGCGCCGTCGGCGAATTCGATTTTCGTGCGGCCGCCCATGGCGGTCGTGATTTTATCGTTGATGGCGATATCGTCGCCCTTGTGCAGCGATTTTGCGCCCGCGCCATGGTCGATCGTGACATCGCCCGATACTTCGCGCACATAGCCTGCGAATTCGCTGGCCTGCGCGGGGGTGGTAAGGAACAGAACGGCAGCAAGAATAAGATATTTCATGAAAATCTCCTTGTTCGGCAAGCCTATCACCTGCCTTGTTATTTTTCCACATAGTCGAGGTCGTCATGGAAGGTTTCCTTGACGAGGAATAATCCGGCAAAGGCGAGCGTCATAACAATCCCGAATACGGCAAGTCCGCCGCCCGTGACGCCCAAAGCAGGGATCAGCGCGCGGAAACCGAGCGTGATGGGGATAGCGAGCCCCCGCGCCACATTCGGCACGCTGGTGGCCGCCGTCGCGCGCAGGTTGGTGCCGAACTGCTCCGCCCCGATCTGCACGAACATCGCCCAGTATCCCGCGCCAATGCCCATCAGGCAGCACATGGCATAATACATTTCAATGCTGGCGGGCGTGACATGCGTAAAGATCCACGTCGTGATGGAAAGAAAGACAAGCGATATGCCGATCGATTTGCGGCGGCTTTGCAGATACTGGCTCAACACCCCGCTCAGCATATCGCCGACGGTCAGCCCGACATAGCACCACAAAACCGCATTCGCGGCGGTCGGCAGCGTGCCTTCCATGCCGAAATCTTTTGCGAATTCGGGGGTGAAGGTGATGAACATGCCGACAATGCACCACAAGGGCGCGCCGATCATCAAAACCGCCATGTAACGGCGGAACAGGTCGAGATCCTGAAAGAACATCAGGATATTGCCGCGCACCACTTTCGGCCCCTCGGCCACGACCTTCTTGAACATGCCGGATTCCTTGACGCCCACGCGCAGCAGCAGCAGCAGGAAACCCATGCCGCCGCCGATCATATAGGCATGCCGCCATGACACGTAATTCGCGATGATGCCCGCCGCCACAGCGCCCATCACGCCGATGGAGGCGATAAAGGTGGTGCCGAGCCCGCGCAATTTGCGCGGCAGCAATTCCGATGCCAGCGTCACGCCGACGCCCAGTTCACCCGCCAACCCCAGACCCGTGATAAAGCGCAGCGCCGCATATTGGTCGACCGAAGTGACAAACGCATTCGCGATATTGCCGAGCGAATAAAGGATGATCGAGCCGAACAGAACCGACAGGCGGCCGAATTTATCACCCGCCATGCCCCAGAAGAACCCGCCGACCAGCAAACCCGCCATTTGGGTGTTCAGCAGGAACACGCCCTGATCCAGCAACTGGTCTTCGGGCACGCCGAGGTCTTTCAGCGACGGCACGCGCAGGATATTGAAAAGCAGCAGGTCGAACACATCGACGAAATACCCGAAAGCCGCGACGAGGATCGTGAGCGTCACGACCTTGTCTTGCGTCATTTGCGCGAAAATGCCGTCCTTCGCAGCGCTTTTGGTCATATCGTATTCCTTATTTTTGATAATCACGGTTATAGCAGAGCGGGCGAAAACCGGAAGCGTTAAAATATTGAATTATATCAGTATTTTGATAGGCTGGAGGAATGTTGGAACCCGCCGTCACCATCACCGATTTTATTGTCGCCGCCGAATGTGCGGTTGTCGCCGCATTGACGCTGCGTGCGCCGAAGTCGCCGCTGCGCGCCGCGTTCCTGATGATGTTCGCGGGCATCGGCACCGGCGCGTTGGCGGGCGCGATGGTGCATGGGTTCTTTCCCGATGCGGCATCCGAAATCCATGTGAATTTATGGCTGCTGACGCTGGCATCGCTCGGCGTTATGGCGCTGGCGGGCTGGTGCATCGGGGCGGTGCTGCTGCTGCCGGTTAAATGGGTGGGCATTGTGCAGCGGGTCGCGCTGCTGGAATTGCTCGGCTATTGTTTTTACATCTCGCAATATGAATCGGGCTTTGCGGTCGCCCTCGCCAATTACCTGCCCGCCGTGCTGTTCATGATGACGGCGTTTATCTGCCTGTGGCGCAAAACGCATGCGGCGCCGCTGCTGGCGGGTATTGCGGGGTTGCTGCTGACTTTCGCGGGCGCGGGCGTGCAGCATTTCAAAATCGCGCTGCATCCGGTTTATTTCGACCATAACGCGCTGTTCCACCTGATCCAGTTCAGCGCGATCATTTTGATCTATATCTGCGCCCGACATTTGACCGGAGCAAAAAAATGAAACGCCGTGATTTCCTGAAAACGACCGCGATGGCGGCATCCGCGCTGCCTTTCCTGCGCCCCGCGCGACTGCTGGCGGCGGGGGATCAGGTGAATGACGTCCATGCGCAGCTGAACCCCACGACGGTCGCGGAAATCCTGAAACCCGACAGCACGGGCGATTTGATGCGCGGGTTATCCTACGCCAAACGCCTCGGCCAGAAGGTCAGCATTTCCGGTGCGCGCCATGCGATGGGCGGCCAGCAATTCGGCACCGACACCACGCTGCTGGACATGCGGTCGATGAACAAGGTTGTCGCGCTGGATACGGCTTCGAAAATCGCCGAGGTCGAATCCGGCATCATGTGGCCGCAGCTGATCGCGCATCTCAACAAAAACGCGTCGGATCTCTGCGTGATCCAGAAACAGACCGGCGCGGATGAACTGACGCTGGGCGGCGCGCTGGCATCGAACATCCATGGCCGCAGCCTTGTGAAGCCGCCGATCATCAGCGATATCGAATCCTTCACGCTGCTGACGGCGGATGAACAGCTGGTCAATTGCAGCCGCGATGAAAACGCGGAACTGTTTAAAATGGTGATCGGCGGCTACGGGCTGTTCGGCATCATCAACACGATCAAGCTGCGGCTCGGCAAGCGCATCAAGCTGCGCCGCATGGTCGAAATTATCCTGGCATCCGAACTGATTGCGGCGGTGGAACAGCGCGTGAAGGCAGGATGCCTCTATGGTGATTTCCAGTATATGACCGATGAGAAATCGGATGATTTCATGCGGCGCGGCATTTTCACCTGCTACATGCCGGTTGCGGATGATACGGAAGTATCCGCCGCGTCGCACGACCTCGACCTCGATGCGTGGAAGGGACTTTACCGCCTTGCGCATCTCGACAAAAAACGTGCCTATGAAGTCTATCGCGACCATTATATCGAAACAAATAATCAGGTTTATTGGTCGGACGCGCACCAGACCGGCATTTACCTGAAGGATTTTAACAAGGAATTCGCGAAGGAACGCGGCGAGGCGGCGGGATCTTCGTTGATGCTGAGCGAAGTTTATGTCCCGCGCGCGAAATTCGCCGAATTCATGGAAACCGCGCGCAAGGCCGCGCTGCGGAACGGCATGGATATTATTTACGGCACCGTTCGCTTTATCCAGCAGGATACCGAAAGCTTCCTGCCCTGGGCGCGCGAAGATTACGCCTGTATCATTTTCAACCTCTACATCGTGCATACGCCCGAGGGCATCGAGAAAGCCAAGAACGATTTCCGCACGCTTTACGATATCGCGATTGCGCTCGGCGGCACCTATTACCTCACCTATCACCGCTGGGCGCTGAAGGAACAGGTGGAAAAAGCCTATCCCAAACTGCCCCGACTGCTGTCGCTGAAACGCGATTACGATCCGGGCGAAGTATTCCAGAGCGACTGGTACCGGCATTACAAGAAAATGTTCGCGTAAATTTCAGCCGGATACAGCGAGGGGGCTTCACCGGTCTGGCGAAGCCCCCTCGCTGCGTTCGGGATGGCGTAATTTCTTACGCCGCCTTCCCGCTATTGTTATTCGCCTGCTTGGTTTCCTGCAGCATGCGGCCGAGCAAGACCTGCACAAGGCCGCCACCACCGCCGCCGCCCGCATTGTTGTCGGATGATCCGGCAACAAGGATATCGGGCGTGATTTTGAGGCCGGCCAGCGAAATGGCCTTGATAACCTCGACCGTCGTGACGCCGGACGGGGTCAGCGCGCTTGCCTGATCGCGGTATGCTTTGGCTTGCGCTTCACCTTTCGCCTGAATGATCGCGGCTTCGGCATCACCGATCTGTTTCGTGCGGGTCGCTTCGGCCTCCGCGAGCATTCTTACGCGTGCCGCGTCGCCGCGTGCGCGTTCCTCGGTCTGCTTCGCTTCGTGCTGGGCGACCATGATGCCGGCTTCGGCGGCGGAGATTTTTACCTGCTGGTCGGCTTCGGTCTTGGTTTTTTCGTACTGGATGCGGCGCGTCTCGGCGTCTTTTTTCGCGTCATACATCGATTTTTCCTGCTCCGCCAAATTCTTCTGCTGCGTGGTGCGCATCAGGGCTTCGGGCAAATGGATGTTGGTGACCATCACGGACACCACATCGACGCGATATTTGGTCAGGTCCTGCCGCACGGCTTCTTCGGCCATTTTCTGTTCTTCGGCGCGGTTCTGCTGGTATGCGATCGCAGGGCTGCGCGCAACTTGCGCGCGGAAGATACCGTCGATCTGCGGATGCAGCACGTTCGATTCCAGCTGCGCGACCGAGCCGATCTTCTGCACCACATAGGGCGCGTTTTCGGGCAGGATGCGGTACTGGCAACGCACTTCGACCTTCATCGGGAAGCCGTCATGCGACACGACCTCGAACGGGTCAAAGCTTGCGGCGCCCGCCGCCTGATTGCTCTCCGCGCTCCATTCGACGGAACGGGTCACCGTCGGGATGATGATGACGTAATAGGCGAGTGGGTTGATGTTGTACGAGCCTGGTCCCAGCACTTCGCGCTGGATGCCGCGGAAACCACGGCTCACCACATGGCGCGTGCGGCCCTTGTCGTCGGACGCATCTTCGGCCTGACGTTCGGGGGTGTTGAATTCAGACGGGTCTTTGCCGATGTTGGAAATCATCACGCCGACCTCGCCCTGCTTGATCGTCGTCTGCTTGTGTTTTGTGACGGAAAACAGGTAGGGGTTGATGTAATAGGTACCGGGGGTCAGGATATTTTCCTGCGGGCCGCGCTGGCCGCCATTTTTCAGGAATTTTTCGCCGTCCTGGAAATTGTCGTGATGTTCGGGAGTCTGCACGACGACTTCGTGTTCGTTCATGGGCAGACCGTCGCGCGCATCGACGACGCCGATTTCGTTTTCGCCGACCTTGATCGCTTCGCGCACTTCGACGCGGAAGATTTCGGTGTTGATGTTGTATGTACCGGGGCGCAGGAAATCGATCTGCGGGCCTTTCTGGCCGCCGTTCTTCAGGAAAGATTCCGCCTTCTGGAAGTTGTCATGGCCGGACACGCTATGGCCCAGCAGCCGGTTCAGAGGCGCGCCGTCGGACGCCGTCACGACACCGATCGAGCCTTCGGGAATAAAGGTTTTCTTGATCTTGCCCACTTTAAACAGATAGGGGTTGATCTTGAACGTGCCGTTGGTGAGGAAGCGCAGCTGTTTGCCGCGGATGCCGCCATTGGCCATGAAGGCCAGCGGGTCCTGAAAATTGTTATGCGTTTCGCCTGCGGGATCGTCCGCGAAAATGCGACCGGAGGACAATGCCTGCCCGTCCGTCGCCTCGACGATGCCAAGTTCGTCCGCGCCGATGGTGAGGAAATCTGGTTTGTAAACAACACGCACGATCGGCCACGGCACGACATGCAGGCCGGGGGAAAGGTAGGCGGCCTTCAATCCGACTTCACCGCGCATGGCGAAAACGTGGCCGGGATCAAGTTCCTTGCCGAAGAACCGCTGCTCCATGATCGCAATTTCTTTCGAGCCGACGTTGACCAGAAAGTTGAACATGATCGCGACAACCGCAATCAGCGCGATGATGCCGTAAATAAACTGGATATGCGATTCCATGAATGCCCTTTGAAAAATGCCCGTTAACGGAATTACCGTTATCCGCACTCTAGCGAAAAGCGATTAACAAACTGTTGCAAGGGGTAATCGGGAAACTTCGGCTGCCGTATTATGGCTTCAACTGGCGCATAATCTCGTCTGCTGTCCGCAACGCCAGCGCGGCAATCGTCAGCGTCGGGTTGACGCAAGAAGAAGACGGGAACAGCGACGCCCCTGCGATAAACAGGTTGGCGTGGTCATGGCAGCGGCCAAAATGATCGGTCACGGATGTCTTTGCATCATCGCCCATGCGAGTCATGCCCATCTGGTGATGGATGGGCAACGGCCCGAAGGTATCGCCCAGTTCCGCGCCGAGTGTTTTGGCGTAGTTCGCAAAATCGCGGCGGATATGATCAAGGCCGTTTTGTTCATAGTCACCGATGGAATAATAATGCCGCATGACCGGCTGCCCTGCGCTGTCGCGTTTGCTCCAGTCCAGTGTGATGCCGTTTTGCGGATCGGGAAGCTGTTCGGTGCTGGCAAGTATATTTATTTCGCGCGAGGTGCGGTCGCGGATGGCGGCATCCAGCGCAGGGGGCTCCACCCCTTGCGCGATCAGGCTGCGGGAGATATCGGAGATGCCGCTGCGGTTTTCGGTCGAGATGATCCAGCCTGGGCGTTGCTTGCGGAACGCGCCGTCGCGGAAATCGTGGCTCGCCATGATCGTGACCGGTCCGCGCCCCGGCCAGACGGGTTTGGGCATGAGAAGCCGGAAGATAAGCGTCGGGTGATCCATGAAATTGCGTCCGACCTGCCCCGAACGGTTGGCGATGCCGGATACATGGCTTTCACCCGCGCTCATCAACAGCAGGCGGGGCGTTTCCATCCCGTTGGCGGCAAGCACGAAAATTTTGCCGCGCACGGTGATGGTGCTGCCATCCGGCCGTTTGGCCTCGACATATTTCACAGAGCCATCCGCCACGATGCGGTCAACGCGCGCATTTTCGATTACGCGCACGCCTAATTTCTCGGCCTGCGCCACATGATCGGCCGCCGTATATTGCGCGCCCGAGGGGCAGACAGGCATGCACGACCCGAAACCCTCGCACTGGCTGCGCCCGCGATACGGCACGCTGGCCCGCGCGACAGGGCGGGAGAAAAATTTGACATCCGGCAGGCCTTTGGCGATCTGCTTGTCGCAGAAGCTCAACGGGATGGGCGGCATGGGAAAAGGCATGTCGCGCGGTGATCCGTCATCAAATGTTGAATCCCCCGCCACGCCGAGTTCTTTCTCGGCTTCGTTGTAATAGGGCGCGAGGGTGTCATACCCGAACGGCCAGTCATGCCCGACGCCATAATTTTTACGCAAGGCGAAATCGGCGGGGTGCAGCCGGGGGGTACTGCCGCCCCAATGCCATGTCGTGCCGCCGACGACGCGCAGGTATTCGGTCTTTGTCGCTACGGGTCCCGTCATGACGATGCTGCTACCGGCGTTTTCGGTGTTCCAGTCGGGGCGCGGCGCATGCGCGGTGTTGGGATAGCCCGATGACGCATCGGCATAGGGGCTTTTCATGAAATTCTGCACCGTTGCGGCGCGGTCGATGCGGGGGCCGGCCTCCAGCACCACGATATTCTTCACGCCCCTTTCGGCCAGACGGCAGGCGGTAATGGCGCCCGCAACGCCGGAGCCAATGATGACGACGTCGGCGTCGATGTTTTTACCGGATGTCATGACGGCGGCTTTTCCCAGTTTCCAAAGCCGAGCGGCTCAACCATCGGCACATTTAATACGCCCGCGACAGCGCGATACATCAGCGCGCCTTCGTATAACATGCGTGCGCTTGGGCGTTCGGCGTTTTCGTAGCAGCCGGTGTACCAGATTTCCAGCACATGCCGTGCGAACCACTTTTCGCCGTCATCAAATTGCCATTCCGTACCGTGCAGGGGCGTTTTGTCGCGCGCAGATGGGTCGCGTTCCAGCGCCGCGCCGATTTTCGTGTGCAGGCGCGTGATATGGCTGGGGCCCCACGGCTCGTCCATCAGCTTCTCGTAAACAGCCTTCATGCTTTGCGGGTCAAGATCGTCCTGCAACGTGATGAAGGCGCAAAGCATGGCGAAGTTTTCAGGCGTGGGGTTGTGGTTGTCGTTATTCCATACGGTGCGGAACGGCGCGGCATTCGCGCTATGCCCCAAAAGACAAACGCCCCCGGCGCAGAGCGCCAGGAGCGTTTGGATAACGTGCCGCCTTGTAAGGGCGATAATTTTAGAATCCTTTGCCGAGAGCGAGGCCGCCGTACATGCCGTCATCGCCTTGACCGCGGGTCGAGGCGTAGCCTGCATAGACGCGCGCGGTTGCGAAACCGTTCAGGTCGATGTCGGAGAGCGCCGCGCCGATGCGGGTCTGGTCGTAGGATTCATTTCCCATGAACAGCACTTCGGGGCCGAACTTGACGGCGCCGAAGTTATAGGTGCCGGTGAAGCGCGACCAGTAGCTGTCGAACGACGAGGAGTAGGAACCCATCGCGCCGAGGTCGATGTTTTCAGCCGCGTTGACGTTCAGTTCCAGCATGCCCTTCACGCCGCCTTCGGTGCCGTCGGTTTTGCTGGTGGGATCGTTGGGGTCGAGGCTGTTGTGGTTCACATCGCCGCCCAGATACGCTTTCGCGTTGCCGCCGTTGAAGAAGTAAGCGTAACCGACCATCAGGTCGCCGCCCGAGCCGTCGCCCTCGACATTGCCGCCGGGAACAGCGGTGGTGTCGTAGTCATACTGGCCGAAGCCTGCGCTGGCGCGCAGAAGCCAGCCGCCCTGCGTTGCAATATCCTGGCCCGACAGTGCCGCAACCGCGCCGATATAGGCGTAGTAGGAATCGGGACCAAAATCGATACCGGTCCAGCCGGCAGCTTTTTCAGCCTGCGCGGTCACGGGGGCGGCGAAGAGGCAGCCCGCGAGGGCGATTGCCGAAAACAGTCTGGCCTTGGTCATAGTGGTCTTTCCTTTTGGTGAATTCTTTTTGGCAGGCAAAGCCTGTCTAAGCCGAAGTTATTACAATTAGCGCAGGGAACGATAGGGGTGTTTCGCAGGTATGTCGCTACTTTGCCAGATGTGTTTCTTTTGTCACAAAACGGGCGTTATTCCTGCAGTTGCGCCTGCGGGGTCCGGCGCGGCAGCAGCCAGCCGAGATAGGTTTTTTGCTCCACATCGTCGAAAGTGGCGAGGAAGCGGATCCGGTCGACCAGGATCAAATGCAGGTAATGGTCGCGCTGCAGCTCATTTTTCCATATTAGGGTGCCGCCGCCCGCGCGGCCTTCGCGTAGCTGCAGGTTAAGGGTGAAGGGTGCCTCCTGTCCGCAAAGCTTCAATGCGCCCGTCACGCGTCCCGCCGGCAACTCTCCGCCGTCAACGGTACCCAGGGTCAAGCCGCCATCCGAAATTTCGGTCACGAGCGCCCTCACCGCAGGCGCGCCGTTTTCCGGCTGCAACGTGACGGGAAGCGCTGCGGGGAAGCGGGAAAAGAAACGGCGGTTGGTGTCGCAGCGATGCGTCAGCAGGCAGACGCCGACGGCCATCATCGCGCTCAGGGTCGCCCATGTCATCACGGTGACAAGCGGCCAGCCCGTCAGCATCGCGGTGCCGTGCCACACCTCCCACAGCGCCTTGACGATGGCGACAAGCGTCGCCGCAAGGATGAACCACGGGAACATAAAGCCGCGCGGGCCGTCCTTGACCTTGGACGTCACGCGGAAGGGGATATGGCGCTTGTCGATCAGGGCCAGCATCGCGTGGATCGACGACGGGCAGCGCGCAAGGTTGAACAGCTCGTTGCGCAAAATGCGCGCATGGCCGCGCGCAAATTCCTCGAAGCAGAAAATGCCCAGCACGATTGTGGGCAGCGAAAACATCGCCCATTCCTGGAACGTCAGGTCAAGGCGGAACGGCGACATGCCAAGGCCCAGCGTCACGATAGGGGTCAGGTAAATGAAGGCATGGCGCAGGCCCTCCATATGCGCAATCACATGCATCAGATAGGCAAGGCGCTGGAAAGGGCTCAGCCCCTTTGCGCCCGTAATCAGCTTTTCCTTGCGGAAAACCTGCATCGCGCCCTGCGCCCAGCGCAGGCGCTGGCGGCGGAAACCATCGGCATCATGCGGCGACAAACCGGCCGACAACGTTTCGGCATGGAACGCGGAATCCCAGCCCGCGTTGTGCAGGCGCACCGAGGTATGCATGTCTTCGGTCACCGTGCCGGTTGCGATGCCGCCCACGGAATCGATCGCGGCGCGACGCAATACCGCGCTGCAGCCGCAGAACATCGTGCCGTTATAAACGTCGCGACCTGCCTGAATGACGCGGTAAAACAGCGAATGTTCCGACCATGAGTTATGCGCGCGGTCGGACCCGACATACTGGTATGAATCGAAATTGTAATATTCCTGGGGGGGCTGCACGAAGGCGATTTTGGGATCGGCGAAATAGCCGAGCGTACGGTCGAGGAAGCGCGGCTCGGCGATGAAATCGGCGTCGAACAGCGCGATGAATTCGCCCTTCGCGTGTTTCAGCGCGTTGTTCAGGTTGCCTGCCTTGGCATGTGTGTTTTCGGCGCGCGCGATATAGCGGCAGCCCAGTTCATCGGCCATCGCACGCATCGCGGGACGGTTGCCGTCGTCCAGAATCCAGGTTTCGTGGGGATATGAAATGCGCATCGCCGCCGCCGCCGTGCGGCGCACGATATCGACAGGCTCGTTATAGGTCGGGATAAAGACATCGACCGCGATGCCGGGCGCAACGGGCAGCGTCTGGGGCGGGGAAATTTTCAGCACGCTCACCAGAAACACGATGCCCCACATGAAACCCACCAGCTCGACGGCGAAAAACACGGCCGAAAATACGGGTGACGCCGGATTGAATACGGTGAGACGCCACGGGAAATAAACGCAAGCGACGGCGATGAACAACCCCATCAGCACAAGGCGCGCGGTCAGGATGTCGGCGCTGCGTTTCTGGGTGTCTGACATGTAGGGGAGGCTCCGTTCCGGTTACTGCTGCAACCTACACTTTCGCGCGCATATATGGCAATAGATAAACGCCCCTTTCGGGGGCTCATCGACTTCCAAGTCATTATATATACAGATGAAAATAGACAGTCGCGCTGCACTGCAAAAAGACATAAACCTGAATTTATCTTGCGAATACAAGGCCTTGTACGTAAAAGGGGGGTGACATAGGGTGAGGCCTTAAAATCATATTTTGAAAAGGCCTTCCATGCCCTCGACCCGCGTCGCGTTCCGCCGCCTGAATGACATCGATACCGGCTATTTCGAGATCAAGGACCCGAGCGTGGTGAAGGCTGCCGATGGCAGTTATTACATGTTCGCCAGCAACGGCACGGAAAAGGACAAGCCGTGGTGCGTCGGGCGGTTCAAGGCCGACCATCCCGCCGGACCGTGGCAAGAATTGGAGCCGACCGTCATCACCAACGTGCCCGGCCCCGAAGTCGTCGCCCCCGCCGTTGTGCAAAAACAAGACGGCACATGGGACATGCTGATCCAGACCAGCTGCTTCAGCACAACCGGCGTTATCGCGCAGGCGTCATCCACCGATGGCCGACATTTTACGGGTGCGCCGCTGCCTGCCATGACGGCGGATGATGTGCCGCAGGGCGATTTTCCTGTGTTGAGTTTGTATGATGTCGCGCTGTCGGACGTAAAAATCGGCGGGCGTGAATTCGACTGCATGACGTTTTCCGGCTATCGCAGCCTTGGATGTGGCGACGTCTATGTCGCTTTACGCGAAAAAGGGACCGAGGCCTGGGAAGCGCCTGTGCTGGCGCTGAAACAGGAAGACGTGCCGTTCCACAACAAACCCGGCTCCGCCAATTACGAATGGGGGCTGGAGGGGGCGAAGGTCGTGCAGCTGGCCGATGACGCTTTCCTGATGGTCGGCGTCGCGTTTCTGGACAGGGAGTTGTCTGACCGCGGCACACGGCAGCGCGTATTTTTTGCCGCCTCCAGAACAGCGGGCGGGCCTTTTACCGCGATGGATACGCCCGTGGAACCCACCGCCTATCCCGAAGGCACGGGCGAAAACGGGCATCCCGACACCATCGACATGGGTGACAAACTGGGGCTGCTGTATCAGGAACGGGCGGGCGAGGGCGAGGGCAAGCCGTGGCACCTGCGCTATACCGAATTTGACAAGGATGAACTGGTTTTGAAAATCCGTGTAACGCTGAACCCGCAAATTCCGCCGCAATCCGCCAAACCCGACCGCCCGTATTCGCCATAATCCAGTTAGAGTTTCTTTAAACTCCGGCATTTAGAATGGAACACGGACATTCCGGAGTTCCCATTCATGCTGAAGCGTATTATCTGCACCATCATCTTCCTGATCATCTGGCCGGCGGCGCTGCAATTCGCCGCGACGAATGCGACGTTTGACGCGCCGCTTGAAAAAATGTCGCAGGCCGAAGGCATCACGAAGTGGCAGGGGCCGTATGACTGGAAATACGTCTCGCGCCAGATGGACTGGTCGGCCTTTCCGCCGCGCATGCTGCTGACCGGCGCAATCGATAAACGTGAATTCACGCTGAATGCCGATTTTATCGAATGGATGTATAGCGGCAGGTCGCAACGCCATCAGGTGAAGAAAGGCCGCGTGTTCGACACGGGCATGGCGCAGCATCCGTTTGTGACGGAATGGGATATCGCGCAGGACCAGTCGATGCGGTTTTCCATCGGCGGTTTCCGCTTCAACTGGCATTTCATGATGGCGCTGTTCATGGCGCTGGTGCTGCCGCCGCTTTACCTGATGTGGATGATCGCGGACGACATGCGGATCATCACGCCGGCGGAACGCAAAAAGCGCGACGATGATTTCGTGAATCTGGTCAAGCTGATCGAAGCCAAGGCGAAAGCAGACCCCGCATGGCTGAAAAAACGCACCGTGCGGCTGGCGTTGGTCGGTTATGCGGTCGTGTTCGGCGCAATTCTGCTGATGATCCCGATCGGGCTGGGCTTGGGGGCGGCGGTGCTGCTGCTGACGGGTGCGAATGCGGGGGCGGCCAAGCTGGCCTTCGTGCTGGCGGCGGTGCCGATCGGTTTTTCATTCATCATGGCGAAATCCATGCTGCTGCCGAATTTCCCGCCGCCGGGTCTCGAAATCCGCGAACAGGATGCGCCGCAGCTTTTCGCATTTTTGTCGCGCATCATCGAAAAGGCGCAAGGGCCGCGCTTCGCCGGCGTTTATATCAGCAATGAAATGAACGCGAGCGTTTCGCGCAACACGGGCTTCCTCGGCTTTTTCGGCTTCGGGCCGGTGGTGCTGACATTGGGCTTGCCGCTGATGCAGGCATTGACGCTGCCGCAACTGGCAAGTGTCGTGGGGCATGAATACGGGCATGTGGCAGCCAAGGATAACGCGCTGGGGCAATGGATTTACCGCATCCGCACCAGCTGGCTTATTCTCGGCGACCGTTTGCAGTTCGAGCATATGTGGTATGCGCTGAAACTGAACCGCTTTTACAACTGGTTTATCGGCGTGTTCAGCGCGTACAGTTTTGCGCTGTCGCGCAGATGCGAATACGAGGCCGATGCCTTTGCCGCGAAACTGGCGGGAGCGGATCACGCGGCGGCGGCGCTGTCTGCGGTCGCGGTGCGCGACCATGAAACGGCGACTTTATATTGGCGCGACCAGTGGAAAAAAGCCGAAGCCACGCCGGACCCTGCGGGCGAAGCGCCCTATACGGCGATGGCAGGTTTCTTTGGCGAGACGCGCGACCAGAAAGACATCATCGATATCGTGACCAAGGAAGAACCCGGCTATGCCAGCACGCATCCGACGCTGATGGAGCGTGTGAGGGCGCTGGGGCATGGCTTTATCGCGCCGCAGCCCGTTGCCAGCAGCGCCGCGCGCGAATTGCTGGGCGCGGCGGAGCAAAAACTCGCGGGCGTCTTCAACGCCGAATGGCTGGAAGCAGCCAAGCCGCATTGGCAGGCCGCGCATACGGCGCATTTGCATGTGACGGCGCGCTACGCCGAACTGAAACAGAAAAACCTGCCGGAACTGACGCGCGAGGAGCTGGATGAGGTGATTGCCGCCGCCGACCGCGCGAAGGATGATGCCGCCATCATCGCGGCCTGCGAGGAAATATTGCGCCGCGAACCCGATAATAACGTTGCGCAGATGAATATAGCGGGCATCAAGCTGGACGGCGGCGATGAATCTCAACTGGCGGTATTGCAAATGCTGGCGAAAAAAGATCCGCAAGCACTGCCCAGCGCAAGCCGCCACGCCATCGCCTATTTTTACAAACATAACCGCAAAGACGAAGCGAAACCGTGGGAAGAAAAACTGACCACATGGGATTACGAGCGTCAGGCGGGGGCGGAGGAACGCGAGATTGTGCTGGCCACCGACAGTTACCTGCCGCATGGCCTGCCGGCGGATGCGGTGAAGGTGCTTGCCGCGCATTGCGCGAACCATAAACTGCTGCACAGCGTCTATATCGTGCAGAAAAAGGTGCAGTATCTTCCGGAATACCCGTCTTATCTTGTCGCGTTCAAGATGAAGCAGTCGATGTTTTCGACCCAGAAAAAACTGCAGGCGGAGCTGACTGAATTTATCGGCAAATCCAACCTTGGCGAAGCATTCCTGTTTATTAACGTGAACAGCATATCGGGTCTGGAGGGCAAGATGAAAAAAATGCCGGATGCTTGCGTCTATTCCATCAAGAAAGTGAAGGCTGCATGACGACATACCTCGCCAGGCATGAACGCCGCGACATGACCTTCAACGGCCCGATGCGGTCGGGGCTGGTGATCGACAGCCGCGCGCTGCTGGCGAAGGGATACGGGGCGTATCAGCAGGAATTCGCGAACAAGATGGCGGAAACGGGGCAGGGGCATTGGTACACCCCCGCGCATGGCACGCGCGGCAACAAAATGAAGATCGACGCGGATACAAGGCGCGGAAATACAATTATCCCCGGCTATTTCGCAGGCCGCACGCTGGAGGAAAAGGATCTGGCCGACGTGCTGGCGGGCCTCGACCTGCCGCAGAGTTTGCAGCATGAAAACGACTGCATCTTTCACATCCATGCCATCGATATCCGTTTATACGATATGGGTTACGGCTCCGCGACGTTTGTGGGGGAGATCGAGGCGCTGCGTGATCTGACGATGGATGAATACCGCGTGGCGGCGGAAAAGGCGAGTTCGCTGCTTTCCGCCTACCGCCCGCTATTTATGGCGACCTTCGACGTGGCGGCGGGGAAGCTCGCGCCTGAATACGCGCTCGCCAGTTTTTACGGCAGCGGCAAGAACGCCTATTGGGCGAATAGCAGCATTTTTCAGGGCGTCGGTGATTTGTTCTGGGTGCATCGCATATTCCACGCGCCTTGCGCCCGCGACTATGACGCGCAAAAGATTGCGAACAAACGGCTGATTTTCAGCGAACAGGCGGATCTGATCGAGGACGCGTCGATCATCGCCGGCCTCTCCGTCTATCCCGGCAACGGCAATTCGGCGGAAGTGTATGACATCAATGCCGTGCAGCCGAAACAGCTCGGCACGCTGCTGAGCATGGTGCGCGCGCAGAATATATTTTATGTGGCGGCGGAGGACATCGACCGTGACCTGTTCTACCTCTCGAACGAACTCGACCGCCAGAAACATTCACAAGACATGAAGCTGCTGGAGCGGCAATCCGAAATCATCGTGGAATACCAGTCCAAGGTGACGCTGTTCAAGGCGGTCTATGACGATTTCGACAACAGCCTCGACCCGCAGGGGTTGAAAATCTGGCATGCGCTGGAACGTGCCTGGCACACGCGCGACCGTTTCGACAACCTGAACACCAAACTGGCGCTGGTGGAAAAAATTTACGACCGCGTGCGCGAAAACCTGAACCACCTGCAGAACAAGAAACTCGGCCTGTTCATGCTGGCCTTCACGCTCATCAGCACATTATCGGTCATCGTCGACACGGTCGATTTCACGACGCAGGGCGACAGCCTGCAGGCGCCGTCGATCCTGCGCGTGGGTGTGCTGGTCGCAACACTCGCGCTGGTGGTGATTTTCGCCTTCAGCCTGCTGAAGCGCGACCGTCCGCGGAATTAGCCTTCTGTGCCGAACATCTTGAGGCCGTGAATGCCGCCGTTGTCGTAGTGCATATACAGCACATGCGTCACGGGGCCGGCATCGTAGACGTCGCGATAGCGGTGATAGGTATCGGGCGACAGCGGCGCGAAGGGGATGACGGGCTGCCACGGGCTGCCTTCCGGCAGGTGCAGGACGATCTGGAACTGCTGCGTATCGACGACGCCTTTTTCCTTCAGGTATTTCTGGTTAAGCATGTAATCCTTGAAATCCTTCGGCACGACATGCTTGTCGCCGTCGAATACAAGGCTCCATTTCGGCGCGAGCTTCATCAGCGCGTCCAGTTTCTTGCCCTTTACGCCCTTGTCATTCGCGTTCAGCCCGTAGACATGCGCGGTCATGGGGGCGTTGAGGCGGTGCAGGTAGGTGTCGACAATCACTTCGTCAATCACGGCGGGTTTTTTGAGATGAAAAACCGCCTGTTCGCCGTAACCGGTGCGCGCCGATTCCCAGCCATACATATACATCTGCTGGCGGTCGCCGCCGACCGCGCGGTCGGGCACGCCGTAATGGATGTTCGACACATGGCTAATCTTCGCGCCGTCCAGCAGGTTGCGGCGTTCGGGCAACTGGGTATCCGCCAGCTCGCCGAAGAAATTGATGCGGCTCAACCCGCCTTCGTAATAAAGCTCCACATATACTTCCGTTGCAACCGACGCCTTGACCTTGAACACATGTTCGGAATCCGGCTTCAGTTTCGCGCGGTCCAGCACCTGCACTTGCGTGCCCTCCAGATCATCGATCAGGAAAACCGATGCCGCCTGAACCTGGTTGCCGGTGTACCATTTCGTGCTGATGGTGACGGCGTCGATGACGGCGCGTTTTTTCAGGCCAATGATCATCCAGTTATGCGCGGCGTGGTTGAAATCAAGCGATTCAGCGCCATCCGTCACGCGGGTCGCCATGTGGCGGCGTGATTCATAGCCCCAGTATTTCGCGCCCATATGCGTGAAATCGCCGCGGCAATCCTTCGGCTCCTGCGCTGTCATCGCTTCATGCGGGTTCGTGAAATCCGATTCCGAATAGGCCATCAAAATGGCGGGGATCGGCTTGCGCCCGTTATGGGTGTTCAGCTTGCCGGTTTTGAAGGTCGTTTTCTTTGCGGCTGCTTTTTTGGTTTTCTTGGGCGCGGGCTTTTTGGCCATGATGTCCTGCAATTGCTTGTTTGATGGATACCCGTTTTATGCAACTATTGGGCAGGCAAAGCAACCCCTGAAAGCCCCATGAAAAACCGTATTTTGACGCCGGAACCGCTGACCGCCGCTGCTTTCAAGCCCTTCGGCGATGTGCTGGAGACAGGGACAGCGCAGGAATTGCGCAATATCAACTACGGCAATACGGAACGCTTTCACAGCATCGCCTCGCTCGATTTGCTGCAGGGCAGCGGAGCGCCGCTGGTCAGCATTTTCAGATCGAAGCCCTTGGCGCGCCCGATTGCGCTGAAGGTGATGGAGCGTCACCCGCTGTCCAGTCAGGCGTTTTACCCGCTCGATAACCACCCCTATATGGTGGTGGTGTCGCCCGCCGGTGATTTCGACGCATCCAAAATGCGCGCCTTCCTCGCAGGGCCGAAGCAGGGGGTGAATTACGCGCGCGGCACATGGCACCATTACAGCCTCGCGCTCGACAAAATTTGCGACTTCATGGTTATCGACCGCGGCGGGCCCGAAAAGAACCTCGACGAGGTGTATTTCGAAGGCGACGATATTATGACGATCAATTATTGACGTAACGGCATTATAACGCGCGTTCACGTTCAGATTTCCCGTTAATTAACAGTCTGTTAAGCGGCAGCCCCTATCATCGGGAAAGTATTTTCCAAGGATCGGGCGTTATATCGCGTCTTATCCCTGTCGCAACGTTTTTTCAACGGGATAACCGCCATGAAGTTTTTCGCGTTTTTCGCCCTCGCCCTTGTGCTGCTCCTGCCGCAATCCGCGCAGGCCTATTCGGCATCCGATCTCGAGATGGCGAATAAATACTACGCCGAAAAATCATGGCAGCTGGCGGCGGCGGAGTACGAGAAATTCATCGACCAGAAAGCGGATGAAAAACTGGCGCGCGAAGTGGCCTTCAAATGGGGCGACAGCGTGGTGCAGTTAAAGGACGAAACGCGCGTGAAATCCGCCGAGGCAAAACTGCTGGAACTCGCGGACGGCAAAAGCGATGACCGCTGGCGCGCGGAGGCGGAAGTATCGCTCGCCACGCATTACACAAGCGTCGACCAGTACGGCAAGGCGGAAGCGATCAAGAAATATCTCGATGACGCGCGCGACTGGTGGGCGGGTTCAAGTGACGTCGACCTTGCGCGCGAAAAATTCATCGGCATCAGTTTCCAGCTGGCCGATTTCATCACCAGCCGCTGGGGCTGGTACAACACCGATATCCGCCCGATCCGCATGGGCGGCAAACGCATGATCGCGCCCCCGGCGCAGCAGCCACAGGGCAATGAATCGCTGCAGGTGCTGTTCGCCGAAATCCTGAAAGTGGCCAAATCCGACAACGACAAGGCGCGCGCGCATTACGGTCAGGCGATGGCGTGGCAGCAGAATTACAGCGGCGACCAGAAGCTACGCGACAAGGCGATCGATGAATTCAAGACCATTTCGGAAGATTTCGGCGATACCGAATGGGCGGATGATGCGCTGTACCAGCTTGGCATGTTCTACGAAAACAAGTCCGAATTCGTGGAAGCCGTCAAAACCTACAAACAGCTGACCGAAAAATTCAAGACCGGCCAGTCGCAATGGGTCGATGACGCAAAACAGCGCATGGGATATATCGTCAACCCGCAGCTGAGCCTTGGCGTCAGCAACACTTTCCTGCCGGGCTCGGAAATCCAGTTCTACCTCAACTGGCGCAACGTGAAATCGGCCTCGCTGACATTCTACAAGCTCGACCTCGCGCGCGAGATCAAGCTGAAAGCTGATAATTCCGGCTACAACAGCTATCAGGACATTCTGCAACAGCTGTCGGAATCCGGCCGCTATAAATCGCTGCCCGTTGCGCAAGAATCCACGATTACGCTGAAGGAAGAAGGCAAGCACATGCCATATGGCGAGCAGAAAAGCCTCGCCGACTGGCGCAAGGACGGCGACGAAAAGCCCGATCCCAAAATGGGCCAATTGCCCACGGGTGCTTACATGCTGGTCGTGAAATCGGGCGATCTTGCCCCGTCTTACGAGCTGGTATTGGTCAGCGACGCTGCGCTGGTCAGCAAGGTTGCGAATGACAAGGCGCTGTTTTTCGCGATGGACGCGAAAACCGGCAAGCCCATCAAAAACGCCGATATCCGCTATACCTACAGCTATTACGACGACACGAACAACACACGCTGGATCGTCGATGAAGGCCGCACCGATGATGACGGGCTGCTGAAAACCGCGCTGCGCAGCAACAGCAAGCTGAATTATTCGCAGCAGCACACCGTTTTCGCGGCGATGTCGGCGGATGAACGCCAGGCCTTTGTGCAGAACAACTATTATAACTATTACAACAACAGCAAAGGCGAATGGTGGAACTATGCCTTCACCGACCGTCCCGCCTACCGCCCCAACGAAACCGTGAATTTCAAGGCGATGCTGCGCCAGCCGAAGGATGGCCGCTTCACCGTGCCTGCGGGCATGAAGGTAAAGGCGCGCATTTACGACGCGCAGGGCAAACAGGTGCTGGAATCCGATTACACGCTGAACGACTACGGCGCGTTCGACGGCACATTGACGCTGGATGACAAAGCGGTGCTGGGCGAATATAACATGCAGCTCTATACCGCCGACAGCAACAATCATCTTTCCACGGTGCAGCTGTTCCGGTTGGAGGAATATAAACTTCCCGAATACACCGTAAACGTGACGCCGGAGCCGAAGGAAGCAAAGGACGGCATCGCCGCCTATCGTCTGGGCGATACCATCGATGTATCCATCGATTCACAATATTATTTCGGCGGCCCGGTTGCCGATGCCGATGTGGAATATCTGGTGTATCAGGACCAGTACCAACGCTATTACCGCCCGTGGCGCGCCTATAGCTGGTATTACGACGACATGTACCCGCAAAATTACGGCTATGGCGGTTACGGCCAGCTGTTGACGCAGGCAAAAATCAAGACCGGCGCGGACGGCAAGGCAAAGTTCAAGATCGTTACGCCGAAGGATGCTGGCGACCAGTTGAGATATCATATCGAAGTGCGCGTGGTCGATAAAAGCCGCCGTGAAATCCGCGGCACTTCCGATATCAAGGTCATGAAAACCGCCTATTACGCGACGGCGGAGGCGAAGAACAATATCTACCGCCCCGGCGACAAGGCGCAAGTGACGATCCGCACCATGACCGCCGATGAAAAACCGGTCGCGGTCGAGGGCAAGGTTCTGGTCCGCCGCAACAGCTGGCGCGATCCTGTCGTGTTCGAAGGCACGGTCAAGGAACAAGGCCGCTACGACGGCACGGAAATCATGACAAAATTCGTGAAAACGAATGCCAAGGGCGAAGCTGTGTTCGAATTCGAGCCGTCCGAAAACGGCTATTACACGGTCGAATTCGCCGGATTCGATAATGGCAACCCCGTGACGGCGGCTGCCAGCATCTATGTCTGCGATACCAGTGCCACCAATATCGGCTATCGCTATGGCGGCTTGCAGATCATCACGGAAAAAGACACCTATAACGCGGGTGACACCATGCGCGCGATGATCGTCTCCGACGTGCCGGACACTTATGTGCTGCTGTCCGTCGAAAGCGACAGCCTGTTCGATTACAAAATGCTGCATCTGGAGGGCAGCGTGAAACTGGTCGAACTGCCGGTGAACGATAATTACACGCCCAACATCTTCCTGAACGCCATCAGCGGCAACCAGTACCAGCTGAAAACCGCGCAGTTGCAGGTAATCGTGCCGCCGTCGGATAAATTCCTGAACGTGAAGGTCACGTCGGACAAGGCCGTCTACCAGCCGCAGGAAGAAGGCACGTTTGATGTCGAAGTGACCGACAAGGACGGCAAGCCTGTGCAATCCGAAGTCGCCATCGGCATCACCGACGCCGCGATCTACTATATCCAGGGCGAATATGCGCAGGATATCCAGCAATATTTCTATGGCGAGAAAAAACAGCAAAGCATCCAGACGCAGGCCAGTTTCTACCAGCGACCCTATACGCTGCTGATGCGCGGCGAAGACGGTGGGTTGATCACCGATCAGGAAAACGACCGCCGCCGTTTGAACAAGGACGGCCCCGCAGACAGCCTTGACGAAGGTTCCATGCGCCAGAAATTCGGGGCTGTCGGTGGCAAGGGCGACCTTGCCGCTGCCGAAAGCGCCGTCATGAAATCCGTCAGTACGCCAAATGGCGCACCTGCACCCGCCATGGCGCAAGGTGCCGCCAAGGAAAAAAGGGCCGACAAAAACGAAATGGCGGACAAGAAAGCGCCTGCCGGCAGGGAAGAAGCGGGCGGTGCGATGCAGGAACCCGACCGCGTCCGCAACGATTTCCGCTCGACCGTCACCTGGCTGCCGTCGATCAAAACCGACGCGCAGGGCCATGCGAAGCTGACCGTGAAATTCCCGGATTCGCTGACCACATGGCGCGCAACCGCGCGTGCCGCAACCCGCGAAACCTCGATCGGCAGCGTGACGCATGAGGTGAAATCGAACAAGGAGCTGATGATCCGCCTGCAGGCGCCGCGCTTCTTTACCGAACGCGACCTCGTGAACGTCTCCGCCCTGATCGACAACATGACCGACAAACCCGTCACCGTGCAGCCTGTCATCAAGGCCGAAGGTGTCTCCGTCACGGGTCTCTATAAAGACGGCAAATTCATGAAGGGTGAAATGGCCTCCGTCATCGTGCCTGCCAACGGGCAGGCGCGCGTGGACTGGGCGGTATCCGCGCAGAAAGCGGGCATGGCGAAGATCACGGTCGTCGCAAAATCCGCAAAAGCGTCGGATGCGATGGAAAAAACCTATCCCGTCATCCCGCACGGCATCGAAAAATTCATCGCGCAATCGCTGGTGTTGAAATCGACCGGCGACGAGATGACGAAGGAGCTGACCGTCGATATCCCCAAGGAACGCATCAAGGAAGCGACGTCCTTGCGCCTGACCATCTCGCCGTCGCTCGCCGCGAACCTGCTGGATGCCTTGCCCTACCTTGCAGACTATCCCTATGGCTGCGTGGAGCAGACCATGAGCCGCTTCCTGCCCGCAATCATCGTGCGCAAGACGATGAAGGATCTGGGCATCAAGGGTGAAGATGTAGAAGCTTACTTAAGCGATGTGCTGGAACCCCGCAACGACCCGCAGGGCCATCCGCAACGCCGCACGGAAACGACTTACAAAAAACTCGACAAGATGACGACCGACGCGCTGACCCGCCTGTATGATTTCCAGCATGGTGATGGCGGCTGGGGCTGGTGGAAAGACGGCGAGAGCGACCGTTTCATGACCTCCTACGTCGTCTGGGGCCTCAGCCTCGCGCGCGACGCCGGCATGGATGCGCGCGGCGACGTGATTTCGCGCGCGGCCGAATACCTGCGTAACCAGCTGGTCGAGGAAGAAGACCAGCCGGATATGCTGGCCTGGATGCTCCATGCGCTGTCGAACGTCAGCACATCGCCGGAGGAGCGCACCGACAAACAACGTAACCGTCTCTGGGATATGCGCGCCAAGCTGAACCCCTATACCCGCGCATTGTTCGCGCTTGCCGAAAACAAATACGGCAATGCAGATCACAGCCGCGTGTTGGCGCAAAACCTGATCAACGGCGTACAGGAAGACAAGGACAACGAAACGGCCCATTGGGGCGAAAGCGGCATCCATTACCGCTGGAGCGAGGGCGGCGTGGAGGCAACTGCGTTTACCATCAAGGCACTTGCCAATATGGACGCGCAAAGCCCGTATCTGGAGAAAGCGGTCAAATGGATGGTGCTGAACCGTCGCGGCGCGTCGTGGAAAAACACGCGCGATACGGCGATTGCCATCCTCGGCCTTGCTGATTACCTCAAAGCCACGCGTGAACTGGCACCGGAATATGATTACACGGTATCGGTCAACGGCAAGGAAGTCCGCAAGGGCCGCGCCGATTCATCCAACGTGTTTTCGTTCAACCGCCTGATCGATATTCCGGCCGAGGCGTTGAAGGACGGCGACAACAAGGTGAGCGTGACGATCAAGGGCAAGGGCGCGATGTATGTCGCAGCGCATGCCAAATACTTCACGCTGGAAGAACCGATCACCAAGGCCGGCAACGAAATCTTCGTGACCCGCAAATATTACAAACAGTCTGTCAAGGAAACCCTGATGAAGGGCTACACCAATGACTGGGCAGAGCTGAAAGACGGCGAGGCCGTGAAAAGCGGCGACCGCATCCGCGTCGATGTGCTGCTGGAGGCGAAAAACAACTACGAATACCTGATCGCCGAAGATTACAAACCGGCTGGCCTCGAGGCAGTATCACTGGTCAGCGGCGGCGGCGAGGCGATCAAGCTCGATCATGAAGGCAAGGAAACGGATGAGCGTACCTATGTCTATCAGGAATTCCGCGACCAGAAAGCGGCGTTCTTTATCTCCAGCCTGAAACAGGGCAAGCATCTGCTGCGCTATGAACTGCGGGCGGAAATCCCGGGCGAATTCCATGCCATGCCCGATCAGGCGCATGCGATGTATGTGCCGGAAATCCGCGCCAACAGCGATGAAATGCGCTTTACGGTGACGGATTAAGCCCTAGCGGCCCCAGAGCCAGGCCGCACCGCGCACGCCCGATGAATCGCCATGGCGGGCGGGCAGCAACGGCGTTTTGACGGTGTCGGAGAATACGTATTTTTTCCACGCGGCGGGAACGTCCTTATACAGCGCGTTCACATTGCTCATCCCGCCGCCCAGCACGATGGCATCGGGGTCGAGGATGTTGATAACCTGCGCAAGCGCGCGCGCAAGACGGTCGACATAGCGGTCAAGCGCGGCAGTCGATTTCGGTTCTTTTTCTTTTGATTGCGCAATGATGTCGTGCGTCGACATATCCTCGCCCGTCACGCGTTTGTAATCATTCTTGAAACCCGTGCCTGAAATCCATGTTTCAAGGCAGCCGCGACGCCCGCAGTAACACAGCGGCCCCGGAAATTCGGCATTGGCGTCATCGGTGAAATAGAGGTCTTTGAGCGTATCGGTGACGGGGTAGGCTTCGAAGCGTGAAAAATGCCCGGCATGATCGGCCAGCGCCATGCGGGGATAGGGCAGGGGGTTATGTCCCCATTCGCCGCCAATCGAATTGACGCCGCGATGGGCGCTGCCGCCCAATGCCACGCCGCCGCCGCAACCCGTGCCGATGATCACGCCGAATACGACATTCTTGCCTTCGCCCGCGCCGTCGGTTGCCTCCGACACCGCAAAGCAGTTCGCGTCGTTTTCCATGCGGACTTCGCGGCCCAAGGCCTTCGACATGTCCTTCTGGAACGGTTGGCCGTTCATCCATGTGGAATTGGAATTCTTGATCAACCCGGTTTCGGGAATGATTGTGCCGGGGATGGCGACGCCGACCGTGCCGGTTTTTTTCAGCGATGCTTCCGCGCCACGCACAAGTTCGCACATCGCCTTGACGGTATTCATGTAATCGCCGCGCGCGGTCGGGATTCGCTGGCGGTAGATTTCCTTGCCGTTCTTGGCATCGAGGCAGATGATTTCCGTCTTGGTGCCGCCGAAATCGATGCCGATACGCATATGGGTCAGGCCTTCTTGCGCAGTTCGGTCAGGATTTGTTCATAGAGGGCAAGGCTGCTTTCCGCGCGGGGCGCGCCTGCCTGATCGGTGCCGCGACCATAGGCATCCATATAACGCGCGATGTCGTCTTCGCGGCAGACGCCTGCCTGAATTTCACGCACGATGCAGCTGTCCTTGCCGAGGTTCGCCATGCAATGGATGGCGCGCAAGGGGATGCGCACTTCTTCGCCTTTTTTCAATTCCAGCCGTTTGCCATCCAGCACGACGGTCAGCACGCCCTGTTTCACCATCCAATGCTCGCGGCGGTGTTCATGGCTTTGCAGTGACAGGATATGGCCGGGATTGACGATGATTTCTTTTTCGCAATATTCTTCGCCCTCATTCTTGCCGACGGCGACGACCGTATAGCTGCCCCAGGGGCGCGTGTCGGTGTCTCCGATGGCATAGGCGGGGCCGGATGTGGGTTTATTTGTCATGCGGTGATTATAGGCGGGATCGGCGCATCAGGCAAGCAGCGCGCGCACCTTCTCCTCGACCGCCTGCGCCGCATTGGCCGGATTTTCCTCGATAATTTTCACCAGCGCGGAACCTACGACGATGCCGTCGGCCTTGCCCGTCAACGCCTTCACATGGTCCGGCGTCGAAATGCCGAATCCGATGGCGAGCGGGTTTTTCAGCTGGGTTTTCAGTACGGCGATTTTTTCCGCCAGCTGTTGTGGCAGCGCGTTCTGCGCCCCCGTCACGCCTTCGCGCGAAACGTAATAGACGAAACCGCTGGAATAATCATCGACCAGTTTCAGTCGCTCTTGTGTGGTGGTGGGGGAGCAGAGGAAAACGGTTTCAAAGCCGTGTTTTTTTGCAGCATCGTGATAATCGCCCGCTTCTTCGGGCGGCAGGTCGACGATCAACGCGCCTTGCGCGCCAGCCTTCAGCGCGGCGGTGATGAATGTCTCGTAACCCATCATGTAAATCGGGTTCAGGTAGGAAAACAGGCAGATCGGAATTTTCACGCCGTTCGCGCGCAGTTTTTTGACCAGTTCCAGCACGCCGTTCAGCGTCGCGCCACCCGCGAGCGCGCGTTCAGCCGCCTTTTGCACCGTTACGCCATCGGCAACGGGGTCGGAAAACGGCACGCCAAGTTCGATTGCCGATGCGCCCGCGCGTTCCAGCGCCGCCACAATCTTTTCGGTTTCCGCCATGTTCGGGTCACCCGCCATGACGAAGGGAATAAAGGCCGATTTGCCGGTCGATAATGCGTTGCGCAAGCTCATTTGCGGGCTCCGTCGTATTTCTGGATGATGCCGATATCCTTGTCACCGCGACCGGACAGGTTGACGATAATCGTCTTGCCCTTCATGGCGGGGGCCGCCTTGATCGTATAGGCGATGGCGTGGGAGCTTTCGAGTGCGGGGATAATCCCCTCCGTGCGCGCCAGCAGGTGGAATGCGGCAACCGCTTCGTCATCATTCACATTGGTATAGGTCGCCCGTTTCAAATCATGCAGCCACGCATGTTCGGGGCCGACGCCGGTGTAATCAAGCCCGGCGGAAACGCTATGCGTGGGCGATGCCTGGCCGTCATTATCCTGCAGGATATAGGTTTTCATGCCCTGAAAAATGCCGGGCTTGCCGCCGGCGAAACGCGCGGCATGTTCGCCCGTGGCGATGGCCGTGCCGCCAGCCTCGACGCCGATCAGCGCGACATCCTTGTCATTCACAAAGCCGGAGAAAATGCCGATCGCGTTACTGCCGCCGCCGACGCAGGCGATGATGGTATCGGGCAATTTGCCTTCCTGCGCCAGAATTTGTTCGCGTGCCTCCCGCCCGATGACCGACTGGAAATCACGCACCATGCGAGGATAGGGATGAGGGCCAAGCGCTGAGCCGAGCAGGTAATGCGTATCCGCAATATTGCCGACCCAGTCGCGCATCGCTTCGCTCACCGCATCTTTCAACGTGCGGGAACCGGCATTGACGGCCACCACATCCGCGCCCAGCAGGCGCATGCGGAACACGTTCATTTCCTGCCGCGCCATGTCTTCCGCGCCCATATAAACAACGCATTTCATTCCGAATTGTGCGGCGGCGGTCGCGGTTGCGACCCCGTGCTGCCCTGCGCCCGTTTCGGCGATGATGCGCGTCTTGCCCATATGGCGGGCGAGCAAAATTTGGCCGATGGCGTTATTGATTTTGTGTGCGCCGGTATGCGCGAGGTCTTCGCGTTTCAGGTAAATTTTCGCCCCGCCCAGTTTTTCGCTCAAACGTGCGGCGTATTGCAGCGGCGTTTCGCGGCCCACGAAATGCGTCAGCATCGATTCAAATTCGCGCCAGAATTCGCTTCTCGCCGAAAGCTCGGCATAGGCCTGTTCCAGCTGCAGCAGCGGCGCCATCAGCGTATCGGGCACAAAACGCCCGCCGTAATCGCCGAAATAACCGCGATCATCGGGGCTGTTGCTGTTATGCATTTTGGGCTGCATGGGTGCTTCCTTTGATAGAGGCGAAGAGCGCCTGTAATTTTTCGTGATCCTTGATACCGGGCGATGCTTCCACGCCGCTCGACAGGTCAAGGGCGTGGGGATTGGTTTGCGCATAGGCGGCGGCGATATTATCGGGGCCAAGGCCGCCCGCGACGATGACGGGAATGCCGAGACCGGCAGCCTTTTGCGCAAGTGACCAGTCGCCGGTATGCCCCGTGCCGCCATATTCATTGCGGACCGCCGCATCCAGCAGGATGAAATCCGCAAGGCCTTTGTAATCCGCGATTGCCTGCAGGTCGGCCCCGGTTTTAGGGCGCAGCGCCTTGATGATCGTGCCGGAAAATGCCGCGCGGACACGGCGCAGGTCATCGGGTGTTTCGTCGCCATGCAGCTGAATACCCTTTAATCCGGCATCCTTCGCAATGCAAATGGCTTCATCGGTCTGGTTGACGAACACGCCGATGGGCTGCGCGGTTGGGGGCAGGCCAGCGATGATGCTCTTTGCCGTGCCGGCGTCGATAAAGCGTTTCGATTTCGGATAGAAAATAAAGCCGAGCGCCCATGCGCCCAGATCCTGCGCGGCTCTCGCGTCTTCCGCGCGGGTCAGGCCGCAGATTTTTACGCGCATTTCAGCTGCTCCTGCAGATCATGCAGGGCACGGCCCGGATGCTCATTGCGCATAAATGTAGTGCCCATCAAAAATCCGTCATAACCGCGCGATTTCATGTCGCGCAGGTCGTCTGCCGTGGAAAGGCCGCTTTCGCAAATGAAAACGGAATTCTTCGGCTTGCGCGCCGCGAGGTCGCGGCCGATGCCAAGATCGGTTTTGAGTGTTTTCAGGTTGCGGTTGTTGACGCCGATAAAATCCGCGCCCAATTCTATGGCGGCATCCAGCTCCGCGCCATCATGCACTTCGACCAATGCGGCAAGCCCCAATCCTTTAGCCGCTTCAAACAATTCCTTGGTCACGGCGGGTGGGGTCATGGCAACGATGATCAGGATAGCGTCCGCGCCATGCGCCTTCGCCTCATATAACTGGTACGGGTCGACCATAAAGTCTTTGCGGAGCAGCAGTGCCTTGGGGTGTTTTTCGCGCACGGCCTGCAGGTATGCAAGGTCGCCCTTGAAAAACTGAGGTTCGGTCAGGATCGACAGCATGGTGGCACCGGATGCCAGATACCCGTCGGCAATCGCCACGGGATCGCCCGCCGCGATATCGCCCTCCGACGGGCTGGCGAATTTGATTTCGGCGATGATGCTGTAATCGTCGTTGCGGAAGGCCTGCAGCACATTGCCCGCCTGACGCGTAAACAGCGGTGCGCGTTCAAGGTCGGATATCTGCACTGCCGCGCGCGCCTGCGCGACACGTTCGACATTGATGTCGTGGATTTTTTGCAGGAAGCTGCTCATGCCGCACCCTTCATCGCCTGCAGTTTTTTTAAGGCAAGGCCATCCGCGATAATCTGTTTGGCGCGCTCCACGCCTGCTTTCAGGTCGGGGTCTTTTCCTGCAGTCATAAATGCGGCGGCGGCATTCAGGCAGATGATATCGTGTGGCGCGCCGCTTGCGCCTTCAAAAACATCTGTAATGATTTTTGCGTTCTGTTCTGGGGTGCCGCCCTGCAGTTTTTCAAGCGGGGTGGTTACAAGCCCTGCATCTTCGGGGCAGACCAGCGTTTCTTCCGCCTTGCCTTCCTTCACGCGGATGATTTGCGTAAGGTCGGAGAGGGAGATTTCATCAAGCCCGTCCATGCTGTGGACGATCATCATATCCTGACGGCCAAGGCGTTTTCCGGCATCCGCCACCTGCGGCTGGAAACCGTACACGCCCATCACCTGCCGCGCGGTGCGGGCAGGGTTGCAAAGGGGTCCCAGTAGGTTAAGGAAGGTCGGGCGGCCAAGCGCCTTTCGCACGGGCGCAAGACTGGCAAGAGAGGGATGGAAAGCGGGGGCGGACACGAAGCAGAGGTTATGCTTCTGGTGCTGTATTTTCGCCATGGCAGGGTTGGTGGCGACCGAAATTTTCAGCGCGGCCAGCACATCGCTCGACCCGCTGACGCCCGAAACGGCACGGTTGCCGTGCTTGATGACCGAAACACCCGCGCCCGCCACGACGAAGGCGACGGCGGTCGAGATATTAAAGGTCTTCACGTTAGATTTGCTCTTGTCGCCGCCGGTCCCGCAGACATCGATGCCTTTCAGGTCAAGCGGCACGACGCGCAGCATGAGCGCACGGGCGCAAGAAGCGAGCATTTCGCCGGTGATATCCTCGTCCTTCACATTCTGCAGGATGCGCGCCTTGCCGTCGGCGGGAAAGCCGTCATCGCAAAGCTTGCCCATCACTTCGGCCCATTTTTTGTCAACTTCGTCGGCATGGTTTTGCTTGGGCTTCATATTCTATGCCTTACCTGCCAAATGTTTCATCACGTTCTCGATCATTTTATGGCCCACATAACCTTGCATCGACAAAACCGATTCAGGATGGAACTGCACCGCCCAGATCGGCAGGGTTTTATGGCGCAGCGCCATGATGACGCCGTTATCGTTGCGCGCGGTCACTTCCAACTCGTCGGGTAGTGATGCGGGCAGGCCGTGGATGGAATGATATGCGCCTACCAGACAAGGGTTGGGTACGCCTTCGAACAGCGCGTGGCTGTTATGCGTGATGTTCCATGTCTTGCCGTGCTGCGGGTTTTGCAGGTAACCCAAAGTGCCGCCAAACGCCTCGAACGTGCCCTGAAGGCCGAGACAGACGCCGAATTGCGGGATGCCCGCTGCAGCCACTTCACGCACCATGCCGGGCACATTGAATTGTTCGGGCAGGCCGGGGCCGGGGGAATGCACGACCAGATGCGGTTTGTGCTGCTGGATGGTCGCAAGCGGCGTGCCATGGCGATAAGTGACGGCCTTCGCTCCCGTTTGCCGGATGTAATCGGCAAGGGTATGGACAAAGCTATCCTCGTTATCGATCAGGACGACGGTTTTTCCTTCGCCGCTGCGCACAGCCACGCGGTCGGCAGGGGTGGCCACATTGCCGGACAGGATACGCTGGAACGATGTTGCCTTGGTATGCGTCTCGACCGCTTCTTCGGCGGGAATGGAGTCGTAGACGATGCTGGCGCCCGCCTGATAGGTGGCTTCGCCGTTTTTCAGGTGCAGGGTGCGGATTGTAATACCGGTATTCACGCCGCCATCGAAATGCAATGCGCCTACGGCCGCGCCGTAGAATTCGCGCGCCTCGGGTTCGAAATTTTCGATGATTTTCGATGCTTCGGGTTTCGGCGCGCCGGTCAGCGTGACGGCCCACATATGGGACAGGAACGCGTCCACCCCGTCGAAACCATCGCGCAAAATGCCTTCCACATGGTCGACCGTATGATAGAGGCCGACATAGGATTCGATTTGACGGCGGGCGAGCAGGCGCACCGATCCGGGTTCGCAGATGCGCGCCTTGTCGTTGCGGTCGACATCGGTGCACATGGTCAATTCGGCTTCGTCTTTCTTGGAATTCAGCAATTCCTGCAGGATTTTCGCGTCCTCGATCACGGCGGCCTGGCCCGGCGATTTGCTGCGGCGGGCGGTGCCGGAAATGGGGCAGGATTCGACGCGTTTTCCTTCGACGCGCACGAACATTTCGGGCGATGCGCCCACCAGTTGTTCGCTGCCCATCTGGATCAGGAATTCGTAAGGGCTGGGGTTGATGCGGCGGATATTGCGGAACAGCTGCGATGGCTGCCCCTGATAGGGGGATTTGAATTTGCGGCTCAGAACCACCTCGAAAACGTCGCCTTTGCGGATATGTTCCTGAGCGCGGGTCACCATTTCGGCATAGGCTTCGTCGGACATATTGCTCGTGATGGCGGGCTTGCCGGAGGCTGCGTTTGGCGCGGTTTTTGTGGTGTTGTCGCGGGGCATGCCCGTGGTGGTAAGGCTGCCCAGCGTGAATTCGTATTCGCGGCGGAAAACGGTTTCCTTGCGGCGGTCGAGCAGGTGGATGCTGTCGGGCAGATACAGCTGGAACAGGCTGTGATCCACGCCACGGCTATGCTTCAGGGGAACAGGGTTGAAACAGAACAGCAGGTCGTATTTGAAGGCACCATAAAAACCGGCAAATCCCTCCGTCGAGGGGGCCAGTTTCATCAGCAGACGCAAGGGCGAGAGCGGGGAAGGCTGGTGTGATCTTTCTTCCTCGGAAAAACTTCTGGAGGGGGCTGCGATCGTGCAAGTGATGAGGTTTGCGTCAGATTTACCGATTTTAAACGCTTCATCGGCATGGTCGGCGAACAGTTGCGCGAACATCGCGAGTATCTTCTCGCCGCGTGCATTCAATGCGCGGAATTCGGTGCGGCCGGCATAGCCCGTGATTTCGACAGGGGGCGCTGCGAAGCCAATATCCCAGCGGGAATAGCGGCCGGGGTAATCGGTGTCGGACGCCATGTAGACGCCTTTTTCGGCATCCAGCTGGTCGAGCAGGAAATCAATTCCCGCCGCATAGGACAGGGACGTATCGGTATGTGAAATCTTCATCGGGCAGGCCTTCTATAAGGGCTGACGTATCATAAATGACAGGGGGTTCAGGGGGAAAAATAAAATGAGGGCGTTACCGCCACCAGCGGTTCGCGACAACGTTCAGTGATGTGATTTTTCCAGCCATGGGCAGACTTTACCCCTGTTGCTTTGCATAAGTCAAACATCGCGTTTTTTGACCCGTTTTTCGACAGTGATTTGCATCGTTTTCACGTTTCACGCGCAGGTGATCCAGAAAAAAACCAGTTAGGTAAAACGTTTGAAAAAATAGTTGGAGTGAGTCTTTTGGGACTCGGGCACCGGTTTCTGAAAAGAAGCCCCCAAAAGAACCCCAAATCCGCAACTTTCTTCCCATGTTATGAATCGGGGTCGCTGCATATTGTCGTAAAACACATTAATTTTAAGCCCTAATAGCCTGATTAGGCATGGAATTTGCTACCCTCTTTAGACGAGGTGGATTATCGCCAAGGTCGTTAACAAATTACGAACGAGACTAAGGCTATAATTTAAAAGACAAAACTTGTGTTTTTGGGCGCATCCGGGCAATGACCGATAAAGACAAAAAAGGCAAGGGATCTAAACGGTCCCCACGCAAGACGCTTCAGGCGCTTGAAAAGCGCATGATGCTCGATGCCACGATCTCGGGTCTTGCGGCAAACATCACGCTCACCGAAACGCAAGTCAACGTCCTGCAGCCCACCAACCGCGACTTCGACTTTGTAACGCCCACGATTTTGTCGGGCACCGGCGAAGACGGCCAGGTGACAATCGGCGGCTCCACCAACAGTTTCGACGGCGTCAATCTCCGTATCACGACGACCGGGGGCATCAACGACCAGCTCTACATCAGCCGCACGCGCCAGACCGTCGGCGCGCAAGGCGCGACAGACATCGCGGTTTATAACTTCGCCGTGGCCTATGGCGGCGTGCAGATCGGCAGCCTGGCATCCACAGGCGGCAACGGGGTTGACGGCAACCCGCTGATCATCACGCTGAACGCGAATGCGACCCGCACTTCGGTCGAGGCGCTGATCGAGCGCATCAGCTTCCGCAACATTTCCGACAACCCGACCGCAAGCCGCACGATCACCTACACGCTGGACGGTTATTTCACTGCGTCGACGACGCTGAACATCACCGGCGTGAACGATGCGCCCATCATGGGGGCGAATACGGGCATCCGCGTGGGCAACGGCCAGACGGTCGTAGTCGGGCGCGGCAATCTGCTGGCCATCGACACGGATTCGCCCACGCTGACCTATACGCTGCAGACCGCACCGACCACCGGTATCCTGCGCAATAACGGCGTTGCGCTGACGACCGGCAGCACCTTTACCCAGGCGAATATCGATGCGGGCCTGATCACCTTTACCAACACCGTGGCGGGCGCCAGCGAAACCCTGATGGGCCTGACCGTTTCCGACGGCACGGCCAGCATCGGCGTTTACAGCGAAGTGCGTAACGGTGATTTCGCGACGGCGACCGACTGGACACTCGGCGCGAACTGGACCATCGCAGGCGGCGTTGCGAGCCATGCAACCGGCACCGCCGGTACGTTGCTGCAGACCGACACCTCCCTGATTTCGGGCCGTTCGTACACCGTGACCTATACGGTCACGCGCAGTGCAGGGGGCGTTCAGATCAACATAGGCGGCACGCTCGGCACCTCGCGCACGGCGGCGGGTACCTATACCGACACCATCACAGCCGGCGCATCCGGCATGATCGGGTTCAGCGGCAACGCAACCTTCGTCGGCACGGTCGACAATTTTTCCGTCAAGCTGGCAACAGCGCCGGTTTTCGCGACCATCGACAACACCAACAACGCGCCGTCTCTCTCGCCCAGCCAGGTGATCACCTGGATGGACGGCAGCGTCCAGTATAACGCGACCAACGGCAACTATTACCGCCTTGTCACCGGCACGGTCGGCATCGGCACGGCCTTGCGCAACTCGGAGCTTGCTTACCTGAACGGCGTGGCCGGTCACCTTGTGACGATCACCAGCGCGTCCGAAAACGCCTTCATCAACGCGATATCGGCTCAGAGCTTGTGGACGGCGGCATCGGATACGAATACCGAAAGTTACTGGACATGGATGGCGGGTCCTGAAAAAGGACAGGTATTCTACGTCGGTCTGTCCGGTCAGGGCGGTGCCGCCGTCAACGGCGCATTCAACCAATGGAACAATCTGGAACCGAACGACTACCTGTTCGGCAACACTGCGAATGGCAGCGGCTTCATGGAATGGACGACCTCCAGCCCGCCCGGCGAGGAATGGCTGGAATGGCAGGATGGCGGCAACTGGAACGACAACCAGGGCCCCTATGGCTATGTGATCGAGTGGGAAGGCGCAGATCTCATCAATAACCTTTCCTACCGCTATAACTATAACAACCCCGCGACGGATATCGTCTCCGGCTCCATCATGGGCACGGTACAGGGTGGGGACCAGGAAAACTCGACGCTCGGCTATGCCATCACCGGTGGCACGGGCTTGGGGCTGTTCTCGGTGAATGCCGCGACCGGCCGCATCACGGTCCTGGACGCGGCCTCGGCCACGACGATCCGCAACAACCTCGCCACGAGTTCGTCCTATACGCTCATCATGACAGTGAGTGACGGCGTCAACACCTCGGCCACGCAGACCGTCACAATCAATTTCAACGGCGCCCCCGGCGCCGGCGGCATCACCAATACCGGCGTAACGGCGCCCGAAGGTGCCGCGACCACCATCACATCTGCGATGCTGAGCATCGTCGATAACGACCCGCCGGCGTCTATCATCTTCCGTGTCACCGATGCGGTTGATAACGGATATCTACAGCTCAGCACCAGTGCCGGTACTGCGGTGACGTCGTTCACTCTCGCCGATATTCAGGCGAACCTCGTGCAATATGTGCATAACGGCTCCGAAACCACGGCAGATGCGTTCACTTTCACGATTTCGGACCCTTCCGCGACATCAGCCGCCTTCACGTTCAACATTACTGTGGCGCAGGTAAACGACGCGCCCGTTGTGAACTTCGCCGATAGCTGGACGGTTGCGGAAGTTCTGGCCGCGCATCCGGGCGTCAGCTATAACGCGACGACGAATAGTTTCTACCGCTACATCAGCGGTAACCTGACCTTCACAGCCGCCCAATCAGCCTCCGCCGCTTATACGCTGTTCGGTCGCAGTGGCGCGCTTGCAAACATTACTTCCTCCACGGAAAATACCTATATCGACGGTCTGCTGGGTACGAACTCGGCTTGGCTGGGCGGTGCGGATACGGGGCAGGAAGGTGTGTGGCGCTTTACCGGTGGTACGGAGAACGGCCAGATTTTCTCCTCCGGTCCCTTCACCTATCTGGGATCCTACATTAACTGGGCTGCGGGCGAGCCGAGCAACACCGGCGGCAACCAGAACTACCAGGTCATGAACACCGTCGGCACCTGGGAAGATCGCACCGTCAACGATGCAACCGTCAGCGGATACGTCATCGAATGGGACGCGAGCGTCGTGCTGCCGAGCCGCATCGTTTACACCCTCGCCGAAAATACGGCCGCCGGCACCTACACGGCGGATGCGGGTTCGACGGATGCGGAACCCAGCCAGACCGCCACTTATTCAATATCCAGCGGCAATGTCGGCGGCGCATTTACGATCAATTCCGCGACGGGCCTTATTACAGTGGCGGGCACGCTCGATTATGAGACGACGCCCTTTATCGACCTCGTCATCCGCGCGACCGATAACGGCACGCCCAACCTTTATGGCGAACAGACGATCCGCATCAACCTGACCGACGTGAACGAAGCGCCGATCGTGACGGTCAACAGTTTCGCGGTCGACGAAGGGGTGAGCACCGTCATCCCGCTTGCTTCCCTGACGTCCTCGGATGAAGGCGCGCCGTCCGGCGTCGTTTACACGGTCACAACGGGCCTGACGAACGGTTACCTGTCGCGCAGCAGCGCGCCCACCACGCCGATCGTCACCTTCACGCAGGCGGAGCTGAACGCCAACGCAATTTCCTACGTTCACAATGGCACCAACACCCTGTCGGACAGTTTCGTGTTCAGCGTGTCGGATGGCACCTTTACCGTCCCGAACCGCACTTTCTCGATCACCGTGCGCCCCGGCAACGATGCGCCGCAGGGCACGAACAACACGGTCACCATTTTTGAAGACACGCCCTATACATTTTCCGCCGCGAATTTCGGTTTCAGCGACCCGAACGACAGCCCGTCCAACACCTTTGCGGGTGTCCGCATCACGACGCTGCCGACCACGGGCATCCTGCGCATGAACGGCGTCGCTGTGGTTGCGGGGGACACGGTAACGGCTGCCGATATCGCGTTAAACCGTCTGGTTTTCACGCCCGCCGCCAACACAACCGGCGCCGGTAACAGCAGCTTCACCTTCCAGGTGCAGGATAACGGGGGCACGGCGAACAGCGGGGTAGAGTACGACCAGTCCCCGAATACCTTTACCTTCAACGTCACGGCACTAAACGACGCGCCTGCGGGCACGGATACGACCGTGACGTTCTTTGAAGATACGATTTACACATTCACCACGGCCAATTTCGGCTTCACCGACGCGGCCGACACGCCCGCGAATACGTTCCTGGATGTGCGTATTTCCAGCTTGCCGACCGCAGGAACGCTTACCTATAACGGCGTTGCGGTGACGGTGGGACAAGTCGTTACGGCTGCCGACGTCACCAGCGGACTGCTCCGCTTTACGCCCGCTGCGAACGGTTTTGGGGCGACTTATTCCACTTTCACTTTCCAGGTGCGCGACAACGGCGGCACTGTCAGCGGTGGCGTCGATCTGGACGCGAGTGCGAACACGATGACCATGTCGGTGACCGGCGTTAACGATGCGCCGGCCGGCACCAACGGCACTGTGACAACCCTCGAGGATACGACTCTCGTCTTCAGCGTCGCCAATTTCGGCTTCACCGACCCGACCGATGCGCCGTCCGGCAACGCGCTTTCTTTCGTTGTGTTGACGACGCTGCCGGCGCTCGGCACGATCCTGCTGAACGGCGTCGCCGTGACGGCAGGGCAGTCAATTTCCGCGGCGAATATCGCGTCTAACCTGCTTACATACCAGCCCGTCCCTAATGCAAACGGTGCCGGTTATTCCTCCTTCACCTTCCAGGTGCGGGATTCGGGCGGCACCGCGAATGGCGGCGTCGACCTCGACGCCAGCCCGAACACGATGACCATCAACGTTACGTCGGTCAACGACGCCCCTGCGGGCGCGGACGCGACCGTCTCGACGCTGGAGGACACGGCTTATGTTTTCACGACCGCGAATTTCGGCTTCACCGACCCGAACGATACAACCGTGCCGAATACCCTGCTTGAGGTGCGTATCACGACGCTGCCCGCCACCGGCGCGCTGACGCTGAACGGCGCCGCTGTCCTCGCGGGCGACCTGATTTCCGTCGCCAACATCACTGGCGGCCTCTTGCGCTTTACGCCCGCCGCCAACGCGAACGGCGCGGCCAACGCCTCCTTTACCTTCCAGGTGCGCGACAACGGCGGCACGGCAAGCGGCGGTGTCGATCTGGACGCCAGCGCGAACACCATGACCATCAACGTGACGGCGGTGAACGATGCACCGACGGGCACCAATAACACCGTGACGATCCTTGAAGACGCGACCTATACCTTTAGCGCCGCCAGCTTCGGCTTCGGTGATGCCAGCGACACGCCGGCGAACACCCTTTTGGCCGTGCGCGTCACGACCTTGCCATTGAACGGCATCCTGCGCCTGAGCGGTGTGCCGGTTGTGGCGGGCGACTTTATCCCCGTCGCCAGCATCGGCAGCCTTGTTTTTACCCCCAACGCCAATGCGAATGGCGCGGCGCTCAGCAGCTTTACCTTCCAGGTGCAGGATAACGGCGGCACCGCGAATGGCGGCGTCAACCTCGATGCAATTGCGCGTACATTTACCTTCAACGTCACCAGCGTCAACGATGCGCCTGCCGGCGCCGATGCGACGATCGTGATGGACGAAGGCAGTTTCGTTAACCTGACGCTGGCAAATTTCGGTTTCACCGATGCGAGCGATACGCCTGCGAATGCGTTCCAGTCGGTTCTCATCACCACGCTGCCCACCGCTGGCAGCCTGACCCTGAATGGCGTCGCCGTCACTGCCGGCACGACGGTAACAGTCATCGATATCAGTAGCGGCCTGCTGCGCTTTACGCCAGCCGTAAACGGAACGGGCGCTACGTATTCCACTTTCACCTTCCAGGTGCGCGACAATGGCGGCACGGCGAACGGCGGCGTTGACCTCGATCCCACCGCCAACACCATCACCTTCTCGGTCACCGCGATCAACGACGAACCGGTCGGCACGAATAACACGGTCACCATTCTTGAAGATACCGCCTATACCTTCACCACCGCCGTTTTCGGCTTCAGCGACCCGACCGACAGCCCGGCAAACACGCTTCTGGAAGTGCGTATCACGACGCTGCCCGCAACCGGCATCCTGCGTCTGAACGGCGTTGCCGTAACGGCGGGGCAGAACGTCACCGCAACGGATATCGGCGCTGGCCTTTTGGTCTTCACGCCTGCTGCGGATGCGAACGGCCTTGCAAATGCCAGCTTCACCTTCCAGGTGCGCGACAATGGCGGCACCGCGAATGGCGGCGTCGATCTGGACCAGTCGCCGAATACTTTCACGTTCAACGTGACCGCCGTGAACGATGCGCCCGCCGGTACGGACACGACCGTCACTGTGCTGGAAGATAATATTTACACCTTCACGGCCGCGAATTTCGGTTTCACCGATCTGAATGATGCACCCGCGCCGAATACCCTTCTGGAAGTCCGCATTTCCACGCTGCCCGCTGCCGGCACTCTGACGCTGAACGGCGTGGCGGTGACCGCGAACCAGCTGATCTCGGTTGCGAACATCAACAGCGGCCTCTTGCGCTTTACGCCTGTGGCGAACGGCTTCGGCGCGGCCTATGCCTCCTTCACCTTCCAGGTGCGCGACAATGGCGGCGGCACGGATATAGACCTGACGCCCAACACGATGACGGTCGCTGTCACCCCCGTCAACGACGCGCCTGCCGGCACGGACACGACTGTCACCGCGACCGAGGATACGCAATACACCTTTACCGCCGCCAATTTCGGCTTCACCGACCCGACAGATGCACCGTCGCCGAATGCGTTCGCCAACGTCATCATTTCCGCGCTGCCCGCCATCGGCTCGCTGACGCTGAACGGCGTGGCGGTCACGGCGGGGCAGACGATCACCGCCGCGCAGATTGCCGCCAACCAGTTGCGCTATCAGGGTGCTGCGAATGGTAACGGTGCGGGCTATGCCTCCTTTACCTTCCGCGTGCAGGACGACGGCGGCACTGCGAATAGCGGCGTTGATACCGATGCGACGCCCAACACGATGACGATCAACGTGACGGCCGTTAACGACGCGCCCGCGGGCGCGGATACGACCGTCACGACGCTGGAAGACACGGCTTATGCCTTCACCGCCGCGAATTTCGGCTTCACCGATACGAGCGATACGCCGGCGAACACGCTCTTTGAAGTGCGCATTTCCACCCTGCCGGTGAACGGCACGCTGACGCTGAGCGGCGTTGCGGTCACGACAAACCAGATGATCTCGGTCGCCAACATCAACAGCGGATTGTTGTTATTTACCCCTGCAGCAAACGCGAATGGCGCGACTTATGCCTCCTTCACCTTCCAGGTGCGCGACAATGGCGGCGGCACGGATATCGACCTCACGCCCAACACGATGACGATCGCCGTTACCTCCGTCAACGATGCGCCTGCTGGCACGGACCGCACGGTCACGACGGATGAAGACATTGCCTTTATTTTTGGCCTGTCTGATTTCGGCTTTACCGATCCTTCCGATATCACCGTGCCGAACGCACTTGCCAATGTGATTATATCCGCGCTGCCCGCTCTCGGCACGCTGACGCTGAACGGTGTTGCGGTAACGCTGAACCAGTCGGTTACCGCTGCCCAGATCACCGCGGGCCAGCTGCGTTACCAAGGCGCTTCTGGCGGCAATGGCCTGAGCTACGCGTCCTTTACGTTCCGCGTTCAGGATGACGGCGGCACGGCGAATAGTGGTATCGACACCGACGCGACCCCGAACACAATGACTGTCAACGTGACCGCGCTTAACGATGCGCCGCAGGGCACGGATACGACTGTCACGACGCTGGAAGATACGGCTTATGCTTTCACCGTCGCCAATTTCGGCTTCAGCGACCCGAATGACAGCCCGGCCAACACCTTCCTGGACGTGCGCATCACCACGCTGCCGGTGAACGGCACCTTGCGCCTGAGTGGCGTTGCGGTGACAGCGGGACAAGATATCACGGCCGCCAATATCGCAAGTGGTCTGCTGACCTTCACGCCCGTCGCGAATGCGAATGGCGCGGGTTACGCCTCCTTCACCTTCCAGGTGCGTGATAACGGCGGCACGACAGGCGGCGGGGTTGAGCGCGACCAGTCGGCGAACACGATGACCGTCAACGTCACAGCCGTCAACGACGCGCCGGACAGCGCGAATGCGACGGTCACAACGCTGGAAGATACAGCCTATGTGTTCACGACCGCAAATTTCGCCCTGACCGATGCGACTGACACGCCTGCCAACACGCTCTCGGCTGTCGTCATTTCAACGCTGCCCGCAACCGGCGTTCTGCGCCTGAACGGCGTGGCAGTAACGGCGAACCAGAACGTCACGGCGGTGGATATCGCATCCGGCCTCCTGACCTTTACGCCGGCCGCCAATGCGAACGGTCTTGCGAATGCGAGCTTTACCTTCCAGGTGCGCGACAGCGGCGGCACGGCAAATGGCGGCATTGATCTGGATGCGACGCCGAACACCATGACCGTCAACGTGACGTCGGTCAACGACGCTCCTGCGGGCGTGGATACAACGGTGACGACAGCAGAAGACACGGCGTACACCTTCACAACCGCGAATTTCGGTTTCACCGACCCGAACGACGCCGCCGCGCCCAATGCTTTCCTTTCGGTCACTATCACGACGCTGCCCGCCGCAGGCACACTTACGCTGAACGGTGTGGCGGTCACGGCGAACCAGAGCGTGACGGTTGTTGACATCAACCTTAACCGCCTCGTCTTTACGCCGGTTGCGAACGCCAACGGCGCGACCTATGCCAGCTTCACCTTTCAGGTGCGCGACAATGGCGGCGGTACGGATATCGACCTGAGTCCCAATACGATGACGGTTGCGGTGACGCCCGTCAACGATGCGCCCGCGGGTACGAATAATGCGGTGACGACGCTGGAGGACACGGCCTACACCTTCACCGCGGCGAATTTCGGCTTCACCGATCCCATCGACACTCCCGCCAATACGTTCTTGTCTGTCACCATCACCACGTTGCCCGCCGCCGGCACGCTGACGCTGAACGGCGTGGCGGTGACCGCGAACCAGAGCGTGACGGTCGTCGACATTAACCTCAACCGCCTTGTCTTCACGCCAGTCGCAAACGCCAACGGCGCGGGTTATGCGAGCTTCACCTTCCAGGTGCGCGACAATGGCGGCGGCACGGATATCGACCTCAGCCCCAATACGATGACGGTCAACGTGACGGCAGTCAACGACGCGCCCGCTGGCACCAACGCGACGGTCACAACGCTGGAAGATACCCAATACATCTTCACCACCGGGAATTTCGGCTTCACCGACCCGACCGATACGCCTGCGAACACGCTGCTGGCTGTCACCATCACGACTCTGCCCCTCAGCGGCACGTTGACGCTGAACGGTGTCGCGGTGACCGCGAACCAGAGCATTTCGGCGGCCAATATCGCGGCTAACCTGCTGCGCTTTACGCCCGCTGCGAACGCGAACGGCGCGGCCAATGCCTCGTTCACTTTCCAGGTGCAGGATAACGGCGGCACCGCGAATGGCGGCGTTGATCTGGATGCGACGCCCAATACCATGACCATTGACGTAACACCCGTCAACGACGCTCCGGCGGGCACAAATGCGACAGTTATTGCTTCGGAAGACACTCTATTTATATTCACGGCGGCCAATTTCGGTTTCACGGACCCTGCCGACACGCCAGCGAACGCGCTTTCGGCGGTAACGATCACGACAATTCCTGGCGCCGGTACACTGACGCTGAACGGTGTGGCGGTCACGGCAGGGCAGAGCGTGACAGTCGCCAACATCAATGCCGGCTTGCTGCGGTTTCAGGGCGCGCTCGGGGCGAGCGGCACCAATTACGCGAACTTCACCTTTCAGGTGCGCGATGACGGCGGCACGGTAAATGGCGGCGTCGACCTTGATCCCACCGCGAATACGATGACGATCGATGTCACGGGTCTCAACGACGCGCCCTCCGGTACGGACACGACTGTCACGACGCTGGAGGACACTGCCTACACATTCTCCACAGCGAATTTCGGCTTTGCTGACCTGAATGACTCGCCCGCGAACAATTTCCTCTCCGTCACCATCACCACGCTGCCGCTTGCGGGCACACTGCGCCTGAACGGCGTTGCGGTCACGGCGGGGCAGAGCGTCACGGTCGTCGACATCAACCTCAACCGCCTCGTCTTTACGCCGGTCGCAAATGCGAATGGCGCGACCTATGCCAGCTTCACCTTCCAGGTGCGCGACGATGGCGGCACGGGCGGTGGCGGGATCGATACGGATGCCAGTGCCAACACGATGACCATCGCGGTGACATCCGTCAACGACGCTCCCGCGGGCACGAACAACACGGTTACGGCAGTGGAAGATACGGCCTATACCTTCACGACCGCCAATTTCGGCTTCAGCGACCCGACCGATACACCGGCCAACACTTTGTTCGCTGTCACTATCGCGACGCTGCCGGGTTCCGGCAGCCTGACGCTGAACGGTGTTGCGGTCACGGCGAACCAGAGCGTAACGGCGGTCGACATCACTAGCGGCCTGTTGCGCTTCACGCCTGCGGCGAACGCGAACGGTGCGGCAAACGCCAGCTTCACTTTCCAGGTGCGCGATAACGGCGGCACTGCGAATGGCGGCATCGACCTCGACGCGACGCCGAACACGATGACGATCGACGTGACGCCCGTCAACGACGCGCCCGCAGGCACGAATACGACGGTCACGACGCTGGAAGATAGCCAGTACACATTCACGGCCGCGAATTTCGGTTTCACCGACCCGAACGACACGCCCGCGAATACGCTGTCGGCGGTTACCATTACCGCGCTTCCGGTCCTGGGTGCGCTGACGTTGAACGGCGTTGCGGTCACGGCAGGCCAGAGCATCTCTGCCGCCAACATCGGCTCCGGCCTCTTGCGCTATGCGCCGGCGGCGAACGGTAACGGCGCGGCCTATGCCACCTTCACCTTCCAGGTTCAGGACAACGGCGGCGGCGCCGATATCGACCTCAGCCCCAATACGATGACGGTTGCGGTAACGCCCGTCAACGACGCGCCCGCAGGCACCAGCACGACAGTTACTGCGCTGGAAGACACGGCATATACCTTTACGGCGGCGAATTTCGGCTTCACCGACCCGACCGATACCCCTGCGAATGCGCTGTCGGCGGTTATCATATCGACCTTGCCTGCGGCTGGCACACTTACCCTGAACGGCGTTGCGGTCACGGCGAACCAAGTCGTCACGGCTGCCGACATTACTGCGGGCCTGCTGCGCTTCCAGGCGGCATCGAATGCCAGCGGCGCAGGTTACGCGAACTTTACGTTCCAGGTGCGCGATGACGGCGGCACCGCGAATGGCGGCGTGGATACGGATGCGAGCCCGAACACGATGACGGTCAACGTGACCGCGGTGAATGACGCGCCCGTCGGCGCGAACAATACGGTTACAACGCTGGAAGATACCGCATTTACCTTCACGACCGCGAATTTCGGCTTCAGCGATCCGAACGATACGCCCGCGAATGCGCTGTCGGCGGTGGTCATCAGCACATTGCCGCTCACCGGCACCCTGACGCTGAACGGTATCGCCGTGACGGCCGGGCAGGCGGTGAGCGCCGCCAATATCGGCTCGGGCCTGCTGCTCTTCACGCCAGCCGCGAACGCGAACGGGCTTGCGAACGCTTCTTTCACGTTCCGGGTGCGCGACGACGGCGGCACAGCCAATAGCGGCGTTGACACCGACGCGACCGCGAGGACGATGACGGTCAACGTCACCTCCGTCAATGATGCGCCCGCAGGCACGAACACGACGGTCTCGATGCAGGAGGACACCCAATACACCTTCACCGCCGCCAACTTCGGCTTTACGGATCCGAATGACGCTGCCGCCCCCAATGCTTTCCTCTCCGTTACCATCAGCGCGCTGCCTGCCGTCGGCAGCCTCACCCTGAATGGCGTCGCGGTCACGCTGAACCAGATCGTCACGGTCGTTGATATCAACGCAGGATTGCTGCGGTATAGACCGGTTACGGATGCGCACGGCTCTGCCTACGCGACGTTTGGCTTCCAGGTGCGCGACAATGGCGGCACGGCGAATAGCGGTGTGGACCTTGACGCAAGCCCGAACATACTGACGATCGACGTCGTTTCGGTCGATGACGCGCCCTCCGGAGCGGATACCACGGTCACGATGCTGGAAGATGCATCCCTGACGCTGGCGCTGGCGAATTTCGTGTTCGCAGACCCGAACGACTCGCCGGCGGATAATTTCCTGTCGATCTTCATCACCACCTTGCCCGCGCTCGGCGTGCTGCGCCTGAATGGCGTGGCGGTGACGGCGGGGCAGGAAGTGCTGGTGACCGACATCAATGCGAACAGGCTTGTTTACACGCCGCCCGCGAATGCGAACGGCGCGGCATACACATCTTTCACCTTCCAGCTGAAGGACGATGGCAGCACGGCATTTGGCGGCGAAGTTGTCGACGCGTCGCCCAACACGCTGACCATCAGCATCACGCCCGTCAACGATGCGCCTGCAGGCACGAACGCGACCGTTACCGCGCTGGAAGATACGGCTTATACCTTCACGGCCGCCAATTTCGGCTTCACCGACCCGAATGATACGCCTGCCGATACGCTGCAATCGGTCATGATTACGACGATCCCGGCCGCCGGAACCCTGACGCTGAACGGCGTTGCGGTTGTTGCGGGCAGCAGTGTTTCGCTTGCGAACATCAATGCGGGCTTGCTGCGGTTTACTGCGGCTGCCAACGCCAACGGCGCGGGTTACGCAAACTTCACGTTCCAGGTGCGCGACACGGGCGGTACTGCGAATGGCGGTATCGACCTTGATGCGACGCCGAACACGTTGACGATAGACGTGACGGCAGTAAACGATGCGCCGGCTGGCACGAACAACACCGTCACCACGCTGGAAGATACCCAGTATACTTTCACCACCGCGAATTTCGGCTTCACCGACCCGACCGACACCCCCGCGAACGCGCTGCTGGCCGTAACAATCACGGCGCTGCCCCTGAGCGGCAGCCTGACGCTGAACGGCGTGGCGGTGACGGCGGGCCAGAGCGTTACGGCCGCCAACATTACGGCGGGCCTGCTGCGCTTCACACCCGCGGCGAATGCAAACGGCGCGGCCAATGCGAGCTTTACCTTCCAGGTGCGCGACGACGGCGGCACGGCAAACGGCGGCGTCGACCTCGACCCGTCGGCAAACACGATGACGATCAACGTGACCTCGGTCAACGACGCACCGGCGGGCACGGATGCGACCGTAACGACGCTGGAGGACAGCCAGTACACCTTCACGGCGGCGAATTTCGGCTTTACGGATGTTAGTGACACTCCTGCCAATGCCCTGCTTTCCGTCACGATCGCCGCCATTCCCGCTGCCGGCACGCTGACGCTGAACGGCGTTGCGGTGACGGCAGGGCAGAGCGTCACGGTTGCGAACATCAATGCCGGCTTGCTGCGCTTTACCCCTGCTGCCAACGCGAATGGCGCAGGCTATGCGAATTTCACCTTCCAGGTGCGCGATGACGGCGGCACGGCAAACGGCGGCGTCGATACGGACGCGACCGCCAACACGATGACGATCAACGTGACCGCGGTGAACGATGCGCCGTCCGGCACGAATAACACGGTTATCGCGATAGAAGATACCGGTTTTGCGTTCACAGCGGCACAGTTCGGTTTCAGCGACGCAAGCGACACACCTGCAAACACCCTCTTGGCTGTGACCATCACCACCCTGCCGGCCGCAGGTACGCTGCGCCTGAACGGCGTGGCAGTAACGGCCGGCCAGAGCGTTTCCGTTGCGAACATCAACAGCAGCCTTCTGGTGTACACGCCGGGCACCGGTGGCAACGGCTCGAACTACGCGAATTTCACCTTCCAGGTGCAGGATAACGGCGGCATCACGAACGGCGGCATCGACCTCGATGCGACGCCGAATACGATGACCATCGACGTTGTTTCCATCAACGATGCGCCTGCGGGCACGGATGCGACGGTCACGACGCTGGAGGACGCAACCTACACCTTCACAACCGCGAATTTCGGCTTCACCGACCCCAACGATACGCCCGCCAACACCCTGCTGGCCGTGCGCATCACCACGCTGCCCGGTGCGGGGAGCCTGTTGCTGAACGGCGTTGCGGTGACGGCTGGACAGTTTGTCACCGCCCTGGATATTTCTGCCGGCCTGCTGCGTTTTGCGCCCGCTGCAAACGCAAACGGCGCGGGTTACGCGAACTTCACCTTCCAGGTGCAGGATAACGGCGGCACGGCAAACGGCGGCGTCGACCTCGACCAGTCGGCAAACACGATGACGATCAACGTGACCTCCGTCAACGACGCGCCTGCAGGTACGGACACGACCGTGACGACGCTGGAGGACAGCCAATACACGTTCACGGCCGCGAATTTCGGCTTTACAGACGCAAGCGATACGCCTGCTAACGCGCTGCTGTCCGTTACAATCACCACCATTCCCGCTGCCGGCACGCTGACGCTGAACGGCGTTGCGGTGACGGCAGGCAACAGCATTTCTATCGCGAATATCAATGCGGGCCTGCTGCGCTTCAGCCCCGCTGCCAATGCGAATGGCGCAGGTTATGCGAATTTCACCTTCCAGGTGCGCGACGACGGTGGCACGGCGAATGGCGGCGTTGATACGGATGCAACTGCCAACACGATGACCATCAACGTGACGCCCGTGAACGATGTGCCTTCGGGCACCGATACGACGGTCACGACGCTGGAAGATGCACCCTATACATTCACGGTCGCGAATTTCGGTCTCACCGATGCGAACGATACGCCTGCAAATGCACTCTCGGCTGTCATCATCACGGCATTGCCGGGCGCGGGCACGCTGACGCTGAACGGTTCCGCTGTGACGGCGGGCCAAGTGGTGTCGGCTGCGAACATCGCCTCGGGACTCCTGCGTTTCACGCCTGCGGCCAATGCCAACGGCGCAGGCTACGCGAATTTCACCTTCCAGGTGCGTGACGACGGCGGCACGGCCAATGGCGGCGTCGATACGGATGCCTCCCCCAACACGATGACGGTCAACGTGACGTCCGTGAACGATGCGCCTGCGGGTACCGACACCGCCGTCACGACGCTGGAAGATACGCAATACACGTTTACCACCGCCAATTTCGGCTTTAGTGATACCAGCGACACGCCCGCGAACGCGCTTCTCTCCGTCACCATTACGACGCTGCCCGTGAACGGTACGCTGACCCTCAACGGTCTCGCCATGTCTGCAGGGCAGAGTGTTGCGGTTGCCAGCATTACCGGCGGGCTGCTGCGCTTTACACCGGCGGCAAATGCGAATGGCGCAGGTTACGCAAATTTCACCTTCCAGGTGCGCGACGACGGCGGCACGGCGAATGGCGGGGTCGACCTCGACCCGTCGGCGAATACGATGACGATCAACGTGACGCCGGTGAACGACGCGCCGGCGGGCACCGACGCGACCGTCACGACGCTGGAGGACGCAGCCTATACCTTTACCACCGCCAATTTCGGCTTCACGGATCCGAACGATACGCCCGCCAACACGCTGCTTTCCGTCACGATCGCGACGCTACCGGCGGCGGGCGCGCTGACGCTGAACGGTGTTGCGGTGACGGCTGGGCAGGTCGTGACGGCGGTGGATATCGCATCCGGCCTCCTGCGCTTTACGCCCGTTGCAAATGCGAATGGCGGCAACTACGCGAATTTCACCTTCCAGGTGCGCGACAATGGCGGCACGGCGAATGGCGGCGCAGATATTGACGCCACCGCGAACACCATGACCATCAACGTGACGGGCGTTAACGACGCACCCGCCGGCACCGACACGGCTATCACAACGCTGGAGGACACGCCCTATACCTTCACGGCAGCCAATTTCGGCTTCACCGACGTTAATGACACGCCCGCGAATACACTGCTGTCCGTCACCATCACGACGCTGCCCATTGCAGGCAGCTTGCGCCTGAACGGCGTCGCGGTGACGGCAGGTCAAAGCATTACGGCGGTTGATATCAATGCCGGCCTTCTGGTATTCAGCCCTGTCCTTAACGCCAACGGCGCGGGCTACGGCAACTTTACATTCCAGGTGCGCGATAACGGCGGCACGGCGAATAGCGGCGCAGATATTGATGCGTCAGCGAACACCATGACCGTGAACGTGACGGCCGTCGATGATGCGCCGGTGATCGCGGCGAATGCCGGCGCTGTGACAAATGAAGGCGGCACGATTACGATCACGACTGCGAGCCTGTCTGTTACGGACGTGGATACGCTCGCTGCCAACCTCACCTATAACGTCAGCGGTGGCCTGACCCGCGGGCATCTGGAACTCAGCACGGCACCCGGCGTGGCTGTAACGTCATTCACGCAGGCCGATATTGCCGCGAACCGCCTTATCTATGTGCATACCTCGCCCGGCGTGACGCCGGACAGCTTTACCTTCAGCGTGGCCGATGCGACGACGACGATTGATCCTTTCACCTTCAACGTCACGATTGCGAACGTTAACGATGCGCCCGTGGGCACGAACACGACGGTTTCGACGCTGGAAGATACTCAATATACTTTCAGCGCCGCGAATTTCGGCTTCACCGATCCTAATGATACGCCTGCGAACACGCTGCTGGCCGTGCGCATTTCTACTTTGCCGGTTACCGGCACGCTGACGCTGAACGGCGTCGCGGTGACGACGGGCCAGACGGTTTCTGCGGCAAACATCAATGCCGGTTTGTTGCGCTTTGCTCCCGCAGCGAATGCGAATGGCGCGGCAAACGCGACCTTTACCTTCCAGGTGCAGGACAACGGCGGCACAGCCTTTGGCGGGGTCGACCTTGATCCCACGCCGAACACGATGACAATCGATGTGACCTCGGTCAACGATGCGCCCGCCGGCACCAACACTACCATTACCACGCTGGAAGACACTCAATATACCTTCAGCGCCGCGAATTTTGGCTTCACCGATCCCGTTGATTCCCCCGAGAACGCGCTTGCCGCGGTTCGTATCACGACTGTCCCCGCAACCGGCAGCCTGACGCTGAACGGCGTCGCGGTGACGGCGGGTCAGTTCGTCACCGCCGCGGACATCGCAGGCGGTCTGCTGCAATTCGCACCTGCGCTGAACGCAAATGGCGCGGCTAATGCCGTCTTCACCTTCCAGGTGCAGGACGACGGCGGCACGGCGAACGGCGGCGTCGATCTCGATGCTTCCGCGAATACGCTCACGATCAACGTAACGGCGGTAAACGATGCGCCTGCGGGCACGAATACGACGGTAACCGCGCTCGAAGATACGGCGTTTACCTTCACGGCGGCGAATTTCGGCTTCACGGATCCGAACGATACGCCCGCGAATACGCTGTCGGCGGTTACCATTACGACGCTGCCCGCAACCGGCATTTTGACGCTGAATGGCGTCGCGGTCACAGCGGGGCAGAGCATCTCTGTTGCCAATATCGCATCCGGCTTGCTGCGCTTCACACCCGCCGCAAACGTCAATGGCGTGGCGAACGCGGCCTTTACTTTCCAGGTGCAGGATAATGGCGGCACCGCAAATGGCGGCTTTGATCTGGACCAGACTCCCAACACCATGACGATCGATGTCACGGCAGTAAACGATGCGCCCTCCGGCACGAATACGACAGTCACAACCTTGGAAGATACGGGCTATGCGTTTACGTCCGCGAATTTCGGCTTTACTGATCCAAATGATACACCCGCGAACAGCCTTTCCGCTGTGCGCATCACGACCTTGCCCGCGACGGGCGCTCTGCGCCTGAACGGCATCGCTGTCACCACAGGTCAGACGGTGACGGTTGCCGACATTAACGCGGGCCTGCTCGTTTTCACACCTGCTGCCAACGCCAACGGCGCGGCAAATACCACCTTCACTTTTCAGGTGCAGGATAACGGCGGCACCGTAAATAGCGGCATCGATCTCGACCAGTCGGCGAACACGTTGACGATCGATGTCACGCCCGTCAACGATGCGCCCGCCGGCACCAATGCGACGGTCACAACGCTGGAAGACACAGCCTACAGCTTTACTGCCGCGAATTTCGGTCTTACCGACCCGAGCGATACGCCCGCCAACGGCCTGTTTGCCGTGACAATCACGACCTTGCCTGTCACGGGCGGATTGACCCTGAACGGCGTTGCAGTCACGGTTGGGCAGAGCGTATCCGCCGCCGACATCAATGCGGGCCTGTTGCTCTTCACGCCCGCCGCGAACGCAAACGGCATCGGCAATGCGGTGTTTACATTCCAGGTGCAGGACAACGGCGGCACCGCAAATGGCGGCATCGACCTCGATCCCACCGCCAACACAATGACGATCAACGTCACGCCGGTGAACGATGCGCCTGCGGGTACGGATAACACTGTCACGACGCTCGAAGACACGGCCTATATCTTTACGACCGCGAATTTCGGCTTCACGGATCCCGTCGATGCGCCTGCCAACACGTTGCTTGCCGTCCGCATCACGGCGCTGCCGCTGAGCGGCACGCTGACGCTGAACGGCGTTGCGGTCACGGCAGGCCAGACCGTGTCGGCCGCGAACATAACATCGGGCCTGCTGCTTTTCACCCCTGCCGTGAATGCAAATGGCGCTGCAAACGCGGCGTTCACCTTCCAGGTGCAGGATAACGGCGGCACCGCGAACGGCGGCGTCGATATCG
>JAQSDV010000003.1 GCA_029945425.1 bacterium | reverse complement strand
AGGTCTTGACCAGCGCGCCGAGATATTTGTCCTCGACCGCGCGCTTGTTTTCGGCGAAGCGGCTGGTGTCGACGCCGTAGCCCATCGCCTGATCCTGCAGGTCGCACTCGCCGCCCTGATCGCAGATCGGGCAATCCAGCGGGTGGTTGATCAGCAGCATTTCGATCACGCCCTTGCGCGCCTTTTGCGCTTGGGGCGAATTCGTATGTACCTTCATGTCTTCCGCGCAGGGCATTGCGCAGGATGCGACAGGTTTCGGCGATTTTTCGACTTCGACAAGGCACATGCGGCAATTGGCCGGTACGGACAGCTTGTCGTGATAGCAGAAACGCGGGATTTCGATGCCCAGTTGTTCCGCCGCCTGAATGATGGATGTGCCGGGTTCGACCGTGACTTCCATACCGTCGATTGTCAGTTTAGGCATTGGCATCCCCCTTGCCTGCGGTTTGCTCCAGCAGGTTTTTCAAAGCATCCAGATCGCGCTCGACCCAGCCGATATCTTCCTTGAAGCGGCTGTCAGACATTTTATTGCGGTAGATCGTCAGCGTCACTTCGCAGCCCTTGTTGTTGGGCAGCACGCGCATCGGCACGTACACCTTGTTCCGGCCCATCGTGACCGTGTGGTCGAGGATGCCGAAGGTATTTTTCTTGGTGAATTCGATTTTGGCGGGACCTTGGGTCGTCTTTGCAACCCAGCCGCCATTTTTCTTGTTGATCTCGGTGCAGAGGCCGCTTGCCCATTGCGGAAAATTCGCAGGGGCGGAGAGGAATTTATAGACCTTTTCCACAGGACACGAAATCGCGACGCTGACCGTGCGCGTTTCATCGAGCTTCGTCACTTTTTTGGCGGGCTTTTTCATGCTGCGATCTTTTTCCGGTATTCGTGGATACGGCGTTCCATTTCAGGGCGGAAATGTTTGATGAGGCCTTGAATGGGCCAAGCCGACGCGTCGCCATGCGCGCAGATGGTATGGCCTTCGATTTCCGAGCCGATATCGAGGAGCATATCGATTTCTTCGATATTTGCCTCGCCCTTCACCATGCGTTGCATGATGCGGTACATCCAGCCCGTGCCTTCGCGGCAGGGCGTGCACTGGCCGCAAGACTCGTGCCAGTAGAAGCGCGCAAGGCGTGCGATTGCGTAAACGATGTCGGTCGATTTATCCATCACGATGACGGCAGCAGTGCCAAGGCTGGAGTTGACGGAGCGCAGCGAGTCAAAATCCATCAAAACGGTTTCGCACAGGTCTTTGGGCAGCAGGCGCGTCGATGATCCGCCGGGGATCACGGCCAGCAGATTATCCCAGCCGCCGCGCACACCGCCGCCATGCTTTTCGATCAGTTCCTTGAGCGGGATGCTCATGGCTTCTTCGACGTTGCAGGGGTTATTGACGTGGCCGGAAATACAGAACACTTTCGTGCCGCGGTTTTTCTCGTTGCCGATGCTCGCGAACCACGATGCGCCACGGCGCAGGATTTCCGGCACCACGGCGATGGTTTCAATGTTGTTGACGGTCGTCGGGCAAGCATACAGGCCCGCGCCCGCCGGAAACGGCGGCTTGTTGCGCGGGAAGCCTTTTTTGCCCTCAAGGCTGTTCAGCAGCGCGGTTTCTTCGCCGCAGATATAGGCCCCTGCCCCGCGATGCAGGTAGATGTCGAAATCCCAGCCGGAACCGCAGGCGTTCTTGCCGACCAAGCCCGCGTCATAGGCTTCGTCGATCGCTTTTTGCATCGCCACAGCTTCGTGATAGAACTCGCCGCGTATATATATGTAGCAGGCATGCGCGCCCATGGCGAAGGACGCGATCAGCGCGCCCTCGATGATGGTGTGCGGTTCGTGGCGGATGATGTCGCGGTCTTTGCAAGTGCCGGGTTCGGATTCATCGGCATTGATGACCAGATAGCTGGGGCGGCCGTCCTTCGACTCTTTGGGCATGAAAGACCATTTCATGCCGGTCGGGAAGCCCGCGCCGCCGCGGCCGCGCAGTTCCGATTTTTTCACTTCTTCAATAATCCAGTCGCGGCCTTTGGCGAGCAAATCTTTTGTGCCCGACCAGTTGCCGCGCGCCTGCGACGCTTTCAAATCAGCGCCGAGCCAGCCGTAAAGGTTCGTGAAGATCCTGTCTTTGTCCTGCAGCATTACTTCTTCCCCTCGCCTGCGACTTTGTTACCGGTCTTCGTGGCGATATCTGTCAGGCAGGTCGCGCCCTGCGCGCCAAGCGATGTCAGGCGGCCGGTATGCGAGCCCTTCGGCACCGGCTTGCCCGCTTTCAGTCCGTCCAGCACGGCGATCACGTTCTGCGGATTGAGGTCTTCATAGAAATCGTCGCCGTTGCGCTGAATAACCGGCGCGTTGACGCAAGCGCCAAGGCATTCGACTTCGGAAATCGTGAACATGTTGTCGGGCGTCGTTTCGCCCAGCTTGACGCCGAGATGTTTTTCGCAAGCCTTCACAACGTCGCCCGAGCCAGCCAACCAGCACGGTGTCGTCGTGCAGAATTGCAGGTGGTGTTTGCCCTTGGGTGCAAGGTTGTACATCGTGTAGAAGGTCGCAACTTCGAACACCTTGATGCGCGGCATATCGAGGAGGCGCGCGATTTCTTCCATCGCGGCTTCGGGGATCCAGTTGTCGTTCTGCTTTTGCGCGATATCCAGCATCGGCATCACGGCGCTCGCCTGACGGCCCTTCGGATATTTTGCGATATGATGTTCGACCAGTTTCATGTTTTCGGGCGAAAACTTGAATTCCTTGGGCTGCTCGAATTTTACTTTTTGTGCGTGTGCCATTAGCGGTCAATCTCCCCGAACACGATATCCATCGAACCAATGATTGCCACCGCATCGGCCAGCATATGGCCTTTCGACATGAAATCCATGCCTTGCAGATGCGCAAATCCCGGCGCGCGGATGTGGCAGCGATACGGCTTGTTGGTGCCGTCGGCCACCAGATAAACACCGAATTCGCCCTTGGGCGCTTCGACGGCGGTATAGGTTTCACCGGCGGGCACATGGTAACCCTCGGTATAAAGCTTGAAGTGGTGGATCAGCGCTTCCATCGAGTTCTTCATCTCGGCGCGGCTGGGCGGCGTGACTTTGCCGTCATCGGATGACACAGGCCCGCGCGGCATCTTCTCGATCGCCTGCTTCATGATTTTGCAGGACTGGCGCATTTCCTCGACCCGCACCAGATAGCGGGCATAGCAATCGCCCGTCGTGCCGGTCGGAATGTCGAAATTCATTTCGGAATAGACGTCATAGGGCTGCGATTTGCGCAGATCCCACGGCACGCCCGAAGCGCGCAGCATGGGGCCGGTGAAACCCCAATCCAGCGCCTCTTTCTTCGTCACGATGCCGATATCGACGGTGCGCTGCTTGAAGATGCGGTTGTTGGTCAGCAGGCTTTCCATGTCATTGATGAAATGCTGGACGCTGTCGGCCCAGGCATACATGTCTTCCGCAAGACCCGCAGGCATATCCTGCGCCACGCCGCCAGGACGGAAGTAATTCGCGTGCAGGCGCGCGCCGGAGACACGTTCATAGAATTCCATGCCGATTTCGCGCTCCTCGAAGCCCCAGAGCGCGGGCGTCAGCGCGCCGACGTCCAGCGCGTAGGTCGTGATGTTCAGGATATGGTTGATGACGCGCGTCATTTCGGCGAACAGCACGCGGATGTACTGCGCGCGGGGCGGCGCCTTGATCTTCAGCAGCTTTTCAACCGCGAGCGCAAAGGCATGCTCCTGGTTCATGGGCGCGACGTAATCAAGACGGTCGAAATACGGCACGGCCTGCATGTAGGTTTTGTATTCGATCAGCTTTTCGGTGCCGCGATGCAGCAGGCCGATATGCGGATCTGCGCGCTCCACAATCTCCCCGTCCATTTCCAGCACAAGGCGCAACACGCCGTGCGCGGCCGGGTGCTGCGGGCCGAAGTTCATCGTATACGGGCGGATTTTATTTTCGTTGCTGTCGCTCATCCGATTTTCTTCTCTTTCTCGTCCAGCGCAGGAAGGTCGGCGCCGATTTTCGGCTTGCGGGCTTTTTCGTCGCCGGGCAATTGCATGGTCGTCATGCCTTCCCACGGGGAAACGAAGTCAAAATTGCGGAAGTCCTGCTGCAGCTTCACGGGTTCATACACCACGCGCTTCTGCGTTTCGTCATAGCGCAGTTCAACGAAACCGGTCAGCGGGAAGTCTTTACGCAAAGGGTGGCCTTCAAAACCGTAATCGGTCAGGAGGCGGCGCAGGTCGGGATGGTCGTTGAAGAAAATGCCGTACATGTCCCAGACTTCGCGCTCAAACCAGTTGGCGGCGCTGTAAAGGCTGGTGATGGAATCAACCGGCGTATTTTCCGACGCATGCAGTTTCACGCGGATGCGGAAGTTGTGCTTGAGGCTAAGCAGGTTGTAAACGACGTCGAAACGCTCGTCGCGGTCGGGATAATCCGCGCCGCAGATATCCGACAGCTGCTTGAATTCGCAGTTGGCGTCGTTCAGCAGGAAGGAAATGAAACGCTTCAGGGATTCACGCTTGATGGTGAACATCAGTTCGCCATGCGCGATTTCCTTTTTCAGGATCGCGGGCTGCATCGTGATTTCAATGTAATCGCCGAGGGCGTCGAGGTTTTCTACGGACATCAGCGCACCAGCCTTGTGTCTTCACGGGCAATTTTTTTCTGCAGTTGCAGGATGCCGTAGACCAGCGCTTCAGCAGTCGGCGGGCAACCCGGAATGTAGATATCGACCGGCACGATGCGGTCGCAACCACGCACAACGGAATAGGAATAATGGTAATACCCGCCGCCATTGGCGCAGGAACCCATCGAGATCACCCAGCGCGGCTCCGCCATCTGGTCGTAAACCTTGCGGAGCGCGGGCGCCATTTTATTGCACAGCGTGCCCGCCACGATCATCACGTCCGACTGGCGCGGGCTGGGGCGCGGAATGACGCCGAAACGGTCGAGGTCATACCGGCTCATATAGCTGTGAATCATTTCAACGCCGCAGCAGGCCAGACCAAAGGTCATCGGCCACAGCGATCCGCGCCGTGCCCAGTCCAGCAGGTTATCGACATTGGAAAGAAGAAAGCCCTTGTCGTTCAGTTCCTGCGTCGCCGCGTTAACAAGCGCGTCCTGCGCGGGTCCGGGCGGTATGGGCTGCATGTTGTTTGCCAAAGCTTACTCCCAATCCAGGGCGCCTTTGCGCCACTCGTAAATGAAACCGATCGTCAGCACGCCAAGAAACGCCATCATCGACCAGAAGCCGTAAACGCCGATCTTTCCGAGCGTAATCGCCCAGGGAAAAAGGAACGCCACTTCAAGGTCGAAGATGATGAACAGGATGGAGACGAGATAGAAACGCACGTCGAATTTTGAACGCGCATCGTCGAAAGCCTCAAAGCCGCATTCATAGGGCGAGAGTTTCTCGCTGTCGGGCTTTTGTTTCGACACAAGGAAGGATGCCAGAACGATGACGCAGGCAAGGCCTGTCGCAATGCCGAGAAAGATGACAATCGGCAAGTAGTTCTGGAGCAATTCTGACGCGAGTATGTTCACGGAATTATCCTCTGACAGTCTGGTGCGGGAATCACCGCGCAACAATGTTACTCCTGAGTCGAACAGGATAAAAGGGCTTAAAGTTTGAAAAGGAAGGGTTTTTTGGTGATATTTGAACGTTGAAAAGAGCGTTCTTCAAAAGAAAGGAACTGGCGCGAGAGACGGGACTTGAACCCGCGGCCTTCGCCGTGACAGGGCGACGCTCTAACCAGCTGAGCTACTCCCGCTTACCAGTGGCATCTTAATGGCGGTTTTCCGGCGCAATGTCAACGAAGAAAAAGGTCTATATGTAATTTTCTCGAAAATACATAAATATGACCGGTATTTAGCCATTTCTTTGAAATATTTGGCGATTTTTTAGACGACTTCGCTGGGTGCCAGCATGCAATCGTCTTTGGCGTTCCCCGCTTCGATCTGGATCGTCACATGGCCGATCTGGAAGCGCTCGCGCAGGTCGCGGGCGACTTTATGGAGAAACACGTCATCCAGCGCCGCACCCGGACGCATCAGGTGGACGGTCAGCGCAACTTCGGTCGTGCTCATAGCCCAGATGTGCAGGTCATGCACACCCGTCACACCCGGCAGTTCGTGGAGATAAACCAGAACGCCACGGCGGTTGATATGCTTCGGCACGCCATCCATCGACAGGTGCAATGCTTCTTTCGCGATATCCCAGCAACCGATGAGGATGATGACCGAAACGATAAGGCTGATGGCGGGGTCGATCCAGACCCAGCCTTTGAACATGATGATCAGGCCAGCCAACACAACACCCGCCGAAATCGCGGCATCCGCGATCATGTGCATGAATGCCGCGCGCAGGTTCAGGTCGTCTTTCTGTCCCTTCCAGAACAGCATAGCGGTGCTGAAGTTGATAATGATGCCAAGCCCCGCCACCCAGATCATGGTGGGTGCGTTCAGCGGCGCGGGCGATGCGAAACGCTGCACAGCCTCGATAATGATTGCACCGATTGCGAAGAACAACGTGCAGGCGTTGGCGAGCGCCGCGAGGATCGAGGCGCGGCGATAACCGAAAGTGCGTTCATCCGTCGGCGCGCGGCGCGCAAGCCATGCTGCGCCCCAGGCCAGCAACAGGCCGACCACATCCGCGAAGTTATGGACGGCATCGGCAATCAGCGCGAGTGACTTGGCGAGATAGCCATACGTCAATTCCGCCCCGACGAAAGACAGGTTCAGGAACGCGCCAATCGCAAAGGCCTTGTCGAAATTCTTGGGAACATGGTGGTGATGGCCGCCAATGCCATGGCTGTGACCTGCATGATCATGTTTGTGATCATGCGCATGAGGCTGCCCGCCCCCGCCGTGGTTACAGTCCTCGCCATGCTTGTGATCGTGGCCCTGATGCATGTCGCAAATTTACCTGAAAGCCGAAGGCAGGCACAACCCTTATTAATGAGAATCGTTCTTAAACCGATGTTCTCACTGCCTAATATATAGACAATAAAAAGACCGCCCTGTTCCGAGGCGGTCTTTTTCGTCCAGTCGTCTTCGCTTAACTTATCTAGCGGGCGCAGGTGCGGGCTGTGCCGTCTGGCCAGCCGGTTGTGCAACCTGATGCGCTTGCGCGGCTGCCTGAACCTGACGGGCGGCGGCTGTGTTGAAAGCGGCGGTTTCCTGTGCGTCCAGTTTTTCCACATGCACGATCTGCGGGAATGCCTGCAGCCAGTCGGCCACGCGCCAGCGAATGCCGTAGGTCGTGATGCGGTAAAGGTCGTTCGCACCGGGTGCCACCGGCGCGGTGACGTCGTCGGGATAGAATACAGGGTTGCCGGTATTCGCAAGGCTCCACAAATCGTTCGGGATGCTGGTCTTGACCTTCCAGATCATCGGGGTTTCGGCGCCGTTTTCAAAACGGTTGCCGGTGATGGTCCAGACGTTATCATTGTCGGCCGCGTTTTTGGTATCGTTCAGGCGCACGACTTCGGTATGCAGCGTCGTACCCATACGGAAACCATCAACGCCGACTTCGGCGACGTTACGGGCGGGAACGCCGATCATGCCGGGGATCATGGCCGAAAGCATAAACGCGGTCGCAAGGCGCATGCCGAGACGCATTTTGGGGCGCGTCACGCGACGCTCCCCTGTTTCCTTGTCTTTTTTGGTGGTCAGTTTTTGTTCAAGCCATTTATAAGCACGCACCGGCCACAGCTTGTTGAGGAAATTCCAGGCGGAAAGAGCAACCTGCTTCACCAGCGTGAATGCGCCCTTGGCTTCGTCTGCGGTTGCCTTCACCGCCTTGATATTCTCGACGCCTTCTTTGACGTCTTTCAGCGTATTGCCGATCACCGAGCCTTCGGCGTTTGTGCCGACCGGGCCTGTGCGGCCAACAGCGGCCCGCGCCCTGCGGATAATCTCGTCTGTCCTGTCGCTCTCGTAACCATCAGCCATCTGTGCCATTCCTTTTGTTCTTCACCCGTTTTCGGGTTTTGTATCATATCCAAGTACCTCTACTTGTACATGATATGTAAAATTAAATCAAGAGATTTCAGCCGGAGGCGGTTTGTTACAAGCCATTGATAACAAACCGCCTCTTGGCTAATTTCCTTACCCTTTCTTGAACGCGGCGGCCGCAGGTGCGGTGATGCCAGTCTTGTTCTCGTTCGCGGGCGGGGCAGCAACCTTCGGCTCTTCCGATTCATGCACCACTTTGCTGGTGCGCGTATCGGGGTCGTAGGTCGCATGCAGGACGCCGGAACGGTCAGGGTTGGTCAGGATCTCTTTGGTCACGCCCGAGGTGATGTTCGCTTCGATGAATTTCTGCACCGAACGAGCGCCACCGCGCGCGATGTATTCCTTCTTGACCATTTCCTTCATGTCTTCGGCATCCATCGTCACCTTGATGTCTTTTTCGGCCAGCCAGCTGTTGATCTCCTTCAGGTTCTTGTCGGCGATCATGATCAGCTCGGGTTCGCCCAAGCGGTTGAAGCAGAAGATGCCGGTGAAGCGGTTCAGGAATTCGGGGCGATAGCCGCTGCCGCCGTTTTCCTTGTCCGGGTTCCACAGAACCGCAAGTGCGCGTTTCTTGGCTTCTTCAAAGTCGATGCCTTCGTCGAGGAAGTGTTCGGCACCGATGTTGGACGTCATGATGTTGATCGAGTTGGCGAAGGATGCCGTCATGCCGCGACGGTCCGCCAGCTTGCCCTCGTCCAAAATCTGCAGGAAGAGGTCATAGACGTCCTTGTGGCCTTTCTCGATCTCGTCGAACACGTTCACCACATAAGGCTGGCGGCGCATGTTGTTGGTGAGCAAGCCACCATCCGCGTAGCCTTCGTAGCCGGGAGGTGCGCCGATAAGGGTCGAGACCGAATGCTTCTCCTGGTATTCGGACATGTTGTAGGTTTTCAGCGAGCTTTCGTCACCGAACAGGGCTTCGGCCAAGGCCTTCGCCAATTCGGTTTTACCGACGCCGGAGGGGCCAAGGAACAGGAACGAGCCGATGGGCTTGTTCGCTTTCTTCAGGCCGATACGACCACGCTGAACCGCTTCGGCAACCGCCTTGACGGGTTCTTTCTGGCCGAACACGCGCTTGCCGAGGGTGGTTTCGAGGTTCAGCAGCTTCGTGGTTTCGTCCTGACCCAGACGCGCGACGGGAACGCCCGACAGGCGGCTGAATTCGCCGAGGATGTGTTCGGGCTTCAGTTCGATCTTGGAATTCACCTCGTCCGTGATTGCCTTGAACTGTGCCTTGTTGTCGGCGACCAGACGCACCCAGGCGGCGCGCTGTTCGTTCAGTTCGTTTTCCGCCGTGCCTTTGAAGCCGCTTTTCGACAGCTTGAATTGCAGGCCGCGGGTTGCGGTTTCGCCTTCCGAGTCAACGCCGGCTTTCTCGTTGGTCTCCAGTTGCTTGCCGGCTTCGATCTGCTTCATGCGCTCTTCTTCGATCTTGCGGTCGATCGAGCGGATCTCTTCCTCGCCTTTGCGCTGGTCTTTGTAGAGCTTGCGCAGTTTCGTCTGGCGGGCTTCCCACGATGCTTCGATATCGGTGATCTCACTCGCCGTTTCGTGTTTCATGGTGGTCAGCTCGTCAGGCGACTTGCCTGCGAATTCGGGCGTTACCTTGCCGGCCAGCGCCGCATCGATCGCGGTCAGGGTTGCATTAAGGCCATCCAGCTCCATCGGGGCGGAATGTGCCTTGTGGCGCAGTGCGGTCAGGGCGCTTTCCAGCAGCATGAAGGTACGTTTGGGCTGGGCGGCATCCAGTTCGCGGATGACGTATTTGTTGGTCAGGTCAATCGCGGACTTCAATGCCTCGTCCGTGATTTTCACGCCGTGGTAGTGTTCCAGACCGGTCGCGCCGCTGCGGGCGATTTCGCCCAGAACCACACGTTCCGGTTCCTTGATTTCCTTCAGCGTGAACTGGTCGCGCAGGTCTGCATGGGCCTTCAGGACTTCCGCGAGGTCGGTGTCGCGGGTTTCAAAAATCGCCTGCAGGTCCGGGCTGCGCAGTTCGCGCATCAGGGAGTTGATCAGGTTGGTGTTGCCGTTGTTGCGGGCGCCGTCGATAAAGCCGCGCGCATCTTCGATCACCAGTACCGTATCGGGGTCGCGCTTCAGGGTCGCTAACGTCTTCTGGAAGGCTTCGCTGATTTTCGTGCTGTCGCCGAGCGAGAACAGCGCGTCGGTATCGAGCCAGTAGAAACGCTTGCCCACGATGTCGAAGGGCGTGTTGATGTCTTCTTTGGAAGCCTGCAGGCCCATCACGACCGCCGAGACACCCACCCCGGGCATGCCCGTCAGGATCAGGTTATTGGCGTCTTTGCGCATCAGGACGTTGGAGACTTCTTTCAGGTCCTGGTCGCGGCCGACCAGTTTGAATTCGGGATGTTTAGCGAGGTAGTCAGTGCCACGGATCAGGTAGTCGGAGCTGGGCCCCAGGTCGATGTTCGTTTTTTTGTTTTCGTCAGCCATTCTTCGTCTGTCCTTTTGTTGACCCGGTTCCTCCCGGATCGGTTAATTCCTTGGTAGTAAGTAGACCCCGTCGGTGCTGGGTGGGGACTTTAATGCCCCCACCCAGGCTGACGAAGTTACTTGTTGAACTGGCCGAAGTTGGCGCCGACGCCCTCTTTTTTGGGAGCCGCAGCTTTCCGTTCGACCGGTTTGTCGTCGTTGGTAGCCACGGTGGGAGCACCACCCGCAACTTCCGCGTTGACAGCGTAGGCATCCTGAAGGTCCTTCTTGGTCTTCTTGATGCTATCTTCCAGCGTCGACAGTCCTTGCTTGATCTCTTTGACACCTTCGCGGGTGATCTCGGAGGACGTGCGGAGGACTTCGCCGTAGGCAGCCAGGTCATCAACCGCCTTGGCAAGGCCGGCAGCCGAGTCTTTCACACCCATCGCGGTGCGGATCGACTCTTTCATGGCGACTGCGTTGGTTTTGTCGTTCATGGTGCTGATCGACATCTTGGCAGCTTCGGTGCTTTCGTTCAGCGCTGCTGCGGAAACCGCCTGCAGTACAGTCGAGAGCCTGTCGGCGACGCCTGCGATACCCGAAGAGTGCAGTTCGCGGGTTTTCGCAACCTGGTCGCGGTTCGCATCTTTCATCTGCTTGATGCGGATCGCTTGCGAGGTCAGGTCCTGGTAGGTTTTCATCGTGTCCACAGTCGACCCGTCGAGAGCGGTAATGTACTCTTCAGCTGCCTGCTTCTTGTTTTCGCGCTGCATCTGCTCGATCGGGCTTTCTGCACCTTCTTTCGGGGGCAGGAAACCATCGCGGATCGTCTGGTTCTTGTCGGAGGCGTCTTTCGATGCTTCGGACACGATCGCGTAGATGCTCTGCATGCCGTTGTTGACGTTGGAAAGACCTTCGATCTGGCCCGTCATCGCGTCAAGATGCACCACGACGTTACCGACGCGGTTATCAGACTTGTTGACGAAGTCCTGAGCGGAAGCCACGAGGCCTTTCTGGCGGGCCTTGTGCTGTTCGGAGGTTAGGTCCAGCAGTTCGCGCAGTTTCGCTTTTTCGGCTGCGAACTCGGCGAACTCGCTTGCGCGTGCCGTGTTCGGGTCTTTCAGCGTCTCGACCTGTTTCACGGTCGCTTCTACGTCGCCACCAAGAGCGGTCAATTCACCTTCTTTGGAGGAGATTTCGCGGATCGCGTCGTCTTTCAGGCCGCCAAGACCAAACCACTTGCGGTGCGAGCGGCTGGTTTTCAGGACGGAGAGGTCGCCGTTCACGCCTTCGCTGCGGCGTTGCAGGTCCTGCAGCTTGTTTTCGCTTTCAGCCAGTTTCTTGATACGGTCTTCTTCCGCTGCCTGGTCTTCCTTGATCTCGCGGAAGACGCCGAGGACGGTTTCGCCGCCCTGCAGACGGAGTTTATAGACAGCGTCGATGATCTCGGTCAGGGGGGTCATCTGGCGGTCGAACTCGAGGATGCCGCCGTTCAGTTCTTCGATAACACCCTGCAGTTCGGAGAACGCGCCGGTGTCGGTCAGCTTGATGATTTCCTGCGCGAGGCGCTTGCGTTCGTTCTGTAGGTATTCTTTGAAAAGAACGAATTCTTTAAGGATTTCCTGGCTGCGGGTCTTGTCTTCGGGATCGAAGGACAGGGCTTTCGCGATTTCCTGTTTCTTCTGCATTGCGTCGAGTTTTTCGTTGAAGACGACTTTGTAGAAGGTGTTGGTATCGATATCAGAGTATTTTTCGTCAACTTGCGCCTTTTCGACGACGGTCGTCGAAGTGGTCGCGGCAGCTTTGCGTTTCGTTGCGCCCTGAACGTCCCCGATAATCTCCTGGGCCTTTTTCATTGCGGTTGATGCTTCAGCCATCTGTCTTGTGCTCCTATGTTGTTTCTTCGTCAGTTGTTGTTTGTTTTGCTTCGTCAGTTTCTTCGTCAGTTCCGTAGGCTTTATCTTTTGTCCGGTTTGCTTCCTGTTTCTCTCCTTGGGATCGTTACGGGCAAAGTTCGGGCATCACGCATTCATGCGTTTTCGTTTCGCTCCTGTTTTGGGTCGGTAAAAAAAGTCAAAGCTGTGGCGTTACGCGCTGAAGCGTTTCAGGGCATGGCGCCGTTTTCAGTCAGTTCAGAAGATGGTCAACCTCCGGGTGCAATCCATCACCTTGCCGCCAGTTGCCTGGCTGCGCTTACCTTGCGGGAAGCTGGGGGAATGGAGGGCAGGAAATGAAAATGCAGGGACGCTGTTAAGACCGGTAATCTTTCCGCTCTTCAGTCCTTGCTTCGCCACCTGCGCACCTCACTTTGTTGCTTCGAGAAAGAGTTACTTTTCTCTTAATCAAATCCTTACATGCGTAAGATAGCATGTCAAACGACCGCCATTAAGAGGCTGTAATATATAGATATTACTTATACTCAAAATAGTTCTTTGTACCATATAGTACCGCATAGGGATTCTCTCTGGGACGTATCGAAGGGAATAAGCCAGCAATATCAATGTGGTCTTATAATACCGCAGACACGAATCACTACGGCGCGTTACAAGAACGCGCCGCAGGGTCGAAAATCAGGAAAAAATCAGGGTGTGGGTTGCGCGGTCGGCGTCGGTGCGGGTGCAACCGGTGCAGGCTTCACAAACGGCGCGGCAGCGATGCGTTCGCGCAGCACATTGCTGAACGTGCCCCACACTTCATCGGCCTTTGCAATCGTGTGGATGCGCGGGCGTTGCGCTTCGTCAGCGACATTCACTTTCGCGACGAGTTCATTGATGTTGCCGTTATCCGCACCGACATTGATGAAATCAAAAGTCGCTTTCGGATTGCCGCGCAGCGTGCCTTCGATCAGTTTCGCCGCAGCCTCGATGCTGTCGGTCGTGTTGCCGTCGCTGATGATCACGTAATGGCGGCTGCGCGTGTATTCCTTGTCAGGCGTGTTGGCGATCATGATATCGCGCAGCGCAGGCACGATTTCCTTAGCATTTGCCTCGGTTTTCGCGCGCGCCTTTTCCATGCGGTCATAGTCGCTGATGTTGACGGATTTCGCGGCGCCAGCCTCGAAGGTCGATGCGCTGACGGAAAGGTCGTAGTTGCTATGCGCGGCGAAGCGCAGTTTGGATGCCGCGTCGATGCCCTGCCCCACAACGCTGTCGAGGCCGTGGCCGGTGTCTTTCGATTTGCCGATCAGAACCGTCACGTCGCGGTTGCCGACGGATTCCAGCACGCCATGATGCGCGAATTTGGCGACGGTTTTGTCCTGTTCCTGACGCATCTCCAGCAATTCCTGCTTGAAGATGACGGTGTTGAGGTGCGCGACGGCGGCCTTGGATTTATCAGCCACTTCGGCAAATTCGGCGCGCAGCGCCTTCAGCTCGTCGGAAAATTTCTTGGGTTCGTCATTCGCCATGGCGGAGAAATCCCTTCAAAAAATGTAATTGGATGGTTTTTCATAGGCCTATGAGGGGGTTCTGTCAATCCTGCACACCTTATATAGAGGCTTGACCCTCTTTTCTGGATTATGGTATTTCTAATCCTCCGCTAAACCCTTGAATGACTGCGCGCAGATGGCACTGTTTCGTTCGCAAAAAGAATTCCTCACCGCCGCTGCTGCCGGCGATACCGAAACTGTGTCCGCCTATCTGTCCAAGAAAAAGAAATGGCTGCAGGCGGAGGATGACGACGGCAACCGCGCCATCCATCTCGCCGCGCGCCACGGACATATCGGCATGGTCACGCTGCTGCTGAATTCCGGTGCGGCCCTGACAGATCATAACCGCGAAAGCTGGGCGACCCCGTTATTGGAGGCTGTGACGGGCGGGCATACTTCGCTTGTGAAATTCATGCTGGAAAAAGAAACCACGCGCAGCATCAGCACGGCGCCGAAGGGCATGACGCCCTTGCAGGCCGCGATCGTGCATGAGCGTTACGACATGCTGCAGATGTTCATAGATGCCAAAAAAGTCGACCTCACCGCAGGTGATCCGCCCGCCGTATACTGCGCGGTGATGAATAACAAGCCGGACGCGCTAGATATCCTGCTCTCCGTTGGCGCAGATCCTTCGGTGTTCCGATCCCGTCAGGTGTCCGACCGCAGCGATGAATATTTCGGCTACAGTTATTCCAGCCGCACCAAGACGGTTTACGACAGCCCTCTTCAGGCGGCGGTCACGCGCAACAGCACAGAAATGCTGCAAATGCTGCTCGAACGTGGCGCAAAAAAAACGGGCGAGGAACATCCTCTGCATGGCGTCGCCGCGCATGGGAATATCGAGGCCGCGACCCTGCTCCTTCAGCACGGCATCATCAAGATCGGCGACCGGAACGATAACAACCGGACCGCCCTGCATTCCGCAGCCGAGAAAAACCAGCCCGAAATGGCCCGTTTTCTGCTGGCACAGGGCATCGATAAAAATATACAGGACAAGGACAAACGCACCGCGCTTTCCTATGCCCAGCAATTCGCCATGAAGGAAATGATCGAGCTGCTGCAAGGCCCCCTGCCCCCGCGCGAGACGCTGCCGATCAGAAAAGTCGAACCACCCTCCGCAGCGCCCGTGATAGAGGTAAAGCCCGTTCCCGCTGCCGTGGTTGTTCCGGTCGCCCAGCCTGTCGTCATCGCCACACCGCCCGGTTCGACGAACGATGTGGAGGTCTGGACGCTGGCCGGTACGCACAGCATCGCCCATATCACGGTCATGCCCGTGCTGAACAAAAAACTGACCGAGTTGTTCAATTTCGAAAGCCGCGAGCGCGTCACATTCGCTGAAAACCTTGCGACCAAGGCCGAGCTGATGGGCCCGCAGCAGAGTTTCGACACCATCAGCGACGATGCGCTGCTGACCGCCTTTAACGAATACAAACGTCTGGGCGGCAAGGCAGATGAAGATAAAGTGTTCAGGCACAACCTGAACAAGACCCAGTTGAAAAAACCCGCAGGGATTTAAACACATGGCCGCCGACGAAAAAGACGCAATCCTTTATCCCGCAAGCCTCCCGTTCAACGAAGGCGATCTTGACGTGGGCGATGGGCACAAGCTGCATTACCAGCAATTCGGCAACCCCGACGGTATTCCCGTCGTATACCTGCATGGCGGACCCGGCGCAGGCTCAGCGCCCTATTTCCACCGTTTCTTTGACCCCGCCGTTTTCAACATCGTGATTTACGACCAGCGTGGTGCGCCCGCATCGAACCCGCCCGGCGACATCAACGCAAATTCGCCCGCGCATCTGGTGGAGGATAACGAAAAACTCCGCCAGCATCTGGGCATCGACAAATGGCATTTGTTCGGCGGGTCGTGGGGTTCCACCCTCGCCCTGATGTATGCGGAGAAATACCCCGAAAACACCCTCAGCATGACGCTGCGCGGCGTGTTCATGATGCGCGACAAGGAACTGGACTGGTACATCAACCGCATCGGCACGTTCTTCCCCGAAGTGTACAAGGAATTCGTCGAATTCCTGCCGCAGAACGAACGCAGTGATCTGCTGGAAAACTATTATCAGCGCCTGACCGATCCCGATCCTGCGGTTCACCTGCCCGCTGCCTTTGCATGGACGCGCTTTGAAAACGGCAGCGCGTTCCTCGACGTGCCGCCCGATGAAATCCGCAACGATACGCCGCAGCGCGCCCTGCCCTTTGCCCGTATCGAGGCGCATTTCATGCGCAACCACATGCCCGATGACAGCATCATGCAGAACATCGCCGTGATCAAAGACATCCCGACCGCCATTGTGCAAGGACGTCATGATATCGTTTGCCCGCCAATGTCCGCTTTTGATTTGTCCGAAAAACTGACGAATGTCAGCCTTGAATTCGTGCAGTCCGGCCATTCCGGCGCATCGCCCGAAACCATGAAGTCATTGGTCGCCGCGACAAACCGCATCCGCGATACCGGTTCGCCCGTGCTGCCGAAGAAAGCACCGGCAAGCCCCGCACCCGCCGGAAATCCGCCCAAGCCTGTATAATATTATTGCTTTTGATAGCGGTACTATGATACTGTATATGTATAAGCATGCAGGCGCGTCACGCGCCCGGCGGGCTGGCTATCGCACCGTTTGAAAAGAATAATATCCCTATGTCCGCATTGCACGACATTCCGCTGATTTCCACCGTTGCCGTCGGCCTTTCGACGGCATTCGTGCTGGGCCTTGTCGCTGCCAAGCTGCGCATTTCGCCTATCGTCGGATATCTGCTGGCGGGCATTCTGGTCGGGCCGCATACGCCCGGATTTCATGCCGACCTGAAAATCGCCGAACAGCTCTCCGAAATCGGTGTCGTGCTGCTGATGTTCGGCGTCGGCCTGCATTTCTCGATTCAGGATTTTATGGAGGTGCGCAAGATCGCCCTCACCGGCGCGATTGGCCGCATTATCATCGGCACGGGCCTTGGTATCGGGCTTGCCTGGCTCTGGGGCTGGTCGGTGCAGTCGGGTGTGATACTGGGCCTTGCGCTGTCCGTTGCCTCCACCGTTGTCCTGCTGCGTGCGCTTGAAGAGCGCAACATGGTACAGAGCATGGAGGGCAAGATCGCGATCGGCTGGCTGATCGTCGAGGATCTTGTAATGATTTTGGCGATGGTGCTGATCCCCGCGCTCGCCGCTGCCGGAAAATCACCGGATGCAGATTTCCTTGCGACCGCCAAGGAACTTGGCATCGCGATCGGCAAGGTTCTGCTGTTCATCGTCATTATGTTCGTGGGCGGCAAGCGCGTGTTGCCCTGGCTGCTGTCGGTTGTCAGCCGTACTGGCTCCCGCGAGCTGTTTACCCTTGCCGTCTTTGCGATGGCGATGGGTGTGGCCTTCGGCGCGCAGATCCTGTTCGGCGTGTCCTTTGCGCTCGGCGCGTTCTTTGCGGGCATGATGATCCGTGAATCCGACCTTAACCACGAAGTCGCCGACCATGCGCTGCCGTTTCAGGACGCCTTCGCCGTCCTGTTCTTTGTTTCCGTCGGCATGATCTTCAACCCCAATATCCTGATCGACCAGCCGGTGAACGTGCTGGCCGTGATCGCCGTCATCACGGTCGGCAAGTCGCTCATCACCTTCCTGATTGTGACTTTTTTCGGCTATCCGCTCAAAACCGGCCTGATCGTTTCGGCCGGCCTTGCGCAGATCGGGGAATTTTCGTTCATCCTGATCGGCCTCGGCATGACGCTCGGCCTGCTGCCCGATGCGGGGCGCGACATGATTTTGGCGGGCGCCATGGTGTCGATTGCCATCAACCCCGTCCTGTTCTATGTCGGCAAGAGGATTTATACAGTTGTGGGCGCAACGCCGAAGCTCAGCCGCATGTTCAACCTGCGCGATGACGACCTTGCCCACCTGCGCACCGATGAAAAGCGCGCGTTGAAGGATCTGGTTATCCTCGTCGGTGTCGGCCGCGTGGGCAAATTCATCACGCAGCATATCCATGAACGCCACGTCGACCTTGTCATCATCGAGCGCAACCGTGAAAAGGTCGAATACCTGCGCGGCAAGGGCTTCCACGCCATCTACGGCGACGCGATCAGCGCGGAAGTGCTGGGCGAGGCAGCGATCCAGAAGGCGCTTGCCATCATCGTGACTGTTCCCGACCCCTTCGAGGCGCGCAACATCGTCGAAAGCGCCCGCGCGATCAAGCCCTATATCCGCGTAATCGTAAAGGCGCAGAACGACGAAGAGATCGCCTATTTCGCCGAGAAGAACGTGCACCTGACCGTCAATTCGTCGCAGGAAGTCAGCCGCCGGATGCTGGAGCATCTCGACGGGCTGCAATCATCGCAATAATTCAGGGTTTCAGTTTCGGCGGCTTGAACTTGCGCAGCATTTCCTGACGCTTCGCCGTCAGCGCGATGCCGTCCTCGCGTTCCTTTTTCAGGCGCGCTCGCTCGCTGCGGGTTTCCGTTTCCTTGACCATCATTTCGGCAAGCTCGGTACGGGCGGCATCCTGTGCAATCTTCAGCGGGGTGCGGCCTTCGGCATCCGGCTGGTTCATATCGGCGCCCGCCGCCAGCAGAACCTTGGCGCATTCGCTGCGCCCGCCCTGCGCGGCCCAGCCGAGCGCGTTACGGTCGGTCATGCCCTTGGCATTCACAGCCGCGCCGCGTTCGAGCAAGTATGCACACATTTCCGCATGGCCCATCCACGCCGCCCAGGTGAGCGCGTTGTCGCGCATGTTATCGCGCTCGTCGATGATGGCAGCGCCGAACTGGTCGAGGTATTTGTCGACCGTCACGCGGTCGTTCATTTTTCCGGCATTGCAGAAGGCGTAAATGTCTTCCGGTTTCGGAACGGGCGGCGGATTGAATTTTTTGGACAGAGCAGCCATGACATTAGACTATCAAATGGCGCGGTCGGCTGCCAAGGCAGTCGAAGTAGATATGGAAGGCAGGGTGGTGGGTGCTGAGAGGATTGAACTCCCGACATTCTCGGTGTAAACGAGACGCTCTACCGCTGAGCTAAGCACCCTTCCCCTTTGTCAGGGACGAAATATTGATAATCCATATGGAATATCAAGTCAACGTCCACCTGACAGTCTTACTTGTTAACAGCTTCTTTCAGCTCTTTACCGGGCGTGAATTTCACGCGGTTCGAAGCTTCGATCTTGATGTTTTCGCCGGTGCGGGGGTTGCGGCCGGTGGTTGCTTCACGGCGGGCGACCTTGAAGGTGCCAAAGCCGGCAAAGCGGGCTTCGCCGCCTTTTTGCAGCTCGGTCTCGATGCCGTCAAAAGCGAGATCAATGATCTCGGTGATGAGCGACTTGGACAGGTCGGATTTTTGCTGTGCGATGAAATCGACGAGTTCGTTCTTGTTCACGGTGATACCTCTTTGCAAGTTTAAACCGGATGGCGCCTGTTTAAGAAACAGACCCCATCATGGACGAAGCGGCTACCCCTTATTAGATGCAGCCGCTCCGTTTGATATGTGCAGTTTGCTAGGATTCAAGCCAGATTTCAATGGTGGATCAGGTCTTTTTCCTTGCCGTCACCGGTCCTTGTCGTAACGCTGGGCTTGTCCTCCACAGGTTCCGGCATGGACACGAGGGCATGCGACAGCACCTCGGTGATTGCCGTCACAGGAACGATCTCAAGCCCTTTCTTAACATTGTCCGGTATCTCCGCCAAATCCTTGACGTTTTCCTTCGGAATCAGGACCTTGGTGATGCCACCGCGGAGTGCTGCGAGCAGCTTTTCCTTGAGGCCGCCAATCGGCATAACCTGACCCACGAGGTCTACCTCGCCCGTCATTGCGACGTTCTTGCGAACCGCAATACCGGTCAGGCAGGACACGATGGAAGTTACCATAGCGATACCGGCAGACGGGCCGTCCTTGGGCGTAGCGCCTTCCGGAACGTGAACGTGGACGCCCAGCGATTCGAGCACTTCGGCCCTGATGCCGAGCGACGCAGCGCGGGATTTGACGAGCATCTCGGCGACCTGGATCGACTCCTTCATCACCTCGCCCAGCTTGCCGGTCATGCTGACCTTGCCTTTGCCGTTCGGGAAAGTGACGGATTCAATCGACAGCAACTCGCCGCCGACTTCGGTCCAGGCAAGGCCTGTCACGCAGCCGATACGGTCGTTCTCGTCGGCCATGCCATAGCGGTAGCGCGGCACGCCGGCGTATTTTTCAAGGTTTTTCGGCGTGACGTTGATCTCCGTCTTCTTGCCCATCATGATTTCCTTGATGGCCTTGCGGGCAAGGTTCGACAGTTCACGCTCGAGGTTACGGACGCCGGCTTCACGCGTGTAAAGGCGGATCAGCTGGCGCATCGCGGGATCGGTGATGCTGAATTCGTTTTTCTTCAGCCCGTTCGCCTCTTTCTGTTTTTCCAGCAGGTGGCGTTTCGCGATTTCGACCTTTTCCTCTTCGGTGTAGCCGGAGACGCGGATGATCTCCATACGGTCGAGTAGCGGACGCGGCAGGTCCAGCGTGTTGGCCGTGCAGATGAACATCACGTCGGAAAGGTCGTAATCGATCTCCATGTAATGGTCGTTGAACGTGCTGTTCTGCGCGGGGTCAAGCACCTCCAGCAGTGCCGCCGCGGGATCGCCGCGCCAGTCATGTGCCAGCTTGTCGATCTCGTCCAGCAGGAAAAGAGGGTTCGACGATTTCGCTTTTTTCATGCCCTGAATGATGCGACCGGGCATGGAGCCGATGTAGGTGCGGCGGTGACCACGGATTTCCGATTCATCACGCACGCCGCCCAGCGACATACGGACGAAGTTACGGTTGGTCGCCTGCGCGATCGATTTACCGAGCGATGTTTTACCGACACCGGGCGGGCCGACGAGGCAAAGGATCGGGCCCTTGACCTTGTTCGCGCGGTGCTGCACGGCCAAGTATTCGAGGATGCGTTCTTTGACTTTATCGAGACCGTAATGGTCTTTATCAAGCACGGATTCAGCGAATTTCAGGTCTTTCAGAACTTTGGTGCGCTTGTTCCACGGAATATTCAGCATCCAGTCGAGGTAGTTGCGCACGACCGTCGCTTCGGCGGACATCGGGCTCATCTGGCGGAGCTTTTTCAGCTCGGCATTGGCCTTGGTCTTCGCCTCTTTCGTCATGCGGGCTTTTTTGATTTTCTCTTCCAGTTCGGTCAGCTCGTCGACGCCGTCTTCGCCTTCGTTGAGCTCTTTCTGGATCGCCTTCATTTGTTCGTTGAGGTAATACTCGCGCTGCGTTTTTTCCATCTGGCGCTTCACGCGGCCACGGATACGCTTTTCAACTTCAAGAACGGAAATCTCGCCTTCCATGAAGGAGAAAATTTGCTCGAGACGCTCGGCGACGCCGGTCAGCTCCAGCAGTTTCTGGCGGTCGGAAATTTTCAGCGACAGATGCGATGCGACAGTGTCCGCAAGCTTGTTTGCGTTGTCGATCTGGCCGATGGAGGTGATGATCTCCGGCGGGATTTTCTTGTTGAGCTTCACATACTGGTCGAACTGCGATACGCAGGCGCGCATCAGCCCGTCAATCGCTTCGCCGGTGACGGCGCGCTCTTCGATGATTTCGGCATAGGCCTCGAAATATTCGGGCTTGTCGGTGTAGTTCAGGATTTTCGCGCGCTTGGTGCCTTCGACCAGCACCTTCACGGTGCCATCGGGCAGTTTCAGCAGCTGCAGCACGGTGCCGAGCGTGCCAATAGAATAAAGGTCGCCAGCGCCGGGATCGTCCTGCTGCGCGGATTTCTGGGTCACAAGCAGAACCTGCTTGTTATCGGCCATGGCGCTTTCGAGCGCTTTCACGGATTTTTCACGGCCCACGAACAGGGGCACGATCATATGGGGGAATACGACGATATCGCGGAGGGGGAGGACGGGATGTTTAGGGCCGGTGCCTGTGGGATCTTGCATTTTTTTTCCTTCTTTTACACTCTCTTACCGGATTATGCCCATTAAAGGTTTATTTTTGGCAAAATTCGGTCGATTTCTGGCGTTTTAGGGCGGTTTTTTCGCCTGTTAGTGCCTCATAACAGGTGAAATAGATGGTTGTTAACTTTTGACAAGCTGCAACAGGCTTGTGACAAAAGAAAATTTCCGATTGGGTAAACGTATTGAAACTTCCAGCCTCCGAAATCTTACGAGATTTCAGCAAAGCTTACTTGGCGGGGGTACCTAAAGTTCCATTTTGAAGGCTTTTGGAGGCCTTTTCATGGGCAATTTCGAGGGTTTTTTGCACTTCGGGGCAGTTTGTATCGTTATAACCGCCTGCTTTGCCCGTCTGGGTGACCATTTGCTCGGCTGCGGCCTTCTGAACGGCCTGGATATAGCTGTAATGGCTGTCCATAAGCACGTGATCTAGGTAAGTAACCTTGCGTGCGTCCGTGCGGTGCTTCTTCCACATTACTTCCTGCTCATCGGATTTCAGCTTCTGGAAGGCCTTGAAAGACTCCACAAACGATGCGTTTTCGCCGCCGGTGAATTTATGCGTATTGAGACAGAACATCACTTTGCCGCCGAGATCATAGATATCGATGATCGGGCGCATGCTCTCGAAGAACTGCTTGTCGAGCGTCTCTTGTTCGGTCTTTTGAACGGCCGTTAGTTTTTGGAAGGAATCCACATATGCATCTTCGCCCTGCAGCGTCTTTTCATCGACCTCGATCCGCATCGGCGCGGCGTTCGGGGCATTGGCTTGTGCCTGCGCGGACGGTGCGGGTGCGGGGGCTGCCCCCTGCTCCGCCCCGGCTTGCGCAAATACGGGCGTCGTGGCCGAGATCAGAAACGCAGCTGCGAGGACAAGGCGGAAAGACATGAATGGTAAACTCCGGTTTGGAAAATAAAAGGGGGCGCCCATGCAAGGCGCCCCCGAATATGTCGTAGCGAGGCCCGTCGGTTAAAGCGGGCCGTATATATTAAGCGACTTTTTTCTCGTCGGTGGTGAAGGGCTGCTTTTCGACGATATGGTCGATCAGGCCGAAAGCCTTCGCTTCTTCGGGCGACATGAAACGGTCGCGCTCCAGCGCTTCCTCGATCTGGTTGAGCTTCTTGCCGGTGTGCTTCACGTAGATTTCGTTGAGGCGTTTGCGCAGGCTCAGGATCTCTTTCGCATGGATCTCGATATCCGTCGCCTGACCCTGTGCGCCGCCGGAGGGCTGGTGCACCATGATGCGTGCGTTGGGCAGCGAGTAACGCTTGCCTGCAGCGCCCGCTGCGAGCAGCAGCGAGCCCATGGAGCAAGCCTGCCCCATGCAAACGGTTGCGACTTGCGGCTTGATGTACTGCATCGTGTCGTACATCGCGAGGCCGGAGGTAACGATACCGCCCGGCGAGTTAACGTAGAGGAAGATGTCTTTCTTCGGGTTCTCGGACTCAAGGAACAGCAACTGTGCGCAGATCAGGCTGGACACATAGTCGTTGACCGGACCGGACAGGAAAATGATGCGCTCTTTCAGCAAGCGCGAATAGATGTCGTAAGAACGTTCGCCGCGCGCGGTCTGTTCGATGACCATCGGCACCAGCGTGTTCATTTGTTCAGGAATATAAGACATTCGTGTAGCCCCCTTGCTTTCGTTTTTTTTATATATAGCCCGCCTGGGGCAAATAAAAAGAGACGACCGGCGGTGAAACCGGTCGTCTCAATCATAGCAAGGATATTAGCTCAACTCAAACGCCCTTTTGGGGCATTTCCGATTACAGGGTCGGCGTAGCCTTGGTCTTGGCAGGCTTCGCTTTCTGGTCATCGTTGGAAGCCGGCTTGGCCGTTTTCGCCTGTTTGGCGTCGTATTCGGCTTTGCGCGAGGGCGTCCAGTATTCTTCGAACTGCGACAGAGCAACGACCAGCTCGGGGCGGATAGCTGCGCCGTCTGCGGTGTTGATCAGGGCGCGGATTTCCTGTGCCGTCTTGGGCACTTGAGCTTCGCGTTTGTCGTCTTTTTCAGAACGGTGCGAGAATTCCTCGTGGATGGTCTTCTTGGCAGTACCCACGATGATTTCCTGAATCACGCCCATATCGAGTGCGTTCTGTGCGGTCAGCCAAGTGTCGCGCTCCAGGACGATGTCCCAGAATGCGTGCTTGAGGCCGGTGTGACGAACGTAGATGTCCGTCAGCTGTTCGCGCAGGCGGCTGGTGAAGTCCGTACCGATCACGAGATCCGTCTGCTGGGTCGAACGCTCGTTGCCCGACAGCGGCTGGTGGATCATGTAGTACGAGTTGCGGGTCATCATGCGCTCGTCGCCTGCAACCAGCAGGATGGAGCCCATGGATGCCTGCATGCCCATGCCGATCGTGCGGATGGGAGCGGGAATGGAACGCATGGTGTCATAGATCGACAGACCAGCCAGGACCGAACCGCCCGGCGAGTTCACGTAGACTTTGATCGGCTTTTTCTTGCCGTCTTCGCCAGCGTGGTCTTCCGGGTTTTCGCCAACGCCGGATGCGAGGTACAGGAGCGATGCGTTGGCGATAGATGCCATCGTGTCGTCAACCTGGCCTTCCAGCAGGACGATGCGTTTCTTCATGAGCAGGGAGTAAAGGTCGTAACCGCGCTCGCGGCCGTTTTCCAGTTCGGTAACGGTCGGGACCATGCGGCCAACGGGGCCTTCAGCCGACGCCACGAACTTGTTCAGGGCTGCGAGGCCCGGAGCGTCCATGATGTCTTCGAGTTTCTGGCCGGTTTTGCCAGCGGTTTCCAGCAGGCCCAGATAGCGCTGGGTTTCAGCCTGGATGTTTTTCATGCTCGCCTGGCCTTCGGAAGATTCGAAGGTTTTGATCGCGGTGCGTGCATCGACGGCGTCCATGCCGGTCGATTGCATGAGGGCGAAATAACGCGCGGCATCTGCGCTCATGTATTGCAGGTCGCCGGCGGTGGATTTCAGCTCGGGTGCTTTCACCGAGTCATTCAGCGAAACTTCCGCGCCCTTGCCAAGCGTGTTGGCAGTGGTTTCGTAGGAAGGAGATTTTGCGGTGTCGTTAAAATCGTAAGAAGCCATTTTGGAGTGCCTTTCCTTGCTATGCGTAAATCGTTTTTTATATTTCGTTGTTTTCACCGTCCGGGTCGATTCTTATTTTTTCCCGGTTTCTTTTGTAGCTTTCTTATCGTTTTATCCCCTCGCAGAGTTACTTTATTCCGCGAGAAAACTGAGTTTTACTTGGCTTTGGAAGCGGGTTTTGCCTTCTTGGGCGGTTCCGATTCCGATGCCTTGGTCAGTTCTTCAATGTCTACTTGACGTGAGGATATATTAGACCTTTCCAGAATAAAGTCAACCACTTTGTCTTCGTAAATCGGCGCTTTTACAGCATCCAGCGCTTGCGGGTTTTGCTGATAGTATTCAAAGACTTGACGTTCTTTACCCGGATATTTGCGCGCTTCGTTGATAACCGCTTGCTGCAATTCCTGGTTCGTCACTTCCACCTTGTTGATTCTGCCGATTTCGGCGAGCACCAGACCGAGCTTTACGCGACGTTGCGCGATGCCCTGATACTCTTCGCGTTCTTCGGGCGTGCCTTCTTCGCCGTGGTTGCAGTCGGGACCGTGCACGTGGCCTTCTTCTGCATGGTCATGGCCGCCCTTCAGCTGCTGCCAGATGCCCTGGAATTCCGCATCCACCATGCCCTGCGGCACGTTGAAGGTGTGATCTGCATCGAGCTGGTCGAGCAGCGCGCGCTTGATGTTCATGCGTGCCAGCTGGTCGTAATCGCCCTGGATCTGCTGTTCGATCACTTCTTCGACTTTCGCGAGGTTTTCGAAACCGAGCTTGGTTGCGAATTCGTCGTCGATCTTCGGCGTCGTGGACGTGCGGAGTTCTTTCACGTCGACTTTGAATTCAGCCTTCACGCCTTGCAGTTTGTCATGCGCGTAGTCTTTCGGGAACGTTACCTTCACGACTTTGTGGTCGCCGACTTTTGCGCCGACGAGCTGGTCTTCGAAACCTTCGATAAAGCTCTTGGAGCCGAGTTCGAGGGGGAAATCGTCGCCCTTCATGCCGGGGAACGGTTTGCCGTCCACGGTGCCGTCAAAGTTGATGACGAGGGTGTCGCCAACTTTCGAGGCGCGGTTTTCTTCAACCTTCTCGCTCGTCTTGTTTGCTTTCGCGATGCGATCCAGCGCTTCGGTGATTTCTTTTTTCGCGGGCTTCGCGGTCAGCTTTTCCAGTTTGATCTTGGTGAAGTCGGCCAGCTTGATTTCCGGCAGCACTTCGATCGCCATCGTGTATTCGAGGCCTTTTGCTTCGTCGAAGGTTTTCACTTCGATCTTCGGGCGCATCGCGGGGCGCAGGTTGTTTTCGTTGATCGCCTTCATGGTCGAGTCATTGACGGCGGTTTCCAGCACTTCGCCCATCACGGACTTGCCGTATTTGGACTTCAGCAGGTTCATGGGAATTTTGCCCGGACGGAAACCCGGCATCTTCACCGTCTTGCCCAGTTCGGTCAGGCGTTCGTTGACGCGCTGGTCGATTTCTTCGGCCGACATCGTGACGGTGAATTCGCGTGTGAGGTCTTCGTTCTTGGTCTGTGTGATCTGCATGGTCATGAACTTTCTGCTTCTGCTTTCTTTAAGTTTGGTCTCTAAATCTTGTTTTACGCCAGCCGCCTTCGCGGGTTAAAAGTATGGTGCGGGCGGAGGGACTTGAACCCACACGCCTTGCGGCACTGGAACCTAAATCCAGCGCGTCTGCCAATTCCGCCACGCCCGCATTCTGGCCGTTAAGTCTTACATAAATAGGAAAAATGGCGGAGTGGCGCAAGCACTATAAAGCCGCAAAAGACCCCTACCCCAAAAAAACCCGCCAAAAAAACAAAAACCCCCGTTTTCGGGGGTTTTTGCCGTGTAAATCACAGATTAGGGAAACTATTGCGCGGCCGGTTTCTCTACCCACAATTCGTCCAGACGGTCGTCCCTGCCGCAACCTGTACGGTAGAATTTATAGCCCGTCGGGTTGTTCTTTTTGTAGTCCTGATGGTGTTCTTCCGCCGGCCAGAAATGGCTGGCGGGTTTCAGGGCCGTGGCGACCGGCTTGCCGAATTTCGTTTCGACCGCTTTCACCGAAGACTGTGCCAGCGCTTCTTCCTTTTCATCGCCGTAGAAAATCGCGGCGTGGTACTGGCTGCCTTTGTCGCAGAACTGGCCTTGCGCATCGAACGGATCGACGTTCTGCCAGAAAATCTGCAGCAGCTCCTTGTAGGAAACCATGTTCGGATCGTAGGTCACCTGTATAGTTTCAAGATGACCGGTGGAGCCGCCCGAGACGCGCTCGTAAGTGGGATTTTCGCCTGCGCCGCCAGCATAGCCGGACACGACGCCGATGATGCCGGCCTTGTCTTCAAAATCGCTTTCCATGCACCAGAAGCAGCCGCCCGCAAACATAGCGGTTTTATAGGCGGCGGGTTTCGCGGCTTCTTCCGCGCGTGCGGGCGATGCCAGCAGGCAGAGCGCGATCATCAGGGCGTAAAGTGGTTTCATGTTGGTTTCCTTTTCATCAGTGAAGCGTAATCACTCCGCAACCTTGCGGCAATATCCTTGTTTGAATATACTTTCGGGAACTGACCGGAGAATTTAACGCCATGCCCTGGCTTTCCCCCTTCCCGCTTGAACTTATCGCCTGCGCCAGCCCCGATGACTGGTCGAAGATCGGGCCGCATCAGGCCATGCTTGCGCTGCCGCCGCATTCCGGCGCGTTCGGCGATGCGCGTGACAAACACTTCCACGAAGGCATCGACCTTTACGCTCCCGCCGGTACGCCGGTGCTGGCGGTCGAGGACGGCACCGTAATCGGCGTCACGCCTTTTTCCGGCAGCTCCACGCGCAAGGATTACTGGCGCGATATGGAGGCGGTGCTGGTGCAGGGCGCGAGCGGATTGATCGCCTATTGCGAATTCAATCCTCTTTCCACCCTCCTGCCCGCGATGACGGTCAAGGCGGGCGATCCCTTGGGAAACTTGTATCCCGCGGGATACAAGTTTCGCAAACCGGCGGACAGGGACGAAGACCACGCGCATCACGCCTTTCTGCATATTGAATTGCACCATTCTCAAGTGCGGGTGCCGACGACGTGGGAAGCGGGCAAGCCGAAGCCCGCGACGCTGTTCGATCCCACGCCGCTGTTGATGTTCAACCAGCGCTAGTTTTTTCAGGTTTTCTTTTCTGGCTCGAAGGTCAGCGCGACGCCGTTGTTGCAATAGCGCAAACCGGTCGGCTTGGGGCCGTCATCAAAAACGTGGCCCTGATGCCCGCCGCATTTCGCGCAATGATATTCGGTGCGCTCCATGAACAGCTTGCTGTCGGTTTTCGTCTGGATATGACCGGGGATCGCCTCGAAAAAGCTGGGCCAGCCGGTGCCGCTCTCGAATTTGGCATCGGACTTGAACAGGTCCAACCCGCAGCCCGCGCATTTGAAAACGCCGGTGCGGTGTTCCTTCAGCAGCGGGCTGGTGCCCGAACGTTCCGTCCCCTCGCAGCGCAAAACGTCGTATTGCTGCGCGTCGAGTTTCTTTTTCCATTCATCATCGCTCATGACCAGTTCCTCTATGTCTCCGTGATTGGCAAATGCCGGTTTCAGCGCCAACGCGCATACTGCCATCAGGGTTGCTGTGAAAAATTCGCGTCTTTTCATGCTGATAACCTCTTCTACAGGGTTATTCGGCGGCTATCCCCGAAAGGTTACCGCCCTGCGCCACAAATAAAAAGCCCCCCGGTTTGCGGGGGGCTTTTTATTGGAAAAAAGCCGCGGGCTTACTGGCCGGGCGCTTTCTGGATCTGGACGGCAGGATCGTTCTTGTCGAGGCCGAAACGCTCGGGGCTCGGCAGCGGCTTGCCTGCTTTGGCGGCGCGCAGGGTCGCATCCTGATACGCCTTGACGAGCTCTTCGCGCATCTGCTCGGGCGACTTGACGCCGTCATCTGCCGTTTGTGTCGTTGACACGCGCTGCTGCGTGACGACGGGAGCGTTATATTGCGGATACTGGCGCGCATAGATGCGGTCCAGCCCATCAATCTGGCGGTCTACCGACATTTGCTCGGTCAGCGCGCGTTGTTCCAGCTGGTTGCGCAACACTTCGATCTGGGACTGGTAGGTCTGGCCCGCAGCGCCTGCGTTGCCGACGGTCGTCAGGACTTCGCCGACGTTCCAGCCGCCGCGCGCATTGCGCTGGCCCTGCTGGATCTGGCGCTGGACTTGCTGCATGTGGCGCTGGTTCAGCTGTGCCTCGCGCTGGCGTTCCTGCGCGATGTAGGTGCGCATGCGGAGCGCACTCTGAAGCTTGATGTTATCACTACGTTTGATGTATTCGCGGTCGTTGGCCCAAGGTTTCTGTTGCTGGTATTGCTGGGTCTGGGTTACCGCGACACCTTGGGGGGAGTCGTAGGTTTGTGCCTGCGCCGCGAGGGGCGAAAGGCTGGCGACAAGCGTTGCACCGATCAGCACGGCCGTATTGAACGCTTTGCGCGCTTTGCCTGCCAGTGAATTCTTTTTGTCGTTGTCCATGACCACACCCGTCTGAATGTTAAATGTCAAAACCGCCCGGCATATCCCGAACCCCATCGCCAGACGTAAATTTGTACTTAGAGATCATGATACTTGCAACCTGCCAGCCTGTCAATTCAGTTTGCATAAAATGCAGGTACTTTCATGCCCCAAATCCGGAATTACGCTTAAATATCAATATCCTGCACGAATTTAGCGTTCTCCTGAATAAAATCGAAGCGCGCCTCGGGATTCTTGCCCATCAGGCGTTCGATCAGCATGGCGGTCCCGCCTTCGGCTTTCTTGAAGGCGTCGGTGCCGTGTTCAGCCGCCGGAAGCGTCACGCGCACAAGGGTGCGTTTCGCCATATCCATGGTGGTTTCTTTCAGCTGCGCCGCCGGCATCTCGCCCAGACCCTTAAACCGGCTCATATCGACCTTCTTCTTGTTCTTGAAGACGGTCTTCAGCAATTCTTCCTTATGCGCGTCGTCGCGGGCATAAACCGACTCCCCGCCCGCAGACAGGCGGTAAAGGGGCGGCAGCGCGAGGTATAGCGCGCCCTGTTCGATCATGCCGCGCATTTCCTGATAGAACAGGGTAATCAGCAGCGATGCGATATGCGCGCCGTCCACATCGGCGTCGGTCATGATGATGACGCGTTCATAGCGCAGCTTGTCGATATTGAAATCCTTGCCGGTGCCGCATCCGAGCGCGAGGATGAGGTCTGAAATTTCCTGGTTCTGGCGGATCTTGTCGGTGGTCGCGGAGGCGACGTTCAGCACCTTGCCGCGCAACGGCAAAATCGCCTGCGTTTCGCGGTTGCGCGCCTGTTTCGCGGAGCCACCTGCCGAGTCACCCTCGACGATGAAAATCTCCGTGCCTTCGGAGGTCTTGCGGGAGCAGTCGGCAAGCTTGCCCGGCAGGCGCAGCTTGCGCGTTGCCGATTTGCGCGACATCTCGTGCTGGTCTTTCGCGCGGCGGCGGTCTTCCGCTACTTGAATCAGGTAATCGAGCAGATATTTGGACGCGTTGTTGTCGCCCGTCAGCCAATGCTCGAAATGGTCCTTCACGCCGTTTTCGACGAAGCGCGTGGCGTTTGCGGTCGTCAGCTTTTCCTTGGTCTGCCCCTGGAATTGCGGCTCGCGGATAAAGATCGAGAGCAGGATCGTGGCGGAGCCGAAAATATCGTCCGGGGTCAGCACGCCCGCTTTCTTGTTATTAACGAGGTCAGCGTAGTTCTTCAGGCCCTTGGAGAGCGCCGAGCGCAAACCCTGCACATGCGTGCCGCCCTCGGGCGTCGGGACGGTATTGCAATATGAAGTCAGGAAGCCCTGCTCCTCTTCCTCCGTCCAGGCAATCGCGAATTCGCAGCGGCCTTCGCTGTCGGGGAAATCGACGGAGCCATAGAAAGGCTTCGGCGTCAGCGAGGTTTTGCCCTCGACCAGCGTATACAGGTAATCAAGGATACCGTTCGGGAATTTGATGATCTCTTCGATCGGCACGCCGCCGCTGTCTTTCAGCAGCGATTCCTCGCAAGACCATGCCATTTCAACGCCGCGATAGAGATACGCCTTGGAGCGCGCGAGTTTATAGATCGCGGCGGGGCTGTATTTCGCGTCCTTGCCGAAAATTTCGGTGTCGGGGATGAAGGTGATGGTCGTTCCGCGATCCTTTGTCGGGCCAATCTTTTTCAGCTTGCTGGTCGTCTTGCCGCGGCTGTAGGTCTGTTCATATAGAGTTTTGTCGCGGGCGACCTGAACAACCAGCTCGCTCGACAGCGCGTTGACGACCGATGCGCCGACGCCGTGAAGGCCGCCGGAGGTCGCATAGACTTTGCCGGAGAACTTGCCGCCGGAATGGAGCATGGAGAAAATGACTTCAAGCGCCGACTTGCCGGGGAATTTGGGATGGTTGTCCACAGGGATGCCGCGGCCATTATCCCTAATAATGATCTTGTTGCCTGCTTCGAGGCGGATTTCGATACGGGTCGCGTGGCCGGCGACAGCTTCATCCATCGAGTTGTCGAGAACTTCGGAGATAAGATGGTGCATCGCGCGCTCGTCGGAGCCGCCGATATACATGCCGGGGCGCTTGCGTACAGGCTCGAGGCCTTCGAGGACTTCAATGTCCTCGGCCGAGTATTCATCCTTGCGCGACGGCGTTTTCTTGTTCAACTGTTCCCCCATGATTTCGGGTAATTTACGCATTTCAGGCCGCAAACGCAACCTTGGACATACGGGCAATCTCCGTTATATAATGCCGGAGGGATAAAAAGACCATAGATTTAAGGGGGTAAGATGTCCCGCGAAGAGCCAGATTACGACACAAGCCCTGCCCTGCGCACCATGGCCATGCCCGCCCATGCCAACGCCAATGGCGACATTTTCGGCGGCTGGTTGCTGTCCCAGATGGACCTGGCGGGCGCCGTGCTCGCGACCCAGAAGGCAGGATCGCGCATCGCCACCATCGCCATCGACGCCATGAAATTCACCGCGCCCGTCCATGTAGGCGACGAAGTCAGCTGCTATTGCAAGGTGGAGCGTATCGGCAATACCTCCATCACGATCCATGTCGAAACCTGGGCGCGCTCGCGCCTTGGCGGACGCTCCGCCATCATGGTCACCGAAGGAAAATTCACATACGTCGCGATTGACGAAGACCGGAAGCCTATTCCCGTCATCCGCCCCGTAAACAAGGAAGCGAAGAAATGAACCAGAAACAGCTTTACATCGCCATCGGCGCTGTCGTCGTGCTCGTGCTGGGCGGCGCGTATGTTGCGATGAAACCCAAGGCGGTCGTGAACACGCAGGCCGCGGCGCCGAAGGTGCATCCGATCCACGACGACGTAACCTTCGCGCGTGAAACCAAGGCATACAGCATGATGCCCTACGCCAAGGCTGAACTTGAATACGAAATCTACATCCCCAAGGACTGGACGGAAGTCGAGGCCTATGACTCGCTGCAGGAAAACCAGGACGCGATCCTTTCCCGCATCGCCTATTACAAGAGCCCCATGGTCAGCACACTGCAAATGGACCTTGAAATCAACGCGCTGAAACTGAAGCACGAAATCTCGGCCAAGAACTGGTTGCGCGATTACCTTCTCAACCAGGGTTATACGCCGCAGGGCGAGGTCAACGAACTCTCGCTCAAGAGCGCGAACACCTATTATATCGTCGCCGGATCCCCCGCGGCGCCGTCGAGCCTTGAATATGTGGCAGCACGCATCAGCGGCAGCTGGGTTCTGCTGTCAACCTTCCGCACGCCCCTGCCGCTCGGCAACTACGTCAAATATCTGCAGAAGAAAACCGTCGACAGCTTCAAGATCCTTTATCCCAAGGACGAAGCGGTCGAGGATCAGAAGGTTTTCACGCTGGTAGACTCGATCAAGTTCAACTACCCCGTGTCTTGGGAAGTTATCTCGACCGATTTCCGCGACATGAACCGCCTGACCGTCCACCTCCAGAACAAGGGCAAGGCGAAGAACATCGAGGGTTATATCCGCTTTCTCGCCGTACGCCGCTCGCGCTCGACAGACTTGCAAACGGAGCTTGACGACCAGCGAAAGTATTTCGACAACGTCATGAACCTCAAAGTGACGAAACTGATTTCGAGCGACAAGTCGCTCGCCTATAACCGCTTCCTGTTCAACCGCTACGAGGTTTATGACGTCGAGCCGAAGAAGGGCAAGGCCAGCCCGCAGGAAATTCACTTCCTCGCGCTGGGCGACAAGGAATGGTACATCTTCGCCATCCTCTTCACCCCCAAGGAAGCGACGCACCTTTATAACTGGGCGCGTAACACGCAGTCCTTCAAGGAAATCGTCAAGGCGATCAAGTAACCTGCGCCTTTATCACCGACAAAAAAATCCCCCGGACTCGCGTCCGGGGGATTTTTTCGGGAAGAAACTTCTCAGACGGAACAGTACCCGTCCCGTGTCTTACACGGAATAGTACCCCTCCGTGTTTTACACGGAATAGTACATGGCGTATTCGATCGGATGCGGCATGGTTTCGTATGCCAGGTTTTCTGCGTAGCGCAGTTCCAGATAGCTTTCGATGAAGTCCTTGGTGAACACGCCGCCCTTCAGCAGGAAGTCGTGGTCATCGCGCAGCGCATCGAGTGCCTCACGCAAGCTGCCGCAGACAGTCGGGATTTCCGCCAATTCATCGGGCGGCAGGTCATACAGGTTCTTGTCCATCGCGTCGCCGGGGTGGATTTTCTTCTGGATGCCGTCGAGGCCCGCCATCAGCATCGCCGCAAAGGCGAGGTAGCTGTTGGCAGCGGGATCAGGGAAGCGCACTTCGACGCGCTTGCCCTTCGGCGAAGCCGAGAACGGGATGCGGCACGAAGCGGAACGGTTGCGCGCGGAGTATGCGAGCAGCACGGGCGCTTCATAACCCGGCACGAGGCGTTTATAGCTGTTCGTGGTGGGGTTGGTGATCGCGTTCAGCGCCTTCGCGTGCTTGATGATACCGCCGATGTAGTACAGGCAGCTTTCCGAGAGATCGGCATAACCCGAACCCGCGAACAGCGGCTTGCCCGCTTTCCACAGCGACTGGTGGACGTGCATGCCCGAACCATTGTCGCCGAAAATAGGCTTCGGCAGGAAGGTTGCGGTCTTGCCATACGAATGCGCCACGTTGTGGACGACATATTTGTAAAGCTGCAGGTTGTCGGCCGAGTTCACGAGGGTCGAGTACTTGATGCCAAGTTCGACCTGCGCGGGTGCGACTTCATGGTGGTGCTTTTCAACGGCAACGCCCATGGCGGCAAGGACGGAAACCATTTCAGCGCGCATGTCGTTCGAGCTGTCGATCGGCTGCACGGGGAAATAGCCGCCCTTGATGCCAGGACGGTGGCCCATGTTGCCGCCGTCATAGGCGCGGTTGGAGTTGTAGGGGCCTTCCATGCTGTCGATTTCATACGACACGCGGTTCATCGACACGTCGATGCGCACATCGTCGAAGATGAAGAATTCAGCCTCGGGGCCGAAGAAACCGGTATCGGCGATGCCGGTTGACTTCAGGTATTGCTCGGCCGAGCGCGCGATGGAGCGCGGGTCGCGGCTATAGGGCTGGCCGGTCGAGGGTTCATAGACGTCGCAGAACACATCGAGCGTGGGCGCAGCCGCGAAGGGGTCGAGCACGGCGGTCGTGAGATCCGGGCGCAGGATCATGTCGGATTCGTTGATCGCTTTCCAGCCGGCGATCGACGAGCCGTCGAACATGATGCCGTCTTCCAGCAGGTCTTCATCGACCGTGGAGATGTGCTGCGCGGTGTGCTGCAGTTTGCCGCGCAGGTCGGTGAAGCGGAAGGCCACGTATTCAATGCCGTGTTCCTTGATCAGCTTGAAGAACGGCGCGAAGTTATGCGACGACTTGGACTTCGCCGGTGCCTTCGCCACTTTCAGTTTTGCAGATGATTTAGCCATTTGGTCTCTCCTGTTTGACGTTCGTTAAATCGCAGTAATCTTCAGATCGCTTCTTTCCCGCGCTCTCCGGTTCTGACACGGATCACGTTTTCGACGGGCATCACAAAAATTTTTCCATCTCCAATGCGGCCGGTGCGGGCCGCCTGCGAGATCGCTTCGATCACATCGTCCACCTGGCCGTTTTCGACCACGCATTCGATTTTCACCTTGGGCAGGAAATCGACGACATATTCGGCGCCGCGATACAGCTCGGTATGGCCCTTTTGCCGTCCGAAGCCCCGCACCTCGGTCACGGTCATGCCCTGCACGCCGACTTCGTGAAGGGCTTCCTTCACTTCATCCAGCTTGAACGGCTTGATAATGGCCTCGATCTTTTTCATGTCCTGACCTTTTTTAGAGACGCGCCTATATCGCAAGACTTGTGCCAGTTTCTAGGCACATGTAAAACATTGAAAATAAATGATATAATTGTTCTGTGAACATGTTTTCATGCCCTGTTTTCAGGCAACTGCCTATAATTTAGGCAGCCCCTTTGCTATACTGCATCATAGGGAAAACTTGACGCGACATTATAACGTCAGGTAAACCATTTCCCTGATGGCGGTCGTAGTTCAGTGGTAGAACACCTGGTTGTGGTCCAGGATGTCGCGGGTTCAATCCCCGTCGATCGCCCCATTCCCTCCCTACTCTTTCCCTTCATGGCGCAGTCTGCAATACTGCGCCTTATGTTTGAAATCCTCACCCCCGCCGAAATGAAGAAAGCCGATGCCGCGACGATTGCCGCAGGCGCGAGCGGCATTCAATTAATGACGCAGGCCGGCGCTGCCGTTGCATCTGCGGTCAAGGAACGTGTCGAGCCCTGCCCCGTGCTGGTGCTGTGCGGCCCCGGCAATAACGGCGGCGACGGGTTTATCGTGGCGGCGAGACTGAAAGCAGATGGCTGGAATGTGCGCGTCGCCTGCCCCTTGAAGAAAGCCGCGCTCAAGGGCGATGCGGCGCTGGCGGCGAAGGAATGGACGGGCGAGATCGAAAGCCTGAATTCAAACCTCGCGCTGAAGGATGCCGCGCTGATCGTGGATGCGGTCTATGGCGCAAGCTTCGCAGGCGCGCTCGATCCCGAACTTGTGACCCTGTTCGACAAGATCCGCACCAAGAAACTGCTTGTCGTGGCAATCGATGTGCCGTCCGGCATGGATGCCGCCAGCGGCACGATTGCGGGAGGCGCGCTGAAGGCCAATTTCACCGTCACCTTCTGCCGCAAGAAAATCGCGCATATGCTGATGCCGTCCAAGGCGTATTGCGGAAAACTGGTCGTGTCGCTGATTGGAATCACCGACCAGACGGTGGCCGAGTTGAAATCGTCCGTTTTTGAAAACGATTCTGCCCTCTGGCTGAAAAACTTTCCGCTGCCTTCGCCTGAATCCCATAAATATTCGCGTGGTCATGCTGTCATATTCGGGGGCGCGCAACGCACCGGAGCGGCCTGTCTCGCCGCCTATGCCGCGCAGCGCGCAGGGGCCGGACTGGTGTCGATCACAAGCCAGCCAAAGACGGTTGCGACCTATGCCCAATACCGCGCCAGCGTGATGATCGATGAATGGGCGACGCTCGATGATCTGAAAACTGTTTTGCGCGACGAACGCCGCAACGCTGTCTGCATCGGCCCCGGTGCCGGCATGACAGATGACATGAAAGAAACGATTCAGGCCGTTTTATCCTTTGATAAATGCGCCGTAATCGATGCCGATGTTTTCAGCGCCTTTAAAGAAACACCTAAAGAACTCTTTGCAAAGCTTTCACCTAACAAGCATGTTTTGACGCCGCATGAAGGCGAATTCGCCCGCGTGTTTGAAGGCATTGAAGGTAATAAGTTAGAACGCGCCCGCAAGGCCGCGAAATTGGCCAATGCTGTTATAGTGTTGAAAGGGGCCGATACTGTCATCGCCGCCCCCGACGGAACAGCGATTATCAATGCAAATGCACCCGCGACTCTGGCAACTGCGGGGTCGGGAGATGTGCTGGCGGGACTCATCACGGGACTCATGGCGCAGGGCATGTCGCCGTTCATGGCGGCGGCGGCGGGCGTCTGGCTGCAGGGAGAAACAGCTCAAATTTTCGGCCTCGGTTTGACGGCTGAAGACATAATTCACCATTTACCACAATCCCTTAACCGCCTGTTCGCCGCGCGGTAAATTATTAGTTAAAATTTTAAGTAATTCCCAAATACCTGAAATTTTGATAGAATTTAGAGATAGGTTTCTTAGGTTTCTGTGTGCGCGTTTCTGTGGGGAGGGGCATGACTAATCCCTGTCAAAAAAATTCTGGTATTTTTACCAGAGCGGTTCAGTTCCTGTTGGCGGTTGCGATAGCCGGGTGCCTCTTGTCACCCCGTGTTGCGCAAGCGCAGTATTCAGGGGCTACGGTGGACATGGACGTCCTGACGCTGGCGCTGCAGGATGATCCCGCCGCGCTCGCAACGCTCAACACCGCCCTTGGCAATCCTGCCTTGCCCTACGATGTGTACGCATATCTTGATGGCGTCCGCGCCGCGCTGGGCGATCCGCCCCGCATCAACGCCGTTCCGCCGCCCCCCATCAACCCGCCCACAAACTCCGCCGCGCTCCTGACGGGCGCTTCGGGTGGCAGCGTCGCCAACCTGACGACGATCCAGAACGCGCTGGGCGGCCCGTACTTCTATAACTATTTCTCCTACGTCGATCCCTATTTCGGCATTATTTATCCGCTGGCGCCCATTAACCCGCTCGACGACCTGCTGAACTGGACGATTGCCGGCACCGGCAACATCGGCCTTCAGACCCTCGCCAACGCGTTGGCGGGACAGGCCGGCGCGGTCAACACGCTGTCCATCGTTCTCTATAACAGCCCGACGCAGGGCACATGGGCGCTGTTCCAGACCCTGCTTTGCTCGCAGTTCGGTTCCTGCGCAGCCGCGCAGGCGCTCGTCGCGCTTGCCGCAACCGGCGACGCGGCGGCACAGGCGCAGCTCAACACTTACCTGGGCTCGCTCATCCTTTCCAACAACACCTCCGGCATGTTCGACGCCGAAGGCATCACCTGGATCACCGCGCTCGGCAACGGTGCGGCGTCCGGTTCCAACTGCCTTCTCGACACCGATGGCGACGGCGTACCCGATTGCACGGACCCCGACATCGACGGCGACGGCACCCCGAACCAGCTTGACCTCGACATCGACGGCGACGGCGTGGCGGATAACCCCGACACCGACGGCGACGGCATCCCGGATTCCGGCGACCCCACCCCCACCGGCGGCCCGCCTGTTGGCGGCGGCGGCGGCGGCGGCGGCGGTACAGGCGCAACCGGTAGCGGCGGCGGCGGCACGCTCGGCGGTGGTTCCACGCCCCCGACGAACGACTGCGACAGCGCCGCGAGCGCTCCGCTCACCGGCAGCTTCGGCACCGACCCTTGCGAACTGGCGGAAGACACGCTTGCCATGGTTGACGACACCTATTGGGATGTCGCCGGCGAGCAGTTCGTCGACCACCTGAACATATTGTGGACGGAGCAGATGCTCCCCTCGCTGAAGAACATGACCGCGCAGTGGCATGCCGGCGTCGTCGACCAGTCGCGCCAGTTCGGCTCGACGGTGGACAGCCATAACCTCACCAAGCAGATCAAGCAGACGCAAATCCGCGAAGTCGAGGCCAAGAAACGCGTCACGCCGAACGAGCGTGCCTGCGTATCCGCAACCCCGGCATCCCCGATGGCTGTCACCGCGAGTACGTCGAACGCGCTCGCGTCCGGCTTCCGCGAGGACACGGTAGCACGCTCCGGCGGCGCGCCCGGCACGCCCGCGGAACAAGGCTCGCAGATCGAGAAAAAAGGCAGGCTTGCTACCTATTGCACGCAGTTCAACGACCCCGAAGCGAATGCGGGCGTGAACCCCTGCCCCAACCCGACGACCGCAGGCCCCTGGCCGAACGGCGACATCGATATCGAGGGCTTCCTGTTCAAGGACACCGTCTATCTCGACAAGCCCGAGGAATACGCGGCTGCGCACGAGATCATGACGAACCTGATTGAGCCGAACACGCCCGACAGGCTGACCGACGACATCATCACGACGCAAAGCGGTCAGGAATACATCCTGCGCCGCGAGCAGATCGAGGCATGGCGCGGCATCGGCTCGAACGTCGTGGCATCGATGATTTCGCGCCGTACCAGCATTCCGCTACCGCAAGCAGTGGGTGGCGCGACTCCGCCCGCCGTGCCTCCTCCTCCCCCCCCCCCCACGCCACCCGGCCCCATGGCGGCGAGCCGTGGCACCTTCGCCGACTTCCTGCGCACCCTTGGCGCGCGTGAAGCATCGGGCAGGATCGGCGTTTGCAATGACATCGGCTATTGTGGTCTGTACCAGATGGGTCGCGTAGCTCTGATCGAAGCGGGTTGCATCTCCGGTGGTTCAGGCTCACAAAGCCGCGCCCCAAATAACTACCGTCAGCCAAACTATACCTGGGTTGGAGGGGCGAGCTGCTCTTGCGGATCATCAATGACGGCGTTCCTAGCGGACCAAGCATGCCAGACTTCTGCCGTAACGCGCTATCACCAGCGGACATGGGGTTACATCAACGCATCCTGCCGTGCAATGGCATGCACGACGCAAAGAGGTGTACTAATCACGCCATCGGGCCTGCTGGCTGCCGCTCACCTACTGGGGGCAGGCGGTGTGCATTGTTTCCTTGGCTGCGGCGCCTGCCCGGGTTCCGTCCGCATTTGTGGCGGCATCCCGTGCGACGGTTCTGGTACCCTGATCACGGAGTATATGAACAAGATGGGTGGCTACGACCTTCCCTTCGGCGGTGCACAATGTGGATCCGGCCTGCCCGGTTCTTCCGCGGCAACCGGCGTACCGGCTCCGCCTCCTAAGCCTGTCGGCCAGACCATCCGCGAGATCCGCGAACGCGCGGGCGTCGATCCGGCGAACATCTCGGACAACCCCAGCTATAACGAGATCATGCTGGCGATGACCAAGGAACGCTTCCTCGATCCCGACTACTACACGCGTATGCAGGCTGAAATCGGCGCACTGCAGCAGGAACGCGCATCGGTGAAAGCTTATATCACCATGCAGTTGCAGGACATCTATACGCTACAGGAACAGATCAACGTCCTGATGGCGGCGCGCGCTTCGATGAAACTCAACGAAGGCGGCCAGGGCCAGCAGGACCGCGCGGAGCTGATCCCCGTCAAGTAAAGCTTGCCGGCGTAACCACACATAATGGCATTTCCCTTTCTTTTTCAGGGGAATGCCATTATCTTTGGTGCTCTTACTTGTGATTTCGGAAGGCGTATGCTATTATGAATATAATCAAATTTCTCTGGCAGGCAGTCATGCAAGCGAAAAACGACCTCATTAAATCATTCCGCAAAGCAGCGGTGCGCGCAACACTCGCGGTGATGATGACCGTCGGCGTTCTGGCGCCTTCCGTCACCGTCATGGCGCAGACGCAAGTCGCTCCTCCTGCCTCCGTAGTTAAGCTCACCGCTCCGACCGCCGAGACCGAAGCGGGCCGGGTCGCAACCGAAATTTCTTTTACGCGCGTCAAGGATGTCGAAGCATTGGCGAAGCAATATCCGGCCCTTTCGAAACTGCCCGCTGAACTGAAAGAGTATGACGAGCAGCAAGGGGGCGATAATCCCGCTTTCGTCGAGATAGCGAAATATACCGACAAGGCCAACGGACGCGAAATGCTGTTTGTGCATGTGACGACTCCAGTGCTGTGTTCCTATGAAGGTTGCCCGCTTTCTGTCTTCTTGCGTGACGGCAAAGATTTCCGCAACGTGCTGCAAGTCAATGCATCGGATCCCATCAGCGTTGTCACAAATGGCACCTCAACGTCCGTGATGCTCCCGGGTGCCTATGGTGTCAACCCGTCGCTGGAATTCCGCTATGATATTAGAACAGGCCAGTTTGAACCCACGCGGGTGGCCGATGCCCAACAGCAACCCGTGCCCAAACAGGTTCCCGCACCATTACCGGCACCATCACCCAAAAAATAGTTTCCGAATTGGCTAGCCCAGATATTGTTTGGGATCGAGCGTCGTTTTGCCGCGGCGCACTTCGAAATGCAGCTGCGCGTTCATGACAGTACCGGATGATCCGACCGCGCCGATCACCTGCCCCTGCGCCACTTTCGCGCCCGATTTCACGGCGACATTGTTCAGGTGCGCGTAAGCCGTAATCATCCCATTGGAATGGCGAATCAGCACCAGATTGCCATAGCTGCGCATTTCGCCGACATAGGCGACCGTGCCCGATGACGCAGCATTGACCGGCGTGCCGCGCGGTGCGGCGATATTGATGCCATCGTTATAAAGCCCGCCCGTTTTCGGGCCATAGCTTGAAATCACCTGCCCCTTCACGGGCCAGATAAAGCCGTTCCGGCTGGAGGAACGCCCCACCATTTCCGCGCCGCGCGTGGCGGGTTCGGCGGTTGCGGCCGACACCAGCGACACTTTCGGCACGGTTTCAATCTCGCCAGCGTCTTCCGTTGCGAGCTTTCCGATCAGTGAATCAAATGCCCGCGTGACCGGCGAGGGCCCGGGCCTTTTCAGCATCTGGTTTTCGGTTCTGGTGTTCGATGCGGCGAAAGTCGATGACGACACAGGCTCGGATTGCGGCGGCGATGATGCCAACTGTTTCGCAAGCGCGGGTGTGGCCGTTGAAACGACGCCATTCGCGCCCGACGGCACTTTCAGCACCTGACCCGCCTTCAGCGCATAGGGCGCGCTGATGCCGTTTTCCGCGGCCATCTTATCGACCGTCGTACCGTACATCCGCGAGAGGCTGAACATGGTGTCGTTCGGCAAAACTTTATGCGTGCGCGCGAGCGGCAGCACAAGGCGGCGGCCGGGCCCGACGCGGTCTGACACCGACAGTCCGTTCATGCCGGCAAGCGCGCTCAAGGGGACTCTGTAGCGTTGGGCGATGGAGGATAACGTATCGCCCGGCTGAACTGTTACCGCCCCGTTTGCCGGCAGTACGCTTGCGCCGTAATTCTGGACGGGCGCGGGGTTGGCGAGAGATACCGATGCATCACCCATCCACGTCGCCAGCGCGGTGGTGAGCGCGGTTGTCAGGAGCAAAAATTTAAATCGCCGCCCCTTCATTCTGTCCCCCGTTATGCAGGCATCAGCGCGGGTGCGCTGAAAAAACTGCCTTCGTCTTCTTCCTCGGGTGCCACCACCACTTCGTTGCGTGCCACGTTCGGCAACAGCGGCACAAAGCGCACGGGCATCAGGCGTTCTGTCTCGTATCCGGTTTCGTTGCGCGTGATGCGGTAGATAAACTGGCTCGATTTATCGCGGCCCATCGGGATGATCAGGATGCCGCCGACTGACAGCTGTTCCAGCAATGCGGGCGGCGCGCCGCCGTCCCCTGCCGCAGCCGTCACGATGATGCGGTCGAACGGCGCCTGCTCGCGCCAGCCGAGCATGCCGTCGGCGGCCTTGCAGGTGATGTTGCGGATGCGCAGGTCGGTGAACATTTTCTCCGCGCCTGCAAGCAACGGCTTGTGACGCTCGATGCTATAAACGCGGCGGCAGAGGCGCGACAGGATCGCGGCCTGATAGCCGGAACCCGTGCCGATCTCCAACACCTTGTGACGGTCGTTGACGCGCAGTTCCTGCGTCATGGATGCGACGACCAGCGGCTGGCTGATCGTCTGCCCGCGCGCGATGGGCAGCGCGATATCTTCATAGGCCTGATCGTGGAATGTTGTATCGATAAACGCCTCGCGCGGCACGCGTTCGATTGCGCCGAGTACGGCGGTGTCGGTAATGCCGCATTTGCGCAACTTCATGATCAGCCGGATCTTGCGCGCGAGGAGGCTCATTTGAAAACCTTTCCTAATTCGACGAGTGTCGGATAGTGCGTGAGGTTCAGCGATAGCGGAGTGACCGTCACATGCCCTGCGGCAAGCGCGCCCATATCGAGCGTATGGTCGTGTTCATCGCGGGCCGGCGGCGGGCCGATCCAGAAATACGGGCGGCCGCGCGGATCGATGCGGTAATCCATATCCTGTTTTTCCATGCTGTAATGGCCTTGCGCAACGGGGCGGATTTCCGGCGTCACGCCTTCGATGCGGACGGGAAAGTTCACGTTCATCAGCAGGTTATGTTCCCAGCTTTTGCCTTCGAACGCCTTCAGGATGCGCGGCACATATTCGCGGGCAATCGCCCAGTCGGGCTTGCCGCCCGCTTCGTCGAAATCCTGACTGAAGGCAATCGCGGGGATCGCCATCAGGGTCGCCTCGATCGCGGCAGCGATTGTACCCGAATAGGTGACGTCATCCGCCGTGTTCTGGCCGTGGTTGATGCCGGACACGACCAGATGCGGGCGCACTTCCTTCATGATCTTCTGCACGCCGACCAGAACCGTATCTGTCGGTGTGCCGTAGACGGAGAAATGCCGCTTGTCGTATTCCTTCATCCGTAAGGGACTGTGGATGGTCAGCGAATGTCCCGCCGCCGATTGCTGCGTTTCGGGTGCCACGACCCAGACATCCGGCGTGATCGTCAGCATGATTTCTTCCAGCACCTTGATGCCTTCGGCATGGATGCTGTCGTCATTCGCGATCATGATCCGCGCTTCGGATAATTTCTTGGGAAACTCAAGCATTTGCTGCTTTTCCTTGCTTTGCTTTCGCAACAGGTTCGAGTTTCTTGAGGCCGCCCATATAGGGCAGCAGCACATCGGGGATCACGACGCTGCCATCCGGCTGCTGGTAATTTTCCAGCACGGCCACGAGGCAACGCCCGACCGCCACGCCCGAGCCATTGAGCGTGTGAACGTATTTCGTCGCCTTGTCGCCTTCGCGTTTGTAGCGCGTCATCATCCGGCGCGCCTGAAAATCGCCGCAGTTGGAACAGCTGGAAATTTCGCGGTACGCATTCTGGCCCGGCAAAAACACTTCGATATCAAAGGTCTTTCTGGCCGAGAAACCCATATCACCCGTGCAAAGCGCCAGCGTGCGGAACGGCAGGTCGAGCTTTTTCAAAATCGCTTCAGCGCAGCCCGTCATGCGGTCCAGTTCCGCCATCGACTCTTCTTCCGACGTGATGCTGACCAGTTCAACCTTATAGAACTGGTGCTGGCGGATCATGCCGCGCGTATCCTTGCCCGCCGCACCGGCTTCGGAGCGGAAGCACGGCGTGAGCGATGTCAGCCGCAACGGGAGTTCTTCCGCGTTGATGATCGTATCCAGCACGGTGTTCGTCAGTGAAACTTCCGACGTAGGGATCATCCACAAACCGTTGTTGGTCTTGAACAAATCATCGGCGAATTTCGGCAGCTGGCCGGTGCCGTACAGCGCCTCGTCCTTCACCAGCAGCGGCACGGAAAGTTCGGTATAACCATGTTCGCCCGTATGGGTATCGAGCATGAATTGCGCAAGCGCACGCTCCAGCCGCGCCACGCCGGAGCGCAACAGCACGAAACGCGCGCCGGACATTTTTGCAGCGGCTTCGAAATCCATGCCGCCCAGCTGAGCGCCGATATCAACATGGTCTTTCGGGTTGTTCATGCCGCGGGGCTGTCCCACGCGGCGGACTTCGACGTTGTCATCCGCGCTTTTGCCGTCGGGCACAGATTTGTCGGGGATGTTGGGCAGGATGGCGAGCACCTTGTCCAATTCGCCCTGGGCGGTCTTGTCGCCCTCCTCGATCCTGGCGATTTGTTCTTTGTAACCAGCCACATCCTTCATGATGGCGTCGGTGTTTTCACCCTTGGCCTTCATCGCGCCGATTTTGGACGACGCTTCGTTGCGCTTGGCGAGGAGGATTTGCACCTCGGTCATTACCGCGCGGCGCTTCTCGTCCATCTCGAGGATTTTGGCGGATTGCGCAGGCAGACCGCGCCGCGCCCAGCCGGAATCGAACATCTCGGGGTTTTCCCGAATTAACTTCAGATCAAACATACCTGTCTCTCAATAATGTTGGATTTCCCCAAACCCTTAGTGTTTTCAATTGTATGACTTTTTTAGAATCCGGTCTAGTGCCGCGTCACGCTAAGTTCCTGACTCATCGTGAAAAAATGCCGTTCATGCGTTACTTGAACAAGGATATGACGATAGAACAAGGCGTTAGATTCGCAGGCTCACCCACCGTTTTATTTAGGCCGGATTGACATAAGAAATAATTATGTCTAGGGTCGCCTCACAAACCACCGATGGAGACCATCATGAGCACCACGGCCCCGAAAAACTGGCGCACCGAGAACGGTTTTGACTTCGCGTTTTTCGCGCCGGAAACGGAAAAACCGACCAGCCTCGTGATCTATCTCCACGGCATCGGCGACAACGCCGAAGGCTTCGACCGCGGTGCTGCCATCATCCAATCCAAAACGCCGGGCGCTGCCGTGATCGCGCTGCAGGCGCCCATAGAAATCTTCGACCCGGAAATTCCGGCGGGCCAGCGCGGCTTCAGCTGGTTCGCGTTCGGCGGCCCGATCCTGCCGCAAGTCAAACAATGGATTTCACATATTTTCAATCGCCTGTCGATCGCCGGCAAGGTGGAAAAATTCGCCCATGCGCAACTGGGCAAACTCGGCCTCGCCGAAAAAGACCTCGCCTATGTCGGCAATTCGATGGGATCGATCGTGGCATTGCAGGCGGCCATCACCGCCAGGCGCGCCCCCGCCGCCGTCGCCGTGCGCGGCGGCACCGTGCCGCCCTTCACCAAAGTCCGCCAGAAATCGGTCGAGGTATTCTTGCAGATGGGCGAATGGGATGACATCTTCAATCCCGGCGAACCCGCCCGCGAAAAGAAAATCCTGAAACGCGCCTTCAACGCGGTCGCCGACAAGTTCAGCCTGCGCCATGAACGCAGCATCGAACGACTTGAAAAGAAAAACCTGAAACCCGCGTCAAAGCTGTATCCCATGCAGGGACATATGCTGGACGAGGAAGCGATGAAGGACAGCGCGGAGTTTATTGCGGCGGCGTTGAAGAAGCGGCAGTCTCCGCCCGCGCCGTGACCTTGGGCTTTTTCTCGCCCATGCGCACCAGCACGACGGAAATTTCGTAGAGCCCCATCATCGGCACCGCCAGCATAAACTGGCTGAGGATATCGGGGGGCGTCAGCACGGCGGCGACGATAAAGATCGCAACGATCATGTAACGGCGTTTATCCGCCAGCCACGCCGAAGAAATAATCCCTACGCGCCCCAGCAGCGTCAACAACACCGGCATCTGGAAGCAGAAACCGAAGGCGAAAATCATCGTCATGATAAGGCTTAAATATTCGCTCACCCGCGCCTCCAGCTGGATCGGCAACCCGCTGGTAGGGGCAAGGTTTTCAAAGCCCGCGAAGAATTTCCACGCCACCGGAATGACGAGGTAATAGACAAATGCCGCGCCGGTCAGGAACAACACGGGCGTCGCGATCAGGAACGGCAGGAAAACCGATTTTTCGTTTCTGTACAGGCCAGGCGCGACAAAGAACCACAGTTGCGACGCAATAACGGGGAAAGACAGGAAACCGCCCGCAAAACACGCCAGTTTCAGGTATGTGATAAACGCTTCGCCAAGGCCGGTGTAAATCAACCGGCGGTTTTCACCCTCCAGCACATGCGCGAGCGGGCGCACCAGAAAGCCGTAAATATCGGCCGCAAAGAAATAACAGGCGCAGGTGGCGACGGCGAAAAACAGCATGCTGATCAGCAGGCGTCGGCGCAGCTCGACCAGATGTTCGAGCAGCGACATGCTCTTTTCCGGTTTTTCTTCAACCGTCGCGGTCATCTTGTTCCTTCGGGAGCATCGCGATCTTGCGGCGCTCCTCCTCGGCCAGCTGGCGTTCGATTTCGAACTGCAAATTTTCGCCGCCCGGCTTGTTCGCCTCGCGCGTGATTTCGTTCAGTTCTTCGTCATGGATAATGCGGTCGAGCGACGTCTGTATGTCGTGCGTGAAAATCTTGACCTTGCGCGTGAATTTGCCGGCGGCGTAAAGAAGCTTCGGCAGGTCTTTCGGCCCGATCACCACCACGGCGACCGCGATGATCACCAGCATTTCTGACCAGGCGACGTCGAACAAAGCTAGACGTCCTTTTTATCCGACGGCGGCAGGATTTCGGCTTTCGGCTTGTCGTCGCCGTCCTTCAACCCGTCCTTGAAGCTGCGCAGGCCCTTGCCAAGATCGCCCATGATCTGCGGGATCTTGCCCTTGCCCACGCCGAACAGCAGCACGATGACCAGAACGACGACCAGAATATGCCAGATGGAAATACCCATTACTTGTCGTCCTTATCTTCGTCTTCTTCATCGTCCTCGTCGGACTCTTCGTCGTCTTCGTCATCCGAATCTTCATCATCTTCGTCTTCGGATTCTTCGTCGTCTTCTTCCTCGTAATCGTCGGAATCGTCTTCTTCGCTGTCGGATTCCTCTTCCTCGTCTTCCTCGTCTTCCTCGTCTTCCTCGTCTTCCTCGTCTTCCTCGTC
>JAQSDV010000002.1:689959-1406568 GCA_029945425.1 bacterium | reverse complement strand
CTAACTATCTAAATAGTACGGCAAATAACTGGGTGTGTCAAGTATATAATCGCCGTTATTTTTCGGAAGGTGTGTCTCTGCTTGCCTGACCAGTGCGCGAGTTTTTTTCTTTGTAACGAAGCCCGAAGGCCACATCGATGAAGCCTATTGCGAAAGCAACGGCGAGCACGCTCACTAAAATAGAAATTTTTGATCCGCCGCAGCCGCATTTCATGGAAAACAATGCAAAGCCAACTGCACAAATGCCGCTTAAAGCCGCAGCCGTGAATGCGCGGCGGCTCGTCCGTAGAAAAGAATTCTTCGGGGGTTCGAAATGCGGTTCGGCCAGCAAAGGAGGTGGTGGTGGAGTGAGCAATTCGAGTTCGCTCACAAACTTATCGAAATCACCTTCCATGACTTTGCCACGCGGGAGAATATACGCAAGATAGCTTCTGCGGAGGAGCACATAGTCTGGCGTATGCGTGATTTCTGAGATAAGGGATAATGCGAAGCAACTATCGCCGCGATCGCCGCTGAGCCACAACATGTTATCCCGCAATTCCATAGAAAATCTACCAATGCTGCCCGTACCGTGCTTACCATAGTGGAAGTTTCGTAAGGTTTTTTCACGTGCTTTCTTTTCGGCTGTCGGATAACTAAAAAAATTTATCAGTCCTAACAATACACCAATCACAGTTGCCCCATCGCGTATCGCGCCATGGTGCGAGATAGATGCAATCAAGGCAACAGCGAGGAAGGGAGACATCCATCCTGTGGAAAATAAGATGCGGATAGATTTATACTGCTTGGCGAATTCTGGTGTTGTATTTGCCATCCATTGATTGACGGCGATGTAGTCATCGATCGAGAGGGAGTAAACAATTTTCATTTTCAATCCTTCGCCCGTGGATGCGCCTTCATGTAGATTTCCATGATCTGCGCGTTGTCGTAGTCGGTGTAACGGGTGGTGGTGGAAACGGATGCGTGGCCGAGGAGTTCCTGAATGGTGCGCAGATCCGCGCCGCCGACAAGGATATGCGTGGCGAAGCTGTGGCGCAGCGCGTGCGGCGTGACGGATTCCGGCAGGCCGATGGCCTTGCGCAAATTGCGCAGGTCGCGCTGGGCGACACCCTGCGCCAGCCTGCCGCCTTTCGCGCCGAGGAATAGCGGCGTTTCTTTTTCCATGGGGAAGGGGACGACGGCGAGATATTCATTCAGCATTTTCTCGACCACCGGAATGACCGGCACCATGCGCTCTTTCGAACCCTTGCCCATCACGCGCACTTCGGCGTTGAGGGGCCTTGTGCCGTAATTCAGCTGCAATGCCTCGTCGATACGCAGGCCGCAGCCGTAGAGCAGCATGAACAGCGCGCGGTCGCGCATGCCGATCCAGTTTTCTTTCGGGATGCTGTCGGCATTCTCCACCACTTCGCGGGCCTGTTTGGGCGGCAATGCGCGGGGGATCTTTTTCGGCATCTTGGGGGTGCGGATGCTGGCAATCGCGGGGTTGTGCAGGTGTCCGTTCCGGTCGAGCCATTTCAGGAAATTGCGGACGGAGGCGAGAGACCGCGCGCGCGTCGCCGCGCCCGCGCCCTCCATCGTTTTTTTCGACAGCCAGCTGCGGAAATCACGGATGCTGGCATCACCAAGGTCGTTCATGGATGGCGGCTTGCCCATATGGCGCGTCAGGAAGCCGAAGAAATATTCCATGTCGGCGGTATAGGCGCGCAGCGTGTGTTTCGAGAAATGTTTTTCCAGCGACAGATACGTCACCCATTCCGCATATTTCGCGGCAAGGTCGGGGGCGGTCACTGGCGGGGCGAGGGTGTCATCCGTCATGGGATGATTCTAGCACGGTTGCGGCGGTCGTCCACAAAACTGTCATCCTTCGCTGCGCTCAGGATGACAGAGGGTTAGACAGTGACGTCCAGCCAGATGCGGAAGCAGCGCTCCACCACTTGCGCAAGGAAGCCCACCTGGTCGATTGCCTGTTCGGGCGAGAACGCCTCGGGGTTGCGCGATCCGAAGGCGATGATGCCGGCGGGGGTGTTGGTGCTGATTTCGATGCGGAGCAGGGCGTGGCTTTTGACGAGGCCGGCGCCGGGGCCGAAAATTTCTTCATGCCCGTTGATATTGGGCTGCAGCAGCGCGTCGCCATCGCCGAGCCAGCTGCGCACGAAACCGGGCTTGGCAAAGCGGATGCCCGACTGGTTGACGAAGGGGACTTCTTTCGACGTCGCCTCGATCACCAGATTGATGGTGTCGACATCCAGCAGGATGGGCAGGTCTTGCGTGATCGTCTCGATAAACTCCTCGAACGTCTCCGCCTCCAGTATCACCAGCACCGCTGTTTGAATGCGGCTCTGGTTGCTCATATTGGCGCGGAAGGTTTCGATGAGTTCTTTTTGCACCTTGTGCGCGTTGGACTTGTCCGATTTCAGGCGCTCGACCAAGGCCTGCTGGAAATCGACAACGCCCTTGCCGCGGTTCTGGCCGGGCGCGGCCAGTTCTTCCAGCAAGTCGGGATTGTCGCGGAAGAAATCTTTCTTCCGGCGCAGGTAGGCGATGACGTCTTCGTCGGTCAGGTCTTTCGCGGCAGCGGGCATTACGCGGCGTCCAGAATAGTCTGGCCGGTTTTCTGCCAGTCGGACACGAAAGCGGCGAGGCCCTTGTCGGTCAGCGGATGCGCGTAAAGCTGGCGGATGACTTTCGGCGGAATGGTCGCCACATGCGCGCCCATTTTCGCTGCCGCGATCAGGTGGATCGGGTGGCGGATGGAAGCGACGAGGACTTCAGTTTTAATGGTTTTGGGATATGCGGTGTAGATGTCCATGATCTCTTTGATCAACAGCATGCCGTCCTGCCCGACATCGTCCAGCCGACCGACGAAGGGAGAAATGAATGTCGCGCCAGCTTTGGCAGCGAGCAATGCTTGCGCGGCGGAGAAGCAGAGCGTCACGTTGACTTGCGTGCCGTTATCCGACAGCGCCTTGCACACCTTCAAACCGTCGGGCGTCAGCGGCACCTTGACCGCGACATTTTTCGCGATCTTGGCCAGTTTCTGGCCTTCCTTCAGCATGGTCGCGTAATCGGTCGCGGCGACTTCGGCGCTGACGGGGCCTTGCACCACTTCGCAGATTTCGGCGATGAGTTTCAGGAAGTTTTTGCCCGATTGTGCGATCAGGGTCGGGTTGGTCGTGACGCCGTCCAGCAGGCCGGTCGATGCCAAGTCCTTGATTTCAGCGATATCGCCGGTGTCGACGAAGAATTTCATTGTATGCGCCCTTTCGAAAAGCTTCCTTTTGATCCGCGGTTATAGTACCCAATGGTTATGTCGCAATCTAGCCTTTTCAACGCGGGTGAAACGCCAGATACCGGCCACCGCGCGCAGGTGCTGGTGCCCTATCCCTTATCAAGGGCTTACGACTATCTGGTGCCACAGAACATGCCCGTTTCGGCGGGGGATTATGTAAGGGTGCCCTTGGGCAAACGCGATACCCTCGGCGTCGTCTGGACGACCGATGTGGCCGATGACAAGGTCGATCCCGCCAAGCTGAAATCCGTCCTGCAAAAATTCACGTTTGAACCCATGCCGCAGGTGCATCGCCAGTTCGTCGAATGGGTGGCGCGCTACACGATGTCGGATGTCGGTTCTGTTTTGAAAATGTCGTTGAGCGCGCCCGAGGCGTTGCAGCCGCCGAAATCGGTGCCGGTGTTTACGCTGACCGATAATATCCCCGCGAAACTGCCCGCCAGCCGCCAGAAAATAATTGATCTGCTGAAGGACGGCGTGCCGCGCCGCGCGGTCGATATCGCGCGCGAAGCGGGATGCTCGGCTGCGGTCGTGCGGTCGATGGCGGCGGCGGGGCAGCTGGAGACGCTGGCAGGAACGCCGCCCGCGCCCTGCCATATGGTCGATGTGACCGAAAACAGGTTATCGTTTTCCGACCACCAGAAAACGGCTGCGGATGCATTGCAAAAACTCGCGGCGGCAAACCAGTATTCCGCTGTGCTGCTGGACGGCGTGACGGGATCGGGCAAGACGGAAGTTTATTTCGAGGCGATAGCGGAGGCATTGCGGCAGGGCAAGCAGGCGCTGATCCTGCTGCCGGAAATTTCGCTGTCGGCACAGTTTCTGGAAAGGTTCGAACGCCGCTTCGGCGTGCTGCCCGCGCTCTGGCATTCCGAAGTGCCGACCGCGCAGCGCCGCATCACATGGACGGGCGTGGCGGAAGGAAAGACACGAGTTGTCGTCGGCGCACGTTCCGCATTGTTCCTGCCCTTCGCGGATTTGGGATTGATCGTGGTTGATGAAGAACATGATGCGTCGTACAAGCAGGAAGAAGGCGTGCTGTATAACGCGCGCGATATGGCGATTGTGCGCGCGCGCCTTGGCAGCTTCCCTGTCGTGCTGGTATCGGCCACGCCGTCCCTTGAAACCATGGTGAATGTGCAGCAGAACAAATACACCTACCTGAACCTGCCTTCACGCCATGCGGGCGCGCGCATGCCCGATATCAACGTCATCAACCTGAAACTGACGCCACCTGAGCGACAGAAATTCATCGCCCCGCCGCTGCAAAAGGCGTTGCTGGAGGTGTTCGCGGCGAAGGAACAATCGCTGCTGTTCCTCAACCGTCGCGGATATGCGCCGCTGACGCTGTGCCGCACCTGCGGCCACCGTTTCCAATGCCCGTCCTGCGCCGCGTGGCTGGTCGAACATAAACGCCATTCGCGCCTGCAATGCCATCATTGCGGTTTTGCGCAAGCGATACCGCGCAATTGCCCGTCCTGTCAGGCCGAAGACAGCTTCGCCGCCTGCGGCCCCGGCGTCGAGCGTATTCAGGAAGAAGTGCAGTTGCTGATCCCCGATGCGCGCACCTTCATTCTGGCGAGCGACGTCATCACCAGCCCCGGCATGATTTCCAAGGCCGTGCATGATATCGAGGATCATAAATACGACATCATCATCGGCACACAGATTATCGCGAAGGGGCACCACTTCCCCTCGCTCACCTTGGTCGGCGTGATCGATGCCGATCTGGGCCTGTCGGGCGGCGACCTGCGGGCGGGGGAGCGCACCTTCCAACTGCTGCATCAGGTATCCGGCAGGGCAGGGCGGGCGGAAAAGCCGGGCCGTGTGTTTATCCAGACCTATATGCCGGAACAGACCGTCATCAAGGCATTGGCGAAAAACGACCGCGACGAATTTCTGGCGGTCGAGGCGCGGGAGCGCGAAAAAGCCCTCATGCCGCCCTATGGCCGCCTGGCTGCCCTTATCCTCTCCGACCCAGACGAGAACAAGCTGGATGTATTCTGCCGCAGCCTTGCTCAGAAGGCGCCGCGTTACGACGATATCCGCGTCCTTGGGCCTGCGCCCGCGCCGATGGCATACTTGCGCGGCAAGCACCGCCGCCGGTTTTTGGTCAAGGCGGGCAAGAATTTACCCATCCAGAAATATCTTGCGGAATGGCTCGGGAATGTTAAGACTCCATCCAGCCTGCAATTGAAGGTCGATATCGATCCGCAAAGCTTCTTCTAAAGTATTGCAGATTCGTTAACGCCAGATATTAGTGCATCAAATCAATAACTTAAATTTTGATTTGACAGAATACAGCGGTTTGGATATTGTACTCAAATCGCAAAAACAGTGGGGACAGCACATGTTTGAAAGCCAAAGCATCAACATCATCCTGACCATCCTTTTCATGGTCAGCTGCATGGTTTCCCCCGAATTCGCGGCCTCGGTTGTGGCGGGTGCAATCGGCGTGTTTGCCGCTTGCGCTTATGTGATGGTCAAAAACGGCGGCCCGTCCCATCCTGTCCAGGTCGCCCTTCGTCAGGGACGCGCCCTGCTCAACCGGTAATTTGTGAACGCTTTCTCCACCCAAGACCCCTCCTGCGCCGTTCCCCCCCTACTATGACGAGGCCGAACGCCTCCGTGCGCTGGATTCCTATCATATCCTCGACACCCCGGCCGAAAAGGAATTCGACGACATCGTCGAACTGGCGACGCAGATCTGCGACACGCCCATCTCCGTCATTACGCTTTTGACCGAAGGCCGCCAGTGGTTCAAGGCCAAGAAGGGTATCGACGTCAACGAAACCGGCCTCGACGTGTCCATTTGCGCCCATGCGATTTTACAGCATGATGTTTTCGAGGTGCAGGATACCACGACCGACGCGCGTTTCCGCGACAACCCGCTGGTAACGATGGCGAACGGCTTGCGCTTTTACACAGGCGCGATCCTGAAAACGCCGGAGGGGCTGCCGCTGGGCATGCTCTGCGTGCTCGACACCCGCCCCCGCCAGCTGACCGACCACCAGAAATTCGCGCTCTCCACGCTCGCCACGCAAGTGATGAAGCAGCTGGAGCTGAAAAAAACCATCCGCGAATATGCGGAGAAAAACGCCGAACTGACCCATTTCTCGCACGCGATCGCCCACGACCTGCGCGACCCGCTCGCCAGCGTCACCATGCTGGCGCAGATGCTGAAAATGAAATACGCGCCGCAGATGGAACCGCGCGCGGGCGAGATGGTCGACACGATCCTCAGCTCCACCGAACGCTCCCTGAACCTCCTGACCAACATGCTGGCGCTGGCCGAGGCCGACGACCGCCAGCTGACGGATGAAAGCTGCGACGGCAATGCCGTGCTGGCCGCCACGCTTGAAAACCTCGCCGCCGCCATTGCGGCCTCTGGCACGTCGGTCGAGGCGGAGCCGCTTCCCTATATCGATATGGGCGCAGGCGAATTGGGGCAGATTTTGCAAAACCTGATCGGCAACGCCATGAATTACCGCGACCGCAACCGCGACTGCCGCATCACCATCAGCGCAACGCCCGTGCAGGCGGGCCGCGCCACCATCACCGTGCGCGACAATGGCATCGGCATTACGCATGCGAACCTGAACGCCATCTTCGCCCCGCTGAAACGCCTCCACGGCTCCGAGCGTCCCGGCACGGGGCTCGGCCTTTCAATCACGCGCAAGATCGTGGAACGCCGCGACGGCAGGATATGGGTTGAATCTGTATTCGGGCAGGGCACAAGTTTTTGCTTCACTGTGCCCGCGACGGAACGCCGCCTTAAAATTACGGCATAAACACGGTTTTCAGCCGCACTTTCCGCGCCGAAAAATTCTGCCATTCATCGATGTCGCATTCGAACACCGCGAGCGTGGAGGGCGGGAATTTGCCGATGGTTTCGCCATGCGCCTCGGCCAGTTTTTCGGCGATATCCTCCAGCCCAGGATTGTGGCCGACGATGACGATGGAATCGAAACGGTCATCCGCATCGCGGATTTCATCGATGATGGTTTCCGGATGCGCAAGGTAGAGCGATTTTTCAAACCGCGGCGACAGCCCACCCTGACCGCCGAACAGCCGCGCGGTGGCGATACGCAGCGTTTCGCGTGTACGGGTCGAGGTGGAGCAGAAGGCCGCATCGGGAAACAGGTTCTGTTCCCGCATGAAATCGCCCAGATTTTCCGACTCATGCTCGCCGCGCTCCGACAACCCGCGGTCGTGGTCGTCCTGCCCCAGCTCGGCGGGGTCGGAATGGGCGTGGCGGAGCAAATATAAAGTCTTCATTTTTCAGCGCCTGTCGTGTAAGGCTTGGTGCATAAATATATCCCAGCCATAGCGGGTTGTCATGCCTCAAGCAGCGTCCAAGGATTATGTCGCGGTCCTCGATATCGGCTCGAATGCCGTGCGTTTCGTCGTTTATGACGGGCTGAACCGCGCCCCGTTTAAAATCCATAATGAACGCACCCAGTGCCATCTGGGCAAGCATCTGGCCACCACGGGCATGCTGAACCCGGAAGGTGTGGCCTCCGCTTTCGAGGCGATTGGCCGTTATGCGGGTCTCATCAAGGCCATGAAGATCAAACAGGTCAAGGCGGTCGCGACCGCCGCCATGCGCGACGCGAAAGACGGCGGCGATTTCATCAAGCGCGTAAAGGATGAATTCGGCCTGAAAATCGACATCATCGAGGGCGAGGAAGAAGCCCGCCTTGCGTCACAGGGCGTGATGATGAACGGCCTTGGCGCGAACGGCGTGATCGGCGATTACGGCGGCGGTTCGCTTGAATTAATTGTTGTCGAAAAAGATGTGGTGAAGCACAAGACCTCCCTCCCCATCGGCGCGCACCGGTTGCATGCAATACAGGGCGAAGCCGCGCAGCTGAAGGCGATTGATGCGCATCTGGCGAACGCGCCCTTCCTGCAAAATTACGAAGGCCGCGATTTCTATGCCATGGGCGGCGCGTGGCGGTCGATGGCGCGCGCGCATATGCGCATGGTGAAACATCCCGTGCTGATGCTCGACCATTATACGATCGAGGGAAAAAAGGCGGCGGAATACGCAACTTTCATTTCGCGCCAGAGCCCCGCATCGCTGGCGAAAACCGTCGGCATGATGGAAAAACGCGTGCATGATATCGGCGTCGCAGCGATGGCGATGGGCCGCGTGTTTGAAATCCTGAAACCCTCGCGCCTGATATTCTCCGGCACCGGCCTGCGCGAAGGATTGCTCTATGACCAGCTGGCCCCCGATACGCAGCGCGAAGATTCCCTGATCGCGTCCTGCGAAAAGGTCGCGCAGCAGGTCAGCCGCTTCACCGACCATGACGGGTTCGAGGCGCTGATGAAATGGATCGCGCCGCTTTTCGCCGCCGCCGACAGCAAGACCAAGAAGCTGCTGAAGGCCAGCTGCCTGCTGAGCGATATCAGCTGGTTCGAGCATGAAGATTACCAAGCCGACCATGCGTTTGAACGCGTGCTGGTGATGCCTTTCTACGGCATCGACCATGCGGGCCGCGCGTTCCTTGCGCTGGCGCAATATGTGCGCTATGGCGGCAACCCCGACAGAAAATCCGACACGCTGATGAAGCTGCTGGGCGAAAAAGACGTGACCGCCGCGACCGTCACCGGCCTCGCGCTGGCGACCGGCTACCTGCTGACCGGCGGCGCGCTGGGCTTGCTGAATGAAAGCGAACTCATCCTCGCCCCCAAAACCACCACCCTCAAACTCCACGCCAAATCCCAGATGCTGAACGCCGAAGTCGTGACCAAGGCATTCAATAAACTGGCCGATGCAATGTGCAAGGACGCGGTGATCGAAGCGGTGTAAGCGGCTGCTACCGTTTGCGCCCCGACCCGCCCATCAGCGATCCCAGCAAGCCGCGCATGATTTCGCGGCCGACGCTGGTCGCCATGCTGCGGGTGGCGGAGGTTGCTGCTTTTTCGATGAGGCCGGGTTTGCGGCCGCCCCGGGGGCCGGTCGAGCCGAAAATAATCTCGTTCAGCACGCTGCCGCCGCCGGTTGTGGTCGGGGCAGGGGGCGAGGAGGTTTTCGGTGTCTCGTGCTTGCTGCCCCAGCCACCGCTGGTGGTGGTCGTGGTGGGTGCGGGGGCTGGCGGCGGCGCGGATTTTTGCTGTTGCGCCTGCAATACCTCGAATGCGGATTCACGGTCGATGGCCTGTTCGTAAAATCCGGCGACGGGCGATTGCGCGATCACGGATGCGCGTTCGTCGTCCGTTAGCGGCCCGATGCGGCTATGCGGCGGGCAGATATAGCATTGTTCAACCATCGTGGGCGTGCCTTTGGCGTCCAGCACGGATACCAGCGCCTCGCCGACGCCCAGTTCTGTGATGACCTGCGACGTCTTGAAGGCGGGGTTCGGGCGCATGGTGTCGGCGGCGGTGTCGACTGCCTTTTTGTCGATGGGGGTAAAGGCGCGCAGGGCATGTTGCACGCGATGCGCCAGCTGGCCGAGGATCGCGGGCGGAATATCCGACGGGTTCTGCGTGACGAAATAGATGCCGACGCCTTTCGAGCGCACAAGGCGTACGACCTGTTCGATTTTCTCCACCAGCGGTTTCGGCGTGTCGCGGAACAGCAGATGCGCTTCGTCAAAGAAAAACACCAGTTTCGGCTTCGGCTGGTCGCCGACTTCCGGCAGCGTTTCGTACAGTTCCGACAGCATCCAGAGCAGGAAGGTCGAATAGACAACAGGTGACAGCAGCAGTTTATCAGCAGCAAGGATGCTGACGATGCCGCGTCCCGCATTGTCGGTCTGCAGCAGGTCCATCACGTTGAACGCAGGCTCGCCAAAGAAATCCTTCGCGCCTTCGTTCTCCAGCGTGATCAGTCCGCGCTGGATGATGCCGAGCGATGCGGGCGACAGGTGGCCGTATTGCGGCTTGAACTTATCAAGGTTTTCCTGCACCAGACCGATCAGCGCGTTCATGTCTTTCAGGTCCAGCAGCAGCAATCCCGCTTCATCCGCAATGCGGAACAGGATCATCAGCACGGAACTTTGCGTATCGTTCAGGTTCATCAACCGGCCGAGCAGTTGCGGGCCGATTTCCGACAGCGTGCTGCGCACCGGATGGCCTTTTTTGCCGTACACATCCCAGAACATCACAGGGCAGGGCGCAAAATCGAAATCATTCAGGCCGAGCAGATCAAGGCGTGCCTTGATGCGGTCGGACGCAACGCCTGCAGCCCCCATGCCGGAAAGGTCGCCCTTCACGTCCGCCATGAATACCGGCACACCCTCGCGGCTGAACAGTTCGGCCAGCGTTTGCAGTGTCACGGTTTTACCTGTGCCTGTCGCGCCCGCGATCAATCCGTGGCGGTTGGCGAGTTGTGGCAGGATGTCGATGAAATGCGCATCGCCGGTTTTGGTTTTTGCAAACTGCATGGATGCTCCAGCCCGCGAAACGCGCGGGAAAATTATTCGGCGGCGGGCTTGGTTTCCGACGGCACAAGTTTCAGCTTGCCGTTTTCCACCGCAATCGCCAGCTTGCCGTCGCGCAGTTCAAGCGCTTCCTTGCCGAACAGCTTATACCGCCAGCCGGACATGGCCGCGACTTTCGCTTCCTTGCCGAATGCCGCGATCAGTTCGAGGTCGGAGGCCACGCAAAGCAGTTTCGGCGCCACCTGCGCCTCTTCGCAGCGCAATTTCAGCAGCACGCGCAGCAAATCGATCGTGGGTGCCATGCCGGGCGGCAGATGCGGGCGGGGCTCCCATTTGGGCCCCTCGGATTCTTCCATCTCGATGCCGCGTTTCACGGCGGCCAGCAATTCCTGCGCGCGTTCGCTTTCGGCAAAGCCGCGGTTGACGTTGCGCATTTTTGCCAATGCTTCCGCGTTCGTCGGCGGATGCGTCGCGATTTCGGCCAGCGCCTCGTCCTTCATGATGCGGCCGCGCGGCACATCGGCCTGCTGCGCCAGCGTTTCGCGCCATGCGGCGACTTCTTTCAAAACGCACAAGGCGCGGATTTTATGGCTCGGGATCTTGATGCGCTCCCACGCCTCTTCGGGGCGGGAGATGTAATTTTCCTTGTCGGAGAGATTTTTCATCTCGTCCTTGATCCACGCGGTACGCTCCAGCTTCTCCACGCGCTCGGCAAGCTTCAGGAAAATTTTGCGCAAATGCGTGACATCGGCCAGCGCGTATTTCAGCTGTTTCGACGTCAGCGGGCGCATCGCCCAGTCGGTGAAGCGGCTCGATTTATCCAGCTGCTTCTTGACGATCGAATTGACCAGCACTTCGTAGGAAACCTGTTCGCCGTAACCGCACACCATGGCGGCGACCTGCGTGTCGAAAATCGGGGTCGGCAGCTTGCCCATATGGTTGTAGAAAATCTCAAGATCCTGACGGCAGGCATGGAATACCTTCAGCACTTCCTTGTCGCGCAGGAATTCATAGAAGGGGGCGAGGTCGATGCCCTCCGCCAGCGGATCGATCGCATAGGCTTCCTCGTCATCCCCCGCCACCTGTATCAGGCACAGGTTGGGGTAATAGGTGCGCTCGCGGATGAATTCCGTATCCACCGTCACGAAATCCGATTTCCGGAGTTTCGTGCAGAGGGTTTTCAGGTCTTTGGATGTGGTGATCAGCGTCATGATAGGTCAACTTAATAAACTTCGCCCTGTTCCGCCATGATTATTCCTGTTTATTTTGAAGTTATGAAAACTAAAAATCCCCGCGCCACATAGACTCTTAATGTCATTTTCGTGCTAAAACTTCTGGCTGTATTTTCGTCGACGAAAAGGATTACGCCATGTCTATCTATCGCTCCCATACCTGCGGCCAATTGCGCGGCACCGATGCCGGCAAGGAAGTCAAAATTTCCGGTTGGGTTCACCGCAAGCGCGACCATGGCGGCCTTTTGTTCGTCGACCTGCGCGACCATTACGGGTTGACGCAATGCGTCATCAATTCCGACAACCCCGTCTTCGCCGAGTTGGAGCGCACGCGCCTTGAAAACGTGATCATGATCACGGGCGAGGTCGTGACCCGCATGGCCGGCACCGCGAACAAGGACCTGCCCACCGGCGAGATCGAGGTGAAGGTCAAAACCTTCGAACTGCTGTCGTCCCCCGTGACCGACATGCTGCCGCTGCAGGTCAATGCCGAAGAAAACTACGGCGAAGAAGTGCGCCTGCGCTACCGCTTCCTCGACCTGCGCCGCGACGTCATCCACAAAAACATCATGCTGCGCAGCGATGTGATCTATTCCATGCGCCGCCGCATGGTGGGAGAGGGCTTCCGCGAATTCCAGACCCCGATTTTGACGGCATCCAGCCCCGAAGGCGCGCGCGACTTCCTCGTGCCCTCGCGTCTGCACCCCGGAAAATTCTACGCATTGCCGCAGGCACCGCAGCAGTTCAAACAATTATTGATGATGTCGGGCTTTGACCGTTACTTCCAGATCGCGCCCTGCTTCCGCGATGAAGACGCGCGCGCCGACCGCACGGCGGGCGAGTTCTACCAGCTCGACATGGAAATGTCGTTCGTGACGCAGGACGACGTGTTCAACGTGATGGAAAAAGTCATCGGCGGCGTGTTCGAGGAATTTGCCGAATTCACCGGCAAGAAACAGGCCGTGTCGCCTGCGCCCTGGATCCGCATTCCTTACGATGAATCCATGCTGAAATACGGCAACGACAAGCCTGACCTGCGCAACCCGCTGGTGATCGTCGATGTGTCGAGCGTGTTCGCGCGCGCCGATGTGGAATTCAAGGCGTTCAAGGGCGTCGTGGAAAAGGGCGGCGTCGTCCGCGCCATCCGCGCACCGAAGGTTTCCGACCGCCCCCGCAGCTTCTTCGACAAACTGAACGCATGGGCGCAGTCCGAAGGCGCGCCCGGCCTCGGCTATGTCACGCTGGAAGGCGCAGAAGGCAAAGGCCCGATCGCGAAATTCCTGCCCGCAGGCGCGCTTGAGGAATTGCGCAAGCTGACGGGCGCGGAAAGCGGCGACGCTGTGTTCTTTGCGGCGGACGTGGCAGAAAAAGCCGCATCGCTCGCGGGCAAGGCGCGCACCAAGCTTGCCGAAGACATGGACATCATCGAAAAAGACACCTTCAAATTCTGCTGGGTCATCGATTACCCGATGTTCGAGCTGAACGACAAAACGAACAAGATCGACTTCTCCCACAACCCGTTCTCGATGCCGCAGGGCGGGTTGAAGGCGCTGCAGACGCAAGAGCCGCTGAAAATCAAGGCGACGCAGTATGACTGCGTGGCGAACGGTCTTGAACTTTGCTCCGGCGGTATCCGCAACCACATGCCCGAAGCGATGGAAAAAGCGTTTGAAATCGCGGGCTATCCCGCGGGCGCCGTGCAGGAAAAATTCGGCGGCATGTTTAATGCGTTCAAGCTGGGCGCACCGCCGCATGGCGGCTGCGCGTTCGGCATCGACCGCATCATCATGATGCTGGCAAAAGAACCCAACATCCGCGAAGTCATCGCCTTCCCGATGAACCAGCAGGCCGAAGATTTGATGATGGGCGCACCGTCCCCCGCCGAGGCGCACCAGCTGAAAGATGTCTCCATCAAGCTGGACCTGCCCAAGGCGGCCGTGAAGGAAATCAAGCAGGCGAGCTAACGGATTGTTGTTTTAGGGCGGAGGAGGTACTTCATTGAAAAAAGACCTCACCGCAGCATTCCTGAAGGTTGTCGGCGATTACATGCTCGTCGAAACGCCGATTGCGCGGGCGGATGTGGCGTTGCTGTTCGGCGGCGAACATGCGGATGACATCGCCAACCACGCGGCAGACCTTTACCATCAGGGATATTTCGGCCTGATCGTCGTCTCAGGCGCGCCATCCACGTCGAAGGGCGTCATGGAGGCAAAACAGATGCGCGATGTGCTGGTCGCGCGCGGCGTGCCCGACGACATTATCCTGATCGAGGACAAGGCGACGAACACCGGCGAAAATGTGAAGTATTCGATGGCGCTTCTCGATAAAACCAAGGGCTTGCAAAACATTTCATCCGTGCTGGGCATCGGGCAGATCCACGGTTCCCGCCGCTTCCTGATGACGCTGGAACAGCACTGGCCGTCTGTCACCAAGATGTTCACCGCGCCCAATTACTATCCCGTCAGCCGCGACGAATGGCATACGCATCCCACGTTCCGCCGCGCGGTCTTAAAAGAATTCAACAAGGTCGCGCCGTATAAAAAACGCGGCTTTATCCGTGAAATCGATATGGCGAAGGTCAAGCGGGACATCACGAACTGTCCGCCGCCCAAAGGTGCAAAACCCCCGGAAGCAAAACCATGAAACGCGAAATCCGCAAATCGACCCACCGCCCGCCCGCAAATGCGCCGTTGAAACCCGCGCCGAAAAAGAGCAAGCCTTCCGCGCTGCCCGTCGTGCTGCGTTGCGCACCCGGCCTGTCGCACCTGCTGCAGCATGAAATGAAATTCCGCAAATTGATGGAGCGTGGCGCGCGCCCGACGGAAATTTTCCAGCGCAACCATGACCTGCTGTTCCTGAAAAACGTTGCATCGCCCGAAAACATTGCGCAGATGCGCATTGCGGAAGACGCGGGCGATTGCGTGATGCACGGCCAGTTCAAGATTTCGCCCACGATGCTCGACCGCGCGGCGGACGAGCTGCGCCGCGTCACGAGCCCCTTGAAACTCGCCGTCACCGCCGATGGCCGCCATTTCGACCGCCGCGACATGGAACGGTTTTTCAGCCGTGAATTGCAGCAGCGCGGCGTGTATCTGGCCGAGGAAGGCGAGATGCTGTGGCTGTTCGTCGTCGATGAAAAATTCTACCTCGTGCGCGAAACGGCGCGCGAAGACAATGCATGGTCGCGTTACTTGCGCCGCCATGAACGCGAAGGCAGCCTGCCGCCGACGATTGCCGCCGCCATGGCCTTTATCGCCAAGCCGCAGGAAAACGAAGCGATGCTCGATCCCTGCTGCGGCAGCGGCACGCTGCTGGCGGAAATTTACGGGCTGCAGTCGAAAATCGGCAAGGTGACGGGGTTCGACCTCGACCCCGAAGCGATCAAGGCCGCGCGCGACAACATCCGCAAGATTCCGCAGGCAGAAGCCTTCACAGGCGACGGCACGCTGACCGGCCGTCCCGACGCCACGATCGACCTTGTGATGGCGAACCTGCCCTTCGGCAAGCAGTTCGGCAAGAAAGAGGATAATCCGGGGCTCTATACCGCAATCGTCAAGGAAATGGTGCGATTGGCGAAGAAACCGGCATTCCGCGCCGTGTTGCTGACCTCCGACGTTCCCGCATTTAAAACGGCGATGCAGGCGCACCGTGAATTGAAATACGAAGAAGCCTTCACCGTCAAAATTCGCGGCGAGGCATCACGCTGTTATCTGGTGACGTTTAAATAATTTTAGGGCAAGCGAGTTTGGGCAGATGAGCTATTCCGGTTATATCGACACCTATTACGCCGATACCTTGGGGCGTGAAAAAACCTACCCGACATTGACAGGGCAGCTGAATGTCGATGTCTGTGTGGTGGGTGGCGGTTTCGCGGGCCTGAACACCGCGCTCAGCCTTGCCGAGCGCGGGAAACGCGTGGTGGTGCTGGAATCAAAACGTATCGGCTGGGGATCATCGGGCCGGAATGCAGGCTTTGTCGCCAAAGGGTATGCGGCGGATGAAGATTACCTGTTGAAAAAGCTGGGGCTGGAAAAAGCGCGGCAGATCATCACGCTGACGCAGAACGCCCGCGGATTGATCCGCAAGCGCATCGACGGTTACAACATCGATTGCGGCCCCGTGATTGCGGGCGTGATGACCGCGTCGTGGCGCGACAATGATGCCGAGCTGAAAGACTACGTCAAAAAATCGAACGACAATTTCAACACCGGCTTCGAATTCTGGCCGCGCGACAAGGTGCGGGAACATTGCAAGACCGATAAATATTACGGCGCGGTCTATTCGGATGCGGATTACCAGTTCCACCCCTTGCGCTATGTCCACGGCCTTGCCGCCGCCCTTGAATCCAAAACCGGCCGCGTGTTCGAAAATTCGCCCGTGCTGAAAATCGTCAAGAACGGCACCAAAAATGGATCGGGCTGGGTCGCGGAAACCAAAAACGGCTCCGTGCGCTGCGAACATATCGTGCTGGCGGGGTCGGTCTATATCGACGACCTCGACAAGAAACTTAAAAACGCGTCCTTCCCCGTGCAGACCTATATCATGGTCACGAAGCCGATGGATGATGCCGCGCTTGCGGGATCGATCAACACGCGCCATGCGATTTCCGATATGCGGTTCTGCTCCGATTACTACCGCCGCCTTGATGGCGGGCGCGTGCTGTGGGGCGGGCGTGTCGCGCTGTGGTCAAAGCCGAAGGATATCGCGGGCATGATGCTGGATGACATGCATAAAGTCTATCCGCAGTTGAAGGGCGTGGCGGAGCCTGAATATTCATGGGCGGGCCTGCTGGCTTATGCCCCGCATAAAATGCCGCAACTGGGGCAGATCGAGCCGGGGTATTGGTACGCGACCGGCTTCGGCGGCCATGGCATATCTCCCACGACCGTTGCGGGCGAAGTCATCGCATCCGCGATTGCAGGCGGGGATGACACCTATAAGGCGTTCGAGCCGTTCGGTCTGGGCTATGCGGGCGGCAAGATGGGCCGCTATGTGGCGCAGCTGGTCTATTGGTGGTGGCGCGCGCGCGACCATATAAGTGTGGGGTAGGGAACATCGCGGGCTTTCGCGGATTGGTCATATAAGACCATCTCAAACGGAGGCCGACATGCCCGAACAACGCCCTGAATTCGCCGATAAATTGCAACCGCTTGGCATTTCCGCGTGGGAATTCGACGAAGGCGGCTGGGTTCATTTCCTCGGCGAGATGGAAGATATCGATGACAGCGACATGGCGATCAGCCAGGCGGGCATGCCCCATCCCGATGCGCCGCTGCCGCCCCCTTTATCCCATTGAAATAGCCAGCAATTCTTATTTCCAAAATGAATTGACATAACGCGTTGAACTTCCTAGAGTGCGGCTTCGAATAACAGGAGCCGCCTCATGGATTTCAGCAAAGCCAAAACCGCCCTCAAAGCCGTCAAAAAATACCTTACCACGCAGCAAGCGCTCGATGCGCGCCTGCTGGAAGCGGTCAAGAAAGACGATATGGCGAAGGCGCTGGCCGCGATGGCCGATGGCGCGAACCCGTCCTCGGGCGGCCGCAGCTGGGATATCGACAGCCCGCTGCTCTACGCGATCGACGCGGATAACGCCCCGATGGTCAAGGCGCTGCTGGCAGCCAAGGCCGACCCGAACAAGAAAATCGGCTATAGCGACGAAACACCGTTCACCGAAGCCGCGCAAAAAGGCAATTTGGAAATCATGACCGCGCTGATTGATGCGGGCGCGAAGCTGAACACCAAGGGCGACCGCGGCAACACCGCATTCTCCCGCGCCGTCGCCGCCCGCAACCTGCCGCTGATCGCGCTGCTGGTGGAGAAGGGAGCGGCTGTCGACACCTTTAACAAATACGGCTGGTCGCCCCTCAGCTACGCGACCCGTAACGGCGATGTGGCCACGATGACTTTGCTGCTGGAAAAAGGCGCGCGCACCGACCGCCTTGATACCGAAGGCAGGAGCCTTGCCGATATCGCGCAAGAAGGCCAGCAATGGACGGCGCTCCGCACGCTGCAGGATCATGGCGATGCGAAAGTCGCGACATGGCAGAAACTGGCCGATGCCGATGAAGTGGCGAATGTCAGCATCATGCGCGATCTTGGCTACCGGTTGACGCAAGTGTTCAACACCCGCACCGCGCGCCTGACGACGATCACCCACAATTTCGAAACCGGCCGCGATGAAACGGTCGTGCGCCCGCTGACGGCAGCCGACAAGCCTGCGGTCGATGAAGCGGTCAAGCAACTGGCCGCGCTGAAGCCGCCGGTTGAGCAAAAACCTGTGGCACCCGCACCGAAACCGGCGGTGCAGCCATGAGCCGCAAAAAACCCTTCAACGCCGCCGCGAAAAAAGACGGCATCGAATTCCAGCTGTTCTCCGACCTCGATGGCGTTCTGACCGATTTCGACGGCCATGCAAAGAAGCACGGCAAGTTCAACGAAAAAGGCCAGCCGAAATGGGAAGAACTGGACCGCAAATGGTGGGAAACCATGCCCGCCTATGAAGGCGCGAAAGAATTCTATGACGCGCTCCGCGCCCGCGGCCGCACGCGCATGCTGACCGCGCCGATCCTGAACGCCGATTGTTTCCGCGGCAAGGCGGAATGGGTGAAGGAATTCCGCAAATCGCGCTTCGGCCTGCTGGATCTGGTGATTGCGAAAGCGGAAGATAAAAACCTGCTCGCCCGCCCGCACCATATTCTGGTCGACGACCGCCAGAAAAACATCGATGAATGGGTGCATGCCGGCGGTATCGGCATCCTGCATACCGGCGATTACGCCGATACGCTGAAACGCGTGGACGCCGCGATGGAAAAATTCAGCCGCGAGAACGATCCGTCCCTGCCGCCCCCGCCGCCCGTGGTCGATGATTATAAAACCCTGAAAGTTTTCATCGGCACCAACGGCGTGCTGGCCGATTTCCAGACGCATCTCGAAACCGAAAATAAAATCGACGCCAAGGGCAAGACGAAATGGACGCAGCTGACCGGCAACTGGTGGAAAACCATTCCGGCCTTCAAGGGCGCGAAACAGTTTTATGAAGACGTCAAGGAAGCGGTGAAGGACACCGTGACCGGCAAATCGCAGGTGCGTTTCCTGACCGGCCCCGTGCCGATCCCCGACAGTTTCGAAGGCGCTGCCGAATGGACGATGGGTTTCCGCCCTGAATCGAAAAAATTCGCGCTGCTCGACATCATCGTCGCGCGCTCCGGCGACAAGGAATTGCTGGCGCGCCCGAACAACATCCTGATCGACGACCGGCAGAAAAACGTAACCGCGTGGCAGAACGCGGGCGGCATCGCGATCCTGCACACCGGCGATTTCGCAGACACGCTGCAACAGCTGAAGGACGCGGTAAAAGCGCACCGCACGCCCACGCGCCGCATCCTGCCGATGAAGCGCCCGCCGTCCGCCCATAAATAACCGGAACTATTCCCCTCCCGCTGGCGTTAATTGTAATAACGTATTCCAGCCGGAGGGGAATCGCCATGAATGCAGACCGTTTTATCGCACTGGGTTCGACCATCCTGATGCTGCTGGCGCTGCCGGCCATAGCCCACGGGGCGACGCTCGAAAAAACCTCGATGCGTTACAACGCGCTCTCCGAAATGGAAATGGGTGCGATGCTCATCGACGACACCCTCAACGCGGTGCCGGAAAACCGTCCGGTGACGCCCGAAATGGGCCTGACGACCGTCACCTTCCAGGGCCTTGACGCCGATGCGAACGGGCAGGTGAGCAAGGAAGAATTTGAAAAGCAGGGACTGACCGAAAGCCTGTTCACCACGATGGACAGCGACCACGACGGCAATCTCAGCCAGCAGGAAGTGGACACGCACGGCCCCCTCATGAAGCCCGTGCAGTAAACCGCCCGATTTCTGGATTATCTCTCCGCCTTGCGCCGCTTCTTGTCGGCGGCCAGCATCAAATCGACGCCGCCATAGGTCGCAAGGTATTCGCTATGCGCGGAGACGGGCAGGGTGCCGATGCTGGCGCCCAGCGTGATATGTTCGCTGCGCCATGTCATGTGCATGCTGTCGAGCGCCGCGCGCACGGTCTCGATCTTCGCAATACCGGCATCGGCGGGCGTCTGCGTCAGCAGCAGCGCGAATTCATCGCCGCCGAAACGCGCCACGCCATCGGTGATGCGCAACGATGTCACAAGGATTTCCGACACCATCTTCAGGCACGCATCGCCCGCCGGATGGCCGTGGCGGTCGTTCAGCGGCTTGAACTTATCAAGGTCGATCAGCGCGAACAGCGCGCCCGGCGATATGCCGCGGCGGATGCGCGCGCGTTCGCCTTCAAAAAACTTCTCGAACCCGCGGCGGTTCATCAACCCTGTCAGCGGGTCGGTTGCGGCCATTTCTTCCAGCTGGCGGATGCGCAGCGTCTGCTCCGCGATCACGCGCTCGGCGTCTTCGATCTTGTTATAGGCGTTCTTTAAAAGTGCGACGGTCGTGCCCTTGGCGCGCCATGAATCGTCGAGGCGCGCGCCGGCCGACGGCTGGTTATCCTGTACGGTTTTGCCCTTTAAGGGGCGGAGTATCGCGGGAAGTTCTTGTTCCATGACGAATACACACAAAAAAATACGGCGGTAACGGTAAAAGAAAGCGTAACACGAATCAAACGGGGGACGCGAGAGTTTGGGGTTGATTTCTTTACATAAGGGCTTGTTTTTGTTCTTTTTACCATTACTTCATGCGAAGCGTGTATTCTGGAAGGGAAAGACGCGCCCTGTAATTTCAGCCATTTCTTAATCTATCCAAGGACAATTCGTATGCAATTCCGCCTGACCCATGCTCTCGTCGCCATCGGCCTGCTCGCCGCGCCCGCGACCACCTTTGCCGCCGCAGGCGTGACGCCGCCGGCAGCATCTGTGAAATCGGATGACGCGCTGGTCGGGCATAAGGCGCTGTACGATTTCCGCCTCACCTCGGTCCAGTCGGGTGCGGGCATCAGCGATATCCGCGGCAAGATGTTTTACGAACAGTCCGATAATTGCGAGGCATGGACGACCGACCACCGCTTCAACGTCCAGTACCAGTATCCCGAACGCCGCCCCGTCGAAAACACCAGCCACTATGTCGCCTTTGAATCAAAGGACGCGCGCCAGTTTTATTATTCGTCGGAGCGCGAGGAAAACGGCTTCACGATCGAACAACTGCGCGGCGCTGTGAAACCCAACGCCGATGGTACGGCGAAGGCCAATTTCTCGCGTCCCGATGATTTGTCCTTCGACCTGCCGAAAGGCTACCTGCTGCCGACGCAGCACACGACCGAAGTGATCAAGCATGCGCGCGCGGGCGACAAATTTTTCACCGCCGTGATGTTCGATGGCACTGATGCCGACGGCCCGGTTGAAATCAACGCCTTCATCGGCAAGAAACTCTCCACCGACGAGCTCAAGAAAATTGCCGCCGACAATCCCAAGATCGATGCGAACATCGTGAACGGCGACGCGTGGCGCGTGCGCATGGCGGTCTTCCCGCTCAAGGAAGAAAAGGGCATGTCGCCCAGCTATGAAATGGACCTCATCCTCCACAGCAACGGCATCGTCAGCTGGTCGCTGGTCGACTATCACGCCTTCAAGGTCGAACAGAAACTCCTCGCCCTCGAAAAGCTGCCGCCGAAGACCTGTAACTGATGTTATGGCAATCTGCCCGCGCTTTTCTTTAATTAGACTCCGGTGTTAATAATTTGTTAACCTCTGCCTCGTATAACAGGCGGTAGCGCATTTTGGAGCACCTATGAAAAAGAAGGTCATGATTGTCGAAGATAACGAGCTCAATATGAAGCTCTTCGACGACCTTTTGGGGGCGCATGGTTATGACACGATCAAGACGCGCGACGGCACCAAGGTCATGGATCTGGCACGCCAGCACCGTCCTGATCTGATTGTCATGGATATCCAGCTGCCCGAGGTCTCGGGCCTTGATGTAACAAAATGGCTTAAAAGCGACGAGGACCTGAAATCCATCCCCGTCATCGCCGTCACGGCCTTCGCCATGAAGGGCGACGAGGAAAAGATCCGGCAGGGCGGCTGCGAGGATTATGTGTCGAAGCCGATTTCCATCATCGACTTCATGAAAACCGTGCAGAAATACCTCGAAAAATAAACCTAATTGTCTTGGCCGCAAGTATTTGTGCTTTAAGGCTTTTACAACCTTAAAGCTTCCTTTAATATTTGCCTGTAGGGTAAATGTAGGCTGCCTTCCAAACGCCATCTCGAGAATAAAAACAGAACATGACCGCACGCGTACTCGTCGTCGATGACATCCTTCCGAACGTCAAGCTGCTTGAAGCCAAGCTGAGCGGCGAGTATTTCGACGTACTGACCGCCACATCTGGCGCGGAAGGCATTCAAAAAGCCGAAACCATGAGCCCCGATATCATCCTGCTCGACGTGATGATGCCGGGCATGGACGGTTTCGAAACCTGCCAGCGGCTGAAGGCGAACCCAGCGACCGCGCATATTCCCGTCGTGATGGTGACCGCGCTGACCGATGCGACGGACCGCGTGCGCGGCCTTGAATCCGGCGCCGATGATTTCCTGTCGAAGCCCGTGAACGACGTTGCGCTGATGGCGCGCGTGCGCTCGCTCGTCCGCCTGAAAATGACGGTCGATGAATGGCGCATCCGCGAAAACACCGCGAACCAGTTCGGCTTCGTCGGCAACAAGGGCACGTTCCTTGCCGAGCCGTCGGAAAAAGCGCGCGTGATGGTGATCGAGGACAAATCGTTTGAAAGCGATAAATTCGTCGAAACGCTGAAGCGCGACGAGGACAGCGTGATGGCCGTGCGCACCGGCGAACAGGCAATCGCGCTCGCCCAGCAAAACGATTTCGACATTATCACCGTATCGCTGAACCTTGCGGGCGAAGACGGTTTGCGCCTGTGCTCCCATCTGCGCTCCAACGAGCGCACGCGCGCCGTGCCGCTTTTGATGGTGGGCGAAGAGGGCGACATGAAACGCATCGCCCAGGGGCTCGAGATCGGCGCGCATGACTATATCCTGCGTCCCGTCGACCGCAACGAACTGCTCGCCCGCGTGCGCACCCAGATCCGCCGCAAGCGGTATCAGGACCGGTTGCGCTCCAACTACGAAACATCGCTCTCGCTCGCGCTGACCGACAGCCTGACGGGGTTGTTCAACCGCCGTTACCTGATGGTGCACCTTGAAAAGCTCATCAAGAAAAACGCCGAGAGCAACAAATCGATGTGCGTGCTGATGCTCGACATCGACCATTTCAAGAAAATCAACGACACGCATGGCCACCAGGTCGGCGACGAAGTGCTGAAGGTATTCGCCGACCGCGTCGCGCAGCGCCTGCGCAGCTTTGACCTTGTCGCGCGTCTGGGCGGCGAGGAATTCGTGGTTGTGCTGCCCGACATTTCCCTCGACATGGCGATGCAGGTGGCGGAACGCCTGCGCCTTGGCATCGCGCGCGAACCGTTCAAGACATCAAGCCCGCACGGCCCCGTTCCCGTTTCCGTTTCGATCGGCGCGACGCTGCTGATCGGCGAAGACGTGAAGGTGGAGGCCGCGCTTGCCCGCGCCGATGACGAGCTATACCGCGCGAAAGAAGGCGGCCGCAACCGCGTCTATTTCAGCGGCACCGGCCTCGTCAATCCGGACGCCGCTGCTGCCACTGCTCCCGAAGGCGATGCAGCCGATCCGGCAAAGCGGATCGTTTAGAATTCACGGCAAATCATGACGTAAAACGAAAAAGGGCGGATCGAATGATCCGCCCTTTTTAAATCGGTCGAGAGAGGCGTGATTATTTCACTTTGCCTTCTGTGTACAGCTCGTGCTTTTTCTTGCGCGGGTTGTATTTCTTGCGCTTCAGCTTGTCGGTCGTGTTGCGCGAATTTTTCTCGGTGTAATAGCAATGGTCGCGATCGGGGCTTTCCAGTTTGATCAGCGCGCGGGGGCCTTTTTTAGCCATGGTCGAATTCCTTTTGCATCATCCATCGGCGCTACTGCAGCGCCAGATTCTTATAGACGGGTGAAAATAGCCGTTTACGGGAAAGAGTCAAGATAAATAGCCCCGCGCGACTCAAAAGGGAGATTCGCTGCGGTGCTGCTATGCCACATAAAAATGTTTTGAGCATAACTAAATCTTTGAAATACATGAATATTTCCAGACCCATTTGACGCGCAATGTTAACCGTGTAAGGATTTGCTTAACGAAACAGCATGAAAGGAATTTGATGACCGCGCGCAAGAAGACCGAGACCTCCGAGAAACCCAGACGCAGCATCAGTTCCGAATTCAATGAAGAAGCACAAAAGCCAACATCCGCCGGGCATATCCTGCCCGCGAATGGACGGCGCACGAAACTGAAGGGCAAGCGCTTCGTCATCACGGCGGCTCAGAACAACACCGATGTCCATCCCGGTTTCCTGAAGGCGCTGGAGGCATACTGCAAAGACAAGGACGCGGAACTGCTGGTCAGCCGCTTCACCTACAACAAGAACGCCTACGAGCAGGGCGAGCAGGGCGAAGTCTGGTACGACCCGAAACTGGTGAAGTACTTCATCGAAGGCTCGCTCGAGATTACGCCCAAGATCGTGATAGGCGGCGAACTTGATATCAGCCCCACCGCCGTCAACCCGCTCTCCGGCTTCGACAACTATTTCCAGGGCGCATCCGGCATCGTGCCGCATCCGAAAGTCGCGCTGAAATCGCTGCCGGGCCTGGGCGAAGACAATGCCCGCTTCCTCTACACCACCGGCGCGGTTACGCAGCGCAACTACGTGCAGAAAAAAGCGGGACAGAAGGCGGAATTCCACCACAACTTCGGCGCGCTGCTGGTCGAGGTTGACGATAACGGCACCTTCTTCGTCCGCCAGCTGGCCGCCGACAATTCCGGCGCGTTCCAGGACCTGACCGACAAATACAAACCCGATGGCAAGATCGAGCGCAACCAGCGCGTCGAGGCCATCAACCTCGGCGACATCCATGCCGAAAAACTCGACCCCGTGCAGCAAGGCGTTGCATTCGGCAAGGGCGGCATCATGGAAACGCTGAACCCGAAATACCTGCTGATCCATGACGTGATCGATTTCATGGCGCGTAACCACCATAACATGAAGGACCCCTTCTTCTGGGCGGACCAGCATATCAAGGGCAACACGGTCGAAGGCGGCATGCAACTGGTCGCCGCATGGCTGAAGGCGGCCGAACGCCCCGAGACGAAAAACCTGATCGTCGAGAGCAACCATGACGAAGCCTTCGTCCGCTGGCTGCGCGAGGCGGATGCGCGCTTCGACCCTGCCAATGCCCGCTTCTGGCATGAAGCCTCGGCCGAAATGCTCCGCCAGATCGAGAAAGGCAATTCGGACCCGAATATTTTCGAAACCTTCATCCGCAAGATGACGGACCTCAAAACGACCGAATTCATGCGCGAAAGCCAGAGCATGATTATCGCGAAGGACGACACCGGCCGCGGGATCGAGGTTGCGATGCACGGCCATACCGGCCCCAACGGCTCGCGCGGCTCGCCCGGCGGTTACCGCGCGATGGACACCAAGGCGAACACCGGCCACACCCATTCTTCGGGCATTACCGATGGTGTGTACACGGCAGGCGTCCTGGGCAAGCTCGACATGGGCTACAACAAGGGCCCGAGTTCGTGGAGCCACAGCCATATCGTGACCTACCCGAACGGCAAACGCGCCATCATCACCGTCAAGGACGGCAAATGGCACGCCGATGACAAGAAACACGCGCCCATGGAAATCAAAGTCGCGCCGCCTGCAGCCGCGAAGAGAGGCCCGAAAGCCGCGTAACGAAATTGAGCCCACCCTCTCCGTCGAGTTGATGCGATGGAGAGGGTCTGGATGAGCGGGCGGTGGTGCAGAAGCGATGTTCGTATTCCGCTGCCGCCCGTTTCTCCTGACCCTCTCAGGGGAAAGGGAATGCTTCTTCCGACCGACCCACACCCGGAGGAAGCGACCTGTTTTACATCCGTCCGTTTTTTGGTGTACGATAAACAAAAAACGGGACGGGTGCTTTTCATGAAAACAAAACTGATCACCATCATTGCGGCCTGCCTTGCGCTGGCATCCTGCACGATGTCGCAGCGGCACCTGTCGTCGGATTACAAGGGTTACGGCTTCAACACGGTTGAAACCCCGCGTGGCACGTATAAGGTCGTCGATAATCCCGAAACCGGAAAACTGTTCGTGCTGCCGACGACGGGCTATGTCCTGTCAAACGGCACCCCGCCGGAGGTGGAGGCGCGCGCCGCCGCGATGTTCTGGCTGGATAAAACAAGGCGGCAGTGCCGCATCAGCGAGGCTGTGCTGTATCAGGCACCGCATTGGGAATTCACGTATCATTGCAGAAAATAACCCTGTCATCCTGAGCGCAAGCGAAGGATCTCCCTTGCCTGCCGCAAGAGAGGGGGATCCTTCGCTTGCGCTCAGGATGACAATGAAAGAAGTTATTATACGCGGAAAAACGCATTAATCATCCGCGTCACCGGATTGTGGAACTGCAGCGGTGACTCGGTCAGCGTCAGGCAGACGCAGCCGTCATCGCCCGCGACCGGCTGATGGGCGAAGCGGGGGTCGGTCAGGATCACGATATCGCCCTTTTTCCAGACGCCGAATTCATCCTCGAACCCGCCATGCAGTACGAGCGTGATTTCGGTGCCGCTATGCGAATGCTTGGGCGTCGCGAATTTCGGCGCCATCTTCATCAGCTTCAGGAATTTCTGCGTCGGCGTGGGCTCGATCACGCGCAGGTCGATGCGCATTATGCCGTGCGTCGCGCGCGACCATTGTTTTTGCTTCTGCGCGCAAACGGCGGAAATCATGCCATGCACGATTTCGGGGATATGCGTGTCGGGGGACGGCGGGCAGGGTTTCGTTTTATCCGCGCAGGGGTCTGCCACGGGCGGCGGGTTCTTGATGCGCGCCAATACATGTTCAAGGCAGCGTTGCTCCAGCTGCGCCTGTTCCTCGCACATCAATTGCGCGCCGAAGGCTTCGTATTGCGCGATGCGTTTGCGGATCGTGTCGTTCAGCGCCATCGCGGCGTTGACCAGCAGGCTTTCATGGGGGCCGAGCTTGCCCGCCGCATGACGCATCAGCAGCATGTCGAGCGATTGCAGCGGGTCTTTGTACATCGTGATCATGACGCGCCTCCCATCTGCAGCATGCCGCGCAATTTATCCATCGCCAGCCGCAGGCGGGATTTGACGGTGCCAAGCGGCAATTTGGTTTTGGACGAAATATCGCTGTGCGACATGTCGTCAAAGAACGCCATGCGCAGCAATTCCGCCTGTTCGGGCGGCAGGGTTTCCATCGCTTCCGTCAGGCGTTCGATGTCTTGCGCATCGGCATATTCCGGCGTGGTTTCGGCAACCGCGTTTTCCAGCGCAAGGCTGTCGGAATTGACGTCGAGGTTCCGGTCGCGGCGCAGCGCGTCGATGCGCTTGTTACGGGCGATGGTAAAAATCCATGTCGATGCCGCCGCCTTTTTCGGGCTGTATTGCGCGGCCTTTTCCCAGACGGTGACGAAGGTGTTCTGCACAACTTCTTCGGCCGCCGCATCGGCCATGCCGTTTTTCAGCAGCCATGATTTCACGCGCGGCGCGTAATAATTGAAGAGGGTGACGAAGGAGTCCTGATCGCGGGTTGCGCCGACCTTTGCCAGAAGCTCGTTAAAGCCGGACGGAAGGGTCGCGCCTGAAGACGGCGTATTTTTCGCTTCTTTCAAGGACATAGCCTTTTCTATGCGAAGCCAGGGGACTATGGCAAGGAAATCCACGGCTTCAAAAATGTTTAACGCGCAGGCCAGCATCTTCTATCCAATCGTTATGCCTTATACGGTTTTTGCTTGGCTTTGGATCATCTAGCAGCTAACGTCCTAGAAAGTAAGTATATTTTCGGAGGACTTCCATGAAAAAAACCCTGTTTGCGACCGTCTGCGCCGCAGTCGTGCTGTCGGCCTCGGCCGCCTTCGCGCAAGGCACGGCGGATGCCAAGCCGCTCGGCAAGTTCGGCGTCTGGGAAGCCGCATGGTTCATGGATAACGGCAACAAGGTCTGCTACATGGCGGCCAAGCCGCAATCGACCGATGCTGAAAAACCCGTGAAGGGCCGCGACGAGACGTTCTTGTTCATCACCCACTGGCCGGCGGAAGACGAAAAAAACGCGGTGACCATTCAGGCCGGTTTCACGCTGAAGCCGGGCAGCAAGGCGGTCGTGACGGTGGACGGAAAAGTCTTCAGCATGGCCACCGGCGGCAAGGACAAGGCGACCGCAGAATCCGACGCGCAGATGGCGTGGATGGATGATCAGGGCAAGGAAGACGAACTCGCCATCGCCATTTCCAAGGGCACCGGCCTTACCGTGCGCAACCTGTCGAAGCGCGGCAACACCATCACCGACACCTACAGCCTGCAAGGCTCCGGCGAAGCGTTCAAGGCGATCAACAAGGAATGCGGGATGTGACAGCGAAACTCCCTCCCGCAGGGGAAAGGGCGTTTCTAACTGAGTCCTCTAAACTTATTAGAGACATTTTCTACATTTGGATATTTTGCGTCTGCCTTTATATCATCAACCAAATTCTGGTTCATGGTGCAGGCGCACTTATAGTTTATTCTTTTTTGATGATAGTCATATGGATCGTGGTTGTATCGACAGCATGGACTATTTTGTGCGCGCTAATCGTTGTTATTTCTTTAAGGCTCGCAAAATCCAGAAAACTATTTCTCGGCCTATCCATTCTTGCTGTTTTTGTACAATTTTATACCGTCACGCATGTTAACCACTCAGGAAATGTAAATACTCAATTCGGATGGCTTTATACTGAAGATCACAATCTGACTTTAGTTGGGTTGATGAGTAATCTCCTTCAGCCGCTGCCATTCTTGGCTGTGTACGCTTTTTATCTTCTCAATCAGAAGAAGGCGGCAACATAGTTAAAAAAAACCCGGCTGTTTCCAGCCGGGTTTTTTTGTATCAGGTCGATTGGATCTTAGTTGACCATCGTCCAGGTGCCGTCGCCGTTTTGGCAAGCGGTGCCGACAGCGGTTTCAGCCTGGCCGCCGACGAAGATGCTCTGTTTGTATTCGCGGCAGGTGCCGTTGGTGGTCGTGCTGCGGCCTTCGCGGACCGGCGTGACGGTGCCGTAGTTGCCGCTTTCAGGGTTGTTCCAGCGGACGGTCTGGCCGATGGGCGCGCTGTAGGCGCGATCCCAAGCCTGAGCTGCTGCAGCGCGGTCAGCGTTGTCGAGCGATTTACCGATGGAGGAACCTGCGAGGCCGCCGAGAACGGCGCCGACGCCGGTTGCCCATTTGGCGCCCGAGCCTTTACCCATTTTGGAGCCGACAACACCGCCGAGGACCGCGCCGCCGAGTGCGCCGACCGTCTGCTTGTTGCCCATGCCCCAGTTGTTCTGCTCGCCCGGCTGCGCGCAAGCGCCGACGGACAGGGTTGCCACGAGGGCCAGGATCGCTAATTTGCTTTTCATTTTCAGTATACGCCTTTCATAAGATGGAAACTTCGGGAGACTGCCCCAAGGGAATTGCTAAGCGGGCTCAACCGCTTTATATAACGTTCTAGCACAGAGTTAGTTCGCCGCAATATAAGATATCTTTTACGCTGCGTTACCCCTGACACGGATGAAAAATGGAAATCCTGCGCGACGCCGATCCGGTTGAATTGTTTCGTGAATGGTTCACGGAAGCAGCGCAATCCGAGATCAATGATCCCGAAGCGGTCGCGGTTGCCACGGTTTCCGCCGATGGCCAGCCGTCGGTGCGCATGGTTTTGATGAAGGGCGTCGACGATCTGGGTTTTCGTTTCTACACGAATCTGGAAAGTCGTAAGGGGCGCGAGCTTTCACATAACCCCAAGGCCGCGATGTGCTTCCACTGGAAATCTCTCCGCCGTCAGGTGCGGGTCGAGGGTGTGGTGAGCGAGGCACCGGGCTGGACGGTCGACAATTATTTCAAGACGCGCCACCCCCTTAGCCGTTTGGGCGCATGGGCCAGCCGGCAGTCGCAGCCGCTCGCCACCCGCGAGGAGCTGGAGGCGCGCGTCAAGGAATTCGCCCAGAAATTCAAGGGTCAGGACATCCCCCGCCCGCCGCATTGGGGCGGTTATATATTAAAGCCCGAAAAAATCGAATTCTGGCAGGAGGGCGAAGGCCGGTTGCATGACCGCTTCGTGTTTGCGCGCGCGGGCGACCGTTGGGAATTGACCCGCCTTAATCCCTAAGCTGCCCTTGAGTTTTTGCACAATCCCAATACATTACGCGTAACCGCGGCCGTCGCCATGGTTACAGGGATAAAGGATTTTATAAATGTCGGAACAACGCGAATTCCAGGCCGAAACCAGCCGCCTGCTCGATATCGTCGCCAATGCGCTGTATACGCAGCGGGAGATTTTCCTGCGCGAGCTGATCTCCAACGCCTCCGACGCCTGCGACCGCTTGCGCTATGACGCGATTGCAAAACCCGACCTGCTGAAGGGCGATGCCGATTTCGGCATCAACGTTTCGTTCGACGCCGATGCGCGCACCGTGACCGTATCCGATAACGGCATCGGCATGACCAAGGAAGACCTGATCCGCAACCTCGGCACCATCGCGCATTCCGGCACGCGCGAGCTGGTGAAAAATCTGGATGGCGACGAAAAAAACAACATGAGCCTGATCGGCCAGTTTGGCGTCGGCTTTTATTCCGTGTTTATGGTGGCGGATAAAGTCACCGTCCTCAGCCGCCGCGCGGGTGAAGAACTCGCGCATGTCTGGACGTCGGACGGCCGCGGCAGCTACACGATCGACGAAGCGCTGAAAGACACGCGCGGCACCGAAATCGTGATGCACATTAAGGACGAAGCATCCGAATTCCTGCTGGAAGAACGCCTGAAAGCGGTCATCAAGCGTTATTCCGACCACATCAATTTCCCCATCTATATGGGCCTCGGCGACAAGGCGCTGCAGGTCAATTCGGGCGCGGCGCTGTGGATGCGTTCCAAATCCGACATCACGCCGGAACAGTACAAGGAATTCTACCGCAGCGTTTCCGACACGATCCAGATTGATGAACCGTGGCTGACGCTGCACTGGCGCGCCGAAGGCACGCATGAATACAATAACCTGCTGTTCATCCCCGCGATGAAGCCGTTCGACCTGTACGACCCGAAACGCCATCACGGCGTGAAGCTGTATGTACGCCGCGTCTTTATCACCGACGGCGTGGAGGCGTTGATCCCGCCTTTCCTGCGCTTCGTCAAGGGCGTGGTGGATAGCGAAGATTTGCCGCTGAACATCAGCCGCGAATTGCTGCAGGCGAACCCCGTGGTTGCCAAGATGAGCAGCGCGATCACCCGCAAAATCCTGTCCGAACTGGAAGAACGCGCGAAAGCAGACATCAAGGACTACGAGAACTTCTGGAGCCTGTTCGGCCCCGTGATCAAGGAAGGCCTCTACGACGCGCACGCCCATCGCGACCAGCTGTGCCGCGTGGCGCGTTTCTATTCGTCGAAACAGCCGGGGCTTGTCTCGCTCGATGAATATATCGAACGCATGCTGGAGGGGCAGGACCAGATTTATTATATCTCCAGCCCCACGCTCGATTCCGCGCGCAATTCACCGCAGCTGGAGGCCTTCCGCAAAAAAGGCGTCGAAGTGCTGCTGATGACCGACACCATCGACGAATTCTGGCTGCCCATTCAGGCGGAATACAAGCAGAAGAAATTCAAATCCGTCACGCGCGGCGCGTCCGACCTGTCGAAAATAAAATCGACGAAACCCGATGATGAAAAGCCGAAGGACGAAAACGCCAAAACGGAAACCGCCGCGCTGCTGACCCGCCTGAAGGAATTGCTGGTCGGTGAAGTGAACGATGTGACGGTGTCAGACCGCCTTGTCGACAGCCCCGTCTGCCTTGTCGCGCCGGAAAATTCGATTGATATGCACATGAACCGCGTGTTGAAGAAATCACAAGCCTATGAAGACAAGATGCGCCCGATCCTGGAAATCAACGACGGGCATCCGGTCATCACGAAACTGAAGGCGTTTGTGGCGAATGACACGCATCCCGACCTCGTGCGCGAAACCGCGTTCCTGCTGCTCGATCAGGCCCGCATCGTCGAGGGCGAACCGCTGAAAAACCCGACCGATTTCGTGAAGCGCCTGAACAAGGCGATCGAGAAGGGGTTGATCTGACCCGACAGACGCGCATAAAAAAAGCCGCCCGTCGCAGGGCGGCTTTTTTTGTCATCCATACAAAATCAATTCGGCTTCGGCGCGTCCGGTGCCTTGACCGGCGGCTGTTTCAGCTCGGGGTTTTTGTCGAGGCGGACGGTGCGGCCGATGTCATTGGTCGTCCAGTTGGAAATTTCCACCGCAACGCCCATCTCCGGCGTCATCGTCACGCTGACTGTCGAATAGGCGTAGAGGTTGACGTCAATCGGCACGACGGGCAGGGCGGTCGCCAGTTTTTCCAGCAGGTTGCTGTTGAACCGCGCCGCATCGCCGCCCTGACGGGTCAGGGTCACGATCGCGGGGGTTGCTTCTTTCGCAGGATAAAACACGCCGTCGATTTGGTTGTCGTTGTCGTTCAGTTTTTGCGCAGACAGGCGCGCATCGAAACCGACCGCGACTTTTTTCTCAGCCAGCACATCAAGGTATGCGGTACGCGTCTGCATCAATGTCTCGCGCAATGCTTTTTCATCCGACGGCAGGATATCCGCCGATTGCGCGATGATGGTTTGGGCAACGCCGGCCTTGCGGTCGAAATCCGCCGCGCTTTCCTGATGGAGCGCGCGGATGAAGGCGTTGCGGAGCGTCTGCGAAATTCTCTGGCCAAGCGACATGGTCGGAATCCTCCGGGTTAAAATCAATTCGGCTTCGGCGCGACTGGTTTAGCGGGCGGCTGCGTCACGGCGGCAGTCTTGCTGGCGGTTTCGCGCAGCTGCGCCCTGGTTTCCCATTCGGTCGTCGTGATGATGGCGACCATGCCGATGCCGCCTGCGGCATCAACAGTCGTCAGGCGCGACGCGTAGAGCGTTTCCTTGGGCTCGCCCGCCTTCAGGATGACCGCCAGATTTTCCACGAAATTCGCGGCCTGCGTTGCGCCGCTCGGCGTGATGATGCTCGCCTTCACATCAAGGCCGTTATCCCACAGCGTCAGGATCGCGGGCTTGCCTTCGGATGCAGGGTAATAGGCACCTTCCAGCAGGCGGTCATTGGCGGCTTCGCGGCGCTGCGTGTCGAAGCGGCTATCAAGGCCGATGGCGACATTTTTTTCCAGCAGCACGTCGAGCTGTTTCGTGCGCGTTTCGGCCAGCACCTTGCGCAGGCGGGTTTCGTATCCGGCGGCAGACGTATCGAGGAAGGGTGCGGATTTTTCGATGAGCGCATCGATCACCACGGATTTGCGCGTGTAGTCGCTGCTGTTTTCCTGATGGACCGCGTAGCTGAAAGCGTCGCGCAATGTGGAGGAAATTCTGCTGCCGATGGACATATGGTTCACCCTTTCGTTTGTCGTTTTTTATGCGTCTTTTGAAATGTAACGGAGCATACGAAAGATTCGCAAGTTATGTCAATTATTTTGCGAATGGTTTGCAGCAGAGGTGAAGCTGCTGGTGAAGATGCTATGGCCTTAATATTAATTAATATTAAGGCGAAACCTGCGGCGGTTTCGGCTTCGCCACACCCAGCGGATGCGGCTTCACGGCCGGATGGGTGTTCAGCAGGGCCAGGATCTCCGCATGGCGCGCATCGTTCAATTCGATGCCCACGATGCCAAGGTTGCCGAAGGTCTCCTTGACCCGCGCCTCGCCGCGGAGGTGCGAATTGTCGATCATGCGCTGCAGCTCGCCCGCCACGCTTTCGGTATTGCGGCTGGTGTTCTTGATGATCGCGCGCCGCCACTGGTCCATCAGCGCCATGCATTTTTCCGGCGGTTTGCCCGTGCAATCGGGGCGCGCGGCGGGCAGGGCGGGGGTTTTCAGTTTCAACAGGTATGTTTGCTTGTCCATGACGGTGCTTTTAAAGTCGGTGCTTTTAAAACGGCGGGTTGCGCGGCGCAATCGACTGCGCGGGGCGCGACGATGCGGGACGCTGGCGGAATTCCACCTTGTGCGGGGTGCGGTCGATGTATTTCAGCAGGAAAGGCTCGCGCTGGGCCGTAGACAAGACCGCGCGCGTATCCGCCTCGAACTCCACCACCGTCTTGCGCGGCTCGGCCTGCACATTGCTGATGCAAAGGGTCACGCTGTCATTGGTCTGGCCGTGAAATATCGCGACCGCCATCTTGTCGCGCGGCAGCTTGGGCGCCTTGGGGATCGGGTACATGTTGCTATGCGCGGCGTCCCACAGCTGCTTCCATTCCGCCTGGTCGCGGGCGACGAACTGGCCCGCATGTTCGACGCCGCTATGCTCGCCGCGCCATTCCGTCGGGAAGGCGCTGCGCAGCTTGTAGATCACGCGGCGTGGCGGATTGGTTTTGGCCATCATAACCTTTGCGGCTTTTGAACAGATGTACCATAAAACGGATTCAGGCAGCGGGCAAGGGGGCGGGTAAGGGCTTGATAACGCTACGGGTAAAGCGTCACTTCACCGCCGACAAAACCTTGAAGCCCTTCGCCCGCACGACGTTCGTCACGGATTTGAACTGCGATTTCAGGATTTCTTCATAGGGCAGGTGGGTATTCGCCACCATCCACAGCTGCCCGCCCGTTTTCAGGGCCGTAGCCGCGTTCTCGATAAACCCGCGGCCGATTTCGGGGTTGGCATCGGCAAGGTCATGGAAAGGCGGGTTCATGATGACAGCGTCGTACTTGCCCGCGATTTTCTCGGTCAGGATATCGTGCCAGAAATACTGGATGTTCTTTTCGCCAAGGTTGCGCTTGGCCAGCTGGATGGCGTTGTAATCAGCCTCGAACAAATCGACGCGGGAAGCGGTTGTCAGCGCCTGCTGCGCCAATAACCCCCAGCCGCCGCCGAAATCGGCAACCGTGCCCGTCAGCGCGGGCAAGTGTTCCAGCAGCAAGGCCGATCCCGTATCCACGCGCCCATGGCTGAACGTGCCGGGCAGCGACAGTAAATCCGCAGCCGTGACCAGCAGCGCGCGTGCGCCGTCTTTCCATTTCTGCACGATATCGGGCAGCACGGCGGGGCGCGTGATCACGGCGATGCGGCAATGGTTCTTGCTCTCCGCAAACACAACGTCGAAATTTTCGTCCAGCACCTTGGCGTAACGCTTCCCGCCAAGGTCATTCGGCGCGATCATCAGCAGATGGCCGCCCGCCGGCATTTTCTCCAGCGCCTGCGCCAGCAACCCGAAGGCCCATTCCGCCTGACGCGGCAAATTCAGCGCGACGGTCGAACCGGTATGCGCGGGCCATTCAGGGTTAACCGCCACCTTCATGTTCTGCAGGGCAAGGAATGCGGGGCGGAACGGGTGCAGCGCGTTCAGCTTGGGAATATTGCGAAGGCTCGCCTCCGCCTCCGGCAATACCCATGTGACATCGCCGCCGATATAGGCGGATGCACGGTCGATCAGGGTCTGGGTCACACTTGTCATGGGCAGAACATACACGATTTTCAAAGCCGGGGGGAAGGGGGAACCGCAAGCCCAATCCCGCGTTGGCGAATAGAGCTATAAGCTCCTACAAAAGCCGCCCGCGCCAGAATGGTTCGGGCGGTTTCAATTTATAGCGTAGATAAGCACGGATAAGATAAAGATAACCCAGCCAGCAAACATCTTCTGCGGCCGCGTCGGGGCACCATTCACTATTTTTACAAATATCGCGTGAAGGCCGATAAGAAATAAACAGCCGGTGAGCCAGAAAAGAATATGTGGTGATCCACCGTCTCTCAACTGCTCGGGTGTTCTATAACGAGCCAACAAGTCAAATGAAGCGACAAAAAGGGCAGGACAAAGCAGGCAGCATGTTAAGTATTTTTGAAAAGGTAAAGTTCCAATCGACCCTTTCCCGCGGCTGAAAAAGAAAGCAAGCGCGATTGAAATGGGAAAAACGAAAAGCGCGGTAACGCCAAAATCGGCAAGCTTCGGCCCGCAATCACTGCGGCACCTCATTGCGAAAGCCGGTGTGCTTGCGTTCAAAATCATGAGCAGTTGTATGAATAAAAATCTTCTCAAATAATCACCTTCAATAAAAAAGGGCGGCTCCCCGTAAGAAGCCGCCCCTTATATAGAGGAACAAGGCGCCAAGAAACCCCTAACCGGCGCCGCTGTTCGAAACCGTCGCCCCGAACATGTCCTCTTCGTACATATCAATATCGTCCTGCGTGAAACCGAAATGCGTGCCAATTTCGTGCAGGATGACGCGGTTGATAAGGCGCGTCAGGTCCTCGTTGCCGTCGGCCCACATATCGAGGATGGGGCGGCGGTAGAGGTAAATCGTGTCTTCCTTGCGTCCGTTCTTGGTGTTCCGGCGCTGGGTGGGGCTGCAGGACTGGTAGCAGCCCAGAAGGTCGAACGGCGTTTCAAGTTCAAGTTCCTGCTCGATGAACGCGTCGGGAAAATCCTCCACGACCGCCTTCAGCCGCTTGCCGCCGGTGTGCTTGCGCAACCCGTCGGGCAATCCGTCGATGATGATTTCAGCGATCTGCTGAATATCATCCGTCGAAGGCGGGACGGTGAATCCCACGAATATTGATTTTGTTTCCAACTGTCCGACCCCCGGATAGACGTAAACGCGATGATTGAGCTAAACTAAGGTCACCTTACCGAATCGGGGAGAATCTGTCCATGGCGAAGTTGAACAAGAGTCAAGATATCGAATCGTTTCTCGAAAAAAATGCCGGATGGGCCCGTAAAAAGGAAAAACGCCCGGCGCTTTTCAAATCTTACCAGTTTAAAGATTTCAGCGCGGCCTTCGCCTTCATGACGCGGGCTGCGTTGAAGGCAGAACAAATGAACCACCACCCCGAATGGTTCAACGTCTATAACCGCGTCGATGTGACGCTCTCCACCCATGACGCGGGGGGCATCACCGACCTCGATTTCAAACTGGCGCAGGCGATGGACAAATTCGCGAAGGCCATAAAATAGATCCCCCTGTCGCCATAATCGCGCAATTTTCCGCATCAAAAACGAAAGAATTGAACCCCTTACGCCACTGTCCGGACAGGCTGTGGATATGTATGCTATACTGCTCTTTGTACTAAAGCATTTCGGACTGGAAGATGAACGAGCCGTCAGACATATCGGTCAAGATTTTGCCCGACCTTGCCATGACCCCCGCGCAAGCCGCGCCGGCCGAAGCCCCCGCGCATCCGCTCGCCGCCAAATTCCTCAACCGTGAAATTTCATGGCTGCGTTTCAACCACCGCGTTTTGTCGGAGGCGAAGAACCAGTCGAACCCGCTGCTGGAGCGCGCGAAGTTTTTGTCCATCTCCGCCTCCAACCTCGAAGAATTTTTTATGGTGCGGATCGCGGGGCTGAGCGACCAGATTACGCGCGGCGTCGACAGCCTGTCCGAAGACGGCATGACCGCGCAGCAGCAGATCACCCCGATCCTGAAACTCGTGCGCAAGATGATGGACGACCAGCAGGAATGCTGGATCGACCTGCTGCATGGTTTGGAAAAAGAAAACATCCGCATCATCGCGGCCGAAGAACTGACGCCGATGGAACAGAAATGGGTGGAAAGCTATTTCCTCGCCAATATCTTCCCGACGCTGACCCCCATCGCAATCGACCCCGCGCATCCGTTCCCGTTCCTGCCGAACAAATCGCTGACCGCGATTTATACGCTGGAGGATGATACGACATTATCACGCATGACCGCGCTGATCCTGCTGCCCGCGAAAGTGCCGAGGTTTATCCGCCTGTCCGGCAACACCGCGCGCATGATTGCGCTGGAAGACGTGCTCGACCGTTTCCTGCCCACCTTCTTCCCCGGTTATCACGCGGCTGAAAGCGGTTTTTTCCAGGTGCTGCGCGATTCCGAACTGGCGATCGCCGATGAAGCCGAAGACCTCGTGCAGCACTACGAAAAGGCGCTGAAGTCACGCAAGCGCGGTTCGGTCATCGGCCTTATCCTGAACAAATCCATGCCGTCGGAGCTGCGCAAATTCATTATCACATCCTTGCGCATCGCCAACCGCAACGTGTTCCAGATCACCGGCATGGTCGGGTTGACCGATTTGAACGAGCTGTACCAGATCGACCGCCATGACCTGAAATACAAACCCTATGTGCCGCGCCACCCCGAGCGTGTCAGCGACCATAACGGCGATGTTTTTGCGGCGATACAGGCGAAGGACATGGTCGTCCATCACCCCTATGAATCATTTGACGTGGTGATGCAATTCATCCGTCAGGCAGCATCCGACGAAAACGTGATTTCGATCAAGCAGACGTTATATCGCACCAGTGCAAATTCGCCGGTCGTGAAGGCGCTGATCGAGGCGGCGGATAGCGGAAAATCCGTGACCGCCGTGGTCGAACTGCGCGCGCGGTTCGACGAGGAAGCAAACATCAAACTGGCGCGCGACCTTGAACGCGCGGGCGTGCAGGTGATCTACGGCATTATCAACCTCAAGACCCATGCGAAAATCTGCCTTGTCACGCGCCGCGAACCGGGGGGCTTGCGTTCCTACGCGCATTTCGGCACGGGCAACTATAACCCCGTCACCTCGAAATTCTATACCGACCTCTCGCTGCTCACCTGCGATCCCGATTTGTGTCAGGACGCGGCGAAGCTGTTCAACTACCTGACCGGCTATGCCAAGCCCGACCAGTTCAAGAATATCGTGATGGCGCCGATCGATATGCGCCACCGCATTCTCGACCTGATCGATGCCGAAGTGAAAAACGCCGAGGCCGGAAAACCCGCCGCGATCTGGGCGAAAATGAATTCGCTGGTCGATGCCGAAATCACCGATGCGCTCTACAACGCCTCGCAAAAAGGCGTGAAGATCGACCTTGTCGTGCGCGGCATCTGCTGCCTGAAACCCGGCGTCGAGGGGATGTCGCAAAACATCCGCGTCAAATCCATCGTCGGCAGGTACCTCGAACACGCCCGTATCTTCTGCTTTGCGAACGGCGTGAATATGCCCGAAGAAGGCGCGCGCGTTTTCATCGCCTCCGCCGACTGGATGGCGCGCAACCTCGACACCCGCATCGAAGTCATGGTGGAATTGAAAAACCCCACCGTGCAGGAACAGGTATTGGCGCAGATCATGACCGCCAATCTGCTGGACGACACCCAAAGCTGGGAACTGCTGTTCGACGGCAGCTACCGCCGCGTGAAACCATCGGGCCGCCTGATGGGCGCGCAGGATTATTTCATGAAATATCCCAGCTATTCCGGCCGCGGCACGGCGGAACACAACCCGCGCGTGGCCCAGTCCAAGAAAACCAAAAAATACAACCCCAGCACCGACCGCAAACCCCGCAAGATAAAAGACCCCATGGCGCAGATGGACAAGGATAAAGAGAAGAAGGGCTAAGAAAAACCGTCTTTCCTTTTCCGTCTGATCCTGTACGCTTCCTACATGTCCACCAAACCCGACCCCCTCCACGGCCTTCCGCCCGTGCCCGCTGCTGCGGGTGATTTTTCGCGGGTCGAGAGCGGCGTGCAAATCACCTCGCGCCAAGGCCGCCGCCCGTATCAGGAAGACCGCCACCTTGTGCAATCGGGCCTCGATATTCCGGACGCGCGCAAATTTCTGGCCGAAGCATTCCACGCGGCGGCGGTCGATACGAACAAATACCGCTCCGGCGCGACCGGCACCGGCGTTGTTATTTCAAAAGACGGAAAACTGAACGCCGCGTTTCTGGGTGACAGCCCTGTCATCATCTTTACCCATGACAAAACCACCGGCGATGTGACCGCGCGCAAGATCACCCGCGACCATCATGCCGCAATCGCATCCGAAAAGGAAAAGGTCGAGGATGCGGGCGGGCGGGTGCATGAAAATGGCCGCGTCGATGGCCGCCTCATGCTCTCCCGCGCCTTCGGCGACGCGGGCATCACGGGCGTGTTGCGCGAACCTGAATTCGTCAGCGTTGATTTGAAAAAAGACCTCGACGCGGGCAGGGATGTCTATGTGATGGTATCATCCGACGGCTTGCTCGAAGGCACCCGCCACCGCGACTATATCGCGCCCCTGAAACAGGCCATCGCCGACGGCGCGACTGACGCCCTTGCGGATATCTTCACCGCACTCGCCTATCACAACGGCAGCGAGGACAACCTCACCGCCGCCATCTACAAAATTCCCGCAAAACAAAACGGCGACCTCTTCATCGCCCTCGCCGACGGCCACGGCGGCAAAGCGGCTGCGGAAAAGGTTGTGGAGACGTTTGAGGCAAAGGCGCGATTGCACCTGAAGCCCTAATTCATTATTTCGCCGGCGATTTTTTCGCTCCCGCCTTGACGGGATCAAAATCGGTGAACCATTTCGTGCCGCTGTTATAAAGCGCATCTTTGAACGTTGCCTCGAACGCGGCGTCGGTGGCGCTCGAGCGGGATTGCTGCCACTCCGAAGGGGATAGGTCGAAATCGCTGAGGTTTGCACCGTCAAAATGGCTGTTGGTCAGGCGGTGATATATCGTCATTTCCGCGCCTTGAAAATTGGCACGTGAGAAATCGACGCGTTCGATGTCGCTGATATAAATTTTGGCATCAGTGAAATTGGCGTCCTTAAAGTCCGCGGACGACACTACACTTCCGCTGATTGTCGCTTTGGAAAAATCTACGTGTGAAAGAAGGCTGTCCTGAACGCTGATGTTACGGATTTCTGCATGTCGAAAATTTGAATTCGAAATTTTCGTGTTTAGAAGGATAAGCTCGCCGATTTTTACGCCGGATAAATCAAGCCCGTCAGCATGCGCTCCGCTAAGGTCAAGGGTCTTTATTTCTATACCGTCGAGACCGTACGCCAAAGTGGCCACGGTGTCATAGTTTTTAAGCATCAGGTGGGATGCCTTGTACATCTGTCGCGATTCCGTGCGGCTTTCACCGCGCAATGCGCGCTCGGCCTGTTCATATTTTCCTTGAAAATAAAGTGCGCTGCCATATGCAGAGCGCAGACCTGTCTGATTAAGCGTAGCTGAATGTATTATTTCATCGAGCGGTGTTTCTTCTTTATTAGGCTCATTCGGTCGCCAGAATAAACGTATTGCCTGCTCGTAATCCTTTTCGGCTCTTGCATAGTCACGGTATTCCGCGTGAATTGCGCCAAGGGAAATGTGCAGAAAAGGATTCTTCGGATCGTCAGCAATAAGTTTTTGGAGTGCTTCTGTCTGCGCGCCATAGGCCATGAGTTCCTGATGATAGTGGTTGGTGTCGCGCGCAGTTGCGGTGTTATAAATGCCGTCACAAGAATCCGATGCTGTGTAATGCCCGTTGTCATCCTTTGTTGCATAAACGATATATGTTTTTGCCAGTTCGAAAGATGCTCCGAACAGTGATCCGCCCGACCGATGGTGAAGCGTAATTTCTTGGACATCAACACCTTTATACGCGGTGATAATTTTCAGGCGAGTAATTTTTGCGCTGCCCGACCATAGATTGTAAGTTTTTTCATCTCCGGGGAATTCACTTTTCATCCTCGCTATCTCTTCGGCGGGGATATCTTCGGGGACGCTCTTGGTTTCTATTACTTCTCCCTTAAAAACGTAAGGAGTATCCTTCAATTTGCTATCTGGTCTTTTGCAGGAAAAGGCGTGAGCTTCGCCTTGTATTGCGAACAACAAGGCAGCCACGAAAAATAATAGAAGGAAGTGCTTCATCTCACTTCGGTGCCAACCGCACCGCGCCATCCAGACGGATGGTTTCGCCGTTGATCATCGCGTTTTCGACCACATGCAGTGCTAGCTTCGAGAATTCTTCGGGCTTGCCGAGGCGTTTGGGGAACAGGGTTGTGGCGACGAGGCTGTCCTGCACTTCCTGCGGCATCTGCATCAACATCGGCGTGCCGATCAGGCCGGGGGCGATGGTGACGACGCGCACGCCGAACCTTGCAAGCTCGCGCGCGGCGGGCAGGGTCATGCCGACGACGCCGCCCTTGGACGCGGAATAGGCGGCCTGGCCGATCTGGCCTTCATAGGCCGCGACGGAAGCGGTGTTGATAATCACGCCGCGCTCGCCCGTTTCGTTCAGCACGTCGAGCGTCGACATTTCCGTGGCGGCAAGGCGCAGCATGTTGAACGTGCCGATCAAATTGACGGTGATGACTTTGGTGAAAAATCCCAGATCATGCGGGCCGTCCTTGCCCACCACGCGCGCGCCGGGGGCGATGCCCGCGCAGTTCATCAGGATGCGCACAGGGCCGTTGGCGGCTTTCGCGCCATCCAGCGCGGCTTTCGCGGATACTTCGCTGGTGACATCGCATTCAAACGCGATGCCGCCAATCTCGGCCGCCACTGCATCGGCATTCGCCTTGTTGATGTCCAGCACGGCAACCTTCGCGCCTGCTTTTGCGAGGTGACGCGCGGTTTCCGCGCCCATGCCGGATCCGCCGCCGGTGACAACCGCGGCCATGCCCTTAATTTCCATCGAGGTATTCCCTTCTGTTTTCATGCCGTTTCATGCGCAGCATCAGTTTTGAAAAAACGGTCTGGATAAAAATCTGCTTCTGGCTTTTGAAGATTGCCATTTCCTGTTCGCGCTCGCCCTCCGGCTTCGCTTCGATCTTCTCCAGATCCTCCTGCAGCACATGCGCCAGCTGCTTCGCTTCTGGCTCCTGCGATTTGTTGAACCATGCCAGCGCGGCATAGGGGTCCTGCGCGACGCCGATGCCGCCCAGGCTCGCCATGCCCATCAATCCTTGCGCGAATGAATCTCCGCTGTCGGCCGCGCGTTTCAGCCAGATGGTGGCGCGCATCGGGTCTTTCGCCACGCCGTCGCCGGAAAAATAAAGCCGCGCCATCGTCAGCTGCGCCTTCGCGTCGCCATTCTCCGCCGCTTTGCGGAACCAGGCGAGCGCGGCCTCCTGATCCTCCGCAATGCCTTCGCCGCGCGACAATTTGCGCGCCAGCGAATATTGCGACGACGCATCGCCGAGCGCGGCGGATGCGCGCAGCTGGTCGGTCGCCGAAGCCCAGCGCGCGTAATAAAACGCGGCCAGCATGATGGCGACAGCGACAAACAGCATGGAATACATGAAACGCAGCATGCGCCCTTTATATAAGCCCTTCAAAACATAAGCAAATCATAGCGCGTTGACATAACGGGGCGATCTGCTAACCTCATAAAATCCAACAGAAAAATATTCATGCGCGAAGGAATGCGGCGATGTCGGCTGGCCCTAAAAAATTGAAAATGGTCGAGGCGTTCGACAAGGCAAGCGGCCTGCGCACCGGCGAAAAGCAGTCGGGCTATGAAAAGGTCGACGACATGCGCGTGGTGGAGCGTTATTTCCACCCCGTGCTGTGGTCGCCCTTCGAAAGCGGCCTGACGACGCAGGCGGTCGTGGCGACGCTCTACGATTTCAAATCATTCACCGCGCATATCACCACGATGACGATCGACAAAAGCTATAACCTGCAGGGCGCGCCCAGCCACGCCATCGTGTCCTTCCGCGACTTCGACAACAAACAGGCGATCCGCGACGCGCATCAGGCGCTGACCCAGCTCGGCGGCGAGCCGCCCGCGCTGGAACAGTTTTCGCTGGACGATGTATCGACCAAAGTCTCCCTCGCCGCACCCAAGACGGCGCAGTTCGGGAAGAAGCCCTGATATCCCTTTGATTTACCGCTGTTTTTAGGCGCAACTATGTTGCCATAAATCAGCTTGCCGAGAATCCGGATCGGGCATATACCTAAGGCCACACCAAGAGCTTCTAATAACGTGGAGGGACTAAACCCATGAAGAAACTGAAATCTCTTGCCCTGACTTTTGCGCTCGCCGTCGGCGGGACAGTCGGCCTTGCGACCGCCGCGAACGCCCAGACTGTTGACGTCACGCAAACCCGCCAGCAGCAGCAGACCGAGCTGGTCAGCAATAATTACATCGCGCCCGAAGTGATCGACGCCGTGGCGCAACTGCCGCTGCTGCGCGAGAACACCTATTACCGCGCAGGCCTCGGCTTTATCGAAGCGCGCGTCGAGCAGACCGGCGAACGTGTCGGCGTGGAATTCGAACTGCGCAACGGCTACAAAACGCCCCTGCGCGCCTACAACCTCGATGACGGCCTCGGCCAGCTGAATTTCGGCAACGCGAAAATGAACGCCTCTGCCCTTGAAAACCGCCTTGCCTTCAACGAAAACCAGACCCGCATCTATGCGCAGGCGTATCCGAACTATATCTACACGCGCCCCGTCGCGCCGATCATCCTGATCGGCCCGCTGTTCCGCGGCCACAACAACCATCATTACAATGACAATCACCGCTGGCAGCAGCCGCGCGTGATACTGCCGCCGCCCATCATCATCTTCCGCGACAACAACCATCGCGATGATCACCACGGCAACCGTGGCGGCAAGCGCGGTGGCGGTCGTGACGACCATCGTGGCGGCGGTGGCCGCGACCACAGGGGTCCGGGCGGGCATCGCAACTAAGCGCCGTCGATATTTTAAAAAGCGCGGCGGTCAGAATTTGAACGCCGCGCTTTTTTATTGTAGTTTGAAGAGGATATACGTTTCCGTAGCTCAGCTGGATAGAGCATCAGTTTCCTAAACTGAGGGTCGCAGGTTCAAATCCCGCCGGAAACGCCATCTCTCTCGTTAAAAGACAGCCAAACTATTTGCATAAATTTATCCCGCGCGGCTCGTTTTTTCCCGCGCGCGCCCCAATTCGTTAAAGGCTGCGGTATTTTTGGGGACAGTTCCATTTTGCAACGGATTTTTAAGCACAGCCTATGTAGTGTTAACTGAGATGGTAGATATGCCGCTTGACATAACAGGTCATGGGCGGCGCAGAGTTTTCAAGGGGGCTTTTTAAAATGGCGATTGTTCCGGTCACCAACAGTATTCCGCTCACGGGCGATGACAATATCGACGGCGTGGTGCAGGGCGGCTCCTGGGTTGCCACGATGGGCGAGCCGCTGGTGCTGACTTATACTTTCTACACCGGCACTGATTACACGGTTAAGCAATGGTCGTCGTCCGGGATGGCGGCAATCACCAAGGCGCTCGACGCCTGGGCGTCGGTTGCGAATATTTCCTTTCAGATGATCGAGGCGGACGGCCCCAGCTTCCTGACCAGCAATGCCGACATGGCCTTCACTTACGCGGGTGATGCAGGCTCCATCATTGGTCTTGCACTGTTCCCCGACCCTGATTATGTGACGAACGATTTCCTGCCCGGCTTCCTTGAAGACCGCACGAGCTACCCGAACCCCGAAGGCGACGTGTTCCTGTTCGATGCCAGCATCGTTTACCAGGAAGGCGCGCTGCGCGAGGGGAGCCTTGCCTTCGCGACGGCCCTGCATGAGATCGGTCACGCGCTCGGCATGAAGCACCCGCATGACGATGGCGGCAACGGCCGGCCGCTGCTTCCCCCCGCGCTCGACAACGGCTATGACACCGTCATGAGCTATAACGACCCGCAGCTGGTCGACCTTGGCGAATACGCATCGCTTCTGCGCGGCTCTCAGGTCACGCCGATGCCCGTCGATATCCGCGCCTTCCAGCTGATGTATGGCGCGAACATGACATACCACACCGGCAACGATGTTTACGAACTGCGCGCCGACGGCAAGATCCGCACGATCTGGGACGCCGGCGGAATCGACATGTTGGACGCGAATTCCGCCTCCGGCGCCTTGCAGATCGACCTGCGCGAGGGTGCGCTGACCCGCCATGGTCTCGGTACCGACCTGGCTGCGACCGCGATTGCTTTCAATACGGTGATCGAGAACGTCTATGCCTCCGCCTATAACGATATCGTGACCGGCAACGACGCCGACAACACCATCAACGGGCAGCTGGGCACGGATACGATGACCGGCGGCCTCGGCAATGACACCTATTACGTCGACCGCGCAGGCGATCTGGTGTTCGAACTCGCGGGCGAGGGTACCGACCATATCATCAGCACTGTGTCTTTCGATCTTGCCGCAAGCGCGGCGGATGTGGAGAACCTGACGCTGACCGGCGGCACCGTTAACGGTTCCGGCACCGATGACGACAACACGATCACCGGCAGCGGCGGCAAGAACACGCTGACGGGCCTGCTGGGCGATGACGTGCTTATCAGCGGCGGCGGCGCCGACACGTTGATCGGCGGCGACGGCGACGATATTTACTACGTCAACCTTTCAACCGCGCGTATTTTCGAAAACGCGGGCGAGGGCAACGACACGGTTCATACCACCGTGAAAATCACGCTGGGCGCGGAACTTGAAAACCTCGTGATCGACGGTACAGGCGCGGTCGCCGTCATCGGTAACAACGCCGACAACGAAATCACAGGCAACGCGATCAAGAATACGCTCTCCGGCCAGGCGGGCGACGATACGCTGGTCGGCAATGCCGGCAATGACAGGCTGCTGGGCGAGGGCGATAACGATACGCTCGACGGTGGTATCGGCCTTGATACCTTGGACGGCGGCACCGGCGCGGACTCGATGGCGGGCGGTCTCGACAATGACCTTTATTATGTGGATGACGCGGGTGACACCGTGACGGAAGCGGGCGGCGAAGGCATCGATTTTGTGCAATCCTCCGTCACCTTCTCGCTTGCCGGCACAGCTGCGGGCGTGGAGCGGCTGACGCTGACCGGCGCCGGCAACACCGATGCGACCGGCAACGCGCTCGACAACACGCTGACCGGCAATTCGGGCAGCAACACGCTGGATGGCGGCGCGGGCGCGGATACGATGCTCGGCGGCGCGGGCAATGATTTCTACATCGTCGATACATCCTTCGACAAGATCACGGACACGGCTGGCATCGATACGGTGCTGACCGCGATCACCATCGACTTCCCCAACTATCACGCGCTTCTGCCCGGCATCGAGAATATCACCCTGACGGGCGCGGGCAACATCGATGCGCGCGGCGGCGCGACTGCGAACGTGCTCACCGGCAACACGGGCGACAATACGCTCGATGGTTTCCTGGGCAGCGACACGATGATCGGCGGGCTCGGCGACGACACTTACCTTGTCAACGTGGCGGGCGACATTGTCTCGGAACTCGCAGGCCAGGGAACGGATACGGTCATCTCGGCCGTCACGTTCACCATCGGCGCGGAGATTGAGAACCTGACGCTCGGCAACGCCGGCAACGGTACGGGCAATGCTGCCGACAACATCATCACGGGGGGCAATAGCGCGAACACGCTGTCTGGCCTCGCGGGCGATGATACGCTGTTTGGCGGCTTGGGCAACGACACGCTGCTGGGCGGGCTCGACGACGATATCCTTGTCGGCGGCAGCGGCGCGGACAGGATGACCGGCGGCGCGGGTTCCGACACGTTTGTCTTCAACCTGCCTGCGGCGCAGGGCGGCGTTGACACGATCACCGATTTCGTGTCGGGCGCGGGCAATGACGTGCTCGATATCGCGGATATGCTGGTCGGCTATACCGGCACGGTCACCGATTTCGTGCAGATCACGCAAGTGGGCAGCAACACCATCGTGAAGGTGGACGCGAACGGGCTGACCGGCGGATCGAGTTTCGTTCAGATCGCGTCGCTGACGGGGGTCAACCTCGGCACCGACGAGGCGGCGCTGGTCCTCAGCGGCAACCTTGTCGTCCTCTAGGCCATAGAATCTTTAAAAAAACGCCGCCTGCATGTATTGCTGGCGGCGTTTTTCTTGAGGTCAGCATTTTTGAACGCCTATCCCGCCGCCATTTTATGCGCCAAAAAGCCCGAAATATTAAGAAAATGCGTTATGTATCGGAAATATTAGGCAATTCTTAGGTTTTAAAGCTTAATCTGGGCGTGAGTATATTATTGGGGACGGGTATGACGGCATTTTCAGTATCGGATTTAAGGGCGCTGGTGGTCGACGACCACATGATCGTGCGTTGCGACATCGAGCGTCACATCAAGACGCTGGGCATCACGCATATCGACCAGGCCGCAAATGTGGCGGAGGCAACGGCGAAAATGGCCGGCACGGAATACAACGTCGTGTTCCTCGACTGGAACATGCCGGGGCGCAGCGGGTACAATATGCTGGAACAATGCCGCGGCGAGGAAAAATACGACAACACCGCCTTCGTCATCGTATCGGCGGAATCCGAAGACCGCTATATCATCGAGGCGCTGAAGGCGGGCGCGACATCGTATATCGTCAAGCCCGTATCGGAAAACATCCTGCGCGAACATGTGACGCGCGTGGTCGCCTGGATCAACGAACGCCTGCAGGAAACCCGCCAGACAGCATGACAAGCCCAGCATCAGACACATTGGAGAGCATGAACACCTACGTCTCCGACATCGTCGGCAAGGCGGTCACGGGCACGTTCGATACGATGTTTGGTCGCGAGGTCGCACATACCGGTGATGCAGGCGCGCCGCCCAAGGCGGGCGAGATTTCCAGCCATGTGAGCCTGACGCAGGGTGCCGCGCTCAACGTCGATTTCAGCTTTCATTTCGATGCGGATCTCCTGCACCGGATCGCCGAGGAAACTTATCCCGAACAGGCGCGTAAGATACCCATGCAAATGATCTGCGAAGACATGGCCTGCGCGATAGCCAACGTGGTGGGCAGCCGCGTGAAGGCCTTCCTGAACGGGCGCGGCTATGACCTGTCGATGGATATTCCGGCGGTCGGCGAGATCGACGCCGCGCGGGATGCGGCGCGGCAGCAGCACAGCTCGCTCAGCTTCCGCTGCGTGCCCGAGGGACAGGACAACGCGGTGCGCGTGAAGATCCACCTGCAGGAAAAACGCGCATAACCGGCGACAGCGGGAAAGCAGTCTGATGATATCCGCCAAGCTCCAGAAACAAATTTCAAAACATATCGGCGAGGCAGGCCAGAACGACGCGCTGGCCGCGCTGCTGGCCGAGATCGACGCCGTGTATGCTGAACGGGCCGAGCGCGCGAAACAATCCTCCCGCGCGCTCGACGCCGTATCCGCCGAATTTTTGCAGGTTGTGGCGGAGCGTGACGCGCTGCTGCTGTCGATGCGCAAGGTTCTCGACAGTCTGGGCCAGGCGGTCACGTTTTTCGACCGCAACGGCATATGCTCCAACATCTATTCCAGCGCCTGCGCGACATTGCTGGAGGGCGAACCCGGCGGGCGGCATATCGGCGATGTGCTGAAGCTCGATGCCGATGGCCTCAAGCGGTTTCAGGAATTGATCGACCTCGTCTTCCACGGGCGCTCCACGATTTTCCCGTTTGATGAACTGATGCGGCTCGCGCCGAAGCGCTATGCCCATAGCCAGGGCATCGCCGTCGCGCTGCAATACCGGCCGATGTATAACGCGCAGAAAAAACTCTTCGCCATCCTGCTGATCGCAACCGATGTCAGCCGCGAAGAAAAGGCGCAGGAAGAAATCCGCGTGAAAGAGGCGCGCATCGCCCGCATGCTGCGGATTGCGAAGGACAAGATGGCCTTTGTGGGCTACCTGCGCAAGCTGGAGGGGGTGCTGATCGATCCCGCGATCAAGTACAGCATGGAGGATTTCGCACGCGAGGTGCATACGCTGAAGGGCATGTCGCGCTTCTTCCACCTCGATATCATGGCGGGCATCCTGCACGAGATGGAAAACGAGATGAAGACGCGGCAGCATGTGACGGTCGACGAGATGCTGGCGATTGCCCGCGAGGTTGTCGAGGGCGTGTTCGAGGAAGCCAAGGGGTACGGACGTGAAATCTGGGGAAATAATTTCGAGATTCAGGAAGACGTCGTCATGCTGCCCGTCAGCTATGCAACGGAATTCGGGCGCGAATTGCGGGCGCAGGGCGCGCAGGGCATTGCCTTCCGCTACTTCCAAAAAATTGTCTCCGCGCCTGTGCGCGACCTGCTGATCCCGTTCGAGACGCAGCTTAACTTTTTTGCCGTCATGGCGGAAAAACAGGTGAGCGTCACGATGCCCGCGAATGGCGAGATCCGCGTGTTCTCCCCCGTCTACAAGGAATTTTTCACCGCGCTCGTGCATGTCGCCCGCAATATCGTCGACCATGCTGCGGAAGCGGCAGAGGTGCGGGCGGCTGCGGAAAAAACGGCGGCGCTCAACGTCTGGGTCGATGTCGCCTATGGCCCGTTCAAGCATACGATGATCCTGACCATCGCGGATGACGGCGCGGGCATTGACGAGGCGAAGCTGCGCGAAAAACTGGGGCCGTCTGCCGCCAAGGAAAGCGACGAGGCGTTGCTGCAGCATATCTTTGATCCCCGCGTATCGACGCGCGACACGGTGTCGGATGAATCGGGGCGCGGCATTGGGCTGAACGCCGTGAAGGCCGTCGTCGAAAAACTCGGCGGCTCGGTCCATGTGGATTCCGCGCAAGGCAAGGGCACGGCGCTCACCATCCGCCTGCCTGTCATCTGGGAGCCGAATTAGGCTTTAAATTCAGCCCTGTAACGACAATTTAACGCGTTTTTCGTATAATGTTGTTAAGTCATATCAGGGCAGGAGACCGGCGATGTCTGAAGACGATTACGGCCGCAAGCGGCAAAGCGATTACGAATACGCGCTGACGGGCGGCAAAAAGCTCGAAGGCGTGAAACTTCCCACCGCCATGGAATCCATCCTCCTGAAAGCCGGCATGCCGGAGCGTGAAGTGCCGGAAACGGCCAGCGTGATCGTGATGGGTATCAACAAGATGGGCCCCGACGCGCCGGAAAAAGAACGCCAGAACCTTGTCAGCGTATTGATGGGCCAATGCGCGAAAGACAAGCCGGACGTTGTCGCGCAAGTGACGGAAATGGCGGTCGCGAAGATGGATAAAACGGGCGGCGCCGGATTGTCGATGCAGGCAAAGGCGCCCGCGCAATCATCCTACACACCGCCGAAGCGGGGCCTCTGATCAGTGCGGCTTGATCTGCGCGCAAAGGCGCTTGATCTCGCCCAGGAATTTCGGGAAGTCGGAATATAGCTCCTGCTTGCCCATCAGCGCGACCACTTCGTGGCGCAGCATCGGTTCCATCTTGACGAATTCCTCGGTGAAGCCGGACAGCACGGCGACCGGAACCTCGTCGAGGCCGTCGATTTCCTTGATCTCGCGGATGAAATCCTGCCCGCCCTTGTTGGGCATGCGCAGGTCCGTGATGATCAGGTCGGGCTTCAAAACTTGCGCGCTGGTGCGGATTTCCTTCAACGCCTCGTCGCCGTCGCTGTAGATGTGCAGGATGACGGGCTGGTCCAGCATGCCGAAGGCCTGCTCGATCATGATCTTGTCGACGTCCTGATCTTCGATCAAAACGATGTGCAGGATGCCGTCGGCGGTTTTGGCGGATGGATTGGTCATGTGAAATACCCTTTGGCTTCCCCGCCATTATAGCAAGCACAGCGGAAATGTAAAACCGTCTTCGCGCTTGTTATGTCAGCCGCTGGCGCAGGATTTCGAGGGATTCTGCGGCCAAGGCAGCAAATTCTTCCTGCCGGCCTGCCGCTTCCGCCGTTTTTCCCTCGTGGCAGAGCGTCTCGATCTCCCGCGCCATGCCAGAGAGTTTTAGCGCGCCGAGCGCCGCGGCGTTGGAGGCAAGCTTGTGGACGCAGTTCCGGATCTGCTCCCCGTCGCCGCTGCCAAAGGCCGCCGGAATTTCCGCGACCCTTTGTTCAAGGAAACCGAGCAGCCGTTTTGCGAAGGCGTGCGCGGCGGGCGCGCCCATCGCCTTTTCCAGCCCTTCGATGCTTGTCCATGAGATCACATCGGTCATCTGTTACGCATCCGGATTGACGGGCAGCTTGGCGACGCGGAACCAGAAGGCGTCGAGCGCGCTCGCGAAGGCGCGCATGCCGGGCGTGTCGGACGGGATGCGCATGCAGGCATTCGCGTGGCGTGCATGAACCTCCTTTGATTGTTCGCGCGTGATGTCGGTTGCCATCACGATCACGGGGATGGGGGAGAAGGGGTTGTCCGATTTAAGGCGGTCGAGCGCGGGCAGCAGCGCACAGCCGAGCAGGATCATGTCGGGCCGCAGCGCGGTTTCAAACGGATGCGCCTTGCGCAAAAATGAAAACAGGCTCGCTTCGTCCTTCACATGGTAAAGGGCGGCGGGCGTTGTTATGCTGCGCAGCGCCAGCTGCAGGCGCAGCATGACGTCTTCGTCGGGATGCGCGATCACGATGTTGACAGGCGCGCGGCGGATTTCCTGCTGCAGGATGCTCATGCCGCCCCTTCGTCCTGCGGCAGGCGCGCCTGAAAGAACCAGAAATTTTCTATCGCCTGCACAAATCCCAGCATTTCCGGAAAGGTGAGCGGCTTTTGCACATAGGCATTCGCATGACGCGTATAGCAACTGACGATGTCACGGTCGAGCGCGGAGCCGGACAGCATAATGACGGGGATATGCCGCCAGCTTTCATGCGCGCGAATTTCTTCCAGCGTCTGGGGGCCGTTTTTTCGCATCATGTTGATGTCGAGGAAAATGAGGTCAGGCAGGCGCAATTCGCGCCCCAGATACTCGATAACCGCATGCCCGTCGGTCACGAAGTGCATCACGATCTTGGCGCGCGCGGTCAGGAAGGCCTGTTCCATGAACAGCGCGTCCGCCTCCTGATCCTCGGCATAGAGGATATGGACGGGTTCGGTGTTCGGGGGGTGCAGGGCCGCTGTCATAGGGATATTCTAGGGATTATTCTAGGATATTTCAATTTACCTGTTTAGGCGTTAAAGTAACGGGATAAGGAATTCTAAAATGCCACCTGTCCGCTCGCGCCAACTGGATTACCTCGGCAAAGTGCTGCTGCTGGCAACACTGTATTATGCATTCGGCAAGCCGTCGATGGTGCTGGTGTCGCCCTACACCTATGCCTCGCTGCTCTGGCCGCCGGCGGGCATCGCGCTCGGCATGCTGCTCGCCTATGGGCGCGGGCTGTGGCCGGGCATCCTCATCGCAAGTTTCCTGCTCAATTCATTCCTGCTGGACGCCGCGTGGACGGGCACCGATTTTGACGGCGTCGCCGTGCTGCCCGCGCTCGGCGTCGGTATCGGCGCGGTGCTGCAGGCGCTTCTGGGTTACGAACTGGTGAAGCGCTATGCGGGGCTGCCTGTGTCGACGGACCGCCTGCGCGACGTGATCCGGCTGCTGGTGCTGGTGGGGCCGATCGCCTCCGTCGTCTCGCCCACCTTCGGCGTCGTCTCGCTCCGCTTCGGGGATGTGATCACCCAAGACCAGATGATGGAGAACTGGCGCACTTGGTGGTGTGGCGACATGCTGGGCACGGTTATCTTCATGCCCATTTTCCTTGCCTGCTCCGGCACGCTGCCGCGCATTTTCCGCGGCGACAAGACGCGCGGTATGTTCCCGACCGTCGCGCTTGCCTCCCTCATCATCCCGCTGGTCGTTACGCTGGTCGCCTGGAAGCAGCTGACCTATCACACGGTCGACAAGGCGCGCACGCAGTTCCAGAACACGGTGCTGGAAAACGAACGCGCCTTTGACTACCGGTTGTTGAGTTTCGAGCAGACGCTGCTGAGCGGCGTCGGGCTTTTCGCCGGTTCAGTGAACATCACGCGCGCCGAATGGCGCGCCTTTGCCAATGCGCTGAAGGTGCACGAAAGGTTCCCGGGCGTGCGCGGCATCGGTTTTATCGCCCATGTCGCGCCGGAGGACGTGGAGGGTTTCGTCGCGGCGACCCGCACGGATGGCCGGCCGGATTTCACCGTGCATCCCGACGGCGCATCGGAATACATGATCGTCAAATACCTGGAGCCGGAAGATCATAACAGCGCGGCAATCGGGCTCAACGTCGCGTCCTTTCCCGGGCGCACGGAAACAGCATGGCGGGCGGCGGAAACCGGCGACGCCGCGCTCTCCCCGCGCATGAAACTGGTACAGGACCCGCAAGGGAATCCCGGATTTACGCTGATGCTGCCCTTTTACCGCGAAGGCGCGCCCGTGGACACAGCGGCAGAACGCCGCGCGGCGCTGGTCGGCTGGATCACGTCGCCCTTTAACAGCAATGCGTTCATGAAGGGCCTGTCGGTCGGGCAGGGTACCGATTTCGACCTCGCCGTTTATGACAGTGCGCAGGAAACGCCGGAACACATGCTTTATGCAAGCGGGGAAGCGCGGCGCAACGCGGCCTTTGTCCTTCGCAAGGACATCAACGTCAAGCAGAGCAAATGGACCTTCGTCTGGCGCAGCACGCTTGCCTTCGAGCGCAAATCCGCCAGCAACGAGCCGTTTATCATCCTGATCGCCGGCCTTGTCTTCACCGGCCTGTTTGGCCTGCTGCTGGTGACGCTTGGCCGCCGCAACGAAACGGTCGAGCGCATGGTGGAAATGCGCACCGCCGAGTTGAAGGAACGCGAGGCGAACCTTGCGCAGGTCATCGACAAGCTGACTCAGTCGAACACGGAGCTGGAGCGTTTCGCCTATGTCGTGTCGCATGACATGCAGGAACCCATCCGCGCGGTCGCCAACTTCTCCAGCCTGTTGTGGCACCAATATGAATCGAAACTCGACCCCGCAGGGCAGAAATACCTGACCATCATCACCGACAGCGCGAAACGTTTGCAGGCGATGGTGGCCGACCTGCTGGAATATGCCCGCGTGGGGCAGGGCGCGCGCGCGCGCGAAAAAACCGACGTTACCGTGCTGATGCAATATGTGCTGGATAACCTGAAGGTGACGATTGACGAACACAACGCGCAAGTGACGCATGGCCCGCTCCCGGTGTTTCAGGGGTATCCCGTGCAGTTCATGAGCCTGCTGCAGAACCTGATCAACAACGCGATCAAATACCAGCCCGCCGGAAAAATCCCGCATGTGCGCGTGGCGGCGGAGGACAAGGGCGATCATTACCTGTTCTCGGTCGCTGATAACGGCATCGGCATCGAGCCCGGCAACGCCGATAAAATCTTCGAGCCGTTCAAGCGGCTGCACAGTTATCAGGAATATAACGGCACGGGCCTCGGCCTTGCGGTCTGCAAAAAAATCGTCGACAACCATGGCGGACGCATCTGGGTTGATTCAGTGCCCGGCACCGGCAGCATTTTCTACTTCACGGTGATGAAATGAGTGACGAAAAACCTGCGACAATTACATGGGACGATTTCGTCAAGGTGGGTTTGCATTTCGGCACCATCGTGCGTGCGGAAGAATTCAAGGAAGCGCGCAAGCCCGCCTATAAACTCTGGGTCGATTTCGGGCCGCAGATCGGCGTGAAGCAGTCGTCATCGCAGATCACCAAGAAATATAACCTTGATGAATTGATCGGACGGCAGGTTCTGTGCGTCATCAATTTCCCCGTCAAGCAGGTGGGGCCGTTCATGTCGGAATTCCTGACGACGGGGGTGGATGATGCGGAGGGGAATGTGATCCTCGTCTCCCCCGACCATAAGGTGCCAAACGGCGCGCGTTTGCTATAATATCGGTCATCACACCGTAAAATCACGATTTTTTGTCATTTTTACGCGCAGGGTTTGGCGTGTTGGAACCGTTTAAAGGGCAGTAGCGTTTAATCAGCCGCAGGGACAGGGCCACACCGGCTCGCCGCACTAAACCGCCTATCAGGAGACTATCTTATGTACAAGCATCTCGCCGTTCTCGTGGCCGCCGCCGTTATCGGCCTCACCCATGTCGCCGTTGCCGCCGAAGGCACCACCATGAAAGAAAAAGTCCACAACGCCGCTGACCGCGCCGAAGACAAGCTGGATCGCGCCGAAGACAAAGTGGACGCAGCAGAAGACCGCCGCGACGCCAAGGAAGACGTCAAGGACGCCAAAGAAGATGTGAAAGACGCGAAAAAGGACGAAGGCGCAATGGACCGCGCTGAAGACAAACTGGATCGCGCAGAAGACAAGCTCGACAAAAAAGAAGATGCACGCGACGCGAAAGAAGATGAGAAAGACGCAGCCGAAGACGTTCGCGACGCGAAAGACTAATTCCCCGCTGCCGCAAGGCAGTCGAGGTTGATAATGCATAACCCCTCCCGCTGCCCGGGTGGGGTTATGTTTTTTTTGCTGGAAAAAAAAGCGCAGGATTCGGGGGGCTGGTGCGTGTCATGGATGGAAACGGGTTAACCCCCGTTTGCCTGTCTCCCCATTGCACACACAATCGTGGCAGGCTTTACCAGCATAACCCCTCCGGCTGCCCCTGGAGGGGTTATGTCGTTCGGGGGAAGGGCGCGGGCGGGCCGTCTTCGCCGTGCTGTGCGAGTTCTTCAAGCAGGGTTTTCAAGGAATAGGCGGGCGCGTAGCCGATCGTCGCGCGCGCCTGCGTGATGTCGAGGATTTTCGGCTTGCGCGTGATATCGAGTTTTGCCGCGCGCGCGTTGGCCTCATGCGCCGCATAATGTTTGCGGAAGGTTGCGCCTGCGCCGTCCCTGTCCCAGTTTGCAATATCATCCGCCGTGTATTCATACGCGCCGTCAATCGTCAGGATGGGCGGTGATGCGGGCACGGGTTTGTTTTCTGCGAGGTGCAGGATGGATTTCATGACCGACTGCTTCACATCGTCGATATGCACCGCGCCGCGCATAAACCACGCCGCCCAGTCATTCCATGTTTTATAAACCTGCCGGTTCCAGCTCGGGATAAAGGCGCGCGGGCGCAGGATGATGATGCGCATGCCATGGCGGCTGGCATAGGCGCGGCACATTTCCTCGCCCACGATTTTCGAATTGCCGTAGACGCTATAGGGGTCGGATACGCTGGTGGAGGAAATGAAGACGAAGTTACGCACCTTCGCGGCCGCAGCCGCCTCCAGCATGTTGAAGGTGCCGGTCACGTTCAGGTCGTGGAAATCTTCCGGCGTCTTTGTTTTCTCCACCTCGTGAATGCCGTGCCAGGCGGCGATATGTACGGCGCAATCGACGCCCGCCATGGCGCGCTTCACGGCCGCGCGGTCGATGATCGAGCCTTTAACGAAATGCGGCACGGCGATGCGGGGTGCCGCCATGTCAATGCTGGCAACATCATAGGCGTGGCCAAGCAAATCCGCCGAAAGCAGCGTGCCAAGGTCGCCCGATCCGCCTGTGAGTAAAATGCGCATGCGGGGGATTATAGGGGATAAAACCCTGTTTTGACATCACGGTTTTGCCGTGCAAATATAGCCCCATGAACGCAAGCAACGTAAATACAAATACCGGCCGCCGCAGCCGCTTCCTCAACCAGACGCTGCTGCAGGACGAAATCGTCGTGCGCAAGGGCGAATTCCACTGGACGTATACGCTCGGTGCCTGGATGCAGGCGCTGATCTGGACGGGTGCGGGCTTCGGCATCGCCTTCCTGCTCGCGAAATTCGGCACCGGCGCGCCCGTGCGCGCGGGTGAAACGGCGGCATCGAACCCCGGCGTTTTCTTCGCGCCGCTGGCCGGCATCCTTATCGGCGCGGGCTGCTTCCTCGTGAAAATGACGCGCAAATGGACGACGGAAATTTACCTGACCAACAAGCGGTTTTTGTACAAGACGGGCGTGTTCTCGATCCTCGTCTACAAACTCAACATGCGCGAGATCAATTACTGCAACATCACGCAGTCGCTTGTGGGCAACCTGATGAATTACGGCCAGTTGTTCATGTTCACGCATACGCTTGATGACAAAAATATCTATCTGCCGCCCATCGCCGACCCGCACGGCTTCTCGACCGAAATCGAAAACCTCAAGAAAACGGCTTATTGATGCTGCCCGAAAGCTTGCAGAAATGGGACGCGCTGTTCAGCGCGAAGGCGCGGGATCTTTACCCCTCCGCCGATCCGTCGCATGATTTCCTGCATATCCGCCGCGTCGTCGCCGCCGCCGTGAAATTCGCGGCGGAGGAGGGGGCGGATCTGAACATCGTTGTGCCCGCCGCCTATTTCCACGATTTCGTGAACGTGCCGAAAAATGACCCGCGCAGATCGCAAGCCTCGCGCCTCTCCGCCGATGCCGCCGCAGAATACCTGCAATCGGTCGGTTACCCCGCGCAGTATTTCGACGGCATCAAGCACGCGATTGCCACGCATTCATTTAGCGCGAATATCCCGTGCGAAACGATCGAGGCAAAAGTGGTGCAGGATGCCGACAGGCTGGATGGTCTGGGCGCAATCGGCATCGCGCGTTGTTTTTCCACCAGCACAATCATGGGCCGCCCGTATTACAGCGAAGACGATATGCTGGCCGAAACCCGCGCACCCGATGACAAACTTTTCGCCATCGACCATTTCTTCGTCAAACTTTTTAAAACCGCCGAAACGCTCCAGACCAAATCCGCGCGGGCGGAAGGCGCACGGCGCGTTGAATTCATGAAACGCTACCTGCAGCAGCTAAAATCGGAAATTGGCGGTTAAGCGCGACGGCCTGTTTTTCAAGTAGCTGATATCTAATGGAATTTTTTTGGATCTTTGCGGAGAGGGTTCTTTTTCGGGGTTATTTCCCGGCGTTTTCCGTGCTTCCCAGTCATAGCATCCAAATAAATTATCAATGAATTCAACGAGTTAAAAAACACGTTTTCGCAAAATCGCGCGAAGGGTATTGTTTGAAATCAACGGGTTACCCAACCCCCGCAAGATGCCTTTTTCGATGCTTCTCACGTTAACATAATATTCAGCCGCGTTTGGTACTATAGCGCATAACTATGCCCTTCAATTTGCTTTGAAATAATGCGGGGATCGATGGCGGAAGACATGCAGGATCTGGTGATTGTGGGCACGGGGCTGGCGGGTACGGTGACGCTGGTGCAGGAATTGCTGAAGATTGCGGCAGAGCCATCCATCACGCCGGACAATCCCGTGAAGATCACGCTGCTGGAGCGTAACGAGGCGCAGAAATTCGGCGGCGTCGCCTATGGCCGCACGGCGGAATTTGATTTGTTCAGGCTGAACCTTTCGTCGAAGCGTGCGACGCCGTTCATGGCGGATGATATTCCCGATGGCTTCCCCACTTTCCCCCAATACATCGTCGGCCTTGCGAATGACGCGCCGGATGCGAAGGAAAAACAGCGCCTGATGGGCTACCTGCTCGACCCGCCGCGCGTGTTGCTGGGCGATTATTTGTCGCATCTGGTCGACCTTGCGATGGTCAAGGCGGGCGGCAAGGCGGATGTGAATACCCGCATCGGCGAAGCGCTGGAACTGGACACATCAGGCCCGCATCCCGTATTGCATGTCAAAGAAAACGGCGAGATGACGACGGTTAAAGCCGCGCAGGTGGTGCTGGCGACCGGCCAGCGCGAGATACAGCGCCCCGCCTTCGTCGAGAATATCGTGGGCAGCGCGCGTTATCTGGAAGACCCCTATGCCGCCACATCGAAAGATTTTTACGCGCAAGTGATGGACGAACAGGCCCGCCGCGACAAGGCCGGGCTGCCGCCGCCGCAGGTGCTGGTGCTGGGCACGGCGCTCAGCAGCCATGACTGCGTGCTGCGCCTGCTGCATCTGGGGTTCAAGGGCAAGATCGACATGATTTCGCGCAACGGCCTTGAACACGCAGGTTACGGTGCGGTTACGCCGGAGGAATACTTGGCCGGATCGCTGGTCGGCGAACCGCGCGCGGAGAAAAAGGCGGAGCTGGAGAAAACGCCGCCGCGATTCTTGCGCGTCGTGAACGCGCAGGCCGCAAAGATCGCCGCGGGCAAACCGCACGCAGACGTGGAAACCGACGTGGTGACGGCGATGCGCCGCGAATTCGCGGTATTGATGCGCAAGGGTTACACGGCGGAGGAAGTGCTGGGATACTGGGAGCGTTTCAACGCCGATATCGGCGCGGCGCTGCCGGATGATGTGTGCGGCAATATCTATAACCGCCATGCCACATGGCTGGGCACGCACCGCGTCGGCACGACGCCCGCCAATACCAAGATGATCGAGGATGCGCAAGCATCAGGCCAGCTGGAAATACTGGCGGGATTTATCTCGACGAAGGACGGCGAAAAACTGCACGAATACAAAAACAGCATCGTGGCGCATATGGCGCTGAAGGACCGCGTCGAGCGCGCGGAGGACGGCCATGAAGGCGGCGTGCCCCGCGAATGGAATTCCGCTTTTCAGGACGGCATGCGCGAGGAAGCGCGGAAATTCGATTTCGTCATCGCAGGCCTTGGCAATACCGTGACGTATGACAAGGCGCGCGACCCGTTCTGGGCGGGCATGATCAAGAAAGGCCTGTGCCAGCCGCACCGCAAGGCCGGCGACGGCATCGAACTGGACGGCAACGACCTGACGGTGATCGATGCGGGCGGCAAGCGCGTCGAAAACGTCGCGGCCTGCGGCATTCCCGCCTTCGGCGCCACCATGTATGGCCGTTTCCCGCACCCCGAGGAACCGGGCGTCTATGGTGGGCGCATCCTGCCCTTCACCGCAAACATCGTCGGCATCACCGGCGGCGTGATCGCGATGGTGCAGGGGCTGCATGAACGGATGATGCGTGATCACGCACTTAAACACGGGCTGGATATTCCCGCGCATACGTCATCGCCCCAATCATTGGCGCAGATGCAGCGCGGGGAACTGGGCGCGGAATTCGGTAGTGTAGGGCCGCGCGGCGGGGAGGAAAAACAGAAAAATCGTGCGTCGAGGCCTGCCAAGCTGCCTGCGCCTTCTGCGTTGAAGGCGTAGGGATATACACGCGCCCTCGTATGGGTGCTGTCCATTCTGCGGAAACAAAACAGTATTAATCTTGGTTAAACGGGTTTGACGTTTAATGCATGTAGTGTTCAAATAGCACGTATCAATTATTCAATGAGGGGGTAACATGGGTGCTCGCGTAGCCATGGCTATCGTCGCGGTCTGCGGCATACTGTCAGTAATACATTTTTCAAACGCAGATACGCCCGACGACATACCTTACTTTTCTAAGAACAATGACTCGGCAGGAATTCATGCCAAAAAGAACTGTCCTGAGGTGATGCCAGGTATTCCTGTAGCGCCGGTTATGCAGGGCTTAAAAGGGATTAACTTGCATGCTTACATTCACAATAAAGAATTGCTTGCAAAGACCGACTATCCAAATGAACTGGAGCCAGAAAAACTTGCTTCGCTCTACGTTCCCCAAATTGAAAAAATGCTATTTGGGATAGTAGCGCGTGATGAAAAGTGCAATGTGCCGACCATTAAAGTCGTACCGCCAACCTCAATCTTTGAAATGGTTTCTACGCCGAATACTTTAACTATAAATGTCCGAGTTGATATTATTGAAGATTTAAAGCCTAAAATTGCTGTCGTGACGACGAGTTATTACAGACCTGAACATGCTCAGGGGGACTATGGGATTGTATCTCTTGCAAGCAATGTTACGGCTTTTCCATTGACGCTTTCGCCAAAAGAGTTCGAGGCTCGATTACATCAATTTGTGGCTTCATCAATAAAGCAGCCGGTGATGGGTGAGCCTTAAGGTTGTTTGTTAATTAGTGGAAAAACATTTTTATTATTCTAAAAGAAAGTGATCTTGATGCCTTACAAAGATTTAACAGCGAAGTATACCTTTGATGTTTCTACAGCCGAGAATAAGCAAAGATATTCCTGCATAAATAGATAAGGAAGTAATTTTCCTAGGGCATTCAGAGGCCTTTAACTAAGTGTTTCTATTTATCTCCCTACCGAAATTTGCTAGAATTTGCTCATCTGCACTTGAATCGCCTAGAAATTGTACACAAGTAGTACACAGGCAAATTTAGGTATTAAAAAGGTTATGTTTTCAATTGCCTAACTTTACCCCCCTCTCCCCGCGAAGGCGGGGATCCAACAGATTTCAACAAACAAAATGTGCGCCGAGTGGCAAACGGTGGTGGATCCCCGCCTGCGCGGGCGTGACGATGGTGATTGGGGCAGCAATTGCGCGGTTACGGCTTGCGAAAACGCGGCTTCGGTTTCGGGCGCGAATTGCCCGGCGACATGGGCTGGAATTTTTCCAGCTGTTCCTTCATCGCGGTCAATCCCGCATCTTCGAAAATGAAAACGAGTTCGGCGGCGAGGCTCTGCGCGCGTTCCTTTGTATCGACGCGGCCGAGGTGGAGGTTTTTCGACAACTCGCCTTCAAACTCCGGCTTGTCCTTGCCGTGGCGGGCGTAATAGCTGTTGAGGAGGCGGTGGAGTTCGGAGGTGGAGAGGGGGGACGTTGCGTCCACATCGTTTTTCGATCCCGAGACGAAGAACAGCACTTCCCATTTGCCGGGAGCCGTATCGTCGGGCGCTTGTTCGATCGAGAAAATGCTGTAGTAAGCCGTGCCTGCAACCGCTTCGTCGAACTGCGATTTCACTTTGCCCTGCTTTGCCTTGTCCGTACCCATGGCAATCACTCCGCATAATAACTATGAAAATGTGAACGGAGTATGCGCCCCGCTAAACCGAGTCGCAAGGGGGCATGTGGGTAACTTTATTGCGATTCAAATCAGGGAGTTGCGATGCTTTGTGCAGGCTTTTTCGGGGCGTAGCGCTGGTAATCGCCATCCATCGGCTTGATGCCTTCCTGCTGGAAAATATGGACGATTTCGGAGGCGAGGTCTTTCGCGCGCTCCGGCGCGGTCAGTAATGTGTAGCGCGTTTTTTCGTGTTCGATCTCGGGCATATGCTCCGCCGGCAAATTCGCGCGCAGCAGCGCATCCAGTTTCTGGGGGCTGACCGGCGACATCGACATCGGGTTGGTGTAGGAGCCGGTCAGGAAGAAAGACACTTCCCATTTGCCGTCGCCCTCCAATCCTTCGCCCACGCTGATCATGCGGTAATGCGAGGGCTTGCTGCTTTCTGCCGTAGTGCGGCGGGCGAAAAATTCGCCCGTCAGGTCGGTCAGTTTTTTCAGTTTATCCAGCATGCCAACCTCTTTTGCGTATGCGCCCATTATAGGGGGATATTCTGAAAATTAGGTAAACGCCGGAAAAGGCAATTATATCAATCGTCTATATCCCGAAATTCCTTGATTGCGCCGCGCTGGGTTCCTATATAATCAACGGAAGCAAAGGATGTTTCATGGGAAAATTTCTGCGTTTCATGGTGCTGGCGGTTATCGGCTTCATGCTGGGGGCGGTCGCCGCCTATATCGGCAACCACCGCAGCGCGCCGCAGCCTGTCGTGGTGGATGGCAAGCTTGTGCCCGCCTTTGACATCGTGGGCAGCAATGGCCGCCTGAAGCTCGTGAAACCGGGCACCAGCCCCGGCACCGAAGATCCCACCGCAACGCCCGATGACCCCGCCGCGACGCCCGCGAAAACCGATGACGCGGCGAATACGCAAAGCCCCACGGAAATCGAACAGACGCTGATGACGCAGGCGAATGAAGGCGTATCGCCGCAACTGCTGCAAAAGCAGGCTTTCCTGCGCGCGCATTCGCAGCCCAGCATCGGCATGTATGTGCCCGGCACGTTTGAATTGAAGGATCAGGACGGCAACGCCGTCACCGAAAAAACATGGCCCGGCAAATTCCTGCTGATTTATTTCGGCTACAGCAAATGCCCCGATATCTGCCCCGTGACGCTGGAGAAGATGGGCAAGATCATCGAACGCCTCGGCGAGTTGGGTGAGCGCGTGCAGCCGATCTTCATCACCGTCGACCCGAAACGCGACACGCAGGATGTGCTGAAGGCCTATGCCGCAAAACTCCCGCCGTCCTCCTTCGCGCTGCTGACCGGCAGCGAAGAACAGGTGAAAAAAGCGGAAGAAGCCTTCAAGGTCGAGGTGGAGATGCTGCCGGGCGCGAGCGGCGCGGAGGGCGATTACATCGTCAACCATTCCGCGCTGGTCTATTTCATGTCGCCGGCCAACAAGCTGGAAGAAATCATCCGGCTGGAACTCAGCACCGACCGTGCTTTCGGGAAAATACAGCCCTATCTACTGGGCACGGCACAGAAAAAATCCTCCAAGCCCTGAGTTATTTTCGATAATAACTGCAAAGCTGCGAAATGCCTGACTTTCGGCAGGATTCAGTTTGCATCCAAAATCAGACTCATGCTAAAAACGCCTCGAATTCGCGGTGCATAAGAGCCGCTTATTATAAAGACAAAGGGGGCGCTTCACTTGGCAGGCAAAACGGGAAATCAGGCGATCGCACGACGTTACGCCACCGCGTTTTTTGAACTGGCATCCGAACAGTCGCAAATCGACGTGATCGCCAATGACCTTACCACCATCGACGGCCTTCTGGCCTCGGGCGGCGACATGGACCGCTTCATCAACAACACCACGCTGCGCCGCGCCGATCAGGTGAAGGCGCTGTCCGCACTGGCAGCGGCGTTCAAGCTGTCGCCGCTCAGCGAAAAGCTGCTGGGCGTTGTCGCGCAAAACCGCCGCCTGCCGGATCTGTCGGCCATCGTGGCCTCCGCGCAGGAACTGATCGCGGAGCATCGCGGCGAAGTGACCGCGGAAGTGACGGCCGCGCAGGCGCTCGACCAGGCGCAGATCGACGCGATCGCTTCGAACCTCAAAAAAGTTCTCGGCAAGTCGGTGCAGGTCAACCTGCATGTCGACGCAGCCATCATGGGCGGCTTGATCGTCAAGGTCGGCTCCCGTCTCATCGACTCTTCCGTCAAGACCAAGCTGGAGCGCCTGCATCGTGCGCTCAAATCCAACAACGAATCTTCAGACAAAGCCAAAATGAAAGAGGTTGCATAAGCCATGGAAATCCGCGCAGCAGAAATTTCCTCCATCCTGAAAAACCAGATCGAAAAATTCGGCGCACAGGCCGATGTGGCCGAAGTCGGCCAGGTCGTTTCCGTCGGTGACGGCGTCGCCCGCGTTTTCGGTCTCGACAAGGTGAAGATGGGTGAACTCGTCGAGTTCTCCAACGGCGTAAAGGGCATGGCCCTCAACCTTGAATCCGACAACGTCGGCGTGGTCATCTTCGGCGAAGACCGCGACATTAAAGAAGGCGACACCGTCCGCCAGACCGGCGAAATCGTGTCGGTTCCGGTTGGCAAGGAACTGCTCGGCCGCGTTGTCGACGCGCTCGGCAACCCGATCGACGGCAAAGGCCCGCTCAAATCCAAGGAAACCCGCCGCGTCGACGTGAAGGCCCCCGGCATCATCGCGCGTAAATCGGTGCATGAGCCCATGCAGACCGGCCTCAAGGCGCTTGATGCGCTGGTGCCGATCGGCCGCGGCCAGCGTGAGTTGATCATCGGTGACCGTCAGACCGGCAAAACCGCAATTGCGCTCGACACCATCCTGAACCAGAAAGAAATCAACAAGGGCACCGACGAGAAGAAAAAGCTGTACTGCATCTACGTCGCCGTCGGCCAGAAACGCTCGACCGTCGCGCAGCTCGTCAAATCGCTCGAAGACAACGGCGCGATGGAATATTCCATCGTCGTCGCATCGACCGCGTCGGAACCCGCCCCCCTCCAGTACCTTGCGCCCTACACCGGCTGCACGATGGGCGAATATTTCCGCGACAACGGCATGCACGCCCTGCTGGTTTACGACGACCTGTCGAAACAGGCCGTTGCGTACCGCCAGATGTCGCTGCTGCTGCGCCGCCCGCCGGGCCGCGAAGCGTATCCCGGCGACGTGTTCTATTTACACTCGCGCCTGCTGGAACGCGCGGCGAAACTGTCCGACGATCTCGGCTCGGGCTCGCTGACCGCGCTGCCGATCATTGAAACACAGGCGGGTGACGTGTCTGCGTACATCCCGACCAACGTGATTTCGATCACCGACGGCCAGATCTTCCTTGAAACCTCGCTCTTCTACAAAGGCGTGCGCCCGGCTATTTCCGTCGGTCTGTCCGTCTCCCGCGTCGGTTCGGCTGCACAAACCAAGGCGATGAAACAGGTTGCCGGCTCCATCAAACTGGAATTGGCGCAGTACCGCGAGATGGAAGCCTTCGCGCAGTTCGCCTCCGACCTCGAAGCATCGACGCAAAAACTTCTGGCACGCGGCGCGCGCCTGACGGAATTGCTGAAGCAGGCGCAGTACAGCCCGCTGTCGATGGAAGAACAGGTCGCCGTGATCTTCGCGGGCGTGAACGGTTATCTTGATACCGTCGCCGTGAAGGACGTCACCGCGTTCGAGGTCCAGTATCTGCAAGCCCTGAGATCATCAGGCGCGTCGATCCTGAAAACCATCCGCGACGAACAGAAAATCTCGGACGACACGAAAGCCGCCCTGCAAAAATTCGCAGGCGATTTCGTTGCGACCTTCACCGCAGGCAAAAAAGCAGCGTAACGGAAAAGGTTTAACCGATGCCGAGCTTAAAGGACTTCAGGACCAGGATCGCGAGCGTGAAATCCACGCGCAAGATCACGTCGGCCATGAAAATGGTCGCGGCCTCGAAACTGCGCCGCGCCCAGCTGCAGGCGGAGGCGAGCCGCCCCTATGCGAAAAAGATGGCGGAAATGCTGTCGCGCCTTGTGTCGAACGTCACGATCAATTCGCAAAGCCCGTTCCTGCTGGGCGGCACCGGCCGCGACCAGAACTACCTGCTGGTTGTCGTGACCTCCGACCGCGGCCTCGCCGGCGGCTTCAACGCCTTCGTGACCCGTCTCGCGCGCCTCCGCATCCGCCAGCTGGTGGAGCAGGGCAAGACCGTGAAGATCGTGACCGTGGGCCGCAAGGGCCGCGAAAGCCTGAAGCGCGACCATCCCGAAAAAATCCTCCACAGCTTTGAAGGCATCGGCCGCAAACGCCTCGCCTTCGCCGAAACCCGCCAGATCACCGACCTCATCCTCGATCTCGGCCTGCGCGGTGAATTCGACGTCTGTGAAGTCATCTATAACCAGTTCCGTTCCGTCGTGAAGCAGGACCCGACCGTGCAGCAGATCATCCCGCTGCCGATCGCGGCTGTCGCAAAGACCGAAGAAACGGGCGGCCTCAAGGCCATCTATGAATTCGAGCCGGACGAGGAAGAACTCCTCGCCAGCCTGCTGCCGCGCAACCTGTCGATCCAGATCTTCAAGACGCTGCTCGACAGCGCCGCCGGCGAACAGGCATCGCGCATGCAGGCCATGGACAACGCGACGCGCAACGCGGGCGACATGATCGCCAAGCTGACGCTGCGTTACAACCGCGCGCGCCAGGCCTACATCACCAAAGAACTCATCGAGATCATTTCCGGCGCAGAAGCCGTTTAATCGTTACAAGGAGAATTACCATGAAAATCGCAACGAACAACAAAAGCACCGGCCGCGTCACGCAGGTCCTCGGCGCTGTCGTGGACGTTCAGTTCGACGGCGTGCTGCCCCCGATCATGGGCGCGCTGACCCTCGACAACGACGGCAAGAAACTGGTTCTTGAAGTCGCCCAGCACCTTGGCGAAAACACCGTCCGCACCATCGCGATGGACGCGACCGAAGGCCTCGTCCGCGGTCAGGCCGTGACCGACACCGGCGCACCCATCTCCGTGCCCGTCGGCCCCGAAACGCTGGGCCGCATCATCAACGTCATCGGCGAGCCGATTGACGAGCGCGGCCCGGTCAACGCGAAACTCCACTTCCCCATTCACCGCAAGGCGCCCGAATTCGTCGACCAGTCGACCGAAACCCAGATCCTCGTCACCGGCATCAAGGTCGTCGACCTGCTGGCACCCTACGCAAAAGGCGGTAAAATCGGTCTCTTCGGCGGCGCCGGCGTCGGCAAAACCGTCACGATCATGGAATTGATCAACAACGTCGCGATGAACCACGGTGGTGTTTCGGTGTTCGCAGGCGTGGGTGAACGTACCCGCGAAGGCAACGACCTGTACCACGAGATGATCGAAGGCGGCGTCATCAAGCTCGACGGCCCTGGCTCCAAAGTGGCGCTCGTCTACGGCCAGATGAACGAACCCCCCGGCGCGCGCGCGCGCGTCGGCCTGACCGGCCTGACGCTTGCTGAATACTTCCGCGACGAAGAAGGCCAGGACGTTCTGTTCTTCGTCGACAACATCTTCCGCTTCACGCAGGCGGGCGCGGAAGTGTCCGCGCTTCTGGGCCGTATCCCGTCGGCCGTCGGCTACCAGCCGACGCTCGCAACCGACATGGGCGCGCTGCAGGAACGCATCACCTCCACCAACAAAGGCTCGATCACCTCCGTTCAGGCAATTTACGTTCCTGCCGACGACTTGACCGATCCCGCACCCGCGACCTCCTTCGCCCACCTTGACGCAACGACGGTTCTGAGCCGCCAGATCGCGGAATTGGGCATCTATCCCGCGGTCGATCCGCTGGATTCCACCTCGCGCATCCTCGATCCCCGCGTCGTCGGCGAGGAACACTACGCGGTTGCGCGTTCGGTGCAGAAAGTCCTGCAGTCCTACAAGGCGCTGCAAGACATCATCGCGATCCTCGGCATGGATGAATTGTCCGAAGAAGACAAACTCACCGTTGCCCGCGCACGCAAAATCCAGCGCTTCCTGTCGCAGCCTTTCCACGTGGCCGAAATCTTCACCGGTACCCCCGGCGTGTTCGTCCAGCTGGAAGACACCATCAAGGCGTTCAAGGGCATCGTGAACGGCGATTACGACGACCTGCCTGAATCGGCCTTCTACATGGTCGGCACGATCGAGGAAGCCGTCGAAAAAGCCAAGAAAATGGCAAAAGCGGCGTAATCAGTAACGCGAGGGATTTGACATGGCAGACGTTATCACCACCGCCGGCACCTTCCAGTTCGAGCTTGTCTCGCCCGAACGCATCCTCGTTTCCGAGGAAGCGAAGATGGTGGTTGTGCCGGGTGCGGCCGGTGATTTCGGCGTGCTGCCGAAACATTCCCCGCTGCTGTCCTCCATCCGCCCCGGCGTCGTGACGATCACGGCGGCGGACGGATCCGTGCGCAAGATCTTCGTCGCCGGCGGTTTCGCCGACGTCAACCCCGACATCTGCTCGGTGCTGGCGGAAGAGGCGATCGCGGTGGAAGAACTCGACCGCCCCGCGCTCGAAGCGTCGCTGAAAACGCTGGAAGACGATGCGGCATTCGCCAAGGAAGACGCGATCAAGCTGGCATCCGTGCAGCGCCAGATCGACGTTACCAAGGCGAAGCTGCAGGCTGCAGCCTAAATTTTATCCGGATTTTTCGGTTTGAACACCGCCGTCATCGGCGATGTCAACGCGCGCGTGGTGGCAAGGTTGATGCCTTTGTTTTCGCGCCATTCATTGAGCCTATCCTCGCGCGCCGTGCGCTCCGCCTGTGCCGCCAGCCGTTCCTCCGGCGTCATGTTGTATTCGGCAATCTGCTCCGACGTCAGTTTTTCCAGCATGACCGGCGTGCCGAAGCGCGAAGCCAGATGGTTTTTCTGGAGCATATCCTGCAGCGCGTCGCCGCCCGTGACGATCACGACCGTGCTTTCACGTTCCATCGCGCCCGCGATACCCGCCGCGATGCGGCCTTGAGTAATGGCACTGGCATCGCCCAGATGCTCGATGATCAGGATTGAATCTTCTGCTTCTGTGAACAGGGTTACGGCGGCAAAGGCATCATTATCGTCGAGCTTCCGTGCGTCACGCATCATGAGCGTGTCGCTGACGCCCTTCACCTTCAACGCCTCGGCATATTCGATCGCCATCGTCGTCTTGCCGGAAGGGGAGGGGCCGATGATCGCCTGGCTGGTGCCGCGCTTGTCAAAGGCGTCCGCGATATCGACCGCGCGCTGCAATTCGGGGGCAAGCGTCATGTCGTCACCTGCGGCTTGCGGAAACGCGCGGTTCCGGGCGCGCTGTGCGGCCGGCGCGGTTGTAGGTCTTCGTTCTTGGCGGTTTTCCATTCGGCCACGCGCTGCGCGCGCAATTCCCGCACCTGACGCTCCCGTTCCCCCGCTTCGTGTTCTGCGCGGCGGGCATTATCAAATGCCTCCATTTCGGGGCGCGTCAGCTGGCGGTCGAGCATCACGGGCTTGCTCATGCGCCGCGACAGCCCCGGGTCCATCTCCATATCATTTTCCAGCGATATCGCGCCGGTCAAGACGACCAGCGTATCGCCGTCCGATATTGCCCGCACGATATGCTGCAGAACTTCGCGGCGCTGGGTTGAGTCGGCGTGTTCCAGCTCGTCGATGATAATCGCCCCGCCCTTGGCCGCGGCGAAAATTTTTCCGGTGTCGCCCACGAATTTCAGCTGGTCGGTGTTGAATTCAACAAGTTTTCGCTCGAACCCCTTTGCCGCCAGCGCACCAACATAGGCATGCGCCTGCGTGGTTTTGCCCGAGCGCGAGGGCCCCAAAATCATCTGGTGCAGCCCGCGCAGGTTCCCTTGGGTCGCCGTGTCCACCGCCAGCTGCAATTCGGGATGAAGCGTCATGACGTCACCTGCGGCTTGCGAAAGCGCGCGGTTTTCGGGGCGGTGAATGTCGTCCGGGGGCGCAGGTCTTCGTCACGCGCATCGCGCCATTCAGCCACGCGCTGCTGCGTCGCCAGCACTTCTTCGCGACGTGCGTTGTCTTTCGCGTTTTGTTGCACCTTGTATTCCTCGATCTCGTCACGCGTCAGCTTGTGCGTCAGGACGACGGGCTTGCCCATGCGTTTTTCCAGCTCTGTGTCGAGCTGGAACAGGGAGGTCAGTGACGGCTGCCCCGTCACGATCACCAGCGTATCGTTGTTCGTGGTCGCCAGCATGATCTGGCTGACTGTGGAGCGCAGCATCTGGTCACTGGCCTTTTCCAGCTCGTCGATCACCAGCGCGCCGCCCTTGGCCTTTTTGAAGGCATCCCCCAACTGCTGGAAATCCGACCAGCTTTTCCAGTCCGCCGCATTCACAAACGTCATGGGGCCGATCTGCATGCCTTTGTCCTGCAACGCCGTGACGTATTCACGCGCCTGCGTCGTCTTGCCGGAGGGCGAGGGGCCAAGGATCATATGGTGCAGGCCCTGCATGCCGTCTGCGCCCGCGTTATCCACCTTTTCCTGCAGTTCGGGCAGCAATGACATTTATGCGCCCCCCGGCTTCACGAAACGCGCGGTATGGGGCGCTACAATCTTGTCCCTGGGCCGCAAATCCTCGTCGCGCGCCTCTTTCCATTCGGCCCTGCGCTGGCGGTTGCGGTCGCCTTCCTTCAGGTCGTAGTGATAGGCGGCGATTTCATCGGGCGTAAAGGTTTTCGGGGTGTTGACTGTTGTGCGCAGGCGCTGGGAAATTTCCGGCATGTTGCGCAAGGCCTCCGCAAGCTCGGGCGGCGTCGAGATGAAAACGACCGTCACCGTTTGCTGGTCGATGGCGCGCACCAGCCGGTTATGCAGCAGTACCTGTCCGTCGTCGCCGTCGTGGCGCGTGCGGAAGTTTTCAACGATCAGCACACCGCCGGTGGCGTCACCCATGAGTTTCGTCACGGCATTGACGTCGCCGGGATCGTCGAAAGATACCGTTTCAAAATCCTTGCGGCTGCGCGTCTGGTTGGCAAATCCGCGCGCAATCATTTCCGCCGCATAGGCTTGCGCCTGCGTCGTGCGGCCCGATCCCGCCGGCCCGACGATGAACTGGTGCATCTTCGTCTCGGTCTCGGTAGCCGCCTTGTCGAGCGTTTCTGTCAGCTTTTCGTTCAGGCGCAAGCCGCGCATCCTTTCATATATGATGGTCATATTTTTACAGAAAACGCTTAAATAATGGTTATCGCATTGTTAATCAAGGAAATTTTTGGCCCTCCTTCCCCTTCAAGCCAGATAAGACTATCTTATCGGGTATCAAATCAAAGGAGACTTCAAATGCCCGGCGCAGCAGTACAGATCATCGATGTCGTAGCCCAGTTGAACCTGAAGGACAGCGCGCTGTTCCGCCAGCTTGGCTATATCGACGGCGCGTGGACGGGCGCGGAAGGCGGCCGCATGCTGGAGGTGAACAACCCCGCAACCGGCGATGTGATCGGCACCGTTCCGAATATGGGCGCGGCTGAAACAAAGAAAGCCATCGACGCGGCACAGAAAGCGCTCGAGGGCTGGAAGACGATGCTGGCATCCGACCGCGCCAAGATTTTGAAAAAATGGGCGGACCTGCAGCTTGAAAATATCGAAGACCTCGCGAAAATCCTGACCGCAGAGCAGGGCAAGCCGCTGGCGCAATCAAAGGCTGAAATCCAGAGCGGCATTGATTACGTGGTGTGGATGGCCGAAGAAGGCCGCCGCGTGTATGGCGACGTCATCCCGACGCATAACAAAACCCACCGCCTTGTCACGCTGAAACAGCCGGTTGGCGTCTGCGCGATGATCACGCCGTGGAATTTTCCGTCATCGATGATCACACGCAAAACCGGTCCGGCGCTCGCCGCCGGTTGCACGGTTGTCATGAAACCATCCGAATTCACGCCGTTCTCCGCACTCGCGCTGGCTGAACTGGCGGAGCGTGCCGGCATCCCGAAAGGTGTCCTGAACATTGTGATCGGCGAGGCGCAGCCGATCGGCAAGGAAATGACCGACAATCCCACCGTCAAAAAACTCAGCTTCACCGGCTCGACCGCTGTCGGCAAGATTTTGCTGACGCAATGCGCAAGCAGTGTGAAAAAGGTTTCGATGGAGCTGGGCGGCAACGCGCCCTTCATCGTGTTCGACGACGCCGATATCGATGCGGCCGTGACAGGCGCGATTGCGTCGAAATTCCGCAATGCGGGCCAGACTTGCGTCTGCGCGAACCGCATTTTCGTGCAGGAAGGCATCTATGACGCCTTCACGCAGAAATTCACCGAAGCCGTTGCCAAAATGAAAGTCGGCAACGGGCTGGAGGAGGGGGTCGAGATCGGCCCGATGATCAACGTCAAGGGCATCGAGAAAGTCGAACAGCACCTCTCCGACGCCACGCAAAAGGGCGGCAAGGTCACAACCGGCGGCAAGCGCCATAAACTGGGCGAGTCGTTCTTCGAGCCCACGGTTGTCGCCAATGCGACGCCCGACATGAAATTCTTCCGCGAAGAAACCTTCGGCCCGCTTGCGCCGCTGTTTAAATTCAAGACGGATGACGATGTCATCAGGATGGCGAACGATACCGAATATGGTCTCGCCGCTTATTTCTATTCGAACAACATGGCGCGCATCTGGCGCGTGGGCGAGGCGTTGGAATACGGCATGGTCGGCGTGAACAGCGTCGCGATTGTGGCGGCACAGGCCCCCTTCGGCGGCTGGAAACAATCCGGCATCGGCACAGAAGGCTCGAAATACGGCATTGAAGACTATCTGGAGATCAAGTTGCTGAGCCTTGGCGGTCTTTGATCGAAATAACGCTGCAGACGTAAAAAGGGCCCGGTGGTCAAGACCGGGCCCTTTTCTGAACACTTTAACGTCTCGGGTGCTTATGTGTGTAAGTGAAGATCACTAAAGTGTAAGAGAACTGAATTTCTGTGTGCTCTGCTCTCGTTATGGATAAGTTATATCTTCAGTATAGCGCAGGTCAATTAACAATTTTTTCATAAATAAGAAGCGTTCTCACTCGCAATTCAATGTCGAAAAAAAACAGGTATTTGGCGAAATCCCTGCACAGAATTTATTTAATAAATTCCTAACCATATGTCCGTAAAATGGGGGCGGGGATAATGGGGAACACCATGGAGTCGCCAGACGACACCGATGATGATTCCGGCGCCTTGGGTGCGGAGAAACGCAAACAGCCGAAATCGCAGATCGGATATTTTTCGATACTTTCATCCACTACCGCCGATGGGCGCGTCATGGTGGGGCAGGATATTGAAATTTTTCCAGACGCACAGCGCGCCGACCTTGCTTCTGTCGCGACGCAGGCCTTCGATGCGAAGGACCGCCGCTCGGGCGGTGAACAGTTTGCGCTGCTGTGCCGGAACAGCCGCGTGCCGCGCGTCACCAATATCGCGTCCTACAAGGCGATCCGCAGCCCGCACCTGCTGAAACTGGTGGAGGCGGGCATCATCGACTGGAAACCCGAAGGCCGCCAGAAACTCGCGCTGGTCTTCGAGGCGCCGGGCGGCCGCAAGATGATGGAAACGCCCGAGGCGCGTCCGTTGCGCCTGCACGAAGAACGCCTGGTACCCGCGCTGATCATGCCCATCCTGAGCGTGCTGCAGGAATTCCGCCGCGCCGACATGATGCATGGCGCAATCAGCCTCGACAACATGTTCATGACGGGCAGCGCGGGCGCAGAATCGGTTGTGCTGGGCGAATGCCTCTCGACCGCCGCGTTTTTCCGCCTGCATCCGCTGTATGAGACCATCGAGCGCGGCATGGCGCAGGCGTCTGGTCGCGGGCAGGGCTCGATGAAGGACGATTTATACGCGCTTGGCATCTGCGTCGCGCAGGTGGTGCGCGGCGTCAACCTCGCGGCTGGCAAGACAGCCCTGCAGATTACGAATGCCAAAATGCAAAGCGGCTCGCTCAATTTCGCAGCCGGCGGCGACCGCCTGCCGGGCAATATCGGGGATTTCCTGCGCGGCGTGCTGAATGATGATGAAACGCAGCGCTGGGATCTGGACGAGGCGACTCGCTGGGCCGAGGGTCGCCGCATCAACTCGAAGCCGCAATATGTGCCGGCAAAGGCTGCCCGGCCGTTTATTTTCCGCGACGACAAATACTGGGACCTCCGTTCCGTCGCCGCCGCATTCTCAGCCCATCCGCAAGATGCCGCGTCCGTGCTGGAAAAAGACCAGTTCACGCAATGGATCAAGCGCAACTTCGACGACAAGGAGTTGGAGCTGCGCCTCAGCAAGGTCTGGGAAAAAGAAAAAGGCTCCAGCCGCGAACGTATTGTGTCGGCGATCAGCATGGCGCTCGATCCGCGTGCGCCCGTGCGTTACAAGGAACTTTCCATTTTCCCGACCGGCCTTGGCGTCGCGCTCGCAGAAGCAATGTCGCGGCAGGACGAGGTGCAAAGCCACGCCGAGATGATCGCGACGCAAATGTTCACCAACTGGGTGCAGCAGCGTTTCGAGGAGGTGCAGGACGCTTCTTCCATCATTACGCTCTACGAGAAATGCCGCAGCTTCCTCGTCCAGAAAATGCCCGTATACGGAATCGAGCGCGTCCTCTACATGCTCGACAAGGAAGTCGTGTGCATGAGCCCGCTTTTGCTGAACTACGTCGTGCTGGGGCCGGGCAGTTTATTGCTGGCGCTGGAAGACATCGCGAAAAAACCGAACCGCCCGGAGAGCATTCTGGACCGCCACATGATGGCGTTTGTTTCCGTGCGGGAACCGAAAATGATCGACCCGCATCTGGGGCATGTTATTTCGCGCGACCGTGGATACCATCTGGTCGGCGTCGCGCGCACGCTGGCCGCGATCCAGCGGCGGTTTAACACAGGCCCCGTGCCGGGCGTCGGGGGATGGCTGATTTCGATGCTGGCACCCGCAATCGAGCGTTTCAACGACCGCGACCTGCGCACCGAACTGAACAAGCGCATGAACAAGCTCGCCAATGACGGCAACCTTGCCAGCATCCTCGACCTGATCGACAACGCGGCGCTGGTGCAGGACGATATCCAGCGTTTCGTGCTGGCACGCCGCGAATTCGGCGGGCTGGTGCGGGAGCGCCAGCATATCGAGCAACAGTTGACACGCCGCGGCAGCTTCGGCAAATCGTCGGGGCGTCAGGTGGCGATGGTTTTCTCCGCCTCGCTCGCATCGATCTGCCTTGTGGGGTATTTCTTCCTTCGTTTGGCGGGGGGGACGTAACATGGCCGCAGTGCAGGAACAGAAAAAACCGGGCATGCCGTGGCGGGTGAAATTCGCGATTCTGACGCTGCTGATCGCGGCGGGGGTGTTTTTCCCCTCCACACTGCTTTTCTGCGGCTGCCTGATTCCGACCTTTGTCGCGGCGCTGATCGACAATGCGCAGCCCCGCACGGCCTGGCTGACCGTCGGCTGCATGAATTTCGCCGGCACGGTGCCCTCTTGGCTGAGCCTGCTGGAAAACGGCCACCGCCTCGACCAGTCTTTCGAATTATTGATGCAGGCAAGTACCCTGATCCTCGCCTACGGGGCGGCGGGCGTGGGCTGGCTGATCTATTTCAACATCACCCCCTTCGTTGCCGGCCTGCTCGTCATGCGTAACGAGAAGCGCTTGAAAGATATAGAGAAAAGGCAGACTGCGCTGGTCGCCAAATGGGGCCGTGACGTCGCCCAGTAAGGCTAAGGAACCCCGCATTTGTCTAAAATTTTAAATGATTGAATTTGTTGTGCTTTGTGCGAGAAATTAACAGGGGTTTAAGCACACTCGTTTAATATAAAGAATGGGTAATCATTGCGTGCCGCGATTTCGTGCGGCGGTAGTGATGTGTTAAAAAAAGGGTCAGGGATGATCAAGACTTTCAGACGATGGCTGAGACGGGAAGAAGGTGTGACAGCGGTTGAATTCTCGCTGGTCGCTATGCCCCTCTTTACGATCATTTTCGGCATCATCGAACTGTCGATGTTCTTTGCGAGCGGCACCGTGCTGGAGGGCGCCTCCGCCGAAGCGGCGCGCCGCATCCGCACAGGTCAGGTGCAGCAGTCTGACAACCCCGAGGATACTTTCAAAGCCCTGCTCTGCAGCCAGGGCGGCACGATGCTCGACTGCGACAAGCTCCAGTATGAAGTCATCCATGTGGGCGGCAACAGCTTTTCCCTTGCCGATACGATGGAGCCGCAGTTCGACGACGAGGGCAACCTTATCCCGCACCCCTTCGATGCGGGTAACGACAGCGACGTGATTCTTGTGCGCGCTTATTATAAATGGGAATTCCTCACGCCCTTTATCAGCACCATGCTGACGGCAGGGTCGGGGCAGGACTGGGTTGCGCATATGGCGACGGTCGTGATCCAGACCGAACCTTATTGCACATCGCTTGATCCGATGGCTTGCGGCGGCAGTTAAATACAGGAAGAGACGATGGTTTTTCGCGGTTTTATCAGATGGCTCAAGGATGACGGCGCGACCGCGGCGGTCGAGGCGGCGCTCCTGTTCCCGTTCCTGATGCTGGTGCTGTGCGGCACGATCGACACCGGCCTTGCGCTTGTCACCAACCAGAAGGTCACCAACGCGACGCAAACGGTCAGCGACTTGCTGACGCGTGAAATTCAGGCAACCCCCGGTGATATCGATGATGCGATCATTGCGGGCCGTATGGCGATGATGCCCTATCCGACCACCAGCTATGGCGCCGACATTGCCAGCATAAAATTTATCGGCACGACCAAGGTGCCGACCGTGCAGTGGCGCCGCACCTTTAACATGGACGCCAATACAGAAGTTACGGACCGCACCGAAGGCCTGGGTGCGCAGAACGAAGGCGTGCTGGCGGTGACCGTGCGCTATGTGTTCACACCTGTCTTCACGTCCTATTTCGGCGCGCCGATCGTGATGAAAATCGAATCCTTTGCCCGGGGCCGCAAGGTCGCGACGGGCTATATTCCCTGCTCCACCGGAGGAAGTTCATGCTGAACAATACCCTGCGTGCTGCCGCGGAGCAATTCCGCGCGCCTGTTCTGAACCTGCGCCGCAGCATAAAGCGCTGGGCCGCCGATACGGCGGGCGTGGTCGCCCTTGTGGTGGTGTTCTGCCTGCCGGCATTTTTCGCTGCGGCGGGCGTGGCGGTCGATCTGGCGCAGGGTTACAACCTGAAGACGCGCCTGTCGGGCGCGCTTGACAAGGCGGCGCTGGCGGGCGGTAGCACAGACGGCACGCCTGCGGAAATCGAAGCGCGCATCCGCGCCTATTTTGACGCCAACTATCCCGAAGGCGCACTTGGCGAGGCTTATGACATTACCGTGCTGACGCCGCCCGGCATGGTTGACGTGCATGCGAAATCGAAAACCAAGACCGTGTTCATGGGTATTTTCGGTCAGGACCATATCGACGTCTTTGCCGAAACGATCGTGCGCCGTGAAATTTCCGGTCTTGAACTTGTGATGGTCATGGACAATACGGGCTCGATGCTCGAAGATGCGGGCGGCGGCATGAACAAGTTGCAGGCGTCAAAAACTGCGGCGAACACGCTGCTCGGCATTCTCTACGGCGACAATTCGGATGTGGAAACATTGTTCGTGGGTGTCGTGCCGTTTTCACAGGCGGTGAATGTTGGCCCATCGCGCACCAACTGGATCAATTCCGACAGCTATAACTACGGCACCACCAGCTGGGCGGGTTGCGTGCAGGCGCGGGAAACCAGCAACCGCGACGTGACTGACGATCCCCCCTATGCGATCAACCCCGATGAACCGACGACAGCGAAATTTACACGCTATTTCTCGCCTTGCGCGACTTCCGGCGGTAACGCCTGGTTCAACACGGTCGGCACCGAAATCGCGACCAACAGCGATTTCGCGTCGTCGTCGGGCTGGACGCTCGGCAATGACTGGTCGATCGGCAGCGGCGTGTTGTCGAAAACCTTGCCTGCAAACATTATCACCAACGGCGATTTCACGTCGAGCAGCGGCTGGACGCTGGGCACGGGCTGGACAGTGGCATCGGGCCTCGCAACCCGCGTCGCGACCAACGTCGCTCAGAACGGCACTTACGCCTCGACCGCCAACTGGACGCTTGGCTCCGGCTGGTCGATCGCCTCGGGCGTGCTGACCAAGAGTTCGACCGCAAACAGCTCCGTGACTGAGGCGCCTACCGTTACCCTTGCGAATAGCTTGCCGTATTCCGTGGTCTTTACCATCACCGCACGCACAGCGGGCAGCGTACGCGCGGTTGTGGGCTCCACCAACGGCACGTCGCGCAACGCCGTCGGCACTTATACGCAGACGATCAACGCCAATACCAGCACGTCGACGATCGGCCTCAATACCCCTGACGGCTTCAAAGGCACGATCGACAATTACGCGGCCTATCCGCTGACGACGCTGATTTCGCGCGCGCCCACCACGGCGCTGATTAACGGTGACATGTATGAAGTGAGCTATAGCGTATCCGGCCAAAGCGCTGGCTCCGTGCGCGTGGCGCTGGGGGCGACGCTCGGCACTGCGCGCTCGACCAACGGCACCTTCACGGAAATCCTCACGGCGAACACCTCCACCACCACCGTGTCATTCACCACGGGTGACGGCTTCGTCGGATCCGTCGATAACTTGAGCGTCCGCCACATCACGACCAGCAGCGCGACCAGCCGCTCTCCCTCGACGGCTCTCACTCAGAACGCGGAATATGAAGTCACCTTCACCGTCCTCTCCGTCACCTCGGGCGGCGTGCGTGCGAGTATCGGGAACACGAACGGCACGACTCGCAGTGCGGCCGGCACCTATACCGAAATCATCACGGCCGGCAGCGGCTCCACCATCGGCCTTAGCACGAATAACGGCTTCGTCGGCACGGTCGACAACTTCTCCGTCAAGCGGCTCACCAGCTGCGGTGCGGGACCGACTTTTACCTATGAGTCGCCGCTTAACTCGGATTTCGGCCCCAACAAATATTGCGTCGTGCCCATGCTGCCCATGACAAATGTGCAGGCCGACATCACGGCCAAGATCAACTCGATGGACGCGCGGGGCGCGACGATGATTAACCTCGGCCTTGCCTGGGGCTGGCGCATGCTCAGCCCGCGCTGGACAGGCATGTGGGGCGGCGTGATGGATTCGACCGATCCCCAATTGCCGCTCGCCTATGACCATCCCGGCATGAACAAGGTCATCATCCTGATGACCGACGGTGACAACACCTTCGGCTCCAACAACTACACCGCCTATGGCAAGCTTTCAGACGGGCGTATTTCAACGAACCAGACAACCGCGGAAGACACCCTGGATACGCGCACGGCAAACCTTTGCACGACGATCAAGAACAAGAACATCCTGCTTTATACAATCGCGCTGGGCACCGGTATCTCCACCGCCAGCAAGACAATGCTGAAGAACTGCGCGACCAGTCCCGCCTATTCATTCGTGTCCCCGACAGGGCCTGAGCTGAATACCGTATTTACGACAATCGCAAACCAGCTCAACTCTTTGCATATCGTCTACTAACTGTTGCAACTGAATCACAGACGTTCAACAAAAAGCCGGGAAGCAGTTCCCGGCTTTTCTCTTTGATTACAAGGAGAGGACTATAAACAATTTTAAATACTTTTTAGAATATCAAATTTGATGCAAATAAAACCTCTATCGACTACACAATCGGTGCGAATACTTGAAAATTAACCAGTCCTATACCCTCTATTTACTGAATGTTAAGCGAATCCGTCGTATGATAAAGATATAAGGGAAACGGGTTCACAACCTTAAAACGAACGCAAACAGAAAAACTCAAACATACCTATGGAGGGTACCTATGCTTAAGAAATTCATTCAGAACGAAGAAGGCGCAACCGCAATCGAGTACGGTCTGATCGCAGCCGGCATCGCAGTCGCAATCGCTGCTGCTGTGTTCGCCCTCGGCTCGCGCCTTAACGGACTGTTCACCACCGTCAAAGACAAGATCTAATCTTTGTCTTTGCCGATCGCTTAAACAGAAGCCCGTCAGGCAAAGGCGGGCTTTTGTTTTGGGCGGAGGCATTAACCACCTTTTACCTCGTTTTAATCATGCCTTAAGGGAAGAGGCACTAAAATGAAAGTATGGGGCTTTCATGATTTTCGTGTGATGACAGGGCATCAAGGGGTTTTTTTCATGTTAAAGAAATTCATCAAGAGAGAAGACGGCGCAACAGCAATCGAATACGGGCTGATCGCGGCCGGTATTGCGGTGGCGATTGTCGCGGCGGTGTTCGCGCTCGGCTCGCGCCTCAACAGCTTCTTCAACGCCGTCCTGGACGCGTTCTAGACTTCGACCTTCTTCAACCCTGCGGCGTCCCGTCCGGGCCGCCCTGCTAACTCTGCCGAAAGCCTGCCCATTTCATGATTGTTCTTCTTTGTATCGCCATTGTCTTCGTGGTCACGCTCATGGCTTGCGTGTCGGACGCGCGCTCCTTACGCATTCCCAACCTTTATTCAGTTGTCGTTCTGGCGGCGTTTGGCGTCGCCTATGTCGCATCGCCCGAAGTTTTTCAACCATTATGGAATCACTTTCTCGCGCTTGGCATTATTTTTGTCGTGACCTACCTGATGTTTATGGCGGGCATGATGGGGGGCGGGGATTCCAAGTTCGCATCGGCCCTTGCGATCTGGATAGCGGCCAAGGGCGTCATGGTTTTCGTGTTCTGGATGGCGGTTGCAGGCGGCGTGATTGGCGTGCTTACGCTTTGGATGAAAAAGAAAAAGCCGTTCCGCAATCCGCCCGAGGGCAGCTGGATGGCCGCTGCGCAAAAAGGCGAGAGCAAGATTCCATATGGTATTGCCATAAGTTTCGGGGCATGGATTGCCCTGTGGCATAGCGGACTCATAACTCACCAATTAGGTGAGGTTTTTAAAATAATCCATTAAGAATCCACATTTTTTTCTGGACACAATCAGGGTTTCCTGTGCAAGAATGAAATCGGGGTACTATCCGATTGGGGAGTTAACATGAATAGAAGCGTATTAATGGTGATGGGCGGCGCGCTGATGGTAGCGATCGTTGTCGCGCTCCTCGTGCAGTCCAAAGTGTCCCCGAAAGCGCGGACCGCCGATACGTCGTCGCAAGTTCTTGTCGCGAGCAAGCAGATGCTACTGGGCGAAAAGCTGAAGCCCGAAAACGTGCGTTGGGAACCGTGGCCGTCCGGCGGCATGTATGCCGGCGTCTACAAGCGCGAAGATTATCCCGACGACCAGAAACCCGAAATTTTCGACACGCCGCTGCGCCGCCAGATTGAATCGGGCGAACCGGTCACGCGCCAGGCGCTGATCCCCGACGTGAAGGGCGGCAAGAACTTTTTGGCCGCGACCATCAGCCCCGGCATGCGCGCCGTCGGCCTGCGCATCAACGATGTGACCTCCGTCGGCGGCTTCGTCGCCCCCGGCGACGCGGTCGACATTATTCTGTCTTATCAGGCGAACCTGCCCGGTGCCACGCAGGCGGTCGGCGAAATGCTGATCGGCCGCTTCGCCAGCCAGACCATCTTGTCGAACGTCAAGGTTATGGCCGTCGACCAGAGCTTTAAAGACGAAGGCCGCGAGGCGAAAATCGCCAAGGTCGTGACCGTCGAAGTCACCCGCGAGGGTGCCGAGATGCTGGCGCTCGCGCAGCAGATGGGCGAATTGTCGCTCGCGCTGCGCCGCATCGGCGAAAAAGACACCGCGGAATCCGTCATCACACCGCTGACGACCGAAGCGGGCACGTCGGAAGTCATCCGCAAGCTGAACGAAGTACTGACGACCGGCGGCCCCGCGGCCTCGGTCCGCGTTTATAACGGCAATATCATCCAGAACGTACCCGTCCGCCCCAGCGGACAACAGGGAGGAAATCCATGAAACATATCATGACAGCCATGAAGCGCGGCTTCGGCAGACGGACGCTGGCAACAGCCGCTGTGCTGCTGCTGACGGCAGGCCTTTCGGTCGTGGCGCAAGGGGCGGCACAGCCCAGCATCACGCTCATCGCCGGCAAGGCCGAGACGATCATGCTCTCCGGACCGGCGGCTGACATTCTTGTCGCCAACCCGGGCGTGGCCGATGTGGGGTCTTTGCGCGCTGACAGATTATATGTGGTCGGGCGCGGCGTGGGCGACACCAACATTCTCGCCTTCGATGCGGAGGGTAATCAGCTGGCCGATATCGCGGTGCATGTCGCGGTCGATGACGCAACCCTGCGCGGCACGCTGAAAAACCTGTTCCCGAAAGAAAAAATCACCGTTTCGACCGTCAACAACAGCGTGGTCCTGAAGGGCCGCGTGTCGTCCGCGATGGTTGCGAACCAGGTGCGCGATATCGCCAACCGCTTCGTCGGTGCGAACGCCACCAACCGCACGCTTGTCGACCTGATGACGGTTGCGGGCGAACAGCAGGTCATGCTGAAGGTAAAAGTGCTGGAGGCGCAGCGCGACGTGCTGCGCGAACTCGGCGTCAGCATCAACGGCACCGATTTTGACACCGTCACCGGCGTCGGCCTCTCCGCGCTGACCCAGTTCGGTAACGGCGTGCTGACCGTTGACCCGCCGGGCGGCCATTTCGGCCCCTTTGCGATCGACGTGCGCGGGCTGGAACGTGACGGCCTTATCAATACTCTTGCAGAACCCACGCTGACCGCGATCTCGGGCGAAACCGCAGGCTTCTTGGCCGGTGGTGAATTCCCCGTGCCCGCCGGCCGCGACCAGGACGGTAACGTCACGATCGAATTCCGCCAGTTCGGCGTCTCGCTCAACTTCGTGCCGACCGTGATGGATGAAGACCGCATTTCGCTCCAACTGACCTCGGAAGTGTCCGAACGGTCGGAAGCGAACAGCGTGACCCTGATCAACACGGTCATTCCGGGCCTGTCGGTGCGCCGCGCGCAGACGACGGTTCAAATGCAGTCCGGCGGCACGCTGATGATGGCGGGGCTGATGCGCTCGCGCTCCGTCGACGCGCTCAACGGCTTCCCCGGCCTGAAGGACATCCCGATTTTGGGTAACCTCTTCAAGTCCAAATCCTTCCAGCGCGGTGAATCGGAACTTGTGTTCCTTGTCACGCCCTATCTGGTCGAGCCCTTTGCCGATGCGCATGCCGAACGCGTGACGCAGATGGGCAATGACGCGCTGCAATCGATCCTGCACACCGGCACGAACAGCAAGGCGCCCACCTGGGCACCGGGCGACATGCCGACGCCGGGCGTCGCGCCGAAAGCGGCCCCGTCCCGCATCATGGATCCGGCACCGATGGAGCGTCCCAAAAAGACCCAAAACGAATACAGACGCCCCGATACGCGCCAGTATCAGCGTCAGGGTTATGAAGACCGCACCGCCGGCGAGAAGGGTGTCATGCTTGGCGCACCCGCCCTGCCGCGCGGCGTCAAGACGCGGGCCGTGCAGCAGGCGGAGGTCAACCAGCTGGTTGGCGCGCCGGTCGTCACGGTCGACGCAGCGCCGATCGACGATAACCCCGGCCTTGCCTTGCCGGTAAGCGGAAAACTTTCGGCGAAGGATCTGCCGATAGGCGACCTGCCCATCAGCGACCTTGCCATGCTGCAGGACGATACCGTGCAAATCCCGCTCCCGCGCCGCAAACCGGTGATGGGCGAGGGGCACAAGCTCGCCGCCGCGAAACCCGCGACGGTCCAGCCTGTAGCCAAACTTTCGGCAATCGAGCCCGCAGCCGGCCAGCCTGTAAAACCCTTAACCGCCAGGAAGGTTGATAAGCTTACGCTTTCCGCGCCGCTGCCGCGCCGCAAGCCGAGCCAGATGGCGGCTGCGACGCCCTTGTCGCGCACCTTCATCACAGGCTTGCGTAAAATTTATGGTGACCGTGTGTCGGCCGCCCTGTCAGGCAGCCGTTCCTATGGCTATATAGTAGATTAAGGAGAGAAGCATATGCGCCGTTTCCGTCTTTCGGCCCCGAAGTTATCCGCCCTCTGCGCGCTGCTGGTGGCGGCGCTGCCCGTTGGCGCGTGCAGCATGTACACGCCGACGCAGGTGAAAACAGGCGAAATCGTGGTCGCGGATATCATGACCACGCATACATTGTCCGCAGAGCGGTTCGATGCAACCGACGTCAATATCATGGCGCAGGATTTCCAGCATAATGGCCGCTCGCGCCCCCGCCTTGTCGTGCCCTACCTGAAAAGGTACGGCAGCACCAACCGCATGGCCGCCATGCGCCTGGGCCAGCAGTATAAAACCGCTTTCGCCCAATACGGGCTGACCGATATGACTGTCCATTACACCGAAACAGCCGACCGCGAGGCCGCGCGCCATGCTGTGCTGGCCTATACCTCCGTCGTTGCGCAAGCGCCGCGCGACTGCAAGCGCCTGCCGGGCGCGCAGGGTACCGCATCGCTGGAGCAGATAGAGGGATACCAGATCGGCTGCGAAACCCGCACAATGCTGAGCAAGATGATCGCGAACCCCGAAGACCTGATGGGCAATGCAGGATCGCCGGACGGCGTTTCCCGCCGCCAGGGTACTATGACGGAAGGTTACATGTCGGGCCGTACGAACCCGCCGCTGACCGGCCTCAACGCGAGCACGACGGGCACGACATCGGTTTCAGGCGGCGGCATCAGTGCCGGCCAGCCGACATCGCAGTAATCGGGGAGGGGCATGAGCGACATCACGACATCATTGCTTCCATCCTCGCGCGTCGATTTCTTCGCGCTGGATGACGGTACGGCGGCAACAGCGCGGCAGCTTGCCGCAGACTGGCGTTTTGCGCGTGTCGGCGTCGAGGTCACGCAAGGCGGCATCGAGGCCGCCATTGCCACCTATTCGCAAGTGGCGTCGCCCGAAGTCATCATCATCGAAACCAATGATATCTCGGAAAACTTCATCGCGCAGCTGGGACAGCTGGCAGGCACCTGCGCCGAAGGCACCGACGCCGTCATCATCGGCCCGATGAACGACGTGCATCTTTACCGCAGTCTCGTCGGCATGGGGGTGCGCGATTACCTTGTGCGCCCTGTCAGCGAAACCGATTTCGTGAACGTGATCGCCAAGGCACTGGTCGACAAGCGCGGCCTGACAGGCGCGAAACTGGTCAGCGTCATCGGGGCGAAGGGCGGCGTGGGGGCCACGAGCGTGGCGCAATTGCTGGCTTGGGATATCGCCGAGAATTTCAAGCAGAAAACCATGCTGATGGATTGCGCGGGCAGCGCAGGATCGCTTGGCATCGCTTATGGCCTCGAGCCCATGGCGCCGCGCGCCGAGGCTGTGCGCATCGGCGCGTCCGGCACCGAAGACGACGTGAAGCGCATTATCCAGTCCGTGACCGACCATTTATCCCTCATCGTTTGCGGCGGCGAGGCGATGCTGCTCGATGCGCCGGATGCAGACGGTTTCGAAACGCTCGCCAACCGTGTGATGCAGAAATATCCCGTCGTGGTCATGGACCTGTCGGGTGCGCCGCAGGCGACGCAGAAACGCATGATGTCGCGCTCCGCGCATATCGTTCTGGTGACGACGCCGATGCTGCCCAGTTTGCGCAACTGCCGCACGCTGATGAATGAAATCCGCCACCTGCGCGGCGGGCATAATGAACTTGATGTTGTCATCAACATGCACGGCTCGAGTTCGGAAGAAGTTTCCGCCAAGGATATCAAGATGGCGCTGGACAGGGATCCGGGCGCGGTGATCCCCTATGCGCCAAAGATTTTCGTCGCCGGCGAGACGCTCGGCAAGCCGGTCGGGCAAAGCAAAGCCGCAGCCGACATCATGAAATCGCTGGCAGGCATCGCCTCGCGCGCGAGCGGCCTGAGCGCGGCTACCGATACCAAGACCGACAAGAAAGACGGCGGCGGGCTCGGCTTTCTCAAAAACCTCGGCGGCAAAAAGAAATAATCGGGGAGGGCATCGTTCATGTTCGGTAAACGCACAGATGGCGCTCCGCCGCCGGCACCTGCCGCAGCGCCCGCGCCACCACCACCTGCGCCTGCCGCTGCTGCACCCGCTACAAATGCCGCACCTGCTGCGGCACCGGCACCCAAACCCGCAGAAGCGGCGAAACCTGCTGCGGCGAAGCCCGCAGGCGGTCACGCCAAGGAAGCGGCAGCACCCGTCGCCGAAAAAATTGTCGCCAACCCGCGCATGGACCGCGCGCGCAAGCGCATCTGGGCGGATTTACGCGACGGTATCGACCTGAAATCGCTCTCGCGCATGGACGCCGAAGCCGCACGCAACGAAATCACCTCCGCCGTGCAGGAAATCGGGCAGTTCCGCGGCCTCGACGTTACGCCTGCCGAATTGCAGCAGATTGCCAAGGAAGCGGCCGACGACATGCTCGGCTTCGGCCCGCTTGAAGAATTGCTCGCGATGGACGGTATCGCCGATATCATGATCAACGGCCCGAAAACCATTTACATCGAATTGAAGGGCAAGATCCAGGTCGCGCCCATTGAATTCCGCGACAACCAGCATCTTTTGACCATATGCCAGCGTATTGTCGGCGTCATCGGCCGCCGCGTCGATGAAAGCTCGCCCATTTGCGACGCGCGTTTGCCAGATGGATCACGCGTGAACGTCATCATCCCGCCGCTCGCGATCGACGGCTGCTGCATGACCATTCGTAAATTCACCAAGGAAAAACTTACGCTCGAAAAATTGCTGGAATTCAAGGCAATGACGCCCGCCTGCATGGAGATGATTAAAATCATCGGCGCCTGCCGCGCGAACACGCTCGTCTCCGGCGGTACGGGTTCGGGCAAGACGACAATGCTGAACTGCTTGACCCGCTACATGGAACAGGGCGAGCGCGTTATTACCTGCGAAGACGCCGCCGAATTGCAGCTGCAGCAGCCGCACGTCGTGCGCCTCGAAACCCGCCCGCCCAACCTTGAGGGCGTCGGCGAAGTCAAAATGCGCGACTTGATCAAAAACTGCCTGCGTATGCGCCCCGACCGCATCATCGTCGGCGAGGTGCGCGGTCCCGAAGCGTTCGACTTGTTGCAGGCGATGAACACGGGCCACGACGGCTCCATGGGCACCGTCCACGCCAACAACCCGCGCGAGGCCCTGACGCGTATGGAGAACATGATCGCGATGGGCGGGTTGAACCTGCCATCCTCCGCGGTGCGCGAACAGATCGCGTCTGCCGTCAACGTCATCATCCAGGTGCAGCGCCTGCGCGACGGCTCGCGCAAAGTGACGCATATCACCGAAATCACGGGCATGGAGGGCGAAGTCGTCACCATGCAGGACCTGTTCAGGTTTGAATATGAAGGCGAAGACGAATTCGGCCGCATCATCGGCAAACAGAAATCCTCCGGCCTGCGCCCGATTTTGTTCGAACGCGCGCGGATGTACAACCTCGAGAAAAAACTGCTCGACGTGATGGCGGAGGCGTATCAGTAACATGACCTGGCTGCCCGCCCTACTTGCGATGCTGTTTATCCTGCTGATCGGCGGTGCGGTATCCGTGAGCATTTCGCGCAAGCAGCAGGCCCGTAACCGCACGCTGGCGATCATCACGCGCGACAAGCAGGCGTCCTCCGGCAAGGAAGAATCCAAGGACAAGCAGCTCGCCAAGGCGCGGGAAGCGCTGGAAAAACGCCTGAAGGAAGCCGGCAAGCAGGAAGCCGCGCACAAGCAGGACAAGACCAGCATCAAGGAGAAAATGCAGCAGGCGGGGATCGAGACGCCTGTGTCGCGGTTCTGGATTAGCTCCGCCGTTTTCGCGCTGGTGACGTTCATCGTCGTGAAATTTATCCTCGACATGGGCATCCTGTCGGTCGTGCTGATCACCTTTACCGCCTTTTTCGGCGTGCCGCGCCTGTTCCTCAGCATGAAGGCGAAAGGCCGCCAGAAGAAATTCCTCGAGGAACTGCCCGACGCGCTCGACGCCTGCGTACGCCTGTTGCAGGCGGGTATGCCGATGACAGAAGCAATCTCGATGGTCAGCCGCGAATATACCGGCCCCTTGCGCGACGAAATGCAGCGCATCTACGACAACCAGAAAATCGGCGTGCCGCTGGGGCAGGCGGCGTATGAAACGGCCAAGCGCATCCCGCTGACCGAAGTGCACATGTTCGCAACCGCGCTGCAGATCCAGTCGGAGACGGGTTCGTCGCTCTCGGAAGTCCTGACCAACCTGTCGGGCGTTATCCGTGCGCGTTTCCGCCTGAAGCGCAAGATCCAGGCGCTGTCGCAGGAGGCGAAGTCGTCTGCCGCCATCATCGGCGCGCTGCCGATCCTTGTCACCTTCGGCCTGTGGTGCGTGAACCCGAAATATATGGAGCCCCTGCTGTTTACGGCGAAGGGGCATGTTTACCTGTGGGGCTGCGGCATCTGGATGTCGATGGGCATTCTTGTCATGCGCCAGATGATTAACTTCAAGATTTAAGGGAGGGCAACATGGATTTCCTGATTTCGATGGACTCCAACGCCTGGATCGTCATCCTCTCCGCGCTTGCGGCGGCGGCGTCCTTTGCGGCTTTTGCGATACCCCTTTTGCAGCGCAAGGAAAAGCAGGAACGCTACAAGGAAGTAATCGAGAAAAAACGCCGCGCCCTGTTCGAACAGGCGCGCGAAGCCGTCAATAACCCCAAGATCAAGAAAGACGAACAGATCTCCGCCGCGAAATCGATCGCGATGCGCTACAAGATCCAGCGGCTTGCGGGTGATGCCAGCGCGAAGGCGCGCATCCTCTGCCAGCGTGCGGGCATCCGCAACCCGATGGCGCCGGTTTATTACCTTGTGGCGCGGATTTTGCTGCCGCTTGTGTTCCTTATCATCGCGATGCTGTTCCTCAACTACATGAAAAAACCGCCCTCAGAAGTCGTGAAGCTTGTCTCGCTCCTCGGCGCCGGTATCGCCGGATTTTTCCTTCCCTATATCCTTTTGAAAAACAACGCCGACAAGCGCCAGCAGGAAATCTCGCTCGCCTTCCCCGACAGCCTCGACATGATGCTGATCTGCGTGCAGGGCGGCATCGGGATCGAGGCCGCCATCAACCGCATCGCGGGAACGGTTGCGGGCCATTCGGTCGCACTGGCCGAAGAACTGGGCATCCTCTGCGCCGAGCTGGGCATGCTGAACGACCGCAAGGGCGCGTTTACGGGGTTCTCCGCGCGCGTCGGCTCCGGCCCTGCGCGCTCCTTCTCGACCGCGATGCTGCAGGCGGAGCAATACGGGACGTCGATTTCAAAGGCCTTGCGCACACTTGCCGAAGAAACAAGGTCGATGCGTATGGCGATGGCGGAACAAAAGGCGGCGTCGCTGCCGCCGAAACTGACCGTGCCGATGATCCTGTTCTTCATGCCGGCATTGTTCGTTTGCATCCTGTCCCCCGCGTTCATGGCGATCCCCGATTAAGGAGGCGTGATGCGTTATCTGCTCGCCCTTGCCCTCAGCCTGCTGCTCGCCTCGCCCGCTGTCGCGTCGGAGCGTTTCCACTACGACAATATCCAGACGCTCGAAGCGATGCAGAAATATATCCGCAAGAATTTCCCCGTCGGCAGCCCGCGGGAGGCCGTGCAGAAAGCTTTCGTGCTGCAGGGGCACGGGTCTTTACGCCATCACCCGTCGAAAAAGGGGACGGAGAAATACCTCTACGACATCAACCTGTGCAAATACTATGTCTGGCGGTGGAACATCGCAGCCGATTACGACGCGGAGGGCAAGCTGCAGCAGGCCTATGTGAACGGCCTTGCGGTCTTCGAGGGCGCGCCGAAATGGAAGCCGCTGGAGATCGGCACCCGCGCGGGAAAAACGAGTCTCTCCCGCATGTCGCGCGACTGGCCACAGGCGACCAAGGGCGCGAAACAGGTTTATTTCATGCTGCTCGACCTCGACGGCAATTACAACACGGTCGATGACCAGTCATTGCTGGGTTCAGGGCCGAGCCGCGCCGATCCCGCCGATTTCGGCGGCCTTGTGAGCTATAACGAAGTCGATCCGTGGCGCTCGGTATTCGACGACGACCTGGCGGATGACATCTATGATTATAAAGGCGACTGCCGCCCGGCTGATGCGAAATACCTCAGCAAGACGATCATGGAACCCCAGCACGGCGTGCTGAAGTAACCAGCATCACCTGACATCAAATGCGATTAAAGCTTGTCCGTGGGGCAGGGGGAGCAGGCATCATGCTTGTGCTTCAGTTTCGGCACGACCAGCTTCCTCACCAATACCCTCGGCGCGACGGGGACGATATTGTCGCGCAGGTCGGACACGATCTGGATGTTGCGGGCCACTTCCTGCTTGTCGGGCGCGATCACCAGCGCCTTGCGCAGCGTCATCAGCGACTGGTCGAACAAGCCCTGATTGGCAAGCGACAGCGCCAGGTTGTTCATGACCGATGCGGGGTTGCCCTTCCAGTTGGAGAGCGCCTGATGGTACATATCTTCCGCTTCTTTATGCCGGCCTTTGGCATCCAGCACGACGCCCATCATGTTATAGGCCTCGGTATGCAGCGCTGATGCACTCTGGTTTTCCAGCACAGCGTTCAGCGCCTTTTCGCCGCCGTCGAAATCGCCGAGCGCGATATCGGCCGCAGCCAGTTCAACCAGCATTGCGGGGCTGGCGCCGGTTTTCGGGTTGCCCATCATGTCAACCGTGCGGCGCGACAGGATAACGGCCGCCGCCTTCGGGTTGCCGTTGCGGCGCAGCAGCTGCGCATAGCGCAGGGTGATCTTGTCGTTTCTGGGTTTCTTTTCGTGCACGACGCGGAACAGTTCGAGCGCGTCCTGGGTGTTGCCTGTCGCGAGCGCGTCTTCGGCGGCCTTCAGCTCATGGGCCTCCGTCTCGTCCTTCATGCCCAGCAGGCTGTTGGTCGGATCTTCGATGCTGCCATCGGTCTTGCAGGCGCTGACGCTCAGGAGACAGGCGAGGGCAATGACGTGGATTTTCTTCAGGGTGCTTTTTTTCATGACGCTCACTGCGGTTCTAAGGGTGCTTGTACGGCGGGCGTGGGCGGAACTTCAGACCCCGGGGGCGCCTGCAGGTCGGAGGGCTGCGCGCCGCGGAAGGCGCCAACGGTCGAGGTGCCGCCGCCGGCCTGCGGCGGGACTTCGGCGGAATCTGCCGCCGGGTTGACGGGGCTCACTTCATAGCAGCCGTCGGGGCAGTAGAAGTAGGAGGTCGGCACGCAATCCGGACCGGAACCGGTCTGGCCGCACATGCGGCGGATGCGCACATATTTCGATTTCGAGCCGGAATCCACGATCACGGCCTTTTCAAGAATGGTGTTGCCGGCATTGTCCAGCACCACGACAGTGGTGGCACCGGGGGTGCGGGGCATGAAAAGCAGCAGGCGGGGGGTGTCGAGCAGCACCCGCACGTTGGCTGGGTTGGTCACGATGACGCTGGCGGCGTCGCGGTCCAGCTTCACGACCTTGGTGGTGTCGAGGGACAGCCGGATCGGCTCGTCCCCCTTCAGGGTTGATTCTGTCACCTGATCTGCGGCGGCGGTCGTGGACATTAATGCCATGCCGGGCGCGCCGAAACAAACAGCGACCATCAGCAAAACTGGCCAGATTCTCGTCTTCATTTGCGTGTCATCCCCTCAAAACCCCTCGTCCATATATGATGACGGGAAAGACTCGAGGTGTAAAGGAATATGTCTTTGGAATCGCTGGTGATTATTTCATTATGGAATCATTAATATATTATGGTATATTATGAGTCTCAATTCAAATTCTCTGGCTTTTCAACCGTCATTCGACTAATGAAATCTGACCTTTAAACTACAGGTGAACTATCTTTGACATAATAATTGACAATTCTGCTCAGGGACTGTATAAACCTTGAACATAATTGGGTAAAACTTTGTTGCTTTTCAAAGTAACGTGCAGACGAAACCGGCGTTGGTGCGTTGTTACATGAAGGTGACAAGACCGAGACAAACAAACAAGGGGTTACTTCTACATGGCAAACTCGTCGACCGCGCAGCAACTCAATATCGAAGCCGGCCAGAACATCGCAGTCAAAATGATTGCAGGTCAAAATCTGGTTATCTCATCCCAGCTTGAAGTGCAGGGCATGAAAATGACAAGCGGGGGCGAACTTGTGCTCACGCTCGCAGATGGCGCGATGGTCACGATCACGAATTTCGCGGAAATGGCGAAGGCCGGAAACACTTCGCTGCAACTGCCGAACGGCCAGTCGGTCGGTCTCGCGCAACTCGCAGAAGCCCTGAACCCCCAGGGCGCGATCGGCGCGACGAACCTTGAATACGGCGCACCCGACGGCAAGCTCGCGGCTGGCAACGGCGACAGCCACCTTGTGAAAAAACCCGGTAAAGACGAAGACGTCGTGGTCAAGCTGCAGCCCGGCGACGCATACAAATTCTCCTTCTCGCTGACCGAACCCGCATCGGTCAAAGAAAGCGGCGGCCAGCTGGTCATCTCTTTCAAAAACGGCGGCGAGATCATCATCCCCAATTACGGCGCGTTCAAGGATGCGGGCACGCTGCCCGACTTCACGCTTGCCGACGGCACGACGCTCGGCGTCGGCGAATTCGGCGAAGTCCTCGCCTCGGCCGCGCAAGTCAGCGAAATCGAACCTGCCGCGGGTGACTCTGGCGGTGGCGGCGGTGCGGGCGGCGGCTTCGGCTTCGGTTCGACCTTCTCGTCCGGACCCCTCGACAACATCACTTCTATCGGCCCGATCGGCCCGACACAGCTTGAATACCGTGCGGATTTCCGCGAACTGGATCCGTCTGACGATCCCGATTACAACCCGAACCTTGTCACGCCCCCTGCGGCGGTGGTTGATGAAACCGACCTGACCGGCCCCGTCTTCGTTGACGGCACCGTGTCCGCGAATTTCGGTGGCGACGGCCCCGGCTCCTTCGGCGCGACGCCCCCCGGCACGCCCGCGGGCAACTTCAATTCCGACGGCTCGAAAGCGGGCGGCGCGCTGACCTCTGAAGGCCAGCCTGTTGTCGTGACCCTCGCGGGCAACACCTATACCGGTACCTCGCATGGCGACGTGATCTTCACGCTCACCATCAATCCCGACGGCACCTACCATTTTGAACTGACCGGTACGCTGGACCACGCCGACGTCACGAATCCCGATGATGCGATCAACCTGTATTTCGGCGTCACCGCGACCGACAACGACGGCGACACCGATGAAGGCTTCATCACCATCACCGTGAAAGACGACGGCCCCGTCGCCAACAACGACTTCAACAGCTTTGACGCTGAAGACGTCACCACCACAGGCAACGTCATCACCGGCGTTTCCGCAGGCGTGACGCATCCCGCCTATGCCGACCAGTTCTCGCAAGACACGGGCAACTATGTGTCTTCCGTGGCCGCGAACGGCACGACAGTGACTGTTCCCGAATTCGGCTCCGCCACCATCGCCGGCTCCTACGGCGTGCTCACGATCTATGCGGACGGCACCTACAGCTACAGCCTGAATCCGGGCGTACACGGCGACACGACCGAACATTTCACCTACACCCTGACCGACGGCGACGGCGACAGCGATCCCGCGATCCTGCAAATCGATGCGGACGGCGTCCCCACGATCCTGAACCCGAACCTCGAAATTTCGGCGGAAGACCGCACGGTTGACGAAACCGACATGAACGGCGGCTCGGTTTCCATCACCGGCAACATCACCGCAAACTACTACACCGACACCCCCGGCACCGTGACGCCGACGACCAGTGCAGGTAACTTTACCTCGAGCGTCGCGCTGACCTCGGAAGGCAACCCCGTCACCGTGACGCTGGTTGGCAACACCTATACCGGCACCGCAAACGGCGCGCCGGTGTTCACGCTGACGATCAACGCGGACGGCAGCTACACCTTCACCCAGCTGGGCACGCTCGATCACCCGATCACCACCGACCCGAACGACAATATCGAACTGAACTTCGGCGTGACAGCGACCGACAGCGACGGCGACAGCGTTACCACCACGCTCACGATCAACGTGCGCGACGATGGTCCTGTTGCGAACGACGACTTCAACAGCTTCAACGGCGAAGACTTCACCACGAACGGCAACGTCGTGACCGGCGTTAACGGCGGCCCCGGTGCTGCCGACAGCCTGTCGGAAGATGCTGACAACTCCGTGACCTCCGTGACTGTTGGCGGCGTGACGACCAACATTCCGGCCGGCGGCTCGGTTGTCGTCAACGGCACCTATGGCGTGCTGACGATCTCCTCGACCGGTGAATACACCTACACCCTGAATGCAGGCGTGAAGGGCGACACCACCGAAAACTTCACCTACACCCTGACCGATGGCGATGGCGACAGCGATCCCGCAGTCCTGCATATCGACAGCGACGGCGTGCCCACGATCATCAACCCGAACGATCCCGCCGTCGGCACCAACGACCGCCTGGTCGACGAAACCGATCTCGGCACGGCAGACGCCACCGCGACCGGCACGATCGTCGCCAACTACTACACCGACACCCCCGGCGCGCTGACCTTCAGCGGCCCCGGCTCGTTCTTCAGCGCTGACGGCTCCACCGGCGGCGCGCTGACCTCCGAAGGCCAGCCTGTCGATGTGACCCTGACCGGCAACACCTACACCGGCACCTCGCACGGCCAGACGATCTTCACGCTGACCCTGAACCCCGCAACCGGTGCGTACACCTTCACGCTGACTGGCACGCTGGATCACGCGGACCCGACCGATCCTAACGACATCATCAACCTCCATTTCGGCGTGACCGCGACCGACAGCGACGGCGATACCGCAACCTCGCTCCTGACGATTTACGTCAAGGACGATGCGCCCATCGCGAATGACGACTTCAACAGCTTCGACATCGAAGACCTGTCCACGACCGGCAACGTCGTGACCGGTCTCAACGGTGGCGCAGGCGCAGCCGACAGCCTGTCGGAAGACGACGGCAACTCCGTCACTTCCGTCACCTTCGGCGCAACCACCGTTGCAGTCCCCGCTGGCGGCTCCGCGACCATCGCGGGCACGAACGGCGTGCTGATCATCAACAGCGATGGCACCTACACCTACACCCTGAACGCAGGCGTGAAGGGCGATGTGGGCGACAACTTCACCTACGGTTTGACGGATGGCGACGGCGATACCGACACGGCAGTCCTGCATCTCGATGCAGACGGCACGCCTGTCATCTTCGATCCGAACGTTGGCCCCGATACCCGCACTGTTGACGAAACGGCATTGTCGCCCACCACTTTTGTTGACGGCACCGTACACGCAAACTTCTTCTCCGATACGCCCGGCAAGTTCCTGGCGACAGGTGCTGCCACCTTCACTTTTGGCGGTTCCGCGGAGGGCGGCGCATTGACGTCGGAAGGCTATCCCGTCACCGTGACGCTCGTCGGCAACACCTATACGGGTACTGCCAACGGCGCTACAGTCTTTACGTTGACTCTGGACGCCGATACGGGCGGATACAGATTCACTTTGGTCGGTACGCTTGACCATGAGGATACCAACAATCCCGATGATATCATTCAGCTGAACTTCGGCGTTACCGCCCGCGACAGCGACGGCGACACCGACAGCGCGACCCTGACCATCAACGTGAAAGACGATGGCCCCGTCGCGAATGACGACCACAACAGCTACAACACCGCAGACGGCGGCACCGACGGCAACGTCATCACCGGCTTCCACGGCGGCCCCGGCGCAGGCGACAACCTGAGCCATGACGACACCAACACGGTCACGAAGGTTTCCTTCGGCACGACCACCGTTGAGGTACCTGCTGGCGGCTCGGCCTCCATCCACGGCGACAACGGCACGCTGACGATCCATTCCGATGGTTCCTATACCTACGTCCTCGATGCGGGCGCAGGCGGCGGTTCCGGCGGTTCGACCGTCGACACGCCCCGTACCTTCTCGGGCAATAGCTTCCCGACCACGCTGCCGGAAAGCACCCCCGTCACTGATCCCAACCTGTTGGGCGAAGTCCACGGCAACATGACGATCGGCGCAGACACCACCATCACCGGCCAGATCACGTTTGACGGCGCAGGCTACACCAACTCGCTCGGCCTGTTCACGATCGCGGCTGACGGCACGCTGCAGGCGGCGCAGATGGTCACGAACAGCATCACCGGCCCGGGCGCAGCCTTCAACGTCGATCCCTCCACGGGCGCGACGCAGCTTGGCTTCTTCCTGGTTGCTGACGGCTTCACGACCAACGGCGGCTATGCCGGCCTCGACTTCTCGACCGGCCACCTGAACTTCGTCTATGACGCAGGCCTGGCGACCGAACGTCCCGCCACCATCAACGACGCGGGCGGCCATGTCTCCCTCGTCTTCACCGATGCAGGCGGCGTCGACCACACCATCAACGGCCCGATCTACTTCACGACCGATCGCGGCGGTTCCAACTCGCTCAACCCCGACGGCCTCGTGCACACGATCTCGGGCGTTGGCTCTGACCCCAACACGCTCACCATCGGCTTTGAAGACCTGCCCGGCGGCGGCGACTACGACTATAACGACGTCGTGTTCAACATCCAGATCACCGACCACACCACCACGGGCGGCGGCGATGTTGGCGACCAGTTCGTCTACACCCTGACCGACGGCGACGGCGACAGCGACACGGCTGTGCTGTACCTCGACGGCGACGGCCAGCCCGTTATCGCGGATCCCGCGACCCGCACGGTCGACGAGAGCGATTTCGTTGGCGGCCAGACGAGCGTTGCAGGCCATATCACGGCTGACTTCTTCACCGACGGCCCCGGCACGATCACGCCCACCGGCGTTGCTTCCTTCACCTCCAGCACGACCCTCACTTCCGAAGGTCAGCCTGTTGTCGTGACGGTTACCGGCAACACCTACACCGGCACGTCACACGGCCAGACGATCTTCACGCTGACGATCGACCCGAACGGCGACTACAAGTTCGACCTGAAAGGCACGCTGGATCACCCCGTCACCACGAACCCGGATGATGCGATCAACCTGACCTTCGGCATCACCGCCACCGACACGGACGGCGACCACGATACCTCCACCCTCACGATTGTCGTGAAGGATGACGGCCCCGTTGCGCATAACGACGTCAATGGCTTCAATGCGGAAGCGCATTCGACTGCGGGTAACGTCATCACCGGCCTCAACGGCGGCGCGGGTGCTGCGGATCATCTCAGCCAGGACGACCTCAACACGATCACCAAAGTCACCTTCGGCGGCACGACCGTCAACGTGCCCACGACCGGCACCGCGACGATCAACGGCGCCAACGGCACGCTGGTCATCAAGGCTGACGGCTCCTATACCTACACCCTGAACGCATCGGCCCATGGCGACACGACCGACCAGTTCACCTACACGCTGAAAGATGGCGACGGCGACAGCAGCACTGCGACGCTGACGCTGAACTCCGACGGCGTTCCCGAAATCTGCGACCCCAATGCCGGCAACGACAGCCGCACTGTGGACGAAAGCAACCTCGCGCCCAACACTTCGGTCACGGGCACGGTTGTTGCGAACTTCTACAGCGACACCCCCGGCACGTTCCAGGCCACCGGCGCAGGCACCTTCTCGTCCAGCACCGCGCTGACATCCGAAGGCCGCCCGGTTTCCGTCACGCTCGCCGGCAATACCTATACCGGTACGGCGAACGGCGTCACCATCTTCACGCTGACGCTGAACACGGACGGCTCATACAAGTTCGACCTGAAAGGCACGCTGGATCATCCCGATGCGACCAACCCCGATGATGTGATCCGCCTGAACTTCGGCGTCACCGCGCGCGACAGCGACGGCGACACCGATACGGCGACCCTCACCATCAACGTGAAGGATGACGGCCCCGTTGCGAACGACGACACCAATTCGTTCAACGGCGAAGCACACTCCACGAACGGCAACGTCGTGACCGGCCTGAACGGCGGCGCAGGCGCAGCCGACAAGCTGAGCCAGGACGATGTCAACACCGTGTCCAAAGTCACCTTCGGCGGCACGACCGTCAACGTTCCCACCACGGGCACCGCGACGATCGACGGCACGAACGGTACGCTGGTCATCAAGGCTGACGGCTCCTACACCTACACGCTGAAAGCCGGCGTGCATGGCGACACCGCTGACAGCTTCACCTACACGCTGAAAGACGGCGACGGCGATACCGACACCGCGATCCTGAAGATCAAGTCGGACGGCACGCCCGAAATCTGCGACCCGAACGTGGGCCCGGATTCCCGCACCGTGGACGAAACCAACCTCAGCCCGAACACTTCGGTCAACGGCACGGTTCTGGCGAACTTCTATGCGGATGCGCCCGGCACGTTCCAGGCGACCGGCGCTTCCACCTTCAGCTTCGGCGGTTCCACCGCTGCGACGCTGACCTCGGAAGGCCGCCCTGTCACTGTCACGCTCACCGGCAACACCTATACCGGCACCGCTGGCGGCGTCACGATCTTCACGCTGAAGCTCAACGCAGACGGCACCTATAAATTCGACCTGAAAGGCACGCTGGACCACGCCGACAAGACGAACCCCGACGACGTGATCCGCCTGAACTTCGGCGTCACCGCGCGCGACAGCGACGGCGATACCGACAGCGCGATCCTGACGATCAACGTCAAGGATGACGGCCCGGTTGCGCATAACGACCACAACACCTTCAACATGTCGGGCGGCCCTGCCACCGGCAACGTCGTGACCGGCCTCAACGGCGGCGCGGGCGCAGCAGACCAGCTGAGCCAGGACGACGTGAACCACGTGACGAAAGTTACCTTCGAAGGCCATAGCGTCAACGTGCCCACCACCGGCACCGCGACGATCACGGGCGACCACGGCACGCTGACCATCGCGGCCGACGGCTCGTACAGCTACACGCTGAACGCAGGCTCGACCGGCGGCACGACCGTCGATACGCCCCGCACCTTCACCGGCAACACGTTCCCGACGCTGCCGTCCGAAGGCGCACATATCGGCCCGACCGCAACCGCAGCGCTTGGCGAACAGCACAGCAACATGGCGATCACCGCAGGCACGACCGTGTCCGGCCAGATCACCTTTGAAGGCGCCGGCTACACCAACTCGCTCGGCGTGTTCACGATCGCGGCTGACGGCACGCTGCAGGCAGCCTCGATGGTTGCGCCGCAGATCAACGGCCCCGGTGCAAACTTCAACCTGCCCGCAGGCGCTGGCGCATCCACGCTCGGCTTCTTCCTTGTCGCCAACGGCTACAGCACCAACGGCGGTTACGCGGGTCTCGACTTCGCGCACGGCCAGCTGAACTTCGTCTATGACCAGGGGCTGGGCACCGAACGCGCAGCCACCGTCAACGACGGCGGCGGCCATGTCTCCCTCGTCTTCACCGATGCGGGCGGCGTTGACCACGTCATCCAGGGTCCTGTGTACTTCACCTCGGATCGCGGCGGCTCCAACTCGCTGAACCCCGACGGCCTCGTCCACACGCTTTCCGGCGTGAGCAGCACGAGCCCGAACACGCTGACGATTGCCTTCGAAGACCTGCCCAACGGCGGTGACTTCGATTACAACGACCTCGTGTTCAACGTGCAACTGACCGACCACACGGTTGTGGGCTGCGATTGCGGCACGGACAAGTTCACCTACACGCTGACGGATGGCGACGGCGACCCCAGCAACGCGACGCTGGACTTCACCTGCCTGCCCCCGACAGTCAACCAGCCCGAACTCACCACCTGCGACCTGTGGGTCAAGGAAGACAAGTCGGTTGCGCTCAACGTGCAGGCGAAACTGGTCACTCCCTCGGCTGGCGAACAGCTCACCATCACCATCTCTGGCATCAAGGACGGCTGGGGCGTGGACACTTCCGTATCGGGTGGCACCTATAACGCTGCAACCCACACCTGGACGCTTACTCTCGCGCCCGGCGTGACGACCTTCAACGGCGGCCCGACCGTGAAACCGCCCGCGAATTCGGATGCGGACATGACCGGCCTGCACGTGACCGCAACGGCGTCGAACGGCGTCAACACGGCTTCCGCAAACGGCACCGAAAACGTCTACACTGACGCGGTGGCCGATGCGATCACCGTGAACGCTTCCAACACCACCGGCCACGACAACACCTCGATCCCCCTGACCATCACGCTCGGCGCGAGCGGCGATACCGACGGTTCGGAACAGATCACCAAGGTTGTCATCAGCGGTCTGCCCGCGGGCGGTTCGCTGAACCACGGCACGCAGCAGCCCGACGGCAGCTGGGTCCTGACCAAGGCGGACCTGACCGGCCTGACGATGAACCCCGGCGCTTACATGGGCAACGTCGCGCTGACGGTGAAGGCATACAACGTCGAAACGACGCTGTCCGGCCTCGAAAACGACCTGACCGACAACACCTACATCGCGACCACCAACCTGAACGTGAACGTGTTCTGCGATCCGAACCCGCCCACGCTCGAAGTCTGCGACGTCTGGGTCAAGGAAGACAAATCGGTTGCCCTGAACGTTCAGGCATCCCTCAACTTCCCGCACCCGAACGAGCATCTGGTCATCACGATCTCGGGCTTCAAGGACGGCTGGACGGTCAACACCACGGCTTCCGGCGGCACCTATGACGCGACCACGAAAACCTGGACGATCACGCTGCCGAACGGCGTGAACTTCTCGGGTGGCCCGACTGTCTCGCCCCCTGCGAACAGCGACCTCGACCTGACCGGCCTGCAAGTGAAGGCTGTTGCGACCGACGGCGCCTACGCGGCAACCTCGACCGCCACCGAAAACGTCTTTGTTGACGCGGTTGTCGATGCGCCGATCCTGACCGTTCCCGCAACTGTCAACTACCTGTGGATCGTCAACCAGACGAACCCCTCCGCGCTGCCCATCACGACCAAAGTGACGGACAACGACGGATCGGAAACGATCACCAAGGTGGTGTTGAACCTCAACAACCCCTTCACCAATGGCACCGGCGGTTACTACTCGCTGGAAGACATCGGCGTGACGCTGAACAAGGGCACCGAAACTTCGCCCGGCATCTGGACGATCAACGTGAACGCTGGTGACGCGGCAACGGCCCTCAACGGCCTGTCGCTGCTGACACCCGCAGGCTCGGCTTACTACTGGCCGCTGCACAACGGCAGCCATAGCGGCACGATCACCGTCCAGTCGTATGCCAAGGAAACCACGCTCGGCGGCCTCGAAAACGACCTGTCCGACAACCAGACGGTTGTCACGGCATACATCTGCTACACCTTCGCGGTGTCGCCGCTGGTGCTCGACCTTGCCAATAACGGTTTCGACCTCGTTGGCCAGGATCAGGGCGTGCTGTTCGACATGACGAATGACGGCCTGAAGGACAAGACGTCCTGGGTCGGCGCGTCGGACGGCCTGCTGGCGATCGACCTGAACCATGACGGCGTGATCAACGGCCAGGCCGAACTGTTCGGCAACAACGGCACCGCAACTGACGGCTTCGCAAACCTTGCGCAGTACGACAGCAACAGCGACGGCAAGATTGACGCGAGCGACGCGGTGTTTGCAGACCTGAAAGTCTGGCAAGACCTCAACCAGGACGGCGTGTCGGATGCGGGCGAATTGCAATCGCTCACCGCTCATGGCATTGCCTCGATCAGCCTGAACACCACGGCGGTCAACCAGATGTTCGGCGAAAACGGCATCACCGATGTCGCTTCCGTCACCTTCGCGGATGGCAGCCAAGGCCAGGTCGCAGACGTCTGGTTCAACGTGCAGGATGCGGCTGACCGCACCGGCGTGACCTTCCGCGGCGATGCGTCGGATGACTACGTGACCGGCACCTACAAGAACGACTTCCTCGGCGGCGGCGCTGGTGACAACCAGCTGACCGGCGGCGAAGGCGGCGACACGTTCTTCCTGGATGCCCACGGCATGTCGGTCATCACGGATTTCAACCTGAACGCAGGCGACAGCCTCGACCTCAGCGACATCCTGACGGCATTCGATCCGCTGACGGACTCTTTACATAACTTCGTCCATGCGGTTTCGGACGGCGCGGATACCCTGATCCAGGTGGATCCGACCGGCACCGGTGCTGCCTTCACGACCATAGCTGTGCTCGAAGGGGTACACTTGGACCTGAATGCGCTGACCGCACACGGTAATTTGATTGCCTAACTAAAACCAATGTTGTAAGCATAAGGCTGCGGGGAAACCCGCAGCCTTTTTGCTATGTAAAAACAAGGGACTAGCCATGAAAAACTTCGCCAAATTCTGCACTGTTTCCGCTCTTGCTCTCATGCTTTCGGCGCCCGCTTTTGGCGCCACACATGGCGAAGATGGCGACCTCACTTTGGTCGATGCAGTGTCGAAGGGCGTTTTGCGCAACCCCGAATACGGCGTTGTTGCGAACAACAAGCTCGCGACGAAAGAAGAACTCGCACAGGCGAAATCGCTCTGGGCACCTTCGGTTGACGTGCTCGGCGAAACCGGCTTTGCACGCAATGATTCATCCATCACCGGCAGCGACAGCGGCTGGGCGAACCGCGCGTCGCTCTCCATCACTCAGCTGCTGTATGACGGCGACGGCACCAACTCGGAAATCCGCCGCCAGAAAGCGCGCGTTGAATCCGCTGCGAACCGCGTCGGCGAAGTCGCTGAATTCGTCGGTCTCGACATCGTGCAGGCTTATCTCGAAGTCCTGCGCCAGCGCGACCTGCTCGCGATCGCGCGCGCAAACGTGGAAGACCACAACAAAATTCTCGGCACCATCCAGACCGGCGCCGATGCAGGCACCGTGACCGAAGGCGACGTTTCCCAAGCCAACGCGCGCCTTGCACAGGCGCTGTCGGTCGTTTCCTCGACCGAAGAGTCGCTGCGCCGCGGCGAAGCGCTGTTCATCCAGAAAGTGGGCGATACGCCCGCCGACATGGAATTCCCTGTTATTCCGAAGGACAAGCTGCTGCAGAACGTTGACGACAGCGTCCGCGCGGCCGTGACGCAATCCCCCACGCTCGCCGTGTTTGAATCCGATGTCGACGTGGCAAAGGCAGAATTCGAAGGTTCGGGCTCGACCCTGTACCCCCGCGTTGAAATCCAGGCGAATGCTTCCGTTGGCGACAACGTGAACGGCATCGACGGCGACAGCAACAGCCAGTCGGTACTGGGCGTTGTGCGTTGGAACCTGTACCGCGGCGGCGCTGACCAGGAACGCCAGCGCGAATTCATGTACCGCCACGCGCAGGTGAAAGAACGCCGCGCGCAGGCAGCACGCCAAGTCGAAAAAGACGTCCGTGACACCTGGGCCGGCATGATCGCTGCGGCTGAGCGCGCACGCCAGTTCCTTGACCAGGCGACCGCCAACGAAAAAGTCGTGAACGTGTATCTCGACCAGTTCAGCCTCGACCGCCGCACGCTGCTCGACGTGCTGGACTCGCAGAACGAACTCTTCGTGTCGCGCTCCAACCACGTGAACTCGCTCTACACCGAAATGTTCGCCGTATTCCGCGTGTTGGCCCTCGAAGGCCGCCTGCTGGGCTCGATGGGCATTCCGCGTCCCCGCGAGGCGAAACTCAAGTAATAACCCGTGTCAGATCCCGGCCAGCAATTACCCACGACCCCTGCAACGCCGGAAACCGACGAGTTGGGAAACGCATGGCCGCTTGAGGCCGCGCGCGTTTCGCTCGACGATCCCCTCATGGAATGCCTTGCCATCATCGCGGCCGAAAACGGCCGTCGTACGACGGCGGCTGCGCTTTCCTCGGGGCTTCCCGTGCATGGCAAGCAAATGGCATCACCCGCCGCTTTCGTGCGCGCGGCAGACCGCATCGGCTTCACCGCCCGCATGGTGCGCCGCCCGATCACCGACCTTGTCGACCATCCCGGCCTGCCCGCAATCCTTGTCCTGAAACGCAACCTGGCCGCCATCCTGCGCGGGCGCGTGGGCGACAAATTCGCGGTGCTGTTCCCTGAAACGCCGGATGCGCCGACGCTGCTGACGCTTGATGAATTGAAGCTGCGTTTCAACGATTACGCGTTCTTCGTGCGCCCGCGCGCGAACCTTGATTCACGCACCGGTCCCGCCGAAATCGATACCGCACGTTCGTGGTTCTGGGGCGCAATCTACCGCCACCGCAAGATTTATTACGAAGTCGGCCTCGCCGCCGTGATGATCAATATTTTGGCCATCGCAAGCCCGCTTTTCACGATGAACGTCTATGACCGCGTCATCCCGAACTCGGCGTTTGAAACGCTGTGGTTCTTGGCAGCGGGCGTGTTCCTCGCTTACCTGTTCGACTTCTTCCTGAAAAACCTGCGCTCGCATTTCGTCGATACCGCGGGCCGCAAGGCGGACAACATTATCTCCAGCCGGATCTTCGAACAGATGCTGGCGATGAAAATGGCGGCGCGTCCGCCTTCCGTCGGCGTGCATGCCGCGAACCTGCGCGAATTCGAAACCTTACGCGATTTCTTCGCCTCCGCCACCATCGTGGCCGTCATCGATTTCCCGTTCATCCTGTTCTTCATTATCCTGATCTGGGTCATCGCAGGCCCGATCGCCGCCGTACCCGCCGTGCTCGTCCCGCTGTCGATGGGCGTGGGTGTGTTGCTGCAGGGGCCGCTCGACAAGGTCATCAAGGAAAGCATGAAGGAAGGCTCTTACAAAAGCAGCCTGATCTTCGAAACTCTTTCCGGCCTTGAAACTATTAAGGTGCAGGCGGCCGAAGGCCACATGCAGCGCAAGTGGGAAGAACTGACCGAACAATCCTCGCGCACGAGCGTCAAGGCGCGCAGCGTGTCCAGCTTTGGCGTCAACTTCGCCGTGCTGATGGCGAATATCTGCTCCGTCTTTATGATCCTTTACGGCACTTACCTGATCGCCGACCATAAACTGACGATGGGTGCGCTGATCGCTTCCGTCATTCTGTCCGGCCGTTGCATGGCGCCTGTTGCGTCGATTGCCGGCCTGCTGACGAAATGGAGCCAGTCGAAAGAGGCGCTGGAGCGTCTTGATGAATTGATGAAGGCGCCCGTCGAACGCCCGACCGGCCAGGTCTTTATCTCGATGCCCATCATGAAGGGCCAGCTGGAATTCCGCGACGTTGTGTTCCGCTACCCGAACCAGAAAACGCCCGCCCTGCAAAACGTGTCGATGTCGGTGAAGCCCGGCGAACATGTGGGCGTGATCGGCGCGGTCGGTTCCGGCAAGACGACGCTCGAGCGTTTGATCCTCAACCTCTACCAGCCCGAAGCCGGTTCCGTGCAGATCGACGGCGTCGATGTGCGTCAGATCGACCCTGCGGATTTGCGCCGCAATATCGGCGTGGTGCAGCAGACGCCGTATTTGTTCTTCGGCACCGTGCGCGAAAACATCACGCTCGGCCATGAATCCGTGCCCGACAGCGCGGTCCTGCGCGCGGCCGAAATGGCGGGCGTCATGAACTTCCTGCGCGATTCCGAAGCGGGCCTTGATACGCAGATTGGTGAGCGCGGCGATAACCTTTCAGGCGGCCAGCGTCAGGCAATCGCGATTGCCCGCGCGCTGCTCTACGATCCGCCCATCCTGCTGCTCGATGAACCGACCGCGTCGATCGATCCGGGTTCCGAGCGCCGCCTGTACGGCCACCTGAAAGAAATGATCAAGGGCAAGACGATCCTGCTCATCACGCACAAGAGCGCGGTTCTGGGCCTGATCGACAAGCTGATCCTGATGGATCGTGGGCGCGTGATCGCGTCCGGCCCGCGCGATGAAGTCATCCAGAAGCTGCAGGCGGGCGCATACCGCAGCGGCGGAGTAGGGGGCGCGCCGAATGAGTGATCCCATCGAAAATCCGCCGCAAGGCCAGATGAAGATCGAGCCCGCGAAAATTCCCGCCAGCGAAGCCGCAGGTGCGAAGCCGAAACAGGCACCGCCGCGCAAGCCTCCGGCTGGCGGCAAGAACCTCGACCTCAACGAATACGACCTGCGCAAGCTCGACCTGACGCGCAAATATGACGATGATTTCTCGCCCGCCGACGGGCTTTCCTTCCGCGACCATGCGCTGCTCTATTGCCTGGCTTCCGTGATCTTTATCTTCCTCGCCTGGGCGAATATCGCGACGCTCGATGAAGTCTCGCGCGGCGACGGCACGGTTGTGCCTTCGTCGGAGGTCAAGGCCGTGCAGAACCTTGAAGGCGGCATCATCGACGAATTCATGGTCAAGGAAGGCGAAACGGTCAAAGCCGGCCAGCCGCTGTTGCGCATGCGCAACATTCAGGCGCGCGCAGATTTCGACGCGACCATGCAAAAATACCTCGGCACCCTTGCGACCATCCAGCGCCTGCAGGCGGAAACCGAAGGCAAGGATACGATCACCTATTCCGACGAGGTGAAACGCGGCGCGCTCGACAGCGTGCGTCAGGAACAGAACGCGTTCGACGCCAACCGCCGCCAGATCGCCAACCAGTCGACCGTATTGAAAGACCAGCTGAGTCAGAAAGAGCAGGAAGTGAACGAGCTGCAGCGCCGCATCTCCGACACCGGCTCGATGCTTGCGCTCGCCGTGGACGAACGCAACATGGTGGAACCCATGGTCGCCAAGGGCGCCGCCAACAAAAAAGAATTGTTGCAGGTCAAGCAACGCATCGCGCAGCAATCGGCTGAGCTGAACGGCTTGCGCCTCGCCCTGCCGCGCGCGCAAACGGCGGTCAAGGAAGTGAAAAGCCGCCTTGAAACGCTGCTGACCGACTTCCGTGCGTCGTCGCAAAAAGAACTCTCGGAAAAAACGATCGAGATGAACACGATCAAGCAGACGCTGGCCGCGTATCGCGATAAATCGGAGCGTACCGAAATCGTCGCATCCGTGAACGGCGTCGTGAAGGACATCAAGATCACGACCGTGGGCGGCGTTGTGCGCCCCGGCGAAACGATCATGGAGGTCGTGCCCGCCGACGACAAGCTGGTGGTGGAGGCACGCCTCCTGCCGCGCGACATCGCCTTTGTCCATCTGGGCCAGAACGCGATTGTGCGCCTGACCGCGTTCGATTTCTCGGTCTATGGCTCGCTGTCGGGCAAGGTCGTCGAAGTATCGCCGGACAGCATCATGAACGAAAAGGGCGAAAGCTTTTACCGCGTGCGCGTCGAGACAGAGCAGACCTCCGTGCAAAAGGGCGACAAGAAACTTGAAGTCATGTCCGGCATGCAGGCGACCGTCGATATCGTGACGGGCAAGAAAACCGTCATGCAATATCTGCTCAAGCCCTTCACGAAGGCCGCACAGACCGCAATGCGCGAGCGTTAAAAGCTTTCAATTTCAATGAAATAGCGTTTATGACTCGCTGATTATGGCATAGTCGGTTACCATACTCATGTACCCCAGTCACAACATGAGAGGCCGCTGCTTGATCAAATTCACCCCCGAAAACTTCCCCCTCTACCAGATCATTCAGGACATGAAACTGCCGGGGGCCGAGGTGGTGAAACAGGATTTCGAAACCGCGCGCGATGGCGGCGACCGTGAAAAATACAACTTCGCGATGGGGCTTTATACCGTTGCCGCCGCCCCCGGACTTTCTCAAAAAATTCCCGCGATGACGACCGCCGTTTTATCAGGCGCGCAAAAGCAGGCCTATGATATTTTCGAAGAACTCGCCGCCCGCGATCACGCGCAGGCCGCATTGATGACGTCATACATGAAGGCCGCAGGGCAGGGCACGCCGCAGGATATGCAGGGTGCGAAAACATGGCTCGACCGTGCGGAAGACCTTGGCGGCAAAAACGATTTCACGCAAAAACTGCGCAAGCAGATCACGACCGTCTATCTCGTCGTGCCCGCCGCAAAGAAAGCCGCTGCAGGACCTGCCTAATTACCGGTAAACCTTGCCCGCCGTATCAATCGGATGCCGCAACGCATTGACGCCCGTCCCCATCACATACCCCGCCTGATAGCAGCTGGATAAAGTGCCTGCGGCGATGAAGAGCAGCGCGATTGTTGCGAGTTTTACAGTCATTACCCCAACGCCTTTTCCAGTTCCGGCAGCGCCGTGAACAGGTCCTGCACCAGACCGTAATCGGCGATCTGGAAGATGGGGGCTTCGGCGTCTTTGTTGATGGCGACGATGACTTTTGAATCCTTCATGCCGGCCAGATGCTGGATCGCGCCGGAGATGCCGACGGCGATGTAAAGATCGGGCGCAACGACCTTGCCGGTTTGACCCACCTGATAATCGTTCGGCACGAAACCCGCATCGACCGCCGCGCGGCTTGCGCCGACTGCTGCGCCCAGTTTGTCGGCGACTGCGTCGATCAGCTTGAAATTCTCGCCATTGCCCATGCCGCGCCCGCCGGATACGACGATGCGCGCGGCGGTGAGTTCGGGGCGTTCGGATTTCGTGATCTGCTGGCTGACGAATTGCGCCAAACCTGCATCGCCTGCGCCAGCAATTTTTTCGACGGTGGCGGAGCCGCCTTCCGCCGCTGCCGGATCGAAGGCCGTGGTGCGGATGGTCATGACTTTAATCTTGTCTTTCGACTGCACGGTCGCAAAGGCGTTGCCCGCATAGATCGGGCGCACGAAGGTATCGGCGCTCACAACGCCGCTGACATCCGACAGGGGCTGCACATCCAGAAGCGCGCCGACGCGGGGCAGCATGTTTTTGCCGCCCGTCGTGGCGGGGGCGAGGATATGGGTGTAGCCCGCGCCGATTTTGGCGACCAGCGATGCCATGTTTTCCGCAACCTGATGCGCGTAAGCCGCGTCATCCGCCAGCAACACTTTTTTGCAGCCCGCGATTTTTGCGGCGGCATCGGCAACGCCCGCGCAACCCGTGCCCGCCACCAGAATGTCGAAATCGCCCAGTTTCGCCGCTGCACTTGCCGCATTCAGCGTGGCGGGTTTCAGGGATGCGTTATCGTGTTCCGCGATCAAAAGGACGGTCATGGTCAGATCACCTTCGCTTCGGTTTTCAGCTTCGATACCAGTTCGGCGACGTCCTTCACCTTGACGCCCCCTTTGCGCTTTTCAGGCTCGGTCACCTTCAATACCGTCACGCGCGGCGCGACATCGACGCCAAGATCGGCGGGCGTCATCGTCGCGAGCGGCTTTGATTTCGCCTTCATGATATTGGGGAGCGCGGCATAGCGCGGCTCGTTCAGGCGCAGGTCGGTCGTGATGACCGCGGGCAGTTTAAGGGCGAGCGTTTCAAGGCCGCCATCCACCTCGCGCGTGACATTGAATCCGCCATCGGTCTTTTCAATTTTCGATGCGAACGTCGCCTGGCCCCAGCCCAGCAATGCGGCCAGCATCTGGCCGGTCTGGTTGTTGTCGCCATCGATCGACTGTTTGCCGAGGATAACGACGTCGGGGGTTTCTTTTTTCACAATCGCCGCGAGGAGTTTCGCGATGCCGAGTGGCTCGACCGCCGCATCCGACTGAACCAGAATCCCGCGGTCGCCGCCCATGGCAAGGCCGGTGCGGATCGTTTCCTGCGCCTTCGCGTCGCCGACCGATACGATGATGATTTCGGTCGCGATGCCTTTTTCCTTCATGCGCACGGCCTCTTCGACCGCGATTTCGCAGAAGGGGTTCATCGACATTTTCACGTTGGCCAGCTCGATGCCGCTCTGGTCGCTTTTGACGCGGACCTTCACGTTGAAATCGACGACGCGCTTGACGGGCACGAGAATTTTCATATTCAACTCCGTTTGAATCTGGTGGTTTAATGTATATCAGGGGAGGGGGCGTGTGAAGCTTTGTTGCGGCCGCAAAAGGCCTGTCAAAAGCCGCATCAGACGATGATTTTGCCCGCGTCGAACAGCTGGTCCACCGTCATGGTGCCGAGGCCGGTGACGGAGCCGATCGCAACCATTGCCGTGCCGCTGCCCGTGCCATCGGCATCGACGCTGATCGTGGTCACGCCCTTCACGGTTGCGAAGGAAACATAGTCGGTGATCTCGCTGACGCCCGTTGTGAAGCCGATCAGGATGTCGGAAATATCCAGACGGTCGCCCTGGGTCAGGCTGAAATCGGTGACCTTGTCGAAGCTTGATGTGTTGCTGAACGCAAAGATATCCGCGCCCGTGCCGCCTGTCAGCGTATCGTTGCCGAAACCGCCGTCGAGGAAGTCCGCGCCTGTGCTGCCGTCCAGCGTCGAGTTGCCGCTGTTGCCGAACATGGTGTTGTCGAGCGCGTTGCCCGTGCCCTTGATATTCAGGACGCCGGTTTGCACAAGATCCTCGACATTCGCGGCCAGGATGATGGTGACGCTGGTGCGCACCGTGTCATGGCCCGCGCCGGCTGCTTCGGTCACGCCGTCGGTCGTGCTGTCGATGATGTAGGTATCGTTGCCAAGGCCGCCATACATTTTATCAGCGCCGCTGCCGCCATCCAGCGTATTGTCGCCGGAATTGCCCGTCAGGGTATTGGCAAGCGTATTGCCTGTACCGTCGATATTCGCAGCGCCCGTCAGCAGCAGTTTTTCCACGTTCGCGCCCAGCGTATAGCTGAAACCGACCTGCACGGTATCGATGCCGCCATTGGTGTTTTCGAACACGAGGTCGAGGATATCGTCGACGAAATAGGTATCGTTACCGCCAAGCCCCGCCATCGTATCCGCGCCGAGGTCGCCGTTCAGCGTATTGATGCCGGTGTTGCCGGTCAGGCTGTTGTTGAGCGCGTTGCCGGTCGCGCTGGCCGCAGCCGAACCCAGCAGCATCAGGTTCTCGATCTCCGCCCCCAGCGTGAAGCTGAGCGTGGAGCGCACAGAGTCATTGCCGTTGCCAGCACTTTCCTGCACCACGTCGCCAAGATTGTCGACGAAATAGAAATCGTCGCCCGCGCCACCCGCCATCGTATCCGCGCCGGTCAAGCCATTCAGGATATTGCTGCCCGCATTGCCGGTCAGGATATTCCCCAGCGTATTGCCGGTTGCGTTAATGGATGATGTGCCGATCAGCGTGATATTTTCAAGGTTGATCGCGAGCGTGTAGGAATAACCCGCCTGCACAGTGTCGTTGCCCGCATTTGCGGCTTCGCTGATGGAATCTGTCGGCATGTCGATGATGTAGGTGTCGTTGCCAAGCCCGCCGATCAGCTTGTCCGCGCCCGCGCCGCCATCCAGCGTGTTGTCGCCCGCGTTGCCCGTCAGGGTGTTGGCAAGCGCGTTACCCGTGCCGGTAAAGCCGCCGCCCGCGCCCGCGAAGACAAGTTTTTCAACGTTGGCGGAAAGGGTGTGATCGCCGCTGATATAGGCCGTATCGATGCCGCCGCCCGCGCCCGCATCCTCGATGATGACATCGCCTGCTTCGTCGATGTAATAGATGTCATTGCCCGCGCCGCCGATCAGCGTATCTGCGCCCGCGCCACCGTTCAGCGTGTTGATGCCCGATGTGCCGGTGATCGTGTTTGCGCCCGCATTACCCGTGCCGTTCAGCGCGGCAGAGCCGAGCAGGACGAGGGATTCCACTTCGTTGCCGAGCGTATAGCTGATTGCCGTGCGGACGGTATCGCTCCCTTCGCCCGGCTGCTCGATAATCACATCGGCTGCCGTATCGACAAGGTAGGTGTCATTGCCCGACCCGCCGATCAGCGTATCCACGCCCGCGCCGCCATCCAGCGTGTTGTCGCCGCTATTGCCGGTCAGGGTGTTGACGCTGCTGTTGCCTGTTGCGTAAAGGTTGTTGGTACCCGTCAGGACAAGGTTTTCGACATAAATTTCTGCCGCCAGCGAATGCGAGACGCTGGCATAGACAACATCCGTCCCGCCGCCTGCGGCCTCCGCCACGACATCGCCGAGGTTATCGACGATATAGGTGTCATTGCCGCCAAGCCCCGCCATGCGGTCCGCGCCGGTGGCGCCATCCAGCGTGTTGTTGCCGCTATTACCGGTCAGCGAATTATTCTGGGTGTTGCCCGTCGCATCGATTGCGGCGGTGCCGCTCAGGGTGATGTTTTCGACGTTGTCATTCAGCGTAAAGCTGATGCTGGCCTGCGCGGTATCGGTGCCTTCGCCCGGATTTTCGAGGATGTAATCGCCCGCGTCATTGATGACATAGGTGTCATTGCCCGTGCCGCCCGCAAAGGTATCCGCACCGGGCGTACCCGACATGCTGTCATTGCCTGTCGTGCCGCGAATGGCCGAGCCGTAGAAAGTCACATAGGCTTCAAGCGCGGTATAGGTATAGCTTTGGCCCCCGAATTCGAACAGTTCGAAATCGATCAAAGTGTCGATGACGGTGTAGCCCACGGCGTGAGTCACATAAACGAGGCTGGTGCTGACGAGGGAGAAACTGAAACCGCCGATATCGGCCGCATAGATCGCGGTATCCGTGCCGCTGCCGCCGTCCAGCGTGTTCGTGCCGCGACCGCCGGCGATCCGGTTGTTGCCGCCGTCGCCGGTCAGCCGGTCATTGCCGTCGCCGCCAAAGACATTGTCGATGCCGGAAATCGTCACGGCCTTGCCGGCGACCGTGCCGGTGCCGGTTGCAAGGTTGACCGTGCTGGCCGTCGTGACCGCGGTGATGTTGAGCGTGTCGCTGCCGCCATCGGTATCTGAAACCGTGCTGCGCGCGGCCAGTTCCGCGCCCGAAAATGCCGCCAGCGCATTGGTGTAGACATAGACGTCATCGGAGCTTTGCGCGTGCCCGAGGAAGGTTATGTTCCAGCTGGCGAGCGTGCCGGTATCGTTGCGTTCTGTGTCCTGTATCTCCAGCGTCCAGGTGCCAAGGCTGCTTTCGCCCCAGTCGGCATTGGTCCCGACCGTGAAATCGATGCCGTGCATGGAAGATCCGCTGAAATCGCCCGCCTGTCGCGTGCCGGGGTGGTTGACCAGCACGCTTTCGGTGCCGTCCGGGCTGATCAGCGTGACGATCAGGTCGCCCGCCCAGGTGTGGTTGATGTCGAGGTGTATCTGCACATGCTCGATGAAAATATCCTGCGTCACGTTGATTGTGGTCGAGACGGTCGCATTGTCGCGGATCAAAAGGTTGGGGGACGATGTTGCGGTCGTAAACGTCGTCATGTTGGCAGAGGTCTGCTGCAGGCCCCAGAGTTCCGCCAGGCGCACGGCGGTAAAGGCGTCTGCCGCGCCAAAGCCGTAATCATGGCTGAAGTGCAAGCCGCCGCCGTTCCAGTTGGTCGCGCCGTTATACTGCCAGCCGGAACTGGCGGGATCATTATGCTGCGCGGAATAGGCAAGGATCTGCTGCACGTCGCGCCAGCCGAGATCGGGATTGGCCTCCAGCATCAGCGCGATCACGCCGCTGACGGCGGGGGCGGCAAATGATGTGCCGTCGACCGTCGCGTAATTACCGTTTTCGTAGCCTGCGGATCCTGTGCGGTCAGTGGTCAGGATATTCACGCCGCCCGCCGCCACCAGCAGCGCCGCGCCGGGCGTGCTGAACGAGGCGACATGGCCCGCTGAATCGATGGCGGCGACGGTGATCGCGTAGGGGGAATTCTGGAAGTTGTGATAGTTGACGTTATCGCCGACATCACCTTCGTTACCCGCCGCGAAAACGACACTGGTGCCAAGCCCGCCGCGGCCCTGATCGACGATATCCTGCATGGCGTCGCCAACATCGCCCACGGTGACACCGGAATAAACCTCGGCAAAATCGTCGGAATAGGGAGTGGTATATCCCCAGCTGTTGTTCATGACATCGACCTGCGCGGTCAATGCGTATTGAAATCCCTGCAACGTCTGCGCATCGGTGCCGGAAGAGAAGGACTGGCGGATGCCCACGCCGGTCGCGTCGAAAGCTACGCCGACAATTCCGCTGCCGTTATCGTCGGCGATCATCACGCCCATGACCGCCGTCCCATGGTCGTCATCCGATGCAGACGGCGCGGCATCGTAATCGTTGGAGCCCACATCGCGGTCAAGCGTGGTATCGTAATTCGGCGCGAGATCGGGATGCGTGTACTGGAACCCGTCATCGAAATCGGCGAGGCGGATGCCGGACCCGGTGTAATCGGGCCAGACCAGATCCGCATGCAGGCCCCAAGTGCCGGTCAGGTGCCATTCGGAAGACAGCTGGGGATCCGAGGGCACACCCTGCGTCATGCGCTCGATGCTGGCGCGCTCGACGGTCATACGGTCAACGCCCGCATCCAGACGCGCCTTCGTTTCCGCCGCTTCGGCGGCGATTTCCTCGAAAACATCGCTTATGTTGTCGCTATCGGCCAATCGAAAAACCTTCAGAAAACGCTGCCCTTACCCAAGATCGGTGATTATCTATTAGAACACATTATAATTAACTACGCGTGAATGCCGCAAATTCAAGGGGGTAGAGGTATAATGACGCATGAAAAAAGCCCCGGATTTCTCCGGGGCTTTTTCAATAGGTTGCTGGAAAAAGCTTACTGCTTTTCCGGCACTGCCAGGCCGGGGGCCTTGTCGGCATCCGCCGCGATCTGCAGTTTTATGATCGTGTCGGGATTCGAGGGGGGTTCGCCGCGCTGGATCTTGTCGACGAATTCCATGCCCGAGGTTACTTCGCCCCAGACTGTGTATTGGCCGTTCAGGAAGCTTGCGTCCTTGAAGCAGATGAAGAACTGGCTGTCGGCGCTGTTCGGGTCGTTGGAGCGCGCAGCGCCCACGGTGCCGCGGCCGAACGGAGCGGAGGAGAATTCAGCCTTGATCTTCTGGCCGGAACCGCCTGTGCCGTTGCCGTCGGGGTCGCCCGTCTGCGCCATGAAGCCTTCGATCACGCGGTGGAATTTCAGGCCGTCATAAAAGCCCTGACGGGTCAGTTCCTTCACGCGCGCGACATGCAGGGGTGCAAGGTCGGGGCGCAGGTTGATCACCACGCGGCCGTCTTTCAGGTCGAGGTAAAGGGTGTTTTCGGGATCGGCAGGCGTATCGGCCGCCATTGCAGCCGAGGCCGAAAGGCACAGCGCGACGACGAGGGAGAGGAGCAGTTGTTTCATTGGTCTTTCCTTTGGTGTGGTGGTTAGGCAGCAATAGTGAATTTCACGATGGTGTCGGGCTTGCGCGGCGGTTCGCCCTTGGCGATCTTGTCGACGAATTCCATGCCGTCGGTCACTTCGCCCCAAACGGTGTACTGGCCGTTCAGGAAGGAGGCATCGTCGAAGCAGATAAAGAACTGGCTGTCCGCGCTGTCGGGGTCGGAGGAGCGTGCCGCGCCGACCGTGCCGCGCTTGAACGGCGCCTTCGAGAATTCTGCAGGAATGTTCGTGCCCGAACCGCCATAGCCGGTGCCGTCGGGATCGCCCGTCTGCGCCATGAAGCCGTCGATGACGCGGTGGAATTTCAGCCCGTCATAAAAGCCTTCGCCCATCAGTTCTTTTACCCGCGCCACATGTTTCGGCGCGAGGTCGGGGCGCAGCTGGATGGTCACTTTGCCGTCCTTCAGCTCGAGGGTCGCGGTGTTGTTTTTATCGTCGGCCATTTAAGAATCTCCATAGCTTTCTACGTTTCATCGGCGCATATCCTGCGCCCGGCGCGGTGATTTTTCAAGTGGTTAAAAATACTCGGGAAATTGCTTTTCCGCTTCCGCTTTTAGCTCCTCGACCTTTTTCAGGCCTGCGATATCGGGCTTCATGCGCTCCGCCTCCTGCCAGCAGCCCCAGGCCAGCATGCTGTCGCCATTGGCAAACAGCGCGTCACCAAGATCGGCATAGGCGGTCGCGAGCCACGGGTTGGCGGTGATCGCATTCATGTCCATTTTCACGCTTTTGCTGAACTCTTTGTAGTTGAAGGGCTGGCCTGCCTTTTCATCCAGCGAGATTTGCTGGCGGATGTTCCGCGCGCGGAAGATATCGAGCAGGTGCGTATAGTCGGGCGCCGCTTTCTTCGCGCGGATCAGTGCCTTGTTCGACAGTTCGATATCGCCCTTGGTCGTGTAGTTCTGCGTCAGCGTCAGCATCGTGCCCTCCACGATGTCGGTGCCGCCGGCGCTCAAGACCTGCAGCGTGAGCCCGTCCAGCGGATCGGTCAGTTTCGAGGGGAGCGACAGGAGCATTTCGTGCATCGCCAGCAGCGCGTGCAGGGGGTCTCCCGCCAGCAGGTAATCCTTCACCTGTTTCGAGAAATAATCCGTATTGGGGCCGGGCTTCTGGGCCGAGGTCATGGCCGCGTTGATCGTGTTGTCGAGGCTGAAATGCTTGGTGTAACCGTCGGGAACTTTCGGTGTGGTGGTGTCAAAGGTGGAACCCGTCAGTTTCCAGTTGGCCTGCGTCACCCGTCCCGCATGGTCGTTGGTCGTGTATTCCAGCGTTTCCAGCGCGTTCGCGGATTGCGCGATCTGCTTTTCCACGTCCGGATGGATGATGGGCCCGTAAACGAGGAAGCGCGCATATTCCTTGGCAAGTTCGGTCGGGATCGCCGTCTGCGACAGGCGGAACGACGAAATGCGGCCGCCATCGGTTTCGAAAATCTTTGCCTCGGCCGTCGGCGAGAAACGGATCAGGTGCTTGCTCTGGTTTTCGGAGGCGCTGGCATACAGCGCATCGAGATCGACCAGCGGGCCGTTGGTGTCGAGCGCGACGCCGCTCATGGTTTTCACCATCTTGCCCGTCTGCGACGCCGTTTCGAAATCGAACGCTTTCTGGGTCGCCTGGCGGCGAAGGTTGCTGCGCGCGAGCGGCAGGGTGTGGAGCGGCATGACGGTGTAGATCTTCTGGTCATGGTCGATCAGCGTGTAAACTTTTTTGGCGAGGTCGTAGATGCGTTGCTCTTTACCCGCGCGGATAGACAGCATGCCGGGCATCATGATCACAACGTTATCGACCGTCGTTTCTTCGTCCTCGAATTTCAGGATAATTTTCGCCGTCATCTGCTGCTGCGAGACGCTGGTGATTTTCGTTTTCTGGTGAACGCTGTAGGTGAGTGCCATGCCCTGCGCGGAGGCGGGCTGCGCAAAGGCGAGGAGCGAGCAGGCGCTGAAGGCAAGGGCGGCGAGGAGGGTCGTTTTCATGCAGTTCCCGTCTTGTTATCGAAGCGGTTATCGGGGCAGGATGGCCCCCTAATCTTATCCGGTCTATTTGAAGTTTAAAGCCGCCCAAGTTAACTATCTGTTAAATAGGGCGGAAACGGCAAATGTCTATCCTGATTTTGCTAAATCCCCGCTTGCGGCGCAAGCACCAAGGGGATAATTTATAACCTCAGGGGAACGGGGATATTATGGACTTGGCTCTTCTCGTCATTTATTGGGCTCTGCAGGCCTATTTCTGGCTCATCATTTTCACGGTGGTTGTCAGCTGGCTGGTCGTGTTCGACGTTCTGAACACCAAGAACAAGTCCGTGCGCAAATTCTGCGAGCTTTTGAATACCCTGACCAACCCGCTGGTCCTGCGTATCCGCAAGATCATGCCGCCGCTGGGCGGCATCGACCTTTCGCCCATGATCATCATTTTCGGGCTTTATTTCCTGATGAGCCTCGTCGAAGACGCTCTCAGGCACACACAAGGCGGGTAAAAACATGGGGACGGCAAAAATGAAGCATACCAACCAGCAAGCTGTCGTGATCGACGGCAAAGCGGTGGCCAAGAAACTCCGGGACAGCATCAAGCGCCATGTGCAGGTGCTGGTCGAGGACCATAAAATCATGCCGGGGCTGGCGGTCGTGCTGGTCGGCGACGATCCTGCCTCCGCCATCTATGTGGCGAACAAGGAAAAGGCGGCGAAGGAAGTGGGCATGCGCGGCATCGTGCACCGCATGCCGCAGAACACCTCGCAGGATGAACTTTTGAAACTTGTCCATGCGCTGAATGCCGATGGCAAGGTGCATGGCGTGCTGATCCAGATGCCGCTGCCCAAGCAGATTGACAGCGCGACGGTCTTGAAGGCGCTTGATCCCGCCAAGGATGTCGATGGCTTGCATATCGAAAACATGGGCCGGTTGATGTCGGACATGCCGGGCCTCGTGCCCTGCACGCCGATGGGCTGCATCATCCTGCTGAAAACCATCACGCAGAACCTGAGCGGTTTGCACGCGGTTGTCGTCGGTCGATCTCAATTGGTGGGCAAGCCTGTCGCACAATTATTGCTGCGCGAAAACTGCACCGTCACCACCTGCCATTCCCGCACGCCCAATATCGCGCATATCGCGCGGGAGGCGGATATCCTGATCGTCGCGACCGGCAAACCCCATCTTGCGAAGGCAGACTGGATCAAGCCGGGCGCAATCGTCCTCGATGTGGGCATTAACCGGATGGATGACGGAAAACTGGCGGGCGACGTCGATTTCGACGCGGTCGCCAAGGTTGCGGGCTATATTACGCCCGTGCCGGGCGGTGTCGGGCCGATGACGATTGCCTGCCTGCTGGGCAACACCGTCGCCGCCGCCTGCCGCCAGAACGAATTGACGGTGCCGCATATTGGCTGAGGCGCACGATATCGTTGAAATGCCTCCAAATGTAAGGCGGGCAACGGATATATTGTGGTTTGCAATAGCCGTCGCGGTTGTGGGGTTGATGTTCACCTTCGCGGAGCATAGCCAGCACTTTAAGCGCAGCGAAATTATTTCCAAAATATTTCCGCTGCTTTTCGGAGCGTGGTGTAACTACAAGATCACCTTGGGGCGGAACTGGGCGCGAATTCTGTTTCTCGTTTTAATGATTATCGGTTTTTGCGTTATTTTACCTATTTATACACTTGGAATTATAATTGGTCACAAGGCGTTTTCAGCGGGTGTCTGGTTTGTCATTGCGGGCAGCCTTTCCGTTGCTGGGCTACAGATTTACGCATGTGTATTGTTATTCAAGAAAGAGTCAGCGGGATTTTTCGCACGCAAAAAAAATGTTCAATCCCCGCAGCCAGAAAATAAGTAGAAGGAATAAACGTTGTGAAACATTTTTTATTAATTATTCTTTACTTGCTGTCCTTCTCCCATTCGTCTCAGGCTTTGGCCGAAGGATGCAGGCCGTTCAATCCGGCATGGCAGGCCTGCACCCGCAGCGATGATTGCGCCCTGGCAACGGATATCTGCGGCGGGCCGGCGGCTTATAACAGGCGTTTTCTGGGGGAGGCGGATGCCTCAAATAAATGCGCGGCGCTGTTGGTCGACTGCCCGCTTCCGGCAGAAACCTCGGGCAAGCCGACTGCCGTATGCGTCGCGGCAAAATGCACGGTGAAATTCGAAAAACTTATTGCCCCTGCGCAACCGTAAAGCCGCGCACCCCGTCGAAGCTGTAGAGGTTTTCCGTTTCAATCACTTTCAGTGATGATTGCTGCTACTGGCCGTGTAACCAGCGCCAGCGTGCAGGGCAGGCCGTGCGTGGTGGAGATAAGAGTTACTGTATTCTCAAAAAGATATTATTTCTTCGTCGAAAAATTCTGATTATCAGCCGCATCATTTGGTTTATTCGGTGCTGACATCAATTTTTCTGACATCCTTCCACAACCAATGCATATGGCACATAACGCGACATAAGCGATCATCGTAACATTCCGCGAGCTTTCCGGTCCGAAGAAATATTCCGGCATCGGTGTATCTGCAATTAACGAATATACCACGAAAAGAAAAGGCTGGAACATGATTGTCAGCCCAACCAGCAGCATTACCCTTAAGACAAGGAAAAGAGTGCCAAGAGCATAACTCATTACTGTCCCTGCGCAACCGTAAAGCCGCGCACACCATCGAAGCTGTAAAGGTTTTCCGTCTTGATCACTTCCACGCCTGCTTTCAGGAATGATTGCAGCAGCTGGATAATCTGTTCATGCGTCACGGGCGCTGCGTCATTTGCAGGGGTGAAGCGGCAGCGCCAATGGTCGCCCTGTTCGGATTTGGCGATGGCTTCGGGCCAGACCAGAAGGCCGCGGCTGTCGATGCTGGAAAGTTTCAGCGAATTGCTGAGCGATTTTACGTTACCGGCCAGTTCATTCACCGCGCCGATCCAGTCGACGAACACATCCACGCCCTCCAGTTTCTTGGCGCGGCGGGGCGGCATCTGGATATCGGGCAGTTTCATTTGTCTCTCTTCCGTCGCCACCATCGCGGGGAAGTATTTCGGCAGCTTGCCAAGGCGTTCGATCACGGCGTCGCTGAATTCTGTGGTGTTGGCGCGTTTGTGGCTCACTTGCGGGTTGAAAATCTCGCCGGTATGGATGCCGTCCTCGATTGTCGCCAGCCACGCATTCTGGATTTTCGCGGCAACATCCGTTTGACCCAGATGCTGCAGCATCAGCACGGCTGCGTTCAGCAAGCCGGACGGGTTGGCAATGCCCTGACCCGCGATATCGGGGGCGGAGCCGTGCACAGCCTCGAACATCGCGCCATGTTTGCCGATATTGGCCGAACCGCACAATCCGACCGAGCCGGAAACTTCCGCCGCGATGTCGGACAAAATATCGCCATACAGGTTTTCAGTCACGACAACGTCAAACAGGTGCGGTGCCGCCGCGATTTTCGCAGCGCCGATATCCACGATCATGTGGTTCGCGGTCAGTTCAGGATATTCCTTGGCGACCGTGTCGAAAATGCGGTGGAACATGCCATCCGTCATTTTCATGATGTTGTCTTTTGAAATGCAGGTGACTTTCTTGCGCCCGTGGGAACGCGCATATTCGAACGCGTAACGCACGATACGCTCTGACCCTGTATGCGAAATCAATTTCAGGCATTGCACCACGTTGTCGGTCTGCTGATGTTCGATGCCGGCATACAGATCTTCCTCGTTCTCGCGCACGATCACCATGTTCATCACGGGCTGCGTGGTGCGCACATAGGGGTGATAGGAAATGCAGGGGCGCACATTGGCGTAGAGCGCCATGGATTTGCGCACGGTCACGTTCAGGCTCTTGAACCCGCCGCCCTGCGGGGTCGAAATGGGTGCCTTCAGGAAGCATTTGGTGCGCTGGATGGATTCCCACGACTTGTCCTCAATGCCCGACATCACGCCGCGCTTATAGACCTTTTCCCCGATCTCGATCGTTTCGATCTCCAGCTGCGCGCCAGCGGCTTCGAGAATCTTCAGCGTCGCCGCCATGATTTCGGGGCCGATGCCGTCGCCATGGGCAACCGTGATGGGGGATTTCTTCGTCATGGTTTTCATAATCCTTCAGAAATGGGAGCGGCGACAAGCGTTTCGCGGCGGCTATTTTTAACACGAGATTATTGTGGCTTAAAGCCTGTCTTTTGCAATAAAATCCGGTCGTATCAAACCGAGGTTGCCATGCTCCCCCAGGAAATTATCCGCAAGAAACGCGACGGACAGAAATTGTCCGCCGCCGATATCCATGAATTCATTACCGGCGTCACGTCAAAGCAAGTGTCCGAAGGGCAAGTCGCCGCATTCTGCATGGCGACGTTGCTGAAGGGAATGACGATGGAGGAACGCGTCGCGCTCACCTCCAGCATGGCGAAATCAGGGACGGTCATGGACTGGAAGTCGGAAAACCTGCCCGGCCCGATCCTCGATAAACATTCGACCGGCGGGATCGGCGATAAAGTTTCGCTCATGCTCGCGCCTATCATCGCGGCCTGCGGCGGTTTCGTGCCCATGCTGTCGGGGCGCGGCCTTGGCCATACCGGCGGGACGCTCGATAAAATGGATGCGATACCGGGTTATGTGTCGCAGCCCGACACCGCGTTGTTCCGCAAAACGGTGCGCAGTTCCGGCTGTGCCATCATCGGCGCGACGCCCGATCTTGCGCCCGCCGACCGTATCATCTATTCCATCCGCGACGTGACGGGCACTGTTGAATCGCTCGACCTTATCACCGCATCGATCCTGTCCAAAAAACTCGCGGCGGGGCTGGATGGCTTGGTCATGGACGTCAAATTCGGCACCGGCGCCTTCATGGAAAAATATGACGATGCCAAGGCATTGGCCGAAAGCATTGTGCATGTGGCGAACGGCGCGGGACTGCCTACTGTCGGCTTGCTGACCGACATGAATCAGGTTTTGGGCCGCACTGCGGGTAACGCGGTCGAGGTGGTCGAGGCCATCGAATACCTGCAGAACAAGAACATCGATGCGCGCCTGCACGAAGTCAATGTCTCGCTCACTGCCGAATTGCTGGTGCTGGGCAGGCTGGCGAAAGATGTCGTCGAAGCACGCGCGAAAATCGAAACGGTCATCAAAAACGGCAAGGCCGCCGAACATTTCGCCAAAATGGTCGCCGAACTGGGCGGCCCTGCCGACCTGATGGACAATCCTGCCAAATACCTGAAACGCGCCGCCGTGGTGAAGGATTTCTTCCCCGCGAAAAAGGGACGCGTGAGCGCCATTGACGCCCGCGCCATCGGCATCGGCATTGTCGAACTGGGCGGCGGCCGCGCGAAGCCGACCGACGGCATCGACCACGCTGTCGGCCTGACGCAAGTCGCGCAGATCGGCGAAGAAACGGGGCAGGGGGCACGCCCGCTCGCCACCATCCACGCGAAGGACGAAGCATCGTGGCAGAAAATGGCCGCGAGCCTAGAAGCAGCCGTTACCGTGTCCGAAGCCGCCAATACACAAGAACAACTTATCCGCCACAGGGTCGCCGCATGAAATTCACCAAAGAAGAAATGAAGATTTTGACCCGCGTGGCAACCGAAGCCCGCGACAACGCCTATTGCCCCTATTCAAACCACCCCGTCGGCGTTGCGCTAGTGACGGATAAAGGCATGGTGTTCCCCGGATCAAACGTCGAAATCGCGCATTACAAGGGCGTCTGTGCCGAGGCCTCCGCCATTTCAAACATGGTAACGGCGGGCGAGCGCAAGATCGCGGCTGTCGTCGTCATCGGCCCCGCCATGGAATACCTCTGCACACCCTGCGGCGACTGCCGCCAGCGGCTGCGCGAATTCGCCGCACCCGGCATGAAGGTCTATTCGCTGTGGAAAGACGGCAAACTGGGCGCGACCACCGATTTCTCCAAATTGCTGCCCATGTCCTTCGGCCCCGAAAACCTGGCCGAAGTCGGCTCCGGCCCGATGAAGAACAAGAAAAGAAAGAAGGCCAGGAAAAAATAACGCAAATAGCCAGGGTGTATAAAAACAAGAAGCCGAAACGGCACAAACAATTAAAAAAGAAAAACAAGGAACTATGACTCCCCCGTCCAACGCAGCCGAAGTTCGGCGCTCGACTATCATCGCCATCTGCCTCACCATCCTCGCCTACGGTATTTTCAACATCGGCGACGCCATCCTGAAACTGCTGACGCAAGGCCACTTGCATACGTCGCAGATCATCATCGTCAACTGCTCCTTCATCATCACCTTCGCCGCGATCGGCGGGTATCTGAAAGACGGCAAAAAAACCTTCGTGATGCAGTCGCCGAAACTCATCTGCATGCGCGCCGTTTTTTCGGCGATCGTCGGCGTGCTGAACGTCATGGCGCTGCCGCATATTAAACTGACGACGTTTTACACCCTCGTCTTCACATCCCCGTTCTGGGTGGCGCTGCTCGCCGCGTTTTTCCTGAAGGAAAAATTGCAGCTGAACCGCGTGCTGGTCATTCTTGCGGGTTTTTCGTCCGTCGCCTTCGTCTTCCGTCCCGGCGCGGGGCTGTTCGATATCTGGGCGGTCATGATTTTGGTCGGTGCGTTTTTCTATTCCTGCGGCCTTGTCATCATGCGCAAGATGGGGCCGAAGGAAAGCCGCACGATGCTGATTATCGTGGGCTCCGCCGCCAGCATGCTGCTGGTTGTCCCCATGATCCCCGGCAATTTCCGCCCGCTGGAGCTGCATGAATGGGGCTTGTTCGCGATGATGGGGGTCTTGAGCGCCATTTCCGTCAACTGCATCGCCTATGCCTTCCAGACCGCGCCCGCCGCATCGGTGGTCGCGCCATTCCACTACACCCAGATCGTCTGGGGCGCGTTGCTGGGCTATTACATGTTCGATGAAACGCCGGATGACCGCGTGATTTTGGGCGCTGCCTGCATCATCGCCGCCGGCCTCTACCTGATCTTCAGCGAAACCCGCAAAAAGAAACCCGCCAAGCTAAAACCCATCAATCCGGCGGAGCTGCCGGAGCGCGCAGGGCCAACCTGACGGGAATTACAGCAGACCCAGCGATTTAAAACTGGTATGGCCGGATTTGCCGATGATGATGTGGTCGTGGACGACGACATCCATCGCCTTCGCCGCCTTCACCAGCTCGCGCGTCATGGTGATGTCGCCATCGGATGGTGACGGGTCGCCGCTCGGGTGGTTGTGGACAAGGATGATCGCGGTCGCGCCGAGGTCGAGGGCGTGCTTCACCACCTCGCGCGGATAGACGGGCACATGGTCGACCGTGCCGACCTGCTGCACTTCGTCGGCAATCAACTGGTTTTTCTTGTTCAGGAACAGCACGCGAAAATGCTCGCGCTTTTCATGCGCCATTGCGGTGTGGCAGTAATCGATCAGCTTCTGCCAGCCGGCCAGCACCGGCTTTTCCTTGATTTCCTCGATCAGCGTGCGCAGGTGCAGCGCATGGATGGTTTTCAAAAAGACGGCGGTATTTTCGCTGATGCCCTTGACCGTCTGCAAATCTGCGACCGTTGCGCCCATCACGCCGCCCATGCTGCCGAAACGCACCAGCAGTTGTTTTGCCAGCGGCTTGACGTCCTTGCGCGGAATGGCGGAGAACAGGGCAAGTTCCAGCAACTCGTAATCCTCGAGCGCGCCGGTGCCGGAGCGTATAAAACGCCCGCGCAAACGGTCGCGGTGTCCGTCATGGGAAATTTCAGGTGTGATTTTCTCGCCCTTAGGCATAAGGGGGCTTCGCGTAGCCTTTCGGCGACAGCGTGAAGATTTCATAGCCGGTTTCGGTCACCGCCAGCGAGTGTTCGAACTGTGCCGACAGCGATTTGTCTTTCGTGACCGCTGTCCAGCCATCCGCCAGCACCTTGGTCTGGTAACCGCCGATGTTGATCATCGGCTCGATCGTGAAGAACATGCCGGCCTTCAGTTTCGGCCCTGCGCCCTTGGTGCCGTAATGCAGGACGGAAGGGGGCATATGGAAGGTTTTGCCAAGTCCGTGGCCGCAGAAATCGCGCACGACGGAAAATTTCTTGCCCTCGGCATAGCTCTGGATCGCATAGCCGATATCGCCCAGCGTCGCGCCCGGCTTTACCTGTTCGATGCCGCGCATCATGGATTCATAGGTCGCATCGACCAGCAGCTTCGCCTTCACGGGGATTTTCTCGCCCGCGAAATACATGCGGCTGGTGTCGCCGTGCCAGCCGTCGACGATGACGGTGACGTCGATATTCAGCGCGTCGCCTTCCTCCAGCTGTTTCTCGCTGGGGATGCCGTGGCAGACGACATGGTTGATCGAAATGCAGGTCGATTTCGGGAAGCCCTTGTATCCCAGCGGGGCGGGAATCGCGCCGTGGTCGATGATGAAGTCGTGGCACAGTTTATCCAGCGCCTGCGTCTCCACACCCGGCTGCACATAGGGGGTGATGAAATCGAGCGTCTCGGCGGCGAGTTTGCCGGCCTTGCGCATGCCATCGAAGTCGGCGGCGGTGTGGATGACGAAATCGTCATCACTGCCATAGTCTTCGTCATTATATGTAAAATCTTTTTGCGTGTTCATGAGGGTAAAATGGCGACTGGCGGCGGGAAAAACAAGGAAAATATCGATTACGGATATGCGTACCCCCAACCCTTGGACTTTATTGTGCTAAATCAGGTGAAAAATTGGAGATAAAACATGACCGACGCCGATATCCGGAACGAACCCGCCCCGACCGCCGCGATCCTTGTCATCGGATCCGAAATCCTCAGCGGCACAACGCTGGACGTCAACATCCCCTTTATTGCCAAGCGTCTGGTGCAACGCGGCATCCGCCTGCAGGAAGTGCGCATCGTGCCGGATGTGGCGGTTGAAATCATCGACGCGGTCAACGCGCTCCGCAAAAAATACACCTATGTGTTCTCGACCGGCGGCATCGGCCCGACGCATGACGATATTACGTCCGACAGCATGGCCAAGGCGTTCGGCGTCGACCACATGGTCGCGCCCGAGGCGAAAAAGCGGCTGGAGGACTATTACCGCAACAGCGGCACCGAAGTGAACGAGGCGCGCCTGCGCATGGCGACGCTGCCCGCAGGATCGGTATTGATCGACAACCCCGTCAGCGCCGCGCCCGGCTTTCAGGTCGGCAACGTGTTCGTGATGGCGGGCGTGCCCAAAATCATGCAGGCGATGTTCAACCATGTCGAAACGATGATCGAAGGCGGCCCGATGCTGTTCAGCCTGACCATCGAATGCAACCAGAAAGAAGGCGATATCGGCGACGAACTGGGCAAGATCCAGAAAAACTTCCCCGAAATCGAAATCGGCAGCTATCCCCATATGTACCAGACCCCCAGCCTCAGCATCGTGCTGCGCGGCACCGACGACGACATGGTGCACAACGCCGCGACCAAGGTGAAGGAACTGCTGCGCAAGATGGGCGAAGCACCGTTTATTTAATCACGCTATTTAATCACGGAATAAAAATCATGAAAAAATTTATTGCGACTGTATGCCTCGCCTTGGCAACAGCGACCGCTGCTCATGCGTTTGTTGGAGCGACAGACGCAAACGAAAACCGACGCAAGTCGGAAGTGACCTCGTTCAAGGCGACCGAAGAGATGAACGCCAACATGGTGACGCTGAAAATGGCGCAGTCCGCGATTGCGAAACAGGACGATAAATCCGACAACATGATCCTGTCGCCCTATAACGTCTATACCAACATGGCGATGGTCGGCTCGGGCGCAATCGGCAAGACGCATGATGAATTCTCCGCCGCATTGTTCCAGAACGCGGACATCGCCAAGGAAGCCGCGCCGCGCCTGAAAGAACTGAACGAGACGATCCTGAAGGCCAACAAGGGCCATGTCGACCTGCTGACAGCCAACGGCATCTGGGTCAATAAAAAGGCGGCGACGCTGTCTGAAGGCTTCACCAGCGACTCCAAAACCAATTTCGGCGCGGAAATCAGCAACGAGGATTTCGCCGATGCATCGGTCGTGGGTAAAATCAACACCTGGGCATCGGAAAATACCAAGGGCCTGATCACCAAGGTCATCCAGCAACTGAACCCCGACGACGCAATCGTGCTGGCCAGCGCCCTTTATTTCAAGGGCAAATGGGTCATGCCGTTCGACAAGCAGCTGACCGAGGAAAAAACCTTCACCGCCGACGGGGGTGCGAAGTTCACGACGCCGATGATGCATCAGGAATACGACCATGTCGGCGATATCCGTGCGCTGTCTAACGAAGCGTATGAAGCGGTGTCGCTGACCTATGGCACCGAAGACGCAGCACCCATGCGCCTGATCCTGCTGCGCCCGAACGATGCGAAAGTGTCGGCGCGTGACTGGCTGGCGACGCAGGGCGATATGCTAATGCCCGTCTGGCTGAACGACCCGCAATATGCGGATGCCCGCGGCATGGTGGAACTGCCGCATCTGGATATCAAGCAGCATCATGACCTCGTGCCCGTGCTGCAGGATATGGGGATCAAGGAAGCCTTCACCGGCAATGCTGATTTCCGCCACATGGTCGATGTGAAATCGCGGGCGCTGTTCATCAGCAGCGTCAGCCACGACATCGTGTTCAAGACGGACGAGGAGGGCAGCGAAGCCGCCGCCGTCACGACAGCTACCATGGCAGGCTCGGCCGCGCCAATGGACCCGCCCAAGACGGTGAACATCAAATTCGACCGCTCGTTCGTCTTCGCGTTGCAGGATGTGCAAACCGGCACGGTGCTGTTCATCGGCGCGGTCAACAAACCCAATGAAAAAATGACCGCGAAATGAAAATTATCAGCTTCAGCGATATTCACCTTGAATACACGAAAGATCTGAAGGCACCGGAATCCGATGCCGACCTGATGATCCTGTCGGGCGATATCCTGAACATGTATCAACCCGATGCGCTGATCACGTTCCTGAACGGCTGGCGCAAGCCCGTATTATATGTCGCGGGCAACCACGAATATTACGACGGCAAATCGATGACGCCGCTGATCGACGGGTTTCAGGCATGGCTTGCCAAAAACGTCCCCAATCTGCGCCTGCTGCGCGACGAAGCCGTGACCATTGGCGGCGTCAATTTCTTCGGCGGCACGATGTGGACCGATTTTAACGGCGGCAGCGCGGATGCGATGGCGGCGGCCGCGCCCCGCATGCATGATTATAAAGTCATTACGACCGATGCGGGCCTTTTGCTGAAACCCGAAGACACCCTGCCGCTGCATGATGCGTTCAAGGCGAAACTGTTGCAGTGGCTGGAAACGCCCGTCGCGGGCCCCCGTGTCATCATCACCCATCACGCGCCGTGCGAGCCGCCAGAGACGATTTACAAAGGCAGCGTCCTGACCCCCGGTTTCAATTCATTCGATATGCTGCCCGTGATCGACAAATACCAGCCTGATTTCTGGTTCTATGGCCACACACATGAATGCGACCGCCAGAAAATCGGCCGCACGCAGATCATGTCGAACCAGCTGGGCTATGTGAAGAACGGCGCGTATGAATGCGAATTGACGTTCGATCTGCTTGGCGCGCCGGTTGTTGTCGGTTAAAGGCCGATAAAGGCGCAAGCCACGATCACCACCACCAGCGCAACAGCCAGCGGCAGGGTGGCGAGGAATTTGAAGATGCCGATAATCGCCAGCATCATCATCAGGCCCGCCGACAATTCCCACGCATAAACCGCCGCGATCATCGCATAGGCCAGCGCATAGGTCATGTCGAAGGGCGGCGAGTGGAGGAACATATAGCCGCCTGCGGAAGCAAGCGCGAGGGCGATGGGATAACGGATAGCGGGGGCGGAGGTCACGAACAGCGTCTGCGCATCATCCAGCAGGATGTCTGTCAGTTTGCGGCTGTTGCTGCGATCACTCATGCATCCTCATCCCGTTGGTTAAGATAGTGTTAATATACCCTTAATAAAGAGTTACGGCAACTGCAGGATTTTTGGTCACGCGTATTTCCCTGATGATTCAATGTCTTCGGGTATTCACGAAAATATGAACTCCCACTGCTTTCCACGCGTTGATTTTGAGGCACCGGCTTTCGCGAAAATAGTTAATCAATCGTTTGATTAACTTTTAATCGGGGCTATAATGGTTATAGCAACTGATTCAGAGGCGGATATCATGGCGGCACCGAAGAAAGATCCCAAACAGGCGCGCGGCGGACAGGCACGGCTCCGGCTGATCAATGCGGCGGTCGAACTGTTTGCCGAACACGGCTATGACGGGGCCAGCACCCGCGACATCGCCGCACGCGCGAAACAGAACATCGCGGCGATTGCCTATTACTTCGGCGACAAGGAAGGTTTGTATGCAGGCGTGCTGGAGGAATTTTTCCGCCGCAAGCATGCGGAAGCCGGCGCCAGTGTCACCGCCGCCCGCGCCCTGCGCGACGACGCCGACCGCACGCCGGAGCGCATATTGCAGGAAATCCGCAACTGGCTGCGCGCCAGCATCATGGCGCTCGCGCAGGAAGATAAGCAGTCCCACGCATTTATGCGTCTGATGATGCGCGAACAATTCGCGCCCACCAAAACATTCAAGAAATTCTTCGCCCGCATGCTCGATCCGTCGGAAGACCCGTTCGGCATGCTGGTCGCGGCCTATCTGGAGCGCGATCCCGCGACGGTCGAAACATTCCTTGTCACCCATGCGCTGGTCGGTCCCTATATCGGGTTCATGGTTGCGCCTGAAATCGTGCGTATCCGCACGGGCTGGAAAAAAATCGGCGCCGTGGAAGCCGCCGCGATTGCCGAAGTCGTGCTGGCGCAGATGGAAATGACACTCAAGGGGTTGCGCGGGCAAAACAAAGGAACGGAAAAGCCATGAAAAAATTCGTTTTAATGGCGTCCTTCGCCCTTGTCCTCGCCATCGCCGTTTTCGTGATGGTGCGCGCGCGTCACGCCAAGGAACCGGATGTTCCTGTCACGGCCGCTGCACTCACCATCACCACGACGGCGGCGAAACGCGCCGAATGGCCGGAAATCATCCGCGCCACCGGTTCGATCGAGCCGTGGCAGGAAGCCATCATCGGCGCCGAGCTTACCGGCCAGCGTTTGACCGAGGTGCTGGCGGATGTCGGTGATGTTGTGAAGAAGGGGCAAGTGCTTGCCCGCTTTGAAACCGACACATTATTGACGCAGCGCGCCGAATTGCAGGCAACGCTGACACAAGCGATCGCCGTGCGCGACCGTTCCCTGCTGCTCAGGAAAAGTGCCGCCATCGCCGTGGAAAAGTCCGACAGCGATGTGCAGCAGGCCGCGATTGCACAAGCCCGCTTCGATGCCAATGAAGTGCAGATCAAACATGCCGAAGTCGTGGCATCCGATGACGGCGTTATCAGTTCCCGCACCGCAACGCTGGGCGCTGTCGGCGCGGTCGGGCAGGAACTGTTCCGCCAGATCCGCCAGAATCGCCTTGAATGGCGCGGACAGGTGACAGCGCAACAACTCGCCCGTCTGAAAACCGGCCAGCAGGTCGCGCTTGCGCTGCCCGACGGCACCACCGCAAACGCCACGCTGCGCCAGATCGCGCCTGTGCTGGATGCGAACACGCGCATGGCGACATTATATGCCGATATCGAAACCGGCAGCGCCGCGCGCGCGGGAATGTATGGCGAGGGCCGAATTTCACTGGAAACACGCCAAGTACTTTTGCTGCCCGCCAAAAGCGTCGTTATCCGCGACGGCCGCAGCTATGTTTTCCGCATCGAAGGCGCGGGCGACAAGGCTATCACGCATATCGCCCTTGTCACCGCGGGCCGCAGCGAAGGCACGCAGACCGAAATCATCGATGGCATCAAAGAAGGCGATATCGTCGCGGTCGACGGCGCTGGATTCCTCAACGACAACGATGCCGTGCGTCTGGCAAACGATAATGACCCCGCGCCGCGCGCGGGCGGGGCAGCCACGCAATGAATTTCGCCACATGGTCGATCCATAACCCCATCCCGTCGATATTGCTGTTCATTATGCTGACGCTGGCGGGCGTTTACGGGTTTAAAAACCTCCCCATCCAGAACCTGCCCGATATCGAATTGCCGACTGCGGTCGTTTCCATTGCGCTGCCGGGTGCCGCCCCCGCACAGCTCGAAACCGAAGTCGCCCGCAAGGTGGAGGATTCAATTGCGACCGTTTCCGGCATCAAGCATATCAGCACCTCGATCACCGATGGCGCGGTCGCCATCACCATCCAGTTCGTGCTGGAAAAACCGTTATCCGACGCGCTGATTGAAACCAAGGATGCGGTCGACCATGTGCGCGCCGACCTGCCGACCGATGTGCTGCCCCCGACCGTTTCCGCAGTGCGCGTGGGTGGCCAGCCGCTGATGACCTTCACCATTTCATCGACCAGGATGGACGAGGAAGCCTTGTCGTGGTTCGTTGACGACACGGTATCGAAAACCCTGCTCGCCCAGCCGGGCGTCGGCAAATTTGATCGCGTCGGCGGCGTCAGCCGTGAAATCCGTGTCGATGTCGATCCCGCCCGCCTTGCCGCCATGGGCGCGACTGCCGCCGATGTGTCGCGCGCACTGAAACAGGTGCAGCGTGAATCATCGGGCGGCCGCGCGCAGCTGGGCGCGCTGGAACAATCGGTGCGCACCATCGGGACGGTGACGCGCGCCAGCGACCTCGACGCGCTGCCCGTGACGCTGGCCAATACCCGCGACCTGCGCCTTGACCAGATCGCGACCGTCCATGATACCTCGGCGGAACGCACGCAGGCGGCGTTGCTGGACGGCAAGCCTGTCGTCGGCTTCCGCGTTTACCGCGCGCTCGGCAGCGATGAAACCGATGTCGCCAAATTCACGAACGCGGCGCTTGAAACCCTTAAATCGCGCCACCCCGACCTCGACATCACGCCCATTAACAACACCGTCGATTATACGCTGGCGCAGTATCGCGGTTCGATGCATATGCTGTATGAAGGCGCAATTCTGGCCGTTATTGTCGTCTGGTTTTTCCTGCGCGACTGGCGCGCGACGCTGATTTCGGCGACCGCCCTGCCGCTTTCCATTATCCCCACTTTTGCCGCCATGCACTGGTTCGGCTTTTCGCTCAATACGCTCACATTGCTGGCACAGGCGGTCGTGGTCGGCATCCTTGTCGACGATGCGATTGTCGAGGTTGAAAACATCGTGCGGCATAAGAAAATGGGTAAATCCGTGCTGAAGGCGACGGAGGAAGCTGTCGATGAAATCGCGCTTGCCGTCATCGCCACCACCTTCACGCTTGTGGTCGTGTTCCTGCCCACGTCGCTGATGGGCGGGGTATCGGGCCTCTTTTTTAAACAATTCGGCTGGACGGTTGTGATTTCCGTGTTGGCCTCGCTGCTGGTCGCGCGGCTGCTGACGCCCGTCATGGCGGTCTACTTCCTCAAAAGCGAAAACCATCTCGATACGCCGGACGGCCCCATCATGACGCGCTACATCGGCGCGGTGCGCTGGTGCATCGCACGGCGCAAGACGACGATTGCGCTGGCGACCGTCTTCCTGCTGGTCTGCCTCGGCCTTGCCACGCGCCTGTCATCGGGTTTCGTGCCCGCGGCAGATATCGGCTTCACCACCATCAGCCTAGAACTGCCGCCCGGCAGCACGATGGACGATACGCTGGCAGCGACGGAAAAAACGCGGATTGCCGTCGCAGATGTCAAAGGCATCCTGCATGTATTTTCCACCGTCGGCGTCGCGCAGGCCGGCGGCGGGCCGCAACAACCGCAGGCTGGCGAAGTGCGCAAGGCATCCGTCATGCTGACATTGAAACCGCGCGGCGAACGCCCCAAGCAGGCCGAGATTGAAAAGGCCGCCCGCCGCGCGCTGGCAACCGTGCCGGGTGCAAGGTTTACGATCGGCATGGGCTCCGGCGCGAAAATGTCGATCCTGCTCTCCAGCGATAATGCTCTGGCACTCAAACAGGCGGCGCATGCGCTGGAAAATGACCTGCGCGGCATGGGGGGATTGAGCAATATCAGCTCCACCGCCACGCTGCAGCGCCCCGAAATCACCATCCGCCCGAATTTCGCGCGCGCGGCGGAGCTTGGTATCACCACGACCGATATCGCCGATACCGTGCGCATCGCAACCGCGGGCGACTTCGACCAGCAGGTGGCGAAGCTCAACCTCGATACGCGGCAGGTATATATCCGCGTCCGCATGCCCGACTATGCAAGGCAGGATATCGAGGCGATTGCCAACCTGCGCGTGCCCGCGCGCGGCGGCCTGACCCCGCTATCGACCGTCGCCGATATCACGACCGGCACCGGCCCCGCGCAGATCGACCGTTATGACCGCCACCGTTTCGTCACCATCGGCGTGGATCTGGGCGGCATGCCGCTCGGCGACGCGCTGGCAAAGGCGAAGAAACTTCCCGCGCTTGCCAACCTGCCGTCTTCCGTGCGCCAGATCGATGCGGGCGATGCGGAATTCATGACCGAACTGTTTTCCGGCTTCGGCATCGCGATGCTGACGGGGATGCTGTGCGTATTGTGCGTGCTGGTGCTGCTGTTCAAGGACTTCTTCCAGCCGGTCACCATCCTGATGGCGCTGCCTCTGTCATTCGCAGGCTCCATCCTCGCGCTGTTGGCAACGAATGGCGAGGTCGGGTTACCCGCGCTGATCGGCATCATCATGCTTATGGGCATCGTCACCAAAAACTCGATCCTGCTGGTCGAATACGCCATCGTCGCCATTCGCGAGCGTGGCATGACCCGCACCGAGGCGCTGATCGACGCCTGCCACAAACGCGCGCGCCCCATCGTCATGACGACGATTGCAATGATCGCGGGCATGCTGCCGATCGCAATCGGCCTCGGCGGTGATTCCAGCTTCCGCCAGCCGATGGCGATTGCCGTGATCGGCGGCCTTATCACCTCGACCGCGCTCAGCCTGCTGGTCGTGCCGGTTACGTTCCTCTACATTGATGACCTTGAACGCCGCCTTGGCCGTGCCTTTGCGCGGTTCAAGCCGGATCTGTCGTGATTTTCAAAAACGCGGCCTGATATGGGATTGCCCCTTGCGGTTTTTTGTGCAAAAACCGATATACAAGCGTATATGCGGAGTTTCCAATGTCGACGCAGCGGCTATCTGACGCAGCCAGGGTGTTAGGCCTTCTTTTTTCGGGGGGCGGACGCCGTGATCCGGCAAGGATCTATGATTTCCTGTCGACCCACAACAACCTCGCGGAAAACAGCCTCTATCTCAATCTGGGATACTGGAAAAACGCCAAAACCTATGATGCGGCCTGTGAGGCGCTGGCGGGTTTGCTGGGCGAGCGCGCAGGGCTGAGGCGCGGCGATATCGTTCTTGATTGCGGATGCGGCTTCGGTGATCAGGATCACTACTGGCTTCAAAGATTTGCGCCCGCGCGCATCACGGGCATCAATATCACGCAAAGCCAGGTTTCGGTCGCGGCGCGGCGTTTTCCTGATCCGGCTTTGACTTTCATGACGGCGGATGCAACGCGCCTTCCCAATCCCGATCAATCCTGTGACAAGGTGCTTGCGCTTGAATCCGCCTTTCATTTCGATCCGCGCGACGCCTTCTTCCACGAGGCGCGGCGCGTGCTGAAACCGGGTGGCACACTGGCGCTGGCCGATGTTCTGGTGGTGCTGCAGCCGGAAACGCATTTCGCGCGACTGGTCGCGAAGATGGGCCGCAGCCTGTGGCAGACGCCGGAATGCAACGCCTATGGCGCGGATGTCTATCGCGCAAAGCTGGAGCAGGCGGGCTTCACGGATATTAAAATCACGCTGATCACCGAGCATGTATTTAAGCCCTTCAAGTCCTATGCGCGACAGCGCGTGCTGGAGGACGAGATACAGCAGCGCGTGCATCCGTTATTGCGAAAGATCTGGGGCGGCGGTCATGGCGGTTTTAACGGTATGGAATACGCGATCATCACGGCAGTAAGGGGCTGATCATGAACCGCGACATCAATAAACATACCCAGCCCTTCCGCGAAATGCGCGTCTTCAACAACTGGAATGTTATCGCCAAGGGATGGTACATCGCGTGCAAATCCGCAGATCTGCCGCCGGCATCCGTCAAGTCGGTCGATCTCTGCGGCCAGCGCATCGCCGTATTCCGCGATAACAAAGGCAAGACCCATGCGGTTGACGGTTACTGTCCGCATATGGGTGCCGATCTGGGGCTTGGCTCGGTAAAGGGTGATCGTCTTCAATGTTTCTTTCACCAATGGTCATTTGACCCATCGGGAAAGTGCGTCGATATCCCCTGCCTGTCCAAATCGTCGCCGTTGCCTGCGAAGGCGCGGCTGCAGGCTTATGCGACTGAAGAAAAATACGGCTTCATCTGGGTCTATCCCGCCGCCGATGCGCCGTTCGGCGTGATGGATATTCCCGATCTGGAAGGTAAACAGCTGGTCTTTCGCCATGGCCGCGCGTTCGAACGCCGCTGCCACCACCATATCAACATGATCAACGGCATCGACGCCCAGCATTTGCGCACGGTGCACCAGATCAATATAGACATGAACATCGATATCGAACTCTGCGACCGCGACACGGTGCTCGACGTCACCTTGCGTGGCGAATTTCCCGGCAAGACGCGCCGCGAAAGGCTGGGAAGATTTTTCCTTGGCACGCGCTATGAATATAAAATGCGCTATGCCGATGCCTGCATCGGCGGGCTGAGCATCATGCGCGGCGTATACCTGTTCGGCGGCAAGAGAAAGCTGCCGCACCTGACGATGCTGTACGCCTATCAGCCCGTAAAGGGCGGCGCGCGCGTCCAGCCCATCTATGTCGCCGAAAAACGCAGCGGCATCTGGGGCGGCATCAAAAGTTACCTGCAGATGTGGATGATGCAGGTCGCGTATTTCGCGCTCCGCGATGAAGATGGATTTGTCTACGACAACATCCGCTTCAACCCCGAGGTGCTGCTGCCCATCGACCGTCCCGTCGCAAGGTATATGGCCTATGTGAACGCGCTCGAACTCTCGGTCTGGTCCGCTAGCTGGAAAACGGAGCAGGCCGCCAGCGTGACACCGCTGCAATCGAATAGCGCCGCGTGAGTTATTAAATTTGGTGCAGCCGAAGGGACTTGAACCCCGACGGGATTGCTCCCTGCGGATTTAAGCGGCTTTCGGATGGCGCTTACACTATGAATTCACTGCATATTTTGCGGACAAAACGGGTGGGTTGTGAACAGCGTTGATTTGCGGTACTTTTTTTAAGATCAATCATATATAGCGAGTGAACAATGTCTTCTGTCATTCAGCTGCCTGACGATAAAAAACCTCTCGCAGAACGCCTTCAGGCGGTGCTGGATGGTGATTTCGCAGATGCACGCAATTCCGCGCGGGCCTTTATTTCCCGCCCGTCGATGGCACCCGTGCCGCCCGATACTCCCAAGGAAAAATACCGCGAAATGACCCTCGGCTGGATCGGTGACATGATCGCCGAGGGATACACGAAGCTGCCCTATGACCCGGCTTATGGCGGCGACGGCGACCGGCGCAAATACATGAACATCGTCGAGATCATCGCGCATCAGGACATGAGCCTCGCAATCAAGCAGGGCGTGCAATTCGGGCTTTTCGGTATGAGTATCGAAAGCCTCGGCACGGCAAAGCACCATGAGAAGTTTCTGCCCGATGTGATGTCGGGCAAGCTGCTAGGTGGTTTCGCCATGACTGAAATGGCGGGCGGCTCCGATGTGCAGGGGATTTCTACGGTAGCGACGTATAATCACGCGAGCGGGAACTTCGTGCTGTCCACTCCAAACGAGGGAGCGCGCAAGGCTTATATCGGCAACGCCGCCTTGCATGGCGAAATGATGGTCGTCTTCGCACAGCTTAAAATGTCACCCGGCGCGGAATCGATGGGCGTGCATGCCTTTCTGGTGCCCATCCGCGACAAGGCGGGCAACACAATGGCAGGCGTAACGATAGAGGATTGCGGGCACAAGACAGGCCTCAACGGTGTCGACAACGGTTATTTGTCGTTCAAGGACGTAAAGATACCTAAAGAGCATATGCTGGACCGTTTCGCGCAGGTAGATGCCGACGGCAATTACCAAAGCGACATCAAGAAAAAATCGCAGCGGTTTTTCAAGATGATCGGCACACTGGTCACCGGACGTATTTTCGTGTCCATGATTTCGCTGAGCGGTGCGAAAAACGCTCTTGCCTCCTCCATCCGTCATGCCGAAAGCAGGAAGGTTTTCGGCGAGCCCCTGCTTGACAAGCAGGCGACGCAATCGCGGCTGCTGCCACATCTGGCAAATACCTATGCGCTGCATTTCATGACGCGCCATTTGATGGACGAATACCAGAAAGGTAACGAATACCTGGAAACGATGGCGGCCGCCATCAAGGCAAAATCCTCGGACGTCGCGCTTGCGACGGTTGATGAAGCCCGCAAGCTCGGCGGCGGGGCGGGCTATATGTCGGAACAGCGTTACGGCGCCCTGCGCAACGACATGGATGTGTTCCGTACTTTCGAAGGGGACAACACCGTGCTGCGCCTGCTTGTCGCGAAAAATCAACTGGCGCGACTCTCGAACAAATTCACCTCGGCGTCCGGACTGGAAAAGCTCGCCAAGGGAGCCGCGATGCAGGTCAAGAGGCTGTTCGCGAAGTTCAACTCAGAAAGCGGCAAGACCGAACAGTCGCACTTCCTCGATGCGTCCTTCCAGAACAAGATTTTCGCAGCGCGGGAACGGGCGATGATGTATGCCTTGAGCACGAAACTCGCGAAAATAGCCAAGGCCGAAAGCCCCGCCGTCGCTGCGAACAAGTGCCAGAACGACATGCTCGCCTATGCCGACGCCTATGCCGAACGGCTCATGCTGCAAAAATTCGTCAAGGCCGTAAAGGCGCAGCAAGACCCGGAAGTAAGGGCCGTCCTGAAAGACGTTTGCGACCTTTTTGCCGTTCATGCGATGCGCGAGAATGGACTGTGGTATGTCGAAAACGGGCTGATGAAACCGCAGACCACGACAGCGCTGCGAAGGCTCGAGCGCGAACTGACCGAAAAAATCCGTCCGCATGCGCAAATGCTGGCCGATGCTTTCGGCGTCCCGCCCGCAATGCTCGAATGCAAGACACCTGTGGTCGTGCCCCCGAAAAACGCAGCAGCATCCGCGCCAAAATAAAGTGGCAGCAGGCAACTCAAAGCCTTAAAAAGTGGTGCAGGCGAGGGGACTTGAACCCCTACGGGATTGCTCCCTGCGGATTTTAAGTCGCTTTGGGCTAGGGCTTACACTATGAATTTATTATATAATTTGGACCATGGAAATTCACTTTTAAGTCCATTACCCACAGAGCTTTATTATTTAGTAAATAAAACAACTGGTGCTATAGATAAAATTGGCATTACTTCCTTCCCAAATGAAAGATATTCGGAAGCTTGGCTCAGGGCAGAAAATGTTGAATACGTAGAAAAGTACGCATTTTTGTATCGCTATCCAGCAATAGTGGCTGAAAATATAGAATTAGTTCACTATTTTGCCATACATGGTACCTTGCCCCGCTTAAATCAGTGCTTTAATTAGGTTAAACGCGAGAATTTTAAGTAAAATTGGAGAACAATTTTGAAATTTTGGGCCTCTGTTGAATGTGATCAAGCATCATATCCTGCGATAAGAAAAACTCGACAACACATAGAGCCATTTTTAAACTCCGCGCTTGAAAAGTCCAATCTAGTAAATTTGGAAGCAACTTTACTTTATGTTCCTATTGTAATGCCTGATGAGCGGCGGGAAAGATATCCTGCTCGTTCCAAACTTAGGAAAAAGGAGAAGGCTTACGATTGTTCTCCGCAATTAAACTATGAAGTTTTCATCAATGGCACGTTCGAGGATCAACTAAGGGAGTATTTGCATGGAATTGCTTCCTCGGCACCGCATTTAGCTGGCTTAGGCGCATCCAAAAAACAAATCGCGGAGTTTCAAGAAATTATAGATTCAGCAGCGGATCAAATTCTTGCGGCACACACTAAGCAATCTCAATTTCCACCTACCATAAATTAGAGATATCTGGGGATACTATACTTAATTAGCAATTATCAAAACGCCTCCGATGCAAGTTCGGGGGACGCGGGGTATGGGGACACAATACCTAATTCCATTCGCGTAAAAAGCCTGTTCCGGGCTGAAATCCTCATGGCTTTTCTTTCATAACTTCTTGATTTTCAACAATATCCATTTTCAAAATCGCGAAAATCATATTTTCTAACCCATTGAAGTCACGCCCTTTTCAAAAAACAGGTAGTGAAGCTCTAATTATGATTTTGGACAATTTTTATTCAGCTAAAACAGATGTTGAAGTGATTGCAAATTATATTGCGATGGATTTGATCCTGACGAAGACGTTATCTTCCTCACTTCTTTCGGGCAGGCTTACGTTTCATTCCGTCTGGCTTGGCGTTCACGCCAGCGGCCTTCTCGCCGGAAATCTCCGCAATCGGCTCCCATCCCGATATACCCTGCAAAATGCGCTCGGCACTTTTTGGCAAGCGTGATGTGTCAGAAATTTCTGCTGTAATTGGTGCAGGCGAGGGGACTTGAACCCCTACGGGATTGCTCCCTGCGGATTTTAAGTCGCTTTCGGCTAGGGCTTACACTATGAATTTACTGTACAATTCAGGACGAAAAAGTCAACCGTGTAAGAACCCGTGTAAGTTTACACCTAAAATTATCGCCATCTTTGCCTTCACTTTCGCATCGCTAGGGCATAATGCCATTTTGCCATTTGAAACAATTTAGCGGCAGCAATCATTGCCTTCATTTTATCCTCAAGTTCAGCTGCGACCTTTTAAGAATGGAAAAGCTCGAGAGGGACTCCAGCATGGCTTTGCGCGGGATCATGCCGATCTTGACCTTGCCCTTTTCCTGCTAGATGTAAGTACGACATGGAAGCGCCATAATTATGCCCATATCTTCAGCAAGAACAGCGGCAGCTAGCTGCGGGCTACATTTTAAAAATCTGGCACTCCTGCGCAAAATCAAACCCTTGCTGTTCAGCGTGGCTTTCATATCATACGTATGCAATACGCCAAAGCCGCTGGCCTTTACAGTAGCAAACGTGTTTACTGAGCAAGGTTCCACGAACAGTGTGCGGCCATTATCCTAACGATGGAACTTAGAGCGCCGTCAGCTGTTAGGAAAACTGGCATAAATGTTAACATGCCCTAAAGCGTAAAATCCCGACAACATCGAATAGGAAAAAAAAGTGAACTATAGATCAGCTCTTCTGCTTCTAGCCGTGACTTGTGCCGCGCCTCTTGCGGCAACCGCCGTGAATGCTCAGACAGTCGAAACTAAATCCGTCACTCAGCAAATGCCGTATTCAGCCGGCAAAGTGATTAACCTTGCCAACTTCGACCTAAACAAAAACGGGATGCTGTCGTCCTTCGAAGTCAGCGAAATGCTTTTCAAGCTCTTCGACACGGATACCAGTGGCGCTATTGACAATGCCGAGTACGACAACAAATCCGTTCTCACCGTGGCGCCGATGGAGAAACTTACGACGCTCACTTATGACTACGATAACGATGGCACCGCCGACAAGACTCAATACACTTTTGAGACATTTACCAAGGATACCCAGCTTGCACGCTTCGACCTGAACAAGGACGGCCTTTCGCCGGCAGAATTCATTGGCAAGCCCCTTGCTGAAATCGATACCGACAAGAACGGACGCATCGAGTTGATGGAGTGGAGAGGCGCTTATATGTCTAAAATCGCGATGGTTTTGACCAAATAGAACTGCTCTTGAACGTTTCTTCTGCTAAACGGGCCGCCGTCATGAAAGACGGTGGCCTATTTTACTGCATAGTATAGTCGCCACTTCGATTCGCTACACATATACCTGCAATGACCCAATGACTCCCTAATACGATTCGCGTTTCCAGGCAGGCATATCAAGCACCCCCTGTGCTACGAAGACCGACTCCTGCCTCGACATGCTATTCGTCTGGCACCGGATTGCAAGACTAAGGCCGGATCGTGTTTAACATTGAGGTGGACGGCACGTAGGAGTGAGAAGCGTACTTTCTATCTCTTGCGAGACATTCCCCAGTTAATTCTATGATGTGAGCTCTAAAAATAATGCGGGAACGAAAACCTGATTCCAAGCGTTTTCATTTCGTGGCGTGTTCCTTGAGCACCAAAAACCCCGACACATACTTAAACTCTTTCAGGAGATAGCTATGGTCGAGATTTTATGCTCGCGCCGTGCCGGAATTTCTGGCGCGCGTCACGAATTATCCATATTCAGGTTTTGCATCTCGGGTAAAAGGCGCAACCTTCGGCAAACACTCCTTTTCTTGCTCCTATTTACGACCGCTGGCAGCGCTTTTAGCGCCCCCGTTTTTGCTCAACGACAGACTGCGGTCGGTCCCGGCATCATACCTCTCGATGCCACAGGCCAAGCCAACGGCGTCGATATGTCAGCGAACGCGGGAACTGGCACTTTAAGCATCGGCGTCACGGGCGGCCCACAAACCGATATCTTCTCGAGCAACAATCCCGTTGGCACCGTGGCGGGACTGGCGGTTTCGACCGACGTTTCCAGCACTTCCAATATCCAGTTCAATAGCAGCTCAACCGTGTATGGCGATATCGGCGTGACGAACCCCGGCGGACCCTTCTTTCTCGACATCGAAACTGGCGCCGTTGGCGTGACGGTAAACCCTTATACCGTGAATTTCCTTGGCTCCGTTTATGGAACAACCCTTAACATTAACGGTACCGGCGTCGTCAACTTCAACAGCGGCTCGACGAACATCACAACGACCAATTTTGCGGGAGACGGCACGCTAAGCCTCGCTCCCAATACTACCCTCATCGGCGCGCTGACAAGTACTGCGGGGGCCGATACTGGCACGCTTTCGCTCGGCAATAACAGCGTCCTCGACGGGGCGGTCGGCGGGGCTACAGGTCTGCATGCAATAAATGTAGTCGGCAACGCCGGTAGCGCAAATATCAGCGGCGCGGTCGATTCCTACAGCTTCTCCCTTGGCACCAATACGCTGAATATCGGTGGTGCCCTGACGTTAGCCAACCTCGCGCCCGGCACTATCGATACGACAATTTCCAGTCCCACGCTTTTCGGCCATATCGTTCCGGTTGGCAGCGCCAGCGAAGGCGCGACAACCGTAAATGTCACGGTTGCTCCGGCGGCTTATATTCCGGTCGGCAGCCAGTTTGACATCGTCCAGGCGACTAGCGGGACGAGCGGCAGCATCGTGACCGTTGCTTCAGCAAACCCTCTTTACATCTTTTCTGCACCCGTCACCGCTAACGGCCTTGTCACTATTCATGCGGATGGCACTCCCTTGACGACGATCCTTCCGGCAAGCGCTTCTTCCGCTGCGGGTGGTGTTTCAGCGGCGCTGGCGGGGATCGTCGCGCCAACCCCCGATCTCCTGGCGGTTCTGGTGCCTATCAACAATTTGCCAACCGCAGCGGCCGTTGCGAGCGCGCTGACGCAATTAGCACCCTCGACTCCCGCGCTGGCGCAACCTCTTCTTACCTTTCAGGCCACGCAACAATTTCAGGACTTGTGGCTGTCGCGCTTCGATGATCTGATGTGCGGCCAAGACCTCGACCCCGCCAAACCTTCTACCTGCGAACTCCGTAAATCCCGTAGCGCTATGTGGATAAAGGGTTTTGGCAATTTCGGTGACCAAGGCACCCGCAACGGCTTTGCTGGCTATGACTCGCGGGTTGTCGGAACCATGATTGGCGCCGATACGCCGATTGGGGATGGAACGCTCGGAGAAACCCGTGCGGGGTTCGGCATCGGTTATGCCCGCACCTCAATTGACGGCAAAGTTTTTGACGCCAACACTGACGCTAATACCTACCAGGCGACAGCCTATATCGGCCATGAACATGGGCCTTGGTTTATCAACGGCAGCGCTTCCTTTGGCTGGAACGATTATGCCGAGGAGCGTCACATCGTGTTTCCGGGTGTTAACCGCACCGCGCAAGCAGACTACAGCGGGCAGGATTATACTGCCTTCGCCATAACCGGTTATCATTTCACCAACCCCTGGTTCACCCTGACACCGACCGTCTCTCTTCAGGATACGTATATGAACCTCGACAGCTATACTGAAAGCGGCGCAGGCAACGTCAACTTGCGAGTGAACTCGCAAAGCTATAACTTCCTGCAATCCGGTCTCGGCGTGAAGATGGCCCGCAGCTTCGCAATCGACGGCGGTGCGGTAGTCCCCAATCTGCATGCCAAGTGGCTGCACGGGCTGAATAACCCAACTGCCAAAAATACGGCAATCTTCACCGCCCCGGGCTCACCTTCCTTCACGACACAAGGGCCAAACACTGCAGATGACACTTTCAACGTCGGCGTCGGCATTAAAATCCTTTCCTGTGCTTGTGACACCGAAAGCTGGGCACTGGAAGCTGTCTACGATCACGATTGGCGCAACGATAATTATCATGCTGACCAGGTCGGTCTTCGCCTGACACGTCAATTCTAAGCGGCTACAAATCACCGGGATCATCCGCATGGCTCGAGATATTTTTCTAACCTATCAACCCTACAACCGGCCCATCGGGCTATGGAGTGCCAACCTATGATGACAACGAAAATGCTTCTCCTCGCTACCTGTTTTAGCCTCGGTGCCTGCGCCTCGCCCGAAACAAGCGGCGATTATATGAGCGGGCGCCCGCACCCCATGGCCGATAATAGCTCGACTTATGCTTCAAATCGTGGACACCAGGACAGGGAAAACTGCCAGATGTATGAACGAGATACCTCCAAAATGGCATATATCCCGCGCTGCATGAGAAAGCTGGAGCCCGTCGTCGAAACACAGACTGTTGTCCAAACAGTCGAACAGGCGGCTCCCGCGCCGGCCGCAGCGCCTGCGCCATACCGTCTCTTGCCTATCACGCGCTCGTACCCTGTATATTTCGACCTTAATAAAGCGGGCATTCGCGGCAGCGAAGCCGTAACGCTTGATACCGTGACCCATGATATGGGGCTCTATCATCCCGCGCAGGTTACCGTGACGGGCCATACCGATCGCTCCGGCTCAGTTCAGTATAATCAGGGTCTCTCACAAAGACGTGCGGACGCGGTTTCCCAGGCTCTTACAAGCCGTGGCATCGAGAACAGTATTATCAACGAACAAGCACGCGGCGAAACGCAGTCGGCTGTCGAAACGAAAGACGGCGTCAAGCTGCAAGCAAACCGTCGCGCGATGATCGATTTCCGTGGTGAGGAAAGAGTTGGTGCGACTGGCGTTTCGGGGCAATAATAGATTGTATTGAGGTTTTAATGTCCCCCGTTTGAGAGGATAAGCGATACAACAAGATTGAGATTAATTGAAGGGTATCATTTAATTTTTCGGCGCTAAAATGCTCGTGTATCAAGGTTCACGAAGCATTGTTTATGCTGGTCTTCTTTGCGTTTTTAAGCCGTCATCATAGAGTTTCCACGGGTGTTCAGTTTGGGCGCGAGCGCAAGCGCCTAATGGCGCGGCTATGGATTTTCTTTTAACAAAAAACTTTTAGGAAATGCAGGATGGGTTTGGCTAATTTTATCAGCGACAATACTCTCGCAATTATCGAGGAATGGGAAAGTTTTGCCCGGGAGCTTACACCTGCCGCAAACGATATGACGCCGCTCGCCTTGCGCAATCATATTAGCGATATACTCCAGTTCATAATGAGTGATATGGCGAGCCCCCAAACTGGCTCTGAGCAAATTGAAAAATCTCACGGTCATGGCGTACAACTGCATGAGCGCAAACCAAGTGCCGCAGAAATCCATGCGGCTCTCCGGCTGGCGGGCGGGTTCAATCTGAACCAGATGGTTTCTGAATATCGCGCCCTTCGCGCCAGCGTGATCAAGCTTTGGAAAATATCAATACCCGGGAATTCTTCCTTGGACCTTGATGACCTTGTGAGATTCAATGAGGCCGTGGATCAGGCCCTATCGGAATCCATCAGTTACTATAAAGAGAAACTAAATGATTCCCGTAATTTGTTTCTAGGCATTTTGACCCACGATATGCGCAATCCGCTCGGTGCAATGCTTATGTCTGCCGAACTCATTGCAAGAATTGGAAACCTTAACTCCCGGCAAGAGGTACTTGTAGCCCAGATAATTGAAAGCGGCGGGCGCGTTTCTGAAATAGTATCTCACTTACTGGATATTACTCGCGCGCGTTTCGGCACGGGCGTGGCCATTATCCAGGGAGAAATGGATATAGGCTATATCGGCCGCTTGATAGTCGATGAAATGTGGATTAAAAATCCCGAGACCAGATTTCTTATAGAAGTTTCGGGCGATACGACCGGATATTGGGACAAATCCCGTATCGGCCAAGTATTTTCCAACCTTTTAGGCAATGCTGTTCAATACGGTTTTAAGGGTGCCCCAATTGCGGTGAACATCGTTGGTGCCGCAGAAGGCGTATCGGTAACCGTGCATAACCAGGGGGTGCCAATCAACCCTGCCAAGATCGGAATGATCTTCGATTCACTGGCGCGTGTAAATGACGACGCCAGGGAAGGCAAGAATGTGGAGACTGGCAATTTAGGGCTTGGCCTTTTCATTACAAAAGAGGTTATTACCGCGCATAAAGGTACGATTACCGTTTCATCTACAGAGAAGGGCGGGACGACTTTTACAGCTCATTTTCCGCGCAGTAAAAAAACCGCTGAAATGTAGCTACCGGCAAATTCCGCCACTTTTCGCCAGTTCATATTTCGGGACATAATTGAGCGCTCAACGCTGAAAACAACATAGGAATAATCACATGAAACCCGTCTATTTCGAGATGAGTGATTGGGAGCAGGTGGCTGCCGGCGACAAAAATTCTCAATACACCTCCGTTAGCGAGCCGCTGACCGCAGAAAATTCTGCGGCTTTCGCCGACGCCGAAATTATTTCCACCTTTATCCATTCAGACCTCAGCGCCAAAGTCCTGGTGAACCTGAAAGCCCTTAAAATAATTGCCACCCGGTCGACTGGCTACGACCACATTGATCTGGACTACTGCAATAAAAATAAAATCGCCGTCGCCAACGTGCCGACCTATGGGGAGCATACGGTTGCGGAGCACGTTTTTGCGTTACTGCTGACGCTGAGTCACAATATTCCACAGGCGATGCAGCGCACGAAAAAGGGCGATTTTTCCCTGACCGGCCTGCAGGGTTTCGATTTATATCAGAAGACCATCGGCATTGTCGGCATGGGCTCCATCGGCGTACGCGTGGCAAAAATTGCACTCGCCTTCGGCATGAACGTGGTCGGCTTTGACATTTCGCCGCAGCCTGAGCTGGCGGGGATCGCCGGCTTTTCCTATGTCAGCCTGAAAGATCTTCTCGCGCAGTCCGACATTATCACCCTGCACGTGCCGGGGGGCGTTGCCACCAGTTACATGCTTTCAGATGACGAGTTCGGCATGATGAAGGACGGCGTCGTTATCATTAATACGGCGCGCGGCTCCCTCATCAACCTCAAATCACTCCTCAAGGGCCTGCATGACCGCAAAGTGTTTGCCGCGGGTCTGGATGTTCTGCCTGATGAACCTCTGATCCGCGAGGAAACCGAGTTGCTCTGCCACTCGTTTGTCCAGAAGCATGATCTCGAATCTTTCGCAATCAGCCATGCGCTCCTCAATCATGATAGAATCGTCATCACGCCCCATAGCGCGTTCTATACCAGGGAAGCGCTTGAACGGATGCTGGCGACGACGGAGGGGAATATTGCCGGCTTTTTGAATGGCCGCGCGCAAAATATTGTGGGCATGACGCCGCTGCCTGCGGCTTATCCATTGCAATGGGATAAAACAGCGGTTCTGCCGAACGGGAAAAATATCCAGCTGCGGCCGATTCAACCCGATGACAGCATTCTGTACAAAAAGTTCATGAGACTCAGCAGCGCGGAGGATATTCGCAACCGGTTTTTTGAATCCCTGCATGAATTGCCACGCGGCATGGCTTCTGATTTATCCCATATCGACTACACGAGCATCATGGCCTTTGTTTCGATTGACCCGGAAAATTCCGAGCTTCTCGGCGTTTCACGTTATGTGGTCGACCCGAAGTTAAATCGCGCAGAATTCTCTGTCATGACGCGGAGCGATGTGCAGTCCGAGGGCATTGGCACCAGCCTGATGCGCGCGTTGCTGGAATACGGCAAGAGAAAAAATCTCGCCTCTCTATGGGGTCAGATCATGCACAGCAATACGGGCATGATAAAACTTTGCCGGGATTTGGGATTTTCGATAGATATGGATGAGTCGGACCGCAACTGCGTGGTTGCAACCATCGACCTAAGCTAGAAATCTAAAACAATCCCGGTTGAATGAATGGAACGAGGGAAAAAAGTATTTGCGACCCTTCTCCGGTTAGCATTTTTTCTACCCGTCCGTAGATTTCGCCAAGTAGTTCATACTCACCCTGCGCCCGTACAACCGGGACAAAGGTTGAAAGACCAGAGGTACAGCGTGCCGACTGAACATAATTAGGGATAACAGTCTTGTGACGACCAATCTGTCAAATGGCCCGATCTCGCATTTCAAGAGTTTTTTTGAAAACCGCGTGTCATCTGTACTTACACCTTTGGAAGCCCTCATACGCAAGCAGGCAACTTCCGGCATCCTCCTCATTGCCGCCTTTGTCATTGCAATGGTGCTGGCGAACTCGCCATGGCAGCAACTTAGCAGGGATTTTTTCAACAGGGAGCTGGGCATTCATTTTGGGGAACGGCGTTTCACGCTTTCCCTCGTCGAATGGGTTAGCCAAGGCTTGATGGCTCTTTTTTTCTTACAGGTGGGGCTTGAGATAAAGAGAGAAATTCTCGGGGGGAAGTTAAGGGATCCGCGGGAGATTTTATTGATTACGATAGCGGCATTGGGTGGGATAATCGGGCCTGCCCTTTTGTACATGCTTATCAGCCCAAATGAAATTCTAAGTCGTGGCTGGGGGATACCCACGGCTACAGATACGGCTTTTTCACTCGCCATCCTCGCGTTATTGTCGGGTCGCGTCTCAATCGGGATGATGGTCTTCTTTACGGCCCTTTCAATATTCGATGACGTGGGCGCGGTGTTCATTATTTCGATATTTTACGCCCATAGCATAAACGCTGCCGCGCTTGCCGGCAGTGGCGTAACTCTGGCTTTTCTTTTTCTCGCCAATAGGGCGGGCATCCGCAGTGGTATGACCTATGGCCTGCTCGGACTTATATTGTGGATCATGATTTACAAATCGGGAATTCATGCGACATGCGCCGGGTTGCTTCTTGCATTGGCAATTCCCGCAAGGCCCAGCATCAGTCAGAATAAATTCGTCCGCAATATTGAAAAGTTATTGGCCCGGTTCGTTCAAAAAGACGGCGAGAGCGTGGAAATGATCGAGTCTGCCTCCAAACATTCGATTACATCGGCTATCGAGCAAAACGTGAGTGCCGTTACGACGCCCTTGCAAATGTTCGAAAGTAAATTGTTGGTCCCCATAACCATTATCGTGCTTCCGCTTTTTGCCCTGTTCAACGCCGGAATTGAACTCGACCCCGAACTTTTCATGCAGGGGCTCCTCTCCCCGTTGACTTGGGGCATCGTCGGGGGGCTTGTCATCGGAAAGCCCCTCGGCATTCTTGTTTTTATCTATGCCTGCCTGAAGCTGAAAATTGGAAGGCTGCCAGAAGGCATTTCACGAAACGAGATCATCGGCATCGCGATCATGTCAGGCATCGGTTTCACAATGTCCATCTTCTTTTCGTTTTTGAGCTTTCCTGCCGATCCTGCGCTTGTTGGTATAGCGAAGTTCGGGATTATCGTATCTTCACTTCTCGCGGCAGGTATCGGCACAGCCTGGATTCTCCTTAAAATTCCGAAAAAGAATCAAATTCAGGACGTCGCACGCATTTAGGCAGGTAATCGTCTGAGATACCTGTGAAAATAATGTGAAAGAGCGGGCCAACTATAAAACTAGGCTTTTGAAAGTCTTATCGTTAATTCAGGCAAGAAAAATCATCTTCGGATAATAAATGCTAAGCAACAGGCTTGCCGTTGCATATCGAAGGCTTTTCTAAAATATAGTATAATCATTAAGTAAGGGACTGGTGCAGGCGAGGGGACTCGAACCCCTACGGGATTGCTCCCTGCGGATTTTAAGTCGCTTTCGGCTAGGCCTTACACTATGAATTTACTATATAATTTTAATCTAAAAAGTCAACTGTGTAAGAACCCGTGTAATTATAGAGCGTTTTAGTCAGGCCTCTTCTTCGCTTAAACGATAGCCGATGCCCGGCTCCGTATATATAAAGCGTGGCTTCAAAGGATTATCGCCCAGCTTCTGCCGCAGCTTCTGGATATATATGCGCAGGTAATGGTCATGGTCGAGTGAATCCCTCCCCCAGACCTCCTGCAGCAGTTCCGCCTGTGTCACGACCTGACCCGCCTTGCGGACAAGGGCGGCCAGCAGGGAATATTCTGTGGGGGTTAGATGGACCTCCTCGCCTTTCAGCGCCACATGGCGCTTTGCCAGATCGACAACAATATCACCGAACGAGTAGGTCATTTCCGCAGGTGCCTCGCGCCGCGAGGCGTGGCGCAGAGCGACCGTGATGCGCGCCATCAGTTCCGCCGTGCCGAAGGGCTTGGTGAGGTAGTCATCCGCGCCCATTTCAAGCGCGGCGACCTTTTCATCCTCCTGATCGCGGGCGGACAAGACGATAATAGGCATACGGCTCCATTCCCGCAGCGACTTGATAACCGCCTTCCCGTCCATATCCGGCAATCCAAGATCAAGGATCAGCAGGTCCGGCGGCTGCGCGGCGCTGATTTTCAGGGCGATCTTGCCGTTGTCGGCAAGCGTGACGTTATATCCGCGCGCTTCAAGCGCGGATTCAAGGAAACGGCTGATTTCGGGTTCATCTTCGACAACCATGATTTGGGGCTTCGTCGTCATTTCTTACATCGCCTCCGGCATGGTCAGGGTTGCAGGCAGTTCCACGACAAAACGGCTGCCGCCTTCTTTCCTGTTCTCTGCATAAATCCTGCCCAGATGCGCCATGACGATGGCTTGGCAGATGGACAGGCCCAGCCCTGCGCCTTTGGGCCTGTCGCCCTGTGCGAAGGTCGCAAATTTGTTGAATATCTCTTTTTCCTGCCCGAGCGGTATGCCGTGGCCATTATCGGACACGACAAGATGAAGCCCGTTCCCCTGCATGTTCGCCTCGACTGTGATTTCCGTACCGGCGGGAGTGTGGTTCGCGGCATTTTCCAGCAGGTTCTGGATGACTTGGCTCATCAGCAACCCGTCCATGCGGACGAAAGGCATCTGGTCTGGCACATTCAATGTAAGCTTGTGGCGTTTCAGGACTTCCTTGCAGGATTCCGCCGCGCTGCCGATAATTTCCGCGGGATAATAAGGATGCATATTCAATTTCAGCTGCCCGCCCTCAATGCGGGTGATATCAAGCAGGTTGCTGACGACACGCGTCAGGCGGCCCGCTTCCTGACGGATGGATTTCAGCAGCGGGTTGTCCTCCATCGATTTATTTTGCAGCAGCGTATCCGCCGCGCCTGTGATAACGGAAAGCGGGCTGCGCAGGTCGTGCGAAACGGAGCTGAGCAAGATGCTGCGCATTTTCTCGCGCTCCGCCAGCATCTTGGCCTTTTCCGCCGATTCGGCCGTTTCGGAACGCTCAAGCGCGGAGCCGAGAAGGTCAACAAAGGTTTCGATCATCAATGTCTGGTCTGGCAGCAGCAGTTCATTGTCCGGCTTAACGCCGACAACGCCCAAGGTCATGTTCGTGCCGCGAATAGGCAGGTAATAACGCGCGGCGCTTGGCATGGTGTCAGTGCCCGCGCCCGCCGCCTGAGCATTGTCGAAGCACCACTTCACGACCGTTTCTTCCTTGAAATGATCGCCGGTAATCTCGCCATATTTCATGTTAAGAAATCCCTTTCCGTCGGGATACCAGATTGAAACGGCAACGCCCGCCGTTTCCGTGAGACGGCGTATCAGCGTCTCGCTCATGTCCTCCCGCGTGCGGGTGGCGGTCAGTTCCTTGGTCAGGCCATAAAACATCTGTGTTTCATGCTCGCGGCGGCGGGACAATATAACCTGGTCGCGTAGTTTCGAGGCGAGCGACGAAATCACGAGTCCCGTACAAAACATGACAACAAAAGTCAGCCAGTAGGATGACTGGTAAACGTTGAAGGAGAATCTGGGTTCGGTAAAAAAGAAGTTGAAGGCGCTGACACTAAGAGTGGCATAGATAATCGACGGCCACCTGCCAAGCGAGACGGATACGATCATCACGCCGATCAAATAGAGCATGATAATGTCCATGCTGGAGAGCCAGCTTTGCGCGGGATAGCTGGCACCGGTAATCACGCCAATCGCCGCAATCGACCACAGGTAATCCGCCCACCATTTTTTTGGCAGCTTCATGTTTTTCTTGCGGTTGAAGGCGGTGCTGAGCGCGGCGGGCGTCGTCACAATATATACGTCGATATCGCCGCTCTGGGCGAGGATATACTCGGGCAGGCCCTTTCCGAACAAAGTACGCCACGCGGGCGCGACGGATTTACCGATGATGAGTTTGGTGATGCCCCGATTGCGGGCATAATTCAACAGTTCATCGCCGATGCGGCTGCCCTGTAAACTGACCACACCCGCACCATTCCGCTCTGCGCTTGTCATGACGTGCTGGATATGATGGCGCAGGCGCGGATCTTGCGATGATGCCTGCGACGTTTCGACATACACGGCATCCCAGGGCGATTTCAGCGCAGCGGCAAGACGTTTGGCCGTCCGGACGAGTTTCGAGGCGAACATATCCGGCCCGATACATACCATGATGCGGTCACCCGCGACATTCGGGGTGCTGAGACCTTCGCGCCGACGCTGGTCGTCGGTATCGGCATCCACATAATCGGCGGTGCGACGCAAGGCGAGTTCGCGCAAGGATTGCAGGTTGGTCTTGCGGAAGAAATTCTGGATGGCGCGTTCATTCGCCCCCGGGGCGATGTAAACCTTTCCGTCTCGCAGGCGATTCAGCAATTCATCCGGCGGCGTATCGACAAAGATAATATCATCCGCCTCGTCAAAAATGCTATCGGGCACCATTTCGCGCACGGAAATGCCGGTGATGCTGCCCACCACATCATTAAGGCTTTCAAGATGCTGCACGTTCAGAGTCGTATAAACGTCGATGCCCGCGCTTAACAGTTCTTCGACATCCTGCCAGCGTTTCAAATGGCGGCAGCCCGCAGCATTGGTATGGGCAAGTTCATCTACCAGCAGGATCGCGGGCTTGCGCTTCAACGCGGCATCAAGGTCAAACTCCTTCAGCCGGACGCCGCGATGGTCGATGTCCTGCAAGGGCAGCACCGGCAGGCCCTCAAGCAGTTGCTTGGTTTCATGCCGGTCGTGGGTTTCAACAATCCCCGCCAGAACGTCGAGGCCTTCCTTCAGGCGGCGATGCGCCTCCTGAAGCATAGCGTAGGTTTTGCCGGTGCCTGCCGAGCTGCCAAAGAAAATCTTCAGCTTGCCGCGTTTTTGCCGCGCCTCGTCCGCCTCTATCTGGCTCAGCAATACGGCTGGATCAGGGCGTTTTGGTGGCTCCGCCTTGGGCATCTATTTTGGCCTTTTCATCGATGGCAAGGTTGAGTGTTAGGACATTCACGACAGGTTCGCCGAATACGCCCCACTGACGCCCTTGGGTATTTTCTCCTACTAACGTCTTTATGGTATCGTAGCCCATGCCGCGCACCCGTGCAACTCGGGCTGCCTGATACTCTGCCGCCGCAAGGCTGATATGCGGGTCAAGCCCGCTGGCCGATGCAGTCACCAGATCGACAGGAATGGCAGTCTTGTTTGCCGGATCTGCGGCATGCAACGCGTCGATACGCACCTTCGCGTTTTTCAGGAAAGTCTTGTTGGCAATACTGAGGTTGCTCCCAGAAGATGCCGCCGCGTTATAGGGCACAGGCCCGGTCGCAGAAAGCCTTCCCCAGAAATATTTGGGGTCGGCAAAGTTCTGCCCCACAAGGCGGGAACCGATAGAGTGGTTGTCTTTCACGATAAGGCTGCCTTGCGACTGCCTTGGAAACACGGTCTGTGCCACCAGCGTTGTGATTGCCGGATAGGCAACGCCGAAGATAATGGTGAGGGTGATCCACATCAGCACAGAGATACGCAAAGATTGCATGAACATGTTAAACAACTCCCAAAGCGGTCAGAACCATATCAATAGCCTTGATGCCGATGAACGGCACGATCACCCCGCCCACCCCATAGACGAGCACGTTGCGCTGCAACAGCTTCGTCGCGCCCACCGGCCGGTACTTCACGCCTTTCAGCGCCAGCGGTATCAGGAACACGATGATCAGGGCGTTAAAAATGACCGCCGACAGGATTGCGCTTTCCGGCGATGACAGCTGCATGACGTTGAGCGCCATCAGCGCGGGATAGGTGCTGGCAAAAGCGGCAGGAATGATGGCAAAATATTTGGCAAGGTCGTTGGAGATACTGAATGTGGTCAACGCACCCCGCGTCATGAGCAATTGTTTACCGATTTCCACAATCTCTATCAACTTGGTCGGGTCGGAATCGAGGTCAACCATGTTACCCGCTTCCTTGGCCGCTTGCGTGCCGGTGTTCATGACAACCGCCACATCCGATTGCGCCAGTGCGGGCGCATCGTTCGTCCCGTCCCCTACCATCGCGACCAACTCGCCGCCCTCCTGCATTTTTTTGATATAGGCAAGCTTCATTTGCGGCGTTGCCTGCGCGATATAATCGTCCACGCCCGCTTCCGTTGCGATGGCGGCTGCCGTCAACGGGTTATCACCCGTGACCATCACGCTCTTGATTCCCATACGGCGCAGGTCGGCCAGTCTTTCCTTGATGCCATGCTTCACGATGTCTTTCAGGTGGACAACACCCAGAATTTTACTGTCGCGTGCGACCAGGAGCGGCGTACCGCCCGCGCGGGCGATTTTGTCCGCCTCCGCATGTGCCTCCATCGATTCAGCGCCACCCAGCCGTATGACATGCCGCTCGATGGCGTCCACAGCGCCCTTCAGGATTTGCGAATCCTTCACGGTGATTCCCGACAGTCTTGTTTCCGCGCTGAACGGAATGAAGGCGGCGTTCAGCGATTTCGCATCCCGCACGGCAATGCCGTATTTTGACCGCGCAAGCTGCACGATGCTTTTACCCTCCGGCGTTTCATCAGCGAGGGAAGATAAATCAGCTGCCTCCGCCAGTTGCTGCATCGAAACGCCCTCGACGGGAACGAAGGCGACCGCCTGGCGGTTGCCATGCGTGATGGTGCCTGTTTTATCAAGCAGCAGCACGTTGATGTCGCCAGCCGATTCGACGGCGCGGCCTGATTTGGCAATGACATTCGCCTGCACCAGCCTGTCCATGCCCGCAATCCCGATGGCGGAGAGCAGCCCGCCAATGGTCGTGGGCGCAAGGCAGACCAGCAGCGCCACCAGAACCGTGATGCTGACGACCGTGCCTGAGCCGTTCTTCTCGACCGCGTAGATCGAAAACGGCAGCAGTGTCGCGCTGGCCAGCAGGAAGATAACCGTCATGCCCGCCAGCAATATAGCGAGCGCGATTTCATTCGGCGTTTTCTGCCGCTTCGCGCCCTCGACGAGCGCGATCATTTTATCGAGGAAGCTTTCACCGGGGTCGGCAGTGATCTTGATGACCAGCCAGTCAGACAAGACGCGCGTTCCGCCCGTCACAGCGTCGCCATCCCCGCCGCTTTCGCGGATAACGGGAGCGCTCTCGCCCGTGATGGCGCTTTCATCGACGGAGGCGACGCCGGAAATGACCTGCCCATCGCCGGGAATGTACTGCCCCGCCTCGACCAGCACGATATCGCCCTTGCGCAGCAAGGATGACGAGGTGCCGAGATAATCCTGCCGGTTATCCATGGATCGCAATTTTTTTACCTGAACATCCCGCTTTGCCGCGCGCAGGCTTGCCGCCTGCGCCTTGCCACGCCCCTCCGCAATGGCTTCGGCAAAATTCGCGAACAATGACGTAAACCAGAGCCATATGGCAACGGCGGCGACAAACCATTTTTTTCCGTCTTCGCCCGTATCGTAGAAGCACAGGACCGTCGTGACGATGGCGCTAACATAAACGACAAACATCACGGGGTTGCGCAGCTGGTAAACCGGATTAAGCCGGACAAGTGACGACGCCACCGCTTGAAGGATTTGTGCGCTGCCAAAGGCAGCTTTTTTTTCTTGTTTCGACATTGCTTTTACTCCGAAAGGCTTTTCAGGATTTCAAGGTGCTCGGCCACAGGCCCCAGCGCGAGGGCGGGAACATAGGTCAGCACACCCACCAGCACGACCACGCCCGCCAGTAGCGCAATAAACAGCGGGGTATGCGTCGGCAGCGTGCCGGATGACGCGGGCACCGATTTCTTCGCCGCCATCGAACCGGCAATCGCCAGCACGGGCAGCATGCAGAAAAATCGGCTGACCAACATCGCCCAGCCAAGGGCGGTGTCATAGAAAGGCGTCGCCGCTGTCAGTCCCGCAAAGGCGCTGCCATTGTTGTTGCCGGCGGATGTGAATGCATAGAGGATCTCGCTGAAGGCATGCGGCCCCTCATTCAGCACGCCTGCCTTGCCAGCCTCGGTCACAACGGCCAGCGCAGCGCCCAGCAGGGTCGCCAGCAGCGGCGCTAGCAGGACAAGGGATGCCATTTTTATCTCATAAGCCTGCACTTTCTTGCCAAGATATTCCGGTGTCCGCCCGACCATAAGCCCCGCGATGAAAACCGTGATAAGCGCATAGACCAGCATGCCGTAGAGGCCGCAGCCGACGCCGCCATAGATCACCTCGCTGAACTGCATCATCAAAAGCGGCACAAGCCCGCCGAGCGGCGTATATGAATCATGCATGGAATTGACCGAGCCGTTGGAAGCGGCGGTGGTGGCCGTCGCCCAGAGCGCCGAATTGACGATGCCGAAGCGGGCTTCCTTGCCCTCCATATTGCCACCGCTCTGCAGCGGATAGGCAGTCTGGTTGATGTCACCCAGTTTCGCCAGCATCGGGTTACCCGCCTGTTCCTGCGCAAGGCAGATAAAGAACAGCGGCACGAATATCACCGTCATCGCCGCCAGCAGCGCCCAGCCCTGCCGTGCATCGTTCACCATGCGCCCGAAGGCATGACAACAGGCAGCGGGGATCAGCAGGATCGCAAGCAGCTGCAGGAAATTCGCCAATGGCGTGGGGTTTTCCAGCGGATGCGCCGAGTTGACGTTAAAAAATCCGCCGCCATTCGTGCCCAGCTGCTTGATGGCGACTTGCGACGCCACAGGGCCGACAGCGATATTCTGGGTCGTAATGACTTGACCGTCCGCGCCCGTCAACGGTTCCAGAAGCTGTGATTCAACGTAGGGCTTGAAGGTTTGCGGGACGCCCTGCGCCACCAGCACAGTTGCGAATATCAGGCAGAGCGGCAGCAGGATATACACCAGCCCCCGCACGAGATCGACCCAGAAATTACCTATAGTTTTGCTGCTTTTAACGATAAAGGCGCGTATGACCGCCGCCATGACGGCCATGCCGACGGCGGCGGAAACGAAATTCTGCATTGCGAGGCCGACCATCTGCGTGAAATAGCTCATGGTCGTCTCGCCGCCGTATGATTGCCAGTTCGTGTTGCTGACGAAGCTGATCGCGGTATTGAAGGCAAGGTCCGGCGCAACAGCGCCCATTCCGGCGGGATTAAGCGGCAGCGACGCCTGCAGCCGCATCATCGCATAGAGGGCGAACAGCGAGATGGCACTGAAGACGATGACATGCGACGCATATTGCTTCCATGTCATTTCCTCGTCCTGTTTCACAAAGCAAAGTTTATAGGTGAGGCTCTCCAGCCAGCCGAGCGGCATGGACAGTATCGTTCTATTGCCCTGATAAACCGAGGCCATGAATGTGCCGAGAGGCTTTGATGCACCGAACAGGATGCCAAAGAAAAGCAGGACTTGAATCCAGCTACTGTATGTGATGCCAAAAATCATGGGAACAACTCCGGCTTGAGAAGAGCGATAAACAAGTATATGAACAGGGCAATCACCAGCACGCCCATTGCCGCGTAAAGAAACGTCATTCTTTTTCCTCCGCCAGTTTTACGGCCAGCTTGATAAAACCAAGGCCTATGAGCGCGAAACCGAGCAGTTGCAGCAGATATATCCAGTCCATGTTTTACTCCTTGTCCTTATGCCTATATTTGGAGCTTTGCCGCGTGTAAGTCCTGTAAAAATGCCGTAAAAACGTCCTCACGCGGTATCCTTGTGCATTCAGCGCGGCGCTGTTTCATAGAAAATGGCGGCTGCCATAACGATGCAACCGATACCGGCGATCAGCCGTCGCGCGCGCATGGGCGCGAAAAGCATGTCGCCGAGAATCGCGGCACCTGCCTGCGTGAGCGCGAATGCCGCGATTTGAACAAGATAAATCTGGGCCATGCTGGGCATGAAATCCTCCTCCCTTCATTCTCCGCCCGCGCGCCTGCGCTGTCGCATAAAAAGCCCGTAAAAAATTTTCTGGTGAATCGGGGCGCGCTTTTTACATCCTTTTTACAAGACGACTCACGCGAAATTCGTCACGCTCCGGGTAAACCAGACGAGGATTTAAAACATGAAAAACCTTCTTCCTGCTTTGCTGATCGCCAGCACCTGCCTGATGCCCCTTGCCGCCATTGCGGAAGATGCGGCGCATGGGTCTGCCTATGACTTTTTCGCCAATCCCTCCGGCAGCGTCGCCGTCGCCAGCGACTACGTTTTTCGGGGCATCACACAAACCGACGAAAGCCCCGCATTGCAGGGCGCAATCAATTTCGGGCAGGCAACCGGCCCATATCTCGGCCTCTGGGGATCGAACGTCGATTTCAACGATGGCGACGAAGCGAGTCTGGAACTCGACTTTTCCGGCGGCTATAAATGGTCATGGGGTCCCGCATCGTTGGATGCGGGCGTGGTCTATTACGCCTACACCGGCGCGGATAGCGGGCTTGATTACGATTACTGGGAAGGCAAGCTTGCGGCATCCGTGCCCGAAGGTCCTGCCACGCTCACGGGAGCATTCTATGTTTCCCCCGACTATTTTGCGGGTTCGGGCACCGCCGTTTACGTCAACGGCGCGGCCAGCCTTCCCGTTCTGGATACCGGCATCACCGCCAACGCTGCCGTCGGCCATCAGTCCATAGACGACAATGCCGCCTTCGGTGTTGCGGATTATACGGATTGGACGGCAGGACTTTCCTACACTTGGGAAAAATTCACCTTGGGCGTGTCGTATTACGACACCGACCTCAGCAACGGCGACTGCTCCGACGGTTGCGAATCCCGCGTCGTCGGCACGATCTCAAGATCCTTTCCTTAAGGGAATATTGTCATGAAAAACAAAAGCACCCCGCGCAAGCGCCTCGCGAAAATCTTCCTGACCTACGCGCTTGTCAGCACCGCACTTTTCGGCGCGGGATACGGCATCCAAACTGTCGTGAACAATACTGACAAACACAAACTGCCCGAAGTTTCCGCACCCGCTACGACGCAACAGAAAATCGGCGGATATGAAGCCAGAACCCCGGTCAAATATTCTTGGGGCCTGCCGCCCCGCCCGTAAACGTCATCAGAAACCGTGCAAATACTGTGTAAGTTAGGCGCGTAACGGATGCGTGTCATATCAGCCTCTTAAACATCTATTACATTCAAATAATCGCCTTCGCCTAGCGAGGCGAGAGTTGAGCGGCGCCTTAAAAATAATTTAGAAATTAATAAAGCGCGGAAAACACTGCCAATTTCAAGTGGTGCAGGCGGGGGGACTTGAACCCCCACGGGATTGCTCCCTGCGGATTTTAAGTCCTTTCAGGGTAACACCAACGGATTGAATTTATTATACAATTCAACTTCAAAAAGTCAACTGTGTAAGAACCCGTGTAAGTCAGACAACCGCCAAAGTCGTTTATTAGACTTTTATCTAGTCCATTTGAACCAGCTTTGTTTTCTTATCCCACCATTTTTCTAAGACCTGCTATGGACACCATTCGATCCGTCCATTTCTCAAAAAGAAATGTGATTTGCAGCCCTGCTTCCTAAAGACAGAGGGGTAAAGAGTAACCAATCCATTAGCTTCAAATTCTATATCCCATCTAGGTCGTGCCTGTTTGTTTGTAAAGAGTTCGATAACATCTCCACATTGACATGGGCAATGAAACGCGACCTGCCATGGGTTTTCTTTAGTTCCCAAGACATATACTGCATAATTTTCTGTCTTATCTGGGCGGTCTTCGACAAATACATAGCGATAGAGTGGGATAGCTACATCTTGTCGATGAAAGAGGCTTATGAACCAATGGAGAAGCCATTTGAGAAATTTCATTTTAAGACTTCCTCAATATCCTGTCGCCTGCGGCAAAAAAGCGTTTCAGCGCCTTACTCTCCCCCGGTTGAGAGCGATGAGTATAATATCCATGCGTGATGCTTTTCTCCTGTAGTTCAAACTCGTCGTCGCCGTCAAGTCTATCTTCACCCGGACGCCACTTGTTGCCATCCTTACTGCGATGCCTAGACCATTGCCACCATTGCCGACCTGCGTGCATACCAGCATCTGTGAAAGCTGGAATTGCTTTTTTATCTTTCCGGGAAACTGTCGGCGAGGTGTAAAACATATCCAGCACTGCACCGCTATCATAGTTTTGCGGGACTCTGACATGCAAAGCAACTTTAGACGGGTCGAACGGCTCAGGTAGCGGGAAATCATGGAGAATGAGCATTCTCATGCCACCCTCCATGACAGTTTCCCATGCTAGACCGAAGCGTTCCAAGAACTCGACATCTTCTTCTGGAAGGTCGAAATCCATTCTTGAAGCCTTAGCCATTGTCGCATTCTTTCGGCACGGTCTCGAAACGCTCGATACCCGGACGCTCAAGATTGATCTTCTTGTCGGGGTCCAGAATTTCGCGTGCTCCGCCTTTCAGCTTGATCTGGAGATGCCATTTGTCGACAGTCTTATCGACCAGTTTGAGGATGCCAGCCACTGTCTCGGGGGAGGCCACCTTGAACGGGTGCTTATCGACGAGGATTTCGTACAGCTTCGGCCTAACCTCGGGGTTGTGGCCTTTCGCGTCCATCGATGCTTGTTCCTGTGGTGATTTCGGTGCTTGATTCTGTGTCTCGTTTTCCATTAATCAATCCTTTCAAAGGGGTTAGTAGTTCTGGGGTTTTTATTAGTGGCCACTTGATATTCAAATTATCCACTATATTTACTTATTATATAGCTAATTAGTACTTATTTCAATAACATTCTTTAGCCATTTTTAATTGACTTTTTACCTTTTTTTCCTATAATGAAAGAATAAGGAGGTACTATTATGGCAAATTTAAAGCGCACCATGACGCTCAATCTTACTGAGGCAGAAATGGACGTGCTGGAACAACTCTCTAAGAAGAAGGAATTAAGCAAGACTACGGTTTTGAGGCAGGCACTGCGCTTATATCAAGTAGTCGAAGTGCGCGTTGAAAAGGGGGACAAGCTATTCTTCGAGGATGATAAGACTAAAGAAAAAGCTGAGGTAATGATGTTATGACCGTGACTATTAGCCCGGTTGCCCTATTAAAAGGGGCATCTGGTGAGGTTGAAGATGCAGAACTATGGGATGCGATAACAGATAAGCAGCTTGCGGATTGGGAAGGCGCATGGGTACCAGAACTGTTCGGGGCACTTAAAAGGCTTCACGAAGCAGGCGTCCCCTATAAGGAGTGGCCTCAAAGCCGTCACTGGGATTGGCGCAAGAAAACGAAAGCTTTTCAAGGATACCTTGCGTCTCCGTGCGTTAGCTTGATGTGTAAGGATATGACCCAAGGGTTGATGATTCTTGATACGACAACAAAGCGGTGTCGCTTGACCGAACAAAAGGGCTCACACCTTGTCTATGTTGAATATGTGGAATCAGCGCCTTGGAATCGTAAAGACCTTTTTGTTCCACCGAACTATCGCGGTGTCGGCAGTGTGTTGGTAAGAGCCGCGATTGACTGGAGCAAGAGTGAAGAGTTTAAAGGACGTATAGGGCTACATTCACTGCCACAGGCAGATGATTTCTATACCAAAATTGGAATGACAGATATGGGAGCTGATCCAGACTACCAGAATCTTAAATACTTTGAAATGACACCAGAGCAAGCAGAAGCCTTTATAAGGAGAGGAGGTTAGACATGAAATTTAATATTACAAGAGATTGGTGCGCTCGTATGGCTGCGCAAGAAGATGGTGCTGATATTCGCGCAGGTGTAGTGGCTATTGACCCTAGTTTTGAAGGAAAATTTGGCGCGGCTGCTAACTTGCCAGATGAGCCGAACATTGCGTTCGGACGTTTTATAGCATTGATGCGGCGTAACCATAAATTGACAGTAGAGATACTAGCGCAAAAAGCAGACGTTGATGTTTTAGAGCTAATTGAAATTGAGGACGACACACGACATAGACCTGAATTACGTACAGTATATCAATTAGCAAATTACTTCGGAATAGAGCGTCCAAAACTCATGCAGATTGCGGGACTAACCGCCCCTAGAGACGCCTCTCTACATCAAGAGGCTGTCAAGTTTGCTGCGCGTTCTGAATCTGTTGATGCACTTACGGCGCAAGAAAGTGCAGCTTTGGAAGCCTTCGTTGCCATATTGAGCAAGAAGTAATAGGCCAATTTTGTCCAAAAATAGAATTCTCAGTCAACGAACCGAACAAGACATTGATCAGCGTATTGAGCGCGTGATTAAAGGATTGGGCAATCCTGAGCCACCGTTGAAGCTGGATGATGTCCGAGCTTTACTCAAGCTTGATAGAGGATTCTATACTGCTGATGATCCCGGTCTTGCAAGCGAGGTTATCAATCGTATTCGGGTGGCAACAATACAAGTTTATCATCGCCCTACCCTAATTATTGATGTAATCAAAAAACTGTCTCTAAAAGCGTTGTATTTACCTGATCGTAAGAGGATTTTACTGGATTCAAATCTTCCTGAGAAAAAGCATAGATGGAATGAAGCACATGAAATAGGGCACAGCTTGATACCTTGGCACGATGACATGATGTTAGGAGACAACGACCAAACATTGTCGCGTGATTGCCATGAGCAAGTAGAAGCAGAAGCTAACTATGCAGCAGGACGTCTTCTATTTTTACGTGAACGTTTTATGCAGGAGGCTAAAGATATGCCTCCGTCCATGGATAGCGTAAGGAATCTACACAAACGCTTTGGAAACACAATTTCTACAACTTTATATCGCTTCGTGGAAAGTAGGGGCGCAAGACTCCCGATGCTCGGTTTAATAAGCCGCCATCCGCATCGGGTATCGAATTCTACAGAAACTATTAAACATTTTATTCGATCTCCAATATTCGCAGAAAACTTTTCTCATATTGATGAATTGGAAATTTATAGAGGTGTTGCAAGTTACTGTGGCTCACAAAGCGGCGGCCTTCTAGGAAGTGACGAACTAACTTTAAAAGATGATAACGGGGATGAGCATATATTCTACTTTGAAACTTTTTATAATAGATATGACGCTTTAACTATAGGTATTTATATCAAGCCAGTTAAAAGGCTGATTTCCTAGTATTGTTGCAAAAAAATATTTGAAATCATTAGAATCCGGTTTCAGCAGCTGGTTATTGTTTACGGCCTTGCTCCTACTATCCAGCCTTTCTAGTAAATAAATCTTCCTGCACGTTATATGTGGCTGCAAAGTCCCGTGCAGCTTCTTATCAAGGTCGATCATAGGGACGTCAATATGGACGAGGTAGCCAAGAATCTTGCCTGTCCTCGCCCCAACTGCCGCCATGCTGGCGCACGGATTGCGCTTATCCACCATCGGGAAACGAGCGGCTTTGTTGGCGGGATGCCGTGACTTTCGACTTATCAATTCGTTAGGCGATATTCCTAGTGAATCTGCACTGAGGGTAATTTTCACAGCCTAAAAATTTCCCGCCCACATTCTTACCGCTCTTTGCTGTTCTTTCCACTAGGCTGGAGCCACACTTCGGACAAATAGTGGTGGAGCTGTGTCGCTTACGCAGAGATTTGATATGTTCTGAATTTGTAAGGGAAGGATCGAATTGAAGTTTTTCAAGCTTCGCTAGGATACGATTGATTTCTACATCCGGAAGTACACGGTCTTGGAATTGCGCTATGTGTGTTGCTAGTCCAGAGTTTATTACATTGGGCGGTAAAAGCGTTTTGAACTTACAATCTCCCGCAAAGTATATCACCGTGCGTATAAGCGATTCATCAAGTTGGAAATATTCGGAGAGGCTTTTTCTCTGCCTGAATGTCTGTCGAATTGGATTCTGAAACTGGTACTTTTCGCCGAACAATACTTGCGTCCATGTTGGCTGATCCGGCGACCCGAATATCCAGCCCTTAATATTCTTGGTCTCTACAATGAACAAGCCAAATGGCGATACTAAAAGATGGTCAACCTGAGTAGTCCCGTTGGTCGTCGGTATAATGACGTTGTGTTGCCTTCGGTAGACGTTTGAGTCTAGACCTAGCCACATTGTGAATGTGGCTTTCGTCTCCCCAAACCATCCTCGAAGCCATTTCACAGAGCAAGCCTTATAAATCGATTGAAAAATAAATGGTGCAGGCGGGGGGACTTGAACCCCCACGGGCTTGCGCCCCACGGATTTTCTTACCACTTCGGCTTTCGCCGCCGACGCTGCGTGTTCACGCTGTTCGCGTCGTTCGTAGTCTGGACTATCCCTTCGCCATACCGTGAAAGTCCTTTCACGGCTTAGACGCTGCCCGTCTAGTCTCTACACCTTCCCCGTTCGGGGCTTGGCTCGGGATTGCCAGTTGAGAGGTTTCCCCGAGTTTGGGCAGTTCTGCACCTCGGGTTTCCCTCAAGGGCACTCAAATCGTTTAAGTCCGTTGCGTATACCGTTCCGCCACGCCTGCTAGTAATAATGCGGATTATACATTACATATCATCCACTTCAAGGAGTGGTTTTTTCGTCTTTTTTAGGCTTTTTGACGCGACGGACGTTGATAGCGGCTGCGTCCAAGCTGGTTTTGATATGAGAGGCGTAATAATTCTCGATCATTTCGACGCTGGTGCGGCAGTTCTTAGCTATCTGATAAATGTCTGCGCCCTCCATGAGGCGTAAGCAGATATAGGTATGGCGCAAGCTATAGGCTGTGCGCCTGCTTCCCTCACGATCAAGTTTAAATTTAAGCTCTTTCAGGATGGCATTAAATAACTCTCGATGCCCCTTTGGGAAAAGTCGGTCAGTCGGTTCTGGCTTCCTTGCCTCTTTGCGTTGCGTCCCTTCCTCGGCGTCTTCTACAATAACATTCCTAATCCTGTCCCTAAGACGAGTGAAAGGAAAAACGGCTCCCGCCGTACTTTTGCAATAACCAACGCCGCGCTTGCCGCGCACTTCTATTTCAAGGATTGTCTCTTCTGTGTCCTCGTCCTCGACAATGGTTACGTCCCGAAACTCAAGCCGTGCGGCTTCATCGGGACGCAGGCCAGTATTGGCCATGAACAGCACATAGTCATGTAGTTGTTCCGACTCCCAAGCCCAGCGTTTGCGCTTGGGTTTCTCCGCGCGTTCGCGCGTTGCTTCATATAGCTTCTTATACTCTACGGGGGAAAACCATGCACGATGCGAGAGTTTTCCGGTTGTTTTATATGGTGCGGAAAGGTCGGGAAGATGAGTCAGCCATTCGTGACGCAAGGCTGTTTTCAGCACTTGCCGCAAAGTCACGATTTCTTGGTGGATTGTGTTGCGCGCAGGGACTTTCTTGTTCCTCTCAAGCCCTGTGCCGCGCCTGTGAATCCGATATTCTTGAAGCCTTCCTGCATTGATTTGGGACAGGTTCATTGATCCAAAGAAAGGGCGCAAATGAACATCAAGGCGTTGTTCATGGCCTTTGACGTACACAGCGTTTCTATTCCCCTCTGTAATGATGGGATATTCCTTCATGAATTGATCGGCAGCTTCGTTGAAGGTCTTTTCTTCTTGCAGCTCCCCGCGCTTGTACTTTCCTCGCAATTCCAAATACCAGTCCTCGGCAAAATCTTTTGCTTTGGATAGGCTGTCCTCCTTGGTACTGACGCGGAAATTCTTGTCCTTGATGAAGGCGGAACATTGCCAATAGCGGCTGTCGTCGCGCTTATAAACGTGAACTCGGCCATCGAAAATTACGTGGTCATTCATAGCTTACACCTCGGCAATAAAGTTACAAAACCGTGTAAGTGCTGTGAAAGTCAAAAATCGCTGTTTATGCTAAATACAATTGTACTAAACAATTGAAAATAAAGTCTTAATTTTTTAACAGACCTTATGTTAACAGGGTTTTAAGTCCGCTGCGTATACCGTTCCGCCACGCCTGCATCGGTTGGTTTGCTACGCTACAGTTTCGGGTATTTTACGTCAAGAAAGCTGTCGTTTCAGGGCCGTTTCGCTACTGCGTCATTTCCTATATAAATCAGATACTTATCAGGCACTCCCCGTTTCATCCCAAAAACACTATATTAATCAACGATGAATCAGGAAAAACGAAAAGGCCACGAAACGATCCTGGAATTCGTGAAAACGCTTCCGGGCATGCCCGGTGTTTATCGCATGATGAACGCCGCGGGGGAGGTTTTGTACATCGGCAAGGCGAAGAGTTTAAAGAAGCGCGTCTTCGCCTATACGACGCCCAGCAAACACCCTATCCGCCTGCAGCGCATGATCGCCGCGACCGTCACGATGGAATTCACCACCACGCATACGGAAGCCGAAGCGTTGTTGCTGGAGGCGAACCTCATCAAGAAACTGAAGCCGCGCTATAACATCCTGCTGCGCGACGACAAATCTTTTCCCTTCATCCACATCACCGGCGGCCATGATTTTCCGCAGCTGTCGAAGCATCGCGGCGCGAAAGACCAGCCGGGCGAATATTTCGGCCCCTATGCATCGGGCTATGCGGTCAATGAATCGCTGGAGGTGCTGCAGCGCGCGTTCCAGCTGCGCACCTGTTCCGACAGCATCTTCGCCAGCCGCACGCGGCCCTGCCTGCAATACCAGATCAAGCGCTGTTCCGCGCCTTGCGTCGGCCGCGTGTCGAAGGACCAGTATCTGGCGCAAGTGGAGCTGGCGCGGCAATTCCTGACCGGCAAGAGCCGCGACATACAGGAAAAATTCGTGGCGCTGATGCAGGAAGCCAGCGGCAACATGGATTTCGAAACCGCCGCGCTGTTCCGCGACCGCATCCGCGTGCTGACACAGATCCAGCAGCACCAGAACATCAATATCGACGGCATCGAGGATGCGGATTTCCACATCGTCCATCAGGACAAGGGCCAGACCTGCATTCAGGTGTTCTTTTTCCGCAACGGGCAGAATTTCGGGACGCGCTCGTATTTTCCGCGCCATGAAAAGGATGAACTGGCGGGCGACATCCTGTTCGCCTTCATCGGCCAGTTCTATACGAACAAGCCCGTGCCACGGGAGGTCGTCATCAATTGCGAGCTGCCCGACCTGATGGTGATGGAGGAGGCGCTGAAGCTGAAGGCCGGCCTCAAGGTCACGATCCAGCAAAATCCGTCGCGCGGCCCGAAGAAGGAAATCGTCGCGATGGCGGCGAAGAACGCCCGCGAGGCGCTGGCGCGGCGCATCGCGGTCGAGGCGTCGCATGCCGAGGTGTTCGAACGCTTGGCCGAAATTTTCAACCTCGACGGCGCGCCAGAGCGCATCGAGGTGTTCGACAACAGCCATATTTCAGGCAGCCATGCGGTGGGCGCGATGATCGTGGCGTCGCCCGACGGCTGGGTGAAAAATTCCTATCGCAAGTTCAACATCAAGGGCCCCGTCGCGCCCGGCGACGATTACGCGATGATGAAGGAAGTGCTGACGCGCCGCTTTCAATCTTTGCTGAAGGACGGGCAGCAGCAGGGGCCGTGGCCGGACCTGCTGCTGATCGACGGCGGGCTGGGGCAATTGAACGCAACGCTGCAGGTGATGCAGGAATTGGGGCTGCAGGACGTGCCCGTCGTATCGATCGCAAAGGGCCCCGACCGCAATGCGGGGCGCGAACGTTTTTTCATGGAGGGACGCGAGCCCATCAGCTTTGAGCAGGGCGATCCGGTTTTGTATTTCATGCAGCGCGTGCGCGACGAGGCACACCGATTCGCCATCACCACCCACCGCGCCCGCCGTTCCGCCGCGATCAGCCAGAACCCGCTGGACGATATCCCCGGAATCGGTGGAAAACGCAAGAAAGCCCTGCTTTTGCATTTCGGGTCGGCGAAAGGGGTTGCAGAGGCGGGGGTGGCTGATTTACAAAAGGTGGCCGGTATCAGCAAAGCCGTGGCCGAGAAAATCTACGGTTTCTTTCACGAGAAAGAAGAATAACTATAATGGCCCTGCCCAAAGGCATATTCAGCATCCCGAACATGCTGTGCTATTACCGCCTCGCCTATATTCCGGTGATGGTGCTGCTGTTCTGGCTGGATTACATCTGGCGCGGCGAACATATTTCATGGCCGGCATGGCTGAACGTGATTTTGTTCACACTCGCTGGCCTGTCCGACTTCCTCGACGGGCGCATCGCGCGCTGGCTGAAACAGGAAACGCTGCTCGGTAAATTCCTCGACTCTTCTTCCGATAAAATGCTGGTCGGCGTGGCGCTGATGTGCCTGCTGGCGTTCCAGCAGCTCACCGGCTGGTGGATTGTTCCCGCCATCATCATTTTCCTGCGCGAAATCCTGATTTCCGGCGTGCGCGAATTCATGGCGTATTATAACGTCGTGATCGGCGTCAACTGGACGGCGAAATGGAAACTGACCGTGCAGATGATTTTCATCGGCTTCCTGATCGCAGGCCCCTATGGCCCCGACCTGATCCCCTATGCCGAAGAAATCGGCCGCTACGGCTTTCTGTTCGCCATGTTCCTGACCGTCTGGTCTGGCGCGGAATACTTCATCGAGGCATGGAAAAACATCCGCCGCCTTGAATCCGAAGGTAAGGTTTAGCAGCGACAAACGCCTTGGCACGGGCGATGGTCGCTTCGGTTATCTCGACAGTTTTCAAACCCATATGCAGACCGTCGAAAAACAGTGCGGCAGGGCGAATTAACCGCCCTTTAACCCTATCGGAACCTTTTCTATCGAGAACTGTTGGACGTTTCAGGTAACCCAATTGAAAAGGAACATCCTATGCTCCGTTATGCATTCATATTTCTGGTTCTCGCGCTGGTAGCGGCCGTTTTTGGCTTCGGCGGCGTGGCAGCTGTTTCCATGGATATCGCGCGCCTGCTCTGCATGGTGTTCGTGGTTCTGTTCATTGTGGCTTTTGCGATGCACGCCCTGCGCGGCAAAGCTCCGCCCATCTAGTAACGGTCGGTTTTAGCCTGAATTTAAGCCCGGTGCATACCCTGCACCGGGCTTATTCTTTTTTAAACCCCTATTTAAACTATTGATCTTTAATGGAAATAATTTTACCAAGGAGTGACGCCGCCGCATCGTCTTATCAACAGGCAGACCAAGGGCAGATCATGATTAATCGGGACGACGAGGAGCTGGTTTCAGAAGCTCAGTCAGGGAACCGGCGGGCGTTCGAAGACCTGCTTGAAAGGCATTACGGGCTCATGTTCAAGGTGGCATATCAATGGTGCGGGGTGCGGGAGGACGCGGAGGATATCGCGCAGGATGCATCTCTCAAGCTCGCCCAGAACATTACCGCCTTTATGTTTGAGTCCGCCTTCACGACATGGCTGTACCGTTTGGTCATCAACTGCGCCAAAGATTACTACAAGGCGAAAAACCGCCGCAATTCCCGCGAAACCCCGATGTATGACGACGCAGTTTATATATCGGAAGACCTGACGCCCGAACAGAAGCTGTCGCACAAAGACACATTAAAAGCGATTGCCGACCTGCCCGAACAATTGCGCGAAACGGTCATATTGGTGTGCTGGCAGGGCATGACCCATGCCGAGGCATCCGACATACTGGATTGCGAGGAAGGCACGGTATCGTGGCGTATCCACGAAGCACGCAAGAAAATCGCCGAAACGCTCGAGATCAAAAAGGTGAAACGTCATGGATGAGAAGCAATTGAACGACATGCTTTCCACCCTGAAAGCACCCGCGCCCAACGAGGAACGCCGCAAAGCCGCGTTTTCCGCCGCCATGGCAGCATTCGACACGAATTCCGAATTATTAGGCCAAGGTGATGACGACAGCGATCGTCTGACTGACAGGAACAACAAAACTGTCAGGAGAAGTCTCATGCAAAGAAGTCACAGAGTTTCAGGTTTGGCCGGCGGCGTTGCGCTCTGCGCACTGGTCGCGGTGCTGGGCATGCCGTTTTTTACCCATCAGGTCGATGATATCATCAATATATCGGCGATGAACGGCGCAGGCACTGACCTGAAAAACAAGGTCGGCACCGGCTATGAAGATGAAGTCTATAAAAAGGCGATTATGGCCGAGAATGCTGCAAAAGCCAGAGAAGCAGCAGCACGCGGCGGCAGTGCGATCCCCGTGCCGATTGCGCCAGCTCAGAATGAACAGCTGAGCGTCCCGCCGTCTTCGGTGGCCGTACAGTCCGGAAGCAACTACACGACTGGCACATTGACGCCCGGGACCGATCAACTGGGCGAATGGCGCCAAAAGGCCGAAGCGCGCCGCTTGAATCTTGAAAGCGAAACGGCGCCGGCGGAAGCGGATGCCTCCATCGCGCAAACGGTGGAAAAAGGCCAGCTGGCGGATGACCGCAAAGAAGAGAGCCGCTCCGTGCCGCAGAAAACGGAAGCCAAAAAAGCGAAGGACTCCGACCGTGCCGATAAACTGGCGCGTGCGGCGAACAAGCCCGCCGGTGCGCCTTCGTCCGAAATGGCCTATCCGGTGGAGCAGCCGAAAGCTTCCCGCGCATATTCGACCGAAGCCGAACAAGCAGCCATTGCGCCCCGCGACCGTCTGGTCGTGATGCCCGAGCCGCGCCCCGCACCCTATACGCCGCCGTATTATCAGCAGCAGAATGGCAGCGAGAGCTTCCCGGATTATGTGGATAACACTGTCAAGGCGACAAGCGCGGAGCCTGTCTCCACCTTCTCGATCGACGTTGATACGGCTTCCTATGCCTTCGTGCGCCGCTCGATCAACCAGGGGCAATTGCCGCCCAAGGGCTCTGTGCGGCTGGAGGAGTTGATCAATTACTTCCCCTACACCTACGAACTGCCGGCGAAAGGCGAAGACCCGTTCAAGCCGACCATCGCGGTGTATAAAACACCGTGGAACGCCGAACACAAACTCGTCCATATCGGCATCAAGGGCTATGACCTGACCGACAAGCCGAAATCGAACATGGTGTTCCTGATCGACACCTCCGGCTCTATGAACAGCCCCGATAAACTGCCGCTCGTCATCAGCTCGTTCAAACTGATGCTGGATGGGTTGAACCCCGACGATACGATTGGCATCGTCACCTATGCGGGCTCCTCCGGTGTTGCGCTGGAACCGACGAAGGTTTCCAACCGCTCGAAAATCATGGCGGCGCTCAATAACCTTTCCTCCGGCGGTTCGACCGCAGGCGCGGCGGGTATCGAAGCGGCCTATGGCCTCGCGCGTGATGGTTTCGTGAAGGAAGGCAATAACCGCGTCATCCTCGCAACCGATGGCGACTTCAACGTCGGCATCAGCAATCCGGACGAGTTGAAAAACTTCATCGCCAAAAAACGCACGGAAGGCGTGTTCCTGTCGGTGCTGGGCTTTGGCCGCGGCAACTATCAGGACGCAACGATGCAGGCCCTCGCCCAGAACGGCAACGGCAACGCGTCCTATATCGACAACCTGTCGGAAGCGCGCAAGGTGCTGGTGCAGGAAGCGGGTTCGACCCTGTTCACGATTGCGAAAGACGTGAAGATACAGGTCGAATTCAATCCCGCAATCGTGCAGGAATACCGCCTGATCGGTTACGAGACACGCCACCTGAACCGCGAAGATTTCAACAACGACAAGATCGATGCGGGCGAAATCGGTGCGGGCCATACGGTGACGGCTATCTATGAAATCACGCCGGTTGGCGCGACGCCGGTGACCGACAACCTGCGCTACGGCGCGAAAGAAATTGCGCTGGCGAAGGACGACCGTGCGGACAAGTCCGAATTCGGGAACGAGATTGCTTTCCTGAAAATGCGCTACAAACGCCCGGACAGCGATACCTCGACCCTGATGACGCGCCCGATCACGTCGTCGGACGAGAAAGATCTCGCGGAACTGCCGGATGACCTGCGTTTTGCCGCATCGGTTGCGGGCTTCGGCCAGCTGCTGCGCGACAGCCAGTACACCAACAGCCTGACATGGGACCAGGTGATCGATATGGCGACCAAAGCGAAAGGCAAGGACGAGTTCGGCTATCGCGCCGAGTTCATCAATCTGCTGCGCCTCGCCAAATCGGAATCGGGCCAGAAGTAACCGGATACCACAAAGTTTACTGCCGTGGGGGGGGGGGGGGGCGCCGTACACGGCCCTGTCCGGCGCACAACTTTTTAACGCGCTTTTCCCGCGTATTTCATGGGGTTTCGGGCCGACTGCTTTTCAAGTTTTGCGGGTTGCGGTATAATAAAAGAAAAAGGATATAATCATGGCAGGCACAGAAAAATCAGCACCGCATTCAGCGGATGCGACGGTTAAGCAGAAAATCATCGGCACGTTTGAATTGTTCTTCCTGTTCGGCCGCGGCATCAAGCCGTTCGAAAAGGAAGGCACCAGAGCGCATGCCTTGCGCTCCATCTGGATCCCCGTTGCGGCAACACCGCTCGCCTTTTATGCTGCATACCTGCATCCGGCGGAAGGGCTGGAGAAAGAACCGTATAGCACCGTCGCCAGCGTGCTGGCGGGGCATATGCTGCTCACCTTCATCATCGGTTCGGGGCTCGGATATATATTCTGCTGGGCGTTTGATCGTCGCGACAGATTCTGGCTGTGGTTCCATACCGCCAACTGGATGACCGTGCCGAACCTCGTGATATCTATTCCGGTGCTGGCGCTTGCCGTATTGGGCAGCCACGAACGCGAAGTCATGGACCGCGCGCTCAGCGTCGTTCTCTATTACGGAGTCATCGTAAATGCCTGCGTCGCTTTCCGCGCCTTCAAGGTGGACTGGACGCTGGCCGGATTCTTTGCCTGCATGTCGATCTATGTCGCGCAGCAGATCTGGAACCTGATGTTCTGGCTGAACGATGTGCCGATCAAGTGGTGGGGCTAGGCGCTTTTGCGCGGGATGAAAATCACAGCGTCCATTTCCAGCACGGGTTTTCCGTTCTGGTTTAGCGTGCGGCTTTTGACCCGCATGATGCCGCGTCCTGGCGCTGATTCCGCGGGGCGCAGGTCGGTGATTTCGCCTTCATAGCTCAACACATCGCCCGGCTTCACCGCGCGCAGCCAGTTCAAATTCTCGACCGTGCGACCGACCATGCCGCCCGGAAAATTGGGGCTTGATTGAATGATCATCCGCATCGTCATGGCGGCCGTGTGCCAGCCGCTTGCGATCAACCCGCCGAACATGGATTTCGCAGCATCCTCCGCGTTCAGGTGAAACGGCTGGGGATCGTATTTTTTCGCGAATTCGATGATTTCATCGGCAGTAACGGCAATCGAGCCGGCCGTGAATTTCTGGCCGACCGTCAGATCTTCCATAAATACGAAGTTTGATTCCGTCATGGATTTTATCTTATACAGGGGCGGCAGTTTTGCAATCAGGCGCGTAATGTTGTCATAACCTGTGCGTTGTTTTATTACCCGAAATGCCTGCGGTTTGCGCTAAACTCGACCGTCAAAACCTGTGGAGTCTATATATATGCCCAGCTATAAGGCCCCCCTCGACGATATGCGCTTTGTCCTGAACGAGGTGCTGAACGTCTCGCAGCTGAAATCGATGCCGGATTTTGAAAGCGTCGATGATGCGACCATCAACGAATTTCTGTCGCAGACCGCAAAGCTGGCCGAGGATGTTTTGTTCCCGCTGAACGCCAGCGGCGACCGCGAGGGATGCCACCACGACCGCGACACGAAAACGGTCACGACGCCCAAGGGTTTCAAGGACGCCTACGACCAGTTCTGCGCGGCGGGCCTGCCCGGCTTTGCCTGTGATCCGAAATACGGCGGCCTTGGCATGCCGATCGTCCTCAACACCGCGCTGTCGGAAATGTTCTGCTCCGCCAATATGGCGTTTGCGATGTATCCCGGCCTGTCGCATGGCGCGTATAACGCGGTGCATGTCTATGGCACGGACAAGCAGAAAGACACCTATCTGCCGAAACTGGTTTCCGGCGAATGGTCGGGCACGATGTGCCTCACGGAACCGCAATGCGGCACCGATCTGGGCCTGATCAAGACCCGCGCGGTGAAGCAGGCGGATGGTTCGTTCAAAATCACCGGCACGAAAATCTTTATCTCGTCAGGCGAACATGACCTGACATCGAATATCCTGCATCTTGTGCTGGCGCGTATCGAAGATCCGTCGACCCCGCCCGGCATCAAGGGCATCAGCCTGTTCCTCGTGCCGAAAGTCATGGCCGACGGCGCGCGCAACGGCGTCTATTGCCAGCGCATCGAAGAAAAAATGGGCATCCACGGCAATTCCACCTGCGAAATCGGCCTCGACAACGCCTATGGCGAATTGATTGGCGAGCAGCACAAGGGCATGCGCGCGATGTTCGTCATGATGAACGAGGCACGCCTCGGCGTCGCATTGCAGGGCTTGTCGTTGAGCGAAATCGCGTACCAGAACGGCCTGATCTACGCGCTCGACCGCAAACAGGGCCAGCCGATCGAGCAAAAGATGGGCGATGAAAACCTGTCCAAGCCTGCTGTTGCGATCATCACGCATCCCGATGTGCGCCGCGAATTGCTGACCGTGAAGGCGCAGGCCGAAGCTGGGCGCGCACTCATTTACTGGGTGTCGATGCAGCTGGATACCGCACACAAACACCCCGACGAAAAGATGCGCAAAAAAGCGCAGAAGATCGTCGACCTCCTGATCCCTGTCATGAAGGCGCATTTTACCGACAACGCGGTCGATAACACCAATTCCGCGATGCAGGTTTTCGGCGGCCACGGCTATATCAAGGAACACGGGATGGAGCAGTATAACCGCGACGCCCGCATCACGCGCCTGTACGAAGGCACCAACGGCATTCAGGCTCTCGACCTGATCGGCCGCAAGGTGATGAAGGAGAATTTGCTGGGCGGCTATCTTTCCGTCATCAACCGCGACGTGATTGACGCGGCAAGGGCGGGCGTGCCCTTGCGCATGCTGTGCCGCCTGCTGAAAAGCGCATGGCTGCGGCTCTGGTTCCATACCTATTGGCTGAGGATGAAAGCGGCCACGGGTTTCGCGCTGTCGAAAACCGGCCAGCCGAAATTGCTCTCGCGCGTGATGCTGGATGCGGGCGCGATGTCGACCGATTACCTGAAATTGATGAGCGTCGTCGCGATGGGCCATATGTGGGTCAAGATGGCGACGGTGGCAAAACAACGCCTTGCCGAAAATCCGGAAGGCCGCGATTTCTACGAAACGAAAGTAAAAACCGCGCGTTTCTATTTCGACCGCATCATGCCGCTCGCAGCCGCCTATTCGCGCAGCATCTGCCGCGGATCGAAATCCACGATGGATATCGCGCCCGACAGCTTCGCGCACCAGCAGACGACGATTGCCGAAAAATCCTGGACCAAACCTGAAAAAGCCTGACGATAACCGGAGCCACCGCCTATGAAAAAGTTTTTCATTTCCCTTCTCATCCTCGCCCTGCTGATTGGCGGGGGCGTGTTTTTTGCGATCAAGAAATACGTGAATACGGAGGAGATACAGGCGCGCGTTGTGGCGGCGGTGAAAGAAAAGACAGGCCGCGACATCGCCTTCACCAGCATGCGTATTATGCCCTTTGTCACGCCGCTGCCCGTGCTGATGGTGAAGCTGGAAAACGTCACGTTCCAGAACGCGCCATGGGCTGCGGAAAAATCAATGGCCGAACTGGGCGCGCTGGAAATCCGCGTCGCGCTGAAGCCGCTGCTGGACAAGCATATCGAGATCGTGAAATTTACGCTCGATAAACCGGTCATCCACCTGGAAGTCGCAGCCGATGGCCGCAAAAACTGGGAATTCACGCCCGCGAAAAAAGATGGGGCGGAAAAACCGGCGTCAACCCCCGGCACCTCGACATCCTATGCGCAAGACCTGACCTTTAAATTCAGCCAGGTGGAGATCACCAAGGGCGCGGTTTCGTATGTCGATAAAAAGGGCGGCGCGAATGTGGCGCTCGACAAACTCGACCTGATGATCACCTATCCTGACCTCGACAGCGGCGTGCAGCTGGACGGCTGGGCGGAATATATGGGCAAGCGCGTCAGCCTGTTCATGGCGCTCGACAAGCCGATGGACCTCGCCAAGGGCGGCGCGTCGCAGGGCAAGCTGACGCTGAAATCGGACGGCGTCGTCTCGACCTCGGCGGAGGGCAAACTCGCAACCTCGGGCACCATGCTGAACGGCAAGCTGGATGTGGATATCGCATCGCTGCCGAAATTCGCGGCGTGGCTGTCGGGCGGCAAGGAACAAGCGATGCCGTTTACCCATGTGAAGTTTTCCAGCACGGCCGCGTTTTCGGTCGAGGCGCTGAAGCTCGACAACGCGAAACTTGTGCTGGATGAAGTGCAGGCGGATGGCGACATCACGCTGGGCCTCAACGGCCCGAAACCCGATTTCAAGGCACGTGCGAAACTGAACAAACTGAATCTCGACCGCTTTACCGGCGGCGAGAAAGCGGCGAAGGGCGACGGCGCGCCTGCGCCGAAGGGCCCGCAATCGGATTGGGATTCTTCGCCCATCGATTTCAGCGGGCTTAAAACGGTCAATGCCGACCTCGTGCTGAACACGGCCGGTTTCTCGCTGCGCGGCGCGGATGTCGGCCCCAGCACATTGACCGTGTTGCTGAAGGACGGCAACCTGCGCTTCAAGTCGTCTGAGGCGTCGCTGTTCAGCGGTCGTTTCCTGTCCGACCTGTCGCTGAATGCGTCGCAGAAAACGCCCAGCATGACATTTAAATTCGGCATGTCGGATGTGGAGGCGAAACCCGTCCTGACGACCTTTGCCGACTTTAGCAAACTCAGCGGCAAGATGGATGCGACGGTCGATGTGTCGTCATCCGGCAACAGCCAGAAATCGCTGGTCGGCAACCTCGGCGGCAACGGCAATTTCAATTTCAAAAACGGCTCGCTGCAGGGCATCGACTTGGTGAACATCATGTCGTCGATCCAGAAACGCCTCGGCGAAATGGGCGTGGGCGAGGGCAAGACGGACTTCGTGGATCTGGGCGGTACGTTCACTGTCACGAACGGCGTTGCCCGCAACGATGACCTGAAGATGCGCGGCCCGCTGGTGCAGACCACGGGTTCCGGCACGGTCGACCTGCCGAAAAAATACATCAACTACCGCGCGATGCCCGTCCTGACGGCATCATCGGCGGTTGAAGGCGCGAAGGGCATCACCGTGCCCGTCGATATCAAGGGGCCGTTCAACAACATCAAGGTGAAGCCGGATTACGCTGGCGCTCTCACCAAAATCCTCGAGAACCCGGAAGACATGAAGGCCGTCGTGAAAAACGTGCGGGAAAACAGCAAGGACATCATCAAGGATTTCAAGAAAGACCCGAATGCGGCGCTGAATAACCTGCTGGGCGGTGGCGGATTGTTCGGCAAGAAGAAGGCCGCACCCGTGGAAGACGTACCTGCGGCTGATCCCGAGGGAGACCCCGCAACCGATCCCGCAACCGATCCCTATGCCGTGCCGTAAGGGAAACCCGTGGACTTGATCAAGCTCGCCCAACGCGCCTTCGACAACCTGTGGGAAGCCAGTTTCCAGCCGGGAACGGCGACTGGCAGGTTCGCGCTGCGTCTGGCGCGTCTCAGCGTCGCCGTCGCGCGCGATATCAGCGAGGGAAATTACGGCCAGCGTGCTGCCAGCCTTGCCTACACGACATTGGTGTCTTTCGTGCCGCTGCTGGCGATTGCGTTTTCGGTTTTAAAAGGTTTCGGCGTGCATGACGCGCTGCGGCCGAGTTTGCAGGCCTTCCTGTCGCCACTGGGCGCGGAATCGGGGGATCTGGCGGAACGCATTATCGGCTTCGTGGAAAACATCAATGTCGGCGTGCTGGGCGCGGTCGGCACGGCCTTCCTGATCTTCGGCGTGATCTCGACGCTGCGGAAAACCGAAAACGCCTTCAACGAAATCTGGCGCGTGTTGCGTGGCCGCAGTTTCTACAAGCAGGTGCGCGATTACATGGCGGTCGTGCTGGCGGGGCCGCTGATGATGTTCCTGTCGATCGCCATGACGGCAACGCTGCAGCATGCGGATGTGGCGTGGAAATGGCTGCATCTCGACCTCGTCGATAGCGCGATGCAGAATGTTTTCGAAATTGTGCCGCAGGTGCTGTTCATCCTCGCGTTCTCCGCCCTCTACGGTTTTATGCCGAACACGAAAGTGAAGCCGAGCGCGGCGCTGGCGGCGGGCGTCACGATCACAGTCGTTTGGAAAATTCTCGGCATCTTTTTCGGCTATTTCGTCGCGAGCTCGGCCAGCTATGCCGCCATCTATTCCGCCTTTGCTGCGCTGGTGCTGTTCATGATCTGGGTCTATATGGGCTGGTTTACGTTGCTGGCGGGCTCGGCGGTTGCCTATTACCTGCAGCATCCCAGCAACCAGGGCCTCAGCCGTCATATCAAGAATCTCTCCTTGCGCGTAAAGGAAAAAATCGCACTGCAGGCGGTGTACGAAATCGGCCGCGAATTTTATAAGGAGGGCAAGGGCGTCACCCTGCAAACACTCTCGACCCGCATCCATATGCCCGCGCAGGCAGTGTATGACGTGATCGAGGATCTGGTGGATGAAGGGGTGCTGGCAGCGACAGGCCCGAACGCGCCGCTGTTTATTCCCGGCCGCCCCTTTGACATGACGAGCGTCGAGGATTTGCTGAAGGCGATCCGCGCCGCCGATGAAACACCGATCCTGCGCATCGACCGCGTGCATGGCGCGCCGGTCGTCAACGCGCTGGTGAAAATCCACGACAAGGCTATCCACGACAAGCTTGGCAAATACACGCTCAAACAGCTGGCATTAGGGAGTATAGAGGCATGATCCCCCGTTTCACACGTAAGGAAATGGCAGATATCTGGGAGCCGGAAAACAGGTTCAAGCTGTGGCTGGAGGTTGAATTGGCCGCCTGCGAAGCACAAGCCGAACTCGGCGTCATCCCCATGGAAGCCCCCGCCAAGATCCGTGCGAAGGCGAATTTCGACGTTGCGCGCATCGATGAAATCGAACGTGAAGTGAAGCATGACGTCATCGCGTTTTTGACCAGCGTCGCCGAATTCGTCGGCCCTGAATCGCGTTTTATCCATGTCGGCATGACCTCGTCCGACGTAATTGATACCGCCTTTGCCATGCAGCTGCGTCAGGCATCGGACATTATCATCTCAAGTCTCGACCGTTTGCTGGCCGCCCTGAAAAAGCGCAGCGACGAACACCGCGACACCATCTGCATTGGCCGCAGCCACGGCATCCACGCGGAACCCACCACATTCGGCATGAAACTGGCGGGGCATTACGCGGCATTCCACCGCGCCAGAAAGCGCATGATTGCGGCGAAGGAAGAAATTTCCAGCTGCGCCATTTCCGGCGCGGTCGGCACCTTCGCCACCATCGACCCCAAGGTCGAGGAATATGTAGCGAAGAAACTCGGTCTGAAATCCGAAACGGTATCGACGCAAGTCATCCCGCGCGACCGCCATGCGGTATTTTTTGCGACGCTCGGCGTCATCGCGTCATCGATCGAAAACCTCGCAACCGAAATCCGTCACCTTCAACGATCGGAAGTGCGGGAGGCGGAGGAGTTTTTCTCGGCAGGGCAAAAGGGTTCATCCGCGATGCCGCACAAACGCAACCCCGTACTGACCGAAAACCTGACCGGCCTTGCGCGGCTCATCCGCTCATCAGTCATTCCCGCGATGGAAAACGTGGCCTTGTGGCACGAACGCGATATTTCTCATTCATCGGTCGAGCGCGTAATTGCGCCCGATGCCACCATGCTGACCGATTTCGCGCTGAACCGCATGGCGGGCGTGATTGAAAACCTGCTGGTCTATCCTGACCGCATGAAGCAGAACCTTGAAAGCCTCAAGGGCCTGGTCTTTTCGCAGGGCGTCCTGCTCGCGCTCACCGAAACGGGGATGAGCCGCGAAGAATCCTACAAGGTCGTGCAAAACAATGCGATGCAGGTATGGGCGGGGAAGGGGGCGTTTATCGACCTCCTCAACGCCGATCCCGCCGTGCAGAAGACGCTGCAAAAAGGCGCGCTTGAAAAAATCTTCACCTATGACCGCTACACCAAACATATCGGCGGCATCATCGACCGCGCTTTGAAGGCGGCGTAATGTCGCTCAGCTGGCAGGATACCGGCGTCATTCTTTCCCTGCGCCCGCATGGAGAAAATGGCGGCATCGTGTCTCTGCTGACGCAAAGCCACGGTCGCGCGGCGGGGTATGTCTACGGCATCAATTCGTCCCGCGTGCGCGGCATGCTGGAAATCGGCAACCTTGTTTCCGCGCAATGGACGGCGAAAACGCATGACCAGCTGGGCGCCTATACGCTGGAGCTGGATACCAGTTTCGCCGGCAACATCATCGACAGCCCCGTCAAACTGACCGCGCTGCAATCCGCCTGCGCGCTCGCCGATCGCACGCTGCCCGAACATGAAAGCCATCCCGGCGTTTTCGACGGCATGGTCGCCCTGCTGCGCGCCTTTGACGGCGAAGTCTGGCCGGCGGCATATATATATTGGGAAATCGCGTTGTTGCGCGAGCTTGGCTTCGGGCTCGATTTTTCCAAATGCGTGGCGACGGGGGCGACCGAGAATTTGCGTTATGTCAGTCCCAAATCCGGCTGCGCAGTGTCGGAGGCGGCGGGGGAGCCATACAAGGATGTCATGCTGCGCCTGCCGACATTCCTGCGGGGCGAAGCGCGCCTCGACCCCGGTGACGTGCTGGACGGGCTGAAACTGACCGGCCATTTCCTGCTGCACCGTGTTTTTTCGCAGGCCAACGCCAACCTGCCCGAACCGCGCCTGCGGCTGGAAGAGAAATACGGGAAAATGGTGCAATAAAAGCGGGTTAGGGAATGAGACAAAACCGCTGGAAAACACCGTAAAAATGCGCTAAAACACCCCCTATGGCAAAAAAACCGACAAACGTCGTTGCAAACGACATCAGGGACCGCAACCTCGGCGATATCGTATCCGAGAAGTATCTGTCCTATGCGCTTTCCACCATCATGTCCCGCTCGCTGCCCGATCTGCGCGACGGGCTGAAGCCGGTGCATCGCCGCGTGCTGTTCGCGATGTCGCAGCTCAGCTTGCGCCCCGAACTCGCGCCCAAGAAATCGGCGCGTGTGGTCGGTGACGTCATCGGTAAATACCACCCCCACGGGGACCAGTCTGTTTACGATGCGCTTGTGCGCCTCGCGCAGGATTTCTCCGTCCGCTATCCGCTGGTGGACGGCCAAGGCAACTTCGGCAATATCGACGGCGACAACGCGGCCGCGATGCGCTACACGGAATCGCGCCTGACGGCGGTTGCGCAGCTGCTGCTGGAAGGCCTCGACGACGACGCTGTCGATTTCCGTCCGACCTATGACGGCTCGGAAACCGAGCCGGTGGTGCTGCCCGCCAATTTCCCCAACCTGCTTGCCAACGGATCGTCCGGCATCGCGGTCGGCATGGCGACGAATATTCCGCCCCATAACGTGGCCGAATTATGCGACGCGATGGAACATCTGATCGAAACCCCCGATTGCGAGATCAAGGACCTGCTGAAATTCGTCAAGGGCCCCGATTTTCCGACCGGCGGCGTGCTGGCGGAAGACAAGGCGAGCATTCGCCAGTCCTATGAAACCGGCCGCGGTTCGTTCCGCGTGCGCGCGGTCTGGGAAGTCGAGAAGCTGAAGAACGAAGGCTGGCAGATCGTCGTCACCGAAATCCCGTATCAGGTCGCGAAATCCCGCCTGATCGAAAAAATCGCCGAACTGATCACGAACAAGAAACTGCCCTTCCTCGACGACGTCGTCGATGAATCCGCCGAAGACGTGCGCGTGGTCCTGACGCCCAAGAACAAGGCGATCGACCCCGAACTGCTGATGGCGCAGATGTTCAAGTCGACCGATCTTGAAACACGCTTCTCCCTCAACATGAACGTGCTGGAAAAGGGCCTTGTGCCGCGCGTCTTGAACCTGAAGGAAGTGCTGCAGCAATTCATCGACCACCGCCAGGAAGTGCTGGTGCGCAGGTCCAAGCACCGCCTGCAGCATATCGACCACCGCCTTGAAGTGCTGGCCGGTTTCCTGATCGCGTACCTGAACATCGACGAAGTGATCCACATCATCCGCACGGAAGACGAGCCGAAGCCCGTGATGATGAAGAAATTCAAGCTCTCCGACGTGCAGGTGGAGGCGATCCTCAACATGCGCCTGCGGTCTTTGCGCAAGCTGGAAGAGATCGAGATCAAGCGCGAGAACAAGGAACTGCGCGACGAAAAAGACGAGCTGGAGAAACTGATCGGCTCGAAAGCGCGGCAGATGACCGCGATCAAGAAACAGGTCCGCCATATTCACGACCTGTTCGGCCCGACCACGAAACTGGGCAAGCGCCGCACCGAAATCGGCAAGGCGCCTACCGATATCGATATCGCGCTGCATGAATTGATCGAGAAAGAACCCATCACCGTGATCTGCTCCGAAAAGGGCTGGATCCGCGCGATGAAGGGGCATCTGGAGCAGGACAAGATCGACGCCATTTCGTATAAAGACGGCGACGGCCCGAAATTTGCGCTGGCGGTGGAAACGACCGACAAGCTGGTCATGTTCGGCACCAACGGAAAATTCTACACCCTCGGCTGCGAGAAGCTGCCGCCGGGCCGCGGTTTCGGCGAACCTGTGCGCCTGATGATCGACCTGCAGACAGAGGCAGATATCGTTTCCATCATGAAACACGATCCCGACCGTAAACTGCTGGTCGCTGCGGATGACGGCCGCGGTTTCATCGTGCCGGAAAAAGAAGTCCTGTCGCAAACCCGCAACGGCAAGCAATGCCTGCTGGTGAAGGACGGCGTGGAGGCGAAGGTCTGCACGCCCGCGATTGGCGATTCCGTTGCCTGCATCAGCGACAACCGCAAACTCCTTATCTTCCCGCTCGAACAGGTGCCGGAAATGACGCGCGGCGTGGGCGTGATCCTGCAAAAAGGCGGTCTGGCCGATGTCAAGACCTTCACCTATAAACAGGGCCTCACTTTCTTCAGCGCGGGCAAGGAACGCACCGAAACGGCATTGAAGGCATGGCGCGGCGAACGCGCGCAGGCCGGCATGCTGCCGCCCAACGGCTTCCCGAAATCGAAAAAATTCAACGGCGTCTGACGCGTCACAGGTGATTTAATGCCCGTCCTGCTGTTTTTGACCATCGCAGTACAGGTTTTGTTTGCGCTGCATGTGCATCGCACGGGGCGTAACACCTACTGGATTTACCTCATCATGATCTTTCCGGGCATGGGATGCCTGATCTATTTCGTGATCGAGGTGCTGCCCGAAATTATCCGGGGCCCTGCCGGCAAGCATGCCAAACGATCCTTCCGCAGCATGATGGACCCTGAAAAAGACTTCCGCGATGCGAAATATGCCTTTGATACGTCGCCCACGGTTGCCAACCGCATCCAGCTGGCGCAGTTGCTGATCGCAAAGCGCGAATATGATGCGGTCATCGCGCTGCTGGAACCCGCGCTCACCAACCATTTTTCCGATGACATCCTGCTGCTGGAAGGCCTCGCCTACGCCTATTACGATAAGGGCGATTACACGAACGCGCTTAAATACATCCAGAAGATTTACGAGCGTGACGAGGCGCAGCCGCAGGATTACATCAAGCTGCTGCGCGCGCGGGCGCATATTGCTCTTTACGATTTCACGGTCGCCGAGGAGCAGCTGATCGCGCTGGTTGAATTCTTTACCGGCGAGGAAGCCCGCATCACGCTTGCGCAGCTGTACGAGCGCATGGGCAAAAAGACGGAGGCGCGCGCGGTCTATCAGGACATCGTGACGCGCTCCAGCCACTCCCCGAAATACTACCAAAAGGCGGAACGGCAGTGGATTGCGCTGGCGCAGCAGGCGCTGAAATCGGTCTGACGCGCCCCTGTGGATAACTCTAGACTCGGCCTCAAAAACGACCGTTCAAATTGTTAAAATATACAAGCAATATCAATTGTTTGTCTGTTTATTCTGGACTTCAAATCCGTATAGTCTTATAACTCCTTTCCTCCCGCGCAATCGTCCTCCGTAACAGGCCGAGCCAGCGCGTGGCGGGACGTAGGGTGTGTAAATGAATTTTGAGCAGACATCACTGCCGGATCGGCAGTTATTCCGCGAAGCATTTGCGGCAGGCTGGGCAAGTTATCTTGACCGCTTTGCCGCCCCCGACCTTGCTGCCGAGCAGTATATCCGCGGCCCTGTAGCCATGGCACGCCTGATATACGAGCACGGCGGCGAGGAGCGTTCGGTGGCCGCTGCCGCCTGCCTTGCCGGCCCTGCCGTGTTTTCAGGCCAGCCCGAATGGCTGGGGCAGGAACTTAGCGATTTTTCCCGCGAATTTAAACGTATCGGCGAGCTGGAACCGCGCGACCTGTATGGCCGCATGGATAATTTCACGCTCGATGCGCGGCTGCTGCTGCAGGCGAGCGCGATCATGCTGCTGGAACAGCTGGTCACTGCGCCCGAGGAATGCGCGCAGGAATGCATGAGGATCTATACCGAGTCACTGGAGCTTTATTCCGTCGCCCGCGGCCGCGATGACGCGTTCAAGCTGGATACCCGCTTTGAAATCGCGGCGATGAAAGTGACGACGGCGGTGGATGGCCATACGAATATCTGGTCGAAGCCCCGCACGACCACGCCCCGCGTTCACGCCTGATTTTCGTCGGGCGTCACGACCGTATCGAAATCCGACCATTTTTCATCGACGAATAATTCCAGCGGCTGGAAGCGCGCCTTGTACGCCATTTTCTGCGATCCGCGCACCCACAATCCCAGATAAATATAAGGCTTGCCGGCGTTCGCTGTGTATTCGGCGAGTTTCAACACCAGCCATGTGCCAAGGCTGCGTTTTTCGTCGGCGGGGCTGAAGTAACTATATACGGCGGATGCGCCGTCGGGCAGGTCGTCGAACTGCATCACGCCGACCACTTCATCGCCGCGGCGGGCGACGAGGAATTTCGTGTCCATCGGGCTGTCATCCATCATCTGCTGGAACGCGCCATAGGACATTTCAGTCATGCCGCCCTCGGGGTGGCGGGTGTGCAGGTAGCTGGAAAACAATTCGTAAAGCGGGAAGGTCGCCTTCGACTCCTCGATCGTGAAATGCAGGTCGGCGTTTTTTTTCAATACGCGCCGGAAGCCGCCATCGGGCACGAAATCGCGCAGCCGGATGCGCGCGGCGATACAGGCGCGGCAGGCGGGGCATTTCTGGCGGTAGAACATCCCCTGGCTGCGGCGGAACCCGCGCTCGATCAGGCGCGGGGCGAGGGGCAGCTCGACCGGCGACAACAGCGTCGCAACCTTCTGCTCCACCAGCCCGTCAAGATACGGGCAGGGGCCGGAGGGGAGCAGGTAAAGCTGCAGCGTGGTCGATTTGACGTTCATGTATTCAATATATGCCTGTCATGCCGCCAAATCCAACCCCGGAAAACATCACGGGAACTGGATGACGTCCCTGTCCTTGGGATTGACGGCGGGTTTCGTCGGTTTCTTGATCGCCGGTTTCTTCGCATCGGGTTTTTTCGGCCCGTTGGTAATTGATTGTTTCAGCAAAATCACGCTGATGCGGCGGTTGCGGGCGTTGGCGGGGTCGTTCGGCACCAGCGCCTCGCGGTCGGCCTTGCCCTGCACGTTTTCGATGCGGTCGATCGCCAGACCATCGGCCAGCAGCACGCGGCGGCTGGCATTGGCGCGGTCGGACGACAGTTCCCAGTTGGTATAAGTCGCGTCCTTGCCATACTGCACGTTGTCGGTATGGCCGCGCAGCGAGATTTTATTGGGCAGTGGCTTGATGACGGTGTTCACAAGCGTGAACAGCTTTTGAGCCGCGGGTAGGGGCTTGGCGCTGCCGCTTTCGAACATGGGCTTGCCTTCCTGATCGACGATCTGGATGCGCAGGCCTTCGGGCGTCATGTCGATCAGCAGGTTCTGGGCAAGGTCTTTCAGTTCCGGCTGGTCCTCGATCGCTTTTTTCAGCTGCTCGGCGGCGTTGTCAAAGGCCTTGTCGTCGGCCTTGTCCATCGCCTCGATTTCTTTTTCCTCTTCGGCGGTCATTTTGTTGACGCCGTCTTCGCCGTCTTCGCGGCCCACGCCTTCGGAGGGGTCGCGCTGCTGTGAAATGGGGCTGCGGTCGCTGGTCATCGCGCCGTCGGGGGACATGGTGGTGCCGCCCATCACGCCGCCCGCGCCGCTGGTGGATGTTGCGATGCGGGGATCAGCCGGTGCGAAATAGGCCGAGATCATGGCCTTCTGCTCGTCCGTCGTGACGTTGAGCAGCCAGAGCAAAAGGAAGAACGCCATCATCGCGGTCACGAAGTCGGCATAGGCGACTTTCCATGCGCCGCCGTGATGGCCGCCGGAGATTTTCTTTACCTTCTTGATGATGATGATCGGCTGCTTTTCGTCGTTCTGCTTCTTGGCCATGCTATGCCGTCACGTTCTGCGTGGCTTCTTCGACCTCGATAAAGGTGGGCTGGGTGTCGTGCAGCAGGATCTTGCGGCCGAATTCGATCGCGACCTGCGGCGCCGCGCCCTGCAGATAGGCAAGGATGCAGGTTTTCATGCAAAGGAAGTATTTCAGCTCGCTGTCATTGCGCTCTTTGATGGCGGAGGCGATAGGCGCGATAAAGCCGTAAGACAGCCAGACGCCGAGGAACGTACCCACAAGCGCGCCGCCGATCAGGTGGCCGAGGACTTCGGGCGGCTCGGTGATGGAACCCATGGTGTGAATGACGCCAAGGACGGCCGCGACGATACCCAGCGCGGGCATGCCGTCCGCCATCGTCTGCACCGCGTGTGAGGTGTGGTTCCGCTCGCCGGCCTGCGTTTCGATTTCCTGATCCATCAGCGCCTCGATCTCGTGCGGCTTTTCCGCGCCCAGGGATATCAGGCGCAGGTAATCGCAGAGGAAGGTAACGGCGTGATGGTTCGCGTGAAAGGTCGGGAATTTCTTGAAGATCTCGCTCTCGTCCGGGTTTTCGATATGCTGCTCCAATGCGAGCCAGCCTTTCGATCGCGCGGTCTTGAACACAACGTAGAGCATCGAAAGGACTTCGACATATTCCGCTTTGGTGAAGGTGTCTTTTTTATAGATCGCCTTGATGTCGGAAATCGTCTGCTTGATGACATGCGGCGAATTCGCGGTCAGGAAGGCCGCGCAGGCGGAGCCGAAAATGATGATCAATTCGAAAGGCTGCCACAAGACAGCAAGGTGTCCCTTGTTGGCGACATAGCCGCCAATCGTACAGACGATCACCATGATGTTGCCGACGAGCTTTAACATTTCATCCTGAAATATTTAAAGAGAAGGGCCCGGGACTTCTTCCGGGGTTGGTACACTCATAGTATGCCAATTGAGGGTTAATTATTTATTGATAAATACGGTTATGAAAAGCAGGATTCGATAATATTTTCGATGAGTTGGCCTGTTTTCTTCAACTTGTCCTGATGCGGATTGAATTCCGCCAGCTCGAGGGCTGCGAAACGGGGATGGCGGGCGACAGAATTAAGTATAGGCAGGACTTCGGCGGCGACAAGGCCTGTATCCTCGGCCGAACCCACGCCCGGCGAATCTTCGGGGCGGAAGGCGTCCATGTCGATCGTCAAACCGAAAGCATCGGTGCCGTCGGTTGCGCGCAGCAGGGCCTCGTCATAGCAGGCCTTGAAACCACGGCGTTGCACTTCGCCTAGGAAGAAAACGCGGATGCCGGTGCGTGCCGCGAAGGCGACTTCGGCGGGCTCGAAGCTATGCGCCCCGATGATGCTGATATGCCGCGGGTTCAGTTTCGGCATGACACCGCCCACCTGTTGCAGGTCGGGCAGGCCGTAGCCGGTCAGCGCCGTGACAGGCTGGCCATGCCACCATCCGCCCCATTTACCCTGATAGGAGGTTTCAATCGTGTGGCAATCCATATGCGCATCGACCCAGATCAGGCCGAATTTGCCATGCGCTTTTTTCGCGGCGACCGCGCCCGACCAGGTGCCGATCGCGCTGGAATGGTCGCCGCCGATGACGATGGGAATATTTCCGTTCCCGACCGTTTCGCGCACGGTGTTGGAGAGACGCTTCAAGCCGGTCAGAACATGTGCGAGGCTGTCCATCTTGACCTTTACATCTTCATGGCGGCCGAGGAATTTTGCGCCGATCGGCCCGCGCCATTTGGCCTGCACATCGAGCGACGCGAGCTTCGCCAGCAGGCTCGCCATATCGACCGATATCGGCCCGTCTTCACAGCGGAAATTGGCGCAGCCCCAGCCGCTGTCGAAACCGATGATGTCTGTGCGGAGTTTGTCGCGGGTTTGCATGACAGGTTTACGTAACTGAATTGTTGAACCGGTTCACAGGATGGCTTTTTGCCCCTAAAAAGTCAAAGCCTAGTAATAACAACGCCTTTCATGGCATAATCCCAACAGATTCAACGGCCTCCGCGGCCAAGGGGCGGAAGGGGTTTTGCCATGCTGATGATGTGCTGGTTTTACTGCTTCGACCTTGCATGGTTCCTTTACTATGCGGGCGCGCCGCTGCTGTTCCTGTGCGCAATGTTCGCCCTGAAACGCGGCATTGCCAACCAGCGCAAGGGATTGCGCCAGACGGCCTTCATCATGATGTGGGCGGTCGTCATCAAGATGTTCCTGGTCGATACCTTCGCCTTCCCCGTCGCGATCAAGAAGAAAGCCTGCACCCTTGCGCCGAAGCTGGAGCCGCTTGCCTGCAGTGCGGACGGCAAGGGTTATCCCTTCATCCAGTTCGCGGGCGTCGTGCTGTTCGTGATTTTCGCCTATATCATTTACGAGTATTACAAAATCTACATGCCCGCGAAGAAGCAAAAGAACGTCACACCCGATCAGGTGCATCTGCGTTTCTGGGCAAACCTTGCCTTTATCTCCACCATGGTCATGGTGTCGTGGCAGCTGGCGCCGTGGGTCGGGTACCTGACGGTCGGTTGCATTCCTGCGGTTTTCATCCTGTTCACATGGCAGCAGCTGGCGCTCGCCAATCTCGGCCTGCTCACGCTCGGCTTCTGGAAGCTGGAATCCTGTGTCTGGCAGTTCAAGGTGTCGGAGCGCGAGCGCATGAAATACGTGCAGGCGACATGGACGCCCAAGGACACGCTGTGGATGACGGTGTTTATCTATATCGTCACGCTCGGCATGTCTTACGTCGCGCATGACATCATGGTGCGCACGAAATCGGTTCCCCATGCCTGCTCGCTCGCGCAGATGCAGCAGAACCGCATGGATAGCAACGACATCGACAGCGGCGACATGGAAATTTCCCGCTAGTTTGGTAACGGCCTTTGCGGAATAAATATTTTCAGCTTGGTGCGTAGCTCGTTCGGGTCGAACGGCTTGCAGATATAATCATCCATACCTGCATCCATGCAGCGTTCGCGGTCTCCGCTCAAGGCGTGGGCGGTCATGCCGATGACGGGCAGGCTGTCGCGCAGTTCCAGTTCGCGGATGGCGCGCGTGGTGTCCCAGCCGTTCATTTTCGGCATCTGCACGTCCATCAAAACAGCGTCATAGTACTGGCTTTGCAGCTGCTCCAGCGCGTGATGGCCGTTGGAGGCGACATCGAAGCTATAGCCGAATTCCTCCAGAAACGTGCCGGCGACCAGCACGTTGGGGAAATTGTCCTCGACCAGCAAAACACGGCCCCGCGCGGGCGCGGCGTTCTTGCGGGTGGTGAGGGCGAGCGGCGCGTGCCGGCTATCCTCTGGCGACCCCGGCTGCAATGGCAGGGTGACCGTAAAGGTCGATCCGCTGCCGGGCACGCTGTCCACGGTGATGCTGCCGCCCATGATTTCGATCAGCCGTTTTGAAATCGCAAGGCCGAGGCCGCTGCCGCCGTATTTGCGCGTGATGGAATTATCCGCCTGCACGAATTTCTGGAAGATGGTGTCGATCTGTTCCTTCGTCACGCCGATGCCGGTGTCGCGCACCGCCAGCATCACGCGGCGCATCCCGCGCGCATCGATGCCGTCCTCGTCGATGACGATGGTAATGCTGCCCTTGTGGGTAAACTTGACCGCGTTGCTGCACAAATTCGTCAATACCTGACGCAGGCGCGTGGGGTCGCCCACATAGACAGAGCTGTAATCAAGGTTGCCCTCGATCACCACGCGCAGCTGTTTCAGTTTCGCCTGCACGGAAATGATGGATGAGACATCGTTTACCAGCTGCGCAAGGTTGAACGGGATGCGCTCCAGCTCGACTGAACTTGCCTCGATCTTGGAAATATCCAGCAGGTCGTTGATGAGCGCCAGCAGAGAGTTCGCGCTGGTCTGCAATGTGTTGATATATTGCTCCTGCTTCGCGGTCAGCGGTTTGCTCGCGCCCAAAATCTGCGACAGCCCGTAAATCGCGTTCATGGGTGTGCGGATTTCATGGCTCATATTGGCAAGGAATTCGGATTTCGCGGTATTCGCGGCCTCGGCGCGGTCGCGTTCATGCACCAGCGCCTCCGCCTGCCGGTCGCGCTCCAGCAAATGGTCGCGCACTTGATACTGGCGCACACGGTCGCGCAGCGCGCTGCGGATCGCGCTCAATAACTCCACCACCTGCACGGGGCGGCGGATCAGCGTCATGTGTTGCAGGATATCCATTTTCCGGCGCGCTTCCTCCGACGGTTCGCGCGCGGGGGTCAGCAGCAGAAAGGGAAAATCCGACCACTGCGGCTGGCGCAGGATCATCTGCCCCAGCATGTTTTTGTCGTCGGCAAACAGCGATTCCTCGGTAATGATGGCAACGCCCGCACCCCTGTCTATTTCGGCGCAGACTTCCGATATATGCAGGCAGGTATGGCAGTCCACGCCCGCATCGCGCAGGATGCGGGCGGTGATCTGCGCATCCCGCGCCGTCGGCGCGAGGACAAGGACGCGGAGTTCGGGGTCTGTCGCGTTTGCTGTCATGCTTCCCCCAACTGCATTACTCCTGCTTTTGTATCGGCGTTCCGGTCAGCACGCCGTGGAATTGCGCCAGCGGTTCGCCGACCTGAAATCCGTTCTTGCCGATCTTGAATTCGCGGATGGTTTTTTCATGCGCGCCGCTGCGTTTTTTCAAGACCGAAATCGCCTGCCGCACTTCGCCGTCAAGCTCGAAATAGCGGAACAGGATGACGGAATCGGCAAGGTAGCTGGTGTCGAGCGGCGTCGCCATCGAATGTCCCAGCAACCCGTGCTGGGCCACGACGAGGAAGGTCACAACGCCGTGGTGCCCCAGGTAACTGAGCAATTCGTGCATCTGCGACATCAGGAAGCGTTCCTCCGGCATCGCGTTCAGGTACCCGTTGAGGCTGTCGATGACGACGACCTTGGCGGCCGGTATGCCATCTTCGCCACCGGCCGTTTCGCGGACGCGGTGCGCGAATTCGCCGGGCGACATTTCGGTCGGGTCGATCGGCTGCAAATGGATCAGGCCTGCATCGATATATTTTTTCAGTTCCATCCCGATGCCCGCCGCACGGTGCAGCATGGTATTGATGCTTTCATCAAAGGTAAAGATGACCGCGTGGTTGCCTTCGCTGGCCGCGTTGACCGCGTATTGCAGCGCCAGCGTCGATTTGCCGACGCCGGCGGGGCCCAGCAGCAGCACGCTTGTGCCTTCCTCGATCCCGCCGCCCATTAACGTGTCGATCGGGCCGACGCCGCTTTTCAACTGTTTCTTGATGTCGGACTTGGCGTGTTCCGACGGGATGATGCGCGGGAACAGGAATATGCCGCCCTTGTTGATGGCGAAATCGTGGTAACCGCCGCGGTACTGCTGGCCGCGCATTTTCTTGATGCGCAACCGGCGTTTTTCCGCGCCGTATTCGGGCGACAGCTGTTCCATGTCCAGCACGCCATGGGCAATGCTTTCCAGCTGGAAATTTTCCGCGCTGCTGGTCGTTTTGTCGTCGAGGAACATGACGGTGCATTCCCGCGTGTTGAAGAATTTCTTCAGCGCGAGAATCTGGCGGCGGAATCGGAGCGGGCTTTGCGCGAGGAGTTTCAGCTCCGACAGGGAATCCAGCACGACGCGTCGGGGCTTGATGCGCTCCACCTCGCCGATGATGGCCTCGATGGTGTTGCCCATTTCGACTTCCGACGGCTGGTACATGGTGTATTGGTTTTCGGTCTGCAGCGCGTCTTCGGGGGTCAGCAGTTCGAGGATATTCACCCCGTCCAGCGTCCAGCCATGCGATTCCGCAACGGTCTGCAATTCATGCGCGCTTTCGGACAAGGTCAGGTACACCACCTTTTCCCCTGCCGCCACGCCCTCCATCAGGAATTGCAGCGCAAGGGTCGTCTTGCCCGCACCGGGCGAGCCCTGCACAAGGTAAACGCGGTCGCGCGCGAGGCCGCCGCCCAGAATATGGTCGAGTTGCGCGTTGCCGGTCTTCACGGCGACGCTTATATTGGCCGGTCTTTTCATGCTTTGCCCTTTCCGTTTCCGACCCCTTTTCGAAAGGAGCCGTATTCCGGTTAAACGACCGGAAGGGCAAATATGTGACAGCAATTTTTTCGTTATTTAGCGATTTTTTTCGGGAACAAAAGCGAAAATCAGGGGTTCCTTACCCCTTCAATAACTTGGCTATGTCTCTGGCGGCATAGGTTAATACCCCGTCGGCACCTGCGCGCTTGAAACACATCATCATTTCCATGACGGCCTTGTCGTAGTCGAGCCAGCCGTTCTGGGCGGCGGCCTTAACCATGGCGTATTCGCCCGACACGTTATAGGCAAAGGTCGGCATGCGGCATTCGTCTTTTACGCGGCGGATGATGTCGAGATAGGGCAGGCCCGGCTTCACCATCACCATATCCGCACCCTCGTCGATATCGAGGGAGGTTTCCATGATGGCTTCTTCGGAATTCGCAGGGTCCATCTGGTAGGTTTTTTTGTCCCCCTTCAGGTAGCCGCCCGAATTGACCGCGTCACGGAACGGGCCGTAGAAGGCGGAGGCGTATTTTGCGGCATAGGACATGATGGCGGTATTGGTGAAACCATGTTCGTCCAGCATATCGCGGATCGCGCCGATGCGGCCGTCCATCATATCGGACGGTGCAACGATATCGACGCCTGCTTCGGCCTGCACCAATGCTTGACGGCACAGTACTTCGACCGTTTCATCGTTCACGACATAACCATCGGCATCGACAAGGCCGTCATGCCCGTGGCTGGTATAGGGGTCGAGCGCGACGTCGCAGATGATGCCGATATCCGGCACGGCATCCTTCAGGGCGCGGATGGTGCGGCAGATCAAATTGTTCGGCTCCCACGCTTCGCGGCCATCGACGGATTTCTTGTCGGCGTCCACCACGGGGAACAGGGCGATGGCGGGGATGCCCATGGTTGCAGCCGCTTCGACTTCCTTCAGTAGTACATCGAGCGACCAGCGGGAAACGCCCGGCATCGATTTGATCGGGTCATCAATCTTGGCGCCCTCCATCACGAAAACGGGCCAGATCAGGTCGTTTACGCTCACGGCATTCTCGGCCACCAATTTGCGCGTCCAGGCATGGCGGCGGGTGCGGCGCGGGCGGACGCGGCCGGGATCATACATCGGCGGGCTGTCGGGTTCGCGGCGGGGCGAGGGTTGCTTGAGGTTGCGGATGTTTTTCATAATTCCATAATCCTTGTTATGCGGATTTATACAACATTATGGAGGGTGGGGGGAAGGACGTTTTGCCCTTCAAACCGTCATCCCGAACGCAGTGAGGGATCTCCCCGGCGCGGGTAAGATCCCTCACTGCGTTCGGGATGACGGTTTTTTTTAAGGCCGTAATGCGCTTTTGTTGGCGGGCTTCGTGGCGGCGGGCGTATCAATGCTGCGTCCGTCATTCGCAGCTGCGAATTTATGCTGCAATCCGGCCAGCAGTTTTGCGCGCTCCTCCGGTGATGCATCGCCAAGGACGGAGGCGAGCGTATCGAAGCGCGCGTCTTTTTCCACGACCGGCATTTCCGGGTTTTTCTTTTGCGCGGCGCGGATCAGCAGGATGGCGTCGCTGTTCTTGGCTTCTTCGGCGGCAAACAGGGCGGCTTCATATCCCTTCGCGCCCGCATCCAGCAATTGCGTCACCAGCGGCGTATAGGATTTCGTGCGCGCGGCAACGGCAAGCGCGCCGTTCAACGATTCCTGTGCAACGCCGCGTTCGATCAATATCGCCAGCATATCCTGCTGGCCGTTCAGCGCTGCGTATTCGGCCAGCGACTGTTTGCGTTCGCGGCCATTGGTTGAATGGCTGGCAATAAAATCCTTGTTCGCGCCACGGTCGAGCAGCCCTGCCAGCGCCGCGCCGTTGCGTTCCTGCAATGCGACGCTGGTAAGGGCGACGGTATCCTCGAAAGTATAACTGCCTGCATTGCCGTTGAAGGTCTGCTTGCTGTGGATGGGCTGATTGACTTCGGCACCGTCATCGATCGCGGCCAACGCGGTTTTCCAGTAGCCCTTGTATGCGGCCTGCACGGCGCGGCTGTTGAGTGTTGCCTGCGACGGTTTGCCCAGTTCGGCGTCGCGCGTCAGGTGCTGCGCGCGCAGTTTCGCGTCGTTCTTGTCATTCCAGTTTTTCCACAGCTTTTTCAGCATGGGGGCTTCTCCTGAATTCGGGCATCTTGAATTTGATGCACGAGTGTAGGACGGCTCAAAATTTATGTCAATTTATCGGTATTTTCGGCAGGTTTTTCAGGCTCTTGCCCGTTGCGGTCGGCCAGTTTGGCCTTGGCGGCCTTATAGCCCGCCTTGCCTGCCTCGATGCCCGCATCCTGAATCATTTCCTGGATCATATCCATGATGATGAACTGCGCCGCGAAGAAACCGATCACGCCGCCCAGCGCGATACCGGCAATCGTGGACACCCAGTCGAGCCATGTGGCGAGCGCGTAATGATCCGCTGCCCAATGCGCGCCGATGCCGCCGCCGATCAGGCCGATCACCGTCAGTATGGCGTAAAGGATCGCGGCCTTGATCGCAAAGCCGACGCTTTTCTTGCCATAGGCTTTGGCATGGGTCTTCAGTTCTTGCTTATCGAGTTTCAGTTTCATGGCGTCTGCCGGATGTGCCACAAGACACCGGCAGGATCGATCAGGTGGATTTCGCGGCCCCATGGATAATCGGTCGGCGGTTTGATGCGCGTGCCGGCAAAATTCTCCGGCAGCTTCAGCGCGTCGAGTTCCTGCCAGTAGCCGTCGAGGTCTTTCACCTCGATCACCACCATCTGGTTTTCCGCCCATGCCTTTGAATCGTATTTTTGCAGGATGAACGCCGCGCCGCCGAAGACGAGGCCCACGCAATCGCCGCTTTCCCATTTGCGCGTGAAGCCGATCGTTTCAAAGAAACGCAAGGCAAGATCGAAATCCGCACCCGACGGCAAGAAAGGGACGAGCGCTGTTGCCTGTGCCTTTATCATGGCGTTACAGGTTGCGGCGGCATGGGTGTCGGCACCGGCGCCGCTTTCACGACCGGTTTCCATTCATGCGCGGCCTTTTCGATCTGCGCGCGCATTTCGGCGGTGAGCAGCTGGCCTGCCTGCACACGGTAATCATTGCCCTGCGGAATATGCCCGCGGAAATTGGCGCGCGTCGCCCAGAAATAGGCGCGGCCGTTATCAGCCGCATAACCTTTTCCCTCGTAATACAGGAGGCCGAGATTGTATTGCGCGGCCGCGTGATCCTGCTCCGCCGCCTTTTGCAGCCATGCGCCCGCCTTGGTATAGTCGAGCGGCACGCCGTTGCTACCGGTGAAATAGCGTCCCGCGATGTTGTACTGCGCGTCGGCGTCACCCTGATTGGCAAGTTCGAGCGTGCGCGCGTCCTCGCGCTTGCGGGCTTCTTCGGTGCGCTTTTTCTCCAGCGCTTCCTCTGCGGCGCGTTGCTCCGGCGTCAAAGGCGCTTTCGCCTTTTCCTGCGCTTCGGCGTTGCGCAGCTTCACCTCGTCGGCAAACTGCTTGATAGTGGTGAAAGTGCCGAAGCACGAGGCGACGGCAATCAGGAACATGACGCCGACGATCGTCAGCGCCTGGCCGGTATAGGGGGGCGTGTCGATATAGGGATCCGGGCCGTAGAAATTGTCAGCCTTCAGCCCTTTAAAGAACATCAGCTTGATCGTGTACCAGATGATGGCAACAAGGAAGATGACGGATACCACCATTTCCGCGATCTGCCAGTCCATCATGCGGAACAAGGCCATCAGCAGGAACAGCGGCAGCGGGAAATAGAGCAGCAGCGTGTACCAGCCCGTCATGCCGAAATCGTGGAACCGCTTGATCGTCGCCATGATGACCGCGACATAGGCCATGACATAAAGGATAAATCCGCCCGCAAGCACGACCTTGACGCCGGTGCCAATCGACATGCCGGCGGCGCTGTCTTTGATGTCCTTCAAGGCTGCGGCGGGCGTGAACAATGCGCCAAAGCCGCTGGTCATGGCAAAGGCGAAAATTCCCATGACGAGGGCGAAGGTGAAAAAAGTGACCGACCAGACGACAAGGTGGTAATCGACGCGGCGGAAACGCCCCGACGGCGTGAAAAGATAACTCAGGATATATGCCAACATGAAATGCCCTTTTTGCCCTAAACCGCGCCAATGCCGGTCTGCCGCCATGATAGGATGAATTGCCGGAGTTGAACAGCGTGCTATATTACATACCTGAACAACCGTCCGAGTTTTGCCATGCCCTACCGCTTTGTCCTGACCGAAACCTTTGATGCGCTGGCCGCGTTTTACAACGCCCGCCCCTTCGGCGGCGACGCGTGGCGCGAAAACTATAATATCGGGGCGGGCACGATGATCCCCGTGCTGGTCGAGGAGCCGGACGGGCTGGAACTGCGCCTGATGAAATGGGGGCTGGTGCCGTTCTGGGCCAAGGACGGCAAGATCGCGGCCAAGATGATCAATGCCGAGGCCGCGACGATTGCGGAAAAGCCGGGCTTCCGCGATTCATTCAAGGACAAGCGCTGCATCATTCCCGCAACCGGTTTTTATGAATGGCAGAAACTGACCTCCGTCAAGAAACCGCATTACTTCACGGGCGATAAACTGCTGTCTTTCGCGGGATTGTGGAGCCGCTGGGTCAATCCGGATTCGCAGGAGGTGGAAAGCTGCGCCATCGTCACCACAGGCGCAACCGGCGTGGTGAAACCGGTGTCGGATACCATGCCCGCGATGCTGGACAAAAAAAACGTCGCCGCCTGGATCGCGAAAACGACGAGGCCCAATGACCTCGCCGAAATGCTGAAACCACAGCCCGCATCGGCTCTTGCCGGAACCGCGGTCGGCAACTATGTGAACGCGGCGAAAAGCAGCGGCGTGAAATGCATTGCGCCGAAAGGCACGGATTAAAACCGGGCCGAAAGAAACGGTTTAATTTAAAAGATGATCAGTCCGTCGCCATGTTTGTGGACGACGCCCACATTGCATCATCGCGCTCCGCTGCGGCGGAGGAGGACTTGAGCTCGCGGAAGGCGGCTTCGGCGCGGGTGCGGGAGTCGGCTGCTTTTTGGGCCGCCACTTTCGCGCGGGCGCGTTCCTGCTCGGCTTCCTTCTGCGCTTTTTCCGCCCATGTTTTCCACGCAGCGGCATCTTTCGTGGTTGCTTTCGCCTTGGCGGTCACGACAGCTTCGCGATATTTGCGTTCCGCCTCGTGCGCTTTTTCTTCAGCCTGGTCGGCGACGGCGGTGAGGGCCTTCGCCTCGTTCGAGGTTTTCTCCGCCCGTGTGCGTGCCTCGATCTCTTCTGCGGTCGATTTTCGGGGGCCGCCGGCTGTCGGGTCTTTTTCGCGGATCCATGCGTCATGCGCCGATTTTTTCTGCGCGTCGGACAGGTGTTCTATCGCATTTGCTACAGCAGGATCGTTCGGGAATTTCTGACCCATCGCGCGGCAGGCGGCGCCGATGACTTCGGGCGGCGCGTCGCGCTGGATTTTCAGCGTATCGTAAAGCGTGACCATCACGCCGTCCTTGCTGACGACGGCGTGTTTCGTTGCTTCATCCGTGCTTTGTTTCGCGGTCGCGGCGGCGGCCGCTGCTTTTTGCTCCGCCTCTACTGCGTCGGCGTCCGACTGCTTGGCCCAGGCTTCCCATTTCTCTTTTTCGGAGGGCGGGCAATTCGCGGCCTTGGCTGCTGCCTGCATTGCCTTGTCGCGCACGGTCCTGGCCTCTGCCGCCGTTGCGACCGCCCAGCTTGTCCATTTCGCGGCGGCCTCCGCAAAGGTTGCGGCTTTTTCTTCGGCCGCCTTTTCCTGCGGGGTCAATGCGCGCTTGGGCGGGGGCGGCAGTTGTTTCGTGACCCAGGCGTCATGCTCCTTGCGCTTGGCGTCGTCTGCCAGCACCTTGTAGGACGCGATCACCATCTGCATCATGCGGACGGCTTCGGGGTTGTTCAGGTTTTTGTCGGGGTGGTATTTTTGCGCAAGCGCCTTGTAGACCGCCTGAATTAGTTCGGGCGGGGCATCGCGTGTGATCTTCAGCGTATCGTAATGCGTGACGACCGTCATGGTGCCTTGCGGGTTCGTTTAGACGTTTTCGGGAACAGCCTTAATTTCTGCGTCCTACCCAAGGATTTTATGACAGCTTCACGTTGAAGGGCAAAGCCTTTCGTCGGGTGATTTTCTGTATAGCGGAGAATTAACGGTCCCCGACCCCGCGTATACCGCGCACCCTTGCCCTCCGCATGCGCCTTGATGCGCTTATCCAGATTATTGGTAATGCCTGTGTATAAGGTGCGGTCGCCGCATTCAAGTATGTAAACAAACCATTCCAAGGGCATCTCCCGTCTTTATTCTTGAACGGATAAATTCTATGGTATTATGAATCATATCAACGGGCAATGGGAACATGACGCAGGAACAGGATGTTATTTTCGACCGGCGCGGCCATCTGGGTCTGATTACCCTGAACCGGCCGCAGGCGCTGAACGCGCTCAACCTGCCGATGATCCGCGCCATGAATACGCAGCTGGCCGAATGGGCGACCGATAAAAATATCGAGGCTGTGGCCATCACCGGCGCGGGCGACCGCGCCTTTTGCTCCGGCGGCGATGTGAAGGCGGTCGCAATCGACGCCAAGGCCGCGCAGGAGGGCAAAAGCGACGGCCAGCTGATGCGCGATTTCTTCCGCGAGGAATATATCCTCAACCACCGCATCCAGACATTCCCCAAGCCCTATATCTCGCTCATCAACGGCATTGTGATGGGCGGCGGCAAGGGTGTGTCGGCGCATGGCTCGCACCGCGTGGTCACGGAAAACACGCTGTTCGCGATGCCGGAAACGAATATCGGATTTTTCCCCGATGTGGGCGGCGGATATTTCCTGCCGCGCTGCCCCGGGCAGACGGGCGCGTACCTTGCGCTCACCTCGAAACGTATCAAGGCGATTGATACCATCTATATCGGCTTCGCCACGCATTTTGTCAGCCTTGCCGATATGCCGAAACTGCTGGCGTCGCTCGGCTCCCTGAAATGGGACCCGCGCAAGACGGCGCACCAGCATGTGACGGACGCGATCGAGGAATTTGCGGGCAACGCGCCCGGTGATTCCGAAATCGCGCCGCACCGCGCCATGATCGACCATTGCTTCGGTCAGGACCGCGTCGAGGATATCGTGAACGAACTGCAGCGCGTTGCCTCCGAATGGACGCGCGAGACGCTGCACGCGATGTACGCGATGTCGCCCACCAGCCTGAAGGTCGCGCTGCGCCAGATCCGCCTTGGCGCGCATATGCCCTTCGCGCAGGTGATGACGATGGAATACAGGCTCAGCCAGGCCGTCGCCGCCAATCACGATTTCTACGAAGGCATCCGCGCCGCCCTGATCGACAAGGACCGCAAGCCGAAATGGATGCCGGAACGCATAAGCGACGTGGCCGATGCGGAGGTTGAAAAGTATTTCGAGCCGCTGGGAGCCCGCGACCTGACATTCTAATTTGCGAGAGACCTCACCTTTTAATAGACATATTACGGCGTTTTGTTTCTTTCTTTGCACAACACCTTGATATGCCCTAGAATAACCCCAGATGATATCTGAGGAGTGACCGGATTTGAGTTCACCGTATTACGACGCGATTAACCTGATCGAACGCCTGCACCGCCAGTTTCTGGATGTGCTGAAGGTCGAGCTGGAACGCGCCAATATCCTCGACATCAACAACGTGCAAAGCATGATCCTGCACAACATCGGCACCGATGAACTGACCGTCGGCGAATTGACCGTGCGCGGTTACTACCTCGGCTCCAACGTGTCGTATAACGTGAAAAAGATGGTCGAAAACGGCTATCTTGTGCAGGAACGCTCCATCCACGACAAACGCTCCGTGCGCGTCAAGCTCTCCGACAAGGGCCGCAAGCTCTCCGACGCCATCACCAAGCTGTACAAGAAACACGAAGACAAACTCGCCGGCGCCGGCCTCACCAACGCCCGCTTCGACAACATGAGCGCGGTGTTGCGCGACCTCGAAACCTTCTGGGCGGAGCAAATGGGCTCCGGCGGTTTGAACGTTTCTTAAAACGTCTTCCGAAACTTCTTCACAATAAAATTTCAGAAATATGGACAGTAGCTAATTATGGCTATGCCATTGATGATTCCTGTTTTAGTCCATTTACCTTTCATCTTTACGGTGCTAATTTTCTTGAATTCATAATTTCATTTCGATTTTCGTTACGGGAGAGACAGAAATGGCATCCAGCTATGGTCGCAAGAAGACCTTTAAAGAAAAAGCAGGCGATTTCGGCAGCAAGCTGAAACGCGCGTTCATCATGGCGACGATCGGCGGCGCTGCGATCGGCGGGCCGGCCTATTATCACTACGGCACGATCCACGAGACCGAAGTGAAGATCAAGGAGGTGAAATCAGAATACGTGCGCTATGACGAAGACAAGGGCGCGATCTATAACTACAAGATCATCACCGACAAGGGCACGGTGCTTGCGAACGAAAACACGTTCCTGCACCTGAAATTCAATTCGAAAGACATGCAGGAAATGCTGTCGGAAGGCCGCGATACTTACGTGCCTTACGATGAATCTCCCGCAGACAAAAAGACGCGCGAAGCCGCCAGCCCCTCGAACAAGACCTATCACATCCGCTATTACGGCTCGCGCATCGACATTCCGTTTATCCATACTTTCCCCAACCTGCTGAGCGTCCGCGAAGTGCCGCAGGACGAACTGCAGGCGCGTGCGAAGGCGGCGGCCGATGCGCGCCGCGCAGCGCAAGGGCAGGGCCAGCAGGTCCAGCCCGTCGTGCAGCCCGGCAATACGCAGCAGCCCGTACAGGGCGGCGGCCAGCAAACGGCGACCGGCGCGCTTTCCGGCACGATGATCACGTTTGAAACCGTGGTCGACGGCCAGAAGATTTCGATGACCGTGCCGATCGAGGCTGCGAACAAGATCACCGTCAACAAGGTGCAGCCTCTCGTTCCGGGCGCTGCCGCCAAACCGCCGGGCATGTAATTTTATAGTCTTACACGCATGAAAAGGCCGCCGTGTTCCGGCGGCTTTTTCTTTGTCAAATCAACCGCTTGACGCGCAGCTATTGTATTCGGTGGCGGGGTATAGTATGTAAAATGACCATGAAAGAATCCGACGTTAAGAAAAAGTTCGATGCCGCCGTCCAGGCCTTCAGCAAGCGCCTGCAGGAAAGCTATGGCGACATCTATCTGGCTGCGCTGCGCGATGCGGTGAAGGATTTGCAAGAGTCCGGCATTAACATCGCTCTCGATGTGCGCCTGCGCAAGAACGGCAGCCCTGTCGCGCGCGCCGAAACCCCCATCGCCAATGCGACGACGGAGGTCGAGGGCTACAAACTCGAATGGATTCTCGTCAGCACCTATAACAAATCGAATTTAATCGCACATGACGCAACCGGGGCGGTTGCGGATTTCGAGGCGGAGCGCAAGTCGTGGGGCGGCCCGTGGACGCCGCCCGCCACCATCGGCGCGGTGTCGCTGAAGGATGCGATCATGAACGTCATCGTCGACAACCTCGTGCAGGCGAAGGCCGCCGCGCTTTATAGTGTGCCATCATCCGGCATCACCGGCACGCTCGACAAAAAACCGCTCGCCGCGCCGATGCTGACAAAGCCCGCGCCATGAAATCATCCCCCTTGCAGGAAAAATTCGAAAAGATCCGCGCCGATTACACGGATGCGCGCGAAACCAAGCTGCTGGCATTGACGCTCGGCGCGCTGCAAAGCGTCGTGAAGGAATTGCAGGAAAGCGGTATGCCGTCGGCGCTGGTCGTGCGCGCGGCGAGCGAGGGCATGGAATCCGTGCCCAACCTGCCGATCATCGCCAATGGCCGCGTGACGCTGGGTGATTTGGAAACGCCCTTCATTGTCGCGAAGCCCGAAAGCGGAACGGTCGAATACCTGCACCTGCATTTCACTCTCGGCCAGGCGCGCCGCACGGTTTTCGTGCGCGAAGGAAATACCGAACTGCAAGGCCAGATCGCAACAGCGCTGCTGAAAATACGCGCGGAAAAAGAATTTGCGGAAAGTTTCAATGTCGGCACGACCGGCATTTCAAAAATGGTGCTGGATAAATTCCCGTCACCGAAGCTGCCCAAACCCTGATTTATTTTAATGCACGGTCTTCGGCACGAAGGCCTTCTGCGACCTGTCCCATTGCAGGCTGTTGATGAATTCGAGCGCCTGTTTCGTGTCGGCGGTCGTGAGCGCGGGCCCGTGCATCTTTAAAAGCTCATTTTTATGCGCCGCCGCCGAGGTGTCGAGATAGAACGACATTTCGCGGATGTCGGATGCCTTGGCGGCATCCGGCAGTCCCGTTTCGCTTTCGCGTTCCAGTATCGCTGCGGCATTTGTCGACGCGATGATGATGACGGGAATGTCGCGGGGGCGCAGTTTCAGCGCGGTTGCGTATTTCAGCACAGCGCCTGTCAGCATCGACCAGCCTTCCGCGTTGTCGGGGTCGCTTTGCCGCTTTTTTTCCAGCCCCGCCATCACGGTCCAGAGATAGCCGATGATCGCGTCGCGGTGGTGGTCGAGCGCATCGCCGTTCGGCGTCTGCGGCACCGTTATCGCGGGCAGGATGTCGTCGCGGCCGTCCTGCAGGCGGCGTTTCTTGCGCCGGCGCAAAACAGCGAAACCGCAAGCGATCAGCAGCAACGGCAAAAGAAGGTTGAGCGGATCCAAGGCTTAACCGAAGGCCTGAATGCCCGTGATCGCACGGCCCAAAATCAGGGCATGAACGTCATGGGTGCCTTCGTAAGTATTGACGGCTTCCAGGTTCATGCAATGGCGGATGACATGGAATTCGTCGGAAATCCCGTTGCCGCCCAGCATGTCGCGGGCTATACGCGCGATTTCCAAGGATTTGCCGCAGTTGTTGCGCTTCATCATGGAAATGGCTTCGGGTGCCGCGCGTTCTTCGTCCTTCAGACGGCCGAGGCGGAGCGCGCCCTGCAATCCGAGCGTGATTTCCGTCTGCATATTGGCGAGTTTCAGCTGGATCAGCTGGTTCGCCGCCAGCGGGCGGTTGAACACGATACGGTCGAGCGCGTATTGGCGCGCCTGATGGAAGCAGAATTCGGCCGCGCCCAGCGCGCCCCACGAAATGCCATAGCGCGCATTGTTGAGGCAGGAGAACGGGCCGGTCAGCCCCTTCACTTCGGGGAATTTGTTTTCTTCCGGCACGAACACATCGTCCATCACGATTTCGCCGGTGATGGAGGCGCGGAGCGAGAACTTGCCCTCGATCTTCGGCGCGCTCAGGCCCTTCATGCCTTTTTCCAGCACGAAACCGCGGATATCGCCCGCTTCATCTTTTGCCCATACGACAAGCACATCCGCGATCGGCGAATTGGTGATCCACATTTTGGACCCTTTGAGCGTATAGCCGCCCTTGGTCTTGATGGCGCGCGTCTTCATCGATGACGGATCGGAACCCGCATCCGGCTCTGTCAGGCCGAAGCAGCCGACCCATTCGCCGGTGGCCAACTTGGGCAGATATTTCTGGCGCTGTTCTTCGGTGCCAAAGGCATAGATCGGGTACATGACCAGCGACGACTGCACCGACATTGCGGAGCGGTAACCGCTGTCGACGCGCTCAACCTCGCGCGCGATCAGGCCATACGAAACGTAATTCGTGCCCGCGCAGCCGTAACCCTGCAGCGTCGAGCCGAGCAGCCCCAGCGCGCCCATTTCGGTCATGATCTCGCGGTGGAAAATCTCGTGGCGGTTTGCCTCCAGCACGCGGGGCATCAGTTTATCCTGACAATAGTCGCGCGCCGCATCGCGGATCATGCGCTCCTCATCCGTCAGCTGGTCGTCGATCAGCAGCGCGTCATCCCATTTAAAGGACGGCTTCAGTTTGGATTTATCCAGTTTCTTTTCCATGGGGATACTCGCGGCTGCTTGAGCGTTCATCGGTTTAATCCTAAGATGGCTTGGTTGAGGGAAAATATGGCAGAAATACTGGATGGGCGCGAGGTCATTTTCGAATTCCGGCAGATGGGGCCCGCCATGCGCGTGAGCGCGATGGATACCGCCACCATGGTCGAAATCGTCATCCAGTGTCCGGCGTCGGCGGGGGAGGCGGTTTTCAAGAAAAACGCACTCGCGCGGCTCGCTTATGTGTTGAAGAAAAACGGGCACATTAAAGAATAAATTTCCATAACATTTGTCATCCTGAGCGCAGCGAAGGATCTCCCTTGGCCAACGAAGGGAGATCCTTCGCTGCGCTCAGGATGACAGCCGCCGGATTGACCACCGCCCCATTCTGTCGTATGTAAAATACATCCAGATCCACAACGGAACATGCCGATGCCCGCCACACGGGATAACGATATCAGGCTGCTGAACGCCGTCACGCGCGGCGATGCCGAAAACGCGCGCGCGATGCTCAACAACGGCGCGGACCCGCATGTAACTGATGCGCAAGGCCGCCCCGCCGCGCATATCGCGATCCAGCGCAACGACTACAGCAAGAGCGGGCGCGAACTGGTCGCCATGTTCCTCAACCGCGGCGTCGATGTGAACGCGAAGGACGCCGCCGGCGCAACGCTGCTGCACCATGCGGTGCAGGATACCGATTACACCATCCATTATAAAATGGCCGACCTTGTGCATTTCGGCGCCGACGTCCATGCGCGCGACAAGGATGGCCGCACGCCCATGCACTGGGCGGCGGTGCAGGGATATAAAACCGAAGGCATCTCGTTCCTCATCAACCATGACGCCGATGTCAACGCGGCGGACGAACAGGGCGTGACGCCGCTGCATGTGGCGGCCGCGCGCGGCGATGCCGATGTCATCGCCGTATTGGTCAAGGCGGGTGCTGATATGCAGGCCGTCACCAAAAACGGCAAAACCGTCTGGGATTTCGCCGTCGATGGCGGAAAGGATTATCAGGCGCAGGTGCTGAAGGCCGATGCCGCAAAAGACCTGCTCGCCCGCCACAAAAAGGCCGAAGCGCAAAAGGTTGTCGAGGAAGTGAAGCAGGCGGAGCGCAAACCCGTTGATCCGTGGCAATTGCTGTCGCCCGACCGCGTGGCGTTTTCGGCGACGGAGCGGGGGCTGGGTTACAGGCTCACCGAAATCTTCAACTTCTCCGCCCGCACCTATACGCAGATCACGCACAATATCGGCACGAAATCCGAAGCCGTGGTCATGAAGACCTTCGACGAATTCAGCGACAAAACCCCCATCGAAAAAGCCCATGACGCGCTGGAACGCCTCGGCGGCACCGCCGAAAAAACCCTCATCGGCGGCCCGATGCTGGAAAAGCCGAAGCGGAATTTGAAATTGCCGGGCACGCCGAACCCTTGATGCATTGTGCCGTGAGAGCTAATCCGCGTCTTATGCTCTTTTGTTTGCTGCAGTACATCTCCACATTTTATTCAAATCATAGGACCAATCAATTGCAACGTGCTTTGTTGGTTTGCTCTGAAGTAGTCTTTAGCAAACGTTTCAAATATGCACTGCCGTATTGCTTCGGGATCTTTGTTAACCAACTGACCAATGCTCGTTGTAATATTTTTGACGATTCCTTTGCAAAAGTTACGTTGCGGCCCTCCTTGCACATTTGGGACATTCAAAAAATCTTGGGGTCTAAGAATTATTCGATTATCGTTTAAATTTGTCCGTATTAGAGATTGAGCGTGCTGGATATGGTCACGCAGCCATAAAACAAGTCCTACTTCTGGGGTCCATGGTAAGAATTTTATTTTCCCCGTATGTCTTTGCAGTTCTGCTAATGCTGTGTGATCATTTGCCCGCGTCCAAGCTGCGACGTTCTCATTTTTTACATCGGCATCCAGAACCGCAAAACTTTTCGTCGTTGTCGGCAATAGTGCTCTGCTAGGTTCGAGAAATCTGATGACGCTGATGAACGCACCCACTGGAATTACCTGAACTGTGGGGAATAATGAGGGTTCATTGCGAAATTTATTTGTAATCGACAACTGCACTAAAGCATTTGTGGCGTACATCGCGGCGTCATCTTCCACGTAAATGACAACATCTGGTGCTCTTTCTTCACCATAAGCAATGTTTCCAAGTATATATGTCGGATAACATCCAGTCCGACATGACACTTTTCCTAGAGTGTCACGTTCCAATAAATATATGTTTCCTCTATCCATTCCCTTGAGTAAGGTCACGGAATGTGTGGAAACGATTACTGTTAGATTTTTCTGTACAGCCATTTCTTCTAAGTAGGAAAGCAGTTCAAGTTGGACTCTGGGGTGAAGTGCTAATTCTAATTCATCTATCAACACTAGTGAGTTTTGCTGACAATCTATTAGATTTCTAATTAACTTGAGAATGCAAAGCTCACCTAAACTAAAATTCCTCTCTGAAACATATTTAGCTTTAGGAGAGGGGGTTAACTGGAGCAGGAACGCGGAATTTCCTGCGCCTGTAGTCAGGTTGATATTTTTGAGGTCATTAAATTTTGTCGTAGAAAAAATTCTATTTGCGGCATCAACAATCGGTTGACGTGCGGCACGTATCCTTCTTGGATTGAAATCTTCCGGTCTGGGAGTAATTCGGTCGGCTGTGGCTCCAATATACAATACTGAGGAATAACCAAAACTGCCAAGGAGGTTATTATTTGTTCGTGGTGTGGGGACCCATCTTTCTCCGCCATAAGCGTATGTTACGGATTGAACATTGTTAGTGTAGGTAATTGAGGCACCCCCAAAGTTATCTAGCGTGTCTGAGTGCTGCGATGATGCGAAATGAAGGGGGAAGGCATGACCATGTCCAATTCTGCGGAGACACGCTAATAGAGACGTTTTCCCTGAGCCATTTGTACCCGAGAGCAGATAAACACCCGTCTTGGGCATTACAAATTCAAGTTCATCAATGTTTCTAAGTTTTTTTATTGTAATTTTCTTAGTCAAAACTTCCCTCGTGATTAAAATTTTAAGCAGTGCATAAAAGAGGATCGGTTAGTCATGCTTTTTATTATCATCATAAAATGCTCATTCACTACCAATACCGCATGTGTTAACCCGTCATAATACCCATCCCCTTATTTCAGTAAAGACAGCGTAGGTCTTGTATTCCATAATACAGATTCAACATCTAGCGTGATACTTCTGGAATACCCCTACTACATTTGGTATATCAAGGCAGCCGTAACAATATCTTGGGGTCAAATCCTTGGCCGAGGGTAAAAAAATAGCCATTTCTTCCGACCATGCAGGCTTTCAGCTGAAAGCCCTGGTGGTCGAACACCTCAAAAAAGCAGGGCATGAGGTTATTGACCTCGGCCCCGCAAACGAGGACCGCGTCGATTACCCCGATTTCGGTTTTAAACTGGCCGAGGCGATCAATGCGGGCGAGGCGCCCGTCGGCATCGCCATCTGCGGCTCCGGCATCGGCATCAGCATTGCGGTCAACCGGTACAAGGGCATGCGCTGCGCGCTGGCGCATGACGTGACCTCGGCGCGGCTGTCGCGGCTGCACAATGATGCGAACGTGATTGCGCTGGGCGCGCGCCTGATTGGCGTCGAAGTTGCGCTGGATTGCGTGAATGTATTTTTATCAACGGCATTTGAAGGCGGCCGCCATGCGGGCCGCGTCGAAAAATTAGGAAAGTGCGGTGCTTAAATGACTGTCGCTCAAAAGAAAGAAACCCCGACTGTGCCATTCAATTTTTTTGAAACCGATCTGGCCGATGCCGATCCCGCTGTTTTCAACGCCATCCGTCAGGAACTCGGCCGCCAGAAAGACCAGATCGAGCTGATCGCATCGGAAAACATCGTTTCCCGCGCGGTGCTGCAGGCGCAGGGCTCCGTCCTCACCAACAAATATGCCGAAGGCTATCCGGGCAAGCGGTACTACGGCGGCTGCGAATTCGTCGACGTCACGGAACAGCTGGCGATTGACCGGTTGTGCGAATTGTTCGGCGCGAAATTCGCCAACGTGCAGCCCCATTCGGGCGCGCAGGCGAACCAGGCCGTGTTCATGTCGCTGATCCAGCCGGGCGACACGATTTTGGGTCAGGCGCTCGCGCATGGCGGCCACCTGACGCATGGCGCGAAGCCGAACATGTCGGGCAAATGGTTCAACGCCGTGCAATACGGCGTGCGTGAAACCGATGCGCTGATCGACATGGATGAAGTCGAACGCCTCGCGCGCGAACATAAACCGAAACTGATCGTGGCCGGTGCCTCCGCCTATCCGCGCGTGATCGATTTCCCGCGCTTCCGCAAAATCGCGGATGAAGTCGGCGCGTATCTGATGGTCGATATGGCGCATTACGCAGGTCTGGTCGCGGGCGGGCAGTATCCGTCGCCCGTGCCGCATGCGCATGTCACGACCTCGACCACGCACAAGACGCTGCGCGGCCCCCGCGGCGGCATCATCCTCACGAATGACGAGGATATCATCAAGAAAATCAATTCCGCCGTGTTCCCCGGCCTGCAGGGCGGCCCGCTCGAGCATGTGATCGCGGCAAAGGCGGTCGCGTTTGGCGAAGCGCTGCAGCCGTCGTTCAAGGTTTACACGCAAAACGTGCTGGATAACGCGCGTGTGCTGGCCAATACGCTGAAGCAAGGCGGCCTTGATATCGTATCGGGCGGCACCGACTGCCATCTGGTGCTGATCGACCTGCGCCCGAAAGGCCTGACCGGCCGCGACGCGGAACTCAGCCTCGAACATGCCGGCATGACCTGCAACAAAAACGCGATTCCGTTCGATCCGCAAAAACCGATGGTGACATCGGGCCTGCGCGTCGGCAGCCCCGCCGCCACGACCCGCGGCTTCGGCAAGGCGGAGTTCGAGCTGGTCGGCGAATACATGGTTGCCGTGCTGGACGGCCTCGCCAAAAACGGCGCGGGCAATAACGGCGAGATCGAGAAAGCAGTATATGCGGAAGTCCGCAAGCTCTGCGAAAAATTCCCGATCTACCCGAAGGAGTAACAGACATGCGTTGCCCCTTTTGCGTTGGAACAAACACGCAAGTAAAAGACAGCCGCCCGACGGAAGACGATGCCGCCATCCGCCGCCGCCGCGAATGCCCCGATTGCGAAGCGCGCTTCACGACGTTTGAACGCGTGCAGCTGCGCGAGATCATCGTGGTGAAAAACAATGGCAAGCGCGAGCCGTTTGACCGCAACAAGCTGATGCGCTCGCTGAAACTCTGCCTGCAAAAACGCCCCGTCGACGCCGATGTAATCGAGCGCGTGGCGAACGATATCGTGCGCCAGCTGGAGCAATCCGGCGAAAGCGACGTGACGACCAAGGAAATCGGCGAAAAGGCGATGCAGGCGCTCTCCCAGCTCGACCCCGTCGCCTATGTACGCTACGCCTCCGTTTACAAGGATTTCCGCGAAGTGAAGGACTATAACGACTTCCTCGCGGGCGTCGAACATGTATGCAAGAAAGTCAGCAATGGTTGATAAGCAGAAAATCACCAAGCTTCCGCCGAAAGCGCCGGAAAAGCGCGCGGTGAAGAAGAACGCCGGTTCCAAAAACGCGCGCAAGACCGCCGCGCGCATGGCCGCCGTGCAGGTGCTGTACCAGATGCGCCTCAACAACCAGGATGCAAAATCCGCGGTGCGCGAATATATCGACCACCGCAGCGGATTTACGCTGGACGGCGATACCTTTGTGCCGCCCGACGAGGAATTGCTGAACGACATCGTGCTGGGTTTGGAAAAACGCTGGGGCGATGTGGATGGCGTGGTTTCGGCCGCGCTTGCCGCAGGAAAAATCGCCGAAGTGGAAGCGCTGCTCGACGCTATCCTGCGCGCGGGCGCGTATGAACTGCTGGCGCATGGCAAGACCGACACCGGCATCATCATCCATGATTATCTCAACGTCACCAATGGCTTCTATGACGGGCCGGAACGCAAACTGGTGAACGCGGTCCTCGATAAAATCGCCAAAACGGTGCGCGAATAACGGCGTTAAAAATTTCTTAACCCCGTTTGCGATATAATCGCGGGACAAGGAAAAATGATGGCCGATCTCGATACATTATTTGCGATTGCCGATGCGGGGCCGCTGCTCGACCGCGTCGATAACGCGCTCCGCCGCGTCGGTCACGACGCTTTGGCCGATCAGCTCTGCAAATTGCAGCAGGATGCGGGCCTTGAACTCGACAATCAAATGACGGGCAGCTTTTCCGAACCCGCGCCCGGCCCGCGCAGCGCCGCTTTACGCGCCGCATACGAACCCATCACGCCCGCGCGCCTCAGCCTGCTGAACGATGCTTTCCACGCGGTGCGCGAACAGGATATCCGCGAGGATATGTGCGATGTTATCCGCAAGCTTCCTGCGCAAGGCGCAACGGGCACCCCCGCGGCTCCCAAGCCGCTGTAATCTTATCCAAATTGCTTACTGCTGCTGGTTCAGTTCAGCAAAGGCGAGTTCGAGGTCGCGCAAGGTGATGGTCGTCAGATCTTCGCGGGATGGTTTCGGCAGTTTCATGACGCGGGATGCGGCGTATTTGACGCTGTCTTCGAACAAATTCCGCACCAGCCTGCCGTTGGGAAAATGTTCGGGGAAGAGATGCGGCGCTTCGGCCATGATTTTCGGCAAAGCGCGTTCCGCTTCCGCGTCCAGCGTGTAGTGGCCTTCGCGCATGTATTTCATGTAAATCTCCGCCATTTCGGCGGGTGCGTAATCGGCGAAGGAAATGATTTCGGTGAAGCGCGATTTCAGGCCGGGGTTATAGGCGAGGAACTCGTCCATCTTTTTCGGGTATCCGGCGGCAATCACGACAAGACGGTCGCGGTTGTCCTCCATCAATTTCAAAAGCGTTGTGATCGCCTCCGCCCCGTATGAATTTCCGGTATGGGTGGTGTGGCCCATCAACCCGTAGGCTTCATCGATGAACAGCACGCCGTCGAGCGCCTCGTCGACCATCGCCTGCACCTTTTGCGGGGTTTCGCCGACCCATTTGCCGATGATGTCCGGCACGCCGACCTCGACGACGTGGCCGGATTTCAAATAGCCGATCTGTTTCAGCAACCGCCCGAAGATGCGCGCAACGGTCGTCTTGCCCGTGCCGGGGTTGCCCGCGAAGACGAGATGGATAGAGGATGACGGGATGGCGGGCAGCCCCTGTTCCGTGCGCAGGCGGATGAAGGCCATGCGGCTCGCCTGTTCGGAGATCGCTTTCTTGACGGCGGCGAGGCCGATCAGCCCCGCCATTTCTTCGAACGGGTCGCGGTAACTGTCCATGTCAGGCGGCCCAAGTGTGGGCAGCAGCGTGCCCGCTTCCCGGCTGCCGTTTTTCACGGCAAGACGCAGCCAGAGAATCGCAAGGTCGGCATCGGCGTGGAAATAATTGTCATTGCCTCGCCCGAGCAGGCCGAGCCCGATGGCGTAAGACGCATCCGGTTCCCCGATCCAGCCGCGGCGAAGAAGGCCGTTCGCGGCTTCCTGTTTTGGCGCGGGCAGGGGCTTCAGCAGGCTGCGCGTGAGCGCCTGCAGGGCTTCGGTGTCGCCCTGCAACGCTTTCTTGCGCGGAAGGTTATCCGGCATGGTTAAGCCCGCCTTACTTCGGGGGCTGCGGGCAGTCGGACGGGCGGATGATGAAGGGCGTCAGCGCGTTGCCGCCTGTGTCCTTGAACCGCACCTCGACCGTGATGCCGAGGCCGAGCTGGAAATCCTGCTTCTGGCAGACGTCGTGGCGCAGCGAATCCGACATGCTGTCGGCGAGGGGCTGCGGGTCGTTCGTGGTGAGGGTGATGTGATAGACGATGGTGTTTCCCTCCGACGTCACGTCGTCGATGCGGATCATGTCGTCCAGCTGGCGCGGCGGGCGGATTTCCTCGCGGATTTCCTGCAGCGCGAGTTCGGCCGGGTTGGTGGGCGCGCCCGCCATCATCATGAGGTTGGCGGAGCCGCCGAGAAGAAGGAAGACGGAGATGAAGGTGATCCAGAACTTGCCGCGCAAAACCTTGGGCCAGAGCGGAACGCCGACGCCGATGAGGAACAGGTAAAGGCCGAGGAAAAGCGTGATCCCGTTGCCGAGGCTGATTGACTTGATGATTTCCATTTTCGCGTCCCCTTTAATCCTTGCGTCCCAGCATGAAGCCGATGGACTGTTTTTCGTCGTCGCGCTTGCTGTAGGAGCGCCTTGCGTCGCGGAAAGCCGCGAGGATGTCTTCCGCATAGATTAGCACAAGATCTTCCTTGGTTGTCTGGGCCTTTTTGCCCACCCGGATCGCCATGTACTTCACCGTGTCCTCGAACATATTGCGCACGAAACGGCCGTTGGAAAAGTTATGGGTAAAATTTTCCTTCGCCTCCGCCATCATGTCAAGCAGGCTGTCCTTGGCTTCCTTGTCCAGCTTGTATTTCTGGTCGCGGGCGGAGCGAAGGTATATCTTGACCAGCTCCTCCGGCGAATAATCGGGAAATACGATGAGTTCCGTAAAGCGCGATTTCAGGCCGGGGTTGGAATCGAGGAATTCGATCATTTCTGCCGGATAGCCCGCCACGATGACGACGAGGTCATGACGCAGGTCTTCCATGTATTTGACGAGCGTGGCGATGGCGGATTGCGAAAACGACGCGCCTTGCCCCGCTGCGTTCAGCATTGCATACGCCTCGTCGATGAACAGCACCCCGCCCAGTGCCTGCTGGATCTTGCGATGGACCTTGATGGGGGTCTGCCCGACATATTCGCCGATCAGCTCGCCTTCCGACACCTCGACCACATGGCCGCGCGAAAGATACCCGACCTCTTTCAGCGCGCGGCCAAGTATGCGGGCGACTGTTGTCTTGCCGGTGCCGGGGTTGCCGAGGAAAACGGCATGCAACGCCGGCTGTTGCACAGGCAGACCGGCGGCCTTTCTTTTCTCGAACAGGCGCGTGCGGCTGGTGATATCGGCGACGGATTTTTTGACGTTCTCTAGCCCGACCATGTTCTTCAATTCCTTGAACGGGTCGAAATCGTTTTCCTCGTCATGCACATGGGTTGCGGATGTCGGGTCGGAATAAACCATTTCCCGTGCCTGTTCGTCCTCCAGCGCCGCTTTTTTCAGCCAGAGGAAGGAGAGCGCGCGGTGACTCTTGAAGCAGCGGTCATCGGACGAACCGATGCGGGTGCCGAGATTGTACATCGCCCAGCCGTAGCCCAGCTTCGCCTCGCGCAGCAGGCTTTTCGCCTCCGCCTTCAGGTCCTTGTGGATGCCGCGCCGGATCAGGCGTCGCGACAGGCGCAGCATGGCGCGCGTGCTGCCGCGGCGTCCGCGCCACAGCAGGAACTGTTCGCTGTTGGTATAAAGGATGGCAAAGATGACGAGCGCCAGCAGGACGACGGCGGATGCGGCGAAAATATACGGGTGCGTGATCGCGGCCTGCTTCAGCACCATCCAGTAAAAATAAACATGCGCGAGGAATTTGTTCTCGATGCCTTGTGTGTCGACGCGGCTTTCGATGCCGCCCATGTTCAGGCCGAAAAATTCACTCGACAAGGCGTTGTAACCCCCTTGCGAGGTCTTGTTGCAGGTCGGTTACGTCTTCCAGTCCCACATGGATGCGGAGCGAGAAGCCGTCTTCCGTCCATTTTTCGGCGGTGCGGATCGGGTCGGGCTGTTCGGGGAACAGCAGCGATTCAAACCCGCCCCAGCTGAAGCCCAGACGGAAGATGCTCATGCCGTTCAGCATCGCGGCGATTTTATCGCGGCGCGTTTCGTGCAGGATGACGCTGAAGGTCGCGGTCGAGCCGGTGAAATATTTTTTCCAGTTTTCATGGCCGGGGCAGCTGTCGAAGGCCGGATGCAGCAGGCGTTTCACCTGCGGCTGCTGCTGCAGCCAGCTGGCGATTTCCAGCGCGGATTTCTGGTGGTGCGGCAGGCGCACATGCAGGGTGCGCAACCCGCGCGTCGCAAGATATAATTCTTCCGACCCGCCGCACAGGCCGAGCATCAGCGCGGCGCGTTTTACCGCCGGCCATGCTTCTTCGGTCGTGGAAACTACGCCCAGCATCACGTCGGAATGCCCTGCGATATATTTGGTCGCGGCCATGACGGAAACATCGATCCCAAGGTCGAGCGGTTTCATGAACAGCGGCGTGCCCCAGCTGTTGTCGATCGCGGTCTTGATGCCGGCCTTTTTCGCGGCGGCGACAAACGCGCCGATATCGGGGACTTCAAAGGTCAGCGAACCGGGCGCCTCGATAAACAGCAGGCGCGTGTTTTTGCGGAACAGCTTTTCGATGCCCGCGCCGATCATGGGCGGATAGTATTCAACATCGACGCCGAATTTGCGCAGGATCGCCTCGCAGGTCTTGCGGCTGGGGCCGTAGACGTTGTCGGGCATCAGCAGGTGGTCGCCATGTTCGGCGAAGGCGATGAGTGTCGTCAGGATGGCGGAAAGGCCGGAGCAGGTGGCGACGCTTTTATACGCGCCCTCGATCAGCGCGATGCCTTCCTCGAACGCGGCGCTGGAGGGCGTGCCCGCGCGGCCGTAGGAAAACGGCACGTTCGGGACTTTTTCAAATTCTTCATAGGTGTTGAAAACAATCGTCGACATGCGGTGCGGCGGCACGTTGACCGCGCCGTGATATTCGTCCGGCTTCGACCCCGCATGGGTCAGGATTGTATTCTTGTTCCTGTCATTCGCGGTCACGGCTGGCTGCCTTTCGTTTTGGGCAGGCTGGCGTCGCCGCCCCATTCGGCCCATGACCCGCCATAGACAGCGGCGTCGGTATGGCCAAGATTATGAAGGCCGATCGCAACCACGCAGGCGGTCACGCCGCTGCCGCAGGAAATCGCGACGGGTTTCGCGGTATCAACGGAAGCCAGCGCGTTTTTCAGCGCGTCGCGGGTCTTGAACAACCCTGTCTGGTTGTCGATCAGCGAGGCATAGGGCAGGCTGAGGGATCCCGGAATATGGCCGCTGTCCATGCCGGGGCGCGGTTCCGCCATTTCGCCGGAATAGCGGCGCGGGTCGCGCGCGTCCAGCACGGTGAAGGATTTATCGGAAAGGTTCTGCACAATGTCTTCGCGCTTTTTGAACAGTCCGGCGCGGAAGGCGGGCTTGAACACGCCGCGCGGCAGGATTTCTTCTGCCTTGTCATTCACCGGATATCCGGCATTCGCCCATGCGGGCAAGCCGCCATCCAGCACCTGCACTTTATCATGACCAAATACGCGGAACATCCACCAGACGCGGGCGGCGGCCATGGCAACGCCGCTGCGGTCATAGACGATCACATGGTCGCCGTTCGAGATGCCGAGTTTTTCGGCAGCCTCGGCGAACGCGGTCGGCGTCGGCAGGGTGTGGGCGAGAGGGGCGGTCGGGTCCGCCACATCGTCGATATCGAAATCTTGCGCTTTACCGATACGGATATCCGCGGGCGGTAGGCCGTAGCTGGCATCCAGCAGGCGCACGCCGGGCTTTTCGAAAATCTCTTTCATTTCGGTGGTTGAGATAAGCGCGTTCATTGGCCGAGCCATTTCGTGCGGATGCGTTCATGGTTGCGGGCGAACCACTGCAGCACATAGCCCGCCGTGATGTTGGCGATTGCGCCCTTGTCCAGCATGTCGCGCACATGTTTCCACGGCAGCAGGTGGGTCTTGATTTCTTCGCCTTCTTCCTCGTGGCCGTAAATGCCGGCTTCGGCCTTTTCGATGCGGCCGACATACAGGTGGAATTGTTCCGCCATGCAGCCGGGGCTGGAATAGGCCTTTCCGATGAATTCGATATCGGAAATATCGCAGCCCGTTTCCTCGAACGCTTCGCGGCGGGCGGCGGCTTCGGGCATTTCGCCTTCATCCACCGCGCCTGCGGCGCATTCGAACAGGAAGGGGTCTTCGACGCCCGCCACCAGCGCGCCGACGCGGAACTGCTGGTTCAGCAGCACTTCGTCGGTTTCGGGAATGAACAGCAGGACGACCGCGATATCCTTCACGATCATCACTTCGCGCTCCATCGGCTCCGCCCAGCCCCCATGGCGCAGGCTGCGCGGCTGGATCTTGAACGAATCCAGCTTGTGATAGCCGTCGAAAATGCGTTCCTGTGAAATGATTTTCGCATCAGGCGTGGTCTGGAGTTTTTTGGTCTGCGTCATCGTCTGGGGCCGCCTCTGGTTCGGAAAATCGCCGCGTTTTTTTCGCGTCCGGAATGGGTGGAATATGCTGCTGCCAAAGATTACTGCGCAGGCGGCTTTTAAGCAAGTTGCAGGCCTTTATGATTTTCCCTAATGATGACATCTGAAACCCTTTCAAAGCGCGGGTGGATATGCTCGAATCCTTGCTGAAACGGACGGACACATGACAGACAAAGACATCTATTTTTTCGGCGACAGCATCGCCTATGGCGAATGGGACGAACAGGGCGGCTGGGTGCAGCGCATACGGTCGTCATTCGACCAGCAGTTCATCTACGGGCGCGGGACGCGCACGCTGGTTTATAACCTCGGCATTCCGGGCGACACCGCGGCCGATGTGCTGATGCGGATCGAGCCGGAAATGGCGGCGCGCTTCAACCCCGCGAACAAGAATTACATCGTGTTCGCCATCGGCATGAATGATTCACATTTTTCCATGTCGGAACAGAAAGACCGCTTCACGCAGGATGCGTTTGAAAACAATATCGGCCGGCTGATCGGCATCGCGCGCAAATTCACGCATGACGTCGCCTTCGTCGGGCTGAACCCGATCGAGGAAGCGAAGGTGCAGCCGCTGCCGTGGAACACGGAAAAATCCTACACCATGGCGCGCGTGGAGCTGTTTAACGGCATCCTCGAAAAAGTGGCGAAGGAAGAGGGATTGTTCTTTGCCGATATCTGGCGCGACTGGGCGGGCGACGACCTGAAACCGATGCTGTTCGACGGCCTGCACCCGACAGCCAGCGGCCACCGCCGCTTCGCGGAGAAGCTGAACCCGTTTTTCGCGCATACGGCGGAATAGTCTCAGGGTTGGGGCGGTTTCACGCCAGGCGGGTTTTCGGGGTTGAAGGGGATGAGCCTCACCTTGCCCGTGTCGAAGCTGTCCTTGCGCATCACGCGGGGTGAATAGCCTTCCTGCTCGATGATGATCTTGTCGCCCGGCTGTGCGATGACGAAGCTGAGGCCGGTGAACAGCGCCATTTTCTCCGTCACGTCCATGACCGTCACGGGGCCCTTCAGGTGGCGCACGATGCGCGGGTCGTCGGTCGCCTCGATCTGTGTCTGGCTGCGTTCGCTGACGTAGCCCGCCGTGTATTCCGCCGCATCCACACGCATGCTGCCGGTGATTTTTTCGGTGCCGGCGATGATTTCCGCGTCCGTCAGCTCGGCTAAAGGCACGCTCGATTCATAATGGCCGAGCGTCAGCACCTGTCCGGCGCGCGCGGTGTTTTCGTGGAAATAGCGGGTGTTGGCGACGGTCATCCAGCCGGACATGTATTTCTGCCCTTCTTCCAGCGGCACCACGCGGAAAAAAGTTTCCCAGACCATCTGGCGCGTGTCCTTCATGTCGTCCTTGGTGAAGGACGGCTTCGACACGTAATCCAGCAGCGGACTGCCGGGGTAATCGAGTTCGTGGAACGCGTATTTGCCGTTCGTTTCCTTCAGCACGAACAGGTGGCCGCTGTCGTGGATTTCAACCTTGTGCGACTTCGCATGGGCGTGGCGCGACACGCCGGACACGGCCGTCGCCATTTCGATGACATCCGAATAGGGGAAGTCGGGATAGGCGGGATCGTTGCTGGAGGTCGCGAAGGATTGTTCGAGCGTGATATGCGTGTTGCCCTTTTCACTCGTGCGTTCCGGTTTCTCGACACCGTTTTTCAGGCCTTCATACAGCGCGTCGAAATAGATGCGGAATTGCCGTTCGGTCACGGGCACATCGTCATGCTCGTCATTGCGCTTGCGCGACGGCTCTAGCGCGACCGGCGCCATGCCGTAATCCCTGAACACGTCGGCCGTAAATGCCTCGGCCCCGTCAAGGCCCGACGCCCACCAGATCGCCGCGTAGAAAAACTGGTCGTTGCGGAAAGTCATTCTCGTCCTGAAATGCTAATAAATATGGAAATCATTCTTAACGAATTGGCTTATGTAAGTCAAAACAAAACAATTATCAAACTATTTCAAGAATTTAGTAGTATGCCATCCCATGCGCAGGACATTAAGAATTCGCACGTTATATTATTAAGGCATAAGCGCGCCCGCGTTTGGCACGTTTAGTGAATATATGCGTTTGCCTGCACCCGTCCGGGTGCGCGTGGCTTTTCAGAATGACCGGAGACAAGGCGACATGGCACAGAAAAAACCATCGATCCGCAAAGGCGTGAAAGCGTTCGTGACGCTCGCGGTGCTGTGCGCGCTCGTCTTCTGCGGCTATCGGTACTGGCAGCAGCGCAGCGCGAAGGAAGATGCAGCGGCGCGCATGACCGTCGTCACGATTGCGCGCGGCGATATCGAGGAAGTCGTGACCGCGCAGGGCAAGCTGGAGCCCAAGGAATTCGTCGATGTCGGCGTGCAGGTATCGGGGCAGATCAAGAAGATCAATGTCGAGCTGGGCGATGTCGTGAAAAAAGACACCCTGATCGCGGAGATCGATCCCAAGCTCTATGACGCGAAGGTGCAGGCGGACGAGGCACGCATCAAGACGCTGCGGGCGCAAATTGCGCAGCAGGACGCGCAAGTGACGCTCGTCACCCTGCAATTCGACCGCACGAAGAAGCTTGTCGAAACCAAGGCCGTCAGCCAGGACGCGTATGAAAGCGCGGAGGCCGCGATGATCATTGCGAAGGCGCAGGGCGATGCGCTGGCGGCGCAGTTGCAGGAGGCGCAATCGGCGCTGGACGGCGACAAGGCGAATTTGGGCTACACCAAAATCTATGCCCCGATGGAGGGGACGGTCGTGATCGCAGACGCGAAAGAAGGCCAGACGCTGAACGCCACACAATCCGCGCCGCGCGTGGTGCAGCTTGCCAATCTCGATACCATGACCGTGCGCGCGCAGGTGGCGGAGGCCGATGTGATGCGGCTGAAGGAAGGCGGCGAGGTTTATTTCACGACGCTCGGCGCGCAGGGGCGCAAATGGCAGGCGAAAGTGCGCCAGATTTTGCCCACCCCCGATGTCGTCAACGAAGTCGTCCTCTATAACGTGCTGGTCGATGTGGAGAATAAAGACCGCCAGCTGATGAGCGGCATGAGCACGCAGATGTTCTTCGTCATGGGCCGCGCGAAAAATGTTCCGCTGGTGCCAATCTCGGCGCTGGGGAAACGCGCGCCGCGCGAGGACAGCGCGGGCGGCGTCGCCTATCGCGTGCGCCAGCCGGGCGGCAAGGACGCGGAGAAAATCATCCATGTCGGTTTGATGGACCGGTCGATGGCGGAAGTGAAGCAGGGCTTGGCCGAAGGCGACAAGGTGACGATGGAAACGCCCGCAGGCGGCGATCCCGCTGCTGGCGTGCCGCGCCGCATGCGCAACATGAGCGGCAGGTTATGACGCCGCTCCTCGAACTCAAAAACATCAAACGGCACTATGAAAGCGGCGACACCGTCGTGAAGGCGCTTGACGGTGTGACGCTGACGATCGGGCAGGGCGAATTCGTGGCGGTGATGGGGCAATCGGGCTCCGGCAAATCGACGCTGATGAACATACTTGGCTGCCTCGACAGCCCGACTTCCGGCGAATACATCATCCGTGGCGAACAGGCGGCGTCACTTGAACCGGACGAACTCGCCAACCTGCGCCGCAAGACCTTCGGTTTCGTGTTCCAGCGGTATAATTTGCTGAAAACCGCGACCGCGCAGGAAAACGTGGAAATTCCCGGCGTCTATGACGGCATGACAAAGCCGGAGCGGCTGGCGCGGTCGGAAACGCTTCTCGCACAACTCGGCATGGGCAACCGCCTCGACCACCGCCCGGGTGAACTCTCGGGCGGGCAGCAGCAGCGCGTGGCGATTGCGCGCGCGCTGATGAACGATCCGCCCGTGATTTTGGCGGACGAACCCACCGGCGCGCTCGACAGCCAGAGCGGGCACGAGGTGATGGAGCTTTTGAAAAAGCTGCATAGTGAAGGCCGCACAATCATCCTGATCACCCATGACGAAAAAGTGGCGCAGAACGCGCACCGCATCATCCGCATCCATGACGGCGTAATTGCGAGCGATTCAGGCGCGGTCGACCGCACCGCCGAAATGCCTGCGGCGTCGGAGCGGCAGGGGCGCACGCCCGGGCTGATTGCCGAAATCGGGGAATCATTCAAGACCGCTTTCCGCGCATTGCGCGCGAATATCTTCCGCACCATGCTGACGCTGCTGGGCATCATCATCGGCGTGGCGGCCGTCGTGACCATGATGGCGATCGGCGACGGCAGCAAGCAAAAGGTGCTGAACCAGATCAATTCGATGGGCACGAACGTTATCCTCGTCTCCCCCGGCATGGCGGGTTTCAGAGGCGGCGGCGATATCGTGACCCTGACGCCGGAGGATGCGGAGGCGATCGAGGAACTGCCCAATGTCGAGGCCGTGACGTCGGAGCGGCGCGGGCGGCAGACATTGCGCTTCGGCAGCCTTGATTACGCGACATCCGTTTCCGCTGTCAGCCCGTCCATGCCCGCGACGCGCAACTGGGAAGTGGAAAGCGGCACATTTTTCAACGACCGCGACGCAGGCGGAAACGCTTCCGTCGCCGTGATCGGCCAGACCGTGATCGATAAAATCTTCTCGAACGAAGAAGACCCCGTCGGCAAATACATGCTGATCAAGAATATCCCGTTCGAGGTCATCGGCATCCTTGCCAAAAAAGGCTCGATGCCCTGGGGCGGCGATCAGGATGACGCGGTGTTCGTGCCGCTGGAAACCGGCCTCGTGCGCCTTGTCGGCGGCAGGCATGTGAACAGCATCAGCGTCAAGGTATCCGATATGGACGCGATGCAGGATGTGCAGGACGCTATCACGCAGCTTTTGACAGCAAGACATCGAACCACCGATTTCAACGTCATGAATTCTGCGTCCTTCATCGACATGGCGACGACCGCGCAAAACACCCTGACGATCCTGCTGGGCGCGGTGGCCGCGATATCGCTGCTGGTGGGCGGCATCGGGGTCATGAACATCATGCTGGTCAGCGTGACGGAACGGACAAGAGAAATCGGCATCCGCATGGCAACCGGCGCCCGTATGCGAGATATCATGCTGCAATTCAATATCGAGGCGGCGGTCGTCTGCATCATCGGCGGGCTGCTGGGCCTCACGCTGGGCTTCGGCGCGGGCTGGGCAGTGTCGCTTTTGGGGGTCGACGTTAATTTCGCCCCCCTGCCGCCCATCCTTGCCTTCAGTTCTGCTGTTTTAACCGGCCTTGTTTTCGGCTATCTTCCAGCGAGGAAGGCCGCGCGCCTTGATCCCGTCGCTGCGCTGTCAACGGAGTAAGAAAAATGAAAAAGACCCTTGCCGCCCTTTTGCTGCTGTCGACCCTGACGGCCTGCGACCTCGGCCCCGCCTTCGTGCGGCCCGACACCGCCATGCCTGCGGGCTGGAAAAAAGGCGACAAGATCGTCGAGGGTGAAACCACGATCAATGCCGACTGGTGGCGCAATTTCAAGAGCGCGGAACTTGACGCGCTGATGACCGAGGCTTTGGCCCAGAACCTCGACCTGCGCGCGTCGCTTGCGCGTATCCGCCAGTCGCGCGCCTCGCTGAAAATTGCGGATTCACTCCTGCTGCCGACGGTTGAAGGTTCGGCGAGTACAGGCGGCACGGAAACCCGCGCGAACGGTGCCGGCCGCGACGGCTGGCTGTCCTCGGGCCGTGCAGGTCTGGACGTGTCCTATGAACTCGACCTGTTCGGCGCAAACCGCGCTGGCGTGAAATCCGCCAAGGCACTCGTGCGCAACAGCCAGTACAGCCATGACGCGCTGGCGCTGATCGTCATGTCGGATGTCGCCAAGATTTACTTCCAGATGCTCAATTTGCGGGAGCGTCAGGGCATCGCGGAGCGTAACCTGAAAAATATCGGCGAGGTTTTGAAAGTCGCGCAGGCGCGCTTCGATGCGGGCTCGACCTCGGCAATCGACGTGTCGCGCCAGAAGACGGAGCTTGCGAATTCGCGTGCCTCGGTCGCTGCGCTGAAAAACCAGGTGAATGCGACCGAAAACGCGCTCTCCGTCTTGCTTGGCCGTGCGCCGCAGGACTTGGCACTGAAGGGCAGGGGATTGTCGAGAATCGCGACGCCCAAAGTGCCTTTGTCTCAACCCGCGTCCATCCTGACGCAGCGCCCCGATATCAAGGCGGCGGAGGCGGGGCTGATTTCCGCCAATGCCGACATCACCGCCGCGCGCGCCGCATTCTTCCCGAGCGTGAATATCGGTGCGGGCATCGGCCTTGCCGTATCGCCGTTCGGCGGTCCCGCGACCAATTCCCTGTCGCTGCTCGCCTCGCTCGTTGCACCCATTTTCAACGGCGGACGTATTGCGGTGGGCGTGGACCGTGCGACAGCGCGGGAACTGGAACTGGTGGAGAATTACCGCCTGACCGTCCTGACCTCGCTGCAGGAAATCGAAAACGCGCTGTCGGCGGTGAAGGCGGCGAAAACACGGCAGGCGAATTTCGCCGATGCGGTGAAGGAAGCCCAAAAAACCTATGAACTGTCGCGCGGGTTATACGAAGCCGGTTCCGTCGATTACCAAACGATGCTGGAGGCGGAGCGCAGCCTGTTGTCGACCAACGACAACTATGCCTCGGTCAAGCTGGAGCTGCTGAACGCGCAGATCGACCTCTACCGGTCGCTGGGCGGCGGCTGGGTGAACAACCCGAACGCGGCGGCGAACAAAACAAAATAGGGTTATTTGCCGGTTTTTTTATCGGCGATCGCGCGGCTCTCTTTTTTCAAGGGGCGCGCAACGGGGCAGACTTCGCTGACAAACCCATTCAACGTGTTGACGAGGTTTTCGCGCACGAGGCTGTAATGGATGAACTGGCCCTTTTTCTCGCCCTTCACCAGCCCTGCGTTTTCGAGGATGCTGAGGTGTTTGGACAAGGATGGTTTCGTGATGTCGAACCGCGACGCGATTTCGCCGGCGGTAAGCGAGGTTGCCGACAGATAGGCGAGGATGCGGCGGCGTACGCCGGAGGAGAGGGCTGCGAAGACTTTTTCCATGTGAATCCAGCCGTCTCCCTGTCATCTGTTGATTATCGCTGCCTGATCGGGCATAATTAGTTATTAGCTATATATCTAAATATAGCATGCTTATCCTTGTTTTTCAAGGCCGCCATGCCGAACGCACCAGTAGACGCCAGCCTGACACCCGACACCAAACCCGCCTGCGCGCTGCCGGTGTCATCTCTGCGGCGGCTGTTGAAGGACAGATGGTTCGACCTGCACCCTAATATTCAGGAGCGCTTCACACGCGATCCGCTGCCGGGCGCCAACATCGTTTATTCGGGCGCGATGGAGGAAATCCGCTGCTCGAAAATGGGACGGCTTTTCGCCTACCTCACGCGGGTGATCGGCAACCCATTGACGCCACATGAGGGGAAAAATGTCCCGATGCGCGTCGAGCTGATCAAGGTACAGGGATATGCCGGCGTATGCTGGCAGCGCACTTATTTTTACCCGCGCCGCAAGCCGTATGTCGTGATTTCCGTGAAGCGGGAGAACGAGCGGGGACAGATGATGGAATGCGTGGGCGCGGGTTTTGGCATGGTGCTGGACGTCTACCCCGAAAACGGCAGCCTTCATTTCGTCAGCACGCGCTATTTCTGGGAGGTGTTCGGCAAACGGTTACCGCTGCCGCATTTCCTTGCACCGGGCAAGACGCATGTTATCCATGACGATCTTGGCAACGGTGAATTCCGCTTCACGATTTCGATGGTGCATGCGCAGCTGGGCGAGACATTTTACCAGACCGGCATTTTCAGGCGGGTGTAGTCGTTTCCATAGTGCGGATATCGAGCCCCTTCAGCCCAGCGATATAATGCTGCAGCCCGATCAGGCCGAGGCAGGGCATGGCGCCGCGTTTTGTGATCGTGTTGTGGACAAGGCCCTGCGCCAGCAACACGGCGGGCGTGGCCGGAATATGCGGCCCGTGGCCGGATTTAGCGATCATGTAGAATTTCGTTTCGCGGGGCTGGCCGTTATGCCCCGTGCCGCCTAGTGTCATATGGAGCCCGCTTTCATCGCCGCCGAAAATATCAAACATGCCACGCAGTTTCATCAACGTCTTTGCGTGGCGGTCGAGACTGCGCGGGAATCCCGCTCTTACCATCCATGACAGCTTCCAGATGCCCAGTTGCAGCAGCGCGTTTTCCTGCCCTGCAGAAAAGCGGATATTTTCAAGTGACGGATAGCGCGCCGGAAAGAGCGCGAGATCGGGAATGTCACAATCGCCGAACAGGCGCAGGCCCAGTTCCGGATAATTCTGCATGTGCAGGCCGAGCCCGCCATAAACCGTTTCCATTTTGCCATTGCGCAGCCGGGTGAAAGCTTTTCCGGCATAGGAGAGGACGGCGGCGGCGGTCGACGCACCCATGCGGGTTTTCTGCGCGACCGTGATGCCGTAATCGACGGATGCAAGGCGCGCGAATTTCGGCAGGTAATGGTCGATCAGCGCGGCTGTCAGGCAGGGGACGGAGGACGCGCCCGTGATGACAAGGCGGCCCTTGGCCTTCGCCGCTTTATCGAGCGCGCCAATTCCCGCAACGTAATCCCGCGCATCGGCGAGATCAATGTAATGGCAGCCGAAACCGATGCAGGCCTCGGGCGTTTTGTAATCCTGTCCCTGAAACGGCCCTGCCGCGTTGATCACGATATCCGGCTTCACCTGTTCCAGCACGGCGGGCAGGTCGCGGGAAAGATCCAGCGCGTGGTATAGCGGCAGGTTAGGGGATTTCTGAAGTTCTGCTGCAAGCGCCCGGCATTTTTCCGCATCGCGCCCGGCGATGATCACGCGGATGGCGGGATCAGCCGCGAGTCTGCGGGTGATCAGATTCCCGAAAAAGCCGTATCCGCCGATGACCAGAATTTTTTTCATCAGTGAATTCGCAACGGGCGGTTATTTCGTCGCCACGCTCCCCGCGATACGGTTATAAACCTCGACAACGGCGGGGCTGCAGGCCTCGGACACGAATGTCTTGGTCGTCAGCGGGATGTTGAATTCCGGCGCATCGCGGAATTCCTGCGGCAGGAAGCTGCGTGCGGCGTCAACCGAGGGAATATTGCCGGAAACGACGGTGTATTTTGCCAGCACCGTCGGCTCCATGATGAAGTCGATGAAGGCGATCACGGCCTTCAGGTTGCGCGACGTCGCGGGAACGGCGAGGGTATCCAGCCACAACTCCACCCCTTCCCGAGGATAGACATACTGGATTTTCGGATTTTTCTGGCGCGCGATATAGGCATCGCCGCTCCATGCCATCTGGAATGTCACGTCATTTGCGGCAAGATGCTCGAAATACCCTTCGGCCTTATAGGTCTTCACAAACGGCTTCTGCGCGTTCAGGAGTGCCTCAAGGCGCGCATGCGTGGCTGGCGCAGGATCGCAGTTCTGCGCGCCGCCGGCGATGGAGGCGATGGCCATCAGGGTCGATGATTCCTCGCCCAGCATGCCGATGCCTTCCTTCTCCCCTGCCGGGCGGTGCAGGATCTGCTCCCAACTGGTGATTTTTTCATTTGTCAGGCCGGTGTTCACGGCGATGCCGGTGGTTCCGTAAAAAAGCGGCAGCGACCATTTGTATTCGGGGTCGTAAGCGGGGTGCTGCACGTTGCGCGACAGCGAGGACGCATGCACCTTCAACTGCTCCGGCAGCGGCTGCAGAAGCCTGGCGTTCACAAGGCGGGAGATATAGTTTCCGGACGGCGTGATTACGTCGTACTGCGCGCCCGCCTTGAGCTTCGCCTCGAGGTCATCGTTGCTGTAAAACAGCGTGGCGACGACCTTGATGCCCGTTCTCTTCTCGAAATCGGCGAACAGTTGGGGCGCTTCGTATGTATCCCAGGTGTAAAGCTGCAGGGTTTGCGCCGGACGTTTGTAGAACAGGCCAGCGCCGATCAAAATCGCGATCAGGACAAACGCCGTGACGACGCCCTTGTTCATTTCAGCACCCGGTCCCAGATTTTCTGCTGGTTCTTGACGACTTTGGGCGCGCAGGTGACGGAAACGGGGGCGTTCAGGCCTGCGGGGATGTTGAATTCAGGCGCGTCCTTGATTTCCGCCGGCATCAGGTTCTTGGCGGCGTCGAGGGAGGGGACGTAGCCCGAAAATTCCGCATACTGCGCGAGGTTTTCCGGCTTCAGCACGAATTCGATGAATTTCTTCGCGTTCTCCGGATTTTTGGAGGTGGAGGGGATGGCGAGGTTGTCGATCCAGACTTCGACGCCTTCCTTCGGGTAGATGTATTTGATGTCCTTGTTCTGCTTGCGGGCAAGATATGCGTCGCCGCTCCATGCCATCTGCATCGCGACGTCATTGGCCGCCATGCGCTCCACGTAACCGGTCGCGCCGTATACCTTCACGAAAGGTTTTTGCGCCAGCAGCAGGGCCTGAATGGCCTTGTAGGTTTCGGGATTGTCTTCGCAATAGGGCTTGCCCAGCTGGATCGCGGCAATGTCCATCACGGTGCCGGTGTCATCCAGCACGCCCAAGGTTTTCTTTTCGCTCTCGGGGCGGGTGAAGAATTGCGACCAGCTGGTGATTTCTTCCTTGACCAGTTTCGTGTTCACGGCGATGCCGGTCGTGCCGTAGAACAGCGGCAACGAATGTTCGTTTTTCGGGTCGAAGCCGGGGTTTTTCACGTTGGCGGCCATTTTCTCCCCCATCGCCTGCAGGTCGGCGGGCAGGGGCTGCAGCAGTTTTTCGCCAGCCAGCAGCGGGATATAGGGGCCGGACGGCATAACGATGTCATACGCGCCGCCCGCCTTGATTTTTGCGATCAGGGCGTCGTTGCTGGAATAGATATCGGTCACGACGTCGATGCCAGTTTCATCCTCGAACTTTTTGAACAGGTCGTCGTTTTTATAGGTGTCCCAGGTGTAGATGAAGAGCTTTTGTTTTTCTTCTGCGAAAGCGTTGCCTGACAGCAATGCGGCGACGGAGATTGCGAGGATGAATGACTTGAGTTTCATGTCAGGAAGCCTTCCTTTGATTGATGACGTAAGATGATACCACGAGCAGGATTGAAATCACGAGCAAAATGGCCGATACGGCGTTGATCTCGGGCGTGATGCCCTTGCGTACCATGCTGTAAATATAAACGGGCAACGTCATCGCACCAGGGGGTGCCACCATCTGCGTGATAATGAAATCGTCGAGCGAGGTGATGAAGGCGAGCATCGCGCCCGAAGTCACGCCCGGCATCATCAGTGGCAGCGTCACGCGGCGGAAAGATTGCCACGGCGTCGCGTAAAGATCGGCCGCCGCTTCGAACAGCGAGGGCGGCAAAGTTTCGATACGCGCGCGGATGGGGGAATAGGCGAAGGGCACGCAGAAAACGGTATGCGCGATCAGCACCTGCGTCAGCGGATCTTCATCGACCAGTTTCAGGAATGCGGTGCCCGCCAGAAAGTCCGAGCGCAGGATGATCGAGAAAAACGACATCGTGGCAATCGCGATCACGATTTCGGGGATCAGGAGCGGCAGGGTCATCAGCATCTGCGACGATCCGCCAAGCCCGCGCGGTAGCCGCCCGCGCATCCCCATCGCGGCCATCAGCGCAAGGATGGTTGCAAAAAAGGTCGCGCCCACCGCGACGATCATGGAATTCCATGTCGCGCGGCGCAGGTCGTCGTTGTGGAACGCCTTCACATACCAGTCGGTCGTGAAGCCCTGCCAGACGGTAATCAGGCTGTTGGCGTTGAAGGAGAAGCAAATGACAACGAGGATCGGGATGTAAAGGAAAGCGAGGCTTAAGTAAGCCGTCGTCGCGACACCGGGCAGGTTGGCGGGGGAGGTGGGTGCCGCCATGCTACACCAGTTCCTTGATGCCGCCACGGCGCGACATGATCATCAAGCCGATCATGACGATCACCATCAGCGCAACCGACGCCGCCGAACCGAACGGCCAGTCGCCGCCCTGTCCGAACAGGTTTTCAATCTTGTTGCCCAACATCATCTGCTGCCCGCAACCAAGAAGCTGCGGCGCGAGGAAGGAGCCGATGGAGGGGATAAAGACAAGGATGCTGCCGGCCAGAATGCCCGGCATGGTCAGCGGAATGGTTACTTTGCGCAAGGTCTGCCAGCGCGTGGCGTAAAGGTCGGACGCCGCCTCCACCAACCGCCAGTCCATGCGTTCAAGGTTCGCGTAGATCGGCAGAACCATGAAGGGCAGGTAGCTGTACAGTAGGCCGAGACCGACCGCGAAATCGCTGCACATCAGCGTGATGGGGCTGGAAATAATGCCCGCCGACATCAGCGTGTTGTTGATCAGGCCTTCGTCGCGCAAAATCAAAATCCATGAATAGGTGCGGATCAAAAGGTTCGTCCAGAAGGGGATGGTGACGAGCATCATCCACAGGTTGCGCTGGTGTGCGGGACGCGTGGCCATAAAATAGGCCATCGGGAAACCTGCCAGCAGGCAAAGGATGGTGCAAAGCCCCGCCAGCTTCAGCGATTTCCAGCAGATGAGCAGGAAGCTGGGATCGAACACCTTGTTGCCGTCGAAATCGGTGTCGTAGAAAATTTTGACATATGCGTCGAGGGTGAGCGGAAATTCGACGCCGCCGGGGTAATGCGCGGTCATAAAGGAATAACCGACGACCAGAAGCAGCGGCGCTGCGAAGAATACGCCCATGATCAGCAGGAACGGCGAGAGCAACCAAGGTGCCGCGTTCCTTACGCCTTGCATCGGATCAGCCTTTCGGGCGGGATGGCGAGCGAGACATCGTCATTGACCTCGACATTCTGCGGGTCGTCTTCGGACAGCGTGATGGTTTCGCCGCCCTCCAGCTCGACAATATAATGCGTGACCGCGCCGCGGTAGTTGATGTGGCGGATCTTGCCCTTGCCCATACCGCGCCCGACGGTAAATGATGCGTCTTCGGGGCGGAAACCGATATCGCAGGCATCCGGCAGGCCGAGGCTCGACGCCTTGACGAAGTTGCAGATGCCGATGAAGTCGGCGACGAAGCGCGTGGCGGGCTTGTCGTAAATTTCCTGCGGGCTGCCGATTTGCGCGACATTGCCCTTTTCCATGACGGCGATGCGGTCGGACATCGACAATGCCTCGTCCTGATCGTGGGTCACGAAGATAAAGGTGATGCCTGTTTCGCGCTGCAGGCGTTTCAGTTCGATCTGCATTTCCTTGCGCAGCTTGTAATCCAGCGCGGAGAGGGATTCATCGAGCAGCAAAATTTTCGGGTGGTTGACAAGCGCGCGGGCAAGCGCGACGCGCTGCTGCTGGCCGCCGGACAATTGCGCGGGCTTACGCTCGCCTTTGTCTTCCAGCCGGACGAGCGCGAGGGCTTCCTTCACCGCCTTGTCGATCTCGGCATTCGGCTTGCCTTGCATCTTCATGCCGAAGGCGATGTTGTCGGTGACCGTCATGTGCGGGAACAGCGCGTAGCTTTGGAAAACGGTGTTCACGGGACGCTGATAGGCGGGCAGCGGCGCGATATCCTGCCCGTCCAGCAGGATGCTGCCGGAGGTCGGGATATCAAGGCCCGCGATCATGCGCAAGAGCGTCGTCTTGCCGCAGCCCGATGGCCCGAGCAGCGTAAAGAATTCGTTGGGCTGAATGGTGAGGGATACATTGTCGACCGCGCGCACCGGACCGGTGGGTGACGGGAACGTCTTGCTGACGGTTTGAATTACAAGGCCTGAGGACATGGTTTTTAATATCATGACCCGTGCCGCCTGCCAAAAACTTTTATTCTATAAGGGCTTCAACTGGGCTAGCATTGCCTGGTTAACTTCCAAAGGGTGTTGAATATGACAATCGCCATGATCGAAGTCGAAAAACTGAATTTCGATTATCCCGACAAGCGCGTGCTGCATGATGTCACGTTCACCATTAACGAAGGCAGCGTGACCGCGCTGGTCGGGCCGAACGGTGCCGGTAAAACGACGCTCTTGCGCTGCATCGCCGCCCTCGACCGCGCGCATAGCGGCAAGATCACGATCGGCGGCAAGGACGCGGCAGATTTTCCGCGCGATGTTCACCACATGACCGGTTACCTGTCGGACTTCTTCGGCCTCTATGACGGGCTGACGCTGCGCCAGTGCCTGACCTATATGGCATGGTGCCAGAAGGTGCCCGCATCGGAAGTGCCGAAGCGCGTGACCGATGTGGCGGAGCAGGTGGGCGTTACGCCGCGGCTGGAGGAAAAGGCCGGCACGCTGTCGCGCGGATACCGCCAGCGCCTTGGCATCGGGCTTGCGCTCATTCATAACCCGCAGCTGATCATTCTGGATGAACCGGCATCGGGAATGGACCCGGATGCGCGTATCGCCTTGTCGCAAATGATCCGCGGATTGCGCGCGCAGGGAAAAACAATCATCGTATCGTCGCATATCCTGACCGAGCTGGAAGATTACTGCACCGACATGCTGGTCATCAAGGATGGCCGCGTGGCGCAGCAGGTGCAGTTGCAGGAATACGCCGCGAAAACCGTGCGCCTCCTGCGCATCGGCGTTTCCGGCCTTGGCGTATCGCATATGAACCTGCTGATGGCGCTGCCGAACCTGAAGATCACCAATACCGAAAACAACGTCGTCGTCGCCGAATTCAGCGGCAGCGAACAGGAACAGCAGGATTTGCTGAAAAGCCTGATGACGCAGGGCGTGCCCATCTTCAGCTTCACGACCAGCCAGCACACGCTGCAGGATGCCTATATGGACGTCACCAGCGGCAGGAAATAGATGAGCTATTTCATTACCCCTGAATTCCAGCGCCAGCTATGGTCGAAATGCCCGCCTTACAAACTGGCAGCAGCACCGGCGATGCTGTTGCTGCTGTGGGGGATTTCATACGGCGATCTGGGCATCGGCGTGCCGGGGCCTGTGGCGCTGCGCATCGGCAGCCTTTATATCTTCCTGATCGTCGTCCTGATCTGGGGTAGTTACGAAGCGTCGATTGCGATGGACGAGGAAATAAAATCTCGCACCTGGGACAACCAGCGCGTTTCCGCGATCAGCCCTGCGCAGCTTGCGTTCGGCAAGCTGTTCGGGTCGACGTCCTATACATGGTATGTCGGGCTGATGTGCATCGTTTCCTATTTCTCCACCTTCGACCATGCGCAGCGACCGCTGGTGTATGCCGCGTTCTTCATGCTGGCGTCGGGCATTGCCGCGCATTTCATCGCTTTCCTGCTCAGCCTGTCATCCTTTGCCGCGCGCGCGCGGCATGGGGCGGTGACGGGGCAGGGGGCGGGGTTCTTCCCCTGCATCGCGGCGATCATGTGTTCCTTCTGGATCAACGAAAACCTGCGCCAGCGCGCGATCAACGCGCATGTGTCGCCCGATATTGAACGCAGGCTGTTCCCCGATTTCAGCTGGTACGGTCATGATTATGACGGCTTTGCCTTTGCTGCCGTGGCGACGGCATTTTTCCTGTTCTGGGGCGTGCTGGCCTGCTACCGCGTCATCCGCGCGGAACTGCGCTACCGTGTCTGGCCGTGGGTCTGGATGATTTTTATCCCGAGCCTGTCGCTGTTCCTTGCTGGATGCTATGTGCGCACGCGCGGCGGGATGCCGGATATGACGGATACGGCGGCGGCGTTCGAAAAGATCGACGCGATCCCGCCTTTGCTCTGCGCCTTCCTGATCAGTTTCCTGCTGTGCTATGCGACCCTGCTGTCGGAATCATCCGACCGGCGGAAATACCTGCGCCTCGGCGCTGCGTTGCGCGCGCGTAAATGGGCGCATGCGTTCGAAAGCACGCCGCTGTGGATGGCGACGCTGCCTTATGTGCTGCTGTTCGGCGCGGGGCTTCTTTATGTCTGCCTGCAGGCGGCACCGCACCGGCTTGCCGAATACGGGCCCGCGGCGGCGGGCGCGTTCCTGTTCGCGGCGCGTGACGGTTTCGCCGTGCATACGCTTTACAATATCTTGCGAAAGCGGGCGGCCTATGCGGTGCCGCTTTATTTCATTTTCGCCTATGCCGTGCTGCCGATTGCCTACGCCTCCATTTCCGGTGATGTTATCGCGAACGGACGCTCGCTGATGACATATGTGGACGTGGCACCCGTGAAGGAAGTGTTTTACCCGCATCGTTCCGCGCAATGGGTACCCGTGCTTGCCATGCCGCTGCTGGAGGCGCTGTTGGGCGCGCTGCTGTTTATCCGTTTTGCCCTGAAATCAGACGACTCTTACCCGAAAGCGAATACATGAACTACGTTTTCACGCCCGAATTCCACCGCAACCTGTGGCTCAAGATATCGCCGTTCCGCCTTGTGGCTGCACCGGTGTTCCTTGTCATCTGCTCGATGATCTGCGTCAACATCCTGCCGGAAAAAGGCAATTTCTTCGAAAAAGACTACGCCATGCAGTTCATGATGGCAGGCGCGAAGTGGTTTTATTTCCTCATCGTCTGCGTCTGGGGCACGTACGAGGCTGCGCTCGCGCTGCAGGAAGAAGTGCGCAGCAACACCTGGGATTTCCAGCGCATGTCGTCAATCTCGCCGTTCCAGCTGGTGGCGGGCAAGCTGGCGGGTGCGACGTCTTACGTCTGGTATGTGGGATTGCTGACGCTGATCCCGTTCTATTACGGCTTCGTCAACAGCGCGGAGTCCGGAAATTTTGCCGGCAGCCTGAACCCGCGGGGCGAAAGCTGGACGGACGCCAATGACATCTACGTTATTTTCTACATGATCATGGCGGGGCTGGTGGGACAGGCGATTGCCTTCCTTGTCAGTTTTATCGATATGACCAGCTTCGCCGGCAAGATGGGCAAGAAACGCATCCCGCGCGGCAGCGGATCGTTCCTGCTGGGCGTGATGGCGTCATGGTTCGTCTTCACCATGGGGCAGGAAGTGGCCCCGAAACTGGCGAGCTACAGCTCCCCCTTTGCCGCCAACCGTATTGTCGACTGGTATGGCGCAAAGATCGGTAGCCCCGAATTCGTGACGTGGAGCCTGCTGTTCTTCTTCGTCTGGGCGGTCATCGGCAGTTACCGCATCGCACGGGCGGAACTGATGCACCGCACCTATCCCGTTGCATGGATCGGGTTCGTCGCGACATTCCTGATCTATCTGCGCGGCTTCGCCAATCCTGACAGCGCGTTTTATTATACGCATCTGATGGCGCTGTTCGTCGTGGCGCTGATGCTCTCCTATGCCGTCATGCTGTTCGAGGCATCCGACGGGCGCAAATATGCGCGCTTCTTTAATGACTTTCGCGAAGGAAACTACCTCCGCGCGTTCGAAAACACGCATAAATGGGCGGTCACGATCCCCTTCATCCTGATCTGTTATGTGGTGACGCTCAATAATGTACCCGCCGCAGGCAAGGTCATGGGGTTTGAATCGCTGGCGGCATTCATGCTGGCGGCGATGCTTTTCGCGCTGCGCGACGGCCTGATGATCCACGCCATGATCGGGGGCAACGGCGCGCGCAATGCGGGCTTCAAGGTGATGTCCTATTACGTGCTGGTCTATGCCATGCTGCCGACGCTGCATTTCGCGCTGAAGCCGAACAAGATGGACCTGAAATTCGCCAGCTGGGCGCAGCGCTACCTCTATGGCCAGAACGTGGATGTCGAGGTACCGGAGGTGGTGCGGTCGCTTGCGACCTATTACCCCCTGCCGCTGAAGGAGTTCGCCGACAGCCTCGGCCCCGTCGCGCTGCAGGTGGCTGGAGCCGCCTTTTTATTGCATATCATCGTCCGCCGGGCGCGAATTATGCGCCTGAAGGGGGTTGATCTGCCCCAAAAGCCGAAAGGTTAATCATTTGTTATCGATTGCATTATATATTAGGTCGAGAGAGGTATTCCGATGACCGCCCCGAACATTCCCGAGTTGCGCGTCCTGCTTGTCGATGACAACGTCGTCGTGCGCAAGCTTATCGAGATGCAGCTGACCAATATGGGATTTGCCAATATCGACAGCGCCAGCAATAGCAACGAGGCGCAGGAAAAGATTTCCGTCACCGCCTATGACATCGTTTTCCTCGACTGGAACATGCCGGGCAAAAGCGGATACACACTGATGCAGGAATACCGCGAGGACAGGCAATACGACCATATCGCCTTTGTCATGGTCACCGCCGAAAGCCAGGAACGCTACACGCGCGAGGCTTTGAAGGCGGGGGCCACCATGTACATCACCAAGCCGATCGCGCCCGCGACTTTCAAGGAAAAGATCGAGCGCGTGCTGGCATGGATCGAGAGCAACCGGGCATCGAAGACGGGCTGATCCGCACATGAAAGCCATTTCCCCCCAGGATATCGACGCCGAACGCGCACAGATTTCAACTGTGGTGAGCGAGGGCGTGATCGAAACCTTCAACAGCATGTTCGGCCAGTCGATCACGATCGGCGATCTTGCGCGCAAAACAACTTCCGAAAAGGGCAGCGTCTATGCCTCCATCAAGCTGCATCAGGCGAATGTGGACGTGGAATTCTGCTTCCGCTTCGATATCGGCCTGCTGCTGCAGGCGGCGTCGCTGATCTTCACCAAGGAATACCTCGCCAACAATCCCGTGCAGAACGACATCGCCTGCGAAATCGCCAATATCGTCTGCAGCAAGGTGAAGGCCTACCTGAACGAAAAGGGCTTCGAGACGGAAATGGGTTTCCCCTTCATTCCCGATGAAGAAACGAATCCCCTGCTGAAAAACACCGACCAGGTGCATATGCATTTTTATTACGACGATGTGCAGCAATCGCGCGGCATCGGCGTGGTCGTGAACTTCTTTGCGGGGGATGCGTCCAAACCGAGCCACTAAATCATTGTATCCGATGGTTATTTTAGGCTTGTTCAGTTGAAACAGACCTGAAACAATGGCGACAATCTCCCGCAATATGGCTCCGTCATACTTTAATTATGGAAGCCAATGAAGGGGGCACGCGATGCAAGCACAGCAGCACAGCCAGAGCCAGAAACCCACCCGCATCACGCTCGACAACGCAGGCGTCGAGGCACTTGGCAAAAATGTGTCGATCTCTTTCCGCCCCATCTGGAATGTCGAGAAAAAATACCTGTGCGGCTATCTGGTCCGCCGCGTGGGCGCCGCGCCGAAGACGCAAGACGGCGCGGCGGCGGCCGATCTGGGATTGCTGGTGAAGGCGGCGGAATCGCTGGAGCGACTGCAGGCGCAGGGCGAAAAATCGGTGGTGGTCGTGCCCGTCGGCTATGAAACCCTGAACGCCTACCCGTTCCGCGGCCATTATTTGAGCCTGCTGCGCCGCATTCCGGAGGCATTGCGTTCCTACATCGTGCTGCAGCTGGACAACATTCCGCAGCACGCGTCCAAGCAGCGCCTGCAGCTGTTGCAGACAGATATGCGCGGGCTGTGCCGCGCGGTCGCGCTTACCTCCGACATCCGCGGCGCGAACCTCGACAGCGTCTCGCGCGGCAACCTGCATGCCTGCGTCGTAGATTTTTCGGATGCCAGCATCGGCGAGGACACGATGGTTAGCCTGATCAACCGCTTTGCGGATAAAGTCGGCGGCATCAATTGTGCGGCGATGGCGGACGGCGTTTCGACCCGCGCCGCCCTGTGCGCTGCCATCTCGGCGGGCTTTCGTTACATCGCGGGCGAGGCGGTCGTGGCCGACCAGCCCGAACTCGGCATTTCCCGCCGCCACTTCTCAATCGAGGACGCTTTCAACCCCTCATAAAAAATAATTCCGTCGCGGCTGCGCCCATACATGGATATGCAGCGCCACGGCCCGCATGCCTTGTTCATCTCCCGCGCCGGAACACTGTCGTATGCGCGCCGCGGCCGTCTTGCGCGTGATGCCCGCATTCCTTCATGATTTGTAAAAGAATATCCCCAAAAATGGTCCTAACGGATTGGGGAAACGCGTGTCCGACAGGTTGCAGGTGCTGGTAATCGACGACGATGCTGCCGATCGCATGGCGATGCGGCGGCATCTGGCGTTCGCAGGTACTGCAATCGACGTGCAGGAGGCCGATACGGGCGCGGGCGGCATCGCGCTTTTGAAGGCGCGCAAATTCGACTGCGTCTTCGTCGATTACCGCCTGCCCGATATGGAGGGCACGGCGCTGCTGCAAAATTTCTACGACATCAATACCGACCAGATGCCGGCGCCCTTCGTCATGTTGACGGGGCAGGGCGGCGAAGCCGTGATGGCCGAGGCGTTGCGCTGGGGCGCGCATGATTATATTGTGAAGGATAACGTGACGACGGCGGCGGTGATGATATCCCTCGCCAAGGCGCGCGAGATTTTCGATCTCAAGAGAGCGCGCCACAGCGCCGAGGAAAAGCTGCGCCAGGCGCAGAAAATGGATGCGGTGGGCCAGCTGACCAGCGGCGTTGCGCATGATTTCAACAACCTGCTGACCGTTATCCTCGGCAATACGCGCCTGATGCACCGGCGGCTGGAAGCCTTGAGCGATCCCGATGCGCGGACGGCAATCACCAAGAAGGTCGAGGCGGTCGAAAGCGCAGCAAGGCGCGGCGCCGACCTTATCCGCCACCTGATGGTATTTTCACGGCAACGCGAATTGAAGGAAGACATCGTGGATATCGGCCAGTCGGTGCGCGCAACCGTGGAGCTGTTGCAGCGTACGCTGGGCGAGCGCGTCGAAATCAGGATTGCGGGAGAGGAACAAACGCCGCCCGTCGGAGTTGATTCAACCCTGCTGGAAAACGCGCTGATCAATATCGCGGTCAATGCGCGCGACGCCATGCCGGAGGGCGGCCGCCTGACATTTTCGGTCGCCAATGCGCAATTTAACGGTGCCGATTACGCGCTAATTTCGGTCAGTGACACAGGCTGCGGCATGCCCGAACATGTGCGGGAGCGGATATTCGAGCCGTTCTACACGACCAAGCCCGCCGACGAAGGCACCGGCCTCGGGCTTGCCATGGTTTACGGCTTCGTCCGGCAGACGGGCGGGCATATCGAGGTGGAAAGCGCGGAAGCGCAAGGCACGACATTCAGGATATACCTGCCGCCCGCGCGCGGCGAAAAAAACAAGGAGAAGAGCAATGCCGGATAAACCCAGTATCATGGTGGTCGACGACGAGGAACTGGTGCGCGATGTGTTGTGCGAAAACCTGACGGAATGCGGCTTCAATGTCGCCTACGCCCGCGACGGGCAGGAGGCGCTCAATATGATCGACGACGGCAGCGAGCAACCGCAAGTCGTCATCACCGACATCATCATGCCGCGCAAGGAGGGGCTGGAGGTCATCATGGAACTGCGCCGCCGACACCCGCAGATCAGGCTGATTGCGATATCCGGTGGCGGGCGCACGAAATCGGCGGATTTCCTGCATCTTGCCAAGAAACTGGGCGCGGATGCGATTTTGCCAAAGCCGCTCGACATCGACGCGCTGGAAAAAACCGTGCGGGAATTGCTGGCGTGACGGGTGCAACCGTGCTGGTGGTGGACGACAATGCGGACCTGCGGGGCACGATACGGGAGAACCTTGAGCTCGACGGTTACGCCGTTTTTGCAGCTGACTGCGCGGCGGAGGCAATGAGGATATTGAAGGTCAAGCGCACCGATGCGATCCTCCTCGACCTTATGCTGCCGGATGCCGACGGGCTTTCGCTGATCTCGCAGATCCGCACGCTGACCGATGCGCCAGTGATCGTCATCAGCGGCAAGGCCGCCTGGGTCGACAAGGTCGTGGGACTGGAGATGGGCGCGGATGATTACCTTGCCAAGCCGTTCGAAATGAAGGAGCTTGCGGCGCGTGTGAAGGCTGCGATCCGCCGCTCACGCCCCAAACCGGCATCGGGCGAAGATGCGCTCCCGCGCCGTACGCGCCTTGGGGCGCATACAATGGATGCCGCGAAATTTCAGGTGTTCGACGTTGCTGGAAAATCCTGCGACCTGACGCCCATGGAATTCCGCTTGCTGGAGGCGCTGGTGCGCGCGCCCAACCGCGTGCTGACGCGCGAACAATTGCTCGACCGCGCGCGCGAAGGAAACATGGAGGTCGGCGACCGCGCAATCGACATACAGGTCGCACGCATCCGTAAAAAACTGGGCGGCGGGGAGTTCATACAAACCGTGCGCGGCGTCGGTTATTCCCTCAGCTGCGATATCGAGGATTTTTGAGGTTCTCTATTTTCTTGATCCGCAGGAGGCGCAGCAGCAGGTTTCGCACCCCTTTGCAGAACCCGTAAACCAGCGCAGATATGCGACGTGTACGGAACAGGGCGCGCTCGATCGGGCCAGCAGTCGTCAGTGGCACCAGCACGCGCATCGCCTCGCTGCCGTAATAGATGTTGCCGTCAATCTTGACGACCATGCCTTCGTCGATATCGAGCCCTTGGCGCGTCACCTCGTCCATCAGCGCGCCGTCTTTACGTGCATCGGTCAGGACAAGCGCGCCCGCCCCTGCCTGTAACTGCACCTTCGTGCAATACCCGCGGCAGATAGGGCATTGATCGTCGTAGAGGATTTCTATTTTAGCAGTCATATGCCTGTTTCCTTTTCAATCTCGATCATTTTGATGAGGCGGAGGACGGTGTAACGCCCTGTCAGGACGGCTGTTGCGATCGTGAGAGGGGACAAAACAATCATGCCGGGTAAAAAAAATAGTGTAGCGAGCGGAAATATCAGCGTCATTAAAAATAATGTCAGTTGGGCATACCAATATACCTTCAGCCCGTGCCGCCATGAGTGTGAACATATTTCCCGCTCGGTGGGCGGAGCGAGCATAAATTTCGCGTGAAGTTTCCGCATGAACTTCAGATTCGGCCAGATGCTGAATAGACTAAAAACGAAGAAAAGCGAAATCGTGGCGGCAACGACAAGTAAAATTCTCGATAGCTCCGCGAAATGTCCCTGACCGATTTCCTGTCCGATCATGAAAATAAAGGGTGCCATGAGTGTCAGTGCAAAAAATATGAGCGCTGCCACGGCGGCAGATTTCAAAGCTAGCGAGTATAGTCCGGGTATCGGCTTCGGCTTTTCCTTCGCCGGAACAGCGGCAATGTATTCGTTGATGCTGAATGTCCCATCGGCTGAATTCGCGTTTGCTGCCATGCTATTACCTGTATTAATTAACTAAATAGCTAATAATATATTATTACGCCACGTGGTGTATTTCGTCAATAGGCTAAATAATCGGCCCTGATAATCCCGTACTTATCAATCGTTTGCGCATTGCCAATCTGCCATCCATATACGAAGATATGCGCGCCCAAGGATATGGGCGCGGGAATCGTCTTACGGTGAACAGGGAGTGTTTCGCAATGATCAAAACAGCAAAACCGTTGCCGTCGTTTCCGCGTCTTTCCGGACGCTTGTATATCTTTCCCGCGCTGATCCCGATGGTCGAGATTTTGCCGTGGCTGCTGACAGCGGTGGGGGCGGTTGCGGGGGCGTCGCAGGCGGCGTTCTGGTCCCGCCACCGCCGGAAAATTCTGGCCTTTGCGGCGCTGTGTTTTGTGGCGGCGGGTGCAGTGGTGGTCTGGAGTTATACGCAGAAGCCCACCGAAACGGAAGGCTCGCGGCTGCTGGCCTCTGCCGATATGTCGAAATGGGAGAAACACGCCGATGCCGCCGCGCCCGCCGACAAAAAATATGAATCATTTTCGGAGCTTTGGTCGGTCAAAACGAAAAACGAAACGCTGGCATCCCCCGTTATCGCGGGCGACCTGATACTGCTCGGCACGTTCGAGGCGACGCTCGACGCCCATGCCCGCGCCGACGGCAAACTGGCATGGTCGGTGAAAAAGAAAGAGCCGATCTTTACGAATACCGCCGTGCTGAAGGATATGGCGTTTGTGGGGGAGGGGTTGCATACCGCGCCCTCTGCCTCGCTCACTGCGTTGTCGCTGCCCGATGGCAAGCCGCTATGGGAGCGTCAGTTCCGCAGCCATGTTGAATCACAAACAACGCTCGACCCGAAAAACCGCCGCTTGTGGACCTGCGCGGGGGAGGAAGGCGTCTGGGCGCTCGACATGAAGGACGGCGCGGTTTTGTGGCGCAATAAAATCGGCCATACCGATGCGACGCCGCTGCTGCATGACGATCACCTTTATATCTCCGCACAGCCGGATGATAAAAAAGTTGGTGCGGAACTGTCGTCGCTCGATCCCGATGATGGCGATGTCGAATGGAAAACCGCGCTGCCCGGCAACACGATGGGTTCCCCCCAGATGGGCGGCAGCGACCGCATCCTGCTGACAACAGCTGTGGGGCAGGTCGGCCCGCAGAAAGCGGATGACAAGGGCTGGTCGCATGCGGTCGGCACGAACGGCAAAATCATCTGGTCGGTCGAACTGCCCGGCATGCCGCTGCCGGAAGCCGCCGTGCTGGCGGATAAAGGCATCGTCATCCATACGCTCAAAAACGGCGACCTGATCGCGCTGAACATCAAGGACGGCACGAAGGTCTGGTATGTGAAGCAGGGCAAGGAATTCCTCGCCCCCGCAGGTTTGCGCGCCGACACCAATCCCCCGCTGCTGGCGGGCATGACATCGGACGGGGTTGTTTCGATCCGCAACGCCGAAGACGGCACGGAAATCCGCCAGCTCAAAAAAACGCAAGGCGGCTATGCCGCTCCCGTTTTCGACCGCGATGTGCTATATGTAACGACGCCGCATGACTTTACGGCCTATGGCGGCGTTCATTTGCTTACGCGCGGGGATCAATAGTGCTGAAGACGCTCTGGATGAAGTTTTCCGAAGATGCCTCGCTGCCCGCGAGCTTTACGCCGCTGGAACAGCAGCTGCTGGAGGATGTCTATGACCCCACCAATGCGCAATCCATCTGGTCGCGCGCGCTGAACGTGCTGGCGCTGCCCCCCTCGCGCGGGCCGCTGGTCAGCTGGTACAAGGGCGTGCCGTATGTGAACTGGAGCGAGATTGTCGAAACGGTCAGCTGCGGCTGGATGTATGTGACGGAACGCGGCGGCGGCTGGACGTATACGCAGCGCAATAACCTGATGCGCACGCTTGTGCTTGTGAAAAGCCAGTGGCGCATCGAGAAATATGTCGATACCGCCTGTAAATCGGTGCTGCCGCAGGGGCGCGACGCCAAGCTGCTGGAAAGCACCGCGCTCGGCCTTGCGCTGCAGGCATTGATGCAGCGCCTGCCCGCCAGCAGCCCGCAGGAATTCGCGCAATGGCTGGCCGCTCCCGACAAATCGCCCTTTACGGTGCGCAAGACGATTATGCAGATACAAGCCATCCAGAAGCGTCGCACGCAATTGTCCTCCGCCTGGAAGGAAATCTTCCCGCCGCGCCCCGCAAGGTCGGTGGAGCCGGACACGCCGCCCTTTTTCTGGGACAAACCGGATGAAACCGCGCCTGCGGCTGTCGCCGGGGTGGCGCATGTGGCCGCGACCGAATGGAAAGGCCTGCCCGTTTGCGGCGGTCAGGTGACGGGCAGGGCGATCATCCTGAAAAACGCCGAGGCAAGCCTCTCCGCCCTCGACCCGTCCGAATTCCCCATTCTGGTCTTCCCGCGCGCGCGGCCCGAAACGGTCGAACTGTTCCCCCATGCGTCCGGTTTGTTGTTTGCCGAAGGCGGGGCGCTGTCCCATGCCTGCACCGTTGCGCGGGAACAGGGCATCCCTTGCGTCACCGGCATCGGGCAGGATTTCCTGCGCGATATTCAGGCGCTTTCCGAAAAACAGGGCAAGCTGTGGCTGAGCATCGACGGCGCTGCCGGCACCGTGAAGGCATTACCCCAAAAAGAATAACGGTTACTGGGCGACGATCGGGCCGGTGATTTTGTACTTCACCGCAACGCCGTCGCATTCGCGCGGCAGGCTGGCGGTTTCCTCGGCCGTCGGCTGGCGTTCCAGACGGACGGTCACATGGTAGTCGTCTTTGACATTGCTGATGCCGATGCCGTTCACGGGATTTTTCGCGGCACGGTTAAAGGCGCTGGCCAGCAGTTTGCCGACCTTGGTCTTGGCTTTGCGGGCTTCGTCGAGGGTGCTCATCCGAATTCTCCTGTGAATACCGAGAAGCCTATCTGCGGAACAGCGCGCGGTCAAGACGGCGCGGCGTTGTTTCATGTGAAGCAATTTTATGAAGGAAGATCATGCGGCAGGTACGGGTGGCTAAAGTGATTTCTCGCAGTCGCCTTGTTCGGGCGCATTGACGCGCCGGATAATTTTTTTAAATCAGCCCGTTATAAGTGGTTACTCAGGTATTGCTTTAATGCCGGTGAAATAAGTCACTTACAGAATTTCATTCAAATTCAGATGATTAAAATCAACTCATAATGTAACAGATGAGTTATCCTAAAACCGGTTGGCGCAGGCTGAACATGCTCGGAACGCTCGCATTGCCGTCATTCGCCGCCTGCTGAACCGGCAGCGGATGCAGGTCGAGCCAGTTGCGGCCCGACATAATATTGAAATTCATGCCAAGGGATTTTTCCTGCCCCTGCAGCGCCAGCAGGTCCTTGTCGCCGGTCACCAAAGTGGTCGCGCTGGCGGCATCGGCGATATCCAGAAACTTGTTATCCTTGGGGTCGCGGCAGGCGGTGTGCTTGCAGGGTGCCTCCACGAACTCGGCGGCGGTGGCGAAGAAATCGAGCGCCTGCTGGCGGAGTTCGGCGGGGATGTATTTCTGCAATTTCTTGCTGGCCAGTTTCTCCCCCAGCTCGGCATAGGTCTGCGCGCTCTGCACAACATCGTTATTCATAAGAACGGAGGCGACTGCGGCAGCCGATGTGCCGTTCGGGCTCATCAGGGCGGAGAGCATGATGTTGGTATCCAGCACGACTTTCTCGCGGGCTTCGCTCATGCGTCGTCGCCCTCCAGAATTTCCTTGAGTAGCTGTTCACGCTGCGCGTCGGTCAGCCCCTTGTCGCGCAATTCCTTGTCGAATTTATCCACGAGGTCTTTCCAGCGCTGGGCCAGTTCTTCCTTGTCGGGAATTTTTTGGCTGTCGGGGGATGACATGGTTGGCCCTCGGCTGAAAAACGATTGAATACAGTATATTATGCCCAATTTCCGGAAAATAATCAACAAAAGCGCGGCGCAACTATCGTTTTATGCTGCCCCGCCAATATGTTACAACCAATCCACCTGAAAAAAAGGATGTGCGATATGAACCTCGACTTAAGCGGCAAGCAGGCGATTGTCTGTGGCGCAAGCAAAGGCATCGGGCGCGCGGCTGCCGAAGAACTGGCGCTGCTGGGCGCGGGCGTGACTGTGCTGGCGCGGAGCGAAGACGGGCTGAAGGCGGTGGTCGAGACGCTCGATACATCCAGGGGTCAGGCGCATCATTATATTGTCGCGGATTCCATGGATACCGAAGACGTCGCGGAGAAGGTGGCAAAGCATATCGCCGCTCACGGCGCGGTGCATATCCTCGTCAATAACGGCGGCGGTCCGCCCGCGGGTGCGGCGATAGATTCCAGCGTGCATGATTTCGCCGCAATTTTTACGCAACATATGCTGTTCGCGCAAACCATGGCGCAGGCCGTGGTGCCGGGCATGATCGCCGCCAAGTACGGGCGCATCATCAACGTGCTGTCGACTTCCGTGAAGCAGCCGGTCAGGGGGCTTGGCGTTTCCAACACCATCCGGGGCGCGGTCGCGCAATGGGCGAAAACGCTGGCGGGCGAACTTGGCGGGCATGGCATCACCGTCAACAACGTGCTGCCGGGCGCGACCGACACAGGCCGCATGAAGGAAATTATCTCCGGCAAATCGAAAAAAACCGGTAAATCGGAAACCGATGTGAAGGCCGAAGAAATCGCGGCCATTCCCGCAGGCCGGTTTGGCAACCCGAACGAACTGGGCGCGGCGATTGCGTTTCTTGCCAGCCCCGCCGCCGGTTATATCAACGGCATCAATCTGCCTGTCGATGGCGGGCGCACGGGCGGTTTGTAAATGGCGGTATTCGGCGGAAATATCCGGAATTATATCGGCGGCCAATTGGTCGATCCGCTGTCCGGCAAGTATTTCGACTCCGAAAACCCCGCGACGGGGGAAATTTATGCGCAAGTGCCGGATTCAGACGAGCGCGATCTGGAGCGCGCTGTCGCCGCCGCGCATGAGGCCGCAGCAGGCTGGCGCGATATGGGCGCAGCGGCGCGCGCCGCGATAATGCACAAACTCGCCGACCTGATGGAGGAGCGTATCGACGATTTCGCCATCGCGGAATGTATCGATAACGGCAAACCGCTCAGCCTTGCACGCGGCATGGATATTCCGCGCAGCATCAACAACCTGCGTTTCTTCGCCGATCTGGGCACGAAATTCCACGGGCAGGAATTCACGTCTGAAAAATCATTCAGCTATACGATCCGCCAGCCCTATGGCGTGGTCGCCACGATATCGCCGTGGAACCTGCCGCTGCTGCTGTTCACATGGAAACTTGCGCCTGCGCTCGCCTCCGGCAATTGCGTGATTGCGAAGCCCAGCGAAGTAACGCCGATGACGGCTTACCTGATGTCGGCGCTGGCAACCGAAGCGGGCTTTCCGCCGGGCGTATTGAACGTGCTGCACGGGCGCGGCGCGCAAATTGGCGCTGCCATCACCAGCCACCCCCGCATCCCCGCCATATCTTTCACCGGCGGCACGGTCACGGGGCGCAGCATTTATCAGGCGGCGTCGTCGCAGCTGAAAAAAGTGTCGCTGGAACTGGGCGGCAAAAACCCGACGGTGGTTTTTGACGATGCCAATCACGACCTGTCGCTGCAGGGCGCGAAAATGGCGGGCTTTACCAATCAGGGGCAAATCTGCCTCTGCGGTTCGCGCATTTTGGTGCAGCAGGATATCTACAATAAATTCCGCGACGAGTTTGTTGCGCAGGTGAAGGCTATTTCCATCGGCGATCCGCTGGCACCCGATACGCTGATGGGCGCGATGGTGTCGAAACCGCATATGGAGAAAGTGCTGGGCTATATCGACCTTGCCGTGCAGGAAGGCGGCAAAATATTGGTCGGCGGCCAGCGGCGCATTATTCCGGGCCGCTGCGAAAACGGTTATTTCATCGAACCGACCGTGATCGAAGGCCTGCCCGCGCAATGCCGCACCAATCAGGAAGAAATTTTCGGCCCCGTCGTCACGCTGATGCCGTTCAGGGATGAAGACGAAGCCGTCGAAATCGCCAACAGCACGCAATACGGATTGGCCGCATCCATTTGGACGGAAAGTCCCGACCGCGCGAAACGTGTGGCCGCGCGCATCGACAGCGGCATCGTCTGGATCAACTGCTGGAACATGCGCGATTTGCGCACACCGTTCGGCGGCATGAAAAATTCCGGCGTGGGGCGCGAGGGCGGTATGCACGCGCTTGAATTCTTTACCGAAGAAAAAACAATCTGCCGTCCGGCAGCATAGGAGCCATTGATGACACAAGTCGTAACGCATATTTCAGACAAGGCACCCGAACCCGTCGGTGCCTATCCGCATTCCAAGCGCGTCGGCAACCTGCTGTTCCTCTCGGGTGTCGGGCCGCGCAAAAAGGGTGCAAAGGATATCCCCGGCGTGACATTGGATGAAAACCGCAACATCGTTGCCTATGATGTCGAAACGCAATGCCACAGCGTTTTTGAAAACGTTAAAAACATCCTCGAAACATCCGGCGCGACATGGGATGACCTGGTCGATGTGACGGTATACCTGACGAATATGAAGGCCGATTTCCCGACCTATAATAAACTCTGGGCGCAATATTTCGGCAAGAACCCGCCCTGCCGCACGACGCTGGAGGTGTCGGCATTGCCGACGCCCATCGCAATCGAGTTGAAATGCATCGCGGTCATCAAGGATTAACCCATGCGCCCACCGTTCAATTTCAAGAAATGGGTCGACGAAAACCGCGCCTGCCTGAAGCCGCCCGTCGGCAACAAGCAGGTTTATGAAGACGGCGATTTTATCATCATGGCGGTCGGCGGCCCGAACAGCCGCAAGGATTACCACGACGATCCGGGCGAGGAATTTTTCTTTCAGATCGAGGGCGACATGGTGCTGCGCATCATGGAAAACGGCAAGCCGCGTGACATTGATATCCGCGAAGGCGATATGTTCCTGTTGCCGCCGCATGTCCACCATTCGCCGCAGCGGAAAGAAAACAGCGTCGGCCTTGTCGTTGAACGCAAGCGCGCGGCGGGGGAACTCGACGGGTTTCTGTGGTATTGCGACGCTTGTCACACCAAGCTGCATGAAGAATATTTCCAGATGCAGAACATCGTGACGGATCTGCCCAAGGCCTTTGACCGCTATTGGGAAAACGAAGCGGCGCGTACCTGCAAGGCTTGCGGTCATGTGATGCCGCTGCCGCCCAACCGCCAGAAAAAGCCCGCCTGATGGAAAAATGGGACGTCCATACCCATACGACCCTTTCGCCCGATACCTATGCGGCGCTGGAAAAATTTGCGCATTACACCGATTTCATCCGCGTGCGCAAACACGCGACCAAGCCCTGCTGCGCCGAAATGGTGAATGCCAAGGGCGAGGTGCAGCGGGAGCTGGAGGATAACGCCTATGACGGCGCGGTGCGCATCGGCGAATGCGACAAACACGGCGTGACGCTGCAGGTGTTATCGCCGACGCCCATGATGATCCCCGATTACGTCGATAACGCCGATGATGCGGAGGCGATCTGCCGCATCCTGAATGACGACAACGCCGCAATCTCGGCGCGTTTTCCGTCGCGCTTTATGGCGCTGGGCGCGCTGCCGATTCAATTCCCCGACCGTGCGGTGCGCGAACTGGAACGCATCGTCAAATCCCACAACATGCGCGGCATCGAGATTAATTCCAACGTGAATGGCCGCGACCTTGATGATGCCGCGCTGTTTTCGGTGTTCGAAGCGGCGGCGACATTGAATGTCGCCGTGTTCATCCATCCGTGGGGTGGGTTTATGTCGCCGGCGGAGCCCAAATTGAAATCCCGCATGAACGCCAGCCGCAACTGGCGGCCTTGGCTGATCGGCATGGGAATGGAAACGGCGCTCGCATTTGATTCCATGCGCAGCGGCGGCGTGCATGAACGGCTGCCGGGCTTGCGCGTGATGTATGCGCATGGCGGCGGCGCGTTTCCCGCGCTGCTGGGGCGTCTGGAACATGGCGCCTATTGCCGCCCTGATTTGTTCAAAAACGCGTCGCAGTTGAATCCGTTCGATACTGTGAAACAATGCGGCGTTTATGCGGATACGCTGGTGCATAACCCTGCGATGCTGAAGGCGCTGATTGAAATTTTAGGCATTGAACGCGTGGCGATGGGGTCAGACTATCCGTATCCCTTGGGCGAAATCGACCCGTTTGACCCGCAAACGCATGTAAGTGCGTTGGGGCATAAAACAAGCTATCCGCAGGTGAAGGGGATTTATCCCGGCCATGCGGTCGAACATCTCGATATAACCGATCAACAAAAACAACGCCTGCTTTCCGGCACGGCGAAAGAATGGCTGGGTGTGGCATGATGCAGGTGGCGGTTAATCTGGGCGGTTACAAGGCGGACCTTGAAAACCCGATCGATATTTCGATCCCCGTGAATTTCGAAATGAACCAGCTGTCGGCCTTCGGCAGCCGTCCGGCGCGTAAATACGCGTACAAGGTCGGGAATTTCGTGGGCGATGTGCGGCTCGGCGGCAGCTGCAATTGCGAAGTGTACCATTTCAGCCCGCATCTGCACGGCACCCATACCGAATGCGTCGGCCATGTGACCGATGCGCGCATCCGTGTGCAGGATGTCTTGCGCGAGACATTGATGCCCGCAACCCTGATTACCGTGACGCCCGTGCCCGCCGCGACCTGCAAAGACAGCTATTCCCCCGCGCTGCGTCGCAATGACATGGTGATTACGCACGAAGCGTTGAAAGAGGCGCTGACCTATCATTCCGTGGATTTCATGACCGCGCTGATCGTGCGCAGCTTCCCCAATGATGCGGGCAAGCCGCTGCGCGATTACGCGCAAAACGCGGCCACATTTTTCTCGACCGAGGCGATGGAGGATATCGTTGCGCTGGGCGTACAGCATTTGCTGGTCGATATGCCCTCCATCGACCGCGCCGATGATGACGGTATGCTCTCCAATCACCGCATTTTCTGGGATTTGCAGCTGGGCGCGAAACAGGCGGATAAACCTTCGCGCCGCACGGTGACGGAACTGATCTATGCGCCCGACAGCGTGGAAAACGGCAATTACCTGCTGAACCTGCAGGTCTCCGCCTTCGCGGGCGATGCCGCGCCCAGCCGTCCGGTGTTATATAAGGTGTCGAAATGAAATATCGCGACGATGCCGCGTTTGCCCATGAAATGGACGCGCAAGATCCGCTCGCCAAGTTCCGCGCGCAGTTTCATATCCCGCAGCATGACGGGAATGATTGCATCTATTTCTGTGGTAACTCGCTCGGCCTGCAACCGAAGGCGGTTGAAGCTGCGATGACGCAGGAATTGACCGACTGGAAAAACCTTGGCGTCGAGGGTCATTTCCATGGCAAGCATCCATGGATGCCGTATCACGAATTCGTCGCCGAAAACGCGGCCTATGTTGTGGGCGCGAAGCCGTCGGAAGTCGTGATGATGAACGGCCTTACCGCCAACCTGCACCTGATGATGGTGTCGTTCTATCGCCCGACAAAAACGCGCTATAAAATACTGATCGAATACACGCCGTTTCCGTCAGATATCTATGCAGTGCAGTCGCAGGCCAAATTCCACGGGTTTGATCCCGCCGATGCCATCATTGAAATGAAACCGCGCGACGGCGAACCTACGCTGCGGCAGGAAGACATCGAGGATGTTGTCGCGCGCGAAGGGCAGGGCATCGCCCTGATCCTGATCGGCGGCGTGCATTATTACACCGGCCAGTTTTTCGATATCGCGCGCATCACCGAGGCGGGGCATAAGCAAGGCTGCATGGTTGGTTTTGACCTTGCCCATGCCGCCGGTAACGTGCTGCTGAAATTGCATGACTGGAATGTCGATTTCGCCTGCTGGTGCAGTTACAAATACCTGAATTCCGGTCCCGGTGCGGTTGCGGGCGCGTTCGTGCATGAACGCCATGCTAAATCTTTCGACCTGCCGCGTTTTGCGGGCTGGTGGGGCAACGATAAATCCGTCCGCTTCAAGATGGGGCCGCAATTCCAGCCGATGACGGGGGCGGAGGGGTGGCAATTGTCGAACCCGCCCATCTTCGCGCTGGCTCCTGCGCGCGTGTCGCTCGATATTTTCCGCGAGGCGGGCATGGATAATTTACGCAGCAAAAGCACGCAGCTGACCGCCTATCTGGAATACCTGCTGCATAACCTGAAACTTCCCAGCCTCAAAATCATGACGCCCGCGAACCAGTCGGAGCGCGGCTGCCAGCTGTCGATCACCGTGCAGGATAATGGCCGCAAGGTGTTCGATGCGCTGCAAAAGGCGGGCGTCGTCTGTGATTGGCGCGAGCCCGACTGCATCCGCGTTGCGCCCGTGCCACTGTACAACAGCTTTAATGACGTCTATCGCTTCGCCGAGATTTTCAAGGGAGCGGCAGCATGACGCGCACCATTCATGTCGTGGGTGCGGGTCTGGTCGGGCCCTTGATGGCGATTTACCTTGCCAAAAAAGGCTTCACGGTCGAATTGCATGAGCGTCGCGGCGATATGCGCAAAAGCGCGGTCGATGCGGGGCGGTCGATCAACCTTGCCATCACCGCGCGCGGCTGGCGGTCGCTGGAGGAAGTGGGCCTGAAGGAAAAAGTATCCGCCATTTCTATCCCGATGCGCGGCCGCATGGTGCATGATGTGCAGGGCAATACCAGCCTGCAACCCTATGGCCAGACGGATGCGGAAGTCATCTATGCCGCGTCGCGTAGCCTGCTGAACGTAATGCTGCTGGATGCGGCGGAAACCTATAAAAATCTGAAAATCAATTTCGGCGCGCGCTGCGCGGGCTATGATCCCGACAAATCCCTGCTGCAGTTTGACGGCAGGGACGTTACCGCCGATGTGGTGATCGCGGCGGATGGCGCATGGTCGCCGGTGCGTAAATCGCTGATGAGCCGCATCGAGAATTTCAATTATTCGCAAAGCTTCCTAGAATACGGATATAAAGAACTGGAAATTCCACCCGCCGCCAATGGCGCGTTCCGCATCGAAAAACATGCGCTGCATATCTGGCCGCGCAAGAATTACATGATGATCGCGTTGCCGAATACCGAAGGCAGCTTCACCTGTACGCTGTTTTACCCCAATCAGGGCAAGGACAGTTTCGCAAACCTGCAAACGCCGCAGGATGTGACCGAATTTTTTAGCCGCGATTTCCCCGATGCCGTGCCGCATATGCCGGGGATGATCGGTGATTTCTTCGGCAACCCCACAGGCGCGCTTGTCACCGTCAAATGCGGTCCGTGGAATCTGGGCGGCAAGGCGGTGCTGATTGGCGACGCCGCACATGCGATAGTGCCGTTCTTCGCGCAAGGCATGAATAGCGGGTTCGAGGATTGCGCTGTGCTGAACAGCCTGATTGATTCAAGCGATCCCGACTGGGAAAAAGTATTCACGCGCTTCACCGCGCTGCGCAAACCGAACGCCGATGCGATTGCCGATATGGCGGTCGAGAACTTCACCGAAATGCGCGACAGCGTGACCGACCCGGTATTCCTGCTGAAAAAGAAGGTTGGTTTCGAATTGGAAAAACGCTGGCCGGGCAAATTCATCCCGCGCTATTCGATGGTGATTTTCCATCCGGATATCCCCTATGCCGAAGCGCAGCGGCGCGGCGCGATTCAGGACAAAATTCTGGAGAAGCTCTGCGCGGGCATTTCGGCGCCGGAACAGGTGAACTGGGATGAAGCCGAGAAACTCATCAAGCAGATCGCCTGAATTATTTCCACACCAGCGGCGTGGTCACCACCGCCGAGCAGCATTGGCGCGCGTCACAAGTGGGGCCGTTCGGATAAAAACAGGTGCCCTTCACTTCGCTGCCGTAGGAAAACGATTTACCGTCATTGCGGGTGATGTTGACCGACAATTGCTTCGGCGTTTTTTGCGACAGCACGCCGTAAAAGCTATGCGTATCTGCGGGCATCGCGCAGCCGGATTCCCCGATTTTGATGGTGTCGTTGTCGCAGGTCACGCTGCCGTCGCAGGATTTGAAGGGCAGGCTGCCCTTGCAGACCGTCGTCGCGCCGTCCATCGTGACGGTAAAGGTGTAATCGCCCGCCGGCCATGCGCCGCCATCGAAATGCAGCGTCAACCCCTCCTGACACCACATTTCGGTGCAGGCCTTTTCGGCCAAGGCGGGCTGGGATGCCGTGATGAAAACGGCCACAAAAAGCAATAATATGATGCGCAGGGACATGCTTGAAATATAGGTAAAAGCCTATAATGTTGCAATAACGGAGTTTCCCATGGTTTTTCGCATTATCCTGCTGGCGATGTTGATCTTTGTTGCGCAACCCGCGCAGGCCGACGATAGCGTGGCGCTCGAATGGGGCGGGCAGCGCAGGCCGTTTATCGTGCATCTGCCGGAAGGTGCGGCGAAAGAAAACCTGCCGGTCGTGCTGGTCCTGCATGGCGGCGGCGGCAATGCCGAAAACATGCGCCAGATGACGGGCATGAACGACGTTGCGGACAAGCACGGGTTTATCGCGGTTTATCCGGAAGGTTACGGCTCACCCGTTATGGACCGTATCCGTACATGGAATGCCGGCGACTGCTGCGGCCCCGCCGTGAAAAAGCAATCGGATGATGTGGGATATATGGGCGCGGTGATCGATGCGCTGATCGCGCAGTATAAAATAGATGCCTCGCGTGTCTATGCGACCGGACATTCGAATGGCGCGATGATGAGCTACCGTCTGGCCTGCGAGATGTCAGACCGCATCGCGGCAATCGCGCCCAATGCCGGACAGCGCGAGGTTGCGGCGTGCAAGTTGAAACGCCCCGTACCCGTGCTGCATATGCATGGCACGAAAGACCCTTGCGCGCTGTATGACGGCGGCGAGAAATGCGGCGGCTGCTTTTCCAAATTCCTGCGCTTCAGCGTCGAGGCAGACCGCCCATGCCTGCCGGTACGCACAGTGGCGCAGGACGCGGCCAAGCTGAACGGCTGCGAAATGACGACCGAAGTCACCATGCAAAAAGGCGCCGTCACCTGCGAGCAATATAAATGCGCCAAGAATGCGGCAGTCGAGCTTTGCTCGATCGAGGGCATGGGGCATCGCTGGGCCGGGGCAAGCGACAAGGGTCCCACCGCCTGCGCCAAGGAGCCGGACAAGAAGATATGTAGCCGTTACGAGGAAATCGTCGGCCCCGGCAATAACGACGTGGATGCGGGGGAGCTGGCATGGGCGTTTTTCAGCCGGTTTAGCCTGCCCAAATAGGCCCTCAGGCGGGCTGTTGACTTTGTGCCGCCGTCATGCGGAAATACTGTAGTTCTTAAAATTGTTGCACTGCCAGAAGGATCGACGCATGACCCCGCCGAAAACGACTGCTGACAAGCTGAAAGACCAGTTGGCCCTGCCGCTGATCACCGCGCCGATGTTCCTGATTTCCAACCCCACGCTGGCGCTCGCCGCGTGCAAGGAAGGCATCGTCGGGTCGTTCCCCGCGCTCAACCAGAAAACGGTCGAAGGCCTCGACAAATGGCTGACCGAAATGGATGACGGTATCGCCGAGTTGAAAAAGAACAACCCCGGCGCGAAAATCGCGCCCTATGCGGTCAACCTGATCGTCCACAAATCCAACCCGCGGCTGGAGGAAGACCTCGCCCTGATCGTGAAGCATAAAGTGCCAATCGTCATCACCTCGCTGGGCGCGGTGTCCGACCTGGTGGACGCGGTGCATTCCTATGGCGGCATTGTCTTGCATGACGTCACCAATATCGACCATGCGAAAAAGGCGATTGCGGCGGGGGTTGACGGCCTCATCGCCGTGTCGGCTGGTGCGGGCGGCCATGCGGGCACGATGAACCCGCTGACGCTGGTGAACGAATTGCGCGGTATTTACGACGGCATGATCGTACTGGCGGGCGGTTTGACGACCGGCCGCGACGTGTTCACCGCCGAAGCCATGGGCGCGGATTTCGCCTATATGGGCACAAGGTTCATCTGCACCACGGAATCGAGCGCAGATCCCGCGTATAAACAAATGGTGCTGGATGCGAAACCGGCAGACATTATTTATACCTCCGCCGTCAGCGGCGTTCCCGCAAACTTCCTGAAGGACAGCCTGACCAAGGCCGGTTTCGACGTGGAACAGCTCAAGAAGGAAGGCGGCGCGGCGGGCAAACTGAAGCCCATCGCGAATGAAGCCGCCGCATGGAAAACCATCTGGTCGGCAGGGCAGGGTGCTGTCAATATCGACGACGTGCCGTCGGTCAAGGAACTCGCCGACCGCCTGAAACAGGAATATGCGGAAGCGGAACAAAAACTGGCCGCAAAACACGCGATCAAGGCAGCGGCACCCGCCACGCCGAAACGTCCGCCCGCGCCCAAGCCCTGATCATGCTGCGTCCGGCTCCCCGCATCAGCGATCAGGCGCGCAAGCTGCATGTCGCCGTGCGGCAGGGCAGCCTGCCGGCACTGCGTGAAGTACTGACGGAACATTGCAGCCCCGATGCCGTCGATGAAGAAGCATCCCCCGCCCTGATATGGGCGGTGCGCGGCAAAATACCGGAAATGGTCAACCTGCTGCTGGGCGCGGGCGCAAACCCGAACCTGCCTGACCGCGACGGTGACACCGCGCTTATCTATGCGGTGCGCGAGGGCCTTGTTGAAATCATGAATATCCTGCTGGCAAAGGGTGCGGATGCCAATATCTGCAACGCCATCGGAAACACGCCGCTGATATGGGCGGCGCGCAAGAATGCCACCGACACCGCCCGCCTGTTGCTGGAAAAACGCGCCGAAGTCGACGCTTGCAACAATGACAACGACACCGCGCTTATCTGGGCGGCGCGCGACGGGTTTAAAGAAATGTCGCGCCTGCTGATCGGCGCGGGTGCCGATGTCAATGCCGCGAACAAGACCGGAAATTCTGCGCTGATCCTTGCCGCCTGCGACGGGCATACCGAAACGGTCAGGCTGCTGCTCGCGCATGGGGCGAACGCCAGTGCGCAGAACAAATACGGCAATTCGGCCCTGATCTGGGCGGGGCGCGCCGGTTATGAAGATATCGCACGCATGTTGCTGGATGCCGGTGCGCGGCTGGACGACCAGAACGATTTCGGCAACACGGCGTTCCTCATGACCGCACGCTGGGGTCATACCGGCATCGCGAAAATGCTGATGGAACGTGGCGCGAATACCCAATTGAAGGACAAGGAAAACTTTAACGCCCTCGAGCGCGCCATTCAGGAGGGCGAATTGGGCGCCGGTATCGTGGCGTTATTGCAAAAATAACGGGATCAGGGCGCGGGTGTCGCCGGGCGGCGGCGCTGTTTGTTTGCATAGCCCGGATTTTTCAGGAAATTCTTCAACACAGCTTCATATTTCTGCAACAGGTCTGCGGGCGTTTCCGTGCGCCGAGCCTTGAACGATTCCGGCATGGCATGGCGGGTCAGCAGGAAATAATCCTGCACGATTGCCGCCTGCTGCTCGAACCCGTATTGCACCAGATCTTTCGTGGGGTCGAGACGGTGCAGGTAGCATTTCTGGTAGTTGAATTTATGCTTCAGCGTTTCCTTAATGGCGGCGATAGGCGTGCGCACCACTCTGTTCTGGTGCTGCCACACATGCGTCATTTCGTGGATGAAGACGGATTGTTTTTTGGCATCCGGCTCCGCCGAAAAATCGGCGCTATAGGCGCCGCGCGGAAAGGAAATATGGTTGGCATTGGCGACCGCCTGTTCCCTGGCCTGAAAACCCAGCGGCAGGATGCGTTTGTCATGCAGCCACACAGCCGCGTAATCGACGCTGTCGCCGAATACGGTTTTCGCAAGCGCGGTTTCGCCCGGGGTCAGACGCCGTTTTGCCATGTTGCTCCTGTGGTGGTTTTGGCAGTATAATCGGGTTATGACACTCCCGCAACAGCGTCCGCAAGGCTCACCCGGCCCGCTCGATATCCTGCGCAAAACATATGGATATGACAGTTTCCGCGGCCCGCAGGCGGAAATTATCGACCATGTGATCGCGGGAAAGAACGCCTTCGTCCTGATGCCGACGGGTGGCGGTAAATCGCTGTGTTACCAGATCCCGTCCCTTGTCCGCGATGGCGTCGGCATCATTATTTCACCGCTGATCGCGCTGATGCAGGATCAGGTGGAGGCGCTGAAGCAGCTGGGCATCCGCGCCGCCGCGCTCAATTCCGCCATGCCGCCCGACCAGCAGCGCCAGACCGAGAGGATGCTGGTGGAGGGCGAAATCGACATGGTCTATGTCGCGCCCGAGCGCCTGCTGATGGATGATTTCCAGAGGCTGATCGACAACGCCCAAATCGCCCTTTTTGCGATTGACGAAGCGCATTGTATGTCGCAATGGGGCCATGATTTCCGTCCCCATTACGCGCAGCTGAGCCAGCTCGCCGAGCGTTTCCCCAATATTCCCCGCATCGCCCTGACCGCGACCGCCGATGCGCCGACGCGCCGCGATATCGTAAATTTCCTGCAATTACAGGACGGCGGCAGTTTCGTTTCCGGTTTTGACCGCCCGAACATCCATTACACGATTGCGGTGAAGGACAGCGCGAAACAGCAGATATTGGCGTTCATCAAGAATAACCACGCGAAGGACAGCGGCATCGTCTATTGCCTGTCGCGCCAGTCAGTCGACGATACGGCGGCATGGCTGTGCGAGGAAGGTTTCAAGGCGCTGCCCTATCACGCCGGATTGTCGGCCGATGTGCGCGCGAAAAACCAGCAGAAATTCCTGCGCGAAGAAAAAATCATCATGGTCGCCACCATCGCCTTCGGCATGGGCATCGACAAGCCCGATGTGCGGTTCGTGGCGCATATGAACATCCCGAAGAATATTGAGGCCTATTATCAGGAAACCGGCCGCGCGGGGCGCGACGGGCTGCCCGCGAACGCCTTCATGGTCTATGGCCTGAATGATTCCGCGATGCAGCGCAATTTCATCGAACAATCGAACGCGCCCGACCAGCAAAAACGCATCGAGCACCAGAAACTGAACGCCCTGCTGGGCCTGTGCGAGGCCGCGCATTGCCGCCGTCAGGTCATACTGGAATATTTCGGCGATAAGGCCAAGCCTTGCGGCAATTGCGACACCTGTATGAGCCCGCCCGAAACATTCGACGGCACGGTTGCGGCGCAAAAGGCGCTGTCTTGCGTCTACCGCACCGGCCAGCGTTTCGGCGTTTCCTATGTCATCGACGTGCTGCTGGGCAAGGCGGACGAGCGCATGAAGAAATTCGGCCACGACCAGATCACTACCTTCAACATCGGCGGCGAATACAGCAAATCCGAATGGCAGGGTATTTTCCGCCAGCTGGTCGCGCTGAATTTGCTAGCGGTCGATGTGGCCGAACATGGCGGGCTGTTTATCACGCCGGCGGGGCAGGCGTTCCTGAAGGAAAAAATGCCCGTCAAACTGCGCAAGCAGGAAACCCGCAAAGAGGCGCGCAAGGCGCTGATGAAGAAAGAGGCGGAAGATTTCTACGGTCAGGAAATGAACCAGCCCCTCTTCGATGCCCTGCGCGAGGCCCGCATGGTGCTGGCGAAGGAACAGAACGTGCCGCCCTACGTCATTTTTCACGACAAGACCCTGCGGGAAATGGCGGTGTTCAAGCCGACATCCCGTTCCGCATTGATGGAAATCAGCGGCATGGGCGAGCGCAAGATGGACCGGTACGGCCAGATCTTTCTCGACGTCATCCGCAAGCACGGTTAGTTTTCAGAATACCGTTGTCAGAACCGTTGCTTCCCCTGTAAATGAACGGGCGTTTGGGGTATCCTGCACCTCGCGATTCCACTTTTTCAGGAGATACGGCGATGGCAAGAATTCCAGGTACCACCGGTGACGATACACTGACCGGTTTGGCAGGCCGTGATCTCCTCGTGGGCCTCGCCGGCAACGACACGCTGGATGGCCAAGGGGGCGCCGACCGGATGGAAGGCGGCCTCGGCGTGGACCTCTACATCGTCGACGATGTGGATGATGTGGTCATCGAAACAGGCACGGGCATCGACACGGTTGAATCTTCCGTTGACTATACCCTCTCCCTCAGCGTGGAAAACCTGACCCTCACAGGCGGCACCGCGCTTATCGGCACGGGCAATACCGGAGCCAACGTTATCACCGGTAACGCGCTCGACAACACGCTGATCGGCGGCAAGGGAAATGACACCCTGCGCGGCGGCCTCGGCAATGATCTCTATATCGTCGATGCAACGGGCGACGTGATCGACGAAACGGGCGGCGGCGGCATCGACAATGTCGAAACCACCGCAAGCTTCACTTTGTCCGCAGGCGTTGAAAACCTCACCCTGACCGGCAAGACCGGGCTGAACGGCACCGGCAGCATCGATGACAATACCATTATCGGCAATGACGCCATCAATACGCTCAAAGGCATGGGCGGCGCCGATACGCTGGAAGGCGGCCTCGGCCTCGACAAGCTCTTTGGCGGCACGGGCGATGACGTTTACATCGTCGACGATAAAGACACCATCACCGAACTGGCTGGCGAAGGCAATGACAGCGTCATTTCGACGGTCAGCTATACGCTTTCCGCGAATGTGGAATTACTGACACTCGTCGGCGCAAATGCGATCACCGGCATCGGCGGTATCGGCGACAACACGATCGTCGGCAACATTGAAAACAACACGCTCGATGGCGGGCTCGGCAACGATTCCCTGATCGGCGGCGACGGCGACGATACCTATATCGTCGATAGCGGCGCGGATACCATCACCGAACTCGCCGGCGAGGGCATCGATACGGTGCGTTCTTCCGCCACGTTCACGCTGGGTGCGGAGGTTGAAAACCTGCTGCTGACCGGCACCGCCGCGATCAATGCGACCGGCAACGGGCTTGCGAATACGCTCGGCGGCAACACCGCGGCAAACGTCCTGACGGGCGGGGCGGGCGACGACACCTATATCGTCGGCGCGGGCGACACCGTGGTTGAACTGGGCGGCGGCGGCACGGATACCGTCATGTCCTCCATCTCGTGGACGCTGGACGCAAACACCGAAAACGTGATCCTGACCGGCACTGCCGCGATCAACGCAACCGGTACCGCGGGCAATAACACGCTCGGCGGCAACACGGGCATCAATACGCTGAATGGCGGGTTGGGCGACGACACCTACATTATCGACGCGAAAGATATCATCGTGGATGCAGGCGGTACCGACACGGTCCGCGCAGGCTTCAACTATACCCTGATTGCCGGCATGGAGAATGTCGAGGTTGGCGGCACGGGAAATTTCAACGCGACCGGCAATGTGGGCGACAATACCGTCACCGGAAACAGCGGCAACAACACGCTCGACGGCGCTGCAGGCACCGATACGCTTCAGGGCGGCGCGGGCAACGACGTATACCTTGTGAATGACGGCAGCGACACGATCATCGAAAACGCGGGCGAAGGCACCGACACCGTACTAGCAACCGTCAGCCATACGCTGGCGGCCGAGGTTGAAAACCTGATCCTGCTCGGCACTTCGGCCATCAATGCGACGGGCAACGGCGGCAACAACACGCTGACCGGCAACAGCGCCGCGAACGTCATGACGGGCGGCTTGGGAAATGACACCTATGTGATCGATGCGCTCGATACCATCGCGGTCGATACCGGCGGCAGCGATACCGTCGCCTTTATCGGCAGCTTCGATATTTCGGGCCGCGCCGATCTTGAAAACATCACGCTGCTTGGCACCGGCGCTTTCAACGCGACCGGCAACGGCAACGACAATACGCTCACCGGCAACAGCGGCATCAATACGCTGAACGGCGGCGCAGGCAACGACACCTATGTCATCGGTAAGACGGATGTGATTGTCGACGCATCGGGCACCGATACCGTCGTCGCCAATTTCACCTATACGCTGGGCGTGGATATGGAGAACCTCATCCTCACCGCTGGCACGGGCATTATCAACGGCACCGGCAATGCGGGCGTCAATACGCTGACCGGCAACACCGGCGCGAACACTCTTGATGGCAAGGCAGGCATCGATGCCTATATCGGTGGCCTTGGAAACGATATCTATGTCATCGATGACAGCGCCGAAACCATTACGGAACTCGCAGGCGAAGGCACGGATACGGTGCGCGCATCTGCCAGCTACGTTCTGGGCGCCGAACTGGAACTGCTGGTCCTGACCGGCACCGGCAATATCGACGGCACGGGCAACGCGCTGAAAAACACGCTCACCGGAAATGCGGGCAACAACACGCTGGATGGCGGGTTGCTGGCGGACGTGATGCAGGGTGGCGCGGGCAACGACACCTACATGGTCGACGACATCAAGGACGTGGTGAGCGACCAGTCGGGCATCGACACTATCATCACTTCCGTCGACTATTCAGCCGGAATGAACATCGAAAATGTCGTGCTTGCGGGCGGCGCGGACCTGAACGGCTTTGGGAACAATTTCGCAAACATCCTGACCGGCAACATCGGCGACAATACGCTGGGGGGCTATGGCGGCAACGACACGCTGATCGGTGGCGATGGCGCGGATACGCTGGACGGCGGCGGTGGCAGGGATGCGCTTGTCGGCGGCCTCGGCGATGACGTCTATTTTATCGATTCCCTCGCCGATACCGTGACGGAACTGGCTGGACAGGGCAATGATACGGTATTTGCGACATTTAACTATACACTCGACGATTTTATCGAGAATGCGCAAGCCACCGGCATCAAATTTGTGGTCAACATCACCGGCAACGCGCTTGGCAATGGTCTTACCGGGCATAGCGCGGCTAACATCCTGCGCGGCATGGATGGCAATGATGTGCTGTCGGGCGGCTACGGGAATGACAACCTGTATGGCGGCAATGACGACGATACCCTCAGCGGAGACCATGGTATCGATGTCCTGTGGGGGGATGCAGGGGCCGATACATTCGTTTTCGGCCAGGAAGCTTTCAACTCATCCGATGTCGTCATGGATTTTTCCACTGCGCAGGGCGATGCAATCGATATTTCCGATTCGCTGTCATTCTACACCCCGGGCGTCGACGACTTGTCCGATTTCGTCATGCTGGTCCAGCAAGGGTCGAATACCGTGGTCAAGGTGGATTTCACGGGTTCCGGCATTGCGTCGAATTTCATCACTGCGGCGTTTCTGTCCGGCGTAACGGGGCTGCCGGATGTCGACACGATGGTGCTCAACGGCAACCTGATCGTCACGTAAAATATGTCTTCAGGGGTCGGGACATATTCGTCACAGGCGCGCGGCGGCGGCAGTGATTACGACCGCTATTTCGCCGGCATGGACAAAACGATGCAGCAGAAACTTGCCGTGACCGCGGCGCACTTCCTGCTGCGCCCGGGTGCGGTCATTGCCGATATGGGCTGCGGTTCCGGCCTCGGCTCCTTCCAGTTCGCGCAGCTCAATCCCGCCGTGCAGGTCGTCGGCATCGACATCAATCCCGACACCGTGAAATACGCGGCCGAAAACCACAAGCTTCCCAACCTCCGGTTTGAAATCGGCGATGTTGAAAAGCCGGCGGGCGCGCCCGGCTGCTATGACGGCATCCTGAATTCCAGCGTGCTGCACCATGTGTATTCGTTCAACGATTATAACGCGAACAACGTGGTGAATGCGCTGCGCAACCAGATGGTGCTGCTGAAGGAAGGCGGCATCATGGTCATCCGCGATTTTTGCGCGGAGCCGGAGGGAGAATTCGTCACGCTGGATGTTCTGGCCGATGGCGATGGATATGAAGTCAAGACGATGAGCGATGCCGACCTGCTGGTTCTCTTCTCCGAAACCGCGCGTTCCTTGCGGCCGGAGCGCGACCGCGGGTTTTTTATCGAGGAAGCACTGGTCGCGCCGACCGGCTATCGCCGTTTCCGGTTGCCTGCGAAATGGGCGGCTGAATTCGCGCTGCGCAAGAATTATCGCGACGACTGGGCGGCGGAAGTGCTGGAAGAATATGCATGGTGGACGCCCGCCGATTACCGGCGCGAGCTGGCGGCCATGGGCGGACGCGTGATTTATGCCGCGCCCAGCTGGAACCCGTGGATCGTCGAAAACCGGTTCCGCGACAAGATCCGCCTGCATAACGAAAACGGCGCGCCGCGCAATTTCCCCGCGACCAATTACATCGCCGTGGTGGAAAAGGTGCGCGAAGGCGACAGCATTGTCGTGGCCGAACGCGCGGTCGCCGCGACGGCGCCGAAATACCTGCAATTCTCCAGCTGGAAAAATACCGAAACCGGCACGCTCTATGACATGGTGGCGCGCCCCGGCATGGTGACGGATTGCCTTCCGTACCTGACGGGTGCCGACGGACGGCTGATGGTCTATGCCAAGCACGGCTATCCGCGCCCGCTCACCAACCTTGTACCGCGAGGGTCACCGAACCTCGATGAAAAAGTCTGGTCGGGGCATGTGGTGGAGCCGGTTGCGATTGCCGATTCAAGCATGCATTTGCTGGAGCGCCTTGCCGAGCGCGCGGGCCTTTCGACCACGCAGATGCCAGAGCTGCAGGAAGGCCTGCGCTATTACCCGTCCGCCGGATTGATGGATGAAATCGTCGGCTCCGTCTTCGCGCCCGTACAGGGCAACAGCGCGGATCACAGCTACGTTATCTCGCCCGATATTTCGGGATTCAGCACCAGCGGCGAAGTGCGCCTATATCCCGCGCAGGATTTGCTGCGCGCGTCGCAGGTCGGCTTGCTGCCCGAAGCGCGGCTGGAAATGAATATTTACGCGCTGCTGCGCAAGCTCGGCCAGCGGCCCGACAAATGGCTGGGGGCCGAACTGCCGCGTCTGGGGCAGGTGGATATCTACACCTGCAGCATCGATGCAATGCTGGAGCGGCAGGGGACGCAGAGTTTTGATACCGCGCAGGACGGCGCGGGATATTTGCGCTGCCTGCGCTCTGCCTTTTCCGACCGCACCGCGAAAACGGAACTTACGCGCCGTGAGCTTGAATTCGTCATTCCCGCTAAATCGAGCGCGAATGTCGCATCCGTCGCAGTGCTGGCGATGGACGAAAACGGCGAGGTCAGCATCGGGGTGGAACGCCGCCACCTTCCCGCGCCCCAATTGCGCGAGGGGGATTCCGAAATCTGCGTGCTGCCCGCTTTCCGTTTGCCTTCCGCGATTGCGACGCCGGAAAAAGCCGCCGAATATGTGGCCGCCAAATTCCTGCAGCCGCGCCGCGCGATCACCAAACTGGGCGAAGGGTATTTTTCCTCTCTCGGCATGACGCCGGAGCGGGTTTATCCCTACGCGGTCATATTGGACGGCATGTCGGATGTGTTCCAGCTGTCGGAAATGCTGGAATTCGTGCCGCTGCGTGACATTTTCGCGAAACTGGAAAGCGTGCGCGACGCGCATCTCCTGGTATCATCCTTGCGGGCGATCCATGCGCTCGATTTATGGGGCGGCTTTCAATCCTGATTTCGGGCCTGATTTCGGCACGACAGGCTTGGCGGCGTCATAGGACGGATTATACATCCGCTCCCGAATGAATTGCGCAAGATTCGGGGGCTGCGGCACGTCCGCAATATTTTCTTCACCTGCGATCACAATCACCGCTTCCGCGATTTTTGCCGATACTTTGCGGATATCCTTCAATGGCGGATAAAGCGTGCCGTTCTTCAAATCTTCGTCGCTCACCATATCCGCCAGCGCGCGGGCGGAGGCGAGGAACATGCTGTCGGTAATCTTCGTCGCCTCGCTCAAGTTCACGCCGAGGCCGAGGCCGGGGAAGATATAGGCGTTGTTGCCCTGTCCCGCCTGATAGGTTTTTCCGTCGACCGTGACGGGGCCGAAGGGGCTGCCGCTTGCGAACACGGCCTTGCCGCCGCTCCAGTTATACGCTTCTTCCGCCGTGCATTCGGCGTGGCTGGTCGGGTTCGACAGCGCGAAGATCACGGGGCGCGCGTTGATTGCGCTCATCGCTTCGATGACTTCTTTGGTAAATGTATTGGGCGAACCTGTCGCGCCGATCAGCACGGTCGGTTTCAGGTCGTTAATCGCTTCCAGCAACGTCGCGGGCGCGTGATCCTGCGCGAAAGGGGCCTTGTTATCCTCGATCTTCACGCGGCCCTTTGTCACAAGGCCTTTTGAATCGACGAGTGAAATGCGGCTGCGCGCATCAGTCTCGCTCAGGCCTTGTGCCTGCAATTCTTTTACCATCAGGTCGGCGATGCCCGTCGCGGCGGAACCGGCGCCGAGGAACATGATGCGCTGATCCTTGAAATCCGTGCCGGTGATGCGGCTGGAGGCAAGGACACCCGCCAACGCGACCGCCGCGGTGCCCTGGATATCGTCATTGAACGACGTGATCTTGTCGCGGTATTCGTTCATCAGGCGGAAGGCATTTTCGGTCTTGAAATCCTCGAACTGCAGCATCGCCTTCGGGAATTTATCCTTCACGGCGTCGACGAATTCCTTCATCAGCGCGTCGTATTCCGCGCCTTCCAGCCGCTTGTGCGGATAGCCAAGATACATCGGGTCGTTGCGCATGATGTCGTTATTCGTGCCGACATCGAACATGACCGGCAATGCCTTTTGCGGATCAAGTCCGCCCGCGATGGTATAGAGCGCAAGCTTGCCGATCGGGATGCCCATGCCGTTCGCGCCCAGGTCGCCAAGGCCGAGAATGCGCTGGCCGTCCGTCACCACAATCTGGCGCACATCGGCTTCGGGCCAGTTATCCAGTATCTCGCGGATCTTGCCTTTGTCGTCCGGCGTGATGTAAAGCCCGCGTGGGCGGCGGAAGATGTGGGAGAATTTCTGGCTGGCCTCACCCACCGTCGGCGTATAGATCAGCGGCAGGATTTCTTCGACGTTTTCCTGCGCGAGTTTATAAAACAGCCGCTCGTTGCGGTCCTGCAATGATGACAGGTAAATGTATTTTTCGATGCTGGTCGTCTTGCCGCGCATCTGCGCCAGCGCGGCGGTTACCTGTTCATCCTGCGTCGTGACCTTGTGCGGCAGCAGCCCGCGCAAGCCCTGCGCGTCACGTTCATCGCGCGTGAAGCCGGTCGATTTATTCTGCGCGGCGTCATGCAGAATCGAATGGCCATGCGACGCGTCCTGCGCGGGCGGTTGCTCGAACAGGCGGCGTAGTTTGGCCGCGGCAGCGTTAAACAGTTTTTTCATGCCATCACAGTATAGTCGAGGTCACGTATTTCGGCAAATCGCCGCTTAATCGATTGTAATATCAATACTATTTCATCAGGCGCGCAGGTACCAGCAGGGCGAGGTAGCAAAGCGCGCCCAGCGCCATCGTCACGTTGAGCCCGAGCGCGATGTTGAGCGCAATCGCAATCGCGCTGCCCGTCACGCCCGCGGCACCATTGATGCCCCAGAACCATGCGGTAGGTTTTGTGCTGACATTTCGCGCAAGCGCCATGCCCGTCGGGAAACCGAAGCCGAGCAGGCAGCCAAGCGGCAGCGTGACGCTGACGCAGAGCAGCGCGCGCGTCACCAGTTCCGCACCCGCGAAATGCACGGTGATCCAGTTGACGGCAAAAATCGCGCCGAAGGCCGCAAGCGCGGTCAGGATCGCCCAGACCGCGAGCGCGCGCGGCGTTTCAAGCGGCAGCCGGTCGCAGATGAAACTGCCGATGCCTGTCGACAGCACAAGGCTGAACAGCACGATGCTGAGCCCGTAGGCCGGATGCCCCAAATATACGCTGAGACGTTGCAGCAGCGAAATTTCGATGAACATGAACCCGACGCCGATCAGCGCGAACCACGCCGTGCCGCCCGCCACAAACCGGCTGCTCATGCGCTTCACTTCGTCACGCAGCGGCCAGAGGATGGCGCCCACGACCATCGCGAGCGAAAAGGAGATGATGACGTAAAGGTTCAGGATCGCCTTGGCATGGCCCAGCATGGCGCTCGCGTTATTCTCCGAGATCAGCTTGAAAATCTGGAACGGCTGCGTCAGGCGCACCATGTTGAAGAAGAACGGACGCTGGTCCGTGGGCGGGCTGATGTCGAAGGCGCTTTCGCTGGCGACGTTATCAAGGCTGCCGCGCGTTTTGGCCGCCAGAATATTGAACAAATCGCCCGGCTGTGTCTTGCGCTGCGGCGAAATCAATACCTTGAACTTCATCGCCGTCGCACGTTTTTCAAGCGCGGCCATCTGTTCCGTCGTCAGCGGGTCTTTCGACAGCACCAGCGTCGCGATATGGTCGCTCGCCGCCATGAAAAGATGTTTCTGCGGCGCGGTTGCGCCCTGTTCCAGCAGCGCGCCTGCAGCCAGCGATATCAGCCGTTCCACCTCGCTATGCGCGTCGCTGATATACCAGCGGCTGACGGTCATCACCCCGCCTGCATTCAGGCGCGAGATAAAGGTGCGCCATGCCTCGACCGTATAAAGCCCGTTTTCCGACAGCGCGAAGGCACCCGCGCCCGTCGATGCCCATGTGTCGATCAGGCTCATCTGGATGATATCAAAGGTGTCGGGATGGCTCGCGAACCAGCTGCGCGCTTCGCTATGGATCAGCTTGACGCCCTTCAGGTCCGAGATATTGGTGTAGCTCTTGAACGGCTCGACCTTGGTGAGCAGCGATATCTGGATGTCGTTCACATCCATCGCCGTGATGTCGCGGATGCCCGCCTTGCAGGCCGACAGCACATCGCGCCCGCCGCCGACGCCGATGATGCCCGCTTTCTGCAGGCGCGGCAGGGCATAGGCGATGGTCGTTACGTCATAGTCCAGCGTCTCCAGCCCCTTGCGGCAGTCCCCGCCGAATTTGTTGAGCGGCGTGCCCGCATCGCCGTCGATCTTGAGGACGTAGAAGGATGTCGTGAGGTCCTTCGGCAGCATTTTCGACGGGCCCCACAGGAAGGGACGGACATTCTTGATCTCGTTATCCACCGTCACGCGCGAGATCGAATTCCATTCGTCATGCGCAAGGCTGCCTTGCGTCACGATCAGGTTCTTGATCCAGAAGGGATAGACGAAAGGGCGGGACGGCAGCGTGTTGATGAGCGCCAGCACCACAAGCGAAATCGCGGTCACATAAGACTTGAAGCGGTCCGGCACGCCAAAGCACAGCGACGCCAGCGCCGCGCCCGCCGCGACGATCAGGACAGCGGAGGGCGCATCCACCGTTTCCATCAGCCCCAGCGCCGCAAGGCAGCCCGCCGCCGCACCGATCAGGTCGAAGGCATAGGTGCGCGCCGAAGGATAGGGCGCGCGCGTGATGGCAAGGCTCAACGCATAGCCCGCGAAATAATAGGGCGGTATGGTGCAGAGCGAGACAACAGGCAGCGTCATCAATGTTTTCGCCGTATTCGCCGCCACGATCGGCAATATCATATGTGCGGCAAGTGCGAAGCTGGTGAAGATCGCGAAATTCAGGCAGGCCGTGCCCATCAGCTGCGCGTAATTGCGGCGCTGTTCCTTCTCGTCGCCCTTGTGCACATGCAGTGCGCCCAGCGTCAGGCCGAACATCGCCACGCTGATGACAAGGAACGACAGGTGATACCATGTCGTGACCGAGAAAATGCGCGACTGCAAAATCTGCAGCATCATCAGCAACCCGCTCAGGATGAAAACGCCTGTGTAAAACGCGCGGGGTGAGGTGGTTTTCATGACGGTCAGATCCTTGCGGTTTGCGACCGTTCCAGACTAGATGAATTGCCCAAGCCACCCAACGGCTTTTCCGGCGCTTGTTTATATTATGTGAATTAAAATAATTACACGCTCCTGTTCCGGAAAGCGGGCGAATCTGCGAATGTGACGCGGGCAGAAAAATGTCAAAACGCCTTGCATATGAAAGAAGATAATTATGAAGACAAAGATGCTGATGATCGCGGCCCTTGCGCTGCTGGCCTTCGCCGCACCCGCAACCGCCGCCACCGAAACGGCCAAGCCTGCGGCTGCCGCGCGCCCGAAGCCGGTTGAAACGAAATTCGAAGACTGGTCGATGCAATGCATGCAGTCCAGCAAAGGCAAATATTGCGGCCTGTACCAGAAAGCGTTCGCGACCGTGAATGGCAAAAAAGTCATGGCCGTGCTGGCCGAAGTCGAAATGGGCAAGGGCAAGGACGGCAAGAAAACGCCGCATCTGCGCCTCATCACGCCGCTCGGCACCTGGCTGCCCTCCAACCTCGGCTTCAAGCTCGATGATGAAAAGCAGAACGTCGTTCCCTTTTGGGTCTGCGGCCGCAGCGGCTGCATGACCGAACTGACGCTGGAGGCCGAGCATGTGAGCCGCCTGAAGAAAGGCAAGAAACTGCTGATCGCCTATCGCACCTCGCCCAAAAAAGAAGACCAGCTTGAGCCCACGCTGTCGCTGAAGGGTTTTGCCCCGGCTCTCGACGCGCTAATGAAAAACGGCTGATCCTGCCTTGCGGTTTTTATTCGCAATCGCTTTGACGATATCGCTGGCGGGCTGCTCCCTGATGGGGATGCAGCCCCCGGTGACATCGGCTGCTATGCCAACCGCGCCTTCGGGTTTCACGCTGCGCCAGATCGAGGCGGGGCAGTTCACGCTCACCGCGCATGAAAAAATCCGCATGCCGGGGCAGGTGGCTGCCGTCTATATCGGCGGCGACGGGCCCGATGCCGGCGTTGCGCCCGCGCTTGCGCAGCAAGATAAATCAGCAAACGTTATTTTCCTCACGCGCCCCTGCCAGAACGGCGCGCCCTGCGCCGATGAATTCCGCGGCGCAAAACGCTTCAGCCCCGAAGTGATCGGCAGCGTCAGCAAGGCGCTCGATGCGCTCAAGAAGCAGCATAATTTTTACGGCTTCAACCTCGTGGGCTTCGCGGTCGGCGCGACGGTCGCAACGCTCGTGGCGGCGGAGCGTCAGGATGTGTTGAGCCTGCGCACGGTTGCGGGCAATCTCGATACCGCCGCTTACGGTCGCCTGCATCACCTGCCGGCGCTGGACGGTTCGCTGAACCCGAAAGATGTCTCGGCAAAATTATTGCCGCTGGGTCAGAAACATTTCGTGGGTGCGAAGGACAAGACGGTGACAGCCGAAATCGGCAACAGTTATATCGAAGCCTCGGGACGCCCCGACTGCCTCGGCCTCACGGTGATCGACACGGCAGGGCATGTCGATGGCTGGGTGGAAATCTGGCCGGACCTGCTGGAGCAGCCTTTGCAGGGCGGCTGCTAACAAAAACTGAGTGCCTAGAACAAAACTAGAACAACTAAACGATTCATGTTATATAATATGAATCATGATGAAGAAGACCCACCCTCATATTCCGGAAAATATTCGCGGACGCGGTGCGCTGGAAAATCCGGCTGGCCGTTTCGAGCCGTTGCAGGTGGAGTCTGATCCCGAAGGTATGACGCCGCTGGAGGGAGAGGAGGATGAATTCGGGCTGCCGAAATTAAAGACACAAGTTTTCCGTGATAAATCGCGCAGCATCATTTCGACAAATGACAGCCCCGATCTTGGGATGGAGGCGACGCTCAATCCCTATCGCGGTTGCGAGCATGGCTGCATCTATTGCTTCGCAAGGCCGACGCATGAATATCTCGGTCTCTCCCTCGGCCTCGATTTCGAGACGAAAATTTTCGCCAAGCCCGATGCGCCAAAACTGCTGGAGGAAAAACTGAAATCGCGCGGCTGGAAACCCGTTGTGATCTTCATGAGTGGCGTGACCGACCCTTACCAGCCGCTCGAGCGAAAGATGAAGATCACACACGGGTGCCTTGAAGTACTGGAAGATTTTCGCAACCCTGTGTCATTTATCACCAAGAACCATCTGGTCACGCGCGATATCGATATCCTGTCGCGCATGGCGGCGCTGAACATTGCTTCCGTGAATATGTCGGTCACCACGCTCGACCGCGGGCTTGCCCGCACGATGGAGCCGCGGGCCTCCACACCATCAATGCGAATCAAGGCGATATCGCAATTGTCTCAAGCTGGAATTCCGGTGAATGTCATGATCGGGCCGGTCGTGCCGGGGCTGACCGATCACGAAATTCCGGCCATCCTTCAGGCGGCGGCGGAGGCGGGGGCCAGCTCCGCCGGTTACACGATGCTGCGCCTGCCCTATGGTGTGAAGGATATTTTCCAGACATGGCTGCACGAGCATTTTCCCGATCGCGCGGAAAAAGTGCTGAACCGCATTCGCGCGATCCGCGACGGCAAATTGAATGACTCCGAATTCGGATCGCGGATGCGGGGGGAAGGATTTCATGCGAGCCAGATTTCGCAGCTCTTTGACATGACACGAAAACGTTATGGATTAACCCGTCGAGCGGGGCTGACGACCGAGCATTTCCGGCCGCATGCGCGGGCCGCTCAATATAATATGTTTACATAGCGTAAATAGGGTTATTTTTTATTTTTTCCAGAATTGTGGAACTTTTTAAATAAATTTTAGAAAAAATGCGCGGGAAAGCGTTCCGGTTAAGCAATCATTAAGTCGACCCATGGGAAATTATAAGAAGCGGGGAAGAACGCCCCTTCGACTATCACATGGGAGAATACCATCATGGCTATCGTCAATGGCACAGCGAATAACGATTCCCTCAACGGCACAGCAACGAACGATACAATCAACGGTCTTGCCGGTAACGACATCATTATCGCGAATGCCGGGAATGACACCCTGAATGGGGGGCTGGGCGCCGACATCATGAACGGTGGCCTCGGCAACGACGTGTATGTCGTCGACGACGCGGGCGACGTGGTCAACGAAAACGCGGCCGAAGGCACCGACCTCGTCCAGAGCAGCATCACCTACACGCTTACCGCGAACGTTGAAAACCTTACCCTGACAGGCGTTGGCGCCATCAGCGGCACGGGTAACGCGCTCAACAACACCATGACCGGCAACACGGGCATCAACACGCTCGACGGCGGCATGGGCAATGACACGCTGAACGGCATGGCTGGTGCGGACGTCATGATCGGCGGGCAGGGCAACGATGTATTCATCGTCGACAACGCAGGCGACGTCGTTTCCGAAAACGCAGCCGAAGGCACGGATCTCGTGCAGTCCTCGATCACCTACAGCCTCGCGGCAACGCCCGAGATTGAAAACCTGACGCTGACCGGTGCCGCCATCATCAACGGCACGGGCAACGCGAACGCGAACACGATTCTCGGCAACAGCGCGAAAAACGTGCTGACGGGCGGCGACGGCGACGACTTGCTGAACGGCCTTGCCGGCAACGACACCATGATCGGCGGCATCGGCAACGACACCTTTGTCGTAGATGTCACGACCGACCTCGTTTCCGAAGCATCGGGCGAAGGCACGGATACCGTGCAGTCCAGCATCACCTATACGCTTGCCGCGAACGTTGAAAACCTGACCCTGACCGGCACCACCGCGATCAATGGCACGGGTAACACGGATGTCAACATCATTACCGGTAACGGCGGCGCCAACACGCTCGACGGCGGCGCGAACGCGGATACGCTTTCCGGCGGTCTGGGCAATGACACCTACGTTGTCGATAACGCGGGCGACGTGATCATCGAAAACGCGAGCGCGGGCACGGATGTCGTGCGCTCCGCCGCAAGCTATGTGCTGGGCGCGAACCTGGAAAGCCTCGTGCTGACCGGCGCGGCGAGCGTGGACGGCACCGGTAACACGGCTATCAACACCCTGACGGGCAACGCCGGCAACAACACCCTCGACGGCGGCACGGGCGCGGACACCCTGATCGGCGGTCTCGGCAACGACACCTACGTCATCGACAACATCGCCGACAAGATCACGGAAGGCACGGGCGCGGGCACCGACACGGTGATGACTTCGATAACCGCTGTCCTCGGCACCAACCTTGAAAACCTTGTGCTGACGGGCGTTGGCAACATCAATGGCACGGGCAACACGCTCAACAATACCCTGACCGGCAACATCGGCGACAATACGCTCAGCGGCGGCACCGGCGCGGACGTCATGATCGGCGGCGCGGGCGACGACACCTACATCATCGACAACGTGGGCGACGTGGCATCGGAAGCGGCAGGCGAAGGTACGGACACCGTTTCCGCGGCCTCCACCTACACGCTCGGCGCGGATATCGAAAACCTGATCCTGACCGGCACCACCGCCATCAACGGCACTGGTAACGCGCTCGACAACGTGATCACCGGAAACTCCGGCAAGAACGTCCTGACCGGCGACGTCGGCGCGGATACGCTGAACGGCCTGGCCGGCATGGACACCATGATCGGCGGCGTCGGCAACGACACCTACTACGTCGACAGCACCGGTGATGTGATCACCGAAAATTCCGGCGAAGGCACGGACACCGTCATCACGACGATGAATTATACCTTGAGCGCGAATATCGAGAACCTGACGCTGAACGGCACTGCCGCGGTCGGCACGGGTAACGCGGATATAAACGTCATCACGGGTAACGCTTCCGCCAACACACTGAACGGCATGGCGGGCGCGGACACCATGATCGGCGGCCTGGGCAACGACATCTTTGTTGTCGACGACGCAGGCGACGTCGTTTCCGAAAACGCGGCGGGCGGCACCGACACGGTGCAGTCTTCCATCGATTACAGCATCGCGGCCCTGGCCAACGTCGAGCACCTGACTCTGACCGGCATCGCAGACATCAATGCGACCGGCAACGCGCTTGTCAACACCCTGACGGGTAACACGGGCGCGAACACGCTCGACGGCGGTGCGGGCGCGGACTTGATGATCGGCGGCACGGGTGACGACGTCTACATCGTCGATGCCACGGGCGACGTGATCAACGAAAACGTCAGCGGCGGCACCGACGAAGTGCGCGTCTCTGCAACCTACACGCTGGCGGCGAACCTTGAAAACCTCGTCCTGACCGGTGTAGCCGCGATCAGCGGCACGGGCAACACTGCCGTCAACACCATCACAGGCAACATCGCTGCCAACACGTTGAACGGCGGCACTGGCGCGGATACCATGATCGGCGACGACGGCGACGACGTCTATTTCGTCGACGCGGCGAGCGACACGGTCATCGAGGCATCGGGCGAAGGCTCCGACACCGTCAACTCGACCGTCACCTACACGCTCGGCACCGATGTTGAAAACCTTATCCTCAGCGGCGCGCTCGGCATCAGCGGCACGGGTAACGCGGTCGTCAACACCCTGACCGGTAACGTGGGCGCAAACACCCTCGACGGCGGTCTGGGCGCGGACACGATGATTGGCGGCGCAGGCAACGACGTATACATGGTCGACAACGCCGGCGACGTTGTGTCGGAACTGACCAATGGCGGCACCGATACGGTCCAGTCTGACATTACGTACAGCATCGCGGCGCTCACGAACGTGGAGAACCTGACGCTGACGGGCATTGCCGACAACAATGCGACCGGCAACACGCTGGTCAACACCCTGACGGGTAACGTGGGCGCAAACACGCTGGATGGCGGCGCGGGCGCGGACGTCATGACGGGCGGCGCGGGCGACGACACCTATATCGTCGATTCGACTGGCGACACCCTGTCGGAAACGGCACTGGGCGGCAGCGACAGCGTGCAGTCCTCCGTCACCTTCACGCTTGGCAACAATATCGAGAACCTGACGCTGACCGGCCTTGGCGCCGTCAACGCCATCGGTAACGCCGAAGTCAACACCCTGACCGGCAACGCGGCGGCGAACACGCTGAACGGCCTCGTGGGCGCAGATACAATGATCGGCGGCGATGGCGACGACACCTATTTCGTCGACAGCGCAAGCGATGTGGTCACCGAAATCATGAACGAAGGCACCGACCTCGTACAGGCCTCCATCACCTATACGCTCGGCGCGGATATCGAGAACCTGACGCTGACCGGCGCCGCCAGCATCAGCGGCACGGGTAACGCACTTGCCAACATCCTGACCGGTAACGGTTCGGCGAACACCCTCGACGGCGGCGCGGGCATCGACACCATGATCGGCGGTCTCGGCAACGACACCTATGTCGTCGATGACACAGCTGACGTCGTTTCCGAGGCGACCACCGCAGGCACGGATACCGTGAACGCGGCCGTCAGCTATACGCTGTCGGCGAACGTCGAGAACCTCACGCTGACCGGCGCGGGCCTGATCGACGGCACCGGCAACACGGCGACCAACGTCATCACCGGTAACGATTCCGCAAACACCCTCGACGGTGGCGCGGGCGTCGATACGCTGATCGGCGCGGATGGCGACGACACCTATGTCGTCGACGTGCTGGGCGATGTCATCTCCGAACTTGCCAGTGAAGGCACGGATACGGTGTTGACGGGCATCAGCTACACGCTGGGCGCGAACGTTGAAAACCTCGTCCTGACGGGCGGCACGACGCTGAGCGGCACGGGTAACGCAGGCGTCAACACCCTCACAGGTAACTCGGCCGCCAACACGCTGAACGGCGCGGCGGGCGCGGACACCATGATCGGTGGCCAGGGCGCGGATATCTATGTCGTCGATGACGCAGGCGACACGATTGTTGAAAACCTCGGCGAGGGCGCGGATACCATCCAGTCGACCATTTCCTTCACGCTGGGCGCGAATGTCGAGAGCCTTACCCTGACCGGGACGGCCAATATCAATGCGACGGGCAACGCCGACGTCAACACCCTGACCGGCAACGCGGGCAACAACACGCTGGATGGCGGCGTTGGCGTCGACACCATGATCGGCGGCCTTGGCGACGATACCTACCTGATCGACAATGTGGGCGATTCAATCGTCGAAGTGGCGAATGGCGGCACCGACACTGTGCGCAGCGCCATCAGCTACACTATCGCGGCGAACATCGAAAGCCTGACGCTGACCGGCGTCGCGGCCATCAACGGCACCGGTAACGCGGGGGTCAACCTGCTGACCGGTAACGCGGCCGCCAACACGCTGGACGGCGGCGCGGGCGCGGACGGCATGATCGGCGGCGACGGCGACGACACCTATGTCGTCGACGACGTCAACGACGTCGTGATCGAGAACGTGAACGAAGGCAACGACCTGATCCAGGCGAGCATCAGCTACAACATGTCGAGCCTGCTGAACATCGAGAACCTGACGCTGACCGGCGTCGCGGCGATCAACGCCACCGGTAACACTTCCGACAACACCATCACCGGTAACACCGCCATCAACACGATTGACGGCGGTCAGGGCGCGGATACCATGATCGGCGGCGCGGGCAACGACGTTTACATGATCGACAACGCGGGCGACACCATCGTTGAGAACGCGGCGGAAGGCACTGACACCGTGAATTCCTCCGTCACCCACACGCTGTCTGCCAACGTTGAAAACCTCGTCCTGACGGGCGCGACGGCGATCAACGGTACGGGTAACTCCGGCGTCAACATCCTGACCGGCAACGCCGCCAACAACACGCTTGACGGCGCGGCGGGCGCGGACACCATGATCGGCGGTCTGGGCGACGACACCTATGTCGTTGACATCGGCACCGACGTCATCATCGAGAGCGTCGCTGAAGGCACCGATACGGTGATGTCGTCCAATAACTACACCCTGGGCGCGAACCTTGAAAACCTGGTCCTGACGGGCGCTGGCGCCATCAACGGCTCCGGCAACGCGGGCGTCAACGTCATTACCGGTAACGGCGCGGCAAACGTGCTGAACGGCGGCGCCGGCGCGGACACCATGATCGGTGGCCTGGGCGACGACACCTATGCGGTCGATAACATCGCGGACGTCATCTCGGAAAACGCAAGCGAAGGCATCGATACCGTGCAGGCTGCCATTTCCTACGTCCTGTCGAACGACATTGAAAACCTGACCCTGACGGGCGCGGGCAATATCGACGGTACCGGCAACGCGGTCGTCAACATCCTGACGGGCAACAACGGCAACAACAGCCTCGACGGCGGTGCCGGCGCGGATACCATGATCGGCGGCATCGGCAACGACACCTACATCGTGGATAACGCAGGCGATGTGGTGTCTGAACTCGCGGCATCGGGTACCGATACCGTGGAGGCTTCGCTCACTTACACGCTTGCGGCGCTGCCCGCGATCGAGAACCTGACCCTGACCGGCGTGTCTGCAATCGACGGCACGGGTAACGCGCTCAACAACATCATCACCGGCAACGGCGCGAATAACAACCTGAACGGTGCCGCAGGCGCGGACACCATGATCGGCGGCGCGGGCGACGATATCTATGCGGTCGACAGCGCGGGCGACGTGCTGGTTGAACTGGCGGCGGAAGGCATAGAAAACGTCAACTCCAGCGTGACCTTCACCCTCTCGGCCAACATCGAAAACCTGACCCTGACGGGCGCCACCAACATCGACGGCAGCGGCAACGCCGACGTCAACACGCTGACGGGTAACACCGGCAACAACATCCTGGACGGCGGCGCGGGTGCCGACGTCATGATCGGCGGCGCGGGTAACGACAGCTACATCGTCGATGACGCGGGCGACGTGGTCAGCGAAAACGCGGCTGCGGGCACGGATACCATCCAGTCCAGCACCAGTTACAGCATCGCGGCGCTGGCGAACCTCGAAAACATCACGCTCATCGGCGGCAACTCTGCGTCGGCGACGGGTAATGCGAGCGTCAACGTTCTGACCGGTAACGCGGCAGACAACATGCTTGACGGCGGCGGCGCTGCGGACACCATGATCGGCGGGTTCGGTAACGACACCTATATTGTCGATGCCGCAGGCGACCTGATCTCGGAAAATGCGTCGGAAGGCACGGACGGCGTGCAATCGAGCGTCACCTATACGCTGGTCGCGAACGTCGAAAACCTGACCCTTACGGGCGGCGGCACGATCAACGCAACCGGTAACACGCTTGCCAACACCCTCGTCGGCAACTCGGCTGCCAACGTGCTCGATGGCGCGGCAGGCGCGGATACCATGAGCGGCGGCGCGGGCAACGACACCTACACCGTCGACAACGTCGGCGATGTGGTGGTGGAACTTGCGGGCGCGGGCACGGATCTGGTCAACGCGTCGGTCAGCTACACGCTCTCCTCGAACGTCGACAACCTTACCCTGACAGGTGCTGGTGTCATCAACGCGACCGGTAACGCCGACATCAATACGCTGACCGGCAACGGGGTTGTCAACACCCTTGACGGCGGCATGGGCGCCGACGTCATGATCGGCGGCGGCGGCAACGACACCTATGTTGTCGATGACGCGGGCGATGTGGTGAGCGAGATTGCCGCCGGCGGCACGGATACCGTGCAGTCGAGCGTCACTTTCAGCATCGCGGCGCTGGCGCAAGTCGAAAACATCACGCTCACGGGCGCTGCGGCTGCAGATGCCACGGGTAACGCGGTCGTCAACATCCTGACCGGTAACGGCGCGGCGAACACCCTCGACGGCGGCGTTGGCGCGGACACGATGATCGGCGGTCTCGGCAACGACACCTATGTGATCGACAATGCGGCTGACCTTGTGTCGGAAAACGCGTCGGAGGGCACCGATACCGTCCTTACCAACCTGACCTACACGCTGCTGGCGAACTTCGAAAACCTCACCCTGACGGGCGTGACTGCCATTAACGGCACGGGTAACGCCGGCGTCAACATCCTGACAGGTAACTCGGCCGCCAACGTGCTGAACGGCCTGGCAGGTGCGGACACCATGATCGGTGCGGCAGGTAACGACGCTTACACCGTCGATGACGTGGCCGATGTGATCGTCGAAAACCTGAACGAAGGCACGGACTCCGTGTCCTCCAGCGTCAGCTACACGCTTTCCGCCTATATCGAAAGCATGACGCTGACCGGCGCTACCAACATCAACGCCACGGGTAACGTCGACGTCAACACGCTGACGGGCAATACAGGCGACAACATCCTGGATGGCAGCGACGGTGCCGACACCATGATCGGCGGCGCGGGTAACGACACTTATGTCGTCGAAAACGTCGGCGATATCGTGAGCGAGGGCGTAGGCGCGGGCACCGATCTGGTGCAGTCGGCCATCACCTTCAGCATCGCGGCGCTGGCAAACGTCGAAAACATCACGCTGACGGGCGCGGGCAACATCAACGCAACCGGCAACACCGGCAACAACACGCTGAACGGCAATACCGGCAACAACACGCTGGATGGCGGCACGGGCCTTGACCTCATGATTGGCGGCCTCGGCGACGACACCTATCTCGTCGACAACGCGGGCGACGTGGTGTCGGAAGGCGCGGCTGCAGGTACTGATACTGTGCTGTCGACGCTGACCTACTCGCTGGGTGCCAACCTTGAAAACCTCACGCTGACCGGCGCGGGCGTTGTCAACGGGACGGGTAACTCCGCCACCAACACGCTGACCGGCAACACGGCCGTGAACACGCTGGATGGCGGCGCGGGCGCGGACGTGATGATGGGCGGCACCGGCAACGACGCCTACTTTGTCGATAACGCAGGCGACGTGGTGATCGAGATCGCGGGCGAAGGCACGGACTCTGTCAGCTCCAGCGTCACCTTCACGCTCGAACTGACGGGTGCCGAGAACCTGACCCTGACGGGATCGGCCAACATCGACGCAACCGGTAACAACAGCGTCAACACGCTGACCGGTAACTCGGGCAACAACACGCTCGACGGCGAGATCGGTGCGGACACCATGATCGGCGGAGTGGGCAACGACACTTACTTCGTCGATAACGCAGGCGATGTTGTGACGGAAAACTTGGGCGAGGGCACGGATACCGTCCGCTCCGCCATCTCCTACACGCTGGGTGCGAACCTTGAAAACCTGATCCTGACGGGCGCGGCCGCGAACGGCACGGGCAACACCGGCAATAACATCATGACCGGTAACGCGAGCGCGAATACGCTGGATGGCGGCACGGGTAACGATACGATGACGGGCGGCGACGGCAATGATACCTACATCGTCGATGTCGCCGGCGACGTCGTGTCGGAAAACGCGGCGGAAGGCACCGATACCGTGCAGTCCGGCGTCACCTACACGCTGGGCGCAAACCTTGAAAACCTGACCCTGACCGGCGCGGGCAACGTTGATGGCACGGGTAACGCCACTGCCAACACGCTGAACGGCAACACGGGCAACAACACGCTGGATGGCGGCGCGGGTGCGGACGGCATGTTCGGCGGCACCGGCAACGACACCTATATCGTCGACAACGCAGGCGACACGGTCACGGAAAACTCGGCTTCGGGCACGGACAGCGTGCAGTCGAGCGTTTCGTTCACGCTGTCGGCTAACGTTGAAAACCTCACCCTGACGGGCGGCTCCGATATCGACGGCTTCGGTAACGCGCTCGCCAACGTGATCGTGGGTAACAGCGGCACCAACAACATCAACGGCGGTGCATTGGCCGATACGCTGACGGGCGGTACGGGCGATGACATCTTCCTGTTCGATGCGGCGACTGCCTATACCGGCATCGATATCGTGACCGACTTCAGCACGGGCCAGGGCGATGCGCTTGATATCGGCGACCTGCTCACGGCTTACGATCCGATGGCGGATGTGCTGACGGATTTCGTGCGCTTCACGACCGTCGGCAGCGACACGATCGTCGAGATCGACCGCGACGGCGCGGGCGCGGGCTTCGGCTTTACGCAGGTTGCGACGCTGACCGGCGTCACCGGCCTGACCGACGAAGACGCGCTGGTGCTGGCGGGTAACCTGATCGTGACCTAACGGCTTTGCGATAAAAAAGCCGGGAGGATTTTTATCCTTCCGGCTTTTTATTGCGCGCAGGGGATGTGCGGCGGCTTGGGTATAACTAGTAACGAACCACGCGAAAACGGCGTGGACGGGCTCTTAAACCATTAAAAAGAAACAAGAAAAGGTGACCTCATGAAAACCAAGATCCTTACGCTGGCGGCTTTGGGTGTGCTGATGGCGTCCACAGCGTCCTATGCCGAAACATCGTCGGACAGCAGCTATCGCGCGAACCGTCCGCATCTGGCCGACCGTCTGGAAGACCGCGCTGACCGCGCCGAAAATATCCGCGACCGCCGCGAAAACTGGCGCGACCGCCGCGAACAATATTTCGACAAGAAAGAAGACAAATACGACACCCGCGAGGACAAGCGTGACGCACGCGAAGACGTCCGCGACGAAAAACATGATGGCGGAAAGCGCGACGAGGCCGAAGACCGCGCTGATGCCCGCGAAGACAAACGCGACACCCGCGAGGATGTGCGGGATGCGCGCGAAGACAAGCGTGACCGCGCTGAGCAAAAATGGGACAAGAAGGAAGACCGCTGGGACCGCAGCGAAAATCGCTGGGACCGCCGCGAGAACGTGCGTGACAACAATCACGGCACGAAACCGCACCGCACCCGCCGCAGCCGCGCAAACTAAACACAGCTGACAACATAGCGCCCGCCCGTGTATACGCGGCGGGCGTTATGCTTGTTCGGGCGCGGGCGGATATTTGTGTTTCGCGTAAAGGATGCCGTGCGAGACGAGCGTCTTGACCGCGACCAGCAGCGCCGCACCCAGAATGCGTTCGTCAGATGCCATAGCCAGCAGCAAACCGAAAAATCCGCTGCCGAACAAAATGAACAGCCGCGCATAGGCGTCTGCAACAGCGGAGCTGGCGATAAAGCCACGCACGGCGCCCTGGAGGGAACGATAGACAAACAGCGCGGCCTCCCACGCCGTCACGGCCAGAAACCACTTCCAGAAATCGATATTCTCCAGCACGACGTCCATGGGTACCAGCGGGCCGGTAAGTTTGCGGCTGGGCGTGCCTTCGGGCAGGAAGGACCCCAGCAGGAAACAGGTCATGACGATGAAGAAACCGAAATGCACCGGCATCGCGATGAGGGTCACGGCGTCGCTGATCGCCGCGCCCCATTTTTTCGCGCCGATATCGCGCAGCAGCGACAGGCACAACCGCACCAGCGCCAGCACGCCCGCCGCAATCACCTCGACCCAATAAAACGCCATCACGTCGAAGGGCCGCCATTCGCCCGTCAGCACCAGTACAAGCGGGAAAAAATTGAAGAGAGCGACAACAAAGGCGTTGCGGCGGAAATCCTCCGCGCCGGCATTAACGATTTCACTGCTGCCGCCTATCATCCGAAACGCCCTTGGTTTTTCAGGTCACGTTTACCAAGGTTAACGTGGAATACCCCGCCTGTCATTAGACGAAAAACACGGATTGTGGCAAAATAGGAGTCTATCCAGCGGGAAATGTTCAGGCATGGTCAAAAGCGACAACCCAAATCTTGACGGCTTCTACGTCCTGCGCGGTTATGACCGCGAGGCGGGCGTGATGTCGTCGGTGATGGATTTGCCGAAGGCGGATGCGGTCGCGCTGATGGAAAAAATCCACGGTCATCGCGGCACGGGCGATGCGGATGCAAGCGGTAAACGCTCACAGGAAAAATATTACAGCGAGCGCAAGGCGACCGACGACTGGCTGCGCGAAAATTCAACCGCCGTTATGGACCGCCAGAACCCGATATTTTTTGCGCTGACCAACGCCCCCGACACCATCAAGAAATACATGACGGCAGCGGGCAGCGATGTGCTGGTCGTGCCGCTGAAGGATGCCGACCTGTCGCGTTTTTCCTTCACCTTCGACGACAGTATGGGCAATTTTTTCGCGCGCGACGGCCAAAGCCATTTCCTGAACGACAAACACCCGCTGCACGGCACCGTGATGGATGCGGCAACGATGGCGAAGGCAATCGCGCAATACGGCACCGATCAACCAGACGGCAAGCCCCGCACCTTCGAGGCGCAATACTGGAGTGAAACCCCGCTGAAAGGGGAGGTGGTGCGGGCCGAAAACCGCGCAGCCCCAAAGGTGGATGAATATGGCCGAGATACTGTCACAGCGGAAAAACCTGCGGCCGCAATAAAAGCGGCGTCCGCGGTTAAGCCCTAGCCGCTTTTTCCTGCGCCAGCTGCGTCAGCGCCGCATGTGCTTCCTTGAACACCGTGTCCCAGTCGCCCGGCACTTCCTGCTGGAAATAACGCATCGACGGATACCATGCGCAGGCGTCTTTTTTAGGGAAGCGGCTGCTGTAGAGCCAATAGGGGCGGTAGCAGAGCAGGTTCCAGACCGGCTTGCCCAACGACGCGGTCAGGTGCGCAACCGATGAATCCGTCATGATGACAAGGTCAAGCTCGTTGATGACCGCGGCGGTATCCGCGAAATCATTCACCAGCGGCCCCATTTCCAGCACAATGCCTTGTCCGCCGGCCTGCGCCAGCTGCGGTTCGCAGGGGCCTTTTTGCAGGCTGTACAATTGCACGCCCGGAATATTGGCGAAGGGCAGGAAGCGGTCGACCGAAACCGCGCGCTTGTTGTTGCGCGCAAAGGTCACGCTGCCGGACCAGACGATGCCGACCTTCAGCCGGTTGCCGCCGTTTTTCAACAGATGCGCAGGGCCGGGCAGCAGGGCTGCGGGCGTCAATTTCGCAGGCGCGGGGATGTTGGTAAAATCGGTTTTGAAAATACCGGGCAGGCTCATCATCGGCACATGGTAATCGACCTTCTCGCCGACTTCCTCGAATTCCATCAACCGGTCCGCGCCGACATTGGCGAACAGGCGGTGCAGCGCCTTACTGCATTGTAAAATCACGCGGCCGCCACGCGCCTTGATCAGCGGAATGTAACGGGCGGCGATGATGGTGTCGCCGAAACCCTGTTCTTCATGCAGTACAATTGTTTTGCCGGTCAGGTCTTCGCCTTTCCACATCGGCACGGCATGGCCGCGATCCTTCAGCGTGCCGAGTTTCCAGCGCACCTCGAAACTTTCCCAGCCGTGCTTGAAATCGGACATGTCGAGATAGGTCATCGCGCGTTCCCATTTGATCTGGTGATCATCGGGTTTCATTTTAACGGCGACGTCGAAATGCTCGATCGCGCGTTCCGAATGGCCGGATTCACGCAAGGCGATCGCGTAGTTGGAGCGGATCAGGAAACTGTCGGGCGCCAGCTTGACGGCTTTTTCGTGCGCCACCAGCGCCTCGTCGTTTTTGTCGACCGCCAGCAGCGCGTTGCCGTAATTGGTCAGCGCGGAGGGGTTGTTGGGCTGCAGCTGGACCGCGCGGTGCGTACAGGCCAGCGCCGCATCGAATTTGTTCTGCGCCCGCAACAGCGTGCCGAGGTTCAGCCAGCTGGGCGCGTCATCGGGCTTCAGCAGCAGGATGCGGCGGTAACCGACCGCGGCCTCGTCCAGCTTGCCCTGTTCCTGCAGCTTCACGATTTCGGAGAAGGGCTGGATCTGCAGGGGGGCTTTTGCGGGGGCTTGCGATGCTGCTTCTGTTTTCGACATGGGGGATGCTTTTGCCATTTTAATTGTCTCGTAAATACGATGCGTCGAGGCCAAGTATTCCGCGAAAAGGCGCGGAAATACAGGGAATTTTTGACCTCAAGTTATGTAATATAATCCCGAATTGCCCGTATTCCACAATCCTGCTACCGTCCTTTTACCCAAGTCATTTATGCAAGGAAAAGCCATGAAAAACGGCGCTATCGTGTTTTTTGCCGCCCTCTGCCTGCTGCTGGTGTTCCAGCAGTCGGGCTATACCCAGCCGGCCCCCGTGGTCGCGGGGCGGTTCGCGATGTATATCAATGACAGGGACGGCCGCAATTACCTGCTGGATACCCAGACGGGCGACAGCTGGTCGATGGTGCAGATGTCGCGCAAGAACCGCTTTATCGGCGTCTGGAAACCGAATGTCCGCACCAATAATTTCGAGGAAGAAGACCGCATCTTCCTCAACAGCGCAAATGCGCTCGCGATCATCCCGCTTCCGGGCAAGTAAGGATTTAAGGATATGAAGGCAGAAATGAAACAGCAGGCAGCATCCCGTCAGGGCGATATCTATAACCCCGCAACCGGCCAGGTGATCGGTCAGGTAAAATTCAATTCGGCCGCCGATATCGACGCGCTGGTGCAAAAGGCGAAACTGGCGCAAGCGGACTGGGCAGACCAAAGCCCCATGAAGCGCGCGCGCGTGATGTTCCGTTTCCTCGACCTGCTGAACAAGAACGCCAAGAAAATCGCCGAAATCATTTCGACCGAACACGGCAAGGTGCAGATCGATGCCGAAGGCGAAGTGCAGCGCGGCATCGAAATCGTCGAATTCGCAACCGGCATCCCCAATCTGCTGAAGGGCGAGTATAGCGACAATGTCGGCACGGGCGTCGACAGCTATTCATTGCGCCAGCCGCTGGGCGTTGTTGCCGGCATCACGCCGTTCAACTTCCCCGCCATGGTGCCGATGTGGATGTTCCCGATCGCGATCACCTGCGGCAACGCCTTCATTTTGAAACCGTCGGAGCGTGATCCGTCGGCTGCCGATTACATGGCGAAACTGCTGGCGGAGGCAGGGCTGCCCGATGGCATCTTTATCGTGGCGCATGGCGACAAGGAAGCGGTCGACGCGATCCTGCACCATCCCGATATCGCGGCGGTCAGCTTTGTCGGTTCCACCCCCGTGGCCGAATACATCTATAAAACCGGCACCGCGAATGGCAAGCGCGTGCAATCGCTGGGCGGCGCGAAGAACCACATGATCGTGATGCCAGATGCCGATATCGATCAGGCGGCCGATGCGCTGATGGGCGCGGCCTATGGTTCGGCGGGCGAGCGTTGCATGGCGATCTCCGTCGCTGTCGCCGTCGGTGACGAAGTCGCGGACAAACTGGTATCGACCCTGACCCCGCGCATCGAAGCGCTGAAGGTCGGCCCCGGCAGCGATGCCAAAAACGAAATGGGCCCGCTGATCACGAAACAGCATCTGGACAAGGTGCGGGGCTATGTCGATGCGGGTGTAGGCGAGGGGGCAAAGCTCGCCGTTGATGGCCGCGCGCTGAAGGTGAAGGGGCATGAAAACGGCTATTTCATGGGCGGCTGCCTGTTCGACAAGGTGAAGCCGAACATGACGATTTATAAAGAAGAAATTTTCGGCCCCGTGCTGTGCCTTGTGCGCGCAGGCACCTACCGCGAAGCCGTCGACCTTATCAACGCGCATGAATACGGCAACGGCGTTGCGATCTTCACCAACCATGGCGGCGTTGCACGCAATTTCATGCGCGACATCAAGGTCGGCATGGTCGGCATCAACGTGCCGATCCCCGTGCCCGTCGCGTTCAACAGCTTCGGCGGCTGGAAACGCTCCCTGTTCGGCGACACGCATATGCACGGTCAGGAAGGCGTCAAGTTCTACACGAAACTGAAAACCGTCACCGCCCGCTGGCCCGAAGGCCCCGCGAAGGGGGCGGATTTCCATTTCCCGCAGAACAAGTGATCGATACTGTCGAATTTCGCCGTTTTTAAGCCGCTGATTTTGCAGCAAACCCTTGTGAAAATTCGCGGAAATGCGAATTCGTAACTCGCTGGAATGTCAGGATATTTATAAACCTGCCATGTGTCGCAAGCACAGAAAACGCGTACAAAACCCGCCGAAAAACGGTGCCTGAATTTCCAGCCAAAAAATTTTCCGGTTCGTTTCAACCACATATCAATCGCACAAAAAAGTAAAACCCTCTTCCCGGGCAAGGAAGAGGGTTTTTGTGTGGACCAGAGGAATTGCGTCGCCTAAGGGCTTAAGCGGCATCCGGGTTCTGGTTGGGCAGGGTATCGAACAAATCTTTGAGCGTCTGGATATTCGCGGGTTTCGGCATGTGGCTGTCGAAACCGGCCTTGTCGGCCAGCGCGCGGTGCTGCGCGCCGTCCCAGCCGGTATGCGCGATAATCAGCGAAGACCTTGCGGAGATTTCGTTTTTCAGCTTTTCGCAGACTTCGTAACCGTTCATGCCGGGCAGGCCGATATCGAGCAGCACGACATGCGGGTGCATGCGGCGGGCCATATCGATGGCCATGGGGCCGGAATAGGCGATGGAGGCCTTGTAGCCGAGCATTTCGACCATGGCGCTCAAAACAAAGGCGGAATCCTTGTCGTCGTCGACGATCAGGACGCGGGGCGGCGTTTCGGCGCGCGGTTCGGATGATTTCATGAGGAACGGCAGGTACTTTTGTACATCGCTCGTCGGCATGATGGCAATTTCTACTTGATCCATGATGTTTTCTCCCCTCTACAGAGATTTCTGGGACATGGGTCCGTGCAGGCTCGGGCCGCGGTTTCAGTTAAGAAAACACCCGCGCTTCGTATTAGTTCCCGAAAAATCTGCTTTTTTTGAAAATAAAAACGCCCCGGCTGTTGGGCACAGCCGGGGCGTTCTTTTGTGTCGCCGTCAGGGCAGGGACAGGCGAGCTAGTACATCAATTAGTTGTTGTAGTTGCGGCGATAGTTGCTGTTATCGTCGTCATAGCGGCCACGGCCATCATTGTCCCAATGATCGCGGTTGTTGGGGATGCCATCGTGGTCTTCGTCACCGACGCGGACCCATCTGCCGTTAACTTGGCGCCATTCGTTGTTGTGGTCTCTGTCGCTGTCGTATTTACCACGGCCGTCGTTGTCGCGGCGGTCGTATTTGTTGGGCACGCCGTCATGGTCTTCGTCATTGCGCGAGGTCGTGCGGACCCAGGTGCCGTTGCTCTTGCGCCAGCCGTAATGGCGGCTGTCGTTGTCGTTCCAGCCGTATTTGGTGCGGTAGAAGTCGCGATCGTAATAGTTGTTGCCCCAATAGGTGCGCTCGTCATAGGTCACCGTCTGGATGCCCAGCAGCTGGCCGAGGATGCTGACGTTATCGCTGCGGTCGCGGTAACGGGTGCGCAGATTTTTGCCTGCAACCCAGCCGCGGAAGCCACCGGTCGACACGTCACACCAGCGATAGCCCTGGATGCAATTGCGGATATTGACGGGCGTGCCGCGGGTGATCTGGCCGATGATGGGGTAGTTGCCGGGGCCTGCGCGGACGTTCAGCTTGGTCGCAGCGACGCCGTCGTAATATGCGGCCTCTGCCTTGGGGGCGGCTGCAACGGTCAAAACGACCGCAGCGGCTGCGAGAATATATGTAAATTTCATCGGTCTCTCCTGTGTTTGGAATTCAGTATTGGGATAACGGTGGGTCATCGGAACTGGTTCCCGCTTGATCGCCATTATTTTCACTATATATAACGGGCCGGAGCGCGCTCTTCCTGCGCTGGAAACGAAAGGAAATTTTTTATGGCTAATACGTCCCTCAAGATCGAAGTCGCAGCCGATGTCGTCTGCCCCTGGTGCTATCTCGGCCTCGCGCGCCTGCAAAAGGCGCTGAGCCTGCGCCCCGGCGTCACGCCCGAGCTGCAATGGAAGCCGTACCAGCTGCGCCCCGAAACGCCGCAGGCGGGTGACGACTATAAAGAACTGATGGCGAAAAAATTCGACCCCGAACGCATGAGCCAGATCCGCGCAAACATGAACGAGATGGGCCGCGACCTTGGCCTGAATTTCAATTTCGACAAAATCACGCTGTCGCCCAACACCAACGCCGCGCACCGCCTCATCCGCTGGGGCGCAGCCGAGGGTAAAATGGAACAGGTCGCGATGGCGGTCATGAAGGCGTTTTTCGAAGACGGAAAATTCATCGCCGATGAAAACGTGCTGGCCGATATCGGCGCGGCTTGTGGCATGGACCGCGCAAAGATCGTCGAAAAATTCAAATCCGGCATCGACAAAGACATCGTGACCGCCGAATACAAAGCGGTGCAGGACGCAGGCATCTCCGCCGTCCCGCATTATATTCTGGGCGGCAAGGTAAATGTCGAAGGCTCATGGCCCGCGGAAGATCTTGCGGCGGAAATGGACAAGGCGCTGGGCAAAGCGGCGTAAAGCATCAACAGCCGTCGTCACTGCCCGCGTGCGCGGGCGTGATGACGGCTGATGATTTTTTATTATAAAACAGTGCTTTACCCGGACCGGTTTGACATAGCCGGAATTCGCCGCTATACCATAGCCACACGATGGGACTTCACCCCTCGGCAAGACCGGTCAGATTGTGGTCGCAGGCTGACAGATATTCGCAGCCATACTCCTTAAAAGAAAAATTACTGCAGGCACAGGCACGGCATTCCGCCGCCGCCGCGCCGCGTCAGAAAAAAAGGTGTAAAAAATGTCCCCACAGAAAAAGCCCGCCGCGCAAAGCGCGCGCGACCAGTTCAACGGCCTCGACGATTTCTACGACCGCCAGCGCGAAGCGCGCCGCAACCAGCTCGACGGCGAGATGAGCGAGAACATGACCCGCATCGGCAATTGGCTGCCCAAAATCCTGGCGGATGAAATGCATTTCCGCAAGCATGGCACGCAAATCGACACCATCAAGCTGCGCGAAGAAGGGCTCGGTGGCACCGGTGTGCGGCGCATCAAGAATATCCGCATCGGCGTGAACGTGTTTCAAGCGGTCGTGTCGCCCTATAACCAGATGCAGCTGGAGGCGATGGAGGGGTTCAAGGACCTCGTGCGCGCCTGCGCGTCGCCATCGGTCGATATGAACCTGCGCGTCTATAACGATCCCGAATGGGCATCGACCATTTTCGAAATCCAGTTCGACAAGCCCTTTGACCGCGAGGGGCGTTACAAGGACATGCTGCAACCACCAACCGTCACGCCCGCGGCACCTGCCGCCGTGGCGGAAAAACCCGCGGCATCGTCCCTGCCTGACGCGGGCGTCATGAAGCGCCGCCCCACCCATCCGGGCGAACTGCTGGCGAAGGACATCCTGCCTGCGCTCGGCCTCAACGCCAAAACCTTCGCCGCGAAGCTCGGCGTTGAAACGCGCGCGCTGAACGCCGTGCTGAAGGAAAAGTCGCCCGTGACGCCCGACCTTGCGAAAAAACTCGCGAAAACTTTCGGCAACTCGGCGCAATTCTGGCTGAACATGCAAAGCAACCATGACGGCGCGCAGCCCGCCGGAAAACCGGCCGCGAAGAAACCCGCGCCCAAACCTCGCTGAGCTGCGGCGCTACGCCGCCTAGCGGCGGGTGAGGGCGCTTGCCGCTGTTTTGAATTTTTCCCAGTCGGTTGTCACCAGCGGCAACAATGCGGCGATGACTGAATAATTTTCAGTATCGCAGAGCGTTTGTATTTTATCGGCATGGTCGCCAACCTTGAACGCGCCGAACTGCTTGGCACTCGATCTCAACAGATGCGCAAGGTCGGCGACGGCGGCGAATTGCTGCTGCGCGTATTTGCCGGCGAGCGCGTGGATGACCTCGTCCGTTTCGGCGAGGAACAGCGTGAATGCCGTGGCGAAGTGTTCGTCAAGCGCCGATCGTGTCTCGTTCAGCATGAACATATCGACATCTTCATGCTGTGACGGCAGGGGCGGGCGCCCGCCCCCTTCCGGACGCTGCGCCTGTTTGTGCGCGGGCAGCTGCGCGTTGACGCTTTCCAGCAGTTGTTGCCGCTTGACAGGTTTCGACAGGAAATCATTCATGCCCGCCGCAAGGCATTTTTCGCGGTCTCCCGCCAGCGCATTGGCGGTGAGGGCGATGATGGGAATATCCCTGAAATCACTGTTGTCGTTGCGGATGGCGCCTGTCGCCTCGAACCCGTCCATCAGCGGCATTTTGCAGTCCATCAGGACAACATCGAAACCCTCGCGCTGCAAAATATCGATCGCCTGCCGCCCGTCACCCGCGACGGTGACATGAATTCCGCTGCGCGCCAGCATGGCGGAAATGATTTCCTGATTGACGCTGCTGTCTTCGGCCAGCAATACCTTCACGTCATGGAACATGACGGCGTCGTTGTTCTGCGTCAGCGCAGGTGCCGCCGCCGTTTCCGGCAGTTCGATATCAAAGCTGAAACGCGAACCCTTGCCGACCGTGCTGCTGACCTCGATCTGGCCGCCCATCAGGATGACAAGATAGTTTGAAATGGCAAGGCCAAGCCCCGTGCCGCCATAGCGCCGGTTGATCGTTTTATCCGCCTGCTCGAACTTGTCGAAAATCGTGCGGAGGCGTTCGGCGGGGATGCCGATGCCGGTATCGCTGACCGAAAATTGCACCGTCGGCGCTTTGCCGGGCGTATGCAGCGCAGAGACATGCAGGGTGACGTTGCCGTGATCGGTGAATTTCAGCGCGTTGCCGCACAGGTTGTTCAGCACCTGCCGCAGCCGCACGGGGTCGCCGGTCACGTGGATAGGGCAGGATGCGTCGAAATCCAGAATGAAGCTCACATCTCGCTGCGCATCGCCGCCATTGGTGAAGTTCGCATGGATCTGGAAGATATCGCGCACCTGTTCGCACAATTCCTGCAGGTTAAACCCGAATTTCTCCATCTCCACTTTCCCGGCCTCGATCTTGCTGAGGTCAAGGATGTCGGAAATGATATGCATCAGCGATTCAGACGCCTGCAGCACCGTTTTCGAATAATGCTGCTGTTGCGGGTCCAGCCTGCTTTCCATCAGCATGCGTGTCATGCCGATGATGGCGGCCATGGGCGTGCGGATCTCGTGGCTCATATCGGCCAGAAATTCGCTCTTGGCGAGGTTTGCGGCGACGGCGACTTTCTTCGCCTCGTTCAGGTTTTCCTCGGCCACTTTACGCTCGGTGATGATCTCGGTCGCCATGATAACGCCGCCGATCCCGTTATCGCTGGTGTGCCACGGATGCACGCTCCAGCGCATCCACATCGCGCGCCCGCTTTTCAGCGTGATTTTTTCCTCCGATTCCGACGGCTTGCCGGTCGCAAGGCATTCCTGCAATATTGTGACCCAGCGGGCGGGGGAATTGTAGAAAACCGCGTAATGCGAAAGCCCGATCACGCTTTCCTGCTTGAGCTTGAAATCGCTGTACCAGCGGTCGCTGACCATCATGTATTTCATGTAACGGTCGCAGACGGCGAAGGCGACGGGGATATGCTTGGCGAAATAGGCGATCTGGTCGCGCGAATGTTTCAGCAGCTGGCGCGTCATGCGCTCCCGGATGCCGAAATGAACGATGGTCGCGATCAGCGCGGAAATCATGAAGCCGATCATGAAAACGGTTTCCGGCAGCGACGAATTGTTTTTCTTCACGAAGGCCTGCGTCGGCTCGAACCGGAATTCCCATTCCTTGCCCAGTATCCTGACGGACGACGATGCGCCCAGCGATTTGACGTGTGCGGCAGGGGTGCTGCCGTTGTTGTAGATATTCTGGCCCTTGTCAAAAACCCTGATAAAAAATTCGTCCGTTACATTTGCCGGGAACAGGCTGTCAAACATATCGTGGATGTTCAGGGCGGCGATCAGCACACCGTCGTATTTGTTGCCGATATACAGCGGGTTATAAATCAGGAACCCTGCACCGCCGATGCGCAGTTCGACCACATCGGTCATTTGCGCGGCGCGGGTCGATTTCGCGCGCGCGATGGCATTGCGGCGTTCGTCGTTGAAGGCAACGTTCATCTCCAGCAGGTTTTTCATCGGGCGGCGCGATACTAGCCGTTTCAACAGGGATTTGTCATTTGCCCAGCTGAGTGATAACAGCAGCGGATACCCCTTCAGGTAGGAATTGGCGTCTGCTGTCCACAATACCTCGGGCGTGCCGCCCTGCAATTCCCAGCGTCTGTCCATGCGGTAAACGGCGTCAAAAAGCCCGTCAAGGTAAATCTGCGTGTTGTGGCTGGTCAATGCCGCCTGTGCGCCGATATTCGTCTTTAACTGGCGCGTATGGTCGTTTTCCGCCGCCTGCCAGAATGACATTGTCAAAAGCATCATCATGAAAAACGCCAGATAAGGCAGCCATGTGATGTTCTGCAGCGGCTGCTGCGTGACCGTGAACAGGAAGCAACCGCCGATCACAAGAAACGCGACACCGGTATGCAGCGCCATGCCGACCTTTGTGCCCCACATGAAATAATCCTCGGTGCCGGTCAGGTAACCGAACAGGGAGGGCAGGGAAATCGCCGTCAGCAGCGCGCCGGTGATCGCCAGCAGCGGCACCAGACTGTCGCGGTTTTTGGCGATATACCCACACAGCATCAGGCCAAGGCCGGCCAGCACAAATCCCGTGCCGGTGTTGAGCGAGAAGCGGCCGGGGAATTCCACGCGTTTCTGGACGAAGGGCGTGACAAACAGCGTGTCGATGCCAAGGTCGACGCCGAAGACATATTGCGACAGCACCGCAAGGGCGGCCACCACCACGATAAGCCCGCAGGTGAAGGCTGCGCGCTGCCGCCCTGAACCCGCACCGTAAAAACCGATGCCGGTGATGGCAAACAGCAGCGCGGTGTTGAACTTCATCGGCTCGAATGCGGGGCTGATCTGCACAAGGGTGGCGTTCTTCATCCACCAGCCAGCCATGACAAGCAGTCCGGCGCTGGCGATGAACAGGCCGGTCATGCGGAACAAACGATCTGAGTGCAGGTTGGGGTTCAAGATGCCTAATCGAAAGGGATGATTGTGACCTAAGTTGCTCAATTAAACAGCATATCCGACACTTCTTTAAAACCTGTTAACTTATCCTGCATTATAATAGTCCATTGAAACGATGCCACACTCCCTGACGCTGCAATCCAAAGGATACCTATGACCAGCCTCAAACCGCAGACTCTTACGGCGCTGATATTGGACGATCATGCCCTGATCCGCGACATCCTGCGCTCCCACCTGCGCGCCATGGGGTTCCGGGAGATATTCGTTGCCAGCACGGTGCACGAGGCCGAAAAAATCATCCGGAACAGCCGCCCCGATATCGTGTTTGTGGACTGGGTATTGCCCGTCGAAAGCGGTTATTCGATGCTGCAGAAATTCCGCGCCGACAAGAGTTTTGACGACGTGGCCTTTGTGATGGTGACGGCGCAGGACAATGTGTCGGCCATGACGGAAGCCATGCAGGCGGGGGCCACATCCTATGTCGTGAAGCCCATTATCGGGGCGGATTTCATTGGTATAGTCGAGGTCACGCTCGAATGGCTGGCGCAGCAGCGTCAGAAAGCAACCGCGGTAAAAGGTTAAAATGCCGAGCGATTTCAACCGGTTTTAAAATATTTTCCCGAATTATCTTGATTTTGAACACCCATGCTGTTACATCATTGCGTGAGTTCGAATACTGACTCTTATCAATGAACCGCCGGTTAAGGCGGGACCGCCCCGCAAAGGGTGCGAGAAACGAACTGCTCCTTCGTTTGCGTTTGCCAAGAGTTTCCGGCCAGAGTGACGGCCGGCATTTTAGCTCAGAACTGCCCTGAAGGCCATGGTGGCCGGGCACGCAAACGCGCTTTCCAATCAAAAAAGCGCCTGACAGAAAAGGAACGCCCGCGCGAATTGCGCGACGGGCAAAATATATTCTCATGGAAAACTTCTATACGCTCCAGCTGCCGCAGCCGCTGCTCCTCGCGCTCGAAAAAATGAAATTCGACAAACCCACGCCCGTTCAGGCGCAGTCGATCCCCGCAGCGCTGGAAGGCCGCGACATCCTCGGCTCCGCACAGACCGGCACCGGCAAAACCGCCGCTTTCGCAATCCCGATGATCGCCAAGCTGCTGAACGATCCCAAGGCAACCGCCATCATCATGACCCCGACCCGCGAACTCGCGGCGCAGGTTCTGGATGCGGTGAAGCTGATGCTCTCCACCTCCCCGCAAATGAAGACCGCGCTGCTCATCGGCGGCCAGTCGATGTTCAAGCAGCTGCAACAGCTGCGCAGCCGCGCCCGCATCATTATCGGCACGCCCGGCCGCATCAACGACCACCTGCAACAGGGCAGCCTGAACCTTGCGACCACCTCGTTCCTCGTGCTCGATGAAACCGACCGCATGCTCGACATGGGTTTCGGCCCGCAGATCGACCGCGTTGTGTCGCGTATGCCCAAACAGCGCCAGACGCTGCTGTTCTCCGCAACGCTGCCCCCGCATATCGTGAAGGTTTCGCAGCAATACACGAACAACCCTTTGCGCGTCTCCGTCGGCGAAGTCAACCAGCCGATCCGCAAGATCAAGCAGGAAGTCATCCGCACCGTCACCTCGCAGAAATACACGCTGCTGATGCAGGAACTGCGCGCGCGCTCCGGTTCGGTCATCATCTTCGTGAAAACGAAACGCGGCGCAGACCGCCTCGCGCTGAAACTGAACGCGGATGAACAGTCGGCTGCCCCCATCCACGGCAACCTGAACCAGAACCAGCGTAACCGCGTGATCCAGGCCTTCCGCGACATGAAGCACCGCATCATGGTGGCAACCGACGTCGCCGCACGCGGCCTCGATATCCCGCACATCGAACACGTCATCAACTACGACCTGCCGCAGGTCGCAGAAGACTACATCCACCGCATCGGCCGCACCGCGCGTAACGGCGCGGAAGGTTCCGCCGTCTGCTTCATCACGCCCGATGACCATGACCTGTGGCGCGACATCCAGCTGCTGCTGAACCCGTCCGAACGCCCCGCGCGCAAGGGCCAGCAACAGCAATCCGCTGAAGTGTCGGAAGAAGCCCGCGACGAAGAAGCCGCAGCACCCGCCACGATGCGCAAAGGCATCAAGACCGCACGCCCGATGGGTAAATCGCAAGGTGCGCGTTCCGACCGCAAGCGCGGCGAATACGCACAGCGCGAGCGCATGGACGCCGAACGCCGCTTCGGCGAAGGCAAGCGCGACGCGTCGAAATCCGACCGCCCCCAAGGCGAGCGTAAATTCGGCGACAAGCCCCGCGGTGACCGTAATTTTGGCGACCGCAAGTTCGGTGACAAGAAATTCGGCGACCGTAAATTCGGTGACCGTCCGCAAGGCGATCGTCCTCAGGGCGAGCGCAAATTCAACGACCGTCCCGCACGTAACTTCGAAGATCGCCCCGCGCGCAATTTCGAAGACCGTCCGGCACGCAACTTTGGCGACCGCCCTGAACGTGCAGAACGCTCGGAACGCCCCCGTTTCGACCGTAACGATCGTAACGACCGTCCCCAGCGCGATGATCGCAGCCACCGCCACAACCGCGCCGAACGCAGCTTCGGCGAAGAAGTGACCGGCGCAGGCGCAAGCGATTTCCGCGCTGAAACGGGCGCAGGTCCCGCACGTTCGCGCGAAGGCCAGGAACGCAAATTCCTGTCGCGCAACAAGACGCATAACCGCGGCGGCTTCGCCAAGCGCGATGCGAAACGCGGCGGCGGTGAAGGCGGCAAGCCTGCCTTCGCTGGCAAATCGTTCGGCGACGGCAAATCCTTCGGCGCAAAACGCTCCGGCGGCGCACGCGGCTAATCGCTTTAAGTGCTGAAATAAAAAACGCTCCGGTGTCATCACCGGAGCGTTTTTCTTTGCATATGCCATTCACATGCCTGCCATAAAAATAAGAAAAACTGTTCGATAACCGTGGGATGGTTCGGGCCGCAAGTGGTTCCGAAAATTTAGAAAATTTATGAAGGGGAGATTGACCCCGCACGGGCTATATAATTAATGCGGGCAAAGATGAAGCTTTAAAAAACTTAAGGAGAACGATCATGGAAAACAAAAACCAGATGCGCGCCATCCCGATGTTAAGCCTGATTGGTGCCGAGAAGGCGATGGACACCTATATCAAGGCCTTCGGCGCGGTCGAGACATCGCGCACGATGTGTCCGGTACGGCATGTGCTGGCGCATGGGTCGCTGAAAATCGGCGAGACGGAATTGATGCTGGGCGAACATGACCCGAACATGAAGGACAAGAACGGCGAGGCTTGCGTCAATTCGGCGGGCCAGCAGTTGTTTATCTACGTCCCCGATGCAGATGCTGCGGTGAAAAAGGCCGTGGCTGCCGGATTGAAGGAAACACAAGCACCCGAAGACATGTTCTGGGGCGACCGCATGGGCACGGTGAAAGACGCCTTCGGTATGCGCTGGAACGTCGCAACGCATATCCGCGACGTATCGAAAGAAGAAATGGAAGAGGCGATGAAGAAAATGAGCGAGGCCGCCAAATCCAAAGCTGCGTAAATTTCCACGCATTGAAAAAGCGGGGGTGAATTTTCACCCCCGCTTTTTTTGCGTCTGCGTAATTACTGCAGGCCGTTGATGGTAAAATCCTTCGGCCAGCTGATCGTCCAGCCGAGCTTCAGCACTTTCTTTTCTTTCGGGGCGAGGGGGAATTCCCAGTACAGCATGCCCTTGATGTTGTCGGAGTTATCCTTGTATCCGGCGGTCGTCGTATCCTTGCCGATCTCGACCACGATTTTCTCGTTGCGCGGCGCGGGCACGGTTTCCTTTACGACGACATAGACCGGGTCCTTGTGCAGGTTCTGCACTTCGGTCGCATAATTGCGCTCCAGCACCGTATCGCGGCTGATAACGCCCGCTTCCTTGCGCTCGTCCTTCAGCACCTTGCGCTTCACCGATACCTGATCGTCGATGCCGAAATAGAAATCGGTTTCTTCATCGGGGCGCAGCAGGCGCGTAAACGACTGGCCGACGAAGGCGCCATCGCGGAAGAGGTTGACCTGACCCGGCAGGATCGGCGTCTCGCCCTTCAGCGTCGATTTCGCGACAAGGAACGCATCGCCGCTCAGTTGCGGCTTGATGTGGATTTCCAGTTTCGATGCCACTTCGTAATCGCCGACCATCAGCTTGGTCTCCGACCCGTCGGCGGGCACGGTCGCGGGGCCGGGGATTTTATATTCCGCGGTGAAGCCCGTCGTTTGCGTCTGCGCGGCCGTAAAGGTCGCCGCGACTTCCTGCGGCGGGGGCGGGGGGGCGCCCGGCACTGCGCCGTTATATGCCTCCATGGAATCCATCGCCGGTGCTGCGGTAATCGCGTTCTGCATCATCGCGCCGCGCTCCGCACCCTTCGACATGAAGCCGCCGCCGCGTGCGTCGTTGTAGCCTTCATAGACATCCACCCACATCGGCTGCAAATCCGGCAGGCTCGCGCCGCGCTGCGGTTGCGCGGTCGAGAGGCTGAGGGCGATGCCCGTCCAGTCTTCGCCCGTGCGCTGGCTGACTGCGCCGAATTGGGTCAGTTTCAATTCGCCTTTGCCTTCCGTCGACAGGCGCGCATCGTAAAGCGGCTGCCATGTGGCATTCGGCACCTGATAGCTGAGTTCAACCGTCAGGCTGGTCGCAGATGCGGTTTCAACCGGAATGCTGACCGAAAACGTGCTGCGGCCGCCGGTGCGAAGGGTGGAGAGTTCGTTCAGGATTTTCTGCTGTTCGCGCGACAGGCTGCGGTTGCGGATGTCGAGGTCGATCAGCGCCTTTGACGCTTCGGCGACCTTGGTGCGGATGGTGGCCGATGCCGCCGCCCATTGCTCGGGCTTCAGGTTGATCTCGGCAATTTCCTCCCCGCTGCGCAGTTGCGCCTGCTGGCCGAGTTGCAGGATGAAGTTTTTTTCCGCCTCGATCGCCGCGCGCTCCGCGTTCAGCGCGGTGATCTGGTCCTGAATAGTTTCGGACTTGTCGTTCAGTTCGCGCTCGCGCTCCGATGTCAGTTCGCTCGACATGACTTGTTTATGCGACACCGCGCCGAATTTTACCTCCGCGCGCGCCTTGCCTTCCGCACGCAATGAATCCGGCATCAGCGTCGGGGGCAGGCCGGTGAAAACAACCGTATGCGCGCCTGCGGGAATATCGATGACGGCAAGGCGGGTCACTTTCGCGCGGTCGCTATAGACCGTGGCGGCGGTAATCTTGCTGGCGGTTTCGATTGCCTGGCTGTCGCCCTGCGCGAAAACAGAAACAGGGGCGAGCAGCGCGAGCGCAAGGAATGCATAAAGCAGGCGTGTCATTTTTAAAATACCCTTTAAATCATGCGGTTGTGCGGAATGAATTTGTCACCTAGGATACCATCATATTAATCGGGGTAAATCAATGGATCGCTTTATTCGCTACGCCGCATATTTCGTGAACGCCGCGCTGGTTATTTTCATCCTCGCGGTGGTCTTCAATACCAATAATTCCCGCGACCGCATGCTGGCCTTTGCCGTGCTGCTGGTGCCTGTGGTCAGCCTCTGCGCCCTGAAAAGCGGGCCGGATATAGAGGAGCGTAAATTGCAGCGCGAGGTCAACAAGGCCCGCCTGCGCGCCGAACTGGCGAAGCTTTCCGGTAAATAATCCATTAAATTCAGCATTTTACTAAAATGCGTTTTCCCGCGCAGGGGATGCGCGTGGACACCTGTATAAGATACATGAAACATAACGCAAAATGTTACATGCTGCACAAAGGCTTGAACCACACGGGCAGACGGGCGGATGGACGTATCAAAGGCAAGGGACGAGGAATTGATGGCCCGCATTGCGGCGGGGGACAGGCATGCCTTTGACCTGCTGGCGAAACGGCACCTGAACCGCGTCTATTCGATTGCGCGGGTGATGGTGAAAAGACAGGCCGATGCGGAAGACGTGGCGCAGGATGTTTTTACGCGGCTCTGGATTTACGGGCCGAAATGGGTGGACGGCAAATCGGCGTTTACGACATGGCTCTACCGCATTGTGGTGAATTGCTGCAACGACCATCTGCGCAAGAACAAAAACAGCGGCGCGGAAGTGCCGGAAAATTTGCCAAGCGGCGATCCGAACGGCGAGGCGATATTGTCGCAGCGCCAGACGGAAGTAAGGGTGAGGGCGGCGCTGCAAAGCCTGCCGGAGCGTCAGCGGATCGCGGTCACGCTGACATATTTTCAGGGGCTGACCAACCCCGAGGCGGCGGCCGCGATGGATATGCACATCAAGGCGCTGGAAGGGTTGCTGGTGCGCGCACGCAAGACGATGCGCGGGATGCTGGAAGAAGAAAGGGCAGAAGATGCAAGAAAACTGGGAACAGCAAGTTAGGAATTTGAAGGTCGAGCCAGCGCCGGATGCGCTGCTGGCCCGCATCACGACGGTGGTGCCGCACCTTGCGCAGGTAGCCGCGCAGGAAAAACAGACGGTGGGCGCGGTATTGTTGCGCTTCATGAGCGATTTTCAATATGGTTTCGGGCTGAAACTGGCGGGCTTTGCCTGCGTGGCGGTGGTCGGCATGGCGCTCGGTGGCACCGGCGCGGCCGAGAACTCCGACCTGTTCGGTTCATTGATATTCGGCGATATCGGTTGGGAGAGTGCAATATGACGACGCAAAACTGTTCAAAATCCTGTCTTGGCATCATTCTTTTTCTGTCGCTCACGGCGAACGTCTTTTTCGGCGGGGTGCTGGCGGGCAAGCATTTCTTTGGCGGCGGCGACGGCATCGGCGGCGGGATGCAGATCGGCAAGGTCATCAAGGCCTTCCGTGGATTGAGCGACGAAAGCCGCGAGAAGGCGATGGCGGCCGCTGAAAAAAGCTGGCCCGATGTGCAGAAAAGCCTGAAAGCCGTGCGCGAGAAACGCGACGCGGTGAAGAAAATCCTCGCGCAGCCGGAATACAAACAGGAAGACCTCGACAAGGCATTCGCCGATGTGCGCGCCGAAGTGAACAAGCTGATGGAGTCAGGTCAGGTGCTGGGGTCGGACATCCTGCGCGAACTGACGCCGGAAGAACGCATGAAGCTCATCAAGAAACTGCCGCGCCCGCCTGCCGAATAGGGTTGCGCAGTTTTGACGGAAGGAAAGGCCGGGCCGTGAACCCCGGCCTTTTCTTTTTGTCTTATAATTCAGTTGGTTAAAGACAATGCCATTGACATAATAACCATATTCCGGTTATAAATGCTTTTTTCCGCCAACAGGGCAGGGCGATGCACGAGCCGTATGATTCCTATAATTTGACGCCTGCGCAGGCCGAGCGGCAGTTGCTGGCAGAGGTCGCCAAGACCGCGTTTGGCCGCGCATTGCTTGACTACCTGAAACAGCAGGGCGTGGAAATTGTCGTGACCGAAGATGTGCCGCCGGTGCTGGGCGCGGGCACCGTCGCGGGCGGCGGTTATATGCCGTCGGAGAAAAAATTATATCTCGACCCGCGCGGGGGCGTTAACAGGCTGCTGCATTTCTTCGCGCATGAAACGCGCCATGTCGCGCAGATGGAAAATGAGATGCAGCGGAATTTTTCCGCCGCGGCCTTTGAACCTCACGGGCATCTGTTCGCCGTGCGCCTGATGGAAATGGATGCCGACGCCTTTGCGGTTTATTTTGTTTACAACCATGCGCGGGAAACGGGCAGCACCGCTTTTGACGCGCTTTCCAAAAACGCCAGCTGGCGCGAAACGCCCGACAGCCTCGAGGCCGACCGTGCGCCCCTCTATAACGCTTTCTACGCCGCATGGGCGCAGTCGGGCGGCAAGGATGAAGCGGGCGCGATGAAGCGCGCGGCGCTGGCATGGCTTGATAACGAACAGCTGGTCGATGCCTATAACGAAAGCGCGATGCTGGGCTGGCGCAAGGGATCGTGGCAGGGATTGCTGAACCATGCCGATAACGCGCAGAGCCCGTTTGCGAGGGCCTTCGCGCAAGCCGTACGCACACCGCATGATGTGGCGGGATTGTTCATCGACCGCGCGGCGGATTTCTCCAGCCTTTTTTCCGATATCGGTGTGCCGGATTATTTGGATGAAGACGATCTTGCAGCATTTGCGGTGCAGGTGATGGACGGTCAGGCGAAGGTAACCGAACCCGCCCTGACGGCCCTGCGCAACGCCACCGATGATTTCGCAACCGCCGCCGCCCATTACACGGGCATGGCCGACAAACTGCAGGCCACCCAGAAACCCGCCCAGAAACCCGCACGCCGTGGGCAGTTTCCGCGCGCCGCCGCCTGACATAACGGCGCAATTAAATTAGTTAAACGGTTTTTAACACTTCCCCCCTATCCTTATATGGTGACCGGCTCCGCCACCTCCGGCGGGCTGCGCTTCAGGGGAAAACCATGCCACCCAATCCGTCCGAACTCGCTGTCCTTGTCATCGACGACCACATGATCATCCGGCAGGTCGTGGAACAGAATTTGAAACACATGGGCTTTGCGGATATCGACACCGCCGCCTCCGCCGCCGAAGCGTCGGAGCGCATGGCCGTGCGCAATTACGACATGATCTTTATCGACTGGATCATGCCCGGGAAAAGCGGCTATGCGCTGATGCAGGAATGCCGCGAAGACCGCAAGTTCGACGACGTCGCCTTTGTCATGGTGACGTCTGAATCCGACGAGCGCCACATGATCGAGGCGCTGAAGGCGGGCGCGACGTCCTACATCATCAAGCCCGTGCTGGCGAACGTGTTTTCCGAGAAAGTCAAAAAAGTGCTCGACTGGATTGCCAAGCGGCATGAAAAATCCGGCGCGAAAACGGCATAAGACAACAAATCATGAAAGGTGCAGCGGACATGGTTGAAATGAAGGCCGATATTGCGGGGGTCGTGGAAAGCACGGTCGTCGAAACCTTTAACGGCATGCTGGGGCAAAAGGTCGTGTCGGCGGACGCGCGGGCAGGGGCCGGCGCAGGGCCGGACAGCCGCGTCTATGCCTGCCTGCTGCTCGACCAGAACTATGGCGCCTCCGCCAATTTCTGCTTCACCTTTGACGATAAGCTGCTGGCGCGCACGGCGGCGGCGTTTTACCCGCCCGAACAGGCGCGTGAAAAGCGCGTGCATGAAGACATCGCCTGCGCGGTTGCCAATATCGTGGGATCGCGCGTGAAAACCTGCCTCAACAAATACGGCCATAGTTTTGAAATGGCCGTGCCCTTCGTTGCGGCCTGCGGCGCGGTCAAGGGCATCGCGCGCGAAGACGTCGTGCACCTGCATTTCAGCTGGGACGACAATAAAGGCGAGGGGGTCATCGTCGATTTCGGCATGGACGAAAGGCCCGCCGGCAACTGCTAGGTATATTCAAGGAACGCATTTCATGAAAACATTTTCAATCAAATCCGACAAGGCAGGCCTGTCCGACGCGCTTGCCAAAGCAAAAGAGATCCTGCCGCAGATATCCGTGCTGTTCGCCGCACCCGATTTTTTCACCGACAGGGACGCGGTGGAAAAAGCCTTCACCGGCGCAGGGATCAACGCCATCGGCTGTTCGACCGCAGGGGAAATATCAAGCGGCGGCGTTTCCGACAATTCATTCTCCCTGATCGCCATGCATTTCGACGCCACGGAAGTAAAAACGGCCGGTGCGGTATTGTCGGGCGTGCAACAGTCGCGCGCGGCGGGGCAGGATATCGGCAAGAAACTGAACGCGCCGAACCTTGCCAGCATCTTCGTGCTGGGGCCCGGCACCAATGTCAACGGCAGCGAATTCGCGCGCGGCATTGCCGAAACGGTCGGCAAGCGCGTCGTCATCACCGGCGGGCTTGCGGGCGACGGCACGCAGTTCGGCAGCACCTATACGCTGATCAACGGGCATGTGCATGGCGACCATGCCGTCGCCTTTGCGCTCTATGGCGACAAGGTCAGCGTCAAATCCGGCTCTCGCGGGGGCTGGAAACCCTTCGGCCCCATCCGCCGCGTGACGAAGGCGGAGGCGAATGTGCTGTTCGAGCTGGACGGCAAGCCCGCGCTGAAACTTTATAAAGAATATCTGGGCGAAAAGGCGAAAGACCTGCCGGCCTCCGGCCTGCTCTATCCTTTCTCGCTGCTGCGCGAAGACAACCGCGAGGATACCGGCATCATCCGCACCATCCTCGCGATTGACGAGGCGGCAGGCAGCCTGACACTGGCGGGCGACATGCCGCAGGGCGGCCTTGTGCGCCTGATGCATGCCGATACCGACAGCCTGGTGGACGGCGCGCGCGACGCGGCGTCGCAGGCGGCGGACAAGGATGCGGTCAATGCCGCAACGCTGCTGGTTTCCTGCGTCGGACGCAAGATCATCATGGGCAGCGACGTGGACGAGGAGGTGGAGGCGGTGATCGCCGCCATCGGCCCCAATTCCGCCTTTGCCGGATTTTACTCCTATGGCGAAATCTGCCCCCATGCCGCAACCGGCACGTCGGAATTGCACAACCAGACAATGACGATTACGCATATCAGTGAAGCCGCATGATATCCCGGCGGCTCGCACGGCTGATCCGCAAGCATTTCGACGCAACTGACGCCGACGCCTTTATCGCGGGCCTGCTGAACCAGGCGGATGACGATGCGCTGCCTGACAATATCCGCGCCAATATCCGGCGGTTTCCGGATTTCCTTGCGCAAGTGGATGACAGTTACAACGAACTGGACGACCGCATGAAAATCGCGGTGCGCAATCTTGAAGTGTCATCGGAAGAACTGAACGAGAGCAATTTCGCGCTGCTACGCCACAACATCGCCACCAATGCGATGATGGAGGGGCTGGGGCAGGGGCTCCTGTTTTTTGACCGCGAGGGCATATGCTCCCCCGTCTTCTCCCGCGCCTGCCTCGCGCTGCTGGAGGCGGCGCCCGGCGACCGGCATATCGCGGATGTGTTGCGCCTGACCGAACGGGAACGCGCCGATTTCCTGCCATTGACCGGCCTGATGTTCGATATCGATTCAACGGCGCTGAGTTTCGAGGAGCTGATCGCGCTGGCGCCCCGTTTTTATCACCATTCGCAGGGCTTGCAGATCGCGCTGTCGTACAAGGCGATGTATGGCGCGACGGGCGTGCTGATGGGCATCCTGCTGGTCGCAACGGATATCACGCTAAAAATGCAGGCGCAGGAGCGGCTGAAGGAAAAAGAACAGCAGGTCTTGCGCACCCTGCGTATCGCCGGCAACCGCGCCAGTTTCGTACATGCCTTGCGCGTGTTCCGCACGGTGTTCGAGGACATGGGGGATGCACGCGATTTGTCGTCGCTGCGCCGCGACCTGCATACGATCAAAGGCATGGCGAATGTGTTTTACCTCCACGACCTCGCGCGGCTGTTGCACGAGATCGAGGACAAGGTAAACCTGCTGCCGCAGAATAACTGGCAGGACGCGTTGCGTGGCATCCGCGCCGAATATGACGTCAAGCTGGGTCTTGGCATCGATTACGCGAATTGGCTGGGGCGCGAAATCTGGGGCATGGAATTCGATACGGGCGACGATGTGATTAGCGTGAACACTTCCGAACTCGCGCGGTTTGGCGCGGACCTTTCCGCCATGCTGCAATCGGGCAGCGCGTCGCCCGAAGCCGCCAGCCGTCTGTTTTTCGAGCGCGTCGCGTCGCAAAGCGTCTGGAGCCTGCTCGCGTTTTTTGAAACGCAGCTGTCCTATTTCGCGGAAGCCGCCGACCGCGCCATCCGCATCCAGCACGACAAGGGCGACGAGGTGCGGCTGTTCCCCGATTTCTACCGCGGGTTCTTTGACAGCCTGACGCATGTCGCACGCAACATCATGGACCATGCCTACGAGCCCGCGCCGTTGCGCGAGATGCTGGGCAAGCCGCCGGAATTGCAGGTGCGCATCCGCACCAGTTACACAGGCGAAACGCGCGACCGGTTCCAGATTTTGATCACCGATGACGGGCAGGGAATTTCGTTCGACAAAGTGACCAAGCGCCTGCGCGAAAAGCAGAAGCAGGTGGAGGGCCGCACCCCGTCCGACCTGATCCAGCATATTTTTGACGAGGATTTTTCGACCCGCGACAATGTCGATATTCAGTCCGGTCGCGGCATTGGCATGAGCGCCGTGAAGGCGGAGGTTGAAAAACTGGACGGTTCGTTGCGCGTCGCCTCGACCGAAGGGGTGGGCACGACGCTCACGATCGAACTGCCCGTGATCTGGCAGGCACAAACGCCCCGGATGCGCGAAACCTGATTTCGTGGTATAATCGGTTATTAAAGGAATTTGCCATGAAACATGCCCCCTTCCTGATTGCGGCCGCCCTGCTGGTGGCGCATACGCTCGCCACGCCCGCGCAGGCGCAATTGGCACCCGGCCTCGGCCTTTACGAGGCGGAAGGCGAAGAAGCAGAAGATTCAACGACAACCAAGGTCACGCCCGCCACCAGCGAATACCGCAAGCAGCATCCGCTGGACGAGGATCACGAATACGGCGACGAGGGCGGCAAGGATGTCATGGACGAGCCCGAGGAAGAGGAAGACTAAACAACTCTTCGAATCGCGGCATCACCGCCATTTCCACCGATAATTTTACGCGCTACCCGTTACCCGCTGATATTGCGTGTTTTTCGCGTGAATATCCCCCGTTCCTGACAGTTTCCTTACAGGACCCTTAACCTTTCCCCCATACAATGAAGATATTCAAATGAAAGGACGAATATAACAACATGTACACACGCATTCTGACTGTCGCAGCCATTGCGCTGCTCGGCCTCTCCACCGCAGCCCCCACCACCGTTTACGCAGAGGATGCGGCACCTGCCGCCAACGCTGTGCCCGCGCCTGCCATCGATGCCGAAAAGGCAGCGGACAGCCTTGCCGCCCCCGCGCCCGTCCCTCCCGAAGAGAAAAAAGACGGCGAGGACAAGGATGGCGACGGCAAGCCGGACGAGCCTGCCCCCGCGCCTGCGCCCGAGGGAACCACGGAATAACGATATCCGTTCAAGTATCAGGAAAGAGGCCCCGTATGGGGCCTCTTTTTTCTGCCCTGCAACGTGCTATGATATGGCTATATAAAAAACAGGAATGTCACATGGCTTTTTCCAAGACGCGCATCGCGGCCGGCAGCAAGGTTGATCTCTCCAAGATCGATCCCGATGAAACATTCGGCTGGAAAAAAGAAAACGCGAAGACGCAGACGCTTGCCAACCTAGAACGTATCGCCGAATTGCAGGAGCTGATGCATTTCGAGGGCAAGCACAGCCTGCTGATCGTTTTGCAGGCGATGGATACCGGCGGCAAGGACGGCACCGTGCGTGTGGTCGGCGGTGCGATGAACCCCGCCGGCGTGCGCGTCGTCAGCTTCAAGCAGCCGACCAAGGAAGAACTCGCCAACGGTTTCATGTGGCGCATTGAAAACGCCGCGCCGAAAAAACCGGGCGAGGTTGTGATCTTCAACCGCTCGCAATACGAGGATGTGGGCGTAGTGCGCGTCCACAATATCGTGCCTGAAGCCACATGGCGCCCGCGTTTCGACATCATCAAGAAATTCGAAAAAGACCTGACTGTGCCGTCGAAGGAAATCCCCGGCGGCACCCATGTGCTGAAATTCTTCCTGCATATCAGCAAGGACGAACAATGGGGCCGGTTGATGGACCGCGTGGCAGACCCCGACAAGCATTACAAGCTGAACGAGGGCGATTTCAAGGAACGCGCCTTCTGGGACGATTACATGAAGGCCTATTCCGAAGCGATCGAGAAAACATCGACCGACGAAGCGCCGTGGTTCGTCATTCCCGCCAACCGCAAATGGCTGCGCGACCTGATCATCTCGCAGATTGTGGTCGATCATCTTGAAACGCTGAAAATGAAATACCCGCCGCCCGAGGTGGATGTGAAAACCTTGCAGAAGAAATACTTCCCCGATGGCAAGACGGAACTGGCCGCCGCCGCCCCTGCCGCGCCGCCGAAAAAATCTGCCAAGGATGATTTCAAACCGAAACGTAAGTAAGGATCTTTGCGATGGCGTTATCTGTGAACAAGGGTCTGGTGCGTGCCGGCATATTCTTGAGCGTGCTATGGATCATCGCGGTCGGCGTATATGCGGCGATCGAGGGCAACCATCGCAACGATGCCTGTGCCCTCACGCCCAATGCCGGATATTGCCATTACAAATTCTGGGCATGGGCCGCGCCGCAATCATCCGTCCAGACCACGAAGTCGAACCCGAATGAAACATCCGAAGAACGCCTGAAGCGCGCCATCGTCAAAACCATCGTGACCGCAATCGACGAAGTGCAGGCGCGTGAATTCCGCCTGCAGCCCGACCGTTTGCTGATCGGCATGTTCGCGCCGCTGGCGGTATTCTGGGGCTTGGGTTTTGGCCTGACCTGGGTTGTGCAGGGTTTCCGGCAGCCTAAATAATCCATCATTTTCAATGAACTAAATCGCGCCGGCCTGCGTTTTGACAAACGCGGGGGGATGGGTTACCGTCCAGACTTCCGGAAGATTCAGGAAAATGAAAGGCGAGAAGTCATGCTGCAATGGATGCGCAAATCAATGGATAATTTCAACCAGGTCATCACCGAGGGAAGTTACCGCATGCCCCCGATGACGTGGAGCCGCCTCATCACCGGCATCAAGCCGCAATTGCAGCTGCCCGCCACATCCGAAGTCGCCGTCGGCACCACCATGATCGATACCGGCAAGATGCTGGGCGAAAAATTCATGTGGGCCTTCGCGGTCGCGGCGCTCACCGTCTCCGCCCTGAAATGGGCGGCGATCGGCTTTGGCGTTGTGGGCGCGGCTGTTTATACGGCCGAATACTGGCGCGCCAAAAAATCGCGCAATGACGACATCACCGAAATCAATTTCGCAGGGCAAAAGGTCAAAGGCACGCGCGCCGACCTCTACCGCCTGCACATGGCGCAGTTGCGCATCATGAACATTCAAGACCATCTGGGCGCATCGGCGAATACGGCGGCGGACGCGATTTGCGGCATCCTCGAAACCGTCAAATCCGAACGCGCGCGCGTGCAGGTGCTGGAGGGCGGCAGGTACAAGGCGAGCGAAGATTCTTACGCCTTCACCGAACCGGATTTCCGCCTGCTGGTCGATGACCTGCCGGAATTTGATGTGAAAAAACCTGAAGCAAACGACAACGATCCCGTGGCAGAACCGGGCGCGATCAACAAAATCTCGCTCCGCGACGGCTGGGACAGCAAGCGCGTGAGCGCGGATGAGATCGTGGAACGTCTTGCGGCGCTCGAAGAATCCCTGCCGCCCGATGTGCAGGAAAAACTGGCCGCGCGCCTGAACCGCAAGCCGCCCGCAGATAAAAAAACCATAGCGCCCGCCGCATGACGAACCCGCACGACAAGGAATTGCTGGCCGCCGTGAAGGGGCGCAACCTTGGCGAATTCAGGAAATGTCTGGAACACGGCGCAAGCCCTGATGCGGCGGATGCCGATACGGGCCGCAGCGTGCTCTATTACGTCGCGTCGCTCGAGATGTCGAACTCGTACCGCGCCGATATGCTCAAGGAACTGCTGGCGCGCAAGGTGAACGTCGACAAGGCGGATAACGAAGGCATGACAGCACTGCACGAAGCCACCCGCCATGCGCGTTGGGATGTGATGGAGCAGCTGATCGCGAACAATGCCGATATCAACGCGCGCAACGTTGCGGGTGACACGCCGCTGCATGTGGCGATGAGGGTGGCGCTCGGCAATGCCAAGACCGAAACGATGCAGCGCCTGCTGAACCTTGGCGCGAACAGCCTTGTGAAAAACGAAAAGGGTTATACGCCGCTCGATGCCGCAATCAACCGCACCGCGTCCGCAAATTTTTACGCGACGGTCATCAGCTTCCTCGAGGATTGGGAAAAAAACAAAACCGATGCGAAGCGTCACGCGGATATCGCGGATGCCAACAAGGACAAGCTCCATGACGCCGCCAACGATACCATCAACCGCATGCGCAGCGACGCCAAGCGGTTCAGGCTGAAGCCCTGATAAATAACGGTAATTCCCGAAAAATTGACATCCCCATGAGCAGCCCGCTAGAATGGGGTACACTGCAACCACAACGACAAACGAGGCAATGTTGAAGTTCATACCCGATTTCCTGAAGCGCAAACCGAAGCCTGAAGTGACATTGCCGGAAACAATGCCGGTGGAACCCGCCCCCGTCGATTACACGCCGAACCTGATGGAGCGGTTGAAGGCAAAGGTGTTCAAGCCGAAGGACGCAAGCGCCGCGCCCGAAGAAGAAAGCGCGAGCAGCCTTGAGGCGTTGAAAGAAAAACTGGCGGGCATGATCGACAAAAAAAGCGGCAACCACGGCCGCAATACCATCCTGCTGATCGCGGGTGGCGGTCTTGCGATTGCGGGCATGGCGGCGGATGTGATGTTTCTGGGCGGCATGGGCACGGCGACGGTTGTCGGCATCCTCTATTCCGACCTGCGGAACGCGCAGCATATCGGCCGGATCAGCGCGGAGCTGTCGAAGATCGACGAAAAAATCGACCAGCTGAAAACCACGCAGCAATCCGTGCCCGATTACACGCCGACCCTTTCCGCCATGCGCAGCGCCATCACCGATTTCGAAAGCTCGGCGCAGAAACTGCCGCCCGATGCGCGGGAAGGGCTGGACAAGCTCAAAACCCAGATGGACGCGCTGCAGGATAAAATCGCGCCGGCAAATGATGACAGGGCGAAACCCGCAAAGCCTGCCCAGACGCTTTAATCGCCGATTGAACTGATCCGCCCCTTGCGCGATAATGGCGGCAGGCGGTGTTTCATGGAAATTTTCAAGGCGGTCCTGTTCTGCGTTGCGGCATACCTGCTGCTGTGGAACGTCTATATCCTGATCTTCAACAAGGGCGTGCCGAATATCCGCACCGCGCCCGCCATCCGCCGCCGCATCATCGATACCCTGAAATCCGACATGGCGAAAAAGGGCGGGGCCAAAAACGGCGCGCCGCGTTACACGATTTACGACATGGGTTCGGGCAACGGGCTGCTGACGCGCGAAATCGCCAAGGCCATTCCGGATGCGCGGGTGATCGGGGTCGAGGCCTCGCGCCAATGCATCGAATGGTCGGACAAGGTGAAAACGGCGCAAAACATCCCCAACCTCGAATACCGCCGCGCCGATTTTTTCGAGCATGATTTCGGCGATGCCGATGCGGTGGTCGTGTTCCTGTCGGTCTATGAAATGGGCAGGGTGGGCGAAAAGCTCATGAAAAACCTGAAATCCGGCACCCTCGTCACCTCCAACCGCTTCCCTTTGACGGGCTGGGCGGTCGAGGAAAAGGTAAAGGTTTTAACCCTTTACCCCTTCCAGAAGTATTTCCACATTTACCATCACCCTTAAAGGGAACAGAACGGGTCTGCCTGCGTTGGCGCTTCAACGAGGAGCGTCCCATGGTAACCACAAGCGGCCTGCGCATGATTAATGCCACCCTGATTTTCGGGCTTTGTGCCATCGCGCTGCTCCTGTCCGGTTGCACCTCCCATCCCCACGTCAATGCCTATAACGAAAACGGGAACGCATACGGCAACGAAGCCGCGTCGCTGGATAACCGCAAGATAGAGGAAGAACAGGCCTGGGCGCGCATTGCCGGTCTGTCGCAATCGCGTTGCGGCGTGGCGGGCGTTCCCGAACGCACCAGCGCCGTCGACCAGTCGGCCTGCGTGACAGACATCGTTTATGAACATGTACTGCCTGTTGCGATGTACCCCGCGCTGGTCAAAAAAACCCGCGGCGATGCGATGAGGATCGCACAGGATTATGCAGCGGGAAAAATGACCCCGGCGGAATATACCGCACGGTCACAGGCGCGCCTGCGCAACTACAAAACCCAGTGGAGCTTGCTATCGGCACAGGCAAAGGTCGGCTTCGTCCAGACCGTGCATGTGCATCAGCGTAAAGCGCCGCTGCAACAGCCCGTCAAGACAGCCCTCAATTAATTCTAGTCCAGAACCGGTTTCGCGGGCGCAACGCCGTCCCATGTCATGGGTGCGACAACGGAAATCGACGTATCGGGCGAGCCTTCGATGATGCGCGTGGTGCGGGCAACATAAACAAGGCTGCCGTTTTCCTGATCGTAAATGCGGTCGATCTGCAAAGACTTGAAGATAATCGAACGGCTTTCGTCGAACACTTCCTCGCCGCTTTTATCCGTATCCATTTTGCCGCTGAAGGTGATTGGGCCGGTCTGCACGCAGGAGACGCTCGCGAGCGACGGATCTTCCGCCAGGCCTAACCCGCCCTTGATGCCGCCGGTGCGCGGGCGCGCGACGTAGCAGGTGACGCCTTTCACTTTCGGGTCATTGAACGCCGTGATGATGATCTTGTGGTTGGGGCCAACCAGCTTGAAGGCGGTCGATACCGCGCCAATCTCGCGCGAGTCATCGGCGATGGCAGGGGCGGCGATCAGGCAGGCGAGGAGCGCGAGGGCGGAGACGAATTTCATGGCAGACCTTCCGAGGTTGAATTTCCGGTATTCTGCACCGAAGCCGCCAAAAAAGCAAATTAGTGGAGTTTAGGCAGGGTTTGCGGCGGCGGCATGATATTCGCGTCCTTTTTCTTCTTCAGCCGCACCAATACCTCCGCCATATCAAACTCTGCCGCTGATTTCAGGGATTTCAGCTCTTCCCAGCACAGCGGCGTCGCAACCGCCGCACCCTTGCGCGCGCGCACCGAATAATCGGCAATCGCCGTGGCGGTATAATCGTTGCGGAAATAATCGATGAAGATTTTGCCTTTCCGTTTCGCCTTGGCCATGGTCGCCACATAGGCATCCGGCACCGCGGTCACCATGCGTCCGGCAAAGGATGCCGCGAAGGCTTTTACCTGCGGCCATTTGACCTTTCCGTCCAGCGGAACGGTGATATGCAATCCCTTGCCGCCCGTCGTCTTGACGAAGCTTTGCAGCCCGATCGCCTTCAGCCGCGCACGCACATCCATCGCGCCCAGTTTGACCGCCTCGAAATCAATGCCTTCATCGGGGTCGAGGTCGAAAATCATGCGGTTCGGGTAATCGATGCGCTTGATCGGCGCGGCCCAGGGATGCATTTCAATCGCGCCCATCTGGGCAAGGAAAACCAAACCCTTTGCGTCCTCGATGTAAAGATATTCATGCGCATTTCCCTTGTGATCCCACGGAAAAGGCTTCACATAGTTTTTCATGTACTGGTCGGGGTTGCGCTGGAAAAAACACTGCGCATCCGCGCCGCCGGGGCAGCGCAGCAGGCTCAACGGATGCCCCGCGATCTGTTTCAGCATATAGGGCGCGACCTGCCCGTAATATTCCGCCAACTCGCCCTTAGTCACCTGCACATCCTTGAAAATAACGCGGTCGGGATTGGTGATGGTGATGCCTTGCACCACTAATCCGTCACCCTTCTTTGGGCCTTTTTTAACGGGTGCCTTCTTTGTCGGTTTTTCAACGGCTTGTTTTACGGGCATGGGTTCCTCATGTACAACGTCTTTGGCTTTTTTATCACTGCGCAGGCCTTCGAAGGACGGATGGCGCACATGGCCGTCGCTGGTCCATTCGGTGAAACTTGCTTCGCAGAGTATTTTCGGCTCCACCCATGTCGCGCCGCGTTTCGCTTCAGCCGTCACAGCGGCGGCGGGCGTTTTACGGGCGAGGGGTTCCAGCAGGTCGAGGATTTCCTGCGCATGCTTGTGCGAAAAACCGGTGCCGCATTTTCCGGCATATTTCAATTCACCGCCGGCGTAATATCCCAGATGCAGCGCGCCCAGTGCGCGGTTACCCTTTTTCGGCGCGGTATAGCCGATGATGACGAATTCCTGCCGCTTGTTGCATTTCGATTTCAGCCAGCTGCGCCCGCGCCCCGTGGAATAGCTGGCATCCGCGCGCTTGGAGATAATCCCCTCCAGCCCGATCTTGCAGGCATTGGTCAGCAGGTCGGAGGACGAGGCCATATGTTCGCTGTAATGCAGGGTATCATCCACGCCCTTCATCAGTTTTTCCAGATGCTTCTTGCGCACCAGCAGCGGCTCGCGCGACAGGTTTTTTCCGTCCAGTTGCAGCAGGTCAAAGAAATACGCCTGAATGCCCGACGGATCGCCGCCCTTGCCGAGCGCGTTCTGCAACGCGCCAAAGGCGGTCTTTCCCTTGTCATCCACAAGCACGGCTTCGCCATCAAGCACCGCGTCGGCAACATCCAGCGTTGCGAGCGCGGCGGCGAGGGAGGGGAATTTATGCGTCCAGTCATGGCCGTTGCGTGTGCGGATCATTACCTCGCCATTCGCAATCAGGCAGAGGATGCGGTAGCCGTCAAACTTGACCTCATGTACCCAGTCGGCACCCGTCGGCGGTTTGGTCACCAGCGTCGCGAGCTGTACCTCGCCGAATTCGGATGCGAGCTTTTTTAAGGTCGTTTTATTTTTTGGGGCGGTCTTTTTTTTTACCACAGCGGCTTTCGCCTTTTTGGCGGTTTTCTTCCGCGCGCCGCCACGGCCCCATTCAAGGTCGCCGCCCGCGATATCTTCCATCGACGCGCCGGTGGTAACGCTGATGATATTATCGTCCAGCAGGCTTGATCCGCTGCCGCGCTCCACCGCCTCGTCGTCGTCATCCTTGATCAGGAGCCAGTTTTCGCGTTTTTCGTTGTCGCCGCCGCGCATGCGGATCAAATTCCATTTCCCCTTGAGGCGTTCGCCATGCAGTTCGAAATGCAGGTGCCCTTTTTTGATGCCTTTTTGCGGGTCGTCGATGGGCGTCCAGGTGCCGATATCCCAGAGCATGACCGTGCCGCCGCCATATTCGCCGGCGGGAATGGTGCCCTCGAAACTGCCATAGGATATGGGGTGGTCTTCGGTGCGCACGGCAAGGCGTTTGTCGGCGGGGTCGAGGCTCGGCCCCTTGGTCACCGCCCAGCTTTTCAGCACGCCGTCCATTTCCAGCCTGAAATCGTAATGCAGGCGCGTGGCGTCGTGTTTTTGCACGACGAAGCTGTTGCCGTTTTTACGGGCGGTCGCGCCGCGCGGTTCTTTCGTTTTCGAAAAATCGCGCTTCTTGTTGTATGTCTGGATATCGAGTCCGGTCATGGGTTAGCTCGCTTTGCGCCGTTTTTTGGGCGCGGTTGCTTTTTTCGGCGCGGCACGCGCGGGCTTGTGCGCAGGCGTGCGGGTGGATTTCTTCGCACCGCCCGATTCCGCCAGGCTTTTCTTCAGCGCGTCCATGATATTGATGACCTTGCCGGGCTTCACAGGCTCGGCGCCCAGCTTCGGCTTGCGGTGATGCAGCTTGGCATTGATGATTTCCAGCAACCCCTGCTGGTAACTGTCCTTGAAGGCATGGGGGTCGAATTTCTTGGTCTTGCGCTTGATGAGTTCGGCGGCGAGATCGACCTGTTCCTTGTTCACATCGGCGTCTTCGGGAATATCGCTGAAATATTCCGACGCGCGGTTGACTTCGCCCGCATAGCGCAGCGTTTCGAGGATCAGTCCCTTGCCGCAGGCCTTGATCGCGGCGATGCGTTCCTTGCCCGCGATCGTGACCTGTCCCAAGCCGACCTTTTTCGAACTGCGCAGGGAATCGCGCAAGGTGACGAACGCCTCCTCCGCCACGCGCCCGTCGGGCACGAGGTAGTAGGGGCGGTCGAAATAGATGGGGTCGATATCATGCAGGTCGGTGAACTGGACAAGGTCGATCATGTGCTTGCTCTCGACGCGCAATTTTTTCAGCTCTTCGTCCTCGATCTGGATGTAATGGCCCTTTTCGTATTCGTAGCCCTTCACGATGTCGGAGGCCTCGATGATGTCCTCGCCCTCCGTCGTGTTGCTGTAATGGATCCGCTTGCCGGTCTTGCGCTCGATCTTGTGCAGCTTGATCTTCTCGGTTTCCGTGATGGCGGGGTAGAGCCGCACCGGAAAGGTGACGAGGGAAAGCCGGATATGTCCATTCCAGAATGCGCGTGCCGCCATGTCGGTCGTCCCCCACTGTCATAACTTCTTCCGCTAACGCTGTGGAAACATGGGGGTTCCGGCCGTCGCAGCGATTTCATGGACATTCCGGAACTTGTTGCCCGTCTGTGCCGTTTGCTCACAAACCAGTCATTTTCTTGCCCGACGAGGATCACATGCTGACAGGACAACACGGATACGGACTTCCCCAATCCCGCCTTTCTGCAGCGACTTCTGCCTGCAGATACCTTGCCGAAAACCGCCTCAACAAAGACAGGCAGAAAACGCCCAGCATCGTTGATGATTTCTGGGAAGACGAAGTTCCCCGCGGCCCCCTGAACTAGGTGGAAGCCAGATCCGGCAATCCGGACGATTTGCGCGTCCTCGAGGACGTATCGCATGCGGAGGATCACGCGAGAGGCGCGCCCGCCAACGGCCATCACGACCCCGAAGACATGAGCGACCGCGTCGCGCTGGCGCTGACCAAGCTTCTCAGATTTATCGCCGATGCCTTTTTCAAGAAACGCTATGGCCACCGCGCGGTGGTGCTGGAAACGGTCGCCGCCGTGCCCGGCATGGTCGGCGGTATGCTGCAGCACATGAAATGCCTACGCCGTATGGCCGACGATAACGGCTGGATCCGCACGCTGCTGGACGAGGCGGAGAACGAGCGCATGCACCTGATGACCTTTATCGCGGTCGCACAGCCGAACGGGTTCGAGCGGTTCCTGATCCTGATGGCGCAGGGGATATTTTTTAACAGTTTCTTTATCCTCTACCTCGTCTCCCCCCGCACCGCGCACCGGCTGGTCGGATATTTTGAGGAAGAGGCGGTGGTCAGCTATACCGCCTATCTCGATGAAATCGACGCCGGGCGGCATGAAAATATTCCTGCGCCCCCCGTCGCCATCGAATACTGGCGTTTGCCCGCCGATGCGCGCCTGCGCGACGTCATCATAGTCATCCGCGCCGACGAGGCGCGCCACCGCAACGTCAACCATCATTTCGCGGATGAAATTTCCGCCTCTGGCAAAAAGCACAAATTGACGGTATGACTTGTATCCTGAAAAAAAGGATGCCGCCATGCTGCAATCACCGGACAAAAAACTCTCCCTTGAATACAGCGCCGAAACCGGCGGCAGCATTCTGTCATTCCGCTATAACGGGCAGGATGTTTTCCGCGCCTATGACCCCGCCGCGCCGCTCGCGCCGCTGAACACGGCCAGTTTTCCGCTGACGCCCTATTCAAACCGCATCATCGGCGGCAGGCTGGATTTCGGTGGCAAGGTTTACGATGTCGGCCCGCGCGCGGAATACGATGTGCATCAACTGCATGGCGATGGCTGGCTGCTGCCGTGGCAGGCCGTGGCGGAAACACCCGATCGTGTGACGCTGGAACTCCGCACGCCGAAAGCGGCGCATACGCCCTATGCCTATCACGCGCGGCAGGTGTACCAGCTGGATAATAACGGGCTGGAAATTTCGATGTCGGTCACGAATGAATCCGGCATGGCGTTGCCCTTCGGTCTGGGGCATCATCCCTATTTCCCGCGCAATGCGCAGACGAAACTGACGGCAAATCTGCCGAAGATATGGCAGAGCCGCAATATCGTGCCGGTGGATGTGGCAGATACGCCCGCCGCATGGGATTTCAGCAAGGGTCTGACGCTGGGCGATGACCGCTTCGGCCCGCCCACGCAAGGGGTGGAGGGGCGCGATCTGCTCGATCATTGCTTCACGGGCTGGGACGGCACGGCGCGCATCGACTGGCCCGACCGCAATCTCGCGCTCACCATCACCGCCGATCCGGTGTTTGCGCAATTCGTGATTTACATTCCGGCGGAAAAACCGTTTTTCTGCGCCGAAGCGGTCACCAATATCAATGACGGGTTTAACCTCGCAACGCGCGGTGTTGCGGATACGGGCATGGTGGTGCTGCAGCAGGGCGAAACACTGTCCGGCAACGTGCGTTTCGATATTTCCTGATGCGGGGGAACTTACCCCGCGCAACAGGGTTGATTTCTTAACCCGCGTTGCGACAAGGAGAAGAAACATGCCCGCGACAAAACCGAAAACAAAATCCGGCAAAAAGCGCAAAGTCAAAAAAGTGATGGAAGAATTCAAGGACGGCTCCCTCAAATCCGGCAAAGACGGGAAGGGCGGCAAGGTCAAATCACGCAAGCAGGCAATCGCGATCGCGCTGTCGGAATCAGGACAATCACGCAGGAAAAAACCCGCTAAAAAGAAATAACCCGCCAAATCAGCATCTTCTTCATCACCTGCCTGTGGAACAATGCGACGCGTGCGGTGTTGCCTAAAGAGCAGGAAAAATTCAATCTTTCGGAGACAAGATGAAAAACGCACAACTCCTCGCCATCGCAATGATGACCGCCATGGTCGCTTTTGCAACGCCCGCGCCGGCGCAGCCCTCGGGCGGCGGCGGTTATTCGGTGGGCGGGCCGGCGGGTGGTTCATCCATAAGCGGTTCCGCAGGCGGATCGTCGATCGGCAGCAACTCGACAGGTTCCGGCTCCATCGGCAACCCCGGCAATGGCAGCGCGGGCAGCGGCAGCATCGGCTCGACCACGACACCGACCGGCAGTCTGCGCGCGACCAGCGGCAATACGCTCGATACCTCGTCGCTTGCACACGCACCCACGACCACGACGGGCGGCACACTCGACGGCGGCCGCCCGTTCACGAACCTCGACAGCGACAATAACGGGCAGGTGGATTCGGCTGAATTCCAGCGTGACGGCCGCTCGACCACCCTGTTCAACCAGCTCGACACCAACAAAAACGGCAACCTGAGCGACAGCGAATTGCGCGGCTATGCGCCCGACGGCAACGCCCGCCCGTAATTTCCGGAAATGCGCGTTTCTGGAAATACTTAATCTAAACCGATTGGTAACCCTCTGCCCATATAATCGGGCAGGGAGTTATTCATGGCCAGTGTCTATCAACTCAAAGGCAAATTTCAGGGATTGTTGCGGCCGCTGGTGGTGAAACTGGCGGCACGGGGCGTGACGGCCAATCAGGTGACGATAGCGGCAACGGTCTTGTCGGTGCTGTATGGCGCTCTGATGTTATATGTGCGTTATGAGCGCGTGTTGTTTCTGCTGCTGCCGCTGTTTCTGTTTTTCCGCATGGCGCTGAATGCCGTCGATGGCATGCTGGCGCGCGAACACAACATGAAATCTCGGTTGGGCGCGGTGTTGAACGAACTTGGCGATGTGATTTCCGATACCGCGCTGTATTTGCCTTTCGCGCTTGTCACGTTTGAGGGCGCAGGGATTGTCATCATTATTTGCTTTCTGGCGGTCATCAGTGAAATGACGGGCGTGGTAGGGTTGCAGATCGGCGCCAGCCGCCGATATGACGGGCCGATGGGGAAAAGCGACCGTGCCGCAGCATTCGGTATGATCGGTTTCTTTATTGGTGTTGGCTTTGTGCCCGGCTGGTGGTTCACGCTCGCGCTTGTCGCAATCCTGCTGCTGGTGGCCTATACCATCTATAACCGCGCATCCAAGGCGTTGAAGGAAAGCGCGGCATGACCGACGCGCCGCAGCAGGTCATTTTCGCACTCGCGTTCCTCTGGGGACTGTTGGTCATCGCCAGCGTTATCGTTTACGCGCTTAAACTGAAGAAGCCGGAAAAAGATTATTCCGAACTGGTCCTGCGCACGAAAAGCTGGTGGGTCATGATCGGCGTGTTCAGCATCGCGCTGCTGGCCAGCCGCACGGTATCGCTATGGTTTCTGGGCTTCATGAGTTTTCTGGCGCTGAAGGAATTTTTCTCCATGATCCCGACACGGCGCGCGGACAGGCGTGTGCTGTTCTGGGCCTATCTGTCGATCCCTATGCAATATTACTGGGCGTCGATGGAATGGTACGGGATGTTCATTATTTTTATCCCCGTCTATATGTTCCTGTTCATCGCGTTTCGCATGATCATCGCGCAGGCGACGGAGGGTTTCCTGAAATCCGCCGGCACGATCCATTGGGGGTTGATGACCTGCGTGTTTTCGATCAGCCATATGGCTTTCCTGCTGGTGCTGCCGGCGTTGGCGGCGGGCTCGGCGGGTGGGGCAGGGCTGCTGCTGTTCCTTGTCTTCCTGACGCAGTTCAACGATGTGGCGCAATATGTCTGGGGAAAAAGTTTCGGCAAGCATCAGGTGCTGCCCATCGTCAGCCCCAAGAAAACATGGGAGGGGTTGCTGGGCGGCATCTTTACCACGACCGTAACCGCCATGCTGATCGCGCCCTACCTGACGCCGTTCGATACGCTGCATGCGGCGCTGGCGGGGGTTCTGATCGCATCGTTCGGCTTTGTCGGCGATGTGTCGATTTCGGCGATCAAGCGCGATATCGGCGTCAAGGATACCGGCACGCTGATCCCGGGCCATGGCGGCATCATGGACCGCATCGACAGCCTGACCTATACCGCGCCGCTGTTCTTTCACTTCACTTACTTCTTTTATTATTGACCATGCATAAACCCAATCAAGCATTGCGCCGCATTTTCTTCAGCTTCATCCGGCTGCTGCTGATCCTGCTGCTGGGCATGACGGTGCGCCGCCGTAACCTGCTGCCGGAAAAGGGGCCTGCGATCGTGGTCGCCAACCACAACAGCCATCTTGATACATTGATGCTGATTTCGCTGTTCAAACTGAAACGCCTGCCGAATATCCGCCCCGTCGCCGCCGCCGATTATTTCATGAAGAACAAGGCGCTGGCATGGTTCGCCACCCGCGTGATCGGCATCATCCCGCTGGAGCGCGGCGCCGCCAGCCGCAGTTACGACCCGCTGCAGCCCTGCTGCGATGCGCTTGACCGTGGCGACGTCATCATCCTGTTCCCCGAAGGTTCGCGCGGGGAGCCGGAACAGTTGTCGCAGTTCAAGAAAGGCATCGCGCATCTGGCGGAGCGTTACCCGCACGTGCCCGTGACGCCCGTCTTTATCCACGGCCTTGGCAAGGCATTGCCCAAGGATGATTTCGTGCTGGTGCCGTTTTTCTGCGATATTTTCGTGGGCGAACCGCTGCATTACAAAACCGGCAAGCTGGAATTCATGGAAACGCTCGGCACATCGTTCCGCGCGCTGGCCGATGAAGGGCATTTCAAGCCGTGGGATTAAAACCGCGTTTTCTGGCGGTTGCCGTTTTTCTTGCCTTCATGTGGGGCTTTGCCGAGGCGACGGTATTTTTTATCGTGCCCGACCTGCTGATCTCCCTCTGCGCTATTTTCTCGCGTTCGTTGTACTTGCGCACAGCTTTCGCCGCGCTGGCGGGTGCATTGACCGGCGGCGCGGCCGTCTATCTGGCGGCGAGCCACGCGCCCGCCTTTGTGTCCTTCGTCATGCGCATGGTGCCGTTCGTCAGTGACCTGATGATCGCGAAGGTGCGCAACGAATATGCGGATGCCGGTAACTGGGCATTGTTTTATGGCCCCTTGAGCGGCACGCCGTATAAATTATACGCCTTCGCAGCCCCACCCTTTGCCAGCCTCGCCACATTCCTCGCGGTCAGCATTCCGGCGCGGTTGTTGCGGTTTCTGGTTGTCGGGGGCGTATCATTGCTGGGGGCGTACCTGCTGCGGCGTTTCCTGAAATGCAGCGACAGGGTGCTGGTGCGTATCCATGCGGTGGCATGGATCGCTTTTTATATTTTCTACTGGGGAAATATTCTTAAGGCTTGAACGCGCGGATGGCGGCGGGGAGTTTTTTCATGTCGTCGATCACAACATGCGCGCCAGCGGCGATCAGTGCGGCCTTCAGCTTTTCAACTTCGTGCGGTTCGGCCAAGCCTGTGTAGCCGACGCGGAGGCCGATGCCCGCGCTGTTGGCTGCCTTCATGCCTGTTACGCTGTCTTCGACCGCTGCAGCCTCGGCGGGCGTGATGCCCAGCGTTTTGGCGGCGAGCAGGTAGATGGCGGGGTCTTCCTTTAGCTTGCCCGCCACATCCTCGAACGCGCTGAACAGGCGGTGGGCGGGGATGCGGGTGTCGTGTTTGTGCTTGTCCAGCAACGGCTGGATGCGCATGCGCGGGCTGTTGCTGACGACCGACAGGCCGAGCTTCATATCGTCCTGCAGCTCCGCAAAGGTCTCGCCGATATGCGGGGCGAGTTTTGCCTCCAGCAGCGCCTGTTTCGTCTCCGGCCGCAGCTTGTTGATGCGCAAATCCTCGATATCGATCGTGATCTGCGACGCATCGGGCAGGCCCGCATTGATGATGTTCTGGAACTGCTGCGCGATCTGGCCAAAATCCTTGCCGCGCATGTCGAGGCTCGCGATTTCATCCGTCATCGGCTTCGCGAACAGGCTGTTGGCATAGTCCGACAAAACGCGGCGCGTGACGACAAGGCTGATCGGTTCCGTATTGGCGATCGTGCCGTCGAAATCGAACATGACTTCTTTGATCTGGTTCATGCGGCCCTCAGGAATTTTTCGATGGCGGCGTTCATGGCGCCCGCGTCTTCCATATTGGTGATGTGGCCGGTGTCGGGAATAATCACCAGCTGCGCACCCTTGATGCCGTTCTGGATTTCCACCTGCAACTCGTTCGGGATCAGCGTGTCTTCGCCGCCGCCGAGGACCAGCACGGGCATGTCGATCTGCGCGAGGTACGAAAGAGATTCAGCGCGGTTCGCGCAAGCCTTCTGATGGCGGCTAAAACCGGCAAAGCCGACGCGCTGCGATATCGCGCGAAGGCGTGCGATCAGCGCCTTGTCCTGCGCCGATTTTGCGCTGATGAAGGCGTTATAATGGCTGTCGTCCTTGCGGGCTTCCTTATACGCGGCTTCGCCCGCACTCACTTCCATCTGGCGCTGGCGCTGGCGTTCGGGTGAATCCGCGCGCGCGCTGGTGTTGCAGAGGATGGCCGATTTCACGCGGCCCTTGGCTTTCTTCAGCACATCGAATGCGACATAGCCGCCCATGGATGTACCGCAGACGGTGAATTCGGCGGGCGCGGTTGCCAGCACTTCATCCGCCATCGCGCCGATATCGTCGAAGGATACGAGGTTGACGGCGCTTGATCCGTCGAAATACGCGACCTGATCCGCCCATGACGCTTCATCCGACGACGCGCCGGGGATAAAGACGATGGGGTAGGGCGTTTTCGCTGTCATTTACGCAGGCCCGCCTTGCTTGCGCTGTTTCGGCGCGGTTTTGGCGGCTTGGTTTGCGGCCGTTACTGCGGGGGCTTTGTTGTCCTGAACGTAATGCAGCACCATGTCCTTTTCAGGATCGGCGGGAACAATGGCGCGCAGCGGCGACTTGATCTCGCCCACATGCTGCACCCATTTCAAAACTTCCTCGATGCGCTTGGCGGTCACGAGTTCTGGGTAGTGGCCGACGCCCTGATACAGCATCAGCGACATATCGGGGCGCGCCTCCAGCATCTTCTGCACGGCGTCGGGGGTCGCGGTGTTGCTCGTTTCGCCTGCCAGCATCAGGATGGGCGTGGGGATTTTCTTGAACGCATCCCATTTGTCGTAGGGCTTCATGTATTCGTCGGCATAACCGTGCATCGAGTTGGGGTCGTATGCCCAGCCAAAGCCTTCGCGCGTGAAATTTTCGAATCCGTGGTTGAAATCATGCACCACGAATTCCTGCGCGACGGGCGCGCCATGGCCGGCAAGGAAGCTCGTCAATTTGCGCACCGCTTCCTCCATCGTCTCGGAAAACGGGCGTTCGCGGTTGCGCCATGCGCGGCGCAGTTTCGGGCCGGCCGGCGTTTCGGGCGGCATGTCGCCGATGATGGTGCTGGACCAGTTGGGGTCGCTGAAACCCTGTTCGACCATCGCATAGACGACCTTCGTGCCGTGCGAATTGCCCAGCAGGTGATATTTGCCCGCAGGCGCCACGGCGTCGATCGTCGCGCGCACGATGGCGGCATAGGTGTCGAGCGTGTAATCGCCGGGCAGTTTCAGGTTGCCGCTATGGCCCTTGCCGGGGTAATCGAGCGCGACGACGTTGTAATTTCCGGCCGCGCCCTCGGCAAAGAAATCGGCGCGGCGGGCGGCGTTGTAAATCCCGCCCAGCACGAAAATGGTTTCCGCGTTGTCGGGATCTTTACGCGCGGGGAAGTAGTTGTAGGAAATGCGCACATGCTGGTCGCTGACGAGGTTCTTGTCGTCATGCAGGCCTTCGGGCAGGTAGGTTTTCATGACCTGCGCATGCTGCATAAAGGTGAATTCGCGGCGTTCGAACTGCGGCAGGAAGCGCGCGTCGAGTTCGCGGCCCAGGCGGGCGATTTCTTTTTCACGCTCGGAAAAATTCGCCTCGTCATGCTGCGTGACGTTGCCGAGAATAGAGATATCGCGTTGCTTGGTCATGACACACACCCTGGCCTGTTTGCGCGCGACTTTTTGCCGCGTCTGCTTTTATGATTAGTGCGGATATATTACTGGCAAACGGCTTTTCTGACTATATGAAAAGGGATTTTTGAAACTTTATTACTGAAAATAGCGGAAAATTTGGCGGAAACGACGGATTTTACGCCAAATATGCCGTTAACCGGGGGTGCCGCGGCATTGTGCAATGCAGCAGATTCTCCCGCCTTTTCCACGCCTTACGTCAAGCTTAAGGCATCGGCGTCCGGCGCGAACGGGAGGGGCGCGGCAGCGCGGGCAGGGCTTCGATGCCGAAGGCCTGCACGATTTCCGGCGCTGCGCCGCGCAGTTTTTCGGCGGCGTCGGTCCGGAATGCGGCGACCTCCGGCGTTTCTGCCGGTTTCGCGCCCTGCGATTTCAGGAAATCCGCAATCTCCGCCAGCGGCTTCATGCCTTCGAATTGCGCGTTGAAGAAATTATAGCTGGCGCTTGCGCGCATCAGGTTCATCGGCGCATCGGCCACTTCCTGCGCATAGGGCACGGCGTGCTGTTCATGCAGGTATGTCATGAATTCCTTTGCCTCATCCGCCGACACGCCTTTGTTGTAGAAGACGGGCGTCAACAGCTTGACCATCAACGACGCATCGGGCGCGGCACCGCCTTCGATCAGGATTTTGGCGAGGTCGAGGTTGCCGTTTTCAACCGCCATCTGCACGGGCGTGCCGGCGGGGCCCGCCGATTGAAAATCATACGCGCCGTCGATCAGGTATTGCAGCATCTGCGGCCAGCCATCGTCGCCGCCCTTGGCCTTGATGCCCTTGCGCAAGGCGCTGCCGACCAATGCGTGGGCATAGGATTTGTGGTTGTTGTCCATCGTGCGGTCTTTATCGAGGCCTTGCGTTTCCAGCCATTTGAATGTTTCAAGATCGGCGCGGTAGGCGGCGCTGCTGCCTGCGCTGCCGTTGTAATTTTCGGCGTTCACATCGCTGATATAGGGGCGCAGGGCCTGCAAAGTTTTCAACGCGGCGGCATTGTCGCTGTAGCCGCCTGCGCCGGCGAAATGTTCGTCCCTGACGACGGCGCCCAGTTCCAGCAGGCGCGGCAGCAGGTCATAGGCGTTATGCGCCGCGGCCTGCCGCATGGTCATGTCGGAAACAAGCACGGACGGGTCTTTCGCCTGTTCCACCACCGCCTCGAACAGTTCGCGGCGTTGTTCGCGGGTAAAGGGAGCGATCTTGTTCTTGTCATCAACCGGCGCATCACGCGACATCAGCACCCAGTCGAGCGGGCGGAATTTACCGGGATATTCCTGATACACATGGCCTGCATTGATGCCGGCCTTCACGAAATCCAGCACCTGCTCGAACGGTGCCTCCTTGATGAGGTGGAGGAATATTTCCGGCCGGAAATCGACCGTTTCGATCAGGCGTTTCAGCACGGGGGCGGCTTGGTCCGCGGGGATGCGGAAACTGGCATCGAGGTGTTTCGCCAGCATTTCCTCGACAGCCGCCATGTCGGCCGCAGGGGCATTTTGCATCATCGACAGGTTGAAACCGCCGCCGCCCGAATTTTCTTCCGCCTCGACATAGTATCCGCCCGCCTCGACAGGCGTCACCTTGAACGACATCAGGCGCGTCTCGCCCTGCAGCAATTCGGCGGTGACCGCGATGGTCGGGGCATTCCACCATTGTTCGGCGGTTTCATCTTCCTGCGTGGTCGACGACAATGTCAGTGCAACCTTCATTTTCTGCAGGGCGTCGTTTAACTCGAATATGTTATTGGACAGTTCCCTCAGCTGCACCGATGCTGCGCCCTTTGCATCAAGCCCTGCGACCTCCGCAGAAATTGTCTGCTGCTGGCGTTGCATCGGGTCGGCCTTGCCCGCTTCGGCCAGCAATTCCTGCGCGAGGGATTGATCCGGAATACGCGCGGCAATTTTTTCGGCGAGAGCGGAGAATACGGTCATGGTACACACCTGAGTATTATTATTTTTGTAATTCAAAATTTAACATAACTAACATGCAGCCCGAAGACTGTCAAATAAGGGCTGCCATAAATCTGGTATCTGTCTGTTTAATAAGCATATTTTTACCGGTGCTGACGTCGGGTGCTGCAACGGTCGAATATCCGGCAGAATTCTTCAGGAAATGAATAACAGTTTTCCTATTGAAGTTGCCGCGCCGCGCCGTAAGTCGTTCAAAGGGCAAGTTATTGGGCGGGGCAAAGCTATTTTCATAAATAAAAAATCATGGACAGCCTCGCGCATACACTTTATAAGTCTCTGCACTGAATCATCTTTGGGCAAATCTTTTAAAACCGCGCTGAACGAAAAAGGTTCAAATTTCTTTGGCGCGAAGGGCAGGGGCTGAATGAGACGCAACGCTAAATTGTGGCTGGTACTGGCCGCACTCCTTCTCACATCCGCGCCCGCGCAGGCCCAGCTGACCCCCGCCGACATCCAGCGTGCCAATCAGGAAAGCGACCGCATCCAGCGCGAAGAGATGATGCGCCGCCGCGAGGAAAACCAGCGCAACCTCGACAGCAAGCGCGCCCCTGCGCAGATCATCGCACCCGAAGTCGCCGCGCCCAAGGGCACGGGCGAGGGCTGCCGCGAGATCCGCGAAGTGAAAATCACCGACGCGCCCCATATGGGCAACCGCACCAAAAAACGCCTTGCCAAAAAATATGCGCCGAAATGCCTCGGCGTTGGCGAGATCCAGTCGCTGCTGGGCGAAATCACCGCCTATTACATCGACAAGGGTTATGCCACCACGCGCGCCTACCTGCCGTCGCAGGACCTGTCGACCGGCGTGCTGACCATTCAGGTGGTCGAAGGCGTGTTGAAAAAAATCGGCCTGAAGGAAGATACCAAGGCGACATTGTTTATCCCCGGCGCGTTTCCGTTTGTGAATGACCGCGTGCTGAACCTGCGCGATATCGAACAGGGCCTTGATCAGGTCAACCGCCTGCAGTCCAACAACGCGAGCATCGACATCGTCCCCGGCGCCAAAGTGGGCGAAAGCACGATCGTCGTCCGCAACGAGCCCGGCAAACGCTGGCACCTCAACACCTCCGTCGACAACTACGGCACGAAATCGACGGGGCGTTATCAGGGCAGCGGATCTTTGAGCTACGACAACCTGCTCGGCCTGAACGAATTCTACAGCTTCACCCGCCGCCAGACGATCCCGACCGATGGCGACGACCGCGACATGCGCTCCAACAGCGCGCTGTTCTCCATCCCGCTCGGCTATTCGATGCTGACCGCGGGCTATTCTGATTCCGATTACGAAAGCACGCTGGTCACCCCGTCCGGCCTGACCGTTGACCTCGACGGGTTGACACGCTCCGCCTTCCTCATGGTGGACCGCGTTGTTTACCGCGACCAGGATACCAAGGGTATCGTCTCCGCCACGCTGACCGCCAAAAGCAACAAGAACTACGTCGAAAACGTGCGCCTTGCCGTCAGCTCCCACCGCCTGACCGTCCTCGACATTGGCGGCAACGTCAGCAGCCGCATCGGCAACAGCGCTGTTTCGGGCAGCGTCGGCTATTCGCGCGGCCTTGAATGGCTGGGTGCGGGAGAAGACCTCGGCGGCCTGCCGGGCTTCGCGCCGCGCGCGCAGTTCCAGCGTGTGACGCTGAACGGCAGCATCTCCACCCCCTTTAATTTCCGCGGCACCGACCTTTCATGGTCGACGCAGCTTTCTGCCCAATACGCACTCGATGCATTGTTCGGATCGGAACAGTTCAGCGTCGGCGGCATTTACACTGTGCGCGGGTTCTACGAAGACACGCTTGCCAACGACCATGGCTTCTTCGTCCGCAACGACTTGTCGATGCCCAAAACGCTGACAGGCCCCGGCGGCCGCAACCTGCTGTTCAAGCCCTATGTCGCGCTGGACGGGGGCGCGGTCGGCGGGCGCGCGGCGGGCACGCCTGCGGGAACCGTCATCGGCGCGGCTGCCGGCCTGACGCTGGCGATGGGCGCGGCTTCTTTCGACTTCTATATGGGCCATCCGCTGATCAAGCCGGATGCCCTCGACACGGACGGTTTCAACTCTTTTGCCCGCTTGTCGGTCAATTTTTAACGCGAAGGCCATAAAAAAATGAAAAACACAAAAACACGCTCCGGCTTCGCAAAATCGCTCTTCATCGCGCTCATGGCATCGAGCGTCTTCACCGCATGGATGGCAACCCCGTCGGAAGCGCAGCAGGTGCAGGCCAACGGCAGCACGAATACGCAAGTCTACACCTCGCCGAACGGCGTGACGGTCGTCGACATCGCGAACTCCAACGCATCGGGCATGTCGCACAACACGTTCAACCATTATAACGTCCCCACTAACGGCCTTGTGCTGAACAACGGCAACGTGCTGCAGATGGCGCGTCAATCAGAACTCGCGGGACAGGTCATGGCGAACATGAACCTGACCAATGAAGCGAACCTGATCCTGAACGAAGTCGTTGCGCCCAACCGCTCCGTGCTGAGCGGCTACACCGAAGTCCTCGGCAAACACGCAGATGTGATTGTCGCCAACCCCTATGGCATCACCTGCAACGGCTGCGGCTTTATCAACGTGCCGAACGCAACGCTGACGACCGGCGTGCCGCAATTTGGCGGCACGGGCGCATTGACCGGCTTCCGCATCGATAACGGCGACATCCTTGTGACCGGCACCGGGCTGAACGCCGCCAATCAGGATTACCTCGGCCTGCTCGCGCGCTCCATCAAGCTCGACGGCCAGATCAACGCCAAGGAACTGGATGTTGTCGCGGGTGCGAATGATTGGGATGTGAACACGAAAACCGCAACCCCGCGCACGCCTACCGGCACCGCGCCGACCGTTGCAATCGACTCCTCCGCGCTTGGCGGCATGTATGCGAACCGCATCCGCCTGATCGCGACCGAAAGCGGCGTCGGCGTCAAGATGCTGGGCGATGCGGCGGCGGGTGTGGGCGATTTCTCGCTGACCTCCTCGGGTAAAATCGAAATCGGCAGCGCGGTTTCCGCGAAGCAGAACGTAAAGATCAAATCGACCACTGCGGGCGCGAACGCCATCAAGGCGACGAACGCGAAAATTTCCGCCAAGCAGAATGTCGAACTCTCCGCAACCTCTGGCGAAATCCGTCTTGAAGGCGGGTTGATCACCGCTGAAAACAACCTCGACCTGATTTCCGACGCATTGACCGACAGCACGACCTCGACCGCGATGGCGGACAACAATAAACGCTACGCGATCAACAACGTCACGCTGACCCAGACGGGCGCGGGTTCGATCGACGGCGCGACCTATGGCGCGGGCGCGAATTTCGGCGCGACGCTGGCAAGCCTTTCCGTCGGCAGCAGCGGCGCGACGATTTACAGCACCAGCGGCTTTACCCTCACCACCACCGGCAACATGCTGCTGGGCGCGGCGAAACTGAAAAACGCGGGCAACATCACGCTGTCCTCGACCTCCGGCAACATCACGCTGGCGACGGGCGGCGCGGTGCAGAGCACCACGGGCGCGCTTTCCATCACGGCGGGCGACCGTTTTGAAAACAACGGCGGCACTTTCTCCTCCGACACCGCGAATGTCGCGCTGCGTGCTGCAAACTACATCGGTAACACCGGCAGCATTTATGCGAAAACCGCGCTGACGCTCGCCGACGTTGCGGGCGGCTTTGCGGAAGCTGTCGAAAACAGCGGCACAATGATCGCCGACGGCGTTTTAACGCTGAAGGGCGCATCGCTCAACAATTCCGGCACGGGCGCGCTGCAGGGCGGTTCCGGCGCGAACAGCATTGCGGTGACAGGCACGCTGACCAACGCGTCGGGCGCTAAAATCATCGCCTCCACCACCGGCGGCACGGCGACCATCAATGCCGACACCATCACCAACAGCGGTATTATCCAGTCGGCAGGCTTGATGGGCGTCAATATCGCCAGCACGCTGACCAACAACGCGGGCGCAAAAGTCATCGGCACGGGCGGCGTCAATGTACGCGGCTCGGATTCCGCCTATACCATCAACAACAGCGGCACCATCCAGTCGGGCGGCCAGTTGAGCCTGCGCGGCCAGTCGGACGGCAATGGCGTGACCGTCAACGGCCTCGGCGCATCGGCCGTGTTCCTTGGTAATACTATCGATATCAATTCGGGCACGACCAGCCTTGCCAGCGGATCCTCCATCACGGGCCAGAACGGCATCACGCTGTCGGCTGCGACCCTGTCCATGCTCGGCTCCGCGTCGCGCATCATCAACGCGGCGGGGAATGCGACGATCAGCCTGACCAACGCCTTCACCAACAACGGCCTGATGTATTCCGCCGGCAACCTGACGCTGAACGGCTTCACCATCACCAACGCGTCCACGGGCGGTATCGCGGCCTCCGGCACGCTCGACGTCAATTCGACGGGCAGCGTCTATAATGACGGCGCGTTCTACGGCGGCACGATGCTCGATATCTCGTCGCCCTCCGAAATCTATAACCGCGCGACGGGCACGATGGATTCCGGACAGGACATGGCGTTCACATCGAACGTGTTCCGCAACCGCAACGACATCAATGCGACGCGCAACATCACCATCACGACCGACAACTTCTATAACGAGATCGAGGGCGGCGACACACGCACCACAACCACCACCACGCCCTCGACGGTTGATGCGGGATGGGAAGGCGGCGCGCTCGGCAGCACCAACCCCACCTGGCTCCTGCCTTTCGAAAGCACGAACCGCCACTTCACGCAAACCTGGAGCGACGTGCAGTCCTACGGCACGACGCCGACCGCCGCCATGCGTGCGCGCCTGATCGCGGGCACGACGCTGACCGTGACCGGCTTCAATTATGGCCTGAACCTCGGCAGCATCATGTCGGCAGGCACGGTAAACCTGACCGGCGATGTGGGCGCGAACTTCTTTAACGACGCCTATGACATCACGACGATCAACTACACCAAAAAATGGCACCACCACGCCTATTGCTGCACGGATGTGATCTATATCGATTACACCTATAACATCCAGGACGGCACGACGACGGCGAATGTCACGACCGCGGGCCCGGGCGCCAGCATTTACGCGGGTACGCTGAACGCCACCGGCTTTACGCTGACGAATGCGGGCTCCGCGCTCGCGGCGAATGTCGACGCGACCACCGGCACGGGCGCATCCGCAACGACGGGCGCGAGCAGCGCATCCTTCGGCGGCGTCACCATCACGCTGCCCAGCAACCCGAACGGCTTCTTCGTCGTTTCGCAAAACCCGAATTCCGGCTACCTGATCGAAACGAACCCGCTGTACGGCGCGAATTCGCCGCTGGGTTCGCAATACATGATCGACCGCCTCGGCCTCAACCCCGAAACGGTGCAAAAACGCCTCGGCGACGGCAACTACGAACAAAGCCTGATCCGCGACCAGCTGACCTCGCAGGTCGGCAACACCGTCATCATCCCGGGTGAAGACGAAGCATCGCAGATGCAGCGCCTGATGGATAACGGCGTGAACGTGGCAGGCGCGCTCGGCCTTACCTATGGCACGGCGCTGACGCCCGATCAGGCCGCGAACCTGACGACCGACATGGTCTGGATGGTCGAAACCGAAGTCATGGGCCAGAAAGTCCTCGCTCCCGTCGTGTATTTGAGTGCAGCGACCAAGGCTGGCTTCGCCGGCGGCGCTGCGATCGTCGGCAATGACGTGAACATGGATCTGGCGGCCGTCACCAACACCGGCGGCACGATTGCGGGCAACAATACGCTCAACATCACGTCGAAAGGCGATATCAAGAACACTTCCGGCACGATCAAGGGCGGCGATGTCAGCTTGAAATCGACCGACGGCAGCATCATCAACGAAACCTTCACCAGCACCAGCGGCAACGACGTCAACGGCAATACGCTGATCGGCAAAACCGGCACGATTGAAGCAACCGGCAACCTGAAGGTCGATGCCGCGAAGGACATCACCAACAAAGGCGCGAATATGGGCGCGGGCGGCGATGCCGACCTGAAGGCGGGCGGCAACATCACCTTCGACGTGATCGAGGACAAGAAAGCCGAAACCACCTTCTCGGGTAGCGGCCTCAACCAGTCGAACACCACCACCAACTCCACCACTTCCATCGGCTCCGGCCTGAAGGTGGGCGGCAACCTGAAAACGGAAAGCGGCGGTGACACCACCATCCGCGGCTCCACCGTTGATGTGGGCGGCGACGGCGACATGCATGCCGGCGGCAACATGAACATCCTGGACGCGCGTGACAAGTCATCCACCTCGACCACCTCGACCACCACCGGCGGCGGCGTTGGCGGCGGCGTCTGGGGCTCCGAAACCTCGACGGACTCGACGTCGAGCGACAAGAGCCACGGCTCCACGCTCAACTTCGGCGGCAACGCGAAGATCAAATCCGACAAGACGCTGACGATTGAAGGATCGGATGTGTCGGCGGGCGGCGACCTCGGCCTGAAGGGCAAGGACGTCAAGATCATCGAAGGCCGCGATATCGAGACGGAATCGCATTCGAAAACCACGACCTCGATCGGCAAGATCGATACCGGCACCAGCGACAGCTCGTCGGGTTCGGATTCTTCGTCCGGCACCGACGGTGCTTCGGCGGAGGCAGGCGCATCGGCGGAAGCGGGCGCAAGCGGCTCCGGCGGCGTGACGGCGCTCGAGGTTGAAACTTCGACCAGCGACAAATACAGCAACAAGTCGAAATCGTCGAACATCAAGTCCGGCGGCAACATGACGATCGAATCCGACAACGACACCACCATCCGCGGCTCCAACGTGGAAGCGGGCGGCGATGTCGACATTTCGGGCAAGAACGTCAAGATCGAGGCCGCAAAAGACATCGAGACCGAAACGACGAGCCACAGCTCGACCAAGGTCGGCCTCTATGGCGACAGCGACAACAAGGCGAGCGCGGATGCCAATGCAGGGGCGAAAGCCGATGCGGGCGGCGCGTCTGCCGATGCGAAGGGCTCCAAATCGGGCGCGGGCGCAAACTACAACGCGGGCGAGGCTTCGGCCGAAGCCAGCGCCCATGCGGGTGCGGAAGCGTCAAGCGACAACACGGTCGACTTTATGCGCGCCGAAACCGAAAAGACCACCACGAAAGACGTCACGCATACCGGATCGACCATCAAGTCGGGCGGCAATGCCAAGATCAAGGCGATCGAAAACCTGAACGTTGTCGGATCGGATCTTGAATCGGGCGGCGACATGGACCTGAAGGCCAAGAACATGACGTTCGAGGCCGCGCAGGACAGCCACACCACCACGACCGAAACATCCAACACGAAAGCCGGCATGTATGCAGGCGCGAGTGCGGATGCGAGCGCGGATGCAAGCGCCGAGGCCAAAACGAAAGGCCTCGATGCCAATGCGGGCGCAAGCGCGGAAGCGAACGCCGAAGCGGGCGTCGGTTACTACGGCACCAACACGACCGAGAGCAAGACCGAAGGCTCGACCCATGCCAAAACCTCCACGATCAAATCCGGCGGCAACATGACGCGCACGGCGGATGAAAAGATCACGGATGAAGGCACGCAGATCGAGGCCGGCGGCGACTTCACGCAAGACTCGAAGGAATGGGACAGCAAGGCGGCAAAAGACACCACCTTCTCCTCGTCGTCCTCCGAAACCAATACGGGCAAGCTTGGCCTGTATGGTGAAGCGAATGCGGGCGCATCGGCGTCGGCAGGCGTGCAGGACGGCGTGCAGAACGAAAGCGGCGCAGGCGCGTCGGCTGGCGTGAAAGCGACGTATGACCGCAACACCAGCGATGAATCCTCGAAATCCAGCACCGCGGTCACCGGCACGATCAAGTCGGGCGGCAACATGAAGACGACGACGACAGGCAAGACCTCGCTCGAGGGCACGAACCTGGAATCGGGCGGCGACATGGAACTGAACGCGGGCTCGCTCGATTACAAGGCGGCCAAAAACACCTCCAGCTCGTCGTCCTCCAGCGACAATATCAATGGCGAGCTGAAAGTGGGCATCGACGCGACCAAGGCCGTCACCGGCACGATCTCGGGCGGCTATGATCAGGAGAACGCGACGGATTCTTCGTCCGAAGCGGTCACCGGCTCGATGAAATCCGGCGGCAACATGAAGGTCAACACCAAGGACGATGCACGCTTCGAAGGCACCAACCTTGAGGCCGGCGGCGACGCCAGCATCAAGGCGGGCGGCAACGTCAAATTCGACGCGGCCAAGAACGAGGAAAGCCACACCGAAGACGGCTTCAACGTGTCGGGCAGCCTGTCTGCTTCCAAATCGAAAGGCAGCAGCGGCAAGGGCTCGACCGGCATGGGCCTTGAACTGGAAGGCGGAATGAACAATTCCAAATCCAGCTCGACCGAAGGCGTTGCGGGTTCGATCAAGTCGGGCGGCAAGCTCGATATCGATGCGGGCAAGAGCGCGACGTTCGAAGGCACCAACATGGAATCCGGCGGCGATATGAGCATCGGCGCGAAGGATGACGTGAACTTCAACGCGGTCAAGAACACCTCTTCCGAAGAAGGCTACGGCTTCGATGCATCACTGTCGGCCAGCAAGGGCGGCAAGGACGATGCGGGCAAGCCCAAATCCTCGACCGTCGGTCTGGAAGCATCCGGCAACTATAACAAGTCGGATGAAACCACCTCGACCGGCTCGACGCTGAAATCGGGCGGCAACCTGAAGGTCAAATCGGGCGGCGACACGAACCTGGAAGGCACGAGCATCGAATCCGAGGGCAAGACCTCGATCGATGCCGGCAAATCGGTCAACTTCAAGGCGGCGGAAGATACCTCCAGCTCGATCGGCGTCGAAGGCAGCATCGGCGGCAGCAAGACGAAAGCGGCCAAGGGCGGCGACGCCGCCGAAAACGCGACCGAAGGCGATGTGTCCTTCGGTATCGAAGGCGGCAAGTCGAACACCAAGAAGGTCGGTTCCATCAAGGCGGGCGAGATCGATATCAACGCCGGCAAGGATGCGAATTTCGAAGGCACCGACATGGATAGCAAGGGCGATATCGGCGTGAAAGCGGGCGGCGACGTCAACTTCAAGGCCGCTGAATCCTCGCATATCGACGGTAACCTGTCGGGCGGCGCGGGCTCGGGCGGCACCAGCCTCACCGGTGCCGGCATCGGCGGCGGCGTTGAAAAGAAAGGCTCGGAAATCAACGGCGGCGGCAACCTGAAGATTGAATCAGGCGGCAATACCACCCTTGAAGGCACCAAGGCGAAGGTGGACGGCACTGCCGACATCAACGCCGGCGGCAAGATCGAGAAGAAAACCACCGTCGGCGGCGGCGCGCAAATCGGCGTCACCCGCGGCGGTGCCGAGATCGACGTCCAGCAAACCGAAATCGAAGCTGGCGGCGGCGTGAACGAAAAAAGCGGCCAGTAAGCCGTTACGCTGAAAAAACAACAAGGGCCGGAACAGCGATGTTCCGGCCTTTTGTATTGTGAAGTTTTGTCAGGTGCCCGGCCGCTCCGCGAAACTATACACGCGGCTTTCGCCCAGCACGTGGCAGCGCAACGGTTGCGCGAACAGCTTGCGGATGGCGGGGTCGCGGATATCCAGGCCGCCGGTATACGCGCCGAAGGCCGGCAGCAGCAGGCGGAAACCATCCTCGACAAAGCAGGGGCGTTGCAGCCGCGTGCGGTTATGCGCGATATGCACCTTGGGGTGGAAATGCCCGCTGATTTCACCCGCACTTGAATCAGGCTGCGATTCATGGCGGAAGGTGATACCGCTTAAGTTATAGCTGTCATGCGCGGCCAACCCCTCCGGCACGAAATCACCGTCATGGTTGCCCTTGATCCAGATGGCATCCAGCGCGAGCAGGCGGGCGAAGGCGCGGCGGCCCGCATCGCCCAGCCGCGCAAAGCCGCCCGCGTCATGGAAACAATCGCCCAAAATCACGACCTGCCGCACGCCCTCCGCCGCGCAGACGGCGAGCAGTCGCGCGAGCGTTTCCTGGCTGTCATAGGGCGGCAGGAAAAATCCCCGTTTCGCGAAATGCGATCCTTTTTCAAGATGCAGGTCGGCCACAACCGCAATGCCATGTTCACGCCACAGCGCAACGCCGGAGGCATGCAGGATAATCTCGTGACCGTTCAGCGTGATGTTCATGGAGTCGCCACGACGCCCGCCTCGGCCAGCAGCGTTTTTTCAAAATCCTCGAGGTAGTATTCGCCCGCTTCTTTCTTCGAGACGCTTTCGCGTGCGATTTCCAGCATCAGCGGCACGGCGAGGGGGGAGACGCAATCCAGTTCCTTCAGCAATATTTTCCCCTGCATGTCATGCAGCGTGGTGGAAAGACGGCCGGTATCGATCAGCCCCCGCGTCGCATCCTGCCGCGCCGCGCGCAGCAGGATATGGTCGCGTTCGTATTTATACAGCACGTCATAGACAAGGTCGGAGCTGAACGTCATCTGCCGCCCGTTTTTCTGCTGCCCCGGATGCCGCCTTTCCACCACGCCCGCCACCACCGCCGCCTCGCGGAAGGTGCGCTTCAGCAGCGGCGTGTCGTCCAGCCATTCATGCAGTTCCTCGCCCAGCAGGTCGACGGAAAGCAGGCTGTCGAAATCCTCGGGCTTGCGCATCGACCACATCGCCAGCGCATAATCGGTCGCAACAAACCCCAGCGGCTTGTGCCCGCGCCGCGATAACCGGCGCATCAGCAGGAAACCGAGCGTCTGGTGCGCCGCGCGGCCCGCGAAGGGATAGATGACGGTATAATATTTCCCGCTGCGCCGGAACACCTCGACCAGCAGGCGGTCCGCGCCCGGCAGGGCAGATCGTTCGCGCTGCAGCGACAGCCAGTCGCCGACATTGTTGGGCAGCCCGCCCCAGCCGTCGGGGTTTTGCAGCATCTCCCGCACGCGCAAGGACAAATGCGTGGTCATCGGCAGCTTGCCGCCGTCGTAACTGGGGATTTCTGGTGATTCCACGCGCGTGCGCGACACCATGACCGTCGCATCGCGCAGCCCGTCGAACTGCACCACCTCGCCCGCGAACAGGAAACTGTCGCCGGGGGAAAGGTTATTGATGAAAAATTCCTCGATCATGCCGAGGTATTGCCGCCCGCGCTTGACCTTCAGCATCGGCGCCTCGACGATCGTGCCGATATTCATGCGGTACTGGCGCGCGAATTTCGGGTCGACCAGGCGGCAATCGCCGTTTTCATCCTGCTCCAGCCGCTTGAAACGCTCATACGCCTTCAGCACATAACCGCCATCGGTTACGAAGGCCAGCGTCTTGTCGAAATCCTCGCGGCTCAGCTCGCGGTACGGCCATGCGCGGCGGATTTCGTCGTAGAGTTTTGCGGGGTTGAACGGGCCGCTGCAGGCGGTGCCGATGATATGCTGCGCCAGCACATCGAAGCCACCATCGCGGCTGTCCGCGCCGTCCAGTTCATGATGCGCAATCGCCTCGACCGCCGCTTGGCATTCGATGCATTCGAAACGGTTGGTCGGCACCAGCAGCGCGCGGCTCGGCTCGTTCAGGCGGTGGTTTGACCGGCCGATGCGCTGCAGGAGGCGGCTGATGCCCTTGGGCGCGCCGATCTGCACGACCAGATCGACCTCCGCCCAGTCGATGCCGAGGTCGAGCGACGAGGTCGCCACGACGCAATCCAGCTGACCCCGCGCCATATGGTCCTCGACCTTGCGGCGCAGCTGCGGCTCCAGCGATCCGTGATGCAGCCCGATTTTCAGGTTTTCGGCGTTCAGCTTCCACAAATGCTGGAAAATCAATTCCGCCTGCGCGCGCGTGTTGACGAAAACGATGCTCATGCGGCTTTTGGCAAGCTCGGCATACACTTCCGGCAGGGCATAGAGCGCCATATGCCCCGCCCACGGAATGCGTTTTTCCGATTGCAGGATACGGATTTTCGGCAGGGTGCGGGCAGGGGCCTTTACAATCGCGCCCGATGGGCCGCACAGCCAGTCGCGCGCTAATGCAGAGTCGGGGATCGTCGCCGACAAGCCGATAAACTGCACATGTGGCGCCAGCGCCTTCAGCCGCGCAAGGCCGAGCGACAGCAGGTCGCCCCGTTTCGACGCCATCAGCGCATGCAGTTCATCCACGATGACAAAGCGCAGATTTTTGAAATAATCCGCCGCGTTGTCGTAGGAAATCAGCAGCGCGAGCGATTCCGGCGTCGTCATCAGCATATCGGGCGGCCGCGTTTTCTGCCGCTGCCGCTTGGAGGACGGGGTGTCGCCGGTGCGCGTTTCGAAACTGACAGGCAGTCCCATTTCCTCGACCGGACGGCCGATATTGCGGTGGACGTCGACGGTCAGCGCCTTGAGCGGGGAGATATAAAGCGTGTGCAACCCGCGGCGTTCTTTCGTCGCCAGCAGCGCATCGAATGCGGGCAGGAAACCCGCCAGCGTCTTGCCCGCGCCCGTGGGGGCGCAGAGCAGCACATCCTCTGCCCTTTGCGGGCGGCTTTCAGCACCTCCAGCTGGTGGGGGAACCATTCCCAGCCATGGCGCGTCAGCCACGCGTCCAGAAGCGGCACGGTGCGGCCAAGATTTTTCAATCCTGACTTGTTTTTCAATGAGATAGGAACCATCTCAGAAACATGAACCTCTTGCGTCATGATTTATATATAGAGCCGGCGGGTGCGTATATCGACCCTCCCTATCCGGTTGAAAAGGCATTAATTACGCATGGCCACAGCGATCATGCGCGGGCGGGCCATGGCGCCGTCATGGCGACGCCCGAAACCATCGGCATCATGAAGCTGCGCTACGGCGCCGAATGCGCGAAAAAATTCCAGCCTGTCGCCTATGGCGAAACGGTGACGATGGGGGATATGACGGCGACGTTTTATCCCGCCGGCCATATCCTCGGCAGCGCCCAAATACTTCTGGAGCGCAAGGGGCAGCGGATTTGCGTATCCGGCGACTACAAACGCTATCCCGACCGCACCATCGCGGCGTTCCAGCCTGTGCCCTGCGATATTTTCGTGACCGAGGCGACATTCGGCCTGCCGGTGTTCCAGCATCCGAACCCGCTGGATGAAGCGCGTAAACTGGTGCGCTCCCTCGCCCAATTCCCGCAGCAGAGCCATCTGATGGCGGTCTATTCGCTCGGCAAGGCGCAGCGGCTGATCAGCCTTGTGCGCGAAGCGGGGTATGACGCGCCGATTTACCTGCATGGCGCGATGGTCGCGTTGTGCGAATTTTATCAGAGCCAGGGTATCGACCTCGGCGATTTGCGCAAGGCCACAGGCCTGCCCAAGGACGCGCTGAAAGGGCAACTGGTCCTCGCGCCGCCCTCCGCGCTGAAAGAGGTCTGGTCGCGCCGGCTGACGGAACCCATCATCGGCATGGCGTCCGGCTGGATGACGGTCAAGCAGCGCGTGAAGCAGAACGGTATCGAATTGCCTCTCGTCATTTCCGACCATGCCGACTGGAACGAATTGACGCAGACGATCAAGGATACCGGCGCGCCCGAAATCTGGGTGACGCATGGGCGGGAAGACGCGCTGGTGCATTGGTGCCGTAGCCAGGGATTGAAGGCCGCGCCGCTGCACCTGCAGGGACGCGAGGAAGAGGAGGAGGCGGAATGAAAACCTTCGCCGCCTTCCTCGACGCATTGCTGCTGACCCCGTCGCGCAACCAGAAAATCGCCTATATCACGCAATATTTTCGCGATGCGCCCGATCCCGACCGCGGCTATGCGCTGGCGGTGCTGACCGGAAACCTGTCGTTCCGCAACGTGAAGGCGAAGCTGCTGAAGGATGTCGTACTGGAAAAGGTCGATCCGACGTTGTTTGAAATGTCATATGATTACGTCGGGGATCTCGCTGAAACCATCGCGCTGATCTGGCCTGAACATGACGGGAAGGCGTTGCCGACGCTGTCGGGCTTGATCGAGGAGCTGTCGACGCTGCCGTCTGCGAAACTCGCGCCCGCGATTGCCGCGCATCTGTCATCTGCCTCGCCGACGGAGCGGTGGGCGATTGTGAAGCTGGCGACCGGCAACCTGCGCATCGGCGTTTCCGCGCGCATCGCGAAAACGGCGCTGGCGGAACTGGGCGGCAAGACGCTCGATGATATCGAACATATCTGGCACGGGCTTGCGCCGCCCTATCTCGACCTGTTTGCATGGCTGGAAGGGCGCGGGCCGATACCGGAAATCCACCGCCACCGCGTGTTCCATCCGCTGATGCTGGCGCATCCGGTGGACGAGGAAAAAGATTTTCCCGCGATGAACCCACCCGACTGGCAGGCCGAATGGAAATGGGACGGCATCCGCGTGCAGCTCGGGCTGGGCGAGGCGGAGAAAACCATGTTTTCGCGCACCGGCGACAATATCGCACATACCTTCCCCGACCTGATGGCGACGCTGAACGGCAGCGCGGTGCTGGACGGCGAATTGCTGGCGGGTCAGGATTTTACGCCGATGTCGTTCAATGCCCTGCAGCAACGCCTGAACCGCAAGACGGTCAGCGCGAAAATGCAGAAGGATTATCCCGCCTTTGTGCGCCTTTACGACATGCTGTTCGACGGGGACGAGGATATCCGGCACCTGCCGCTGTCGGAGCGCCGCCTGCGCCTTGTCGCATGGCTGGCGCGCAATCCGAACCCGCGTCTCGATATCTCTCCGGTAATAGAATTTGACGATTGGAATGCGCTGGCCGAGGTGCGCGTGAAGGGGGCGGAGGAGCAGGGGCATGAAGGCCTGATGCTGAAACGCAAGGACAGCATTTACCAGCAGGGCCGCGTAAAGGGGCTCTGGTACAAATGGAAACGCGAGGCGCGGCTGATCGACGCCGTGCTGATGTATGCGCAACGCGGGCATGGCAAGCGGTCGTCGTTTTATTCCGACTACACCTTCGGCGTCTGGAAGGGGAACGAGATCGTGCCGGTCGGAAAGGCGTATTTCGGTTTCACGGATGACGAATTGCTGCTGATCGACAAATGGGTGCGCAGCCACACCATCGAACGCTTCGGCCCCGTGCGCGAGGTGTCAAAGGAACTGGTGTTCGAGGTCGTGTTCGATTCAGCCCATGAAAGCCCCCGCCACAAATCCGGCGTCGCGCTCCGCTTCCCCGCATCAACCGCATCCGCTGGGATAAACCCGCACAGGAAGCAGACACGCTGGAAAACGTGCGGAAACTGGTCGGGGCATAATCGAAAAGAATGGCTCCTTGGGTAAGATTCGAACTTACGACCGGGCGATTAACAGTCGCCTGCTCTACCACTGAGCTACCAAGGAACAAAGACGTTGTGGTCATAGATGTTTAGTGGATTACGCCGCGGAATTCCAGTTTTTTTTATGGTACGGCGATAAATTCGGGCAGGGGGTTGCGGTTTCGAATAGGGAGGTGTATGACAAAGCTGATTATTCATAAACTATAGAGTAAAAATCATGACCCTTCCTGCAGCCACTCCCGAAACCACTGAAAACGCTGAAAAAATTGACGTCATCGTCAACAAGCGTTCCGGCACCGTCCTGAAACTGGGCGAAGCTGAAGTTCAAAAGGGGCTGGAGGAATCACTCGGCGCGCGTCTGGGCAGCATCAATTTCATCGAAGGCAAAGAGATCGCGGGCACTGTCCGCGACTGGACGCAAGCCAACAAGGGCGGCAAACGTGGCCTTATCCTGGGCGGCGGCGACGGGTCGGTTTTGACGGCAGCGGCGGAGTTTATGGGCCGCGACGATATCACGCTGGGCGTGCTGCCGCTCGGCACGCATAACCTGTTCGCGCGCCAGCTGGGCTTCGCGGCAGATTTCCGCGATGCGGCGAAACAGTATAAAAACGTCGCCAGCAGCCGCGTCGATGTCGGCAACGTGAATGGCGAAAATTTCCTCGTCGGATTGATGATCGACCAGAACAGCGTCGATTTTTATGCCGCGCGCGAATTGTGGCGCGACAAGAAATATTTCAAGGCCGCGGGAAAGTTCCTGTCCACCGTGTTCGGCATCGTTGCGGGCCGCAAGGCGAAACTGGATGTCGACGGCATCGAGCAAAAAGGCAGGTTGTTCATCGTCACCAACAACCAGCTGATGCCGCGCGCGAATAGCGGTTTTGTAAAGCCGACGGCGGAGGGCTTGAAACCCGTCATCGAAAACATTCTCGCGAAGGGCGATGCCGATGGCTTGCTCGGCTTCTACGCGTTTCAGGGCGGCCCGCATAACATGGCGATGATCGTGCCGAAGATGTGGGACGGCACATGGACCGAAGCGAGATCGGTGAAGGTCGTGACCGCGCCCGAACTGATCATCCAGCCCGGCAATAAAAAAGGCGGCAACCTGCCCGTCATTCTGGACGGCGAGCCGAAGAACGCGCAATATCCGCTGAACGTGAAAGTGCTGCCGCTCGCGCTGCCCGTTTATCGTCCGGTATAGGAAGCGCCCGCTACTCAGGCATTCGTCTGGAAGCTCGACTTCATCTGCTCCGCCACTGCATCTGCATTGGCGAGCGGGGAGGCGTCGTCGGAATTGATCTCCGGCTTCGGCACCAGCGACAATTGACCCGCCTGCACCTTCAGCTGCTTCATGACCGCCTTGGTGAAGGCCGGCAGATCGGCGGGCCAGCGTCCCGTGATGAACTGCCCGCTGACCAGCGCGTCTTTCGCCGCATAGGCCGCGCCGGCTGCTTCAATCTCGCCGCGGATTTCGGGATAGCCGGAGAGCGTCGCGCCCTCGATCACGCCTGCGGTCGCGAGCAGCTGCGGCCCGTGGCAGATCGCCGCGATGGTTTTTCCCTGGCTTGCGAAGACGCGGACGAAATCAATCGCGGCTTCGTTCTTTTTCAGTTCTTCGGGGGCCTTGCCGCCCGGAATGATCAGCATGTGATAGGCATCGGGGTTGAGACCCTCGATCTTCAGCGTCTCTTTCAATTCATATCCGTTCTTGCCCTTGAACGCGCCGCCCGACGGCGTTGCGACATCGACGCGGATGCCTTCTTCCACAAGGCGGTAGAAGGGATAGAAAAACTCCAGGTCCTCCACCTTGTCGGCGGTGATCATCAGCACGTATTGCACGGAATCCGGTGCCTGCGCGGGGGTGATGATATCGTCGGGAATGGGCGGGTTGGTGGACATGGGGGTGTTCCTTTGCCGGTTACTGTTCTGCCCCCGTCAAACAACCAGTTTAGCGTTTATGTTCCCGCTGAATAAAAGGTAATAAAAACCCGCGGCTACGTCGCAATAAAAAACCGGCGGGTCTTGCGACCCGCCGGTTTTTCAAAAGCTTAAAGCCGATCAGGCCAGATTACGGCTTGTTGCGGCTGTTGATCCACGCGCCGATGACGCCGCCGATGATCACAACGGGAGCCGAAACGGTCACGACGGGCAGGATAGCCGCGCCGACGATAGCGATGCCTGCGCCTGCGAGAGCGCCTTTAGCGACGCGGTTGAATGCGGAAGAGGCTTTTTTGTTGTTGTCCATTGTGAGGCTCCGGATAAAAGGGGTTAATTATGGGTACTGGCGCTGTTTGTAAAGCATATCCAGAATATGTCAATCGCCAAAATCGCCCCGTTAACCATTTTTTCTCCACCCATGCCGTAATATAGCCTTTGATTTTAAAGGAGATTTTTATGCGCCCGTTCAAGCCCGTCCTGACCCTCGCCATTGCCCTCGCCCTTGCCGCCTGCGCCCCGCAGCAGGGGGCCTTCAAGAAATATCCCAACAATGCCGCGCGCGAAGCCGCCGCGCTGGCAGGAGATGGCTATGCCGCTTACGATATCGGCTGGGATGCCTGTCTCAACGAACCTGCGGCCGATCAAGGGCGCGACACGGTGAAGTGGCTGACGCGCGCAACCCGCAGCCACGACTGGCAGGCGCGCCTGAACGCGCAACAGATGCTCGGCCTTCACTACATCGCCCGCGTCAGTTATGCGGGCGGGCCCGATCACGAATGGACGTATGATCCGCGCAAGACAAAGGGCGAAGTGCGTTTCTGCACCGGCAGCCGCCGCAGCGCCGCAAACGACGCGCTGGCGGAAAAATGGCTGGCGGCCTGCGCGAGCAAGCATTACATCGCGCAAAACGGCTGCGACGAAAACCTCGGCAAGCTTTATTACGATCAGAAAAAATGGGCGAAGGCGTACAAGGCATTCGTCTTTATCGCGGGCTGGCATGAAAACGGTATCTTCGACTACGGCACGTTTTACAACGGCCGCCTGTCCGACCTGCCGCCGAACAAGAGCGATATTTTCATGGCCGACTGGAAACGCGTAAAACCCCTGATGCAGGAAGCCGCCAAACATTTATCCCGCGCCGAAACCGACCGCATCGACGCCCAAACCCGCAACGAAATCCGCGCCTCGATCTGGCGGGGGTTCAGGAATGACGGGCGGGGTAAGGTGAATAAATAGAGATTTGTTGAATGTCTTTTTTAGAAAACTTGCTTAATAGAGTGATTTACGTGCCTGCGCTGGAACTGCGTCGCAACTGGTTTATACCTATCAATATTGTTCATTTTAATTTTCGCTTAGAGAATGATGCTGATTATCTATGTTATAAACTATTCGGCCTCATTCTAAGCATCGGGACTTTTGTTATAGCCCTTTTGGTTTTTGACGCGGGGGCCTCTTTAAATTTTTTAGTTGATCGCGCTTCGTTATTGAAAGATAAATTCTACCTGCCGAGGGTGTTTCCGCTTTTTATGGCACTGCCAGTTATAGTGCTTACTATTATTGTCTACCTAAGGGCGCGTATCGGTGTTGATCTTCGATTTTTCCATGTGCCAATACTCACGCACAAGCAGCTACTTCTCGGCGGAAGCCGGGAGCTTTGGTTTTTAAGAGCATTAGGCGGTACCACAGTAGGAATGGCCTGTATTTTCTTGCCGCATTTCTTTGCGATGCGTTTCATCTCGCACTATCGGTTGCAAGACAGCCTCAGTTTTACGGCTTTTACATTATTTCTAGAACTGGTGGGGATTGCAGCCGGAGCGGCGTATATGGTCGCGAGCGCACTGGTGTGGGAAAAAACCATACGTTTCTTCCCGTCCCTACAAGCTCAATTGGAAACTATGGTGGCAATACATAAATCTAACAAAACCTTATAATGCAGAGCATAAAGTAATTCAAATATCGCCAGCAGTACCCCCGGAATTTCTGGAAGTGCGGAGATTGAAGTGAGCGTCTACGGGGGATAAAAAAGGCTGGAGGCACGGGCCGGAATCGAACCGGCATTCGAGGATTTGCAGTCCTCTACATCGCCATTCTGCCACCGCGCCATAGCCAGCAAACGAAACATATATCCAAAACGATATACAAGCGCCGGAGCGGCAGAGTGAACCGGCAAGCTGACAGACTTTATAATGCCCTTGCGCGGCCGAGACAAGGCTTTTTGCCAGCCTGTTGATTGTGCTTTAAAAAATGGGCTTTTACGGTACTGCCTTCGGTGTATAGTATCCTCATCAAAACCCGAGTCTTATAACGGATCAGGATAATGGCCCAAACTTTTGAAAAAGCACGCGAAAACATGGTGGATTGCCAGCTGCGCCCCAACCGGGTGACGGATGATGCGATCATCGGCGCGATGCGCAAGATCCCGCGCGAGAAATTCGTGCCGCGCCACCTGCAGGGTTTCGCCTATGTCGATGAAGACGTGGCGCTGGGCAACGGCCGTTACCTGCGCGAGCCCGTGATTATCGCGCGGCTGATACAGGAAGCGAACATCCAGAAATCCGATATCGTGCTCGATATCGGCTGCAACACCGGCTACACCACCGCTGTCATGGGCCATCTGGCCGGCACGGTCGTGGGCCTCGAGATCGAGGAAACGCTGGCGAACGAGGCGGACAAGCTGCTGCACGATCTCGACATCATCAACGTCGTCGTCGTGCGTCAGGCCAAGCTGTGCGAAGGCTACGCGGCGCAAGGCCCCTATAACGTCATCCTGATCAACGGTTCTGTTTCTGCCGTGCCGGAAGGCATCAAGAACCAGCTGGCCGATGGCGGGCGTCTCGTCACCGTTGTGTCGAAACACGGGCATATGGGGCAGGCGGTGCTGATCGAGCGCCATGGCGACCATTTCTCGACCCGCGTGCTGTTTGATGCCGCGACGCCGACGCTGGTGGGCTTCGAGGCGGAGCAGTCCTTCGTCTTTTAAATTTACAGAATTAAGGGTTGCGGTGAATTCTGACTCGCCTTTGGCAGGAAAATCACCTAAAACTTTTATATTGAAGGGTTTTTTGATACCCTGATTCCAGATGAATGTGACGAGGCCATGGCTGAAATAAAGACCGAACAGGAACCGTCGATCGAGGAAATTCTGGAATCTATCCGCCAGATCATTTCCGAAGACGGCACGCCCGTAGATGCGGCGACGGCTGCGGCGAAACCCGCCAAGCCCGCTGAATCGATCGCGGCACCCGTTCCCCCCAAGCCGAAACAGATCGAGGCGCCGCGTCCGCTGACGCCGCCGCCGCCCGCACGCCCTGAACCTATTCTCGACCTGACCGAACGCGTCGTGGAGGCACCGAAGCCCGCGCCGCGCATCGAGCTGGAGGAAAGCCCGGAGGAGGACGAAGCGGTGGACGATACCGATCATCTCGTTTCTGACGACACCGCCGACGCCGCGGTCGCTTCGCTCGCCCGGCTGCTCGCCAACAACATCTCGGTCGAACGCGAACTGCCCGGCCGTCCCGGCAATGTGACGCTGGAAGACATGACGCGCGAAGTGCTGAAGCCGCTGCTCCGCCAGTGGCTCGACCAGAACCTGCAGCATGTCATCGAGAAAATGGTCGCCCGCGAGATCGAGCGCCTGAGCCTCCGCGCGCTGGAAAAGTAATTTCGGCGCGCTGCAAGCGGTTGATTTATCACATCAAAATTTTGACAGGGTAGAAAAACGGGTATTTTTAAGTACCTGTTATTACGCGATTTTTTGAAATTCGCTATGTGCTGGAAGGCATGTAAAACGCATGGAAAACGGCAGGAACTAGCGTGTATTACGCACCCAGCGTCTTTTTATACACCTGAAACGCGTTTTTGCAGTACTTGTCGATCCGCGCCGCCAGCGTTTTAAACGCCATCGTTTTGCCGCCGACGCTTTCCGCCAGCGCTTTTTTCAATCCGGGCGGGTCGTTTACCGGATCGAACGGCAATTCCGCGCAAAGCCGCAAAAACGATTGCGCGGCCTGCGCGTCGCGGTGCGCTTCGGATAATTTTCCGGCATCGGCCGCGCTCAGAATTTTTTTGGTTTTCAGGATTTTGATCGCGTCCTCCAGCGCGGGCACGAACAAACCCTTATTTTTATGCGCGTTTTTCAGGATCAGGAACTGCACCGCGAACATCACATCCATCAATCCGCCGCGGCGGTATTTCAACTGCCACGCGTCTTTCGACCCGAATTGTTTTTCGACTTTTGCGCGCATTTCGATCATTTCGTCGCGCAGTTCTTTTTCGTCGCGTTTGACCGACAGGATTTTCGTCATTTCTTGGGTGAAATATTTCCGCGTGGCATCTGTCGCATAAATCAGGCGGGAACGTATCAGGCTCATATGCTCCCAAACCCACGCGTCCTTGCGGTGATAATGGAAAAACCCCTCCAGCTGCGCCGCCAGCGGCCCGTCATTTCCGGCGGGGCGGAGGCGCGCATCGACTTCGTACAAAATCCCCTCCGCCGTCGGCGCGGACATCGCGGAGATTAAACGCTGCATCAATCTGATGTAATAAACATTGGGCGCGAGGGGTTTTGTTCCGGTACTGGTTTTTTCTTTGTCCGATGTTTTATACAGCGCGATGATATCAAGGTCGCTATCGGCATACATTTCCTGCGCGGCGAAACTGCCCATCGCGAGGACGATGAATTCGCCTGTCTTGAAAACACCGTGCGCGGCGGCGAATTCTTTTTCAACGAAGGGCAGCAGGCACGTCATCGCGGTTTCGGCGATATCGGATAAATACTGCCGGCAGCGTCGGGGCGGCGACAGGCTTTTTAAAATATGGATTCCGGCATGAAACCGTTTTTCCCGCGCCCAGCGGCGGGTGATATCGAGAATATCCTGATAATCGCGCGCGGATTGCAGCATGCGTTCCAGATCGGTTTTCAGCGCGGGCATATCTGGCAATCCGCCGAAGAAATCGCGACTCAGCACGCCGTCCAGCACCTGCGGATGCGTGCCGAGATGTTCGGCAAGCGCGGGTGATGATCCCATGATATCGGCCACCAGCTCCATCTGCTGCGGGTTGTGCTGGAACATCGAAAAGATCGGAATGCCCGATGGCAGCCGCGATAAAAACTGGTCGAAGCGGATAAAGGCGTCATCCGGATGCGGCGTCGCGCCCAGCGTGGACAGCAGATGCGGCGTGATTTCCGTCAAGATCTGGCGCGCGCGTTCGCTGCGCACGGCACGATAACGCCCGTGATGCCAGCCGCGCACCGCGGCGGTAATTTTCCCGGCTTCCTTGAATCCCATGCCCGATAATGTCACCAGAGTTTCGGGATCGTCCTCCACGCCGGTAAAGACAAGGTTTCCGGTTTGCGACAGGCTGGGCGCTTCGGTGAATAATCCGGCATAGAGCGCGCGCACCGCGCCGGTATGTTTTTCCAGATCGGCCAAGAACGCCTTTGGTGTGGCATAACCCGCGAACAGCGCGACATCGTCAAACGCTTCCTGCGACGATGGCAGGCTGTGCGTCTGGCGGTCGTCCTGCATCTGCAGGCGGTGTTCGACACGGCGCAGGAAAAGATATGCCGCAACCAGTTCGTCGCGCGTTTTCGGCGTAATCTGGCCCTTTTCCGCAAGCGTGCCGAGCGTCACCAGCGTGCGCGGATCGCGCAGCGCCGGTTCGCGCCCGCCGAAAATCAACTGCTGCGTCTGCGCGAAAAATTCAATCTCGCGGATGCCGCCATGCCCCAGCTTCACGTTGAAGTCGAGGAAGGGATTGCCCTTGGCTTTGCGCCCGATTTTGTCTCCGGCCTTGCGGCCGGGGTTACGCTTCGCCTGCGCCGCATTGATCTGCCGCTTGATGGAATGGATGTCCTGTATCGCCGCGAAATCGAGGTTCTTGCGCCATATCCACATCGTCATGATTTTCAGGAAATCCGCGCCCAAGGCTTCGTCGCCCGCCATCGGCCGCGCCTTGATCATCGCCGCGCGTTCCCAGTTCTGGCCGAGCGTGCCGTAATAAACTTCGGCGGCGGCAATCGAAATGGCGAGCGGCATCGCGCCGGGATCGGGGCGCAGGCGCAGGTCGGTGCGGAACACATACCCGTCGCCCGTCGGCTGGTCGAGCAGGCGGGCAAGGTCGCGCGTCAGGCGGATGAAGAAATTCTGGGTTTCATCCGCAACCTTCACCGGCGATTTCGCGGGATCGAAAATCACCATCAGGTCGATATCGCTGGAATAGTTCAGCTCGAACGCGCCCCATTTGCCGAGCGCGATGACGGTGACGCCGCAATCGCGCTGCGGCGTTTTCGGGTGCGGCAGCTTTACCGTTTTTGCCGCATGCGCCTGAGCCAATAAAAAATCCAGCGCATGGCCGACCGCCGCATCGGCAAAGACCGACAGCGCGCGCATGACCGCAACATCATCCCATGCGCCGCGCAAATCGGCGGCGGCGGTGAGCGCGGCAAGCTTTCGCTTTCCGTTGCGCAGCACGCGCATCAGCCCGTCGGCATCGGTGGTTTTTGCCACACCTATGTGAGTTTCCTGCAACAGGTCGCCGAGCGCCTTATCAGGATCACCTGCGCAGGATTCCGCGCCGATCGCCGTGAGATAGGGGCTATGGCGCGAAATCAGCGCCTGCCAGCCGGATCCGGCGGTTTTCGTGGCTTTTTTAGGGGGTTTCTGTGGAAAATCGCGGCTCAAAAAGGCATACTCTTGGTTAATACGGGGCTATACTAACAGGCCTGCACAACGATGATAACATGAAAAAATTCGTCCGCCATTTCAGCCGCGCCACTGTCATCTGCCTCGAGATCGCGGGTGTGGTGTCGCTTGTGGTTGTGCTGGCATGGCTCGGGCTGTTGTGGCGGCTGAACCAAGGGCCGCTTTCCATCACGCCCTACCTGACCACGCGCTTCGAGCAGGCGTTTGACCGCGACATCGAGGGCTTCAAGTTCAAGCTGGGCGGCGCGCAGCTGATCTGGGGCGGGCGGTTCCAGCCGTTTGAAATCGAAATGAACCAGCTCGCCGTCACGCGCGACGACGCGACGCCCGTGCTGGCGATCAAGCGCCTGCGCGTGCAGCTGTCGAAACGCAATCTTGTGTTCGGGCGCATCGTGCCGCGCGTGATCCGCCTTTACGGCCCTGCGCTGGCGGTGATCCGTCAGGAAGACGGAAAATTCGCGCTGAACCTCGGCGACGAGGATGACGTGCCAAAGCCCGTTGTCGAAGAGCCGCTGCCCGCGCTGCCGAAACCGCCGCAGATATTGCCGTCGGAAGAAAGCCGCCAGCAGCTGGTGCGCGGCATCCTCGACCTGCTGCGCGACCGCTCGGGCCTTGGCCTGCTGGACGGGTTGCAGGAAATCAATATCTCCGATGCGAAGGTTTTGTACGAAGACCGCATCATGAAGGTGCGCTGGATGTCGCGCGACGCCGATGTTGCCGTGTCGCGCACATCAAAGGGGCTGGCCGCGAATGCGCAGATGAGCCTCGACATGGGCGCGAATGCGCGGGCATCGGTGCGTGCCGAAATCAAATACAACTGGGAAACGCGGCGCACCGGCGCGCTGTTCGCGCTCACCGGTTTCAACCCCGCCGTTCTGGCGCAGGAAAGCGAAAGCCTGAAGGTGCTGAGCGGCATCGATATGCCGGTGACGTCGAGCGTCACGCTGTCGCTCGACCCCGATTTCCGCCCCGCAACCGCACGGTTCGTGATGGGCGGCAAAAACGGCACGTTTAACGCGCTGGATTTGTACCCCGAACCGCTGCCCGTGAAGAACCTGTTTATGCAGGGCAGCCTTGATGCCGCGACCGGCACCGCCGAAATCACCCAGCTGAAACTGGATATCGGGAGTGATACCGACGCCGCCAACGGCGGTGATACCGACGCCACCAAAGGTAATGATGCCCCAAAGAAAAACCCGCAAGCCGCGCTGACCGCGAAAGTGGTGACGGAGGAGGGGGGCGTGCGCGTGGCGACCGTGGCGGGCACGCTGATCAATACGCCGATGGATGACCTGCATAAATACTGGCCCGCGGCGCTGGCGCCCGACCCGCGCGCCTGGGTCACGACGCGCCTGACGGCAGGCATCGCGCATAACGCGACGATTGCGATGGTGCTGGCCTATGACGCGAATGCCGAGAAAAAAGTTTCAGTGCGGGAGCTGGGCGGTGATATCGATTTCACGGGCATCGACGTCAATTACCTGTCCACCATGCCGCCCGTGCTGGATGTGGACGGCCATGCGAAATATGACCGGACATCGTTTAAAATGGATCTCGCGGGCGGCAAGCTGCTCGACATGAAGGTCGGCAAGTCGAAGGTCAACATCACCGACCTCGACAAGATCGGCAATGGCGGGCATTGCCAGATCGAGGTGATTTCGAATGCCGAAGGCGCGCTGCGCAGCGCCTTGAAAGTGATCGACAGCAAGCCGCTGCAATTCCCCGAAAAACTGGGCATCAAATCCGCGGAGGTCGAGGGCAAGACGAAAGTCGACCTGACGCTGAAATTCCCGATCAAGAAAGCGCTGACGCTGCCGGAAATCCGCATCGATGCAAAGGCGGATTTGAATGACGTGAAGCTGAAGGATATCGTGGCGGGGCTCGACCTCACCGGCGGGCCGATGGAGCTGGACGTGAATAACGACCGGCTGAAGGTAAAGGGCAAGGGCGCGCTGGGCGGCATGCCCGCGACATTCGACTGGCTGAAAAACTTCACGCCGGGCGCGGATGTATCGATGACGGTCAAGGCCGATGCCACGCTTGATGCGCCCGGCCTTGCGGCATTCGGCGTGCCGGCAGTGATGGGCGTTTCGGGCAAGCTGCCCGCCAATATCGATTACACGCTGAAATCCGATAAATCGGCGGTGCTGGTGCTGAATGGTGATGCGAAACCGTTCGGGTTCAAGCTCGATATCATCGATTTCGCCAAGCCCGAGGGCTATGACGGCAAAATCGGTTTGACGCTGTCGCTGCTGGCGAACAAGGTGCAGAAAATCTCCGGCCTGTCGCTGACGGGGGCGGGGCTGTCGATGAAGGGCGATATCGATTTCGCCGATGATGCGAAGGGCGGCATCGAGGTCAGGAAAGCAAGCCTGAAGGAATTCAATTTCGGCGATACCTCCGTCGCGGTCGAGATTGAATCGAAAGGCGGCGGTTATAACATCCGCGCCACAGGACGGCAGGTCGATGCATCGGCGCTGTTCAAGGAAAACAACAAACCGGGCGATGACGGCGATGCGGCGCGGCAAACGTCGCCCATCCGCCTGAACCTGTCGGCGGGACGCATGATCACCGGCAAGGACCGCGGGCTTGATAACGTGCGCATCGTGCTGGTGAAAAATGCGTGGAAACGCATCGACCAGATGGAACTGGACGCGAAATCGGGCAAGGGCAAAATCATGCTGCGCTATTTGCCGGTCGGCAAGGCGCATACATTGAAATTCGAGGCGAGCGACGCGGGCACGGCGCTGGCCGCGCTCGGCATTTCCAAATCGATCAAGGGCGGCAGCCTGATCATCAATGGCCGTCCGCATCCGCAGGGCGGGTCGCGCGACATGGTGGGTTCCGCCGCGCTCAGCAATTTCAAGATCAATGACGCGCCGGTGATCGCAAAACTCCTGAACGCCATGTCGCTGGTCGGCATCATGCAGCTGATGAGCAATGACGGCCTCGCGTTTAAAAAGGCGCGCGTCGATTTCGTCTGGCTGGACAAGGGCCAGCCGCAACAGCCGCAGAATGTGCGGTTGCTGAAACTGAAAGATGGCAAAACTTTCGGCTCCTCGCTCGGCCTGACGTTCGAGGGTTCTATCGACAACTGGAAAAATACCTACAACCTCGACGGCACGATCGTGCCCGCATCGGGCGTTTCCAAATTCCTCAACATCATCCCGATCGTCGGCCAGATTTTGACGGCGGGGGGCGAGGGGATTTTTGCCGCGACCTATACGATCAAGGGCACGAAAGCCGACCCGGTTGTGAGCGTCAACCCGCTGGCCGTGCTGGCGCCCGGCATCTTGCGGAAAATATTTTTCGAATAATTCCGAAAAACCGTGGTTTTTCAGCGGTGATTTCATTAATCATCCGTGATCCAAGAGAATGCTATACTCGTATAAGCATTAGATAAGGTGCTGCAATTGCAGGCCTTTGAGCAAGAAAGGGAGTGCCTTGAATGGACTTCGAAAATTTCACCGAACGCGGCAAATCCGTTGTTCAGGCCGCGCAAACGCTTGCGCTGCGCCATGACCACCAGTTTTTACAGCCCGAGCACCTGCTGAAATGCATGCTCGATGACGACAGCAATGTCGTGAAAAATTTGATCCGCGCGGCGGGCGGTAAGCCCGAGGCGATCGCGCAGGCGCTCGATGAAGGCCTCGCAGGCATGCCGTCGGTGCAGGGTGGCGCGGCGCAATCGCTGCATATGTCGCCGTATCTCGCGAAAACGCTGGATCAGGCGCAGCAGATCACCAAGAAATCGGGCGATAAATTCGTCACGCTGGAGCGTATGCTGCAGGCGATCACGCTTGTGCCGCAATCCGATGCGGCCAAGATGCTGCAGAAAAACGGCGTGCTGGCGCAGAGTCTCAACAAGGCGATCAATGATTTGCGCAAGGGCCGCACGGCTGACAGCGCGTCATCGGAAGACCGTTTCGAGGCGTTGAAAAAATACACCCGCGACCTGACCGAAGCCGCACGCAACGGCAAGCTCGATCCCGTGATCGGCCGCGACGAAGAAATCCGCCGCGTCATTCAGGTGCTTGCGCGCCGCACGAAAAACAACCCCGTCGTTATCGGGGAGCCGGGCGTGGGCAAGACCGCGATTGCGGAGGGCCTCGCCATGCGTATCGTCAAGGGCGACGTGCCGGAAGGCTTGAAGGACAAACGCTTGCTTTCGCTCGACCTGGCGGCGATGATCGCGGGCGCGAAATACCGCGGCGAATTCGAAGAACGCCTGAAGGCCGTGCTGGAAGAAATCCGCGCGGCGGCGGGCGAGGTGATTATTTTCCTCGACGAATTGCATACGCTGGTGGGCGCGGGCAAGGCCGATGGCGCGATGGATGCGGGCAATATGCTGAAACCGGCGCTCGCGCGCGGTGAATTGCACCTTGTCGGCGCGACCACGCTGGACGAATACCGCAAGCATATCGAAAAGGACGCGGCGCTGGAGCGCCGTTTCCAGCCCGTGTTCGTGAAAGAACCGACGGTGGAGGATACGATTTCCATCCTGCGCGGCCTTAAAGAAAAATACGAAATGCACCACGGTGTCCGCATCACCGACAGCGCGATTGTGGCGGCGGCGACATTGTCGAACCGCTATATCTCCGACCGTTTCCTGCCCGACAAGGCAATCGACCTGATCGACGAAGCATCGTCGCGCCTGCGGATGGAGGTGGATTCCAAGCCCGAAGAACTCGACGAAATGGACCGCCGCATCATCCAGTTGAAGATCGAGCGCGAGGCGTTGAAAAAAGAAACAGCCGACAAGGCGACCAATGACCGCCTCGCCACGCTGGATACCGAGCTAAACAACCTTGAACGCCAGTCCGCCGAAGTAACCTCGCGCTGGAAAGCGGAGAAGGAAAAACTGTCATCGGGCCAGAAGATACAGGAAGACCTTGAACGCGCCCGCATCGAGTTGGAACAGATGCACCGCAGCGGCAACTGGACGCGCGCGGGCGAGCTGACCTATGCCGTGATCCCGCAGCTGGAGGCGAAGCTGGACGAAGTGTCCAAGGCCGCCGGTGCCGCCATGATCAACGAAGAAGTGCGCGACAGCGACATCGCCGAAGTCGTCAGCCGCTGGACAGGCATCCCCGTCGACAAGATGATGCAGGGGGAGCGCGACCGGTTGCTGAAAATGGAAGAACACCTGCGCCAGCGCGTGATCGGGCAGGAGGAAGCAGTCTCCTCCGTCTCCGCCGCCGTGCGCCGCAGCCGCGCCGGCTTGCAACGCGCAAACCAGCCGATCGGCACGTTCCTGTTCCTCGGCCCCACGGGCGTCGGCAAAACGGAACTTGCCAAGGCATTGGCGGAATTCCTGTTCGATGACGAAGCCGCGATGCTGCGCATCGATATGTCGGAATACATGGAAAAACATTCGGTGGCGCGCATGATCGGCGCGCCCCCCGGCTATGTCGGATACGATCAGGGGGGCGCGCTGACCGAAGCCGTGCGCCGCCGCCCGTATCAGGTCATCCTGTTCGACGAAGTTGAAAAGGCGCATCCGGATGTATTCAACATCCTGTTGCAGGTGTTCGATGACGGGCGTTTGACCGACGGGCAGGGCCGCGTGGTGGATTTTTCCAACACCGTCCTTATCATGACGTCGAACCTTGGTTCCGAATACCTTGTAAATCTGAAAGACGGCGAGGAAGTGGAAGATGCGCGCAACGACGTGATGAATGTCGTGCGCAGCGCGTTCCGCCCTGAATTCCTGAACCGCATTGACGACATCTTGCTGTTCCGCCGCCTCAGCCGCGATATCATGACGAGCATCGTCGATATCCAGCTGCGCGGATTGCAGAAAATGCTGGCCGACCGCCACATGACGCTGGAACTGGACGACGCGGCGAAAAAACACTTGGCCGATGTCGGCTATGACCCGTCATACGGCGCGCGCCCGCTGAAACGCGTGATCCAGAAGGAACTGCAAAACCCGCTGGCGAATGCCATCATCGAGGGCAAGGTGACGGATGACAGCGTCATTTCCGTGACCGCGGCCAAGGGCGCGCTGGTGATCACCGCGAAAGCCAAGGCCGAAAAACGCCCGAAATCGAACGGTGCGGCGGCGTAAGCGGTTAGCTCATCATCGCCAGCAGCGTCACCGCAGGCGCAGTGAAAAAGCCGAGTACGCACAAGGGCGCGCGCGGCGCGTTGATTTTGCGGCGGGCGAGGGGGATGGCTGTTGCGGCGGCGATGGTGCCGCAAACGATGGCGGCGACGATGCCGATTTCATCCTGCTGCAAAATCATGAACAAAATACCGCCCACCGCCGATCCCGCGCCTGCGATAAAACCGCAGGCATAGGACCAGAGGTAATCTTTTTTCGGGCTATGTTCCGAGATGCTGCAGGAGCTCATTTTATTCGGCCTGTTTTTTATACGTCACGCCCGATGCTGCGCGTTTCATCCAGGCAATGTTTTTGGGCGAGAATTTGACGGGCATCGCGGGCGCGATATCCGTGCCGCGCATTGTGGTACCGTCACCCGGCATCAGCGTCACCTTGCCGCCGTTGTTGTATACGTCGATCACGCCTTCTTCGAGGTAGATCCAGCATTGCCCCTTGGCCATCGCGCGTGTCAGTTTTGTGCCGCGAATGCCCATGGTGCCGAAATTCAGATGCATCTTAACGTCGGGTTTTGGGTTTTTATCCATCAGGCCGCTGACATACGAAAACGCGGTGTCGAGGATGGTGAATTCCGCCGTGCCTTGTTTCGGTTTTTTGGCGTCGTAGACATATTTGTCGATCAGGACGCGCCCGTTTTGCGACACGACCAATACGCTGTTATCGGCGAATTCGATCTGCACGCGGCTGTCCTTGCCGGTTGCCACCGCGTCGCCCTGCGTCAACCCGTCACCAAGTTTCAGCGGTCGCGCGGCCTTTTGCCCTGCGCTCATCACTGTCACGTTCCCCGTAACCTCGCTCACAAGCCCGGCGAATGTTTCCGCCGATGCGGGAGAAGCCCCCAGCAATAACGCGGCTATAAAAAAGGCGGCGATGCTTCTGGTCAAGGCGGTTCTCCCCGTAATATGCGGCGCTTATCATGGCTGTTCGCACGCGGGCGGGGATCGGTTACAAAAAAATGGCGGGCGGTGTGAAACTTTTTCACGCCGCCCGCCATGCGATAGTTATTTATTGAGGTTATCCATGGACTTGTTCATCATCATGCCGTCATCCATCACGGGTTTGGTGCTGCCGTTTTCCAGCTTGGCGCACAGGCCCTGGGGCAGGACGATGAATTCGGAACCCGAAGCGTCCATTTTGCCATGCGATGCACAGGCATGCGCGCCGGTTTTGCAGTCATTCTTGCCAGCCTTCACAACGCCATAGCATTTTTCGGACTTCATGTCCGCCTGCGCGCCCGTCGCGCCGACGATCATGACGGCTGCGAGCAGCGACATGGAAAGCATTTTACTGGTGGTGTTCATCTTGGTATCTCCTGATGGGGTTTAAGTGGACTGCATATGCAGTGCCACCTATTCAGGATTGGCGGATGAAAGGTTACAGCAGGCGGCAATAATTATCCGATACGGCGGATTGCCGTGATGCCCTTGCTGCGTTCCTCGACCTGCCAGAGCGGTTCGATGGCGACCTTCATGTGGAAGGCGTTGGCGTGGAGGATGTTGTCGTCATCGACCATGATGCCGACATGGCCGGGAAAAAAGACGAGGTCGCCCACGCGGGAACGCGGGGTGTCTTTGCCCAGGGTAATCTGCTGTTCGGTGTCGCGCGGCGCCTTGATGCCCGCCAGCGCAAGACTAACCTGCACCAGTCCCGAACAATCGATGCCAAAGCCTGAACGCCCGCCCCAGTAATAGGGGGTATCGAGAAATTTCTTCGCGGTCGCCGTATGGTCGTCATGGGTTTCACCGATACCGGCGAGGTGTTTCGTGTAGATCCACGCCCCCGATGCCAGCTGCGACCATTTTTCGCCCGCGCGCCGCAGTGAAACGCGGCTGCCGAAGCTGAAGGTCGCAAGGCAGGGCGATTTCATGCTGTCGGCGCGGTAGATCTGGCTGCGCGCGGCTGTCACCACATGCGTGGCGGGCGCAACGTCTTCGTCGTTCAGGTAGCGTTTTTCCACCCAGCCCGCGTAATCGTCATGCGCGCAAGCGCCCTTCGCCCAGCCGCCTTCTTCATGGTCGACAATAAATCCTTCGCCGAAGACCAGCTGCGTTTCCAGCTTGCCCTTCACGGCATTCGCATCGGGCGTTTCGCGGATATCGGCGTTGGGGGAAATCACATAGCGCGTGGTCATTTGCGCGCCTTTTTTAATTTAGGCTGGGCGAATTTCTGCGCGATATGGGCGTAGACAGCGCGGATGCCAAGCGCTTCGCCGCCCTCGGGCCGACCCGGGCGGTTCGATGCGTTCCATGCGAAGGTATCGATATGCGCCCAGCTGACGTCTTTATCGACGAATTTGTCGAGGTAGAGCGCCGCCACAATCGCGCCGCCGAAGCTGCCGCCGATGGTGTTGGTATCGGCGATCTTGCTGTCGAGCCAGCCCTTGTACGGCTGCCAGAGCGGCAAGTGCCACAGCGGATCTTGCGTTTGTTTCGATGCCGCCATCAGGTCGGCGGCAAGGTCGTCGTCATTGCTGAACAGCGCGGGCAGGTCAGGCCCGAGCGCCACGCGCGCCGCGCCCGTGAGTGTGGCGAAGTTGACCAGCAGGTCGGGTTTTTCCGTGCAGGCTTCGGCGAGCGCATCGCAGAGGATAATGCGCCCCTCCGCATCCGTGTCGCCGACCTCGACACTCAAGCCCTTGCGCGTCTGGATGACGTCGCTGGGGCGGAAACTGTCGCCATCGACGGAATTTTCAACGGCGGCGATCAGCACGCGCAACCGGACGGGCAGTTTTTCCGCCATGATCATCTGCGCAAGGCCGAGGACGTGCGCCGCACCCCCCATGTCCTTTTTCATCAGGTACATGGAATTGCCGGGTTTCAGGTTGAGGCCGCCGGTATCGAACGCCACGCCCTTGCCGACCAGCGTGATTTTTTTGTGTTTCGGGTTGCCCCATGTGAAATCGATCAGGCGCGGGCGGCGCGGGCTGCCCTTGCCGACTTCGTAAATCGCGGGGTAGTTTTTCTTCAGCAAATCTTCGCCCTTGATAACGGTCGCCTTGGCCTTGCCGGCCTTCGCGACCTTCAGCGCCGCATCGGCGATTTCGGCGGGGCCGAGGATATTGGCGGGCGTGTTGACGAGATCGCGGACGAGATACATCGCCTCCGCCGTGCGATTGACCGCTTTGCGGTCGGCGTTCGCGGGCCAGACGAGCGCGGCGAATTCTTTTTTCTTGCCGGATTTGAATTTGCCGAAGTGATAGCTGCCGAGCGCCCAGCCGAGCGCGGCATTGGTCGCCTGCGTGGCATCCAGCCTGCCGTCGATAAAATATCCGCCCGCGTTTTTCGGCAAACGGCCGGGCAGGTCGGCGAAGGTATAAAGGCCGATGTTTTTACCCGTGCCGAACACCACGCGCGCGATGCCGCCGCTTGCGGACGGGATGGTAATGAATGCGCCTTCCGATCCTGTGTAACCCGCGGCCTTCACCCAGCCTTGCGTTTTCGCATCCTGCTTGCGCAGCCATGTGTCAAAGCCGTCGGCGGTGACGGGTTGCAGCGCGATGGCGGTTGCGGATTTTTTGTCGAGGAAGTTCATGTGGTCTGTGCCTTTGGCGGGGTGAAGCTGTAAAAACCAAGGTAAATCAGGCGGCGGCAAGGGGCAAGGGGGCTTGGTCATAAAGAGTGGCGGGTTTTCAATTCTCCACTATAATAGGGGCATGAACGCAGACCAGCCCGCCCGCAAACGCAAGCCCGAGAAGAAAAAGAACATCCTGCTCGTCCCCGCCATTATCGGCGTGACGGGGTTTCTGGTGTTCCTGATCTCCGCGCCGCATTGGGCGGTGGACGAGGCGGGGGCGATGCGCGTGCTGACCGCGCAGGGCTATACCGATATCAAGACGGGCGGATACGATACGTTTGGCTGCGGCTTCGACATATTCGCCACGCGCTTCACCGCGCGCACGGCCAAGGGCTATCCGGTCAGGGGCAATGTCTGCAAGACGCCCTATGTCAGCAAATCATCCATCGAGATCGACGACACGCCGCCGCAGTAATCACGCGAAGGTTTTCTTGGACCGGCGCAGGAATTCGTCGGTGGTGTAAATCGTGTTCGCGCCGGATTTGACGGCGGTGATCTTGCCGGATTTGCGGAGGAAGGTGACGGGTTCGCCGACATTGGTGAAGCCGTTGGCTTTTTCGGTGTAATAGGCACCGTCGCGGCGGCGTTCCAGAATTTGGGTATTGTCGGCGGGGGTTGCCATGTCGCTCATGATGGCGAGTGCCGTTTTCGCGCCCACGATATATTGCCATCCGCCCCATTTGTTCATTAGCACGGGGGATATTTCGATTTTCTTTTCATCTGCGAAAACGGTTTCAACCTTGCGGATGATGTCGGCGGTGGTGCGCAGGATGGAGAAGGTGTCGAAATCATTCGCGTTGGCGATTGCGCTGAAAACGTAATCGCTGCCCTTTAACAATCTTGTTTGTGAGCCGAAGCCGGGATAGCCGCCGGAATGCCCGATATACACATCGTCTCCCGCGCCGGAAAAACCCATGCCGAGCCCGTAGGATTCCGAAGCCAGATTTTTCACCTTCCAGTTCAGGCGCGCGACATCGCGGCGGATGCGCAGCGGCAACAGTTTGTCGGTTTCAAGATAGGTGTGGAGGAATTGCGTGGTCGCCTCTGCCGTGCCGCAGAATCCTGTGGCAGGGGCGAAGGCGGCGGCGGGCAAGCTGCGCAGGGTTTTGCGTTCGTTGTCGAATACACTGCGGGTATGGCCTGTTGCGTATTTCATTTTCGCGTTCAGGCCGGAGTCAGGCGCGAGGGTTGCGCCTTTCAGTTTCGGCAGGATGTGTTTTTCGACCAGTTGCGCGTAGGTCTCGCCGGTCGCTTCCTCCAGCGACATGCCGAGCAGCGACATGCCGATATTCGAATATTTCGTTTCGGTGTTGGGATCATAGACCAGCGATGCCGCCAGCACGTTGTCGCGCAGTTGGCTGCGCGACAGGAACGGCTTCTCCAGCTCCCAGAACGCGGCATCCAGCCCGTCGCGGAACAGGCCGGAGCGGTGGGTGAGCAGGTCGCGCAACGTGATATCGCGGACGCGTTTGTCGTTGTGCTTGCCCAGCCAGGGCAGGTGGGTGGATGCGAGGTCATAGATCGACAGCGCACCTTGCTCCATCAACTGCAGCGTCAGGCAGCCCGTGAACATCTTGCTATGCGACGCGATGCGGCCCGCATGGACGGTCGTGTATTTTTCCTGTTTGCGCAGGTTGGCGAAACCGTAGGCGCGGCTGAACACCACCGCGCCCTTTTTGCGCACGCAGGCCTGCAACCCCGGCGCGCCGCCAAAGCGGGTGCGGTGCGCGAACCAGTCATCCAGCACGGCGAAGGCGGCCTTTTCGTGGCGGGTGGGTGCGAGCATAGGTGATTCCTTTATTTACATAATCTGTCGTATTTTAGGGCTTAATGGGTCGTATCGGGTGGCTGTTCGGGCGGCACAGGGTTAATTTAACCCCCTGTACCTTATATATAACAAGGATTCTTATCGTTTGTGCCTTGGCTAGGTACAATTCTGTTGAAAACGACGTCCGCTTAACATATGGTGCTGCGTCTGACGACGAAATTCAAGTAAGGCGCATTGCGCCACGAAAGTAAGGATATAGACAATGACACGCCGCTGCGAAATTACGGGCAAGGGCCCTCTGGTCGGAAACAACGTTTCCCACGCGAACAACAAAACCAAGCGCCGCTTCCTGCCCAACCTGCAAGAGGCTTCTTTTTTCAGCGTTGGCCTGAAGAAAAGCATCAAGATCACCTCTTCCACGCACGGCATCCGCACCGTCGAGCACAAGGGCGGCATCGACGCTTTCCTGCTCGGCACCGCGCCGACGAAACTGAACGCTGAACTCCGCCGCGTGCGCAAGCAGCTGGTCGCCAAAGTCGGCGAACTGCCCAAGCCGGCCCCGAAGCCGCGCCGCACCGCGACGAAAAAAGCAGCTGCCAAAAAAGCCGCTTAATTCGTAGCCTATGAATTCGAAAAGGGCGGGGTTTTCCCCGCCCTTTTTGTTTGGGTGTCATCCTGAGCGAAGCGAAGGATCTCCCTTGGCAGCAAAGAGAGATCCTTCGCTTCGCTCAGGATGACAAAACGGAATTGTTAGGTTACAAAACATCATGACCTTCGCCTTCGACATCACCCACAAAGACCCGAATTCATACGCCCGCACGGGACGGCTGACGACGCCGCATGGCACGATTGATACGCCGAATTTTATCTTTTGCGGCACGAAGGCGAGCGTTAAGGGGCTGTCGCCGATGCAGCTGCGGGCGGAGCAGGTGGATATTATCCTGTCGAACACCTACCACCTGATGCTTTCCCCCGGCGCGGATCTGGTGGCGGAAATGGGCGGGCTTCATAAATTCATGAACTGGGACGGCCCGTTGTTCACGGATTCCGGCGGGTTCCAGATTTTCTCGCTCGGCCATGGTTCGGTTGCGGACGAGATCAAGGGCAAGGCCAACCGCATCCGCGAAAAATCGATTTTGAAGATCACGGAGGAGGGGGCGGAATTCCGGTCATACCTCGACGGCCGCAAATGGTTCCTGACGCCCGAAAGCTCGATCGATATCCAGCGCAAACTGGGCGCGGACCTGATCGTGCAGCTGGACGAATGCACGCCGTACCATGTCGACAAGGAATACACCGCGCGGTCGATGGAGATGAGCTGCCGCTGGGGCGACCGTTCGCTCGCCGAATGGAAACGCAAGGATGACGGCAAACAGAAAATGTACGGCATCGTGCAGGGCGGCGTTTATCCCGACTTGCGCAAACAGTCGTGCGAATGGACGGCGAATACCGATTTCTTCGCAACCGCCATCGGCGGATCGCTGGGGTCATCCAAGGAGCAGATGTACGAGGTTGTCGCCATGTGCGCGCCCATGATACACCCGACGCGCCCCGTTCACCTGCTGGGCATCGGCAGCTTTATCGACGTGTTTTCCAACGTGCTGTCCGGCATCGATACCTTCGACTGCGTATCGCCCACCCGCATCGCCCGCCACGGCTGGGCCATGGTCAAAGGCGCCCCGAAAGAGCGCCTGAACATCCGCAACGCAAAATATGTGAATGACCCCAATCCGGTTGATTCGACCTGCGCCTGCATGGCCTGCAAAAACCACTCCCGTTCCTATATCCACCACCTGTTCCGGACGAGCGAGTTACTGGGTATGCAGTTGTTATCCATACATAATGTGGCAACCATGACCCGCCTGATGCGCGATGTCCGCAAGGGGATCGCGGCGGGAACGCTCGATCAAATCAAAAAAGAGTGGATTGTCTAAACCACCCCTGTGATATAATTTTATAAGGTGTGTTTTTGATAATTTAGCCGTCTTTTGGTGAACCTTGGCCGTTTCTTACGCCCAGACATTATCGACCGATATGATCGTTGCCGAGATCGAGGCGCTCCTCGACTGGCGCGTCGATATCATGCGCCAGTGTTTCTTCCCCGGCAGCCAGGCCCGCCCCGCCGATTACCACGCGCCCGCGGCGCTGGTCATGTGGTGCAAAAAGGAAGCGGAGCGCAATTCCATCGACCGCAAAATTGCCGACAAGCTGACCATGGTGCATGACGAACTGTGCCATATCGCGCAAAAATTCCTGGAAGCCTGCGAAGGCGGCATCGCGCCCCAGCTGACCATGTATGACGATTTCGAAAACCAGTTCGAAGGTTTCGTGACGCAACTGCGCCGCTTGCAGCAGGACGTGACGGATGCCGTGGCCGCCGTCGACCCCATCACGGGCTTGCGCACCGTCGCCGGCATGCGCTCCGACATCAAGCGCGAACAGGACCGGTTCGACCGCAAGGGCACGTCATTCTCGATCGCCAATACCCAGATCGACGGCATGGATGATTTGCAGCAGAAATACGACCGCCGCAGCATGGACGCGATCTATGCGAATATGGCGCAAGTTATCGCCCGCACCGTCCGTTCATTTGACGACGCCTATTACCTCGGCAAGGGCGAATACCTGATCGTCTTGAAGCACGTCGAGTTCATGGATGCGTGTTCCGTCATGGACCGCCTGCGCGGCGAGATTGAAAACACCCCGATCTTTATGCCGAGCGGCGACAAGCTCCGCATCACCGCCTCCTTCGGCATCGCCGAAGCATTGCAGCGCGAAAGCGCCGACCACGCCATCGACCACGCCAAACAGGCGCTGAACATCGCCCGCGGCGAAGGCGGCAACAAGGTCAAGGAATACCACGAACGCAGCGCGCTGGAGCAATACGCGCGCGATGTGCATAAGCGGTAATTAGCACGCTGGAAAAAGGCAAAACAAAACCGGCGGGTTTCATCACCCGCCGGTTTTGTTTTCGCTATTGATTAGCGGCGATCTTTGCTTTCGCGGCTGCTGTCGCGGTCGGAAGCGGGTTTCGACGACGCGTCTTTCGACGAAACATCGCCGCCCGAGTTTTGCGAACCGGGGTTGCGTTCAACGCCGTTTTTGCCGCTCAGGTTTTTGTCTTCCTGACCGGATTTTCCAGCCGATTTGATGTCGCGATCGGAAACATTGCGGCCCGTATTGCCGTCGTTGCCGCGGCCTGCATCGCGGCCGTTGTTCATGTTGTTGGTCATCGTGATCTCCATTGTTTTATGGACAAGGATGGATTTCCTTGCCCCAAAACAACGGAGGTCGTGGGATGAAGTTCCGCAAATAATTGTCTTAAAATGACGTTATGGTATTGCGCGAAAACCCTCAATCCAGTTGCGGATAGGCCGCGATTTTTTTCGTCACGCTGCGGCGCGCCAGCTGGTCGCCTTTTTCTTTTTCTTCCATTTCGACAACTCTGGAATAGGGAATCTGGCGGCTGTCGGGCGGGGTCCACCATTCATAGGTGTAACCGGCGGCCTGCTGGTAACGGTCTTCGACCGATGCCTTGGCCGATGCCGCGTTGAACGTGCCGCGCACGGTGCGCGGGATGCTGACGACATAAACGTCGCCGTATTTCTGGAAGGTGGCGGCGGTCGTCGCATGTTTTTCGCGGTAGTGATGGTTGCCATAGCCGCCGCTGTCATGCAAATTGTCGGGATTGGTGACGACGGTTTTCGCGCCCGTCAATCGCCGCGCGAAAATGGATTGCGTGAGGTCGAAGTCAGGCACGGCGGAAAATTTTTCCTGCAGCGCCCTGCCCTCCGGCGTGGTGCGGTTGGCGGCGTAAACATGATCGCCCGATTTGTAAACCTCATCCAGCTTCAGCGCCGGATGATCGACCGCAGTATCGAACACCAGATAGCCGCTGTCGCCAAGGCCGCTGAATTTTTTCGCGCCGTATTCCTTCGCGATTGCGTCCTGCAGCCCCTTGGTGTTCGCGCGGTCGGCTTCGTATTTTTCAATCACCGCCAGCGTCGCGCCGCCGGCGATGAAATAGGCGTGGTCGGTTAAATACTCTTCTCCGAATGGCATGGTCATTCTCCTTTAAAAAAATTTAAAAAAACGGTCAGCGCGAAGGCGGCTTCGGCGCTTTCGGCGCGGTCGCAACTTTCGCGGCGGATTTCAGCATTGCGATGCGGTCGGGGGCGACATCGGCGACGAACCTGCCGATTTCCTGCTGCAACTCGGCGGCGTTGTGCACAACGATCTTGAGGTGTTCCCTATGCTCGGTCTGGCTAATCCGGTCGCGGCGCCAGAGGTGCGCGACGAAATCGTTTTCGTCGTTAAATTTCTGCATCACGATAAACACAGCGTCGGACAGGGTGGGGGAGCCGAACCTTTGGCTCTGCTCCTGTCCCGAGCGGCGCATGCCGCCCAGATAATCGATGCCGACCGTCAGGCGCGGCGCGGATGCGGGGATCGGGGAAAACTGCAGATCGGCCTTGAAGAAGCGGTTGTCCACGCGCGGCAGGCCGGTCAGGCTGTCGATGACCGGGGCGAGGTACTGGCGAAAGAATTCTTCCTGCCGCCTTACATGCGTGTCCGCCTCCTTTTGCGTGTCGCGGACGCGCTGGCTGCGCGCATCTGTATCGCGTATATTCTCGGCATTGCGCTGGTCTGCCGCCTGCAGAAAGGCGTTTGTCACGGCGGGTTTTTTGCGTGCGTTATTTGCGTTGGTCATCATGAACCTCGTGCTGGGGTGAATGAAAAAAATCCGCAGGCGTGCAAACGCTGATGCGCTTGTTCACGCCGGATACGGATCTGTGGGGGTCGCCATTGTGCATTGTCGTTACCTGCTGTTGTTTTGAATCCACCTGTTACGGTGGCGTTCAGAGGGCGTTTTGCAGGTCATGCGTTAGAACAGGCGGGGAAACGGGCCACTTAAAACCCGCCTGGTAGTTGCACTCGGCATGGCTATATATGTAAACTAATGGCGGCCGGCTGTCAAAGGGTTTCTGTTATCGGCTTGAAATAGAACACAAAAACAAAAACGGCGGCCTTTCATGGCCGCCGTTTTTTGTGCTGTGCAGCCTTGTTACAGGTGCAGCGATTTGCGCACTTGCTGGATCACGCGGTTGAAGCCCGAAGCAGGTGCGGGTGTTACCGTCACGACGGGTTTCTTTTCGGTGATTTCCGCCTTTGCTTTCTCAAGCGCTTCAGCCTGCGCGCGGCGGTCTTCGCGTTCTTTTGCTTCGCGGATTTCTTTTTCCTTGAACATGATGTCGATGATCTGTTCCACGGATTTGCCGTCGGTATTGATGTGATGTTTATCAAGCAGCATAGGACACCTCTTTTTTTATGGCTCGTTTCTATCATGTGCCGCCGCAGTGCTTTTCTGCCTGTCCGATTCTGCGGCTTATCCTCAATGGATGACAATGTGGCATATAAATACCTCACGGTCAAATACATTATGAAAATAATCTGCGATTTAAATGACATAGCTTAACCTCAATTCCGCCTTGGAAACCATTCGTTAACCAGATGTTTGCTACTTACGTGCTACCAAAAAGGAAGGTGCGTTTTGAAAGCAAATACCGCCAGGAAACCGATGCTCGTCACTGAACAAACCGCGATACATGACAAGGACTTCAGGAATATCTTCCTGAAGGCGCCGATTGCGCGCCTTGTGATATCGGCGGAGCCCGACGGGCGGTTCGTGTATGCCGAGGTCAATATCGTCGCCGCATCCTATTTCGATTTGCCGCGCGAGAAGATGATCGGCCGCACGCCGACCGAATTGTTTGAACGGGCGGTTGCGGAACAGATCGAACAGTCATTTACATCCTGCGTGAAAACGAAACGCCCCGTGACCTTCAACGCGGTCCCCCGCGTGCCGGGCGGCATCCGCGTGCAGGCATTCATATTGAACCCGATTTTCGACGCCGATGGCCGCGTGGGCTTTATCGACGTCATGGCGCGCCCCGACGTGGTGGACAGTGTCCAGTTACAACGCGAGCGCGACGACGCGATCATGCTGCTGACCTCGCTGTTCGACGCCTCCGGCCTTGGCATCGTGGTGACCGACCATCACGGCCGCATCGTGCGCGTGAACGATACGTTCCTCGGCGATTACGAATGGACGCGCGAAGACCTGCTGGGCGAGGAATTCGCCATGATGATCCCGCCCGAAGACCAGGCGATATCGCGCAAACTGCACCAGGCCTTTATCGAGCGCGGCCGCCACGGCACCCGCGAATTGCAGATCCTGAAAAAAGACGGCAGCGTGGCCGATATCCTTGTCACCACCGCCCTGCTGGAACTGTCGCAAAAACGCCGTTTCATGGTATCGACCATCCGCGACGTGACGGAACGTAAAAACATGGTGCGCAACCTGCGCCGCGCCAAGGAAGACGCCGACAGCGCGAACAAGGCGAAGTCGAGCTTCCTTGCCAACATGTCGCACGAACTGCGCACGCCGCTGAACGCCATCATCGGTTTCTCGGAATTGATGAAGAACCAGACATTCGGCGCGATCAACAACCCGAAATACGAAGAATACCTGTCGGACATCCATTTCTCCGCCCGCCACCTGCTCGACATCATCAACGACGTGCTGGACATGTCGAAGATCGAGGCGGGTAAAGTAAACCTGATCGAAAGCGACGTCGCGCTGCACGATGTGCTGGAATCCGTGATGCGCATCATGGGCGACCGCGCGCAGGCGGCGTCGGTGAAGCTGGAATTCGACGTGGACGCCGCCGTGCCGCATATCCGTGCCGACCAGCGCCTGCTGCGCCAGATCCTGATCAACCTTGTCGCCAACGCGGTGAAATTCTCGCCCGCCGGCAAATCGGTGCAGGTGATGGCGAAGATGCTGAAGCCCACGAACATCCTGCGCATCGCCGTGATCGACGAGGGCTGCGGCATCCCGACAGATAAACAGCGCCTTGTGCTGGAACCGTTCGCGCAGGTGAACGACCCGAAATATTTCAAGGGTCAGGGCACCGGCCTCGGCCTGCCGCTCGCCAAGGCCATGGTGGAGCTGCATGACGGCCGCCTGACGCTGGAATCGGACGAAGGCAAGGGGACGCGTATTTTCCTCGATTTCCCCGCCGAACGTATGCTGGCAGCGCCTAAAACTTGACATAAGAAGGGGCTGGAATAGCGCGTGCGGATGGGCTATAACTTGCACTGAAAACAAGCCACGGAAAACACGGAACACAATGTCCAAACTGCTCCTGAAATGCGCCGAAGCCGGCCTCAAGATGACCGACCAGCGCAAAGTTATTTTGAAAGTGCTGGAGGAATCCGGCGACCATCCTTCCGTCGATACCGTCTGCGACCGCGCCAAGCGCATCGATGCGTCGATCAGCATCGCGACCGTTTACCGCACGCTCGGCCTGCTGGCCGAACTCGGCCTTGTCGTGAAGCATGATTTCGGCGGCACCTATGCCCGCTTCGAGGTCAAGGAAGAACATGATCACGAACATCACCACCACCTGATCGATACCGAAACGGGGCAGGTGATCGAATTCCAGTCGGACGAACTGGAACAGCACATCCATAAAATCGCCGAAGGCCTCGGCTATAAAATCATCGACCATACCTTCGAGATTTTCGGCCACAAGATTAAAAAGTGACCGAAGACCGTATCCCGACCGAGCTGTGGGTGACCGCCCACTTGCGCCAATGCACGGCCAAGGGAATCCCGCACACTATCGTGCATAAGGGGGCGGAGGCGGCGGGCACGGTGATGGTAAAAATCTACATCCCCGGCACCGGCGCAAGATTGCTGAACCAGTCGCGCGATGAAAACGGCGACATGGGCTGGATGGATGTTTTCGACGGCAGCCCCGTCGATGAACGCAAGGCCGACGACTACATCGCCCGCAGCATCCAGCGCGATCCCGATGTATGGGTCGTAGAAATTGAAGACAAGACGGGCACGAACCCGTTCGAAGGAAAGATATTCTGATGACAACCACCATCCGCGACGAAGTTGAAAAACGCCGCACATTCGCCATCATCTCGCACCCTGACGCTGGCAAGACGACGCTGACGGAAAAACTGCTGCTGTTCGGCGGCGCGATCCAGATGGCGGGTGCGGTCAAGGCGCGGCAATCGGTGCGCCATGCGCGCTCCGACTGGATGAAGGTCGAACAGGAACGCGGGATTTCCGTCGTGTCGTCCGTCATGACGTTCGAATATAACGACATCACGTTCAACCTGCTCGATACCCCCGGCCACCAGGATTTCTCGGAAGACACCTACCGCACATTAACGGCTGTCGACAGCGCGATCATGGTGATCGACCATGCAAAGGGCATCGAGGCGCAGACGCTGAAACTGTTCGAGGTGTGCCGTTTACGGGACATGCCGATTTTGACCTTCATCAACAAGCTCGACCGCGAAGGCCTCGACCCGTTCGACCTGCTGGATGAAGTCGAAAAGAAACTCGCGCTCGACGTCACGCCCGCCAGCTGGCCCATCGGCATGGGCAAACGGTTCCTCGGCTGTTACGACCTGATCAACGACCAGTTGCTGCTGGCCGAACGCTCCAAGGGGGCATCGATTGGCGATGCCGTGAAATGCGAAGGCCTCGACGATCCGCAGCTGGATAAGCTGCTGCCCGCCGATGCGGTGCAGAAACTGCGCGAGGATGTGGACATGATCCGCGGCGCGTGCAAACCGCTCGACCGCAAATCATACCTCGAGGGGCATTTGTCGCCCGTGTTCTTCGGCTCCGCGCTCAACAACTTCGGCGTCCGCGAATTGCTGGGGGGCCTGAAGGAATACGCGCCCATCCCGCAGCCGCAGCCGACCGCCGAACGGTTTATCGAACCCTATGAAGAAAAAGTCACCGGTTTCGTCTTTAAAATTCAGGCGAACATGGACCCGAAACACCGCGACCGCATCGCGTTTACGCGCCTGTCGTCCGGCCATTTCAAGCGCGGCATGAAACTGCACCATGTGCGCGCCGGCAAATCGATCACCGTCCACAACCCGCTGATGTTCTTTGCGCAGGAGCGTGAAGTGGCGGCGGAGGCTTTCGCGGGCGATATCATCGGCATTTCCAACCACGGCAACCTGCGCATCGGCGATACCCTCACCGAAGGCGAAATTTTGCATGTGACCGGCATCCCCAGCTTCGCGCCCGAACATCTGCAGCGCGTGCGCCTTGATGACCCCCTGCGCGCGAAACATCTGGGCGAGGCTTTGCTGCAATTGGCGGAGGAGGGCGCGGCCCGCGTGTTCAAGCCGCGCATGGATTCCAGCTGGGTCGTCGGCGTCGTCGGCCCGCTGCAGTTCGACATCCTTGCCGACCGCATCCGCACCGAATACAACCTGCCTGTCCGGTTCGAGACCGCCGCCCTGCATACCGCGCGCTGGCTGGAGAGCGAGAAGCGCGACAAGCTGGAATCATTCATCGACCAGAACCTGCCCAACATCGCGGAAGACCATGACGGCCAGCCCGTGTTCCTCGCCCGTAACGCGTGGCACCTCGATAACGCCAACGAAAATTGGCCGGACATCAAATTCCTCGCGACCAAGGAACAGGCGCGGACTTAAAAAATGGAAGGACGAATTAAAAACTGGGTAAGCAGTGCGTGGTTTTTAATTCCATTTTCAGCAATTTATCCTCTTACGTGTTTTTATGTGCTTTCACAATTCAGGGTCTTTTCGTGCCATATAGGGCAACCAGACGGTGTGCCGAATTGGCTATTCATTCCAATTTTTTCTGTCTTAACTTGGGTGCCCGCACTATTCGCAATAGGTTTTTTGAAATTTAATCGCTCCATCAAAGTTGCTGCATTAGCTTTTTATCTACTGATAGGTATTCCACTAACTAATACGGCGGGTGTGTACATAACATACATGAATGTTGGCGAATGCCTTCGTCAGGTAAAACCATGAAAATCCGCCTCGACAACAAAAAGAAATGGCGGATCGTGGGCATCATCGCCTTTGCGCTGGCATGGCCGGTCGCATGGGGGCAGGCGGGTGTGATCGACAACCATATCCTGCGCCTTGCCGTCTGCTTCGGCCCGCCTGCAATATCGCTGTGGTTCCTGCCGTTCACGCAGCTGGTGCGCGGGCTTGCGATCATCGGCTACCTGTTCCTGATGTACCCCGCCGCCAACCTGTTTCCCCGCGTCCGTGATTGCGCGGTGGGCGAGACCTGCCTGTAAAATTCAATATAATCATCCTATTGCGCAACTTGTATTGACATAATGCGCCGACTCCGGTAAAGTTATCATCACGCAGCGCATACTACGTCAGAGCTATTTCCGCTCGTTTCCTGCCTGACGCTCCCCGCCTGCTGAAACAGCATCCAGACGTTTTTACGTCGTTGTTTTTTTTAAGGGGGATTCATCCATGCATCTTTTTTTCGCCATCGCATCCAATTCCGACACCCGTGAAAACTTCGCTTCCGTTCTCGCCGCACTAGAATCAGATCCCGGCGTTGTGCTTCGCGTATCACTGGACGGCAGCAAAGGCGGCCGCAGCGAGAAGGACGGCTCGATCGAATTCTATGCCGATGAGGAAGCCGGAAAACGCCTTGCCGAAAAGACGCAAGGCTGGCGCCTGTTCCCGTCGCGCAAGGTGAAGGACGCGCCTGACAATAACGAGGAAATCGATACCCTCGGCCCCAACCCGGAGTTTACCGACCACCGCGTCAGGCAGCCCGAAGCGACGGTCGAAACGGCGCAATACGTGCTGAGCGGAAAAAAGGCCAGCGCCGATTTCAATGCCGCGGCCGCGATCCTCATGAAAGATCCCACCACCACGCTGCTGGGCTGGAACGACACCCGCAACGACCGCCAAAGCGACCTGAGCGGCCAGTTTGTCGTGGCGGCGAAAGACCCTGAAACCATTATTGCGCTGGCGCAGAAGCTGCCGCAGTGGAAGGTCACGCCGCGCAGCCCCGGCTGATAGGCGCAACTGCCTGATATTCCGTGCGGTTCCTGCGCTGATTTGACGCCCCCGTCGCGCCATGCGAGGATGGGGTACATCAAACAGCCATAGGAGACACCGCCTGGAACCATCCACGACTTCGATCCGCAAGATTTTCGCCCGCGAAATACTTGATTCAAGGGGCAACCCGACAGTGGAGGTGGATGTAACCCTAAGCGATGGCAGCATGGGCCGCGCGGCCGTGCCATCCGGCGCGTCAACCGGATCGCAGGAAGCGGTCGAGTTGCGCGACGGCGACAAGAAACGCTATGGCGGCAAGGGCGTGCTGACCGCCGTCAATAACGTCAATACAGAAATCAATGCCGCACTTGTAGGCGCCAACCCCTTTGACCAGAAGGGCGTCGATGCCGCGTTGATCGCGCTGGACGGTACCGACAATAAAGCCAGACTGGGCGCGAATGCGATCTTGGGCGTATCGCTGGCGGTTGCCCGCGCATCTGCCGCGTCCTTGCGCCTGCCGCTGCATGAATATATCGCCGAAAAACTGAACGGCAACGTGTCGGTCGAACTGCCGGTGCCGATGTTCAACGTGCTGAACGGCGGCGCGCATTCCGATAACAACGTCGATTTTCAGGAATACATGATCGCCCCCATCGGCGCGCCGAATTTCCGCGAGGCGGTGCGCATGGGCAGCGAAGTTTACCACGCCCTGAAAAAACTGCTGAAGGCCGACGGCCTTGCGACCGGCGTCGGCGATGAAGGCGGCTTTGCGCCGAACCTGAAATCGAACGAGGAAGCGCTGGTCTATATCGTCAAGGCAATCGAGGCGGCGGGATATGTGCCGGGCAAGGATATCGCGATCGCCCTCGACCCCGCTGCCAGCGAGTTTTACAAGGATGGCATGTACCGTTTCCACAAATCGGACGGCAGCGTGCATTCGACCGATGACATGATAAAAATGTACGCCGATCTCATGAAGAAATATCCGATCCTGTCGATTGAAGATGGCCTGGCCGAAGGCGACTGGGCAGGCTGGCAGAAACAGACCGCGCAGATGGGCGCAGGGTTGCAGATCGTAGGCGACGATGCTTTCGTGACGAACCCCCGCATTATCCGGCAGGCGATTGATGACAAGGTGGGCAACGCGTCGCTTATCAAGGTCAACCAGATCGGCACGCTGACAGAGGCCATGAACGCGGTCGCGCTGTCGAAAAGTGCGGGCTACGGCGTGGTGCTCAGTCACCGGTCGGGCGAAACGCCGGATGATTTCATCGGCGACCTTGCCGTCGCGCTGCAGGCAGGGCAGATCAAGACAGGCGCGCCCGCGCGCGGCGAACGTGTGGCGAAGTACAATGAAATGATGCGGATCGAGGAAGCGCTGGGCGACCGCGCGACCTATGCGGGCGCGAAGGCGTTTGCGCGCCGGCCTGCACCGTAAATAAAATCAGAGTGATTTCTGTGGCTGCTGGCGGAACGTGCCGCCCTTGAGCGCGGATGATGTGCGGCTGCGCAGCGATTTCGTGCTGGCGAAGCTGAGCGACAGCTGGCCGTTTTTCAGGCTGAATGTTTTGTTTTTCTGCGGCGCTTCCACGTCGTCGGTATCGAGGCCGGCGACGGTCGCGAAGGCCGCCGTCATGCGTTCCATCTTGCGCGAGATTTCGAGCGACTGGGAAACGACCTTCTGGTGCTGGCGGACGGCACCCAGCAGTGATTTCAATTCGCCGTGCTGGCGCAGCTGTTCGTCGATGATGATAAAGCCCGCCATCGCCTCGGCCAGCGTCTGGTGCGCGTGATTGACTTCATCGCTCTGCAGCGCGCCGCCAATGAGACCCAGCGGCATGTTTTCGGGCAGGGCGAGATATTTGACGTGCTGCTCCGCGCTTTTCAAATTCGATTTGGCGTGCATCCATTCGGGGGAAAATTCGGCGGCGATCAGATCCCACACCGCGCCCTCATGCATCGACGGTTTTTTCGCCAGCGCCGACGACAGGCGAGAGATCATAGGCTTGTTCGCCTCGGCCCAGTCCTGCATATCGGACGGGAGGGTGATCAGCGGATTTTCAACCGATGTATCCATCAAAACCTGACTTTTGACGCATGAACTATTTTTATTATGGGCAAATTTAGTTAACAGAACCCTAACATCGGGGAGTTAAGCACTTATAATCGTTGAATAACTGCGAATGGGTTGCACTTACGGTATATAAATACCTTTTTGATCATTTGTTTTTTGCACTAGAGGCTTGATTGAATTAGGTTAACGCCCGGTCGCTTTTTGCCGATTTTAGTTGAAATCACCCCCCGAAATACCATATCTAATCAGGACAAACTTAGTGCTTTTAAAGCAGGGCAAATGCTGAAACTTGGGAAATTGACGGATTACGCCATCGTCGTGATGGTGCAGCTGGCGCGGGAAGGCGAAAACGCCGCCCGCAGCGCGAGCTATCTTGCCGACAAAACCACATTGCCCGAACCGACCGTCGCCAAGGTTCTCAAGACGCTGCTGAAAGAAAACCTGGTGTCGTCCGTGCGCGGCGCGCAGGGCGGTTATAAACTTGCGCGCGACCCCGTCGCCCTGTCGGTCTGCGAAATCGTGGAAGCGATGGACGGCCCGATTGCGATCGTTTCCTGCGTCGAAGGCAGCGACGATGCCTGCCCCGCCGAACAGCGTTGCCCGACCAAGGGCAAATGGGATCCCGTCAACCGCGCCATCCGCGGCGCGCTGCAGGATGTAAGCCTTGCCGACATGATGTCGCAGCAACAGGCGGGTTGCGGCACAAATACCGGCAACGGGACACGTACAAATCTGGTTCAGGTCAAAATGCCTGAAATGGTGAAAGCATGAGCAACGCCGCAATCGCCCCCGAAACCCTTGAAACCATCAAGTCGCTGGATAAATACGAAGCCGGTTTCGTCACCGACATCGAAAGCGATTTCGCGCCCAAGGGTTTGAGCGAAGACATCATCCGCTTTATCTCCGCCAAGAAAAACGAACCCGACTGGATGCTGGAACAGCGCCTGACCGCGTATCGCCACTGGCTGACGCTGCCGGAACCGGAATGGGCGAATGTGTCCTTCCCCGCAATCGATTATCAGGATGCGTATTACTACGCCGCGCCCAAAACGGCTGCCGCGCCGAAAAGCCTTGATGAGCTCGACCCGAAATTGCTGGAGACGTACAAGAAACTCGGCATTCCCCTGCGCGAACAGGAAATGCTGAACGGCATCGCGGTTGATGCGGTGTTCGACAGCGTATCGGTTGTGACGACCTTCCGCGAAAAACTGCACAGCGCGGGCGTGATTTTCTGCTCGATTTCTGAAGCCGTCCAAAAATATCCGGATATGATCAAGAAATACATGGGCAGCGTTGTGCCCTATACCGATAACAAACACGCCTGCCTGAACGCGGCGGTCTTTACCGACGGCACGTTTGTTTACATTCCGGAGGGCGTGCGCTGCCCCATGGAACTGTCGACTTATTTCCGCATCAACGAAGCCAAGACCGGCCAGTTTGAACGCACGCTGATCGTGGCGGAGAAAAAATCTTACGTCAGCTACCTCGAAGGCTGCACCGCGCCGAAGCGCGACGAAAACCAGATGCATGCCGCCGTGGTCGAGCTGATCGCGATGGACGATGCGGAGATCAAATATTCGACCGTCCAGAACTGGTATCCCGGCGACGAAAACGGCAAGGGCGGCATTTACAACTTCGTGACCAAGCGCGGCATCTGCAAGGGCGCGCGCAGCCGCATTTCGTGGACGCAGGTCGAAACCGGCTCCGCCATCACCTGGAAATATCCGTCCTGCGTGCTGCTGGGCGATGACAGCGTGGGCGAATTCTATTCCGTCGCGCTGACCAACAATTACCAGCAGGCCGATACCGGCACCAAGATGATCCATATCGGCAAAAACACGCGCAGCCGCATCATCGCCAAGGGTATTTCGGCCGGCAAATCGAACAGCACCTATCGCGGCCTTGTGCGTATCGCGCAAAAGGCGGAAAACGCACGTAACTATACGCAGTGCGACAGCCTGCTGATCGGCGACCTGTGCGGCGCGCATACCGTGCCGTATATCGAGAACAAGAACCCGACCGCGACGCTGGAACATGAAGCGACAACGTCGAAAATCAGCGACAAAACATTATTTTACTGCCGCCAGCGCGGCATCCCCGAAGAAGAAGCCCTCACGTTGATTGTGAACGGCTTCTGCAAGGAAGTGCTGCAGCACCTCCCCATGGAATTCGCGGTCGAGGCGCAGAAGCTGGTGGCGATCAGTCTGGAAGGAAGTGTGGGCTAATGCTGAAAATTGAAAACCTCCATGTGACGGCGGCGGGTCGTCCGGTGTTGAAGGGCTTGAGCCTCGAGATGAAGGCGGGCGAAGTGCATGCGATCATGGGGCCGAACGGCTCCGGCAAATCGACGCTGTCCTACGTCCTTGCTGGCCGCGACGGTTATGAAGTGACCGACGGCACAGTTGAATTCATGGGTCAGGACCTGCTGGCCATGGAACCGGAAGACCGCGCGGCGCTGGGCCTGTTCCTTGCGTTCCAATACCCTGTCGAAATTCCGGGCGTATCGACCACGACGTTTTTGAAAACCGCGATAAATGCGGTGCGCAAGAAACGCGGCGAAAAAGAACTGGAACCCGCGCAGTTCCTGAAACTGCAGAAACAGAAAATCCAGCAGCTGGGCATGGACCCCGAAATGATGAAGCGCGGCGTAAATGTCGGCTTTTCGGGCGGCGAGAAGAAACGCAACGAAGTCCTGCAGATGGCGATGCTCGCGCCGAAACTGGCGATTATGGATGAAACCGACAGCGGCCTCGATATCGACGCGCTGAAGGTTGTCTCCGAAGGCGTGAACGCGCTGCGCGGTCCGGAAAGCTCGTTCCTTGTGATCACGCATTACCAGCGCCTGCTGGATTACATCAAGCCCGATATCGTCCACGTTTTGGCGAATGGCAAGATACAGAAAACCGGCGGCCCCGAACTCGCGCTGCTGCTGGAAGAAAAAGGCTATGCCGATTTCTATGACGCGACGGAGGCGGCGTAACAATGATGGCGACGACGGCCGCAGAAACATTCATGGCACAGGCTCCGCAGGTTGCGGCGGCGTTGCCGTGGCTTGCCGATGCGGCTGCGCTGCAGAATGACAAGGCCGTCGGCTGGATCAAGGCGTTGCGCGCGACCGGCGCGGAAGCCTTCGCGCAAACCGGCCTGCCGACCGTGGCATGGGAAGGCTGGCAATACACCAACCTGCGCGCGCTGGCATCGTCCAAGTTCCGTTATTCTGCTGACCCTGTGAAATTTGACGCCGCGAAGATTCCAGGCAACCTGCTGGGCACGCATCGCGTGGTGCTGGTGAACGGCCAGTATCAGGCGAAACTGTCGAACCTGCCCGAGCATGTGACCGTCATGAGCCTGATGGAAGCGGCGGAGAAAAACGTGGCGGGTATCGAAGAACAGCTGGTGACGCTGGGCGATCTTGGCAAAATGCCGATGACCGCGCTGAACGCCGCCTATATGCGCGACGGTTTTGTGCTCGTGGTGGCGAAGAACCGCGATGTGGCCGAGCCCATCGAAGTTGTGTTTTTTAACGCGGGCAAAGACGCCGCCGTGTATCCGCGCGTGATGTACCGTCTGGGCGAAAATGCGGGCTGCACCGTCATCGAACGCCATTGCGGGGAGGGGGCGTATTTCGCCAACACCTACGCCTCGATCACGCTGGAATCGGCTTCCCGTATGCGTTTTTACAGGTTTCAGGAAGAATCCGACGCCGGATTTCACGCCAGCAATACGGTCGTGCAACAGCAAAAAGACTCTAGTTTTGAAGGGTTTAGCCTTGCAACGGGCGGCAAGCTGGCACGGCAGGAATTCCGGCTTCAGTTGATAGATCGCGCCATTTCGAGTAGTATCGGTGGCACATACTTAATGAAGGGACAGCAAAGCCACGATTTTACCGTGTTGGCTGACCACTTCGAACCGGACGGAAAATCCGTCCAGCATTTTAAAGGAGTTGTCGATGATCAGGCTCGTGCAGTTTACCAAGGGAAAATACATGTACGTCGTGCTGCACAAAAAACAGATGGATACCAGTCTCATCATGCGTTACTGCTTTCCCCAACAGCTGAAGCAAGCGCAAAACCAGAACTAGAAATTTACGCCGACGACGTAAAATGCAGCCACGGCGCAACCGCCGGGCAATTGAATCCAGAAGCCATTTTTTACCTCCGCAGCCGCGGCATTCCCCATGACCTTGCAAAGTCGTTGATGGTGGAATCGTTCCTTGGCGCCGTTATCGAAAAAGTCAGCGATCAACCGGTGCGCGACATTTACCTGTCCCGCGTATCGGCATGGCTGGCGGGCAGGGGCGCATGATGCCGGCGGAAAAAATCATCCCCCTTAAAATCCACGACATCAAATCCGATTTCCCCGCGCTGGCGCAAAAGGCCAATGGCCGCGACGTTGCGTATCTCGACAGCGCGGCATCGGCGCAGAAACCCAGAAGCGTGATCGATGCGATGAATGCGGTGCTGGAAACCCATTACGCCAATGTGCATCGCGGCGTCTATTCATTCAGCGCGGAAACCAGCACGAAATTCGAACAGGCGCGTGAAAAAGTCGCAGCCTTCATCAACGCGAAAACAGAACGCGAAGTGATCTTTACGCGCAACGCGACGGAGGCGATCAACCTTGTCGCCGCATCGTTCGGCCAGCGCCTGCAGGTGGGGGATGAAATCATCCTGACCGAACTGGAGCACCACGCGAATATCGTGCCGTGGTATTTCCTGACGCAGAGCAAGGGCGTGGTCATCAAGACCGTGCCGATCCTCGAAACCGGCGCGCTGGATATGGCGGCGTTCGACGCGCTGCTGTCGAAAAAAACCAAACTGGTCGCGTTTACGCAAATGTCGAACGCGCTCGGCACTGTCACCGATACGGCGAAGATTATCGCTAAGGCGAAATCGGTCGGCGCGGTGACGCTGGTCGATGGCAGTCAGGGTATCGTGCATATCGGCGCGGATGTGCAGAAACTCGGTTGCGATTTCTATGTGTTCACCGGACATAAACTCTACGGCCCGACCGGCATCGGCGTGCTGTGGGGCCGCGAAGAACTGCTGAACGCCATGCCCCCCTATCAGGGCGGCGGCGAGATGATCGGGCATGTGGCATTTGATAAAGTCACGTTCAAGGACGCGCCCTATCGTTTCGAAGCCGGCACGCCCGCGATTGTCGAGGCGATTGGCTTGGGCGCGGCGATTGATTACATCAACAGCATCGATTACAAGGGCGCGCTGGCGCGGGAACATGAATTGCTGGCAGCCGCCGAACAGCGCCTTGCCGCAATCGACGGTGTGAAGATTTATTCTCGCGCGCCAAACCGCGCCGCGATCCTGTCATTTGGCATAGATAAAGTGCATCCGCATGATATCGCCACGATTTTCGACCAGCTGGGGCTGTGCGTGCGCGCCGGCCACCACTGCGCGCAACCGCTGATGAAGGCGCTGAAATGCACCGCTACTGTGCGCGCGTCTTTTGCGGTCTATAATACAATGGATGACGTCGAGCGTTTGGTTGAAGGCGTCCTGAAGGTAAAGAAGTTGTTCGCATGATGAAGCTGCACGCAGACGAAGACATGATCCGCACCGCCGTCGGCGACGACGAAACGGAAAAGATGCTGATTCCGCCCTATACGGAGGCGTCGAAGGAACATCATTTGTGGCCGCTGATCCAGGCCGCGCTGCGCGATGTCTACGACCCCGAAATTCCGGTCAACATCTATGAACTGGGCCTGATTTATAAAGTCGATATCGCGGCGGAGAGCAACGATGTGTTTATCGAGATGACGCTGACCTCGCCGGGCTGCCCCGTTGCGGGCGAAATGCCAGGCATGATCGAAAGCGCGGTGCGCACGGTCAATGATGTCGGCAACGTCAAAGTGGAAATTGTCTGGGACCCGTCATGGGACCCGTCAAAGATGGCGGAGACCGCCAAACTGCAACTGAACATGTTCTGATTTTTTAATTTAAACGAAAACCAAGGAGAGAAAACAATGCAACAGCAACAACTGATGACCCTGACCGACAGCGCTGCGAACCACATTAAAGGCCTGATGGCGAACGCGCCGAAGGGCGAGGAATTCACCGGCCTGCGCGTCGGCGTGACCGCGTCCGGCTGCTCCGGCCTCAGCTACAGCCTCGAATACGCCAAAGAAGCGCAGCCGATGGACGTGCTGGTCGAAGACAAAGGCGTGAAGGTCTATGTCGACCCGAAAGCGCAGATGTACATCGCCGGCATGGAAATGGATTATTTCGAAGACAAATTCGAAAGCGGCTTCACCTTCAACAACCCGAACGCCACCGGCCATTGCGGCTGCGGCAAGTCGTTCAAGGTCTAATCCTGAGGGCCGAAGGCCCGAAGGATCTCCCTTTTGGCTTGAAGAGAGATTCTTCGCTTCGCTCAGAATGACAGGGAATACAAAAAAAAGGCGGGGGAGCGATCCCCGCCTTTTTTATTTTGTCGCCGGCGTTTAATGGCGCGGCTGGTTGTTCTGCACGATCGCGCGGCGGACCTGCTTTTCGAAATCGGTGTAATGCTGTTCCACCACCTTGAACAGCGATTGCTGGTCCTTGTGCAGCAGGTTGACGCGGCCTTGCGCGACTTCGTCGAGCGTGAAGATGGCGACGTTGCTCACCTCCGCTTTGCCGCTGTCGTGGTTGATGCTCTGCGCGGCGGTCGCCTGCGCATAGGCAGAGTCGGATGCGATATTGGCGATATGCGCCTTTACCGTTTTCACTTCGTCAGATGTCAGTTCCAGCATCATGCCGATGACGATGCGTTTTTCGCCGCTGCGGAAGGCGAGGGTCAGCGTATCCATGGGCTTCAAACGGTTGGGATCAACCTTCAGCAATGCCGAACCGTCGGGGTTTTTCAATTCCTCTTCCACTTCGCGCGCGGCACCTGTGCGGCCGTCTTCGGGGCTGGCGGATGCGGCGACAAGCGCGCTGCCGGGTGTTGCCGACAGGTTGATAAATCCGCCGGGGATCATGAAGGCGGGGGCTGCGGTTTCACCCGGCTTGCTGTAATGGTCGCCGGTTTGCGCCAGCACAACCTTGCGCACGCCGCCTTCTTCAAAGGTCAGCACCACGCCGGAACCGGCAGTCGCCTTTTGCACTTCTTCGACCACAGCGCCGTCGAGCGTCGTCCAGACGGGCATATCGGGCCAGTTTTCCTTCACGATGTCGCGCAGCACCTGTTTCTGCTCTTTCGGCGACAGGGCGGCTTGTTCAAAGATTTCGCGGATCTGTTTGGAGATGTCGGACATATGGCCTCTCTTTTTTATATTTATGGCAAATTAGACGATTGGGGAGCCATAAGTCAAACGTTCTTTCCCCGCGTAGAGGGCGATTCCCTGACCTATGCTCCGTTAGAGTATTTTTTATACTCTCAAAGAGTATAAGTCAAGCCTGTATTATCAACGCTGCCTTTTTGGGGAATATAGCGATTACAGCCCGACAGCCTTTGCCGGTTGCGGCTGCGGCGCGGGATGGCGGCGGATGGTGACGGGGTTGATGCGTTCCTGCGCGGCTGTGACTTGCGCGATGCCCTGTTCCAAAGTCGTGTCTTTGGCGACGATGAATGTATAGGACTCTGTCACGATGCCGAATTCCTGATTCAGCACCGATGCCTGCGGCGCGATGATTTTCGCATCGGCTTTTACTTCATCCGCAACCTGCAGGAACTTGTCGCGCGCCTGCGCATCTGCGTTTTTCGCGGATGCGGTGTTGAAGCTGGCTTTGAGCTTGCTTTCCATGCGCGCGAAGGTTGCGGCGATCACGGGCGCGGTGCTGACCAGCAACTGGCCGGCGGTGTTTTCGATGCCTTTGGGATATGCCCATTCGGAAACGGCATGCGCGGTGCCTTGCGCGATTTCGATCGTGCGGGCGGCGGCGCGGAAGGCGAGGGACGAAAGGCCGGTACGGCCCTTCACGATGGGGGAATATTTATTGATGATATCGCGCGGCGTGTGCTGAGGTTCGGTCATGATACCCTGCTGTTATGTTTATAGCGGGCATTCTAGTCACGGTTTATTTTATGTCAATGAGTTAGGCGGTAAAAATAGGCACTTTACATAAATATTAAACCTTGCTAGGCTGGCCCATGACCGAACCTTTGAACCAGTATGGTGATGCCTTTAAACCGACGGATGACGGGCGGGGCGTGGATATTGCCAGCCAGCGGCAGGACGAACTCGACCTTGCCGCCGTCGCAGCCGTGCAGGCGCGAAAAACGCCGGTTGTCGTCGATCTGGGCGGCGGGTTCGGCACCCAGTCGCTGCGCTTTGCGGCGGCAGGCGCGTCGGTCACGATGATTGACCTGGCCGATATGGCCTCGGAAAATTTTGCGCGCGCGGTCGCGGCAGGGCAGGCGGCGGAAGGCCAGCTGCGTTTCGTGAAAAAAGATTTCTCCGCCATCACCGCAGCCGACATTCCGGACAGCATCGATATACTTTATTCCCAGCGCGCCATCCATTACGTCCCCTATGCCGAGGCGAAGCGGATATTGACGGTGATGTTCAACGCGCTGTCGAATGGCGGCGACGTTTTTATTTCCGCCGCGGGATGGGACACCGAATACGGCAAGACCTATCCCGACCGCGACAAACCGGTCGAGGAACGCTTTGGCATGGTCACGCCCGATATGCAGGAAAAGCACGGCATCACGCACAAGATCGTGACCTATGCCGAACAGGATATGGAGAAGTTGCTGAAGGAAACAGGCTTCGCCGATATCCGCGTCACGCGCTCCGGCTTCGGCAATATCAAGGCGCAGGCGCGAAAGCTTTAGCAAAAAAATTCTAGCAGAACTGCCCCGCGCACCAGCCGGATGCCCATGCCCATTGGAAGTTATGGCCGCCCAGATGGCCTGTCACATCGACCACTTCGCCGATGAAATAAAGGCCGGGGGATTTTTTGGCTTCCATGGTTTTGGATGACAGCTCATCGGTGTCGACGCCGCCTAGCGTGACTTCGGCGGTACGGTAACCTTCGCTGCCGGTCGGCTTGATGCGCCATTTGTTGATGCGGTCGGCGACGATGCGCAGTTTCGCATCCGACATATCCGCCATCGAACCATCAATGCCCGTCTGCTGCGCGATCAGGTCGGCAAGGCGCTGCGGCACATAGCGCGAGACGACATTGCGCAGCTGCGATTTATTGCCGTCCTGCCGCTGGCGTTTCAATTCGTCGAACATATCGGCATCGGGCCAGAGGTTAACGACGATATCCTCCCCCTCGTTCCAGTAGGACGAGATTTGCAGGATGCTGGGGCCGGACAGGCCTTTATGCGTGAAAAGCAAGGCCTCGCGGAACGAGGTTTTTTCAAATGCCGTTTCGCTGGGATCGACGGAGAGGCCGGAAAGTTCTTTAGTCTGCGCGAGCAAATCTGCATCGAACAGCAACGGCACCAAACCTGCGCGCTGCGGAATGATGTCGAGCCCGAATTGCTGGGCGGTGTCGTATCCAAACCCCGTCGCGCCCATTTTCGGGATGGAAAGACCGCCGGTTGCGATCACCACCGCCTGCGCCGTGAAAATCTCCAGCCCCGCCATGACGACATAGCGGTCGGGTTCGGGCCGCACGATGCTTTCGATCTTCAGGTTCAGTTTCAGCCGCACACCCGCGCCCAGCATTTCGGCCAGCAGCATATTGACGATCTGTTTTGCCGAGACGTCGCAGAACAGCTGCCCCAGCGTCTTTTCGTGATAGGCGATGCCGTGCTTCTCCACCATCTTGATGAAATCTGCGGGGGTATAGCGCGCAAGCGCCGATTTCGCGTAGTGGGGGTTGCCCGACAGGAAATTGGCGGGGGTCGAATGGACGTTGGTGAAATTGCAGCGCCCGCCGCCGGAGATGCGGATTTTCTCCCCCGGCGTCTGCACGTGGTCGGCGATCAGCACGCGGCGGCCGCGCTTGGCGGCCTCGATCGCGCACATCATGCCGGCCGCGCCCGATCCGACGACAATGACGTCGTAATGGTTCACGGGCGCAACTTGAAACGGTCGGGATTGTGCTGGCGGAGTCTTTCCATGTCCTGCGCCATCAATGCGCGGCGTTCCTCTGGCGGGGCGATGCTGCCGTGTTTTTCTTCCATCTTTTCTTTCAGATAGGCGACGATGGGCGGGAAGGGCTTGTTGATGCTTTCGCTCATATGGTTCTGGCGCAACACGGCCAGATCAATCGGGCGGTCGCGCTGGCAGTCTTTCAGGTTCAGATCCGCGCCGTGTTCGACTAGTTCGCGGATCGCGTCCAGCTTGCCGCAGGCGGTCGCGGTATGCAAGGGCGTCCAGCCAAAGCCGTCTGCCTTGTTCACATCGGCCAGCTTGTGCAGCATCACGCCGATCAGATGCGCATTGCCTTCGCGCGCCGCATAATGCAGCGGCGTTTCGCCATGCGCCTCTACCGCGATATCGGGGTCTGCGCCCATTTCCAGCAGGGCTTCGGCGGAATCGTATTTGCGGTGGATCATGGCGTGCTGCAGCAGCGTAAAGCCTTTTTCGTTTTTCTGGTCGGGGTCGGCGCCGTCGGTCACGTAGAAACGGATATTGTCGACGTCCTGTTCGTCCACCGCCTTGAACATATCCTCGATCTGCTTGGGATGTGCGTGATTGAGATACATTGTCATTGACCCAGCTTGAACCGGCCGGGGTTGTGCCGCTTCAGCGTGTCGAGATCGCCCTTCAATTTCTTGTCATTCTTTTCCTGCCACGCCGCGCTTTTCTCGCGCTGGTCGTGCATGACGGCATGAAGATGCTTTTGCACGTCGATAAATTCCTGCTGCGCGAAATCCAGCACCTCGCGCTGCTTCCACGCCGCGACGCCGAAGGCGGTATCGCCTTGCTTGTCCTTGGCGAAGACATCCGCGCCCGCATCGGTCAGGGCGGCGGCGGCATTCGTGTTGCCTTCGGACGCCGCGACATGCAGCGGGGTCTGGCCATATTTGTCGCGGAAGTCGGGGTTCGCATCGTGGCGCACCAGCAGGGCGATCAATTCGCCGTTATTGTGCGCGGCGGCATGGTGGAGGGCGGTATACAGGTATTCGCCGCCGGTCAGGTTGGGATTCGCCCCCCCCTCCAGCAGCATGGTCGCGGACAGATAGCGGTTTTTTGACGCCGCCGCCTGCAACAAAGTCAGCCCCTTATCGTTTTTCACATCGGGATCGCCGCCGTCCGTCAGAAAACGGTACAGCGCGCCGATATCCTCGTCCTCCACGGCCTTGAAAGCCCGCCGGACGGTATCCAGATTATTGAAGTCCTTGATCATGCGGGGGAAAGAGTAAAACGCAGCGTCCGTTATGTCAATATTTGGCAAAAGGTGATTGATAAGAAACGAAAATAAGGCGAAAATGGAAAATAAAGGGAATAAACCCATGCGTGCGCTTCCTCTCGTTCTTTTCTTTCTTCTCATGATCGCGTCGCCGGCTGCTTATGCCGAAGACTTCGATGCGACCAAGACGAAGGCGGAAGCGGGCGATGTGGATGCCCAGTACCGCCTCGGCTTCGCCTATGCGCAGGGGCAGGGCACGACGCAGGATTACATCGCCGCCGCGAAATGGTGGGCGATGGCCGCCGAGAAAGACAACTCGGATGCCGAAAACAATCTCGCCTACCTCTATAGATATGGCCTGGGTGTGACGCAGGACATCCCGAAGGCGGAGATGCTGTGGCTGAAGGCCGCAACGCATGACAACGTCAACGCCGCCGCCAACCTCGGCAACCTTTATGCCTCGGGCGCGGGCGTGACGCAGAATTACAAGGAAGCGGAGAAATGGTGGCGGCGCGCGGCCGAAAAAGGCATGCTCAGCGCGCAGAAAAGCTACGCGAAGATGCTGATGGAAGGCAAAAGCGGCGTGGTCGATCACAGCGCCGCGGCGAAATGGTATTTAAAGGCAGCCGAACAGGGCGACGCTGAAGCTCAGCTGGAGATGGCGAAGCTTTACCGCGACGGTCTGGGCGTGCCGCAATTCTACCGCGAGGCGTCCGACTGGTTCCGCAAATCGGCGGAGCAGGGGAATATAGAGGCGCAGTATAACCGCGGGTTGCTGTTCCGTCAGGGTAACGGCGTCGCGCAAAGCGACCGCGAAGCCTGGGAATGGTTCAAGAAAGCAGGCGAGGCCGGCCACGCGCCGGCGCAGTTCGAATTGGCGAACCAGTATGCCAACGGTCTTGGCGTTGCGCAGGACGAGCAGGTTGCCGAACAGTGGGCGCGCAAGGCCGCCGATCAGGGCGACCCCAAGGCGCAGCACCTGTTGGGCACAATGTATGAACACGGCCGCGGCGTGAAACAGGACCCGACCGAGGCGTCGAACTGGTACATGCTGGCGGCAGACCAGGGCCTCCCCGATGCGCAGAACGACCTTGCCAGCCTGTATGTACAGGGCTCAGGCGTGGAGAAGGATTTCTCGCAAGCGGCGGAATGGTATCACAAGGCGGCGGTGCAGGGTTACACCAAGGCAGAATTCAATTTCGGCATGCTGTACCTGCTGGGCGAGGGCGTGGAGCAGAATTACAAGGAAGCCTATGAATGGTTTTACAAGGCCGCGCTGAAAGGCCATGTGAAGGCGCAATTCAACCTTGGCATGCTGTATATGAAGGGCCAAGGCGTGCCCCAATACGACAGCGAAGCGGAAAAGTGGCTCAAGCGCGCGGCCGACCAGCATGACGCGAAGGCGCAGCGCGCGCTGCGCGACCTGAAAGACCGCCAGAGCCGCGAAGCGCCGCAGAAGTAATCTAGCTGCGCTTCAGCCTCAGCGACGAGAAATTAAATCCCGTTACCATCGCCGTTCCCACAATCACGATCAGCGCGCCTGCGATTGTTGCGACGGTAATCGGTTCATCCAGAAATATATGCCCCCAGATCACGCCGAAGACCGGCACGATAAAGGTGACGGTGAGGGCGGAGGTCGGGCCCAGATCCTCGACCAGCCGGAAATAAAGCAAATAAGCGATACCGCTGCAGACGATGCCGATCGCCAGCACCAGCGCAATCATTTCCGGCGTCGGGGTAAATGTATGGCCGAAGGCGGGAACGGCGGGCAGCACCAGCAGCGCGCCCGCCCACATGCAGCCATGGGCATTCGCGAAAGGATGGATCTTGGCCGCCGTCTTGGCATAGGTGGTCGCAATCCCGTAACAGACGGCCGCGCCCAGCGTCAGCGCGATTGCGAGCGGCGCGCCTTCCTGCAATGCGGAATGATCGAACCCGACCAGCAAAGCCACGCCCACGACGCCGAGAGCAAGCCCGACGACGGATTTTAAGGACAGCTTCGTGCGGAACCACACGGCACCGATGACCGCCGCCCAAATGGGCGAGGTCGCGTTCAGGATAGACAGCAGCGAGGCCGACAATGTTTTTGCCGCAATCGCGAACAGCAGGAAGGGCAGCGCCGAATTGAAAAAGCCGAGGATGGCGAAATGCTTCCAGTCCTTGAACGAGCCGAGGTTTTTCTTCAGCACAACGCCAAACGCCAGCAGGAACAGCGCTGCAAGCCCGAGGCGCAGGGCGATCAATACCGCAGGCCCGATGACGGGCGCGCCGATGCGCGTCAGCATGAACGACGCGCCCCAGATGGCGGAGAGCAGGATCAGGCGGATAAGGCTGGGGGTGTTCATGACGGTTGTCCGAAGTTGCAGCGCGAGTGTCGTATAAGCGGCGCAATGTGGCGCGCCGTTTCCGGACATATAACCGTCGGCAGCAGATAAAAAAGGGCGGGTTTAAAATTTAATGCCGCGCGTTGGCGCAAGGAGACGGCGCCTTAGCGCACAATCCGCTCGACCACATCATCCGGCACGGAACGGTCGGCCTTGCGGACGACAAGGCGCATCCCGGGCTTCCACGCGAGAAAGAATTTTTCGACCTTCAGCCCATGCGCGTTCAACAGGCGCGTGATGCCAAGGCGGGTGAAATAGGTGATGTGTTCCGGCGGCGTCACGGTTGGCCATTTCAGGAAGCTGCGCGGCACGCGCCAGTGGCCGGCATCGGGCGTCGTCAGGTACAGCACGCCGCCGGGCGACAGGATTTTGGCGATGGCGTCGATAAAGGCGTCGGGGTCGTGCACATGCTCGACCACTTCGCTGGTATAGATAATGTCGGCCTTGTGGCCTTCATTCGCGTAATCTTGCACCGCGATGGTGCGGAAATTGTCGGCGCCAAAGCTTTCCTGCGACGCCTTCACGGCGGTTTCGTCGATATCGATGCCCTTGGCATCAAGGCCCAGCGCAAGCGCCGCCTTGACCGTAAAGCCGTAATTGCAGCCGACATCCAGAAACACCTTGCCGGGGGTCATTTGGCGCAAATAGGCGATGCGGCGGCTGGCGCGCCTGATCTTGCTGGTTTCCTTGGCGCGGTAATTGGTCGTCCCCTTATAGGACTGGTAGAAGGCGACCAGTTCCTCGACGCTCGGGAAGGGGTCGACCGTGACGCTGCCGCAGCCTTCGCAGCGCAGCAGCGCATAGCCGTTCTTTTCGCCAAGGGTGCGGTCGGGGTTCAGGGCGTTGTGGCAGGCCTTGCAGGCGGGGAGGCTGTGGGGTTTACGCTGTCTGGTGTTCATGACAGGGGAGACTAAATCGTTTTGAATGTATGTCAACGCCTATGCTGTGCCGCACCACCCGCGCCACAATTGAAAAGGCCCGGGTTGGAGGACCCGGGCCTTTGATCAAGAACGCTTACAATGAAGTGTTATGCGTGAGCACCATGCGAAACGGCGGGAGCCTGACGGATCACGGGGGCCAGAGTCTGGAATTGCTGACCACCGTCAACGCGGAATTCGATTGCCTTCGCGGTCATCGTTGCTTCGCGGGTGGTTTTGAAACCTTCGATCTTTTTCATGTCCATGGCCTTACTCCTCGTTTTTGTGGTTGGGCAATTTTCTTGCGCCTTAAGACCAGAATGCGAAATAAAACACCGATTGTCAAATAACAATGTTTAGATTAACCCCTGTTAACTCATAATTAATCCTATAAATTCATGATGTTAAACAAATTAACTGATTTTTCGATTAAACACGAAAAACGCCCCCATACGGGGGCGTGATTCTTACGATTTGCTTGCGAATCAGCGAATCGAGCTGTTTTTACATGCTCGGGCCGTTGTTTTTCGGCGCGGAGGGCCGTGCGGCCAGGTTGAAAATCTCGGCTCCGCCGGCGCGATGTTCGATCTCTTTTTCCACCCGCTTGAACTCGCCCGTATCCCGGCTGCCTGCGATTGCGTGTAATGTCATTATGCCCTACCCCGTAAAGGTTTCAGTTATTCCCATAGTGTTATTATCCCCCATTTTCCTGAAAGGTCAAAACTTAAAAAGTTTTCATATTGAATCCAAGGGGATATAAGTCGATGTTCCGGCGTCTTCATTAAGCTTAATTAACCGCCACGCACGAAAGTGACTGAAAAGGCGGGGTTTTTGAAACAAAGGTGATTCTCTGACTGAGCATAAGTCATCACCTATATAAGCGTATCGTCCTTCGCCTACGCTCAGGATGACAGTATTGCGGTGGAGAGATGATCAGGAGGTTTTGCGCTCTTGCTTGAGATAGAGGGCGAGGGATTCCTCGTGGCCCATCTTTTTCAGCTCGTCGAGGAATTTGTATTCGCCGAACACTTCCATGTCGTTCAGTTCGCAGGCGACCGTGCACATGTACCAGATTTTGTCTTCGTGCTTGGCCATCGACACTTTCATGTGTTCCTGCATCGGCGCGTGGAGATGCGGATGCTTGATGCCGGCCAGTTCCTGCTGCGCTTCGCGCAGGATGCCCGCCATCATCAGGACGAAGCGGGCGGGGGAGACGGGGTTATTGCGGCTGAAGCCGATATAGACAAGCTTGCCTTCGGGCAGGTATGTCGTCGGCTGCGGCGTCGCCATGATGCGGATGCTGATCTGGTTCACACTCACGAAATCGGCGAGCTGCTGGCCATGGGCGGAGTGGTTGAGGATGTCGAGCGCTTTCTCGATCATCACGTCGTCAGGGGGCAGCGTTTGCGTGTTGGTCAGGAAATCCTGCAGGCGCGGCGCGTTGCTCATGATGATCAGCCTTCAAGCCAGTGCTGGCTGTACGGGCTGTAAGGGAAATGAATGCCCGTTAGCAAAAGGTTCTGTTCCTGGAAGGCAAGCTTGCCTTCGGCGGAAACAAGGATCGTGGCCGAAATAAGGCCGCCGCCGTAATAGATCGTGCCGCTGACGCGATGCACATGCTGTGTCGCGTCATAGGATACTTTCAGCGGCTTGAAGCTGCTGATGACGCTCTGCTGCTGGCCTTCGCTGAGTGAATCCAGCATCGGCATCTTGCGCGGGTCTTTGATGAGGAAGATGTCGCCTTCCGAGCCCTGCACGTTGGTGAAGAAGAAATCGAGATACGGAATGACGTTCATCTCGTTCAGGCGGATGCCGTCTTTTTCGCTGATCGTGTAAATCGGGTTCGCGGTGCCGTCGATGCTCAGGTATTCGTCGCCATTGCTGAGATACATCATGCTGAAGGTCGGCATGGTCGCGTAGTTGATCAGGCGGTACAGGCGGTAGTTGTTATAGAAGGGCAGGCTGCGCCACGAAACCTCGGTCGCCTCTTTCGAGAAGACAACGGCGTCCTTGTGCCCGGATAGCTTATCCAGCACGAGATGCGATTGTTCGCGATTGAGCCTTGTCCAAGACGGCTGCATGCTAAACCTGGTTGTGGCGGGAGTGCCCTGATTATTCATTGTACCCTTAACCCTGTAGTCGAATAACTATACCAGTCTTGGTCAGAAGGGAATAGCTTTTCATTCATGGTTTTGTTGTTATGCATCAGCAACTTGTGCGCGTGCCATAAGTACGGTATTGGCGTTGGCGGCGGGCTTGTACGCCTCCTCGCTCAAAATCTGCCGCCACTTGCGGCCGCCCCGCAGGCCCTGGTAAAGGCCGAGGATATGGCGGGTAATGTCTTTCAGCGGAATGCCATTCTGTAAACTTCTGTCGATATAGGGCATCAGCGCGTCGAGCACTTCGCCACGGCTGCGGACGGTCGTATTACCAAAGATCTCGCGCTCTACCTGCGCCAGAAAGTACGGATTTGAATAGGCTTCGCGGCCGATCATGACGCCATCCACGTTCTTCAGCGCGTCCTGAATATTCTCAACAGTTTTGATGCCGCCGTTAAGAATGATGTTGAGGTCGGGGAAGTCCTTCTTCAACTGGTAGGCGCGGTCGTAATTCAGTGGCGGAACAGTACGGTTCTCGGCCGGACTTAAACCATTAAGCAAGGCCTTGCGCGCATGGATGATAAAGGTGTTGCAGCCCTTCTCGGCAATCTTGCCAACGAAGTCTAACAAAAACTGGTAACTATCTTGATCGTCAATGCCAATTCTGGTTTTGACGGTGACGGGAATGCTTACTGCCTGACGCATCGCGTCGATGCCGTCGGCGACCAGCTGCGGCTCCGCCATCAGGCAGGCGCCGAACTTGCCTTTCTGCACGCGATCGGACGGGCAGCCGCAATTCAGGTTCACTTCGTCATAGCCGTATTGCTCGGCGAGCTTGGCACACTCCGCCAGATCCTTCGGGTCTGATCCGCCCAGCTGCAGGGCGACCGGATGCTCCTCCGAATTGAAATCCAGCACTTCGAGCTTTTTTCCATACACAAGCGCACCCGTCGTGATCATGACGGTATAGAGCAATGCATTGGGGGATATCAGGCGCAGGAAATAGCGGTCATGCCGGTCCGTCCAGCCCATCATGGGGGCGACGGAAACGGTGCGGTCCAGTATTGAGGATTTGGTAACGCCCTGTGTCATGCGGCTGCTTATATAGGATTTTCCGGAAAACTTCAAATATCCAATCGTCAGGCGTCATAAGACGCTGTTTTTATTATCGAAATTAAGGCGCGTTTCCTGCCCGAAAAAGTACGGGAACCGGAGAGAGGTGTGCGGGTTAATTCCATGGATTATTTAACCCCGAAAAAAACGGAGCCTATCATGACGACCAAAACCCTCGACAACCTGTTCCACGACACCCTGAAAGACGTCTATTACGCCGAAAAGAAAATCTACAAGTCGCTGCCGAAAATGGCGAAGGCGGCACAGTCGCCCGACCTGAAAGCGGCCTTTACGACCCACCGCGAAGAAACCGAAGGCCAGATCGCGCGTCTTGAAGCCGTGTTCGAAATCATCGGCAAGAAGTCCCAGGGCAAGACCTGCCCCGCGATCGACGGCATTCTCGAAGAAGGCGAAGAGATCATGGAAGACTATAAAGGCACGCCCGCGCTGGATGCCGGCCTGCTGGCGGCCGCGCAGGCGGTCGAGCACTACGAAATCTCCCGCTACGGCACGCTGAAGCGCTGGGCGGAAGTGCTGGGCCTGAGCGACGCGGTGAAGCTGCTGGACGAAACGCTGAAGCAGGAATCGAAAACCGATAGCAGCCTGACCGCGATTGCCGACAAGCGCGTCAACGCGAACGCGATGAAGGAAGCGGCCTGACAAGATCCTTGCGGGACGGGGCCCGGCTTTTAAGTCGGGCCCCTTTCTGCATTTTTTTTATAGGTGACGCATGGATTACGTCAGCATCCTCGATAAACCGCCGATGGACGCAATCGGGCTCGCCGTCCTGCAGACGGCGGTGATTTTCGTTTTTGTGCTGGCGGGCTTAAAGGCCGTCGGCCGCCGCGTCTTCGGCGAACAAAGTCCGCAAGACCTGATCCTGCTGCTGGTGATCGCGGAAGCCTGCGATATCGGGCTGACGCCGGAGGATGCGGGGTTCTGGGGCACGATGGCGAGCATCACGACCATCCTGTTCCTCGGCTGGCTCTGCGACCGCCTCGGCTTTATCCGCAAGGCGATTGATGGCGAACCTGTCGTTATTTACTCGGGCGGACGTCTCGACCGCAAGGTGATGAAGAAATTCATGATCGACGAAAGCGACCTCGACCTCGCCGCCCGCTGTTACGGCATCGCGGATTACAGGCAATTTCGCCTGATTATCATCGAAGGGGACGGAAAAATAACCGGCGTGCCGAAGCAAACCGGCCATCGGCAGGCCGACGAGCTGGCATGACCGCGCTGGTGACCAAACCGGTCAGCCCGCATTACATCCACCTTTGCATGGATGCGCAGCGCATGTTCCTCGATGCGCTTGCGACCGCGCGCACCGTCTTCACGCGCTTCATACCCGCGCAAAGCAAGGGGGAGGGGCAGGCCATGTGGCGCGATTATTATACGCGACAGATCGAGGCCGCGACGGTCGAGGAAATTTTGTATCTACTGCCGAAGGAATAATTATTTCGGCGCGGGCGCTTTCGCTTTCAGGAAGTTGGAAGCCTCTGCCGTGTTAACCATCAGCTGCGTCTGGTCTGCCAGATCGTTATTGCCGTACAGGTTGCCCTTGACCGAGGTCACGGCAGCTTGCATCAGTTTCATTTTGAGGTAGCTGATTTCGGCCTGGTTGAATTCGGGCACTTCGGTAAGGCCGGTCGTGGAGAGGAACAGCGTTTCCACATGCTCCAGCGGGTCGCCGCTGTTTTTCATGCCGGCGGAAATATTGAACATCATGCCGAGGCGTTTCGCCGCAGGGCCGATCTCGCCGTCGTTAAACAGATCCAGTTTTTCAATTTTATAAGCCATCGCACACCTCGTTTTATGGTTTTGCGAGGTTATAGGCGGGCGGGTATGTTATGTCAACTGGTATTATTTCGGCGCAACCGGCGGCTTCGGCTTGTTGCCGTTGATCAGTTTTTGCTGCAACCAGGGCGGCAGGGTGGGTTTGGAAAGAAGGGGGCAGGTATCCGGCACAGCCTTGCGCGCGGCGGGCACCATCACGGGCGGGCGCCAGTTATTGCCTTCGGGCACCAGCACCATTTGGTAAGACGATCCGGCAGGCAGGCCCGTGAACGCGTCGTAGCCGTCGATGTAGAAGTTTTCGTTCTTCATCTTGAAGTATGTTTTGCCGACATCGAGGCCGAGATGCTTGATCATGTGTTCTTCGATGGCGTTCGCAAGGTCGCGCGTGCCGGCCAGCGGCGAATGACCGATCATGGCAACGAACAGGTCTGTATCGCGGTTGCTGACCATCAGCATCGTCTTGTCGCCCATCACGCCGTTCGGCTGGGTGATGTCGATGTTGAAGGTATAAACGCCTTCTTCCGATTTAGATGTGGTCAGGCGCTGCAGGCGTTTTTCCTGCAGGGTGGGTTCTTTCGGCGCTTCCACGACGGCTTCGGGAACGGCGACGGCGGTTTCGACCGAAGCAGGCGTGGCGACGGCGTCTTTTTTGCTTTTGCGCGTAAACAAGTCTTTCAAACGCTGCGGAATAAGCTTCATGGCAATGCCTCGCCTTATAAAAATGGATTTGAGCGGATTATAGGGCGGGAAGCGGTTATGTCAATATAGATAATCCCCCTAAAACCGCCCAAAAAAGGGTTGGTGCAGGGGCTCTTTATGCCTATTCTGCAGGGATGTTCAAAATGGCGAAACCCACCTTTACCGCGCTCCTGACCTGCCTGCTGCTGGCGGGCGCGCCTGCCATGGCGGGCGAGGCGAAGAATGCCGCAAAGGCTTCCGAAAAGGCCGCGGCATCCGTGAAGCCCGTCAAGAAAGCCATGAGCGAAGTCATCGCCGATGTGATGAAGGATGACGCCGAACCTGCCGCGCCCGTAAAATCTGCCGATGAACCGACCGACCCGGCCGACAACCAGACCGGCGGCGTGCAGCTGCCTGTGCCGCGCTTCGTCACGCTGGGCCCTGATGAAGTGAACGTCCGCACCGGCCCCGGCACGCGCTACCCGATTAAATTCGTGATCCGCAAGGGTGGGCTGCCCGTCGAAATCACGCGCGAGTTTCAGGTCTGGCGCGAAATCCGCGACATCGACGGCGACAAGGGCTGGGTCCACAAGGCCATGCTGTCCGGCCGCCGCGCGATCATCGTCAAGGGTCAGGTGCGCTCTATATTAAAGAAGCCGGATGACGCGGCGCAGCCTGTCGTGCGGCTGGAGCCAGGCGTGATTGCCGACCTCGAAGGCTGCCGCGAAAAATGGTGCAGCGTGAAGATCGCTACCTATGACGGCTGGATCAGGAAAACAGATATATGGGGCGTATACGACGCCGAGACGATCAAGGAGTAATGGCCATAGTGTCCTCGCCCGAACACCAGGAAAAGCTGAAGGAAGAGGCGAAAGCCATCACATCGCGCCTCGACGTGATGCTGAAGGATACGCCCGACGGCGACGCGCGCCTGATCCGCACGATCTGCATCTATGCCGGCTTCATCACGGAAACGCTGATGGAATACGAAGAACCCGATGTCGTGATGGAACAGGCGTTCCACCGCATCGCGGAATTGCTGAACGCCGATCCGGCGGAGGGCGAAGCGCCCGACCCGCTGATGCCGCCCGCATGGACTGTCGATCACGACACCGAACTGGGCCGCCAGCTGGGCCGCGGCATCGCGAAGAAACTGCCCAAGGGCATGGACGACATCCACGAAATCGCGATCGGCCTCATCATCAACGACTTCCCGCAATGGGAGAAAAAAGATTTTCCGGTCGAGCGTTCTTTGCGCATCTTGATCGAGACGGTGATTTTGTCGCTGACGTTTGAGATGGCGACGCAGGATTTCTGCGATCTGCTGATCGAGGATTTTATCGCCGACGGCAACGCGCCGGGCGAGGGCATCCTGGCACTTGCGGCGGTCGCTGGTCATTACTATGCGCTGGCCGAAGCCGCAACCGCATTGCCGCCCGAAGCCGAAGCGGAATTCACGAATGTCATGGTCCGTGAATCCGTGCGCCATGGAACACCCGGCATCAAGAACTGGGGCAAGCTCTCCGCCGCCAACGACCGCGAGGCTGCGGAAATTCCAGAATACCTGACACGCCTCAAGCCCGAGATCGATGAATTTTTCGTCCTGATCGGCCTTGAAGACATGATGGGCAAGGCGGTTTCCGTTGCAAAATCAGTGGGTAGGATGGTCGCCGTGGTGACCGTTGAAGATGTTGGACAGATACACCCAAGTATTGCAAAATCGCTGGCGAAAACCGGCATGATTCTGGGCGCGAAATACAGGGAAGAACCGACGAAAGCCTGATGTGTGAAGGCTTGATCTTGAACATCACAACAAGGGGCAGCAGCGATGCAAAACCTGAACACGAAAGTCTCCGAAGAAACGATGAGCTTTACACCGAAATCCAGCTACACCTATGACGACCTGATCAGCTGCGCGAATGGCCAGCTGTTCGGTCCCGGCAACGCGAAACTGCCGATGCCCCCGATGCTGATGTTCGACCGCATCACGTTTGTCAGCGCCGAAGGCGGCGCGCATGGCAAGGGCGAACTGGTGGCGGAGCTGGATGTGAAGCCCGACCTGTGGTTCTTCGGCTGCCATTTTGTCGGCGACCCCGTGATGCCCGGCTGCCTCGGCCTTGATGCCGTGTGGCAGTTGCTCGGCTTCTATCTCGGCTGGACGGGCGCGCAGGGTTCCGGCCGCGCGCTCGGCGTCGGCGAAGTGAAATTCTCGGGCCAAGTATTGCCCGAAGCGAAAAAAGTGACCTACCGCCTGAACATCAAGCGCGTCATCAACCGCAAGCTCGTCCTCGGCATCGCCGACGGCATTGTCGAAGTTGACGGCAAGGTGATCTACGAAGCAACCGACCTGAAAGTCGGCCTGTTCGAAAATCCGCGGTCGCTGTAATCGAACAATTCAAAAAATAAATAACCAAAGGGTGTAAGCCATGAGACGCGTCGTCATCACAGGCATCGGCATCATTTCCTGCATCGGCAACGATCAGGACGCGGTGACTCAGTCGCTGAAGGAAGGCAAGTCGGGCATCGTGTTTGCGCCGAAATATGCCGAAATGGGTTTCCGCAGCCATGTCCACGGCATGCCGAACATCAACCTGGAGGAAGCGGTTGACCGCAAGGTGCTGCGCTTCATGGGCGACGGCGCGGCATACAACTATCTTTCCATGCAGCAGGCGATTGCGGATTCCGGTTTGACGGAAGCCGATGTGTCGAATGAACGCACGGGCCTTATCATGGGCTCCGGCGGTCCTTCCACAAAAAACCTGCTCGAGTCATTCGACGTCGCGCGCGAAAAAGGGCCGAAGCGTATCGGGCCTTATCGCGTGACGCAGTGCATGTCGTCGACCAACTCGGCCTGCCTTGCGACGCCGTTCAAGATCAAGGGTTACAACTATTCACTCACCTCCGCTTGCGCGACCTCCGCGCATTGCATCGGCAACGGTGCGGAGCTGATCCAGTGGGGCAAGCAGGATATCGTGTTTGCGGGCGGCGGCGAAGAACTCGACTGGTCGCTGACCGTGCTGTTCGATGCGATGGGCGCACTCTCCAGCAAATACAACGCGACGCCCGATAAGGCATCGCGCGCCTATGATGCGAACCGTGATGGCTTTGTCATCGCTGGCGGCGGCGGCGTTGTGGTTCTGGAAGAATACGAACACGCAAAAGCACGCGGCGCGAAAATCTATGCCGAAGTCACCGGCTACGGCGCAACCTCCGACGGTTACGACATGGTCGCGCCGTCGGGCGAGGGCGCTGCGCGCTGCATGCGCCAAGCGATGGCGACGCTGAAAGGCCCCGTCGATTATATCAACACGCATGGCACCTCGACCCCCGTCGGCGACGGCGCGGAACTGAAGGCGATGCGCGAAGTGTTCGGCGACAAGGTGCCGAATTTCAGCTCCACCAAATCGCTGACCGGACATTCGCTGGGCGCAACCGGCGTGCAGGAAGCGATTTACTGCCTGCTGATGATGAAGCACAATTTCATCACGGCATCGGCGAACGTCGAAAACGTCGATCCCGAAGCGGCCAACCTGCCGCTGGTGACGAAACGCATCGATAACGCGAACCTGAAAAACGTGATTTCCAACAGCTTCGGCTTCGGCGGCACAAACTGCACACTTGCGTTGTCGAAAGTGGAGGGCTGATCCTGTGGACTCAATCATGAAGGGCAAACGCGGATTGGTCATGGGGGTCGCCAACGACCATTCCATCGCCTGGGGCATCGCGCAGACGCTGCATAAATACGGCGCCGAAATGGCGTTCACCTATCAGGACGAAGCCTTCGGCAAACGCCTGCGCCCGCTGGCGGAAGGCATCGGCGCGAAAACCGTCATCCAGTGCGACGCATCGAAGGAAGAAGACCTCGACCGCGTTTTCGCGCAGCTGAAAAAAGACTGGGGCAGCATCGACTTCCTTGTTCACGCGATTGCGTTTTCGGACAAGAATGAATTGAAGGGGCAGTATGTCGACACGACGCTCGCCAACTTCCTGACCTCCATGCATGTGTCCTGCTATTCCTTCACCTCCGTCGCGCGCCGTGCGAAGGATCTGATGCCGAATGGCGGCAGCATGATTACGCTCAGCTATCTCGGCTCCGAACGCGTCATGCCCAATTATAACGTCATGGGCGTGGCAAAGGCGGCGCTGGAGGCTTCCGTGCGCTATATGGCGGCCGATCTCGGCCCGCAAAACATCCGCGTCAATTCGATTTCCGCAGGTCCCATGCGCACGTTGGCCGGCGCTGTCATCGGCAACGCGCGCCATACCTTCAAGTTCACGACCAAGGCGTCCCCGCTCGGCCGCCCCGTGACGCTGGAAGAACTCGGCAACACCGCGCTCTATTTCCTCTCCGACCTGTCCTCCGCCGTCACCGGCGAAAACCACTATGTCGATTGCGGCTTCAACGTCGTCGGCATGCCGAAGAAAGAAATCTTCGACGAGATTGCAAACGGCAACGGCACGAACGGGGCAGGGGAATAACATGCAATTCATCGTCATGGGACTAGATCACCCGAACGCGCTCGACCGCCGGATGGCGGCGCGACAGGCGCATATTGATGTTTGCGGGGCGATGAAGGCGGATGGGCGGATGCTCTACGGCGTTGCGCTGCTGGGTGAAGACGGCAATATGTGCGGCTCGATGATTATTCTCGACCTGCCGGACCGCGCGGCGGTGGATGCGTACCTGAAAACCGAGCCCTATGTACTTGGCGATGTCTGGGGCGATATCAAAGTGACCGCCTGCAAGGTCGGCCCGAGCTTCCTGAAATAAAGGAGACCGATCATGCGCGTGATGGTTCTGGTTAAGGCGACCGAAGACAGCGAAAAAGGTTTTGTCCGCAACGCGGAATCCATGGCGATGATGGAGGCGATGGGCAAGTTCAACGACGAACTGACCAAGGCCGGCATCCTGAAAGACGCCGATGGGCTGAAACCTTCATCGGAGGCCAAACGCATTGCGTTCGACGGCAGCCAGCGCACCGTCATCGACGGTCCTTTCCCGCATCCCCGCGAGCTTGTCGCCGGTTTCTGGATCTGGGAAGTGAAGGATATGGACGAAGCGATTTCATGGGTGAAACGCTGCCCCAACCCGATGCCGGGCCCGAGCGAAATTGAAATCCGCCCCTTTCAAGAAATGGAAGATTTCCAGTAGGCGGCATTTTCGCATTTGCGATACAATTGCCGCGCCCCCATCTGTGCTAATCCCTTGATCTGCCGTGTAATAAGCGGTTGTGTTGGACATAATCGCAAATCCGCGCGATAGTCCTCCTCTTGTCCAACAATCATCGCAAAGGAAACAATCATGGCAACCCGCGCAAGACACGCATCCACAGCCTTTCTGGCTGCCGCCCAGAAAGTGATAAGCGACACCGAAAAGGCACGCAAAGCCGCACAGCGGCTGCAACGCCGCGAAGAAACTCTCGCCCTTCGCCGCAACAAGGCCTTCGAACGTGAGGCCGATGCGCTCTTCAAGAGCGATTTCGCAAAATATCTCGATCCACTCAACGAAGTGATGCTGAGGCTGCCGGCACGCAACGGCAACGAATTCCTGATGGGCGGCACTTACAGCCTTGCCGAGGATTGGTCGAGCAAAGAAAATAAACGCGTCATGGACCTGCATTTCCTCTATGGCAAGGTCGCCCCCCGTTACAACAGCCAGCCAGTCGCCATCCATCCGCTCGAGATCTACGACAAGGCCACGTCCGGAGTCGTCCACCCTGCGCTCAGCGACAAACCGGTGCTGAAAATCAGCCTCGCCTATGATTTCTTGGTCGGCGAAAAAATTATCGCACAGACCGTGACGGGCAAAATGATGACCGATGCCGCAAAGCCCTATTACAAGGAAACGGTGATTGACCAGCAGACGCTCCGCTCCTTCGCCGATATCCCGGCCGCCATTGGCCGCTGGGCTGCGACGGTTGCGCCCGAACGTATCCCCGACCTGAAACAGGCCATGCGCGCAAAGTCGAAACCGACGTCACCCTCGCCGAAGCCGTAACAACGCAAATCAAAAACCCCTCCCGCTGAAAACGGGAGGGGTTTTTTGTTGGCCTGAATTTAAGCCGCGATTGCGTTCTTGAACGCTTCGAAAATTTTGACGGAGGTTTTGTTGAGGTAGTAATCGCCCTCCGGATGCCATTGCGTGCCCAGCACGAAACGCTTGCCGGGGATGGAGATGGCTTCGATGATACCGTCATCCGAAATTGCCTCGACCTTCAGCCCCTCGCCGAGTTTATTGATGCCTTGCTGGTGCAGGGTGTTGACCTTGAATTCACCCTCAAGCCCCATTTTTTCGAACAACCCGCCTTTTTGCGCGACGACAGGATGCGCTTGCGCTTCATAAGTGTCTTTCAGCGGCTTGTCGGCGGGCTTGCGGTGGTCGTTTTTTCCGGGCAGTTCGTGGATGAACTGGTGCAGAGTGCCGCCCATGACGACGTTCAATTCCTGAAACCCGCGGCAGATCGCCATTAGCGGTTTGTCCATGTCGATCACCTGCTGGATCATCGGCAGGGTGGTTGCGTCGCGGCGCAGGTCGAGGTCTTCATCGCCGAACAATTGTTCTTCGCCATAGCAGGCGGGCGCGACGTGGGAGGGCGAACCTGACAGCAAAACGCCGTCGATGCGGTCCGCGATCGAGCGGAAATCAAAATCCTTGCCCATGGCGGGGATCATCAGCGGCACGCCGCCCATCACTTCGACGATTGCGCGGATATAGGTGTCGCGCACCACATGCGCGGGCAGGCCGGCATAGTCGATCACGTTCGCGGGGATGAGGATGATGGGAGCCTTTTTCATTGTCGCTTACCTTCTGCTTTATTATTTCTTGGTCGCCTGTTCATAGATCACGAAGAACTTCCGCACCGGTGTGACCGCTTCCCATGTGCCCTGGTATCCGGACGGCACCGCGAAGCTGTCGGGTGCCTTGAAGTCCTGCGCCTCGCCCGCATCATTCGTCAGGCGCACATGCCCCTCGATCAGGGTGCAGAACTCGTCTTCATTATATATGACTTTCCATTTTCCTGCCGTGCATTCATAGATGCCCGCATGGAATTCATCCGACTTGCTGGAATGGAGCACTTTAAAGGTGCGTTTCGGTGTGCCGGAGACGATGCGATCTTCCTCGACAGCGTCCCAATCGGTGCCTTGCAGGGGTGTGGACGGGAAGGGGATGATTTTCATGTGATGCCTTTTTTTCCAATCTTATTATATGTTTATCAGGACGTACGGGTTGTTTCACTAGCGATTATTTGACTTTTGACATAACAGGCATAAGATATTTGACTATACCCAACCAAGGCACGTGCTGCATGACCGACGCGACGACCGAAACCGTATCCCCATTGCGCACCATGTATAACCGCATCGCACAGCAATTGGGCGAGGACGAGCGCGCGGAGTTCATGATGCGCGCGCAAACGGCGATCAAGCGCCTCGAAGGCGACCCCGCAGCGGTCGAACAGCGCGATTTGAAGTCGCTGCAGTTCATCTATAACCGCATGGTGCATGTCTATGGCGAGAATTCATCCGCCGATTACATGCGGCAGGCGAATGATGCGCTGCAGGCGGTCGACGTGCTGGTGAAACAGGCGCGCAAGTCGTCATCCGGACGCGACAAGTAACCCTTTTTTCATTTTCTCAACTTAACACCTGTTTACGGTAAAAAAGTGTTACAGCGTGTAAACTTTTGACCGTAACGGGTGAAAATGCGCGCGCGTGACTCAATCGTCATCATGATCGCAACAGACTGATTCGGAATCATCCGCGCATCTTGCGCCGCAAAAATTTCCTCTCACATCGCCGCCGAAGTGGTTCATGCGTCACCAAACTTGCGGGTGCGTAACGATGCTAACTGTGATCAAAAATTCGCGCGCGCGATGATGGTGCGGCGGTATATTTCCGGACGGTTTTTTTGATGAAGAATGTGCGAAGAAACTTCGCGTGAAATAAAAAAGTAAAAAATGCATCTAATGCAGCAAAGACGGGGGTTAAATGAATTTCTGCATCATGAAAAAAAGACCCCAAAAGAGTGAAGGGCGCCCCTTGCGGGTCGCCCTTCACTTCAAAGAAAGAAGTAACTAATTACTTCTTTTTTTTCTTTGCAGCTGCTTTTTTCTTTGCAGCGGGTTTTTTCGCTTTTGCTTTAGCAGCTTTCTTTTTCGTAGCCATGATGTTTTCTTCCCTATTTTAGGTTGATACATCCAGAAAGAAACAGCGGCGCTGCACCTTCCTGAACATATATATATTTTATTACTTGATTCTCATGCTTGTCAAAACAAATTGTCGAAACTGACTCTCGCGCAGCATCGCATCGCGTCATCATGACGATGAAGTGATGCGCGCATCATCACTCCGTCATGCCTTCTTCATCCACATGACCTTCGCCCATGATGCCTTCTTCATTCTCCTGCGCTTCGAGTTGCGCATCGGTGTACTTCTTCGCCTTCATGCATGCCCTGAATGCAACCGCGATCTCTTCATCGGTCGCACCGTCGCCCGATTTGCCGGGGATGGCGTCCGCTTTCTCCGAACATGCGCCGCGATCGGCTTCAACCTTGTCGACGGGGGCGGCGGGCGCGCTGTTATCGGGGGGCAACGACACTTGCGGCATCGCTGCGCGCTCTGCGGCGACGCCATCGGCCTCATTCGCGGCCTGCGCGAGGTATGAAACGCACGATGCCGTGAAAACGCCCAGAATGCCTACGATTACGAGATATTTTTTCATGCCCTTATACTCCTCATTTCGTGTTGCGCGGCCGTGATCGGCCCCTGCTGACACCATGATGCCGCCCGTACGTGTCGAAACGCAAGGTGGCGCAGCGCAGTTTCTTGCGATGTACCAAAAAGGTGACGCGCATGATTACATAAACATAATTGGTGCGCTGCGGTGATGCATGATGCGCAGATGAAGTGATGGATGAAGTCGATGCATGCGCTTCTCCCGCCTGTCGCCCGCGCAACGATGGCGGAACAGGGCGCGAGGGTGACGGCGTACGGTAATGCAATCACGATGCATGGGATGCCCGCCACCCCCGTCATCCGCGGGCTTCTGCCCCGCAAGGATGGGGATGAACAAGGGGGATGCCAACGCGACTTATACACAGGCATCCCAGCCGCATACCCCATTTAAAACTTCTGCCGACCCCCGCGTGGTATAATAAAGGCATGTCCGACAACAGATTCGATTTCGAGACCCGGCTCGTCCACTTCCGCCGTTTTGTCTCCCGCCTCTATAAACGACTGAAACACCTGCCGCTGACCATCGCCGACATTTCCGTGATCCATGTCGTCAACGGGGATGGCACGATCTATCAGTCGCGCAGGGGCAGCGGCGACAACTGGTCCGTCTACCGCATTGCCCGCCATTCTTACGAAGGTCCCAACAAGCAGTCGCGCGAGATTTGGGAGAAGTTGCGGGACGCCGTATCCCTGCGCGTCGCGCTCGATGAACTGACGCGCCGCTGCCCGCAATGCCTGACCTCCGACGCCACACGCTATAACCATCCGGCGCAGGTGCTGAAACTCCTGCCGCCCGACGCCATTTAACCCGAAAGACGTCCATGTCCGGCGCCACTGAAGCAACTGCGGTTGGAGACAAGGGATACGCCGCCCTGCTCGCCCGTTTCAACAACCAGCCCGTCGGCCGCCGCCTGCTGCTGCCCCCGCCGAGCGACCCCCAGTCGCGCAATACGCGCGACACCAAATCCGGCACAAGTTCTGCCACGACACGCGCGGCCCCCGTCCGCCCCAGCCTGCCCGAGATGCCGGCGGCCGGAAGCCAGGCCGTCGCACAACTGCGGCAGGTGTGGCGCGGTTTCATGGCGGGCAGTCCCGGCTTCGGACCCGAGCGTGCGGGCGCGACCGTAGACGGCATGGATGCGCGGCAGACTTTCCTCGAGTGGCGCGATGCATGCCGCGCGAAATTCCTGTCGCCGCTGATGTGCGTCGAGATCGCGTGCCTCGGCATGAATGACGGCGACATCCGCTACAAGATGCGCAACGGCACCGCGCAGGCGAACATGGCGGCATGCCTCGACATCTATTGCCTGCAGCGCGGCTGGTAGGGTAAATTATCGCCATAATTAACCCTTGACCGGAGATTCCCATGCCCGCTGCGACCGACAAGCTGCTGACGCCCGGCAATTGCGCCTTTGTCTTTATCGATCATCAGCCGCAAATGGCCTTCGGCGTGACCTCCATCGACCGCCAGCTGCTGAAAAACAACACGGTCGCCATGGCGAAGACCGCGAAGGTGTTCAACATCCCGACCATCCTGACCGCCGTCGAAACGGAAAGCTTCTCCGGCTATATCTGGCCCGAACTGCTGGATGTGCTGAAACAGGACCCGATCGAGCGCACGAGCATGAATTCCTGGGAAGACCAGGGCTTCATTGACGTGGTCAAGAAAACCGGCAAGAAAAAGCTGGTCATGGCGGCGCTGTGGACCGAAGCCTGCCTTGTCTTCCCCACCATCTGCGCGCTGGACGAAGGTTTCGAAGTTATCATCAACACCGACGCATCGGGCGGCACCTCGCCGGAGGCGCATAACGCCGCCGTTCGCCGCATGCAACAGCACGGCGCGGAAAGCATCACCTCTGTCCAGTTACTGCTCGAACTGCAGCGCGACTGGGCGCGCAAGGACACCTATCAGGGCACGACCGATATCGTGCGCGAACATTTCGGCGCCTATGGCATGGGCATCGATTATGCCGCCAGCCTTGTGCATGACTACGGCCAGCGCGGTAAATACCCGCACAAAGTGAATCCTTCCGCCGGTCCGGTCAAAAAAGCCTCCTGACCTGTGGATAAGTTACGCCGCAAACTCATGCAGGCAGCCGCCCTTGGTGCAGCCGGCCTGTTGCCGCTCAACCTTTCCCGTGGAGCCCTCGCCATGACCGGCGCGCCCGATACAATCATTATGAACGGCAAACTGTCGACGCTCGACCGCGCAAACCCCGTCGCCACGGCGGCGGCAATCAGGGGCGGAGTGTTTCAGGCGGTCGGCAGCGATGCCGATATCATGAAACTGGCAGGCGCGGGCACGAAGGTGATCGACCTGAAAGGGCGGCGTGCGATTCCGGGGCTGAACGACAGCCATACGCACCTGATCCGCGGCGGGCTGAATTACCTGATGGAGCTGCGCTGGGACGGCGTGGAGAGCGTCGCAACCGCACTCGATATGCTGAAGGCGCAGGTCGCCATCACCCCGCCGCCGCAATGGGTGCGTGTGGTGGGCGGATTTACGGAACAGCAATTCGCGGAAAAACGTCTGCCGACGCTCGACGAAATCAACGCGCTCGCGCCCGATACGCCGGTTTTCATCCTGCATCTGTACGACCGCGCTATTCTCAACCGTGCGGCATTGAGGGCGGCAGGCTATACGAAAGACACGCCGAACCCGCCGGGCGGTGAAATCCAGCGCGACAGCGCGGGCAACCCGACCGGACTGCTGATTGCGCGCCCGAATGCGCTGATTTTGTACGCGACGCTCGCCAAGGGGCCGAAACTGTCGCCGGAAGACCAGATTGTGTCCACGCGCCACTACATGCGCGAACTCAACCGCCTCGGCATCACCTCCGTCATCGATGCGGGCGGCGGGTTTCAAAACTATCCCGATGATTACCGGATTATCCAGAGTCTTGCCGCCGAAGACAAACTCACCATCCGCATCGCCTATAACCTGTTCACGCAGAACAAGGGCAAGGAACTGGAAGATTTTAAAGGCTGGACGAAACTCGTGAAGCCGGGACAGGGCGACGCCATGTTCCGCCACAACGGCGGCGGGGAGATGCTGGTTTTCTCCGCCGCCGATTTCGAGGATTTCAAGGAACCGCGCCCCGACCTGCCCGCGACACTGGAAGACGAATTATACGCGGTGACGAAACACCTCGCCGAAAACCGCTGGCCGTTCCGCATCCATGGTACCTACGAAGAATCTGTCAGCAGATTTCTTGATGTGTTCGAGCGCGTGAACCGCGAAGTGCCGTTCGACGGCTTGCACTGGTTCATCGACCATGCCGAAACCATCTCTCAAAAAAGCATCGACCGCATCAGGGCGCTGGGCGGCGGCATCGCCATCCAGCACCGCATGGCGTATCAGGGCGAAGAATTCGTCAACCGCTACGGCGCGAAGGCGGCGGAGGCAACGCCGCCCGTGCAGAAAATGCTGGGCGCAGGTCTGCCCGTCGGCATGGGTACCGATGCGACGCGCGTCGCCAGTTACAATCCGTGGATCGGCATTTACTGGCTGGTGACGGGAAAAACGGTCGGCGGGTTGCGCCTCTATCCGCCCGCACAACGCCTGACGCGCGAAGATGCCTTGCGTTTATACACCGAAGGCTCCTCATGGTTCTCGACCGAGAACGGCAGGAAGGGCGCGATCATCGCCGGACAATATGCCGACCTCGCCGTGCTCGACCGCGACATGATGGATGTGCCCGAAGATGAATTGAAGGATCTGCGCGCCGTGATGACGATGGTGGGCGGCAAGGTTGTGTATGGCGCGGATGATTTCACCACGCTCGCACCTGCAGCGCTGCCCATCTCGCCCGACTGGTCGCCCGTCAAAAAATTCGGCGGATACCAGCACGCATCAGCCGCATCACTTCCGCGCCTCGCGCTCGCCTGCGGCTGCGCGAACAGCTGCAACGTGCATGGCCACGCACATGCGAAATCCTATACCTCCAACGCGCCGACCGATGACCTGCGCGGGTTCTGGGGTGTGCTGGGTTGCAGCTGCTGGGCTTAAAGTTTCATCTGGCGGAAGGGGTTGCCGGCCTTGCCCGCCGTGCCGCCGCCCGATTCAAGCCCGCGCTTCACCGCAAAGCCGATCGAATTCGCGTGATCCCAGCCGATTTCGCCGACGGCCTGCACTTCGCGGGCGATGGCGACGAGAACAGGAGTAGTGTTTTTCGCGCCCTGCTGTTCGATCAGGCCGGCAGTTTGCGTGGCGAGGCGCTGGAAGGTGGTTTCCGTGCCGTGTTCGAAGTAATTGCCTTCTTCGCGGCTGTCATACTTCATGTGTTTGGCGACCGCCGCGTTAAAAGCGGCAATCAGGCTGGTTTCGGTTACGTTTGCTTGGTTCTTCATATGGCACCCTCGTTTCTTTTTAAGTTATGCTCGAAATTAGCATAACTAATTCCATAAAGCAAAGAAAAAACGAGAGGTAACGCAAGGTTAAGCCGTTGCGAAATTTAGCGCATACCAACTGAAACAAAAAAAAGCTGGGTTTAAAACCCAGCTTTGGCCACGAGCCTAGAGAAGAAATGGTGATCCCGCTGGGATTTGAACCCAGGACCCTCTGATTAAAAGAAAGTCGAAGCTGATACATTTCAATGGCTTAGTCGTCAGATTTTACCGTTTTATGCCCCTGTTCGGTGGTTTCTCTAACGGTGTTAGAGCGTAAGCCGCCGCTGCCTTAAAAGAGTTCTATCAGTCGGGTAGCGGCCAGCTTGCGCCGGCCGCCCCCTTCGCAATGTCTACAAGTTTAACGCGAATTGACCAGAGACTTTTCCTGTTTTTATCTCGGAAATTCGCCCCTGATTAACGTCAAAATGTGCCGCGATCCGGTGCTGAAACCAGCCCTTATCGAGGAGAATTCTGACTTGCGCTTTTTCTTTTTCCGTCAAAGTACGTGACGGGCGTCGTTGGTCGGCCATGTTTACCTCCATGCCGTAAAAAACGAGAGCATTGACTTTGCGGGTATCCGGTGCCTAAAGTGAGGACATCGGGGTTACCCTCGACCTTTCGCTCCCGCAATGGTGACAAGGTCCTGCCCGATTTCCAGAGCCCGGCGGTTGCACGCCGGGCTTTTTCCATGCGGGAATCATCACTTAAAAGCGTAGCACTTCTCGTAACCGTTTTCGACAAATGGTTCCCAATTTGTTCTAAAATAAACAGCTCATAAGTTATGGATAAAAAATGCCCGCCAGCGGTGAAGCCGGCGGGCGAGGTGGGGTCGTCAGGTAAAGGTTATGCGGCCTTGGGTTTCGCGGGGTTGCGGCCGGCCTTCTCGATCTCCTTGGTCGCGCTCTCGCGGGCCAGGCAATCGACGGCGCGCAGAACGGATTCCTCGACATAGCGCAGGGCGATCGTTTGCTCGGGCGCCTGCGCCGTGTGTTTCAGGATTTCCTCGGCCAGCTGCTGGCCGGCTTCCTTGATGGCCTTTACGTTGGGCGTATCGGCGGGCGGGGAATAGAAAGCGAGTTCGGCGTCGTATTGTCTCATGGTGTTTTCTCCTCGATGTCGGCCCCGTGATCCGCCGGGCCGGGCGCGGTGTTAATTTATGGTGCCGGGCTTTACGTTCAGGGTGCCGGCCAGCTGCTGCAGTAATTTCCCCGTCGTCATGGCGACAAACTTCTGGCCGCTATCGTCCTCGAACTGCAGGTCGACGGTGTCGTTGCCTTCCTCCGTTCCCTTGCGAACGACAATTGCCTTCAGGATTTTCGCACCCTTGAAGCCTTCGCCGCCGCGTGTGCCCTGCGCATAGTCAGGCGCGTCGCTAGGGGAATTTTTAATCTCGATCGTCAGCATGTTCATTCGGTTGAGCATTATCGGTCTTCCTTCGTTTCAGCCCCGGGATCCGCCGGGCTGGGCGCGGTCGTTGAAATAGTAACTTGGTTAACGGCCTCGGCGGCCGCCAGCCGCCGCTGAAGTTCACGGGAATACTGCTGCTCAGTCGCCAGCAACTCCGCGAGGTTCAGAATTTCCTGCGCCAAACGTTTCTGCCTTGCGTGCAGATGCTGCAGGCGCGCCCAGCGGATGATAAAAAAACCGAAAAATCTCACGGGAATTTCCTTCCGCTGAAAAGCATGTGCTGGAATTCTGCCATGCGATAAAGGATGACGGGCACGTCGCCGGTCGAAGAGTGATAGGTCGGCATCGATCCGTCGGCCGGCCAGACGATAAGGAACACATGCTTCGGCTTTTCAGCTGCAATGTTGGTCAGGACGTGCTCGGCCGGCAGGTCGCCGTAAAACACGCCGGGGAATTTTATGATGTTGCCGTTGTCCATGTCAGGCTCCCTGAATGATGTGATGCGCGGGGCCGCGGTGGCGGCGGTCGAAAATAAACCAGCTGTGATTGTGCCGCGGCCGCTCCGTCGTGCCGGCGATCCAGCGGATGCGTTGTGTCAGGTCGAGCCTGCAGGCGTAATGTTTTTCAAACAGCGGCCGGAATGTGGGCGCGTGAGAATAGTCGGAGCGCAACAGGAAGGCCGCGACATCGATGCCGGAGTTCTTGCGGTCGAGCAGCTGCAGCGCGTGCGCGATAAATTCCTCGCAGAGCGGATGCGCATAGGGCGGGTTGGCGACGATCGCGGCCGAGCACGGCGGGGGAAACTCGCCGGGTATGTGTTTGATGGTGCGGAAGTCGCCGAGCTGATCGAGGCGCAGGCCCGGATATTTCTTGATGTCCGAGGTCACGACATCATGCCCGCGCCGGCGCGCCGGCCGCGCGATCCCGCCGTCGCCGGCGGCCGGGTCCCATATCGTTTGCGGGATGCGCCAGTTATCCAGCAGGGTATAGACCGGCCAGGCGGGCGTGAAATAGGCGTCGTGTCTCCGGCGTTTGAAGGTCATGCTGCTGTACCCTTTCAATTCGGAATGTAAATGCTGGGCGCGACGCCGGCGGCGAGGGCTTTTTTCTCGATGCTGTTGGCGGCATCGCGCAGCGCCTTGGCGACGGTGTGCGGGTTTTTGCTGTTGCCGACGTGGCCGCCGTAGCCCATGGCGTCGTTGAATATCACCAGCTGGAACTGCAGGCCCTGCGGCATGCGCTCGTCGATCGCCTTGGCGATCGCCTGCAGCCGTTCGTGGTGTTTGCGCGATGCGTCCGCGCGGCTCTGGCTCATGACCATGTTCGTCCTCCTGAAATAAAAGGCCGGCGGTGCGCCCGCCGGCCGTAGGGTTAAGCTTCCAGCAATTCGTAAAGCGGGCCGACGATCAACGGGCCCATCGTTTTCGCCAGCAGCTGCTGGATCAAGACGATTTCCTTCGGCGACAGCGGCTGCGGCCCGCCTTCGTTGATGCGCACCGCCAGCTTGTAGCGATCCACCTTTTGGCTGCCGTCGATTTTTTCGTCGACGTAATTTGCGCTGAGCACATCAACGATGATCGTGCCGGCAGTCAGCGGCTTGCCGTCCTGCTGCAGCGGTTCGCCGTTCATTCTTTTCAGCTGGTAATCCATGTCATAGGTTTTTTTATCAGGCTTCGCCTGGGTGGCGTTGTCGGTGGGTGTCATGTCATGTCCTCGTGTTGATGAAAAGAAACGCCGGCCGCCGCGGGGCACGCTGCGGCCGGCGCCGGGGCGCGGTGTTAGGCCGCTTCCTTGTTCTCGCCTTCAGCTGCAGCGGCTTCCTCGCCGGCTGCGGTCGGGCCTGCCGACTTCGCGCTATGCGCTTCATCGAGCCAGCTGCGGAACTTGGCTGCATGATCGTTCGACAGGTCGTCGCCGATTTCATTGCGCACCAGCTCGAGGCCGCGGATATAGGCATCGACCTCGGCCGCCGTATTGAATTGCAGGCCGTTGCTGAGTTTGTATTTTTTATCGCTCATGGGTAGCTCCTTGAGGTGTGCGGCCGTGGGATGCGCGCGGCCGCTTCGCGCTGAAACCTTCCGGCCTCGCTAGACCGCCGGGGGGAAGATCCCGGCGGTCAGGCGAGGGCGGCGGTTAGGCCGCCTTCGCTTGCTCGCGACGATAGAGGTCTTCCTTCAGAAGGTAGCCCTCGAGCGGCCAGACCTGGCGGAGCGCATCATCCTTCGCCAGCTGGCAACCGAGATCGAGGTTGAAGTTGGCCGGATCCGCGCAGGCGGATTTGCCGACAACCTGAAAACCGTTCTCGAGCGTGAGCACGCAAACGGTCAACACCTTGGGCTCCGAGGGGCCGAAGTCCGCGGGGAACATATATTTCTCCGCGACGACTTTCGCCTTGATATCATCCGGCGACAGCTTGGTAACGGTCGGGCGATCGGCAGCTGCAGCGGTTTCGGTTTCTTGTTCTGAGTTCATATTTTCCTCGTTCGATGTGCGGCCGTTGCATCGGGTGGCCGCCTAACCCGTCGTGTTCCGGCTCCCCCTTAAAGGAAGCTCCAGAAATTGTGGCGACGTTCCTGCAGGCAGGCCTCGATCGCGGCGGGCTTGCCTTTGTGGATCACCTCGCAATCGTTCGCCTGCGGCGCGCGGTTCACGCAGGCCGTGAGGCTGAGCGCGGCCGCGAACGCGAAAATAATAACGGTGGGTTTCATGTTGCTTCTTTCTTTGTTGGGGTTGCATCCGCCGCCATGCGCATGCCGAATGCTTTCTCGGCCATGCGCGTGGTGCGTACCAGGTACCTGTCGATGATGTCATCGCAGGTCTTGATGGAATGCCCGGTGATCGACGCGATCAACGGGGTCTCGCAGCCGGCTTCCGCCAGCCTTGTCACCGCCGTATGGCGGAGATCTTTGAAAATCAGGTTTTTCAGTTCGGGAATCCGCTCGCCGTGCAGCTCGGCCGCCTTTTCGCGCACGCTGGTAAACAGGTAGCGGAACCAGCCGTCGCTGTAGGGGGTGCCGTAAACGGTGGGCAGCAAATACGTCGACGCGATGCGCGCGCGGCGGTTGCGCTGCAGCTGCAGCTCGATCCTGTCCTTCAGCTTCGGCACGCTGTCGACCGGCAGCACAACCTCGGCGCCGGTCTTCGCCTGTTTCTTGTGCAGGCCGCCGTTGCGATACGCGCTGACGGGCATGTTGAGAATGTCACCTTTACGCTGGCCCATCCATTCGTTCAGGAACACGGCCGTGCCGATCGCGAACAGATCCATCGCGTCCGCCGTCGCGACGAAGGCCTGCACGGCGTCCTCCGACCATATGGTGCCTTTCTCCGGCTCGTATTTGATGCCGGGGCGCAGCGCGGGATTGACGGAAATAATATCTTCACGCCTTGCATGCTCGAACACCAGGCGCAGGACGCGCACGACGGCCGAGGCCTTCGCCGGCGTTTCGTGGCGCATCGATGAATAAAGGTTCTGCACCATCTTCGGCGTGATCGACTGCACCGGCATGTCGCCCAGCAGCTTCAGGATGATGCGAAAACAATATTCGTATCCCTCGCGCGTCTTCGGCTTCAGCTGGTCGGTGAAGCGCCAGTTCTTGCGGTAGTTGCGGATCACCGCCTCGACGCTGCCGCGCTCCGCCGTGACGATCTGCTCGCCGGTCGACTGGCGCCAGCGGTCGAGGTTGGCGTTCAGCTCCTCGGCGCGTGCCTCCGCGGCCGCCGGATCGATGCCGAGCGTTTGCGTTTTCCATCCCGCACCCTGCAGGTCGGTCGACGGCTGCCAATAATAGCGCGTGGCGCCGGCGCGGCCCTTGCGGGTCGTGAGATAACGGATCGTCTTTTTCATTGTGGGAGTCCTTTCGAGGTTGGGCGATATCAGGCCCAGCTCTTACCTTCGAAATGGCAGCTGAACGTCCGGCCCTCGGGCATGTTCATGTCCAGAACACCGCCGCAAAGTTTGCCTTCCGCCCGAACCGTCGCCGACAGGCGAAGGCGTTTGCAGCTGTCCAGCTGGCGCTTGACGACATCGGCGTCGCGCGTCGACTTGCTGCATTCAACCCCGCTGTTGGTCACCCATTTGATTGTATAGAGGGGCCGACAGATGAAAGGCTCATAGTTCGCGTTCGGAAATGCAATGACTGTTGCGGTCATGGTTTTGCTCCTGTTGGGGAAGGTTTCGGAAGTGAAACGACGTTGTGCGGCGCGGCGTGCAGCGCGATTGATTTCATGATGGCGGCGACATAGGGCGCCCGGGCGCGGTGCACCTCCGCCTGGCTGCGCAGCTCGAGATAGAAATCTGCCGGCGCGAGGCCGCGGCGCATCAGCTCCATCATCACCATGAGGTCGAAGATCGCGGTATCGTTCGCGTTCATGCTCTCGCGGCGCGCCTCGATCAAGCTCGCGGCCATGTCGGTCAGCGAAGGGGGCAGCTTGGTCATGCCATGGCCTCCAGGCGCTGCTGCAGGATCGTGTCATAGGGGCGCACCTGACGCGCGACCTGCTGCCCGACCAACTGGCGATCGCTGCGCAGCGCGGGATCCATTTTGCTGTCGAGCCAGGCGTCGATCGCGCCTTCGTCATAGGCTGCGCGGCCGCCGTCGCTGTCGCCTAACACGGGGCGCGGAAAACCTTTCGTATAAAGTGCGGCGCGGTTCTCGTAGAACCATTTTGCCGAACGGTTGAGCTTGGCCGCCACGTCGCGGATGGATAACAGCTTGCGCATTTACAGGAACCTCCCGAGCGCGGCCATGACGCGCTGAAAAAATGTCATGTTGTCGTTGCAGCGCATGCCTGCGCGCACCCAGCTATAGGGCGTGAGCATCAGCGCCGTGCGGCCATAGATAACGGGCATCCGGGATTTCATGTGCCCTCCGGCTGGTCGGGATGCGGATCGTGCTCGGCTATGAATTCTCCGTCGAGCGTATGCACCTGAATGACACGGCGCAGGACAGTGTTTTTTCCGTCACCGCGCTGCTGGCTGCTGATAATGACCTCCGCGACGCGCGGCAACATCTGTTCGCGCAGGCGTATCGGCGTCAGCGCAGCGCACGGTGAAGGCTGTGGACCAAGGTAGCGGTCTGTTAAGCTGCTCATTGCTGCCTCCATGCCTGCGGGAAGTCATGCGGCACGCGCCGCATCGCGCGGCGTTGAGCGCGCGCGATGCGGAAGGGGCGGGTTATGCGGTTGAGGATTGACTGCAGTTTCATCATGCCGCGACCTCAGCGACCGGTGTGTAATAGTTGCGGTTGCTGCGCTGCTCCACCTCGACGCAGCCAAGCTCGACCAGTTCCTTGATGCGTGTCGTCGCGGTGGGTTCCGAAACCTCGAGCGCTTCTGCGAAGGCGGTGAGCGTAACGGCTTCGCCGTCCTCCTGGTGCAACCCGCGCAGCGTCGTCAGGGATTCCAGCTGCTTTTCGTCCAGCTCGATCGTACCCCCCCCTGCTGCTGCAGGTGACGCGAGCCCGAGTTCGATATTCAGGGCGTTCGCTTCGTCCATTGCTTCGGTGACGGTCTTTTCGGATGCGCGGGCGGCCTGCACGCGCAGGTAAGCCATAGTGATTTCTTGTACGGTAAGTTTCTTCGACATCAGTACCTCCATGTGGTTACTGAAGCCATATCAACAAAATGTTGGGTTTTAAGTCAAGAGATAAATCAACGATATGTTGATAAATGAATTATTGAAAAAGCTATTTTCGGTTCTTTTTGTTTAAATTCCACAGTCGCCGAGCCAATATTTGCCCATCAACGTCGAGCGATTTGCGCATATAGGTGTAAAAACTGCCAGCGATAAAGCCCCAGCATCCACCCCAGATCATGATCCAGAACATCTTATTACTGCTGGCCTCCACGTCTATCAGCAGGGGTATCAGCAGCAAGCCTGCTAGGCCAACCGTTGGCGGCTGCAGCCTGAAGAAAAGCGAAACTTCGGGGGGATTATGTTGGTCGTCTGGTTGCATGGTGAACCTCGCGTTAGGATGCGAATTATTTTTGCGGCTTGTTCTTCGCGGGAGGCTTGTTGTCGCCCCCGCTGCGGTCAGCTATGCCGCGCAGAACATCCTCGACCATGTTTCGGGCGTCCTCGTTCATGCCGCGATACATGTTGATGAATTCTTTTTCGCGCTCATCGAGCGGCTTCACGGTGCCGGGGCCCTCGGTGATCTCGAGCGGATGGCATTCGAGCGCCTTCGCGAGTTTCTGGATCCAGTCCCAGGATAATTTGCGCTTGCCGTTTTCCAGATGATTGATTTGCTGCGCACTCGTACCGACCTTCTCCGCGAGTGCCTCGCTGGATAAGCCGCGTTCCTTCCTGATTTGCTTGATAAAATTCACCATGCGCGAAATTACAACGATTTGTTGTTGCATGATATTAACAATCCGTTGATTTTTCTCTTGATAAAAATCAACATTTCGTTGATAAAATTATCCTATGAAACTGCAAGCCTACATCGACGCCAAGGGGATCACCGTTGCGGAAGCTGCCAGACAGCTGAAAAAATCGCAGCAAACGGTGGATCTTTGGGCCAAGGAACAGCGCATCCCGCGGAAAAGCGAGATGACAGGTATCTATCGCTGGTCGAACGGCGAAGTGCAGCCGAACGATTTCTATCCACTTACGGCCGAGGACGACCGCGCCAACGGTCTCGATCCTCATCCGGTTCTCGCGGGGGCAGCTGCTTGATGGCACATTATTCCCCCGAAGTTTCGTCACAACTAAGCATCGCGCCCGTTGCGTATCCATCTACGCAATCCGGAGGACGTAAAGCGATGATCGAACAGGACAAAAGATTACATATTTCACATGAAACAATCGGCCTGCAATGGGCCGGTCTGCTGAAACAGAACTACAATACGCGACATGCCGCCAAGAGCATCGCGCGTGATTTCAACTGCGAGCCGCGCACAGCGAAGTCGTGGCTCGCAGGTCAACACCCACAGCTGCGGCATTTCATGCGCGCGATGCAGCTGTTCGGCGTTGATGCGGTGCTGGGGGTGCTGGTGCCGGAAACACAAACTCATCGAAGCAAACTTCACGATGACCTGCTCGAGCTGCGTTCGCGGCTCGACCGGTTGTCGAAGGAACTGGGGAACCTTCACAATGTCGCTCAGCCAAAAACTCGCCCGCGTCGGGGCCCGGATACTCGCTAAGCTCGGATCTGTCATCGTCGGTCTTGCGGAAAAGCTCGAAGCTTTTTCAAACAGGGCATAAGCACGATGTCGGGGCAGGGCACCTCACAAACGGAACCTCAGCCGGCACATGCCGGCATTTGCTCTTGCGCGCAGGCGCAGGGGGGGGGGGGCATCCGACAAGTGGAACAGGTGGGCTTGTGCAAAAATGGGCACATGCCCTTTCCGCCGTGACGGATACACGCCCGCCCGCGCAGGTGCCGCATGAGTAAGCCCTGCCTTAAATGCTGCATACAGATCGGCGCCCGCAGCAAATGGGAACATTGCCATCCCTGCATGAAAATCCATTTTGGCATCGACCTGCTGCGCAACGGCCGCGTCGTCGGCCTCGACTTCCACGAAAACCGCGAATTCAGAAACCAGTTCCGCCAGGAACACGACCTCGATAACGCGCGGAGCATCACGACCTATCCCGCCGCCAGTTATCTCGACTATTACAAAAAACCGCTCGCGGGCAAAACGGCGTCGCGGCAGCGGCCCTGCCTGTGCTGCGGCAAGGTGTTCCGCTCCGAAGGCGGCTTTAACCGCGTCTGCAGCCCGTGCAAGGGCTCGGCGGCCTGGGCCAGCGGCGACGGCGGGGGATATTCGCAAGGCGTGCAGCGCGGCGACATGAGCGGTGCCGCATAATGGGATCGCAGCTGGTCGACATTTCAGACATCGCGGAAATGCTCAATCAGCGCATCGGCGAATTGACGCGCGAGCTGCTGCCCGGCGGCCGCCGCGACGGCCATGAATGGCGTTGCGGTTCTGTTGCCGGCGAGCCGGGCGGATCGATGGCGGTGAAACTGGTCGGCGCGAAATGCGGCGTCTGGTCGGATTTTTCTTCCGGTGAATGCGGCGATGCGCTCGACCTCGTGTCGGCCGTCCTGTTCCATGGCGACAAAGGCGAAGCGGTGAAATGGTCGCGCAGCTGGCTCGGCCTCGACAACCTCGATCCCGCGCGCCTCGAGCAGCGCCGGCGCGAGGCGAAGGTCGCGGCCGACAAGCGCGACAAGGATGCGGCCGCCGAGGCGCTGAAAATGCGCAACAAGGCGCGCGCGATTTTTATCGGCGCGCAGCCCGACATCATCAAGACACCCGTTTACCGTTACCTGCTGTTGCGCGGCATCGACATCAACGTGCTGCCCAAGGTGCCGGGCTCGCTCCGCTTCGAGCCGAATTGCTGGTGCATGGAAACGAAAACCGAATTGCCGGCAATGGTCGCCTGCGTCCAGGACGGCGACGGCCAGCACATCGCGACGCATCGCACATACCTGCAGCGCCAGCACGACGGCACTTGGAAAAAGGCGCCGCTCGAGGACGCGAAGAAAACGCTCGGGTCATTCCGCGGCGGTTTCATTACCTTGAACCGCGGCGCGTCGGGCAAGCCGCTGCGCCAGGCGCCCGAGGGCGATCATGTGTTCCTGGCTGAAGGCATCGAGACAGGCCTGTCGCTCGCGGTTGAAATGCCGGAGGTGCGCGTGCTCGCCGGCGTGTCGGTCAGCAACTTCGCGAACCTCGCGCTGCCGGCCGCCTGCAGCTCCATCACGATCGCGGCCGACAATGACGGCGACAACGCGCAAGCGAAGGGCGCGCTCGATCGCGCCGTCGAGCGTTTCATCGGGGAGGGCCGCAGCGTGCGCGTGATCCACTCGCCCGTCGGAAAAGATTTCAACGACCTGCTGCAATGGCAGAAGCGCGCGGTCATCGAAGCCGCGAGGAGAATGTCATGACAGCTGAAACACAAACAATCCGGGATATCGCGGAGGCCTCGCAGCCGATTGCAGCTGCAGCCGCGGCCGCGCCTGTTGCTGACGGGAATCTGAACACGGCCGCAGACGCCGGCGCCGGCAAGCCGATCATCGTGGCGAAGGGCGACAAGCAAAAAAAGAAAAACGAAAAATATCAGCGCGCGAAGCGCGACGAAAGTTTCTTCGACATCGTCGACCTTCCCGATGATTGCCCTGTCGAGCCGCTCGGCCTCAACGGCGGCGTTTATTATTACATCAACGCAAACCGCGAGCTGACGCCGATCAAGGCGAACGATCACGGCCGCCTGGTGCTGCAGGGTCTTTTCGGCCAGCATACCGAAGTCATGTGGCGTTTCTGGCCGGCGTTTAACAAGGAAGGCACGCAAACAGGATGGAAGCCCGCCGGCGTCGCTGAAACGCTGATGCGGGAATGCGCGGCGCTCGGGCTGATCGACATCGTCGACCGCGTCCGCGGGCCCGGCGCCTGGCGCGATGACGACGGGAACCTGGTGATGCATTGCGGCGACATCGTCTACGCCGGCGGCGAAGCCGCACAAACCAATGAGCCCGGCCGCCTCGGCCGCCATATTTATCCTGCTGCCGCTGAAAAGCCACGCCCCCACCCCGAGAATTCGAGCAAGGAATCCGCCGATAAACTTCTCGCGCTGATTAAACAATGGAACTGGCGCAGGCCGGATATTGATCCGATTTTACTTCTCGGCTGGCTCGGCGCTGCAATCGTCGGGGGCGCGTTGCGTTGGCGCCCGATCATCTGGACAACCGGCGACAAGGCAACCGGCAAATCGACGCTTCACGAATTGACTGAATACGTCATGGGCCCGGGCGGCATGATCCATGCAACCGACCCGACAGCCGCAGGCCTTTGGCAGGCGGTCGGCAACGCAACGCTGCCGATCGACCTCGACGAGCTGGAGAGCGAAGAGGACAACCGCAAACAGCAGAACATCATCAAGCTCGCGCGGCACGCGGCATCCGGCGGTAAAACGCTGCGCGGCGGCTCTGACCACAAGGGCACGTCATTCACGATCCGCAGCTGCTTCCGTTTTTCCTCGATCCTGATACCGCCGCTGTCGCCGCAGGATCAAAGCCGCATCGCCATCCTCTCGCTCGACACCCTTCCCGTCGCCTCTCTCGCTCCGCGCCTTGAACCTAAAATTCTGACAGAGATCGGCGCAGTTTTCAGAAGGCGCATGATGGAGAAATGGCCGGAACTGCAGGACCGCCTCGACAAGTTCAAGGCCGCGCTGCAGGCAAAGGGCCACTCGGGCCGCAGCTCCGACCAGTTTGGCACGCTGCTGGCCTGTGCCGACCTGCTGCTGCATGATGACGTGCCGGATACTGATACGCTCGCGGGTTGGGGGGATCGTCTTGAATGGGCAACACTCGCCGAGGCCGAGGATGATATCAGCGACAGCGAGCGCTGCAACTCCCATATGTTCAGCACGATCATTGATGTATTCCGCGACGGTAAAAAACGCTCCATTGGCAGCTGGATACAGCAGGGCCGTGGCGATGCCGGTTTCAGCGGCCATGATGCGGGCGAAGCGAACCGCTGCCTCGCGACATTCGGCCTGCGCGTCGAAGTCGACAAGGACGACAACAAAGCATGGTTGCTGGTGGCGAATAGTCACCAGGGCCTCGCCAGCATCTTCCGTGACACCAAATGGGCAGGCTCGCCGGGCTCCTCGGGCGTATGGGTGCAGTCGATGCGCCGCGTCGAAGGTGCCGAAGCATCCAAATCATCGACCAATTTCGGCGGCGCGCCTTCGCGTTATACACGCCTGCCAATCGACAAAATTCTTCCGGTGGACAAGGGAGGGCACAAGCAATGATCGGCGCTCTCTTTTCCATCATCTTTTGCCATGCACCTGAAACCATTCGGTTTCCGATCATCCGCTGCGGCGCAGCGGGTGCAACGGTGCAACGGGGGTGCAACGGTGGCGCGTTGCATCCTATGGCATTGGATACGCTGGGCGTTTTAGCAATTGCAACGGTGCAACGCTAAAACACTCACGCATATACATGCGGATGCGTGCGCACATGCGCACGTAATTCGTGGCGTTGTATGCGTTGCACCGTTGCACCTTCTTCTTAATATCTTTGTTTTCAAAGATATAGAGAAAGAAATAGGGTGCAACGGTGCTGCAACGGTGCTGCAACGCTGAGATTTGGAATTAAATATTGGGGTTTTAGTCGATGACGGTCGATGCGGATGCGAAAACAGGGCTAAAGCAGGCGGTCGCGGAGCTCCACGATCCGGCGGCTGCCGTGCCTGGCAACATCGACGGGCCGCAGCTGGACATGCTCGCGCTCGGCCGCATCGCCGAGGAAAAAAACCTTCCGGTTGCGCGGGGCAGGGGAAGGCCGCCAGGCGCGAAGAATAAAAACACCGAGCAATGGCGCGATTACCTGCTGTCGCGCTATTCCTCGCCGCTGGAAGGCCTCGCGTTTACCGCGTCGATGGACGTTGCCGAACTGTCGAAGTCGCTCAGCTGCACCAAGCTGGAAGCGTTCAAGTTGCAGCTGATGGCAATGCGCGAGCTCGCGCCGTATGTGCACCAGAAGATGCCGATCGCGCTCGAGGCTGGCGCTGGCGGCCTGATCTCGCTGGTCATCAACGCCAACGCTGCCGCTGCCGCAGCTGGGCCAGCGAACGCGCCTGTCGTCATCGAAATGCTGAATACGAAACCCGAGCAAAATCAGATATTTACCGCTGACGATCATGCGAAGTCTAACGGCGCAACCTCTAATAGCGATAGCGAACCCGCTGATACGGAAGGGAAAAACAATTATGCGTAACTCTAATCAGGAATTAGAGCGAAGCGCGTCGGCTGCGGCTGCGATCATGCTCGACCTGGGCGCAGCTGTCGCCAGCGCGCCGACACCCCCGGCCTCCGCGCGCATTTCTGCCCGCCGCAGCGCGAGGGGGGGTACCCCCTTCGCGCCCAGCCCCGCGGGGGGGCCTTTCGGACGAAATCGCGCAAACGCAAAAACGCGCACCCTGTCATGCCCGAAAAACGGCGGCGAAAATTCTTGCGTCGCAATCGGGGGCGGGGCGCGGGCTTCGGCGGCGGGTGCGGTCGAAGGTTTCGGGTTTCAGGGCGAGGGTGGACAATGGAATTAAACTTCGAACCGCCCGGGCCGATCGGCGCCGCTTTCATGAAAAGCCATGCGCCTGTGAATTCCATCATGGGCCCCGTCGGCTCTGCGAAAACCAGCTGCCTGATGATGAAGACAATCGAAAACTCAGCGCGGCAGCCGCGATCAAAGCTCGACGGAATCCGCTACACCAAAGCGCTGTTCGTGCGCGAAACATTCCGGCAGCTTTACGGCACGACGATCCCGAGCTGGCACACCTGGATGCCAAAAAATGCGGGCGAGTGGCGGGGCGGGGGCAATGAGCCCGGACAGCATCACCTGAAATTTCTGCTGCCGGATTCCTCGGTCGTCGACCTGCAGGTTATCTTCGAAGCCCTCGGCGACCAGAATGTCGAAACGCTGATGCGCGGCAAGGAATTCAACCTGCTGAACCTGAACGAAGGCGACACGCTCAACCCCGACGTTCTCGCGCAGGGCCTGGTGCGCGTCGCGCAGGGGCGCTATCCGGGCGAGCGGCATGTGGATCCGGAGTTATGCGTGAAGGAAGTGAACATCGATTACAACGCGCCGGACATCGAAAATTATCTCTATCGCCTGAACGAAGAAAATCGCCCTGCGGAATACGCTTTTTTCCGCCAGCCCGGCGGCCTCGATGCAAACGCGGAGAACCGGCGGCGCGCGACGCTGAAAGGATACCAGGATATGGCGCGCGATCTCGAGGCGCAGGGCCGCGGCGACCTGGTGCGCCGCATGATTAACAACCAGTACGGCTATTCGCGCGACGGCAAGCCCGTGTTCCTCGAATATCGCGACGACTTCCATTGCGCGCTGTCTGAGCTCGAGCCGCTGAAGGGGATTCCCGTCAAGCTCTATGCCGACCAAGGCCTGCATCCCGCGCTGATTTTTACGCAAAACACAAAAGAAGGTCAGCGTCGCGTGCTCGACGAAATCCGCGGCGAGGGCGGCGCGGTCGGGCTGGCGGAGGAAGCCCTGCGCATGATCGGCGGCAAGTATCACGGCTGTCATGTAACCGGCGGGCTGACGGATCCCGCATCCGCCGCCCGATCGGGGAATGACGCGGAGAGTTGGATCGATTGCCTCAACCGACTTCTTGGATTCCGCGGCGCGCAGAAAATACGCCTGGCGCCGACGAATGATGTCGAGAAAAGATTATCGGCCGTGCGCCGCGCGCTGAAGAACAATGTCGGCCAGGCGCAGGCCGGCATCCTCATCAGCACAACATGCCGGCTGCTCCGCAAGGGTTTCAACTCGGAATACAAATACAAGAAAATCGCCGGGGGCGGCGCGAATGCATTTCGCGACGTGCCGGATAAAAACATCTATTCCGATCCGATGGACGCCCTGCAGTATTACTGCCTGGATGATGGCGGATACGAGGAAGTCACCGGCCGCGAGGATCGCCGCGCGAGCGGTTCCTTCAGTGGCATGAAAGTGGCGAAGGTGAAATGATGGGCGACGCCGCGATGCGAGCATTTATCAATTTTGACCCCCGGCCAGTCGATGCGGAACAATTCGCGCGGCCGCGGTGGCGTCAGCAGCTCGCGCAGCAGATTGCTATGTTTCCGAGCTTCGCATTGCCTGCCGGGCAGTCGCCGGTCGCGCTCTGCGGGTTTGTTCATAGCGAAGGCGTTTGCGAGGCGTGGATGGTGACCGGTCGCGGCTTCGAGGGGAAGGCGCGCACGATCCTTCAGCAGCAGCGCGCGCTGATCGCCGATATGTTCGATGCGCTGTCACTGCGTCGCATGCACATCATGGTCGATGTCGATCGCGCGGATGCGCAACGCTGGGCCGAGGCCTTGGGATTTTCATTTGAAGCACGCCTCGACAGGCTTGGTGTGGGAGATCGAGACCAATACGTTTATCGAATTTTAGCAAAGGGGAAAAAATAATGGCTGCAGTAGTTGCCGCGATCGCTTCGACGCTCGTGCAAAAAGCGTTGAGCGGAGGAAACAAGGCTGAAGAACAGCAGAAACGCCTGATGGCCGAACAGAAGGCCCAACAACTGCGGTTGCAACAGGGCGCCGACAAGCGCGAGGCTGAGCTAAACGGGAAGCTCGCGCAGTCGGCAGCCGCGGTGCAGGCACGCCGGCGCGGCCGGAACTCGCTGAGCTTCACCGGCCCGACCGGCGGCCTGTCCTCTCAGCTGGGAGGCTAAGCCATGACGCAGAAAAAACCCTCGGAAATTTACAAAAACTCAAAGGCCGCCTGGGAACTGAAGGATCAATGGAAAAGCGTTTTGACGGAAGCTTATTCCCTCGCGCTGGCCGGCCGGAATCCTTACGTCGAAAATACCAACGGCCCGAAGCCGATGGATATGCAATTCGATGGCACGACACCCTATGCTGTCGTGAAGCTGGCGAACCGTATCCTGATGGAGCTGCTGCCTCCCGACCAGAATTGCGTCAGCGTCGCACCCGGGCCGCTGGCCGAGCTGAAGCTCCCGAAGGCGCAGCTCGATGCGCTGAAGAAACATCTGGAATCCACCTCGAGCATGTTGGCGATTGTGTTCAGCAGCGGGAATTTCATTAACACGTTTTGGGAAATGCTGATCGATTACATTATCGCAGGCCTGGGCGTGATGCTGTCGCTCGAGGACCAAACAAACGACGTTGAGCCCGCGATGTTCCAGTCGGTCAGCCAGTCCGAGGTCGCGGTCGAGGATGATGCCCGCGGCGATGTCGGGGCCGTCTACCGCAAGCGTAAAATTAAACCGCGCAATATCGATACACTGTGGACAGATGCGAAGCTACCGAAGGAACTATTGGATCTCGCAAAAAAGAGCGAGGACAAGGATATCGAAGTCCTCGAGGTGACTTACAACGGCCGCGTTGGAAAAGCCGGTGCGCAAAAGACTGTCTGGTATTATGAAGTTCTCTGGGCGAAAGAGAAAACCGATCCAGTACGCATAGTCGAGCGCGTATATGACACCAACCCCTGGACGGTGTTCCGCGCATCGAAGCTGCCCGGCAGCCCCTACGGCCCCGGCTATGTGCTGCTCGCCCTGCCGGATATCCGCACCGCAAACAAGATCGTCGAAATGATGCTGAAGAATGCCGCGCTCGCGCTCGCCGGCATGTACCTGGTGCGCGACGATGGCGTGCTCAACCCCGATAACATTTACATCACGCCGGGCGGCATGATCCCTGTCGCGGCAACCGACGGGCCGCTCGGTGCGTCTATGGTGCCGCTCGAGACTGGCCGCCCGTTCAACCTCGCGCAGGCGCTGCTGGAGCTCTATCAAACCAACATCAAGAAAATGCTCTTCGACAATGGCCTGCCGGAACCGAGCGCCGGCGTCCGCTCGCCGACCGAAATCATCGAGCGCGTGCGGGAACTGGCGCAGGACCTGGGCGGCGCGATCGGCAGGCTGACTGTGGAGATTGTCCACCTTGTCCGTCGCGTGATGGATATTCTCGCGCGGCGCGGTTTCGTGCCGCCGATGAAAATCGACCAGATGACGCTCAAGGTGCAGGTGAATTCGCCCCTCGCCAAGGCGCGCCAGCTGCAGGAAGTGCAGACCGTCGTGCAATGGTGGACGATGATGCAGCAAATGGGCGGCCTGCAGGCGGCGATGCTCTCCGGCAAGCTCGAGGATATCGGTGCCTGGATGGCGGAGCGCATGGGCGTGCCGAGCGAACTGGTGCGCGATGCAACCGAACGGCTCGAATATCAAAAGAACATGGCGCAAATCGCCAGTACGCAGGCAACGGCCGAAATGCCGGCGCAGGCGGCATAACGAAACTACCCAACCTCAACAGCGAAAAAAGGAAGAGCTATGAAAGAACTTGTTAGAAATACACCCGGCGGCATTTTGCCCTCGGATCCCAGCATCGAAAGCATTTTGAAAAACGTAATGGGGCAGGGCTTCTCCGGTCTCGACGTTTCGGGCCCGGGCAAGGTCATGAAAGATGAACAGGAAAAACCGAACGAGGAGCTGAAGCGCGCCTATGCAGCAGTGTTCAACAGCCCCCGCGCGCAGATGGTGCTCGAGGACATGCTTGACATGACGCTCCGCCGGTCACCATATCGCCCGACCGCACCGGGGCAGATGCCGCTCACGATCGAGCAGCAGGCTGCTTATGGCCTCGAGCGCATGGGGCAGAACAGCACCATGCTCTATATCGCGCGGATGATTAGCGAAGGACAGGAACTGCCCGAGCCCAAGGCGCAAAAATCCAACATCAAAAAGAAAGGCTAATAATCCATGTCCGCAATCCCAGCAACGCCCCCCGCAGCCGGCGCTCCGCCAGCTGCAACCCCAGCGGCCGGAACCCAAGCGGCCGCTCCTGCCACGCCCCCGGCGGCGACGCCAGCACCAGGCACCCAGCCTGCAGCTGCGCCCGCCGCCGGCGGCTACCGGCCGGAAGGCCTCGCCGATCACTACTACGGCAAGGATGACAAGGAAACGATCGAAAAACTTCACAACGCGGTCACCGGATTCCGCAAGGAAAACGGAAAGAAGGGAATTCCGGAGACAGCCGAGGCTTACACGCTGACCTTGCCCGACGATATCAAGGATAAGGTTTTGCGGCCGGATGCCGGCGGCAAGGATCCCGTGCTCGAAGTGCTGAAGCCTATTTTTCACAAGCACGGCGTTTCGCAATCCGCTTTCAACGATATCGTCGCAGAGGTCTACAAAGGCGTTGCCGCGATGGGCGAGGGCGGCGGTGAAGGGCAGGGCCCGTCGATCGATTTGGAATTCAAGTCGATGGGCGGGGCTGAAGCCGCGAAACCGCTGCAGGACGGGGCTAATGCGTGGATCAACGGGCTGAAGGCGACCGGCAAGCTGGATGACAAGGCGGTGCAGGAATTGACGCTGCTGACATCGTTCGGCGAGGGCCTGCATACCATCAACCAGCTGCGGACGTTGAGCGGGGAAAAGCCGATACCCCCCAAGCTGGATGGCGCGCAAAGCACGAAACCGACCGTCGCTGATTATGAGGCGCGCGTGGCGGATGACCGTTACTGGAAACAGGGCGTCAAGGATGAAGCCTTTATCGAGGAAACCCGAGCCATGGCACGAATTGTATTTGCCGCTTAAAACTCCGGTTGATTAACCGGAAACGGCGTAGTGCTATAGGTCTATGTTGTGCCGCCGGTGATTAAACCTCACCGGCGGCACGGCGCAAGTTAAAGCCGCAATCGGGCCCCGCAGGGGGTGCAGACCGGCAAGCCTGCAGGGAGCTTTAACCCCTGCCGCATCAGCCAGCGCATGGTGAGGGATGGACCCGCGGACCAGCCGCAATCGGGCCTCGCAAGAGGTGCAGACCGGCTCCAGCCAAGGCAATCGGCCCGACTGAATACAGTCGTTTTTTCCGAACAACCTTAGCAAATGGAGCATTTACATGCCGCCCGATAACACAATCGACCAGTCTTTCGTCAAGGAATACGAAACAGAAGTCAAAGTCGCGTATCAACGCGAAGGCTCGCTGCTTGGCAATACCATCCGCACCAAGAAAAACGTCAAGGGCTCGAGCGCCCGCTTCCAGAAATATGGCCAGATTACCGCCGTCCAAAAGACGCGTAACGGCGACCTGAATTTTCAAAACCCCGATCACAGCTATGTCGACGTGAACCTCGAGGATTGGTATGCGCCGATCCAGGTCGACGATCTCGACGAACTGGCGACCAACAATGACGAACGCCAGCTCGCCGCCAGCGCCGGCGCGATGGCTCTGGGCCGTGAACAAGACCAGATGATTATCGACGCGGCCGCGACGACTGCAAACGTGGTCGGCGATTACAGCTCGGGCGTTACGCTCGCGCTGATTTCGCAAGGCACCGAGATGCTCGACAATTTCAAGGTGCCGTCGAAAGACCGTTTCGGCATCCTGCGCCCGCACGCTTTCAACGAGCTGCGCAACCTGTCGAAAGTGTCCTCGCGCGACTACACCGGCGACCTGATGCCTTGGCTGAAGGGCGAGGAATCCTTCTACTGGAACTTCGTCACCTGGATCAAGCATTCGGGCCTGCCGTTGGCCGACACCGACAATGGTGACAGCTTCCTTTACCACAAATCGGCGATCGGTTTCGCGTCGGGCAAGGATGTCTCGACCCGCATCGATTGGGATACGCGCGCCCAAGCTCACAACATCGTGTCGACCATGAAAGGCAACGCTGTCGTGATCGAAGGCAATGGCGTCGTCAAACTCAAGTTCGACGACGACACTCCGCTCGCAGCTTAATTCTTGACCGTAGCGGCGCGGCGGGTACACACACCCGCCGCGTCTTTCCGGCCAGATGAGGTTATCGATTTCCGCAAATTCAACCTAAGAGGACAAAATGTTCACTTTCAATTCCTTCAAACTGATCGCGTCGATCGGCGGACAGGCGCTCTACCTGTACGCATCGCCCGATAACAAAGCCACGATCGAGGGCGCCGGTTACTTCAATGACCTGTGCGAAAAAGGCATGCTGAACAAAGGCGATGGCCTGTTCGTGTTCGGCGACAATGACGGCGCGCCCTACCATTCGTCCTACGTCGTCGCGTCAAATGACGGCTCGGCGATCGCCCTGACCGCTCATGCGGCCGTGACACAGCAGCTGCTGCAATCCATCCGTCTTGGCGACATATCGTCAAAGAACGCCGATGCCGCAGTTATCCGCTTCGTCGCGCCCTTCGCCGGCACGATTGCGAAAATCCGCACGGTGCTTAACGCCGCGCTCGCTACCGGTGACGCTACTTTCACAGCGGCGATCAACGGCGTCGCAGTTACCAACGGCGTGGTTACAGCGACGCAGGCGGCTTCGGCGGCGGGCGATCGCGATGAGGCGACACCGACGGCGGCGAAAACCTTCGTGGCCGGCGATCTCATCACGATCACCGTCGGGGGTGCAAGCACCGCAACCGCGACGGCTGGCGTGCAGATCGATCTGACACCGACCTAATTCCTGTTGGGGAATGGCCGGCGGCGGGTTTTGTTTCTTTTTCCTGCCGCCGGCTTCATTCGTGAAGGCCTATGAATTCTGAAACCGACATCACGATTATCAATCAGGCGCTAGTGTCGCTCGGCTCCGCGCCGATCAACTCGATCACCAATATCAAAAATGACCGCGAGCGCATTTGCGCTACTCTTTACCCGCCGCTGAAGGATCAACTGCTGACTATCCACCCCTGGAGCTTCAGCCAAGACGGCTGGCGCCAGCTGGCGGTTGACGCCGGCCAGCCCGCGAAGTTCGGCTATACCAAAGCGTTTAAACTGCCGACCGACATGCTGGCCGGCGCACATGCCGTTTTCGACAATTCATCCGGCAAGGTTGCGAACCTCAATTACGAGCATGCCGATAATTTCATTTACTGCGATTTTGCCGAATGCTGGGTGAAATACTGCAAGCGTCCCGCGGTCACTATACTGCCCGCATATTTTATAGGCTTCCTTCGCACTGCAGCTGCAGCACTGTTCGCCAAGCCTATCGCGGATAATACCGAACTTGGGCAGGAAAAACACATTGAGGCATACGGCCAGCCGGCGGAGCAGGGCCGCGGCGGCCTGTTCAAGCTTGCCCGCGAAGCGGATGCGAGAACGAAGCCTATCGCGACATTATTCCGCAACGGCGATCCGCTCAGCCAAACGAGGCGGTAATGACGAAAGTTCACAAGCCGCAAACGAATTTCACGGCGGGCGTCCTCGATCCCGAACTCGCCGCGCGCGAGGACATCACGTTTTACTATAATGCGCTGAAGGATGGCGACAACGTTCTGATCGATCCCCGCGGCGGCGTCGGGCGCCGTCCGGGGAAACAGCGCATCCGCCGCCTTACAAACGTGATGACGGCGATCGATATCTCCGGCGCCACGCTTACGGTGCCTGAAGGCGGCACGGCGGCCAATGTGCGGGACGGAGATGTTGCCACGCTGGTCACGACCACCAATGATGTCGGCGCAACAAATCCTTTCGTTATCGTCACCGTCGACCTGCTGACTGCGCAGGCCGTCGCAGCGATCGACATCGTCGACTATAAGCTCTCCGCCCTTTCCCTGGCTGGCGAATTTGTTGTGCAGTATAGCCTCAACAATATCGCCTGGTCCAATTTCGGCACCGTTTTCGATTGGGATTCCGAAAGCCGCAGCCGGCGCGCCAAGCCGGATGCCGGGGCCGTCACGGCAAGATATTGGCGTGTCGCGCGGATCGGCGTCACGGCGACGGCCGCCAAGGCCTCGATCGCCGAGCTGAAGTTCTGGGCAGAAAGCGCTGAACTGTCGACGGTGCGGTTAATCCCTTTTTCGTATTCGACGCAACAGGCTTATATGCTGGTCGCGACCGACCAGAATATCGACGTCATGGCGGGCACCGAATTCCAGTCCGGCATTTACATTCCGCATCGCGCGTCACAGGTCGGCGTTATGAACTATACGCAATCGCTCGATGCGCTGCTGCTGTTCCATGGAAACGTGCAGCCTTTCAAAATCTTTCGCCAGGGCGGCGACGACGAATTCGACTTCCGCTCCATCGTGTTCGAGAATATTCCCCGTTACGATTACGGCGTCGCGCCGGATCCCGCGTCGCTTGGCGTTAACGAAGTGCAGACAATCACCGGCACTGCGGTCAACGGAGATAAATTTTACCTGACGCTGCAGGGAAAAAAGACGGCCGTGATTAACGGAAATGCGACGCAAGCGACCGTCGCGACGAATATACAAACTGCCCTTCGCAACCTGAGCAACACGTCGGCGACGGGCATCACGGTTGCGCGCGTCGGCTCAACCTATGTCGTGACGTTCGCCGGCGATGACGGAAAGCGGCCCTGGGAACAGATGGACATCGACGTGAGCCTGATGGCCAGCCCTGCCACGATTGCGCGCACGACACCCGGCCAGTATGTCGGCGCGTCGGAAAATAACGAAACGCAGGTCATTAATATTTCTGCGGCGCTTGTCGCAACCGCGCGTTTCACGCTGCTGCTAGAGGGCGAGCGCACGGCCGTCATTCATGGTGACGCGACGGCGTCGGTTGTGGCGACAAATATCCAGACCGCGCTCGAGGCGCTCGAGAATGTCGGCGCCGGCAACGTATTGGTCACGGTTGTAACGGATGGCTATCAGGTCATTTTTACAGGTGATGCTGGTAACCGGCCCTGGCTGGCGCTGGAAATTACGATCTTGGCCGGCACTCAGGTCTGCGACGTAAGCCGCACGCTCAAAGGGCGCTATCCCGGCGAAGACATCATGAGCAATACCCGCGGCTGGCCCCGCTGCGGCACCTTTTACCAGGAACGGCTTTATATGGGCGGCATGCCGCTGGCGCCGAACGTCGTCATCGGGTCTGTCGTGTCGGAATTTTACAACCTCGACATCGATCGCGATGATCCGACGGCCGCGCTGATGTTCCGCGCGGATACCGACCAGGTCAGCAGCATCTACCAGATCGTGCCCGGCCGTCACCTGTCCTTTTTCTGCAATGACGCCGAATTCTATATCCCGAATGAGCCGATCACGAAAGACGCGATCATGAAGCTCACGACGGCCTGCGGCAGCAAGGAAGGCCTGCGCGTGTTCAACGGAGACGGCGCGCTGATGTTCCTGCAGGGCGTGCGCGACGAAACCGAGGAAATTGAAACCGCGACCAGCGTGCGCGAATTCATTTATGATTTCGCGGAACAGGCATATCAGGCGAATATGCTGTCGAAGCTGTCCAGCCACCTTGTGCGCGATCCTGTCGGTACCGCCCTTCGCAAGGGCGTCAAAACCGGCGAGGCCGATGTGCTGCTGATGGCGAACAGGGACGGCACCGGCACGGCTTACACCGTCCTGCGCAGCGATGCGGTCAATGCCTTCTCGCCGATCTCCCTGCGCGCCGGCGACAAGCTTCTCGATGTCGGCGTGGACAAGCGCCGGCGCGTCTATTGGGCGACCGAGCGCGTCATTGCCGGCACGACGAAACGTTTCCTTGAAATGTGGAATGACGATCTTTACCTCGATTGCGGCGACATCATCCGCGTCGAGGCCGAGGAATTTATCGCGACGGCCGGCCAGACGGTTTTTACCTGGACATTCGATAGCCCGGCCCTGGCGGCCGCAATCGGCGTGCGCATCAACCAAGGCCGGCAGGTTGCAGCCGATTTCACCGTCAACCTCGGCGCCAAGACAGTGACACTCGATACCGGCGCCGCAGCCGGTGATGTCGTGCGCATCGCGTCGATGATAATCGCGGTCACCGGCATCGATGACCTCGAGGGGGAGACTGTCGAAACCTTTATCGATGGATCTCCCGGTGACGCGGTAGAGATCACCGGCGGCACGCTCACGCTGTCCGCATATGCCGATACAGAAGTGCAGTATGGCTTCGAGTTTGCCGTGGAGGGCGAGCTGATGCCCTTCCGCCTGCCCGACACCAATTCACTTTGCGGCCTGCTCACGCGCTGCGCAGGCGCCACCCTGACGTTGTCCAATACGATCAATCTGGAAATTCAGGCCAATGACGGGGAATGGCAGGAACTCGAGCTGAACAGGTTCGATACGGAAATCTTCGACCGCTCGGCGGTTGAACTCGCCTTCACCGGCGAGCACCGCATCGACGGGCTGCTGGGCCATGCCGTCGGCGCGCCGTTCAAGTTCCGCCAGTCTGCGCCCGGGCCGTTCAAGCTGCTCGGCATTACTCGGGAGGTGACGCTATGACGGGCCTCGTCAATATGATCGGGCAATTCGGTTTCGGCCGCGGCGTGTTCCCCGATGCCAACGGCATTATCTGGGATACGCCGGCGACCGATGGAATTTCCGGACTGCTGGCGCATGGGCTCAATCTCGGCAGCAGCTTTTCAGACATGTTCGCAGGCCAGCTGGAAGGGCTGGGCCACACGCTCGATGCCCGTCAAAAATCGTCATCGCTCGAGATGCAGGCGCGCGAGCAGGAACTGCAGGCGCAACAGGAACTCATCAAGGGCAAGCAGGATGCGAACGACGTGCTCGACAACCTCGTGCAAACGATCGCCCAGCAAAAACTGACCTTTGCGGCGAACGGCATTGATCCGAATTTCGGCACGCCGGTCAGCACTTACGAAGCGACAAAGGAAATCGCCGGCCGACAAATGTCCGTCACGCGCGAAAACGCGACCATGAATGCGCTGTCACGCCGGCGCCAGGCGGCGGCATTCCGCGCGGAAGGTGCGAACACCGTATCAAATGCCAAATGGCAAAGCGCAGGATCCGTGTTCCAGGGCACGGTGCGCGCCGGTGGCACCTATGCCGACGAAGCAATGCGGAGGATCAACCGTGGCTAACGTAACCGGCGCCGGCGGCGCAGTCCCACAGCTCAACAGGCAATCCGGATCGATCGCCGGCGCGCCGACGGTCAGCTATGGCAACACGCCGGCTGCGAACCCGGGGGCACTGGCGCCCGGCTTCAAGGACCTTGCGACGGTTCTTCATGGCATTTCGTCCAAGATCGAGGATCGCCTCGATATCGAGGCGGCTGTTGCGGCCGGCGATGAAGGCACCAATGCGGGTGTTAACGGGATTCCGGATCGTCGCGATGATGCGACCATTCGCGGCGCGGCATTTAACAAATCCGCGCGCGAGGCTGTTGCGACACAGTTCGAAATGAAAAGCCGGCAGGCGCTCGCCGACTACGAAAAAGCGCATTTTGCGGATCCGAGGGGATTTCAGGATAAAGGCGACAAATATCTGCAGGGTCTGCTGCCGGAAATGCAGGGTTTTGATCCCGCGCTGGCGCAGCACTTCCAGAACAATTTCAAGCTGCAGCAGCTGAACGCGCTGAACCGCGTCACGGCGCGCGCGGATTCCATCACCGCCGATCGCCAGCTCGAAAACGCGCTGACGAATTACGACCAGATCGAGCGCGACCAGGCAACGCTGTCGGCGCAGCTTTTTTCGAGCGGGTCTGCCAACGTCATGCAGGTCATGACGCAGATGACATCAAACGCGCAGAAAATGGCCGACCTTTCTATCATGACCGGCCCGCACGGTCAGCCGTTGTTCGATGCCCGCCAGCGCGTGAAGCTGCGCCAGTCCGCCGAGGAAACGGTATCTTCGCAGATCGGCACGGCCTGGCTGCAGCGCCAGCCCGACCAGATTGCCGCGCTCGACAGCTGGCAAAAGGGCGAGGCCTTCGTCGACGTGACCGACAATGACGGGCAAATGTCGCGCATGAACCTCGCCGACGTGCTCTCGCCGTCCGGCTATGCGTCCGCGCAAAAAGGTTTCACGGAAAGCCTGCGCGCCAATTTGTCGCTGCAGTCGCAGATCCATGAGGCGAAGGATCGCAGCTTCCGCGACGGCAGCGACAGCCTGTTCAAGGATTTGTCTGTCGCCGCCCAAAGCGGAACGCTCACGTTGCCGATCGTCGACGCGGCAAAGACCAGCCTCGAGGCCGACAAGTATGTCGCGCTGCGCGAAGTCGCCCGCCGCGGCGGCGCATCCGTCAGCGACGGCGCAGCTGTATCGCGCATGTCTGTTGCCGATACAAAGGGCGTGGATATCCGCGGCGAGCTGCTGACAGAATTCACCGCCGGCCGCCTGACAACGGATGATTACCTGAAACTCTACGATCGCAACAGCACGCGCCTGACCAAGGGCCAGCCCGATCCCGTTTCGACGGGCCGCGACTATGTCGGCAACAGCCTCGGCAAGCTGTCGACCGAACTCGGTTTTGCGCAGTCGATGAGCATTCCGCAGGCCGAGGCTGAATATGTCGTGCGCGTCGAGGACTTCGTCAGGGATAACGGCCGCCAGCCGTCGACGACCGAAGCCTTGGATATCAGCCGCGACGTTGTGCGGCGTTATGCCGTGGTCGATACGTCGGCAACGATCGCTGCCCTTCCGCTCCCAAAATACATGCAGCCTGCGCAAAAATTCAACGCGAATGCGAAGGTAACCGACATCACGGCCGTTGCCATGCGGACGCGCGCGGAATTCCTGAAATCCCACAACGGTAACCTCGAAGCCGTGAAGGCGGATCCGCAATATCAGGAAGAAATGAAACTTTTAAAACAATACTACACGCTAATCCAGCACAGGGAACAAGATGCCGTTAAGCCCGCAAAATAACGATGCGCCGCAGTTCGATGCGGATTTCGCCGAGAAATACACGGCGGCGGAGAATGCTGACGCCGTTGATTTTGGCGAACAGTTTGCTGACCCTGCAGGCGGCTCGCCTTCAGCTGAAGCGCCAGCGGAGCCGGGCCTCGTCGACTCCGTCGATGCGAAGCTGACCGGCCTTGCCGAAAACGCGGAAAACCCTGCGGCGCGTGCAGGCTACGGCGTCGCCCGCGATGTTACGCTCGGCGCGCTGCAGGCGCCGCGGCATATTGCCCGCGGCGGCGTGGAAGGCGTAAACGGCATTATCAAATTCGTCGACGGCGCGATGGATTACCTGCCGACGATCGGGATCCTCGATGAAGCGGGGGATTTGTCCTACCCGCGCGTCAACACCCGCGGCACGGCCAAGGACCGCCTCGAGCTGCAGGCGGAAAATCACGGTCTGCCGAAACCGGCGCTGACGCCGCAGCTGCCGAATTTTGATGAAGCACAAATTCCCACCGTGACCGGCAACGCGATCGAGGCAGTCACGAAATTCGCTGTCGGTTTCAAGGCGGTCGACAAGCTGGCGAAATTGGGCGCGATGGGCGAAACGCTGAAAACCTATCTCGCGAACCCCGGCGCGGTGCCGGCGGCCGTGAAGGGCGCGCTCGGCGACCTGCTCGCCTTTGACCAGCACGACGCGCGGCTGTCGAATGTGATCGAGCAAATGCCGGAGCTGCAAAATCCGGTCACGGAATACCTGCAGGCGAAACCGGATGACGGATTTGCTGAAGGAAAGTTTAAGCAGGCAATCGAAGGCCTCGGCATGGGCGTGGCCGGCGAGCAGCTGATGAAGGGCGTTGCGCTGCTGAAGAACGGCAAGTCGGCTTCGGCCGTGGATCCTGCCCTTGTCACCCTGCCGGCGCAGGAACAGGCCGGCCTGAAGCTGGGCGGCGATGATTTCAATTTCCTCGGCGATGCCGCATCGCCCGATCGCGTCGTCAAGAAAACAAAAATCGAGCTGGCCGAGGAGGAAGTGCAGGGCGCATTCGGCAAACCGAAACAGGTACCGGAAAATCCATCCGCGCCTGTCGGGGATTACGAAATCAATTTTGCGCGCATCAACGGGCCCGACGACATCAAGGCGCTGATGGATGACATGGTAAACAAGCCCGAGCTGAAAATCAGCATCGAGGCCGAGCGCCGCGGCACGCGCAGCAACACCGAGACGCTGACGGCCGCGCAGGACATCGACGGATTTGACAGCCTGATGCAGCGCCGCACCGGCGACGCCTTCAACGCCGAGCATATCGTTGCCGGCCGCAAGGTTTATTACGACACGACGACAAAGCTGCTCGATGCCGCGAAGCGCGCGGCCGCGCCGCAGGCCTCGCCGGTCGACCAGTTCAATTTCCGCAAAATGGTTGCGGTCCATCATGCGGTGCAAAAGGAATTCATGGGCATCCGCGCCGAGGCCGGCCGCGCGCTGCAGGCCTGGAGCGTGCCGATCGGCGGCACCGGGCCCGAAAACGTGCGCGCGCTGCAGACCGTGCTCGATGAATTCGGCGGCGCCGGCGCGAGCCAGGATCTCGCGCTGCGCCTGACGCAAATGGGCGACCAGCTGAATACCAGCCAAATTAACGCGATCACTCAAAAGGCAGCCGGCGCCCGCACGCTCGATGCGGTTGCGGAGGCCTGGACGCTAGGCCTGCTCACCAACCCGACAACGCATGTCGTCAACATGAGCTCGAACGTGCTGACATCGTTTCAGCTGGGGGCCGAGCGGCTGCTGATGGCCGGCATGAAGGACAGTCCTGTATCCATTCGCGAAGGCGGTGAGTTTTTCGTCGGGATCATGGAAAGCCAGCGCGCAGCGTTCAAGAACATGGCGCAGGCCTTCCGCACCGGCGAAACGGGTTTCGGCGTCGGCAAGATCGACCTGCCGCGCAGCCGTGCGACCGCCCGTGATATCCTGGATCCCGAGGGCCGTGCCGGCATCGTGAGCAAGGCGCTCGATGGTTATGGCGCCCTACTGTCGAAATATGCCGGCGGCGCTCTCGCGGCCGGCGACGAATATAGCAAGACGGTTTTGTATCAGGCCCAGCTGCGGGCGCTCGCCGTGCGCCAGGCGATGGCGCAAGGCCTCGATGAAGCGGGAATCCGCAAGCATGTCGCCGACGTGCTCGCCAACCCGCCGGCGACGCTCCGCGCGGATGCGGTCACCTTCGCGCAATACGGAACATTCACCAAGGAACTCGGCAAAACAGGCGCATCGGTGCAGGCGATGATCGCGGATATGCCGATGCTGCGCTTTGTGGCGCCCTTCGTGCGCACGCCCGCCAACATTTTCAAGTTTTCTTTCGAGCGTACACCGCTGGCATATCTGTCGAAGCGCGTGCGTGACGACATCTCGGCCGGCGGCCTTCGCCGGGCGACGGCATTGTCGCGGATCGGCATGGGTACCAGCGTCATGGCGATGGGCTCCGACCTCGCGCTGCAGGGCAAGCTCACCGGATCGGGCCCTAACGATCCTGCGACGCGCGCCGCCCTTCGCCGCACCGGCTGGCAGCCCTACAGCATCAAGTTCGGAGATACCTGGTACAGCTATGCGCGGTTCGAACCTGTTGCGACGCTGCTCGGCATGTCGGCCGATATCGGTGAAATTATTTCAAACTATGAAAATTATGATGTCGAGGCGCAAAACGATACGGACAAAATCGCGGTCGCGGCCGCAATCGCCGTCGGCAACCAGTTGATCGGCAAAACCTTTATGCGCGGCTTCGCTGATTTGACCGAGGCCTTAAGCGATCCCGGCCGATATGTGCCGGCCTTCCTGCAGCGCTTCGCAGGTTCCTTCGTGCCGGCGGGATTGGCTGCGCTCGAGCGTGCCGGCGATCCCGCGCAGGAACAGGTTTTCAACATGATTGATGCCGTCCGCTCGCGCATCCCGGGCTTCAGCGAAGCGGTGCCGAAACGCCGCAATGTATGGGGCGAGGAAATTAAATATTTCTATCCGAATGATGAAGACCTGGTTTCGTCGACGGCCGAGCGCGTGACCAGCCTTTTCAATCCCGTTTACCGCAGCAAGGAACTCGATGCGCCGCTCGATCGGTGGATGCTGAAAAACGGCTTCAGCATTCCCATGCCCGACAAGACGCAGGAATTCGACGGCGTCCGCCTCGACCTGCGCGAATATCCGGAGATTTACTCGCGCCTGGTCGAACTGCGCGGGGGCGAAGTGACACTGCAGAAATACGGCAACCAGACGATGAAGGATTTTTTCACCAATCTCGCGCAGGAAAAAGACCCCTACGCGCGGCATCTCGGTTTCTTCATGTCGCTCGGCAACAATTTCGACGACCAGCAGAATTTCATCAGTCAGGTCACGCGCGACTATCAGGCGGCCGCGCGCGACCAGGTGATGCAGGAATTTGTTAAAACGCTGTCCGGCCCGATTGCCCAGGGACGCCGCAACGCGGCCGCCCTGCAGGCTGTCCGGCCGCCGGCACAAGCAGGGGGGCAGCAATGACCAATCAGGTTGACGAAAACGACCGCCGCGTCAGTTACACGGCAACCGCGGCGCAGGCGGTTTTCGATATCGACTTCCCGCTCGATGCCGCGGATGAAATCGCCGTCTACAAAAACGGCGTGCCTTTGGATCCCGCCGATTACACCGTCGACCTCGTCGCCATGACGGTGACGCTCGATGCCGGCGCGGCGCTGAACGATGTCATCACGCTCGAGGGCGACAAGCCGCTCGAGCGGATTTCGGGTTATGCCCTGCGCGGCGGCCTTTCCTCGGCGCAGGTGAATGATGACATGAACCGTTTCATGCGCACGCTGCAGGAACTTCGGCGCGATGCCTCGCGATCGCTGCAGCTGAGCAAGGCGGAGGGCGCCGGCGTCTCCGCGCAGTTGCCGCTGCTCGACGAAGGCAAGACGATCATCTGGGGCGCCGCCGGGCTGGCGAACGGACCCAGCGTCGCCGATCTGCAGGGTATCACCGACAACCTCGCGAGCGTCGCCGCGGTCGCGAGCAACATCGCCGCCGTTGTCGCGGTCGCGGCGCTTGGCGCGCTGACGCTGCTGTCATCCTTCGGCAACCTTGCGGCCTCGGCGAATACGATCGGCTATTTCACCGGCGCGACCACGATGGCGGTGACGCCCTTCACCGCCAACGCACGGGTGCTGCTGCAGGAAGCGAATATGTCCGGCGTGCGCGGCCAGCTGGGCGTCGCGATCGGCAGCGATGTTATGGCCTATGACATCGAGCTCGGCGCGCTTGCCAGCGTCGTGTCGTCGGCCAACCAGCTGTTTTATTTCACAGGCTCCGGCACGGGCGACCTGACGGCCTTCACCGCGACCGCGCGCAGCCTGCTCGATGACGGCTCGACCTCGGCGATGCGCACGACGCTCGGCCTCGCGATCGGCAGCGACGTTCAGGCCTATGACGCGGATCTCGCCGCCTTCGCCGCGCTGACCTCCGCCGCCGACAGGATCGGCTACTACACCGGTGTCGGCACGATGGCGGTGACCGACTTCACGTTGACCGCGCGGAGCCTGCTCGATGACACATCGACCTCGGCGATGCGCACCACGCTCGGCCTTGCGATCGGCACCAACGTGCAGGCCTATGACGCGACGCTTGCCAGCCTCTCCTCGCTCGGCTCCGCCGCCGACAAGATGGCTTACACGACCGGCGTCGACACCTGGGCGGAAACGGCCTTCACCGCGACCGCGCGCAGCCTGCTCGATGACGGCAGCGTTTCCGTGATGCGCGCGACGCTCGGCAGCACGACGGTTGGTGATGCTGTGTTTATCGCCGCCTCGGCCGCAGCCGCGCGCACGGCGATCGGCACGGTGATCGGGACCGACGTGCAGGCCTATGATGCGGAGCTGGCGGCGCTTGCCGGCCTCGCCTCGGCCGCCAACACCGTGCCGTTCTTCTCCGGTTCCGGCGCGGCCGGCCTGGTCACGCTCACCGCCAGCACGCTGATGGGCATGGGCGCGACCGGCGGGCCGGCCGTCATCACGCTCGGCACCAACCTTTCCATGTCGGGAACGACGCTGAACGCTGCCGGCGGCGGCGGCGGCGGCGACATGTTCAAGACCGACAACCTGAGCGGCCTCGCCAACTACACGACCGCGCGCTCCAACATGGGCCTCGCGATCGGCACCAACGTGCAGGCCTATGACGCGACGCTCGCGAGCCTTTCCTCGCTCGGCACCGCCGCCGACAAGATGGCCTATACGACCGGCGTCGACACCTGGGCGGAAACGGCATTCACCGCGACCGCGCGCAGTCTGCTCGATGACGGCAGCGTTTCCGTGATGCGCGCGACACTCGGCAGCACAACGGTTGGCGATGCTGTGTTTATCGCCGCCTCGGCCGCAGCCGCGCGCACGGCGATCGGCACGGTGATCGGGACCGACGTGCAGGCCTATGATGCGGAGCTGGCGGCGCTTGCCGGCCTCGCCTCGGCCGCCAACACCGTGCCGGTCTTCACCGGATCCGCTACGGCGGGCCTCGTCACGCTCGCGGCATCGCAGTTCCTCGCGCGGGGGAGTTCGGGCAACATCGGCGCTGGCACGCTCACCGCCGGGCATTTACACTTCGAGACGCTGGCGCTCACCCTCGACGGCCTCGGCGTGCACCCGGGCGGCCGCCTCACGATCACGTCGGGGCTGGCGATCAATTCGGCGACCGCCGCCAACCAGACGACGATTTATTATGCGCTTTATATGCACGACAAGGTGCCCGTCTATGACGGCACCAACTGGAGCCTGAAGACCTTTACCGAGTTGTCGCAGGCGACGACCGACGCGACCAAGTCGCCTTATGCGATGGCGGCGAATTCCTGCTATGACCTCTTTGTCTGGAACGATGCCGGCACGATGCGCTGTACGCGCGGCCCGTTCTGGTCGCAGACGGCCACCGTCACCATGACGATCGCGACGCCTTGCGCCGTGACCTATACCGCGCACGGCATGATCGTCAACCAGCCGATCCGCTTCACGACGACGGGCGCGCTGCCGACCGGCCTTGCGATCAACACGACCTATTACGTCAAGACAGTCGTCGACGCCAACACGCTCAACCTCTCGGCAACGCCGGGCGGCGCCGCGATCAACACGAGCGGATCACAGTCGGGCGTGCATACGGCCGTCGCCGGCAACCTCACCAGCCGCGGCACCGGCGCCGGCACGTCGGAGCTGCAGCAGCTGAACGGCGTCCAGACAAACAAGAACGCGATCACCAACGGCCCGGGCGCAAACCAGGGCACCTATGTCGGCACCGTCTGGTCGAATGCGTCGTCGGCCGATATCACCTTCGACAGCGGCAGCACGGCCGCTGGCGGCGGTCAGGCGATCATCGGGCTTTGGAACTATTACAACCGCGTCAACTTCCGGGCAACGGTCGCCGACAATACAGCGTCGTGGACTTATAACCTGCCGGCCTTCCGCGCGTCGAACAACTCGCTGCTGAACAGCGTCATCTTCGTGTCGGGCATGAGCGAGAATAAGCTCGATATTTCCTTCATGTGCGCCGCGAAGCCCGCGGCCTCCGCCACAAACAACGGCTTCGGGATCGCGATCGGCTTCGACAGCACGACGGTGACGGGTTTCGCGACGGCGGAGTTCGACAACCTCAGTTCGATCGCGACGCCAAACATGCAGGCCAGCCTGATCTTCCGCGACATCAAGGCGATGTCGCTCGGCATGCATACCGTCTACGCGCTCGAGGCGGGGCAGGCGACCACAATCCCGACCTTCTACGGCAGCGGCGGGCTGAAGGGCAACCAGACGCACGGCCTGCTCGTAACCGGATGGTTTTAACGGAGGGTTAAATGAATACCGTCGCCTTCATCATCACGCAAAAGCTCGAGGCGGTCGCGCCGATCGACGGCGTCTCGATCGTAGTGCCGGGCGATACCGCCAGCTGGCGCATCCAGTTCCGTGATGACGCGACGGAAGCGCAGCGCGCGGCGGCAGGGGCCGTCCTGTCTGCATTCGATCCGGCGGCGGCCGCGGCGTCCGAGGATCTGAAGGCGCAGGCATCCCGCCAGCTGATGGCGACTGACGCCGTCATATCCCGCTGCCTCGAGGCCGGCGTCGAATACCCCGCCGCCTGGCGCGACTACCGCGCGGCGTTGCGCGGGGTTGCCGCGGCCGGCACCGGCGACATGCCAATGCAGCCGCCATTTCCGGAGGGCGCGTGATGGCCGACATCCGCGACGAAAGGCTGAGCGTGGCGGATCGCGAGCGGCTCGTCGCCATATCGAACGGCTTGTTCTCCAACATGCGCGCGCTTCAGCAGCTGAAGGAACAGGGCGGAAAAGCGCCCGAATTTTTACGACCAGCACAGGGGAAAAATTAATGCACGACGGAAAAGCGGCCTTGGGAAATACTGCGTTTGGTTTCACGATGTTCGGCATCACGCTCGATGTGTGGGTCGGCCTTGCTACTTTTATTTACATGCTGATGTGCATCGCGATCGCGTGGCCGAAATTTCAGGATCGGCTCGTCGACTGGAAAACTAATTTCTGCGCGGCGCTGAAGCGGTGGCGCGACGACGACAGCGGCAAGGCGCGTTATAGCGCTGCCTTTATCGCCATGGTTGTCGCCGGCACGATCGCCGCATTCGACACAACGGAGGGCGTTGTGCTCGATGCGTACCCGGACAGCGCGGAAATCTGGACAATCTGCCGCGGCTATACCCCCGGCGTGAAAAAGGGTGACAAGAAAACTGAAGCTGAGTGCCGCGTGCTCGATGGCAGCGTGACGCGCGAGGAGGTTTTATTCGTCCTGGACAAGGTCGAGCCCCAGCTGACGGTGAAACAGGCGATCGGCCTGGCGCATTTCGTCCACAACGTCGGCCGGACGGCCTTCGTTAACTCGACAGTCAGGCGCCGGATCAACGCCGGCGACCAGCTGGGCGGATGCGATGCCATGCGTGACTGGCATTACATCACGTTGAGGGGGGTAAAGCGCGACTGCAGGACTTCGGGCAAGCTTTGCCCCGGCCTCATTACCCGCCGCGAGTTCGAGCGGAACTTGTGTCTGGATGCAGAAAGTAAAAAAACGGAGTCACATCAATGGTTTTGAGGTTTTTATTTAAGTATTGGGATGTCGCGCTGCTGGGCATGCTGCTGCTTGCCGTAATCGGATACCGGCATTTAGCCGATTACAGACTCGATAAGCTCAATGAGGAGCGTTTGGCTAGGGTGGTAGCGGAGAAGTCGTTACAGGCACAAACGGAGTCATCTGCTGCCACGGCAGCTGCCATTCAACTGGATATGGAGGAAGCGCATGAACGCAACGATTTTGAAACCGATGCCCTGCTGGGGATCGCGGCGGCTCGCCATTCAGGCGACGGCCTGCTTGCTCCTGTCCTGCGCGATACTGCTCGCCGGCTGCGCGACCGTCAATCCGCCCGCGATAAAATGCACGGTGGCGGTGCCGCAGGCCCTCATGGTATGCCGCGCGCCAAAGCCCTACCCAAACCCTGACCTCGCCACCCAGGCCGATATCGCCGCCGCCTGGACGGATGCCGATCTCGCGGCCGAGGATTGCAAAAACAAGCTCTCACGCCTTCGCGAGCTCGCGCTCACGTCCAAATGCCGGCTCGTATCGACGCCTGAAACGCGCACAAAAGCGGGCAAAATCTAACAGCTGCCCGTTTCTCTAATCTAACAGTTTCGGTAATGATCGGGCTAAGCCCTTGGAAAGAATGGTGATCCCGCTGGGATTTGAACCCAGGACCCTCTGATTAAAAGTCAGATGCTCTACCGCTGAGCTACGGAATCACGGTATTAAGAGACTGAGATATATAGAAGAAAATCCCAGCCAGCGTCAAGTTTATACGCGCATTTACTTAAAATGTAAAAGAGAAAATGCGATGCCGGTAAAATAAGTAAAATCAACGCCTTCGCACTATGGCGGCCTGCGCGATCGCCCAAAAGCGCTGCCTCAGTTCTTGAATTTCTTCTTCAGCGCCGACACTACGCTCGGCGTCGTGAAATGGCGGACGTTGCCGCCAAGGCGCGCGATTTCCTTCACGAAGCGCGACGAAATCAGCTGGTGCTTCGATTGCGCCATAAAGAATACCGTTTCGATCTGGTCGTTGAGGAACGAGTTCATTCCCGCCATCTGGAATTCGTATTCAAAGTCGGATACCGCGCGAAGCCCGCGCACGATCACGCGCCCGTTTTTCTTGACCACGAAATCCATCAGCAACTCGTTGAACGACACAACTTCGAACGATTTGCCCGCGATTTTTTTGTTGTTCGCAAGGTCGGTCTGGGCAAGCGCGATGCGCTCCTCCACCGAAAACAGCGGACCCTTGCCCGGGTTCTCCGCAATCGCGATCACCAGATGGTCGATCACCTTCATCGCACGCTCCACGATATCCAGATGCCCCAGCGTGATCGGGTCAAACGTGCCCGGATAGATGCCGATAAGGGGAGGGGTGTTTTTAGGGATGGTCATGTACGTATTCCTGTAAAGCCGTACACGATTATTACTCAGACCCACAGCTCCCCGCAAGTGTCATCGTTCGCTGCGCTCACGCTGACATGGGAGGGTGATTATTCCCAGCCTTTGCTCAGGTCCTTTAATCGGCGTGCTGGATTTATAGTAACACCCATAGATTCTGTTGGTTTAATCTCTCCATCTGCCGACACACACTTACAGTTCCTTGTAAGTTTCCATTCTTCAGGACAGCCTACTTTGGGTCCATATCCTGGCCACAGAAGATATACGATTAACCCCATAATCAATGATAAAGGCGCGATGGCGGTGAGTGCGATCGCTGGGCGGATTTTCTTATCCTTCGAGGAAGAAGGGTAGTTCTTAAGCCACCTGAAACCGAATATTCCGCTCGCTGTGATGGCAATAATCACAGGGTATAAGGTTGGAAAAGGGTCGAAGCTAATTGGTAAAAGAGAGCAAGCGTAAGCAGCGCTATCAAATAGCGTCATGCCGGCTGTCCAAGCTAAAACAAGCCTCACCTTTGCAGTCACGGATTTCCTCATCAGAAGAAAACGCTATTCCGTCTTCTCGTCCTCCACCGCACCCACATCCTTGATGATCGCGGCCGAGACGACTTCTTCGCCTTCGCCGTCGATGCGGAACAGGGTGACGCCCTGGGACTGACGGCCCACGAAGCGGACATCCTCGACCGGCATGCGGATGATCTGGCCGCCATTGGTGACCAGCATCGCTTCATCCGAGTCATGGACGTTGAAGGAGCCGACGATTTCGCCGTTCTTCTTGCCCAGTTTCATGTTCCAAATGCCTGAACCTCCGCGGTTGGTGGCGCGATATTCATAGGTCGAGGTGCGCTTGCCGAAACCCTTGTTGGTGACGGCGAGCAGGAATTCCTCCAGCTTGGCCAGTTCGTTGAAACGGTCATCAGTCAGTACGACGTTGCCGGATGCGACTTCTTCCCCATCTTCTCCCGCGGCCTCGCCGCCGGGAACTTCGCCCGATTCATCCTCGATCTGGTTGCGTTCTTTCGATGCACGGCGCAGGTATGCGATGCGCTCGTCCGGCGTCGCCTCCACGCTGTGGATGATGGAGATGGAGACGACTTCGTCGCCTGTCATCAGCTTGATGCCGCGAATACCCGTCGACGCGCGGCTCTTGAACACGCGCAAGTCGGCGACGCCGAAGCGGATCGCCTTGCCCTTGCGGGTGGAGAGCAGGATGTCGTTCTTGTCGGTGCAGGTGCGAACGTCGATCAGTTTTTCGTCGCCCTCCAGCTTCATCGCGATAAGGCCGTTGGCGCGCACGTTCCTGAAATCGTCAAGGCTGTTGCGGCGCACGGTGCCGTGAGAGGTGGCGAAGATGACGTCGAGCTTGTCCCATGTCTCCTCGTCCTCCGGCAGCGGCATGACGACCGAAATTTTCTCGCCCGCTTCCAGCGGCAGCAGGTTGATGAAGGCCTTGCCGCGCGCCGTGGGCGTACCCAGCGGCAGGCGGTAAACCTTCATTTTATGCACGATGCCCCTGCTCGTGAAGAACAGGACAGGCGTATGGGTATTGGCGATGAACAGGTCGGTGACGAAATCTTCGTCCTTCGTCTGCATGCCGGTGCGGCCTTTGCCGCCGCGTTTCTGTGCGCGGTAGGTCGATAGCGGCACGCGTTTCACGTAGCCCGCATGGCTGACGGTCACGACCATGTCTTCTTTCTGGATCAAATCTTCCAGATCGGTTTCGTTTTCCAGCGCGATCAGTTCGGTGCGGCGGGGCGTTGCGAATTTTTCGCGTATTTCGACCAGTTCATCGCGCAGCAATTGCATCAATTCGGTGCGGCTGCCCAGAATGCGCAGGCATTCGGCGATATAGGCGCAAACTTCCTTCAGCTCGTCGCCGATCTTGTCGCGCTCCAGCGCCGTCAGGCGGTGCAGGCGCAGGTCGAGGATGGCGCGTGCCTGAACATCCGACATCTGGTAGGTGTTGTCGTTGGCAATCGGGTACAAAGGATCGTCAATCAGCTGGATCAGCGGCGCAACAATCGCGGCGGCCCAGGGCTTCGCGGTCAGTTTTTCGCGCGCGTCATTGGGGTCGCTGGCGGTGCGGATGATCGCGATGATTTCGTCGATGTTCGCAACCGCAACCGCCAGACCGGCCAAGATATGGGCGCGGTCGCGGGCTTTTTTCAGCTCGTAAATGGTGCGTTTCGCGATGACTTCCTCGCGGAACTTGACGAAGGCCTCGATCATCATCTTGAGGTTCATCGTCATCGGGCGGCCGTAGTTCAGCGCCAGCATGTTGGCGGGGAAGCTGGTCTGCAGTTCGGTTTCCTTCTGCAGCTGCTTCAGCACCACATCGGGAACAGCGTCTTTTTTCAGCTCGATCACCACGCGCACGCCGTCGCGGTCGGATTCATCGCGCAGGTCGGAAATGCCCTCGACCTTTTTCTCACGCACGCATTCCGCCATTTTCTCGAGCAGCTTGGACTTGTTCACCTGATAGGGAATTTCGTGGACGATGATCGAGACCCGGTCTTTTTTGCCTTCCTCGAACGAGGTCTTGGCGCGCATCATCATCGAACCGCGGCCGTTGTGGTACATACCCATCACGCCGTTGCGGCCGATCAGCTGGCCGCCCGTGGGGAAGTCGGGGCCGGGGATAATTTCGATCAGTTCATCAATTGTAATTTCGGGGTTGTCGACATAGGCGATGCAGCCGTCGATCACTTCGCCAAGGTTATGGGGCGGGATGTTGGTTGCCATGCCGACCGCGATGCCCGATGCGCCGTTCGCCAGCAGGTTGGGGAAGCGTGCGGGAAGCACCTTTGGCTCCAGCGTCGATTCATCGTAGTTGGGCTGGAATTCGACGGTTTCCTTGTCGATATCCTCCAGCATCGATTCAGCGGCCTTGTTCAGGCGCGCTTCGGTATAACGCATCGCCGCGGGCGGGTCGCCATCCATCGAGCCAAAGTTACCCTGTGAATCCACAAGCATCAGGCGCATCGAGAAGTCCTGCGCCATACGCACCATCGCGTCGTAAATGGCGCTGTCGCCATGCGGATGGTATTTACCCATCACGTCACCGACGATGCGGGCGGATTTCTTGAAAGGCTTCGTCGAGTCATAACCGCCCTCGCGCATTGCGTACAGGATGCGGCGGTGGACGGGTTTCAGACCATCCCGCACATCGGGCAGCGCGCGGCTCACGATCACGCTCATCGCGTAATCGAGATAGGATTTCTGCATCTCCTCTTCGATCGTAATAGGGGCGATATCGGAGGTGCGGACGGTATTGTCGGTGGTCACTTTTTACGGCCTTTCGGGGTATATTTTGATCGCGTTATTTTTACCATTTCCGGGGTGCGGAACAAAGACATAAATACTGCCCACAGCTTTGCATAACTGTTTCGTATCTACTTGATTAAATGATGTTTTTACGACATGATTTTAGCATGAAAACATTCATCACCCTCACCATCGTTCTGGGCTGTTTTTTCGGCCTTTTTTCCACTCCCGCATCGGCGGAATCGGACGGCTGCATCGCTGCACAGGAAAGGCTGGAGGCGTTTTTACAGTCACAGCCCAAAACCTGCAGCGTCGATAGCGATTGTGAAGGATTTTTCTATCGCGCCGATGGCTGCAAGCCCGCGATCATCCTGCCGCGCAATCATTCCAGCCCCGAATTCCTGACCGCGCTCGAGGCCGAGCAGGGGAAAGTCCGCGAAGCCTGCGCCGCCGACTGGTCGACGCGCGGCCCTTGTTCACCGACGCCGTTCAAGGCCGGTTGCGTGAATAACCTCTGCACGGGCGGTTAAACCAGTTTCAGCGCAAGCCCCAGCGCGGCGCAGAGCCCGAGTGTGGCAAGCAGGTTCCATTTGAATTTGAACGTACAGAGTGCCGCGATTGCGGCAATCGCGATGGCGGCCGGATCGGGTTGCGAAACCTTGTAGAGCGTGATGCCGGTTTGCTTGAACGGCTCGACCTTGGCGAATAATGTGTGCAGCGCGAACCAGACGGCGAGGTTCAGGATCACGCCTGTCACCGCGGCGGTGATGGCGGACAGGGACGCGGCAAGCGCCTTGTTATGCCGCGCCTGCTCCACATAGGGCGCGCCGAGGAAGATCCAGAGGAAACAGGGCGCAAAGGTGACCCATGCGGCCAGCGTTGCCCCTGCAAGGCCGAACAGATGCCCATGCGGCTTATACGCCGCGAGGTAGCCGACATATTCCAGCACAAGGATCAGCGGCCCCGGCGTAGTTTCGGCAAGGCCGAGGCCGTTCAGCATATCGGGCGGCGGGATCAATTCCATCTGCGCGACATAGGCAAGCGCGGCATACGCGCCGCCGAAGGTCACCACCGCCAGCTTGCTGAATGCCGCGCCGATTTGCGACAGGATATGGTTACTACCGAAGTAATAATAGGACAGCAGCAGCGGCGTGAACCATATCGCCAGCCAGTCGAACAGCGTGCCGAGCGGACGCGCGAATAGCGGGCTGGCATGATTCAGATTATTCTCCGTCATCATTTTATCGATGACGCTTTCTTTATCGGTTGCTGTTTTTTCCGGCACGGGTGCTGCCTTGAACGCAGTATCGCGCCCCACATAGCCGAACGCGCCCGCCGCCAGCACGATGATGGGGAAGGGGACGCCAAGGAAAAAAATGCAGATGAAGGATAAAGCGGCGAGTTTGTAGGCCGCAGGCGTGCGCAGCGCGCGTTTGCCGATGCGGAGCAACGCCTCCACCACAATAACCAGCACCGCGGGTTTCAACCCGAAGAACAGCGCGGCCACCAGCGGCGCTTTGTGGTACTGCGCGTAAATTGCGGCAAGCGCGAGCATGATAAAAAATCCGGGCAGCAGGAACAGCAGCCCCGCCACGATGCCGCCCCATGTCTTGTGCAGCAGCCAGCCGATATATGTCGCCAGCTGCATCGCCTCCGGCCCCGGCAGCAGCATGCAGTAATTCAGCGCATGCATGAAACGCGCATCGCTGATCCAGTTTTTTTCCTCGACCAGTATCTTGTGCATGAGCGCGATCTGTCCCGCCGGCCCGCCGAAGCCGAGGCAGCCGATTTTTGCGAAAGTCCGGACAAGGTCGCGCATGGGAATCATGCCCCGATTTTTAGCATGGATTTCCAAAGGCTTGGGAAGAATCGGCGCGGTATGATGCAACCACATAGGTAAAACATGAGCATAATTAAGTATTTGAATTATATGCATATTTCTGGATGTGTTTGACGGCCAATCTTTGCCATGTAAGGATTTAATTATGAGTTAACGAGTGGCGGCAACAAGAGGAGAGACGGAAGCGCCAGCAGACTGAAAAACAAACCTGAAAACCCCCTGAAAAATACCGGACCCGAACAATTCGCGGTGACGCGAAACGCTGCAACTACATCTGAAAGGAACGGCGAGATGACGAAACAGAAGCTGACATTCAAACTGGAAGGAGGCCTGCAGAAGTAACCCGCATAACGAGGATACGATCACTTTCAACCGATAGCAGGTTAAACCGCAGCGAGGAGGATTGCGGCAAGTTTGAAGGACAGGGACCGAAGCGACACAGACGTAAAGACAGCATGGTTTTATTGAATAATTTATAGGGCATCGCGCAGCTGAACAAGAAAGGAGATGTTTCGAGGAAAAGCGCGATGCCCGGTATTGATCCCTCCACCCCCGCATGCTCAAATGCACGGGGGTTTAAAATATTTCCCCGCCTGAATTTTCCACATGGATGAAATACATGAAAAAGTTTCTGCTGCTGTTTCTGCTCATTTTGGCCGCAGGCGGCGCGGCCGTGTACCTCAATTTCAACAGCACCGCGAAACGGCTGATCGAGGAAGCGGGCACGGCGGCGCTCGGCACGCCGGTGCATGTCAGTTCGCTCACCTTTTCATTCCCCGAAATGAAGGCCGCCATCGGCAAGCTGACGGTCGATAACCCGAAACCCTATGGCAACACGTTCCTGAAAACGGAAAGCATCACTTTCGCGGTGGGCGAAATCACGCGCGAGGTTGTGACGCTGAACGAGGTGGTGGTCGACGGCATGAACGTCACCTATTACATCGGCAACAGCGGCGGCACCAATATCGACGCCCTTCGCCGCAACATCAAATCCACGAGCGGCAAGAGCGCGGCATCCGCCGAAGCGCCCAAGCTGATCATCAAGAAACTGCGCATCATCAACGCAAAACTGGTGCCGCATCTGCCGGGCATCGGGGAACAGGCGATAGACCTGCCGCCCATCACCATGACCGACCTCGGCACCAAATCGAAACCCGCGAGTGCCGCCGAAGTGGCACGGCAGGTTGTCCCCCGCATCATGAACGCCGCCACCAATGCCGCGACCAAGGCCAGCATCATGAAGCCCGTCGGCAAGGTGCTGGACGGCGCGGAAGGGGCGATCAAGGGGCTGTTTAAATAGCGGTGCTTGACGGCAACGCGTTTTAGGCGGAAACTTCATGCAGCGCAGCATGTCGCTTGCGCTGTATTTTTTCAGGGAGAATTCTCATGGCTAAATCACAAGATGCAAAAAAGAACGTCAAAAAAGCGCCGAAGAAAACGGCTGACGAAAAACGCGCTGATAAACGCGCCAAAAAAGCCGGCAAGTAATTCCTGCCCGCTTGATTAAAAAACGCCGGGGCGGATGCTCCGGCGTTTTTTCTATCTGGAAATGGCGGGCGTTCGGTGCTACGAATCCTTCATTCAATTTATATAAGGATTTTTCGCATGACCCCCGCCGACAAGCAAAAACTCACCACCGCGTTCAACAATGCCGTGAACGCGTCCCCCTATGCAGATGAACCTGTGCAGGGCATCGCCACGCATGACGGCCAGCCCGTCACCCGCCGCATGCTGGTCGAAGCAACCCTGCAAGCCCCCCAGTTCTTCAACGAAGTGGACAAGGTCATCGCAACCGGCAAAGTCACCCTCGACCAGATCATCGAAAAATTCGAGGACGGCATGAAAAAGCCGATCCGCGGCATGCGCCCGTAATCGTTGCGCGATAATTTAAAAAGCCGGAACAGCGATGTTCCGGCTTTTTTTATCCCGTTGTCATCCTTCGCTGCGCTCAGGATGACGGTGATTTCGTGATTACTTCTTCGTCTCGTCGTCATTCCACACGCCCGGCGGTTTTGGTGCGGGCGGCTTCACGGTATGGGCGGGCGCGGGTTTCAGGGTCAGGGCAGGGCGGGTGATGCGCTGCACTTCGTTGCTGAGGCCTTCCAGATGCGCCATCGCCTTGGGCAGCAGGTCGCGCGCTTCGGTGATGAAGGCGAGGTTGTTGTCGCGGTTGGCATCGGTGTCAAAACGGCCGAACAGGTTGAGGCCGTGCATCATCGCGCCACGGCCGGCATAGAGCGTCACAACGCCGGGGCCGATCTGGCTGTCGTCTTCCCACGACCATTCGCCTTTGGTCGCAATCGCCACAAGCTCTTTCGCGCGCGTGATTTCAGCCAGCGTCATGATGGGGTTCGATGTCTTGGCGAAACCGGATTTCAGGTTTTCGATGTCGCATTCCAGCGTCTGGATGTGCAGCAGCGCCTTGGGCAGCAGCGTGCGCGCTTCGGTCACGAAGGCGAGGTTGTTAAGGCCGTTCATGTCGATCTCGATATTGCCCATGATGGTGGGGCCGCGCAGGTTGGGCGCGGGATCGGCATGGATGGAGAATTTGGAGGGGCCAACCCAGCTGTCATCCTCGAACGACCAGGGGCCGGGAGTGGCTTTTGTGGAGATTTCCAGCGCGCGTTTTTTATCTGCGGGGGTCATCGGCTGATCCGTGGTATGTTCCAAAAAATCCTGCGGGATATGCTTGTTCTACCACAGTAAAATCAATTCTGTCAAATGGGTTTGACCATAAGCGTGACAACCCTGCATCACCCCGTTCAAAAAGTTCCACGGATATGGGAACAGGGGGTTGCTATCCTCTTATATATTAGGCACATTCTGCCAACTCAAAAACCAAGCATGCCGCAACCCGGCTTAACTCGATATATATAAGAGGAAATAAAATGCCGTTTGAACTTCAAACAATCGTGATTGCGTCGGGGGTGCTTGCACTTCTGTACGGGATCCTGACCAGCTTTCAGGTCATGTCCAAAAGCGCCGGTAACGCGCGCATGCAGGAAATCGCCGCCGCCATTCAGGAAGGCGCACAAGCCTACCTGAACCGCCAGTACACGACCATCGCCGCCGTCGGCGTTGTGGTCGCCATCCTGCTGGGCATCACGCTCGGCCTGCGCACCGGCATCGGCTTCACGATCGGTGCCGTCCTCTCGGGTCTCGCCGGTTACATCGGCATGCACGTTTCCGTTCGCGCCAACGTGCGTACGGCTGACGCCGCGCAAAAAGGCTTGCAGGAAGCACTGACCGTCGCCTTCAAATCGGGCGCGATCACCGGCCTGCTGGTGGTCGGTCTCGGCCTCCTCGGCGTTTCCGTGTATTACTTCGTCCTGCTGAACAAGAACGTGCCGCAGCGCGAAATCCTGGAGGCCCTCGTGGCGCTGGGCTTCGGCGCTTCGCTGATCTCGATCTTCGCGCGTCTGGGCGGCGGTATCTTCACCAAGGGCGCCGATGTCGGCGCGGATCTTTGCGGCAAGGTTGAAGCCAACCTGCCCGAGGACGACCCCCGTAACCCCGCGGTCATCGCCGACAACGTTGGTGACAACGTGGGCGACTGCGCTGGTATGGCTGCCGACTTGTTCGAAACCTATGCCGTCACGCTGGTTGCGACCATGCTGATCGCGGCATCGGTATTCTCGCCGGAAGTTGTCCGCAGCGCGATGGAACTGCCGCTGCTGATCTGCGGCCTTTGCATCATCTCCTCGATCGCAGGCACTTACTTCGTGCGTCTCGGCTCGTCGGAAAACATCATGGGCGCCCTCTATAAAGGCCTCATCGTGACCGGCGTCCTTTCGCTCGGCCTCGTCTGGTGGGCGATTGACTCGACCGTCGGCATGAACACGCCGCTCGCGCTGCTGTCGGGTGCGACCCTGACCGGCATGAAGCTGTTCCATTGCGCGATTGTCGGCCTGATCGTCACCGCGCTGATGGTCTGGATCACCGAGTACTACACTTCGACCGCGTTCCGCCCCGTCCGTTCGATTGCGAAAGCATCCGAAACCGGCCATGGCACGAACGTGATCCAGGGCTTGGCGATCTCGCTTGAATCGACCGCGCTGCCCGTGATCGTGATCGCGGTTGGCATCTACGTCGCTTACAACGCGGCTGGCCTCTACGGTATCTCGCTTGCGGCAACCACCATGCTGGCGCTTGCCGGCATGATCGTCGCGCTTGACGCTTACGGCCCGGTCACCGACAACGCCGGCGGTATCGCCGAAATGTCGGAACTGCCGAAAAAAGTCCGCGTCGTCACCGACGCGCTGGACGCTGTCGGCAACACGACCAAGGCTGTCACGAAAGGCTACGCGATCGGCTCCGCCGGTCTTGCGGCACTCGTGCTGTTCGCGGCCTTCACCGAAGAGCTGAAGCATTACTTCGGCGTTGCGTCGGATTACGTCACGAAGGGCGGCCATACGGCCCTCGACGTTACGTTCCCGCTCAACGAGCCGTTCGTGATCATCGGCCTGTTCCTGGGCGGCATGCTGCCGTACCTGTTCGGCGCGATGTGCATGACCGCTGTCGGCCGTGCGGCTGGCTCGATCGTCGTGGAAGTCCGTCGCCAGTTGCGCGAAATCCCGGGCATCCTGAAAGGCACTTCCAAGCCTGACTACGGCCGCGCCGTGGACATGCTGACGAAGGCTGCGATCAAGGAAATGGTTATTCCGTCGCTGCTGCCGGTTCTGTCCCCGGTCGTCCTGTACTATGTCGTGAAGGCTGTTTCCGGCTCGATGGCTTCCGGCTTCCAGGCCGTTGGCGCGATGCTGGTCGGCACGATCGTGACGGGCCTGTTCGTTGCTATCTCGATGACCTCGGGTGGCGGCGCATGGGACAACGCGAAAAAATACATCGAAGAAGGCCATTACGGCGGCAAGGGCTCTGACGCCCACAAAGCTGCCGTGACGGGCGATACCGTCGGCGATCCCTACAAGGACACCGCTGGTCCCGCTGTCAACCCGCTGATCAAGATCACGAACATCGTGGCGATCCTGCTGGTGGCTGTCGTTGCGAAACTGGCTGCCGGCTAATATCCGGATAAGCCTGAACAAAAAGCCCCTGTCGCAAGACAGGGGCTTTTTTGTATTGACCGGCAGGGGCAAAGGGGTAGAGTGCATTTCCCGAATAATTTTGGAGTAAAAGAATTGCCCGCCACCAAGACCTTCATGGAATACACCGAATACGACCTGTACAGCAGCGAACAGATGTCGGTCGTCGTGCCGTCGCGCGATCCGCTGGCGATCGATTACAAGAAACTCGACTGGTGGGAAGCGCCGACCTTCCTCGGCTTTGCAACCGAATTCAAATTCTATGATGCGCAGGTGGATGATGCTGGCAAGGAAATCGCGGGCACGCGCACGAACTATTCCAAAAACTATCAGGTCGCCGAAGCGGTGATGTCGCTGGATGAATACAAGCAAGGCGAGCTGCCGCGCATTGCCGAGATGAAGGGCGAGAAGCTGAGCCGCTTCCACGCCTTCACGCATGAACTCCTCGATGGCGGCTTCAGCCTGTCGAAATCCTTCAAGGCCGCGATGGGCCCGAAGAAGCCGGTGGCCGACTGGTACATCACGCAGGTTGAAAAGGCGATTGCCGATGCGGAAGCGGCGGGCGCGACCCATATCGCGCTGTGGGATAAAAACTCTGCCTCGCCGCCCATCGTGATAACGGCGGATATGATCGTTCTGGATCGTAAACTGGGGCAATTATACCCAGTTGCAGCCAAGCCTGCGCCCAAAACGCCGCAGCCTTGATTTGTTGCCATAATCTGTTAGTATCGCCGGATGTCGAATAACTTAACCCCTCCGGCGGCCACGCCCCCCTCTGACCCGATCCTGCCGGAACGGGCGGAGATCGACCGTTATTTCCATGCCGCCAGCATCGGCAATGCCAATGAAGTTGCGCAGATCATCCGCGAATATCCCGACCTGCTGGAAAACGACAGTTCACCCACCGGTGCGACCGCCATCATCCTTGCCGCGAAATGCGGCCGTGTGGAGGTGGTGGAAATGCTGGCATCGCTCGGCGCGAATTTGAACGCGGGCGACAACGGCGACCAGTCCGCGATTTACTATGCCGCCGCGAATGGCGAAGTGGCGGTTGCGCGCTTCCTCATCAATCACGGCGTCGACCCGACCGCGCCCAACAAGGCGGGCGTTTCGGCGGTGATGATTGCAGGCGCGCAGGACATGCCCATCTTCGGTCAGGAAATGGCTGCACACCGCGCCCGCCATTTACAGGCGGAGGCCGATGCGGAACGTCAACGCCTCCAGGCGGAGCGCGAGGCGCTGGCGCAGAATTTACGCGATGTCACGCAGGCCGTGCAAAACGGCGTGAAGGGCAATATCGCAGCCCCCCGCACGGCGAGCTTTAACAAGGGCAGGACGCCGTGACGATGTCGATCAACGACCTCGATGCGCTGACGCAGCAATCGCTGCGCGATTCATTTTTCCGCGCCGCGCGTCTGGGCGAACTCGACTCCTTGCGCACCATCATCACGAATTATCCCGATATGCTGAACGACAAGGGGTCATCGACCGGCGCAACCGCGCTGGTGCTGGCTGCCGAATGCGGGCATATCCGCCCCGTCAAATTCCTGCTGGAGCAGGGCGCGGATATCGATGCGACGGATAGCGTTGGCCGCAACGCGCTGTTCATGGCCGCCAAATTCGGCAAGGCGAATATCGTGCAACTGCTGATCGGCATGGGGCAGGACCCCTATCTGGTGCAGGACGGCGCATCGCCGCACATCATCGCGCGTAACGGCGGCTTTAACGTGCTGGGCGAAGAAATCGTCAAGTGGCGCAAAGAATGGCTGGCCGATGTGCAGAAGGTAAAGGCTGCCGCAGATGACGCGCAGCGCAAGCAGGTGAGTGAACTGGCCGCAAAAATCCGCAAGGGAACGAATGCCGCCGTCCTTGCGCCGAAAACCGCACGCTTCAAACCGAAAATGTAATTACGGTTTTTCCGCAAGGCGCAGGATGATTTTGCCTGCCCTGAACAGCAATTCTTTTTCTTCCGCGTCCAGTTCCTCGATCGCTTCCGCCAGCCACGTGCGCCTCGCGTCGCGCGCGCTTTCGCGCACTTCGATGCCCTTGGGCGTCAAATCGATTTTCATCTGGCGGCCGTCGGTGGGGTGGGGCTTGCGCGACAGCAATCCGCGTTCCTCCAGCGCCGCGACGGTCGCGCCCATGGATTGGGGCTTCACCGCCTCCGCGCGCGCGAGGTCGGCGATGGTATGCGCGCCGTATTTGGCGAGGCGCACCAGCACCGCAGATTCCGTCAGCGACAATTCATGGGAAGCCGCCGCCGCCTTGATGCGCCGTGCCAGCCTGCCGATGGCCTGACCGAATTCGATGGTCGTTATGTCATGTGTCTTGCGTTTCATCCGAATCAAGTATATAAAATAGGAAGGTAAACTTGCAAGTTTTTATTCCAAGTTGCTTAACCCCCTGACGGGAAAGGTTTTCACCAATGAATACCCCCTATGCAGTCGAGATTGACAGCATCACCAAGGCCTACGGCGCCTTCAAGGCCGTGGATAACGTATCCTTAAAGGTCAATGCGGGCGAAAGCTTTGCGCTGATCGGCCCCAACGGCGCGGGCAAAAGCTCGATCATCAAAATGCTGACCACCCTCAGCCAGCCGACATCCGGCAGCGCGAAGGTCGCGGGTTTTGATATCGCGACGCAATCATCCGATGTGCGCCTGAATATTGGCTATATCCCGCAGCTGCTCTGCGCCGATGGCGCGCTCACCGCGTGGGAAAACCTGCTGCTCTCCGCGCGGCTTTACCGCATTCCGCCGTCCGAGCACAAAGACCGCATCAGCGAAGTGCTGGAGGCGATGAATCTGGCCGATGTCGCGCAGCAAAGTGTGCGCGGGTTTTCAGGCGGCATGATCCGCCGCCTTGAAATCGCGCAGAGCATGCTGCACCGCCCGCGCGTGATTTTCATGGATGAACCGACCGTCGGCCTAGACCCCGCCGCGCGCAACACGGTGTGGAAACACGTACGCCGTCTGCAGGAAGAGTACAAAGTCACCATCATCCTGACCACCCATTACATGGCGGAGGTGGAGGAGCTGTGCGGACGTCTTGCGATTTTGCATCGCGGGAAGATCGTGGGCGAGGGGACACCCGCCGCCATCAAATCGGATCTGGGGCCGCAAGGCACGCTGGATGATATTTTCGAACGCCTCGCGCGCAATGATGACGAGGAAAAAGCAGGAAAGGAAAATTACCGTGACATCGGACGCAATCGCCGCTCGCTCGCCAAACGTGGTTAACCCGCTCTTCGGGTATTTTATGCAGATACAGGCCGTGTTCAGCGCCGAGGCGCAGAAACTGCGCCACGATCCGTTCGAACTGGCGACGCGCGCCATCCAGCCATTATTGTGGCTGCTGCTGTTCGGGCAGGTGATGGCGAATGTGCGCGGCATCACCTCTGGCAATTATATCGATTACCTTGCGGCGGGCATCCTGGCGCAAAGCGTGCTGTTCGCGGCGATCTTTTTCGGCATCTCCGCCATCTGGGAAAAAGACCTCGGCATCCTGCACCGCATGCTGGTGTCGCCTGCGCCACGCTCCACGATTGTATTGGGCAAGGCATTGGCGGCGGGCGTGCGCGGCATTATTCAGGGCATCATCGTTTATTTCATCGCGGCGGTCGCGGGCGCGCATATCAGCCTTAACCCGCTGCATATCGCTGGCGTGCTGGTGCTGATCGCGCTGGGCTCGGCGGTGTTTTCGACCCTGTCGCTCATCATTGCCTGCTTCGTGAAAACGCGGGAGCGTTTCATGGGCATCGGACAAGTGCTGACCATGCCGCTGTTTTTCGCCAGCAACGCGATCTACCCGATTTCGCTGATGCCCGGCTGGATGCAAAAGGTATCGCATGCGAACCCGCTGACCTATCAGGTCGACGGCCTGCGCGCGCTGATGATCGAGGGCGGCGTGTCGGAATACGGGTTTGTCGCGGATTACGGGATACTCGCGGGCGTGTTCTGCGTGCTCGTGCTGGTGGCCGAGCGCATGTACCCGAAGCTGGTCGCGTAAGCGATTACTTCGCGGCCTTGTTGAACTTGCCAAGGTTGCCGATGAACTGCTGCGCGACGGTGTATTCCTTGCCGGCGGACGGCGTCTTGCGCGACACGATCTTTACGTCGTGGCCGAGTTTCGGGTCGACGGTCGTCACTTCGGCGACACGGTCCTGTTCGTCGAACACGACCTTGATCGTCTGGCGTCTTTCGACTTCATGTTCGAAAATGCCCTTCTGGCTGTCGGTTTCGCCGATGTAATACCAGATCTTGTTGTCCATCGCGGCGGTCGCCGTGGGCGGACCCCACAGGCGCTGGACGTCTTCGCGGCCTGATTCCTGCACCTTCACCTGTTCGATCTGGTGCTTGGGCAGCATGTTGCCATGCGTGGTGATTTTGGGCGCGCAGGCGGCGGTCAGCAGCAGCGCGGCGAGCAGGAGGGGGGGCGCGGATTTCATCGAAAAAACCTCTTTAAAACGTCACTTTTTATACGGGCTTCCCGCTGAAAAGACAAGGGTATACGGAAACCCCTTTGTTTTCAGCGTAAAAAGTGTATATTCCCTTTTATTAAGGGCGATAGAACATGGCAACGCAACCAGAATTTTCCCGCGTTTTAGCGGTTGAGGGGCTGACCCCCGACAAAGTCAGAAAAGAAACGATCGAGGCGAACGCGAAGGAATGCGCGGCGCTGGCAGAACGTTTCGACCTGCGCGAACTTTCAAACCTCAAGGCCGACCTGCGCATCCGCCGCGTCGAAGGCGGCGATGTCGTGCGTCTTGAAGGCAAAATCACCGCCGATGTCGTGCAGACCTGCGTCGTATCGCTGCAGGATGTGTACGCGCATATCGACGGCGAATTCGACACCTTCCTTGCCGAACAACCCAAACATGCCGCGAAGAAATTCGGCGATGAAGCGGATCTGGGCATTGATGACGATGACAGTGCGCCCGAGATCATCGCCCACGGCCAGCTCGACCTTGGCGAAATCGTGGCGCAGTATCTTTCCGTCGAGCTTGATCCCTATCCGCGTGCGCCCGGCGTGAGCCTTGCGGCGCAGTTGGCGGAGGCGGGGCTCGAGGTGAAGAACAACCCGTTTGCCGTGCTGAAAAACCTGAAGCCGGGTGATGAAACCAAAAACAAGTCCACCGGCAAATCCCGCGATGCCGACCGCTTGAAAGCAATCATCGAAAACGCCGCCAAAACGAAAAAGGGCGACGGCAAATAGATCCCTTAGGGGAACTATATTCGCCCCCCTTTGTTGTCAATTGTACACAACCGGCCTATATCCTGAATATGACTGAAGACCAGACCAAGCTCGCCGCCCTCAAAGTGCTCATCGTTGATGACCACATGACCGCGCGCGCGCATCTGAAACGTGTCTTGCGCGATATGGGCATCACGCAGGCCGACGAGGCCGAAAATGCTGATGCAGCGACTGCCAAGGCGAATGCCGGTTATAACATCATCTTTCTCGACTGGGACATGCCGGGCAAAACCGGCATTGAAATCCTGCGCAAATTCCGCGGCAACAGCGCCTTTGACGACACGGCATTTGTGATGGTCACGGCGAAGTCGGAGCCGGACGATATCATTTCCTCCCTGCGCGCGGGTGCGACCTCCTACATCGTGAAGCCTGCCGATCCCGCCGATGTGCGCAACAACGTCGCCGAAGTGCTGGAATGGATCGAGCAGCAGAAGTCGCTGCGGCGCTAGGATACCCCACCCTCATTCTTGACATAAAATTGGCGTGTTTGTTACACTGCCTTCAGCGCCTTTGCGCCTTGTAACCCCACCAAACCGGCCGGAACCAACAATCGCCATGAAGCGCCTGTCATCCATTTTCAATCTCAAAAGCATGGTCTTCGCAGCCGGGCTTGCTGTGGGTGGCGTGCAGGCGATGGCGATGCCGCCTTCAGCCATTGCTGCGAATGATGACACCGCCAAGACGCGTCCCGCGCCTGCATCGGTGATGGCGCCCAATTATACCAGTCAATTAAAGCCGCCCGATCCGCACGGGCCTGCGCTGAAACTGCTGAAGGATGAATTCGGGCGCACGCCGCTCGGCCATGCGCTGCTGCTGTATGCCGAGGCGCAGCACATCACTATCAAATTCGATGCCGCGATTGCCGTGACCAACAACTACGCGCAATATGTGCCGGAAAATTCGACCATCACCGTGCGCCCTGATCTCGCGCTCGAGGAACAGGTCATGTACCTCGCGCACGAATTGCGCCATGCGTGGCAGGACAAGACATTGGATTATTCGGGATTGAATGCAAAACGCCTGACGCCCGTGCAGCGGTTTTCGCTGCAAAGATATGTCGAGGCAGATGCCCATGCGTTTGCCTCATTCTTCTGGGCCGACCGGATGCAGCGTCTGGGCGTTGACCCTGCCGCCGTTCATGCGGGTTATGAACTGACGCTCGCGCACCAGCTGCGCGCGAAAATGGACGGGGCGGGGGATGTGCGGCCCGCCGATTACCGAGACATCGCGCTGCTGCCCTATTTCGACCATCTGGAGAATTATAACGCCCGCCATGTGGCTATGGCCGCGCGCGCCACCGACACCTTCCGCGCGGAGGTGCGGGCGGCGCAAGAGGAGGGGCAGTCGTCCAGCTTCAACCGTCTTGCTGCCGATATCGCGGCAGCGCCGGATGATGCTTCCTTTGCCGCGTGGCTGCGAAAATTGGGAAGCACGCTCCTCGCTGTCGATGGCCTCACGGCCCTGTCAGGCGAAACCGATGCTGCGCTGCTTGGCGACTATGCCTTGCGCGGGCTTGACGGGCATGAGCTTATGCCGGCGCTCGGCTCCGCCTCCGTCGTGATGCCTCCGCCCCGGGCGCGGCTGGAGCGTTTGCAGGCGAGCGATGCGAAACAGCGGGCAATGGTGCAGGCGCATACACCGTAACCCCGCTGTATTTTCGTCATCACTTCATCAGGTATGGAATCACGAACGCAAAGGTAAATCCCGTCAGGTAAAGCAGGACGGAAAAACCATAGATGATCCGTCCGCCCCGCCGCATCCGCAGGCAGGCGCGGGCGGCGCCCGGTTCAACGGGGCAGGGCGCGTGCCGTGCCCGCCATTGCAGCCAGCCGCCCGCCAGCAGCAGGAGCCCGGCGATCCCGAACACCCATTGCTTTTGTTCGGTGAACCATACCAGTTGCGGGAATGACGACACCAGCCCCGCCAGCGTCGCGCCCGCCCCCAGCGTCACGAAAAGCGCGGGCATCGCGCAGCAGACAAGTGTGGAGGCGGAGGTGGCAAGCGACAGCCCCGCCAGCAGTTTTTCCTTCCGGCTTTCCATGCTCAGTTCCTTTTGATGCTGACGACGTCGAAACCTGCATCAGTGATGCCTTTCTTGATTTCGTCATCGCCGATATCCGTAGCGGGCTTCATGTCGATCCGCACGATTTTTGTCGTCAGGTTGACATCGACATCCGTCACGCCCGGCTTTTTCGAAAACGTCTTGTCCATCGACACCGCGCAGAAATCACAGACAAGGCCGTTAACTGACACAATGATGTGAGGGCCGTTATGCGTGGCAAGGGCAGGCGTCGACAACATCAGCAATACGGTCAGGGTGAAAAGTTTTTTCATTTGTTTTCTCCTTAATAGGTAATTGCGATGTTGAACAGGAAACGGCCGCTGTCGGATATGCCGGCCTCCGCCAGATAATCGCCTTTGAATACGCGCAGCAGCGGGGTCACTGTCCAAGTGTCGCGGTCTTCGGGATTGTGATCGACCTGAAGCATCAGCCAGCTATGCAGGCTGCCTGCTTCCGCGACATAGGGCGCGATGCCGATGCGCGACCGTTGCTGGAATTCCTGCTTTACACCCTCGCCCGCCGCCGTATAGCGGTTTTCATACGAGAGGTAATAGCGCCGGTCTTCCCAGTCGGCCTCGATTCCTGCATAACCGCCCGCACGGGCATCGCCATCATCATTCGCAATGCCAAGCCCCGACAGGAAGTAAAGGTTGCCCTGTGAATCAGGGTTGTTCCAGCGCTTCGCCAGCCAGTTGAACTGCATCCCCGCCAGTTCACCGTCGGTGTCACGGTAATGGCTGATGAACGGGCCGATGCTATAGGTGGCTTTTGGTGAATACATGGCCGACAAAGTATTTTCAAACATGTCGTTGTTCGCCATCAGCATCCAGCCGCCGGCATAGGATACAGGTCTGGCATCAGCGTCATGGGGCTGCAACGCACATAGAAAGGCGAGGGCGGAAAGCACGGAGCATAGGCTCCGTGGCATGGGTACAGGCATCTTCGTATCTCCTTGTTAACTGAATTGAGCTATTTCAATGTCAGGCAAGAAGATCGGGTGGCCGTAAATTCGGGGAGCTGCCAAGCCCTGGCAGGAAGGCTGCGGGTTCGGCGGACTGGATATCGGCAACGGCAGGGGGCGTGATACCGATGCCCGCCAGAAGGATCGCGGCCACCGCAACGCAACTGCCACAGGCGCCGCAGCTGCATTGTTTCATCTTGGCGGCCATGTCCTTGCAGCAGTCTTTCATGCCGCTGTCGGTCATATGGCCTTTATCCGCCATGTGTTCCGCGCAGTCATGCTTCCCTGCAAAGGCATGCGCCGTGGCCGAATAATTGGCCAGCAGCAGCGTAATCACGAGCATGACTTTCAGGAACTTCATCCTTTAATTATACCCGCCAGCCGGTCATTGTCTTATAGTTTTTGAGCCGGTGTTTCGTAATATGGGGTGAAATCTGCTTAAAAACCCTATAAAATCAACGGTATCTGGAATAATGGCGCATGGCGCGCCTTGTGTTTTTTGCTTGATAATTCTGACTAAACAGGTATTTATAGGCTGATTTTACTTGCCTTGAAGGGCGGCTTTGTTTATGTAATGAAGCCCCTTGGGTAACGTCCCCGCAGGGCTAAACTGGAAAGAGAAGAGTACGAGTTATGGCAGTTCCCAAGAAGAAAACCTCCAAGTCGCGCCGCAACATGCGCCGTTCCCATCACGCGCTGTCGTCGCCTTCGGTTGTCGAAGACAAGACGACGGGCGAAATGGTCCGTCCGCACCATGTCTGCCGCAAGACCGGCATGTACAAAGGCCAAGCCGTTATTGATGTTGATTAACCATCCGGTTAATCACTAATCTGGCTAACCCGCGGGGTGCGGGAACGGGGTTCCTTTGTCTCATCATCAACTGGTCATAGCACTGGACGGCATGGGTGGCGACAAGGCTCCCCAGATTGTCGTGGAAGGCGCGCATCTGGCGCGCGAGACACATCCCAACGCGAAATTCATCATTTACGGCGACGAAGCGCAGATCAAGCCGCTGGTCGCCAAATATCCCGGGCTGGAGCGCTGCCTCGAAGTCCGCCACACACCCGACAAAGTCACCAGTCACGACAAACCCGCCCATGCGCTGCGCCATGGCCGCAATTCATCCATGCGCCTTGCAATCGATGCCGTTGCGCGCGGCGAAGCGGATTGCGTTGTTTCCGCCGGCAACACCGGCGCGCTGATGGCGATGGCGCTGTTTTCGCTGAAACGCATGCCGGGCATCCATCGCCCCGCAATCGCCACCTATATGCCCACCAAAATTCCCGGCCACGGCACGGTCCTGATGGACCTTGGCGCAAACGCCGAATGCACGTCGCAAAATCTTTTGGAATTCGCGGTGCTTGGCGGATTGTTCTCGCGCGAGATCTTTAAAATCGCCGAACCCCGCATCGCGCTGCTCAACATCGGCTCCGAAGCCATGAAGGGAGACGAGCTGGTGCAGGCGGCATCCGAAGTCTTCGCAACCGCCACGCTGCCCGGCAAATATGTCGGCTTTGCGGAGGGCGACGAGATCATGACCGGCAATTTCGATGTCGTCGTGACGGACGGCTTCACCGGCAACGTCACTTTGAAAACAATCGAAGGCACGGCGAAGCTCATCAAGCACATGATGAAGGAAGCGTTCAAGTCATCCATCTGGGCGCGCGTCGGCGCGGTCCTGTGCCTGCCCGGCCTTGCGATTTGCTATCACGCGCTCAAGAAATTCTCGAAACGCATGGATCCGCGTTATTACAACGGCGCAAGTTTGCTGGGCCTGCGCGGGCTTTGCATCAAGAGCCATGGTGGTACCGACGGCATCGGCTTTGCGAATGCGATCGGCGTTGCGGGCGGCTTGGCCGCCAACAAGTTCACCGCCAAAGTTGAAGCGGAACTTGAACGCCTCGGCTTCTCCGCCGAACCTGCGCCGCCGACAGAGGGAGCATAAACATGCGCCGTTCCATCATGCTGGGCTGCGGTTCATACCTGCCCGAAAAAATCCTGACCAATGACGACCTCGCCAAGATCGTGGATACGACCGGCGAATGGATCGAACAGCGTACGGGCATCAAGAAGCGCCATATGGCCGCTGCCGGCGAAAAGACATCCGATATGGCAACGCATGCCGCAAAACGCGCGCTGGATATGGCAGGGCTGAAGGGCTCGGATATCGATGCGATCTTCCTTGCGACCACCACGCCCGACAATACCTTCCCCGCAACCGCCGTCACCGTGCAGGATAATATCGGCATGGGCGGCAAGGGCTTCGCGATGGATCTTCAGGCTGTGTGTTCGGGTTTCATCTACGCGCTCGCAACCGCCGACAATTTTATCAAGGCAGGTCAGGTCAATCGCGCGCTGGTGATCGGCGCGGAGCATTTTACGAATCTGCTCGACTGGACGGACCGCACCACCTGCGTGCTGTTCGGCGATGGCGCGGGCGCAGTTGTGCTGGAAGCAGGCAATGACGGCAAGGGTTTGAAATCCGATCGCGGCATCCTGTCGACGCATCTTCATTCCGAAGGCGCATATCGCAATCTTTTGTATGTGGATGGCGGTCCTTCTTCGACCAAGACGACAGGCGTCGTGAAGATGAACGGCAAGGAAGTTTTCCGCCACGCCGTGACGCGCATGAGCGAAGCGATACTTGAAGCGATGCGCGAGAATGACGTGGACGCATCCGAAGTGAAATGGCTCGTCCCGCATCAGGCGAACAAGCGCATTATCGACGCGACGGCCGAGAAACTGAACCTGTCGCCCGATCAGGTTGTGGTGACGGTGGCGGAACATGGAAATACATCGGCGGCCTCCATCCCCTTGGCGCTGTCTGTGGCCGTCAATGACGGGCGAATCCAGCGCGGCGACCTGATTCTGATGGAAGCGATGGGCGGAGGCCTCACTTGGGGCGCCGCACTGGCCCGCTGGTAAGCCCTGCTGGAAAATCGCAAAAAGCCCTTGCGACTCGAATAATCCTTAAGGAATACCGTGTATTTTGCTATCGGCCATTTACTGTAAAACTCCGATTCAACTCTTTGTATTGACTAATTAATTGTGAATCGATAGCGTAAGTCTTAACGGAGTTTTGGAGAGGAACCGATGAGCAATCAGACCATTACACGCGCGGATCTCAGCCAGGCTGTTTACGAGCAGGTTGGCCTTTCGAGGAACGAGTCCGCAGATCTCGTGGAGACTGTCCTTGAAGAAGTTTGCAAAGCCCTGGAACGGGGGGAGATGGTCAAGATTTCCTCCTTCGGAACCTTCCAGGTTCGCAGCAAGCGCCAGCGCATCGGCCGCAACCCCAAGACGGGTGAAGAAGTGCCAATCCTGCCGCGCCGCGTCCTGACCTTCCGCGCATCGAATGTGCTGAAAGAACGCATCAACAAAGACGGCGAATAACTAATCCTGTTTTCGAAGCAACAGTATTAAGGACCATCAAGAATGACGACGACCAATCAATCCTCGTTGAAGCCCGGCGCTCAGCCCGATGCCGGCGCGGATCAGGTAACGCAAAAGATCCCCAACCGCCGCCCGATGAAGCAAAAACAGTCGGCGCAGAAATCGGCGGGCGCGTTCCGCACGATTTCCGAAGTTGCGGATGATCTGGGCGTTGAACAACATGTGCTGCGTTTCTGGGAAACCAAATTCTCGCAGATCAAGCCGCTGAAACGTGGTGGCGGCCGCCGCTACTACCGCCCCGAAGACGTCGAATTGCTGAAAAGCATCTATAACCTCCTCTATCAGGAAGGCTATACGATCAAGGGCGTGCAGAAGCTGCTCTCCAACACCCGTGGCGCGGCTTCGCGCGGCGACGACAGCATCTCCAAAGCCGTCCAGAAGAACAAGGCCGAGCTGCAATCGATGCTCGACGACCTCAAATCCATGCGCAAGCTGATCGGTTAATCCGCTCCCGCTTTCCGCTTAAAGAACCCCGGCCTTGTGCCGGGGTTTTTTATTGGCGAATGAGCCAGCAATGCCGCCATTTTGATGGGGTGCATTTGACAATTATTCGCAACGTGCTTACCATATTCAAATCTTGCACGAAAGACCGGCACTAACCCGTTCATAACCTCCAGTGGCCCCCATGCTGTATGAAACCGAATTCCGTACCCTGAAAGACATCCATGCACGCCTGCCGGACGCGCAGCGCGAAATCGTGAGCGTGCTCGCGGCACTGCCGCCGATCGCGGTCGTCCTTTATGGCGCAGTCATGCTGCCGCTCGGGCTGCTGGGTATCGGCGGTTTGCTGACGCTCGCCACCACATCGACGCTCGCGACTGCCGTGATGATGGCGGGCGCAACCGGACAGCTGGATGCGGATAAAATCGCAAGCCTGCCCGCGCGCCTGTGGCAAGCGGTCGAAAATGCCTTCGCCGCCGCCCCCGCAACAGCCGCGCCGCAACCCGCCGCATCCGGCCCCGCGATTGCAACATCCACCGCGCCCGCCGCATCGGTCACCATGCAGACGCCGTTCAATTCCGCAGCCCTCCGCAGCGTCACCGCCGCCAACGACGTCGCCCCCAAAGCGCCGAAAGTGGCCACCAAGGGCCTGTCATCTGCGAAGTGACCTGTTTTTAAAGGGAAAAAGGGCTGCAAAACCCCGTTAAAACCATAGTTGCAATCTTATGGGTACTTTGATACATTCCGCGCCTGTACCAGAAGTCGGACTGTAGCGCAGCCTGGTAGCGCACTTGCATGGGGTGCAAGGGGTCGAAGGTTCAAATCCTTTCAGTCCGACCATTTTTCTAATATTCCCCGCATAGTTCGCTAAAGTTGTTTGAAATCTAAATTCTATTTTTCCAATGGTTGAATTATATACAGCAAGTAAGATCACCGCCGCTGGTTGTCAGTTGGATACGGCGACTGAGCTTCTTCTAAGCTCACGGGATTTGCTATCTGCCGCAGTGTTAATCCACAGTGCTTGGAGTGTGACAAAAGATTTATTAGCACATAAAAAAACTGAATCTTCACGTTCATGGATGGCTGAGCTTTTTCCTCAACTTACAGAAATCGAAATTTGGCGAAAATTGGATGAAGTCTGGACGTTTTCAAAGCATGCTAATAAAGACCCAGATGCGGTCATCCAATTCTCGGGCGGATATGTTGAGGCGGTTTTGTTTCTAGCTATCTATGACTTTTCTCAGATATCGCCCGTCAAATCAAAGACAATGGATATATATGAACTTTGGTTTATAGCGAAGAACGCAAATCTTTTTAGTGGGCATGAAGTTTTCATACAAGCTTCAAAGCTTTTTCCCGATTTGGCTTCTTTGTCTTATAAGCAGCAGGCAATAGCTGGGTTTAAACTAATTTCTTCTGTTAGCTAACTCTTATTATATAAATTAAACGGTGTTGAGGTGAATATGAAGAAGTTAAGTCTAATATGTTTGTTTTTAGTTTTGAGTTTTAGCCTTTCTTCGTGTGGTGATGAATGTAGTTCATATTCGGACTATACCTGTGAGCAAATTCAGGATGCAGCGTTTCCAATGCAGAATGGGGTTATGTCTGCTGCATGATAGCAAAAGATTCTGCCTGCTACGAAAAGCATCGGTGAAAAAATTCTAATATGTCCGACGAAAAAATCACCCAGATACAGGAAACCCGCGCGCATCAGGAGCAGGAGATTGCGACTCTGAACCAGATGGTCACGCCTTCGTGGGACGGGATTGATTTTCTTTTCGCAGGCTGATTTGACGGGCTGTTATTTTCGCCGTGATCAAGCCCTGGTTTATTGCGACGCTTCCAGATACGCGGCATCGGTGAGTTCCAGTTCCTTCTCCGGACTGAAGGCTTCGCCAAACACGACCTTGTCTTTATGGTCGGGGCCCATCGTCTGGCCGCTGTAGTCCCGCGCGACGCAATGCGGCGCGACGCCATTCAACCAATGCTGGATGGAGAGAAATACGCCGCCGCCCTTGCCGAAGACGCCGCCGTGAAGGTGGTCGGGCTTTACCCGGATGGCGTGCCCGCGCAGTTTTGCCAATTTAAGCGGCCCGCCGTCTTCCGCGATGTCCGTCGCGGGATTGGTAAACTTGCCGGAATGGGAGAGCCTGTAATTGCCGCCCACATAGATTTCGATGCTGTCCACGTTGGGATGCACATGCTCCGGAATAATCGTGCCTTCCGGAACGATAAACATTTGAACCTGAAACTGCCCCTCGCGGTACATCAGCACGGATGTCACGTTTTCAACACGGTCTACAGCCCCGTGAAAGGGCACGGCGCCCAGGGCTCCGGCATGCTTCAGATACTGCGCAGCGAATTTTTGTAGATCATCCATGAGATGCACCTCTGGGAGAGGTTATTTCATATTATTTTTGCCGGTGAAAGTGATTTTCGGAGAAATCAATCCGAAACCGCTTCAAACCGTCGCGGGCCGGCTCCAAATTCAGGTTGATTCTGTATATACCCCGATGTAACCTGACCGCCTGACCACAGGTTCCGCCCCGTATGTCCGACGAAAAAATCACCCAGATACAAGAAACCCTCGCGCATCAGGAGCAGGAGATTGCGACTCTGAACCAGATGGTCACGCGCCAGTGGGACGAGATTGATTTATTGAAAAAGCAGATCAGGAAACTTCAGGGTTCACTGGCAGAGGTCACGGAAAACCAGACGGTATCCGCCGCCGAACAGGCCGCGCGCGACAAGCCTCCGCATTACTAATTTCCGTTATTTACCGCGCAGGCGTTTCCGGTTTGCCTCGACCGCTTTGCGGTAGGGGCGCAGCGCGGAGGTCAGGCCCTTTAACTGCGAGTCCAGCAGGGCGCTGGCATCGGTTGCGCCTTTGGCGGTCGGGAAGAAAACGGGCAGGCTGCCCAATGCCGACTGGTTCAGGCTGAAGGCGAGCGAAATGCCGGCCACGAATTTCTCGTGCCACATGCGCGTGAACTCCGCCACATCGAACGGCGCTTCGCCGCGCATCGAGCGGCCCATCATATCCATGCGGCGCGTGATGACTTCACCCGAACCCATCATCATCTGGCTGGCATCGAACCAGAACGACATGCTGCGGCCCAGCAGGTTGCTGCCTGTGCTGCTGCGTTTCGCGGTGCGGGTGGTTTTACGACGTTTGACCATGGGCTTCCTTGTTAACCTTTGGCGTAATGTAAGCCTTTGATAGTCCTGAAGCAAGGGAATTATTTGACATAAATAGATGGTTCGGCTATAACACCCCAAGCCCGAAAAACGACAATAACGGGCAAAATTTTTAGATGGAGCGTGTGATGGCTGAACGGTACAGAAAAGAAAACGATTATACCCTGAGCGCAGTGCAGGATTTGTCGGGCGGCGGGTCGCTGACGCGCCAGTTCAATTTCGCCGCCGAACAAATCACCACGATTTACGAGCGCAAGGCCGAGAAAGAAAGCACGTTAGGCGTCAGCTACGGCAGCGATGGCAAGGCGACGGCGGTTGGGATCGCGCTGTCATCGCAGATGACGATCCAGAAATTCAGCGAACTCGACAGCCAGGCGGAAGTCGAGATCATGCGCGAGAAACTGCTCGAAGAGGGCGGCAAAATTCCCGCAGCTGCGACCAAGCAGAAAATCGCCCCCGCAAAACTGGCCGGTTAAGGAAGAAAAAAATGACGAAAGACATCAAATCGGAAATCCGCGACCAGTATATCAACGAATACATGGACGCTGCAGGCGCGAAGAAAACCGGCTTTCTCGGCAAGCTGTGGCGCGGGGCGATGAAGATCGACACCGCGATGAAGAAGTGGAACGACGAAAGCCAGTTAAAATATAATGCCTTTATGGTTACGGGCAGCGTGTTGCCGACCGTTTTGTTGCTCGGCGCTTTCGCGGTCAATCCGTTGCTTGGCCTTGCCGTCCTTGCGGGTGCCGCGACAACGATCGTTACTTTCCTGCGCGCGGATGTTTTGGTGCGCCGCGAAGCCTGGGACACGATCACGAAAGACATCGACGATGGCAAGCTCAGCGACCGTTTCAAAACCGACGTACTGGATCTGCGCAGCCGCGAGCTGGAGCAAAAAGTGGCGAGCCTGCCTGTGAAGGGCGCGGCGATCGCGCAATTCGCGGCATCCGCCGAGGCCGGCGCATCGGAGCCGGAACCGATGGTCGTCGCGCGCGGCATCGAACGCCCGCATGGCCGCAATTTCGGCTGAGACTTCCGCCGCCGCTTTGCCTCTGCTATGATCCCGACAGGGGGCAGAATGGCCGGAAAAAACCTTATCTTGATGCAACGCGTTTTGCTGGCAGCGGCGATGCTATGCCTTCTGATGCCCGTGCGCGCGACGGCGGATGCGCCGCAGGATGCCGCCGTGAAATCGGCGACATATGTCCTTGGCCCCATCCATATCGACAAAAAATACATTTCCATGACCGGCCCCGTGATGCGCCAGTCGGTCACGCTTGCGCCTGCTGCCGGGGCAGGCGCGCTGTGGGTCACGGGTTTCCGCGTGGATGTGGTGGATGGCGCGGGCGCTGCGCAATCGTCGGAATATCTTTGCCATGCCTGGGTGACATTAGGCAAACCGACAGGTGACGACCAGAAGTTGCTGACAATTTCGGAGGGGCTGGATTTCATGAAATTCCCGCCGGGCTTCGCCATGCGTGTCGACGGGCGGGCGCAGAACGCGCATTTACTGGCGCAGGCGCTCAATAACACCGACGATACCGACAAAAATCTTTCCTATAAGCTGACGCTTGATTACCTCGATGACGCAGCAGCCGCAAAACACAATATGCGGCCTTTGCGCACCGTCACGGTCGCGGTCATGGCGCGCGATGCAAACCCGGTCACGGGTGATATCTGCCGCGTCAGGGGGCAGGATGTTGATGCGCCGCTGCCGGACAACATAGGCGGCAAAAGCATCGTGCATTTCGACGTGCCGCCGGGGCGGCATGAATATTCAAGCGCCGTTGACAAAACGAGCGGCCTGCACGCGGGTGGCACGGTACATTATATCAAGCTGCATTTGCATCCTTACGGCGAGTCCATTTCGCTGTTCGACAAGACGGCGGGCGCGGCACTGTGGACGGGCAACGTCAAGACCGGCGCGGGCAGGGCACTGCTGACCGATGTCGATTATTATTCCAGCACGGACGGAATCCGCATCGACCCAGCCCATGAATATGAGGTGAGGACGGTTTACAACAATACGACGGGCACCCTGATCGACGCGATGGCGGTCTTGCGCGTCTATATGTCGGGCGATCCGGCGGGGCAGGAAAAACCATGACGGCATTTCGCTGCTTTTTTGCGGCAGTATTTTTTCTTCTTTTCCTGACCGGCGCAGCCAGCGCACGGGAACCGATGACGGATGCCATGAACGGCTACACGATGGCGCAGTTCGGGGATTTCGAGAAAACATGGCATCTTGTCACGTCACGTTTTCGCCGCGACACCGGCGAAATGCGCCTGACCTATGCCAACGACATAGCGTGGAAAGCGCTACAGGAAGGCAGCAGCGATTACCCTGACGGCGCGGTGTTCGCCAAGATCGGCATGAAGACCGAGGATGATCCCGATTTCACCAGCTCCGCCGTGCCCTCCGGCGCGCGGCGATATCAGTTCATGGTGCGTGACCGCAAGAAACATGCCGATACCATGGGCTGGGGCTACGCCATTTTCACCCCCGACGGCAAGGCGACTTTTTCGCCCGAAGACCAGGAAATAGAATCCCATGCCTGCAGCGCCTGCCACGAAATGGTGCCGCATCGCGGTTATGTGTTTTCACAGCCCATGACGCTTAAGGCGGGGCGGCAGGCGCAGCCGCCGAAAACGCCCGCCCCTCAGGGACTGATGTTTTTCGAAACGGTCGATGTCGCGGCATTGCCCGAAGCCGTGCGGCGCGAAGTTCCGGCGGGCTTGAAGCAGCTGCGCCGCCTGCATGGGCCGTTCGAGAAAAAAGTCTTCACCGGCACGATGGGCGAAATCCGCCCCGCACTGATCAAGGAAGCGTTGCGCACGCGCAGCCCCGCCGCGCTGGTCGACGACGGCACGGCGCTCTTCGCGCTGGCCTATGTTTCCCCCGACAAACCCGACTGCAGCGCGCATGACAAAAAAGGGATATCGGTCGTCAGCATATTTACGGTGGGCCATGTGGCAAACAAAACGCCCGCAATCGAAAAAAACACGCATTGCGAGCCGCTTGCGCCGTAATATCAAGGCGGTTTTCACCCTCTTGCCATAAGGATAACGAGGGGCTATAACGCTGTTGTTTCACGCAACAGGAGATTTCAATGCGCATCACCAAGGAATTTCAAGAATCGACCTTCAAGCCCAAGGGCAAACCCGAAGTGCATTCGACCTATGTCCACCTGATCGCGGACGAAGCCAGCATGGGCCTGAAAACCCTGACCGCGCTGTTCAATGAAGCGAAGAAAGATTTCCCCACCTTGCGCGAAGAAGACGTCACCGTCTCGCGCTCGCAGCCGCTGACCGGCGTGTCGAAACTGATCGCGGGCGCCGCCGGCCCCGTGAGCTTCGATGCGATCGGCTTCTACGCACCCTCCGCGCCGCCCGCGAGCTATACACGCCTGAAACCGACCAGCTCCGCGCAAGGCTAATCACGTGCCCGGCCGCGCGCCCCGCAAATCCGGCTGGACGCCTTGAAAATATTCCGCGATGCCGCATGGATCGATGATGCGCGCGTGATGCGCTGGGGCATCCCCTTTGCCGTTGCCTTCCTGCTGTTCCTTGTCTGGGACGGGTTTGTGCATACCACGCATGGCCTCACCGATGCGGCGGGCGAACATATCGGGCGCGATTTCATCAATTACTGGTCGGGCGCGAAACTGGCATCCGGTGGCCGCGCGGCAATCGCCTATGACCTGAAGGAATATTTCGGCTTCCAGAAAAGCATCGCGGGCGAGGGGGCGGAGTTCAAGCTCTACAGCTATCCGCCCGTCATGATGCTGCTCACGCTGCCGCTGGCGCTGTGTTCATTTTTCGCCGGTTATTTATTGTGGAGCCTCGGCGGTTACGCGCTGATGGTGAAACTGCTGTCGCGCGACATGCCGCAACGCATGGCGCTGACCGCCGCGATTGCCGCACCCGCCTGCTTCCTGAATTTGCAATCCGGCCAGAACGGGTTTTTCACGGCGGCGCTGCTCGCGGGCGGGTTGATGCTGCTGGGGCGCAAGCCTGTCATTGCGGGCATATTGTTCGGCCTGCTGTGCTACAAACCGCAACTGGGTTTGCTGTTGCCCATAGCACTGGCGGCGGGCGGGCATTGGCGCAGTTTTATTTCGGCGGGTATCACAGTTGCCGCGCTGGTCGCGGCCAGCACGCTTGCCTTCGGTGTCGATATCTGGCCCGCGTTTTTGCAACAGATGCGCGAACAGGGCGATCTGCTGGCGCGCGGCGACACGCTCTGGCCGCGCATGCCCAGCGTCTATTGCGCGCTGAGGCTGATCGGCGTTGATTCAATGATCGCCTCTGCCGCGCAAATCCTCGCGGCGATTGCGGCGATTGCGGGTGTCATCATGGCATGGCGCAGCAAAGCGCCCGACACCGTCAAGCACACCGTCCTGCTGCTCGGCATTTTTCTGTCGTCGCCCTATAGCTGGGATTACGACATGGCGGTGCTGGTTTTCGGCGCGGCATGGATTGCCCAAGCCGCAAGGGCAGGGGGTTATCTGCCGTATGAAAAAATCACATGGCTGCTGGTGATATTGCTGCCCTTCCTCACCCTCATCTCCCGCTCGCCCGTGCCGGTCAACATCGGCCCCGTTGTGCTGTTCGCCGCGTTTTACCTGACTCTCCGCCGCGCCCGCGTTACATAATCGCCCAAATAACAAATTCTTAACCCCGCCGCCAATATACTGGCGGTTGTGTGTTTTTATGACCTAGGGGTTTTCATGCGCCACCTTCTAATGACCGCCATTCTCTCCACCTCGCTGTTGCTGTCCGTTACGGCCGCGCAGGCGCAGGCAAAGGGGCTGGATGAATTCGAAGCATTTAGGGCAAAGTTAAATGCGAATAAGGGGCCCGTGTCGGGCAGCGCAGCGTCCTCGAAAAGCGGGAGCGTCATGTCTCCTGACGACGAGGAAGAAGATGCATCGCTCGAACCTATCGCAGGGTCATCGAAAAATCCCGGCATGGGCTTGCCTACCGGATCTCAGCGTGTCGCTCAAGGCTACGGCGCAACGCCGCAAACACCTGAAGAGCTGCAGGCGATGATGGAGCAGGAGCAGGAAGAGGCGCGCCGCAAGCTTGTCGCGAAAGCGCTGAAAACCGTAGAAACCAGCAAATACAGCAAAGAGTTTTTGGCCGCACAGATGAACGGCGCGATTGTGGCGGATGGAAAAATCACCGCCGTCACGGTCTACAGTGACAGGGCAAAAGTCACGCGCCATGCGACCGTTGAAATTCCGGCGGGAAAAAGCATCGTCGCCTTTGCCGATATGTCGCCTGATCTTGTCAGGGATTCATTGCGGGCGGAAGGCGTCGCGCCGGAAAAGGTTACATTCGGCGCGGTCTCGCTGAAAGAACTTTTTATGACCCATGCGTCGTCTCCGCGCGAACAGGAACTATACAAGGAGTACGCGCCGCTGAACGACAAGAAAAAGCTTATCGAGGCGGAGCGTGCGTCGCTTGCAGCCAAGAGGGATTTTATCCTCGGTTTGGGTCGTCTGGCGAAGGAAAATTTGAACGAGGAAATAAAACGCAATGACCTCAAATCCCAGCAGTGGCTGATGGCGGCGAATGATATCCAGACGGGTATTCTGGACACGCTCAAAGCCGAGGTAGAGCTGGATGTCCGGCAACGCGAACTGGCCGATGAAATCACGCGCGTGCAGAACGAACTGCAGCAATTCGGCATGAAACAAAACAACGCATTCGTCGTGATGGTGCCGATGGAGGCGGAACGCGCAACCAAGCTTGAACTGGATCTCAGCTATCAGGTGACGAATGCGACGTGGTCGCCCCTCTATGACGCGCGTCTGGAAACTGCGGATGAAAACCTGCTGCAGATTGTTCAATACGGCGTTGTCAGGCAACAGACGGGCGAAGACTGGGACAATGTTTCACTCTCCTTGTCCACCGCGCGTCCGCAACGTGATTTCAGTATCCCCAACCTGAAGCCGACATGGATCGACGCCGAACTGGTCGGCGATCTTGTCGTGCCGCCTGCCGTGGTGGGTGCGGCAGACCCCTTGGCGGAATGGCGTCAAAAAGCCGAAGCACGCAGGCTGTCGCTGGTAAGCGAGACTGCTCCACCGGAATCGGAAGAGACGGAAGGCGCTCCCGTACCCATGGTGACGCCTATCCGCCCACAGGCGGGGTATCGCGCGCGTCTAATGCCTGCGGTCATTGAAACCGGCGGGTTTGTCAGCGAATACAAAATCCCGGGCCCGGCGAATGTTATTTCGGACGGGTCCGACACCAAGCTCATGATCGGCAATTTTGAAACGCAGAGCGAAATGCAAATTCATGTGAAACCGCAGATATCGACCGACGCCTATCTGGTTGCGCAAATGAAACTAAAGGGAGAGTCTCCGATCCTGCCTGGTGCAATCAACATGTTCCGCGACGGCGCGTTTATCGGTCGGGGCAAAATCCCGCTGCTGCGTCCCGACGAGGAATACGACCTTTCCTTTGGAATCGACGACCAGATTTCGGTCAAGCGCAATACGCTGAAGGACGAGAACAAAGAGCAGGGCATGATCAGCAAGGATAACGTGATCGACCGGCAATATGTGACAGAGGTCGAAAATCTTCATAGCGAGCCGGTGACAATCGTCGTCAAGGAAACCATCCCGACGTCGAAGAACGAAAAAGTCACCGTGGAGGTCCGGAAGGATTTCACGACAGAAGGCTACGTGCTGGACTCCAAGAACATCAAGGGCATGCTGGACTGGAAGGTTGAACTGCCCGCCAAGACCAAAAAAGACATCAAGCTTGGCTGGACGATCACATGGCCGAAGGATCATCGCCTGAAGGGTTTATAAGGAACAATCCGCCGCCGCAATTGTTTGCCTTCAGATTGACTGGAAAAAGGTTCATGCCATGTCTGCTATTTTCATTTATGTGACGGTGCCGACGGAGATCGAGGCGAAGGCGATTGCGGATGCGGTGGTGACCGACCGTCTGGCCGCTTGCGCCAACATTATTCCCGGCATGAAATCCGTCTATCACTGGAAGGGCAAGATCGAGGAGGCGCAGGAAACTGTCGTTATCTTCAAGACCCGCGCGACGCTGTTTCAGGCTGTCGAGGCACGCGTGAAAGAGTTGCACAAGTTCGCGACGCCCTGCATTGTGTCGCTGCCGCTGATAGATGTTAATCAGGCGTATCTTGACTGGATCATGGCGGAAACGAAGCCTTGATTGGAGTATTTGATTTTTCGGGCCGGATTCGGGCATAAATTCAGCAAGTTAGTGTTTTGGTATAATTATACCCCAAATTACAACATTGATTTTGTTGAATTTTCACTTTTTTCTTGACCCGCCTGCGCGCATGCCCCATATATCTTCCACTATTTTGAAAAACCAAGTTGGAAGAACAACAATGAAAACCTACGTAGCAAAACCGGCTGAGATCGAGAAGAAGTGGCTTCTGATCGACGCAGAGGGCCTGGTACTCGGCCGTCTCGCCAGCCTGATCGCGCTTCGCCTGCGCGGCAAGCACAAGCCCATGTTCACCGCAAACATCGATTGCGGCGACAATGTGATCATCATCAACGCTGAAAAAGTCAAACTGACCGGCAAAAAAGCCAAGTTCGACATTTTCTATTGGCACACCGGTTACCCCGGCGGTATCAAAGGCCTGTCCAAAGGCCAGATCCTCGACGGCAAATATCCCGGCCGCGTGATCACCAACGCCGTCCGCCGCATGATGCCGAAAGACAGCCCCCTTGCACGCCAGCAGCTCACCTGCCTGCGCGTTTACAAAGGCGCTGCGCACCCGCATGAAGCACAACAGCCCACCGTCGTTGACATCGCGGCGATGAACCCGAAAAACAAAAGGTAATTAGTACCATGGCAACGAAAAAAACCCTCTCCGACCTCAAAGAAGCCGTCGCAGAACAAGCCGGTGCTCCCGTGGGCCAGATCGCTCCGCAGGAACGCGTCCAGACTCTGGATAAAAAAGGCCGTGCCTATGGCACCGGCCGCCGTAAAGACGCGGTCGCCCGCGTCTGGGTCCAGCGCGGTTCAGGCAAAATCACCGTGAACGAACGCGACATCGCTGTCTACTTCGCACGCGGCACGCAACGCCTCGTCATCAACCAGCCCTTCGAAGTGTCCAGCCGCATCGGCCAGTTCGATGTGACCTGCATCGTCTCCGGCGGCGGCCTCACCGGCCAGGCTGGCGCGGTGCGTCACGGCATCAGCCGCGCGCTCGTCCATTTCGAGCCCGGCCTGCACCTGCCCCTCAAAAAGGCAGGCTTCCTGACGCGCGACAGCCGCGTTGTGGAACGTAAAAAGTACGGTCGCCATAAGGCACGTAAAGGCACCCAGTGGGTCAAGCGTTAAGCTTGTCCTTCTACCGGACCAACAAGAAAAAGCGCCTGTTCATTCAGGCGCTTTTTTCTTGTCCGCGGGTTCGCGTTACAGGCTTGATTCAAACATGCCCAGCCACAGGGGCATGAACGCGTCCTTGAATTTTTGCCCGATCGGGCGTTTCTTCCATTTCTTCAGCGTGATTTCTTCGGCTGCGGTTCCGTCCTGGGTGAAAATCGCCTCCATTTCCGCGGCGGTTTTTTCGCCCACGATCACGATATCGGATTCATCGTTGAACACCACGCTGCGCTGGTCGATGTTCGATGAGCCTACGACCGACCACACGCCGTCGACGGTGACGGTTTTCGAATGCTGGACCACGCCATGCGTTTCCCACAACCGCACGCCGCCCTTCAGCAGCTTGCTGTAATGTTTGTGCTGCATGGAGATCGCAAGACCGGCGTCGCTTTTATCCGGCACGATGACGCGCACATCGATGCCGGCCTTGGCGGCGGCAATCAAATCATCCACCTGTTCCTCGGTCGGGAAGAAATACGCGGCGGTGATCCAGATGTTTTTCTGCGCGCTGCGGATGGCGGAAATCAGCGTCACGTAATAACGCGGGATTTCCTTGTCCGGCGTGCTGCCGATCATGCGGATCAGCTCGCTGCCCTGTGACCCCAGTTTGGGATAGAAGGTGCTGTCATCGAGCGCGCCGCCTTTTTGTTTCGTCCATTGCAGCGCAAAAAGTTTCTGGATTTGCGCGACGGCGGGCCCGCGGATCTCGATATCGGTGTCGTGCCAGTAATCGCTTTCATGCCCCTCGGCCGCGCCGGATTTCCCCTTGCCGGAGGATTGGTAGGTGGCGCTGAGGTTGATGCCGCCCAGGATCGCGACCTTGCCGTCCACCACCAGTATCTTGCGGTGGTCGCGGTCGAGGGGCTCGTAGCCCTTTTTCGCCTCCAGCGGGTTGATGGGGTTGAATTCAAGAATTTTGACGCCGCCTTTTTTCAGCTTGTCGAAAAACGCGGGCGGCGTGTTGCTGGACCCGAAGCTGTCATAGATGACATGCACATCGACGCCCTGACGGCGCTTGCGGATCAGCGCCTCGCTCAAAAACTTGCCTTCCCATTGGATGTCTTCAAGAATGTAATATTCGAGGTTGATATGATGCTGCGCGGCTTCGATGGCGGCGAAGATGGCGGAGAAGGCCTGCTTGCCGTCGCGCAACATGCGGGTCGAGTTGCCCTCCACCAGCGGGCTTTCGGCGATCGCCTGTTCGACCGTCAGGTGGCGGCGGAGAGCTTCGGTCGCGCCGATGTCTTTGAGGAGTTCGCGGCTTTCGGCAGCGGTCAGGGCACCCCGTGGGCCGGTGACTTTGGCGGCGCCTGTGACAGGCGGATTATCCAGAACCTTATCGGCATCCGGCGTCGCCGCGCAGGACGACATCATGCAGATAACGACCAGCAGCATGAACCCGAGTGACGGGGTCGGGTGAAACAGCACTTTACGCAAACATTTGAAGCCGGATTCTTTCATGTCCTACTAATGCCCGACTCCCCGATTTGCTCCCTTCCGCCAATAATAAAAGGCGTTGCCGGAATAGGCGCTTGGATATATTATGAAATTCATGAACAAGCCCGCGATAGATTATTTCAACGACCGCGCCGAAGCGCTGGCCGCCCAGTACAACCAGCTGGACCGCCAGAAGGTACATGCCGACCTGCTCGCCAACCTGCCCGCGGGCGAGGGCTTGCGGGTGCTGGATATCGGTGCGGGGTCGGGGGCAGACGCCAATATGTTCGCGCGCCTCGGTTATCAGGTCGTCGCGACCGAACCCGCCGACAAGTTGCGCGAAATCGGCATCAAAACCTTCCCTGATAAAAACATAGAATGGAATGCTGATGTGCTGCCTCAACTGCCGGAGGTTTCGGGGCAGGGCAAGGCGTTCGATATCGTGTCGGCCGTTGGCGTGCTTCAGTATCTGGATGAAGATAGCCGCGCCAAATCATTGAAAACCATATTTTCGCTGGTGGCACCGAATGGCGTCATCGATATCCAATATCCCGTGCCTGCGTCCCGCGAACACCAATTCACGATTGGAAAGAACGAGATTGCGGATTTTATTCAGGCGTTCAATCAGGCTGCGGGCGCAACTGCCGAATTTGGCATCGTAATCGACAAGGAAATCCCCGACCATACGGGGCGCAAGGCGCTCGACGGCAGCGACCTCTTTTTCAAAACTATGGTGTTGCGCCGCCTCCGCTAAGCCCGAAAATTTTCGCAAAAACAGCAACATAGGGGTTGATGAAACCCCGCGCCTGATGCAAACTGGCTCCTAACGGCTATCAAGCTGATTCAGAACATAAATTCAGGGGCTCCCCGATGCGTTTCACAAAACCGGTTCTCATGTTTCTTGCGCTTGCTCTCGCGAGCGGTTGCACGAACACCTATCACGGTGCCCAGCGCAACCTCGAGGATAACGCCAATTGGCTCCATGGCGAACCTTCCCATATGGCGAAGCATTGGGGCCCTGTGCCGACAGGCTATGCGGGTCAGAACGCTGAAAACATCCGCCTGATCAAGCCCTACCCGAAATACCTGCCGCTCTCGAAATGGCGTGAACGTCCGCTGCCCCCGGGCATGGACGGCGTCGTGGTGGTTGAAAGCACCGGCGTTTACACAGATGCTGGCGCAGGCTATCCCGCAGCCCCGCAAGGCTTCGGCCAGCTGGCGCAGGAAGTTTATTTCGCGCATGGCTCCGCAAAGATCAGCAAGGCTGACCGCGCCCGCCTCGCCGATTTCGCCCGCAGCATTCAGGGTACCGAGAACAACGTTGCCATGACCGTCGTCGGCCATGCCAGCACCCGCGTCGATGGCGTGATGGATCCCATCCGCCGCAAGGAAATCAATTTCGAAATCGCGCAGAAACGCGCCAATGCCGTGACGGGCGAACTGCAAAAGGCAGGCGTCACCCCGGCATGGATCGAAGCGATCTCGCGCGGCGATGAAGAACCGAACCTGAACCCCGGCGACAAGTCGCAGGAAGCAGCGGATCGTCGCAGCGAAATCTATATGAACGGCCAGTAACGATCCGGCGGTTTACCGCCGGTTATATATGCGGCGCGCCGCGGCCGTATTGACAGAACATGAAACAACCCTTCTTCCGGAAGGGTTGTTTCTATTAAAGGTGAAGCCAGCATGACGGAACCCCTGAAAATCGGCATCGCAGGTCTGGGTAATGTCGGCGCCAGCGTCTTCAAGCTTCTGGAACAGAACGGGCAACTGCTGTTCGACCGCACCGGCCGCGAAATCCGCGTCACCGCCGTATCGGCGCGCAGCAAGGGCAAGAACCGCGACATCGACGTATCCAGCGTCAAATGGCACGACAACCCCGTCGAAGTCGCCAATGACCCGAATGTGGATGTGGTGGTCGAACTCATCGGCGGCGCGGATGGCGCGGCACATGAGGTCGTTAAAACCGCGCTCGCGCTCAACAAGCCCGTCGTCACCGCCAACAAGGCGCTGCTGGGCAAGCGCGGCGGCGAAATCCTGTCGCTCCTGAAAAAAAGCACCGGCTCCGTATCGTTCGAGGCGGCGGTTGCGGGCGGCATCCCGATCATCAAGGCGTTGCGCGAAGGTCTCGCCGCGAACAACATCAACGCCGTCTTTGGCATCCTGAACGGCACCTGTAACTTCATCCTATCCGAAATGACCCGCACGGGCCGCGCCTTCGACGATGTGCTGAAGGAAGCGCAAGACAAGGGCTATGCCGAGGCTGACCCGTCCTTTGATATCGACGGCGTCGATGCGGCGCATAAACTTTCCATCCTGTCGGGTCTGGCCTTCGGCTGCGTGCCCGATGTCGATCACATCGACATCAAGGGCATCCGCAAAATCACCGCGCTGGATATCGGCTTCGCGGCCGATCTTGGATTCAAAATCAAACTGCTCGGCATCGCGCGCCGCACCGATAAAGGTATTGAGCAATCTGTCGAGCCCTGCCTCGTGCCGAAAGATTCACCCATCGCCGCAACCGAAGGCCCGCTGAACGCTGTCTATGTCGACGGCGATTTTGTTGGAAAAGTTTTGCTGATGGGCGCAGGCGCGGGCGGCAACGCGACAGCCTCCGCCGTTGTCTCCGACATCGCCGATGTGGCGCGCGGCCGCACCTTGCCGCTGATGGGCATGGATGGCGGCAAGGTCGGCGTGATGAAACCGGCAAATATCCTTGATAGAATAGGGTCTTACTACTTCAGGCTCATGGTGCTTGACCAGCCCGGTGTTATCGCCGATATTTCAGCCATCTTACGGGATCATAAAGTATCGCTGGAATCCGTCCTTCAACGCGGGCGCGACCCCCATCAGGCCGTGCCGGTCATTTTGACCACGCATGATACGTCGGAAGACAGCATACAAAAGGTGGCCGAACAAATCGGCCAGTTGCAGGCTGTGGTGGAGCCGCCCTACCTGATGCGTATCGAGGAATTCAAGAGCTAGGAGATTTTGCGAATGGCACAACCCTCCCTCAAGACTGTTTCCGACAACGGAGAAGCCCGCGTGAACGAAAAACTGACGATGGACCGCAACCTTGCGCTGGAACTCGTGCGCGTGACCGAGGCTGCCGCGCTTTCCGCCTCCCTGCTCATGGGCCGCGGCGATGAAAAGGCGGCGGATCAGGCGGCGGTCGATGCGATGCGCCGCGCGCTCAACACCATGCACATCAACGGCACCGTTGTGATCGGCGAGGGCGAACGCGACGAAGCGCCCATGCTCTATATCGGTGAAAAAGTCGGCGCGGGCGACGGCCCCGAACTCGACATCGCCCTCGACCCGCTGGAGGGCACCACCATCACCGCCAAGGGCGGCCCCAACGCGCTTGCCGTCGTTGCAATGGCGGAAAAGGGCGGATTTTTGAATGCGCCCGACGTGTACATGCAAAAAATTGCCATCGGCATGACCGGCCTGCCGCATGATGTCGTCGACCTCGATGAATCTCCGGCGCAAAACCTGAGAGAACTGGCGAAGGCAAAACGCGCCGATGTGTCCGACCTCGTCGCCTGCATCCTCGACCGTCCGCGCCACGAAGAACTGATCGCAAAGGTCCGCGAAGCGGGCGCGCGCATCATGCTGATTTCCGACGGCGACGTCTCCGGCGTGATCGCCACCTGCCAGCCTGATAGCGGCGTGGATATTTATTTCGGCGCCGGCGGCGCACCCGAAGGCGTTCTTGCGGCGGCGGCGCTACGCTGCATCGGCGGCTTCATGCAGGGCCGCCTGCTGTTCCGCAACGAGGACGAAAAATCCCGCGCCGCGCGCTGGGGTGTCACCGACCTGAACCGCAAATACGGTTTGCTGGATCTTGCAAAAGGCGACGTGATGTTCGCCGCAACCGGCGTGACCGACGGCCCGATGCTGAAGGGCGTGCGCCGCCATGCGGGCGGTGCGTCGACCAATTCCGTCATCATGCGCTCGAAAACCGGCACCGTGCGCCGTATCGAAGCGTCGCATAACTTCCTGCTCAAAGGCGGTTTCAAGTAAATGACCGTGAATGCGCAATCACAGTTCCAGCAAAGCGCCGCGACGCCCGACAAGGCCGCGCAGCCTGCTGCCGTGCTGTCGGTTGAAAACTCCGCGCTCGGTAAACGCTGGGTCTTTGCGGAAACGGATGAACGGCTGGCGGCCGGCATTGCGCAGGCACATGACCTGCCCGAAATGGTGAGCCGTATTCTTGTGTCGCGCGGCGTCGGTTTTGACGACGTGACCGAATTCCTGACGCCAACGTTGAAGGCGCAGCTGCCCGATCCCTCGACGCTTAAGGACATGGATAAAGCGGCCGAACGTATCGCCTCCGCCATCATGACCGGCGAAAAGGTTGCGGTGTTCGGCGATTACGACGTGGACGGCGCAACATCCTCCGCGCTGCTGAAGCGTTTCTTTAAATCGCAAGGCCGCGACCTGCGCGTGTATATTCCCGACCGCATCCACGAAGGCTATGGCCCGAACGCCAATGCCATGCTGCAACTGCACAGCGAAGGCATGCGCCTTTTGATCACCGTCGATTGCGGCATCACGGCGTTTGAACCGCTGGCGATTGGTGCTGCTGCTGGCCTCGACATCATCGTCCTCGACCATCACCGTGCAGAGTCGAAATTGCCGCCCGTGCATTCCGTCGTCAACCCGAACCGTCTGGATGACACCAGCGGACAGGGGCATATGGCCGCTGTTGGCGTGACGTTCCTGACCATCGTGGCCGTCAACCGGTTGTTGCGCACGCAAGGCTGGTATAACGAACAACGGCCGGAACCCCGTATCCTGCAATGGCTGGATATCGTTGCGCTCGGCACTGTCTGCGATATCGTGCCGCTGACGGGCGTGAACCGCGCATTTGTGGCACAGGGTTTGCGCATCATGGGCATGCGCATGAACCCCGGCATCACCGCGCTCTCCGATCTCGCCGCCGTCTCCGAAGCACCGACAGCGTTCCATGCCGGTTTCGTGTTCGGCCCGCGCGTGAATGCGGGCGGCCGTGTCGGTGAAGCAAATCTCGGCTGGCGCCTGCTCGCAACCGACGACACGCTGGAGGCGCGCGTGCTCGCCAAGAAACTCCACGAATATAATGCCGAGCGCAAACATATCGAAGAAGACGTGATCGAAAACGCGGTCGCCTATGTCGAAGATAAAATCACCGACGACCTCGTGATTGTGGCGGGCGGCGAAGGCTGGCATCCCGGCGTCATCGGCATCGTGGCCGCGCGCATCAAGGAAAAATACAACCGCCCCACTTGCGTCGTGTCGTTCGACGACCGCGATATCGGCAAGGCGTCGGCGCGCTCCGTCCCCGGCATCGATCTGGGTGCTGCCATCATCGCGGCAAAAGACGCAGGCCTGCTGATCGCGGGCGGCGGGCACAAAATGGCGGCGGGCTTCACTGTCGCGCGCGCGAAATTTTCCGCGCTCTGCGAATTCCTGAATGCCCATGCCAAAGAACAATTGAAAGGCGCAACATTTTCGCCGGAACTGCGGCTCGACAGCGTGCTGTCCACGCCCGCACTCACCATCGACCTTGTTGAAAAACTCGGCATGCTCGCACCCTACGGCGCGGGCAATTCGGAGCCGCGCTTTGCGCTGACGGGCGTCAAGGTCGTGCGCGCAACGGTTGTCGGCGAACGCCATGTCAGCTGCTACATCCAGGACACCGCCGGCGGCACGAGCATCAAGGCTATCGCATTCCGTGCGATGGATACCGATCTCGGCCCCCTGCTGCTGAAGGGCGGCAACGCGCCCATGCATCTTGCCGGTCATGCCACCATCAATACCTGGCAGGGCAAACGCACCGTAAACTTCCAGATCGTGGATGCCTGCCCCGTTTACGGCACGGGCGAAGGCTAATTTGACATAATATTGATAATCGGGTACAGTGGTCTTGGTTAAAGAAAGGCCGCATGAAGCACGATTTTAACGCTGCATCTTCCGAAACGCTGGTTGTCCGCGCGGGCGACGAACATGCGATATCGCTCATGCGCCGCGCCTATCATGAAATTTACGAGCCCGCTTTCCCGATCGAGGACGAACGCGACAGCCTGGAGAAAATTGAAACCCGCCTGCGCAGCCCCGTCAACGGCGTGAAGCGCGTGATATTGCTGGCCGGCAAAAACCTGAAACAGCCCGATCCCGAAAAGGCCGATCTTGCCGCGATCGGCATCGCCTATTTCTATTCGCAGACCGGCGCGGGCCTGCTCGCCTATAACGCCGTATCCCCCGATTTGCAGGGCGGCGGCTTCGGCCGGCTGATGGTGGAGGGACGCATCAAGGGATTGCAGCAACTCGCCGTCGAAAGCGGCGTACCCCTGAAATCCGTTATTATCGAGGTCAACAACCCCGCCGTCGTGAAACCCGAAGACGACAGCATGGATCCGGCGAAACGCATCGCCCTGTTCGAAAAATGGGGCGCGCGGCAGATCCCCGTGCCATACGTCCAGCCCGCGTTGGGCGAAGGGCTGGAGAAGAGCCGCAATTCGGTTTTGATGGCCTATCCGGTGAATGGCAGCTATCCCGATGCCGGGGCCGTTGCCGCCTTCGTGACGGGCATCTGGCAGGCCAATCACCCCGGCCCGCACGACTATTCGGAAGACCCGGATTACAAAACGATGCTGCAGGACCTGAAAAAATGGGGCGGTTTCAAGGATTTGGCAGCCCCTGCGCCCGCAAAGCAAGCATCCGCCCCGCCACCCGCGCCCCCAAAATAACCCTTGATTTCGGACGCCATTATAAGTAAAACGATACCGTTCGAACCGAACATGCGTCCCCTTCGTCTAGAGGCCTAGGACACGTCCCTTTCACGGATGTAACAGGGGTTCGAATCCCCTAGGGGACGCCATTCTTTTCAAAGACATAGCCCACTTTCGAGTGGGCTTTTTCTATTGTGGGGTAAAACTGGGGTAATAGGCGTGGTGGATAAAATAGCCCACTTTTTGCCAAAATCTTGATTTTTAATTCGATAAGCAGTTGTTATTGTTATATTAATTTGAAATGACTCATCCCCCCGACTCATTTTTTTGACATTCTCCGCCGTGTTCCTGTATGTTGATGTGAACAAAAAAGGAACGAAGTGTCGTTGAACTTCATCAACGGCCATGAGGGGAATCAGAAAGCCTCTGGCAAACGCCATGATGCGCTAAACACCGTGCGCCAATGGTTCAACGCGAGGCCGTATCTCTCTCGGGACTTCCGGCTGGTATGCTCCATCTCCTTCCAGAACTGCGCTCGACAGCAGAGGACGACGATAACGTGGATAGGGGGGTCGGATGATTAGGATGCCTATAAGCGGAATACAGCGAGCATATGACTGGGTTCCTCAATGCCTTCTGTATGATCTCGTGGGACACTGGCTGCATGTTCGGTGTAATAACTTTCCTTGCCAGCAGGCCGCGCTGTGGTCTTTCCACACGCTGCATGAAGCTTATCCAAAACAGGTAAGTTTGGAAGCTTTGCTATCTAAATTGCGCTGCTCTGCTTGCGGTGCTAGACCCGCGCTGGCTGTTCTATTGGAAACTGCGCCAAGCCGTAAGACAAAGCGGCCAATGGGATGGGCGTTGCAGGTCGTTCCGCAATTGGAATTATTAAGATCGTTTAGTGAGCATTCTTGCCCTTGTCACATGATGCATAGCTAGAATAGATCAAGTATGGTCAGCAGGTCAGTCCCCGCCTGTGCCAGCAGGGAAGCATACCTGCATCCGTGTGATTGCCTTATAGCGGTCACTTGTCGGTATGGATGTCTATATTAAGGTTCGCTGGTTTTTCTTTAGCGGGCGGGTTGATGATTGTCGTGTTTTCCGCAGGCGGGTTGTTGACGATGGTTGTGGTGTGTTCGACCACTTTGGGGCTGCTCGAAATGTTCAGGCTCCCATTGTTATAATTGTAGAAAACGATAGCGCCGACGACGACCACAATCGCGCCAACGATAAAGTAAAGACCACTGTTGTCTTGCATTTCTGTTTCCCTTGTAAAAAAATCCTACTGGATAGTCCTAAGCGCTGGTGCGACGAATGGTTCCATCAGAAAAGCTTCTTTATGCTAGACAGGTTTTTTTAAAATATGCCGTTTAATAGAGGTATGAAATCGATAGAGAATACGAAATGAATTTAAACATTGACATATTTCTAGCGACTCGTTATGCGTTATGGCAAGAAAAAAGTCATTCTACGTTCAGGGGTGTTTGTACTGTTTTCTGGCTGAACGATAACGTACATGGAGAAAAAAGATGGTCGGAAAAATAAAATTTTTTAACAGCAATAATGTCGGCGACGATGCGCGCCGCCTTGCTTTTTGCTTTAATGTCTCCGCACGCATGGTAATGCGGGATGGCAATCCGTTGTCTTATGCCGAAGATATTTATAAATCTCTTACCGGTAAAGACTCCATTCCGGCGTTCAATGCGGACGAACAGGAATTTCTGAAATTGTCACTGGTTGAAACGGCGGCGATCCGGGATCGCGGCGAGATTTTGTCTGTCGAAAGCCTTGGCGATAAGGCCTCATTGCTCCATTTGGCTGCCAAAGAATTGGGGCTGATCCGTAAAGCCGCTACTCCGTAACTCGGTGGCGACGAAAGCTATTAAAGGTTTCCCGGCGCCTAACGCTTATGTTCTTCTGGGGTATATTTACTTAGAGCTTGTGGTTTTGAAATGGTTAAAACTGATCACTCAAAACTTACTCTATCTCAGGAAATTATTGGTGAGTTGAATAGTGGCTATAATGAAAGCGGCGTAAACGGGCCATCAAAAACTATTTTAGGTGTAAATCTTAACTTTGCTGAAGACACAGATTCTGCAGAATTAAAAGGCTACTTGTTAATAGATGCTTACCAAGAGAGTCCCTGGGGGGACTCCGCAAACACACAACGTTCTTTTGAAGTTACCTCAGACCTTCTAAAGGAAGTGACCATCAGAGCTACTAATTTCCAAGAACGCCTTAAAATAATTTCTGAAGAATTTTCTGAGAGGGCGCGTATTCACGCAGATGCTCATAAACATCAATTTGCAGCTGCCGTTAAAGCTTTTTCCAGCGGTCATCGCCATAAAATCGTCGGACCCGGCGTGGCAAAATTTAAATCAAGATATTAACTTCACATTTTCTCTGTGTTTAAAGTTCAACACGTTTCGCATATCTCAGGTGGGCATAGTGCCTTGAGCTTAGACGAGCGAAGTCAGGCAGGGTCTTTCTAGCGATAAAATCCAGTATTTTATAGAGTTATTTAACTCGTAATTTACATGCCATCATACGTATATATATACGCATGCAGGCATGACTCGTGGAGTTTGAGCCAACATGGCGGGGGCTTGTCAAAAGTGAAGGCGGCCTTCAGCCGGGGCCGCACCACAAACCTTTCTTAAACGCCAACTGCCAAAACAAGACGGGGTTTAATCGTATCTGCCGGGTCATCTTCGGCAGATAGAAAAATGACATTACACTTTATCGTGTTCTCGCTAGTGTCAGGCCATGCGCCTCCGGTCGTGATGATCGCGGCTAAAAAAGCAGTCATCTGGCTTTTTCTCAAGCAGAGTAAGGCTTCTTAGGGAACTATAGGGTGCGGTATGCCCGCCAATCGCCTCATGGGTCAGTATCCAGCGCTGCGAGGTGCGTTTCTAAATCTTGAAGCCAGCATTCTGATATATGCGGATAACTGCTGCCTAACTGTATCCTCAATGCATCCTCGTTGTAGGGGAGGCAACCCATCCCGCATCATATAAAATCTTTTAAAAACAAATATTTAACAGATGACCACTCGTTTTATAGTTGACATAATATCCGTCTATGTTAAGGTAAGCCCGCTCCGGACAAGGGGCCATAAAAAACCCAGCAAACAACAAACACGAGGTGTGTGATGGCATTGGATATCAAAGCAATTAAATCAGAATTACTTGAAGTTGCAGCCGGCGAAAAACCCCCGGCGGATTTCGTTCGCCAGAATGACATCATGGACATGATGATCCGCGAATATTTCAACCCCGCTTCGCGCGCGCCGCAATCGCTGACGCTGAACGCCATCGCGGCGGGCGCCAGCATTTCCAAGGCCGGCCCCGACGGCAACCCACTCGAATTTACCGAGAAGCAGGCGAAGGCCATTCTCGATAAATACAAGCCCTAATATCAAATGACGGATAAAGCCGGACGTAGCGGAAACGCGCGTCCGGCTTATCTTTTAAATGTAATTTACCGGATTGATTTAACCTTGACCTCTGACTTGTGCCCGAAGCTAGGCAGCAGCGTATTTTGGGCTTAGATTTGGGCATTCAATGTATTCAGTGACTTTGAGTAGCTTCTTTGATGTCGCTATTTGCAATAATATGCAGTTCAATATGGTTGTTTATGAAATTTCCTTGGTCGAAATTCTCGGAATCCTTTCAGCTAGAAAACACGCTTAAGACTTTGTGAGGTAATTACGATGAGATATACGCGCGGGCGCGCGCGCGACTCGTGGAGTAGTGAGCAAGCTTGGTAGATAACCGGTTTCAGGTATCGGCGCAGCTTCTCGCAAGGTCACTTCTCCTAGTGCGGCAGTGAATGTGATTGTCTGCTCTAATACCACCACCAGGTCGGCGTGGGCTTCCGCCATATGATATTGATATGCAGTAAGCGTTAAGGGGTCGGCGGCTGCGGTATGAAGTTCTTCAGCGTTTCTGGGCACTCTAACGGGCAAATCCCAACGGGGACCAAGCGCAGTCCAGGAACTCTCGCCCGTTTTAGAAATCAACTGACAGGAGTCCTCCCATACCCTTATGCCTAAAATATTCAGGCGGTAATCAATACAACGCAGTTCGCGGTCAATAATTCTCATTCTTGTTCTTCCGGTCAAAGATTAACAGAATTTTAGAACACACGAATATACGGGTATTTTAGTTCCCTGAAATTTGAAAAATATTTGCTGCGAGGGAAAGCGTTTAAATATTTACCCGCGTACAATCTTTTTCTATCCTGAAGCGGGTTCGTTGCAGGCCGTATATCCTACGGCTGGCACGCCTAATTTTCCCAAGCCCTTGTGCAGCGAACCCACTTTAATGGAAACACGCCCATAACCATGAATGACGTTCTCAACCAAAATATTCAGGCCCTTCAGGAAGCGGAGCTGGCGTTAAAAGAAATTGATAAAGTCGTTTCAGGGGTTGAATTCAACATTCAGGACCCGGCTGGAGCTACGGTAGCAATACGCCAGATGGAGGAAGCCGTAGACCTTTAAATGTCGCATTTCGCAGACAACAAGGTTGTCATGCAATTGGTGGAGAATTTTAAAAGGCAACAACGGGAAGCGTACCTGCAGCGGGCGAAGAACGTATAATTACGTCCCCTCCCGGCGCATCTGGGCCAGTACGCGGTGTGAGTTTCCATTTAACCCGATTTAGCAGGCCCGCCGTTGTCGCGGGATTTTTTATGGGCGGGATATCAAATGCCGAAAGTTTTTTTGAAGGCGTTGGCCTTGCTCTGCACCCAGCCCATCAGGCCGGCCGGCTTGGTCTTGCGGGAGACGTTGTTGAATTTATCGATCAGGCGGTCGGCGATGTCTTCGGTGATGTTGACCGGCTTGATGCGGGCTTCATCGAAGCGCGTATTTGCGGCAGTCTTGTTGAAATTGATCGCGAGGCCTTTTTTCTTCAGAGAAGAATAACCGTGGCCGGGTTCGTAGAGGTAAACGGGTTTGCCCGCCGCCAGCGGCTCTGACACCATCGACATGGATTCCCCAGCGACGACGACGTGGTCGGCAGCTTCTATAAGGCCGACATAGGGGTTGAAGCTTTTCTCGCCGACATGTTCATGGAAGTTATAGCCGGAAATTTTCAAGCGGTCGCCGAGGCCTTTTTCTGCCGCGAGTTGTTCCAGCCTTGTTTTCAGCTTGGTGTAATTATCCTGATCCGTGCGGCGGCTGGTGCAGATGAAAACCGTCGCCCCGTCTTCATAGGCCGCGCATTTTGATATCATCTTCTGCGCGAAGGATTCGATATCCTTGATGTTCACCATCATCACGGCGACCAGCGGCGTATTGATTTCCTTGTAATTGTCGCGGAACTGCTTGCCCTGTTCTGCCAGCAATTCGGGCGTCAGGTGGTGGGATACCAGGCTGCTTTCGCTCAGCAGGTCGTCGGACAATCCTTCATTGACTGAACTGACGAGCAGGCGTACCGGAATACTGGTCATCATGCCGCCGTAACCGTAGCGGCTGAACATGATATCGGGTTTGCCGTGGTCTTTCAGATATTTCAGGAAGGCGTCATGTGGCCTTTTGACATTGGGATAGAGGTCAGCCAGATGCTTGTTTTCAAGATAATGAAACTCGCCGTGCAGCTTTTGCGCCATGCGCATGCCGATGCCCTTGAAGCCATGGCTGTCACCGCGCGATGGATCATCGTCGCCGATATAGACCATCACCATCGGGCCTTTATCCTGTACGGGCGTCGTGGTATCGGCCATATGTCCTGTTCCGGTTCAATATTTATATTTGAACATATTATCGCACATGCCCGCTTAATGCGGCGTTAATGCGCCGGATTTGGCAGTAAAGTCAGGCGGGAACGGGTTGGTCAGGGCTTCGGCTTGGGCGTTTTTGCAGGTTCCGGTGCGGAGGATTTTTTCCAGCGGTCGATGCATTCATGGATGGTTTTGTGGGCGACATCGATGTCTTCCCAGCCGGCGGAGGTTGACCATTTGCCGGCAAGGTCGCCTTTTTTGTATTCCTGAAAAAACTTTTCGATGCGCGCGCGGTCGGCTGCCGGAACATCGGCCAGCGTCTGGATATGGCGGTATTCGTCCGATACGCTGTCGGCGGGCACGGCGATGATTTTGGGGTCGATGCCTTTTTCATCCGTCATCCAGAACACGGCGACGGGGCGCACGGCGATCACATCGCCGGATTTCAACCCGTCATCGCCGAGGATCAGCACGTCCAGCGGGTCGCCGTCGGGGGCTTGCGTTGCGGGAATGCCGCAGTAATGGGTCGGGTACATGGGCGCATCCGCGCCGCGCAGGCGGTCGATAATCAGCGTGCCGTTGGTGCGGTATTCATATTTGATGCGGCCTTCGCCCTTGGGGATTTCAACGATTGCGTTGACCTCGACGGGCACGTTATTGCCGGGCGGCAGCAGTTTGTAATCCATGAATACGCTCCTTCGATGCGGCTCTACCACATCTTACATCAGGTCAGGCGTGTCGGGTAATCAGTATTGCTGCTGTTCGCGCTGCAGCTGCTCCTGCTTATAGCGTCTGCCGGGGGGCAGGGTGCCCATATTGCGGGGCGCGGGCACATCGCCGCCCACCAGCTGGGAAATTTCGGAAGGCGCGCGGAACGGCGTACGGCCGCTGGCGTCGCAGGGGAACATATGCTGCATCATGAATCCGCGCACCGAATGGCTGGATTTGGTCTGCTCGATCGTGCGGCAGGCATTCTGGTTTTTAAAGGCGATGGTGCAGAGGATGGCCATGGCGATAAACAGGCAGACGCAGTTGCCGCGTGCCGTCTTGTCCAGACCGTTCCACAATTTCCTGATCATTGCCCTGTGCCTGACTTTGTGCCCGATTATTAACAAACGATTAATTTGTATATAAGGTAAGGTATATCATATTGATTTTTATGTCAATTTCTTGGACGCGCGTTCCCACATCATGAAAGGCCCAATCCCATGAAGTATCAGGCATTTTGGTCATATATTGCAGGCGCGATTGCGGGCGGTGGTTCGGCCATCGGCGCATACCTGTTCCTGCATGCGCCGGAGGTGGAGTCGGGCAGTTTCGGTGCGGTTGTGGCGGGAACGGTATCGGCGTGGCTGGCCTTCGCGCTGGCGAAACGCAAACTTGCCAGGCCGTATAAATTGCTCTGCGCGGCCGGCTTCTGCACGCCGCCTGCGCTTTATTTCGCGGTCGCGTATATTTAAGGGGTTTTCGGTGCCTGCATCTTTTGCGCAAGGGGCGCAGCCTTGATTTCCGGCGGCTGGAAATTGTCGCGCGTGGTGGACAATGCCGCGGCGATGCCGGACTTGCTGAATTTATCATCAACGGCCAGCGCGCCGCCCATATTGGCGGTCGAAACAACGCCGACGGGTTTGTTGTCGACGAGCGCGATCCATCCGCCGCCCTTGGCGTTCGGGTCGCGGCTGGCCTCGATCAGCTTGACGGTTTCATTCACGGGATGGCGCGGGTCGTCGAAATCGATCTTGCTGGTATCCCCGCCCAGCAACCGGCAGACCGCGTTTTCGTCGCCGTCGCGGATCGGGCGGATGGTGAATTCTTTTTGCGCCGCTGCATCCGCCATCGTCTGCGGCAGCTTGAATTCGGCGGGCGCGGCGGCAGGGCCGTCATACGGCGCGGCTGCAAGTTTTTGCAGCAGTTCGATGCAGGACGATTTCACATCGATGCCGCTTTGCGCCATTTCTTTCGCAACGCTGTCGTAGTGATACGAGAATTGCGGATCGGGCGCATCGGCCAGATCCTGCGGCACGGCGACGGGAATGCCGAGGCCTTGCTTGATCGTGGTGGCGGTTCCCTTGCTGCAGGCTTCGAAATAGACGCCTGCCAGAATAACCGCGCCCGGCTGTGCGGCGTTGAGCTTTTGCAGGAAACCTGAATCCTGTCCCTTGCCGTCGTTGTTCACCAGTTCGATATCGCCCGGACGCCAGGCGGGGGAGCGTTCATGCGCGGCGTCGAATTCGACATTACTGGCGTTTTTACCATGCGCGAAAGACCACGCGATGCCTTTGACGAAGGGGCGGATTTGTTCGACGTAGTCGTTGATTTTCTGGCGCAGCGCAACGTCGACCGGATTTTTCGGGTCGAGGTAGCTGTCCTGCACATGGTTAATCACGACGATGACGTCTTTCATGACCATATTATAGCATAGATTTTTTAAGCCGTGGCAGGCTGGCGGGGGGCGATTAATATCGCCCTGAAATCATTGACATTCGTACGGGTAGGACCGGTGACAATACTGTCGCCGAGGCCTTCGAAAAAGCTGTGGGCGTCGTTGTTTTCAAGTGCTTGGCTGGCCTCGAGACCGGCGGCGTGTGCCCGCTCCAGCGTATCGGGCGAAACATAGGCACCCGCGATATCATCGGTGCCATCCACCCCATCCGTATCGCCCGCCAGCGCGTAGATATCCGCCGCACCGTTCAAGGTGATGGCGAGCGAGAGCAGGAATTCGACGTTGCGCCCGCCGCGCCCGTTGCCGCGCAGCGTGACGGTTGTTTCACCGCCCGACAGTAAAACGCAAGGCTGGTTTTGTGCCAAGGCCTGCCGCGCCATCGACGCGCCTAATTCGCGCGCCTCGCCTTCGATCGCGTCGCCGAGGAAATGGACGGGGATATTTTCGCGCTGAGCGATTTGCGAGGCTGCCGCCAATGCCATCTTCGGCGTTGCGATCAGGCGATGTTCTGAACTGTCGAGATGCTTGACGGATTCCGACAGGGCAGGGGGCGCGTCGATATTGTAGCGTTGCAGGATGGCAGCGGCATCCTTGCTGGTCGTCGGATCGGCGATAGTCGGGCCGGAGGCGATATCGGAGGGATTGTCGCCCGGCACATCCGAAATCAGCAGCGTCAGCACGCGTGCGGGCGCACAGGCAGCGGCAAGTCGCCCGCCCTTGATCGCGGAGATATGCCGCCGCACGCAATTGATTTCAGAAATTGTCGCACCGGAAGCGAGGAGCGATTTGTTGATGCGCTGTTTATCTGCCAAGGTCATGCCCGCCATCGGCAGCGGCATCAGCGCAGACCCGCCGCCGGATATCAGGCACAGGGCAAGGTCGTCGGCGGTCAGGCTTTGTGCAAGTGCTAGCATGCGCTCTGCGGCCTTCATGCCGCTGTCATCGGGAACGGGGTGGGATGCGCGCACAATTTCGATGCGGTTGCAGGCGACTTCATAGCCGTGGCGGGTGATGACGAGGCCGCTGAGGTCGCCCGTCCAGTTATCCTCCACCGCCTTTGCCATCGCGGCAGATGCCTTGCCTGCGCCCAGCACGACGAGGCGGCCTTTCGGCGGTGCGGGCAGATGTTGTGGCAGGCATAGCGCGGGCTGCGCGGCATCGATCGCGGCCTGGAACATTTTTTCCAGCAGCGCGCGGGGATGCATCATTTTTTCTGCGCGGCTTCGATCAGGCCGATGATTTTCTTATCGCCCTTGGCCTTGGCGGCGTCCAGCATGCTTAAGCCGCCTTCGCCCTTCAGCGACACATCCGCGCCGGATTTCAGGAGAAGCGCGACAAGGTCGGCGCGTCCCGATTTGATCGCGCCTTCCAGCGGACGGTCGGCGGTGTCGCCGCGCGCGGCGTTGCTGTTGAGTTCCAGATAATGCCGGTTCACATCCGCGCCCTTTGCCAGCATCAGGGTCGCAAGCTCGATATCGCCCGACGATACCGCGCCGATAAAGGGCGTTGCGCCAAAGGCGCTCGACACGTTCACATCGGCACCCGCCTCGACGAGAAACTTCGCCGCTTCCTGCTGGCCGTTGCCGATCGCGTAGATCAGCGGCGTTTCGTTATAGGCGCTGAACCCGTTGATGTCGGCGCCGTTCTCCACCAGAAACCTGATCATTTCCATGTCGCCCTCATGCGCGGCCTTGGCAAGCGGCTGGCACACCTCGTCGAAATCGCAGACGGGGTTGAGGTTTGCGCCGTCCTCGACCGCCTTTTTCGCGGCGTCGAAATCCCGCGTCTCCAGCGCCTTGTCGAGCGCGCCCTGTTTCACGGCATCGTCGGCGCCGTATTTCAGGAAGCGGATGATCTGCTTTGGATTATATTGGCGGTCGCGCTTGAGCGGGCGGGATGTGATCTCCAGCTTGTACTGCTTGGCGCTTACCTCGCGCGTATAGAATGTGCTTTCCTCGAGGAAGGCGGAGACGTAGAAATCCTGCCCGTCCGTCGCATACTGGTAAATGCGCAGCTCCACGCCCTGCTGCCCCTCGGCGGGATCGAGTTTCAGTTCAAGCCCCTTGCCCAGCACTTCTTTCAACGCATTCTCGAGCTTGCTCTTGGGCGTATAGGCGATGGTCTCGTCGACGGGGGAAAAACCGGTGATGCCGACGACCGTCATCACGGCCTGCGGTTCGTCGCCCGCCAGCGGATAATGGCCGGTCTTTTTGCGGTAGGCGATGATATCCTCCGCGAGCGCCAGCATATCGGCGACGCGCTGCTCGTCCTGCCCGGCTGTGGGGGCATAGGGGCCGAGGATGCTTTCGGCACGGGCGGGCGAAGCGCCGGCCAGCCAGAAAAACGACATATATAGTGCAAGGGCGATGAAATGTTTCATGGGCAAAGCCTAGCATAGGGTAATCGAATCCTCTATCCTCTGTTTAGCGCGCAGAATTGCTTTTTTTACCGTGCAAACGAACAGGAATATCATGAAAACAAATCTCCAGCCCGCTGCCCCGCGCGAACAGAAATCGGCCCTGTCCGACCGCTATGAACTTTATCAGGGCGATTTGCCGGACGGCCTTGCGCTCGGCCCCGTGCTGGCGATCGATACGGAATTCATGGGGCTGAACGTTTTCCGCGACCGCCTGTGCCTGCTGCAGATATATGACGGCGCGGGCAAGGTGCATATGGTGCAGTTCGCCCCCGGCAAGATCAACGCGCCCAATGTCGTAAAACTGATGGCGGATGCGGCCCGCGAAAAAATGTTTTTCTACGCGCGCGGCGACATGCGCTGGATCGGGCATTATGCGGGCGTCATCCCCGAAAACGTGTACTGCCTGAAAATCGCGTCGCGCATCGCACGGACCTATACGCAGCAGCATGATCTGGAAGACGTCAGCCGCCAGGTGCTGTCGCTGAAAATTTCCAAGGAACAGCAGTCGACCGACTGGGGCGCGCCGGAGCTGACCGCCGCCCAGCTGGATTACGCCGCTACCGACGTCCTCCACCTCCACGCCATGCGCGAAAAACTGGATTCGATGATGGCAGCCGAGGGCAGGGCGGAGATCGCGCAAGGCCTGTTCAAATGCCTGCCCGCCGTGGTGCGGGCGGATCTGGCCGGATGGGGCAATGAAGACCTCTTCGCCTACCACGTTCCGCGCCCGAGCTGAAATCATTGAATTTTTTACCGATTCATCGAGGGGCATGGTGAATCACGGCGTCTGTTCCATGCCTGTTCTCATTTTCCGGTCTCTTTTAGGACCCAAAACAAAGCTTATGAAAATAATAATGGCCACTAATGCGCCGTAATATGGTAAATAGTTGAGCCGCAATTAATTGCGATAATGCCGGAAACATCAATGTAATCGGGCACATCTTTACACCATTGATTTCTTCGCCAGAACAAAATATGGTGTTTTAAATCTTATAAACCGGTCGCGGGAAGTCTTGACATTATGTCTAAGGTTTCGTAATTTGTCCGCGATTAAGAAAAATGATTTTGCGATAAAAAAAGCACCGGACGGTGAAGGGCCACAATCCAAGGAGAGTCCCCAGATGATGAAGCAAGAAAATAGCATCGAAGCGAAATTCAATAAAATGGCAGACGAGACACCTGCTGAAAGCGAAGCAGACGTCAGCAGCCGCCGCAACCGCGCGCGTGGCAAAGTCGTTGAATACGTCGATGCGGATCGCGAGCTGAAAGAAATGATGGACAAGATCATGGATCCGATCGACCGGAATCCTGACAGCTTTGAAGCCATCATCACCTACGGCCACCCCCCGCTCGCGCAGCTGGGTAAAGTCGCCAACGACATGATCAAGATCCAGGGCAAGTTCAACGACCAGGTCAACGTCATGGGCAAGGCGCTCGACCAGCTCGAAGGCGGCCTGAAAGGCATGAACCTCGACAAGTTCGGCGAAGCGACCCAGAAAATGCTGAAAGGCCTTGCTTCCGGCACCGTCAAAGGCGCCAAAGGCATCACCAAATTCGCAAAAGACATCTGGGAAGGTTTCTCGGGCGCGAAAGCGAAACGTACCGAAGACGAAAAGCTCGTCAAGGACATGCAGGAAGCGCTCCCTGAAATGCTGTTCGAGATGATCAAGCTCGTCGAGAACATCCAGAAAACCGAAGTCGGTATCAAAGAAGTCATGAAAGAATCCGAGAAACTCGGTCTCGCGCGCGTTGAAGCGACCCGCGAAATCGGCGTGTACCTCGGTGCCGGCAAGGAAGTTCTCCGCCGCTACAACGAAGAATACATCCCCGAAGCAAACAAAGTGTTCGAAGAGTCCTCGGATCCTGAAGACGAGCTGTACCTGAAAGACGTGATGAAGCGCAAAGAAGACTTCATTGACCGGATTACGGTTCTCGAAGGTTCGCGCGCCGCTTCCGTTATCGCAGCTCAACAGCTGCGCCAGATGATGGAAACCATGGAAGACCAGCGCAAGAAAATCCAGGACATCATGTACAACTCGCAGAACGAGTGGAAAGCAATGCTGGCAGCTGCCGGTATCGCGGGCTCGTCCCTGAAAGCTGCGCAGACCATCAAGAAAGCAGACGATTTCGGCGACAAGATGCACGACCAGACCATGAAAATGATCGAGGAAGCGCACGCCCTGACGATGAACTCGAAAGCGCGCGGCACGATCGATCCGCAGAAACTGATCGAAGCGTCCGACCGCCTGCAGAAAATGATCGAGCGCGAAAACGACGAACGCGAAAAGCGCCTGAAACAGCTGGAAGCGACCGCAACCCAACTCCGCGGCGCAACCGACAAGCTGATCGAAGCTGCAGACAGCTCGAACGTCGCCCGCCGACTGGAAGCCGTGAAAGACGCCGAAGAAGGCGCCAAGAAAGCACGCGCGGAAGTCGAAGCGAAACAAGCGCCGGTCAACGACAACAAGACCGTCGAGACCGCAGCGAAGCCTGTGGCAGCGATCGAGGACGACAAGCCCGCAGCGGACGACAAGCCCGCCGCAAGCCGCCGTCCCCGCAAATCGGGCCCGACGCCGTAATACGCAAATCAAAGAGCCGGTGCCTCGCGGCACCGGCTTTTTTTGCAACTTTGTCAATGTCTTATGAATAGTGGGTAGTGTAATGGGCTTTTTTGGAAAAGATAAACCGGAACCTGTCGAAGCGCCGGTTGTAAAGAATCCGAGCATCCTTCTGGATGACAAAGCCGCCGATGCGCTGCCGCGCCGTTCCAGCTTCTTCAACGCGATGCGCTCCGACGCCTTCGTCAACCACAACATCGTCGAGAACTATGTCGAGTTCTGGGCGGCGCTGCAGGTCGACAAGGAAGCCGACAAATGGCGCGTCATGCACTACATGGTGTACGACCTCGACCGCCGCGACGGCAAGTTCGTCTCGGAAACCGTGACCAAGCAGGACGTTCCCTTCGCGGAAGCCGTCGCGCAGATCGCGAAAAAGGAATACACCGCCCGCGGCCTGATCACCCACGCCGATTTCGACGTCGAAAAACAATATCCGGCGGCGCAGTTCCCGGAAATGAAAGTCCACTTCTACGACCTCGAACATTATAAAGTCGCGGCGAACATCGAAGGCTTCGCCTTCGGCGAATACAACACACCGTATAAACGCATCGAAGGCAAAGTGTTTTCGGATGCGACCTTCCAGCGCTCCGAAATCCGCAACACGATTTTGGCCGTCGAACAGGCGCGCGACAATCCGCAGGTGCAGGCGAAAATCGAAGGCGGCATTTTGTCCGACCTGTTCGCAACCGCATCCGACCGCGCGGCATCGCTCGACAACATCCTGAAAATCGGCCAGGTGCTGGGCACCATGGACGGCTTCGCGGACCAGGTCGGCGGTTTCTACCTCGCGATCCAGCAGGCGCTGAAAGAATCCACGGTCGAGCTGAAAGGCTCCGCCCGCAAGGAAGAAGCGGAGCGTTTCGACAAGGCGCTCGCGTCCCTCGCATCGCACGCCGATTTCGCCCGCGTCGAAGGCCTGTCGCCTGACGAAAAAGAGCAGGCTGTCGCCCGCGCGAAAGAAAATGCGCCCGGCGGCCGCGGCAGCAACGGCTTCCGCAAGATCCTCGACGGCCTGATCCCGCAAATGAATGCGAACCTCGACGAAGCCAAGAGCCTTGGCGTGCATGTCGAGCCCTTCCAGAAATTCGCGGCAGAGCTGGAGCTATACACGAACCTCCTCTATGCGTCGCAGAACCTTGCGAAGCTGGAGCGCGGCTTTGCGTCGGCCAGCAATTCCGACACCAACCTGATCACCGAAATCCGACAGTCCGTCGACCGCGCGCAGAAGAAATTCACCGACCTCGGCGGCACGCAGGACCAGATGGACAAGCTGAAGGCTTGGGTCGCAAACCCCAACAAAGACCCGATCCCCGGTTGGGTGCCCGGCTTCCTGACGCGCTACTACACCTCGCGCGGCAACGTGATGACGAAAGTGCAGGACCGCCAGGCGGGTCTGCGCCAGGTCAACACGATGTCGGTCGATGTGAAGCCGCCCGTGACAGACGCTTTCAACGACCCTTCGGCGAAACCCGCCGCCAACGGCAACGACAAGGACAAGCCTGTTGTTCAGCCCGCAGCGACGGAAGCCAGCGGCGACAATTTCGAGAAATACAAAAACGTGACGGGCACGTCGCGTCCGCCCAGAAATCCGCAGCCCTGATTTTTTAAGGAACTCGCATGGGATGGTTCGACTGGATCGGTCGCAAGGAGCGCGAAGAAAAGTGGATGGCGGAATCACGCCGTCTGCCGGCCGGCGTCGATAAGCTCGACGACGGCGATCCGCGCTGGATCGTGTCGCACGAATTCGCGAATGACGAGCATAAAAACATCCGCTTCTACATGGCCGCCGAAAAGAAAAAGGTCGATGAAAAGACCTGGACGGTCAGCATGTACAAGACCGACCTGAAGCGCGACGACCCCAACCAGCCCATTACCGCCGAATACGCCGTCGATTTCACCGACGACCCGCTGGAGGTTGTCCGCCTGCTGAGCGATTTCGACAAGAAATACCGCCACAGCGAAGATTTCACGGCGATCGAGGGCCATCGCGGCACGTACCGCCCCTTCGCGAACCAGTTCGGCATCCATTTCGACGATGACGGCAACATCATGAAGATCGAGGCGGACACCCGCCTTGCCAAGGGCGTCTTCATGAACCGCGACAGCATCGACGCGCTGTTCCACAAGCAGTCCGCCAAGCCGCTCGACAGCTGGCAGGAAGTCCATGCGCAGATCGTCAACAGCTGGCCCGCCGAATGGTCGCTGACCGAAACAATCCTCGTGCCCGCAAAAGTGCTGGAGCCCGCAAAGCCGGAACCCGCAGCGATTGAAGCCGCAGAAGTTCCCGCCGCCGACGTGAAGGCTGAAATTCCCGGCCCCAAGCCGCCCGACGCGTGGACAGAGACTGAAGAAACTCCTGCCGCCGAAAAAACAGAAACGACTCCTGTCGCGGAAACGCCCGCCGCAGCCGAGCCCGTCGAGGTTGCACCGCCCGAGCCCAAATTTGACAGGCTGCTGGTAAAGCGCGCCATCACGCTGGCCGATCTTGCCGCAGATGATGCATATCCCGAATACGGCTTTGAAATGGGCAAGACGCTCGAGGCGCTGAAGGAATTGCCGAAGGCGCTGAACGACAAATCCGTGACCGTCGTGCAGAAGGAGCGCTTGATCAATGCCTTTGCCAAGGCCGCGAATGTGCAGGCGCAATTCCAATACGATAAAGGCTTGCTCGCGCAACGCCTTGCCAAAGCAACCGTGCTTATCGGCCTGCTGCGTGTCGGCGAAGATGTCTACACCGAACAGGTCGTGAAGGGCAAATTCTCCCCCGATGGCATGCGCCTTGTGGCGGCGTTCAGCGCGACGATCAACAAGGTCGCGCAGGACAATTTCGGCCTCGAGCCGGAACGCGCCGCCAAGGTTGCCGATGTGATGACCAAGGGCAACGACCCCACAGGCAACCGACTGCCGCTGGAAGAGCTGTTCGCCCAGTTCCCGCCCGCCGCATTCACGGCCGCGCCGGCATCTGCAAAACCGAAAAACGATTACAACAGCTCGAAATTCCGCCCGAGCCGGTAACGGTACTGGTCAGGAATTAAAAAAAGCGCGGGGTTTGATCCCCGCGCTTTTTTTTCTCTGCCTGCGGATTACTCGCCGTAGGGGATCCAGATGTTCTTGATCTCGGTCGAATGGCGGAGGTATTCCTCGCCTTCGGCCTGCGCGCGGTCGAACCAGTTGCGCTGCTTGCCGTTGTTGACCCAGGTGCGTTTCAGGTTGCCGGTCGAGCCTTTTTCGACCTGCGCCGAACCTGCGACGTCGGAGCCGAAATACCAGATCGCGTCGATCTCGTCATGCTCGGCAATCGTCTTGGTCAGTTCCTTGCGGTGGCCGGTCACGATGTTGATCGAACCATCGACCACATCCGACGTATCGAACACCTGGTAAAGGTCCGTCGCCAGCAGCGGGTATTTTTCGGACGGCACGATCACGGTGCGCGCACCCATCGCCATTGCGGGCGCGAACAGCGACACGAAAGACAGCAGCGGGTTTTCATCCGGGCAGACGATGCCGAGGATGCCGACCGGTTCCTTCATCGCGACGGAGACAAGGCGGGCAGGGGGCGTATGCACCTGACCGTCATATTTGTCGGCCCATGCGCCATAGGTGAACAGGCGGCGGATGGACTCGTCCACTTCCTTCTGCGCGGCGGCGGGCGTGACGCCCGTCAACTGCACAAGGCGTTTCTTGAATTCGTCGCCGCGCGCCGACAGGTTTTCGGCGATGTAGTAAAGTATCTGCGCGCGCAGGTGGTGGGCGGATTTTCCCCAGCCTTCCGCCTTCTTCGCAGCTTCGACCGCGTTGCGGATGTCCTTGCGGTTGCCTTCGCCGACTTGGCCGACCAGCTTGCCGTTCTTGTCGGTGATGGAAAGGCTGTAGGCGCCATCGGGGCGCGCCTGTTTGCCGCCGATGTAGAGTTTCGCGGTGCGGTCGATATTGGCGACGCCTTCCACCGCGCTCACATGCTTGGCGGGCGACAGCGCCGATTTGGTTTCTTTATAAACCGGCAGCGATTTCGCGTATTTGGGTTTCAGGTAGGCGAACATGCCTTCGCGTCCGCCTTCGCGGCCGAAGCCCGATTCACGGTAGCCGCCGAAGCCGCAGGCCGCGTCGAACATGTTGGTCGAGTTGATCCAGACCACGCCCGCTTTCAGTTTCGGCGCGATGTCGAGGGCGAGGTTGATGTTCTCGCTCCAGATGCTCGCGGCCAGACCATAGCGGGAATTGTTCGCCAGCAGCACTGCCTCTTCCGGCGTGCGGAAGGTCATCACGGCGACCACGGGGCCGAAGATTTCAACTTCCGCGACGGTCGATGCGGGCTGCACGTTCAGCAGCATGGTGGGCGGGTAGAAGCAGCCGGTCGTGGGGCAGCTATCCTTGCCGGGTTGCACCAGCTTCGCGCCTTCCTTGACGCCCTGTTTCACAAGGCGGTCGATTTTCTGGTACTGCTCGTCGGAGGCGAGCGCGCCCATGTCGATTGCTTTATCAAGCGGCGATCCGACGCGCAGGTTTTCCATGCGGCGGGTCAGCTTGGCGATCATTTTCTCCGCGATGCCTTCCTGCAGCAGCAGGCGCGAGCCCGCGCAGCAGACTTCGCCCTGGTTCAGCCAGATACCGTCGACGACGCCTTCGACCGCGCTGTCGAGGTCGGCGTTTTCAAACACGATGGTCGGCGATTTGCCGCCCAGTTCCAGCGTCAATGCCTTGCCCGAACCTGCGGTTGCTTCGCGGATGATGCGGCCCACATCGGTCGAGCCGGTGAAGGCGATTTTGGCGATATCGGGATGCTTCGTGATTTCCGCGCCGGTCGATCCGTCGCCCTGCACGATGTTGACGACGCCTGCGGGCAGGCCGGCTTCGAGGCAGAGTTCCGCGAACAGCAGCGCCGATAGCGGCGTGAATTCGGCGGGCTTCAGCACAACGGTGTTACCCGCCGCCAGCGCAGGCGCGATTTTCCACGCGAGCATCAGGAAAGGGAAGTTCCAGGGGATAACCTGACCGACAACGCCGCAGGCTTCGTATGCAGGGAATTCGGATTCCAGGATTTGCGCCCAGCCGGCATGGTGATAGAAATGGCGGGCCGCCAGCGAGACGTCGATATCGCGCGTTTCGCGGATCGGCTTGCCGTTATCAAGGCATTCGACAACCGCCAGCAGGCGCGAATTTTTCTGGATCAGGCGGGCGAGGGCGTAGAGGTATTTCGCACGGTCATGACCGTCAAGCGCGGCCCATGATTTCTGCGCCTTTTGCGCGGCCTTCACCGCCGCATCCACATCGGCTTTGGTGCCGAGCGCGAGTTTGGCGATGATGTCGCCATTTGCGGGGTTGGTGGTCGTGAAGGATTTGCCCTTCGCCGGTTTCACCCATTTGCCGTTGATGAAATGGCCAAAGCTGCGGCCATGGCTTTCCAGCCATTCCTGCGCGGTCTTGTCACTCTCGGGCGCGGGGCCGTATTCCATCGTTTCAAAAATTTCTGCGACTTTTGCGGACATTGTTATTTGCTCCTTTTGGGGCGTGTAAATTTCGAAACTGTATAGGGCTTGCCTTCAGCCGGATCGTCCTTGCCGTATTTGGCTTCGGCGTCGACGAAGTCAGCGATTGCTTTTTCCCAGTTGGGGTCGGCGTCGCGCGCGGCCTTCAGGCGTTTTTGCAGGGCTTCGTCGTTAAATTGTTTTTTGGGTTTTGCCATGATCTAGCCCACCGGATGGCGGTTGTTCGCCGAATAGCGGCCGGTCAGGTAATGCTCCAGCTGGCGTTCGATATCGGCCAGCAGGCTGGATGCGCCGACGCGGAACAGGTCGGGCTGCAGCCACGGATTGCCCAGTTCTTCCTTCATGATGAACTGGTAATTCATGACGTCTTTGGCATGCGCGATGCCGCCAGCAGGTTTGTAGCCGATCTTGTAACCCGTCTGTTCCTCGAACTCGCGGATCATGCGGATCATGACCATCGTCACGTTCAGGTTGGCGTTGACCGCTTCCTTGCCCGTCGAGGTCTTGATGAAGTCGGAACCCGCCATCATCGCCACCATGCTGGCTTTTGCCACGTTACGCATGGTCGCCAGTTCGCCGGTCGCCAGAATGGATTTCAGGTGCGCTTCGCCACAGGCTTCGCGCATCTGTTTCACTTCGTCATAGAGCGCCGCCCAGTTGCCGGTCAGCACATGGCCGCGGGTGATGACGATATCGATTTCTTTCGCGCCTTCGGCAACCGAAGCGCGGATTTCTTCAAGGCGCTGCTTCAGCGGCGACAAACCATGCGGGAAGCCTGCGGCGACGGCAGCCACGGGAATGTTCGTGCCCTGCAGTTCCTTTACGGCGGTCGGCACCATTTCGTGGTACACGCAAACCGCGCCGGTCGTCAGGTTCAGTTTTTCGATGCCGAGGCCTTCGACCAGATCATCGCGCAGCGGCTTGCGCGCCTTGGCGCAGAGGCGCTTCACGCGGCCCGCGGTGTCGTCACCCGACAGCGTCGTCAAATCCATGCAGGCAACAGCCTTCAGCAGCCATGCGGCCTGCCACTGTTTCTTGACCGTGCGGCGGCCGAGGAGGGTGGAGGTGCGGCGTTCGACAGCCGAAAGGTTAACGTTGATGCCGTCGATCCAGTCGAGGTTCAGGTCTGTGCCGGGGTTGCGTTCATGGGCATGGCCCTTGTTCGCGGGCACAGGCAGTCGGACGGGAAGATTGGCAACCGGAGTTGAATCCGTTGTCATCTGCGGATGGGGCTTCGCCATGGCTGGCTCCTCACTCATAAATATGAAATAATGCTTGTAAACTACATCGAAACCAGCGTATGAGCAATGTATTCAGGGCTCAAAATCCGCACAAAATACGACAAATAGACAGCGAAAAGCGATATTATGGAATTTAAAGACTTAGGTCTCAGCGATGCGGTTTTGAAGGCCGTTGAAGAAGCAGGCTACAAGACCCCGACCCCCATTCAGGAACAATCCATTCCGGCTATCCAGATGTGCCGCGACGTCCTCGGCCTCGCGCAAACAGGCACGGGCAAAACGGGCGCATTTACCATTCCGATGATCGATGCGCTGTCCGGTGGCCGCGCCAAGGCGCGCATGCCGCGCTCGCTCATTCTGTCGCCCACGCGCGAACTCGCGATGCAGACGGCGGAAAACTTCGACAAGTACGGCAAATACCAGTCGCTGACCAAGGCGCTGATCGTCGGCGGCACCTCGATGGGTGAACAGGTTAGCCTGCTCGACAAGGGCGTGGACGTTCTGATCGCAACGCCGGGCCGTTTGCTCGACCTGTTCGAACGCGGCAAGATTTTGCTCGCGGACATTAAAATCCTCGTGATCGACGAAGCCGACCGCATGATGGATATGGGCTTCATTCCCGATCTGGAAAAAATCGTGTCGTTGCTGCCCCCGATCCGCCAGACGCTGTTTTTCTCGGCAACCATGCCGCCCGAAATCAAGCGCCTTGCCGACAAATTCCTGAGCAACCCGAAAGTCATCACGATCTCGCCGCCCGCATCGACGGCGACGAATGTCGAGGCTTTCCTTGTGCATGTGCCGCATTTCAAGCAGAAACAGGCCGCGTTCTTCAAGCTGTACCAGCAAGAAGGCATCAAGAATGCTTTCGTGTTCTGCAACCGCAAGCGCGATATCGAGGAAGTGCGCCGTTTCATGAAGTCGAAGGGCATCAAGGCCGACGCGCTGCATGGCGACATGGAACAGTCCGAGCGCACGCAGGCGCTGAACGCATTCAAATCCGGCGAGACGCAAGTCCTCGTCTGCTCCGACGTCGCCGCGCGCGGCCTCGACGTGCAGGCGGTGTCGCATGTGTTCAACTGGGACGTGCCCAACCACCCCGAAGATTACGTTCACCGCATCGGCCGCACCGGCCGCGCCGGCCTGAAGGGCCGCGCCTTCACCATGGCAACCGCGATGGACGACAAGGCGCTGCGCATCATCGAAAAGCTGATCGGCAAGAAAATCGACGTGCTGGAACTTCACATGCCCAAGGCGCCGCCGCCGCCGCCCGAGCGCGACCGTCCGGCCCCCGCCGTGCGCCAGCGCGAACGCCACCATAACCGTCACGAAAAACAAAACCATCGCCACCGTCATGTCGATAATATCGAAATTGATACCGACAAGCCGGAAAAGCATGAAAAGCCGGAGAAGAACGACGGCGGCTTTGGCGATGATGTTCCGTCCTTCCTCAGAAAATGACCTGAACGGTTGACACCTCCCTGATTTTTCAGGAAAATAAGCCGTTAAACCGGAGTTTTTCTTAATAACAAGCCGGGACGAGGTCTTGTCACAGCTGCACCGCAAATTTTGGGGTAAATACGTTACGCAACGCGTGACGATGCTTGGCCTGTTTTTGACGCTGGGCGTGACAACGGGCGTTGCGCAGACGGTCAAGACATCCGACCTGCCGGTACACTTCAATTCCAAATCCCTCTCGCATGACGACCAGAAATCTACCGTCACCGCGCAGGGCGATGTCGAGCTGGTGCAGGGCGACCAGATCCTGCGCGCCGACAAAATGGTTTACCACCTTGATACGGATACGGTGGAGGCGATCGGCAACGTGTCGCTGCTGGATGACGAAGGCAATGTCAACTTCGCCGAATATGTGTCGCTGAACAAAAGCATGAAGGACGGCTTCATCCACAGCCTCCTGTCATTGCTGGCAGATGGTTCCCGCTTTACCGCCGCCGAAGCGCGCCGCGAAAACGGAACCAAGACGACGCTGACGGACGCGACCTACACCCCCTGTAAAGTTTGCGAGACCGACCCGAAACCCCTGTGGCAGATCAAGGCCGACAAGGTCGTCCATGACGAAACCGACCATTCGGTGAAATACAAAAACGCGCGCCTTGAATTCGCAGGGGTGCCGCTCGCCTTCGCGCCGATCTTCAGCCATGCCGATCCGTCGGTGAAGCGAAAAAGCGGTTTCCTGCGCCCGTCCTACGGCTATAGCAGCGAGCAGGGCGCACATGCCGAAGCGGGCTATTATTTCGGTGATATCCGCCCTGACGTGGACGCCACCTTGCGCGTGCGCCCGACGTCGGCGGCAGGCGTGCTGGTGCTGGGCGAAGTGCGCAAGCGGTTCGAGCATGGCCGTATGCAGATCGAGGGCAGCTTCGCCGATTCCGACCGTCACGAGGAAGACGGCCGCGTCGAGGAAAGCCGCTTGCGGGGCCACATGTTCGGCAAAGGCTTGTACGAAATTGACGAAAAATGGCGCGCAGGTTTTAATTTCCAGCGCGCATCCGACAAGGAATATCTGCGCCTCTACGACATCACCCATCAGGACGTGCTGGAAAGCCGCGCCTATGCGGAGCGTTTTTCCGGCCGCGATTACACGAACATTTCCGCCTTCAATTTTCAGGACGTACGCCTTGGCCTGCGCCCCGAGCAGCCGGATGTCCTGCCCAGCCTCGACCATCGCAGCTTCGGCGAGCCGGGGAAACTTTTCGGCGGGCGCTGGACGGCAGGGCTGTCAACGCTGGAACTGCGCCGCTCCGGCGCCGATCAGGACGTGCAGCGCGGCTCCGTCGATCTCGGCTGGGAGCGCCGCGATGTATCGCGGCAGGGGTTCGTCACGCGCGTGAACCTGTCAGGCCGCGGTGATTTCTATGCCATTCAGGACAGCGCCGCCGCGCTGCTCAACCCTGCATTGGAGAGCAACACGCAGGAAGGCCGCGGCATGGCAGTCGCGAGCGCCGATATTTCCTATCCCATGGTGCGCCGCATCGAAAGGGCGCAAGTGATGATTGAGCCGCAGATCGGCGTGAGCGCCAGCCCGCAGACGGACGACACGCCGCTCGATATCCCGAACGAAGACAGCATCGACATCCAGCTTGATTCAAACAACCTTTTCTCCGGCAACCGCTTTCCCGGCATCGATCGCGTGGAAGACGGCGTGCGCGTGAATTACGGCATCCGTGCGGGCCTCTACGGCGACAACGGGCGCTACGGCAAGATATTCCTCGGCCAGAGCTACCGCCTTGATGATGACGTGATCTTTCCCAACGGCTCGGGGCTGGAGGACAAGTCGTCCGATGTCGTGGGCCAGATCAATGCGAGCGTATCAAAGTATTTGAGCGGGGATTACCGCTTCCAGATGGACAACCGGAGCCTTGTTATCCACCGCCACGAATTCCAGGCGCATGTGGGTAACGATATGGTTTCCGTGAATGGAAAATATATTTTCATTGACCCGACGGCGGGCACGGGCTTCACTGAATCCCGCCAGCAGGCGCTGCTGGACGGCGTCTATTATTTCCGCCCCAACTGGTGGCTGAATGCAGGCACGCTGGTCGATATGGGTGAGGAACCGGGCTTGCGCAAAGCGGCGCTCGGCATCAACTACGCCGATGAATGCTTCTCCTTCTCGCTGCAGGGTTCCCGCAGCCTGATCACGGAAGCGTCGGGGGAAAACGGTACTGTGCTAATGATGCGTGTGGGACTTAAAAATCTGGGCGAATTCAGTGCGCCCGGCATACGCCTGACCAAGGGTAGTGAAGAGGAGTGATAAAAATATGAATTTCATGTCACATGAATTCGGCGGCCGCCGTTCGCGCCGCAAAAATTCCCAGCGTAACCGCCGCATCGGCATGGTGATCTTCCTGATCGCGCTGCTGTGCGCCACCTGCTATTGGTGGGGCGGCGAAAAAGAACGCACCAGCCAGCTGGCCTTCAAGGAACAGGCGACCAAGCTGCAGGACGAGCGCTCGGGCCTCGATCAGGTCATCACCAAGCTGCATTCCGACGTGCAATCGACGCAAGTGCGGTACCAGCAGCTGGAAGAAAAATACAAACAGGAAGTGCCGCAGGGTGTGTTCAAGCAACTGACCGACCTTGTGAAGAAGCAGCTTGATTCAGGCATCAAGCCGGAACGCCTGGCCTTCCTGATCGACGCGGCGCGCCCGCCGAAAAACTGTACCGAGCCTGTCGTGAAAAGATTTGTCGTGAAGACGCCCGTCTATAGCGGCCCGCAGGGCGCGGTCGCCTTCGGCAACGGCGTGGTGCTGGTGGCGGGCGACGGCCAGGCCTCCGTCAATGCGGGTGGCCAGCCGGAAGCGTGGTATGACCCTGGCAAAAAGGTGCAGATCACCTTCACCGAAATCGGCGGCAGGAAAACCGTGAAAGACGGATTGCTGCCCGTGCAGCATTCGCTGGTCGTCGGCAACAAGGAATACCGCTTCACGATCGCGGCGGGCGAGCGTTCGTTCATGAGCGTGACGTCCGACAGCTGCGATTATCCCTAAGCGGTATTTAAATATACGTTCAAAAATAATCGGAACCCTTTATCCCCCGCGCGGTTGGCTTGCCGCGCGAGGATAAAGTGATTTTTCAACGTCAAAAAGATCCTTTTATCCTCGCGGTTTAGCAGCTTGTGAACCAAGAATTTCCTCAAGGTGTTGGCTTTTCACAAGCAAAAAAAACGCAAAACAAATGAAGGATATTAGTCATGGAAAACAAACAATCGCAAAACCCCTCGAAATCCTCGTCTTCGGACAGCAGCATCGAGAAAAAATCGTCCTCCAAAGTTGGCCAAGATGAATTCGACATCGAAACGAAACATCCCGACAGCCAGGACGGCGAAGTGCTCTCCGGCGGTGGCGACAAGGACTCCGGTTCCTGCTCGTCCAGCGGCAACGGCTGCGGCACCAAGCAGTAAGGCTTTTTAAGAAAACATCTTCGGATGTCGTCTTTTAAAAGAAAAGGCCGGGGGCGCAATGCTTCCCGGCCTTCTTTTTGTCTTACAAGGAAATTTCGTGGGAAAGCGTCACATATATTTGGGAACGCAATCAAACGATGCCCGTTGGCCTTGATGAAGAGGCAAGGACGTTTAAAGCCGGTCTTTCAAAATGTTCTTGTCTCTTCACCTTGAAATTAATGAACCAACCAAAGAGGAGAAGAAGCATGGCAAATAATAAAGAAAATACGCCTGCTCCCCGCAGCGGTTATCCGCAATCCCGTTGGGAAGGCGAAGGCGGCCCGCCCGCACCTGAAGATGATGCGAAACTGGCCAAGGAAGAAAAAACCGCGTCGCGCGAAGTGAAGCCCGACGGGGAAACGGTCACGGATCGCTCGAAAAACGGCGGCTGCGGCTGTCCACACTAATTAATAGAGACAAGCTTCCAAGGGGAAACGGCTTTTGCAGTATTCCCTACGAAGGGTAAGCCCACTGTTATCTAGCAGTGGGCTTACTTTTTTTTGCCGTTAGTGTTTCGGCGACAGAATTTCCATGATGGTATCGGGGTTGTCGGAGAACACGGCATCCACGCCCCATCTTATCAGCTCTTTTGCCTTCATCTGGTCGTTGATGGTGTAGGCGAGGATGGGCTTTTGCATCTCCATATATTCCTCGATCTCGTCGCGGGTCGCGGTATTGCCGTTGATGTTGATCGTGGCGGCGTTCAGGTATTGCGCCATTTCCTGCCAGTTCTCCAGATGTTCGTCCATCAGGAAACCGCGCGGCCATTCCTCCATCATCTCCATCGCCGTTTCCAGGCTCACATGCTGGAAGCTGGAGACGAGGGGCGGGGGCAGGTCGTCGGGCCAGATGCGCGTTGCGACATCCAGCATCACTTCGGCGGTTTCTTTCTCGCGGCCGGGGCAGGGCTTGATCTCAAGGTTCACGCCCATGCTGCGTTCCAGCACCACGTTCAGTAATTCCTCCAGCGTCGGGATGCGCTCGTTCAGGAAGCTCTCGCCATACCATGACCCCGCATCCATCTCGCGCAATTCAGCCAGCGTGAAGTCTTTCACGAGGCCGTTGACGCCGGTGCAGCGCAGCAGTTCTTCGTCATGGAATATGATCGCTTCGCCGTCCTTCGACAGTTTCACATCCACCTCCACCCATTCGCAGCCCAGATCGGCGGCGGCATGGATCGACGACAGCGTATTTTCCGGCGCATAAGCCTTCGCGCCACGATGGCCGATAACGCGGGGGATGACGAGGGAGGTCATGGGTAACTCCTGATTGAATGCCCTTAAATATACCGCAACAGTCACAAAAGAAAAGGGCGCCAGCCGAAGCTGACGCCCTTTATCTTTTCGCGGCAGATACGTCTTACGACGCTTCGCGCTGCTGTGCGGGCTGCACGTCCTGACCGGTCTTCTGGTCAACGGCTTTCATGGACAGCTTGATCTTGCCTTTTTCCATGCCGATGCATTTCACTTTCACTTTGTCGCCTTCTTTGACGACTTCGTCGACCGTCTTGACGCGGCGGGCAGCGAGTTCGGAGATATGCACGAGGCCGTCCGTTTTCGGCATGATGTTCACGAAAGCGCCGAATTCGACAACCTTCACGACAGTGCCGTCATAGACGCGGCCGACTTCTGCTTCAGCCGTGATGCCCTTGATCCATTCGAGAGCCTTCTGGATCGCTTCGGAGCCGACAGCCGCAACCTTGATCGTGCCATCGTCTTCGATGTCGATCTTGGTGCCGGTTTTTTCGGTGATCTCGCGGATGACCGAACCGCCGGAGCCGATGACTTCGCGGATCTTCTCTTTCGGGATCTTGATGGTCACGATTTGCGGTGCGTTCTCGTTGAGCGTTTCGCGCGCGCCCGTCAGTGCCTTCGCCATTTCGCCCAGGATGTGCAGGCGGCCTTGTTGCGCCTGCGCCAGCGCGATCTTCATGATCTCTTCGGTGATGGACGTGATCTTGATGTCCATCTGCAGGGCGGTGATGCCGTTCGCGGTACCAGCCACCTTGAAATCCATGTCGCCGAGATGGTCTTCGTCGCCGAGGATGTCGGACAGGACTGCGAATTTCGAGCCTTCCTTGATCAGGCCCATCGCGATACCGGCGACGGGACGGGTCAGGGGAACGCCGGCATCCATGAGCGAGAGAGCGCCACCGCAAACGGTCGCCATCGAGGACGAGCCGTTCGATTCAGTGACTTCCGACACGACGCGGATCGTGTACGGGAATTTTGCTTTCTCGGGCAGCATGGGGCGGATTGCGCGCCATGCCAGTTTGCCGTGGCCGATTTCGCGGCGGCCGGCACCGGACATGCGGCCAGCTTCACCCACCGAGTAGGGAGGGAAGTTGTAATGCAGCATGAAGGTTTCATGGGATTCGCCATGCAGGCCGTCGATCAGCTGTTCGTCGTCGCCGGTGCCGAGCGTGGTGACAACCACAGCCTGCGTTTCGCCGCGGGTGAACAATGCCGAACCGTGGACGCGGGGCAGGAAGCCTGCTTCCGAAACGATGGCGCGGACGGTTTTCGTGTCGCGGCCGTCGATGCGGTTGCCGGTATCGAGGATGCCGTTGCGCACGATGTCTGCTTCGACATGCTTGCACATTGCTTCGATAAGGGCGGAGTTGATCGGGCCGGATTTGTCGTCTTTCGGCACGAGGGCTTCAACAGCCTTGTCGCGGGCAGCGTCGAGTTTCGCGACGCGTTCCTGCTTGATGCGGGTGTTGTACGCGTTTTTGAAATCTTCGCCGACGAGGTCGTGGACTTTTTTCTCGAGCGCTTTTTCGTCGTATGCTTTCTCGGGAAGGATCCATGCGTCTTTCGCGCAAGCTTCGGCCAGTTCGATCTGCATGTCGATGACGGGCTGGAAGCCTTTCCAGCCGAACATGACGGCTTCGAGCATTTTCGCTTCGTCGAGTTCGTGCGCTTCGGATTCAACCATCAGCACGCCTTCGCGGGTACCGGCGACGATCAGGTCGAGTTTCGAGTTTTTCATTTCCTCGATCGTGGGGTTCAGCACCAGCTGGTCGTTGATGTAACCGACGCGTGCCGCACCGACGGGGCCCATGAAGGGAACGCCCGAAATGGTGAGCGCAGCGGAAGCGGCGCAGAGTGCGGAGATGTCGCTCTCATGCACCTGGTCATACGACAGAACGGTCGCGATGATCTGCGTTTCGTTCAGGAAGCCTTTGGGGAACAGCGGGCGGATGGGGCGGTCGATCAGGCGCGAGATCAGGGTGTCGCGCTCCGTCGGCTTGCCTTCGCGCTTGAAGAAGCCGCCGGGGATCTTGCCGGCTGCGAAGTATTTTTCCTGGTAATGCACGGACAGGGGGAAGAAGTCCTGGCCTGCTTTTGCCGTTTTCGCGGCGACCGCGGTCACCAGAACGGTCGTGTCGCCATAGGTCACGAGGACTGCGCCATCGGCCTGACGGGCAATGCGGCCCGTTTCGAAGGACAGTTTTTTGCCTGCCCAGTTAATTTCTTTTTTCGTGATATTAAACATTCGTCTTTCCTTTACATTCGCCCCTTGCCAATAAGGATTGCTAAAAGGGGCTTTTACTTACTTTTTCACCTTATTTTCGATTGAATAAATCGCATTAAAACCGATGAAAGTCAAAGCGAAATAGACGGTATATGTAAACTAAAAGCCGCTATCCGCCCAAAACGCGGAAAATTGCGTTCAAACAGCGATTTCTTCGATAAACTTGGTGCGTACGGCCACCCGCAATTCACGGAAAAAACCCCTTCATGAAATACACGCCAGCCCTCGATGGCATCCGCGCCTTCGCCGTGCTGCTGGTGCTGCTGTTCCATGCGGGCGTGCCGTTTATGGGGTCGGGCTATCTGGGGGTGGATGTCTTTTTCGTCCTCAGCGGTTTTATCATCACGACGCTGCTGATGAAGGAACATGCCGAGACGGGGCATATCAACCTGCCGTTCTTTTACCTGCGGCGCATCTGCCGCCTGTATCCCGCGCTGCTGCTGTTATTGCTGCTGGTGATGCTGGGCTTCTGGGGGCTGCTGGGCATACCACCGACGGCGCTGCAGAATTATTACCGCCATGCGGGCATCGCCGCGCTCTATCTGACCGATGTCGCGCTGCTGCTTGACTGGATGCCGAAAACATCGATCATCATGCATACCTGGTCGATTGCGATCGAGGAGCATTATTACATCATCTGGCCCTTCATTCTGCTGGCACTGTGCCGCAGCGCCAAGAAAAAGCATCTGGCGAAAATCATGGGCGGCATGTTTTTGCTGTCGCTGGCGTGGAAGGCGATTGGCTGCGTCTATTTCAAGGATTCCCTGTACCTGCGGTTTGATTACCGCATCAGCGGGTTGATCCTCGGCGGGTTCGTGGCGGCATTTATGCAGGGCGGGGGCAAGCTGCCGGAATACAAAATTCCGCTCGCCGTGTTTTCCGCGCTGTTCCTGCTCTGCCTGTGGACGGCGGTGCCGCGCATTTCGTGGTCGTTCGCGCTGGGCGTGACGGTCACGGAAATTTTCACGGCGCTGCTGATCTATGCCGTGATGTCGGATCATGCGAATGCGGTGGTGAAATTTCTGGGATCATACGTGCCCGCCTATCTGGGGCGCATATCGTATGGCATCTATCTTTATCATTACCCGATCGCCGCCTACACGACGGTCGGGCGCGACTGGACGGTGACGCTGCCGGTCACGATTGTGCTGACGCTGATTGTCGCCAGCGCGTCGTATTTCATCATCGAACGCCCCGCGCTGGAATTTGCCAAGCGGTATAAAACCAGGTATCGCAAGCCCGTGGTGGCCAAATGATTTCCGGTTGTTATTAAAGGCGAATTTCGCTAGTAAAAAGACGGCCAGATAGGTGTTGTCAAACCTCCATCCGGCAGATACCATAACAATGCAACATTGGAAAAAAGGGCTGAAAATGAATTACCTCGTGCTGCTCCGCCATGGCGAAAGCGAATGGAACAAGGAAAACAAATTCACCGGTTTCACCGATGTTGACCTGAGCGCAACCGGTATCGAGGAAGCAAAATCCGCCGGCCAGTCGCTGAAGAACATCAAGTTCGACGCGGTCTTCACATCAACTCTGAAACGCGCCTATAACACCGCTTCGCTCGCGATGACCGAAGCAGGGCAGCAGCATGATTTCATCAAGGACGACGATCTGCGCGAACGCGACTACGGCGACCTGACCGGATTGAACAAAGACGAAATGCGCAAAAAATTCGGCGAGGAGCAGGTGCATATCTGGCGCCGTTCCTACGACGTGCAGCCGCCCAACGGCGAAAGCCTGAAGGATGTGGTCGACCGCGTGCGCCCGTATTACAAGGCGCATATCGAACCGCTGCTGAAAGAAGGCAAGAACGTGCTGGTCGCCGCACACGGCAACACCCTGCGCGCGATGCTGATCATCCTCGAGGAAAACACGCCCGAAAACATCAACAGCGCGGAAATCCCGACCGGCGTGCCGCTGGTGTTCGAAATGGACAAGGCGCAGAAGCAAAAGAATTACTTCATCAAGAAAGCAGCGAATGGCTAAAAAAGGCACTCTCGTCATCCTCCGCCACGGACAGACCGATTACAATGTCCAGCACCTCATGACCGGCCAGCGGGATATTCCGCTGAATGCCACGGGCGAGGAACAGGCGCGGGAAGCAGGGCGTGTCATTAGCGTGTTCCAGTTCGACAAGGCCTATGCCTCCAACCTCGGCCGCGCATTCAATACTGCGGCGCTCGCGCTGGAATCCGCGGGCAACCAGACGCATCTGTTGAAAAATGGCGAGTATGATGTAGAGCAACGCGCGGAAATCGCGGAGCTGCATACCGGCGATTTCACCGGACGCAATCACAAGACCGATCCCGAAATCATGAATTACGGCCGCCGCTTCGACAAGCCGCTGCCGGGCGGGGAGAGCGACCAGCAGGTCGTCGACCGCGTACAGAAATTCTTCGACACCGAAGTGCAGCCGCGCCTTGCGCGTGGTGAAACAGTTCTGGTGGTTTCGCATTCCGGCATCATGCGCGCCTTCGACGTCGTGCTTGGTTTTCAGGAAACGCCGCAGCCGGATAATGCGGGCTGGACGAAGCGCGCCCGCGTGCCGAACGCCACCCCGACGGTTGCCGAATACGAAGACGGCAAGCTGGTCCGCCACTTCCGCCTCGACAACCCGAAAGAGCTGGAAGCCGCCAACCAGAACAAACCGCCGAAGCCGCCGAAACTCGGCGCGGCCAAGCCTTAATATAATAATATCAATGCCTTAAAATTCTTGTTTTCCGTATTCCATTATGCGGGAAAACCTGTTATATTGCCCATAATCAAGAAAAAGACTAAGGCACAGATTAGAAATGACCATCAAGGGCAAACTCGTGCTGCTCCGGCACGGGCAAACGACATATAACGAACAGCATCTCATGACCGGACAGGCGGACGCACCGCTGACGCCGCTCGGCGAGGATCAGGCGCGCGAGGCGGGCTTGAGCTTCGGCGCGATTGCGTTCGACAAGGTTTACTCATCGACGCTCAGCCGCGCGTTCAATACGGCTGTGCTGGCGCTCGGATCATCATCAAACAACGCGCATCTCGACAAAAACGGCGTATGGGACATCGAACAAAGCCCCGTCATCATGGAAAGCGATGCCGGCGATTTCACGGGCATGCATATGGATGACCCGCGTATCACGGGTTATTTGCGCAGCTATATCACGCCGCTGCCGAATGGCGAAAGCGACTGGCAGGTGGTGCAGCGCGTGGAAAAATTCTACCGCGACGAAATCCTGCCGCGCATTGAACGCGGCGAAACGGTGCTGGTCGCGGCGCATGCGGGAATCGTGCATGCGTTCGACGTCGTGATGGGCCTCGAAATTCCCGACCCGAAAAAGGGAATCTGGGGTTCGGGGCACCGCATCGCGAATGCGACTCCGATTATCTTCGAATACGAAAACGGCGTCATGACAGGCCATCACCAGCTGGAAAACACCAAGGTTCCAGCCGCGTTCCAGCCCCCGAAATCGGGTGTTTCCAAACCGAAACCGTAACGCTATATTTGCCTGAACCACAAATAAAGGCTTCAGGCATGACCAAGACCAAAGGCACGCTCGTCCTGTTCCGCCACGGACAGACGGAATACAACAAGCTTCATTACATGACCGGCCTGCACGATATCGCGCTCACGCCCATGGGCGAGGATCAGGCGCGCGAAGCGGGCCGCAGCCTCGACGGCTTCGTGTTCGACAAGGCCTATGCATCCACGCTGCAGCGCGCCTTCAACACGGCGGCAATCGCGTTGGAAAATTCCGGCACGAACGACCACCTGAAAAATCCCGACGGCGCATGGAACATCGAAAAGCGCGCCGAGATCGTGGAGGGGGACTCCGGCGACTTCACCGGCCGCGACAAGCTGACCGATCCCGAAATCCTGAATTATCCGCGTGCCTACAACATCGCGCTGCCGAACGGCGAAAGCGACGAGCAGATGGTGGCGCGCACCAAAAAATTCTATGACGAAGAAATCGTGCCGCGTCTGGAGCGTGGCGAAACGGTTCTGGTGGCGTCCCATTCCGGCATCATGGTCGCCTTCGAAATCGCCATCGGCACGAAGCCGGTGCCCACCGAAGACATCTGGTCGAACCGCCAGCGCGTGCCGAACGCCGCGCCGGTCGTGTATGAATATGAAGACGGAAAACTGGTGAACCATTACCAGATGCCGCCCAAGCCGCAGAAACCCGCCACCCCAGGACCGAAACCTTGAAACATCTTATCCTCGCTCTTGCGCTCATCATTGCCTTCGCCGCCCCTTCGCGCGCGGAAGACATTGCGGTTGCGCGCAATTCCTTCGTCGGCGATCAGGAAATCGCGCTGCCGGAGCTGCTGGGGTTTCAGGAAAACTATGGCAAGAACCCGCAGTTCGACACGCTGGTAAAGCAGTTCGTGCCGCCGGAAAACCGCTTGCTTGCGGTTTACCTGTCTTTTAAAGACCTGAAGGCGATGGAGGAAAACCCCGCCAACGGCATCAAGAAATACATGCTGGTGCAAACCACCAAGGCCGATGTGACGATCAAGGGCCAGCAGGATTTTGATATCTTCAAGCAGGCGATCATCCGCGAAACCGGCGGCGTGCTGGAGGCGGACAAGGCCGCGCAGGACATGCTGAACAACATCAATCAGGGCGGCGGCCCGCAGGTGAGCATCGGCCAATCCAAAAGCTTCGGCGCGTTCATGAACCTCGATAACGCAATCGGCATTTCGATGCTGGCGAATATCGGCATGAAAACGCCCGACGGCCAGCAGGTGGATATTCCGATCGCCATTTCGATGTCGGCGCTGAACGTGAAAAACAAGGCGATCATCTATAGCGTCTACGCGCAATACACCGGCCCCGAAGACAACGAATTCGTCAAGGAAACGGCCAAGGAATATGCGCGCCTGACGCTGGCGGCCAATGGCAGCGGCGTGCCCGCCACCATCGCCGACCCCGCGCAGGATACCAGCGACGAAATGAACTTCCTTTTGAACCTGTCGCTCGTCGCGGCGCTCGGAATCGGCCTCATCATCATCGGCGTGGCGCTCGCGCCCGCGATCAAGAAAATACTCAGCAACAGGGATCCATCGGTATGAACCAATTGAAATTTACCGTGCTGGCGGCAGCCATGCTGCTCTCCGCCTGCGCCGAAAAAGAGGTGTCGATGGCACCGCCCGCGCGCACGCCGTACCAGAGCATCGTGATCAACACACCCGGCGTAACGGGCGTGAACTGCGTCATGCAAAGCGGCAACGACACCTATGCCGTCAAGGCGCCGGGTGCCGTGATGGTGCGCCGCGCGCCCGATATGATGAACGTTTCCTGCTTCAAGGGCGAGCATATGTCCGGCCGCAACACCGTCCGCCCCAGCTTCGCCCCCAGCGAAGGCGCGGAAGTAAAGGGCACGCAAACCGCTTGCGTCTCCTGCAACTATCCGAACACGGTCACGGTCGCGATGTCGCTGAACGGCAGCGCGATGAACGTGCCGGTCACCGTCTGGTCGCGATAATATCTTTTAAGGTTTCGGCTGCGCCGGTGCCGCTTTTGTTGGCGCGGGCGGGTTTGCGCCGTGGATCAGCGTTTCGATGCGGATTACGGCATCGTCGCATTTCTGCGCCAGCTGTTTTTCCTCGGCTTCCGCGCGGCAGATCATGCCGGTGAATTTTTTGACGGGGTCGAGGGTTTCCTGCAGGAACGCGGCATCGGCCTTGGCGCCCGCGCGGCGCGATGCGATCAGGCTTTCCTCCATCTCCGCCGCCATCACTTCGAACATGCGGTAGCTGGAGGCGAGGATGACGGAGCGCGCGCCGGAATCCAGTTCCTTGTAAAATGTTTCGATGGGTTCGCCGCGCATCGTCATGCCGCCGATATCGAACACGGACTGGATAATTTCGGTCACGCGGGGCGGCAGGGTCGCCTGCGCCAGCAGCACTTGTCCGGTGTCGCTCGCCATCGGCACCAGCAGCCCTGCGGCAATCGCATCGGGATCTTTCGACAGGCTTTCGGCCGCGATGATCTGCGCGATGCGCAATCCCCGGTCGGTGAACTGGTTGTCGGTATCGAGGCGCGTCAGCTCGTTGAATGCCTGTTCGATGACAGGGTGCTGCGGCAGCTTGGTGTCTGCGAATCTCATGGCGGTTGCCTTCAAGTTCTTGATGTTATTGGATGGTAGGAAGCATCGCCCCCCAAGTCAATCCACCAAGGCCATGGCGTGCGCCGCGAATAGGTACGGGATAACAACTGCTTGCCCAGTAGTAATTGCGTTTTACGCATTTTTGTGATACAGTTATGGATGATGGGTTATTGAACATTGTGAACAGATAACAGCAAACTCCACGGGAATTCCCGCCCGCGCGACAACGCCCCGCCACCGTTTCAGCCACGTTGACTCGGAAGCTACAGGGGCTTATTTTGTGCGCTGCATCAAGGAGAAGATCATGCGTCTGCAAGACAAAGTCGCCGTCGTCACCGGCGCGGCCAGCGGCCTCGGCCTCGAAATCGCCCGCACCTATCTGCGCGAAGGCGCGAAGGTGGCATTGGCCGACCTGAACGGCGCCGCCGCAGACGCCGCCGCCAAACAGCTCGACCCTACCGGCAAGCGCGCCATCGGCATCGCGATGGATGTGTCGAACGAGGAACAGGTGGATGCGGGCATCGACCGCGCCGCAAAAGAACTCGGCGGCATCGACATCCTTGTCAGCAATGCCGGCATCCAGATCGTGGCACCCATCGAGGATTTCGACTACGCGAAATGGAAACTGCTGATGGCGGTCCATGTCGACGGCGCGTTCCTCACCACCCGCGCGGCGCTGCGCCATATGTACAAACAGGGCAGGGGCGGCAGCGTTATCCTGATGGGTTCCGCCCATTCCAAAACCGCATCGCTGCTGAAAGCGCCCTATGTGACCGCGAAGCACGCGCTGATCGGCTTCGGCAAGGTGATCGCGAAAGAGGGCGCGAAACATGGCGTGCGCTGCAACGTCATCTGCCCCGGCTTCGTCCGCACACCGCTGGTTGAAAAACAGATCCCCGAACAGGCACAGGCGCTGAACATTTCCGAAGACGACGTGATTAAAAAAATCATGCTGAAGGACACCGTCGACGGCGAATTCACGACCCTGCAGGATGTCGCCGACGTCGCCCTGTTCTTCGCCGAATTCAAAACCAACGCCCTGACCGGCCAGTCGCTGCTGGTGAGCCACGGCTGGGTGATGGAATAATTTTTATTTAAGGACGGTTTTTAAATGTCAGAAATTAATAAAGTGCCAGTTGTTCGAAATGATCAAAAAATTAAAATTGATTCTCTTGCCTTCACAAAAGATAAGTTGAGAAAGTTTTGTGACATTCTTCAAGAAAGAGCTTTGGCAGCAGCTGAGTTAGAAGTTGAAATCTATATTCAGACTGTTGGTAAGGATAAAGCGGTTGATGATGATATTTTGAAACTTCGCCAAGGATTTCAACTCAAAGTCAACCTTGTGGGAAATGGAGGTGTCACACTTTGGGGGAGCATTCCGGAAGTTTTTAGTTCGGTAAATTTTCCAATCCATGTGGAATCTTTATTTATCGATAGTAAAACCCCGCTCAAAGTAACTCACAACTATCATCCACATAATGAGTTAACTGTCTTTCTACAATTCTCTAAACCTAAAATATTTGATTTCACGGTGCTGCCTGGAAATGAAACCCCCAATGAATCAAATGTTGCCGTATGTGGCTCTAACCCCACTTGGGTAAACGGCGTGTTTCACGAACTCGTGTCATTTATCAATGCTCACCCCGCGCCTGTTCGATTTGTTCATAAACAATCGGTTTACGATTTGGTGATGTTCACTTTTAATATTCCTGTGGCTTTTTATGTTTGTTACAGGTTACAGGGCTCGCTGAATGGGATAACCGATACGTTTATAAGAAACACTCTCTATGTGTATATTTTCTGCTTCGTACTGATATTTTTTAGGTGCTTATTTCATTATGCTAGATGGGTATTCCCCCGCGTTGATTATGTCACGCCGGATAATCGTACCAAAGCGCATCAGGCAACTATCATATCAATAATAGTTGGGATGTTTGGAAAGCTGCTTTACGATCTCTTAAATGCAATTTAGCAAAAGAAAAAGCCGCTGACTAATCAGCGGCTTTTCCCTTGTATCTGAAATCTAAAATTAGCGACGCAGGCCGAGGCTGTCGATCAGCTTTTCGTAGCCTTTGGAGTCAACTTTTTTCAGGTAGTTGAGGTGGCGGCGGCGTTTGGACACCATCAGCAGTAGACCGCGGCGCGAACCCATGTCTTTTTTGTGGGTCTTCATGTGTTCGGTCAGTTGGCTGATGCGTGTGGTCAAGAGGGCAACTTGCACTTCCGCGGAACCGGTGTCCTTGGGGGTGGTTGCGTATTTCTTGATCGTTTCCGACTTCGTGCTCTTTGTCAGCGACATCGTATACTCCTTTAAAATTAAAGGTTAAAGACTTTGACCGGATGAAGCTCTATCCCGTTCTTCTCAAGAAGGGCGAGGGGCTTGTTGTCCCCAACGGCCAGAACCAAAGTGGTTGTCTCGTCGATACCTGCAACCGTAAGGCGCTCGATATCCTGCCGCGACAAAAACCTCAGGGTCTGACCCTGCTTAATACGGCTGATCTCCAATCCTGTCATGGCTAGTGCCGGGATGTCGTCCAGCACAGTCTCCACAGGCATCAGAACCTGATCAGGAGCGGCAGATTGCATTATTTTCTCGAATTCGTCCAGAGAAATCGAGTTTTCCTCTGTAAACCCGCCAACGGCGGTGCGGCGGAGCAGCGAAACATGGCCGAAACAGCCCAAAATCTGCCCCATATCGCGGGCGATGGAACGCACATAGGTGCCTTTTCCGCAGTTTAATTCGAATTCCGCGTCATTTTCGGTCGTTTTGAGCAGTTTAAAATCGTAAACCACCACATTCCGGGGCTGGATATCGACTTTTTCGCCTTCCCGGGCCAGATCATAGGCCCTTTCTCCGTCAATCTTGATGGCGGAGAACTGGGGCGGGGTCTGTGAAATCGTGCCGATGAAGCGGGGGATGAGTGCCGTGATTTCGGCCTCCGTCGGGCGCTTGTCGGAGCTTTGAGTGACGGCGCCTTCGCAATCGTCGGTCGTGCGCGCCTCGCCCCATTTTACGGTAAATTTGTAGATCTTGTCGGAATCCTGCACAAACGGGATGGTCTTGGTCGCCTCGCCCAGCGCAATCGGCAGGATGCCGGTCGCCAGCGGATCGAGCGTGCCGGCATGACCCAGCTTCTGCGCCTGCGTCAACCGCCGCACGCGGCCAATCGCCTGTGTGGACGTAATCCCCAGCGGCTTGTCGAGGTTCAGCCAGCCGTGGATGGGAGTGCCTTTTTTATTGCGGGCCATCGGATGCCTCGCAATTATCCCCTCTCCTGCCCTTGCGGGAGAGGGTCAGGGTGAGGGTGTGTCTAACACCGTCGATATTCGTCATGACGTCATTGTTCCAGAAACGCAGCACTTCGTATCCCTTGGCGCGCAAATATTCGGTGCGCACTTTGTCCTGTGCATTTTCACAATGCTGGCCGCCATCGATCTCAATGATGAGTTTCAGTGCAGGGCAAGCGAAATCCGCGACATAATTACCGACCGGATGCTGGCGGCGAAATTTGTAATTTTCAAAGCGGCGATCTTTGAGGAGATTCCAGATGATTTTTTCACAGTCGGTCTGGTCATGACGGAGGCTGCGGGCCTTGGCTGTGCCTTTGCGACGAATGCACGCCCAAGACTCACCCTCACCCCGGCCCTCTCCCGCAAGCGCGGGAGAGGGGGCGGAGGCTGCCCCCTGTTGATTATCTTTCATTGTCTTCGTCGTCTTCGTCATCGCGCTCGGGCGCGTGGACGTCTTTCTGGACGCGGTCCTGGCGGAGGATGCCTTCGATATGGGCGGCGTTTTCGAAGCTGTGGTCGAAGCGGAACGACACCTTGGGCGCGTAACGCAGGTCAAGTTCCGGCCCGATCTGGGAGCGGAAATAACCGGAGGCGCGGTTGAGGGCGTGGACGATCTCGTCCGCGTTCTTGCCGCCGAGCGGCATGACATAGGCGGTCGCGTGTTTCAGGTCTGGGCCGATTTCAACCGCCGTAATGGTGATCAGGCTGGCCTGCGCCAACACCGGATCGTGCAGCTCGCCACGGCGCAGCACGGCCGACAGGATATGCCGCATGCGTTCTGCAACGCGCAGCTGGCGCTGGCCGGGTTCGGCGCGGGATGTGGGCGTGCGGCGCTTCATCGTCAAACCTTACGCAGTGCCTTCCAGCGTACGCGCGGAGCTTTCGATCTCGAAAGCCTCGATCACGTCGCCGTCCTTGATATCGTCATAGCTTTCGAAGGCCATACCGCATTCATAGCCCTTCTGCACTTCGCGGACTTCGTCCTTGAAGCGGCGCAGGGTTTTCAATGTGCCGGTATGGATGACCACGTTGTCGCGCAGCAGGCGGACTTTCGCGCCGCGCTTGACGAGGCCTTCGGTGACGAAGCAGCCGGCGATCTTGCCAGTCTTGCTGACTTCGAACACTTTGCGGATTTCTGCGTAGCCGATGAACTTTTCCTTCATCTCGGGCGAGAGCAGGCCGGAGAGCAGCTGTTTCACTTCGTCGATCACTTCGTAGATGATCGAGTAATAGCGAATTTCGACGCCGTCGCGTTTCGCAAGGTCGCGTGCCTGCGGGTTCGCGCGGACGTTGAAGCCGATGATCAGCGCGCCGGATGCGTTGGCGAGCGTGATGTCGGATTCGGTGATCGCGCCGACGCCGGAATGCAGCACCTGCACTTTCACTTCCTTGTTTTCTTCGGTTACTTTGTTCAACGCGCCGGCGATTGCCTCGATCGAGCCGTGCACGTCGCCCTTGATGATGACGTTCAGCATCTTGGCGGAGCCCGCCTGGATGTCGGTGATCATCTGGTCGATGCCGCGGCCTTTGCCTTTCGCGGCGGCAAGGGCGCGTTTTTTGCGCAGGCGGAATTCGGCGACTTCGCGTGCCTTTGCTTCGTCGGGAACGACGGAGAAATCATCGCCCGCTTCGGGCGTGCCGGTCAGGCCCTGCACTTCCACCGGCTGGCCGGGGAGGGCAAGCTTGATCAGCGTGCCGCGGTCGTCATGCAGCGTCTTGACGCGGCCCCATTCGGTGCCGGAGACGAAGATGTCGCCCTGTTTCAGCGTGCCGGACTGGACGAGGACGGTTGCAACCGAACCCTTGCCCTGTTCGACGCGCGATTCAATGACAGCGCCATGTGCGGCGCGGTTCGGGTTGGCGCGCAGGTGCAGGACTTCGGCCTGCAGCAGGATCGCTTCTTCGAGGGAGTCGAGGTTCTTGCGGGTTTTCGCGGAAACTTCGACCGACTGGCTGTCACCGCCCATGTTCTCGGTCACGACTTCATATTGAAGCAGTTCCTGGCGTACCTTGTTCGGGTTCGCGGTGGGCAGGTCGCATTTGTTGATCGCGATGATCATCGGCTTGCCGGCTGCTTTGGCGTGGCTGATCGCCTCGACCGTCTGGGGCATGACCGAGTCGTCGGCTGCGACGACCAGAATGACGATATCCGTCACGTCGGCGCCGCGTGCGCGCATTTCGGTGAAGGCCGCGTGGCCGGGGGTGTCGATGAAGGTGATTTTCTTGCCGGCCTTGGTCGTGATCTGGTACGCGCCGATGTGCTGCGTGATGCCGCCGGCTTCGCCCGACACGACGTCGGTTGCGCGGATGGCGTCGAGCAGCGAGGTTTTGCCGTGGTCGACGTGACCCATGATGGTCACGACGGGCGGGCGGCCGACAAGGTCGGTTTCGCTGTCTTCGGCGCGGATGCCTGTTTCGACGTCGGATTCAGACACGCGTTTGATGGTGTGGCCGAATTCGTGGACGATCAGCTCGGCAGTGTCCTGATCGATCGGCTGGTTGCCGGTCGCCATGATGCCGAGGCCCATGAGTTTTTTCACGACATCGCCCAGACGCTCCGACATACGGTTCGCCAGTTCCTGCACCGTGATGACTTCCGGCACGATGACTTCGCGGTATTGCTTGGATTGCGACGGCATTTGCGCCGCCATTTTCGCGCGCATACGGGCGCGGGCGCGTTGCTGCGCTGCCATCGAGGGGCTCTTGGAATCGCGGTCTTCGAAACCGTCGTTCAGAACCTGGCTGACGGTCATCTTGCCGCCGCCGCGCTTGCGCTGCTGCTGGGCGCCGAAACGGCCGGCGCCGCGCTTGCGGTTGATTTCGTCGACGACGGAGGCAGGTGCCGCATCGGGACCGAAATCCTTGCGGCCTGCGGGCATGCCGCGGCGGTCTTCATCCGGCGCGTTGGGGGCGACGGGCGCGCCCACGCGGGGGTTGTTGGTGGCGTTCGCGCTGCGGGTCGCATCGCGGCGTTTGCGTTCGACGTCTTCCGCCTGATTGAGCTGGCGGAGTTTTGCCGTTTCCTGTTCGCGTGCGCGGTCTGCCGCCGACATGGTGTCGACAGGTTTCGCTTCGGCTGCAGGTGTTGCTTCCTCGACCGGCTGGTTCTTGACGACCAGTTTCTGGTATTGGGGGGCGGCGGCGGCATCGCGGGGGCTTGCCTGCGCTAGCGCAAGTGCGCGTTTGCGGGCTTCGGCCTCCGCCGATGTCAGGTGGATGTCACCATTGGCTTTTTCCTCGGCCTGACGCGCGGCTTCGGCTTGCGCTCCGCGTTTTTTCTTCACCTCGACGGCGACTGGCTTGGCGCTGCGGCCCATGGCCATGTTCTGGCGCGGCGCAGCACCCACGGGAGCCTTGAGGCTCAGGGTGCCTTTGCCGGACAGGGTCAGCTTCTTGGTGTCTTTTTCGTTGTCAGCCATTTTGGTGTCTTCAGCTTTCTTGAGGTTTCATACCTTGAATCAATTAGTCATGCATCATCCATTATCCAGCCGCGACTTGCGGTTCCTCGGGGAACCAGCTTGCACGCGCTGCCATGATGATGTTGTTCGCCTGGCTTTCGGTGAGCGCATCGTTGCCCACCATTTCGCGCAGTTCGTCGCCGGCCAGATCGCCCAGATCGTCGAGCGTCTTCACGCCTTTTTCGGCAAGGGCGATGATCATGTCCTGCGACAGGCCCTTGGTTTTGGCGAGGTCGGCCTTCACGCCCAGTTCAACGCACTTCTTGTCGAACTCGGCGGTTTTTGCTTCGAGGAAGCTGGACGCGCGGTTTTTCAATTCGGTCGCGACGTCGGCATCGAAGCCCTGAATGCGGGCCATTTCGTCAACGGAGGTGTCGACGATGTCCTGAATGGAGGTAAAGCCTTCGACCACCAGCAGGTGCGCGATGACTTCATCAACGTCGAGGCCTTCGATGAAGAGGGCGGAGCGGGTGCGGAATTCGGACTGGCGGCGCTCGGTTTCTTCGGCTTCGGTCATGATGTCGATGTTCCAGCCGGAGAGCTGCGTTGCGAGGCGCACGTTCTGGCCACGGCGGCCGATAGCCAACGACAATTGTTCGTCGGGAACAACCACGTCGAGGCGGTGCGTGTCCTGATCGAGGACGACCTTGGTGACTTCAGCGGGAGCAAGCGCGTTGACCACGAAGGTCGCAACGTCGTTCGTCCACGGAATGATGTCGATTTTTTCGCCCTGCAATTCGCCGACGACAGCCTGAACGCGGGAGCCGCGCATACCGACGCAAGCGCCGACGGGGTCGATGGACGAGTCGCGGGAAATAACCGCGATTTTCGCGCGGGAACCGGGATCGCGGGCAACCGCCTTGATCTCGATGACGCCGTCATAAATTTCCGGCACTTCCTGCTTGAACAGTTTGGCGAGGAAGTCGGGGTGCACGCGGGACAGGAAGATTTGCGGGCCGCGCTGTTCGCGGCGCACGTCGAAGATGTAGGCGCGGACGCGGTCGCCGTTTTTGAAATGTTCGCGGGGCAGGGCGTCCTGACGGCGCAGGTAGCCTTCGCCACGGCCGAGGTCGACGGTGATGTTGCCGTATTCGACGCGCTTGACGACGCCGGAAACGATTTCGCCCGTGCGGTCTTTGTATTCTTCGAACATGCGGTCGCGCTCGGCGTCACGCACTTTCTGGAAGATGACCTGTTTTGCGGTCTGTGCGGCGATGCGGCCGAAATCCAGCGGCGGCAGTTTATCGACGAGGAATTCGCCGACCACTGCGTCGGATTTGATTTTCTTCGCGGGCTTCAGGAGGATCTGGCGCGCTTCGGCTTCCGGAATTTCCTCGTTGAAGGCTTCCACGACTTCGCGGTAGCGGAAAAGCTCGATCTCGCCTGTTTTGCGGTCGATGGTCGCGCGGATGTCATGGTCGTAGCCGTATTTGGAGCGGCCGGCCTTCTGGATGGCTTCTTCCATGGCCTGGATCACGATTTCACGGTCGATGCTTTTTTCACGGGCGACGGCATCTGCGACTTGGAGCATTTCTTGCATGGCGGTTTTCCTTGTTATCCCTTTTTCTGCTGCGCTGCTTTGAGAAGTTCGTCCGTCAGCACGAGCTTGGCTTTCTGGACATGTCCGAAAGGAAGGCCGCGCAGGGTGCCATCCTCGGTCTGCACGCTGATGATGTCACTGCCTTCAGTGCCCATCAGCATGCCTTTGAATTTTTTCTGCCCGTTAACGGGCTGGTCTACTTCGATCTTCGCCTCGAAACCCTTCCAGCGTTCGAAATCCTTGAAACGCGTCAGCGGGCGGTCGATGCCGGGGGAGGAGACTTCGAGGTAGTAAGCCGAGTCAATCACGCCTTCGACATCGAGAACGGCGGAGACCGCCTGCGACAGCTTGGAGCAGTCGTCGAGGTTCATCGTGCCGTCGGGCTTTTCGGCCATGATCTGTAATGTAGGTTTGCCGGAGCCAACGCCCACCATCAACACGCGCACGATTTCGTAACCCATGCCTTCGGCGGCGGGGGTGATCGCTTTTTCGACTTTTCTGCTCAGCGGCGATTTATCCATTTTTCTCGTGCAACGTTCGTTGGGTCTTATCCAGCACAAAGGGCGGGCTCTTTTTCAGAGCCCACCCTTTTGTGTATGCCGGGTATATTTGAGTGCTTTTATACATCAACTATGCGGTTTTGCAAGGAAAATAGGGATAAAACGCAGGTTTACGCCGTTTTTTATAAGCGTTTTGCTAAAAATAATTCCGGATTTATTTGTTAATATTTTTCATAATGTTAAATTTATATGGTTTTTTTGTCGTTTAGGCTGCTATTTGCCCACTTGGCGCATTCCGCACATATAGCAGCAGTAGCACCGGCCACTATCGAGAGATCTTTTCCGCTTTTGGCGCAAAAAGAGCATGTGTAAGCATCGGGCTCTTTTTCTTTTCCATGTTTTGAAAATTTTTCAAAAAGCCTCTCTGATGCAATACGGACGAAGCCTAAAAACATCATAAGAAAAACATGATCTTTGGCGGTTATGGCGGCGCGATAACCCTTTACCGATATATCGAATGATGATTCCCAGTCATTCGCTGCTACGGCCTTGCCCCATTGGTCGCTTAAAGATTCTAAATCTTCTGAGCCTGCCATTGATACTACTTTGCCTTAAAATTGAGGAACATTGTCTCGCGCCCCTGCACGAGTCCCTTGGCCTGATAGTGGGTGCCGCGCATATCGGCGGGGCGGTTGCGCCAGTCGGCGGCACAGGTCGCCAGCCATTCGAAACCGCCATGCAGGAAGGTTTTTTCCAGCTGCCAGGCGTTGAGGGCAGGCACATCGGACGACATGCGGAATTCCGCGCCCGGCTTCAGCAGGCGGTGGAAGGCGTCGAGGTTTTCGGTCTGCACCACGCGGCGTTTGTGGTGGCGCGTTTTCGGCCACGGGTCGGAATTCAGCAGGAACAGGCGCGAGATGCTTTTTTCCTGCAATTTGGGCATCAGCAGGCGGACGTCATCCTGAAACACGCGGATATTGCGCAGGCGGTTGTCGCGCATGTCGCGGCAGAGAGATGCTACGCCGTTCATGAACGGCTCGCAGCCGATAAAGCCGATATCGGGATTGTGCAATGCCTGATGGATCAATTGCTCCCCATTGCCGAAACCGATTTCCATCCAGACTTCGCGGACAGGGAAATCGAACAGGCAGCGGGGGTCGATTTGTGTGCCGTCATCCGGCAGGGGAATGCGGCACCATGCCATGATTTCTTCATAGGCGCTCTGGCGGTCGGGGCGCAGGATCTTGCCGCGGTGGCGGCCGTAATAGCGGATCACTTCGTCTTTATTTGCCACGTTTCTTGATGCCCTTGCTGTTATCAAGGTCCTCGAACGTCGTGGTCAGCGGGTTGTATTCCAGCAGCTTGCCCTTGGCCATGTCGAAATACCATGCGTGGATGGTGAGGTCGCCACTGTTCAGGCGTTCCTCGATCCACGGGAAGGTATGCAGGTTGCGGTAGGACACCAGCACGACCGCTTTTTCAAGCTCGCGGTGGCGTTCTTCCTCGGGCAGATTTTCGGTGGCTTTTTTTGTCGTCACCAGCGCGGATTTGGCGATATCGACCCATGACGGCAGGAATTCGAAATGCTCGCCGACAAGATCACGCTCGGCCAGCGCGCGCACGCCGCCGCACATGCTGTGGCCCATGACGACGATTTGCTTCACCTTCAGCGCGCGCACGGCGAATTCGATCGCCGAACAGGTGCCGTGGTGGCCGGTGTCGCGGGTATAGGCGGGGACGATCGCGGATACGTTGCGCACGACGAAGATATCGCCGGGCGCGGTGTTCATGATGATGGCGGGATCCGCGCGTGAATCCGAACAGCCGATCATCAGCACTTCGGGGTTCTGCCCGTCGCGCACAAGGCTCTGGTACAGCTTCTTGCCCGGCCCGAAGTGCTCTTTGTGGAACGCTTTGTAGCCCTGAATGAGTTTGTTGAAGGGCACTTTATTACCGCTTCAGTTCCGTCACTTTGCCTTCGGCGGCAGCGTATTTTTTGGAACCCAGTTCATCCTTCAGCGCCTGCACGAGGTCGGGGCGTTCCCATGTGAAACCGCCATCCGCTTCGGGCGTGCGGCCGAAATGGCCGTAGGCTGCGGTGCGGGCATAGATGGGCTTGTTCAGGTTCAGACGCTCGCGGATCGCGCGGGGGCGGAAATCGGCAACCGCCTGCAGCGCCTGTCCAATCGCGTCATCGCTGTATTTGCCGGTGCCGTGCGTGTTGACGTAGAGCGAGATCGGGTGCGAAACGCCAATCGCATAGGACACCTGAATGGTGCAGCGGTCGGCAAGGCCCGCCGCCACGATGTTTTTCGCGGCATGACGCGCGGCGTAAGCGGCGGAACGGTCAACCTTCGTCGGGTCCTTGCCCGAGAATGCGCCGCCGCCATGGGGCGCAGCGCCGCCGTAAGTGTCGACGATGATCTTGCGACCGGTCAGGCCGCAATCGCCGTCGGGGCCGCCGATGACGAAACGGCCGGTCGGGTTGACGTAGAACTGGTTTTCAGCGCACATCCAGCCTTCGGGCAGGATGTTCTGCACATGCGGGCGCACCATTTCGCGCACTTCATCCTGTGACAGCGACGCGTCGTGCTGGGTCGAGACGACGACGGAGGTTGCGCGTACGGGCTTGCCGTTCACGTATTCCAGCGAGACTTGTGATTTTGCATCAGGGCCCAGCTTGAAAAGGGCACCGGAATGGCGGGCTTCGGCCAGCGATTTCAGGATGGCGTGGGAGTAATGGATGGCAGCCGGCATCAGGCTTTCGGTTTCGCGGCAGGCGTAGCCGAACATAATGCCCTGGTCGCCGGCGCCTTCATCCTTGTTGCCGGCGGCGTCGACGCCCACGGCGATGTCGGCCGATTGCGCGTGGAGGCGCACATCAACCTTGATTTTTTCCCAATGGAATTCTTCCTGCTTGTAACCGATGTCGCGCACGGCGTGGCGGGCGACCGTTTCGATCAGCTCGCGGTCGATGGAGGCGGGGCCGCGGGTTTCGCCGGCGATGCAGAGGAAGCCGGTGGTCGCAAGGCATTCAGCCGCAACGCGGGCATAGGGATCGGCATTCAGGTAAGCGTCGACGATGGCGTCGGAAACGCGGTCGCACAGCTTGTCAGGGTGGCCTTCGCCAACGGACTCGCTCGTGAAAATGTATTTTTGGTCAGCCATGATGTCGCCCTCGTGCCTAAATGCGAATGATTTACAGGAAATATATATACTTTAGCGATTATTGCGGAGCAACAAGCTTTTTCACATATGCGGTGAAGAAAGCCTATTTTTTGCCGTTATCGCCCTTCACCGGTTTGCCCAGAGCCTTGGCCATTTCAACGACTTGCCGCTTGTGGGCCGCGCTGTCGATGGCGTCATAGGCGCGCAGGAGATCGATCTTGTCGCGGCTGAGGGCTTCGGGTTCAAAGGCGGCCTGCTTGTTATCCGCCATGCCGCGCGCGCCGCCCTTTATGCCGCCGCCCAGCAGGGCTGCGCAACCTTCCGTAAAATATTCGAGCTGGGTTTTCAGGGCTGCGGCAATCTCCGTCAAACGGCTGACGGAAATGCGGTTTGTGCCGCGTTCGTATTTCTGCACTTGCTGGAACGTGATGCCGCAGGATTTCGCGAGTTCATCCTGGCTCATGCCCAGCGTCAGGCGGCGGTTCTTGACCTTGTGGCCGACATGCACATCGACCGGATGGGGGCCTTCGTCGATCCTGCGGGAACGCGGCATTAAATGAATACCTTAAATGAATACCTTACAAATTGCTTACATAAGCAAGGTACTGCCACAACGCAGCATTGTCAACATACGATGGTATTCAATCGCCCGTTGCGCAGCACGGACCCCGCAGACGGCGCGCCACGAAGCAGAACAGCGCGAGAAGCGCCCAGAACCATGCGTCCCGGTACAGCGCATAAGGCGTTGCGGGCAAAGCGTCCGGCAGCAGCGCATCGACATACCCCGCTGTGCCCAGTTTCTGTTTCGCCAGAACGCGGCCGAGCGGGTCGATCATGCCGGATATGCCGGTATTGGCGGCGCGGGCGAGGGGCAGGCCTTCCTCAATCGCGCGCACGCGGGCCATGGCGAAATGCTGGCGCGGGCCGGCGGTCTTGCCGTACCAGCCGTCATTCGTCACGTTGACCAGCCATTTGGGGCGGTTGTACGGGTCGGCGACTTCGCCGGGGAAGATGACTTCGTAGCAGACCAGCGGGCTGAAACCCGGCAAGCCATTCACATGCAGCGTCTGCGGGCCGGGGCCGCGCGTGAAATCACCCACGCCCGATATCGCCATGGCGATGGGCTTGATCGAAATTTTTTCGCGGTAGGGGATAAATTCGCCGAAGGGGACAAGGTGATGCTTGTCGTAGTTGCCGACGACAGCCGCCTTTTTATCGAGCGCCGTCACGCTGTTGTAGAAGTAAGGATGATCGGGGTTGCGCACATCGACGCGCAAGGAACCCAGCAAGCCAGTCGCATTCCCCGGTAATTTCATCGCGATGATCCGCGCGATTTCGGGGAACTGGTAGAGGTCGGCATTCACGGCGGTTTCGGGCCAGATCACGGCATCTGGTGCGCGGTCGGTCTTGGTCGCGGTCAGGTTCAGCTGTTTTTCGAAATTGCGCCAGTCGTCATCCTTGTTCCACTTGGTTTCCTGCGGGATGTTTCCCTGCACAAGACGGATATAGGGTGCGTTGTCGGCATAGGGTGTCGGATGGATCGACAGGCGTATGGCACCCGCAGCGGTCACGAACACAAGCGACATGATGGCGATATGGCGCAGCGTGCGATGCGCGCGGAACACGGGGATCATTGCCCAGAACAGCGTCAGCGCTGTGAGGCCGTAAATGCCGATAAAGGCGGTCGATTGCAGCACCGGCAGCGCATGATGCCATGCATAGCCCGGCAGGTTCCACGGAAAGCCCGTCAGCAGATGCCCGCGTGCATATTCGATCAGGCTCCATGCGGCGGCGAAGGCCAGCGCATGTGCGGCTTCATGGTTGCGGAAGCAGCGTGCGAGCAGGGGGATCAAGCCATAGCAAAGCGCAAGGATGGCGGGGCCGACGATCAGCGACAGCGGCAGCACCCATTTCCATTGCTCGATATCCACGAACAGCGCGGCGCTGATCCAGTAGAGGCCGAAAATAAAATAGCCCGCGCCGAAGGCCCAGCCCACGCCGAAGCTTGTCGTGCGGGTGGGCGCGAAGCGGGCGAGGGTGGCAAAGGCGGGAACTGTCAGCAACAATATGGGGAACAGCCCGATGGGCGGCATCGCCAGAACGGTCAGCACGCCCAGCAGGAATGCAACGGCGTAACGGCGGAAACCGCTGAGGGCTTCGAGTGATGTGATTTTGGTCATGACGCGGTGGCGGGCGCTTTCTTGGGCAGGTTGCGCAGACGGATGCGGGTGACGCGGCGGGGATCGGCGTCGATGACTTCGAATTCAACGCCGCTGGCCGCATGGCGGATGACTTCGCCGCGCGTCGGCACATGGCCCGCGATAAAGGTGACGAGGCCGCCCATGGTGTCGACTTCCTCGTATTCCTCGTTCTCGGCAAAGGTCTCGCCGTATTGTTTTTCGAATTCGGTGATGGCATAGCGGCCGTCGACGATGGCCGATCCGTCGGGGCGTTCGATCAATTGCGGGGTCAGGTCGAATTCGTATTCATCGTCCAGCTCGCCCACGATCGATTCAACAAGGTCGTTGATGGTGATGAGGCCGTCGATGCCGCCGAATTCGTCGACGATGAATGCCATATGCACCTTTGACTGGCGCATTTGCAGCAGCAGGTCGAGGACGCGCATGGCGGGCGACACGACCAGCACGTCGCGCATCACTTCCTTGATCTCGAACGGCGTGTTGTTGGCAAGGTGCGCCACGATATCCTTGATGTTCACGGCACCCAGAATGTTATCAAGGTCGCCCTTGTAAACGGGGATGCGGCTGTGCGGCTTTTGCGCCAGCAGGGCGTAAAGTTCGTCGCGGCCCGCATCGATGCTGATCGCCACGATATCGGCGCGCGGCACCATCATGTCGAGGACAGGCAGGTCGCGCAGTTCAAGGATGTTGGAAATCAGGCGGCGTTCATGCGCGGCGACGGCGGATTGGGGCGTGTCTGTCTGTTCCTCGATCAATTCCTCGATCGCGTCGCGCAGGCTGTCGTTGTCGTGTCCGGTGTCCTTGGCGGGAAGGAGGTTTTTGACCCAGCCGAACAGGCCTTTTTCGCCATCGGGTTTTGCGTCCGCGACGGGTTCAACAGTAAGTTCGGGTTTTTTGAGGGCGTTGTCTTCCACGTTATTTCTTGCGCTTCTTTACAGGTTCGGGTGCCGCATAGGGATCGGGATAACCCATGCTCTGAAGGATCGCGCATTCCAGTTTTTCCATCGCTTTCGCGTCTTTGGCATTCATGTGGTCATAGCCCAGCAGATGCAGGGTGCCGTGGATCACAAGATGCAGCGTGTGGTTTTCGATGGTTTTCTTCTGTTCCTTGCATTCCCTCGCGACGGTCTGGTGCGCAATCACGATATCGCCCAGCGGAATGGCGTCGACCTTGGGGAAGGCATCAAGCTCTTTCGCCTTCAGACCCTTGATCTTCAGTTGCGGGAAGGACAGCACGTTCGTCGCCTTGTTCTTGGCGCGGAAGGTGTGGTTCAGGTCCTTCATCATCTTGTCGTCCGACAATACGACGGCGATGTCGAAATTGCGGTTGTCGAAGGTTTTCGGCTTTTTCGCGTCAAGAAACGCGGCGGCCACAGCCTCCTCGATCTTGCGGTCCATCTTGGCGAAGGCTTTTTTCCATTTGGGCGACGCGTAATCGATCTGGATCGTCAGGCTGATCATGGCGTGTCCTTGCCGTATTTATTGGGATTCACCGCGTCGCGTTTTTCGTAGGCCGCGACGATTTCGCGCACAAGGCGCGAACGCACGACGTCGGCATCCCCAAACGCGATGAAGGCGATATCCTTGCCGCCCTTCAAAACTTCGACAGCGTCGCGCAGGCCGGATTTCTGGTTGTTCGGCAAGTCGGTCTGGGACAAGTCGCCGGTGATGATCATTTTGCTGTTTTCACCGATACGGGTCAGCGCCATTTTCATCTGCGTGGGCGTGGTGTTCTGTGCTTCGTCAAGGATGACGACACAAGACCCGAGCGTGCGTCCGCGCATAAAGGCGAGCGGCGCGATTTCAATCGTGCCATCCGCCAGACGGCGCGCCAGCTGTTCTGCGGGCATCATGTAATTCAATGCGTCGTAAATCGGGCGCAGATAGGGGTCGATTTTTTCCTGCATCGTGCCGGGCAGGAAGCCGAGGCTTTCGCCGGCCTCCACAGCAGGGCGGGTCAGGATCATGCGGTCGACTTCGCCGGATTGCAGCATCGTCACCGCCTGCGCGACGGCAAGGAAGGTCTTGCCCGTACCCGCGGGCCCGAGGCCGAAGACGAGGGCGTTGTTCTTGATCGCTTCCAGATATTCAGCCTGTTTCGGCGTGCGGGGCGTGATCTGCTTGTTCTTGGTCTGCAGCTTGACCTGCGGTTCTTTCAGCGCGGCCATTGCCATGTCGCGGCTGCCCTGGTTCATCGGGCTTTTGACGACGTTGATGGCGGCGGTGACGTCTTCGGTCACGACGGGCAGGCCTTTAAGAAGGCGTTCCCACAGGACGTCGAACACGGCCTGCGCCGCGACGATTTTCGGTTTCGGGCCGATGATCACGACCTCGTTACCGCGGCTGGCGATCTCGATATCGAGTTCTTCTTCGATCTGGGCAAGGTGCATATCGTGTTCCCCGAACAGAAGGGGGACGAGGGCATTGTCATCGAACTGAAGTCCGACGCGCCGGACGGCTTGTTTGGTCAAGTGGTTCTCCCAAAAAAGAAAAGTAGGGTTAGTTGTACACTAACCCTACTTTAACAGTAAAACGTAAATATTAGTTAATCAGCCGCGATTACCACTTACCGGGTGTAGTCGGTTGATTTGTCTGGCCTTTTACCGGAGCGGGCGTGTTGGCCGGAGCATCGAACTTGGGCTTGTCGAGGCCTTCAAATTCATCCACTGCCGCCACGAACGACATCACGATCTCGGAACGGACGACATGCGTCTGTTCGAAGGTCTGGGTCGCTGCGCCTTTTTTGCCTTCCATGATCTGGGAAGCCCAGATCAGGCCGGAGTCATTCTTGTCGCGCAAGTCGATCTGCTGGGGGTCGCCGGTCATGACCATTTTCGAGCCTTTACCGATACGGGTAATGGCCATCTTGGTCTGTTCGCGGGTCAGGTTCTGCGATTCATCGACGATGATGAAAGCGTTATCAAACGTACGACCGCGCATGTAGCCGATCGGCACGATCTCGATGACGCCGGTTTCCATCATGGACTTGTATTTGCCGGGACCGAAGGCCTTGTCCAGCTCGTCATAGATGGGGCGCATGTAGGGAGCCAGTTTCGCGTTCGCGTCGCCGGGCAGGTAGCCGATTTTCTCGCCGGCTTCTGCGGCGGGGCGTGCGAGCAGCAGTTTTTCCACAGCGCCGCTTTTCAGGGCTTCGATGCCCTTCACAACCGCAATGTGGGTCTTGCCGGTACCAGCAGGCCCGAGCGCGAAAATCAGGTCGTTTTCAGCGATCAGTTTCGCAAGGTTTTCCTGCGCGGGGTTCAACGCCTGGAATTCAGAACCCGTCGAGCCGCCTTCGTGCTTCGAGCCGGCGGGAGCAGAACGTTTGTTCTGGTTCGCGGCCTTGAAGGCAGCGGACGCAGGAGCTGCCGAACTGAGGCCCGCAGAGGGGTTCAGCTGGGTTGCGATTTTGCTGATTGCGTCCTTGTCGATATGCGCCTTGGTCTCGATCTGGCCGGACAGCATGTCGAATGCACGCTTCATGCGGGCTGCGTTTTCGTCGTTGCCGTAGAAGGTGATTTTGTCGGGGTTGTAATTCACGTCCAGCTGAACGCCGAATTTCTGGCCCATGTAAACATGCAGATGGCCACGGTCCTGACGGTACAGGATGCTCGCCAGCCGTTTGTCATTGGCAGAATCAAGGGTAATGGTGTGAAGAGTGCCTTCCGGCTTGGGATTGCGCTGTCTGTTGCTGTAGTTGCTCATGCTGCTTCCTTCTTCTGGCTGGGGTTTTTTGTTGTTGTTTCAGTGGTCGCGATAGTACCGGCCATCCCGTTCTGGAAGGCCTTCTCAATTTTTACATCAATCATTTGGCCGTAGAGTCGCTCGGGCGCGGTGACATAGACGGACTGGTTCCACGGCGTCTTGCCGAGAAGCTGGCCTTCCTTGTCGCCCTTGCGGTCAAACAGAATACGCACGGTCTTGCCGACGCTGCGCTGGTTGAATTCGGATTGCTGCGCAAACAAAATCGCCTGCAGTTCATGCAGGCGTGTGTCCTTCACAGCTTCGGGAACGATGCCGCCCATGACTGCGCCGGGGGTGCCGGGGCGGGGGCTGTACTTAAACGAATAGCAGGAGGCAAAGCCGATCTGCTTCACCATTTCGACCGTCGCCGCATGGTCTTCTTCCGTCTCGCCGGGGAAGCCGACGATGAAATCCGACGACAGCGCGATATCGGGGCGAATTTTTTTCACGCGCGCGATGATGTCGAGGTATTGCGCGGAGGTGTGCTTGCGGTTCATGAGGTCGAGGATGCGGTCGGAGCCGCTTTGCACGGGCAGATGCAGGAAGGGCATCAGTTTTTCGATGCTGCCATGCGCGTCGATCAGCGCGTCGTTCATGTCGCTGGGATGCGAGGTCATGTAGCGGATACGCTCGAGGCCGTTGATCTGCGCCAGCGCATCGATCAGGCGCGCGAGATCCCAGGTGCCGCCTTCGCCCTCGCCATGGAACGCGTTGACGTTCTGGCCGAGCAGCATGACTTCTTTCGCGCCCTGTTCGACGGATTTTTTCGCTTCGTCGAGGATCTGCTGCACGGGGCGCGAATATTCCGCGCCGCGCGTATAGGGAACGACGCAGAAGGTGCAGAACTTGTCGCAGCCTTCCTGCACCGACAGCATGGCGGAAGGGCCTTGCGAGGTGGAAGCTGGCAGGTTGTCGAATTTCGATTCAACGGGGAAATCGGTGTTCACCACACGCTCGCCGCCATTCGCGGCCAAAATCATTTCGGGCAGGCGGTGATAGGTCTGCGGGCCGAATACCATATCGACGTATTTGGCGCGCTGGAGGATGACGGGGCCTTCGGCCTGCGCCACGCAGCCGGCAACGGCGATCAACGCCTTTTCGCCAGCCTCTGCCTTGGCTTCTTTATGGTCGCGCAGGCGGCCGAGGTCGGAGAACACCTTTTCGGTCGCTTTTTCGCGGATATGGCAGGTATTGAGGATCATCAGGTCGGCGCCTTCGGGCGCATCCACCGGCGCATAGCCGAGGGGGGCCAGAACATCGGCCATCTTTTGGCTGTCATAGACATTCATCTGACAACCCCAGGTCTTTATGTAGAGCTTTTTGCTCATTGCATTCTTATTCCTGCAATTTAAACTCTGAACGGTGGTTCTGGTGCTCGCGACTATTAACCATATCTTTTATGGCTTGTCCATAATTTTATGTCTAATTGGGATGGAAAAATCCGTTATGGCTCAAGAAGTTCTCGTCATGGGGCCCATACCAGCCGCCCAGTTGGACCAGTTGGAGAAAAACTACCGGATTCACAAGCTCTGGCAGTCCGAAAACCCCGAGGCGAAACTCAACGAAGTGCGCAATAATATTACCGGCATGGTCAGCACCGCCTTCTTCGGCGTGACCGCCAAAATCATCCGCGCCCTGCCCAATCTCGAAATCATCAGCCATTTCGGCGTCGGCTATGACAGCGTCGATGTGAAGGCGGCGAAGGAGCAGGGGATTATCGTCACCAATACCCCCGATGTCCTGACCGACGACACCGCCGATATTGGCATCGCCCTGACGCTGGCGGTTTTCCGCCGCACGGTCGAGGGAGATATATATGTACGCAGCGGCCAGTGGGTGAAAAAAGGCCCGATGCCGCTGGGGCGTTCCTTGCGTGGCAAGACGATGGGGATTATCGGCCTCGGTCGTATCGGGCAGGCGATTGCCACCCGTGCGCAGGCCTTCGGACTCAACATCATCTATCACGGCCCCCGCGATAAAAAGGTGTCCTATCCCTTTGTCGCCTCGCTGGAGGAAATGGCCGCAAAATCAGACATATTAATGGTCGCCTGCCCCTATACGACCGATACGCATCAGCTGGTCGATGCCAGGATTCTTAAGGCGCTGGGGCGCGACGGCGTGCTGGTCAATATCGCGCGCGGCAAGATCGTGGATGAAAAGGCGCTGGTCGATGCGCTGGAGGCGGGCGTGATTGCGGGTGCGGGCCTCGATGTCTTTGAAAAAGAACCGGATGTTCCAAGCGCGCTGTGCAGACTCGATAACGTGGTGCTGCAGCCGCATGTGGGGAGCGCGACCCATGAAACGCGCGGCGCGATGGCACAACTGGTTGTGGATAACCTGCTTTTGTACTTTGAAAAGGCTCAAGTTTTAACGCCCGTCTAATCGTGTTCTGGACAATAAAGGGCATTTGCTGTAAAACTCGGAACCAATTTCCGGACTATGTGTTTTACAGGATGCACCCAGCATGAAAAAATTTGCCCTCGCATTGGTTTTGTCGCTTTGCCTGTCGCCCGTCGCGGCGAACGCAAAGGGTTCTTCCGGCTGCTACACGCCGCAGGAATTCGAAGCCGAGCAGGGTCTGCGCATCCATTCCGAACTGATGGTGATCGGCCTGACCTGCATGCGGATGCCGCAGGGCGCGCAAGGCTACCTGAAATACCAGAGCTTCACGCAAAAGAACAAAGGCCTGATCTCGGGCTACGAAAACGACCTGATCGGCTATTACCGCCGCTCCGGCTCCGGCAACCCGGAAATCAAGCTGCACACCCTGCGCACGACGCTTGCCAACCAGATTTCGCAGCACGCGATTTCGATGTCGACGGTCAGCTTCTGCAAACGTTTCTCCCCGCGCATCGATCAGGCATTGTCGATGGACAAGGGCAAGATCCGCAAATGGGCGCAGCATTCATGGCAGACCAGCACGACATCCGCGCCCGTCTGCACGAATTAATCAAGTCCACGATTTATGATGAAACGACCTGCCCCTATGCGGGCAGGTTTTTCGTTGATCTTGCGTCAGACGGTTTGACCGTGCTGCGCGTGGTCGACCATTCGATCACCATCGCATAGGCCAGCGCCAGCAGCGTCGGGCCGATGAAGATGCCGATGAAGCCAAAGGCCACCATGCCGCCCATGATGCCCAGCAGGACGAGCAGCAAGGGAAGATCCGAGCCGCGGCTGATGAAGTAAGGCTTCATGAAGTTGTCGATAGAGCCGACGACCAGCGTCCCCCAAAGGACGAGGAAAATCGCCATGCCCGTCTGCCCTTCCGAAAAGAGCCACAGCGCGGCAGGGCCCCAGATCAGCGGCGGGCCCATCGGCACCAGCGACAGGAAGAACGTCATGAGGCCGAGGAAGGTCGCGCCCGGAATGCCCGCAATCATGAACCCGATCGCGGCCACAACGCCCTGCAACAGGGCGGTGCCGAGAATACCGTAAACCACGCCGATCAGGGTGTTGGTCGTGACGCCCAGCAATTTGTTGCCGTATTCGCCGCCGAAGCGTTCCGACAGCGCACGGATGCGCACGGCCACATGCGTGCCGTGGCGGAAGAAGAAGTAGGAAATGATAACGCCCAGCGTGATGTCGAGCATGCCATAGCCGATAGTGGAACCCATGCGGAGCAAGACGGCCGAGGTCGGCCGCGCATATTCCTTTAAGGTTTCCATCATCCGCGCCTTGTCCGTCGAGAACATCAACCACGTCTTTTCAAGATAAGGGCCGATATATTTGACGGAGGCGAGGGAGGCGGCCGTTTCGCTGGAATCCCCCTGCAGGAACCCGATGATGCCATCGTAAACTTTCTGGTAGTTCTCCGCGATGCTCGTGCCGATGATGACCAGCGGCGCAATGAAGCAGGCGGCCAGCAGAAGCGTCATCAAGGCGGAGGCAAGGACGGTGCGGTTTTTCGTGCGCGACAGGATCCATTCAAACGCTGGCCAGGTGGCGAGGGTAAAGATGGTCGACAGCAAAATCGCGGGGAAGAAGGGCAGCAGGATGATCAGGCAACCGATAATAATGAGCGTCACGGCGGTCAGGCCCGCCACCAGCTGGTAGATCTGCGCTTTATCTTTCGGGTTAGTGGGAAGTACGGCCATGCCTGAACACCTTCTATTTACCAAAAAGAGAATATCTGATTATATTCCGGCTTCCCAGCACGTTTTTATTTATCTATAGTCTTATCAATACCATAACGAAATCCATTCAGGAGATGATACCCAAATGACGTCGTTGTTCAGCGCCGCAACCTTTTTCCGCAAGAAACCCGCCAATTGCGATACCACCGGTCCCGCGCTCAACCGCGTGCTGTCGGCATGGGATCTTACCCTGCTGGGCGTCGGCGCGATCATTGGAACGGGGATTTTCGTTTTGACGGGCGTGGCGGCGGCAACGATGTCAGGCCCTGCGGTCGTTCTTTCCTTCGTCGTGTCGGGCATCGCCTGCGCCTTTGCCGCGCTTGCCTATGCCGAACTTTCCGCCAGCGTCGGCGGCTGCGGTAGCGCCTACGGTTATTCCTACGCGGCCTTCGGCGAATTTATCGCCTGGGTGATCGGCTGGGATCTGGTGCTGGAATACGGCGTTTCCGTCGCGGCGGTCGCGAATGGCTGGTCGGGATACCTGAAGCGCGGCATGGCATCGCTGGATATCGCGCTCCCCGAAGCGCTGACCAAAGGCCCCTGGGCCACCAAGGGGGTCGAGATCAACGGGGCGATGACGCAAGTCGCCGATGGCGGCATCGTCAACCTGCCCGCAGTTATTATCATTCTGCTGCTGATGGTCATGCTGATCGTCGGCGTGAAGCAAAGCGCGCGCCTGAACGCAGCGATGGTTTTCATCAAACTGCTCACAATCTCGGTTTTCGTGTTTGTCGCTGCCCGTTTCGTGTTCAGCGATATCGAGGCTGCCAAGGCGCTGTGGACTCCGTTCATGCCCTTCGGCTGGTTCGGCACGGGCGAAGACGGCAAGCATTTCGGCATTCTGGCCGGTGCGTCGCTCGTGTTCTTCGCCTATGTCGGTTTTGACGCCGTTTCGACCGCGGTCGAGGAATCGCGTAACCCGCAGAAAGACGTGCCGATCGGCATCCTTGCATCGCTGGTTTTCTGCACGATTATTTACATCGTCGTCTCTGGCCTGCTGACGGGCGTCGTAAAATACGACACGCTGAACACCTCGTCGCCCGTGGCTGACGCGTTGTCGGCAATCGGGTTCAAGGCGGGTGCGGCGCTGGTATCGGCGGGCGTGATTGCCGGCCTGACGACCGTCATGCTGGTGCTTTATTACGGCCTGACCCGCATCATCTTCGCCATGTCGCGCGACGGCTTGCTGCCCGTGAGCCTCGGTGAAGTGAACGAAAAGACCCGCACACCCGTGCGCACGACCGTCATTTGCGGCGTGGTCATGGCGATCATGGCGGGCTTTATCCCGCTGGGTGCGCTTGCGGAACTGACGAATATCGGCACGCTCGCCGCCTTTGTGCTGGTCTGCGGCGGGGTTATCATGCTCCGCGTGCAGCAGCCGAACCTGCCACGTCCCTTCAAAACCCCTGGCGGACTAATCGTACCTGCGCTGGGCGTTTTTTTCTGCGGCGCGCTGATCTGCTTCCTTCCGCCCGAGACGCATCTGCGTTTCGTGCTGTGGCTTGTGGTGGGTGTGGTGATTTATTTCGCCTACGGCATGCGCCACAGCTTGCTGAATAAGCCTGCGTAACCAGCCCCACAGGCGTATCTTTACCTTTGCTTAACCTAACTGCCATAAAATAGCAGATGGGCTTATTCAAGGCAGGGACAGAGATGCGTAGCTTCGTGATTTTACTAGGATTTTTGGGAATGGTGCTGATGGCGCCCGCAATCGCCATGGCGTCAGAGACCGAAGAACCCGCGGCAGCCACGCCCGATTTTGAATATCTGGACATGAAACCGCTGGTTTTGCCGATTATCACCGAAAAAGGTTTGACCCAGCAGGTCAGCCTCGTGATCTCGCTCGAGGTGCCCTATGGCACGAAAGACAAGGTCAAGGCGATGGAGCCGAAACTGGCCGATGCCTATATCAGCGACCTTTATGGCGCGCTGGGGACCGGCCACGGTTTGATGAAAAACAACGTCATTGATATTCCCGCCATCAAGTCGCGCCTGTCGAAAAACACCATCAAGGTACTCGGCCCCGACAAGGTGAATGACGTGCTGCTGCAGGTTGTGCAGCAATCGCAACGGTGATTATCCCGACCGCAAATACTTGATCGCCGTATCCCGCTCGAACAGATAGAGCAGCGTGCGCAGGGCAAGGCCGCGCTCCGACAGCAATTGCGGGTCGCGGTCGAGGATCAGGCGCGCGTCATCAAACGCCGTTTGTATCAAATCGGCATGGAATTCGGGATGCGCGAGGCGAAATTCGGGCAAGCCGCTCTGCCGTGTGCCCAGCATCTCGCCCGCGCCGCGCAGTTTCAAATCCTGTTCGGAAATGAAAAAGCCGTCTTCGGAATCGCGGATGGTGGAGAGGCGTTTTTTGGCGATCTCGCTGAGTTTCGAATTATAAAGAAGGATGCAAACCGATTTCCCCGGCCCGCGCCCGATGCGCCCGCGCAACTGGTGCAGCTGGGCAAGGCCGAAACGCTCGGCATGTTCGATCACCATCACGGTTGCCTCCGGCACGTCGACGCCGACCTCGATCACGGTGGTGGAGACGAGGATATCCAGCTCCCCCTTCGAAAATTTATCCATCACGGCATCTTTTTCGGCGGGCTTCATGCGCCCGTGCAGCAGGCCGACGCGCTTGAAGCGCATGCTCATCATCGTGAAACGTTCTTCGGCGGCGGCGAGGTCGAGCTTTTCCGATTCCTCCACCAGCGGGCAGACCCAGTAAATGCGGTCGCCCGTTTCAACCTTGCGCTGGAGCCCCTCCAGCACTTCGCCGATCCGCTCATCCGACACCAGCCTTGTGTCGATGGGCTGGCGGCCGGCGGGCTTTTCATTCAGCACGCTCACCTCCATATCGCCATAGACGGTAAGGGTTAGTGTGCGCGGGATGGGTGTTGCGGTCATCACCAGCATATCGGCGGTCTGGCCCTTTTCGCTGAGCAGCAGGCGTTGATGCACGCCGAAGCGGTGCTGTTCGTCGATGATGACAAGCGCGAGATCCTTGAAGATCACATCTTCCTGAAACAGCGCGTGGGTGCCGATGACGATATGCGCCGACCCGTCGGCAATCGATTCCAGTATCGCCGCGCGCGCCTTTCCTTTGTCGCGGCCTGTCAGCGTCACTGTTTTCAAGCCAATTTTCGCGGCCAGCGCGCCAACGGTTTTTTCATGCTGCCGCGCGAGGATTTCGGTCGGTGCCATGATCGCGGCCTGACAACCGCTGCCGATGGCATGAATCATCGACAGATAGGCGACTGCCGTCTTGCCGCTGCCCACATCGCCCTGTAGCAGCCTGTGCATACGGAGGGGTTTTTGCAGGTCTTCGCGGATCTGGGCGACAGCGGATTTTTGGGAATTCGTCAGGTCGAAAGGGAATGCCGCCAAAGCCTTCTGGAACAACGCCTCGTCGCCCGCCAGCGCACGGCCTTTCTGCTGCCGCTGGTTGACGCGCATCAACGCCATGGTCAGCTGGTTCGCCAGCAATTCATCATAGGCAAGGCGACGGCGCGCGGGATGTTCGGGGGATACGGCGGTTTCGTCGGCGGGGTTGTGCGCCTGCTGCAGCGCCTCGTGCCAGCGCGGCATCTGTTCGCGCTGCTGGTAGGCGGGGTCGAGCCATTCATCCATAACCGGAATTTTCGCAAGCGCGGCCTTCATGATTTTCGCAGATACTTTTTGCGTCAACCCGGCGGTTAGGGGATAGACGGGCTCAATCGCGGGGATCAGATGCGCCGTTTCCGGCGTCACGACGTAATCGGGATGCGGCATCTGCAGCAGGCCGTTGTAATGCTCGATGCGCCCGCTGATCGTCCGGTCTTCGCCGACCGGAAACTGTACCTCCAGATAATCCGCCAGCGCGTGGAAAAAGGTCAGGTCGATCCAGCCCGTGCCGTCCGTGCCCTTGATGCGGTAAGGCAGGCCGGGGCGCTTGGGCGGGAAATGCCCTTCGATGCGGATCGTGATGGTCGCAACCGCCTCCGTCACGCCGATGAGGTCGCGGAGTTTCGGTGAAAAGCGGCGGTCGATGATGCCGGCGGGAAGGTGCCAGTACAGGTCCGACACGCGCGGCCCCGCCACCTTTTCCAGCAGCTTGCTCATGCGCGGGCCAACGCCCGGCACGGTCTTCGTTGCCTGAAAGAGCGGATCGAGGATAAAGGGCCGCCCCGTCACAGCTTATCCTTTTTGCTTGATGTACTTGTTGTTCACCTTCACGGCGGCAACGCCCGCACCGATCAGCAGCACGCCCACCAGAATAAGGCCGATCGGCCCCGCCAGCAGGCCGCCGAAATATTTATCCATGAAATACCCGACATAGCTGAGCAGCGCGATCGTGCCCACGACCAGCAAAGTCCGGCTGCGCGCGACGGTCGACAGGAAGATAACGCCACAGGACAGGCCGAGGAACAGGATTTCAAACGGCGTATTGCGCAGGATATCCGCCGCCACCGTCAGCACCAGACAGGTGCCGATCAGGTAGCAGAGCCATGCAAGCGGCTTGTGCTTGGATTTATCAAGGCTCCAGCCGATGCAGGTGAGGGATACGCCCATCACAATACCGATCAGGTCGGCCGGAATTTCCAGCAAGTCGAGCGCCGTGAACAGGAACAGTCCGGAAAACACCAGCGTCGTGAATGCCAGCACCGTGCGGTCCTTGGCGATGAAGGCGCAGCCCTGCTGCATCATCATCACGCCCGTCAGGAACAGCACGCCATGGGCGGGGTTGCCACCGCTAGAGAAAATATCCATCAGCACCGCGATGCCGACAGGCTGCAAAACCGCCGATAGCAGGAACAGCGGCGTTGCCGCCATTTCCAGTTTTTCATCCGTCGTGCAGGTGATGGCGGCGATAAACATGCAGAAACCGATGCCAAGTGTGCACATGATCTGCCCTGCGGGGCCGAGGTCGTTCCACTGCATGCCGATAAAGGTGGCAACACCGGAAATAACGAACAATCCGCCGAGGTAGCCGAAAATGCGCATCAGCAGGCTGCTGGATTTCTGCGCCTTGAATTCGGCCGTGTTCTGCAGGGCTGCGTAAACTTCCTCCAGCGTCAATCCGTGACGCTTGATGATGTCCACGACTTCGACGATGGCGTCCTGTTTTGCGGTCATGTTAATTGGTCCCCGTCACCCAGCCGACAAACGTGGTCGAGCCGTTGTAAAATGTATCGCCGGGATTTCCCGTTTTCAGCGGCACGGCGGTCATGCCGTTGCGCAGCTTCATATTGTAATCATTGCGCCAGCCGCCGAAGATTTCATTGACCAGCCCGTAGCGGCGGTAATTTTCCGCTGTCAGTTCGAAACCGTCCGGTGATTTCAGGGATGTGTCGATCTTCAACCCCTTGGTTGCTTCCACGGTGTCTTCGCGCGAGGGGTCGATCTTGTCCATGTCAAAGGGATCGCCGAATTCCAGCTGGCGCACGGTTTGCGTCTTTGCCTCGAAACGGTACAGCTTGATCCACTGCGTGTTCGGATATTTCGGATCGGGGACTTTGTTATACTGCGCCTTCAGCACGCCGTCCTTGACGACCAGCGACACGTTTACGGGGCGACCGTTGTTGTTCGCGTTGTAATAGTAATCCGATGTCCAGAAAATCAGGTCGTATTTGGGCGGGTCGCTCAACTTTTGCGGCAGGCTGGCGACGACCATGAAACCCACCATCAGCAGCACGGGCAGGGCAAGGCCGATAATAAGAACGAAATTATCCTTGAAGAAATTTTTGTCGGACATCATTGTGATCCTTGAAATTGAACAGGTTGAATATGCACGAAGTTCCGGTCGAGGACAATATATCCATAAAACGCAAGCAGTTGGGGTTCCGCAGCTGGCATCGTGGCACGCGGGAGGTCGATTTGCTGCTCGGCCGCTTCGCGGATGCCCATATGGCGGGTTTCGGGGCGGATGAACTGGCTGCCTATGACCGTTTTTTGAATAATAGCGACCCTGACATATATAACTGGATAACGGGGCAGGAGCCCCTGCCGCCCGCCGAAGATAGCGCGGTTGTGCGGCTTTTATTGACGTTTTACGCCGATAAGTGATACGAATGGCGTCCTGCAAAAGGCGGGATAACGCTCCATAGGGATTGATATGACGACCAGCAGTCCCAAGCTGAAGGAAAAACCGCAACGGTACCCCCTTTTTGGAGTACCGGAGGGGTACGATTCCGTTTTGCTGGCCAGGCTCGCACGCGAGAGCCGGGCGCCGGTCCTCCATGTCTGCTCCGATGACATGCGATTCGAGGAAATTTCCGAGGGTTTGCGTTTCTTTGGCGAAGGCGTCGAAGTCCTGCGCTTCCCCGCCTGGGATTGCCTGCCCTATGACCGCATTTCGCCCACAACCGATGTGGTGGGGGAGCGCCTGCGCACCCTGTCGCGCCTGCTGCACCGGAAAGAAGGCAAACCGCTGATTATTCTGGCGATGGTATCGTCCGTCGGCCAGCGCGTGCCGCCGCGCGACATCCTGAAAAATTCTGTCTTCAGCGCGCGCAAGGACGAAAATCTCGACATGGCGCAGATGCAGGCGTTCATGACGGCCAACGGTTATCACCGCACTGAAACTGTGCGCGAAGCGGGTGAGTATGCCATTCGCGGCAGCCTGATTGATATCTTCCCCTCTGGCTCGCCCGACCCGCTGCGCATTGATACCTTCGGTGACGAGATTGAAAACATCCGCGCCTTCGACGCGCTCAGCCAGCGCACGACGGAGGAACGGAAGGAGCTAACGCTCTATCCCGTATCCGAAGCGCTACTGACCGAAGAAAACATCGCGCGTTTCCGGTCCGCCTATCGCGAAACATTCGGCACGGTGCGCGACGACGATCCCCTGTACGAAGCGATCAGCGAAGGCCGAAAATATGCGGGCATGGAACACTGGCTGCCGCTCTACTACGGCAAGCTGGATACGCTGTTCGATTATCTGCCCGATGCGACGGTGACGCTCGATTATCAGGTCGAACACGCGCATATCGAACGCATGAAGGCGGTCGAAGACTTATACCAAGCCCGCCGCATCATGCAGGAATCCGACGCCGCCAACCGCAAAAAGGGCGACAACCAGTCCGCCGCTTATCGCCCCGTCCCGATGGAGAGCCTGTATCTGCCCCATGCGGAATGGGAACTGCGGTTGCGCGAACATGATGTATACGACCTGTCGCCCTTTAACCCCGCACCGGGGCAAAAGGATGGCGGCGCGCGCAAGAGCCGCGATTTCGGCGATATCCGCGCATTGCCCAACGCCGATATTTACGGCGTCATCCGCGAACACATCGAAAAAGTATCCGGCAACGGCAAGAAAGTATTGCTGGCCGCATATAGCAACGGGTCCGCCGACCGCCTGCAGACGATTTTCGGCGAGCAGGGTTTGAAGATCGAGCAAGTCGAAAGCCCCGACAAGATCGATAGCAAAGTTGTCGGCATCACGGTGCTGGGGCTGGAGCGCGGTTTTGAAACCGAAAACCTGCTGGTGCTGACCGAGCAGGATATGCTCGGCGACCGCCTCAGTCGTACCGCGAAGAAGAAAAAGAAAAGCGACGTTTTTGTTTTCGAAATCAGCCAGCTGCATGATGGCGATTACGTCGTCCACGAAGACCACGGTATCGGCAAATATGACAGCCTTGAAACCGTCATCGTCGACGGCATCCCGCATGACTGCCTGAAACTGATCTATGCGGGCGGCGACAAGCTGTTCGTGCCAGTTGAAAACCTCGACGTCCTGTCGCGCTACGGCTCGGCGGAAGCGGGCGCGGTGCTGGACAGGCTCGGCGGTTCGGCGTGGCAGGCGCGGAAAGCGCGCGTCAAGCGCGACCTGCTGATCCTTGCGAATGAATTGCTGAAGGTCGCGGCGCTGCGCATCCTGCTCAAGACCGAGCCGATCCATGTGCATGACGGCAGTTACGAGAAATTCTCCGCCGGTTTCCCCTATCCCGAAACCGAAGACCAGCAGCGCGCCATTCTGGATGTGCTGGAAGACCTCGACAAAGACATGGCGATGGACCGTCTCGTCTGTGGCGATGTGGGTTTCGGCAAGACGGAAGTCGCGATGCGCGCCGCCGCCGTGACCGCGCTGGCGGGTTATCAGGTGGCGGTGATCGCGCCCACCACGCTGCTGGCGCGCCAGCATTATCAGGGTTTTTCGCGCCGCTTCCACGGTTTCCCCATCCGCGTCGGCCTGCTGTCGCGTTTCGTGACGGGGCGCGAGGCGGAGCAGGTGCGGATTGGCGTGGAGAAGGGGGATGTCAATATCCTCGTCGGCACCCACGCGCTGCTGTCCGAAAAAATAAAATTCTCCAACCTCGCGCTGCTGGTGGTGGACGAGGAACAGAAATTCGGCGTGAAGCAAAAGGAAAAGATCAAGGCGTTGAAGGATAACCTCCACGTCCTGACCCTCACCGCCACGCCCATCCCACGCACGCTGCAAATGGCGCTGTCGGGCGTGCGGGAACTCAGCCTGATTACCACCGCGCCCATCGACCGTCTTGCGGTGAAAACTTTCGTGCTGCCCTATGACCCCGTTGTGCTGCGCGATGCACTGATGCGCGAACATTATCGCGGCGGCCAGAGCTTCTACGTCTGCCCGCGCATTTCCGACCTTGAAGATATCGAGGACCGCCTGAAAACATTGGTGCCGGAACTGAAGGTCGTCGTCGCGCATGGCCAAATGACGCCGGAGGAGCTGGAAGACAAGATGACCGCGTTCTATGAAGGCGCGTATGACATCTTGCTGTCGACCACGATTGTCGAATCCGGCCTCGATATCCCGAACGCGAACACGATGATCATCCACCGCGCCGAAATGTTCGGCCTTGCGCAGCTGTACCAGTTGCGCGGCCGCATCGGCCGTGCAAAGCAGCGCGCCTATGCCTACCTGACCTTTGCGCAGGACAAAAAACTGACCAAGACCGCCGAGCAGCGTCTGCACGCGATCGAACAGCTCGACCAGCTGGGCGCGGGTTTCCAGCTGGCATCGCATGACCTTGATATCCGCGGCGCAGGCAACCTGCTGGGCGAGGAACAGTCCGGCCATATCCGCGAAATCGGCGTCGAGCTTTATCAGCAAATGCTGGAGGAGGCGGTCGCTGCCGCGCGCGAGGGTCTGAGCGAAATCCAGTCGAGCGACCATTGGGCGCCGACCATCAACCTCGGCATGGCGGTCGTCATTCCGGAGGGGTATATCCCCGACCTTAACCTCCGCCTGTCGATTTACCGCCGCATCGCGGCCTTGGCCGACCGTGCCGAGATCGAAGGTTTCGCGGCAGAACTTATCGACCGTTTCGGCCCGTTGCCGAAGGATGTCGAAAACCTGCTCGACCTTGTCGAAATCAAGCAGCTTTGCCGCATGGCTTGCGTGGAACGTGTGGATGCAGGGCCGAAGGGCGCGGTCTTGACGTTCCACCGCACCTGCAAAATCGACCTGCCGAAACTGGTGCAATATATCCAGAAACAGACCGGTACCGCCAAAATCCGCCCCGAAGACCAGAAACTGGTCTTTATGCGCCCCTGGGACGACCTGCCGGTACGGGTGCGCGGTGTCCATAAGATCATGAAGGAACTGGCTGCCCTCGTTTGAGTTTTATAAGGGGATATGCCATGCTGGATGCACAACAGGGGAGGCTTCCATGAGCCGTGAATATGCGATGTCGCGCGTCAAGGATGCGCTGGAAAAATCGAATGGCAACCACCTGAAGGCGCAGCGCCTGCTGCTGCAATGGATGGAAAAGGACCAGAGCCTGCTGTTCGGCCTTGTCACGCCGCATCTGCAAAGCATCATCACCCACGCGATCAATCACGTTTCCGCGCCTGAAGGCACGAAGAAAGTCCCTGCAGGCACCAAGAAAGTCGCCGTGCCCAAACAGACTGGCGAATTCGGCGGCGCGATGCTGGGCGCATTGAAGGCGGGCGCGGACAGCGTCGCCTTCGGCCAGCCCGACGGTGCGGTCAGCCGCCCCGGCACCACCTCGCAAAAGCACATCGACACCATGATGGCGCTTGCCGCTGCCCAAAAGGGCGGCGGGACGAAGGGCAAGAAGAAGTAAGCCTTTTGATTCTTAAATTTTCTGTATTTTAAGCCTGATATTTCAGTTGCTTACGCGCTATCGCTTGTCAGCTATAGGGTATTTATATACCATTTGATTATGCAAAATAAAAGTATAACCCAGCCCACACGCGCCCTCGGCCTGCACAACAAAGGCAGGACCGGGAAGATCCGCGTGCAAATCGATTTCAAAAAAGGCACAGGCAATGAGCGAAGAAAAACCGAGTATGGATGAGGCTCGTACCAACGCGAAACAGCTACTGACCAACGCCAAAGACGCCATGGCGGAAATGAAAGTGCAGCTTGCACAATCGAAAGAGGTTTTGGCGCTCCTCGCTGTCGAAATGGGCGGCGACTCCCGCAACAAGGGCGACCTCGAACACGCAAAACAAACCTTCAAGAACAGCCTGAACGTCACCATCATTGATAACCCCGCCATTGGCGATTCAACGCGCCTTATGACCCGCATGTATTCCCTGTACGAAAAAATCTTCCCGATTGCGGAAGAACGGGAAGAACTCGCCAAGCTGCTGTCGCTGATGGAAAAGAACCACGACAAAAAATTGCAGGACTCCGGCGCGCCGTTCCGCGAACAATGGATTATCGTGCAGCACCCCAGCACGGGCGAAGTGATCGCTGCCCGCAACGTCATCACCTTCAGCGCCGCGAAGGACCAGAAAGTGTCGAAGGAAGTCGATGGCACGCAGCACCTGATTTACGGCTTCGTTGATCCGCGTTTCCGTTCCATGGGTCTTGGCGATTTCACAATGGGCATTGCCGAAGACGAAGCCCGCAAATTCCTTGCCACCACATTCAAGGGCCGCAGCGCGGACAACATGGATATTGTGCAGATATCGGAACAAAACGCGCCGCTGCTGATGTCGATGGAATCGATGCTGGTCGATACGGCGGGCGCAAAGACCGACCAGTTCTGGCGCCGCGAATATTACGAAAGCCTCGGCTTCCGCGAGATGGCATTCGACTATATCCAGTTGCCGCTGGAACCCCGCGCCGATGGCGGGGAGCCGAGCGACGAATTGAACCTCATCACACGCGGCGTACCAGCCCCGGATGGTGGTCGCGGATTGAAAACCGTCATGACAGACATTCCGGCGAACAGCGTGCGTTTTCACCTGTATAACTTCTTCGACCGCTCCGTCGCGGCGGGGCAGTACGAGGTGGATGCCGATCCCGACTGGATCAAGCAGTCTGCTGCGCTGGAAGGCACTATCTCCGTGAAGCCGAGACTGGACTTCATGGGGCTGAAGGATAAAGCATGGCTGTTCATGGAACAGTATGTCGGCGGCAAACGCTTTAAACCCGACGCGTTTTCCGACAATACCGTCGGCGACATGATGGGCATCGAGGCGATCCCCGTGCAGGCGCCGTCCGGCAACGACAATGCCAAGCCGAAAGCCGCCCCAGCGGCACAGGCGGGCCCAAAATAAGGGGTTTGACGGCGATAGCGGCATAGTCGACTTGACGGATAAAATTGGCTAGACTTGATGCCATGAAGAGGTCGTCCGTCATCGCCGTGTTATGCATTCTCCTGCTCGTGACGGGATTGGTGTTTTATTTTTACAAGTCCTACTACGCCATGCCGCCCGGCTATGAGGAATGTTTTGACGAGATAGCGCCGCCGCGCCCCGCATCCCTCGCGCTGACGCCGCCGCCCGCAGTCGAGATACCCGCGATGGTAAAGGCGCAGGCAATGCTGCTCCCCGATATTCCCTCGATCAAATCCATGCCCGGCCTGCGCGAAGAGGCCGCGCGGCAAAAGGCGGCAGGGTCGGATGTGCTGATCAAGGCCGTGACCGCGTTCCGCAGCCATGCCTTCACCGACCTGTTTACCGCCGATGACAGCATGCGGCAGGAAGTGCGCGAGATCATGTTCCTGCTGGCAGGCACTGATCAATTGGCGGAGGACAGCCGCGGCAGGTTTATCAATGCCCGCGAGCTCGCCACCATGGAGCGTTTCGGCGGCGAACATTACCTGCAGCTGGGCGAATTCCCCAATCCCACGCCGCCCGCTTCGGTCCATCTTGCGGATGCATTCGACAAGATGCTGGATGTCTATTTTTACATGCTCGCCATGTCCGGCCCGGGCCGCGAATTATATGTGCCGTCGGGCGAAGGGATATTGTCGGGTTTCAAGGTCGAACTGACGCGCAAATCGCTGGACCAGTTTATTGCCGAGTCAGGACGGTTGACGGACGAGGCGTCGAAGCGCGCCTTCTGGCAGAATTCGCTGCGTATGCTGCGCACGACGTTGAGCCCGCTGAACCCGCTGGTGCCGGAACTGGATGCCGCCATCCGCGCCAGTCTCGGCGATCAGGGGATTTCGGATGTCCTGACGATGCTGGAGGGCGGCGACGAGGACGAAGAAATCAACGTCCTGACCGTCAACCCCGGCATTTTCGCGCCCGAAAAAATCGCGCTGCTGGCGGATAAGGCGAAAACCTTCAAGTCGCCGGAGGCGCAGACAGTATATTGGACGAACGTCGTCCGGCTGGCGCGGCAGGGGCTGGCTGCGGGATGGAACGACGTTGTGGGGACCAAGAATCTGCTGGCGCTGGACGGCGCAATCCGCGAAACGGCACCGCATTTAAACCTGAAGGTCATTCAGGAACATCTGCAGGAACCCGTCACGACCGACGACAAATATTTCACGGATAAAAAAGGCCGCCGTTTGCTGGTGGAGGTCATGATCACCAAGGAAAAACCGGGCCGCACCGTCTGCCTGAAACGGCCGAATTAAGCGTTATCGATGATTTTTACGGGGCCAGCGTCAAACGGGCCGGGCCATGCCTCGGGCGCGCCGTGGCGCAAGCGCCGGATTTCGCCGACGGGTATATTGCGCGAATATAAAATCTTTCCCGCGCCCGTCGTTTTCGCATGCAATGGCATTTCTGCGAAAATGCCCGTATGGCCGAAAACTTCTTCCGAGGGAATATAGGTCGCGGAACCGCTGCAATAACCGTCGCGCGCTTTGCCGTGCTTTTTCGCAGCACCCACATTGCCGGTCACGCAAACCGCCGTCATTAATTCGACAGCGCGCGCGCGGGCGCATGAATAGACGCGGTGGTATCCGGCTTTCTTGACCGTCATCGAGGGCACGAGCAGCAGGTCGATATCCGCCTGCGCCATCTTGTGCCCCACATGCGGCATTTCGATGTCAAGGCAGATGACCATCGACAGGCGGAAGCCGCGCCATTTGAAAACCTTTACCTCGCTGCCCGTTTCAAAATCCCAGCCGCAGGGATCTTTTTCGGACGGCGTCATCACCAGCTTGTCGTGGAATACCGGTTTGCGGTCGGGGAAGAACATCCATGCGCGGTTGCGGAGCTTGCCGGTTTTTTCATGCCGCCATGAGGTCGAGCCGGCAAGGATCGCGATGTTGTGTTTCTTTGCAATTTTGGCAATGGCGGGCATCGCCGCTGCCGCCTGTTCCGCGATCCAGCCTGTTTCATCGATCAACTGCAGCGATTTCGGTGCGAAATGCATCCAATGCTCGCCCGTATGTTCGGGCATCAGCAGGATATCGGCCTTTTTCTTCGCCGCAGCCGCGGCCTGCTTTTCAACCAGCTTCACCCAGTCGTTCAGGGAGCGTAAGGGATAGCCAAGGTTTTCGGCCCAATGGGCGACGGTCAGGGTATCTTGTTTCATGGGGCAAGTTTACCCCAACGCGCGGGTTGGTCAACCGGCATCAGCCAAAGCGATAGGCCGATACCGCCAACCCCATGACTTTGTCGCCGTAATCATGGCTGCCTGTATCGCTGCCGGCAGCGCCAGCCGCGACCATCAGCGGGAGCAAATGTTCCTCGCGCGGGTGGCAGCTGCGGGCGGCGGGGGCGGATTCCCACTTCTCCAGCTGCGCGTTGCGGGTTTCGGGCGCGGCGGTCGATGCTGCCGTGAGCCAGTCGTCGAATTTCTGCGCATCGGTATTTTCGCTCCCGCCGAAAAACTGGCGGAGGTTGTGATAGCTCATGCCGCTGCCGATAATCAGCACGTTTTCATCACGCAGCGGCGCAAGCGCGCGGCCAAGCGCGATGTGTTCGGCGGCGTTCAGGTCGTGCTTCATCGACACCACGACAACGGGAATATCGGCATCGGGGAACGCGACCTTCAGCGGAATGAAAACCCCGTGGTCATAGCCGCGCGTTTTATCCTCGCGCACCGGAATTCCGGCGGCACGGATCAAGGCGAGGGCTTTCTGCGCCAGCGCGGCATCATGTGGCGCGTTCCATTCGATTTGAAACGTATGCTCGGGGAAGCCGTGATAGTCGTAAATCATTTCCGGCGCGGGGTTGGTGGAAACGGTGAATTCCTTTTCTTCCCAATGCGCGGAAACAACGATCATGGCTTTCGGTTTTGCAGGCAATGAAGCGGCGAGGGAGGCAAGGTAAGCCTCCATCTTTTTCCACGTATCAGGCGGGTTCCAGTCCATGAAGAAACAGGGGCCGCCGCCATGCGGAATAAAGATCGCGGGTTGTTTTACGCTCGCCGTTGTCATTGCTTGATCCTCTGGTTTTACTATGCCGCTTTTGTCATCACCGCCGCAAGCTGCTGTTCGGCAGCGGCGATGGCGTTTTTCGCGCCATCCGGCCCCATTGATGCGCCTTCGGCGATAATGGCATGCACATCGGTGATGCCGATAAAGCCCAGCACGCCGCGCAAATAGGTTTCGTGGAATTCCATCTGCTTGTACGGCGCTTCCGCATATTTCGCGCCGCGCGACAGGGCAAGGAATACGGTCTTGCCCTTCGCAAGGCCTTCGGCACCCGTGGCGGAATAGGCGAAGGTGCGGCCCCGGCGTACAACATGGTCGATCCATGCCTTCAGTACGGACGGAATGCTGAAATTCCACATCGGCGCGCCGATCACGATGATATCCGCCGCCAGCAATTCATCGGTGGCCGCATCCGATAGTTTAATGGCCGCCGCCAGTTCCGGCGTGAGACTGTCGGGCGGCGTGAAGAAAGCGGCAACGGTTGTGCCGGTCAAATGGGGCAGGGGGTTTTTGTCGAGGTCGCGAGTCCTGACCGTGCTGCCGGGGTATTTCGCCTGCAACTGCGCCACAGTATCGGCGGCCAGTTTGCGGGAGAGCGAATTCGCACCGTTCGGGCTGCTGTCGATCACGAGAATGTTTTTAGGCATGGTCTTTCCTTTATTGGTTACTATTTAATACTTAATGATATAATTCGCTTGGGTATAAAAAAAGAAGGCACAATTAAATCAGTTAGTTACTTTGAGGTAACCTATGTCGGATTCCTGTAAAGAGGTGGTTAAGAATGCGGGCGGTGAGAAATGCCCGTTGCGTGAAATGCTGACCCGCGTCGGTGATAAGTGGTCAATCCTCGTGATTTTCAACCTCGCCCATGCGAAGGGGCAACGAATGCGGTTTTCCGAGCTTATGCGCGCGATCGAGGGGATTTCTCAGCGGATGCTGACGACGACCCTGCGCAACCTTGAACGCGACGGCGCCGTGAGCCGTCATTTTTTCCCCGAAGTGCCGCCGCGTGTGGAATATGAACTGACCCCGCTCGGCAAAGGCCTGCTGGTACCTGTGAAGGCGATGCTGGAATGGGTGGAGGGTAACTGGCCGGAAATCCAGAAGGCGCGTGAAATATTCGACGCAAACAAAAAGCCGCCTATTTCCTGATGCCCATCGGCTTTGTGCCAATCACGGCGGGCAGCACATTCGTGTAGGTCGCGCCGAATACCTGACTGCGTGAAAACGGCTCGTCCGGTTCGAAATTCACTTCCAGTGCAGCGCCGCCGACGCTGTCGACATCCACGCGCACATTGCTGCGCGATGCGGACTGGATCAATTGCTGGAAACCCTTCATGCGCGTGATGTCGGATTGCTCGACAAGGTTCGTTTCCGCGAAGGGCAGGATATGGGCGTTGCAGTCCAGGACGGCGACGGTCAAACCGGGCAGCGATGCGTGCAATTCACGTTCCTGCAACACGTCGTCGCTGTGGTCGGTCGGGTGGGGCACGATCGTCGCAATGCCGCGCAACCATCGATCGACTTGTCCAAGCTCGATGACCTTGTTGAGGGGCAGTGATAAATCTTTGATATCTTTTGCCATTTAAGCACCCTGGATGTTGCTGTGCAGCACGTCCGAAGCCTTATCTGTCTCCATTTTATGTTAAAACAGACAGGGGGTCAAGTTGACCGGAAATTCATGAAAAGACGGGGTTTTTTTCTGTCCAGCTTTACCCAAAAATGCTAATTTGCTCGTGTTTTCGAAAAGGTAATAAAAATGCAGCAAGCCCAGAAGCAACAAGCCATGCCCGAAATTGCCGAACATCGCCAGAAACTGCGCGAGGATTTTATCGCGAAACTCGGCTGGCAGGGCGTGACGCTGGAGGCGCTGCCCGCAGACGCTTCTTTCCGCCGTTATTACCGTCTTGCGGGCGCTGCGAAGCCCATGCTGCTGATGCAGGATCCGCCCGACCGCCCGCCCGTGCCGCCCTTCGTGATGGTGGAACCGTTTGTGGCGATTGCCGACCACCTGCGCAAGCTCGGCCTGCGCTCGCCCGAAATTTACGCGAAAGACATTCCGAACGGTTTGCTGGTGATCGAGGATTTCGGCGACGATACCTATACGCGCCTGCTGAACCGCGACATGGATGCGAAGCCGCTGTACGAAGTCGCCATCGATGCGCTGATCCAGCTGCACAAGCACCCGCAACGCCTTGATTTGAACCTGCCGGCCTATAACGAAAAGCAGCTGATCGACGAAGCGATGCTGCTGGTCGATTGGTATTACCCTGCCATCTCGGGCAAGCTGCTCAATGAAGGTTCCAAAGAATCTTTCCGCGAAGTCTGGCGCAACCTGTTTGCAAAATTTCCGACCGATCAAGGCACGCTGGTCCTGCGCGACTATCACGTCGACAACCTGATGCTGTGCAAAGACGCCGAGGGCATCCGCCGTTGCGGTCAGCTGGATTTTCAGGATGCGCTGACAGGCGTATTCAGCTATGACGTGATGTCGCTGCTGGAAGACGCGCGCCGCGATGTGCCGCAGGAATTGCAAAAACATCTGCTGAAGCGTTATTTCGCGGCGATGGGCAATCTTGACCGCGATGCGTTCAATTACACCTACCGTGTATTGGCCGCGCAGCGCCATGCGAAGGTCTTGGGCATTTTCGTGCGCCTGTTCGTGCGCGACAACAAGGACCGCTACCTGCAATTCATCCCGCATGTGCATAAACTGTTCATGAACGCGATCAACGACCCCGCGCTTGCCACGCTGAAGGCGTGGTTCGATGTGCAGGGTTTTGACATTGCGACCCCGTTCAAGCTTCTCGAAAAATAAAAAACGTAAAAGGTGTGACGATGACGAAAAAACGCGAAATGAAAGACCTGATTGCCAAGCGTCTTGAGAAAATCAAGCCCTCCGCAACCCTCGCGCTGGCCGCAAAGGCCGCTGAACTCAAAGCAGCTGGCAAGGATGTGATCGGCCTCGCGGTTGGCGAGCCGGACTTCCTGACGCCCGAATTCATCCGCGATGCCGCGAAGAAGGCGATGGACGAAGGCAAGACGAAATACACGCCCGTCCCGGGCACCCCCGAACTCCGCAAGGCCGTGGCCGCGAAATTCAAGCGCGAAAACCATCTGGATTACACGCCCGAACAGGTCATCGTGTCGACCGGCGGCAAACAGGTGCTGTATAACGCGTTCATGGCGACGCTGAACCCCGGCGATGAAGTTATCATCCCTGCGCCTTACTGGCTGTCGTACCCCGAGATGGTGATGCTCTGTGAAGGCACGCCCGTGATCGTGAAAACGACGGCGGAAAGCGGCTTCAAAATGTCGCCCGCCGATCTTGAAAAGGCGATCACCGCGAACACCAAATGGGTGATCCTCAACTCCCCCAGCAACCCGACAGGTGCTGCCTATACGACCGACGAACTGAAGGCGCTGGGTGAAGTGCTGAAGCGTCATGAGCATGTCTGGGTGCTGACCGATGATATTTACGAACACCTGACCTACGACAACTTCAAGTTCTCGACCATCGCCGAAGTCACGCCGGAGCTGTATGAGCGCACGCTAACAGTCAACGGCGTGTCGAAGGCTTATGCAATGACCGGCTGGCGCATCGGTTACGCCGCAGGCCCCGTGGGCCTGATCAAGGAAATGAGCAAGGTGCAGGGTCAGTCGACCTCGAACGCGTCCTCCATCTCTCAGGCTGCCGCGACCGCCGCGCTGAACGGCGACCAGGAGTTTTTGAAAGATTGGCGCGCGAAATTCCAGGAACGCCGCAACCTTGTTGCGGGCATGCTGGACAAGGCCGATGGCCTGAAATGCGCAACGCCCGAAGGCGCGTTCTACGTCTATTGCTCCTGCGAAGGTGCAATCGGCAAGAAGACGCCCGATGGCAAAGTGATCGAGAACGACACGGATTTCTGCAACTACCTGCTGGAAAAACACAACGTGGTCGTAGTGCCGGGCGTGGAATTCGGCCTGTCGCCGTATTTCCGTGTGTCCTACGCGCTCGATAAAGAAACGCTGACCAAGGCCTGCGAGCGCATCCAGAGCGCCTGCAAGGAATTGATTGCAACGGCAGCACCGGCGGCGGAGAAAAAAGCCGGCGGCATGAAGCCCTGATCAAAAGGATTTGATGATGAGCATGTTCAACAATTTCCGGCGGAGCTTCACCGACCCTGCGCTGTTCCGCCTGTTGCGCATACAGTTCATCAAATCCACCATGACGTCCGACCAGAAATCTGCATATGAAGAACTGGCGAAGCAGGTTGATTTGCGCTGCACGGAAAAGGCCTGCGACCAGCAACAGATCACCGTGCCCGCCAGCATCCCGCCCCGCGACGCGGCCAAGGCGCTGAAACTCATCAAGCTGGAATTCGACCCCAACTGGGATTTCCATGTGACGTGGGAAGCAAAAGCGAACGAAACCACCGTCATCTCGGAAAAGCGCAACCCTCCCGCCGCCAGTGCGCCGCGTACCCCTAAGCCTTCATAATAAGAGGCTATTACCAATCGATGTTTAGCTCACAGTCGGCAATCACATTGTACTATTAACATAATTAACTATTTTGCGATATAATATGCCCATACCCGCAAGACATTGGGCGTGGCATCAGGAGAGCGAAATGGCAGTGAATTTAAAAGAAACAATCTCCAATTTGATGGGCTCTTTCAATACGTCTTCGGTGAAGCCCAATGACGAATATGCCCGCAAGCCCGACCCCAGCCCTTGGGATAATCCTGTCGTCGTCCAGCAGTTGACCGAGCCGATTTCCGACTGGAAATGGCGCGGCATGGTGGAATCAGGGCAGGTAAAATTCGCAACCGAAGCGGCAACCGCGCAGGCGAAGTCCGATGCCGTCATGGCAACGATGGCATTCAAGCCTGAAACCCCGACGGGTGGCATGTCCGCGCCGAAAACCGCCTCCTTCAAGAAAACGCCCTAGGATTTTTACCCGGTCGTCACCGTATCGTCCTCGCCGCCGAATTCGTTGGCGCGCGCGACGAGATCGCGCAGGTTCTGGTGCAGCTGTTCCAGCGAAAAACTGAGCGTAAACACGCGGCCCGTTTCGCCCTCCGTCAGCGGGGCGAGGGCATGGGTGCGGTGCAGTTCCGCCATCGCCGCGCCGAACGCGCCATAGGCGACCTCAAGGCTTTCCGGCACCTTGATTTCCGGCTTGCCCGACAGCGTGTCGGCCGCCATGCGCAACAGCGTGGATGATTCCGCCGCAACAACCGTCAGGGGCGGGTTCAGCGCCTGCATCACGGCAGGCGGCATCGGATGCATCACCGCGCGGCCGATCATCACAAGGTCGAAGCGAAGGCGGCGTATCATGCGCAGGATAGGGTCGGGGTCAGGCTCGTCGGTCAGTTTGCTTTTGCGCTCCCGCGTTGCATCCTCGCCCACCATTTCCATGCGGCCGATGGCGGCGCGGATATCGGCATGCTGCTTTTCAACCTCGATATAATCCAGCTTGCCCGATGCCACATCCAGCAGCTTGTTCAGCAAATCGGCATAGGTGCCCAGCACGGTGGATGCCGCATTCGCCAGCACGCGGTGTGCGCGCGATGGCAAAATAGTCAGTGACACGACAAGGCCGATCAGGCAGCCGACACCGATTTCCATGACGCGATGTTCGGCATATACAAGCGGGCTCATGTTGTGCGCGGTGTCGCTGAACAGGACGATCGCAACCGTGATCGGCGCAATGCGGAAGCTGGGGTAAAGCGCCGCGATAAAGGATATGGGGGCGATGCCTGCGATGATCGCGCCGAAATAGTATTCCTGCGGCAGGTGTCCCCAGACGGAGGCGATGAAGGCGCCATAGGCAGCACCCGCAAAAGTGCCCATCATGCGCTCCACCACCGCCTTGACCGAACCGCCGACGCTCGCCTGCACGACGAGGATGGCGGTGAAGGCAATCCAGTATCCCTGCGGCAGTTGCAGCCAGGTATTGATCGCATAGGCCGCCAGCGCCGATACCGTGATGCGGACGGAGAGGCGGATTTTACCTTTATGTTTTGAAATAGCTTCGGACAGCGACGACATGATGATGTTTTATATCACGCCACGCCGCCCGTGGTCAAAACAGGTCTTCGATACCCGCTGTAAGGACTGCGGCGACAGGTGGCCCGATGATCTTGACGATCGGGATAACGACCAGAACAACCGCGGCGATGCTGCCAAATACCAGCCCGGCGAGGAACGCAGGACGGGTTGCGGCCAGATATTCAATATTTTCAATGCCAAACATTTTCACTCTCCCCTGTTGATAACAAGCCAACGCCGGGGAAGGTTTTAGTGCTGCCTGCAACGTAAAAATTATGGCTGCTTCGGCTTGTCGACTGCCTGATTTTTTCAGGGCTTCGGCTTGTCGCCTGCGCGGTGCTTCCACGGCTGCGCATTCGCCTCGGTATTGTCGTTATCGGGCGAGGGGGGCAGGGGACGGAAGGGGGAGCCGAGTTTCTTGACGAATTTGGTCAGATCGTCGCCCGCTTCCTTGATGCTGTTGAGGATCTTGTTCTGACCCTCCAGCTTGTCCTGAACCACATGATAGATGCGGTCGAGGTCATGTTTGTGATGTTCCGTCAGCGCCTGCGCCAGCGTCTTCAACTCGGCATCGCCCGCTTCGGGCGTGTCGGTCACGATGTCGCTCGCATAGCCGAGGATCTTTTTGTAGGTCTTTGTCAGCGTCTTGACCGTTTTGGCGTCTTCCAGAATGGTGGAGAGCTTCTGCAGCGCGGTCTTGCTTTCCTGATGGTATTCCTCCGCAAAAACGCGGTGCTTCAGGATGTCGCAGAGGCGTTCCATTTCGGAATCATTGTCCTTGATGATCTTCTCCGCGAATTTTTCGAGCGCCTTCAGGTTTTTCAGGCTGGCATCGTCCATCGTCGATGTCGGCGCGGCGGGATCGGCCTCGCCATTGATGATGCCGTCAAAGCTGATAAAGCGGTCGCCGATTTCGTCGCGGATATCATTCGCGACATCCATCAGCGACATATTGATGACCAGCGACAGCAGCAGGTTGCCGTTCGATTTGGAAATCATGCCGATGGGGCCGAGTTTGTTGAATTCCTCGGGCGACAGCGAATTTTCGACGTTGCCGGTGCCCAGATGCACAACCACGATTTCCGCATCGGGCGGGGCGAGCTTCCGCGCCTGCGTCATCAGGCGGCGCATGGAATTGCCCGCAAAGAAACCGCCATCGATCAGCGCGTGGCGGTGCGTGACGTTGGGCATGTCTTCGTTCGGCGTGGTCGAATAGTATTTCGACGGGAAATAGGTGGGTGCGGTCGTCGAGGCGCGCACGGCGTCGCGCATCAGCATGCTCGACCAGCCTTCCGGCGATTTGTCCTTCTGTCCCTTGATATGCGCGATCCAGACGGGACGGAAATTCTTGATGTCCGTCGCGGGGATCAGCAGGTGGGTCAGGGAATCCTTCATCTTGTAATCGCCCAGCTTGTCCTTCAGCGCATCTTCCAGCGGCTTGGGGTCGTAGAGGGCGGAGGAGGAGAGCTTGCGGATGCTCTTGAAGCGCAGCTCGGGGAAGATTTTCGGCCCGAAGGTGTAGTAGAAATTTTTCAGTTCCTGCGCGGAATGTTTCGGCTTGGTCGGGTTCTGCTCGTCCGGCACGACAAGGCCCGCACCAAGGATGGCACCGGTCGATGTGCCGCCGACCATGTCGAACAATTCTGCGATGGGCTTGCCGGTGCGTTCCTCGATTTCCTGCAGGATGCGGGCGGGCACAACGCCACGGATGCCGCCGCCGTCGATCGACAGGACTGTGAAGACGCGTTTCTTTTTGTTCTCGGTCATTTTTTGCCCCCGAACAGGTCGCGCCGTTTGCCGGCTGCGAACCTCAATTTGCACACACTCCGAGGCCGTTTTTTCTTCTAAGTAGAACAAGTGTATTGAAATATAGAACCTAGGCAATAGGCTAAAACGTAATTTATTAACATAAACAGACAATAATATTACAGAAAACAAAGTCATAAAACTGATAACAGCTTTATTTTTGGATTTGAGACTAAATTTAATAAAAGTTTAAATGAAATACATAAGTATAGAAGGACGGCAGCAAAACTGGCCTGCAAGCGGATGAAATATCTGCTGAATGACCAAGGGAGAGGGCTCCGCCTTGACGACCGGCACGAAACCACCCACCGCATCACAGCGGTACCTGAAAACGGACACCGTCGCCTCGTTCATTCTCGTGAACGGCATGGTGATTGCGGTCATCGCGTTTGTCGCGCTGCATTTCGCGGTCGCCAACATGAAAAACATGGAAGCGCGCGGCCGCACGCGGGATATTTTGCGCGCGACCGAACAGTCGCTGACGGACATGGAAAAAACAGTCCGCAACCTTCAATATTTTCACTCCTCCGTCACCGCAGCAACGCAGGAACAGCCGTCCGTTATTGGCGGCGTCCAGAAACTGCTGACGGGTAACGCGCCGCTTACCGCGCTGCTCTGGGCGACGGACAAGGGCGTGTGGCGGCAGCAGGATATGCGCAGCATGAGCGAACGCACGTCGTTCGATGCCGCGCTGGGCTGGCCCGGCTATAACGAACTGGCGCGCGAATCCGCGAGCGTGAATTTCAACGAGATCGATTACCTGCCCGACCTGCCCTGGCCTGCCTTCGGCGACAAAAGCGGAACCGACGCCAATGCAACAGTCGGCCTCGTCTTCAAATCCCGCCTTGCTGACAACGGAACCGGCATATTACTGGTCGCCACCACGCCTGCGATGATTTTCGGCAATAGCTGGGCGGCGCAGCGTGAAGACATTGATCGCGTGACGATCAAGGACCGCGACACCAATTTCGTGCTGGTCGATACGCGCCTGTCATCCATGATCGCCGGCGATGAAAGCGAACCGTCGGTTGAAACCGTCAACTATGTCCTGACGCTGGGTAACCAGTCATGGGACATCAAGTTTGGCGTTCGCGCGACGCTGATGTCGAAACTGCTCACGGCGGCGCCTTGGGGCGCTCTCTCCATTATTTTGATCCTGACCGGCATCGCCTCCAGCATTGCTCATCGCAAGCATGCGCAGGATTTGAAGCTGCAGGAAATGTCGAAGAGCCTCGAGGGCACGCAGTCAGAGTTGCAAAGCCGCATTTCCGAGCGGGACAAGCTGTTCCACGCCCTGCGCAAGTCGGAGCGTGAATACAAGGCCGTTATCAACTCCGTCTCCGACGTGATTTTCGAAACCGATGAAATCGGCCGCATCATGTTCCTGAACGAGACATGGAAAAAGATGACGCTGCGCGAAACCGGCGACACCTTGGGTGAATCGCTGTTCGCCATGCTGGAGGTGTCGGAGCAGACCAAGCAGCGCGACATGTTCGACGAACTGGTGCGCGGCGAGCGTCAGGCGTATCGGGCAGAAACGCGCCTGAACCTCGGCCATGGCGCGATCAAGCCCGTCGAAATCGCGTTCTCCATGCTCCGTATGACAGAGGACAAGAGCATTCGCGTGGTGGGCTCCATCCACGACATCGAAAAACGCCGCCGCGCCGAATTGGCCGTGCGCGAGGCGGAGCAGCGGTTCCGCGCGATCTTTGAAAACTCGGTTTCCGGTATCTACCAGATTTCTGCGGATGGCCGCTTTATCGCCGCAAACATGGCGCTGGCCGAAATTCTGGGCTATGGCACCCCGTCGGAGCTGATGAATGACGTCAGCGATATCGGCGGCCAGCTTTACCTGCGCCCGAACGAGCGCGCGGAATTCGTGCAGAAACTGCTGTTTGAAGGCCGCGTATCGGGCAACGAAGCGGAAGTAAAACGCCGCGACGGCAAGCTCATCTGGATCCTGCAGAACGCCCGCGTCGTGCGCAATGAAAAGGGCAGCGTCGATTATTACGAAGGCTCTGTCTGGGACGTGACCGAACGGAAAGAAGCGGAAGAAGCGATGCGCTACGCCCGCATCCAGGCCGAAATTTCCAGCCGCACGCGCATGGAATTCCTCGCCAACATGTCGCATGAGTTGCGCACGCCCCTGAACGCCGTCATCGGTTTCTCGGAAATCATCAAGGACGAGGTGATGGGCCAGATCGAGATCAAGGTTTACAAGGAATATGCGCAAGACATCTACGACAGCGGCAATTACCTGCTGAAAATCATTTCTGAAATTCTCGAAGTGTCGAAGATCGAAACCGGCAACCGCGAACTGAACCTCTCCAACTTCAAGCTGATGCGCGCCGTCAAGGCCTGCATGACGATCATGACCAACCGCATCGAGCAGGCGGGCGTCGAGGTGAAGATCGAACTGCCCGAAGACCTGCCGGAATTGCTGGCGGAGGAACTGGGTTTCAAGCAGATCATGCTGAACCTGATCGGCAACGCCATCAAATTCACCCCGCAGGGCGGCAAGGTAAAAGTCACCGCCAGCGTCGAGAAATCCGGCGAGATGTTCATCGACATCATCGACAATGGTATCGGCATGAGCGCGGAAGAAATCAAAAAGGCCCAGACGCCGTTCGGCAAGGTCGACACGACGTTCAGCGGCATGAAGGCCGGCACCGGCCTCGGCCTCACCATCGTCGAATCCCTCGTGCGCCTGCATGGCGGCGAATTCCAGATCATCAGCCAGAAAGGCATGGGCACCACCGCCCGCGTCATCATGCCGGCATCGCGTGTACTGATGGAAACAGTGCCCGTTGCGCCGCCGCAGCCGGTTATTGCGGATGAAACCAAGGCATCCGGCGACAGTGGCGACGATGCGCCGCACCTCAAAGTCGTGAAGTAAAAGCAAGGGCTTAGCCCCATATGCTCCGCGCAACCATAGATATACTCAATACTCAACTAATTGATATCATTAAATAAATTGGCATTTGAACGCCCGTTTTCGATGGCGTTTGCAGGGCGGTTATGCTAATAATTGGATGTCAACCAGTGAAGGGGTCTACGTCCATGGACGATGGCATGCCGAAGAAGCTGAAGGCCGAAATTACCGAGCGCAAACGTGTCTATGACGGCTTTTTCAAGGTCGACGAACTCACCATCAACATGAATACCCACAACGGCGGCTCGATGGAAATCAAGCGGCTGGTGTTTGAACGCGGCCATGCGGTCGCCATCCTCGGTTATGACCCCTCGACAGACGAAGTGCTGCTGGTCAACGAGATGCATCCCGGCCTGCTGTCGGCTGGCGACTACCCCTTTATCAACGCGCTGCCCGCCGGCATGATCGATCCGGGCGAAGCGGTGCTGGAGGCGGCTGCACGCGAATTTTTTGAAGAAACCGGCGCGCAGCTGAATTCCGCGCGCATCATCCATGACGGCGCATACGTATCCTCCGGCGGCACGTCCGAAAAAATCACGCTCGTTATCGGCACGCTCGACATGAGCAAGGTCGTCAACGGCAGCCTTCAGGGCAAGACGGAGGAAGGCGAAGATATCCGCGTCGTCGTCGTGAAGGCCGAAGATTACATCGCACAGGCCGAAAGCGGCCAGTTGCGCGACATGAAATGCATGGTCTTCGCACTATGGCTCGCGCGTAACCGCGAAAAAATGAAACCCGCGAAACCCGAACCCTATATCCGCCGCAGCGCTCTCCGCAACCGCGCGCCCGTCAGCATCGATGTGCTGGAACTGGTGCGTGAAGCGCGTTCGGGCGGTAAGTAAACCTTTATAATCATTACGCATTATGTCCCTTCCTTTATTGGAGGGGATTTGATATTATGGCAATCATTTGTTTAGAGGATTGCCCATACCGTGACCGAGCCGAAAAAACCGCAAGCCAAGATCACGGACCGCAAGAGCCTCTATAGCGGCTTCTTCAAACTCGAAGAACTCACCATCGACATGGACAAGCATGACGGCACCAGCGAAACGGTGAAGCGCATCCATTTCGAACGCGGCCATGCGGTCGGCATCCTTGCCTATGACGCGCAGCGTGACGAAGTTTTGATGGTGAATGAAATGCGCCCCGGCATGCTGGCCGCAGGCGATTACCCGTTTAACGACAGCCTGCCTGCCGGCATGATCGACAAGGGTGAAACGCATGTCGACGCAGCCGTCCGCGAGACGGACGAAGAGACCGGGCAAACCCTGATCGAGCCCATTACCATCCATGCAGGCGCATATGTGAGCGCAGGCGGCACGTCCGAAAAAATCGCACTCGTGGTGGGCAAGGTTGATTTGTCCAAGGCCGGCGGCGTACATGGCAAGGAAGGCGAGGGGGAGAATATCAAGACCGTCATCCTCTCGTCCGATGAATTTATCGAACGTGCGAATGACGGCCGCATCAAGGACATGAAAAGCCTGGTTTCCGCTTTCTGGCTCGCCAATCACCGCGACGAATTGCGCGACCCGAACGCCACGACAAACGCGAAGCCGAACGACGATGCAAAAATCACCGATGTTTTCGCGCCCAAAAAACAGCCGACGCCCCCGCAGGCCGAAATCAAATCCCGCGAAATGCTCTATGACGGTGTGTTCAAGATCGAGCAACTGACGGTCGAGCAGGACAAGCATGACGGCGGCAAGCAGACATTAAAACGCCTGAATTTCGAACGCGGCGACGCGATCGCCATTCTGGGCTATGACCCGAAACGTGACGAAGTCGTGCTGGTCAATGAAATGCGCACAGGCATGCTGGCGGCGGGCGATTACCCCTATGCCGATACCGTGCCCGCCGCGATGCTGAAGAAAGGCGAGGATCTGCTGACCGCAGCCGCCGACCGTCTCGCGCGCGAAACCGGCCTTGCGCTGCAAAATGGCAGCATCATTCACTCTGGCGCCTATGTGAGCGCGGGCGGCAGCACCGAGAAAATCGCGCTTGTCACCGGCATCGTCGACAGCAGCAATGCCGGCGGCGTACGCGGACGCGCAGGTGTCGGCGAAGATATTAAGACGGTCGTGATATCGTCCGATGAATTCATCGCCCGCGCCGAAGACGGCAGGCTGACCGACATGAAAAGCCTCGCCATGGCATTCTGGCTCGCCAAGAACCGCGACAGCATCAAGGCAAAGGCGAATGCGCCGGAGCCGAAGAAACCGCCCGCATCGCTGTCAAACAAAATCGCCGGCTTGGGTTAATCTTGTTCAAATAAAAAAGCGCCCCGTCACAGGGGCGCTTTTTTAATGCAATTTATGCTAGCTGAAAATTTTCGACGGCGACGGAATCTTCGGCGATGACATGTTGTTCGTCATCATATTACCAAGCGCGGGCTTGATACCCATGGCCGTCGGGCTGACATTGCCCATCTGGCCGAGTTCCATTTTGTTGAGAGGCCCGCTGAGGCCAAGGCCGAGGGTATTGGCAAGCCCAAGGCACAATTCCATCTTCATCACGTTATAGAGCAGGTTGACGACGCCAGCCGCTTTTTCGCCGGCAGCGCCTTCGAGGATAGAACCTTGTGGTTTTTGCTCGTTCGCCATGATCTACAGTCCCTGGAATGCAGCTTTGATTGTAATGACCATTATACCACAGGGATGGCGGGCCGCTGGAAATTTATAAATCAGCTTGTGAAAACAACGGAATACATCTTGATTTCAAGGAGATCCTTGTCGCCCATGGCCGCCACGCCGCAGACGCGTTTTTGCTCCAGCGTCTTCACGAACGGGTGGTCGAGGGGGTATTCGAAGGTCTTGCCCTGTTTGCGTCCCGAAATCTTGCTGGCGCCCGGCACGTTATAGACGAGCGTCAGCAGGAAATTCGCGCGGCAGAATTCGATATGCTTGATGGGATAAGGCAGCTTGTCATCATAGGCGATGCAAGGTGTCCCGTCGCGCAGCATAACGATTCCGGCGTTCATGTTTTTTAATCCAGGTCGAACTTCACGCCCTGCGCCAGCGGCAATGCGGTGCCGTAGTTGGTCGTGTTGGTGGAGCGGCGCATATACGCCTTCCAGCTGTCGGACCCGCTTTCGCGGCCGCCGCCGGTTTCTTTCTCGCCACCGAACGCGCCGCCGATTTCAGCGCCGGAGGTGCCGAGGTTGACGTTCGCGATGCCGCAATCCGATCCGGCAGCGGAGGTGAACAATTCCGCCTCGCGCACGTCATTGGTGAAGATGCATGACGACAGGCCCTGCGGCACGTCGTTGTGGATCTGCAGCGCTTCGTCAAACTTGCCGTAGCGAACGATGTACATGATGGGCGCGAAGGTTTCATGCTTCACGATGTCTGCCTGCTTCGGCATCTCGACCACGGCGGGCGTGACGTAATAGGCGTTCGGGTATTTGTCCTGCAGCACGCGCTCGCCGCCGGTCACTTTGCCGCCTGCGGCTTTCGCTTTTTTCAGCGTGTCCTGCATGGCGTCAAACGCCATCTTGTCGATCAGCGGGCCCATCAGCGTGTCGGATTCCAGCGGGCTGCCGATTTTGGCACCCATCGAATTGTATGCCTTTTTCACGCGGGCGACGAATTTGTCGGCGATGTCCTTGTGGACGATCAGTCGGCGCTGGCTGGTGCAGCGCTGGCCGCAGGTGCCGACCGCGCCGAACACGGTCGCCATCAGGGCGAGGTTCTGGTCTGCGCTGGGGGCCAGGACCATGGCGTTGTTGCCGCCGAGTTCAAGGATGCAGCGGCCGAAACGTGCCGCCACGCGGGGCGCCACTTCGCGGCCCATGCGGGTCGAACCGGTTGCGGAAATGACGGGAATGCGTTTGTCGTCCACCAGTTTCTCGCCGATATCACGCTCGCCGATCACGAGTTCGGAAACACCGTCGGGCACATAATCCAGCGTCGCCGCGACTTTTTCAAACAGCGCCTGGCAGGCAAGCGCGGTCAGCGGGGTTTTTTCCGACGGCTTCCACACAACGGTGTCGCCGCAGACAACCGCCAGCGCGAAGTTCCAGCACCAGACGGCGATGGGGAAGTTGAACGCCGAAATCACGCCGACGACGCCGACGGGATGCCAGTTTTCCTGCATCTTGTGCGACGGGCGTTCGGATGCGATGGTCAGGCCGTAAATCTGGCGCGACAGGCCGACCGCGTAATCGCAGATGTCGATCATCTCCTGCACTTCGCCCAGGCCTTCGGTTAGGATCTTGCCGGCTTCGATGGAAACCAGTTTGCCCAGTTCTTCCTTGTTCGCGCGCAGCACATCGCCGTACAGACGGATCAGCTCGCCGCGTTTCGGCGCGGGCAGGGTGCGCCAGTTTAAAAACGCCTTGTGCGCGCGGGCGACTTTGGTTTCGACCGTCTTGGCATTGTCGACAACCACTTTGCCGATTTCGGATCCGTCGATGGGGCTGCGCACCTTCAGCGTGCCGCCGGTGAATGACTTCGCATCCACGCCCAGTTTTTTCAGAAGCAGCGCCGTGTTATCGGCAAGCTGGATTTTCTGGACGTTGTTCTTTTGCGCGGCCGGTTTTTTCTTGGCGGACATGGTGGGCTCCCTGAAGCGATGAAAACTGCTGATAACATGCCTTATATAGGACATTTTCTCAATGCGTCCCGCGAAATTGCCATAATTGTTGTAATCCGTTGTTAAGGCGGTTGTGGCAGTATGGAAGTCGGAAAAGGGGCATCATTCTTTGCAGTTTTCACGCCTGATATTGCTGGTTTTAACGCTGTGCCTGCTGACGCACCGCGCGGAGGCCATGCACGCCTTTTCGCCCTATTACAAATCCATCAGTCAGGTGATCGACAACGGCAACCTGCTGACCGACCGCGTGCGCGCGGAGTTGCTGGAACTCGCCGATGACACCGAATTCGCGACGGGAAGGCAGGTGGTGATTGTGGTGATGCCCACGCTCGGAAAATGGGAAGCCAAGATGTACGCGCAGTACACCGCGCAGCAGCTTGGCGTCGCCACGACCAAGCCCGGCGTGCTGGTGCTGGTATCGAAACAGGAAGGCGCGGTTGCCTTCAGCCTCGCGCCCGGCGTGGAGCAGTACATGACGCCCGCCATCATCAAGGATATTTTAAAAAGCCATATGCGCCCGAACCTGAAAACCGGCGATGTGGCGCAGGCGTTGCGCAACGGCATGCGCGGCGTATCGGACGCGCTGAAGGGCGAATACCTGACCGCGACTGAAAAACGCAACCGGTATCTGCCGTTCCTTATCCTTTTCCCCATCATGATTTTGTTGAAGGTGTTTTTCGGCGACGGCAATGCGGACCGCATATTTGGCGGCGGCGCGTTCAAGAGGTGGTAGATGACGTTTAAAGTAACCGACGACATGCGCCGCGAAATCAGGGTTGCCGTCGAGGCGCTCGAAAAAACCACGACGGGCGAAATGGTCTGCGTCGTGGCGCAGTCGTCCGCCCGCTATGTGCTGTTTCCGATCCTCTGGGCGTCGATGATCGCGCTCGTGCTGCCGGTCGTGAATATCCTGACGATAAATACGGTGACCTTCGGCATCCAGACAATCGCGTTTATCGCACTATCAGCGCTGTTTCTGCTGACACCGCTCAAGGTGGCGGTCACGCCGCGCGGCTTGCGTTTGACGAATTGCCGCCGCCATGCTTTCGAGCAGTTTTTCGCGCTGAAAATGAATGAAACGAACAAGCGGAGCGGGGTGATGCTGTTTATCTCGCTCGCCGAACATCATGTCGAAATCATCGCCGACAAGGGCATCAATGACAAGGTATTGCCGGATGAATGGGTGCGCATTGTCGATGCGGTCGCGAGCGACGTGCGGGCGCTTAAGGTGCAGGACGCGTTCCTGAACGCTATACGCGCCTGCAGCACGGTGCTGGTTCAGCACTTCCCCGAGGTGCGCAACGACGTGAACGAGCTGGACGACAATCTGGTCGAACTGCCGCCCGCGCCATTCTTGAGTTAACCGTTCCCGAAATTCGCCTTCATCGCCTTATAAGTCACGACGCTCGCGCTGGCCGCCAGCGCAACCGCGCCGACAATGACGATGGCTGCTGCTGCGCCGCCTTTATCGTTGCTGCTGGATGAACTGCCCCAGCTGCCCGAACTGCCGCCGCTGTTATTGCCGGAGCCCATCATGTAGCCCCAGAAAAATCCGTCATTGCTGGAGGAGGACGAGCTGTAGCCCGATGAATAACCGCCATAGCTGTCCCGCTTCTTGCCAAGCGCGATGCCCGTGAAACCAGCACTCAGCGATACCGCGAGTGTTGCGCCTGCTGCAACCCATGGCAGGTTTTCCGTGCGGGGCTGCTCGTATGTCTGTGTGACTGCCGCCTGGTTATCCTGCCATTGCTGGTAATAGGCGTGCCCGATGTTAAAGCCGAGGCCGTAAAAGGCGACTGTCGCGGCGAGGGCGACGATGGCGGCGGCTTTGCCGAAGGCGCTGCGGAGGGAGAAGGATTTCTTTTCGGTGTCTCTCGTCAGGCTGCTGTAACTCATGAAACTCCTAATGTTGCTATGTGGTATAAATATACCATAGCCTTTGACGTTACGTCAAATTAGGCAGCTTCATCTATTTGAAAATGAACGGTTATTCAGGGTTATTTTTTATCGCCGAAGAATCTCTTCAGGATAAAATGCATCGGGATAATGCAGCAGGTCAGCAGCGTTGCGGGCATCAGCCAGATGTAGATATCCTCCGGAATCGTGATGCCCTTTGGCGGATAAATGATGTTCACGTTTTCGCTTTTCAGCGTGAACAAATGGCAAGTGACGATGACAATCGCCGCGAGCGCGATTTGCGGGAACAGCGCGCGTTTATCATAGCCGAACTTCCAGATCATATAGGCAATCGCTGCGGGCATCGGGAAATGGAACAGCGACAGCGCGCGCAGCCACAGCGGCAGCGTGTCGTCGAACATATAATCCGCCATACCGATAAATGCGCCATGCGTTGCGAAACTGATGAGCCACAACGCCTCCAGCGGAAAAACGCCGATTGCCATCATGCTGGGGATCAACCGGTTCTTCGTCCACAGCGCATAGACCATCACGAAAAACGCGATATCCGAAAACCACAGGAAATTCAGCAGGCCGTATTTCCACCAATAGACGGGAAACACCACCGCCGCCAGCAGCGTGTAGGGCAGCTTGAGCCAGAGCGGGATGTCGGCGTTTTTCTGCATTACGTCCAGTCGAGGATGACCTTGCCGGATTCACCCGAGGCCATTACTTCGAAGGCTTGCTGGTAATCGTCGATCTTGAACTTGTGCGTGATCATCGCGCTCATGTCCAAACCGGATTGCACCATCGCGTTCATCTTGTACCATGTCTCGTACATTTCGCGGCCATAGATGCCCTTGATGAACAGGCCCTTGAAAATCACATGGTTCCAGTCGATGGCCAAATCCTTCGGCGGGATGCCCAGCATGGCGATCTTGCCGCCGTGGCGCATCAGCTCCACCATCTGGCGGATCGCAACCGCGACGCCCGACATTTCAAGGCCGACGTCGAAACCCTCGGTCATGCCGAGTTCCTTCATCACGGCCTTCAATTCCGTCTTGCTGACGTTGACCGCGCGCGTTGCGCCCATCTTTTTCGCAAGTTCGAGGCGGTAGGGATTGATATCCGTCACCACCACATGCCGCGCGCCCGCAAAACGGCAGATTGCCGCCGCCATGCAGCCAATCGGCCCGCCGCCCGTAATCAGCACGTCTTCACCGACCAGATCGAAAGATAATGCCGTATGCACTGCGTTGCCAAGCGGGTCGAAAAACGCGGCGATATCGTCGGAAATATCGTCCGACAGCTTGAAGATGTTCGATGCGGGCAGCTTGAAATATTCCGCATAGGCACCCTGCACCGTCACGCCCACGCCCTTTGTATGCGTGCAAAGATGCTGTTTGCCGGCGCGGCAGTTGCGGCAGGTGCCGCAGGTGAGGTGACCTTCGCCCGACACGCGCTGCCCGATATCGAGGTTCTTGACTTCCGAGCCGATCTTGACGACCTCGCCCATCCATTCATGGCCGGTGATCAGCGGCACGGGAACGGTTTTTGCCGACCATTCATCCCATTTGTAGATATGGATGTCGGTGCCGCAGATGGAGGTTTTGCGGATTTTTATCAGCACATCGTTCGGGCCGATTTCCGGCACAGGAGCATCGTGGATCATCCAGATGCCGGGCTTTGCTTCTTTCTTGCAGAGAGCTTTCATCATGGTCAGAACCGCGGCAATTCAGAAAACGCCATCACTTCGAGCAACGCAAAGACGATCAGCGCGGTAAAGGCCATAACACGATGCGGGGTGGTTTTTGTAACCACCATCAGCAGCGCCAGGGACGGCAGCAAGGCGATGAATGCGAGCCAGGTGGGCGGGTCGCTGCTGTCAGAGATGATGTGCCGGATCACCTCGAAGGGGATTTCCTTGCGCGCTTGACCCGCTGCGGTATATGTCAGCCAGAATTCCGTGACGGCAATCATCACCGGCATTGGCGCAATCAATGCCACAAACAGCAGGAGCGAACGTGTTCCGCTGTTGCTGGTTTTTTTTGGCCCCGTCTTCGGCGCGTCGGGCGGCAGCGAGATATCGCTCATTTTATTACTCCCAATTGTTTGCCGATCTTTTCAAAGGCGGCGATGGCGTGGTCGAGGTGTTTCTTGTCATGCGCGGCTGACATCTGCGTGCGGATGCGCGCGCGGCCCTGCGGCACCACCGGAAATGCGAAGGCGATCACGTACAGCCCTTCTTCCAGCAGCAGGTCGGCCATTTTCTTCGCGAGTGGCGCGTCATACAGCATGACCGGCACAATCGCGTGTTCACCGGGCACAAGGTCAAAGCCCAGCGCGGTCATTCCCTTGCGGAAATACAGCGCGTTTTCGTGAACCTTGCGGATGCGTGATGGGTCTTCCAAAATCAAATCAAGCGCGGCGATGCTTGATGCCACAATCGCAGGGGCGAGCGTGTTGGAGAACAGGTAAGGGCGCGAACGCTGCCGCAGCCATTCGATGATTTCCTTGCGGCCGGAGGTATAGCCGCCAGATGCACCGCCCAGCGCCTTGCCAAACGTGCCGGTGATGATGTCGACGCGGTCCTGCACGCCCCAATGTTCCGGCGTGCCCGCACCGCTGCGGCCCGTGAAGCCCACCGCATGGCTGTCATCGACCATCACAAGCGCGTTGTATTTATCGGCCAGATCGCAAATGGCGGGCAGGTTGGCGATGATGCCATCCATCGAGAACACGCCGTCCGTCACGATCAACCGGTGACGCGCGCCGGAGGATTCCTTCAGCCGCGCCTCGAGGTCTTCCATGTTGTTGTTCTTGTACCGGAACCGCTGCGCCTTGCATAACCGGATGCCGTCGATGATGCTGGCATGGTTCAGCTCGTCCGAAATCACCGCGTCCTGTTCGCCGAGGATGGTTTCAAACAGCCCGCCATTCGCATCGAAGCATGACGTGTAAAGGATCGTGTCTTCCGTTTTCAGGAAGCTGCTCATGCGATGCTCAAGCTGCTTGTGCAGGTTCTGCGTGCCGCAAATAAACCGCACCGACGCCATGCCGAGGCCCTGTTTATCAAGCGCCTCATGCGCTGCCTGTATCAGGCGCGGATGGTTGGCGAGGCCAAGGTAATTGTTCGCGCAAAGGTTGATCACATGCCGGTCGTCATTCGCGCCCTGTACGGTAATATCTGCCTGCTGCGGGGACACGATAATCCGCTCGGTCTTGAACAGCCCTTGTGCATGGAGCGCCTGCGTATCGTCGGCGAGTTGATTTAAAAGAGGATGTTTCATGATGATTTTTTACCAGATGGGTAGAGGAGACGCTACGCTTTGTCATTTTCCAGAACGCATTTATTTAATCGATGAAAGAACCGACTCCGCACGCGAAACTGGGGTTTGTAGGCGAGCCCTCGCGATAGCTGAGTAGAGGCGGAAACTGTATCTTGCGCGCGAGCAGGTACGTCGCTGCGGCAATCCGCGCATCGGAATTTTCCGGCAATTCATCAGCGGCAATCTTTATATAATCACCGCTGACTTTGTTGACGTTGGCTTCATAGACTTCAATCTGGCCACGGAAAAATTCGAGTAGATGGTTTTTACGCGCCGTCGCGGACAGGGCATAAAACACCTGCATGACCATGTCTTGATGCCCGCGTTTCACAATCTCGTTTTTCAGGATTTTGGCAACTGAAAGGTCTTGCTGCAGGGAAGTATTTTTCTGCCGGATTTCAAGCGCCTCGATAAAGTCTACGGTAAGGACTTTGAGAAAAACCTCTTTTACAGCCTGATCGCGAGATATGCCGGGAGCAAACAAACCGTAGGCGCTTTTGAGAGATTGGACGAGGGTTTCTTTTTCTTCCTCCCGTATATTGGACATCTGCGTAACAGCCAAACGGAGCATTCGCAGCTTCTGGCCATCATCGCTGACATAACGCAGCAGTTTCAGCAATTCCAGACTTGGCGCCCCACCCGAAGCATCGCGGATGGCTTTGGGGTCGGGTGATCCAATCTCGTAGCTTTTTATAATCGACTGAGCCACAGCGGTGCGCTTTTCCAGTGCGGATTGGGCAAACAAAGCATCACCACGGCCTTTCCTTACCACGCATGCTACGCGCATCAAATCCCATGTCTCATTTTCATCTTCCGTACGCCGCAAAACCGTGGACAGGTTTTCAGTGTCAGGCTCGAAAGTGCTCCGTATTCTTTGAATATCACAATCGCTTGCCGCAAGCGCGAGCCCGATAATTTTCGCGATCGAGGGGCCGTTTTTCACCTGATCCGAATGACGTGGCGTATAGGTTCGGACACCCATATAAACCAGCAATCCGTCGTCCTTGTCCGATGGAAACTGCTTCGCCGCTTTGCGGTATTTTCCAAATGCGACATCCAGCTTTGCGCGGGTGAACCAGTCGGCTTCATGTACATTGTCTGACAGGCATTCATAAAGGGATTTGGACGCGAAATTGCCCCATTTCTTTTTACAGGCCGAGGCGTCGAGTTTGTCCAGATATGCCGTGCCTTTATCCTCTGCCATCTTTGCTACAATCGACGCGGCAGCGTGGGGGTTATTTTTCGATGCCTTGATGACAAGGCGCAAAAGATCCTGATCATCGATGTTTTTATACAGCGAGGCCAAATATCCCATCATGAATTGGTAGTTTTCGTCCTGTAAAAGATTTTCCTCCAGCAGCTCGGCCGCCTTATTATAGTTTTCTTGTTCAAGGTACTTCCGGCCAATGAAAACTGCGAAAGCTGCACGCGTCGTCTCGGTTAATTGCTTATTCAGCGACATAGCAGATTCAACGTCGCCAAATTCAAGGAATGCAACTAACAGATCGCGAATATAGGTTACTCCCGCCCTGCTTCCGGCGTCACGCAGTCGGGGCAGGGCAGCCAGCATATGTTTATGCTTGTACGGCTGATCCCAGACGAGCTTGCCATCCACCAGCACGGCCTGCGTTTCCTTGGCAGCGACCGTTAGCATCGATGCAAAAACGTCGTGAAGTCCGGCCGCTTCCGCGGTATCGAAGGCGGATATATAATCCGCGCGACTGATCGCGACGGAAATATCTATTGTTGCGGTTTCCTTCGGATCGCAGCCTGCTGCTTCTTTAAAATTTCGCGCTGCTCCGGCATTCTGCATTTCCAGCAGTCTTTGATAAACAGCGCCGCAATACTTCGCAATTTTTTTCTCGGGTGCCTTTATCCGGCTGGACAGCAGGTTGAATTCTTTCAGGGAGTTTTTAACGTGTTGTTCACCGCCGCGCAAAAAACTGTAAGCCAACTCACTTATAACCACATCGTTTAACAGGTTTATATCGCCCGTGACGCTTTCGCCGTAAATCTGAGCAAGAAACGTATCGGCGAGGGGGTCATTTTTTTCACGGTAATAACGGATCAGCGCCGACAGCGCCTGCATGCGAAGACCGTGATCGGCTTCGGGCTTCTTCTTGATCTCCGTCTCGGTTATGGATGCCAGGCATGCAGCAGTCGTCTCGCCGCCGGAACATTGCGCCTGCGCAGGGGAAACGTGGAAAAAAAAGGAGAGGGTGGCTGCGATCAGCAGTGGGCGGCATTTTGTCGAGACAGACATCCCAGAAAACTCCTTTTGAAGTGACCTAGAATAGCAGCCTATGGCGCGATTGCGCCGCATTAAACGGCAATTGTTTTTCATATCGTGTATTCCGTGCTTTACAAAAACCCGTGAAAACGGAATTCTAGGCCATGGAAAAAGTACAGAAAACCGCCTCCGAAAAAGACCCGCTCGCCCGCGCGAAGGCGTTGATCCGCGAGGGCAAGTATGACGTCGCCGAAATCATGCTGTCGGAGTCGCTGGCCACCAATAAAACAGGCGACGCCTACCGCAACCTCGCGCTGATCTTCCGCGCGCGCGGCAATACCGAACAGGCGGCGGCTTTCCTCGACGAGGCGCTGGCGCTTGACGAAAACGACGATGCCGCGCTCGCGCTGATGGGCGAGCTTTATTTCGACGAAGGCGACGCCGCGCAGGCGATTGGCCATTACGTTCTCGCCATCGCGAAAAATCCCGCGCAGCTGGTTTATAAACAGCGTTTCCTCGAACTCGCCGGTTCTGCCGCGTTCCACAAATACAACGACATGATCGCGGGCGCGCTTGCCGCCTGCCTTGCGACGCCCGACCTCGATTGTTCGCGCGCGCAGATTTTGTGGTACACGCTGCTGACCAGCGAGCCGGAATTCAAGCAGATCTATAAATTTTCCAACAGCGGCAGCTATGTCAGCTTCAACCGCAAGCCGTTCGACAAGGCGGAGGATTTAAGCCCGCTGCTGTCGCCCTTCTTCCACGATGGCCTGAAAAAGATCGTCGTCTATCATCCTGTGTTCGAGGCATTCCTGACCCATCTGCGCCAGCGTCTTGCCGAAGACCTCGCCGCGCAAAAACCGAAATTCACGCATGACCAGTTCACGGCGGTCGCAGGCGCACTTAGCATTTACGCCTTCAACGTCGAATATATTTTCGACACGACGGCAGAGGAGGACGCGATTGCCGCCAAGTTGCGCGCGCGCCTTGAAACCGACGAAGCCGCTGCGAAGGACGCGGCGCAGGTGGCGTTGTTCGCCTGCTATGCCTCGCTCGATACGCTCAAAAATGCCGCCCGCATTTATGATCTGCATAAATCGGGGCCGATTGCCGACACCGTGAAGCTGCAGGTTGCGGAACAATCCGAACTGCTCTCTTTGCGCGACAGCGTGACCGCGCTGACCGAAATCTCCGGCGGCGTATCGGGGCAGGTGCGCGACCAGTACGAAGAATTCCCCTATCCCCGCTGGAAATTCTACAGCAAATTGCTGGCCGATGAATCAGTCGAAGGCGTGTTGCGCGGCAAGAAATCCAAAATCCTCGTCGCCGGCTGCGGCACGGGGCGCGAGGCGATCCAGCTGGCGGCCGCGCTGCCCGATTCGTCCGTCCTCGCCGTCGACCTCAGCCGCATGAGCCTTGCCTACGCGCTCAAGCGCGCGAAAGAAGAAAGCGTTGGCAACATCACTTTCCGCCAGGCCGACATCCTGAAACTCGACGCGTCGCAAGGCCCGTTCGATTACGTCTCATCCTCCGGCGTTATCCACCACATGGAAAACCCCGTTGACGGCTGGCGCGTGCTGGCCGGCCTGATGAAACGGGACGGTTTGATGCGCATCGCGCTTTACAGCAAAACCGCGCGCCGCCATTTGAAAACCGCGCAGGACGCCGTCAAAAAAAGCGGCTTCGCATCCGATGCCGCCGGCATGCGCCAGTTCCGCCGCGCCACGCCGCAACTGCTCGATCGGCAGGTCGCGCAGGATATCGGCAACCGCCCCGATTCCTACCATCTCTCCATGTACCGCGACCTGTTGTTCCATGTGCAGGAACATTGCTTTGACATTCCGGGCATCAAATCGGCGCTTGATACCCTCGGTCTCGATTTCATCAAATTCGGCCTGCCCGACAGCGTTATGGCGCAGTACCTGAAAAAATTCCCGAACGACCCTGACGGGACGAGCCTCGATAACTGGCATAAATTCGAGCAGGAAAACCCCGACGCCTTCACGCATATGTATCATTTCTGGTGCCGCAAAAAGGCCTGAAACCCTTTTCTTCATTCCCGAGTTAGCTGAAGATGAGACCTGAAAAACAGCATCGCGGCGTCAAAAAACGGCCGGTAAACTATTGCGACCCGCAGGTGTTTTTTTCGGCGGAGCGTTCCGCATTGTCGTGGAACCGCACGGCCATTACCCTGATGGCTTTCGGCTTTACGATCGAGCGTTTCGGTTTTTTCATGCAGCTTCAGCAGCACGCTGCCGACAGCCCGATGCCCAAGGAAACGACCACGATGTCCTATTGGGTCGGGCTTGTCTTTATCCTGCTCGGCGCATTGTTTTCATCGCTCGCGGCGTGGCAGTTCCGCAGCATCGTGAACACGATGGACACATCCGAACTGCCGCGCGGATATCAAATCCATATGCCTTTTTTCGTGAACCTGATTGTGGCGATTATCGCGGCGGCGATGGCGTTCTTCCTGCTCGGCACGTTCGTTCACGATATCACGAACGGGACTAGCTCTCCTCCGGCGTAAAGCGCGCGCCGATATGGCGCTTGCCTTTTTTCTCCGCCAGTTTCACTTGTTTATGACGTTCGGCGGAACGCTGCTTTTTATCGTCACTCGTCTTGTCGTGGCAATGGGGGCAGGAGACGCCTTCGATATATTTCCTGCTCTTGCGGTCCGCATCGCCAATCGGGTGGCGGCAGGACGGGCACAGGCCGTAACTGCCCTGTTCCAGCCCGTGCTTGACGGATACGCGCTGGTCGAACACGAAACATTCGCCTTCCCACAGGCTTTTATCGGCGGGCGTTTCTTCCAGATATTTTAAAATCCCGCCCTTCAGGTGATAGACTTTTTCAAAACCCATCGCCTTCATGTAGGACGACGCTTTTTCGCAGCGGATGCCGCCGGTGCAGAACATGGCGACCGACTTGTTTTTCTTGGGGTCGAGTTTCTTTTGCACATAGTCTGGAAATTCGGAAAAACTTTCGGTATGCGGGTTGACGGCGTTTTTGAACGTACCGATGCGCACCTCGTAATCATTGCGCGTGTCGATCAGCACGGTGTCGGGGTCGCTGATGACCTTGTCCCATTCGGCGGGGGACAGGTATTCGCCGACCTGTTCATTCGGGTCGACGCCCGCCACGCCCATCGTCACGATTTCCTTCTTGATACGCACCTTCATGCGGTGAAACGGCTGTTCCGTCGCGGTCGATGACTTGTGTTCGAGATCCGCCAGCCCCTTTACCTTGCGCAAGCTTCGCAGCACCCTGTCAACGCCTGTGCGGCTGCCGGCGATGGTGCCATTGATTCCTTCGGGCGCGATCAGCAGCGTGCCGCACACGGCGTTATCGTCGCAAAGTTTTTGCAACTGTTCCTTCAACGCCTTCAGGTCCGAAAGCGGCGCGAATTTATACAATGCGGCGACGATGAATCCGGCCATGGGAATTAAAGCGGGCCTTTTTCTTTTTTGCCGGGCAGGGCGATCACGTCGAACAGGCAGCGCGTACTCGCCGCCGATCCGGTCGAGCCGCCTTCCGTGCCCAGAATGCGGTCGCCCTTGGCCGGCATGGTGCTGGAGCAAAGTTTATAAATCTGGCGCTCGTTGCCTTCGATCGATTTGTTGCAGTGGCTTTCTTTCGGCGCGTCCTTGTCATGCGGGCGGCGGGCGAGGACGTTGACGGAAATATGCGTTTCGCGGATCGTCATTTGCGTCGGCGTGCCGTCGGCATAGGGGGATTTATCCACTTGCTTCAGGTAATTGACCGTGCCGGTGATTTCGCAGCTGTTGTCGCGCGGGGTCGAGGCCTGCGACGAAGACAGGCCAAGGCACAGCAGACCTGCTGCAGCCATGAATTTAAAACTGGTCCAGAACTTCGCCACCCGTTTTCCTTCGCCTTACTAATAATATTATCGTTAAATGATTACGATTTTGTTAGCCAGAAAATTCGTTGTTTACCAATGGGATAAACTGCTTCCCTGACCTTTGTTTTCCCTATTGAACCATCCGCGTGGTTATGTTAAACATGCCCATTCGTTTTGCCTGAAGGAACCCCGCCATGAAAATCCGCAATATCCTCGAACTGCCGCTGAAGGCCGAAATCATGGCCCTGCATATCGGTTTCTCCATCGGTGCGTTTTTCATGGTGCTGCCCTCGCTCAATTCCGAAACCAGCGGCAGCAAAAAAGGCCCGCTGCTGAAGGTGTGGGAAAAAGGGTTTCGTTTGCTGGACACCGCTTTTTCCCGCTTTCAGGTCGGCCAGATGAAGGTGCTGCACAAACTCGGCCTGCTGCGCGACGATGAATTTATCGGCAAGCGCCTCGACTCCTACTTCCACAATCTCCATGCCCGCGACGCAGGGCCGGAGGCGCGGGTCGATACGATCATCGCGATGAACAAGACCGGTTTTATTTCCGACACCAAGACCGCGATGATGCTGGGCGGCGAGGGGCATTCGTCCGACTTCTCCTTCTCCTACGATCCTGCCAAGAAATCTTTCAACATCTTCGGCGACGTGACCGACGCGCAGGACGCGGCCATGAACCGCGCCTGGGACAAGATGATCGGCTGGGGCACAGCCAAGGCCGAACAGGTTGCCAGCCTGAAGGGAAAGGCACGCAACGATTTCGCCTCCGCCCTCGTTTACATGCTCGACATGACGCCGCTGGGATCTACCGAAAACGAAGTGATCGCAATCGGCCCGCGCTCCACCATGCAGCACAGCCTGTCGGTCATTTTCAAGGAAGCCGTCACAGATAACGGCGAACCGCTCGCCGCATCCGCGTTCAAGGCAGGTTCCGTTTCGCAACTGAGCGAAGAGATGAAAAACGGCGAAGACATCACCCGCCGCCGCCAGTTTCATCCCGATGTCGAGGATGTGGTTCATGCCGCCGTAACCGCGCAATTCCTCGACACCTTTGCCGCCCGCAACAAGGCTGCCCCGAAACCGTAAACCGGATCACGCTTAAAGAAAAAGCCGCCCCTGCCGGGCGGCTTTTTTGTTTGTCGTCTCGCTCGCACTTCCTGAGCCTGATTAAATGGTCTCAACTTTGACCTCGGTTTTCAAGGTAATTTTTCGTGACAACGCGTGACCGACAGGGCTTTGCCGCGCGTGTTGAAATGCTTGTGCGGAAAAAACTTTTTTCAAAACGGCAGGCGCGTTGCCGCGAATGTGACGTTTGCGACAGGCAAAAACGCGTGTTTTTCCGGTGAATCGCGCAGAATCAGGCTGGAAGGCGGCGGTTAAGCCGCTTCTTCCAGACCCAGTTCATGCTGCTTCAGGTCGACCGACACCAGCTGCGACACGCCGCGTTCCGACATGGTGACGCCGTAGAGGCGGTCCATGCGGGCCATGGTCATGCGATGGTGGGTGATGACGACGAAGCGCGTCGCGCATTCCTTGACCAGATCTTCCAGCAGCGTGCAGTAACGGTCGACGTTGCTTTCGTCCAGCGGGGCGTCAACCTCGTCCAGCACGCAGATGGGCGCGGGGTTGGTCAGGAACATCGCGAAGATCAGCGCGATCGAGGTCAGCGTCTGCTCGCCGCCCGAGAGGAGCGACAGCACGGCGTTTTTCTTGCCGGGCGGCTGCGCGTAAATCTCGAGACCGGATTCCAGCGGGTCTTCCGCCTCCACCAGTTTCAGGTAGGCGGCGCCGCCGTTGAACAGGCGCGTGAACAGTTTCTGGAAGTGCGTGTTGACGACGTCGAACGCGGACAGCAGGCGGGTGCGTGCTTCCTTGTTCAACCCGTTGATGCCTTCGCGCAGTTTTTCGATCGCTGCAACCAGATCATCACGCTCGGTCGACATGCCGTTCATGGTGTCGGAAATTTCCTGCGATTCCACTTCGGCGCGCAGGTTGACGGGGCCCATGTTGTCGCGTTCGCGCAGCAGGCGCTCCAGCTTGCCCTGCCATGAACCGATATCGCCCAGTTCGGCGACGACGAGTTCCAGCTTCGCCACCAGTTCTTCGGGCGTGCAGGTGAATTTTTCAAAGATGGTCGCTTCGATGCCGGTCGCGGTGTGCTGCGTCGTGTTCACGCTCGCCTGCGCCATCGCGCGGGCTTCCTTCGCATCCGACAGCGCCGATTCAACAGCACGCAGTTCGCGGCTGAGGTCGTTGGCACTGGTTTCGGACGAGATCAGAATGTCGGCCGCGTCCTGACGCCTGGTTTCCGCGTCGGCGATATGCGACATCAGGCTTTGTTTTTCCGCTTCGATCTGCGCGGGGCGTTCGGCCAGACGGTCGAGCACTTCCTGCGCCTGCGCGATGCGGTCTTCCAGTTCCAGCAGGCGAAGGGCGACGCGTTCGATGCGGCCATTCCAGCTGGTGATGTCGTTCGCGATTTGCGAAATACGGCGGCTGCGGTTTTCACCTTCGCGGCGGATTTCTGAATGCGCGGCCTGGCTGTCGGCGAGCAGCTGGCGGTTTTCACCCAGCGTCACTTTCAGCGCGGCAACGCGTTCGCGCGCCTCTGCCGTGTCGGGCAGGCCAGCGTGGGTTTCGCGCACTTCGACCAGTTGCGTGGAAACAACGTCGATTTCCTGCGCGGCGTTTTCGATCGAGCTTGCGAGGCCGGCCAGTTTCGCGGTCACTTCCGACAGCTGGTTGGTCAGCACGCTATGGCGGCGGCGCAGGCCGTTCAGTTGTTCTTCGGACTGGCGCGAATGCTGGCGGGCGGAACCCACTGCATCGGCGGCGGCATTGCGTGCCTGTTTTGCGGTATCCGACGCGGTACGCGCATCATCAACCTGCACTTGCACGGTCAGGATTTGCGTATCGAGATCGGCAAGGCGGTTTTTCTGTTCAAGGCGGATGGCCGCCGCGTTTTCGGCATCTGCCGAAACGGTCAGGCCGTCCCAACGCCATGCGCCGCCGTCGAGCGTGACGAGGCACTGGCCGGGCTGCAGGTCGGCCATCAGGCTTTCTGCTTCTGCGGCGGTATCGACGATACCGATCTGCGACAGGATGCGCGACAGCGCGTGCGGGCCGCGTACATATTGAGTGAGCGGTTTTGCGGAACCGGGTAGGGCGGGTACCGTTGCGTATTCGGGCAGTTCGCGCCAGAAGATGGGTGCGTCGCCGTCAAGCGCCGCCTGCAGGTCGTCGCCGAGTGCAACGGCAAGAGCTTTCTCCAAACCGGCATCGACGTTCAGCAGGTCGATGACCGGCTGGAATCCTTCCTGCTGGTTGCGCAGGATGCGGCGCAGGGCTTCCGCCTCGGCCGTCAATTGGGAGAAGAGGCGCTGCACGGTTTGCAGGGTTTCGTTTGTCTCTTGCGCGCGCGCATCGGCTGCGGCACGTTCGGTTTCGGCGGTATCGAGCGCGGTGGTTGCGGATGCATAGGTCTGTTCGGCCGTGATGATCTGCAGCTGGATATCATCCATCTCCGCGCGGGCGGGGGTGGCGGCGATCAGGTCGCCATGCATCTTTTCCAGCGACTCTTTGCGCTGTTGCAATTGCGTCAGGCGGCGTTCCAGATCGTTGATCTGACGCTCGACCGAATGGCGCTGCGCGTCCTGGCTTGCGACTTCTTCGGTCAGCACGGTCAGTTCGTTTTCGATCTTTTCGACGGTGCCTTGCGTTTCTTCCTTGGTGATGCGCGCGGTTTCTTCGCGGCCCGACTGGTTTTCCGCTTCGGATTCCAGTTTGGCGTTTTCATCATTCAGGCGGGCGACGGTTTCGGTCGCTTCCGCGCTTTGCAGGTTTTCATGCGCGACATCGGCGCTGAACTGCGCGATCAGGCTTTCCGATTTCGTGCGTTCTTCCTGCACCTGACGCTCTTCGCTTTCAAGCCCGCCATAGGCGAGCTTCAGGCGTTGCAGCGCGGCTGCGGCTTCCGCTTCGCTCTGGCGCAGTTGCGGCAGGGATGCGGCGGCTTCGGTTTGTTTCGTGGTCAGTTCGGTCACGACCAGCATACGGTCGCGCACGGAATTTTCCGCTTCATCGAAGGCGGCGAGCGCGGCGATCACGGCGGTCTGGCTCTCGTTGAATTTCAGGAACAGCAGCGAACCTTCGGCGGTCTGGATATGGCCGGACAGGTTGCGGTAACGCGACGCCTGGCGCGCCTGTTTCTTCAGGCCCTCCAGCTGCACGTTCATCGCGCCCAGCACGTCTTCGACGCGGAGCAGGTTGGTTTCGGCGGCCTTCAGTTTCAATTCCGCTTCGTGGCGGCGGGCGTGGAGGCCCGAAATACCGGCTGCTTCCTCCAGCACCATGCGGCGCTGGGTGGGTTTCGCGTTAATCATGTCGGCAACGCGGCCCTGGGACACGAGCGCGGGGGAGTGCGAGCCGATGGACGAGTCAGCGAACAGCAGCTGGACATCGCGCATACGTACGGTCTTGCCGTTGACTTTATAGGTCGAGCCGACATCGCGTTCGATCTTGCGCGAGACTTCGAGTTCGTCGGAATCATTGATCTCGGCGGGCGCGGTGCGGTCGCGGTTGTCGAGGTACAGGATGACTTCGGCGGTGTTGCGGGGCGGGCGCTGTTCGGTGCCGTTGAAGATCACGTCTTCCATGCCGGCGGAGCGCATGCGTTTGGGCGAGTTTTCGCCCATCGCCCAGCGCAGGGCCTCCATGATGTTCGATTTGCCGCAGCCGTTGGGGCCGACGATGCCGGTCAGGCCCGCGCCGATATCGAATTCGGTTGCTTCGACAAATGATTTAAAGCCGGTAAGGCGGAGTTTCTTGAACTGGACCATCTGGATTATTTACCCTTCTTCTTGAGGAGTTTTTCGACAATCTCGTCGAAGTCCTCGGGGTTTTTGTCGCCTTCCATCTGTTCGGCGCCGTTATTGAAGATAAAGGTCGGGGTCGCCTTGATCTTGTATTTCTGCTGGCCTTCCTGCATGCCGGCCAGCACGAACTGCTGCAGCTGCGGGTTGGCGACGCAAGTGTCGACATAAGCGGGTTCCATGCCAGCGAGCGCGCCAAGCTGTTTCAGGCCGACCAGCGGGTCGGTGCCTTTGATCCAGCTGGTCTGCTGCTTGAAGATCACTTCGACAAGCTGGAAGTAACGCGCGCGGTCGAGGCAGCGTGCCATCATGGACGCTTTCAGCGCATGGGTGTCGAGGGGATAGTCGCGGAAGATCAGGCGCAGCTTGCCGGTGTCGATCAGGCGTTGCTTGACGACGGGCAGGATTTCGTTGTGGAAGCGCGCGCAATGCGGGCAGGTCATCGACGCATATTCAATGACGGTGACGGGCGCATCGACATCGCCGATCGAGCGTTCGGCGAGCGCGTTATCCATATCGATGTCCATCGACGCGGACGGGGCGAGCAGGCTGGAGCTGCCGGCTGCGGGTAAGCTGCTGCCGGTGACGGGGGCGGTCGGCAGGGCGGGGAAGGATTCAGGGGTGAGGGAGGCGGGGGCTTTTTTCTCCGCGGTCTCTTCGTTCTTGGCGGCGTCGACGGCTTCCTTGTCGCCCGACAGGGGGGCGTCGTCGTTCAGGATGCTTTCGCTATTGGCGGCGGTGGCTTCGGGTTTCGTTTCGATATTTGTTTCGGGGGTCGCGCCGGATGCGGGCGCGGGAACAACGGCCGCTTCCTGGGACTGCGGGGCGTCGGTCTTTACAATTGTTGTCGTTTTCGCAACGTAGATGATGAGGCCCGTAACGGCAAACAGCACCACCAGAAAAGTGATTACTTTATTGGACATAGGTGTTCCTTCGCATCGGTCGTTTCTTTTTATATGTAAGAATCTGCGGAGATTATATGCTCTTAATCGTAGAAAATGCAATATTGGTTCCGGCGTTATGTGCAGTTAAATGGGATTATTTTCAAGGTTTTAGGTGAGCAAATGGGCTTAAAATCTTGTATAAGAAACGAAAATGGAATATATCACCTCTATGAAAAATAAATTCGTCAAAATGCATGGCCTCGGGAATGACTTCGCGATCTTCGACGGAAGATCCGCTGCGCTGTCTATCCCCTCGGAAACCATCATTAAAATGGGCGACCGCCGTACGGGAATCGGCTTTGACCAGCTGGTCATCATCGACCCGCCGCGCAGCCCGGGAACGGATGCTTATTTGCGTATCTACAACAATGACGGCACCGAAGTCGGTGCCTGCGGCAATGCCACCCGATGCATCGGCAAGCTGTTGATCGACGAAACCAAGGCGCAGAAAGTAACGCTGGAAACCAAGGCCGCAAAGCTGGAAGCCGTCATGGCGGGCGACGATGTCGCGGTCGATATGGGCGATGTTAATCTTGAATGGCAGAAAATCCCTCTAAAGCACGAGGAAGATACCCTTTCCGTGCCGGTCGAGGAGGGGCTGCTGGACCGTGCCGTGGCCGTGAATGTCGGCAACCCGCATGCGGTCTTTTTCCTGCAGAAAAACGTCGATGATTTCCCGCTGGAAAAAATGGGCCCGCGCGTGGAGGAAGACCCGATTTTTCCGGAAAAAACAAATGTCGAGATCGCCAACGTCATTTCCCGCACCCGCATCCGCATGCGCGTCTGGGAACGCGGCACCGGCATCACCCGCGCCTGCGGCACGGGCGCCTGCGCGGTTGCCGTGGCGGGAGTCCGCAAAGGCCTGACCGACCGCAAAGTGACGGTTGTACTCGACGGCGGGAATCTGGATATTGAGTGGCGCGAGTCAGACAACCACGTTGTCATGACCGGCGCGGTTGCCGAAGTCTACCGGGGTGAAGTTGAGCTATGACGCCACACGACAGTATTGACCATAAAGAGCAGGTGATCGAACTGCCCGATGCCGAGACGCAGCTGGCGCGGCAGGCGGGCAACGGTCCGCGCGTGGTCACGTTCGGCTGCCGCCTGAATATATATGAATCCGAAGTCATGAAGGAACACGCGACCAAGGCGGGTTTGAATGACGCGATTATCATCAACACCTGCGCCGTGACATCCGAGGCGGAGCGTCAGGCGCGTCAGGCGATCCGCCGCGCGCGCCGCGAAAACCCCGATGCGCGCATTATCGTGACCGGCTGCGGCGCGCAGGTGAACCCGAAATCCTATGCCGACATGCCCGAAGTCAATCAGGTCATCGGCAACGATTTAAAACTGAAAGCCGAAACCTGGACGCAGCCCGCGACCGAGCGCGTGATCGTGAACGACATCATGTCGGTCAAGGAAACCGCGCGCCACATGATTTCGGGTTTTGAATCCCATGCACGCGCTTTCGTGCAAGTACAAAATGGCTGCGACCACCGCTGCACATTCTGCATCATCCCCTTCGGCCGCGGCAATTCGCGGTCGGTGCCGATGGGCGAGATTGTGGAGCAGGTCAAGAAACTCGTCGCCGGCGGATACCACGAAGTTGTCCTGACGGGCGTTGATATTACGTCCTACGGCCCCGATCTTCCCGGCCAGCCGCGCCTCGGCCAGATGATACGCCGTTTGCTGGCGCTTGTGCCGGATCTGCCGCGTTTGCGCCTGTCGTCGCTCGACCCTGTCGAGATTGATGACGACCTGTGGCAGATCATCGCGGATGAACCGCGTTTTATGCCGCATCTGCATATTTCAATGCAGGCGGGCGACGATATGATTTTGAAACGCATGAAGCGACGTCACCTGCGCCATCACCTGATGGAAATTTGCGACCGCGCACGCACGTTGCGTCCCGATATCGTTTTCGGTGCGGATATCATCGCTGGCTTCCCGACCGAAACGGACGAGATGTTCGACAATACGCTGAAGGCAGTCACCGAATGCGACCTGACCTTCCTGCACGTTTTCCCCTACAGCCCGCGCCCCGGCACGCCCGCAGCGAGGATGCCGCAGGTGCCGGGCGATATCCGCAAAGCCCGCGCGAAACTGCTCCGCGAACTGGGCGCGAAACAGGTGGAAAAACACCTCGCCACGCTGGTCGGCAAAACCTTGCCTGTGCTGGCCGAAAAGGGTAATAAAGGCCGCACGGAATATTTCAGCGAAGTCGCGTTTGATACGGATGTAAAGCCGGGGACGTTGCTGAATGTGAAACTGAATTCTGTTGGCGACGGCGTGCTGCTCGGTGAAGTCGCGTAGATCCAATCGGGATGAATAAAAATGGACAACTTTTGGGCGGGGGCTTTTGGTACGGTCATTTGGCTGGCCTTTTTACGCTTATATTTTGCAGCTAGAAAAAAAGAGTGGAAGTTCAATATTAGAAGCTACAAAAGCTGGATTTTGGCAGCTGTGACAGTGCTGGTATTTGTTATTTTCTTTATCTCCTCATGTCAATGCACAACACAGGAGAGTATTTCCAACTCAAGTATTATGCGTGATAATTTGCGCAAAATTAATCCAAGTGATCTGCAATACATAGACGAAGCACACAGGGTAAAAAATAAATGATCTGGTTCCTCAAGAAAAAAGACACCACCGTCGCGAAACCGATGGATGCGGAGCGGTCGAAGAAGGGCTGGTTCACGCGGCTGAAGGAACAGCTGTCGCAATCGTCGGAAAAAATCACCAAGGGCGTGACGGAGATTTTTACGACGCGCAAGCTGGATGCGCAGACGCTGGAGGAGCTGGAGGAGTTGCTGATCTCCGCCGATCTTGGCCCCGCGACCGCCGCGAAACTGGTGGCGGGCATTTCGAAGGAACGGTTCGGCAAGGAAGTATCCCCCGAAGAAATCCGCAAGGCGCTGGCGGAGGAGATCGAGAAAATCCTCGCCCCCGCCGAAAAACAATTATTCGGCACCTATGCCAAACCCTATGTCATCCTCGTCTGCGGCGTGAACGGCACGGGCAAGACAACGACAATCGGCAAGCTGGGCGCGCAGTTTAAAAACGAAGGCCGCAAGGTGATGATGGCGGCGGGTGATACCTTCCGCGCCGCCGCCGTCGAACAATTGAAAGTCTGGGCCGACCGCATCAAATGCCCGATCGTGTCGAAGGAAGAAGGCGCGGATGCCGCAGCATTGGTATTCGAAGCAATGGACCGCGCGATGGCGGAAGACGTCGATGTGCTGATGATCGATACCGCCGGCCGCCTGCAAAATAAAACCAACCTGATGGAAGAACTCGCCAAGATCGTGCGCATCATCCAGCGCAAAAACCCCGATGCGCCCCATGCGACGCTGCTGGTGCTGGACGCGACCGTTGGCCAGAATGCCCATAGCCAGCTGGAGCAATTCAAGCAGATGGTTAACATAACTGGCCTAATCGTCACGAAACTCGACGGAACGGCCAAGGGCGGGGTGCTTGTCTCTCTTGTCGAAAGATTTGGTTTACCAGTTCATGCTATAGGTATAGGTGAGGGCATGGATGATCTGCGGCCGTTTGTGGCTGAGGACTATGCCGCTGGATTAACGGGGTTAGACGAAATTGCTCACCGGAATTAAAGGACCATCACCGATCCGCGACGGCCTGATGACGACCAAAGGCTTTCGCGATCCTGAAAAGGCGCTGAACTGGGTCACCGAAATCTATCAGGCCAACGTCAATTACCTGCGCCATGCCTTCGACCTGTATGCGCAGGGGCAGGAGATGGATAATCGCGTACGCGCGAATTACCCCTATGTGATGATCAGCACGACCAAGGGGCCTTCGGTCGATAACCGTCTGTCCTACGGCTTCATCTCGCATCCGGGCACATATTCCACGACATTGACGCGCCCCGACCTCTACCGCAATTACTACCTTGAACAATTCACGCTGCTGCTGACCAACCACCCGCAGGCCGAATTGCTGGTGGGGGTGAGCGAAATGCCGATCCCGCTGCATTTTGCGCTGGGCGACAAATTCCATCTGGAGCGTGACCTGACACCCGAGCATATCGCGCATCTGCCGATGCTGTTCGACCAGCCCGACCTTGCCAGCATGGATGACGAAATCCCGAATGGCCGCCACGAAGTGAAGGCGGGCGAGCCCGGCCCGCTCGCGCTATTCACCGCGCCGCGCGTCGACCTCAGCCTGCAACGGTTGAAGCATTACACCGGCACATCGGCGGAACACTTCCAGAAATTCGTGCTGTTCACCAACTATCAATTTTATGTCGATGAATTCATCCGTGACTGCCACGCATTGATGGCCAAAGCCGAAGACGGCACCGAACAGGGTCAGGACCAATACACTGCCTTCGTCGAACCCGGCAACATGATCACGCAGAACGCCAACCTGCCCGCCGAAAAAACGGAAGACGGGAAAAAACCGCCGCGCCTGCCGCAGATGCCCGCCTACCACCTGAAACGCAAAGACGGCACCGGCATCACGCTGATCAACATCGGCGTCGGCCCGTCGAACGCGAAAACGATTACCGACCACGTCGCTGTCCTGAGATCCCACACCTGGCTGATGCTCGGTCACTGCGCGGGCCTGCGCAATTCGCAGAAGCTGGGCGATTACGTGCTGTCACATGGTTATGTGCGTTTTGACGGTGTACTTGATAACGCCGTGCCGCCATGGGTCCCGATCCCCGCGCTGTCGGAGGTGCAGGTTGCACTTGAACAGTCGGTGGCAGAAGTCACGGGCTTCAAGGGCTATGACCTGAAAAAAATCATGCGTACCGGCACGGTCGCAACCGTTTCCGACCGTAACTGGGAATTGTGGGAACAAAAGGTTCCTGTGCAGCAACTCAGCCAGTCGCGCGCCGTTGCGCTCGACATGGAATCCGCGACGATCTGCACGAACGGTTTCCGTTTCCGCGTGCCGTACGGCACGTTGCTCTGCGTTTCGGACAAACCCCTGCACGGCCAGCTGAAACTGCCCGGCATGGCGGATACGTTTTACCGCGAACGCGTCGACCAGCACTTGAAGATCGGCGTGTTGACGATGGAAAAAATCCGCGCGATGGGGGCAGGGCGCCTGCACAGCCGCAAGCTGCGCAGTTTTACCGAGGTCGCATTCCTTTAATTTATTGCGCGGGCACAACCGCCGTCGGCGGGGCGATGCCCTGTTCGACCAGCGCGTAGCTGGGCGGCGTGTGCTGCCACGGGATTTCTTTTTTCGCCATGGCTTCGCCGTAATAGAACAGCTTCGACATGTAATCGCGGTCGAACATTTCCTTGGGCGTTTCGGTGAAATCCTGCGGAATATAAATCATGTTGTAGTTGATGCCGTCGCGCTGCCCGCCCGCGTACAGTTTATACAAATCGCCGATGCCCTGATTTTTAATCAGCGTTTCAATCGACCGTTGCGACAGGTCCATCAGGCGCGGCGTCATGGTCTGGTATTCCGGCACGATCTTGGCGTTGCGGATGATATAGAGGTTGCGGGGGATGCCCGCCTTTTCAAACAGCGTCTTTTCATCGGCGACGGTCTGCAGCGGATAGAGGAACACCTGCGCCGTCACGCCGCCATCGACATGGATCTCGCTATAGGTCTTGCCCGCCGCCGTCACGTCGAAAAACACCGGCTTGAACGCGCCGGGGATGGCGGAAGACGCCAGCAATATCTGGCGGAACAGTTTGATCGCATCGGGGTTGGCGCTGTTGGCGAGCGTGCCGATATCCCAGATCACGCTGCGCTGCATTTCCAAATTCGTCGTGCCGATCAGCAACCGGCGGCCCTTGCGGTGTTCTTCCGCGATCTGCCGGAACATCTCCGGCGTCACGTTTTTCTCGATCATCTTTTCCAGCGGCGTGTTGTCGGTCAGCGCCATGCCGCCCGTCAGCCCGTCGAGGAAGGTCGAGGCGGAGCCGAGGAAAATATTTTCCGAGCTCATCGTCGTATAGGATTCCTTCAGCTGCGGGTCATAGTCGCGGCCGAGAAAGGCGAACGGCGCGATCAGCGCGCCGGTGCTGACGCCCGTGACGATGGTGAAATCGGGTCGCGTGCCGGCCGCGCTCCAGCCGTGCAGCAGCCCTGCGCCGAACGCACCGTTATCGCCGCCGCCCGACAAAGCGAGGTAATTCATCGCGGGATATTTGCCATGTGTCTTGAAGTAATCGGCATGCGCCGCCTGATACTGCCCGATGCGGCGCTGGATAATGTGCGCAAGGTCGGCAGGGGCTTCGTCGCCCAGATAGCGGATATTCGGGCCGTACCCTTTGACGACCGCTTCCTGCACCGTCATTTCCGGCACGGGTTTGTGCGTCGACGCGCCTGCGCAGCCCGCGAGCAGCAGGGTCAGGCAGAACAGCAAGGAGATGCGTGGGCTTGTCATGCTGCGGATGTTAGCCGGAAACGCACCAAGATCAATACGGTGAATTCATGGGGTTACGAGGTGTTGACATAATCTGCCAAACATCGCAGAATGCCCCAAATCAAATTAAAAAAGGTGTGTCATGTCCCAGCCCAAAAATTCCGTCGAACTCCGCAAGGGCGATTTCGCCCGCGCCCTGAAACTGGCCGAGCGGTTCAACATGGCAGCAGGCGCACGCCCCAACCGTAAAGTGAAAGCTGTTTTGAAAGAAGCGGTCGAATTCACCGCTGGCTTGGTCGCGCCGCTGAAGCAGGGCGAAAGAGTGCAGACCGGCAGCGCATGGAGCGGACCCGATGACTTTCTGGATGTGAAACTGGCGCAGGATATCGCGCGCAAAAAAGACCGCGTCGATTACCTGACCGGCAATGTGGATGTGACCGTGCCGCAATATGAAGCAAAAGATATTGAAAAAATCCGCAAGGCGTTCAACCTGTCATCCGATAAACAAGCGGCTGGCCTTGCCATTCGCGTGTATGAATCTGTGGCAGATGGTTTGTGGAGCGGCAACGGCTTTTCATTCGAAAGCCCGCAGGCGCCTGCGCTCGACACGACCAAGATCCGCAACATCGTGACCGGCCCGCAAACGCCGTAATCAGTCCATCACGACGGCCGCAAGGCCGTTCAGCATCTTCGTCCAGCCGTTTTCGGTTTTCTCGGCATAGTCGGGCAGCACACCTTCATGCACGAGCGTGATCTGGCTGCCGTTGCCATTCGGCGTGAAGTCGAGCGTCACGCGGGTTTCTTCGGCGGAAAATTTCGGCACCGCGAAGGTGAAGATGATGCGGTCGGGGCGCTGCAATTTCTCGTATGTGCCGGTGTGTTCGATATCCTCGCCGTTGCGCCTTTCGATGACGGTGAATTTGCCGCCTTCCTTCGCGTCAATCTCGACCTTCTGCATTTCGCCGTCGGGCGTTGAAAACAGGAATTTCGTCGCGATGGTGGGATTCAGCCATGCGTCATAGATTTTTTCGGGTTTCGACAGGAAACCGCGGGTTACGCGGACGGTCGTACGTTCATCGGCCATGCAACTCTCCCCATTTATGCATCACGCTAACGCACAGAATGGCAGGACTGTTCGCGGCAGAAAAGGGTATTTATGCGGCCTTTGGCACGGGCACGCCACGGAAGGGGCTTTGCACCGGCTCCTCGGGCTTCGGCACATAGGCGTTCGCCTTGCCGATTTCGGCCATTTTCGCGAATTCCGCTGCGCGGTTCGCGACAATCTGCGGGGCGAGGCGCAGCATTTCAGCGAGGTTCTTCTCGTGGCGCTGGACGGCGAATTCTTCCGCCGTTACTTCTGTGCGGCCGGGTTTTGCCTTGATGGTGGTATCCGCGCCGCGCTCGATCAGCGCCAGCAGGCGGTCTTCATCGCCCATCAGCACCGCAAGATGCAGGGCGGTATAGGTATGTTCGCCATCGGTTGCGATTTTATTGAGCATTTCCGGCGTGCCGTTGGACAGGTAATCAACGAAGGGGCCGTGGCGGCGCGACAGCGCGAGCGTCAGCGGGGTCCAGCCATTGCCGTAGTCTTCATGCTTGTCCGCGCCAATCCCGGCCAGTTGCACGAAGGCCTGAAAGCTGGTCCATTCCTGCGCGTGGCGCAGCGGTGAATGGCCGTCGGGAGTTTTCCAGTTCAGGAAATCTTTCGGGTATTTTTCCGCGATGCGGTTCATTTCGGTGAGGTCTTCCTTTTCAATGGCGTCGAAAAACTTTTCCTGTTCCTCTTCCCGTGTCGGTGCGTGATAGGGCTTGTGCGTTGCGCCCGTAAAAGCGTGGGTGAGGGAGTGGGAGAGCCAGTTGAAAGGGTTCATACAATCCTGCCGAGTTGTTGATATGTTAAGGGTATTATAGTACCCAAATCCTGTCAAATGCCCGTCGAATAATCCACATTTTTCAATGAGATGTCATTTATTTGACATATTCCAAAAGCTTGGGCATGATGGCCGGATTAAAGGGAATTTAGAAATGTCCGCGATCACCGATTCAATCACGACGCTTGCGCAGGCCTTGGTCAAGACGCCAAGCCAGGGCGGCATCGATGCGCCGGATAGCGTGCTGCAGGTGACGCGGGATTTCGCGCGCGGTATCGGGCTTGAATTCACAACGCTGCAGGATGCCAAGGGCAACGACGTCGCGCTGGTCGCGAAAATCGACGGCGCGCATCCCGGCAAGACATGGGCGGTGAATGCGACGCTGGATACGGCGCCGATTGGCAACAAGACGCAGTGGAACAGCGATCCTTTTTCGGGCGAGATCAAGGACGGACATTTGCTGGGCCGCGGTGCCGCCGATTCCAAACTTGCTGCTGCGATGTTTACACATCTGGCGAATGAAATGCAGGCGTTGAAGCAGGATATGCATGGCAGCCTGCTGCTGATACTCGACGCCGACGAACACACCGGCAATTTCGGCGGCATCAAGGCGGTGCTTGCGGCGGGATACAAACCCGATGGCATCATGATCGGTTATTCGGGCGATGATCAGGTCATCGTCGGATCGCGTGGGTTTTCGCGCTATGAAATCGAATTGACGGGAAAGGCGGCGCATAGCGGCGCGTCAGCCGCAGCCGAAGATAACGCGCTGTTGCGCCTTTCCGCCATCGTGCAGGCGCTGACGAAGCAACAGCCCCATGCGCAGGATGATGTGTTCCAGAAGCAGCCCAAGCTGACCGTGACCGAAGTATCCGGCGGCGACGGTTACGCCGTTGTGCCGTCGAAGGCAGTCATCAAGGTCGATATGCGCCTGACACCCGCATTTAACGAAGCCGCCGCCGATAAACATATCCGCAACATCGTCGCCCGCAACGACAAGAAAAATAAAGTACCCGAAGGTCGTGCGACAAAGATCACCAAAATTTCCGCCGAGCCGCCGTTCCTCACGCCCCCGACATCCGAGATGCGCCAAGCCTTGCGCGCCGCGATAAAAGAAATTACCGGCGAGGAAGTGAAGGAAGCGGTCTCCGGCCCCTCCAATATCGGCAATTTCATGGCGAAGCAGGGCATTGAGGTGACGGCAGGCTATGGCGTGCCCGCATCCGGCATCCACGCCGCGAATGAAAAGGCCGACCTGCGCGCGCTGCCGAAAATCTATAACGTCTACAAACGCACGCTGGGCGCATTGCTTCGGCTGTGAGCCAACAAAAAACCCCCGCTTGCGCGGGGGCTTTTCTGACTTAGCGTCACTCTCCCAAAATTTTATGCGATCAGGTCGAGATACTGGCCGCGGCGGTTGTCGTTACGTTTTTCGCTCGCGCGGGCCTCTTCCTTCTGCTCGAACACGACTTCCTGATTGCGTTTCTGTTCCTCGCGCGCCTGCAGGCTGCGCTGGTTGTTTGAATTCTGGCTGCTGGCAGGGGGGGCTTCGCGGGGCTGCGTCTGTTCGTTACGCGCGCGCGCTTCCTGCTGCTGCTGGGCAACGTTCGCCTGCTGCTGAATCTGTGCCGGACTGGGGCCTGTGCCTACCGCATCGACCAAGAGTTGTGTACTCCTCTAAATTACCTTCCATAGTATCAGCCAGCGATTAACTTTCTCTTAATCGCGACAGTTTGCACTCCTGCGGGAATCACCGCGCATGATAATGTCTGACTCAAGCAGGTAATTAATGTCTAGATATCATCAATTTAAGGCATTTTTAATCATGGGTTAACATAAAGCAGATACACTGGATGAAGGTGTAAATTTCTCCGGTGATGTACCCGTACTTGGGAGGTATGGGGATACTGCCTGGGAATAAGAGGGGTTACGTGGGGATGGTTTCCACAACATCCGGGGAGAGGGTAAATATCTTGGATCCACAAGCGCTTTTGGAGTGTGCTCAAGATACGTCCGAGGACGGCCGCCAGAAACTGGCAAAGGCCGTCGCGAACTTTTTTGACGAACGCACGCTGAACGACTCGGAAAAAGATTTGGCCGGCGACATCCTGCTCAACCTTGTGCGGCAGGCGGAAACCGATCTGCGCGAGGCGCTGTCGGAACGTCTTGCGATACAGGCGAACATTCCGCCCGAACTGATCGTCTATCTCGCGAATGACCAGATCAACATCGCGCGCCATGTGCTGATGCACAGCCCCGTGCTGAACGATGTCGACCTTATCTATATCATCACGTCCAAGGGACAGGATCATTGGCGCACGATCGCGCAGCGCGACAGCGTCAGCCCCGTCGTGGCCGACCGGCTGATCGATACCGGCGACACCGGAACCGTCCTGAACCTCATCGACAACCAGCGCGTCAACCTGCAGCGCAGCTCGATGAAGAAACTTGTGAAATTCTCGCTGAAATCGGAAGAATTGCAGGCGCCGCTGCTGCGCCGCCCGGAAATTGATGCCGAAGTCGCGATCGATCTGTACATGGTCGTGTCGGAAGCTTTGCGCAGGGAAATTTCCGTGAAGTTCGACCTGCCGGGACATGTCATCGATCATGCGATCGAGGATTTGATTCACGAGCTGAGCAACGAAGCCAAGGGGCTGCGCAATGCCACGCCCGAAATGAAGTCGCTCGCGCGCCGGTTCAACGAGCGCAAGGAAGTGACCCCCGACCTGATGATCAAGACGCTGCGCCGCGGGCAGATCGGGTTTTTCCTGTCGCTCTTCGCTGAAAAAATCGGCGTCGAGCCGGAGCATGTGATCCGGCTGATCCAGAAAGACGCAGGCAAACCCTTCGTCGTCGCCTGCCGCTATACGGGCATGATGAAATCGGAATTCGCGTCGCTATTCCTGCTGTCGCGCGGTATCCGCACGGGCGAAAAGATTGTCGACCAGCGCGAACTGGCGCTGGCGCTCAAGAATTTCGACCAGCTCAAGGATTTCGACGTCCAGCGCATCATGAAAACCTGGATCAAGTCGCCAGAGCTGATTTAACACATCAATTGTCATCCCGAACGCAGTGAGTGATCTTCCCCGACCGGGCAAGATCCCTCACTGCGTTCGGGATGACTGCTGTTTCGGGTATATTGACATATTCTCCATAACTGCTAAAAATGTTTACCTAATCAAGCACCGGAGAAGCCTATGTCGAACCCGCTCGCCAAAGCATGGCGCTACCTGCGCCGCGAATATCCCGACTCATCGGCCGCCATGGCCATCGGCTTTACGGTCGGCGCGGGCGTGGCGACGGTGGTGACATTGGGCACTGCCGCGCCGCTGTTCATCATTCCGCTGGCGGGCGCGGGCGCGGCCGGTTTCGGCAAGCTCGTCACCATGGGCGAATGGGATCGCACGTCTGAAAATTCCACGAGCCTGAACGGTTGCAAGATCGTGGGCGACAAGAAAGACCTCTCCAGCCTGATCATGACGCAGAAACTGATCGACCGGAAAACCAGGAAACTGAAACACCTGCCCGAGTTGCCGGAAAAACTGCGCAAGAACCTGCTGGCGCATATCAGCGACGTCCAGGGCGCATTGGCGCGCGTGCGCGTTTATCAGGGTTATGGCGGCGATCAGGTCCGCGAATTTTCGTTCCACCGCGATTTCTTCGACGCACGCGGCCGTGAAGTCGAGCAAACAGTCGCAACCGTCCGGTTCGAGCCGCTTGCCGCCTCGCAAACGCCCGGCAAGACCGAAGTGATTGATGCCGCGCCGAAAAAGACCGCGCCCGAGCCCGCACCGGTTCTGCCGGCGAACAACAACGCAGCCTCCGCCGAATTCGGCCAGCTTGCGAAAAAGGTCGATGCGGTTGCGAAACGCGTGGACGAGCTGGAAAACCCCGCACCTGTGGTGCTGGACAAGCCCAGGCTGAAACCGCGCCAGTAATTTAGAGAAGTTCTTTCACCGCATTGAACAGCGCCGGAAAATCGCCGTCGCCTGTGCCGCAGGTGTAGGATTTCAGCGCCGTGCCGCCATCCACGAATTCGACGACGCCATATTCCAGACCCGTGTTCGTTGCGCAGCGTTTATAGCCGCCGGGATTTGTGTTGCGCGCCTTCACGACCATGGCGCGCAGTTTTTCCAGGGCATCCTGTGGCAGGCGTCCGAGCGAGGTTTCCAGCATCTTGTAGGAATTGCGGTCAAAGGCGCTTTTGATGATCGTGCCGTCGAGGAAGACATGCAATGCCTGCGTGTGGCCCGTCACCGGCTGGTAATAGGCGTGCAGGTAAAAACCTTCTTCCGGCTTGCCTGAATCAAACCCGCCCGCAACGCCGTTCAGCAGGCCTTCAAAATCCGCGGGCGGCTTTGCCGACGACCATGCGACATGTTTTTCGCCGTCGAAATAATACAGGTTGTTGGGATCGGTGAAGCTGCCGCTGCTGTTCGTGTTGCCCGCATGAAATTTACGGACCGCCTCGAACATGCTTTGTGTCGCTGACGCATCGGCGCGGCGCACGTCGAAGCCGGGATGCACCTCGTCATACTTCTCGCTGTCGATTTTCTTGCGGATCATCAGCCCGTTCGACAGCGCGAGGTATTCGACGAAGCAATCGGCACCGGGGCAGGGTTTTTGTTCCCGCACGATTTCGAAATATTCGCGCGCATCCTGCGCCTCCCGCACGATCATCACCCGCGCCTGCGCACCGCCTGCGATAACGATAAGCGCGAGGAGCAGGAGCAGGAATTTGCGCATTTTCTAGCTGGCCTTGCGCAGCGCGACTGCGCGTTCTTCCAGTATCTGGACGCCGGGCAGGGGCTTGCCCTCCAGCCATTCAAGGAACGCGCCGCCGGCGGTCGAGACATAGGTCATCTGTTCGTCCACGCCGGCATGGACAAGGGCGGATACAGTATCGCCGCCGCCCGCCACGCTGACCAGTTTCTTCGCTTGCGTCAGTTCGGCGACTTTCTTGCCAACCGCAACCGTGCCGGCGTCGAAGGGCGGGGTTTCAAACGCGCCCATCGGGCCGTTCCACAAAACTGTTTTCGCCGTCGCCAGCACCTTCGCCAGTTCGGCCACGGTATCGGGGCCGATATCCAGCATCATGTCGTTATCCTTGACGTTGTCGACATGCAGGTTGCGCGTCGGCGGATTGGCGCGGAATTCGGTTGCGACCACGGCGTCCACGGGCAGGAAAATCTGGCATTTGCTGTTCTTCGCCGTTTCCATGATGCGGAGCGCCTGATCCTTCATCTCGCGCTCGCAGAGTGATTTGCCGACAGGGTTGTCGAGCGCGGCCAGGAATGTGTTCGCCATGCCGCCGCCCAGCGCCAGCACGTCAATCTTGGTGACGAGGTTGTTGAGCAGGTCGATCTTGGTCGAAATTTTTGCGCCGCCCACGATCGCGACGACAGGGCGCTCCGGTTTTTCAAGCGCGGACGAAAGCGCGTTCAGCTCCGCCTCCATCAGGCGCCCCGCATAGGCGGGCAATAGTGTTGCGAGGCCATGCGTCGTCGCATGGGCGCGGTGCGCACAGGAGAAAGCGTCGTTCACATACGCCTGCCCCAGCATGGCAATCGCCTGCGCGAAATTCTTGTCGTTCTTTTCTTCCTCGGGGTAGAAGCGCACGTTTTCGAGCAGGATGACGTCGCCGTTATTCATTTCGGACACGGCCTTCTGCGCCACTTCGCCGATGCAATCCTCGACGAACAGCAGCGGCTTGCCGTAGCGCTCCGACAGCGCCTTGCCGACGGGGCGCAGGGTGAGGCTTGCGTCCTTGTTCTTCGGGCGGCCGAAATGCGAGAGGATCACGATCTTGGCACCCTTGGCCGACAGCTCGACCAGCGTCGGGACGAGGCGGGTGAGGCGCGTGTCGTCCGTCACCTTGCCGTCCTGCATCGGCACGTTGAGATCGGCGCGCAGCAGCACCACTTTGCCTTGTGCCTGAAGATCGTCGAGGGTGAGAAATTTTTTCATTTTGGTCTTTCCGTTTCTTTTTGCTTCTTACTTGATCGGTATTGTTCTGAATTTGTCGGTTGCAGTAACCAGCGCAGCGGCAATGGTCGGCTCGAACGCCGAATGGCCGGCATCGGGCACCAGCACGAATTCCGCCTCGGGCCACGCCTTGTGCAAATCCCACGCGGTTTCGATGGGGCAGATCACGTCATAACGCCCCTGCACAATGACGGCGGGGATATGGCGGATCTTGCCGATGTTTTCCAGCAGGTGGTTTTCGGGCTTGAATTTATTGTACAGGAAATAATGTGCCTCGATCCGGCTGATGGGCAGCGAATGGGCGGGGTCTTGCGCGTCCTCCACCATCTGCGGGCGCGGGATCAGCATGCAGCAGAAGCTTTCAAACGCGGCCCAGTGCTGGGCGGCCTTCAGGCGGATGTCGTAATTCTCGTGCGTCAGCAGCTTGTAGTAATTGACGAGCACATCCTTGCGCTCGTTTTCCCTCAGCGGCTTCATGAATTGCTGCCATGCGTCGGGGTAGATCGCGCGGACGCCATAGAGGAACCAGTCGATCTCCCGCTGCGTCATCAGGAAGATGCCGCGCAAGGTGAGCGACGCCACGCGGTTCGGATGCGCGACGGCATAGGCGAGCGCAAGGGTCGAGCCCCATGAGCCGCCGAAAACATGCCAATTGAGGAAGCCGAATTTCTCCCGCAGCATCTCGATGTCTTCAATCAGCAGTTCGGTGGTGTTGTTGCGCAGCTCGCCCGCTGGGGTGGATTGGCCCGATCCGCGCTGGTCGAAAATAATGATGCGGTAATGCGCAGGGTCAAAAAACTGGCGGTGCTTGGGGCTGGAGCCCGCACCCGGCCCGCCATGCAGGAATACCAAGGGCGCGCCCGCCGGATTGCCCGACTGCTCGTAATAGATTGTGTGGATGTCATCGACCTTGATGAACCCGGCGTCAAAAGGCATCAGCGGGGGGTAAGGTGCGGTTTGCGGCTGAAGCACGGTCATTTTCTCTTCGGCGGCGTATAGTGCATGTCTTTTTCCACGCCCACGAATTCGATCTGCTCGGGATGCGTGATTTCAATCATGGGGCCGCTGTTGTCCTTTACCCAGCCGCGCACGCGCAAGCGGTGGTTCGCCCAGCGCCACGGGCTGAAGGCGTAGTTCTGGTCGTCGAGGAACGAGTTGCCGAGCGTCTGTTCCATGATGAAGGTGAAGTCGGTCGCGGGGTTATCGCCATAGTTGAAATAGAACATGTTCTTCACGACCTTGGCGTTCTTGACGATGTCCTCAACCACCTGGAAGGAGTTCATGCTTTTTTCAAGAACGGTGTTCGCATTGCGCACCGCGAAGGAGGGCGCTGCCCAGAAGCCTTTGCGGCTGTTACGCGCGATGGTTTCGTACTGGTACATCTTGCGCACAAGGTCGCGGTTGCGGGGCGTGCTGTCCACCCATGCCAGACCTTTAAGCACGAGGTCGGCCTGGATCCAGATATTTTCCTCCGTCACCAGATGGCCGGCGACGTTGCCGTATCTGTCGTTCTGCATCACGCCCGGGAAGTCGCGCTGGTAAACGCCGACCTTTTTGCCGACGAACGCGCTCTTCATGTAATCGAGCGCCTTGCCGTCATAGACGACAGGGATGCGCACGTTGATGAGGGAATAGACCTTGCCATCCTCGAACCGGATCAGCGTAGTTTTGATGATTTCCTTGATCGTGCCGACGGCGACAAGGTTGAGGTCTGTCGGCGCGGTCGTAACCGGCACATAAACTTTTTTGCGGATGAAGGGGTTGGTGTCGGTTGCGGCCTCTTCAGCTTCCTTGGTGCCTGCGCCGATTTCTTCTTCAGCCGACGCGATGCGTGCGGCGGAGGCGAGGGTAAGAGCGAAAATGGCGGCGATAAAGCCCAGAAGGATGCTGTTTTTCATGACCTGAATTTATCACGAAGATGCATCCAAAGACAATATCGCCGCCAGTATTTCGTTAATGGCTTCACCACGCCGGCATTATGCCGTTTCGAACAGGGAATGGGCGTCGAGGCCTGCACCCTGAACTTTTATGAGAATTGACGATTTCAGCTTTTCCATGGCGCGCTGCTCGAGCTGGCGGACGCGTTCCTTGGAGATGCCGAGCTGTTTCCCTAAGTGTTCCAGGGTCACAACATCGTCGTTCATGCGGCGTTCTTCGATAATCGTGCGCTCACGGTCGGACAGCTCGCCCAGGGCCTGATTCAGCCAGTTGGAACGGGTGGAATTGTCCTTCATGCCCATCACGACTTCTTCGGGATTTGCCGTTTTATCAGCCAGCAAATCCTGCCATTCGTTGTCGCCTTCCTCGCCGATCGGCGCGTTCAGGGATTGGTCGCCGCCATTCATGCGGGCTTCCATTTCCAGGACTTCTTTCTTGTCGACGCCCAGTTCGGTCGCAATCGCGCCGACGGCTTCGTCATCAAGGAAGTCGCGTGCCGACTGGCCGCGGATCTTCGCGCGCAAACGGCGCAGGTTGAAGAACAGCGATTTCTGCGACGCGGTCGTGCCGGTACGCACAATGGACCAGTTGCGCAGGACGTAATCCTGAATCTGCGCGCGGACCCACCACGTTGCATATGTCGAAAAGCGGTTTTCCAGCGCGGGTTCAAAGCGCGCGGCTGCTTCCATCAGGCCGATATTGCCTTCCTGTATAAGGTCGCCCATCGGCAGGCCGTAGTTCTTGAACTTGGCCGCGATTGCGATGACGAGACGGGTGTACGAGCGGATCAGCTCGTGCAGCGCTTTTTCGTCCTTCTTGTCTTTCCACAGGCGCGCGAGATTCAACTCGTGCTCGCGTTCCAGCATCGGCTCATCCATCGCCTGGCGGATGTAGCGGAGGTTCGCTTGTTGCGTCGTGGGATCGTCAAGGTGAGCCATTGTAGCCCTTCTTTCTTTCTGTACCCGTTATGTGGTGGCTGGGTGATGTTAGCGACAATTCGTTACTTTTGTATATCTTGTACGCTGACCGGCCTCAACCGGATCACCCATCCTTATAATATCCGGTTTCCATTAAGAAACCTGCAAGAGTTGTGCCTGTTTAATACCCTGAAATCCTTGCAAAATAGCGGGTATTCGTTGCGCAGCAGCATTGTGTCGTTTTCGCGCTGATAATGCTCCATAAGTTACCGAAAACAGCACGTTTCTCTCTCATGTAATCCAACGAATGGATGACAATAGAGTCCACGAAAAATATTCGGAAATCCTGCGGAAAGGTTACTTGTGACGCGGCAATTATTTCCGCGACACCGTTATGCGGCAAACATCTCGATAATGTCACCCGCCGATGACATTTGGGCGCAGACCAGCTTGCCGCCATGGCCGCAGCCGCCATCAAGGCTGATGGAGGCCTTGCCGACATGGACGCCGTTGTGGTCAGGGTCATGCCCGCGTACGACGGCCTTGAACGGCGCATAAGGTTCCATGCCGTTGAAATTCTTGCTCGCCCACCAGAATTCGTCGCCCTGATCGGTAAAGGGGCGGGCAGGGTTGATGCCCGCATGGACGAACAGGATGTTATTGTCGTTGCTGTGTAAATGCTCGGTAAATGCCGCGCGGCGCAGGATGGAGAAAAACTGCTCGTGTCCGGGCATTTCGCGTATTTTCTGCTTCAGGCTGCTCGACCAGCGCGTCAAGCTCATCGTACCTTCGCGCGCGGAACGGCGCAGATCCTCCAGCGAGGAGCCATAGCCGGACAGCATGCTGTCGAGCCCCGCATTGTGCTCCGCCATCCATTCCACCACTTGCGAGGCGTTGGGCGCGAATTGCAGCTGCAGGATCTTGCTCCAGACTTCTTCCTGCTGGCCGCGCAGGTAAACGATGTCGTCGGCCTGCACGCCTTCTTTCGCCATCAGGCTGCGGCGGAAATAGAGCAGGTCGTTCATCGTCCCAATCGCATCACCTCGGGCGCCGCCGAGGTAATTGCCGGTATAGACCAAACGGTCGCCCGGCTCGAATTTCTCATAGATCGTCTTGTGAATCGCTTGCAACTGGCTCACGGCGCCGTGGATGGCCGAAACCGTCCAGATGCGTTTGGGCTGGCCCAAGTTGCTGAATTTATTTTTAAAAGACATGGCCTTCGCTTGCGATTGATTTTGCTGAATATACGCCTTTTTTCCACAATCGGAAAGGCGGAGTTTAAGTCTTTGACATAATCATTAACGGCTGCTAGGCTTGGTCGTTCTTTAATTCAGGATGACCGAACCGTGGCGCTCAAGCCTTCATTTAATAATGCCGCTTCGCCCTATACCGAGGACGATATTTCGCGTTTGACCGAACTGGTGCGTTACAGCACCAAGGAAGCGGTGAGCACATTCATCACTGAAAAAGGCGACGCGGTCGTGCAGCAGCGCGACAAAGACGGCAAGACAATGATCCAGCACGCGACCGAAACCGGCCGCACCGGCGTCATCGATATCCTGATGCAGCGCGGCGCGAATGTGGACGCGCCGGATAACAACGGCATGACGCCCCTGATGTCGGCATCACTGCGCGGCTTCACGAAAATGGTACAGTTTCTGGTCGAACGCGGCGCGAATATCGAGGCGCAGGACAAGAAGGGCATGACGCCGCTGATGCATGCCGCCTATCACAAGGCGAGCCGCAACGAGATACCTGTCATGTCCGACCGCAAGAAAGCCACCATTTCATTCCTGCTGTCGAAAAACGCATCGCTGGATGCCGAGGATAGTGCGTCGCGTAATGCCGAAGAACGCGCGGAGCGCGGTAAGAACAGGGATGCCTTGCGCATTATGACGGAGGAGCGCCAGCGCCGCATGGATATCATTGCAAAGGAGGCCAAGGAAATGCGCGACACCGTCGAACTGCTGCGCACCGGCACGACCGCCGCCATCATCGCGCCCCGCACCGCGACCTTCAAACGCCCGCCACAGATCTGATTTCATGAAAGCCCACAAGCCCAGCGCGACCGCGATCCTGATTGCACGTTCGCAAGCCATGCTGGCGGACACACATGGCTGGGCGGTTGACGAAGCGTATAGATGGTATTACGAACGATTTGTCGAAGAACTGGGCGGCGCGTTCTATTCGCCTGTTGTTGACATGCTTACCGCCATGTTCAGCTTCAGCACAAAGAGCGAGCATGTATTTACACGCAAATTCAACGGGCAGATTTTAAAAACCATCGAGCGTTGCAGCATCCCGGGCCTCTACCTGCATTTCGCGCTACGCAAAAAACTAATCGAAAGCATTGTGCAGGGCGTGATCGAAAAGGGCGCAGTGCGGCAGGTTGTCGTGATTGCCGCAGGTTTCGACCCGCTGGCGGCGGCGCTACATAAAAAACATGCGGATGTTAAATTTTTCGAGATCGATCATCCGGCGACGCAAGAGAGGAAAAAAGCCGCGCTGGCCGATGCCGGCCCGAATTTGTTTTTCTGCCCCGCAGACCTGACAAAAACCGGCATCGCCGATGCGCTGGCGCCTGCGGGGTTCAATGCCGGTCATCCGACGATTTTTATCGCGGAAGGCATCACGATGTATCTTGATGCAAAGCAGCTCGATAAATTTTTTGCCGGTATCCGCGCATCGGCGCAGCATCCGGACAGCAGTTTGATCTTCACCTATATGGCGCGCTCGCCCTTGGGTGTTATCGGGTTCGACAGCCAGACAGCGCTCGCGCGGCTGTGGCTGCAGTTGCAGGGGGAGCCGATGAAGTGGGGCATCGAGCCGGAGAATATCCCGACGTTCCTGACCGCACGCGGCTTCATGCTGAAGCGCGACCACAGCGCCGCCGACCTGTCGGCGCGCTTTATGACGGGGAAGAATAATCACCTCGCGAAAGGCGAGAACATTTGCTGGGCGGGCATTACAACCGTTTGATATCAAGGCGTTTTTCATAGTTTGACATAAGAAAAATCACTTGCTAGTCTTGCGGTGTTCCAACATACAGGGCACCTGCGATGCTGAGTGATAAATTCAACAACGTCGTTACCGAAGGCATCGAACGCCGCGACATCGATTTATTGATGAGCGCAGCGTCGGATGGCGACATTCCCGGCATCCAGACTTTTATCGACAAATACGGCGCGGCGCATCTCGATGCCGTGCGCGGCGAACCGATGGCTTACACCGCGCTGATGTGGGCCTGCAAGGCGGGGAACATGGCGGGCGTGACCTATATGCTCGATCACGGCGCGAGCCTCGAGCGCCCCGATATGAACGGCGAAACGCCCATCATCATCGCGGCATGGATGGGACGCACCGAACTCGCGCTGGAGCTTCTGAAACGCGGCGCGGATGACAAGCGCGAAAATAATCTTGGCCTCAACGCTGCTGCGAAAGCCGAACACCACGGCCACGCCGAAACCGCGCAAGCCATCGTGAAATTCCGCACCGACACCGACCGTGCCCACCGCGAAGCGATGGAAAAGTCGCGCGAAGTGCTGAAAAAAGGCCTGCCGCATAAACTCTGCGCGCAACTGGCGAAGTTCAAGCTGGGCGGGCGCAAGCCAAAGCCGCCCGTCTTGTAACCCGCTAATTGTAATTTATTTCTTTTCGGACCGTTTGCGCAGTAATTCAGCCGCTTCTGCCTTCGCTTCGTCCTCGCTGGGGGACGGGATGCCGTACCCCGCCATCTTGGCCCAGATAATGACTTCTGACGCGCTGGGATCTTCAAAACCTGCGATCTTCATCTGCTGGATTTCATAGGCGGCATTCGTCGCGGAAATGCTGCCTTCCGAATACTGCTTCAGTATCGGGTAGAATTTCTTATCGGGTTCTGCGGTCTTGATTGTCATGGGCTGGGCGCTCGTGTACTGACCTGGAATTTCGTGTTCTTGTCGCTGCGCGTGGGCGCATTGCCATGTATCTTATCCCAAAGCGCTTGCGCATCCTTCACAAATCCGATGCCTTCGCCCGCGATCAGGAAGGCGCGGGTGGAAACGGCCACCACATCGGCATCGGGCTGCATCCGTTCCAGCAGCTTGCGCGTGTCGTTATCCTCGTACACCACAATCGCGGAATGCGCGTCCTTCAGCCCGCCGTTTTCAATCCATTCGGCAATTGCGTGTTCGCCGGCGTTCTTGACGCGGAAATAGGGGTCTGTCTGGCGCTCTGTCATGGTTACCAGCCCGATATCGGTATCGATGATGTCCAGCTTTCCGGCTTGTTTCATCGTGTCCATCCATGCAGCGATTTCTTTGCCGCCGGGGCGGTCGGGGCGCGATGCTTCGATACGGACGATGTCTAGGATTTTGAATTGAAAATGGTCACTGGCAGCTGTCAGCACATCCAGTGCACCGCCGAGAGCGAGGGTGATGAGCGGCCCCGCATCGACCACGCAAAAATCCTGTTTCGTCATGAAACCCCATTTTATTAACATAATTAATATAAAACATCACAGGGTAGGAGGTCAAGAATTACGGCAATATCAATTTCCAAACAGGAAGTAACAACAGATATTTACTGCGAGTCTTTCGGGTTATGATATCTAACGTCCAGAAACATACGAAATATATATTGTAAATCAATGGCTTATAAAAACAACATTGAATGTTGCAACGCAGCGGAGTAAAAAGAATGTGCACCGCCTCTTAGCGCTTTTCCGGGAATTCGTACGGAAACCCCTCCTAGCCGCGATGCACTCCAGTTTTAAAAATTGAAAGAAGAGCAGCGATGGCGAGCGGCGGGGCATTGGTAATTCTATTGGATGAAATCGCGACCATGGTAAAGGTCGCGGCGGAGAAGACAGGCAGCGTCGCCGACAAATCCCCGGTGAAAAAAGACGACGACATCTATACCGAAAAACGCGACCTGTCGATCCTGATCGATGTCGCAAAAGGGTCGCTGAAGAACAAGGCCATTCTGGTTCCAGCCGCGCTCGCCGTGCATCTGCTGATGCCATGGGCGGTGATGCCCCTGCTGGCCGCGGGCGGCGCGTATTTCGCCTATGAAGGCATCGGCAAGATGAAGGCGCTGCTGACAGGTGAAGACAACCATCATCACGAGCCCGCCGATATACCGGGTGAAGACGCGGCAACCGCGCGCGCCCGCAAGGTCAAAAGCGCGATCAAGACCGACATGATCCTGTCCGGCGAGATCACTGCCGTCACGATGGCGGCAACGCTCGCGCTGCCGTTTGCGACACAGGTGCTGGTTATGGCTGGTGTGGCGCTCGGCGCAACAGTCGGTGTTTACAGCATCATTACCGCGATCATCAAAATGGAGGATCTCGGCGCATGGCTGGCGTCGCGCAAAAGCGAGAGCCTGCCATCGAAAGCCGGGCGCCCCATCGGTCGTGCCATTCTTGCCGGCAAGCCGCATGTGCTGAACGGCATTTCGGTTGCGGGCGGCCTCGCTATTTTCATGGTTGGCGGCGGATTGCTGTTCCACGGCGTTCCCGCGGCGGGCGAATTGGTGAACAGCGCGATTTCAACCGTCGTTTCCAGCCCGTTCATGCACAGCCTTGTGAAACTGGGCGCATCATTCGCAGCGGGCGTCGCGACAGGACTGGTTGCAACCCCCATCGTGCATGTGCTGGAAAAACCTGTAAGGGACTCATATGCCTTCCTGCGGCAATGGGTGCCGGAAGTATTCACGATACGCGGCCCCAAATCGCCAAAGCCTGAAGCGCAGAAACCTGAAGCCACGCCGCTCATTCAAGTGCAATTGCCCATGCCGGAAAAGCCTGCCCTGGCGGATGCCGAGATTAAGCAATCTTTCGATACCGTTGCCGCGCCGAAAGCACCCGCCACGCTGCCGGAATGGCCGATGTTTAAGGAATCTCAGGGCTTGCTGCCGTTTGGCTTCTCGCGCGGCGCGCGGATTTTGGGCAGGGACATCCTGACGAAGGAAAGCCCGCCGAACAGCCACGACAGCCCGAAGCCGTAATCCTTCTTGTGGTCTGCATAAAGTGCCGTCCACTGGTATTGTTCCGGCGTGCAGTTGCCACCTTGCTTGACGGTCTGCACACATGCCTTGGCACTGTCGTTTTGTGCCTTGTGGGTGATGTATTCGTCGACAGCCGCGTTGCCCGCCATGTAAGCGCCAGCCGTGCCGAAGCCCGCGCCAACGCCGAAAACGGCGACGAAAAATGCTTTTCTCAGCTTGTTGTTCATGGGGCGTAAGTTAGGGCGTTTGCAAAACCGTGTCAATCCACCCGGTTTAACGCATAAAAAAACGGCCCCCGAAACCGGAGGCCGTTTTTTTAATCGTTAGACGAAAGGGTTAAGCGACGTTCGAGAGAACTGCTTCCAGTTTCTCCGCTGCTTTCTTTTCGTCGATCTTTTCGATCGCGGCGACTTCGCGTGCAAGACGCTCCAGCGCAGCCTGATAGATCTGGCGTTCGCTGTAGGACTGTTCGCTTTCGTCGGTGTCCTTGCGGAGGTCGCGGAGGACTTCTGCAATCGCAACGGGGTCGCCCGAGTTGATCTTTGCTTCGTATTCCTGCGCGCGACGGCTCCACATCACGCGGCGGGTCTGGCTGCGGCCCTGCAGGGTCGCGAGCGCGTCCTTCAGGCGGTCCTTGGAGGACAGCTTGCGCAGGCCGGAAGACTTCACCTTGCTGATCGGCAGCTTGAGGCGCATACGGTCTTTTTCAAAGCAGATGGTGTAGAGGGTAATTTCCATACCTGCGATGGTGGTCGTTTCGACGCCTTCGACATAGCCGACGCCATGGGCGGGATAAACCACGAAGTCACCGGTGGTGAAATCGAGTTTTTCGGGCTTCTTCGCGACAACGGGCGCGGCGACAGGAGCAACGGCGACAGGCGCCGGGGCTGCTTTTTGAACTTGGGGTGCGGGCTTTGCTTTCTGCACGGGGGGGGCGACCTTCATGGTCGTCTTGCCTTTAACGGTGACCTTAACTGCGGTGGCCGTTTTTTTGGCTGCTGCGGGGGCGGGTTTTGCCGCGGCGGGCTTTTTGGTGGTGCCGGTGGTCTTTGCCTTGCCTTTGGTGATCTTCGCCATGGTGCCTCTTTTCTATAGTAAGGTCCCGGGATGCGCAGGACGTATTTAACAGAATACTTGGGTATCGGACGCACTTACGTCATTTAAAAAGACTGTACAGGAAATGCCATAAAAGGACAAGTCAAATCTTAAAAAAGTGTTAAAAGTCAATAATCTGACAGTACCTTACAAGCCTGTAAGACAGCCGCGTCTCTTGAAAGTTCTCGCGAAAATTTTCAGGCAAATTATTGATATTGCTGTGGATAACTTTAATCGCCCTCACCCGGCTCGGGACTGAACAGGGATATCTTGTTGGCTGTATCCTTGAACTCCTCGGCTTCGGGCAGACCGGGCTTTTTCTTGGTCAGGTTGGGCCAGGGGCCGGTCGAAAACTCGCGGTTCAGCTCGAGGAACGGCTCCCCGCGGGGGTCAATATCCGTAACAATCGCGTCAATCGGGCATTCGGGGATGCAAACGCCGCAATCAATGCATTCGTCAGGGTTAATGACGAGCATGTTTTCTCCCTCGTAGAAGCAGTCCACAGGGCAGACTTCCACGCAGTCGGTATATTTGCATTTAATGCATACGTCTGTGACGACATAGGTCATGGCTGGCGTTTCACCCTTTTAGTCAGGGAGTTATATACGCTTTTCAAGCTGTCCGTTCAAGTCGGCTGTTAACCGGCTTTCGGCGCCGTCTGCGTCTGGGGTCTGGACAGGTGGTTGGCAAGGCTGGATGCGCCCGCCGCCAGCAGATGCGTGATGCCGCCCTTGAACAGGCCCGCCGCCTTGCCGAACGCTGCAAGCGCAACGCCTGACACGAAGATGGTTGCCGCAGCCGGCGGCGCGACCAGAACGGCCGGGATCGAGATCGCGACCAGCGCCGCACCGACCACCATCGCGGGGACGGACACCACACGCTCGACAAATCGCGCCGCGCGGTTGAACTTGATCGAATTGCTGTCGCCGCCCAGCGTGTATTGCTGCGAAGGCTTGCCGGCCAGCCAGTTGAAAACGTCTTTCATCGATTGGGCGCTCCTCAGGGAAATGAAACCTGAGGGCAGCATAGCCGCGCGATGGAGGGAAGTGAATAGGGGATTAAATTGCCATATCAACCGGCGGCGGTGATCTTCTCGACCAGTTCTTTGCGCACCTGTTCGGCCTTCGCGGTTTCAACCTGGCAGGTGCCGACGGCCTTGTGGCCGCCGCCGCCGTATTCGAGCATCAGCGCGCCGACGTCGAGCGGCGAGGTGCGGTTGAGCACGGATTTGCCGACGGCAAAAACCGTCGCCCTGCCTTCGTCGCCCGGCAGGATGTGCATCGACATGTTCGCTTTCGGGAACAGCGCATACACGGTGAAGCGGTTGGTGGTGTACAGCTCTTTCTCGTACCGGTAATCGAGGATCACGAGGTTTTTTTCAACCTGCGCACATTTCATGATCTGGTGGCGGGCGAGCTTGCTGTGCTCCGCATACATGCGCACGCGCTCCGCCACGTCCTGCAGGCGCAGGATATCGTTGATGTCGGTTTCCTTGCGCAGAATCTCGATCAGGTCGTACATCAACTGGAAGTTATTGATGCGGAATTCCTTGTAACGGCCGAGGCCGGTGCGGTTGTCCATGATGAAGCCGAGCAGCACCCAGCCCTTCGGGTCGAGGATGTCGTTTTGCGAGACATCGGCCGAGTCAATCTTGTCGGTCGCGTCCAGCATGTCCTGCGAGACGTTGGGGAATTTTTCGCGGCCGCCGTAATGGCGGAAGATCACTTGCGCGGCGGAGGGCGCGGCAGTGTCGAGGATCAGGTTTGCCGGTTTATCCTTGTTGCGCTCGCCCTCGCTCGCGTGATGGTCGAAACATAAATGCGCGGCGGCGTTATAGGGCAGGTTGGCGATGATGTCCTTGTCCGTAACGGGGATCAGCCCGTGCTGCATGTCTTTCGGGTGCGCGAATTTGATGTCGTCCACCATGCCGAGTTCTTTTAAAAGAACGGCGCAGGCAATGCCATCGAGGTCGGCGCGGGTGATAAGGCGATATTTATCTGGCATGGGACTCCCTTATCTAATAACCATACCGTTGAAAAGTAAAAAGAAAATTAACCGCTAGCCGGCAAGCGTATCGCGCAGCCGGTACCAGCTCATGCCAAGCACGAAAAGCGGGCGTTTGAGCCAGTTTCCGCCGGGGAAATCCTGATGCCTGACGCGGGCAAACACATCGAAACGTTCCGCATGACCGGCCACAGCCTCCGCCACCACCTTGCCGAGGATGTTGGTGGCGACCACGCCCTGACCACCGAAGCCGTGTGCATAATACACATTCTTGGATAGCCGCCCGAGGCCGGGCAGGCGGTTGATGGTGAATTCCAAGGGGCCGTACCAGCAATGATCGATTTTGGTATCCGCCAGTTGCGGGAAGATTTTGAGCATCCGGTCGCGCAGGCGCTTGTCCTCGCCCGGCATGTCCATATCGCTGTAATTGCAGTTGCCGCCGAACAGCAACCGGTTGTCTTCGGACAGGCGGTAATAATCCATGATGAAGCGCGCATCCGATACCGCCACTTTGCGGCTCATGATGCTTTTGGCTAATTCTTCGGTCAGCGGTTCGGTTGCAATCACATGCGCGGCGGCGGTGATGGAACGGCGGGTCATCGCCTCCGTGCCTTTCGCCCTGATCGCGCCGCCGAGGATGACGAATTTGGCGGTGACTTCGCCCTTTGCCGTGCGCACCTTGGGCGTATCGCCGTGGATAATCTCGATCGCGCGGCTGTCCTCATATATACGGCAGCCTTTGGCGATGGCGGCGCGGGCGAGGCCTTGCGCGTAGTTATAGGGGTGGAAATGCCCGCCAACCTCGTCCAGCTGCCCGCCTATATATTGAGGCACATGGACGATGCTTTGCGTTTCGGTGGCATCCAGTATCCGCATTTCAGGATATCCCAGCGCTGCCCAGCCTGCGCTGTCGTCCTTCAGGTCGTTTAGCTGGCTGGGTTTATAGGCCGTGACCAGTACGCCGGGGTTGAACGCACAGTCGATATTAAAATCCTTGATGCGCTGCTTGATAAGCCCGATACCCTCGACCGTGACGTCGCTCATCAGCTTCGCATCGGCTTTGCCGTACTTGTCGATCAGGTATTTGGGTGATTTCGGGAAGCCGCGCTGCATTTGTCCGCCATTTTTGCCGGAGGCGGAGTGGGCGATTTTGCCACTTTCCAGAATAATCACAGAGAAACCGCGTAAACTCAGCTCAAAAGCAGCTGAAAGTCCCGAAAAACCACCTCCGATTACACAAATATCGCAGTTGACGGGCTCTTGCAGAGTACCTAGAGTCTCGGCATGCACGTTAGCCGAGATTTGGTACCATACAGTGCGAAAACGGGCAGAAATGTCGGCGATGTTGCTCAAAATTATGTAACCCTCAGGAGCCTTTCATGGACAAGCTAGAAGAATTCATCCGGGAACACAAGATTACCGAGGTGGAATGCCTTGTTCCAGACATGGCCGGCATCGCGCGCGGGAAAATCATCCCCGCCGATAAACTCCTGCGCATCCTGCGCGAACGCGGCATGCCTTTGCCGGAATCGGTGTTTGCACAGACCGTCACGGGCAACTATCCCGAGGATCTGGACGAGCATATCAGCCCCACCTATGGCGACGTCTACCTGACCCCCGACGAGGCGACCGTCCGTTTCGTCCCCTGGTATCAGGAACCGACCGCCCAGATCATTTGCGACGCCTTCTATTCCGACGACACCCCTGTGCCGCTGTCTTCGCGCCAGCTGCTCAAGATGATCGTGAAGGAATACGACAAGCGCGGCTGGCAGCCCGTCGTGGCGCCCGAACTTGAATTCTACCTCGTCGCCGTCAACACCGATCCCGACATTCCCCTGCAGCCGCCCGTCGGCCGCACCGGCCGTCAGGAAATCGGGCGTCAGGCCTACGGCATCGACGCCGTCAACGAATTCGATCCCGTGTTCGAAGACGTCTATGATTATTGCGAAAAGCAGAACATCGACATCGACACGCTGTCGCACGAAGCGGGTGCCGCGCAGATCGAGGTCAACTTCAACCACGGCGACCCCGTGGAGGCTGCAGATCAGGCCTTCCTGTTCAAGCGCACCTCGCGCGAAGTCGCGATCCGTCACGGCGTCTATGCGACCTTCATGGCGCAGCCGATGCAGACGGAACCGGGCTCCGCGATGCACATCCACCAGTCGGTCGTCAGCAAGAAAACCGGCAAGAACCTGTTCGCAACCGACAGCGGCGCGGACAGCGCCTTCCTGCGCCATTACGTCGGCGGTTTGCAGCGTTATCTGCCCTACGCGATTCCGCTGTTCGCGCCGAACGTGAACTCGTACCGCCGTTTTGGTCACAAGGAAACCGACAGCCCCATCAACGTCGAATGGGGCCTCGATAACCGCACCGCGGGCCTGCGCATCCCTGTGTCGAAACCGGAAAACCGCCGCGTTGAAAACCGCCTGCCGGGCGCGGATGGCAACCCCTACCTCGTCATCGCCTCCACGCTCGCCTGCGGCTTGCTCGGCCTGATCGAGGAAATTGAACCGTCCGAACAGATCAAGGGCAGTGCCTATAAAAAAGGCCACACGCTCCCCGGTTCGCTCACCGACGCGCTGAAAAAATTCAAATCCTGCAAACCGCTCTCCAACCTCCTCGGCGAACGCTTCGTCAAAACCTACGTCGCCATCAAGGAAGCGGAATACAAGGTGTATAACACCGTGATCTCGTCATGGGAGCGGGAGAACCTGCTGCTGAACGTCTAACCGTGACGACAGACGGGATATTCGCGCAAGCTGCAAAGCACATCTTTCATGGTGTCGGCGACTGGCTCGCCGCATCTCCGCAGGATGTGAACCTTGCGGATGAAAAAGGCTTCACCGTGCTGCATTACGCGGCGGCGGCGGAGAGCGCGGGGCATGATGTCGAGGATATCGTCAACATGCTGCTGCAGGCGGGGGCTGATCCGCATCAGGTGAATGGGGCGGGTGATACGCCGTTTAACGTGGCGGCGGCGAATGCGCCGGTGACGGGGCGGTTGCTCACCAATCACTGGCTGGAACAGGCATTGATGAAGCGCGGGAAGGGGCTGAATGAACGCTCCGGCTCCCACGGCTCCACGCTCGCGCAATACATGGCCAAATGGTCGCGCGATGATGAAATCGAAAAGCAGCTGCGCGAGGCGGTAGAGGCGGGGATGCAGCCGGATTTGGCGAATGCCAGCGGCTGGACGCCCGTTACCGCAGCGGCCGCCATGGGCCGCGTGAAGGCCGTCGAGGCTTTTATCTGGCATTACGATTTCAAGGCAGCGACGTTGCGCACCGTTGATGAATATGTGGCGACGTATAACGGGCAAAAGGTTGTCTATGCGGCGGGACTCGATGCCGCGGAAGTCGCTTTTGCGCGACTCACGCAGGATCAATCGTTCTCAGCCAAGCAGAAAAACGATTATGCAAAGATCGTCGCAATAATAGTCGCAAAGATTTCAGGCAGCTAATTTTTGTTCTCCTGTACCCATGAAAATTCTTCTGGCCGCGCTGCGTCATGGGCGTAGCGTGAATAGGCTTACACAAAACAAAAAAACCAAGGAGGCATTACAATGGCTGGTCCTAACCAACAAAAGCCGCAGCAACAAACACCCAAGGCGCCCAAGCCGCCCGGCGGTCCGAAGCTCTAAGCTTTTCGTAGCGAAAGAACCCCGCCAGCATTTTTTGCGGCGGGGTTTTTCGTTTTTATCCGCTGACAAAACGCGGCAAAGAAAAAGGCCGCTCCTTGCGGGGCGGCCTTAAATCTTTGGAAGGGGAAGCGATTACGCCGAGGCAGCCTCGTCGTCATCTTTTTTCTTCTTGGCTTCCTTTTCCTTCTCTTTTTCTTTTTCCTTGGCTTCTTTTTTCTTCTTCTCGGAATAGACGATCATGGGCGAGGTGTTGTCGCGCACGTTCTCCGCCTTCACGACCACTTCTTCCGCGCCTTCCATGCCCGGCAGTTCGAACATGGTGTCGAGGAGGATGTTTTCGAGGATGGAGCGAAGACCGCGGGCGCCGGTTGCGCGCTCGATCGCCTTCTTCGCGACTTCTTCCAGCGAGTCGGGCTGGAAGGTCAGTTTCACGCCTTCGATATCGAACAGGCGGGCATACTGCTTGGTCATCGCGTTTTTCGGCTCGGACAGGATTCTCACCAGTGCGGGCACGTCGAGGTCGTCAAGGGTCGCCAGCACGGGCAGGCGGCCGATGAATTCCGGGATCAGGCCGAAGCGGAGCAAATCTTCCGTCTGGACTTCGCGCAGGACTTCGCCTGCGCGGCGTTCATCGGGACCTTCCACTTTCGCGCCGAAGCCCATCGAGCTCGCGCGGCCGCGGCGGGAAATGATCTTGTCGAGGCCTGCGAACGCGCCGCCGCAGATGAACAGGATGTTCGTCGTATCGACCTGCAGGAATTCCTGCTGGGGATGCTTGCGGCCGCCTTGCGGGGGGACGGCAGCGAGCGTGCCCTCCATCAGCTTCAGCAGCGCCTGCTGGACGCCTTCGCCCGACACGTCGCGGGTGATCGAGGGGTTGTCCGACTTGCGCGAGATTTTATCAACCTCGTCGATGTACACGATGCCGCGCTGCGCGCGTTCGATGTTGTAGTCGCAAGCCTGCAGCAGTTTCAGCACGATGTTTTCGACGTCTTCGCCGACGTAACCGGCTTCGGTCAGCGTCGTCGCGTCAGTCATCGTGAAGGGCACGTCAAGGATGCGGGCGAGCGTCTGCGCGAGCAGCGTCTTGCCGGAACCCGTCGGGCCGATCAGCAGGATGTTCGATTTCGACAGTTCGACTTCCGAGCCCTTCATCAGGCCTTCGTCGATGCGTTTGTAATGGTTGTGGACGGCGACCGCGAGCACGCGTTTCGCGCGGTCCTGGCCGATGACGTAGTCATCAAGCACCGCCTTGATTTCTTTCGGCGTGGGGATGCCCTTGCCGGATTTCACCAGCTGGGTCTTGTCCTCTTCCTGGATGATATCCATGCAGAGCTCGACGCATTCATTGCAAATGAATACGTTGGGTCCCGCGATCAGCTTGCGCACTTCATGCTGGCTTTTGCCGCAGAAGGAGCAGTACAGCGTGTTCTTGGAATCCGTGGTGGAAGACCCGGTCTTGCTGCTCATCCTATATTCCCTTCTTTACCTGAATGGGCCGTTTGGCGGCCCTTATAATCCCTAAGATAGAACACCTGTTCGCTGTTTGCCAACCGTGTTTGATCAATGATTTAAGTCTGGTTGTGGATAAACGCTTTACTATGGCATTCCTGCCATTTTCACCCTATTTTAGCACCGGATAGCATTAATAAAGGCTTAGCTGGAATATGTCTATAGAAGACCTTGTGGATAACTTTGAGGCGCTGGACGACTGGGAGGACAGGTACAAATACCTGATCGGGCTGGGCGCCGGCCTGCCCGCCATGGACGATTCCCTGAAAACCGAACATTCCAAAGTCCGCGGCTGCATGAGCCAGGTCTGGCTGGTGATGGGCTGGGACGAAAGCGGCCGCCTGACCATCCATGCCGACAGCGACGCCCAGATCGTCAAGGGGCTGATCGCCGTGCTGGTGGCGATTTTCGAAGGCCGGACGAAACAGGAAATCGAGCAGCTGGATGTCGCGGGCACGTTCGCGCAGCTGGGGCTCGACCAGCACCTCAGCCCGAACAGGCGCAACGGATTTTTTTCAATGGTGGAAGCCGTGAAGGCGTTTACTTCAGGCCTTCGTACTTGATCGATTTCGCCATCGTGTCGTAATAACCCTGGAACTTCTTGTTTTCCACGTTATAGCGCGACTTGACGATCATGATGCTCTGCAAACCCATCACGTAATGCACGGAATTGAACATCAGGTTGTTGTTTTCATCGACCGTGAAACCCGTCAGCGTCGCCCATTTCAACGTGTCGGAACCCGCTGAAAACGTCTCCTGCTTGTTGTCGAGGTTCATGTCTTTGTAGAGGTTGTTCAGCTCGTCCTTCATGCGCTGTTCGGTCATCGACAGCAGGAAGTCGCGCTCCGCCTTCAGGAAGGTGATTTCGGTTTCATAGGTGTCGCCGGTGTCGATATCGACGCGGCGCACACGGGCGATTTCGCCGATCGAGCCGAATTTGGGCGGGTTTTCCAGGAAGGGGACCTTGTCTTTCTGGTCGGCCCAGACGGTCGCGCCCACGGGCGCGTCGGGCAGGTCGATGCTGTATTCAGCCTCGTTGTGGATGTAGGTATAGGTACCCTTGTCGATGAACGCATAGCTGGTATTGGCCATCAGCCCGTAGAGGCAGGCGGCGAAAAAAGTCCCGTAGATGGTCAGCTTGGCAAAACGGTTCATGATCTAATACCCCTTCGGCAATATCTTAATATTAGCACAGCGAAAGTAAAAGAGGAGTGACTGGTTTAAAGCTTCCAGACGGCGGGATCGGCCTGCGCCTGCTCTCCGTTTAACATATTCTTGACTTCATGCGGCTGGCCGTCCTTGAAGGGCGGGAACCAGACATAGGGAATCCCCTTTTTCTCGGCATAGGCGAGCTGGGTTTTGATCTTGGCGTCGCGGTGATACATCTCCACCTTTAGCCCCTTGGCACGCAGCGTATGGGCGGTTGCGGATACCTCCGCACGGCGGGATTCTTCGGGCAGCACGACCAGCACCTGCGTCGGTGCCTTCTGGCCGGGCTTGATCGCGCCCTGATCCATCAGCAAGCCGAACAAGCGCGTCAGGCCGATTGAAACGCCGATGCCCGGCAGTTTCTGGTTGATGAAGGAACCGGCGAGGTCGTCATAGCGTCCGCCGCCGCCAATCGCCATCGGGTTGCCTTCGCGGAAGCGCGCCTCCACAACTGTACCCGTATAATAATCAAGCCCGCGGATAATGCCGAGATCGGCAATCACGCCGCCTTTGGGCAGATGTTTCAGGTTGTCGGTGACGAAGGTGAGTTCATTCAAACCCTCGGTCAGCAGATCGGACGTCACGCCCAGCGCCTTCGCCTGTTCGGCGAAGCCTGAATCTTGCGTCTTGATGTTCACAAACGCCAGCGCCTTCTGCGCGATATCGTCCGGCACGCCAGCGGCCGCGAGTGTTTTCAAAACACCTTCCGCGCCGATTTTATCCAGCTTGTCGAGCGTGCGGGTAATCATCCCCGGCTCGTTGATGCCAAGACCGGCCAGGAACCCCATGATGATCTTGCGGTTGCTGATGCGCAATTCGACAGGCGGGATGTCCAACGCCTGATACGCCTCGAACAGCACGGCGGGCAGTTCCGCATCGAAATGCAGCGGCAGGTCGTCGATATTCACGACGTCGATATCGCATTGGTAGAATTCGCGGTAGCGGCCCTTTTGCGGGCGCTCGCCACGCCATGATTTCTGCATCTGGTAACGCTTGAACGGAAACGACAGGTTGCCGAAATGCTGCGCGACGTAACGCGCCATCGGCACGGTCAGGTCGAAATGGAGCGCGAGGCGCGCTTCCTTGTCGTGTTCTTCCGCGTGCAGGCGGGTGAGGGTATAAATTTCTTTTTCCGTGTCGCCGCCCTTTGCCAGCAGCGCGTCAATTTCTTCAACCGACGGGGTTTCGATGTTGCAGAAACCGTAGCTTTCGAAAACCTTGCGGATCTTGTCCATCCATTCCAGCTCCACCGCACGGAATTCCGGCAGCCATTCAGGGAAGCCGCTGATCTGTTTCGGTTTGTGGATTTTGTGGTCGGACATCTGTTTCACCTTGTCAGCCGCAGGGATGCGGGAATGACATGAATTTAGCGCATTATTTTTGAAAAAGGTAGGTGCTTAATGCGTCCGTTTCTTGCCTTTGACGGGTTTTTCCTCGAACAATTCCGCCAGTTTTTCGGTGATGGCGCCGCCCAGTTCTTCGGCGTCGACCAGCGTCACGGCGCGTTTGTAATAGCGGGTCACATCGTGGCCGATGCCGATCGCCAATAACTGGATCTGCGTCTTGTCCTCGATGAAATGGATCACGCGGCGCAGGTGTTCTTCAAGGTAATTGCCTTGGTTGGCGGAGAGCGTGGAATCGTCCACAGGCGCGCCGTCGGAAATCACCATCAAAATCTTGCGCTGTTCGGGGCGGTGCATCAGGCGCTGGTAAGCCCAGAGCAACGCTTCGCCATCAATGTTTTCCTTCAGCAATCCTTCGCGCAGCATCAGGCCAAGGTTCGCACGCACATGCCGCCACGGGCTGTCGGCGGGTTTATAGACGATATGGCGCAGGTCGTTGAGGCGGCCGGGCGTATGCGGCTTGCCTTCCGACAGCCAGCGTTCGCGGGACAGGCCACCTTTCCACGCGCGCGTGGTAAAGCCGAGAATTTCAACCTTCACGCCGCAACGCTCCAGCGTGCGGGCCAAGATGTCGGTACTCATCGCCGCAATCGTGATGGGGCGGCCGCGCATGGAACCTGAATTGTCGATCAGCAGCGACACGACGGTGTCGCGGAAATCTGTTTCGCTTTCCTGCTTATAGCTAACGGGCCAATAGGGATTGGCGATGGCGCGGGAAAGGCGGGCGCTGTCGAGAATGCCTTCTTCAAGATCGAACTGCCATGACCGCGTTTGCTGCGCGAGGAGCTTGCGCTGCAGCTTGTTCGCAAGGCGTGTGATCACACCCTGCAAATGCGTCATTTGCTTGTCGAGCATCTTGCGGAGTTTCTGCAACTCCTCCGGCTCGCATAAATCGCGGGCATCGACGATTTCATCGAACTGGGCGGTAAAGATCTTGTATTCGCCATAGAGCGCGTTTTTGCCGTCGCGCGGGGTGTTTTTGCGCGCGTCTTCGTTGTCGTCGGCGTCGTCGAAATCCTCGCCGTCCATTTCCTCGCCCGCCATGCTTTCGGCATCGGCTTCGGCCTGCTCGCCGCTATCGGCGTCTTCGGTGACTTCGGAGGGCGGCGTGGACTTGGCCGCGCTGTCCTGCTCCGCCGCCTTTTCCGCGCCTTCGCTTTTCTTTTCTTCCTGGCTTTCGTCTTCCTGCGGCGATGGCGGCTGGTCGGCGGGGGTGGACGGCATCTCCATTTTATCGATCAGGTGATGCACCAGCTTGGCGAAATCTTCCTGACTGTGGAGCGATTTTTTTAATCCCTCCAGCCCGTCATCGCCAAGATGTTTCGTAATCCAGTTCTGCCAGACCTTGATGACCTTCGACGCTTCCTTCGGCGGCTTGCGGCCGGTGAAGGATTCGCGCGCCATATACCGCAGGGCTTCCGCCAGCGGCGCGTCATCCATGTTGCTGACGTATTCAAGTTTTTGCCTGCGCGCTTCATGGCGCAGCGCGGCCTCGATATTCGACGACACGCCGGGATAAATTTCGGTGCCGACCGCTTCGATGCGTGCATCTTCCAATGCCTGATAGGCAAGGCGCGCGCGCGGGTCGGCGGGGCTGAGTTTCTGGTGGACGCTCGCGTCGTGGTAATTCAGTTTCAGCGCGAAGGTATCGGCCATGCCGCGCACCAGCGACGCCTCGCCATCCTCGATCGTTTTTGGCAAAGCGGGCAGGCGGATCGAATGGCCGGAAATTTCGGCGAGGTGCCCGCCGAACGACACTTCAAGGTCTTCACGCCCCGACAGCGCCCGCGCGGTCGATTGCGTGGCGTGCTTGAAGTTTTCAACGGGGTCGTTGTCGTCGGACAAGGTCGTTTCCTATGGCATATAACAGCTACCTAACTATAGGAATAACACCGTCATAGTTCAATGTTGGATTTGGGGATGGATTTTATAGCTATCGCCGCATCGCGGGTGCCTTTACCACGGGACGCGGCTTTGTATCGGCTTCCGGCGCGGCTGTTTTCACGGCGGGTTCGGATGATTTTGAAGAAGCCCCCACAGGTGCATCTGCCTTGGCAGCCAGGTCTTTCTCGGCCTGACGTTCGGCGGTTTTCGGGTCGACGCCGGTCGCCAGCGTCTGCTCGAACCGTTCGCGGTATTGTTCCAGCACGGCGGCCTCGGGCGGGTCTTTCATGGCAAGGCCGGCATTGGAAAGGGCGAAAAACGACAGGGCGCGGAATTCTTCGCCGCCGCGCACGTTGATTTCTTTCCAGCCTTTCGCGCGCGCCAGTTCCGCCATCGCCATCATGGTGGTGACGTCGTTGGGCTGGTCGGGCGGCAGGCTGATCCGCGCATAACCGTCGCTGTCGCGTGCGAATTCAACCATGTCGCCGTTGGCGAGCTTGATGCGGGTGTCCTGACCGTCCTGCCACGCTTCCTTGACCTTGACCTTGCTTTCGTCAAAACCTTCGATATTCAGGCGCGCGTTGAGTTCCGCCGCGGTCAGCTGTTTTGCGACCGAGGTATTGCCGGCGAATTTGCTTTTTGCGGGTTTCTGCTCGTCTTCAACAGGGATGACGCGATCGTCGAGGTTAACCATTCCATTCATGGCGGTTTTTTCCCCTGATCCCGGTTGTTGCGCTTGTTGCAAGGGCGGCGTGTAAGGGCCAGCCGCGTGAAGCTCGCTGCCGGGGTGAAACAATCTCTTTACCTCCGGCGCGCCCTCTATCGACGTCAGCTTGCTGTCATAGACGAAGAAATCGGCGTCCACGTTGGTCGGGCCGCCCTGAAGCGTTTCAATCGGGTTGTGCTGCGCCCAGTAATTTCCGCTTACTTTCTTGGGGCCGCCTTCCAGATTCGTCAGGTTATTATACTGGACGCGGAAATCGCCGAAGGCGACATTCGGGCTGCCCTCAAGCGAGGTCAGGCGGTTACCGCTCGCGTCGATATCACCGATGACGATGTAGGGAAGCCCTTTGAGATTTTCCAGGTGGTTGCCGGAAATGTCGAAATTGCCCAAAATATTGACCATGGAAAGGTCAGGCAGGCTTTTCAGCCCCTTTTTAGACAGGTTGACATCGCTGTTAATCCATATCTTTTTCCCGCCCTTACCGTCAGTTTCATACTTGAAGGGGATCTTGTAGTCGGAGAGGAATTTCTCCGTCGCCGAATAATCTTGCTGTAGTGGTGGTGTGGCGCCATCTTGCATGCGAAATAACCCGTCTGAAAAAAGGCTTCATGCCGTACGCGCGGCTTAGGAGTATAAAGTTATTATACGCCTCGGGCATATTTATGTCAAAATTCTGGCAAATTCGCGAGCAAAGCCAAGGGCTTTATCAGTCCTCGCGCACCTTCATCAACGCCTTGTCAAAGCAGCGCTGGTAATATTCGGACACGATGGTCTTTTCCAGCTCGTCGCATTTGTTGAGGAAGGTGAGGGTGAAGGCGAAATCGAGGTCGCCGAGGATCTGCGCGTTTTCCGCCCAATGGATGACGGTACGCGGCGACATGACGGTCGACAGGTCGCCTGCGATAAAGCCTTTGCGCGTCAGGTTCGCCATGCGCACCATCGCGGCCACTTTCTTGCGGCCTTCGTCGGTTTTGTAGGCGGGGGCGCGGGCGAGGACGATTTCGATTTCGGCTTCGGCGGACAAATAATTGAGCGTCGCCACGATGTTCCAGCGGTCCATCTGGCCCTGGTTGATCTGCTGCGTGCCGTGATAGAGGCCGGTGGTATCGCCAAGGCCGACCGTGTTGGTGGTCGAGAAGATGCGGAACGCCGCATGCGGGCGGATGACTTCGTTCTGGTCGAGCAGCGTCAGCTTGCCTTCGGCCTCCAGCACGCGCTGGATCACGAACATGACATCGGGGCGGCCTGCGTCATATTCGTCGAACACGATGGCGACGGGGTTTTTCAAGGCCCAGGGCAGGATGCCTTCCTTGAATTCCGTCACCTGCTTGCCTTCGCGCAGGGTGATCGCGTCCTTGCCGATCAGGTCGATGCGGCTGACATGGCTGTCGAGGTTGATGCGGATGCACGGCCAGTTGAGGCGCGCCGCCACCTGTTCGATATGCGTCGATTTGCCGGTGCCGTGATAGCCCTGCACCATTACGCGCTTGTTATGCGCGAAGCCCGCCAGAATGGCGAGGGTGGTGTTTTTGTCGAACCGGTACGCCTCGTCCACATCGGGGACGTTGTCCTGCTTTTGCGAAAACGCGGGCACCTGCATGTCGTCGACATCGATGCCGAACAACTGCTTCACGGAGACCTGGATGTCGGGGAGGCGCTTGGCGGCGGAAGAGGCGGCGGTCATGATCTATTCGTCCAGTTTCATGTAGTGTTGGTAGGAAATCTTCAAAATCGAATAGGCGAGGTTGATTTTCTTCAGCTGCTCCTCGGCCTTTCCGTCATCCTTATTGGTATCCGGATGGTATTTTTTGGCAAGGGTTTTATAGCGCGACTTGACCTCTTCCCAGCCGATGGGCGGGGCGAGGCCCATGACGGCCAGCGCCTCCACGGTCGGGTGGGGGATGGAGGCCACGTCGATATGCGCCTCCTGCTGTTCCTCGTCGCCGGGGTTGCGGCCGTTGAAATCGCCGAAAACGCTTTCACCGCTGGTGAAGGCCTCGTAAATCTTCTGGCGGGCTTTTTCTTCGTTAAATCCGGCCTGGGTCATGCGCCAGGTGGGGCGGTCCCAGACGCTGGTCTTTTGCATATGATGTTCGATTTCCGCGCGGCCCATACCCTTGAAGAAATCCCAGTTCGCGTTGTATTCGCGCACATGGTCGAGGCAGAACCAGTAATAATCGCGCAAGTCATAGCGGGATTTGGGCGCCTTGAATTCGCCCAAGTGTTCGCAGCCGCCGATCTCGCAGTTTTTGCGGATCGCGGGCAGGTTGTTGGAGAGCTTGTCACGCCCCCGTACGAACGGTTTTATCTTGAAATCCCACATCCCGAAATTATGACCCCCCGTTTCCCCGAAAACAAGGCAGGACATATGCCGATATTGCCTGCCGGTTCAGTTGATATTGTTCGAAATTTGATTTTATCACGAATGGCTGGCGCGACGGATGCCATAAATTTTTCTGCGAATGATGCCCGCCAAACGACAATGAGAAATCCTTTTGAATTTGTTCATTTTTGTTGCGGCGGACGGAACGCATCCCTATGTCCGATGAACACAATTTAAAAGTGTTATAGTTTTTGATTGCAATTAATAGTTGTGTATCCCAATATCCATGCATACCAGCGTAATAAGGCAGCCATGAACCCCCCCGATAAACCCTTCAACCTTCCATCCGACGCGCCGCCCGCCGTGGAGGCGCGGCTGGGCGGGGGGCTGATCAGCAAAAACGTGCGCATTTCCGGCCGCCGCACCAGCGTGAGGCTGGAGCCGGAGATGTGGGAGGCGCTGGAGGAAGTAGCCGCGATGCAGGGCTGCAGCATCCATGATTTATGCTCCGCCGTATCGGAATTGCAGCATCCCGACGCGTCCTTCACCGGCGCATTGCGGGTCTTCATCATGGAATATTTCCGCTCCGCCTCCAAAACCAACCGCCCCGTCGGCCTTATCCAGAAACGCACCGCGTTCAAAAGCGGCTAGAGCCGGTTTGCATCCCCATGATATAATGGGCGGATGAAGGCCAAAAAGAAAACGCCGCACGCCCCGAAAGCCGCCAGCCCCAAACGCGCATTCTTTACGCCGCTTGGGCTTTTCTTCTTCGTCCTCAGCGTTGTTTATATCGTGGCGGAGGCTGTGTTCAACATGCAGCTGCTGGAGGTGGCGGGCAGCGTCAAATCCGACCCCGATGCGCTGGACAAGCTGCAGTATTTCGGGCGCACGGTATCGGCCTATGGATTTACGCTGCTGGTGCTGGGCCTGTTCCAGTCATCCGGTTTCCACCTGAAACGCGGCAAGGACTGGGGACTGTTCGCGGGCGTCGCCACCGTCTGCATCATCCCCTTCATCATGGTGTTCCGCCACAGCGTGCCGGAACTGATGCCCGAAGGTTACACCGCGCCATTGGGGCTGGCGCCGATCGAGATGATGGTGAGCGTACTGCCGCTGCTGGGCCTGTTCATGGTATTGGCGAGCGGCGGGCGCTGGCGGCCTCAGATCATTATTTGCCTGATCCTGCTGGCATGGCCCGCAATGTTCCTCGGCCAGAAATTGCTGATCGAAAGCTATGTGGTCGATACAACGGACTGGGAAGAACGCCAGAACGCGCGATACATGCTAATGCTGCGTGCGGGGCTGGAGGATTGCGTGCTGACGCTGGGCGACCTGCAGCTGTGCAAGGACGACCAGGGCGCGCCCGACCTGAAGGCGACGCGGATTATCGTGAGCGCGCTGTGGATGATGAAGCCCGACGCGATCCTGCGCGACCTTGAAATGAACCGCGATTCAATCGTGGAATCCGCCGCCATCCGCGGCATCTGGTTTTCGCCGCAGGACCAGTACAAAAGCTATGTGAAGAAGGTCGAGAAAACGCGCGACAAGTACGAGAAAGACGTCTCGAACCAGTTCTACACCAAATACTACAACCCCTATAAAAAAGCGTCGGAGCTGTACCAGAACGCGATCGACCCCGTATCGCTCGACGCCCAGTCCAAACAGGCCGTCGACGAAATCGACAAGGAGATGGAGGAGGGGTGGAAGAAATACCGCGCCGCTGTCCGCGATTTCGAACAGACGGTATCGGTCATCGTGGCGCAAGGGGTGCGCGACGCGATGTCGGTGGGTGGTGCGGTGAACGCCATCTGCGCGGCCCGCGATCAGGATTGCCCGGAGGTCGACACGACGCCCTATATCCGCGACGCGCAGCGCAAGGCGATCCGCGAATTCACGAACGCCGCCGGCTATCCGCCCAGCATTTCGGAGAAGGAAGATTTCCTGAAGCACCCCAAGACCAAAAAAATGGTCAACGAGCGTGTCCAGATGGCCGTGCGTAGCCGCTTCGACATGCCTGATTTCACGCTGCCCGAGAGTTGGGAATACGAACCCGTCGATTTCCAGCGCAAGATGGGCGCGCTGATCAAGGAACAGGCGGAGAAAAAATGGAACGCCAAGTTCGGCAAGAAACTGCCCCCCGGCCTCAACGAGGCGGAGTTCATGAAAACGCTGGGCGTCGACACCTCGCTGCCGCCGGTCGAACAGATGCTGATGACGGAGGAAATGTTTTTCAAGAAATACGTGATGCCCGGCAACCAGCGCCTTGTGACCGCGATGCTGGACGACCTGCGGAACGAGCGCAAGCTGCATCCCGATGACGCGGTGGAGATGGAAACGGGCAAGGACTACGTGAAGGCGCTTTATATCCCGACCATCTCGCTGGTCGTTTCGCTGTCGGTCGTGATGATGACGATCATGCGCGGCGTGATTTTACTGCCGGGTGCGCTGGGCCGTGTGCGGGTGTGGAAGTACCAGTTCTCCCCCTCCATCACGCGCATTGTCATGGCGGGTGGCTTTATCTGCTTCCTGCTCTGGCTGCCCAATCTCGCGCCGAACCCCTATGCCAGCGGCGCGACCTATAAACGCTATTACGCCGCCGCATCCGCCGAACACCCGCTGGTGGCCGCCGTCATGAACTGGGCCGTGCATGTGCAGCCGGTGATTTACCGTGCAGGCACGGCGATACGTGATTTGCGCGTGAAGAAAACGACGGCGGCTGAAACGACCGTCAAGCCTTAGACCGCCAACTTAGACCGTATGCCCCATCTCCAGATATTTCTGGCGGCGGCGGATTTTGAGTGTCGCGCCGTCCATTTTCGACAATTCGCCGAGGGCGTTTTCGATGTAGTCACCCACGACATCCATCGTGCGGTCGGCGTCGCGATGCGCGCCGCCCATCGGTTCTTCGATAATGGTGTCGATAATGCCCAGCTGCTTCAGGTCCTGCGCGGTCAGTTTCAGCGCGCGCGCGGCGTCTTTGGCAAATTCTGCGGAGCGCCACAGGATGGATGCGCAGCCTTCGGGGGAAATGACGGAATAGATCGAATGTTCCAGCATCATCACACGGTCGGCGGTGGCGATTGCAATCGCGCCGCCCGATCCGCCTTCGCCGATGATGACGGACACGATGGGAACGGTTGCGCGCAGGCAGGATTCAATCGATTTCGCGATGGCTTCGGACTGGCCGCGTTCTTCCGCCTCGATGCCGGGAAATGCGCCGGCGGTATCGACCAGCGTCAGGATGGGCAGGCTGAATTGCGTCGCCAACTCCATCAGGCGCTGCGCCTTGCGGTAACCTTCGGGGCGCGACATGCCGAAATTGTGTTTCACGCGGGTCGTCGTGTCGGCGCCTTTTTCCTGACCGATCACGACGCAAGACTGGCCGCGGAAACGTCCCAGCCCGCCCATCAGCGCGTTGTCCTCGCCAAACAGGCGGTCGCCGGCCAGCGGCGTGAAATCCTGAATCAGGCGGCGGGTATAATCGACGAAGTGGGGGCGGTTCGGATGGCGCGCGACCTGTACTTTTTGATCGGCGGTCAGCTTGGAATAGGTCTGCACCAGAATGCGTTCGGCCTTTTCCTGGATGCGGGTGATTTCGTCGCCCAAGTTGACGCCGCCTGCCTTGTCCATGTTCTGGAGTTCCAGAATTTTGGCTTCCAGTTCGACGACAGGTTTTTCGAATTCGAGATGGTACATGCTTGCCTTCCATAAGCGCGGTATGCGCCTTCGTCCAAGGCATGTTTATATTCAATATGACGGGTTTTTGCAAAGGTTTGGGGCGAGTTTTTAACATAAGTAAAACGGGAAGGCCTTTTTCAAGACCTTCCCGTTTTTTTCAAAGCCGTGAGGCTTTAAATCTTATGACTGCCACTGCGCGCGGACATCCGCGACGGTTTTGGACAGGTGGACATGTGCATCCACATGATCGACCCATTCCATGGGGATGTAATGGTGTTCGCCGCCTGCAGCCTTGTCGGTGCGGGTCAGCTTGATCATCTCGTTGCCTTCCAGATGGTCGACGGTGCCGACATGCAGGCCGTCCGACGAGCGGACTTCCATTTGCGGTTCGATGGTTTCGTTTACGGTATCCATGATTGTGCTCCTGTTTATGACGATTGTTCGAAGCACTAACGACCGGATACGCGTTTTGCTCCCTCACAGGCACGAAAAAGGGGAGTCTTTTGCAAGACTCCCCTGATTCTTATCAATTATTTACAGATTGCCTTCCGGCTCTCCGTCTCAGCCGACTTTAGCCATCGGATGTTTATCGGTAGCAGCCTTCGCCTGTTCGCCGACCACTTGCGTGTAGATCTGGGTCGTTGCGATATCGGCGTGGCCGAGCATTTTCTGGACCGAACGGAGGTCTGCGCCGTGCTTCAGCAGGTGGGTCGCGAAAGCGTGACGGAGAACGTGCGGGCTGACGCGTTCCGGATCGATGCCGGCGTTGCGGGACAGCTCTTTCAGGAGCTGCGCGAAGCGCTGGCGGGTCAGGTGACCGGATTCCGAAGTACGCGACGGGAAGAGCCACTTGCTCTGGCTGTCGGTACGGTCGGGCATCAGGAATTTAGCGCGGATGTCCATGTAACCCTTCATCGCACGTTGAGCGGGTTCCGAGAGGGGAGCCATGCGCTCACGACCGCCTTTGCCTTCAACCGTCAGGTAACGGTTGTCGGGGCCGATCGAGGTGAGGGGCAGGCCAACGAGTTCCGAAACGCGGAGACCGGTGGCGTACAGGATTTCAAGCAGCGCCACGAGACGGACGCTTTCCGGGCCGCCTTGCTTTTGAGCCGTCGTGATGAGGACCGTAACTTCGTCTTCACTCAGGATCTTGGGCAGTGTGCGGGTTTGCTTCGGGCTCTCGATGGTCGACGTCGGATCATCCGAACGTTTGCCTTCCGAGACCAGGAAGCCGTAGAACTGGCGCAGCGCAGAAATGCGGCGAGCGATCGTGCGAACGGCAGTTTTGCCGCCGCCTTTGCTCTTTGCATTTTCGCGGCCGCCGAGTTCGCCGAGATATGATTTGAGATCGGTGGTGCTTGCGCTGTCGATTTCCTTGGTTTGTTTCTTCAGGAAAGCGCAGACATCTGCAAGGTCACGCTCGTAAGCGTGACGTGTGTTGAGTGCCGCACCGCGTTCAGCGATGAGCATATCGAGGAATGCATCAACGGTTCCCGGGAGGGGAGCCTTGGGCATTCTGGGACGACCTGGACGAGCCATTGTAGTTTTCTCCTTTTTAAAGTTTCTGTGTACACCCATGACTTGCCATTTTTGTGGCTAAACCAAAGGCATACTCCTCCGTAACAAGTGAACTTTAGGTCATAAAGCCGTATCCAATACGAAAAGGCAAGAGGGAATATGTGAAAATTGAATTCTGGTATTCCACGGATTTAAAAAACAACTTCAGATACTTCTTTAAACCTATGAAAATCGTTATCTTTTTTCACATCGTCTCGTGCCAACTCCATAACCCGTCCACAATGCCTAAAAAGCCCCATATTTGAGTACTTTAAGGCATTGGTATCGCCTTTCTGCGGACACGACTCGGGGCTTCCCTAAACCCTTGATTCGCGAACGGGGACGAACGTCACAGACATTTTATGGAGAGGATCTTCTTACAAAGAGCTCTTTTCAAGAAAGCGGCTGTTGTCGAGCGCCTTCTCCACGGGTGTCTGCGTCACTGGTACGTCCCAAGCCGCCAGTACCACGAAGCCGCCCGCTGCAGAAATAAGCGCCACCATAACAAGGACCAAAGCAAGTTTGGATAACATATATAGTCTCTCTTGTTAGGGTGGACCTTTGTCTTCAGCCGTCCTGAAGTTTGCGCCTTAGCATACTTCCTGCTTCGCTTCCTGACTACCCTTTCCTTCGTGTTTCTGCGCGCAAGGCGCAAGGCGACTCTGGAAAGGATATATACCATAAAGCTGCTTACTTATTACATATTGCTTGAGCATAAGTCAACAGCCTTTTTTCATAAATCTTACAGAAAGATATAAGGTCACAATGCTTGATTTCAACGCGGGGTAATGCGAAACTAACGCATTGTAATTACGGGAAAATATGGAATTTTCACACGAAATCATTGTGCTGATCGGCCTGATGGGTTCGGGCAAGAGCAGGGTGGGGATCGAGCTTTCCCGCCTTCTGAAAATGCCGTTTATTGACTCGGACAAGGAAATTGAAAAAGCGGCGGGTATGTCGATTCCCGAAATCTTCGATGCGCTCGGCGAACCTGAATTCCGCAAGGGCGAGAAAAAGGTCATGCTGCGCCTGCTTGAAAGCGGGCCCAAGGTGCTGGCATCGGGTGGCGGCGCGTTCATCCAGTCCGATATCCGCGACGCGGTAAAAACGAAAGCCGTTTCCGTCTGGCTCAAGGCGAGCCTCGAGACACTGGTCGAGCGCACATCCCGCACCGATAACCGGCCGCTGCTGCGCGGGGTCGACCGCACGGAGAAACTGTCGCAGTTGATCGATGCGCGTTATCCGGTTTACGCTGAGGCAGACATCACCGTGGTGACCGACGACCAGTCGCCCCGGCACATGGCGCGCATTATCATCGAGCAACTGGAAAAATGGAAACGTGACCGTGGCGCATAGCATCGTAAATGTCGCGGCGTCGTCCGCCTCCTACGACATCCATATCGGCGAGGGGCTGCTGTCGCGCGCGGGCGATATGCTGAAACCCATCCTGCCGTCGAAAAAAATCTGCGTCGTGACCGATGAACAGGTGGCGAAGCATTACCTGTTCGATTTCATGCATGCGCTGGAATTCGCGGGCTTCACGCCCTATCCGCCCGTGATCCTGCCGGCGGGCGAGGAAACGAAAAGTTTCCAGCAGTTGCAGCACATCATCGAAAAAACGCTCGGCTACAAACTCGACCGCAAATCGGCGCTGGTGGCGCTGGGCGGCGGGGTGATCGGCGATATCACGGGGTTCGCCGCATCCATCATCCTGCGCGGCATCAATTTCGTGCAGGTGCCGACGACGTTACTGGCGCAGGTCGACAGCTCCGTCGGCGGCAAGACCGCTATTAATTCTCCGCAGGGCAAAAACCTTGTCGGCACGTTTTATCAGCCCAAAACCGTGCTGATCGATACCGGCACGCTGCGCACGCTGCCGGAGCGCGAATTGAAATCGGGCTATGCCGAAATCCTCAAATACGCTCTGATCGACAGCCCCGAATTTTTCCAGTGGCTGGAACAGAACGGCCAGAAATTGCTGGCGGGCGATGCTGCCGCGCTCACTTATGCCATCGAATACAGCTGCAAGGCCAAGGCCGCCATCGTACAGGCGGACGAGAAAGAGCTGAAAGACATCCGCGCGCTCCTCAACCTCGGCCATACCTTCGGCCATGCGCTGGAAGCGATCGGCGGTTATGACGGACGTCTGCTGCATGGCGAAGCGGTCGGCATCGGGCTGAAGCTCGCATTTGATTTCTCGCGCGAGGCCGGATTGTGCCCCGCCGCCGATACCGACGCGCTCGCCAAACACCTCGACAGGACGGGCCTGCTGCAGGCGCCGCCGTTCAAGGTGACCGCAGCCGATGTGCTGGCCCGCATGAAGGGCGACAAAAAAGCAAAAGACGGCAAGATGACCTTCATCCTCGCGCGCGGCATCGGCAAGTCGTTCGTGGCGAATGACGTGGATGAAGCCAAAGTCACCGAATTTTTACGCAGCCGTTTCGGCGGATAAGGGACGGGAAGAACATGGACACGAACCACTGGTTTGAACTGCTCGGCTTTATCTGCATGCTGATCGCGTCCGGTTTCTTCGCGGGCGCGGAAACGGCGCTGACGGGGGCATCCCGCGCGCGGATGGTGGCGCTTGAGGCGGACGGCAACAAAATGGCGAGCCTTGTGCTGCACCTGCGCGAGAAGAAAGAACAGCTCATCAGCGCGCTGCTGCTCGGCAACAGCTTCATGAACATCTTTGCCTCGGCGCTTGCCACATCCGTGCTGGTGCAGGTGCTGGGCAGTACCGGCGTCGTGGTCGCGACGATGGGCGTGACGGTGATCGTGTTTATTTTTGCCGAAGTCGTGCCGAAAACCTACGCCCTGATGCATGCCGACCGCATGGCGCTGACGCTGGCGGTGCCCGTGCGCATCGTGATCGCCCTGTTTTCCCCCGTTACTATCACGGTCGGCAAGATTGTGGGCGTGATGTTCAAGGCCTTCGGCGTCGATACCCACGGCCATTCCGAAACCGCGCATGAGGAAGAGTTGCGCGGCGCAATCGAACTGTTCAAGGAATCCGAGGAAGAAGTGCCGTCCGACCAGGGCAAGGGCGCGATGATGCGGTCGATCATGGATCTCGCCGACGTGAAGGTCGAAAAAATCATGATCCACCGCCGCTCCGTCAACATGATCAACCTCGACCTGCCGGTCGCGCAGATTGTCGACGAAGTGCTGCACAGCGCCTATACACGCATTCCCGCATGGCGCGCCAGCCCCGACAATATCGTGGGCGTCGTGCATACCAAACTGCTGCTGCAGGAACTGCGCCATTGCAACGGCGACGTATCCAAAATCAACATGCCGGCTGCGATGATGGAACCGTGGTTCATCCCTGAATCAACGACCGTTTTTGACCAGTTGCAGGCCTTCCGCCGCCGCCGCGAACATTTCGCGATCATGGTCGATGAATATGGCGTGGTTACGGGCATGATCACGATGGAAGACATTCTGGAAGAAATCGTCGGCCAGATCGATGACGAACACGATGTCGCCGTGTCGGGGCTGCGCGCGCAGGCCGATGGCAGCTATGTGATCGACGGCAAGGTGACGATCCGCGACCTCAACCGCGACCTCGGCTGGTCTTTGCCGGATGACGATTATTCGACGGTCGCCGGCCTCGTGCTGTTTGAATCGCAGCGCATCCCGAAGGTGGGGCAGGTGTTCAATTTCTTTGAATGCCGGTTTGAAATCGTGAAGAAGCAGCGCAACCAGGTGATGCTGGTCAAGGTGACGCCACTCTCCACCACCGCACCCGGCCTGACCCAGCACAAGGAAGCCTACGCATGAGCGGCATCGCCGGATATCTCGGGAACCCGCAGGAACTTGCCGTGCTGCAGGCAATGGTGCGCAAGTTAAGCCATCGCGGGCCGGACGGCGAGGGGTTCCACATCGACCCGCCCGTTCATATGGGCATGCGCCGTCTCGCCACCATCGATCCCGATGAAAACTGGCAGCCGCTTTATTCCGAAGACCGCAAATTCGCCATCGCCTTTTCCGGCGAGCTTTACAATTACAAGGAACAGCGCGAAAAGCTGGAAAAAAAAGGCCTCGCCTTCCGCACGCAAACGGATACGGAAGTGGTGCTTAACCTCTACCGCGCCTATGGCTTTACCTGCGTCACGCATATGCGCGGGCATTTCGCCTTTGCCGTGCATGATATCGAGAAAGGGCTTGTCTTCATCGCGCGCGACCCGATGGGCGTGCAGTCGCTGTATTACACCACGACGCAGTCGGGCGCCTTCGTCTTCGCGTCCGAAATCAAGTCGCTGCTGGAGCATCCGTCGGTGCGCGCGATACCAGACCTTGTCGGGGTCGACGCTTTCCTGACGCTTGGTTATACGCCCGGCGAAGTGGGGCTGTTCAAGGGCATCCATATGCTGCCCCCCGGCCACCGCATGATCTGGAACCCCGGCCTGCATGTGGCGATCGAGCCGTACTGGCAATGGGATTCCCACTCCACGCCCGATCCCGCGCTGAAAACCGACGGAGATTTTCAGGCGCGTTTCGACCAGTTGTTCGACGAAGCGGTCGCGATGCGCCAGTTGCCGGATGTGTCGCTCGGCGCATTTGCAACGGGCAGCCTTGAATCCGCCGCGATCCTTTCTTCGATGGCCAAGAATACGTCCAAGCCGATCAGCGTATTCTCCGGCTCCTTCGGCCGCGATATCGACGGCGTGCCGGGGCCTGCGGAACTGGCGGGGCGCATCGGTGCCGTGCATCACGCAATCGATTTCGAACCGGAATACATGGACAGGCTGCCCGAACTCGTCTGGGCGCTCGACCAGCCCGTCGCCGACCCGCAGATACTGACCATGCACCTGATGGCGCGCCTCGCGTCGTCGAAGGTCAAGGTCGCGATGTCAGGCATCGGCGCGAATAACGTGTTCATGAACTATCCGCAGCACGACTCGCTGATGGCCGCCTATGGCATGCCGAAATTTTTCTGGAAGCTGTTCGCGCGCACGAAAGATTACATGCCGCTCGCGACCATTGCGCGCAAATTGCATTTCATGGGCAGGATCGGCCCGCGCAACAAGCAGCGCCTTGCCGATTTTGCCGAAACGATGCATAGCGGCACGCTGCAGCAGCAATACATGGTCGTGGCCTCGCTCATCAGCGCGCGCGACAGGCAGGAAATCTATGGCGGCGCGATGACGCCGCTGCTGGGCGCGTTTACCGACCGCGAACGCCCCGCGCAATCATGGCCCACGCAGCTCTCGGCCCTTATGGGCATGCAGGGCGACCATTTCCTGCAGGACGGCATCCTGACGGTCATCGACAAGATTGCGGGCTTCAATTCGCTCGGCACGCGCCTGCCGTTCATGGACCACAAGCTGTTCGCGTTTATGCTGGGCGTGCCCGACCGCCTGCGCCGCACCGAAAACGGCCGCAAGATATTGCTGCGCAATTACGTCGACAAGACGATGCCCGGCCTGACCGGCGCATCGCTGCGCGCCGCGCCGCAACTGCCGGGCAAGGGCATGCTGGATATCTGCCTTGCGCGGGGTCCCTTGCGCGACATGGTGGAGGTCTGCCTGTCGGAGCAAAGCATCAGACGCCGCGGGCTGTTCGATCCGGCCGCCGTGCGCCAGATGGTCGCCAATGCCAAGTCGGGCGGCGGCATGTCGCAGAAGCAGGTTTTTGCCTTGCTCGTGACGGAGCTTTGGTTCAGGATATTTATCGATCACGAAAAAGGCTGGATTTCATCATAAGGGGAAGAAAAATGACGTTGCGGGGTTTGGTTGCGGTTGCGGCGCTGACATGTTTCATTTCTCACGCCGCCATGGCGCAGGAAACGGCATCGCCCGTGCAGCTGCCCGCAGGCGAGCCGAAGGCCGAAGAAACCGCCGAAGCCGCCAGCCCCTACGGCACATTTTCCGCGACCCTGACCGGCACCACCGATTACCGCGACCGCGGTATGTCCCAGACAGACGAAAAGCCCGCGATACAGGGCAGCATCGACTGGGAACATGACAGCGGCATTTACGCGGGCGTCTGGGCATCCAATGTCGACTTCAACGACAGCTATGAAGCCACGTACGAACTGGATACCTATGTCGGTTACGCGACCGAATGGGCGGGCTTTGACTGGGACGTAATGGCGAATGCCATTTTCTATCCGGGCGCGTCGGACGCGCTTGATTACGACCTGCAGGAATATACCCTCGCTGTCGGCCGCAGCATCGATATCGTCAATACCAAGGCGGCCGTCATCTATACCCCCGACAATTCGGGCGACAGCGGCACCGGCGTCTACGGCAAGTTTCAGGCCGATGCGCCTATCCGCGACACCGGCTTTGGCGTCACGGGTTCTTTCGGGCATCAGTATATTGATGACAAGGCGCGCTTCGGCGTTGGCTCGTACAATGATTGGTCGTTGGGTGCGACCTATGCGTGGCAGGGGGTTGATTTTGCGTTGCAGTATATCGATACCAACCTGTCGAAGTCGCAATGCCCCGATGGATGCTCCGCAACCGCCGTGCTGACGATCAGCCATAAATTCGGCGGCGCCGAATAACTTTTATTGTGCCTTGATGACGTTGGCCAGGATTTCGCTGCTTTTGCCAAGGGCGGGCATTACACAGCCATCCTTGTGCAGGAACGAGGTTGCGGGCGAGCAGCTCAGGCTTGCGATCGAGACGTTCTCCGCAATCACCTTGTTCGTTTCCAGCGAAGGCAGGGCGATCAGCATCGCCACCGCAATGATCGCGCCACCGACGCGTTTTGCGATGGTGCCGAATTCGCGGTACTGAACCGCGTTTTCAATCGGGGCTTCGACTTCTTCGATCAGGATGGGTTCAAATTCGGTTTGCATGGTGTCCTCCGGTCTTTCTGGCCTTCTTTCAGGGCCGTGTTATCTCGCTCATCTGCCCAAACCAACGATCCAGAATGAAAAAGCGGCTCCAAAGTTTATCTTTGGAACCGCTTAAGCCATTGTTATTACTAATAGAATTTTCAGAAGGGTAATTTTGTTGCGTAAACTGTCCGTGTCAGGAATTCGAGATTGTAACAGCCTCGTGTCAGTTGATCACGGGCGTGCCAACCGCGCTTTTCACTCCCGCGAATGCCGGAATCCCGCCCAAATTCATTTTAGGCAGCGGAATATGCGGCGTGCGCACGGCCTGCGCGCTCGCGCCCGAGATTACGCCGTCCTTCATAAACAGCGTCACTTCGCAGGTATCCTTGCGCAGCATCTCCGGCCAGAAGCGGCTGGCGCTGCGCGTCGCCTTCAGCGCGCGGTCGTTATAAACCATCTTGTCGGCATAGCGGCGCGTGTCGTCGACCACGTGGAAATGGTTCTTTTCCAGCATCTCCACAATCCCAGCACCGCTTAACCCTTCGAGTGCCATCGCTGATTTGGAGATATCCGCCTCCATCGACAGGGCGAGAGGGTGCGCACGGAAGGTGCTGACACAAGCCTTCATGACCTGCTCCGGCCCCGGATGCGTGGCCTTGAGGTCGCCGTCATAGGAAAGCTCCCCCGCAACCGCCATGACAATCACCAAGGCAAAGAAGCCCTTGGCAAAGGTGCCGATTGTGTAGGGATCGTCCTGCACGGTCATCGGGACAGGCTGGACATAGGTCGGTGTTGGGATGGTCTCTGACATTATATCCCTCCACAGGAAAATACAGCGTTGCGCGGAACAAACGCGTACGGACGCTCACGAATTCCTTGGGAAATTTAGGGAACTATTTTTAAGGCCAGCGGGTTAGGCCGGTTTGCCCATGAAAGCAACAGCCGCGGCGACCAGATCGCGGGCGACGTCTTTTTTCGATTTTTCAGCCCATGTGTCGGATGCGATATCATTGCCGGATTTGCGCAGCAGCGTGACGATGTTGCTGTCCTGCCCGAACACCTTGCCGCCGCCGACATCATTTAGCACCAGCCAGTCGCAGCCTTTTTTCGCGAGCTTTGCCTTTGCATTCTCCATCCCGTCATTCGTTTCGGCGGCGAAGCCGATGACGAGTTTCGGGCGCTGGTTGCTCTGCGACAGCGTCGCGAGGATATCGGGGTTCTGCACCAGTTTCAGCGAAACGGGATCATTGCCGGATTTCTTGATTTTGCGGTCGGACACATCTTCGGGACGGAAATCCGCGACGGCGGCGGCGCAGACCGCGATATCGACGGGCAGAGATTTCAGGCAGGCCTCCAGCATCTCGCGCGCGGTTTGCACTTGCACGGTCTGCACAAATCGGGGCGGGGCTTCGTTGACTGGCCCGCTGATCAATGTCACTTGCGCGCCCGCGAAGGCGAGTGCTTCGGCAATCGCATGGCCCTGCTTGCCGGATGAACGGTTGCCAAGGAAGCGGACGGGATCGAGAGGTTCAAACGTCGGGCCGGATGTGACGAGCGCCTTAAACCCCCGGAGCGGCGCGTTCTTTAAAAAAAAATCGCTGACAATGGTGACGATATCGGGCACTTCAGCCAAACGACCGGAACCGATTTCGCCGCAGGCGGTGCCGCCGACGCCCGGTTCGATAATGCCGTAGCCGCGCTTGCGCAAAGTTTCGAGGTTTTCCTGCACGGCGGCATTCGCCAGCATCACAGGGTTCATCGCAGGCGCGAACATCACAGGCTTGTCAGTCGCCAGTAAAACAGTCGAGGCAAGGTCATCCGCCAAGCCCCGCGCCGCGCGCGCGATAATATTGGCGGAGGCGGGCGCGACCAGCACAAGGTCGCATTCACGCGCAAGGCGGATATGCCCCATTCCGGATTCATCGGTGAGCGAGAAAATATCGGTATGCACCTTGTTTTCCGACAGCGCGGCAACCGATAGCGGCGTAATAAACTGCGCGCCGCCGGAAGTCAGGATGCAACGCACATCCAGCCCCGTATCGCGCAACCGCCGTATCAGGTCGAGCCCCTTATACGCCGCAATCCCGCCCGAAATAATCAGGAGGACACGACGGCCGGACAGTTGCTTGGATGCAGTCACCATACCTCATCATATAGTTAAAACAGGCTGGTTGGCAAATCGTCGTCTTTTTCGGAAATAGAGTATAATTATTTAACAGGCTTTACCGTTGCCCAGCCTGAAATAGCGAGGGCGGGTGTTTTCCCCGCTGTACGTTCAATTAATACATTTTTTTCTGACCGCAGCATTCGGATTTCGCTCCCCGCCTTGTACAGTAACGAAAGAGAAGCTTTGAAAAGCCAAGTTTGAGTGCCGCCTAATTCGCCGGTTTGAACAAGTAAAGGTGGGGATTTAAGTGATGCGGTAATACTGAAATCACCTTCACCACGTTCCAAAAGTTTATTATCTACAATTTCCTTTGTGATCTGCTCCCAACCTTTTGCAGTGAAATTCTTAGACGACGACTGAAGCTCTTTCTGATAATTCGAACCAGTAAAAGTCAGAGACTGAGCTATTACCTCTTGAACCCAATCCCATTCTTCAACTGTCATTCCTTCGGGCGGGTTGGTTGTTACAGGTTTTACCTTGTTTGAATCAATATCATAAGTCTGAAAGGGTTCTAGCCTTACATCCACAACGCCATCCAATTGCGAGTCAAACCATTTGAGACGAATTTTGTCCGCCGACACTTGCAAATCCGTCACTTGCCGTGGCGGCGGCGACTGGGCTGTAATTTTTTGATCGTTGAGAGTGATTTCCCAATCCGTTGGAGATTTATATATAATATCCTTCAGCGTAATAGAGCGGATTGGTGCGTCTTGCTCCGCCATAACATGCGATGGGACAAGTAAAATCACGAGGAGTATTATATGCCGCATAAACGTCATAAATTCTTCCTCCTATAATCATCAGCGCATCTTTAAAAATCTATTCGTATGAATCCGGAATTTCCTCTTCCTCCGCTTCACCGTCCTCGGACGGGGGTGTGTCGGTGGGGTTGGGCTTTTCACCGGGGCAGGGGGCGAAGGTGCAGTTGGGGCCGGTGCGGCCGACGCCGCTGCCGTCGGGGCAGATTTTCGCGTCCATCGTGCACATCTGGCGGCCTTCGGGGGGCGGCGTGGACGGGCCTTTTTCTTCGGGGCAGGAGGGGAATTGGCAGTCCGGACCTGTGCGTCCCACGCTTGATCCGTCGGCGCACATCTTCGCGTCCTTCGTGCAGGCGCGCACGGGCTCCGCCATCATGCGGTCGGCGCAGGCGGTGGTGGATATGAGGCAGGCGAGGGCGAGGGCAAGGAATCGCGTCATCTAAATCTCCCGTAACAATGATGGGGAAATTATATCGCGAAGAGGCCGAGCATGCAAAGGATGGGCAAAACGACCCAGAGCAAGATCGCTTCAAGGCTCACCGCAGCGCCAAGGCCCTGCAGATAGACGATGCCAAGGCTGTGGCTCGCGGTTTCGCCGACCGTCTGCTGGGCGAAGGGGACGGGTTTTGCGCCGTCCTCCAGCTGTTTCATGGCGACCTGGTTTTTGTACTGGATCAGGTGCAGGTATTTGTCGGCTTCACGTTCGCCGCCTTTGGACGCGGCAAGGAACCAGTCAACGGCGCGGGTCTGGCTTTTCGCGACACCGGTGCCGTGGTAATAGGCTTTGCCCAGCAGGAACTGCGCCTTCGCGTCGCCCTGTCTCGCGGCCTTGCTGTACCATTTCGCGGCCTGTGCATGGTCGCGGGGCAGGCCGAGGCCTTGGGAATACATCGTGGCGAGGCTGTACTGGCCGAACGCATCACCCTGTTCGGCGGCGCGGCGGAACCATAGCGACGCATGCTGGTAGTTTTGTTCAACGCCACGGCCTTCGGCATACATCACGGCCAGATGGTTTTGGGAAAGAGCATCACCCCGCTCGGCGGCGGCCTGCAGGGCGGCGAGCGACGGGGGAGTGTAGACAGACTGTGTGGCATAGGCCGGTGCAGCGACCAGAGCCGCGCAGAGCGTAAGTGCCATCATAATCTGTCTAAACATTTGCCCACCCGTATCTCTCACACCGTTCTATTTTAGTCATGGTCTCTATTCATAATCTAATCAATTTTAGGCAGTTTTTATGCATTTGAGAAAATACGCTTTAACGATTGAAAACTCTGGATTTTCTTTAAATAACAACGCGGTAACCCTATACCGCTCATGCGCTGAAGGGTCGGATGTTACACGACTCGGCTGTTCCGGCCACCAAATCGTCTTTGCAAACGGATGAATGTCTGTTATATTGGATGAAGTGAGTATTTAACAGATGCGAGTCGCATCGCCTCACCGCCAAGTGAACAGCCAAGGTATAGTTAAATGTCTGAAAACACAGCAAAAGTTGTAGATTTTGAAGTTTTTCGTTCATCCCGCCGCGCACAAGCGCCGGCTCTTGCCGCTGTTCCTATGATGCAATGTGAAGCAACCACCACCCCGGCGCCAGTTTCCGCGCAAACGCCGCTGGTCTGGCCGGTTTACTGGGTCTATTTCCCTGCCGTTTACGGTTTCTAATGAACCGCCCGCTCGACATTGTCGACCTGCCCGAGGGTGACGCGCCCGAGGCAGGGGCATCCCTTGAATCCACCGCCGAGCTTTCCGCCCTTGTCGGCGCGAACCTCCGCCGACTGCGCACCAAGCGCGGACATTCGCTCGAAAGGCTTGCGAAATTATCCGGCGTCAGTCGCGCGATGCTCGGCCAGATCGAAACCGCCAAAAGCGTGCCCAGCATCGGCGTCCTGTGGAAGGTCGCTTTAGCGTTGCAAGTGCCCTTTGCCACCCTGATCGCCAGCGCCGGTGCCTCCGGCCCCGTTGTCATGCGCAATAAAGAGGCGAAGGTGCTGGAATCCAGCGACGGCAAATTCAGCTCCCGCGCGCTGTTCCCCTTCGACGAGGAACGCAAGGTCGAGTTCTATGAAATCCGCATCGGCGCGGGCCATACCGAAACGGCCGAAGCGCATGCCCATGGCACCTACGAAAACTTATTTGTCGCCAAGGGTGTCGTTGAAATCGCGCTGGCGGGCGAGGCCACCCAGAATTTAAGCGAAGGCGATGCGATCCTGTTCAAGGCGGATGTCGATCACCATTACAAAAATCTCGGCACGACCGAGGCCGTTCTTTACCTCGTCATGACCTATACTGAAACGGTCGGCGGATAAGTTTTACCTACACACACACACAACTCACTCACTTACACACAAGAAAGCGCCCCCGAGCAAATTTGCAAGGGGGCGCTTTTTTGTTACCGGTACGGGCAGTTGATTACTTGCCGTCGCACATCATCATCATGCCGCCGCAACCCATCATCATGGGCATGCCGGATTGCATCATGGTCATCATGCGCTTGCAGCCTTCCATGAACATGTCTTTCATGGCGGCGTCCATCGGCATCATTTCGCAGGTCATGCCGGTTGCGGTCATGGTGCATTTCATTTTCGACATCATCATCGGCATCATGCTGCCCATCATGTTCATGGGCATGTTCATGCCGTTTTGCATCATCGGCATCATTTGCGGCATCATCTGGTTGTTCATCATGGGCATGCCCATCATGCCGTTCATCATCGGCATCATCTGGGGCATCATCTGGTTCATCATCATGGGATGCATCATGTGGTTGTGCATCATGCCGTTCATCATGGGCATGCCCATCATGCCATTCATCATCGGCATCATGGGGGGCATCATCTGGGGCATCATGTTCGGCATCATGTTGTTGTTCATCATGGGGGGCTGGGTGTTGGTGGCGGTGTTCATCGTGATTCTCCAAAAAAGGCGGTTATGTTGTGCTGCACCAATTCTATGGCTGCAGGCCCTTTTTGAACAATGGTTTGCAGGAGAAGCATCGCCGTTTCCTCCGCCGAAACAGAGGTATGGCCATAGAAGGGAGAATTCGTCTGTTGGAGCGTACAGGCCGTCTTAGATGGCAGACAGGCGCTTCTCCATAACCGCTTTAGACCGCGATGGTCTCGGGCGGGGCGACGGACTGGATTTTGCTCAGGCAAACGACCTTGTTGCGGCCGGTGTCCTTGGCATGGCGGAGCGCGGTTTCGGCGGCGCGCAGCATGTCGTCGGAATTCTTGTGGTGCGGCTGTATCTCGGCGACGCCGACGCAGACGCGCAGCATGATGACCTGTTCCTTGACGGCGAAGGGCGTATCCTCGACCGCCGCGCGCAGTTTTTCCGCAACGAGCGAGGCGCGGTATTCATCGGTCGCGGGCAGGAAGATCGCGAATTCCTGTCCCGCCACGCGGCCCATGACGTCGGAATTGCGCACCACATGGCCCAGCGTCGCGGCCACGGTCTTGATCGCGCCGTCGCCCGCCGCACGGCCATGCGCGTCGTTGATTTTCTGCAGCTCGTCGATATCGATCGCCAGCACCGCCAGTTCCTGCTTGTGGCGCTTGGCGCCGCTGATCAGCATCGCGGTTACCTTGAACAGCATGACGCGGTTGTAAAGCCCCGTCAGCGTATCTGTCGCCGCCACATGGTCGATATGTTCCAGCAGCGTCTTGATGTATTGCGCGGCGGGCTTGAACATGCCGGCCGACAGGTACAGCGCCAGCAGCGCCGCAAGGCAGGACAGGCCATACATGCCATAGGTCATCAGGTTGATCTGTTTCTGGATCGCCGCCACGAATGTGTCGACATCCTTGCCCCAATGTTCGGGCACATCCTTCATCGCCAGCGCCGCGATTTCCGCGACGCGCTGGCTTGCGCTCTCGTCATGCGGGGAGGTTGTGTAGCCGAAGGCCGCATTCGCGATGCCGCGCATGGCGCTCAGGCCCGGCGTCTGCAGCGCGGAGGCGTCTTTCAGCGACGCCTGTCCCATCACGGGCAGGAAGCGCGCGGCGATAACGTCATTCTGCTGCAGCAGCTGCGCCGCTTTTTCCTTGAGCTTGTCGAGAGTCGATTCCTCGTTATCCTTCTGGTGCTGCGCGGTCAGCATGGCGACCGTCTGCGCAAGGCCGGATTGCTGCTCCGCCATCGACATCGTCTGCAGCAGGTATTTCTGCCTGCCATCAATGACGAAATGCAGCGCCCCCGCGCCCAGCGCGAAGGCGACCAGCACCATGGTCAGCATCTGGTATGTGCTGGTGGCCTTGTCGGCGTCGAAGGAAGATTTGCTCATGAAAATATCTGCCCAAAGAATGTACAGCGCCAAGCTTACGACAAGACGCAGGTTTTTAGAATTGGGAATTCAACGCGCCAGAATACGAAAAATAGCCTACGCGGTAGGGGTTGCGGGGCGGTAATGCTTTTTGTCGAGCGGCACAGGCTTTTGATCCGCCAGTTGTTCTTCGAGCGCCGCTATCCTTGAGGTCATGTTGCCGATCACTTGTTCCTGCCGGTGCTGGTTACGGGCGGAAAGGATGAGCAAATCAGTGATCTCGCGTACGCGGTAATAATCGCTGTTCTCTTTCAGCGCCTCAGCTGCTTTTAGCAGCATGGCCGTTTCCGTCGCTGCGCGGGCGAGGGTATCGCGTTCGTCTTCGTACTTCAGGTGGAAAAGGGGATAATGCAGCTCCGATGCACAGGTTTTCAGCAGTTCCATTTCCTGTGTCAGGCCTTTTTTCGCATCGCTGAACATACCTTGCTTCTCGACCGCGCTTTCCAGCCAGTTCGTCTTGCGGTAGAGCGAGGCTGATACAGCACTTAAGGATTTGATCGCGCCTTCTCGGTCGTTTTTCTCGAGGCAGGCGAGAGCCTCGCCAAGCACCGCTGCCTCCGCCGCATAATCGTATCCGCTATAGGAGGTTTTTTCGCCTCCCATATCGGTGATCTGGAATGGGGGTTGTGCTTTGTGCGCTTGGTTGTTGAAAGTCTGCTGCAGGCTTTCGATGCCGCGTGTGATGGCGTCCAGGGTCACGATTTTTTCATCCGTTGTGAAAGATGAACTGACTATAGAACGGAGGGTTATTTATGTCAAAAATTCCGGTTAAGTGGTTGGCAGTCTGATATGTTTCTGAAAGAAGGAATGGTGGACGCGATAGGGATTGAACCTATGACCCCACCCGTGTGAAGGGTGTGCTCTTCCGCTGAGCTACGCGTCCGTCGGTAGAAAGTGGTGCCCGGAGCCGGATTTGAACCAGCGACACGTAGATTTTCAATCTACTGCTCTACCAACTGAGCTATCCGGGCGCGCCGTTATTACAGCAAAACGGTTTATATCGCAGGGGGCGGCCTTATGTCCAGAGTTTTTTAACCCTTTCATAATGCGGGGAAATTTTAGGGCCTTAAGACTTGCTTTGACGCTTTGCAGCACGATATCATATAATGAAATCAGGCCGGATCATGATTGACCGGCACCTGACATGGACTTTTTTAAACATCGGGATACCGGGCTTGATCATGAGACAAGTACCAAACAAATACCTGATCATCGGCAATGGCCGCCTTGCGCGGCATCTCTGCCATTATTTTTCCCTGCTCAAAATCAAAGACTATTCGAAATGGGATCGCTCGCAGCCTTTGGCGCGACTGCATGAACTCGCGACCGGCGCGACGCATATTCTTCTCGCGATCAAGGACAGCGCGGTGGAGCCGTTCATCGATGAACACCTCGCCGACATCGCGCCTTGCGACCACATTGTCATTCTCAACACCGCTTTCGAGGCCGTCAAAAAATCCCGCACTGCCGAAAGCGTGAAGGGCATCGAGGCCGCAATCAAATCCTTCGACGAAGCGCATCCGCAGCTGAACGCCGCCGGCCGCCGCCAGGTCGCGGGCCTGCTGAAAATTACCGACGCCTTGCGCGCGGCGGTGAAGGCGGGCGATGAAGTCGCCTCTGCCGCACGCACCAAGGAACTGGGGCAGGGGCTGCACACCGTCAAAACCTCGCTGCCCATGGCGACCAAGGTTCATTTCTCCGGCAGCCTTGTGACCAAGAAGGCCTGGGGCGCGCATCCGCTGATGACCTTCGGCAATCAGGTCTACACGCTCGACAAATACCTCGCCATTCCGTTTGTGGTGGATGAAAAGGCCCCGCCGTTCCGCGACCTGCTGCCCGGCATCCACAACCAGCATGTGCGCCTTTCCGCACAGCAAAAGGCGAAATACCATGCGGCCTGTGTGATGGCGGGGAATTTTTCCTGCATCCTGTGGCAAAAACTGTTCGATACGCTGCAGGACGAATTCGGCTTTCCGCCGAACATCGCCGATATGTACCTGAAGCAGCAGACCGAGAATTTACTGAGTGACTACAAAACCGCGCTGACGGGCCCTCTTGCCCGCGGCGACAGCCAAACTATCGAGAAAAACCTGAAGGCTCTCTCGGGCGACCCGTTCAAGGCCGTTTATGAGTCCTTCGTCAAAGCATACGCATCTTCACACAACAAGTTACGGGAGAAGGCATCATGATGAACATTTTCGACTTCAACAAAAAGAAAGCTGCCGGCGAGAAACTGACGATGGTGACATGTTACGATTACACCTCGGCGCAGCTGGTCAACAAATCGGAAATCGACTGTATTCTGGTGGGCGACAGCCTTGCCATGACCATGCACGGCTTTCCGTCCACCGTTCATGCGACCGTCGATATGATGGCGATGCATACCGCCGCCGTCGCGCGCGGCGCGAAAGACAAATTCATCGTGGGCGACCTGCCGTTCCTCGCCTACCGCAAATCGCTCACCGAAAACGTCAATGCCGTGCAGGCGATCATGCAGGCGGGCGCGCATGCCGTGAAGCTGGAAGGCGCGTCTGGCAATACAGGTTTTATCCAGCACCTCGCGGATTCCGGCGTGCCGGTGATGGGCCATATCGGCCTCACCCCGCAATTCGTTCACCTGCTGGGCGGTTACCACGTGCAGGGCAAAACGGATGAAAGCGCCAAGCGCCTGATGGAAGAGGCCTATGCATTGCAACAGGCGGGCTGCTTCTCCCTCGTCCTCGAATGTGTGCCGACGGAACTTGCGACGCAGATCACCAAGGAATTGAAGATCGCGACCATCGGCATCGGCGCAGGCCCGAACACGGATGGTCAGGTTCTGGTGTTCCAGGATCTGCTCGGCCTCAACACCGATTTCAAGCCGAAATTCGTCAAGAAGTTCATGAACGGCGCAGACCTTGTCACCGCCGCGCTGGATGATTACCACAACGCCGTCACCACAGGAGCATTCCCCGATGCCGAGCATAGTTTCGGATCCAAGAAGCTGGCAAAAACAGCGTAAGGAACTCAAAGGCACTCTCGGCTTCGTGCCGACGATGGGCAACCTGCATGAAGGCCATATCGCGCTCGCCAAACGCGCGAAGGCGGAGAACGACCATGTGCTGGTCAGCCTCTTCGTCAACCCGACGCAGTTCAACCAGCGCGCCGACTACGAGAAATACGCGCGCACCTTTGACGCCGACGTGAAACTGCTGGGCGATGCGGGCGTGGATTTCGTTTTGTATCCGGACGAGCCCGCCATGTATCCCGACAAATACGATGTGCAGGTGATCGAAAAAACGGTGTCGAAAGAACTGGAGGGCGAATTCCGCCCCGGCCATTTCGAAGGCATGCTGACCATTGTCCTGAAACTCCTCAATATCGCGCAGGCCGACCGCGCCTATTTCGGGGAGAAAGATTTCCAGCAATTGACGCTGGTGAGAAAAATGACCGAGGCGTTTTTTATCCCGACCGAAATCGTGCCTTGCCCGACCATCCGGCAGGAGGACGGCCTTGCGCTGTCGTCCCGCAATGGTCGCCTCAGCCCCGATCAGCGCGCGCAGGCGGTCGAAATATCCCGACTTCTGAAAAGCAGCCTCAGCGATGACGAGATCATGAAAAAGCTGTCCGAAGCGGGCTTTCGCCCTGAATACGTTGCCACAAAATGGGGCCGCCGCCTCGCCGCCGCCTGGCTCGGCGATGTGCGCCTTATTGACAACGTGCCGCTGTCTGAGGTTAAAAAGGACAGGGCAGCTTAAACGGAGTTCAAGAAAATGTTGTTATGTCTCGACGTCGGCAACACCCATATCGTCGGCGCGTTGTTTGATGACAAGAAACTCGCGCTGCGTTTCAGGTATGCCACGCACCAGCTTGGCACCGCCGACCAGTTCGGCATCTTCCTGCGCAATATGCTGGAAACGAACGGCATCGCGCATGAAAAGGTCAAGGTCGCGGCGCTCTGCTCCGTTGTGCCCAGCTGCAACTTCACCATCCGCCACGCCTTCATCACCTATTTCCCCAAGGCCGAATATTTCGTGCTGCAGGCGGGCGTCAAGACGGGCATCAATATCAAATACAAAAATCCCACTGAAGTGGGCGCGGACCTGATCGCGGGCGCCATCGGCGCGGTCGATGCGTTTCCGAACAAAAATTGCATTATTGCCGATCTCGGCACCGCCACCACGCTAATCGCGGTGACCAAGAAAGCCGACTTCCTCGGCGGCGTGATTATGCCCGGCATGCGCCTGTCGATGGAGGCGCTGAAATCCAACACCGCCAAACTGATGGAAGTGGATATCGAGGAGCCGAACACATATCTCGGCCAGTCTACGCGCGAATGCATCCAGCGGGGCCTTTATTTCGGCCATCTGGGCGGCCTGCGCGAAATCGTTGGCGGTTACAAAAAAGAACTCTTCGCCGGCGAAGAAGTCGTCGTGATCGGCACGGGCGGATTCTCCCAGCTGTTCAAGGACCAGAAAATCTTCGACGCCATCCTGCCCGATATCGTGTCGCAGGGTATCCGCATCGCCTATGAAAACTCCAAGGCGGCTGCGGCGAAGCTGGCGGGATAATTTTCATTACCCCCTACCCAAAATTAACAATCACCCTATAAACTGACAGTCGCCCGCGAATGCCTCGCGGTTGACATAAACTTACACGGAGTTTTCTCTTATGAAGCGTATTCTTCTCGCGACCGCCGCAGTCGTCATGTTCGCGATGCCGGTTGCTGCACAGGCGGCTGAAACCTACAACTTCGATCCCAACCACACCAACATCAACTGGAACGCGAACCATTTCGGTTTCTCGAACCCCTCCGGCCGTTTCGGCCTGAAGGAAGGCTCGATCACCCTCGATGACGCAGCGCCCGCGAATAGCAGCGTCAACGTGACGATCGATGTCAAAGGCCTCGTGACCGGCATTCCGAAATTCGACGAGCACCTGAAAACGGCAGACTTCCTCGATGCGGATAAATTCCCCGAAGCGACCTTCAAAAGCACGAAAGTCGAACCCGGCGCGGACAACACCGCGAAAGTCACGGGCGACCTGACGCTGCATGGCGTGACCAAGCCGGTCGTGCTGGATGTGAAACTGAACAAGCAGGGCGAAAACCCGATGAGCAAGATCAAGTCCGTCGGCTTCTCCGGCAAGACGGTGATCAAGCGCTCCGAATTCGGCATCGACAAATATGTGCCGAACGTGTCGGACGAAGTCACCATCGCGATCGAGGCAGAAGCAGGCTTGAAGTAACATGAAAATCGCGGTCATTGGCGCTACCGGCAATATCGGGTCTAAAATCATGGCGGAGGCGCTGGAGCGCGGCCATGACGTGACGGCCATTGCCCGCGATACGTCGAAACTTCCCGGCCATCCGCGGCTCGCCACGAAAAATGGCGATGCCGCGGATAGCGCCGCGATTGCGTCGCTGGTGCATGGGCATGAGGCCGTCATCAGCTCGCTGCCGTTCCTGAACGTCGATCCTGCGGTGCTTTGCGCGGGCCTGAAAAAAGCGGGCATCAAACGCTTGCTGGTCGTCGGCGGGGCAGGGAGCCTCAATGCACCGGGCGGTGGCGGCCAGCTGGTCGATGCGCCCGATTTCCCTGCGGCGTGGAAAGATATCGCGCTCAAGGGCCGTGATTTTCTCAACCACCTGAAAACCGAACCGACACTTGAATGGACGTTCCTGTCACCCTCCGCCATGATCGCGCCGGGCGAGCGCACCGGAAAATTTCGCGTGGGCAATAACGACCTGCTGGTCGATGCATCCGGCAACAGCCATATCAGTCAGGAAGACTACGCGATTGCCATGCTGGACGAGGTCGAGGAACCCCGCCACATCCGCGCGCGCTTCACGGTCGGCTACTAATCATCATTTAAATTCAATGTCTTACGCTGTATTACATGCGGCGGCGCACCATAATTCTTGAAATCACGCATATATTAAGCTATTATAATTATAAGCATGCTTATTATTGTGAGAATCAACATTAATTTGAGAATATGAATGTCGTGTTCTGACCCCACCGTCGAAAATCTTGGCTTCCTGTTGCAGGACGTCGCGCGATTGATGCGCACCGATTTCAACCGCCGCGTGCAGGAACTGGATCTGACGCAGGCGCAATGGCGCGCGCTGCTGAACCTGTCGCGCAACCCCGGCATGCGCCAATGCCATCTGGCCGACGCGCTGGAAACGCAGGCTATCAGCGCGACGCGCCTGATCGATCGTATGCAGGCCGCAGGATGGGTGGAACGCCGCGCCGATCCGGGCGACCGCCGCGCGACGCAGCTGTTCCTGACCGAACAGGCCGAACCGACATTGAAGACGCTGAAAAAACACGGCGCGGATACGCGCGCGGGCGCACTGAGCGATATCAGCGCGGCGGAGCAGGAACAATTTTTGAAAACGCTTTTGAAAATGCGCGCCAACATGATCGCGCAGGAAGAAACCAAACAGAGGGCAGCAGGAGAAAAACAATGACCGCGGAAAAGAAAAAAACATTACGGCGCTTTTTGATGACGATCGGGTTGATCGTTGTCGCTGCCGTGTCGGGCGTGACTTACGCCTTTTCAGGCCGGTTCATGTCGACCGACAATTCCTATGTGAAGGCGAACAAGATTTCCGTGGCACCGCAAGTGACGGGCGCCGTCGTCGCCGTGACCGCGAAAGACCATCAGGCGGTCGCCAAGGGCGATGTGCTGTTCACCATCGACCCCGCATCCTTCCGCATCGAACTTGAAAAGGCGCAATCGAACCTTGCCGTCGTGCGCACCGAGATTGAAGAGCTGAAGGCAACCGCGCGCCAGAAACAGGAAGAGCTGAAAAGCTCGCAGGCCGATAAATCGCTGGCCGATACGCTCTATAACCGCCGCACCGGCCCGCATATGAAGGGCGCGGTGTCGGAGGAAAGCGTCGACGAAGCCGGCCATGACCGCGCCGTCGCCGTCGCCAAGATCGCGCAGCTGCAGCAGGAATATGCCGCAACCGTCGCGCGCCTTGACGGCAGCCTTGATGTGAAACCCGAAGACCACCCGATGTTCAAATCGGCGAAGGCAATGCTCGAAACCGCGCAGCTGAACCTTGACCGCACCATCGTCCGCGCCCCTGCTGACGGCATCACCGGCGACCTGCCGCGCGTGGGTGATTACCTGCCCGCCGGCGTCCCCGCCGTGAGCGTCGTTGAAAACAAAGGCATGTGGATCGAGGCGAATTTCAAGGAAACCGAACTCACCAACATCCGCGCTGGCCAAAAGGCGACCGTGACCATCGACACCTATCCCGGCCGTGAATGGACGGGCGTGGTCAGCAGCATTGCGCCCGCAACCGGCGCCGAATTTTCCGTCCTGCCCGCGCAGAACGCGACCGGCAACTGGGTGAAGGTCGTGCAGCGCATTACCGTGCGCGTCGAAACCGCGCATCAGGACGACGAACCGCCCCTGCAAACCGGCATGAGCGCGGAAGTCACGATCGACACCGGCAGCTATCCGCACCTGAAAAAGCCCACGCTGGCGGCGGTGGAGTAACCAGCCATGAGCGCGCAAGCGGCAGCCAAGACTGACGGAGAATGGGTGGATGTGCCGCATAAGGCATTCATCACCCTGTCCGTCATGCTGGCGACCATCATGCAGGCGCTCGACACAACTATCGCCAACGTCGCCCTGCCGCATATGCAGGGTGAACTTTCCGCGACGCAGGACCAGATTTCATGGGTGCTGACGTCATATATTATCGCCGCCGCCGTGATGACCGCGCCCTCCGGGGTATTGGCCGCGAAAATCGGGCGGCGCAAGCTGTTCCTGATCGCGGTCATCGGGTTTACCATCACTTCCGTCCTCTGCGGTATTGCGACGAACCTGCCCGAAATGGTTGTGTTCCGCCTGTTGCAGGGTATTTTCGGCGCAAGCCTTGTGCCGCTGTCGCAGGCCGTGCTGCTCGACATCAACCCCAAGGAACGCCATGCGCAGGCGATGGCGATCTGGGGCGTCGGCGTGATGCTGGGGCCGATCCTTGGCCCCACGCTGGGCGGCTGGATCACGGAAAATTTCCATTGGCGCTGGGTATTCTTTATCAACCTGCCCATCGGGATTCTGGCGGCGTTTGGCATTTACGCCTTCATGAAGGAAACCGTGATCGACAAACTGCGCAAATTCGATTATTTCGGCTTCGCGCTGCTGAGCCTGTTCCTGTGCAGCATGCAGCTGATGCTCGACCGTGGCGAGAGCAAGGACTGGTTTTCCTCGCCCGAAATCATTATCGAAGGCGTGCTGGCGCTGACCGCGTTTTACCTGTTTATGGTGCATATCCTGACCGCCGATAAGCCCTTTATCGAACCTGCGATGTTCAGGGACCGCAATTATTCCTTCAGCCTCGTCTTTATGTTCGTGATGGGCATCATCCTGCTGGCGACGATGGCGCTGCTGCCGCCGTTTCTGGAAGGGTTGATGGGCTATCCCGTCGTCACAACCGGCATCATCCTTGCGCCGCGCGGGATCGGCACGATGGCGTCCATGATGCTGGCGGGGAAATTGATGGGCAAGCTGGATGTGCGTTACATGCTGGCCTTTGGCCTGTCCTGCATGGCGCTGAGCCTCTGGCAGATGAGCCAGTTCAACCTTGAAATTTCGCAAGCGATGCTGGTCGAAACCGGATTGCTGCAGGGATTTGGCATGGGTTTTGTCTTCGTGCCGCTGACGGCCGTCGCCTATGCCACGCTGCCTGGCCATTACCGCAACGATGCGGCGGGCGTATTCAGCCTTGTGCGCAATATCGGGTCGAGCGTCGGCATCGCGGTCATGATCGCGCTGCTGGCGCGCAATACCCAGATCAACCACATGGAACTGGGCGAACGCATCAACCTGTTTAACCTGCCCAAGGTTATGCTGGGCATCATGCCCAATATTCCGATCAACGCCTATTCGCAGGCGGGGCTGGCCTACCTGAACGCCGAAGTCACGCGGCAGGCGGCGGCGATATCGTATATCAACGATTTCTATGCGCTGATGTTCGTGATTTTAAGCGTGATGGTGTTCCTGCCGTTCCTGAAGGTCACCAAAAAGGCGAACAAGGCACCGGCCAGCGCCGCGGAAGTCCTCGAATAATCAGCCCTTAATTTTCTCGGCATAACCGGCCGCGCGGCGTTTGCGCGTGACCTCCAATATGCCGAGGCGCGTGAAGCCGTGTACTTGCGCACGGGCGGGATCGTCGCCGAATGCCGCATCGGCCGCTTCGGAAATTTTGATGCGGGCAGGGCGCTCCGCCATATTGATGAAATCGATCAGGATCGCGCCGCTGATGTTCCGCAAGCGGCACTGGCGCGCGCATTCTGCAACCGCTTCGGTATTCGCGGAAATCGCGCTGTCCGCGCCGCCCTGATTGACGTCGATGACGGTGCAGGCATGGGTCGCGTCGATGATGATCGACCCGCCGCCCGGCAATTCAACGCGGGCATCCTGCAACTCGTTCAGCTCCCCGTAAATGTCGTGGATGTCGAACAGCTTCTGCATCGGCTTTTCAGGCTTGAACAGCCGCAGGCGTTTTGATGTCGCAAGGGGCGGGTCGTATTTCTCGCACCATTTCACGATCTGGTCAAAGGCCGCGCGGCCACCCGCATGGATATGGTTGAAACCGTTCGCGCCGAAATCGAACATCGCGCGGGCGAAGGCATTCGGCCCGCCTTTCAGCAGCGCGGGTTCCTTGCCGTTTTCGGCCTGCATGCCCAGCAATACCTGCCATTCGGCCAGCAGTTTTTGCGCTTCCTCGGTCAAAATGGCAATGTCTTCACTTTCGGCGTGGTCATGCAAAATCCATCCGCCCTTGGCTGCGAAATGACCCGTCATGCTCAACACGTCGCCGCGCTCGATACTGCGCGACATCGTCACGGGGTTCGCCATCGGGCAATAAACCAGATGGTGGCCCATGATATAAATCTGCGTCGTCAGGCGCGGGATTTTGTAGTTTTCGCTCGTAGACGCGACTTTCGCCTCGGCCTTTACCTGCACCATCAGCATCTGGCCGTTTTTGACAAGGTCGGTCAAACCGCTGCGGCTTTCCGAATGGTCGCCGCCCGGCAGGTAGATGTGTTTTGCGGGCAGGAAACCGGTTTGGCCGTTGCCAAGGTCGACCATCGCGCAATCGAGTTTTTTGTCGAGCTTGATGACGCGGCCAAGGAAAATCGCGCCCCAGCCGCAGGCCTTGTTCAGGGAATCCACATACAGGTCGTTGATCGCCGTCTTTTTGATGACGACGGCGTGCATGCGGCCTTCGATTTCATCGACGAATAATTCAAGCGCGCTCATATCCGGCATCCTTCAACATGGCGTGCGTTTCATGCAGCGGCAGCCCCACGATGTTCGAATAGGAACCGCTGATGAACGGGATCAATGCGGCGGCGTGGCCCTGAATGGCATAACCGCCAGCCTTGCCTTTCCATTCACCGCTATTGATATAGTGCGCAATCTCCGCCGCTGACAGGCGCTTGAATTTCACAGCGGAAACAACCAGTTTGGTCTTTTGCTTGCCGCTGGCGTTTACAATCGACACGCCCGTGATGACATTATGGCGGCGGCCCGACAGCAGTTCGAGGCATTTGCGCGCTTCGTCTTCGGTCTCGGTTTTCGGCAGGATGCGACGGCCGACGCCGACAACGGTATCCGCCGCCAGCACGATCACGCCGGGATTCTCCGCCGCGATCTTTTTCGCCTTCTCCGATGCGATACGTTTCGCATAGGGCGCGGGCAGTTCCAGCTTCAGCGGGGATTCATCGATATCCGCAGGCGCCACGCAATCGGGCGCGATGCCAAGCTGCTTCAGCAGCTCCAGCCGGCGCGGCGAGGCGGACGCGAGGATCAGCATTATTTGTGACGGAAAGTGATGCGGCCTTTGGTCAGGTCGTACGGCGTCATTTCAACCGTGACGCGGTCGCCTTCCAGGATGCGGATTTTGTTTTTGCGCATTTTGCCGGAGCTGTGGCCCAAAATGATATGGCCGTTGTCGAGCTTTACACGGAACATCGCGTTCGGAAGCAGTTCCGATACGATGCCTTCAAAGCTCATCAAGTCTTCTTTTTCTGACATTATTCCTCAGGTGATATTTGTGGTGCTGCGAATATGTAGCACATATAAAAGGGTAAATAAACGCCTTGCCGTCAATTTGTCCACAATTACTTTGTTTTCAAGGGCTTCAGCCAGTGTTTCGGCCCCTTCGTTGTGGATTCCGCGCCGGCCCATGTCGATCGCCTCGAGTCTGTGCATCTCGCCGGACTTGGCAGCTTTATAGAAACTGTCGCAGATCATCACATAGTCGCGGATCAGCGGCTTGAGCGCGGTCAGGGGCAGGGGAATTTCCTCGTGCCTGCCGCTCGCCGTGCAATGGACGTCCATCAGCAGCCGGTCGCCCTGCAGCGATAAATGCAATTTATAGGGGCCGTCGCAGTCTTTCACCGCGAACGCGTTTTCTTCCAGCAGATCGGAAATCGCGCGGTGGCGTTCCACCTCGATTTCGGCGGAGCGCGTGCCGATGGTTTCGTTGTCGAGCTTCAGCTCGATAATACGGCTCACGCCGCTTCTTCCTTGTCGGCGAGGCGCTCCAGCTTCGCGCCGACTTTCGTCAGCTTGCCGACAAGGTCTTCATACCCGCGGTCGAGGTGATAGATGCGGCTGACGGATGTCGTGCCATCCGCCACCAGCCCCGCAAGGATGAGGGAGACGGAGGCGCGCAGGTCGGTCGCCATCACAGGCGCGCCTTTCAGTTTCGCAACGCCGCGCACAAGCGCGGAAGACCCGTGCACGGTAATATCCGCGCCCATACGCGCCAGTTCAGGGACGTGCATGAAACGGTTTTCGAAGATCGTTTCGGTGATCATGCCCGCACCCTCGGCAATCGTCAGCATCGACATCATCTGTGCCTGCAGGTCGGTCGGGAAGCCGGGATAGGGTTCGGTCATGATGTCAAAACCGCGCAGGCGGTCGCGCTTGCGCTCCACCGTCACATCGGTGCCGGACGAAAGGATATCCACGCCCGCCTTGTGGAAAGGCTGCGTCAGGTATTCCAGATGCTGCATTTCGCAATGTTTCAGCGTAACCTTGCCGCCGGTCATTGCGGCGGCAACCGCGAAGGTGCCCGCCTCGATACGGTCGGCGATGACGCTGTGTTCGGTGCCGCGCAGGAATTGTTTTCCTTGAATAGTGATGCGGTCGGTGCCGAGGCCCTCGATCTCCGCGCCCATCTTAATCAGGCATTCGCCAAGGTCGACGATTTCCGGTTCGCGCGCGGCGTTGGTCAGCACGGTCGTGCCCTTCGCCAAGGTCGCCGCCATCATCAGGTTCTCGGTCGCGCCTACGGACACTTTCGTGAAGTGGACATGCGCGCCCACTAAGCCGTTCGGCGCTTTCGCAATGATGTAGCCTTCGTTCAATTCGATTTCCGCGCCAAGGCGCTTCAACCCTTCGATATGCAGGTCAACGGGGCGCGTGCCGATCGCGCAGCCGCCGGGCAGCGACACCTTCGCGATGCCCATGCGCGCCACCAGCGGGCCCAGCACAAGGATGCTCGCGCGCATCTTGCGCACGAATTCATACGGTGCTTCGGTCGAGGAGATTTTCGCGCCGTGCAGGGTGAGTTTTTTCGCGCGGCCGTCATATTTCGCGGATACGCCCAGCTCCACCAAAAGTTCATTGAGAGACAAAACGTCCTGCAGCTCCGGCACGCGGTTGAGGATCAGGGGCTGGTCGGTCAGGATGCTGGCCACCATCAACGGCAGCGCCGCGTTTTTCGCGCCGCTGATTTCGATGTCGCCGTTCAATTGCCGGCCGCCGGTGATGCGAATTTTGTCCATGATCGTCCTGTAATATTCCTGCCGTGAATTCCTATCCGCAGTTTTCTCATATTCATGTGCAGATATTCAACAGAACTTAAGGCATTATTGTGGAATTAAGTTTACATAAAGCCGTTAAGCGCGTAACGCCTGCGAAAGCAGGGGGCCAAGCGTGTCTGTGCTGGCGAACCGATCAGGGCTTCGGCGCGCGTTTGTCCTGCAGGAATTTTTTGAAATCGGTGCGGGTGAGGGTTGCGGGCATGTGGACGACGCCGGCGCGCTGTTCCATGTCGGGCAGCAGTTTTTGCGCTTCTTTCACAAGGATTGAATCGCTGCCGTAATGGGCGGCATTGACCACGATGCCGTGGACGGTTTTATACGCCTCGACGGCCTGCATTTTCGTGTTCGACATGGTGACGACGCCCTGCACCCATTCGTTTTTGGCGAATTCGGCCAGCACCGTATCGCCGCGCGCTGCCGCGACATCGGCCATCCAGCCCATCTGGCGGATGTAATAATCGGCGCCATTTGTCTTGTGGTGTTTCTCCAGCGCATTTTGCCAGAGGCTGACGGTTTCGGTGACGCGCGGGTCATCAAGCGGATAATATTTCAAAAGCGCGATCGCGCTGTTGTAATGCAGGTATGAATGGCGGGCATCGCCGCCCGTCAATCCTGCCCGCACGAGGTTCAAAAGCGTGTCTGACGCGCGTGCAGCAAGGTCGGCATCCTTGGTTTCATTTTTCGTGGCGGCTGCAAAAATTTCTTCCGATACGACGCGGCCAATATCATTCGCGTCCTTGCTGGCGGGGACTTTGCCAGCATCAATCATGGCCAGCAGTTCAAACGCGGCATCGCGGCTTTCGCCCGCGATATTCTTGTTGTGGCGACGATGGATCAGGCCGTGATACATATCGAACGCAGCGTTCCTGTCGGCCATCTCGCCGGCGGTTTCAAGATAGATGCGGGCGGCGGTCTGCTCGGCTGCGGCATTCATGCCTTCGCCGTTGCTGAACACTTTCCACGCGATATCTGATTTTTTCTTCGCGTCATATTCGCCCTGATGCGCTTCCAGGATATCGGCGAGCGTCGTGACGACGATGATCGCGCTGGCGCGGTCGTTCTCGCGGAAGCTGAAGAACTGGCCGTTCACAACTGTCATCATCTGCTCCAGCACCATGGGGGCTTGCGTATCTTTCAGCTCCGACAGCTTTTGCAGCGCGGCGGCGCGGAAGGCGCTGTTTTTGGCGTTATCGATGTTGAACGTGACCTTGTTTTCAAAATCGTCCATCGGCGACAGCGCATCCACAAGGCGCGACCAGCGCGAGAGGGCGAGGGGCGACAGCGGATGCCCGTCCTGCATGTTGCGTGCGCCGGAGGTGAGGTAGCTGAGCGCGGAATCCGGCGCGCGCGTGACTTCAGCGGCCAGCAGCGCATCCCATTTGTCGAGCATAAAGGTTGTCAACGCAGGCGAGGGCTTTTCGCCCAGCAATTCATGCACAAGATACAGGCCATGCTGCGCGCCCAGTTTTTCGGCGGCGAAATTCACGGTATCGGCCACGATATCTTCAACATCCGCATTGCCCGGAAATTTCAGCAATTCCTTCAGCGGGTTTTTAATGCCTTCATGGTAATTGCGGTTCGCAATCGCCTGACCCAGCTTGCCGTAGATTATTTCGAGGTTGAAATCGTCTTTCATGGAAATACTCCGCTTTGAAAAGTAGCGGAGGATAGCACCGGAAAAGTGATTATGTCAATATACGGGTTAACCCGTTGGCGCCAGTTGCTCTTTCAGCTTCAGCACGCCCATCTGGCCCGCGGTATAAAGCGGCATCAATTCGGTGAATTGCTTGAGCGACGCGAAATGCACGGCGGCGCTCGTCTTGTGACCGCCGCCCTTTACGCCCTGATTGAGGCAGAGGATTTCAGCGATCTGCGCGGCATCGGGGTCGCCGTCCGACCGGATGCTCATCGTGACCGTTCCGTTGCCCTGCACATACCAGGCGAAGGCCATGCCCATGCCCGTGCGGTCGCCCTGTTCGCGCAGGTAATCGGAAATATGGCGGCCGAAATTCTGCACATCGGCGTTGATGGCGGGGATCCAGATCGTGGTGTCGCCCGCCTCGATATCGGGTATCACGATGCGCGTGTACATGACGTTGTCGTTCAGTTTCGCGATACGGTTATGCTGGTCGGCCAGAATGCTTTTGCCTGCCTCCACCATGTCGTCGAGTTGCAGGTCGGCCAATTCGCCGAACGCCTGAAACGCGTCGCCCACGCTGCGCAGGCCTTTTGAATCAATCAGGGCTGCGGCGGCAAGATCATTCTCCGCCGTGATATCGCGGGCCAGATCCATCTTTTCGATCATGTTTAAAAAGACCGGTTTTTTCGTGCCTTCCATCAATTTGTCCCAGACCATGCCCGATGCGGCGGGTGCGTGGCTGTCGAAATGGAATTGCAGGGCAGGGGCGGCCGCATTTTTGGGCGCTTCGTAATTGTCGAGCGCTTCGGCGGCCGATTTGTGGTGGTCGATGATCGTGATCGCCTGCAGCAGATCGCCCGCCATCAATTCGTCCAGTAGCAGGCGCGACGGCGCGACGTCGACGAAAAACAGCTCGGCATTTTTCGTGAGCTCTTTCCTGATCATCGCCTCCGCCTCCGGCGTGTCGTGATGGCCGAGCGGGATATAGGAAATATGCACGCCCATATCCGGCCCCCATTTCTGGTCGAAGGCCCATGCGGAAGCCAGGCCGTCGATGCAGCTGGCGTGATAGACGACAATCAGGTGGCGGCGGTTCGCGAATTTCATATTTTGTATATTCATCAGTTGGTTAGAGAATGTCAATTCACGGCGGGAGGCGGGTGGTTAGCGCTTGACATCGTATATGTGAAATACCATAATATGGCAAATTTTATTCCCCCCTTAAAAGACGGGTTTATTCATGCTCGGTTGGTCGCAGAAAGAAAAAGATTACGCGCTCTACAGCGCGATCGATGATTTTACGCCGGCCCGGCTGGCCAAGGCGATCAAATCGGGCGCCGACGTCAATACCACGCGCGGCCGTAACGGCGCGCCGCTGTTCAAGGCCGTCGCCATGTACGACCGTAAAGAGTCGCTGAGCGCCGTGAAAATTCTTTTAGAGGCGCAGGCCGATATCCACATGCTCGGGGGAGAGACGGAATACACCGTGCTGCATGCCGCCATCGACAACACGCGGGGCGGCGTGCCGATGGCAACCGCGCTGGTCGAGGCGGGTGCGGATATCCACGCCGTTGATACCAAGGGCAACACCCCGCTGCAAATCGCCATCTACCGCAAAGCCTGGGATGTCGCGTCCTATCTGGTCGATATCGGCGGGCACAAAAACCATACTAATGAAGCAGGTTTGACGATCCTCGCCCGCGCCGTCGAAAACGACGCGCCGGCTGCGCTGATCGCGCGGCTGTTCGACACCGGCGTCGACGTCAATGCCGCTTCGCAAAACATCTCTGCCCCGCTGCTGTCTGCGGCGCGCAAGGGAAATGCGGAGGTGATCGAGCTGCTGCTGAAACAGCCCGGCATCCGCCCCGATATCCGCGACCGTGAAGGCATGAGCGCGCTGATGCTGGCAACCGTCGCCGGCCGCAAGGAAGCTGTCGAGGCGCTGCTGGCGGGCAAGGCGTCGCCCGATTATACCTCGGGCGATAAACTGACGCCGCTGTCCTATGCCGCCGCGGCCGGCCATCAGGAAATACTGGAAATGCTGATCAAGGCGGGCGCGACGCTGGAGGTGCCGAACCAGTATGGTTATTCCGCGCTCAGCAACGCGGCGTCGAACGGCAATATCCGCATGGTGATGACGCTGCTGGCCGCCGCGCAGGAGCGCAAGGTGGAGCTGAACCTCGCCCCCGCGCTGATGCTGGCGGCTGAAAAGGGCCATGGGCGCGTGATGGAGTTGCTGATCAAGGCGGGTGCCGATGTCAACCTGCCCGACGCGCAGACGCGCACGCCCCTGATGAAGGCGGCGGCCGGTGACCATGTGGAGGCGCTGGATATTCTGCTGAAAGCCGGCGCAGTACCCGACACCGCCGATGTGCACGGCATGACGTCATATGACCATGCGGTCGCAGGCGGCAAGAGCAAGGCGAAAAACTTCCTGAACAAATTCCGCAACGGCACGCAAGCGGTAGAGGCTAAACGCGCCGCCGCGCCCGCCGATGATTACAGTTTCGTTCGCCTGAATGACCACAGCCTGGAAGTGCGCGAAGGCGAGGGGCTTACGATGACCTTCAATTTCTGGACGCAGCAGGTGATCTTCCGCGACACCGAACGCCCGGCGCCCGTCGTGGTGCAGAATTTCGACGATATGCAGCGTCAGGAAGCGATTGTCGAGGCGTACGAAAAACTGAAATCCCTCGGCGGCACCCCGCCGGAACCCCGCGCCGCGACCTTGCACAAACGGCCCGCCGCATTGCGCGGCTGATAAATTTCAACGCGAAATAAACCGATTAATGGATCGACGGTGGCGGGCTGTATTTCTTCGCCGCCGGATTGACGGGGTCGTTCGCGGCGGTTACGCCGCTGGCAAGGGTCTGGGCTGCCTGAATATGACGGGCGAAATCGAACAACGACGGAAAGTGGATCGCGCCCGCGCCGTCATGGCCGCCGCCCGTTACGGCCATTGTCTTGCGCAGGTTAGCGGCGATTTCCGATGCATCAGGATCGCCATCGGTGCGGATGCTGGCGGTCACGGTGCCGTTTTTCTGCAGGAACCATGCAAAGGAAACATCCGCGCCCTGTGCCTTTGCAGCTTCGATCAGGCGGGCGGAGATATGGCGGCCGAATTGTTTTACGTCGGCATTGACCAACAATACTTTTTGCGGCGGTTGCCCCTCGATCAGCGGCAGCGGCACGATGTACGAATTTTCCAGCACGCGTTTGATGCGCCTGTCCTGATCGCGCACCATGGGGCGGCCGCGCTGTGCCATTTCATTGAAGGTAATCGCGGCAAGCCCGCGCAGCGCGGAGAAGGCTTTCCACGGCGTCGAAATATCGCGTGTGTCGATCATCGAAGCGGCGGCGAAATCATGCGGGGTCAGCAACCCGCGCGCGTCGCCGTCCATTTTGTCGATCATGCCCAGCACGGCGGGAACCGGCTCGTCCGGCATCATCTTCTGCCAGACCATCAGCGCGGCGGACATGCGGCGTTCCTCGATCTGAATCTCCAGCTTCGGCTGTTCGCCTGTGACGACGGGGGGCGTGTAGCCCTTCAAATCTTTCGCGGCGCTTTCGTGATGGTCCATCACGCGGATGGTTGCGGCCTTGGCCTTGCCGTCCTTGTCGGGCGTCATCAATTCATCGAGGAATTTCGGCGTGGGCGCGACGTCGACAAAATAGACATTCGCATTTCCGGCCAGCGCGGCACGGATTTGTTCCTGCGCCTTTTCGACATCGTGATGCGCGTAGGGAATATAGGTGACGTTCGCATCCTTTTGCTTGTCGATGCCATGCGCCTTGGCGACACCCCACGCGCAGGCCGCGCCGTCGATACAATCGGCGTGATATACGACAACCAGCGGTGCGCCGTCGGGCGAGGCCATTGAAATACCTTCACAAGATAAGAGAATTGTAGCATAGCCGATATTAATGCCGTCTTAATATGAAAATAATATTACCGTTATATATCAATAGGTTGGATTATAAAATCAACCATAAGTTGACATAATGCACCTTTGTCAGCAGAATAGCTGAACTCCGGATGGAAATAGAAACATGCCGCTCGACCAGAAATTCAGCAAGGCCGACAAGGGCCGCCACGGCGCGAAGAAAAGCGCCGGCGCAAAGCCGCTGAAGCGGTCGTTCAAGCGCCGCAGCCAGAACGCGGAACGGGAAGTCAAAGCCGCCTTCGAAAAATGGATCGCCGCCGTCAGCACCGGCAACGCCGATGCCGTAAGCGCCCTCTATGCGCCCGAAGCCGTCCTGCTGCCCACGCTGTCGCCCAAAGTTCACGATACGCCCGAACAACGCCGCGAATACTTCACCGCCTTCACCGCGCGCAAGGATTTAAAAGGCGAAGTGAACGAAAGCTATATCCGCGTATTCCAGGACACCGCCGTCAACAGCGGCATGTATACCTTCAGCTATCAGGATGAAGCGGGCCGCACCCAATCCGTCCCCGCCCGTTTCAGCTTCGTCTACCGCCGCACAGAAGAAGGCTGGATGATCATCGACCACCATTCCTCGGCCGCGCCTAAAGACCAGATTTCCCTGACCCTCACCGTGCAGGACAACAAAGCCCAACCGGCAGCAGCGCGGCCGGATTTCAAGACGGGCAGCAGTTTCTAGAATTCAATCCGCCTTACATCTTCGGCAGCGTCACGCCCTGTTGGCCCATGTATTTTCCTGCGCGGTCGGCGTAGGAGACTTCGCAGGGGCTGTCGCCTTTCAGGAACAGGAACTGGGCGATGCCTTCGTTCGCGTAGACTTTGGCGGGCAGGGGGGTGGTGTTGGAAATCTCGAGCGTCACCTGGCCTTCCCATTCGGGTTCCAGCGGCGTCACGTTGACGATCAGCCCGCAACGCGCATAGGTGCTTTTGCCAAGGCAGATCACCAGCACATCGCGCGGCACCTTGAATGTCTCGATCGTGCGGCACAGGACGAAGGAATTCGGCGGGATGATGCAGACATCGGTCTTGCGCGTGACGAAGCTTTGCGGATTGAACGCCTTGGGGTCGACGATCGCGTTATCGACGTTGGTAAAAATCATGAATTCATCCGACAGGCGGCAGTCATAGCCGTATGACGACAGCCCGTAGGAAATCACGCCCTCGCGCTTCATGCGTTCCTCGAACGGCGTGATCATGCTGTTGTTCAGCGACTGCTCGCGGATCCAGCTGTCGGGCATGATGGGCATTATTTCTTCTCCTGTTGGTCGCGCGCGCGGGACTGCGCCTTGCGCTTCAGCAAATTATCCCGCAAGGCATCGCCGCGCGCTTTTTTCATGCGCGGGCTGGGCAGCGGTTGCGAGGTGGGTTTGTCATCCTTGGTCATAGCCGCGAAAGTATCGAAGCGGAGGCGGTCGGGTCAAGATTCGCGTGTTTTGCCATAACGACGGTGTTATGCCGGTTTTTCAATTTTGCGGCGCAGATCGTCGATGTCGTGGCGGAGTTTGGCGATTTCCTTGTGCAGGCTGAAATCGCGGGCGGCGCGGACGAGCAGTTTCAGCATGGCGCGCTTGTCGGTTTCGGGGGGCGATTTGTGGGCATAGGCGATGGCATCCTGCCCGCGGCGGTCGACCAGCGTGGGGTCGGCATTGCATTCCAGCAGCACCTCGACCGTCTTGGTCGCACCCTCGCGCGCGGCCAGCATCAGGCAGGTCATGCCGTCGGATGCGGGTTTATCAAGGTTGACGCCGTTCTGGTATGCCGCTTCCAGCACGCCATAGCGGCCGGTCCAGGCGAGCGCATGCAGCGGCGCCACAATCTTCGCCGCCATGTCTTCGCCGATGGTGGGGTCGGCGCCGTTCTTCAGCAGCATTTCCAGCACGCGGTCGTGGCGGTTCTGTTCATACGCAACCTGAAACGCGGTTTGCGGCGGGTTGTTGGGGCGAGTCTCCACAATGTTCGGGTCGGCCTTGGCCTTGAACAGCGTTTCAGCGGCGGCGGGCATCAATTTATCGTCCTTCATCCGCAAAACCGAATGCAGCGCCATGCGGCCATTGGCGGAGGGTTTGTTCGGGTCGGCCTGCGCCGCGATCAGCGCCTCCAGCGCGCGGTGTTCGCGCGGGTCGGTTGCGGCGATCAGGATCAGGCTGTTGCCCTTGGCGTCGCTGGCGTTCACATCCGCGCCGCGCACGATCAGCGCGTTGATGGCGGCGACGTCGTTTTTCAGGATCGCCTGCACCATTTTCTCCGTCATCTCGGCGGGCGAGAGTTCGACGGGGCTTCCGGCTGGTTTTGAAATGGCGAATTTTGACATTACACGCGCCCCATGACCATCGACGCAATGCAGAGCAGCGACGCGGCCACGACGACGGTAAATGTCATCATCGCCCCGATGCGCCTGCCTTTGCCCATCGCGTTTTTCTGGCTCATGCCGTGGATATGCGCAAGCCGCGCCGCCAGCAGAGCCAAACACAGGGCATGGATGATCCATGACGGGCGCGCGATGATCTCGTTGAAGGCGATCAGCAGCAGTGCCATCGGCACATATTCGATGAAGTTGCCCTGCATACGCACGGCGATGCTCAGGTTTTTCTCCCCCCCGTCGCCGACCATGACCTCGAGACGCGCGCGCATGGCCATGATGCGCCACGACAGCGCGACCAGCATCAGGCCCAGGAAACCGGCGTAAAAGGCGGTGATATGCGGAATGATCATGATAAATCCCCTGATGATATCCATTTTTACCGCAGGATGCGGGCAAAGGCGAGGGGCGAAATGCGGATTGCGGTAATGTTCCCGCAGAGCATAACGCAGGCTTAATCCTATACGAATACTAGGAATTATCCGGAGCTTTTGACGCCTGCGCCGAATCAACGTCTGATGGAGTTGTAAGCATGAAAAAACGAACTTACATCTTTAAAAACCCCACCCAGCACAGAAAGGATACTGCATGAGCAATTGGCTCTCGCGTGCATTCGCGCGCATCACCGGACGGACTGAGGCTCCTGAAGCCGCCAATTCGAATGAAACGAATGGCGGCATTTTTAATCGCAAATCGTCAAAATCTTCCGGTGGCAAATTGCCGTCACAGAAAAAACGTAAAGCGAGTTCGCCGGGCTACGGATCACGCAGCAGCGGTTCGAGTACCAGCACCGACTACTTCCCGTACAACCTCGATACCGGATCAACCCATCACGGTCACAGCCACAGCCATGGCGACAGCGGTCACCACGACAGCGGCGGCGGCTGGGGTGATAGCGGCGGCGGTGACAGCGGTGGTGGTGGCGACGGAGGCGGCGGCGGAGATGGCGGTGGCGGCGACTAACGCACCACCCGCCACATAACGATAAAAGGAAGGGGCGACTTGTTCGCCCCTTTATTTATGCGCGTTATTGATCGCTCATAGATTTTGCAAATGCGGGGAAATCGAGTGCGGTGTTCTGGTCGTGCAAGATCTTCCACTGGCCGTCTTCCAGCTTGAAGACATAGGTCAGCCATGATTCCAGCGCGGGTTTTTCCGGCGTGGCCTGATAGGTGTATTTCACGACCGCCATCGCCATGTCTTCGCCGACAACGGTATGGATGACGGTGCCTTTCCAGCTCCAGCGCGTATCCTTGAACCATCCTGCATGAATGTCGATGATCTGCTGCGGCGTGGTGAAGGCATGGCCGTTCTGCACGATGGTGTACATCGTTTTATTGTTCGTGATGCTGGACTTGAACGCCTCGATATCGCGATGTTCGATGGAATCAAAATGCTTTTGCAGCGCGGCGCTGAAATCGGGTTTCATGGTGACGGCCTTCTGGCAGGAACAGATTGCAAGGATGATAAACACCGACAATAAAAGACGGATGGATTTCATCAGGGTGTCGGGGGTTTGGGCGCGGCGGGTTTCGGGCCAAGGCCAAGTTTTTTTGCCAGCGCGATTTTCGCATCCGCATATTCGGTTTTCAAACGGTCGGTGAGGTCGGCGACGGTCGGCAGGTCGGTGATGTTGCCGGATGCCTGTCCCGCAGACCACACGTATTTCCACGCCTTGCCTTCTTCGCCGGGCGGGGTCGGGATTTTATCGGCGCCGGGGCCGCGCTTGCGCAGGTCTTCGGCGTCGTAACCGTTCTGTTCGATGCTCGCCTTCATAAAGCTGCCGGCGATGCCGTTGATGGCGGAGGTGTAGATGATGTCGGCTGAACCGGAATTCAAAACCATCTTTTTGTAATCCGGTTCTGCGGCGGATTCTTTCGTCGCGAGATACCGCGTGCCCATCAGCGCGAAATCCGCGCCCATGGTTTGCGCCGCCAGAATGTCTTTGCCCGTCGTCAACCCGCCCGCCAATACCAGCAAGCCGTCATAGAACTGGCGGATTTCACCCAGCAGCACGAAAGGATTGACCGTGCCCGCCTGTCCGCCTGCGCCAGCCGCAACGGCGATGATGCCATCGACGCCCGCGGCGACTGCGTGCTTTGCTTCCTCCGCGGTCAGCGCGTCCTGCACGATAATGCCGCCATAGGCATGGATCTGCTTCACGATTTCGGGCGTGACCGTGCCGGAGGCATGGACGATCGGCACTTTATACTTCTCGCACAGCGCAAGATCGGCCTGCAGCCGCGCGCTGTTTTTGCGGACGCTCAGGTTGATGGAATAGGGGGCGACCGTCTTGGCAGGATTTTTGGATTTGTAATCGGCAAGGCCGTCCGTCACATCCTTCAGGAATGTTTCGAAATCCGCCGAGGTCCATTTGCTGCCCGCCGGAAAACTGCCGACGATGCCTTCCTTGCACGAGGCCACCACGAGGTCGGCATTCGACACAAGGAACATCGGGCCCACGATCAGGGGCAGGGATGTCTTGGCGCGCAGGTCGTCAGCCGGTTTTGTCATGCGTCCAGATTAGGCGCGCGAAAGTTGCGAGTCAATATCATCTAACTTATGGCAATCAAAAACAGGTTGCCGATACGGCTTTAAAATCGGATACCAAAAGAATGAAACGTTTTTTCATCACCATCGCCGTCCTGCTGCTGGTCATCATTGCCGGTATCGGCATTTTTGTCGGCACGACCATTCACCGCCTGCAGGAAAAGGGCGCGCGGGTGGAGGCGGGGCTGCTGCAATGGGCGAAGGCCAACCGCGACATCACCGAAGCTTACGCGCTGGCGCAGCAGGTGAAGCCCGCGCTCGATGCCGGTGAATTGCGGCAGGCGGAAATCCTGCTCGATAACGCGCTCTCCATCCTCGACGAACCCGCCGCGCCGAAACCCGTGATGCCAAAGCATAACGACAGCGACCTGTATGGCAACGCGCAAGCGCTGACAATCGACGGCTATGACGGACAGGCGATGGAACCGGCGGTGACGGCGGACGGCCAGACGTTATTCTTCAACAACGAAAACGAAGCGGCCGCCCAGACCGACCTGCATTTCGCCACGCGCACCGGCGACCTGACATTCAAATACGCGGGCAAAATTCCGGCGATCAACAGCGACAAACTGGATGCCATCCCCAGCATCGACGAAAGCGGGCGGTTTTATTTCACCAGCCTGCGCAGCTATGCCGAAAACCTGCAATCGCTCTATACCGGCACTTTCAAAAATGGCGCGGTGGTTGACCTGCGCGTTGTGCGCGGCGACATCAACCCCAAATCGGCGGGCGAGATCAATATGGATGCGGGCATCAGCTTTGACGGACGCCAGTTGTATGTCGCCCGCGCGCGTTTCGAGAGCGGCAGCGTGGTGCCCAAGGAATCCGACCTGATGGTCGCCAGCATCGACGGCTACGGCGCGTTCCGCATCGCGCCCGACAGTTTCGCGCAGCTGATCAACGTGAATTCCGACGCGCTGGAATACGCGCCTGCGGTATCGGCAGACGGCCTCGAGCTTTACTTCACCCGCGCCATCGAAGGCGACGTGCCGCATATCATGGTGGCGACGCGCGCGAGCCTCGGCCGGCCGTTCGATACCCCGATGGCGCTGACATCCCTCGACGGCTTCACCGAAGCCCCCGCAATCCCCAAGACCGGGCAGGAGATGTTCTTCCACAAAAAAATCGACGGCAAATACAGCCTTTTCAGGGCGCTGCGGAAAAAGTAAGCAGGTGTTGACAAAACACCCCCAAATCACTTATTCATAAGGGCGAAAACGGGCGGAAATCACCACCCCCTGTGCCTTAAGTATATGATTTTACTAGGTAAGCTGTTGTAGCTCAGTGGTAGAGCACCCCCTTGGTAAGGGGGAGGTCGGCGGTTCAATCCCACTCAACAGCACCATCATTTCAATGACTTAGCAGATGAAAAAGGGGTGTTACCCAGTTCAAATGCACCGATTCAGTAATCCAACGCATCGGCAGATGCCCTCAAATGCTCAGCGGTGAACTTGCTGTATGTCCTGTAAGTCGTCTGGATATTGGTGTGTCCAAGATATGCAGCTACATCGTGCATCGGCCTTCCAGCCTGAACCATCCATGTGGCTGCGGTATGTCTTAGGGTATGCGGTGTCACCCCTTTCAATCCAGCCCTTTCACACGCCTCCCTGAAGCCTTTATTGACCGATTTAACACGCTGCCCTGCATAGGTGATGACATACGGGCTTAAAGAGTCCTTTTTGGCTGTTTTAAGCGCGTCCAGAAGCGTTTCGTTGATTGGAACGGTTGCGCGCCCCTTGGAAGTTTGAACCCCTTTAGAAAGCGTTATTTCAGCCCTTTTTAAATCGACCTGTGACCATGTGAGGTCGAGCAACGCGCCCCTTCTGGCGGCGGTCTTTAGGGCAAGCTGAACAAACAGCTTTAAATGGGGGGTTGTACAGGCATCTTCGAGCCTTCTGGCCTCATCTTTGGTAAGGAATCGCTCTTTCGGCGGCGGGGCGGTGGGTAATTCAATTTCTGGCACGGTTTTGGGGTCATGCCATTTAAGGGCTTGTCGGATAATGCCTAGTTCTTTTCTGACAGTCCCTGCGGAGACTTTGCGCTTAATGGCGTATTCGCGGCATAGTTGGCGGCTCATCTGGTCGGGGCGCATATTCCCAAAGAACGATTCAGCGGCCTTCCAAGCGTCCTTCATGCCCCGAATTGACGGTTTCTCCTTCTTTTCCTTCAGGTAGGCATCAACCACCTGACCTATGGTTTCCTTTTTCCTGACCGCGCTGCGCTTTAAGTCCTCTAGGCGTTGTTCCGCTTCTCCAATGTCGGCGGTACGAAGGGAGACTCTACGGCCATCTTCGAGCCTGACCGCCCAATAGTTCCGGTGTTTGACAAGGCGCATTTCTTAAGAAACTCCTCAACATCCTGTTGGGTGAATCTTATACCTTCCCGCCGCCCTATCTGGGTAGCCCTTATTTTACCCTGTATTCGACTCCGTCCTCAGCACTTTTTTCGTCTCTAACGACACGGAAGAACTGGAATACGGCCTGAAAAAACTGGCGCAGTTCAGGAACAATGACGAAACGATCGTGCTGACAGCCGATAACGGCACGTCGGTCAGCTGCAAGCGTTTCTGCCCGCATCAAGGGGCCGATTTGAAATATGCGAAATTCGACGGGCAGTATGTCGTGTGCCCGCGTCACCAGTGGAAATTCGACTGCGAGAATGGCGGCAAGGCCGATAACAGCGCGGACAGCATCAACGCGGAAATCATAAAAGAAGGTAAAGAGTCAAATGGCTAGCAAAAGCGAATTCCTGACCAAGCGAAAAAACCTGTCCGACAGCCTCGGGCATCAGGAGATTTACAGCGTCGTCGACCATTGGCCGCTTTATGTGGGCACCAAGACGCTTGCCCGCACCGTTGAGATCCTGGATGTGTTCCGCAGCACGCTGGACGTTCCAGGCGACATCGCCGAATTCGGATCGCATCGCGGTTCAAACCTCATCTATCTTGCCAAGCTTGCGCAGATTTACGGTGTCATCGACCAGAAACGGCTTCATTGCTTTGAAAGCTTCGAAGGCCTGACGAATTTCAAGGAACAGGATGGCGTGCAGGACGGCAATCAGGGCCGTTATCGCGGCAATCTGGATGTGCTGAACGAAGTCATCGCGCTGTTCAACCTGCAGGACCGTATCGTGATCCATCAGGGCTTCATTGAAAACACGCTGCCCCCGTTCCTGAAGGCAAATCCCGACCGGAAATTCTCGTTCCTTTATTACGACGCGGATTTGTACGAACCCTGCAAGGTCGTTCTTGAGTGCCTGAAGGACAAACTGTCGGTCGGCGGCGTTTTCGTGTTCGACGAATACGGACTGGAAGAATGGCCGGGCGAGACGAAAGCGGTGGATGAGTTCCTGCAAACGACGGACGCCTTCAAGGTGGAAAAACCTGCCATCACCAAACGGCCGGGCCTTGTCCTGCGGAAGATCAAGTAATCGCGTCATGACGTTTTCACAACTCCTCGCAACCGGAAAGAAACCGGTCATCGTGCAGGTCCTGCCGGCGTTAAACACCGGCGGAGTCGAGCAGGGCGTTGTCGATTTAAATGCGGAGATCGTCAGGGCTGGCGCGAAATCAATCGTCATCTCCAGCGGCGGCACCCGCGTCAATGAAATTGCGAATGCCGGAGGCGTGCATATTGCGCTGCCCGTCCACAGCAAAAACCCGCTGGTCATTTTCGCAAACATCAAAAAAATTAAAGACGTTATCCAGCAGCATAACGTGGATATCGTGCATGCCTGCTCACGCGCACCGGCATGGAGCGCGTATCATGCGGTGAAAGGCACGACCGCGCGTTTTGTCACAAGCTGCCATTCCGCGCACAAGGTGAGCGGTGCCGTGAAGCGGCTGTATAATTCATCCATCGTCAGCGGCGAGCGGGTGATCGCGGCTTCCGAATATCTTGCCGATTACCTGCGGAACAATTACAAATTCGATTTTTCCAAACTGAGAAGGGTGCATAGGGGCATTTCGCTGGATAAATTTAATCCGGATGCCGTCTCCGCCACGCAAGTGGAAGCGGCGCGCAAGGCGTTTCAAATTCCGGACGGTCATAAAGTGCTGGTATTGCCCGCGCGCCTGACGCGGTCCAAGGGCCACCAGTTCACGCTCGAGGCCCTCAAAAAACTCGACCGCAGCGACTATGTTTGCGTGTTTTTGACATCCAACACCGGAACCCAGAGTTTCAAGAGCGAGCTGGAGGACGACATCCGTAAATCCGGCCTCGAAAATCGCGTCAAGATTGGCAGTTACGATATGCCGACCGCCTATGCCATGTCGGATGTCGTGTTGTCGCCCACCATTATTCCGGAAGGATTCGGCCGCGTGCCCGTCGAGGCGCAGGCCATGGGAATCCCCGTCATCACGACCAATCATGGCGGCGTAAAGGAGACCGTGAAGCACGGGCATACAGGCTGGCTCGTCAGCCCCACGGATTCCACGGAATTTTCCGCAGCCATCCGTGACGCATTGTCCCTGACGCCCGAAAAGCGCCGGTCGTTCGCCAAGGAAGCGAGAGAAAACGTCGTCAATAACTTTACCGCCCAAAGAATGGGCATGATGACGCTCGATGTATACGCCGAATTAATGGACGGCGCGAATGTACAACATTCCGCGCGGTTTGCTGCGTGACCATGCCCGAAAATATTTTAGTCATCAAGCTGAGTGCCCTGGGCGATTTTCTGGTCGCGGTCAGTTCCATGCAGGCCATCCGGCAACATCACCCCGACGCGAATATCACGCTGCTGACCACCAAGCCTTTCGTCGAGCTGGCGAAGCGCAGCGGCATTTTCAATCATGTTGTTGTCGACAGCCGCCCGCGATTGGGGCAACTGACAAAATGGCTGGCGGTGCGCGAAATCCTGAATAGCGGCAATTATTCCCGCGTCTACGACCTGCAGCTCAATACCCGCACGAAAATCTATTACCGGCTTTTCAAAAACAGGCCCGAATGGGTGGGCGTCATCACGGGCGCGAGCCATTGTTTTTCCAAAAAAGACTGGCGAAACATGCATGCCTATGAGCGGCATGTCGCAATGCTGGGCGAGGCCGGCATCGTCGTCCGCCCGCCGGATTTGTCATGGATGCGGAACGACGATTTCGCCGCTATGCCGGATGGCCGCTTTGTCATCCTGATCCCCGGCTGTGCGCCGTCCCATCCGGAAAAACGCTGGCCGTCATCCCGTTACGCGTCGCTCGCCCAAACGCTGGAGCGGCAGGGAATCCGTTCTGTTGTTGTCGGCACTGCTGCGGATAAAGAGGCGATTGATGACATCGTGAAAATCTGCCCGGGCGTCATTGATCTTTGCGGTAAAACCACCTTGTTCGATCTTTATACCCTCGCGTCCAGGGCGTTGGGCGCGGTCGGAAATGATACGGGGCCCACGCATCTCATCGCGATGGCGGGTTGCCCGACGGTTGCCGTTTTTTCAGGAACCACGTCGCCCGATTTATCCAGACCGGTCGGTGACAAGGTCGAGGTCGTGCAGTCCGGCGATCTTGCCGCCCTGCAGCCGCAAGATGTCATGCTCCGCCTGTCAAAAATTTCAAATCTGTAAATATCACTTGCGCGTCGCGACGCCCAGAACGCCGAAATGGTCGGAGGGGAACAGCGATTTGTCGCCCGGCTTGATCGGCTCGTCGCCCGCCAACTGCACTTTCGACGGCTGCCATTTATCGGAGCGCAATAATATCCAGTCGAGGCGGCGGCTTTCTTCGCCGGGGAAACGCTCTCGGCTCAGTCGCGCCATGTCGCTGCGCTCGTTATCCCAGGTGTAACCGGTTTCGCCCTTGCGCAAGGTCGTCCAGAAATCTTTGTAATCTTTGGGCAGCGACATCGTCTCCGGCCCTTCATCGCCGAAATTGAAATCACCCGCGATGATGGCGTCACCGGTATCGCCCAGTTTGGCGGAAATTTCCGCCAGCTGCTCCATGCGGGTATAGGCATCCACCAAGGGACTTTCAAGATGCGACGTTCCGATATGCAGCGGCCCGTCCGGCGTCTGCACGGTGGTGATCAGGGCAAGGCGGCCCTGCCTTCCCACCAGCGGCATGCAATCCGACTGCGTGACCGGAAATTTCGACAGGATCATCTGCCCCGCGCAGGACGACGCCTGCTGCGGCGTGCGGTCGTAACGGCGCGCCCAGTCGCTTCCGCGCAAGGCGTCCGTAAACCAGACAGCCGCTTCCTGCACGGTAATGATGTCGGCATCGCTGTCTTGCATGATTTGCATCAGCGCCTTGGCGCGCGCTTCGGTTTCGATGTCATGCACCAGCACGTTATAGGTCAGCAGCCTCAGCTGCGATTTGTGGCGCAACGGCTTTTCGGTCGCGCGCGCGACGGTGGCGGGCAGGGTCAGGTGCTGTGGCGCCAAAATCATGATGCTGCGGATCGCAATCATGATCATCACAAACATCAATCCGTAAAAAATAATCGGGCTGTCTTTTTTCTGCGCCATTTCCCTGCCCTTGGTTTACGGTTGTGCCACGCGCGCCGCCGCTTCTTTGTCGATTTTCGCCCGTTGTTCGTCGGTCAGGAATTGTTGCATGACCATCCATGACGCGCCGGGGGTGCAGATGTCGTTTCTTTCGTATTTCCTGTTCGTGAGCGCGGCGACGGTGTCCCAGTAATATGCCTTTGCGGGATCGCGCGCGACGCCCTGTCCCTTCAGGTACAAACGCGCCAGCGCGCATTGCCCGTCGGCCAAGCCGAATTCAGCGGATTTGGTGTACCATTTCGCCGCCGCCTTGAAATCCTGCCGCGTGCCGATGCCGCTTTCATGCAGGCGGGCAAGGGGCAAATATGCGTTGGAATTTCCGGCCTCCGCAGCCTTGGTGTACCATTTCACCGCCTGACGCGCATCGGGCTTCAATGTCATCAACCCGTATTCATAGGCGTCGGCCAGCGAGGCATAGGCCTCCGGCGCATGGATGTCCTTTTCATCGGGCGTTGTCGTGGCCGCGCGTTTGATCCAGTAGAGCGCCTTGGCGGGGTCGGGCGCGCGCTCCAGCGCCATGTCATAGCGTGAACTCATATCGACCATCGCGTAGATATTGCCGCGATCCGCCGCTTTTTCGCACCAGCTGTCGCCGCCATCGGCGGGATGGTAATGCGCGCTGCTCGTCAGGCCGAAGGCGCAGGCCGAAACTTGGGCCTCCATATCGCCCGCCTCTGCCTTCCGCAGCATCTCCGCCACTGCCTCGGGCGTGTCGAGCGGGTCGTAGTTTGCGGCCTCTGTTGTCGTCTGCGCCGAAGTCGTGGTCTTCGGCTGAACCGCGCAGGCACTCAGCAGGCAGGCGAGGGCGATTGCGGGAAGCGTGAAAGTTTTTTTCATGATCGAAACTCCTGATGAAATTGGCGTTGCGTGTCAAAAACCTGAATAATCGGGCTTCCAGTTGCTCACGCGCTCTTCGACGTCAACCAGCTGGTCGGGCGTCAGGACGTCGCTTGCAATCAAGTCGATATAGATGCCATCGGCGGGCAGGGCATCGTTCTTCCCGCGCAGGCGGAAGGACAGGGTTTCCCAGTAATAGGCTTCCACCATGTCGCGCGGCATCCCCAGCCCTTTGAGGTAAAGGAGCGCAAGGCCATGCGCGCCGTCCCAGTAGCCGATCCGGCCGGCGTTGCGGTACCAGACTGCGGCCTGCTTGTAATCCTGCTTCACGCCCGTGCCGGATTCATACATGCGGGCAAGCGGGACGAAGGATGTGGGGTCAAAGCTTTTCGCCGCCTTCAACCGCCATTTCGCGGCGATTTTCTGGTTGGGCATGGCGCCCATCATGCCGAATTCGTAAACCTCGGCCAGCTTTTCGTAGACTTGTGTCGCGACGACCTCGTCCATCAGCTCGTCTTTTCTTACCGGCGCGTTGCCGGCGCGCGTCAGCCAGTACAGCGCCTTTTTGTAATCGACCGGGCGGTTATAACCGATGTCATAGCGCGCGCTCATTTCCGACATCGCATGGATGCTGCCATGCGCCGCCGATTTTTCGCACCAGCCGTCGCCGCCGTCTGCGGGTTTGTAAAGCTTGCCATCTGTCGAGGCGGAGCAGGCCTGCACCTGCGCTTCAACGTCTCCGGCCTCCGCCTTGCGCACCATCTCGTCGATCTTGGCTTGCGTGTCGAGCTGGTCGACACGCGCGTGTTTCGGCTGCGCCACGCATCCCGACAGCATGGCTGCGATGGAAACGACGGCGAGAAGAGAGAATTTATTCATGAAAAAACCTGCCCGTTAAAAGAACCTGTCACGGATTCTAGTATGGGGGCGCGGTTTTGTCGCGGGGCAAATCAGGGTTTCGGCGGCTTGGGCGCGGCTGCTGTTGGGCGGGCGGGCTTGGCAGGTGTCATAAATGCGGTCAGCACGCTGTCTTCCGTCGTAATCGCGTTCGGCTTGCCCTGTTCGAAAACATGCGCGGGCTTGCCGCCCAGCAGTTCGACAGTATTGCCCCGCACGCGGAGCGCGGAGCCTTCGCGCACGCCGATAATGGGCGTGCTGTTTTCTTCGTGGTACTGGTTCAGGCGGTCGGCGCGGCTTTCACCGGCATAGGGGATGACCTTGCCGTCTTCCTCGTAATAGAATTTACCGTCCACATAATGCGGGTTGATCTGGAACGGCACGAGGCCCATCGCGTTCATGTCGCGCGGCTGCACGATCGGCATGTCGTTGGTGGTCATGATGGTCAGGCCGGTCACGTTGATGCCGGCGCTTGCGCCCATATAGGGGAAGCCTTCAAACGCGCGGTCGCGGATCGCCTCCAGCAGGCCCGTCTTTTGCAGCTTGTCCAGCAGGCGGAAGGTGTTGCCGCCTGTCACGAACACGCCGTCGACCTTCGCCAGCGCGGCCACGGGGTCGGCCTGGTTGTGCGCCGAAATGACGTTGATGCCCAGCGGCTCCATCCATGCTTTCGTGCGGGCGAGCGCCGCGTCCTGATCGCCCAGCGCATAGGCGACATACATAATGGTCTTGGGATTTTCAGGCGAAGCGCCGAACAATTCCTGAATGGTTTCGTTCCGCTTCTGCGCCAGCGCGCCGTTCGACAGCAGCAGCAGGTTGATATTGTCGCGGTTCGGCTCTGCTTTTGCCTTGGGCGCGGAAGCACCGAAATCCTTGGTCAGGTCGGACATGCGAAAACCTCGTGAATGTGATTGTGCGAGGAGGATAGCATGCACGCCGGATTATGCAATTAACTTTTAACCCAGCAAATTCAATGACTAAAGGCTCAGGTTCGCTATTTCGGCGGCTTTTTGCCGCGCGTGTGCAGGATGCGCGTCCAGATCAGCCAGATCATCATTGCCCATGACGCGCCACCCAGCCATCCGGCCAGCACGTCGCTCGGCCAATGCACGCCGAGGTAAACGCGGGAGATACCCGTCAGCATGGTGATGAGAATGGCGACGACCATGAAATAGATTTTCATGCTCGTGCGGGTTTGCGCCTCCGCCAACAACACCGCGAGCGTCAGATAGGCAAGCGCGCTCATCAGCGAATGACCGCTGGGGAAGCTGGAGGTATAGACGATGGAACCGTGCGGCACGAGGTCGGGGCGCGGTCGGTCGAAGCCGTATTTCATCAGGCTGCTGAACGCAAATCCGGTCGCGACGGATGCCGCCAGATACCAGCCGCGCGCGGTCTGTTTTGATACCAGCAGATAGATAAACGCGATCAGCGAAATCGAGGTCACGACAAACGCGCCGCCCAGCGCGGTCAGGTCGCGCATGATTTCCTCCAGCCAGCGGCCGCCGATGGGGTCGGTCGGGTCGGCGGGGTTGCGCAGCATCAGCAATAGCTGCTTGTCGATCTCCGCGCTCTCGCCCTCACGCACTTCCGACGCCAGCTTGCCGAACATCCAGAACCCCGCAAGGCACATGCCCACGATGATAAAATATTTCGGGTTGCTGCGCAGCGTCTGCAAAGCATTGCGGAGGAGGGGATGTTTCTGCGCGAAGGACGGTTTCATTGGGGTCAGCCGCGCCCGTAATATTCAGGGTCGAGGCGGTAACGTTGTTTCGTATAAAGATCGACCGCGGTTTCCACCACGAGGGGGTCGTATTTCGTGCCGCTAAATCCCTGAATTTCCGCAAGCGCCGATTCCTGCGACAGCGCGTTGCGCCACGGGCGGGGGGACAGCATGGATTCAACGACGTCGGCAACGCCGAGGATGCGCGCCTCCAGCAGGATGTCGTTACCCTTCAGCCCTTGCGGATAGCCGGAGCCGTCAAGGCGTTCATGGTGCTGCAGCACGATCTCGGCGACCGGCCACGGGAATTCGATGTTCTTGATGATTTCGGCGGAATGGACGGGATGCTGGCGGATGACGGCGCGTTCCTGTTCGGTCAGCTCGTCTGGCTTGGTCAGGATGCCGGACGGGATCAGGATGAATCCGACATCGTGCAGCGTGCCGGCGATGCGGATCGACTCGATCGTGTCTTCGTCGAGGCGCATGAGCTGCGCGATGGAGCGCGAGATTTGCGACACGTTCCGCTGGTGGTCCATTGCGCCCGCTTCGCGCAGCGTGATGATATCGGCGAGCGTGGCAAGGCTCTGGTACAGGGCAAGCGTGATTTCGTCATGCGGCATGGCGCGGTCTCCCGAAAGGCAGGCTTTTTACATTCTGCCCCTCGCGAAAAAGCTTGTCACGCGCGAAATGCGCGTATATTCGGCTTTGCCTTAATGCTGGCTGAAGTTAAAGGAAATAACCTGGTTGGTCTGGTTGCCTTTGAAACTTGTCTGGTCATTGCCCACGGAGGAGAGGAGGCGGGGAATAAAAACTGCGGTAGGCTTTTTTGCTGCGGTCGTGTCATCTTGCGCGAGAGTAACGGTAATCATTTAAATACCTATAATGGCTCATTTCCTCCGCAATATGCGCGAGGCCGATGATAAGAATATTGCTATTTGAAAATGGCGTCCAAAGGACATGAATTCTTATTGATATGAGTATAGCATGAATGGCGCGCCCGCCGGCGTTTATTATCACGCCTTTACGCCCTCGCCGCATTACTCCGCAATTTCAGGCTTCAGCAGGCAGCGAAATGAGGAAAGTTGTCCCCGTATCCGCCGCCGAGGAGACCGTAATTTCGCCCCCATGCGCGATTACGATCTGGTGTGCGATATAAAGACCGAGCCCGAGGCTGGCGGCATTGCCGCTATTGTTCTTGCGTTTTTCCAGCCCCTGCACGAAAGCGTCGAATATTCGGGGCAGCGTTTCCGCAGGAATGGGCGTGCCCGCGTTGTGAACCGCAATGGTCGTGGCGGCGCCCGATTGCTCGACCGTGATGGTAATCGGTTGCATTGCGTCGCCATGCTGGACGGCGTTGCCGACGAGGTTGCTGAGGACCTGCCCGAACCGCGCCGCATCGCCCTTGATGGTAACAGGCCTTGGTGCATTAAGGACGAAGCTGCGGTCGCGGTAGATCGCGCGCATTTCTCTCAGCACGGCGCCGCAAATCGTTAGTACATCCACATTTTTGGGCTGGACGAGGATGCCGTCTCCGAGGCGCACGCGCGTCAGCTCCACAAGGTCGGTGATCAGATGCTGCATCCTGTTGGCGCTCGAAATAATAGTCGCCGCCATCAGCGCGTTGTGCTTCTGCATGTTTTCGCCTGCGATGACCTCGGCCGCGCCCATGACCGCCTGCAAGGGGGAGCGCAGGTCATGTCCGAGAATGCCGAGGAACAGCTCGCGCGCTTCCTCGATATCCGCGCTGTAGCGCACCAGCGATTCCGAGAGTGCCTGATCGATCGCCTCGTTGAAGCGCGTCAGGTCGTTGAGGTCGTCGCGGTCGGCGAGGTCGCGGTCTTTCGTCCAGAGCCGGATGATGCTGGCGCGCAGGGCGCGGAATTCGGCGGTCAGCTGCTCGATCGTAAAACCGCTTTCCGCGCGGCCTGCGGCATGTGTCTGCGCGGCGCTCTCTGACTCCGAAGCCGGACCTTCGCCCTTTGATTTTGCTTCCTGCTGCGCTGCGCTCTGGTCGCTGTCCATATCGGCGACAATTTCGGTCAGTATTCCGACGATATGATCCTTGAGCGCCAGCCGGCTCATACGGGCGGCGGCTGGCGTCTGCGTCGCGGCAAAACGCTCCCACTCGGAGATAATCAGGGCCTTGTTGTTGGCAATAAAATCGCGAAGTCGCATGAGGCTGCCTCCCGTAAACGCGTTATCCTCCGGCGATATGCCACAGGTTCGGTTAGATGGGAGGGGGCTTACCCTGCCTTAAAAATCACGCCGCCAAAAATTACTCGGCCTGCCCGTGGCAATACTTGTACTTTTTGCCGCTGCCGCAGGGGCAGGCGGAATTGCGGGGGGTTTTTGACCAGGTCTCGGGGTCGTCCTGCTGGAACTCGGTGGAGCCGACATAGACGGGTGTCATGTCCTTGACCTCGGGGCGGGGCGGGCGTGCGGGATCGGGGCCGCGCGACTGCACCATTTGCGGATCGGGGCGGCGGGGCAGGGAAGGCGCTTCCTGCGCATGCAGCTCCATCCATGACATCGCCGAGGTCACACGCTGGCGCAGCGTGGTCAGCATGTCGTGGAACATCGCAAAGGCTTCGGTCTTGTATTCGTTCAGCGGGTCTTTCTGGCCATAGGCGCGCAGCATGATGCCCTGACGCAGGTATTCCAGCGCCAGCAGGTGTTCTTTCCATGTCTGGTCGAGCATCTGCAGCAGGATCGATTTTTCAAGGCCGCGCATCTGTTCGGGGATGACGGCGGTCATTTTCGCCGCGAGCTTTTCGTCCGACATTTTCATCAGGCGTTCGGTCGCGACATTTTCGTCCATGCCTTCTTCCTTCGCCCAGTCGTCCACCGGCACATGCAGGCCGAGGAAACGCAGCGCGTCGGTTTTCAGCAGCTGCAGATCCCACTGTTCCGAATAGGAACCGGCGGGGATGGACGCCTCCACGATGCCGTGGATGACGTCGGCGCGCATGTCTTCCATCAGCTCCGACGAATCTTCGGTGCTCATGACTTCGCGGCGCTGGTCGTAGATGGCCTTGCGCTGGTCGTTCATGACGTTGTCGAAGCGGAGCAGCGTCTTGCGGATTTCAAAGTGCTGCGCCTCGACCTTTTTCTGCGCGCGTTCGATGGCCGAGTTAATCCACGGGTGGATGATCGGCTGGCCGGGCTTCAGGCCCATTTTCTGCAGGAACATATCCATCTTTTCCGACCCGAAAATGCGCATCAGGTCGTCTTCGAGGGAGATGAAGAATTTGGAGGCACCCGGGTCGCCCTGACGGCCGGAGCGGCCGCGCAGCTGGTTGTCGATGCGGCGCGATTCATGGCGTTCGGAGCCAAGCACGAACAAGCCGCCGGCGCGCAGGACGATTTCCTTTGCCGCGTCGATTTCCGCCGTGATTTTCTGCGTCAAGCGCGCGCGCGTGACTTCGTCGGCATCGGCGGGGATTTCCTGCGCAAGGCGCATTTCAAGGTTGCCGCCAAGCTTGATGTCGGTGCCGCGGCCGGCCATGTTGGTCGCAATCGTGATCGCGCCGGGGCGTCCGGCCTGACCGATGATGAAGGCTTCCTGTTCGTGGTAGCGCGCGTTCAGCACGTTATGCTCGATGCCGACCTTTTTCAGGTGGCGCGACAGCAGTTCCGATTTTTCGATCGAGGTCGTGCCGACCAGCACGGGCTGGTCGCGTTCGTTGCACTGGCGGATCTGCGCCACGATCGCGTCGTATTTTTCGGTCGCGGTGCGGTAAATCTCGTCGTGCTGGTCCTTGCGGATCATTTCGTTGTTGGTCGGGATTTCGACAACGGAAAGGTTATAGATCGCCTCGAATTCCGCTTTTTCCGTCAGCGCCGTACCTGTCATGCCGGCCAGTTTCGGATACATGCGGAAATAATTCTGGAAGGTGATCGACGCCAGAATCTGGTTTTCGTTCTGGATGCGCACGCCTTCTTTTGCTTCGAGCGCCTGATGCAGGCCTTCGGAGAAGCGGCGGCCTTCCATCATGCGTCCGGTGAATTCGTCGATGATGATGACGGCGTCGTCCTTCACGATGTAATCGACATCGGAATTGAACAGCTTGTGCGCGCGCAGGGCCTGGTTGACGTGGTGGATCAGCCCCATGTTCTGCAGGTCGTACAGGCCGCCGTCGGTCAGCACGCCCATCTCGGTCAGGATTTCCTCGACATGGTTGTTGCCCTGATCGGTCAGCATGACGGTCTTATGCTTCAGGTCGATTTCGAAATCGGGGGCGTCGAGTTTCGGGATCACCTTGTCCATCGTGCGGTAGGCGTCGGCGGAATCCTGCGCCTGACCGGAAATGATCAGCGGCGTGCGGGCTTCGTCCACAAGGATCGAGTCAACTTCGTCGACGATCGCGTAGTTGAACGGACGCTGGACCATGTCCTCCAGCGAATATTTCATGTTGTCGCGCAGGTAGTCGAAGCCGAATTCGTTGTTCGTGCCATAGGTGATGTCGCGGGAATAGGAATAGCGGCGGTCGTCGTCGGAGATGTTGGAGAGGATGAAGCCGACCTCCATGCCCAGCATCTTGTAAATCGGGCTCATCCAGTTCGCGTCGCGCTGTGCGAGGTAGTCGTTGACGGTGACCACATGCACGCCCTTGCCCTCGATCGCGTTCAGGTAGACGGCAAGCGTTGCGGTCAGGGTTTTACCCTCGCCCGTGCGCATCTCGGGGATGTAGCCTTCATGCAGGGCGATACCGCCCATCAACTGCACGTCGAAATGGCGCTGGCCCATCGTGCGGCGCGAAACCTCGCGCACGGTTGCAAAGGCTTCGGGCAGGATCTCGTCGAGCGTCTTGCCGTTTGCGATCTCTTTACGGAATTTGTCGGTCTGTGCCGTCAGATCGGCGTCGGACAGGGCCTGTATGGCGGGCTCCAGCGCGTTGATCTTGGTTACCGTATTACGGTATCCCTTGATGATGCGGTCATTGGCGGTGCCAAACATTTTGCGTGCGAGAGTCGTAAACATTCTTCTGAGCCTGTCCTTATTTATGTCCCGTCAGATATAAACCAGATTGATATGAAGTCAATCAAGCCTTTTCCCCTGAAAACATTTGCTAAAACCCTTGCTTTAACGCCTCAATCGGCATTATATCGCTTAAGAAACCAAAGTTATCCGCGCGGCGGGCAGTTCTGCCGGATTTCGTAAAATAAACCCTATGGAGAATACCGCTATGCTGTTTCGTGACAAGGTGATCGCTCTCGCCGCCGCCGCCGCCCTGATGGGCAGCGTTTCCGCTTATGCCGCCGCCGACACGACCGTCGCCATCGTCAATGGCACCAAGATTTACAAAAAAGACGTCGACAGCGCGATCAAGGAACTGGGCCAGAAGCTCAACGGCGTCGACAAGAAAGAAGTCTTTCCGCTGGTCGTCGACCAGATCGTGAATGAAAAGCTGCTGGACGATGCCGCGACCGCCGCGAAAATCACCGAAAGCGCCGATTACAAAAAGCGCCTCGAAGTGCTGAAGGCGCAGATGGTCAAGCAGATGTATTTCGAACGTCTGCTGACCAGCAAGGTGTCACAGGAACAGGTGAAGGGCGCCTACGCCAAGTTTGAAAAGCAGAACAAGGGCAAGGTCGAGGCGCATGCCCGCCATATCCTCGTGCCGTCCGAAGAAGAAGCCGTGCAGGCGATCAAGGACCTCGACGACGGCCAGAAATTCGAGGACATCGCGAAAAAACGCTCCTCCGGCCCGAACGCGCAAGTGGGCGGCGACCTCGGCTGGTTCCTGAAAGACGAAATGATCCCGCCGATCTCGGATGTCGTTTTCAAGATGAAGCCCGGCACCTACACCAAGACTCCCGTGAAAACCGATCTCGGCTGGCACGTCATCAAGGTGGAAGAGCGCCGCGAACGCCAGGTCCCGAAATTCGAGCAGGTGGAAGGCGAAATCCGCAACATGCTGTCGCAACAGGCGCTGAAGGCGCTTGTCGTCGACCTGCGTTCCAAGGCCGATGTGCAGCTGTTTGACGAAAACGGCAAGCCCGTGAACGCCGAAGCCGCAACCTCCATGTCCGCCCACGGCGACAAGAAGGCAGAAGACAAAAAAGACGACGACAAAAAAGAAGAAAAAGCCCCGAAAAAAGACGGCCCCAAAAACGCCGCCCAGCTTCTGGAAGAAAAAGAAGCCGAAGGCAAAAAAGAATAAGAGCGTCTTCACGCCATAAACAAAAAAAGCGGCCCCGCAAGGAGCCGCTTTTTTTTGTCAGCGTGAAATCTTAATGGCGGGTTTCCGCATGATGCGCGACGTTCAGGGTCGGGCCGGAGATATAGCCCAGTTCCAGCGCGGCGAAAGCAACCTCGTCCATATAGGCGATGGGGTTTACCGGCGTGTGGGACATATGGGGCGTCACGGGGTGAAGCTGCGTTCCCAACTCCATATCGTAAAAGGTGAAATCGATCATGGCTGTTCTCCCTTGTCTCCAAAAGCTATGCAAGACCAACGGTTTACAAAAGTAAAATGTTCCGCCTTTCGCAAGCCATTGATATCTAACCCCGAAAAAAGAGGTAATATTCGAACCCGCGCCGCCTATTGACGGAATCACGGCTTCGGGGTACTGCTTATGGCATGAGCATTTTGAAAATTTTCGACAAAAAATCGCAGGGCCCGCGCGAGCTCGTCCTCGATGTGGAATCCACCGGCCTTTTCACTTCCGAAGGCCACCGGGTCGTTGAGGTTGCTATCGTGGAAATGGTGGGCAAGAAACCCACCGGACGCGAGCTGCATGTCTATATCAACCCCGACCGCCACATCCCCGAAGAAGTGGTCAAGATCCACGGCATCGACGATGCACGGGTCAAGGACGAACCGAAATTCGACAAGCTCGCGAAACAGATCCGCGATTTCATCGGCGACGACCAGATCATCATCACCTGCCGCACGACGAATGATTACACGCTCGACATCAATATGATGAACATGGAATTCCAGAAAGCCGGCGTGAAGGAAGTCCCCGAAACGCAATGGACCAACGTCCGCCGCTGGTCGGAACAGATGTTCGGCGAAAAGGCCGCGACGCTCGATAAAGTCCTCGACCGTTACGGCGTCAGCCGCAAGGAACGCGATGATAACGGCCACGGCGCGCTGCTCGATGCCCGCCTGCTGGGTGCGATCTATCCGAACCTGCAGGCCGACTACGACAAGCACAAGGCTGCTACCCCTGCCGCTGCGTCTCCCGCAAAACCTAAAGACGTGCCGCCCAAGGTCTGAACAAATGGATCGCGCAGATGCGGAAGAAATTCACAAGCTTGCGTTGAGCGCCATTACTAACCTAACTTCCATATTCCAGGTTAACGATAAATATGATGAATATGAGGAGATAAAGAGAGGGGTCGGTTTATCCATTGGAAAAATTCAAATGGATATTTTAGAAGTCATATACAAGCGCTTCCCCGAACTAGATGATCTGAAGTAACTTTATTGGAAATAATATGTCCGGCTGTTTCGACCTCGACACATCGGCGGCAGCGCTGCCGTCGAAGATCGTTTATGTCGTGGCTGCCGTGCTGGTCGACCGCGATGGCCGCGTCCTGCTGGCGCAACGCCCGCCGGGTAAAGACATGGCCGGCCTGTGGGAATTCCCCGGCGGCAAGATCGAAGCGGGGGAGATGCCCGAACACGCCCTCATCCGCGAACTTCACGAGGAATTGGGCATAGATACCAAGACATCCTGTCTTGCCCCTTTAACCTTCGCATCCCATTCTTACGAGAAATTCCACCTGTTCATGCCGGTCTTCGTCTGCCGCGTCTGGAAAGGGGTTGTGGTGGGGAAAGAAGGTCAAGCCTTCGCATGGGTTTATCCGAAAGACTTCGCGCAATACCCGATGCCGCCCGCGGATATCCCGCTCATCCCGATACTTCAGGAATTACTTTAAAAAAATCACGCAAGCGATTGTTTAGCGCGCAGGCCCGCGCGGGCCGCGTTGCGACGGGGGAATATCGCTATAGGTCGGCAGTTTTTCGACCGATGCGATCTGTGTGCCGAATGCCGCTTCCACTTTTTTCATCGCACCCGCCGTGCAGACCAGCGTGACCGCACCCGTCGCGCCGTAATCGACCAGTTCGATATCGGGCTTGAAGCCCGTCTCCGCCGCGATCCAGTGCGACAGCTTTTCACGGAAATGACCCGTCGCCAGCAACGTGCCCATAACATCGGTGCCAGCCGGCAGGGCGGCGGTGATTTTATAGATGTTCAGTTTGTCGGGGGCGGCGCTGTTAAATGCAGGGGTCATAATACTTTCCTAAGGGTTATGGGCAAAGGGATAGCAGCAGCCGCGCAGCCTTGCAATAGGGGTCGTATCGGACTGGATTTTCAGGCGAAACGGGCATGCCTTCCGGTTTCGCGGCTTCTGTGATTGAATGGAGGCCACGGGGAAACCATGTACACCAAGGCAATCGACCTCCGCGAATTTTATGACTCGACGCGCGGGCGCGTGGCGCAGCGCATTTTGCGCCAGCATATCCGCGCGCTCTGGCCGAATGTGGCGGGTTTGCGTATGCTGGGGCTGGGCTATGCCGTGCCGTATATGAAACCGTTTGTGGGCGAGGCCGAGCGCATCGCCGCGTTGATGCCTTCGCATCAAGGCGCGATTTTCTGGCCGCAGGATGACAAGGGTCTGGTCAGCATGTGCCACGAGGGCGAGCTGCCCATCGAAACCAATTCCGTCGACCGCCTTTTGATTGTCCACGGCATGCAGGGCTATGAAAGCCTCGATGCGATCCTGCGCGAAAGCTGGCGCGTGCTGTCGGGGCAGGGGCGGCTGATGATCGTCGTGCCGAACCGCGCGGGCGTGTGGGCGCGCGTCGATTCAACGCCGTTTGGTTACGGCACGCCCTATTCCATCGGCCAGATCCGCCAGCACCTGAAGGATTATCTGTTCGTGCCGGAAAACGCCGTGCGCGCGCTGTTCGTGCCGCCCACATCCTCGCGCCTGATTTTAACGACCGCCCCCGTCTGGGAAAAACTCGGCCCCAAATTCATGGGCGCGTTTGCCGGCGTCAACATCATCGAAGCCTCCAAACAACTCTACGCCGGCACCATGGTCGGCGCGACCACGCCCGCCGCCGTCCATGCGCATCGCAGACGGATGGTTCAGGGGGCGCCGATGTCGCGGGAGGGGTAGCAAGACGCTTGAACAATAAGTCGCTGAATAATACGGTCTATTGGCACACTCTTCCGCGTTGGAAGAAAGTGGCTCTCTTATTCCTGTTAAATTTTTGCGTTTTTTTACCTTTCAAGGAAAATCCCTGGTCCATGACAAGTGGATGGAAGCGATGCGATGTGCGCACAATTTACGACAAGAAAACCGGCGTAGTAGAGCCGGGTTTCTGCTATCGCATACCAACCCCCCGTATCATGCCTCTCGCGGTAAGAATGATAGACGCTTCGTCCAGACATGTTCAAAACTTGACAGAACAACAGAAGCAAGCAAGTTCGAGTTGCGGCGTATTTGTGAATATTGGTGTCAACCAACCCACGCCATCTGGACAAGCGGCGTTTGTGTCGCAGAAAAACCCTTTTTTTGAATCTTCTCTATGCGACGAAATCGGCGAGTTAATGGTAGCGGAAGCATCTAAGATGGATGAAGAGGTCTCTCAGGAGTGGAAAGAAGCGGGAGAAAAAATGATGCGGGAAAAAGGATGGGCGTCCGATTCCGCAGCTCAATGACATTTGTATCCTTACTATAAGAAAATCAAAATGATCGAAGCCATTTTCGAAATCGTTTTTGAAATCCTCATTCAGGGCGGTGCCGAAATCATCGCCGAGGTTGTCACGCATAAATCGCGCAAGCGCAAACGTGCGCGGGGGATTGAACCAAAACCGATGAACCCTGTGCTAACGGGCATTCTGTGGCTGGGTTGCGGGGCGGTGATGGGGGCGGGCAGCCTTGTGTTCTTCCCGCATTCGTTCATCCATTCGGAAAGCTTGCGCATCGCCAACCTGATTGTCACGCCGCTGGTGCTGGGCGCGGTGATGGCGCTGCTGGGCCGCAGGCGTCTGGATAACGGCGAAGAAATCGTGCCGCTCGACAAATTCGGCAACGCCGCGCTGTTCGCCTTTGGCATGGCGCTGGTTCGGTTTTTGTTCGCAGGGTAAGATATTGAAATTAAACAGTAAAAATAACACCCCGCTCATTTGGTTTGACATAATACTCAATCGAGCATAACTTATCCCTACGCAGAACGCATGTACTACCGACAGAGCGGTTTCCCTTTGGGGTTGTTCTCGCCTGTCCGCTGCCGCGTTCTCGAAACAGCCATGATTATTTTTTCTCCGATGGAGGGGATCATGACTGCTATCCGCAAAGTATTCGCCCAGCTCACGCGTGAAACGGTGGACTTCGAAAGAGGGGTCGCCACCATAGATGTTCCCGACAAGGACAGCGCGAAATATTACGCATCCGTTTCGAACGTGCTGTTCATGAAGGTGTACGAGGCGGAAGTGCCGGATGACGCGCTCGCGGCGAAACAACCCTATATTTACACGATGAATGAACGATCCACGCTGCGCGACACGGCGCAGGTGGTGAATTATCTTGAAACGCTGAAGGCTGATCCGGCGCAGGCGGAAAAATTGCCGCACCTGTTCAGCCGCCTGACGCGCGACGCCGCGCTGCAGGAAAAATTCAACCTCGCCAGCCGTAAAGCGGGCACGGAGAAAATAGACGCGGTCATCGGCCTGCTGAAAACCGAATTGCCGGAGGAGTCATTCCTCACGCCGCTGCGCGGCGGATTTATCCGGATGGAAAAAGGCGATATCTGCATCGGCGCCGATTTAAATACGCGCTTTCCCCCGATAGCGCCGGACGGGCCTAAATTCACGATAATTTTGCGGTAATAGAACCAGCTGCGCCCGGTTAAAGGCCTCGTCCGCGACGCGGCGGCGCTGCGAATGAGGGGACATTTGTTGCGGCAAAATTACGGGTTCGAGAAAAGCAGCCCGCAAACTTTGGTCGTCAGGCGCTCGTCATAGCCGGGGTCTCCTGCCAGATTCGTATAACAGCCGGCACTGCCGAAAGACAGCACATAGCCGTTGATGGGCGATCCGTCATCCATTTTCCGGTCGATTTTGGCGGCCACGCTCGGGCTCAGTTCCTGTGCGCCGCTGGCGGTCGCGAGTGCCGAGCCGGTTGGGCTGGGGAGCAGCACCATAACGTTGCCAATGCCGAGTGTCGATCCGGCGCTGGCGCCGCGGCAGGCGCCGTTGTTGCCCGCGTTGTTGCCGTTGCCGCAGTTCTGTCCGCTGTTGCCAGGCGCGCCGCCGCCGGCGGCTGCGCCCGCATAGCCCACGATGAAGCCGCCGCCAATCCGCGCCGAGGGATGCGTGATGCCCCATTCATAGGAGAGCGGACTGTCAACTGCGCGGGGAGTCACACCTGAAATCAGGTTGGCGGCCACCAGATGCGTCCAGAACAGATAGGTTTCCTGACTGGCGGATGTGCCCGGCGCGTTGCCTAAGGTCGCCACGCCTTGTGATGCCCATGTCCCTTGCCAGGTGGGGCTGCCCACGATCTCGTTGCCTGCATCGGTACGGAAGGGCGTGCAGCCTGTATTGCAGCCCGGCAGCCGCTGCAGGGCATTAAACATGTCCCCGGGGGTCGCGTTATAGGTGTCGCGGAATGTCGTTAGCGCGGCCTGATAGCCTTTTACCTGCGCGATGGTGGCGGTTATTCTCGCCTGCTGGATCATTTCAGACCCCTTTAGCACGCCGCCGATCAGCAGACCGATAATGGTCAGCACAATCGCCATTTCAACCAATGTGAAACCGCGTTCGGAACGGTTATGCCCTTTGCCGCTCAATTGATCCCCCATAGAGTCTGCCCATATTTTATTATCCATGACGAAGATTAAGACACGCTTGATTTTGTCTAAAATTTTAGGGAATTTTAGAAGGAAAAGGTAAGTATTATTCAGCTTTTTCAGACGGCTTGAAGGATTTGAGCCGGTTTTCCTGTGCGGTTTTTTGTTCGGGCGGCAGAGATTCAGCGAGTGCCGCTGCTTTGGTGGCAGCATCTTTATTACCTGCTGTGGCTGCCAGCCTGTACCAGAAATAGGCTTCGCTTTCGTCTTTGGTAACCGAATTGCCGGTCGCGTAAAACCCGGCCAGCTCGGCCTGTGCCGCTGCGTCACCTTTGACGGCTTTGGCAAAAGCGGTTTCGGCGATGTTCGTCGGCGGCGCGGCGGACTGGTTGTGGAGGTCGATCCCAACCTTGACCCCGATGAACAGCAGCAGGGCAACGGGCAGGACGGGGAGCAGAGTGATGAGGCGGCGCACGACAGGATGCCGGCGGCGTTCGCCGTTGACCTTCGCTTCGTTGCGGAATTTGTACCGGACGAATTTGATCGCGGCGATAATCATCAACGCCGACAGCACCGCTAGGATGCATAAGATAGTGTACTGGTCGTAAGCCATTTTGCCCTGAGCCCCTTTTTCTTTAATCGAGGTTACAGACGTATTCCTGCCCCACCAAATGAAAAAAGGAACCGAAAGTTATGTCAATAGTGGACTAACCCTTGCCACCGCGCGCGCTATCCCATAAAAATTCTAGAGTACAGGAGAATACACATGACCGCCGCACATCCGCTTCCCAAACAGGGCATCCTCGATATCAAGCCGTATATCGGCGGGGAAGGGCGCGTGGCGGGGGTGACGGATTTGCTGCGGCTTGCCTCGAACGAAAACGCGCTGGGCTGCAGCCCGAAGGCGCGCGACGCGTATCTCGCTTGCGCGAACGACCTGTTCCGCTATCCCGACGGATCGGCGGGCGACCTGCGCGCGGCGCTCGGCAAGACATATAATATGAACCCCGACAATATTGTCTGCGGCTCGGGGTCGGAGGAATTGATCTCGCTGCTCGTGCGCGCCTATGCGGGCCTGGGCGATGAAGTGCTGTTCCCGCAATACGGATTCCTGATGTATCCGATCTGCGCCAAGGCCGTGGGCGCGACGCCCGTGCTGGCGCCCGAAAACGATTTCCGCACCGATGTGGACGCGCTTTTGAAGGCGGTGACGCCGAAAACGAAAATGCTGCTGCTCGCCAATCCGAACAACCCGACGGGCAGCTATATTACGCGCGAAGAACTCAAACACCTCTGCGAAAAAGTGCCGTCGAACGTGTTGATCCTGCTCGACAGCGCCTATGCGGAATTCGTGCAGGCGGCGGATTATTCCGATGGCCGCGACATGGTGGACGCGCATCCGAATGTGGTGATGCTGCGCACCTTTTCCAAAATTTACGGCCTTGCGGCGCTTCGCCTCGGCTGGGGCTATTGCTCGGCAGAGGTGGCGGGGATCGTCAACCGCGTGCGCGGGGCGTTCAACGTCAATGCGCCGGCGCAGGCGGCAGGGGTGGCGGCGCTGGCCGATACCGACTTCCTGAAACGCACGATCGAGATGGCCACGACCGGCCGGAAATATCTTGCGGAAAATATCGGGGGGCTGGGATACCGCGTATTGCCGAGCGTCGGCAACTTCCTGCTGGTCGAATTCGGCGAAAACGCCGAAAAGATCCGCCTCGGGCTGAAAGACAAGGGTATTTTCATCCGCCAGATGGGGGCGTATAATCTGCCAAGGCACCTGCGCGTGACCGTCGGCACCGCCGACGACAATGCGCGGCTGGTGAACGAGCTGAAAAAACTGAAGGGCTGACCACCATGACACGCAACCAGCAGTGGATTTTAATCGCAATCGCCGCCGTCATTGGCGCGGCGCTGGTGGTGGGCATCATCAAGAAAAAATTCCCCGATGTCGCCAGGGGCGGCAAGCCCGGCGTTGAAAGCGTGGCAACGGGGCCCGACGGCCAGCCGGTGCCGGCCGTTGCTCCCTACACGGGCGCGCCGCCCGCGCCGCGCGGCGATTACGATCCCAAGCTGAACCAGACGATACAGGCGGTGACCGGCCAGCTGCGCATGCTGGATTCCGCAATCGCGCGCGCCATCATGCGCAAAAAGCTCGGCTTCGAGGAATTTGAAAAACTGCATTTCGGCGGCGCGGCAGATAACGTCGACCCCGCCTATGCCGTCTTCAACCCCGAGGGCAAGATCAAGTTCCGCCCGATGATGGGCGCGTGGATCGATCAGGCGATGCTGGACAGCGTGACGAAACAGAAAAACATGCACATCTATTACAGCCTGCGCCGTCAGTCCGATGCGGTGGGCACGACCGATGCGCTCTTCGCCGTCATCCCGTCGCCCGTGGATACATTTTGCAAACGCGTGCGCCTTGCGTATAAGGTCAAGCCGGTGCTGAAATTCGCGGCCAATAATGGCCAGATCGTGACCGACGAAGCAGGCGCCATTCCGAACGACGCCATGAAGGTGCCGTCCTGCATCACTTCGGGCGATGGCCGCGTCTATTATTTCCATCCCCTGCGCGCGCGATTCCTGCGCAAGGGCGGCACGATGTGGCAGGGACGTTGATAGGCTAAGTACCTGTAATCAATCCGTGATTTCAAAATTATCACCGCATTAATAATCGCGTGTTAAAATATTCGCCATGGGCACAACTATTTACCACGGCACACGCACCGTCGAAGGCATCGACGCGATCGACCTGACCAAGGCGAAATCGGGCGGGTCGAGCTCGGAACACGGCATCGGTTTCTATGCGTCGCTGAACCGCGCGGATGGCGAGGGCAATGCGTTTTCGCGCGGCTCCACCGCCGGCTGGGTTTACGAGCTGGAGATCAAGGCGAATTTCGACGGCTATAGCCGCGGCCACCGCGACCGCTGGGTTTCGGGCTTCGACGAGGTCACGCGCGAACTGGTGCAGGATTTCGCGAGCGGCATGAAAAAACTCGGCGGCGATTTCGAAAAGGCAGGCGCTGAACTGCTGGAGCGTTTCGACGCCGGCAAGATGTCGACCTATACCGGCCGCAATTTCGTCATGAACCTGCAATCCGAATTCGGCGTCCCGCGCGAGGCGAACAAGGGCCAGCTGACCTTCGCCGACATTATTGATGCCGCAGGCTATGACGGCTTGCGCGGCAATGGCGGCGAATATTTCGTGTTCATGAACCCGAAAACATTGCCTATCCCTGTGCCGAACGCTTTCGCCCATCCCGAGCATCCGGCAGCGAATGCGGTGGGGCAGGTGTTGCGTGAAATCAGTTTCCTGAAATCGATCGACGAATACGGGCGCGGCGACGAAGCCCCGAAAATCAATCCGCACCTGATGCGCGACCTGCGCCTTGCGGCGGCCGACATCGTGAAGGATACGCTGAAGGGCAGCATCGAGGCCTATCCGAAAATGCTCGGCCTGCGCCATATGCTGCAGGAAACCGGCGTCGCCATCAGCGACACCCTGAAACATTACCTCGACGGCGCGGAGGCCGCGACAGGCACGATTGCCAAGCTCTCCCCCGAACAGGTGTCTGCGCGGCGCGAGGGCGAGGCGCTGGTGAAGGACAAGCCCGAACGCATAAAGGGCGAAGGGTTCAACGATTACAAGGACCGCGTGTTTTCGTGGTACGACGCGAATAACAAGGACGCGACCGAGACGCAGCAACGCGGCTTTTCGCACGCGCTGTTCGATACGCTTTACCGCGACGCGCAGGAAGCCTATGCCGTGCGCACGCTCGACGCGATGGCGATCAACCACGACCCAGCAAAGCTGGAACGCATGCTGGCGCAGGATACGTCATGGGGTTTGAGCCGCAGCATGGGCGCGATCCAGCATATCGAATACGACCTCGACACCGTGCATTCAAAACCGGGCTTCAAAATGCCGGAACCGAAATCCGCGCCCACAGTCGAACACAAATTCACCGTCACGCCCGTCAAGCCCGCGGCGTAGAAACTTTTTCAAAAATTTTCGGAACACCAATCCACGGCCGCGCATTGGCCTTGCAGGAAACGGGGACATCTTGCGGTGTTCAATCACAGCAAAGAAGTCTTTCGTTTCCGTCCGGTTTCCTTTCCGGCCTCATGGCTGGCAAACGAAGAGAGGCAAGGCATAGGGATCTAACGATCATCGCCTTGCCTCTCTTTATTTTTGCTCTCTTTATTTTCATCAGCCCGCGTAATGCCAGTCATAGCCTTCGCGCACGATGCAGGCGAGCTGCTTGTCGTCCTCGACATACAGCTCCACCCATTTGCCGGATTTCTTGCTGACATACCACATATGCACATGGTCGTCGCTGTCGATGGCATCGGCGAGGTAGGACAATTTCCGCTCCGTCATCAACCGCTTGGCCATGTCGCCGACCGGCGCGCAGTCGCGCGGCGGGGCAGGGCGCACGACTGCATAAGCACCAACCGAAACGACCGTGGCCAAAGCAATGCCCAGCGCCAGATATTTGATCTTGAACGCCATATTGACCCTGCCTGCTGTTGAGATATAACAAGGATACCGTGTTTCGATTCACAAGTCCAATTGAGGGGGTTTCCAGATGCTGCCGCGCTCGTTTTACTTCGTCCGCCACGGCGAAACCGACTGGAACAAAAACTCCCGCATTCAGGGCCATACCGATATTCCCCTGAACGAAACCGGTCGCACACAGGCCGAACACGCCGTCAAGGTTCTGACCCGCCTGCCCATCGACCGCATCATCGTCAGCAATCTTTCCCGCGCCTATGAAACCGCGTCGATCATCAATGCCGGTTTGCAAAAACCGCTGGTGGTGGACGAAGGGTTGAAGGAACGCAATTACGGCGCGTTCGAAGGCAAGGCGATCGAGGAAATGGAAAACCTGAAAAGCGACCTGGTGAAACAAGGCCTGCCGCCCGAAGAAAACGGCTATCCATGCCCGCCCGACGGCGAGCCCTACGCCAAATTCCGCGAACGCACGATCGAGGCGTTCCACCGCAACCTTGAAACCTATACCGGCGAAAACATTCTGTTCGTCGCGCATGGCGGCGTTTACCGCGTGCTGCGCCGCTGCCTGTTCACCGAACTCGACCACAGCGCCAACGTCCAGCCCTTTCATTTCAACAAGGGCGACGATGGCTGGATGCTGCATCATTTGAAGTGACGCGCTCTAAAAGCTATTTAGTGCTGCCAAATTTTTTCGCAAGCCATTCGTAGGCTGCACGCTGCTCATCTTGACCGGCTCTGCGAATTTGAGACAAGAGCCAAATGAGTGAAGGTTTTTCTCCCGTGATGTTCTTGGCGCCTTGATTACAGGAAGAGCAGAGGGCGCGTAGGTTTGCGAGTTCGTCTTTTCCGCCTAAGCTTTTATCTTTGATATGTCCAAGGTGAAGTCGAACATTGCGGCCTGTGGCGGGATCAACATCGTAGGGTGTTAGGCCGCACATCTGGCATGTAAATCCATTGCGGTCTAATACTTCAGCCCGCAGCTTTGCGGATATTCCTTTACCGAACTTCACATCCGGCTTGACGGGAGGTTTTTCTTTTAAGAGGTACTGCCCAGGCTTCAGTGTCGTGGTATCGTGATGGCTTAATATTTTCCACCCTTCGTTATCTCGAAGTTCTCTTAAACGGCGGCTATATTGTACTTTGCCATCTGCTGCAGTTTGAAGTTCGTGTGATTCAATTACTCGGCCCATGTTCTCCAGCAGAAAATTTCTGATTTTTTGTTTAGATCCATCTTTTTTCTGTTTCTTATCGGGCAATGATTTTTTAGTTGTCATGCACTTTTCCTCACTTTGCGCGTAGCCGCCGCTTTTAAAGCACTAACAATCTGCAATCCAACGGCTCGTGCAACGGGTGGCGGGAATGCGTTACCAATTTGACGATAGGTAGCGGTCTTTCGTCCAAAAAACTGCCAATCATCGCCAAACCCTTGTAGTCTTGCCGCCATTCTAGTTGTAATTCTCGGCATACCAACGAAATCTTTGATTGGAGCATCGTCAGCCAATCCGCGGCCATCAACGCCCAATGACGCCCAAGCTTGGCGAGCACGGGTGGGCCCCAAATCAGGGCCGCCATGTTTTTTTGAACCGCCCACTAATGTAGGGCCAATGCTATCTGCTTGGTCACGCCAACGCGTGGCACCGCGCCAGCCATTTACCTTCATTAAATCGTAAAGACATTCACCAACGGTCGGTGCTTGATGTTCCAAAGGTGTTGGCCAACGGAAGTTATCAGCTAAATCTTTTTGGATGCCAATAAAGACCACTCTGGGTCTAAGTTGTGGCACTCCGTAATCAGAAGCGTTCAACAAACGCCATGCCGTATGGTAGCCAAGAGCCTTCATTTGGCGCTCAACTTTTTTACGATAATCTTCAAATACTGCATCTAAAAGGCCGCGAACATTCTCAAGCATCACAACGCGAGGACGGCTTTCATCTACTAATCGCATTGCTTCAGGAAATAAATCTCGTTCATCATCAGATCCAAGTTGTTTGCCCGCCTTTGAAAATGGAGGGCATGGAACGCCTCCCGCAAGAAGATCAATACCTTTGTAAGGCTTGGAAGAAAACTTGCGCACATCACCTTCTACTACGTTCCATTTAGGACGATTAAGGCGCAGAGTGGCGCAGGCCGGTGGCTCTATTTCCACAAGTGCTAAATGGTCAAAACCTGCTTGCTCGAGACCGCGGGCTTGTCCGCCTGCGCCTGCACAAATTTCAAGAGAACTGAACGACATTTGGTAAAGCCTTTTTAATTCAATGGGATTCTAGCGCAAGTGAATCACTTAACGCTTATTGATCACATATTATAAACGATTTTTTTAAAAGAACAAATTAAGAACGTGCTTTATTTTACTATCTAAGGTTGATGCTTAGGATGACAGGTTTTCCGGTTTCTTTTCGGCTGTCGTATCCGGCTTCTTCACAGCATCACACATCCCCGCGACCCAGCATGCCGGACAGCCGCGCATGGCGAACAGGGATGCGGCGATCAGCGCGTAACTCAGCGGCGGCGAATGGGCATAGGCGACATATGCGCCCGCCAGCGCGGCTGCGGCGAGGATGCCGCGGATGACCTGAGATCTGACGGTGGGGCAGGATGCCATGGTATCTCCTTATATATATTCTAGCATGGCCTGAATAAATGTGGAAATACAGCGGCGCCGGCCAATGCTGGAACTATTACGCCGGCCATAGGTTAGAAAATTACAACACGCCTCCGCATCACTCCTATACACCCGCGGAAGGCGCGCACAGTTTTTTCAACCAATGAGGTATGCCATGACAAAGATCATCGACGACAGAACAGAAATCCAGAAAGAAAACGACAAAAAAGCAAACCGCGACCCCATCACCGGTGAACCCGGCATGCAAGCGACCGGCGTCGGCGTCGGCGCGGCAGTTGGCGGCGCGGCAGCGGCTTCGGCTGCTATCGCCGGCGGCGCTGCGATGGGCTCGGCAGCAGGTCCCATTGGTGCCGTGATCGGCGCAGCAGTCGGTGCCGTCATCGGTGCCGATATCGGCCACGCGGTTGGCGAAGAAGTGAACCCGACCCAGCTGGTCTGGTGGGAAGAAAACTATTCGACCCGCCCCTACGTCAGCAAAGGCGAGGAATTCTCGACTTACGAACCCGCTTACCGCTCCGGCCTCGAAGCCGCGCGCAAAAACAAAGGCCGTGACTTCAACGACCTCGCGCCCAGCATCGAGAACAACTGGAACATGTCGCGCGGCGACTCCCAGCTTGAATGGGATGATGCTCGCCCCGCGATCGAAGATGCCTATATGAGCTACAACGCTTTCCAGCCCGGCGCAGACATCCGCCGCTAAGCTGAAACGCTGTTAAAAAGAAAACCCCCGATGAATTTCATCGGGGGTTTTTTATTCGGAGTTTTTTTTAGCGTTTTAGAGGCAGTTTGCGCCCGGCTTCGCGCCTGACGTCGTCGGCTGCGGAGACGGTGCGATGGTTGCCTTGACGCCGTCTTTTTCCGCGCTGGCGTTAAAGCCGGTGGCGGGGGAGGCGAGATCGGCGACGTTGCTGTTATCTTTCACGAGCTTGATGGATGGGCGGCGTTGCGTCAGGTCGATGGCGGTCTTGCCATCGCTGTCGGGGCGTGTCGGGTCTGCGCCGGCGGCAACCAGAACATCGACCAGTGCCTTGTCGCCGAAACGTACGGCCTTGTTCAGCACAGGCTCGGTGCCGATTTTTTCCCATTCGGAATTGATGCGGTCCATTTCCGCGTTCGGGTTCGCGCCCTTTGCCAGCGCGTCCTTGATGACCTTCAGCGATCCTTTAAGCCCGAAGAGGTAGCTGTTCGTGAAGCCGGTCACGCGCTTGTCGAGCGTCTTCTGGCTCGGCTTGAACAGTTTGTCTTTCAGCTTGATGATCCCGGGCTCGATATAGCTGCTCGTGAAACTGGCGATGCCCAATACTGTATCTGCGCTCATGCTTTGCATTTTTACACCCTTTGAAATTCTGGCCGTCATTGCGGCGGAATCGGTTTTTGTTATTCGAAGACTATACGCTTAAATTTACATAACTTCAAATATTAGTTTACTTTTATCATTCAGGTCAGTATCTTAGCAATTAAATTATGAAAACAAAGGGGCGAAAATGACCGCACCGGTTGGACCCCTGGCGGGATGCGCGGCGGCAGCAGACGGGCTTTAATGTGGCTGCAGGGGTTCAGAAAACTGGCCACGCGGTCGTGGCACCTGCTACAGCGCGGTTTCAGCGCCTGAAACAGACCGTGGCGGGCTAAATTTCTCCGATTTTAACTATTTTTGTGTGTAATTTGCGCAAAACCATTGATTAACGGCCGTTAATCTCGGTATTTTCGCATTTTTTTGAAATCGGCGTATAGCAATTGGCGTAAATCTTACGCTATCCTGACGACATTGTTTGCATGGGCCTGTGGGCCCCCGAATTTGAAAAGTATTTCACGTGCCGAAGCCCGATGCAGGATTAGAGCAGCGCGTTGACGCCATCCGCCGATTTAACCGCATGTACATGCATCGCATCGGCATTCTGGAAGAGCGCGTTTTCGACAGCGCCTTTACCGTGGCCGAACTGCGCGTGCTGACCGTGCTGTCGCTGGGCGAGGCGACGACCGCGAGCGCGCTCGCCCGCGACCTGAAAATGGACAACGGATATCTCAGCCGCATCCTGACCAGTTTTGAAAAACAGGGGCTGGTCGAAAAGGAACGCTCCAAGGAAGACGCGCGCCAGTACAAACTCACGCTGTCGAAAAAGGGGCAGACCGCCGCCGACGACGTGAACGCGGTTGCGAACAAGATCATGATGAACATCGTGGCGCCGCTGCCGGTCGAGGACCAGTTGCGCCTTGTTTCTGCAATGTCGACGATCGACCGTATCGTGAACCAGCCCGGCCGTTTTGAAAAACAGGTGATGGCGCCGTTTACGATCCGCCCGCACCGTTTGGGCGATATGGGGCGCATCATCCACAGCTGCGCGGTGCAGTTCGCCGCCGATTACGGCTGGAATTACGAATTCGAGGCGGAGCTTGCGACGCTCGCGGGCGATTTCATCCGCAAATACAATCCCGCGACGGACCGCTGCTGGATCGCGGAAATCAACGGGCTGCTGGTCGGCTCCGTCTTCCTGCGCGCGGTGAATGACAATACCGCCGAGGCGGTGCTGCCCTATGTGACGCCGGAAGCGCGCGGCATGGGGATCGGCAGGCATTTGCTGGAGTCGGCGAAGGTGTTTGCGAAAGACGCGGGCTACAAGAAAATCCTGCTGCGCACCGAAAGCGTCGTCGATTTCGCGGGCACGATGCTGAAACAGGCCGGCCTGTCGCTGGTGCGCGAAACGCCGCATCACCGCTTCGGCCGCGAGAGCGTCGGGCAGGACTGGGAACTGATCCTCGCGTAATCTCTTTTAATTTTTATGAATTCGGGCGCGGCGCGGCGGGTGCGCGCGTCGGAGTCAGGTCCGGCTTTGCCGGCGTCAGTTTGTCCGGCACGGGCTTGTATTTTTCCGTCAGGTAGCCGAGGTCGATTTTCGACAGGTCATAGGATGCGTCGATGATCTTGCCATTCGACGCCTTGTCGAAATAGACGAGCGAGCGGATGAATGCATCGGCCGCTTTTTTCAGCCCCGGATCTTCCTCCAGCAAGCCTTGCTTGTGCATCGCGAGCGTCAGGTAAAAATAACGGTTGCCGCGCGGCATGGTGTCGGGGAATGCTTTATGGTTTTTGCTGTCGATATCGGCCAGCAGCGTGTGCAGGCGGTCGAACGCCGCCGCGTCCTGATGCGCGTCGAAAATGCGCTGGCCGCCGCGCTGGAACGTGAAAGTGGATGCGTGGCCGTAATCGCCGCCGACCGCGCCGTTGATCGCGCGCGCATGGGCGACGATGGTGGCGGCTTCGTTCAGCAGTTTTTCATCCGTGCCGCGCGCCTTCATCACCTTGAATGCGTAAAGGTCGGCATCCGCCTCGTTCGCGGGCGCATAAGCGCCTTTAATCTGGTCGCCGTGGCGCGCCTCGTGCAGCATCACGAATTTGAACAGGATGTCGCGCAGCTCGTCGCGGTCGCTCTGGAATTCCAGCTTCTGCCCGTTCACGCCCGAAAAATCGCCCATAAAGCGCGTCAGCGAAAAATCGCCGGGCGGGCGGATGAAAACTTCGCGCTGCTTCAGGTCTTCGTCATTCGAAATCGAATACGCGTCCAGCTTGTTCCCCGGCAGCATGTCGGTGAAACCTTTCCACAGCGCGCTGCCATATAAAAACGGCGTCACGATCGTCAGCGGCACGGCGGCAAACCCGCCTTCCGCCATTCCTTCCTGCCAGGTCAGTTTTGTGGTCTGGCCGGCGAGGTGGAACGGGTATAGCGGGTTAAAGCGGTCGTAAACGCGGATGTCAGCCGCGTGGAAATGCTGCGTGTAATCACCGCCGTGATTTTTCTGCGCCATAAAATCGTCGAATTTCGTCGACACCAGATCCGGCGCATATTGCAATCCGGTCGACAGCGCGGCGGAGGCGGCGAAGACGAGGGCGAGTTTTTTGATGCTGCGGCGGCGGGCTTTTTTCAGGACCGCTTTTTGCACATGTTTATTGTTGACGATTTCGGCGGGCACTTCGTTATTCGCAGGCGGTTTCGCCTTGAGGCCGAACGCGGAGCGGAGCTTGTTTTTAAGACCGTCGAGCATGTTTTTCCGCGTGAGTGAATGTGATGACGCAAAATAACCGAATTTCGGATTCCGGTCAATTATTGAAATTATGCTGCGTGTAAGGGGTTGAAATAAGGCATCTTTTTTGAGCACCAAAAAATAGCCGGGGGTTCTACGGGGGGATTTCCTGCACATTTCCATGCTTCCGACACCATACCCTTTTTTAATTTGTGTTATATTTCAATCACTTATGATTCTGCTTTTCTCGTCACCCGCGAAAATTTTTCGCGTGATTTCAAAGGCTTGCAAATTCCCGCGGCGACAAATTTTCGAGGTAAAAAAAATGAAAGTCATCATCTACGGCGCAACGGGCATGATCGGGCAGGGAACGGTGCGGGCATGTTTGAACGATCCAGCGGTCGAGGCGGTGCTGGCGGTCGGGCGCACGGCGACGGGGCTGCAGCATCCGAAACTGAAAGAGCTGATGATGCTCGACCTTGCCGATTACAGCCATTTCGATGCGGCGCTGGCGGGATATGATGCGTGTTTTTTCTGCCTCGGTACGACGGTCACGGGCAAGAGCGAGCCGGAATACCGCCGCGTGACTTACGGATTTACCATGGCCGCCGCCGAAACGCTCCTGCGCCTCAACCCGCAGATGACATTCGTGTATGTCTCGGCCGAAGGCGCCGACAGCTCCGAAAAAGGCCCGTTGATGTGGGCGCGCGTGCGCGGAGAACTCGAAAACGCGCTCCTACGCATGCCGTTCAAAGGCGTCTACATCCTGCGCCCCGCCTTCATCCAGCCGATGGACGGCGAACAATCCAAAACCCACGCCTATCGCATGATGTATAACGCGTTCAAGCCGCTGTTGGGGACAATAAAAAAACTGTTTCCGTCCTATGCCACGGATACCCGGGTGTTGGGTCGGGCGATGATTGGGTTGGCGGGGAAGGGGTATGAGAAACAAATTTTGAAGAGTCAGGATATCAATATAGTTTAAATTTTTTTAATTTACTGACTGTTTAATGTGGAATACAAAAAATACACAAAAAATAATACAGAAGTTGTGACTAATATTTGTTTCATGATGAACAGCCCATAGCGGAATTTCTGACTTCGGCTGTCTGGATCGTAATTAAAATTTCCTTTTTTATTTTTAAGAGCTTTCCTCACTGATACATATCCGGCAAGGAATTGAAGATAGTCGGATGCTATTGCAAGTGATGCTGACAAAGCAGATGCAAGTATCCAATTTTGATTATTTTCCAATATTTTTTTAGCAAAGACTGCATCAGATGTAAAAAGTGCGTAACATGTTGCCAAGATGCCGAAAGAAATATATCGACAAAGCTCCGTGACATTCTCGGTCACGTGCCGCTGTTCATCTAATACATCTTTGAAATTTTCTTCGGATTTGTTGTTCATTAATAACACATTTGTTTATTGAACGCTTGGACCAGGATCTCTAGTGCCGCGACGTTTTTTCTTGGTGGCACTTTTTTTAGAGACAGATGGATCTCTTTTGGCTGCAGCGCGTACGAATGTCCCATCCCGTAATTTTATAAGGTGTCTTACGGTTTTCGTCTTGGAGGCTACTTTCTTGACAGTCGGTCTAAAACTTCCAAACCCGCTAGATTTTTTTTGGGCGTCCTTTAATAAGGACAACGCATCTATGACTTTTATCACCGTAGCTTTCGACAAGCCCGTAGATTTTACGATTTCATTAACTAAATACTGTTTTGAAAATTTTACCATTTTAACCTAATTATTATAATAAGTAATTGATCTTACATGCATGCAATTCAACTTAAACTAAACTTAGTTTAATGTGTAATCCTAAAACTCCCCATCACCGGCGTATGGTCTGACGCTTTTTCCTCGCCCCTCGGTGCGCTGTCGATGATGCAGCCTTCTAATCTGTCGGCGGCTTGGGGGGAGCACATGAGGTGGTCGATGCGGATGCCGTTGTTGCGGGGCCATGCGCCCGCTTGATAATCCCAGAATGAATATTGGTGGTCTTCCTGATTGAACACGCGGAAGGCGTCGGTATAGCCGAGGTTGACCAGTTGCCGGTATTTCTGGCGGCTGGGCAGCATGAACAGCGCATCGTTTTTCCACACGGCGGGGTCGTAGCAATCGCGCGCTTCGGGGATGATGTTGTAATCACCGCCCAGCACCACGGGCTGGATGGTCGTCAGCAATCCGCGCGCATGCGCGATCAGTCGGTCGCACCAGTTCAGCTTGTACGGGTATTTTTCGGTATCGACCGGATTTCCATTCGGCAGGTAAATCGATGCGATGCGAAAGCCGTTGATGGTGGCCTCGATATACCGCGACTGTTCATCGGTCGTATCGCCCGGCAGGCCCGTCATCACATCGGTGATCGGGAATTTCGACAGGATGGCGACGCCGTTCCATGATTTTTGCCCGAAGACGGCGCATTCATAACCTGCGGCCTTGAATTCCATTTCGGGGAATTGTTCGGTCACGCATTTCAATTCCTGCAGCAGCAGCACATCGGGCTGCTGGCTCTCGATCCACTTCAGCATGTTTGGCACGCGGAGCCTGACAGAGTTGACGTTCCAGGTGGCGATTTTCATATTGACCGTGATTTTCGGAGTGTTTCGCGTGTATTTATATGGTCTTTGATTTTCAAGTCATAGTATGTTTTAAAGGCCTTATATATCAAGGGGAAAGTATTATGCCGACACGCGCCGCGCAAAAATCACACGGTCAATTTTATCTGGCTGTCGGATTGGTTTGCGCCGCTGTCATGGCGCTGCAGATTTTGCAGTCGCGCATTTTCTCGGTCGTTACATGGTATCACCTGTCGTTCCTCACCATCAGCATTGCGATGTTCGGGTTGACGCTGGGCGCGCTGCAGGTTTATCGCGGCAATCAGGAAGAGCAGCGCAAGAACCTCGGCAAGCATTTGGGCGATTACTCGCTCTATTTCGGTTTGCTGGCCGTGCTGACGCTGATGGTGCAGATGCATATTCCGATTGTGGACGGGAATTTCCAGTCGATTGCGTTCACGCTGCCGCTGGTCGCGGGCATTTCGGCGGCGACGTATTATCAGGGCGGCAAGATCGTGTCGCTGTGCCTCACGCGCTCCAACCTGCCGGTCGGTAAGGTTTATGCGGCGGATATGGTGGGGGCTTCGCTCGGCTGTCTTGCCGCGATTGCGTTGATGCAGGCGATGGATGCGCCGTCGGCGGTGCTGCTGGTGGCGGCGGGGATCGTGGCGAACGGATTGATGTTCAGCCGCCCGAAAACCGGCAAGGGGATTGCGTTGATTTTGGGCGTGGCGGGCATTCTGGCCGCGCTCGGGTTTGTGAACGCATCGATGAAGGACCGCCCGATTTATCCGTATTGGACGAAGGGTTTCGATCTGCCGCGCCGCGATATCACGTTCGAGGAATGGAACCCGATTTCGCGCATCACCGTGTCGCCCGATTTGCAAAAGCTGTCGGCGTACCTGTGGGGCCCGAGCCCGAAACTGCCGAAAAATATCACGACCGAATACCAATACCTGCGCGTTGACGGCGCGGCGGGCACGCCGATCATGAAGTTCGACGGCAAAAACTGGGACAGCGTGAAGTTCCTCGAATACGACCTGACCAACCTTGCGCATTTCCTGCCGGGTATCAAAAGCTTCGCCATCATCGGCGCGGGCGGCGGGCGCGATTTGCTGTCGGCGCTTTATTTCAAGGCGAAGCGCGTGGTTGCGCTCGACATCAACAATATTCAGGTGCGGCTGCTGAAGGAAATTCCGGAATTCCGCGATTACACGAATTTGTGGAACCAGCCGGGCGTTGATATTATTAACAGCGAAGCGCGCAGCTGGCTGACGCAGAACACCGAAAAATTCGACGGCATCCAGATGTCGATGATCGACACCTGGGTATCCTCGGCGGCGGGCGCATTTTCGCTGACCGAAAACAGCCTCTACACCGTTGACGCGTGGAAAGTGTTCCTGCGCCGCTTGAACGACAACGGCGTGCTGACCGTCAGCCGCTGGCACAAAGCGGGCGGGGCGTGCAACGACCTGTGCCGCCTTGCCACCATCACGGCGACGGCATTGCAGGAACTGGGCGAGAAAAACCCCGGCAAGCATGTGTTCATCGCGCATACGGCATCGATTGTGACCTTTATCGTCGGCCGCCATGAATTCACGACGGCGCAGCTGGACGCGCTGCATGCGGCGTCGAAGCGGATGGATTACACCATCCTTGCATCCCCGCGCATGGAGCCGGAGGACAAGACGCTGCGCGCCATCCTCCATTCCACTTCGCCGGAAGATGTTGCGGCGGCGATCAAGGACCTGCCGTTCGACGTGTCTCCCTCGACCGACAACCGCCCGTTCTTCTTCAATCAGGCGCGCATCTGGAAGCCGTGGGATGTCATCAAGCAGGCGCGCGAGGGCAATATGTTCTCGCAGAACCTGCGCGGGCATGCGGTGGCAACGGTGAACCTTTACATCATCATCCTGTTCTCCATCGTCGCATCGGCATTGGTGCTGGTGCTGCCGTTCCGCAAGGCGCTGGCACATGCGCCGAAGAAATTCCTGCGCGCGGGCACGGTTTATTTCGCGCTGATCGGGCTTGGCTTCATGTTCGTGGAAATCACGCTGATGCAGATGATGAGCATGTTCCTCGGCCATCCGGTTTACGGTTTGGGAATTGTTCTGTTCAGCATGATCTTGTCGTCGGGAATCGGGTCGTTCATTTCGGAGAGCTTCCCGCTGAACACGAAGAAACGTCTGATCGTCTGGTCGGCGGCGGTGACCTTGTATATCGCGCTGCTGGCGGCGTCGGTCACGCCGCTGATGGAAACATTTATCGAGGAAACGTTTATCATCCGCGCCGCGGTCTGCCTTGCGCTCATTTTCCCTTGCGGGATCATGATGGGCTTTGCGTTCCCGACGGGCATGAAGCTGACGGACAAGGTGTCCGACCGCCTGACGCCGTGGTTCTGGGGCATCAACGGCGCGATGGGCGTCGTGGCGTCTGCCGTGGCGATGGTGATTTCCATCGGCCTGGGCCTGCCGTTCACGCTGCTGGCGGGCGCGCTGTGTTACGGGTTGCTGGCGATACCGTCGCTGCAGCTTTTGAAAAAATCGAAATAACGGATACCAAGGGGCAAATATCATGGTCACTAAACAAAAATCACCGGGCGTCTTTTATTTCGCGGTCGGGCTGATCTGCGCCGCCGTCATGGCGCTGCAGATTTTGCAGAGCCGGATTTTTTCGGTCGTCACATGGTATCACCTGTCATTCCTGACCATCAGCATCGCGATGTTCGGCCTGACGCTCGGCGCGCTCGACGTTTATCGCGGCGACAAGGCCGACCAGCAGAAAAACCTCGGCAAGAAGCTGCGTGCATCCACGGTGTGGTTCGGCTTGCTCGCGGTCGCATCGATGTTCGTGCAGATGTATGTGCCGATCGTCGACAAGAATTTCCAGTCCATCGCCTTCACCCTGCCGCTCGTCGCGGGTGTTGCGGCGGCTTGCTATTATCAGGCGGGTAAAATCGTGTCGCTGTGCCTCACGCGCTCCGGCCTGCCGGTGGGCAAGGTTTATGCGGCCGACATGATCGGCGCATCGATGGGCTGTCTGGCTGCGATTGGTTTGATGAAACTGATCGATGCACCCTCCGCCGTGCTGCTGGTGGGCGGCGTCATTATCGCGACCGGCCTGATGTTCGACCGCGCGGTGAAGGGCAGGGCGCTTGCGCTCGGTCTTGCCGCCGCGATCACGATTGTCGGCCTCGGCAACGCGGCGATGAAAGACCGCCCGATCTATCCCCGCTGGACGAAGACGATCAACCTTGACCGCTCCGTCATCAACTACGAGGAATGGAACCCGATTTCGCGCATCACCGTCTCGCCGCCGCTCGCCTCGCTGCCCGTCTATGTCGCGGGCCGCAGCCCGATGCTGCCCAAAGACACCAAGACCGATTATAAAATGTTGCGCGTGGACGGCGCGGCGCATACCGCGATCCTGAAATTCGACGGCAAGAGCTTCGACAAGATGAAGTTCCTTGAATACGACCTGACCAACCTTGTGCATTTTATCCCGAACCTGAAATCGGTCGGCATCGTGGGCGTGGGCGGCGGGCGCGACCTGCTGGCGGCGCTTTATTTCGGCGCGAAGAACGTGACGGCGGTCGACATCAACAACGTGCAGATCAAGCTGCTGACCGAGGTGCCGGAGTATAAAAACTATTCCAACCTGTCGACCCAGCCGGGCGTGCGCATCGTGAATAGCGAGGCGCGCAGCTGGTTCACGCATAACACCGAAAAATACGACTTGCTGCAAATGTCGCTGATCGACACATGGGTATCGTCGGCGGCGGGCGCGTTCGCGCTGACCGAAAACGCGCTTTATACCGTCGATGCGTGGCGCACCTTCCTGAACCGCGTGAACGATGGCGGCATTTTCACCGTCAACCGTTTCCACCATGAAAGCGCGGCCTGCAACGACCTGTGCCGCCTTGCGACCATCACATCGACGGCGCTGCATGAAATGGGCAAGCCGAACCCGTGGAAACACGTTTTCATCGCCCATATCGGCAACATCCTGTCGATGATCGTGGCGAAGGACGAATTCACGAATGTCCAGCTGGACGCGCTGCACAGCAATGCCGACCGGTTGAAATACACCATCATCGCATCGCCCCGCAAACCGGCGAAGAACGAATACCTGAACAAGATCCTGCACGCCGAAAATCCGAAAGAGGTCAACGACGCGATCAAGGACCTGCCGTTCGACGTATCGCCCACGACCGATAACCGCCCTTTCTTCTTCAATCAGGCGCGCATCTGGAAACCGTGGGATGTGATCAAACAGGCGACATCGGGCGACATGTTCTTCCAGAACCTGCAGGGCCATGCGGTGGCGACGGTGAACCTTTACATCATCATCGTGTTCTCCATCATCGCGTCCATCCTTGTCCTTGTGCTGCCGTTCCGCGGCGCGCTGAAACTCGCGCCGAAGAAATTCCTGCGGGCGGGCACGGCGTATTTCGCGCTGATCGGCCTCGGCTTCATGTTCGTGGAAATCACGCTGATGCAGATGCTCAGCATGTTCCTCGGCCATCCGGTTTACGGGTTGGGCGTGGTGCTGTTCAGCATGATCCTGTCATCGGGCATCGGCTCTTTCCTGTCGGAAAGCTATCCACTGGACACGCGGCATAAACTCATCAAGGCACCGATCGTCCTGATGCTCTACCTGTTCTTCATCGCGGCATCGATCACGCCGCTGATGCATGTGTTCATCGAAGCGGGATTTGCGGCGCGCCTTGCGCTTTGCATCGTGCTGGTCTTCCCGGCTGGCATGATGATGGGCTATGCCTTCCCGACCGGCATGAAGCTGACCGAGCGCATTTCCGACACGCTCACCCCGTGGTTCTGGGGCATCAACGGCGCATTCGGCGTCGTCGCCACCGGCTTTGCCATGGTCATCTCCATCGGCCTCGGCCTGCCCGCGACAATCATCGCAGGCGCGCTCTGCTATGGCTTGCTGGCGATTCCGGCGGCGCGGTTGTTGAAGCAGCGGAAGAGGGCGTGAATCTAGTACATGGATAAACTGAAGTTCGGATTTTTCGAGGACTTTGCAGATCCAACTTTTCTCCCTTTGGGAGAGGGAGATGATTTTTTGCACTTGAAAGACGCGCTTTCCCAAGTGCTTTCAGGAACGTCGGTTGAATTGGAGAAGGATAACCGTTTCCAGTCTACTAACGATACACGCGTCCAAATTTTCCTTGGCGATAAGCCGTCGGGAATGCGGAAGGTCGATAAGGACAACGCATATTTTGAATGGCGTTTAACAAAGATAGAAATAGAAGACTTTCTTGAAAAGATCGTCGTAGTGCTGGCCAGCGACCAAGCCTGTCATCATTATTTGGACGCTGACGAAGACGCGGTTGCTGTCGTCATATCGAATGGCGAGTATCCAAAAAATTTCGGATGATTATACGCGAAGCGTAATTACATCTTCGGCGCAAACGACTTCCCGCAGCCGCAGCCGGCCGCTTCGTTCGGGTTGCGGATTTTGAAGGCGGATTTGACGATGGATTGCATGTAATCGACTTCCGCGCCGCTCAAAAACTGGATGGAGGTGGTGTCGGTCACGATGCCGTCGAATTTCACATCGTCGTCGTTGATCTTGTCATCGAGGCCCAGTTCATACTGGAAACCGGAGCAGCCGCCGCCCAGCACGGTCACGCGCAGGAGCAGGTTGGGGTTGCCCTCTTTTTCGCGCAAAACGGCGAGGCGTTTTACGGCGCTGTCGGTGAGCGAAAGGGTCGACGTCATGGGCGTATCCGGCATGGCTAAATCCTCTGGTTTATGCGGCTCTGATTAAACATAACCAAGCGACATATTATCCTTTAATTCTACCGCATAATATGGTTTAAAAGCCTTATAAATCAATAGAATTCCGGCTTTTCCGCGCCGGGCTTCGCGGGGGATATCATGGCACGCGCTGCTGCTAAGAAGTTGAAATCCTTGGCCGAAACAGGCCCCAAAGACCCGCTGGCCAAATTTCTGGCGGCGGATGGCCTCTCCTCGTTTGCCTCCCGCCCTGCCGAAAGCCGTGGCCGGTTGCACAAGGAAGGCCCCAGCAAGACCCGCGGCGACTTCGAGCGCGACCGTGACCGGATCATCCATTCCTCGGCTTTCCGCCGGTTGAAATTCAAGACGCAAGTTTTCGTCTATCACGAGGGCGACCATTACCGCACGCGCCTCAGCCATTCGATCGAGGTGGCGCAAGTGGCGCGCTCGCTGGCGCGGCTGCTGAAGGTCGATGAGGACTTGGCCGAAACCTGCGCGCTTGCCCATGACCTTGGCCATACGCCCTTCGCCCATGTGGGGGAAGACGCGCTGGCGGAATGCATGAAACCCTTTGGCGGGTTCGACCATAACGACCAGACCTTGCGCGTCGTCACCAAGCTGGAAAAGAAATATCCGAATTTTGACGGCTTGAATTTGACTTGGGAATCCCTCGAAGGTCTCTGCAAGCATAACGGCCCGCTGTATAAAAAAGGCCAGAAGAAACCGAAACTGGAAATCACGCTCGCCGAACTTAGCAAGCAGATGGATCTGCTGCTGGGCACCTACGCGTCTGTCGAGGCGCAGGCGGCGGGAATTGCGGATGATATCGCCTATAACAGCCACGACCTTGACGACGGTTTGCAGGCGGGCATGTTCAGCCTGGCCGATGTCGAACAGGTCGAATGGGTGGGCGCAATTATCCATGCCAAGAAAAAATCCTATCCCGGCATCGCGCCCTATACTCTGGCGCAGGAAACGATCCGCGACGTGATGGGCACGTACATCATGGACGTGCTGGCTGAAAGCAAGAAGCGTATCGTGTCGCTCAATCCGAAAACCGCCGACGATGTGCGCGGCGCGAAGGATATGGTTGTCGGCATGTCGGATGCGATGCGGAAAAAAGACAAGGCGCTCCGCGATTTCCTCTGGGCGAATTTTTATCGCCATCATCAGGTCAGCCGCGTGCGCCGCAAGGTGTTTTCGGTGGTGCAGGATTTGTTCGAGGTGTTCATGGAACACAAACGCTGCCTGCCGCCCGAATACCTGAAACAGGTGACGGCGGTGCCGAAAGGCTGGGACGAAAAAACATGGCAGGCCCGCACGGTCGCCGATTACATCGCAAGCATGACGGATCGCCTTGCGGTGATGGAACACAAGGATCTGTTTGACGCCTATCAGGTGGTAAGATGAGCAATATTTTTCATGCGTATAAAGACAAGGTCAGCGACCTGCTGGGCCAGATGGCCGCGAATGGCGACATTCCACAAGGCCTCGACCTCAGCCGCGTGACGGTGGAACCGCCGAAGGATGCCAGCCACGGCGACATGGCGACGAACGCCGCGATGGTGCTGTCGAAGGCCGCAGGAAAAAATCCGCGCCAGTTGGGCGAAGCGCTCGCGGGCCGTTTGAAAGAACTGCCGGGAATCCGCGAAGTGACAGTGGCAGGCCCCGGTTTCGTGAATTTCCGTTTGGCCGATACCGAATGGGCGTCGACGCTGCGCACGATTTTGACGGACGGCATTTATTACGGCGACAGCAAGATGGGCAAGCGCGAGAAGGTCGTCATCGAATACGTCTCCGCCAACCCGACCGGCCCAATGCATGCGGGCCATGTTCGCGGCGCGGTCATCGGCGATACGCTCGCCAACCTGCTGAAAAAAGCGGGCTATGACGTGACCAAGGAATATTACTTCAACGATGCCGGCAACCAGATCGATGTGCTGACGCAGACCGCATACCTGCGCTACCGCGAGGCACTGGGAGAAGATATCGGCGCGATCCCCGAAGGCCTGTATCCCGGCGAATACATGAAGGACGTTGCGCAGGCCATGGTCGCGCGCGACGGCAAGCAATGGCTGGGCGTCGCTGAATCCGCATGGGCGCCTGCGATGCGCGATTTCGCGGTCGACTACATCATGCAGATGATCCGCGGCGATCTCGACCTCATCGGCATCCATCACGACGTGTTTTCGAACGAGCGCGTGATGATCGAGGACGGCACGCTGGAAAAATCCTACAAGACGCTGATGGACAAGGGCCTGATTTACCAAGGTACGCTGCCGCCGCCGAAGGGCAAGGAGATGGAGGGCTGGGAACCTGTGGAACTCACGCTATTCCGCTCCAGCAATTTCGGCGACTCCTCCGACCGCCCGTTGAAAAAACGCGACGGTTCGTGGGCGTATATCATGCCCGATATCGCGTATCACTATAACAAGCTGCAGCGCGGCTTTAAGTGGATGATCAACGTGCTGGGCAAGGACCATCAGGGCTACGAAGAAAAAATCCGCCCTGCGGTTGCGGCGCTGGCCGAAGGCGCGAAAGACATTCGCCTGAACGTCGTTTATTGCGGCATGGTCAAGCTGTTCAAGAACGGCGAGCCTGTGAAGCTGTCGAAACGCTCCGGCAACATCATCACGCTGCGCGAATTAGTGGAGGAGGTGGGGGCTAGCTCCGTGCGCTTCTTCATGATGACGCGCACGCCCGACTCCGAGCTTGATTTCGATTTCACCAAAGTGGTCGAACAGTCGAAAGACAACCCCGTATTCTACGTGCAGTACGCGCATACGCGCTGCGCGTCTGTCTTGCGGAATGCAAAAGAAATGTTCCCCGATGCGGATTTGTCCGCCGCCACGCTCGGCACGGCGAACCTTGCGCGCATTTCATCGCCTGAGGAATTGCAGCTGGTGCGTTTCATGGCGGGCTGGCCGCGCGCGGTGGAGGCTGCGGCGGAAGCGCATGAGCCGCACCGCGTTGCGTTTTACCTGCACGATCTCGCCTCCGAATTCCATGGTTTCTGGAACAAGGGCCGCGACGACGGCACTTTGAGATTTTTGCACGAAAATGACAGGGAACTCAGCATGGCGCGGCTTGCCCTGGTGTCGGCCGTGAAAACGGTCATCGCCTCGGGCCTTGCCGTCATGGGCGTTCAACCGGAAGAGGAGATGCGCGGATGACTGACATGAGCCCCAAAGAGGACGACAACCTCGGTTCATTCTATATGGGCCGGATGCGCACGCCGCCGGAGCCGCGCCGTTTGCTGCCCAAGGGCGTGCTGACGGGCGCGACGCTGTTCGCCTTTACCGCGATCATCTGGTACGCGTATCCGCGCGGTCAGGAAAAATTCTCCGGCCTCGATATCCCCACGATTTCGGCGGACAAGTCGGTTTATAAATTCAAGCCTGAAAATCCGGGTGGCATGGAAGTGCCGCATCAGGACAGCACGGTGTTTGACCCTATCGACAACCGCGCCGGCGATGCCGCGCGCGTCGAAAAACTCGGCGCGCCGCCCGAAGAACCGGTGGATAAGGATGCTGCCATCAGCACCGCGCCGATCGACAAGAAAATGGAAAAGCTGAACCTTGAATCACAATTGACGACGCCTGTTTCGGAAGACACCGAAAAGGTCATCGCGCCCGTGGTCGAGGAAGAAGCACCCGCGATGCCGGAAGAAAAACCCGCAGCACCCGTGAAAGAAACCAAAGCCGCCGAAAAACCGAAAGCGGTGAAGGCGGAGGCAAAACCCGCCGCGAAGCCCGTCGAAAAACCCGCAGCCGCAGCGGTCGCAACGGGTGGCGGCAATTTCATCCAGCTGGGTTCGTACAAAGACATCGCGGCGGCGAAGGCCGACTGGGCTGTCCTGCAACGCAAATTTCCGCAGACGCTCGGCAAGATGAAGATGCGCACGCAGCGCGTCGATATCCCCGGCAAGGGCACGTTCAACCGTCTGCAGGCCGGCGCATCGTCGCCCGCCCGCGCGGCGGAAGTGTGCAAGCTGCTGAAGGGCAGCGGCACCAGCTGCATCGTGGTGCATTGATGCGTGATCGCTGGCAGCAGATGCAGGACGATATCGGCGTCTTCACCGACAAGACGTTCGGTGACAGCACCCCGCAGGCCAAGGCGCACCACCTCGCGGAAGAAGCGATGGAGGCCGCCGCCGACCCGTCCGACATTCTTGAATGGGCGGATTGCACCATCCTGCTGCTCGACGCCGTGCGCAAGGCGGGCTTCACGACCGAAGACCTCTATGCCGCCGTTCAGCGCAAGATGGAGATCAACAAGTCCCGCAAATGGGGTGACAAGGACGAGAACGGCGTTGTCCGTCATATTCCTTGAGGGCGAACGAATGAATGACATAAAATGGGATGTATTTCTTGTTTGGCATACGAACCCTGAAAATGATGACGATGCTAAACTGATTGGAGTTTATTCGACTGAGCAGAATGCCAAAAACGCTGTGTCATCCGTTAAAGATCAACAGGGGTTTAAAGAGCATCCAGAATGTTTTGAAATATGTCCTTACAAGCTCGACGTAACCTCGTGGACTGATGGCTTTGTGACATTGAAACATTAAGAGTTAATACTAGACGGAGAAACCGAACATGCAGCTGACCGAACTCAAGGCCATCATCATCGACGCGACCGGCACGGAACTGACGCGCGAGGAACAGGATCTCCTGAAATCCGAACGCCCCGCCGGTTTCATCCTGTTCAAGCGTAACTGCGTTTCCAAGCAACAGGTCAAAGACCTCGTATCATCGGTTCGCGAATGTGTGGGCTGGGACGGGTTGCCGGTTTTGATCGACCAGGAGGGCGGCACGGTGTCGCGCCTGAAGCAGCCGGAATGGAAAGAATACCCCGCCGCGAAAATCTTCGGCGAACTGGCGACAGCGTCGGAGCAGGAGGGCAGGGACGCCGCGCGCATCAATTCCTACCTGATGGCGCTTGATCTCGCCGACCTCGGCATCAGCGTAAACTGCGCGCCTGTGGTCGATGTGCCCGCGCCGGATTGCCATGAATTTCTCTCCGCCAGCCGTACATATAGTGACGCGCCGGAAATGGTGGGGTTGTTGGGCGAGGCGGTCTGCCGCGGCCTTCTGGACGGCGGGATTACGCCTGTTATCAAGCACATCCCCGGACATGGTCGCGCAAAGGTTGATAGCCACCTCGCGCTGCCCTCGACCGATGCGCCCTTATCCGAACTGTCAAAAACAGACTTTAAACCCTTCAAATATCTCAGTCAGACTGATATGAAAACGGCTGTTTGGGCGATGGCCGCGCATGTGGTATTCTCCTCCATAGATCCTGATTCTGCCGCTACGCTTTCCGCCCGGGTTGTCGAAGACGTGATCCGTGGCGAAATCGGTTTTAACGGTGTTTTGCTGGCCGACGATATTTCGATGAAGGCCCTGGGCGGAACACTCGAAAGCCGTGTGAAAGGAAGCATGGCGTCGGGCATGGATCTGACGATGCTGTGCAACGCGACGTTCGATGACCGGAAAACGGCGCTGGCATTCACCCCCAAACTGACCGCGCAGGCGGCAAAGCGGGTGGCCGATGCCGAGGCACAGCGGACGGAATGGCTGAAAAAGGGTAATGACAACAGACAAGAACTCCAGGCCAAACTGGAGCAACTGATCGAAAAGCGAAGGATCGGATGAGCGAAGCGGAAAACCCAACATGAGCGAAGCGGAAAGCCCCAAATTCGAGGAAGACCTCCTCAAGGACCGGCTCGAGAGCGAGCAATTGCTGCTGTATCTCGGCGGCTTTGACGGCCCCATCGACATGCTGCTGACGCTGGCGCGCGACCAGAAGGTCGATCTTGCCAAAATCTCCATTCTGGCGCTTGCCAACCAATACCTCGAATTTGTGCAAAAGGCGCAGTCGCTGCGCCTTGAACTGGCCGCCGATTACCTTGTGATGGCGGCTTGGCTCGCCTACCTGAAATCCCGCCTGCTGATCCCGGTCGAGGAACAGAAACAGGCCGAACCCACCGCGCAGGAAATCGCCGACGCGCTGCAATTCCAGCTGCGCCGCCTCGAAGCGATGCGCGAAACCGCCGGCAAACTGTTCCGCCTGCCGCGCCTTGGCTACAACATTTTCGCGCGCGGGGAGCCGGACGGGCTGCCCACTCAATATATATCCAAATACGACATGACCTATTACGACCTGTTGAAGGCGTATGGGGATGTGAAGCAGCGCCAGCAGAATTCGGTTTACAAACTGAACCCCGTGAAGCTGTTCACGCTGGAAGAAGCGATCGCCCGCATGGAAAACATGATGGGCAAGATTCCGCAGGAATGGGTTTCCCTGTTCATGTTCCTGCCTGGCGGGTTGAAGGACCGCATCGTGAAGCGTTCCGCCATCGCCTCCACCTTCGGCGGCGCGCTCGAAATGTGCAAACGCGGCATGATCCAGATGCAGCAGGAAAAGAATTACGCGCCCATTTACATCCGCAAGCCGGGTGCCAAAACGGCTGTGAATGAAAATGTAGAGCTGCCCGCCGAAACCTCCATCGACCCCGCCGACCTGATCGACGAGGACGAAGAAATTTCGGAAACAGCGGCAGCGACTGAAGAATTTGAAACGACCGCTGAAGCGGAAGAAGTTGTTTCCGAAGAAGTTGTTTCCGAAGACGAACAAGAATTCGACAGCGAAGAAATTTCGGCGGATGACGCCGAAGTGAAAGAAGGGCCCTGATCATGGCAAGAGCAAAGAAAAAACAGCAAGCCGAAACCGTTTCCGTTGATGCGATTGTAACGGGTGAAACCGTTGAAGGCGAAGTCGCGCAGGAAGAAATCCTCGAAGCAAACGAGGAAATCGTTGACGGCGACGAAGCTGTGGAAACGGAAACCGCCGTTGCCGAAGAAGAAGCCATCGACCCCGACGCGCCCCTGCCCGAAATGACGCATGAAGATGTGCGCCTTGTCGAAGCGATCCTGTTCGCGACATCCTCCGCCATTTCCGTCGCACAGATCGGCGAGCGTTTTCCGGCGGAGCGTAAAGGCCTGATCCCCGTGATCCTTGAACAGCTGCAGGCACAATTTTCCAACCGCGGCATCAACCTTGTCCAGCGCGACAACCGCTGGGCGCTGCGTACCGCAACCGACCTTGGCGACCGCCTGCGCCTTGAAAAGGAACAGCCCAAGAAATTCACCCGCTCGGCGATGGAAACGATGTCGATCATCGCCTATCACCAGCCTGTCACCCGCGCGGAAATCGAAAACATCCGCGGCGTCGCAACCTCGCCCGGCGCGCTCGACGCGCTGATGGAAGCCGGCTGGATCAAGCCCGGCAAGCGCCGCGAAGTGCCCGGCCGCCCCGTGACCTGGCTGTCGACGCAAGGCTTCCTCGACCATTTCGGCCTCGAAAAACTCGAAGACCTGCCGGGTATGGAAGAATTGAAAGCGGCCGGCCTGCTGGATAAACGCCCCGCGGTCGAAGCAATGCCGACCGCCGACCTGTTTGACGAAAACGACAAGCACGAACATGACCCGCAGGAAGTGACCGATGAAGACCTCGTCGGCCGCGTGACGGAGGAGGGCGGCGACGTGTCGACGCTCGACGCCACCGCATCCTCGGATGATGAATCGGAAGACGACGAGTCTGAAGATGAAGAGTCTGACGACGAAGAGTCGGAAGACGAAGAATCCGACGACGAGGAAGACGAGGAAGACGAGGAAGACGAGGAAGACGAGGAAGACGAGGAAGACGAGGAAG
>JAQSDV010000002.1:0-689859 GCA_029945425.1 bacterium | reverse complement strand
AGGAATCCGACAGCGAAGAAGACGATTCCGACGATTACGAGGAAGAAGACGACGAAGAATCCGAAGACGAAGATGATGAAGATTCGGATGACGAAGACGACGAAGAGTCCGACGAGGACGATGAAGAAGACGAAGATAAGGACGACAAGTAATGGGTATTTCCATCTGGCATATTCTGGTCGTCGTTCTGGTCATCGTGCTGCTGTTCGGCGTGGGCAAGGGCAAGATCCCGCAGATCATGGGCGATCTTGGCAAGGGCCTGCGCAGCTTCAAGGACGGGTTGAAGGACGGCGACGACAAGCCGAAAGCCGAAATCCTGCCGCCGTCGGATAAAAAGGACGTCTAGCTTTGTTCGACGTCGCCTGGTCAGAAATGCTGGTGATCATCGCGGTCGCCGTGGTGGTGATCGGGCCGAAAGACCTGCCGAAGCTTCTTTACGCCGCCGGCAAATTCACGCGCAAGGTCAAGATTTTCACGCACGACATACAGACGTCGCTCGACCGCATTATCCATGACGAAGAACTGAACGAAATCACGCGCGAGGCGAACAAGCCGGGCGGCGAAAATTTGCAGTTCGAAATCGAACGCCAGCTGGCCGAGGAGGAGCGCCGCAAGATCGCGATGCTCCCGAAGGAACAAGATGACCGCGACGGTTGAAGAAAAACCGGAAAAGAGCATGTCGCTGCTCGAACATCTGGTCGAGCTGCGCCGACGCCTGCTGATCAGCATGCTGTTTTTCGCCGTCGCCACCTGCGCCTGTTATTTCTTTGCGGCCGATATTTACGGCTTTCTGGTGCGCCCGCTCGCGCATGTGCTGGAGGGTGAAAACCGCCGGTTGATTTACACCGGCCTTGGCGAAGCGTTTATCACATACCTGAAACTGGCGTGTTTTGCGGGCGGTTTCCTGTCTTTCCCCGTTATTGCGTCGCAACTGTGGTTCTTTGTCGCGCCTGGCCTGTACAGAAACGAAAAATCGGTTTTCCTGCCGTTCCTGATCGCGACGCCCGTGTTGTTCCTGACCGGCGCGGCATTTGTCTATTACCTCGTCATTCCGGTGGCGTGGAAATTCTTCGCGGGCTTTGAAAACCTTGCCCCTACCAGCGGGTTGCCGATCCAGCTGGAGGCGCGGGTGAGCGAATATTTAAGCCTTATCATGACGATGATTTTCGCCTTCGGTTTCTGCTTCCAGATGCCGGTGTTGTTGACGCTGCTGGGGCGCGTAGGGATTATTTCTTCGGCGTGGCTGGCGGATAAACGCCGTTACATGATCGTTGCGATCTTTATCGTCGCCGCCGTGCTGACGCCCCCCGATATCCTCAGCCAGTTTATGCTGGCGGTGCCGATGATGGGGCTCTACGAAATTTCCGTCGTGCTGGTGCGCATGGGCGAGAAAAAGCCCAAGGTCACGGCGCGGGCGGAGACTGCCGCTTCTTCAACGCCGCCGCAATAAACTCCGCGCTGTCCTTCATCGCTTCCTCGTCCAGCATATGTCCCTGCATGGGATACAGCTTTGACGCGGGTTTCAGGTTTTTCTTTTCAAGTCGTTCGATGCTGCGTTCATGGCGCAGGCTGAACTTGTCGGCGACCGCGTTGAAGGCGCGTTTCAGGATTTTCTTTTCGCGGGCGGGTTCGCCGGGATTGAAGATGTCATCCCATTCGCCCATCTGCAAGAATACCTCGACCGATTTCTGGCGGACTTTGGTGAAGGGCGGCACGGTGCCGCCGCGCACGGCGACGGCGGCGGGGGCGCGCCTGGCGGTGATGGCCGCCTGCAATGCCACGATCGATCCCATCGAATTGCCGACATAGGCGAGGTCTTTTTCGGCGAGGCCGAGTTTGCCCAGTTGCGCATGGGCGAATTTTTCCACCTTGCCGGCGATCGACAGGCGATTGAAAATATGTGAAATCCATTGTTTGACTTGCGGCAGGATCGGGCCGCCGAACGCGAACCAGCTGAAGCCGCGCTGGCCCGCCGGAATTTCCGGGTCGAAGATTTCTATGGGCGCCTGCAGCGCGATCACGGCAGCGCCCGGCGTTTTGGATTGGATGATGGCAGCACCGCGGTCGAAGCCTTCGGCGTTGTCGCCGATGCCGTGGAGATAGATCACGAGGCTGGTCGGTTTTTCCGTTTCCGGCGCGAAAAACGCGAAGTCAAAACCGTTCTCGGTGCGCCAGTTTTTCGGGGCCGTGGTGCTCATGATGGTCTCCATCGGTGGTTTGTGAGGCGACCCTAGACATAATTATTTCTTATGTCAATCCGGCCTAAATAAAACGGTGGGTGAGCCTGCGAATCTAACGCCTTGTTCTATCGTCATATCCTTGTTCAAGTAACGCATGAACGGCATTTTTTCACGATGAGTCAGGAACTTAGCGTGACGCGGCACTAGACCGGATTCTAAAAAAGTCATACAATTGAAAACACTAAGGGTTTGGGGAAATCCAACATTATTGAGAGACAGGTATGTTTGATCTGAAGTTAATTCGGGAAAACCCCGAGATGTTCGATTCCGGCTGGGCGCGGCGCGGTCTGCCTGCGCAATCCGCCAAAATCCTCGAGATGGACGAGAAGCGCCGCGCGGTAATGACCGAGGTGCAAATCCTCCTCGCCAAGCGCAACGAAGCGTCGTCCAAAATCGGCGCGATGAAGGCCAAGGGTGAAAACACCGACGCCATCATGAAGGATGTGGCTGGTTACAAAGAACAAATCGCCAGGATCGAGGAGGGCGACAAGACCGCCCAGGGCGAATTGGACAAGGTGCTCGCCATCCTGCCCAACATCCCCGACAAATCTGTGCCCGACGGCAAAAGCGCGGATGACAACGTCGAAGTCCGCCGCGTGGGACAGCCCCGCGGCATGAACAACCCGAAAGACCATGTTGATATCGGCGCTCAGCTGGGCGGCATGGATTTCGAAGCCGCTGCAAAAATGTCCGGCGCGCGTTTCGTGCTGTTGCGCTCCGGCGTGGCGCGGCTGGAGCGTGCGCTTGCGCAATTCATGCTCGATACCCATACGGGCGAACATGGTTATACCGAACTTTCCGTGCCGCTGCTGGTGAAGGACGAGGCGCTGTACGGCACCGGCCAGCTGCCGAAATTCGCCGATGATTTGTTCAAGACCAACAACGGTTTGTGGATGATCCCTACGTCGGAAGTTTCACTGACGAACACCGTGCTGGATACGATCATCAACGCGGAAGAACTCCCGTTGCGGCTGACATCGCTCACGCCGTGCTTCCGCTCCGAAGCCGGTGCGGCGGGCAAGGATACGCGCGGCATGATCCGCCAGCACCAGTTCTATAAGGTTGAACTGGTCAGCATCACGTCGGAAGAAGAGTCGATGGCGGAACTGGACCGCATGACGGGCTGCGCTGAAGCGATTTTGAAAAAGCTCGACCTGCCGTTCCGCACGCTGGCGCTTTGCACGGGTGATATGGGTTTCTCGGCCAGAAAGACCTTTGATATCGAAGTGTTTTTGCCGGGCCAGAATGCGTACCGCGAAATTTCCAGCTGTTCCAACTGCGGCGATTTTCAGGCGCGCCGGATGATGACGCGCTACAAACGCGAAGGCGACAAGGCGACGAAATACGTTCACACGCTCAATGGCTCGGGCGTGGCGGTCGGGCGTTGCCTCGTGGCCGTGCTGGAAAATTACCAGCAGCCGGATGGCAGCGTCGTGATCCCCGATGTGCTGCTGCCCTATATGGGCGGCCTCAAGAAACTCGAACCTGTTGCGAAAGCAAAGCAAGGAAAAGCAGCAAATGCTTGAGTTTCCCAAGAAATTATCCGAAGCGCGGATCATGATCGCGAATGACGACAGCATCCATGCCGAAGGCATCAAGGTGCTGGAAGAAATCATGCTGACGATCACGCCGGATGTCTGGGTCGTGGCACCCGAAACGCAGCAATCGGCGGCGGGACATTCGCTGACCATCCACAGTCCCTTACGGATGAAGGAATACGACAAGCGGCATTTCTCCGTCTACGGCACACCGACAGATACGGTTCTGGTCGGCGTGCAGAAGATCATGAAGGAAGTGCGCCCGCATCTGGTCGTGTCCGGCATCAACCACGGCCAGAACACGGCGGATGACGTCACCTATTCGGGTACAATCGCTGCCGCGATCGAGGCGACCCTGATGGCGATCCCCGCGATTGCCTTCAGTCAGGATTTCGACGAAGCGGGCGGCAAGCCCGACTGGGCGATTGCCCGCGAATATGTGCCGCGCATCCTGAAGGCGTTCGAAGGCAAAAGCTGGGAACATAACCTGCTGATGAACGTGAACTTTCCCGTCCGCATCGAAGGCGTGACGCCGGAAATCCGCCCCGTTGCGCAAGGCCATTACAGCATGGAAAAACAGGATATGGATTACCGCATCGATCCGCGCGGCCGCCCGTATTTCTGGATCGGCCCGCCGCCGGCCCGCGATGAACACGACCATACGCTCGATATGGGCGCGCTTGCCGCAGGGCATGTGACGGTCACTCCGCTATCGCTGAACCTCACGCACTATCCGACACTCGTCGAATTAGGAAAGGTTTTCAAATGAGCCTCCTCGCGCGCAAGATCCGGCTGATCATGAAGTTGCGCAAATGCGGCATTACCGACACCGCCGTACTCGGCGCAATCGAACGCGTGCCGCGCGAGGCGTTTATCGATACAACATTCCACGATCAGGCCTATGAAGATATCGCGCTGCCCATCGCGCGCGGGCAGACGATCAGCCAGCCGCTGGTCGTCGCATCCATGACGCAGGAACTGCGCGTCAACGACCGTCACAAGGTGTTGGAGATCGGCACGGGTTCCGGCTATCAGGCCGCGATCCTGTCGCGCCTCTGCCGCCGCGTTTATAGCATCGAGCGTCACAAGCCGTTGCTTGCAGGCGCGGAGAAAATGTTCACCGACCTGCGCATCCGCAACATCACCTGCAAGGCCGCCGACGGCATGCTCGGCTGGCGCGAGCAGGCGCCGTTCGACCGCATCATCGTGACGGCTGCGGCAGGGGACGGCGGCGCGCCGCCCGCATTGCTGGAACAGCTGTCAGTCGGCGGCATCCTGATCATCCCGATGGGCCGCGATAAATCGAGCCAGTTTATCTACCGCATCACGCGCAACGAAACCGGATACGAGACAGAACGCCTGATGCCCGTGCGCTTTGTGCCGCTGTTGCCGAACGTGGCACGCAACGAAGTGGTGGTGGCACCCGAGGAAGAAGACGAAGGCAGTTTTTTCAGCGCACCCGCGCTGATGCCTGCATAACGGGGGACAGAATGAAGGGGCGGCGATTTAAATTTTTGCTCCTGACAACCGCGCTCACCACCGCGCTGGCGACGTGGATGGGTGATGCATCGGTATCTCTCGCCAACCCCGCGCCCGTCCAGAATTACGGCGCAAGCGTACTGCCGGCAAACGGGGCGGTAACAGTTCAGCCGGGCGATACGTTATCCTCCATCGCCCAACGCTACAGAGTCCCCTTGAGCGCGCTTGCCGGCATGAACGGACTGTCGGTGTCAGACCGCGTCGGGCCCGGCCGCCGCCTTGTGCTGCCGCTCGCGCGCACGCATAAAGTTTTGCCGAACGACACCATGTTCAGCCTCTCGCGGATGTACGGTACGACGGTCGATAAGATGGCCGCGGAAAACGGCATCAGCGCGCCCTATGCGCTGAAGGCGGGTCAGGTGCTGAAAGTGCCGTCGGGCGCGAATGGCGTCGTTTCAACGGCCACACCCGCGCTTGCGAAACAGTTGGCATCATCGCCGCCGCAATCCGAGCCTGTGTCGTCATCGACTTTCGCCGCATCGAACACCAGAACCGAAAACCAGATGCTGAAAAGGCCCGGGCCCTCGCCGGTCACGCGGGCATTTGATTCACTGATCGGAAAGCTCGCAACGGAAGACGCTGGCGAGATTGAAACCGTGCCGAAAGTGTCGCTGGTGTCGGCCGCAACCGCCGAACCCGCCACGCGCGGCGCGGAAATGGTGGGGCGTTCCTCCAGCCGGAACGGCTTTATCTGGCCCGTGAAGGGGCAGGTGATTTCAAGCTATGGCCCGAAAACGGGCGGGCTTTATAACGATGGCATCAATATCGCCGCACCGCGCGGCACGCCGGTCAATGCTGCGTCATCGGGCACGGTCGCCTATGTCGGCGAAATGCGCAGCTATGGCAATCTGGTGCTGATTCGCCATTCCAATGGGATGATTACGGCTTACGCGCACCTGAACAATGTCGCCGTGAAATCGGGCGCGAAAGTGGCGCAGGGGCAGGTGATCGGCGCGGTCGGATCATCCGGTACTGTCATGAACGCGCAGCTGCATTTCGAAGTGCGCCGCGGCAAAACGACGCTCGATCCCAAACAATATCTGGGCTAGCCAATTCGGAAACTATTTTTTGGGTGATGGTGCCGGTAATGGTGCGGGAACCTGTTTGGGCACGGGTTGCTGTTGGGCATCGGCCACCCGCGTGGGTTCAAACTGGCCTGTTCTAATATCATAGCGGAATTCCAGCGACGGGTTGACACCATAGGCACCCGGGAGCATCACGGACGTTGAGGTGCCATTTGTGACAACGCTGATGGGATCCGATGCATTGACTTGCAGCACGTTGCGGAAATCTTTGCCGTCACGCAAGAAGACAGAAAGCGGGCAACCTTCATAGGAACACAGCACTGGAGTCGTCACATGCACAAACAGCATTTCGCGTCCGTTGGCCTTGTCGGTATATTTCGCTATCTCGACGAAAGCGGGATTATCGCCCCCTTGCTGCTCGTCATACTCTTTCAGTTCAGCGGGCAGTTTCGAAAGGGCCGGATATTGCTTCGCCAATGCTTCGACATCCTTGACGCGCGTAAAAGAAATTTCGGTTGCGACCCGGCCCGCTTCGGTCTCGGCGGTCGGAGCGGTGAGCTTAACTACGGAGGCAGGAGGAGCGACTTGCGTCTGCGCCATGACGGTGACGGAAGGCGCCAGAACGCCGACGGTCATCATCACCGCGAGTGTTGCGCGCACCGCTGCTTTGCGGAATGATTTAATGAGGTCGTTTTTCGCTTGCATGACTGCCTGCCAGAGAAATTTGATTATATTCATAATAGCATACGCCTTCCGAAATCACAAGTAAGAGCACCAAAGATAATGGCATTCCCCTGAAAAAGAAAGGGAAATGCCATTATGTGTGGTTACGCCGGCAAGCTTTACTTGACGGGGATCAGCTCCGCGCGGTCCTGCTGGCCCTGGCCGCCTTCGTTGAGTTTCATCGAAGCGCGCGCCGCCATCAGGACGTTGATCTGTTCCTGTAGCGTATAGATGTCCTGCAACTGCATGGTGATATAAGCTTTCACCGATGCGCGTTCCTGCTGCAGTGCGCCGATTTCAGCCTGCATACGCGTGTAGTAGTCGGGATCGAGGAAGCGTTCCTTGGTCATCGCCAGCATGATCTCGTTATAGCTGGGGTTGTCCGAGATGTTCGCCGGATCGACGCCCGCGCGTTCGCGGATCTCGCGGATGGTCTGGCCGACAGGCTTAGGAGGCGGAGCCGGTACGCCGGTTGCCGCGGAAGAACCGGGCAGGCCGGATCCACATTGTGCACCGCCGAAGGGAAGGTCGTAGCCACCCATCTTGTTCATATACTCCGTGATCAGGGTACCAGAACCGTCGCACGGGATGCCGCCACAAATGCGGACGGAACCCGGGCAGGCGCCGCAGCCAAGGAAACAATGCACACCGCCTGCCCCCAGTAGGTGAGCGGCAGCCAGCAGGCCCGATGGCGTGATTAGTACACCTCTTTGCGTCGTGCATGCCATTGCACGGCAGGATGCGTTGATGTAACCCCATGTCCGCTGGTGATAGCGCGTTACGGCAGAAGTCTGGCATGCTTGGTCCGCTAGGAACGCCGTCATTGATGATCCGCAAGAGCAGCTCGCCCCTCCAACCCAGGTATAGTTTGGCTGACGGTAGTTATTTGGGGCGCGGCTTTGTGAGCCTGAACCACCGGAGATGCAACCCGCTTCGATCAGAGCTACGCGACCCATCTGGTACAGACCACAATAGCCGATGTCATTGCAAACGCCGATCCTGCCCGATGCTTCACGCGCGCCAAGGGTGCGCAGGAAGTCGGCGAAGGTGCCACGGCTCGCCGCCATGGGGCCGGGTGGCGTGGGGGGGGGGGGAGGAGGAGGCACGGCGGGCGGAGTCGCGCCACCCACTGCTTGCGGTAGCGGAATGCTGGTACGGCGCGAAATCATCGATGCCACGACGTTCGAGCCGATGCCGCGCCATGCCTCGATCTGCTCGCGGCGCAGGATGTATTCCTGACCGCTTTGCGTCGTGATGATGTCGTCGGTCAGCCTGTCGGGCGTGTTCGGCTCAATCAGGTTCGTCATGATCTCGTGCGCAGCCGCGTATTCCTCGGGCTTGTCGAGATAGACGGTGTCCTTGAACAGGAAGCCCTCGATATCGATGTCGCCGTTCGGCCAGGGGCCTGCGGTCGTCGGGTTGGGGCAGGGGTTCACGCCCGCATTCGCTTCGGGGTCGTTGAACTGCGTGCAATAGGTAGCAAGCCTGCCTTTTTTCTCGATCTGCGAGCCTTGTTCCGCGGGCGTGCCGGGCGCGCCGCCGGAGCGTGCTACCGTGTCCTCGCGGAAGCCGGACGCGAGCGCGTTCGACGTACTCGCGGTGACAGCCATCGGGGATGCCGGGGTTGCGGATACGCAGGCACGCTCGTTCGGCGTGACGCGTTTCTTGGCCTCGACTTCGCGGATTTGCGTCTGCTTGATCTGCTTGGTGAGGTTATGGCTGTCCACCGTCGAGCCGAACTGGCGCGACTGGTCGACGACGCCGGCATGCCACTGCGCGGTCATGTTCTTCAGCGAGGGGAGCATCTGCTCCGTCCACAATATGTTCAGGTGGTCGACGAACTGCTCGCCGGCGACATCCCAATAGGTGTCGTCAACCATGGCAAGCGTGTCTTCCGCCAGTTCGCAAGGGTCGGTGCCGAAGCTGCCGGTGAGCGGAGCGCTCGCGGCGCTGTCGCAGTCGTTCGTCGGGGGCGTGGAACCACCGCCGAGCGTGCCGCCGCCGCCGCTACCGGTTGCGCCTGTACCGCCGCCGCCGCCGCCGCCGCCGCCAACAGGCGGGCCGCCGGTGGGGGTGGGGTCGCCGGAATCCGGGATGCCGTCGCCGTCGGTGTCGGGGTTATCCGCCACGCCGTCGCCGTCGATGTCGAGGTCAAGCTGGTTCGGGGTGCCGTCGCCGTCGATGTCGGGGTCCGTGCAATCGGGTACGCCGTCGCCATCGGTGTCGAGAAGGCAGTTGGAACCGGACGCCGCACCGTTGCCGAGCGCGGTGATCCAGGTGATGCCTTCGGCGTCGAACATGCCGGAGGTGTTGTTGGAAAGGATGAGCGAGCCCAGGTAAGTGTTGAGCTGCGCCTGTGCCGCCGCGTCGCCGGTTGCGGCAAGCGCGACGAGCGCCTGCGCGGCTGCGCAGGAACCGAACTGCGAGCAAAGCAGGGTCTGGAACAGCGCCCATGTGCCCTGCGTCGGGCTGTTATAGAGAACGATGGACAGCGTGTTGACCGCGCCGGCCTGTCCCGCCAACGCGTTGGCGAGGGTCTGAAGGCCGATGTTGCCGGTGCCGGCAATCGTCCAGTTCAGCAGGTCGTCGAGCGGGTTAATGGGCGCCAGCGGATAAATAATGCCGAAATAGGGATCGACGTAGGAGAAATAGTTATAGAAGTACGGGCCGCCCAGCGCGTTCTGGATCGTCGTCAGGTTGGCGACGCTGCCACCCGAAGCGCCCGTCAGGAGCGCGGCGGAGTTTGTGGGCGGGTTGATGGGGGGCGGCGGAACGGCGTTGATGCGGGGCGGATCGCCCAGCGCGGCGCGGACGCCATCAAGATATGCGTACACATCGTAGGGCAAGGCAGGATTGCCAAGGGCGGTGTTGAGCGTTGCGAGCGCGGCGGGATCATCCTGCAGCGCCAGCGTCAGGACGTCCATGTCCACCGTAGCCCCTGAATACTGCGCTTGCGCAACACGGGGTGACAAGAGGCACCCGGCTATCGCAACCGCCAACAGGAACTGAACCGCTCTGGTAAAAATACCAGAATTTTTTTGACAGGGATTAGTCATGCCCCTCCCCACAGAAACGCGCACACAGAAACCTAAGAAACCTATCTCTAAATTCTATCAAAATTTCAGGTATTTGGGAATTACTTAAAATTTTAACTAATAATTTACCGCGCGGCGAACAGGCGGTTAAGGGATTGTGGTAAATGGTGAATTATGTCTTCAGCCGTCAAACCGAGGCCGAAAATTTGAGCTGTTTCTCCCTGCAGCCAGACGCCCGCCGCCGCCGCCATGAACGGCGACATGCCCTGCGCCATGAGTCCCGTGATGAGTCCCGCCAGCACATCTCCCGACCCCGCAGTTGCCAGAGTCGCGGGTGCATTTGCATTGATAATCGCTGTTCCGTCGGGGGCGGCGATGACAGTATCGGCCCCTTTCAACACTATAACAGCATTGGCCAATTTCGCGGCCTTGCGGGCGCGTTCTAACTTATTACCTTCAATGCCTTCAAACACGCGGGCGAATTCGCCTTCATGCGGCGTCAAAACATGCTTGTTAGGTGAAAGCTTTGCAAAGAGTTCTTTAGGTGTTTCTTTAAAGGCGCTGAAAACATCGGCATCGATTACGGCGCATTTATCAAAGGATAAAACGGCCTGAATCGTTTCTTTCATGTCATCTGTCATGCCGGCACCGGGGCCGATGCAGACAGCGTTGCGGCGTTCGTCGCGCAAAACAGTTTTCAGATCATCGAGCGTCGCCCATTCATCGATCATCACGCTGGCGCGGTATTGGGCATAGGTCGCAACCGTCTTTGGCTGGCTTGTGATCGACACCAGTCCGGCCCCTGCGCGCTGCGCGGCATAGGCGGCGAGACAGGCCGCTCCGGTGCGTTGCGCGCCCCCGAATATGACAGCATGACCACGCGAATATTTATGGGATTCAGGCGAAGGCAGCGGAAAGTTTTTCAGCCAGAGGGCAGAATCGTTTTCAAAAACGGACGATTTCAACTCGGCCACCGTCTGGTCGGTGATTCCAATCAGCGACACGACCAGTTTTCCGCAATACGCCTTGGACGGCATCAGCATATGCGCGATTTTCTTGCGGCAGAAGGTGACGGTGAAATTGGCCTTCAGCGCGCCTCCCGCAATCGTGCCGCTGGCGGCATCCATGCCGGACGGCACATCGATTGCCACGACAAGCAGTTTCTTGGTGCGGATCTTGTCGAACAGGGTCACAAGTTCGGGATCGAGCGCGCCTGCGAAGCTTGCGCCATAGACCGCATCCACGATCAGCGCGGCATCCTTCAGCGCGAGGTTTGAATTCAGGCTTTCGATCTCGCCCGTCCATTCCTTCGCCGCCAGCGCCGCATCGCCCTTGAGCGCGGCTTTCTTCAAGGGGCAGGCGACGCGCACATTCCAGCCATCTGCTTTCAGTCTCGCCGCCACGATAAACCCGTCGCCGCCGTTATTGCCGGGGCCGCACAGCACCAGCACGGGGCAGGGCTCGACACGTTCCTTGACCGCAGATGCAACGGCAGCGCCGGCCTGCGTCATTAATTGAATGCCGCTCGCGCCTGCGGCAATCGTCGCGGCATCGGCTTTCTTCATTTCGGCGGGGGTGAGGATTTCAAACATAAGGCGCAGTATTGCAGACTGCGCCATGAAGGGAAAGAGTAGGGAGGGAATGGGGCGATCGACGGGGATTGAACCCGCGACATCCTGGACCACAACCAGGTGTTCTACCACTGAACTACGACCGCCATCAGGGAAATGGTTTACCTGACGTTATAATGTCGCGTCAAGTTTTCCCTATGATGCAGTATAGCAAAGGGGCTGCCTAAATTATAGGCAGTTGCCTGAAAACAGGGCATGAAAACATGTTCACAGAACAATTATATCATTTATTTTCAATGTTTTACATGTGCCTAGAAACTGGCACAAGTCTTGCGATATAGGCGCGTCTCTAAAAAAGGTCAGGACATGAAAAAGATCGAGGCCATTATCAAGCCGTTCAAGCTGGATGAAGTGAAGGAAGCCCTTCACGAAGTCGGCGTGCAGGGCATGACCGTGACCGAGGTGCGGGGCTTCGGACGGCAAAAGGGCCATACCGAGCTGTATCGCGGCGCCGAATATGTCGTCGATTTCCTGCCCAAGGTGAAAATCGAATGCGTGGTCGAAAACGGCCAGGTGGACGATGTGATCGAAGCGATCTCGCAGGCGGCCCGCACCGGCCGCATTGGAGATGGAAAAATTTTTGTGATGCCCGTCGAAAACGTGATCCGTGTCAGAACCGGAGAGCGCGGGAAAGAAGCGATCTGAAGATTACTGCGATTTAACGAACGTCAAACAGGAGAGACCAAATGGCTAAATCATCTGCAAAACTGAAAGTGGCGAAGGCACCGGCGAAGTCCAAGTCGTCGCATAACTTCGCGCCGTTCTTCAAGCTGATCAAGGAACACGGCATTGAATACGTGGCCTTCCGCTTCACCGACCTGCGCGGCAAACTGCAGCACACCGCGCAGCACATCTCCACGGTCGATGAAGACCTGCTGGAAGACGGCATCATGTTCGACGGCTCGTCGATCGCCGGCTGGAAAGCGATCAACGAATCCGACATGATCCTGCGCCCGGATCTCACGACCGCCGTGCTCGACCCCTTCGCGGCTGCGCCCACGCTCGATGTGTTCTGCGACGTCTATGAACCCTCGACCGGCCAGCCCTATAGCCGCGACCCGCGCTCCATCGCGCGCTCGGCCGAGCAATACCTGAAGTCAACCGGCATCGCCGATACCGGTTTCTTCGGCCCCGAGGCTGAATTCTTCATCTTCGACGATGTGCGCATCGACGTGTCGATGAACCGCGTGTCGTATGAAATCGACAGCATGGAAGGCCCCTACAACTCCAACCGCGCCTATGACGGCGGCAACATGGGCCACCGTCCTGGCATCAAGGGCGGCTATTTCCCCGTGCAGCCGATCGACAGCTCGAACGACATGCGCGCTGAAATGGTTTCCGTCCTTGCCGCCATGGGCGTTGCCGTTGAAAAGCACCACCATGAAGTCGCACCCGCGCAGGTCGAACTTGGCATCAAGTACTCGACCCTCGTGAACTCGGCCGACAACCTGCAGCTTTACAAATATGTCGTCCACAACGTGGCGCATTCGTATGGCAAGACCGCAACCTTCCTGCCGAAGCCTATTTTCGGCGACAATGGTTCGGGCATGCACGTCCACCAGTCGCTGTGGAAAGCGGGCAAGCCGCTGTTCGCGGGTTCGGGTTATGCCGATCTCTCGGAAAGCTGCCTGTACTACATCGGCGGTATCATCAAGCACGCGAAGGCGCTGAACGCGATCACCAACCCCACCACGAACAGCTATAAACGCCTCGTGCCGGGTTATGAAGCGCCCGTGCTGCTCGCATACTCCGCGCGCAACCGTTCCGCTTCGTGCCGCATCCCGTTCTCGGCTTCGCCGAAGGGCAAGCGCGTCGAAGTGCGCTTCCCTGATCCCGCTGCCAACAGCTACCTCGCCTTTGCGGCGATGCTGATGGCGGGCCTCGACGGCATCCAGAAGAAAATCCACCCCGGCGACGCGATGGACAAGAACCTGTATGACCTGCCGCCCGATGAATTGGCGGAAATCCCGACTGTCTGCGGCAGCTTGCGTGAGGCACTCGATGCGCTGCGCGATGACCACGACTTCCTGCTGAAGGGCGGCGTGTTCACCAAGGACTTCATCGAAAGCTATCTGGAACTGCGCTACGCAGAAAACCTGGCATACGAAACCATGCCGCATCCGATCGAATACGCCATGTACTATTCCGTGTAAAACACGGAGGGGTACTATTCCGTGTAAGACACGGGACGGGTACTGTTCCGTCTGAGAAGTTTCTTCCCGAAAAAATCCCCCGGACGCGAGTCCGGGGGATTTTTTTGTCGGTGATAAAGGCGCAGGTTACTTGATCGCCTTGACGATTTCCTTGAAGGACTGCGTGTTACGCGCCCAGTTATAAAGGTGCGTCGCTTCCTTGGGGGTGAAGAGGATGGCGAAGATGTACCATTCCTTGTCGCCCAGCGCGAGGAAGTGAATTTCCTGCGGGCTGGCCTTGCCCTTCTTCGGCTCGACGTCATAAACCTCGTAGCGGTTGAACAGGAAGCGGTTATAGGCGAGCGACTTGTCGCTCGAAATCAGTTTCGTCACTTTGAGGTTCATGACGTTGTCGAAATACTTTCGCTGGTCGTCAAGCTCCGTTTGCAAGTCTGTCGAGCGCGAGCGGCGTACGGCGAGAAAGCGGATATAACCCTCGATGTTCTTCGCCTTGCCCTTGTTCTGGAGGTGGACGGTCAGGCGGTTCATGTCGCGGAAATCGGTCGAGATAACTTCCCAAGACACGGGGTAGTTGAACTTGATCGAGTCTACCAGCGTGAAAACCTTCTGATCCTCGACCGCTTCGTCCTTGGGATAAAGGATCTTGAAGCTGTCGACGGTTTTCTTCTGCAGATATTTGACGTAGTTGCCGAGCGGCAGGGGCGTGCGGAAGGTTGACAGCAGAACCCAGCTGCCGCTGATGCGTGCTGCCACATATTCAAGGCTCGACGGCGCCGCGGGGGATCCGGCGACGATATAATAGGTGTTCGCGCTCTTGAGCGAGAGTTCGTTGACCTCGCCCTGCGGCGTATAACCCTGGTTGAGAAGGTAATCGCGCAACCAGTTCTTGGCCGAGATTTCGTGCTTCAGTTTCAGCGCGTTGATTTCAAGGTCCATTTGCAGTGTGCTGACCATGGGGCTCTTGTAATAGGCGATGCGGGAAAGGATCGCGTCCTGGTTTTCCTGCAGCGAGTCATAGGCCTCGACTTCCGTCCAGTCCTTGGGGATGTAGATTTCGTATTCAAGTTCAGCCTTGGCGTAGGGCATCATGCTGTATGCCTTGGTTTCACGCGCGAAGGTTACGTCGTCGTGGATCGGATGCACCTTCGGCGCCGCGGCCTGCGTGTTCACGACCGCCTTGGGTTTCATCGCAACATACGCGCCGCCCAGCACGAGCACGACGACAGCGCCGATGGCGATGTAAAGCTGTTTCTGGTTCATTTCTTCGCTTCCTTGTTTACGGGGCGGATGACGGGAATAGGCTTCCGGTCTTCGTCAATCGCGACGTATGTGAATTTTCCTTCGGTGACCATGATGGCGGAGCGTCCGCCAAGGCGCGAGCGCGCCCAGGTTTCGACATGGATCGTGATGGAGGTATTGCCGATACGCTCCACCTTGCAATAGCAGCTGACTTCGTCGCCTACATGGACGGGCGCGGTGAATTTCATGGCGTCGATGGCGATGGTGGCGATGCGCGATCCTGCCTTCTGGGTCGCGAGCACGGCGCCCGCCAGGTCCATCTGGGACAGCAACCAGCCGCCGAAAATGTCGCCATTGGCGTTGGCATGGGCGGGCATGGCCATGGTGCGCAGGGCAGGGCTTGTGTCGTAATCTGGCTCTTCGCGGGACATCTTACCCCCTTAAATCTATGGTCTTTTTATCCCTCCGGCATTATATAACGGAGATTGCCCGTATGTCCAAGGTTGCGTTTGCGGCCTGAAATGCGTAAATTACCCGAAATCATGGGGGAACAGTTGAACAAGAAAACGCCGTCGCGCAAGGATGAATACTCGGCCGAGGACATTGAAGTCCTCGAAGGCCTCGAGCCTGTACGCAAGCGCCCCGGCATGTATATCGGCGGCTCCGACGAGCGCGCGATGCACCATCTTATCTCCGAAGTTCTCGACAACTCGATGGATGAAGCTGTCGCCGGCCACGCGACCCGTATCGAAATCCGCCTCGAAGCAGGCAACAAGATCATTATTAGGGATAATGGCCGCGGCATCCCTGTGGACAACCATCCCAAATTCCCCGGCAAGTCGGCGCTTGAAGTCATTTTCTCCATGCTCCATTCCGGCGGCAAGTTCTCCGGCAAAGTCTATGCGACCTCCGGCGGCCTTCACGGCGTCGGCGCATCGGTCGTCAACGCGCTGTCGAGCGAGCTGGTTGTTCAGGTCGCCCGCGACAAAACTCTATATGAACAGACCTACAGCCGCGGCAAGACGACCAGCAAGCTGAAAAAGATTGGCCCGACAAAGGATCGCGGAACGACCATCACCTTCATCCCCGACACCGAAATTTTCGGCAAGGACGCGAAATACAGCCCCGCCGCGATCTATAAACTCGCGCGCTCCAAGGCGTATCTCTATCGCGGCGTTGAAATGGCATGGTCTTGCGAGGAATCGCTGCTGAAAGACAGCGGCGGCGTGCCGATCGAAGAGATCATCAAATTCCCGAACGGTATCCTTGATTACCTGTATACGCTGGTCGAGGGCAAAACCTCGCTGACGCCGAAGCCTTTCTATGGCTCCGTCGATTTCCCCGACAGCGAAGGCCGCTGCGAATTCGCGATTGCCTGGACGGAGGAAGAGGAGCAGGGCTTCCTGACTTCATATTGCAATACCGTCCCGACGCCCGAGGGCGGCACGCATGTGCAGGGTTTGCGCTCGGCGCTCTCCAAGGGCCTGAAGAACTACGCTGACCTCGTTAATAACAAGAAAGCGGGCGTGCTGACCCCGGACGATATTTTCGGCTCCGCCACGATCCTGCTCTCGATCTTTATCCGCGAGCCGCAATTCCAGGGGCAGACCAAGGAAAAGCTGACGACCGCAAACGCCACGCGCTTCGTCGAAAACGGCGTGAAGGACCATTTCGAGCATTGGCTGACGGGCGACAACAACGCGTCCAAATATCTGCTCGATTACCTGATTCAAGTAGCGGAAGACCGCCGCCGCGCGAAAGACCAGCACGAGATGTCGCGCAAATCGGCAACGCGCAAGCTGCGCCTGCCGGGCAAGCTTGCCGACTGCTCCCGCAAGACCTCCGAAGGCACGGAGATTTTCATCGTCGAGGGTGACTCGGCAGGTGGCTCCGCGAAACAGGCGCGCAACCGCGAAACGCAGGCGATTTTGCCGTTGCGCGGCAAGGTGCTGAACGTCGCCTCCGCGACCACCGACAAGATCCGCCAGAACCAGGAAATTTCAGACCTCATCCTCGCGCTCGGATGCGGCACCGGCAAGGATTTCAATATCGACAAGCTGCGCTATGAACGCGTCATCATCATGACCGACGCCGATGTGGACGGCGCGCATATCGCATCGCTGCTGATTACCCTGTTCTATCAGGAAATGCGCGGCATGATCGAACAGGGCGCGCTATACCTCGCGCTGCCGCCCCTTTACCGCCTGTCTGCGGGCGGGGAGTCGGTTTATGCCCGCGACGACGCGCATAAGGAAGAATTGCTGAAGACCGTCTTCAAGAACAAGAAGAAGGTCGATATGAGCCGGTTTAAGGGTCTGGGCGAGATGCCGGCGGCGCAGCTGAAAGAAACCACCATGGATATGGCGAAACGCACCCTTGTGCGCGTGACGCTTCCGGCGGCTGAACACGGCACCGACGCCTTCAAGAAAGCCGAAGGCGGGACCGCCATGCTGATCGAACGCCTGATGGGCAAGAATCCCGAGGCGCGCTTCGATTTTATTCAGGAGAACGCTAAATTCGTGCAGGATATTGATATTTAAGCGTAATTCCGGATTTGGGGCATGAAAGTACCTGCATTTTATGCAAACTGAATTGACAGGCTGGCAGGTTGCAAGTATCATGATCTCTAAGTACAAATTTACGTCTGGCGATGGGGTTCGGGATATGCCGGGCGGTTTTGACATTTAACATTCAGACGGGTGTGGTCATGGACAACGACAAAAAGAATTCACTGGCAGGCAAAGCGCGCAAAGCGTTCAATACGGCCGTGCTGATCGGTGCAACGCTTGTCGCCAGCCTTTCGCCCCTCGCGGCGCAGGCACAAACCTACGACTCCCCCCAAGGTGTCGCGGTAACCCAGACCCAGCAATACCAGCAACAGAAACCTTGGGCCAACGACCGCGAATACATCAAACGTAGTGATAACATCAAGCTTCAGAGTGCGCTCCGCATGCGCACCTACATCGCGCAGGAACGCCAGCGCGAGGCACAGCTGAACCAGCGCCACATGCAGCAAGTCCAGCGCCAGATCCAGCAGGGCCAGCGCAATGCGCGCGGCGGCTGGAACGTCGGCGAAGTCCTGACGACCGTCGGCAACGCAGGCGCTGCGGGCCAGACCTACCAGTCCCAGATCGAAGTGTTGCGCAACCAGCTGGAACAACGCGCGCTGACCGAGCAAATGTCGGTAGACCGCCAGATTGATGGGCTGGACCGCATCTATGCGCGCCAGTATCCGCAATATAACGCTCCCGTCGTCACGCAGCAGCGCGTGTCAACGACACAAACGGCAGATGACGGCGTCAAGTCGCCCGAGCAGATGCGCGAAGAGCTCGTCAAGGCGTATCAGGATGCGACCCTGCGCGCCGCCAAAGCAGGCAAGCCGCTGCCGAGCCCCGAGCGTTTCGGCCTCGACAAGAACGATCCTGCCGTCCAGATCCAGAAAGCGCCCGGCCAGTAAGCCCGCGGCTTTTTTCCAATAAAAAGCCCCCCGCAAACCGGGGGGCTTTTTATTTGTGGCGCAGGGCGGTAACCTTTCGGGGATAGCCGCCGAATAACCCTGTAGAAGAGGTTATCAGCATGAAAAGACGCGAATTTTTCACAGCAACCCTGATGGCAGTATGCGCGTTGGCGCTGAAACCGGCATTTGCCAATCACGGAGACATAGAGGAACTGGTCATGAGCGATGATGAATGGAAAAAGAAACTCGACGCGCAGCAATACGACGTTTTGCGCTGCGAGGGGACGGAACGTTCGGGCACCAGCCCGCTGCTGAAGGAACACCGCACCGGCGTTTTCAAATGCGCGGGCTGCGGGTTGGACCTGTTCAAGTCCGATGCCAAATTCGAGAGCGGCACCGGCTGGCCCAGCTTTTTCGAGGCGATCCCCGGTCATATCCAGACGAAAACCGACAGCAAGCTGTTCATGGAGCGCACCGAATATCATTGCGCGAAATGCGGCGGGCATCAGGGCCACGTTTTTGATGACGGCCCCAAGCCGACCGGTTTGCGCTATTGCAACAACGGCGTCGCGCTGACCTTCGAGCCAGAAAAGAAAACCTGAAAAAACTAGCGCTGGTTGAACATCAACAGCGGCGTGGGATCGAACAGCGTCGCGGGCTTCGGCTTGCCCGCTTCCCACGTCGTCGGCACCCGCACTTGAGAATGGTGCAATTCAATATGCAGAAAGGCGTGATGCGCGTGGTCTTCGTCCCTGTCCGCCGGTTTGCGAAACTTGTATCCCGCGGGATACAAGTTTCCCAAGGGATCGCCCGCCTTGACCGTCATCGCGGGCAGGAGGGTGGAAAGAGGATTGAATTCGCAATAGGCGATCAATCCGCTCGCGCCCTGCACCAGCACCGCCTCCATATCGCGCCAGTAATCCTTGCGCGTGGAGCTGCCGGAAAAAGGCGTGACGCCGATTACGGTGCCGTCCTCGACCGCCAGCACCGGCGTACCGGCGGGAGCGTAAAGGTCGATGCCTTCGTGGAAGTGTTTGTCACGCGCATCGCCGAACGCGCCGGAATGCGGCGGCAGCGCAAGCATGGCCTGATGCGGCCCGATCTTCGACCAGTCATCGGGGCTGGCGCAGGCGATAAGTTCAAGCGGGAAGGGGGAAAGCCAGGGCATGGCGTTAAATTCTCCGGTCAGTTCCCGAAAGTATATTCAAACAAGGATATTGCCGCAAGGTTGCGGAGTGATTACGCTTCACTGATGAAAAGGAAACCAACATGAAACCACTTTACGCCCTGATGATCGCGCTCTGCCTGCTGGCATCGCCCGCACGCGCGGAAGAAGCCGCGAAACCCGCCGCCTATAAAACCGCTATGTTTGCGGGCGGCTGCTTCTGGTGCATGGAAAGCGATTTTGAAGACAAGGCCGGCATCATCGGCGTCGTGTCCGGCTATGCTGGCGGCGCAGGCGAAAATCCCACTTACGAGCGCGTCTCGGGCGGCTCCACCGGTCATCTTGAAACTATACAGGTGACCTACGATCCGAACATGGTTTCCTACAAGGAGCTGCTGCAGATTTTCTGGCAGAACGTCGATCCGTTCGATGCGCAAGGCCAGTTCTGCGACAAAGGCAGCCAGTACCACGCCGCGATTTTCTACGGCGATGAAAAGGAAGAAGCGCTGGCACAGTCTTCGGTGAAAGCGGTCGAAACGAAATTCGGCAAGCCGGTCGCCACGGCCCTGAAACCCGCCAGCCATTTCTGGCCGGCGGAAGAACACCATCAGGACTACAAAAAGAACAACCCGACGGGCTATAAATTCTACCGTACAGGTTGCGGCAGGGACGACCGTCTGGACGAATTGTGGGTAGAGAAACCGGCCGCGCAATAGTTTCCCTAATCTGTGATTTACACGGCAAAAACCCCCGAAAACGGGGGTTTTTGTTTTTTTGGCGGGTTTTTTTGGGGTAGGGGTCTTTTGCGGCTTTATAGTGCTTGCGCCACTCCGCCATTTTTCCTATTTATGTAAGACTTAACGGCCAGAATGCGGGCGTGGCGGAATTGGCAGACGCGCTGGATTTAGGTTCCAGTGCCGCAAGGCGTGTGGGTTCAAGTCCCTCCGCCCGCACCATACTTTTAACCCGCGAAGGCGGCTGGCGTAAAACAAGATTTAGAGACCAAACTTAAAGAAAGCAGAAGCAGAAAGTTCATGACCATGCAGATCACACAGACCAAGAACGAAGACCTCACACGCGAATTCACCGTCACGATGTCGGCCGAAGAAATCGACCAGCGCGTCAACGAACGCCTGACCGAACTGGGCAAGACGGTGAAGATGCCGGGTTTCCGTCCGGGCAAAATTCCCATGAACCTGCTGAAGTCCAAATACGGCAAGTCCGTGATGGGCGAAGTGCTGGAAACCGCCGTCAATGACTCGACCATGAAGGCGATCAACGAAAACAACCTGCGCCCCGCGATGCGCCCGAAGATCGAAGTGAAAACCTTCGACGAAGCAAAAGGCCTCGAATACACGATGGCGATCGAAGTGCTGCCGGAAATCAAGCTGGCCGACTTCACCAAGATCAAACTGGAAAAGCTGACCGCGAAGCCCGCGAAAAAAGAAATCACCGAAGCGCTGGATCGCATCGCGAAAGCAAACAAGACGAGCGAGAAGGTTGAAGAAAACCGCGCCTCGAAAGTTGGCGACACCCTCGTCATCAACTTTGACGGCACCGTGGACGGCAAACCGTTCCCCGGCATGAAGGGCGACGATTTCCCCCTCGAACTCGGCTCCAAGAGCTTTATCGAAGGTTTCGAAGACCAGCTCGTCGGCGCAAAAGTCGGCGACCACAAAGTCGTGAAGGTAACGTTCCCGAAAGACTACGCGCATGACAAACTGCAAGGCGTGAAGGCTGAATTCAAAGTCGACGTGAAAGAACTCCGCACGTCCACGACGCCGAAGATCGACGACGAATTCGCAACCAAGCTCGGTTTCGAAAACCTCGCGAAAGTCGAAGAAGTGATCGAACAGCAGATCCAGGGCGATTACGACCAGCTGGCACGCATGAACATCAAGCGCGCGCTGCTCGACCAGCTCGATGCAGATCACACCTTCAACGTGCCGCAGGGCATGGTGGATGCGGAATTCCAGGGCATCTGGCAGCAGCTGAAGGGCGGCCATGACCATGCAGAAGAAGGCCACGTGCACGGTCCCGACTGCAACCACGGCGAAGAAGGCACGCCCGAAGAACGCGAAGAGTATCAGGGCATCGCGCAACGTCGCGTAAAGCTCGGTCTGGTGCTCGCCGAAATCGGCAGAATCAACAAGGTGGAAGTGACGAACCAGGAATTGCAGCAAGCGGTTATCAACGAAGCGCGCAAATATCCGGGTAAAGAACGTCAAGTCTTTGAATACTATCAGCAAAACCCGCAAGCGCTGGATGCTGTAAAAGCGCCGATTTACGAAGACAAAGTGGTTGACTTTATTCTGGAAAGGTCTAATATATCCTCACGTCAAGTAGACATTGAAGAACTGACCAAGGCATCGGAATCGGAACCGCCCAAGAAGGCAAAACCCGCTTCCAAAGCCAAGTAAAACTCAGTTTTCTCGCGGAATAAAGTAACTCTGCGAGGGGATAAAACGATAAGAAAGCTACAAAAGAAACCGGGAAAAAATAAGAATCGACCCGGACGGTGAAAACAACGAAATATAAAAAACGATTTACGCATAGCAAGGAAAGGCACTCCAAAATGGCTTCTTACGATTTTAACGACACCGCAAAATCTCCTTCCTACGAAACCACTGCCAACACGCTTGGCAAGGGCGCGGAAGTTTCGCTGAATGACTCGGTGAAAGCACCCGAGCTGAAATCCACCGCCGGCGACCTGCAATACATGAGCGCAGATGCCGCGCGTTATTTCGCCCTCATGCAATCGACCGGCATGGACGCCGTCGATGCACGCACCGCGATCAAAACCTTCGAATCTTCCGAAGGCCAGGCGAGCATGAAAAACATCCAGGCTGAAACCCAGCGCTATCTGGGCCTGCTGGAAACCGCTGGCAAAACCGGCCAGAAACTCGAAGACATCATGGACGCTCCGGGCCTCGCAGCCCTGAACAAGTTCGTGGCGTCGGCTGAAGGCCCCGTTGGCCGCATGGTCCCGACCGTTACCGAACTGGAAAACGGCCGCGAGCGCGGTTACGACCTTTACTCCCTGCTCATGAAGAAACGCATCGTCCTGCTGGAAGGCCAGGTTGACGACACGATGGCATCTATCGCCAACGCATCGCTCCTGTACCTCGCATCCGGCGTTGGCGAAAACCCGGAAGACCACGCTGGCGAAGACGGCAAGAAAAAGCCGATCAAAGTCTACGTGAACTCGCCGGGCGGTTCGGTCCTGGCTGGTCTGTCGATCTATGACACCATGCGTTCCATTCCCGCTCCCATCCGCACGATCGGCATGGGCATGCAGGCATCCATGGGCTCCATCCTGCTGGTTGCAGGCGACGAGCGCATGATGACCCGCAACTCGTACTACATGATCCACCAGCCGCTGTCGGGCAACGAGCGTTCGACCCAGCAGACGGATCTCGTGATCGGTACGGACTTCACCAGCCGCCTGCGCGAACAGCTGACGGACATCTACGTTCGTCACACCGGCCTCAAGCACGCATTCTGGGACATCGTCCTGGAGCGCGACACTTGGCTGACCGCACAGAACGCACTCGATATGGGCGTGATTCAGGAAATCATCGTGGGTACTGCCAAGAAGACCATCCACGAGGAATTCTCGCACCGTTCTGAAAAAGACGACAAACGCGAAGCTCAAGTGCCCAAGACGGCACAGGAAATCCGCGCCCTGATCAACACCGCAGACGGCGCAGCTATCCGCCCCGAGCTGGTCGTTGCTCTGTCGCAGTTCGAAGAATACTGGACGCCCTCGCGCAAAGCCGAATACGACGCCAAACAGGCGAAAACGGCCAAGCCGGCTTCCAACGATGACCAGAAAGCGAAGCCTGCCAAGACCAAGGCTACGCCGACCCTGTAATCGGAAATGCCCCAAAAGGGCGTTTGAGTTGAGCTAATATCCTTGCTATGATTGAGACGACCGGTTTCACCGCCGGTCGTCTCTTTTTATTTGCCCCAGGCGGGCTATATATAAAAAAAACGAAAGCAAGGGGGCTACACGAATGTCTTATATTCCTGAACAAATGAACACGCTGGTGCCGATGGTCATCGAACAGACCGCGCGCGGCGAACGTTCTTACGACATCTATTCGCGCTTGCTGAAAGAGCGCATCATTTTCCTGTCCGGTCCGGTCAACGACTATGTGTCCAGCCTGATCTGCGCACAGTTGCTGTTCCTTGAGTCCGAGAACCCGAAGAAAGACATCTTCCTCTACGTTAACTCGCCGGGCGGTATCGTTACCTCCGGCCTCGCGATGTACGACACGATGCAGTACATCAAGCCGCAAGTCGCAACCGTTTGCATGGGGCAGGCTTGCTCCATGGGCTCGCTGCTGCTCGCAGCGGGCGCTGCAGGCAAGCGTTACTCGCTGCCCAACGCACGCATCATGGTGCACCAGCCCTCCGGCGGCGCACAGGGTCAGGCGACGGATATCGAGATCCATGCGAAAGAGATCCTGAGCCTGCGCAAACGCCTCAACGAAATCTACGTGAAGCACACCGGCAAGAAGCTCAACCAGATCGAGGAAGCGCTGGAGCGCGACCGTTTCATGTCGCCCGAAGAAGCGAAGGCTTTCGGCCTGATCGACCATATCGTCGAAAAGCAGCCCTTCACCACCGACGAGAAAAAAGTCGCTTAATATATACGGCCCGCTTTAACCGACGGGCCTCGCTACGACATATTCGGGGGCGCCTTGCATGGGCGCCCCCTTTTATTTTCCAAACCGGAGTTTACCATTCATGTCTTTCCGCCTTGTCCTCGCAGCTGCGTTTCTGATCTCGGCCACGACGCCCGTATTTGCGCAAGCCGGGGCGGAGCAGGGGGCAGCCCCCGCACCCGCACCGTCCGCGCAGGCACAAGCCAATGCCCCGAACGCCGCGCCGATGCGGATCGAGGTCGATGAAAAGACGCTGCAGGGCGAAGATGCATATGTGGATTCCTTCCAAAAACTAACGGCCGTTCAAAAGACCGAACAAGAGACGCTCGACAAGCAGTTCTTCGAGAGCATGCGCCCGATCATCGATATCTATGATCTCGGCGGCAAAGTGATGTTCTGTCTCAATACGCATAAATTCACCGGCGGCGAAAACGCATCGTTTGTGGAGTCTTTCAAGGCCTTCCAGAAGCTGAAATCCGATGAGCAGGAAGTAATGTGGAAGAAGCACCGCACGGACGCACGCAAGGTTACTTACCTAGATCACGTGCTTATGGACAGCCATTACAGCTATATCCAGGCCGTTCAGAAGGCCGCAGCCGAGCAAATGGTCACCCAGACGGGCAAAGCAGGCGGTTATAACGATACAAACTGCCCCGAAGTGCAAAAAACCCTCGAAATTGCCCATGAAAAGGCCTCCAAAAGCCTTCAAAATGGAACTTTAGGTACCCCCGCCAAGTAAGCTTTGCTGAAATCTCGTAAGATTTCGGAGGCTGGAAGTTTCAATACGTTTACCCAATCGGAAATTTTCTTTTGTCACAAGCCTGTTGCAGCTTGTCAAAAGTTAACAACCATCTATTTCACCTGTTATGAGGCACTAACAGGCGAAAAAACCGCCCTAAAACGCCAGAAATCGACCGAATTTTGCCAAAAATAAACCTTTAATGGGCATAATCCGGTAAGAGAGTGTAAAAGAAGGAAAAAAAATGCAAGATCCCACAGGCACCGGCCCTAAACATCCCGTCCTCCCCCTCCGCGATATCGTCGTATTCCCCCATATGATCGTGCCCCTGTTCGTGGGCCGTGAAAAATCCGTGAAAGCGCTCGAAAGCGCCATGGCCGATAACAAGCAGGTTCTGCTTGTGACCCAGAAATCCGCGCAGCAGGACGATCCCGGCGCTGGCGACCTTTATTCTATTGGCACGCTCGGCACCGTGCTGCAGCTGCTGAAACTGCCCGATGGCACCGTGAAGGTGCTGGTCGAAGGCACCAAGCGCGCGAAAATCCTGAACTACACCGACAAGCCCGAATATTTCGAGGCCTATGCCGAAATCATCGAAGAGCGCGCCGTCACCGGCGAAGCGATTGACGGGCTGATGCGCGCCTGCGTATCGCAGTTCGACCAGTATGTGAAGCTCAACAAGAAAATCCCGCCGGAGATCATCACCTCCATCGGCCAGATCGACAACGCAAACAAGCTTGCGGACACTGTCGCATCGCATCTGTCGCTGAAAATTTCCGACCGCCAGAAACTGCTGGAGCTGACCGGCGTCGCCGAGCGTCTCGAGCAAATTTTCTCCTTCATGGAAGGCGAGATTTCCGTTCTTGAAGTTGAAAAGCGTATCCGTGGCCGCGTGAAGCGCCAGATGGAAAAAACGCAGCGCGAGTATTACCTCAACGAACAAATGAAGGCGATCCAGAAAGAGCTCAACGAAGGCGAAGACGGCGTCGACGAGCTGACCGAACTGGAAGAGAAAATCAAAAAAGCCCGCATGACGAAAGAGGCGAAGACCAAGGCCAATGCCGAGCTGAAAAAGCTCCGCCAGATGAGCCCGATGTCCGCCGAAGCGACGGTCGTGCGCAACTACCTCGACTGGATGCTGAATATTCCGTGGAACAAGCGCACCAAAGTTCTGAAAGACCTGAAATTCGCTGAATCCGTGCTTGATAAAGACCATTACGGTCTCGATAAAGTCAAAGAACGCATCCTCGAATACTTGGCCGTGCAGCACCGCGCGAACAAGGTCAAGGGCCCGATCCTTTGCCTCGTCGGCCCGCCCGGTGTCGGTAAAACATCGCTCGGTAAATCGATCGCGCAGGCGACCAACCGTAACTTCGTCCGTATGTCGCTGGGCGGCGTGCGTGATGAATCGGAAATCCGTGGTCACCGCCGCACCTACATCGGCTCCATGCCCGGTCGCATCATTCAGGGCATGAAAAAAGCGAAATCGTCGAACCCTCTTTTCCTGCTGGACGAGATCGACAAGCTGGCACATGACTGGCGCGGCGATCCCGCGGCGGCACTGCTGGAGGTGCTTGACCCCGCGCAGAACAGCACGTTCAACGACCATTACATGGAGATCGATTACGACCTTTCCGACGTGATGTTCATCTGCACGGCCAACACGCTGGACCTGCCGCGTCCGCTACTCGACCGTATGGAGATCATCCGCGTCTCCGGCTACACCGAAGAGGAAAAGGTCGAAATCGCGAAACGCCACCTGCTGGAAAAACAGAAAGAGGCGAACGGGCTGAAGAAAAACGAATTCAGCATCACCGATCCCGCGATGCGCCAGCTGATCCGCCTTTACACGCGTGAAGCCGGCGTCCGTAACCTCGAGCGTGAACTGTCGAACCTTGCCCGCAAGGCCATCAAGGAAATCATGATGGGCAAGAAGACGGAGATCAACGTCACGCCGAAAAACCTTGAAAAATACGCCGGCGTGCCGCGCTACCGCTATGGCATGGCCGACGAGAACGACCGTATCGGCTGCGTGACAGGCCTTGCCTGGACCGAAGTCGGCGGCGAGTTGCTGTCGATTGAATCCGTCACTTTCCCGAACGGCAAAGGCAAGGTCAGCATGACCGGCAAGCTGGGCGAGGTGATGAAGGAGTCGATCCAGGTCGCCGAGATGCTCGTCAAATCCCGCGCTGCGTCGCTCGGCATCAGGGCCGAAGTGCTCGAATCGCTGGGCGTCCACGTTCACGTTCCGGAAGGCGCTACGCCCAAGGACGGCCCGTCTGCCGGTATCGCTATGGTAACTTCCATCGTGTCCTGCCTGACCGGTATTGCGGTTCGCAAGAACGTCGCAATGACGGGCGAGGTAGACCTCGTGGGTCAGGTTATGCCGATTGGCGGCCTCAAGGAAAAGCTGCTCGCAGCACTCCGCGGTGGCATCACCAAGGTCCTGATTCCGAAGGAAAACGTCAAGGATTTGGCGGAGATACCGGACAATGTTAAGAAAGGGCTTGAGATCGTTCCTGTGACGGCAATCACCGAGGTGCTGTCGCATGCCCTCGTGTCCATGCCGGAACCTGTGGAGGACAAGCCCAGCGTTACGACAAGGACCGGTGACGGCAAGGAAAAAGACCTGATCCACCATTGAAATCTGGCTTGAATCCTAGCAAACTGCACATATCAAACGGAGCGGCTGCATCTAATAAGGGGTAGCCGCTTCGTCCATGATGGGGTCTGTTTCTTAAACAGGCGCCATCCGGTTTAAACTTGCAAAGAGGTATCACCGTGAACAAGAACGAACTCGTCGATTTCATCGCACAGCAAAAATCCGACCTGTCCAAGTCGCTCATCACCGAGATCATTGATCTCGCTTTTGACGGCATCGAGACCGAGCTGCAAAAAGGCGGCGAAGCCCGCTTTGCCGGCTTTGGCACCTTCAAGGTCGCCCGCCGTGAAGCAACCACCGGCCGCAACCCCCGCACCGGCGAAAACATCAAGATCGAAGCTTCGAACCGCGTGAAATTCACGCCCGGTAAAGAGCTGAAAGAAGCTGTTAACAAGTAAGACTGTCAGGTGGACGTTGACTTGATATTCCATATGGATTATCAATATTTCGTCCCTGACAAAGGGGAAGGGTGCTTAGCTCAGCGGTAGAGCGTCTCGTTTACACCGAGAATGTCGGGAGTTCAATCCTCTCAGCACCCACCACCCTGCCTTCCATATCTACTTCGACTGCCTTGGCAGCCGACCGCGCCATTTGATAGTCTAATGTCATGGCTGCTCTGTCCAAAAAATTCAATCCGCCGCCCGTTCCGAAACCGGAAGACATTTACGCCTTCTGCAATGCCGGAAAAATGAACGACCGCGTGACGGTCGACAAATACCTCGACCAGTTCGGCGCTGCCATCATCGACGAGCGCGATAACATGCGCGACAACGCGCTCACCTGGGCGGCGTGGATGGGCCATGCGGAAATGTGTGCATACTTGCTCGAACGCGGCGCGGCTGTGAATGCCAAGGGCATGACCGACCGTAACGCGCTCGGCTGGGCCGCGCAGGGCGGGCGCAGCGAATGCGCCAAGGTTCTGCTGGCGGCGGGCGCCGATATGAACCAGCCGGATGCCGAAGGCCGCACCCCGCTGAAGATTGCACAGGATGCCGCCCGTACCGAGCTTGCCGAAATGATGGTCAAGGAAACGGAAACCCGCAGCGAGCGAGCGCGCCTGAAAAAGGAACGCGAGGACGGCATCGCGCTGACGGCGAAGCGTCAGGAAATGCTGCGCAAGTTCAAGCCGCCGAAACTGAAACCCTGAATTATTGCGATGATTGCAGCCCGTCGAGATGCTCCAGCATCCGGCGGCTGACTTCCTGCGACGAATTGACGGTCAGGTGCACGTTCTTCTCGGCGAAATAGGCGATCTCTTCGTCGTTCTGCGCCTTTACGATTACGCGGATATAGGGCTTGATCGCGCGGGCGCTTTCGACGATGTTGCGCGCCTCGAAGGGGTCGGGAACAGTCACGATGATGGCAAGCGCCTTCTGGATCGCTGCCTCGCCCAGCACTTCCGCGCTGATCGCGTCGCCGTAGATGGCGTGGAAGCCCTTGCCGCGCAGGTATTCGACCTTTTCACGGTTGCGCTCGATGATGACAAGGTCGACGTGGCGTTCATGGATATGCTGCGTGATGAATTTGCCCACGCGGCCGACACCGACGAGGATAACCAGATCCTTCAACGCGCGCTTTTCATCGGTGCGCAGGTGGGCAAGGTCGTCATCGCGCAGGTTGAACATGCGGCTGAGCTTCGGCGTTGCGCCCACAACTGTATAAATCCTCTTGCCGACATAGAACAGGACGGGGTTGATGGCAATCGACACCATGGCGCCCGCCAAAATCATGTCGCGCCCCGCATCGGGCAGCAGGCCGAGCGTCATGCCGAGGCCGATCAGGATGAACGAAAATTCCCCGATCTGCGCAAGGCCGGCCGAAACGATCAGGCCGGTTTTGAGCGGATAGCCGAAAAAAGTCACAATCAGGAAGGTGATGAGCGACTTGCCGACCGTGATGACGGCGATCACGGCCAGCACGTTCACCGGCTGGTCGATCAGGATATTGGGGTTGAAGATCATGCCGACGGAAACAAAGAACAGGACGGCGAAGGCGTCCTGAAACGGCAGCGCATGGTCGGCGACTTCGTGGTTAAGGTCGGATTCACGGATCATCATGCCCGCAAAGAACGCGCCGAGCGCAAAGGACACGCCGAACAGGATCTGCGCGCCGAAGGCCACACCCATCGCCATCGCAAAGACGGCAAGGGTAAACAGCTCGCGGGAGCCAGTACGGCTGACAACCGACAGCAGCCAGGGCAACACGCGCTTGCCGCCCACGAACATAATGACGATGAACAGCAGAACCTTGCCGATCGCGATGCCAAGTTCCTTGGCGGTCGCAAGGAAATCTGCATCCGGTGATTTTCCGGCAGCGGCGAGCGCGGGGATCAGCACCATCGCCAAAATCATTACAAGATCCTCGACGATCAGCCAGCCGATCGCGATCTTGCCCTCCATGCTCTGTACCATGTTGCGCTCTTCAAGCGCACGCAGCAGGACAACGGTGGAGGCAACGGACAGCGCAAGGCCCAGTATCACACCCGACTGCACCGACCAGCCCCAGAGCCAGGCAAGCCCGATACCAAGGCCCGTGCCGATGATAATGCGGCCAATCGCGCCGGTGAGGGCGATCTTGCGCACCTCCATAAAATCCTGAATCGAGAAATGCAGGCCGACGCCGAACATCAGCAGCACGACACCGATTTCGGAGAGCTGTTCGGCGATTTTCAGGTCGGCATGAAATCCGGGCGTATGCGGCCCGACCAGAATGCCCGCCAGCAGATATCCGACGATAGGCGAAATGCGCAGCTTGGCAGCGACAAGGCCCAGCACGAATGCCGTCGAAAGGCCGACGGCAACGGTGGAAATCAGCGGAATGTCGTGCAATGCGGACATAGGGATATTATTCTTTTCAAACGGTGCGATAGCCAGCCCGCCGGGCGCGTGACGCGCCTGCATGCTTATACATATACAGTATCATAGTACCGCTATCAAAAGCAATAATATTATACAGGCTTGGGCGGATTTCCGGCGGGTGCGGGGCTTGCCGGTGCTTTCTTCGGCAGCACGGGCGAACCGGTATCGCGGATGCGGTTTGTCGCGGCGACCAATGACTTCATGGTTTCGGGCGATGCGCCGGAATGGCCGGACTGCACGAATTCAAGGCTGACATTCGTCAGTTTTTCGGACAAATCAAAAGCGGACATTGGCGGGCAAACGATATCATGACGTCCTTGCACAATGGCGGTCGGGATGTCTTTGATCACGGCGATGTTCTGCATGATGCTGTCATCGGGCATGTGGTTGCGCATGAAATGCGCCTCGATACGGGCAAAGGGCAGGGCGCGCTGCGGCGTATCGTTGCGGATTTCATCGGGCGGCACGTCGAGGAACGCGCTGCCGTTTTCAAAGCGCGTCCATGCAAAGGCAGCGGGCAGGTGAACCGCAGGATCGGGATCGGTCAGGCGCTGATAATAGTTTTCCAGCAGATCACTGCGTTCGTTCTGCGGCAGGAATTCGACGAATTCCTTGTACACTTCGGGGAAGAACGTGCCGATGCGGTTGATGTACCAGTCCAGTTCCTTGTCGCGCATCATGAACACGCCGCGCAGCGTCATGCTGAGGGTGTTTTCGGGGTATTTCTCCGCATACATCAGGGCGAGGGTGGAACCCCACGACCCGCCGAACAAATGCCATTTGTCGATGCCCAGATGCTGGCGGAGTTTTTCGTTATCCTCCACCAGATGCGCGGGCGAATTTGCGTTGATGTCGCCGGGCGGGTTCGATGCGGGCGCACCACGCTGGTCGTAAATCACGATGTTGAAAACGGCGGGGTCAAAGAAACGGTGGAAATAGGGCGCTGAGCCTGCGCCGGGTCCGCCATGCAGGTATACGACGGGAATACCGTCGGGGTTGCCGAATTGCTGGTAATGCAGCTTGTGCCCATCGCCCACGTCAAGATCGCCTTCGTTGAACGGGAGGCTTGCGGGATAAAGGATTGCGTCTTTTTCGTCGGCGGCCATGTGTTTAAATCCCTGCGGGTTTTTTCAACTGGGTCTTGTTCAGGTTGTGCCTGAACACTTTATCTTCATCTGCCTTGCCGCCCAGACGTTTGTATTCGTTAAAGGCGGTCAGCAGCGCATCGTCGCTGATGGTGTCGAAACTCTGCTGCGGGCCCATCAGCTCGGCCTTGGTCGCAAGGTTTTCAGCGAATGTGACGCGCTCGCGGCTTTCGAAATTGAACAACTCGGTCAGTTTTTTGTTCAGCACGGGCATGACCGTGATATGGGCGATGCTGTGCGTACCGGCCAGCGTCCAGACCTCCACATCGTTCGTCGAACCGGGCGGTGTGGCGATGACGACAGGCTGGGCGACCGGAACAACCACGGCAGCGGGAACGGGCTTTACCTCTATCACGGGCGCTGCGGAGGGTGGTTCGACTTTTCTGATCGGCAGCGTCTCGCGCGGGGGCAGGGGGCCTTGCAGCAGCTCGATCATTTCCTTCATGGCGAATTGCTGGGCATAGGAAAGCGCGGTGCGTTTGTCCTTGTCCTGTATATTTTTATCGATGCCCTGTGCCAGCAGAAAACGGGCCATTTCGGGCTGGTTTTTCTCGGCTGCGGAATGCAGGGCGGTCCGGTTGTTATCGTTCCGGTCGCCGATCTTGATGATGCCGTGCTGAAGGAGCAGGGTCGCGGCCTCGATATTCCCATGCGCGGCGACGCCATGCAGAGGATGTTCCTCGCCCGTTTTTTTTGCGCCACGTTCGAGCAGCATTTGCAGCATTTCTGTGCTGTTGCGCGTGACCGCCGCCTGAAGAGGGCTGTCGTAAACCGTCTTGGTGCGGCTGGAATAACTGTAGCCGAAATATTCATCGCTGCGGTCGGACACCTGACGGGATCGGAACACCGAAGGATCTGCGCCAACGGAGAGCAGGATATCTAGCGCGTCCGGCTTGTTATTCATCACCGCGCAGTATACGGCGGGCGGATCACCTGCGGTGAGGTCGACTTTTTTGGCATCTATGAACATCTGCAGCATGTCGTAACGCTCATGCACGATCGCGGCCTGCAAGGGCGTCATGCCCTTCGGCGCCGTGCTGATGCTGCGCGTGGTTTCTTTTTCCAGCATGAATTTCACAAGCGAAGTATGCCCGCCCGTCACAGCCTCCAATAACGGGGTCGCCCAGCTTTCGCGGTTATGATCTGTCAGGGCCGCACCGGAATTCAGCAGCAGCGTGACCATGCCGATATGTCCGTGGCGCGCGGCGAGATGGATGGCGCGGTTGCCGTCGTCATCCTCCGCCTGCAGCCATTTCTTTTTCTTGGACAGATAGGCGGACACAGTTTCGGTATCGCCGGCAGCAGCGGCGGTGAGGAATTCTTTTTGCGAACGAAACAGTGCCATCTGCGCGCAGTCATTCAAGGGTTTAGCGGAGGATTAGAAATACCATAATCCAGAAAAGAGGGTCAAGCCTCTATATAAGGTGTGCAGGATTGACAGAACCCCCTCATAGGCCTATGAAAAACCATCCAATTACATTTTTTGAAGGGATTTCTCCGCCATGGCGAATGACGAACCCAAGAAATTTTCCGACGAGCTGAAGGCGCTGCGCGCCGAATTTGCCGAAGTGGCTGATAAATCCAAGGCCGCCGTCGCGCACCTCAACACCGTCATCTTCAAGCAGGAATTGCTGGAGATGCGTCAGGAACAGGACAAAACCGTCGCCAAATTCGCGCATCATGGCGTGCTGGAATCCGTCGGCAACCGCGACGTGACGGTTCTGATCGGCAAATCGAAAGACACCGGCCACGGCCTCGACAGCGTTGTGGGGCAGGGCATCGACGCGGCATCCAAACTGCGCTTCGCCGCGCATAGCAACTACGACCTTTCCGTCAGCGCATCGACCTTCGAGGCTGGCGCCGCGAAATCCGTCAACATCAGCGACTATGACCGCATGGAAAAGGCGCGCGCGAAAACCGAGGCAAATGCTAAGGAAATCGTGCCTGCGCTGCGCGATATCATGATCGCCAACACGCCTGACAAGGAATACACGCGCAGCCGCCATTACGTGATCATCAGCGACGGCAACACGACCGACAGCATCGAGGCTGCGGCGAAACTGATCGAAGGCACGCTGCGCGGCAATCCGAAAGCGACTTTTGATTTCATCAATGTCGGTGCGGATAACGGCAACATCAATGAACTCGTCGCGAAAGTGAATGTCGCTGACGAAGCGCAACGCCCGCGCATCCACACGATTGCAAAGGCCGATGAAGTGTGGGGCACGTTCAGCAATGTGCTGCGCGAACGCATCGCTGCCGCGCCGTTTGTGAAGCCTGCACCGGTTGCACCCGCACCGACGCCGACCGCGCAACCCACACCCTGATTTTTTCCTGATTTTCGACCCTGCGGCGCGTTCTTGTAACGCGCCGTAGTGATTCGTGTCTGCGGTATTATAAGACCACATTGATATTGCTGGCTTATTCCCTTCGATACGTCCCAGAGAGAATCCCTATGCGGTACTATATGGTACAAAGAACTATTTTGAGTATAAGTAATATCTATATATTACAGCCTCTTAATGGCGGTCGTTTGACATGCTATCTTACGCATGTAAGGATTTGATTAAGAGAAAAGTAACTCTTTCTCGAAGCAACAAAGTGAGGTGCGCAGGTGGCGAAGCAAGGACTGAAGAGCGGAAAGATTACCGGTCTTAACAGCGTCCCTGCATTTTCATTTCCTGCCCTCCATTCCCCCAGCTTCCCGCAAGGTAAGCGCAGCCAGGCAACTGGCGGCAAGGTGATGGATTGCACCCGGAGGTTGACCATCTTCTGAACTGACTGAAAACGGCGCCATGCCCTGAAACGCTTCAGCGCGTAACGCCACAGCTTTGACTTTTTTTACCGACCCAAAACAGGAGCGAAACGAAAACGCATGAATGCGTGATGCCCGAACTTTGCCCGTAACGATCCCAAGGAGAGAAACAGGAAGCAAACCGGACAAAAGATAAAGCCTACGGAACTGACGAAGAAACTGACGAAGCAAAACAAACAACAACTGACGAAGAAACAACATAGGAGCACAAGACAGATGGCTGAAGCATCAACCGCAATGAAAAAGGCCCAGGAGATTATCGGGGACGTTCAGGGCGCAACGAAACGCAAAGCTGCCGCGACCACTTCGACGACCGTCGTCGAAAAGGCGCAAGTTGACGAAAAATACTCTGATATCGATACCAACACCTTCTACAAAGTCGTCTTCAACGAAAAACTCGACGCAATGCAGAAGAAACAGGAAATCGCGAAAGCCCTGTCCTTCGATCCCGAAGACAAGACCCGCAGCCAGGAAATCCTTAAAGAATTCGTTCTTTTCAAAGAATACCTACAGAACGAACGCAAGCGCCTCGCGCAGGAAATCATCAAGCTGACCGACACCGGCGCGTTCTCCGAACTGCAGGGTGTTATCGAAGAACTGAACGGCGGCATCCTCGAGTTCGACCGCCAGATGACCCCCCTGACCGAGATCATCGACGCTGTCTATAAACTCCGTCTGCAGGGCGGCGAAACCGTCCTCGGCGTCTTCCGCGAGATCAAGGAAGACCAGGCAGCGGAAGAAGACCGTATCAAGAAACTGGCTGAAAGCGAAAACAAGCTGCAGGACCTGCAACGCCGCAGCGAAGGCGTGAACGGCGACCTCTCCGTCCTGAAAACCAGCCGCTCGCACCGCAAGTGGTTTGGTCTTGGCGGCCTGAAAGACGACGCGATCCGCGAAATCTCCTCCAAAGAAGGTGAATTGACCGCTCTTGGTGGCGACGTAGAAGCGACCGTGAAACAGGTCGAGACGCTGAAAGACCCGAACACGGCACGCGCAAGCGAGTTCGCCGAGTTCGCAGCCGAAAAAGCGAAACTGCGCGAACTGCTGGACCTAACCTCCGAACAGCACAAGGCCCGCCAGAAAGGCCTCGTGGCTTCCGCTCAGGACTTCGTCAACAAGTCTGATAACCGCGTCGGTAACGTCGTGGTGCATCTTGACGCGATGACGGGCCAGATCGAAGGTCTTTCCAACGTCAACAACGGCATGCAGAGCATCTACGCGATCGTGTCCGAAGCATCGAAAGACGCCTCCGACAAGAACCAGACGATCCGCGATGGTTTCCTGCCCCCGAAAGAAGGTGCAGAAAGCCCGATCGAGCAGATGCAGCGCGAAAACAAGAAGCAGGCAGCTGAAGAGTACATTACCGCTCTCGACGGGTCGACTGTGGACACGATGAAAACCTACCAGGACCTGACCTCGCAAGCGATCCGCATCAAGCAGATGAAAGATGCGAACCGCGACCAGGTTGCGAAAACCCGCGAACTGCACTCTTCGGGTATCGCAGGCGTCGCCGACAGGCTCTCGACTGTACTGCAGGCGGTTTCCGCAGCAGCGCTGAACGAAAGCACCGAAGCTGCCAAGATGTCGATCAGCACCATGAACGACAAAACCAACGCAGTCGCCATGAAAGAGTCGATCCGCACCGCGATGGGTGTGAAAGACTCGGCTGCCGGCCTTGCCAAGGCGGTTGATGACCTGGCTGCCTACGGCGAAGTCCTCCGCACGTCCTCCGAGATCACCCGCGAAGGTGTCAAAGAGATCAAGCAAGGACTGTCGACGCTGGAAGATAGCATCAAGAAGACCAAGAAGGACCTTCAGGATGCCTACGCTGTCAACGCGGAAGTTGCGGGTGGTGCTCCCACCGTGGCTACCAACGACGACAAACCGGTCGAACGGAAAGCTGCGGCTCCCAAAAAAGAGGGCGTCGGCGCCAACTTCGGCCAGTTCAACAAGTAACTTCGTCAGCCTGGGTGGGGGCATTAAAGTCCCCACCCAGCACCGACGGGGTCTACTTACTACCAAGGAATTAACCGATCCGGGAGGAACCGGGTCAACAAAAGGACAGACGAAGAATGGCTGACGAAAACAAAAAAACGAACATCGACCTGGGGCCCAGCTCCGACTACCTGATCCGTGGCACTGACTACCTCGCTAAACATCCCGAATTCAAACTGGTCGGCCGCGACCAGGACCTGAAAGAAGTCTCCAACGTCCTGATGCGCAAAGACGCCAATAACCTGATCCTGACGGGCATGCCCGGGGTGGGTGTCTCGGCGGTCGTGATGGGCCTGCAGGCTTCCAAAGAAGACATCAACACGCCCTTCGACATCGTGGGCAAGCGTTTCTACTGGCTCGATACCGACGCGCTGTTCTCGCTCGGCGACAGCACGAAAATCAGCGAAGCCTTCCAGAAGACGTTAGCGACCCTGAAGCGCGACCCCGATACGGTACTGGTGATCGAAGATGCGCGCGGCTTTATCGACGGCGCCCGCAACAACGGCAACACCAACCTGATCAACTCCCTGATGCGCGAACTGCGCAGCCCGGACCTGCAGGCGATTTTTGAAACCCGCGACACCGACCTCGCGGAAGTCCTGAAGGCCCATGCAGACCTGCGCGACCAGTTCACGCTGAAGGAAATCAAGGAACCGGAACGTGTGGTTCTGGGCGAAATCGCCCGCAGCGGCGCGACCGGTCTGGAACACTACCACGGCGTGAAAATCACGGACGAGGCATTGAAGTCCGCGATTGACCTGACCAACAAATACGTCATCCGCGAACTGGATGCCGCCCAGCCCAAACGTACCTTCATGCTGCTGGAAAGCGCCCTGACCGCACTGCGCCACAAGGCACATTCCGCCCCGATGGAGCTGGATGGCCTTAATGCAACCCTGACCGCGATCGATGCGGCGCTGGCCGGCAAGGTAACGCCCGAATTCGCAGGCAAGTCGCCTGACGAGCTGACCACCATGAAACACGAAACGGCGAGTGAGATCACCGATATCGAAGCATCGTGGGAAGCCCGCCAGACGAAACTGCGCAAGCTCTACAAAGACCAGCGCAAAGGCGAGGAAGAGATCCGCTCGATCGACCGCAAGATCGAAGAAGAGCGCATGAAGCAGATCGAAGCCGGCAAGCAACTGGAGACCAACGAGAAAGCCGGCGTTGACTCGGAAGGCGAAACCGCAACCCGCGGCCTGCAATTCAAGCTGTCGAAAAGCGGCTTCAAAGGCACGGCGGAAAACGAACTGAACGAACAGCGCGCCGCCTGGGTGCGTCTGGTCGCCGACAACAAGGCACAGTTCAAGGCAATCACGGACGAGGTGAATTCCAAGATCGAACTGAAGCCCGAACACATCCTCGGCGAATTCAGCCGCCTGTCGGGCGTTCCCGTCGCGCGTCTGGGTCAGGACGAAACCACGAAGCTGCTGAACCTCGAAACCACCCTCGGCAAGCGCGTGTTCGGCCAGAAAGAACCCGTCAAGGCGGTTGCCGAAGCGGTTCAGCGTGGTCGTATCGGCCTGAAGAAAGCGAACAAGCCCATCGGCTCGTTCCTGTTCCTTGGCCCCTCCGGCGTCGGTAAAACCGAATTGGCGAAGGCCTTGGCCGAAGCCCTGTTCGGTGACGAAAGCTCGCTGAAAACCTACAACATGTCCGAATACCAGGAGAAGCATTCGGTCTCGACCCTTATCGGCGCACCTCCCGGCTACGAAGGCTACGCGGATGGTGGCTTGCTCACCAACAACATGCGCCGCCAGCCTTATGTGGTGAACGTGTTCGACGAGATCGAGAAAGGCCACAAGGACGTCTATGACCTCTTCCTGCAGATTTTGGACGAGGGCAAGCTGGCGGACCGTCGCGGCATGACGGCATCCTTCGCCAACTCGATCAACATCATGACGTCCAACATCGGTGCCGAACACTTCCTCGACGAAGGCATCGACTTTGAAGAAGCCAAGAAACGCGCACTTGCGGTTCTGTGGAACCCGGACAAGGAAAACGGCGGCAGCGGCTATCGCCCCGAATTCCTGAACCGCTTCACCGGCATCTTCTGCTTCAACCGCTTGGGCGAACCCGAGCTGATCATGATCGCCGACAAGAACCTGAAGGAGATCAACAGCTGGCTGGCCGAAAAAGACATCAAGGTGACGATGGATGCCGAAGACATGAAGGAAATGGTCAAGAAGGAATACATCGCGCGCGGTGGCGCTCGTTCGGTGCAGAAATTCATCGAAGCGAACATCACCTCGGGCGTGACCAAAGAGATCCTGACCAACCCTGACCGTTCCGGCGTCCTGCATGCGACCTACGACCCCGATACGCGCACCAGCAAAGTGGTGCATGAATCGGAAGAGCCGAAGGTTGCTGCCCCGCCCGCGAACGAGAACAAGACTGGCATCACCGCACCTGCGGCCGCCGCGTTCAAGAAAGGGTAAGGAAATTAGCCAAGAGGCGGTTTGTTATCAATGGCTTGTAACAAACCGCCTCCGGCTGAAATCTCTTGATTTAATTTTACATATCATGTACAAGTAGAGGTACTTGGATATGATACAAAACCCGAAAACGGGTGAAGAACAAAAGGAATGGCACAGATGGCTGATGGTTACGAGAGCGACAGGACAGACGAGATTATCCGCAGGGCGCGGGCCGCTGTTGGCCGCACAGGCCCGGTCGGCACAAACGCCGAAGGCTCGGTGATCGGCAATACGCTGAAAGACGTCAAAGAAGGCGTCGAGAATATCAAGGCGGTGAAGGCAACCGCAGACGAAGCCAAGGGCGCATTCACGCTGGTGAAGCAGGTTGCTCTTTCCGCCTGGAATTTCCTCAACAAGCTGTGGCCGGTGCGTGCTTATAAATGGCTTGAACAAAAACTGACCACCAAAAAAGACAAGGAAACAGGGGAGCGTCGCGTGACGCGCCCCAAAATGCGTCTCGGCATGCGCCTTGCGACCGCGTTTATGCTTTCGGCCATGATCCCCGGCATGATCGGCGTTCCCGCCCGTAACGTCGCCGAAGTCGGCGTTGATGGTTTCCGTATGGGTACGACGCTGCATACCGAAGTCGTGCGCCTGAACGATACCAAAAACGCGGCCGACAATGATAACGTCTGGACCATCACCGGCAACCGTTTTGAAAACGGCGCCGAAACCCCGATGATCTGGAAGGTCAAGACCAGCATCCCGAACGATTTGTGGAGCCTTGCGAATACCGGCAACCCTGTATTCTATCCCGACGACGTCACCGCGCCGGTGGCACCCGGTGCGAACGACCTTTACCGCATCACGACCTACGGCATTCGCTGGCGCGTGGCCGACTGGCTGCAGGCATTCCCGCAGATCGTGCATGTGGAAAAACTGGACGCACAGGAAACCGCCGCTTTCAACACAGCCGCCGCCCGTCAGGTTCAGGCAGCCGCGCAAGCGCATCAGGTTGCACAACCGGCTGGCCAGACGGCACAGCCCGCACCTGCGCCCGCTAGATAAGTTAAGCGAAGACGACTGGACGAAAAAGACCGCCTCGGAACAGGGCGGTCTTTTTATTGTCTATATATTAGGCAGTGAGAACATCGGTTTAAGAACGATTCTCATTAATAAGGGTTGTGCCTGCCTTCGGCTTTCAGGTAAATTTGCGACATGCATCAGGGCCACGATCACAAGCATGGCGAGGACTGTAACCACGGCGGGGGCGGGCAGCCTCATGCGCATGATCACAAACATGATCATGCAGGTCACAGCCATGGCATTGGCGGCCATCACCACCATGTTCCCAAGAATTTCGACAAGGCCTTTGCGATTGGCGCGTTCCTGAACCTGTCTTTCGTCGGGGCGGAATTGACGTATGGCTATCTCGCCAAGTCACTCGCGCTGATTGCCGATGCCGTCCATAACTTCGCGGATGTGGTCGGCCTGTTGCTGGCCTGGGGCGCAGCATGGCTTGCGCGCCGCGCGCCGACGGATGAACGCACTTTCGGTTATCGCCGCGCCTCGATCCTCGCGGCGCTCGCCAACGCCTGCACGTTGTTCTTCGCAATCGGTGCAATCATTATCGAGGCTGTGCAGCGTTTCGCATCGCCCGCGCCGCTGAACGCACCCACCATGATCTGGGTGGCGGGGCTTGGCATCATTATCAACTTCAGCACCGCTATGCTGTTCTGGAAGGGACAGAAAGACGACCTGAACCTGCGCGCGGCATTCATGCACATGATCGCGGATGCCGCGATTTCGGCGGGTGTTGTGTTGGCTGGCCTGATCATCATGTTCAAAGGCTGGGTCTGGATCGACCCCGCCATCAGCCTTATCGTTTCGGTCATCATCCTCATCGGTTGCTGGGATATCGCGAAAGAAGCATTGCACCTGTCGATGGATGGCGTGCCGAAGCATATCAACCGCCGTGGCGTTCTGGTTTATCTCCACGAACTGCCGGGTGTGACGGGTGTGCATGACCTGCACATCTGGGCTATGAGCACGACCGAAGTTGCGCTGACCGTCCACCTGATGCGTCCGGGTGCGGCGCTGGATGACGTGTTTCTCCATAAAGTCGCCCGCGACCTGCGCGAGCGCTTCCAGATCGGCCATGTGACGATCCAGATCGAAGCGGGGAACGCCAAAGACGATTGCATGCTGGCACCCAGCGAAGTCGTCTAAAAAATCGCCAAATATTTCAAAGAAATGGCTAAATACCGGTCATATTTATGTATTTTCGAGAAAATTACATATAGACCTTTTTCTTCGTTGACATTGCGCCGGAAAACCGCCATTAAGATGCCACTGGTAAGCGGGAGTAGCTCAGCTGGTTAGAGCGTCGCCCTGTCACGGCGAAGGCCGCGGGTTCAAGTCCCGTCTCTCGCGCCAGTTCCTTTCTTTTGAAGAACGCTCTTTTCAACGTTCAAATATCACCAAAAAACCCTTCCTTTTCAAACTTTAAGCCCTTTTATCCTGTTCGACTCAGGAGTAACATTGTTGCGCGGTGATTCCCGCACCAGACTGTCAGAGGATAATTCCGTGAACATACTCGCGTCAGAATTGCTCCAGAACTACTTGCCGATTGTCATCTTTCTCGGCATTGCGACAGGCCTTGCCTGCGTCATCGTTCTGGCATCCTTCCTTGTGTCGAAACAAAAGCCCGACAGCGAGAAACTCTCGCCCTATGAATGCGGCTTTGAGGCTTTCGACGATGCGCGTTCAAAATTCGACGTGCGTTTCTATCTCGTCTCCATCCTGTTCATCATCTTCGACCTTGAAGTGGCGTTCCTTTTTCCCTGGGCGATTACGCTCGGAAAGATCGGCGTTTACGGCTTCTGGTCGATGATGGCGTTTCTTGGCGTGCTGACGATCGGTTTCATTTACGAGTGGCGCAAAGGCGCCCTGGATTGGGAGTAAGCTTTGGCAAACAACATGCAGCCCATACCGCCCGGACCCGCGCAGGACGCGCTTGTTAACGCGGCGACGCAGGAACTGAACGACAAGGGCTTTCTTCTTTCCAATGTCGATAACCTGCTGGACTGGGCACGGCGCGGATCGCTGTGGCCGATGACCTTTGGTCTGGCCTGCTGCGGCGTTGAAATGATTCACAGCTATATGAGCCGGTATGACCTCGACCGTTTCGGCGTCATTCCGCGCCCCAGCCCGCGCCAGTCGGACGTGATGATCGTGGCGGGCACGCTGTGCAATAAAATGGCGCCCGCGCTCCGCAAGGTTTACGACCAGATGGCGGAGCCGCGCTGGGTGATCTCGATGGGTTCCTGCGCCAATGGCGGCGGGTATTACCATTATTCCTATTCCGTTGTGCGTGGTTGCGACCGCATCGTGCCGGTCGATATCTACATTCCGGGTTGCCCGCCGACTGCTGAAGCGCTGGTCTACGGCATCCTGCAACTGCAGAAAAAAATTGCCCGTGAAGACACAAGGCTGGTGCGCTGATGTCCGTAGAAAACCTCGACGCCCTCGGCGATTACATTGAAATCACGATGCAGCCCGCGATCCTGAAAAAGGAAATCGCGCATGGCGAACTGATGTTCACCATCAAGCGTGAATCCCTGAAGCGTTTCATTTCCTTCCTGCTGAACGACGCCAACTGCGAATTCAAGCAGCTGTCGGATATCTGCGGCGCGGATTATCCCGACCGCGACGAGCGTTTCGACGTCGTTTACAACCTGCTTAGCCTCAAGCACAACTTCCGCATCCGCGTGAAACTGCATGCGTCGGAAAATACGCCGGTTGATTCCATCACCAGCCTTTACAGCGCCGCCAACTGGTTTGAGCGCGAAGTCTGGGACATGTACGGCATTTTCTTCAACGACCATCCCGACCTGCGCCGCCTCCTGACCGATTACGGTTTTGAAGGCCACCCTTTGCGTAAAGACTTCCCGCTGACCGGTTTCGTTGAACTGCGCTATGACGAAACGCAGAAGCGCGTGGTGTATGAACCCGTGAAGCTGCAGCAGGACTTCCGCAATTTTGACTTCGTTTCCCCGTGGGAAGGCATGACGACCATGCAATTGCCCGGCGACGAAAAAGCCCGCAAGCCGAAAATCGGCGCCGACCTTCCTGCGCTGGACGAGAAAGAGAAGAAAATCGGATGAGCGACAGCAACGAAAATAAAATCCGCCCGTATACGATGAACTTCGGCCCGCAGCACCCGGCCGCGCACGGCGTGTTGCGCCTTGTGCTGGAAATGGACGGGGAGATTGTGGAGCGCGCAGATCCGCATATCGGCCTGCTGCATCGCGGCACCGAAAAGCTGATCGAATACAAAACCTACATGCAGGCCGTGCCGTATTTCGACCGTCTTGATTACGTCGCGCCCATGAACCAGGAGCATGCCTTTGCGCTCGCGGTTGAAAAGCTGCTGAAGATCAAGGCGCCGCCCCGCGCGCAGTACATCCGCGTGCTGTTCGCCGAAATGACGCGCGTCATCAACCATATCCTGAACATCACGACCTACGCGCTGGACGTCGGCGCGCTGACGCCCGCGCTCTGGGGCTTCGAGGAGCGCGAAATCGGCATGGAATTCTATGAACGTGTCTCCGGCGCGCGCCTGCACGCGAATTACTTCCGTCCTGGCGGCGTGGCGCAGGATATGCCTGCGGGTCTTGCGGAAGACATGTATGCCTGGGCCGACAGCGTCCAGCATTTCATCAATGACATGGAAAGCCTGCTGACCAACAACCGCATCTTCAAGCAGCGCACCGTCGATATCGGCATCGTGACGAAGAAAGAGGCGCTGGATTGGGGTTTCACCGGCCCCATGCTGCGCGCTTCGGGCGTGCCGTGGGATCTGCGCAAATCGCAGCCCTATGACGTCTATTCCGAAATGAATTTCGACATTCCGACCGGCACGACGGGCGATTGCTATGCCCGCTATCTGGTGCGGGTCGAGGAAATGCGCCAGTCCTGCAAAATCATGAAGCAGGCGATCGAGAAGATGCCGCGCGGGCCTGTGTCATCCGATGACGGCAAAGTCACGCCGCCCAGCCGCGCCGAGATGAAGAACTCGATGGAAGCGCTGATCCACCACTTCAAGCTTTATACCGAGGGTTACCATGTGCCCGCCGGTGAAACCTATACCGCCGTCGAAGCGCCCAAGGGCGAATTCGGTGTTTATCTGGTGGCCGACGGCACCAACAAGCCGTATCGCTGCCACATCCGCGCGCCGGGATTTGCGCATCTGCAAGGCATGGATTTCATGTCGAAAGGCCATATGCTGGCCGATGCGGTGGCAATCATTGGTTCGATGGATATCGTGTTCGGGGAGATTGACCGCTAATGGCACACGCACAAAAAGTAAAATTCGAGCAGCCCAAGGAATTCAAGTTTTCGCCCGAAAACATGAAACTGGTCGAACATCATATCGCAAAATATCCGAAGGGCCGTCAGGCGAGCGCCGTGATGCCGATGCTGGATATCGCGCAAAAGCAGAACGACAACTGGATCCCCGAAGCCGCGATGGAAGAAATCGCGCGCCTCCTCGATATGCCGCGCATCAAGGTGTTCGAAGTTGCGACCTTCTACACGATGTACAACCTTGCACCCAAGGGCAAACACCACCTGCAATTCTGCACGACGACACCGTGCTGGTTGGCTGGCTCGGGCGACGTTGTGAAGGCTTGCGAAAAACATCTCGGCGTCAAGCTGGGCGAAACGACGCCCGACAACATGTTCACGATTTCCGAAGTCGAATGCCTTGGCGCTTGCGTCAACGCGCCGGTTATTCAGCGCAACGGCGACGATTTCTATGAAGACCTCAATCCGCAGAACGTGATCGCCGTGCTGGACGGACTGAAAGCGGGCAAGCCGGTGCCGAAGGGCTCGCATACCGGCCGCCTGACATCGCTTGGCGCGCAGGGCGCGACCTGCCTGACAGATATCGCCACGAAGACCGGTAACAAAGTCGCAGGCGAGGGGAAGAAGTAATGCTGCAGGACAAAGACAGGATCTTCACGAACCTTTACGGCTGGCTCGGCGCTGATTTGAAAGCGTCGCAGGCGCGCGGCAACTGGTCGGGCACAAAAGATTTGCTCGCCAAAGGCCGCGACTGGATTATTGAAGAAGTGAAAAAATCGGAACTGCGCGGCCGCGGCGGCGCGGGCTTCCCGACCGGCATGAAATGGTCTTTCATGCCCAAAGAGTCGAAGGACGGCCGCCCCAGCTATCTGGTCATCAATGCCGATGAATCCGAACCCGGCACTTGCAAAGACCGCGACATCATCCGCCACGAACCGCACACCATCATCGAGGGCGCGCTGATCGCGTCCTTCGCCATGGGCGCGCATGCCTGCTACATATATATACGCGGCGAGTTCTATCACGAAGCTGTGGCGATGCAAAAAGCGATCGACGAAGCCTATGACGCGGGCTTGGTCGGCAAGAACGCCTGCGGTTCCGGCTGGGATTTCGACATCTACCTGCATCGCGGGGCAGGGGCCTATATCTGCGGCGAAGAAACCGCGCTGCTGAACAGCCTTGAGGGCAAAAAAGGCTTCCCGCGCAACAAGCCGCCGTTTCCGGCGGGCGCGGGCCTGTATGCTTGCCCGACGACCGTCAACAACATTGAAACCATCGCCGTGGTGCCGGAAATCCTGCGCCGTGGCGCATCGTGGTTCGCGAGCATCGGCAACGAGAAAAACCGCGGCACGAAAGTGTTCTGTATTTCCGGCCACGTCAATAACCCCTGCAACGTCGAAGAAGCCATGAGCATCCCGCTCAAGGAACTGATCGAAAAGCATGGCGGCGGTGTGCGCGGCGGCTGGGATAATCTGCTGGCCGTGATCCCCGGCGGATCATCGACGCGCCTGCTGCCCAAAGACCTGTGCGAAACCGTTTTGATGGATTTTGACTCGCTGCGCTCCGTCAACTCCAGCCTTGGCACTGCTGCCGTCATCGTGATGGATAAATCGACCGACATCGTTTACGCAATCGCACGCCTTGCGCGCTTCTACTGGCACGAGTCTTGCGGCCAGTGCACGCCCTGCCGCGAAGGCACGGGCTGGATGTACCGCATCATGCAACGCATGGTGAAGGGCGAGGCAAATATCGAAGAAATCGATATGCTCCTCGATATCGGCTCGGAAATCGAAGGCCATACCATCTGCGCGCATGGCGACGCGTCGGCTTGGCCCATTCAAGGCCTCATCAAACATTTCCGCCCTGAAATGGAACGCCGTATCCACGAATACCGGAAAAAGATCGCAGCATGAAAAAGCCCGCCAAAAAAGTGACGAAGCTCGATGAAACGCGCACGGTCAGCGTCGCGATTTCGTGTCCTGTGGAAAAGGTCTATAAATTCCTCTCCGCCCCTGCGAATTTTCCGCAATGGGCAAGCGGCCTCTGCACCGAGATCAACAAGAAAAATGGCGGCTGGGTTGCAAAGACGACCCAAGGTCCCGCCAAAATCGAATTCACCAAGAAAAATACCTTCGGCATCCTCGACCACACGGTCACGATGGGCCGGAACAAGGTGTACGTGCCGATGCGCGTGCTGCCCAACAACAAGGGCTGCGAAGTGACGCTGACGATCTACCGCAATAAAATGTCTGACAGCCGCTTCAAGGAAGATATCGGCTGGGTCGAGCGCGATCTGGATGCTTTGAAAAACCTGCTGGAGCAAACCGCAGGCAAGGGGGATGCCAATGCCTAAACTGACAATCGACGGTATGGAAGTCACGGTCGAACCCGGCACATCCATCATTCAGGCGGCGGAACAACTGGGCATCGAAATCCCGCGTTTCTGCTATCACGACAAGCTGTCCGTACCGGCCAATTGCCGCATGTGCCTTGTCGAAGTCGAAAAATCGCCGAAACCTGTCGCATCCTGCGCAATGCCCTGCGCGGAAGACATGAAGGTACATACGAATTCGCCCCAAGCGCAAAAGGCGCGCAAGGGCGTGATCGAAATGCTGCTGATCAACCACCCGCTGGATTGCCCGATCTGCGATCAGGGCGGCGAGTGCGATTTGCAGGACCAGACGGTTGCTTTTGGTTTCGACCGTTCGCGCTACCGCGAAGAAAAACGCGCCGTGAAGGATAAAGACCTCGGCCCCCTGATCAAAACCACCATGACCCGCTGCATCCATTGCACGCGCTGCGTCCGCTTCGGCGACGAGATCGCAGGCGTCGATGAAATGGGCGTGCTGAACCGCGGCGAACATCTTGAAATCGGCACCTATGTGCAGCAGATGGTTTCGTCGGAACTGTCCGGCAACATCATTGATATCTGCCCCGTCGGCGCGCTGACCTCGAAGCCCTATGAATTCACCGCCCGCCCGTGGGAACTCCGCAAAGTCGAGAGCATCGACGTATCGGACGCGGTCGGATCGAACATCCGCATCGATACCCGCGGCGGCGCTGTATTGCGCGTGCTGCCCCGCCTGCATGAAGGCGTGAACGAGGAATGGATTTCCGACAAGGCGCGTTTCGCTATCGACGGCCTGAAAAACCAGCGCCTCGACCGCCCCTATGTGCGCGTGAACGGCAAGCTGGAACCCGCTTCGTGGAATCAGGCTTTCGCCGCGATCGCTGAAAAAATGTCCGGCGTGGACGGCAAGAAACTCGGCGCGATTGCCGGTGACCTTGCGGATTGCGAAACGATGGCGGCGCTGCAGGATCTGCTGGCCGCTTACGGTTCCAAAAACCTCGAATGCCGTCAGGACGGCGCGCAGTATGATGTGTCGCAGGCTTGCGGCTGGCGTTTCAACACGACCATCGCGGGTATCGAAAAGGCAGACGTCATTCTGCTCGTCGGTACCAACCCCCGCCACGAGGCTGCCCTTGTCAACGCGCGCATCCGCAAAACATGGCTCGCCAAACACATCAAGATCGGCGTGATCGGCCAGCAGGTTGATTTGAACTATCCTGCCAAATTCCTTGGTGCAGGTCCTGAAACGCTCGCGGAACTCGCCAGCGGCAAAGGCGCATTCGCCGAAGTCCTGAGCAAAGCACAAAACCCGATGATCATCGTGGGGCAGGGCGCGCTCAGCCGTGATGACGGCATGGAAATTCAGGCGCTCGCCCGTGCGGTCGCCGCGAAATTCAACATGGTCAAGGACGGCTGGAACGGCTTCAACGTGCTGCAGACGCAGGCAAGCCGCGTCGGCGCGCTCGAACTCGGCTTTGTCGGCGGCGACCTCGACAAAATGCTGAAGGGCGATGTGCTGTACCTGCTGGGCGCGGATGAAATCCCCGTTGCCAGCATCGGCAAAAACACCTTTGTGATTTATCAGGGCCACCATGGCGATGCGGCAGCCGCCCGCGCCGATGTGATCCTGCCCGGTTCTGCATATACCGAGAAAAACGCGACCTACGTCAACGTCGAGGGCCGCGCGCAACAGGCGAAACAGGCGATCTTCCCGCCCGGCGAAGCACGCGAAGACTGGAAAATTATCCGCGCGCTGTCCGAAGCGCTTGGCAAAACACTGCCTTACGATGATATCGCGCAACTGCGCACGCGCATGGCGAAGGCGAACCCCGTTTTCGCCAATATCGACACCGTGCAACCGGCGGAATGGAAACCCTTCGGCAAGGACGGCAAGCATGACGCTGCACCGTTCTCGCTCGTGGTCGGCAATTTCTACATGACCGACGTCATTTCCCGCGCGTCCCGCGTGATGGAAGAATGCACCGAGGCGTTCCTGAACGGCACTAAAGAAAAGACGGGCACCCATGGATAATCTTTTCAGCGTTTTCAAAACCGATGTCTGGACGCAGACAATTTGCAAAGCCGAGTTCTGCATCGCCTATGTGCAGCCGGTTGCGAATATTACCCTTTGGATATTGTCTTTCGTCGGCCCGCTGATTATCGCGATGGCGTACCTGACCTATGCGGAACGTAAAATTCTGGCCGTGATGCAAATGCGCCAAGGCCCGATGATGGTCGGCCCCTTCGGCCTGCTGCAGCCGATCGCCGATGGTTTGAAACTGCTCGGCAAGGAAACGATCATACCATCCGGCGCGAACCGCGGCGTTTTCGTGATGGCGCCGATGCTGACCTTTATGCTCAGCCTTGTGGCTTGGGCGGTCATTCCCGTGAATGCGGGCTGGGTGATTGCCGATATTAACGTGGGCGTGCTGTACCTATTCGCCATTTCGTCGCTGGGCGTTTACGGCATCCTGATGGCCGGCTGGGCGTCGAACTCCCGCTATGCGTTCCTTGGTGGCCTTCGCTCCGCGGCGCAGATGGTTTCTTACGAAGTTTCCATGGGTTTCGTCATCGTGGCGGTACTGCTGACGACCGGTTCGCTGAACCTGACTACGCTTGTCAATGCGGAGCGTTCGTTCTGGGTGACGCTGCTGCTGTTCCCGATGTTTGTTATTTTCGTCATTTCGGCACTGGCCGAAACCAACCGCGCACCGTTTGACTTGCCGGAAGGCGAGTCGGAACTGGTCGGCGGTTATAACGTCGAATATTCGTCCATGACCTTCGCCCTGTTCTTCCTCGGCGAATACATGAACATGATCCTGATGAGCGGGATGACCACCGTGCTGTTCCTCGGCGGCTGGCATCCGCCGTTCGACATCGAATTCCTGAGCGTCATTCCCGGCTTTATCTGGTTCGCGCTCAAGGTATCGTTTGTGCTGTTCGTGTTCATCTGGACACGCGCGACGCTGCCGCGTTTCCGTTACGACCAGCTGATGCGTCTGGGCTGGAAAATCTTCCTGCCCTTCACGCTGCTGTGGGTCGTGCTGATCGCGGGCGTGCTGCTGTATAACAAGGCGCTGCCGGGCATGGAAAATTCTGCTCTTGCTGCCACCGCACCTACTGCCATCAGCGCCCCTGCGGAATCCGAAACTGTACCCGCTGAAACTGTGACGACCGAAACCGCCGCGCCGGAGGCCGCACCCGCTGCCACCGAAGAAGCGCCGAAGGCGGAGGAGAAAGAATAATGTCGTTTATTTCCAAGACAGCGAATTCCTTCCTGCTGGCCGAAATTGTGAAGGGCTTCGCGCTGACCTTCAGCTACATTTTCCGTCCGAAGGTGACGCTGAACTACCCCTTTGAAAAAGGTCCGCTCAGCCCGCGCTTCCGTGGCGAACATGCGCTGCGCCGCTATCCGAACGGGGAGGAACGCTGCATCGCCTGCAAATTGTGTGAGGCAATCTGCCCTGCGCTCGCGATCACGATCGAGGCTGAACCACGCGACGATGGCAGCCGCCGCACCACGCGCTATGACATCGACATGACGAAATGCATTTATTGCGGACTGTGCCAGGAGGCATGCCCCGTGGATGCGATCGTCGAAGGCCCCAATTTCGAATACGCGACGGAAACCCGCGAGGAGCTTTACTACAACAAGGAAAAGCTGCTGGCGAATGGCGACCGCTGGGAAGCGCAGCTTGCCGCGAATATCGAGGCCGACGCGCCTTATAGATAAGACAAGGAACCGAGAGATGATCGAGGCATTTTTCTTTTACGCATTCTCCGCCGTGCTGCTCGCCAGCGGAGTCATGGTCATATCGGCCAGGAACCCCGTGCATTCGGTGCTGTTCCTGATCTTGGCGTTCTTTAACGCGGCCGGCCTGTTCGTGATGCTGGGCGCTGAATTCATCGCCATGATCATGGTGATCGTCTATGTGGGTGCGGTCGCGGTGCTGTTCCTTTTCGTCGTCATGATGCTCGACATCAACTTCGCGCAGATGCGGGAAGGGATGTGGAAACACGCGCCGGTCGGTGCGCTTGTAGGTCTGATCCTCGTCGTTGAATTCGCATGGATGTACCTGAACTGGCACAGCGCGAAAAACGCGGACCTTGGTGCCTTTGCCCCGATTCCTGCGGACGTGACCAATACGCATGCGCTCGGCTATCTGCTGTATACCGAATATGTGTACCTGTTCCAGATTTCCGGATTGATCCTGCTCGTCTCCATGATTGGCGCGATCACCCTGACGCTGCGCACCCGTACAGGTGTCCGCCGCCAGAATATCGCAAGCCAGATCGCCCGTGATCCGAAGGCCGTGCTGAAAATAGAAAAAATCCAATCCGGTACGGGAGTATCCTGATATGCCAACAGTCATTGGTATCCACAACTTCCTGATCGTATCGGGCATTCTGTTCACGCTGGGCGTCTTCGGCATCTTCCTGAACCGCCGGAACGTCATCATCATCCTGATGTCGATCGAATTGATCCTGCTGTCTGTCAGCATTAACCTTGTCGCGTTTTCGGTTCATTTGCATGACCTGACGGGTCAGGTCTTCTCGATGTTCATTCTGACCGTAGCGGCTGCCGAAGCCGCCATCGGCCTTGCCATCCTCGTCGTATTCTTCCGCAACAAAGCATCGATTGCGGTTGAAGACATCAGCGCGCTGAAGGGATAATTTCCATGGAATTCATAGCAGTATTCGCGCCGCTGATCGGCTGCCTCGCCGCCGCGCTGTTTGCCTGGAAAGATGATGAAGAAGGCCACGGCCCCGCGCAGGTTCTTACTTGCGGGTTAATGGTTCTGGCTGCCATCATCTCGGCCACGCTGTTTTACCAGATCAATTTCGCGGCCACGATGGCGCCGAGCACGATTGTGCTGTTTAACTGGATTTCATCCGGAACGTTGAACCTGAACTGGTCGCTGAAATTCGACCAGTTGTCGGCGACGATGGTGCTGGTGGTCAATTTCGTATCCTGCGCCGTTCACGTTTATTCGGTCGGCTATATGCATCATGACAAGCGCCGGGCGCTGTTCCAGTGCTATCTCAGCCTGTTTACCTTTGCGATGCTGATGCTGGTGACTGCTGCCAACTTCGTCCAGCTGTTCTTCGGCTGGGAAGGGGTGGGGGTTGCGTCTTACCTGCTGATCGGCTTCTGGCACCACAAAGACAGCGCGAACCGCGCCGCGATCAAGGCTTTCGTCGTCAACCGCATCGGCGATTTCGGCCTCGCGCTCGGTATCTTCGCTGTATTCATGGTTTTTGGCTCGCTCGATTTCGACAAGGTCTTTGCCGCTGTTCCGGCAAGCAAGGATATCGTCGTCGAATTCCTCGGCCAGCAATTCAACGCTGTGACGCTGATCGGCTTCCTTCTGTTCATCGGCGCGATGGGTAAATCCGCGCAGTTGGGCCTCCATACATGGTTGCCCGACGCGATGGAGGGCCCGACGCCTGTCTCCGCGCTCATCCATGCCGCCACGATGGTGACCGCAGGGGTATTCCTAGTCGCCCGCATGTCCCCGATTTACGAATATGCGCCCCTGGCGCGCGAGTTCATTACGGTTGTTGGCGCGCTGACCGCGCTGGTCGCCGCGACCATCGCCATCACCCAATTCGACATCAAGCGCGTGATCGCTTATTCGACCATGAGCCAGCTGGGCTACATGTTCTTCGCGGCCGGTGTTTCCGCATATAGTGCTGCGATGTTCCACCTGTTCACGCACGCTTTTTTCAAGGCGTTGCTGTTCTTGGGCGCGGGTTCGGTTATCCATGCGATGTCGGATGAACAAGATATGCGCCGCATGGGCGGCATCTATAAACTGATCCCGTTCACCTATTCGGTGATGTGGATCGGCAGCCTTGCGCTCGCGGGTATTCCTCCCTTCGCCGGTTTCTTCTCGAAAGACACCATCCTCGAGGCGAACTTCGCAGCACATAGCAATGTCGGGCTGTTCGCTTATTGGTGCGGTATTACGGCGGCATTCCTGACGGCGTTCTATTCGTGGCGCCTGATTTTCATGACCTTCCATGGCACGCCGCGCTCTGATGAAAAAGTCATGGCGCATGTCCATGAATCGCCCAAGATCATGACGATCCCGCTCGCGTTCCTTGCATTTGGCGCGGTTGCGGCTGGCGCATTGACCGTCTTCTTCGTCGGCGACTCCCGCGGCAGTTTCTGGGGTAACTCGATCTTCGTGCTTGAGGAGAACGACGTGCTGGAACGTATCCACCATATCCCAGAATGGGCAAAGCTGCTGCCGACAGCCGTTGGCATCGCGGGTATTCTGCTGGCCTTCCTGTTCTACGTCCGCAAGCGCCATATGCCTGCGATGATGGCGGGCATGTTCAGCGGCATCCACAACTTCTTCTTCCGCAAATGGTATTTCGATGAACTGTATGACCGTATCGCGGTCATGCCGTCCTTCTTCCTCGGCAACAAGCTGTGGAAAACGGGCGACGGCGCGATTATCGACGGCTTCGGTCCCGACGGGATCGCGGCAACGGTTAAATCGGGTGCCGACAAGGCGCACGGTTTGCAAAGCGGATACATCTTCCATTACGCCTTCGCCATGATTATCGGCGTGGTCGCGATCATAACAGCTTATGTCTTCTATGCTCACAGGCAGGGGTTCTAACCGATGATTACCTTCCCCATTCTTTCCCTGCTTGTCTTCCTGCCGCTCGCAGGTGTGCTGTTCCTGCTCTTCGTGCGCGGTGATGCTGAAACGGTTGCGCGGAATGCGCGTAACACCGCGCTACTGACCTCGCTGTTCACCTTTGGCCTGTCTATATATATGTACATGGGTTTCGACGGCACATCGGCGGAACTGCAATTCGTCGAAAAACTCCCTTGGCTGCCGGGTCTGAACATCAATTACAAGCTCGGCGTCGACGGCATCTCGATCTTCTTCGTGCTGCTATCCACCTTCCTGACGCCGATCTGCATACTCGCCAGCTGGGATTCGATCGAGCATCGCGTGAAGGAATACATGATTTCCTTCCTGCTGCTGGAAACCATGATGCTCGGCATGTTCTGCGCCATCGACCTGATGCTGTTCTATATCTTCTTCGAAGGCGTGCTGATCCCGATGTTCGTCATCATCGGCGTCTGGGGCGGCAAGCGTCGCGTTTATTCGGCGTTCAAGTTCTTCCTCTACACACTGCTCGGATCGGTGCTGATGCTGCTCGCGATCCTTTACCTCTATAACACCTACGGCACCACGGATATTCCGGAACTGTCCAACCTGACCATTCCTGCCAACGTACAGAAATGGCTCTGGCTTGCCTTCCTCGCATCTTTCGCCGTGAAGGTGCCGATGTGGCCGGTGCATACATGGTTGCCTGACGCGCACGTCGAAGCACCGACGGCGGGTTCCGTCATTCTGGCGGGCGTGCTGCTGAAAATGGGCGGTTACGGTTTCCTGCGGCTGTCGCTGCCGGTATTCCCGGATGCTTCTGTGTATTACGCGCCGTGGATTTTCGGCTTCAGCGTGATCGCGGTCATCTACACCTCTCTGGTCGCGCTGGCGCAGGAAGACATGAAGAAGCTGATTGCCTATTCATCCGTCGCGCATATGGGTTTTGTCACCATCGGTATTTTCGCCATGAACCAGAACGGGTTCGACGGCGCAATGTTCCAGATGCTGTCGCACGGTGTGGTGTCAGCTGCGCTGTTCCTTTGTGTCGGCGTGATCTATGACCGCCTGCACACGCGCGAAATTGCGCGTTACGGCGGCCTGATCAAGAACATGCCGAAATACGCGACGATTTTCATGGTGTTCATGCTGGCCTCCGTCGGTCTGCCGGGCACCAGCGGGTTCATCGGCGAATTCCTCGTTCTGATGGGCGCGTATCAGGTCAGCACGACCGTCACGGCGCTTGCCGCGACTGGCGTGGTGTTGGGCGCTGCCTACATGCTCTACCTTTACAAACGTGTTGTGTTCGGCGAGTTGACGAAATCCGACGTGAAGGCGATGAAGGATGTCGACGGCCGCGAGGTGGCGATTTTTCTGCCCATGATCGGCCTTGTGTTCTGGATGGGCATTTATCCGTCCAGCTTCACCGCACCCATGGCGCCAGCGCTCGCGAAAGTAATCGAGCGCGTCGCACCTGCGCGTCAGGCATTCCTGGAGGCGAAAGCCCCTGCCGCTGCCGAGAAAAAAGCGGAAGAAGCTGTAAAAACTGCCGAAGAGCAGCCTGCCGTAACTACGGAACCCGAAGCGACGCCCGCCGAAGCGGAGCCCGTTAAGGAACCGGAAAAAACGGAAGAAACGCCCAAGCCTAAAAAGGGAAAGAAAAAGAAATGATACAGTTCGTCGCGCCGGATTTGATGCCGGCTTTCCCCGAGATCTCGCTGGCGATCCTTGCGCTTATGCTGCTGATGTTTGGCGTATCGCGCAAAGACGAGCCGTTTCAGGCTGTGTCCAACCTGTCTATCTTCGCACTGCTGGCAGTTGGTGCCATGATCTGCCGTTATTGCGGCGAGACGGTCACGACCTTCAACGGCATGTTTATTTCCGACAGCTTCGGCGGTTTCATGAAAATGCTGGTGATCGCGGGCTCCGCCGTCTCCATCCTCATGGCGGCGAAGTATGCCGAGCGCCAGCGTATCATGCGCTTTGAATACCCGATCCTCATCCTCTTCGCAACGCTCGGCATGCTCTTGATGATTTCGGCAAACGACTTGATCTCGCTCTATATGGGTCTCGAGATGCAAAGTTTGCCACTGTATGTGCTGGCGGCTATCCAGCGTGACAGCATCAAATCGACCGAAGGCGGCCTGAAATATTTCGTCCTCGGCGCGTTGTCGTCCGGCATGCTGCTTTATGGCGCGTCGCTGCTGTACGGTTATACCGGTGTTACCAATTTCGACAAAATGGCGACGATCCTTGCGGCATCGGCGCCGCTCAGCCTCGGCGTCATCGTCGGCATGGTGATGCTGATTTGTGGTCTTGCCTTCAAGATTTCTGCCGTACCGTTCCATATGTGGACGCCGGACGTGTACGAAGGCGCGCCGACCTCGGTCACCGCGTTCTTTGCCATCGCGCCGAAAATCGCCGCGCTCGCGCTACTCACCCGCGTGTTCATGGGGCCGTTTGGCAGCATGGTTGCGGAATGGCAGCAGATCGTCGTCGTGCTAGCGATTGCCTCCATGTTGCTGGGTTCCGTCGCCGCCATCGGCCAGACGAATATCAAACGCCTGCTGGCATATAGTTCGATCGGCAATATGGGCTACGCGCTTGTCGGTCTGGCAGCCGCCAGCGCCGAAGGTGTGAAGGCCGTCATGATTTTCGCGGCTATTTACATGGTCATGACCATCGGCACCTTTGCCATTGTCCTGATGATGAAACAGCGCGAACGCATGCTGGAGGATATCTCCGACCTCTCCGGTCTCGGCCAGCGTCAGCCCATGCTGGCGCTCGCGATGACGGTTATGATGTTCTCGATGGCGGGCATTCCGCCGCTCGCCGGTTTCTTTGGCAAGCTGTTCGTGTTTCAGGCTGCTATCGCGCAAGGGCTTTACTGGCTTGCCGTGATCGGTGTCATTTCCTCCGTGATTGCGGCTTATTATTACCTGCGCATTATCAAGGTCATGTATTTCGAGGAAGCGGGTGACGAAGGTCTCGACCCCGCAACCGATGTGCGCCTCAACGTGCTGGCGGGTGTTTCGACCGTCGCCATGCTGCTGTTCATCGCATTGCCCGGCCCGTTGCTGGCATCGGCGGACGCGGCGGCGAAGTCCATCGCGATATTCAAGCCTAAATGACCTATAAGCCGCAACTAGCGCCTGCCTTCAACCTGATCGAACTGCCGAGCGTTGGCAGCACGAACGATCATGCCAAGCAACTGGCGCGTAGCGGCTATCCCGCATTCACAACGGTCTGGGCGCATGAACAGACAGCAGGGAAGGGGCGACAGGGCAACGTCTGGACGTCCGTTTCCGGCAACCTTTACATGAGTATCCTGTTGCGTCCCGCAGCCACCGCAGCGCAAAACGGCCAGCTGTCATTCCTTGCCGCCGTCGCGCTTGCCGAAACGGTGAAGGAAATGATGTCAAAGCCTGCGCAGATTGCGCTGAAATGGCCGAACGACCTGCTTCTGAACGGCAAGAAAGCCGCCGGTATCTTGCTGGAGGCGGAGGAAGACTGGGTCGTGATGGGCATCGGCGTGAATGTCGCGGGCGCGCCCGACGGTGCCGCCAGCCTTAAGGATTTCGGCACCGAGGCCGAAGCGGGGCAAGTGCTGGAAAAACTCAGCGCACGCGTGAAAGATTTATACGACTTGTGGGTCAAGAGCGGATTTGCACCTATCCGTTCCCAATGGCTGCATTATGCGCAAAATTTAGGCATGACGATACAGGTTCGTATGCCGAACGAGACTTTCTCGGGCAAGTTTCTCGGCATCGACGATGTCGGCGCGCTCGAAATTGAAACACCGGATGGCGCGAAACGTGCCGTCTGTTCCGGAGAGGTTTTTGCAGGCTGATGTCATCACTCGGTTTTAACATGGATTCAGACGCCATCTACTGCGTGCCACTCGGCGGCTGCGGCGTTTTCGGCGCAAACATGACGCTGTACGGCCACAAAGACCAATGGATCATGATTGATTGCGGCATGGGCTTCGCCGATGAAACGATGCCGGGCGTCGATATTCTCCTGCCCGATCCCGCTTTTGCGACAACGCTTGGCAACAAGCTGCTCGGTATTTTCTTCACGCATGGGCACGAAGATCATATTGGCGCTGTCGACCATCTCTGGCCGCGCCTGAACACGCCGCTCTATGCCACGAAATTCACCATGGAACGCCTGCGCCAATCCTTGAGCGAATGGACATGGGGCCATCAGGTCAAGTTGCATGAAGTGCCGCAGCAGGGCAAACTTGATATCGGCCCGTTCCATCTGGAATTCATCCGCATGGCGCATTCGATACCGGAGGCGAATTCGATCGCGATTTCGGTCAAGGGCATCGGCACTGTTCTGCATACCGGCGATTGGAAGATCGATCCCGACCCCGTGCTGGGCGACCTGACGGATGCGGAGGCGCTGAAGAAACTCGGCGAAGAAGGCGTATTGGCTGTTGTGGGCGATTCCACAAACGCCATGGTGCCGGGTCATTCGGGGTCAGAGCGCGATGTGCTGAAAAACCTGACCGAACTGTTCAGCGAGTTTGATGCACAAATCGCCGTCACCTGTTTCGCCACCAATGTTGGCCGCATCAAGAGCATTTACGAAGCCGCGAAAGCCAATAACCGCAAGGTATCGCTGGTCGGGCGCTCGCTGTGGAGTGTCGATGAAGCGGCGCGCAACAGCGGATATCTGCGCGATGTACCGCCGTTCCTTGACGGTGATGCCGCCAACATCGCGGGCGGCGAAAACGTCGTTTATATTTGCACCGGATCGCAGGGCGAGCCGCGTGCGGCGCTTGCGCGCGTTTCCAATAACGACCATCCCGCCATGCGGCTGGGCGAGGGGGATGTGATGATTTTCTCCTCCCGTACCATTCCGGGCAACGACCGTGCGGTTGACCGTATCAAGAACCGTTTCCTGATCAACGGCGTGAATGTTATTTCCGATCGCGATGCGCCGATCCACGTTTCCGGCCATCCGTACCGTGACGAATTGAAACAGCTCTACGCCTGGGTAAAGCCGAAATCCGTTATCCCCGTGCATGGCGAGCATATGCAGCAGGAAAAACACGCCGACCTTGCGCGTGAATGCGGCGTGCCAGAAACCTTCATTCCTGTGAACGGCGACGTAATCGAAATCACCAGGGAAGGCTTGCGTCCCGTTGGTGAAGTCAAAAGCGGCATCCTTGCGATTGAAGGAAACCGAATTGTTCAAGTCGATAACGAAGCCATCCTGACCCGCAAGCGCATGATGTTTAACGGCAGCGCGGTTGTCACGGTCGTGATGGACGGCCGCGGCAACCTTGTCGCCGATCCGCGCATTACCGCGCTTGGGTTGCTGGATGAAACCAGCGATCAGGATACTCCACATCTTGCCGCCGCCGAGGCGGAAGTTGCCAAAGCGCTGCAAAACATGCCCAAGAGTTTGCGCGGCAGCGACGACGAAGTGACGGAACTGATCCGTGTCACCGCGCGCCGTTTCTTCAACGAGCGTTTCGACCGCAAGCCGCAGACGCGCGTTCACCTGATACGGGTGTAGCATGTCGCTGGTCACCGTCGTTTTCATCTATCTTCTGGTCTGGTGGATCATGTTGTTCACCGTGCTGCCGCTGGGCGTGCAGCGCAACACGGATGACGGTAAGGGGCACGATGCCGGTGCGCCTGTGAATCCTGACCTCAAGAAAAAGCTATTGATCAATACTGTTTTGTCGGCAGTGATCATGCTGATTGTTTATATTCTGGTTGAAATGGATATCATTCGCTGGGGCGAGTGGTTCAGGGGGACGCCACAATGAAAAGCCTTATCGTTCTTGCCGGTCTTGCGAGCATCTTTACGCCCGTCTGCATGGAACATAAACTGCGCAGCACGCTGGATGACGGTTTCTGCCGCCGCGCCGTTGAATACCAGAAACCCGCTGGCGTCGATTATGAGCCCGGCGTTGATGTGACGGGTAAGCCGGTTGTTGAGGCGGACCTCAACAAATCGCCCGTGCAGATGCCCGATGTCGTGCGCATTCCGGTCACGATCGACCTCGCACAATATCTTGGCCTGCCAAGCTCGACCGCCAAGGAAACCTATGCGGTTTTAGGCGAATTGACGTATGAAAACGGCGCGTTCACCTATAACGGCGAGCCGCTGGACGGCAAGGCTGCGGAAAGCCTGCGCAAGCTCTGCGCAACGGAAAAGCCTGCAAAAGCAGCAGAAAAGCCGGCCGAAAATAAACATAATCAGCATTGATTAATTGCCCCTGCTTGGGTAATTTTGTGCTGGTTCACGCATTTCAAAACAAAGGCGATTTCCCATGGCCGAGCCGGCAAAAAACCTGAAAAATTCCAAGACCGCGATCACGCCGACGCGCGAGGAAAATTTCCCCGAATGGTACCAGAACGTGATCAAGGCCGCCGACATGGCCGAGAATGCGCCCGTGCGCGGCTGCATGATCATCAAGCCTTATGGCTTTTCGGTCTGGGAAAACATCCAGCGTCATTTCGACAAGATGATCAAGGCGGAGGAGGTGCAGAACGCCTACTTCCCGCTGCTGATCCCCATGAGCTATATCGCCAAGGAAGCCGACCATATCGACGGCTTCGCCAAGGAATGCGCGATCGTCACGCATCACCGCCTTGCGAAAAACGACAAGGGTGAACTTGGCCCCGATCCGACATCTGTGCTGACCGAGCCGCTGATTATTCGCCCGACGTCGGAAACCATCATCGGCGAGTCAATGCATAACTGGGTCCAGTCGTATCGCGACCTGCCGCTGAAACTGAACCAGTGGTGCAACGTCATGCGTTGGGAAATGCGCCCGCGCATCTTCCTGCGCACCTCGGAATTCCTGTGGCAGGAAGGCCACAACGCCTTCGCGACTGCCGAAGAAGCCGACCAGGACGCGCGCCGCATGCTGGACGTTTATCAAGACTTCATCGAAAACTATCTGGCAGTTCCCGTCATCCCCGGCAGCAAGACGCCGGACGAGCGTTTCCCGGGCGCGATTGAAACCTATACCGTCGAAGCCTTCATGCAGGACGGCAAGGCGCTGCAAAGCGCGACGTCGCACAACCTCGGCCAAACCTTCGCGCGTTCGTCGGATATCAAATACCTTGATCGTGACGGTACGCAGAAACTGGCTTGGACGACGTCTTGGGGTATGTCCACGCGTACCATCGGCGGGTTGATCATGACGCATGGCGATGACGACGGCATGATCATGCCGCCGCGCGTTGCGCCGCATCAGGTCGTCATCCTGCCCTTTATCAACAACGATGCCGATAAAGCGGGCATTCTGGAGTTCTGCGACAAGGTGCAGAAAGAACTGCGCGCGAAAGACATCACCGTGCAGGTTGATAAATCCGAAGCCCGCAGCTCCGACAAAATGTGGGCGGCGATCAAGCGCGGCGTTCCTGTGCGTCTCGAAATTGGCGCGCGCGAAATCGCCGAAGGCCAGCTGACGCTCACCCGTCGTGATCTTGGCAAGGACGGCAAGGTGAAGATCGGCGTGAACGAAGTCGCCGCGAAAATCACCGAAGCACTCGATGCTATGCAAAAAGACATGCTGGAAAAGGCGCGTACGCGCATGAACGGCATGGTCAAAGATGTGAACAGCCTGAAAGAAGTGCGTGATTTCTTCGCGGCAGAACAGACGGGCGGGTTGAGGCTCGATTACAGCCTGATCCAGAATTCGGCGGAATTCGCCGCGATCAAGGGCGAATTCGCCGTCACGACGCGCTGCCTGCCTTTTGCCGATGATGGCAAAAAGGTCATCGTGTCGAAGGCGTATTGATGTCCTTTTCCTTCGAAAGAATGGTGGCGGGACGGTATCTGCGCTCGCGGCGGAAAGAAGGATTTATTTCCGTCATCGCCGCTTTCTCGTTCCTCGGCATTATGCTGGGTGTGGCGACGCTGATTATCGTGATGTCCGTCATGAACGGATTTCGCGACGAATTGATCGGCAAGATCCTCGGCCTGAACGGTCATATCAACGTCTATGGCTACAACGGCGCAATGTATCCGTATGAAGAACTGGTCGGGCAGTTGAAGGCCGTGCCGGGTGTCGTGAGCGCGACGCCGACAGTTGAAGGTCAGGCGCTGATGAAAACCAGCGGCGGCGCTTCGGGTGTCGTCGTGCGCGGTTTGCGTCCTGATGATTTCTACAACAAACCGATTTTTTCCGAAAAAACCGACAAGAACGGCAAAGGCGACGCAAAAGGCATCATCCAGCAAGCCTCTGCTACCGGTTATTTCGGTGATGAAAATGCCTCCATCGGCATCAGCATGGCAACGCGCCTCGGCCTTGACATCGGCAGCAAGTTTTCGCTGATCGCGCCGACCTGCAAATCTACCCCCTTTGGCTGCATGCCGCGTACGCGCACATTCACCGTCGGCTCAATCTTTGACGTTGGCATGTTTGAATACAATAACAGCTTCGTCTTCCTGCCCATGCCCTATGCACAGGCGTTCTTCGAGATGGGCGAGGGGGTGAGCAGCATCGAGGTCATGACCGCAGATACGCGCGAGATTGATGCCGTGCAGGAGAAAATCGAAAAAGAATTACAGGGAAGCTACGGTATTTCCAACTGGCAGGCGAATAACGCCAGTCTTGCCAGCGCGCTTGATGTGGAACGTAATGTCATGTTCCTGATCCTGACCCTGATTATCATTGTCGCCGCGTTTAATATCATTTCCAGCCTGATTATGTTGGTGAAGGACAAAGGCCGGGATATCGCGATCCTGCGTACAATGGGCGCAACGCGCGGTATGGTTGTGCGGATATTCCTTTATACGGGTTCGTTAATCGGCGTCACGGGCACGCTTGCGGGCGCGTTGCTGGGCACGGTGTTCTGCGCGAATATCGAGGCGATACGCCACGCGATTGAAAAGATGCTGGGCACCAAGCTGTTCCCGGGTGAAGTCTATTTCCTGTCCAAACTGCCCGCCAAAATGGACGGGCAGGAGGTCGGGGTTGTTGTGGGCATGGCGTTGCTGATTTCCTTTGCCGCCACAATTTATCCGGCGTGGAAAGCGGCCAAGCTCGATCCGGTGGAGGCGTTGCGCCGTGAATAAGGTTTTAGAAATCAAAAATGTACGCCGTAGTTTTGAACAGGGCGGGCATCACCTGCATATCCTGAACGGCGTTGACCTGAGCATCTCGCGCGGCGAAGTTGTCGCATTGCTGGGTCCCAGCGGTTCTGGCAAAACGACCTTGCTGCAGATCGCGGGTCTGCTCGAAAGCCCGACCAGCGGCGATGTGATCATCAACGGCATCAAGGTCGAAAGCACGGCGGATGTATACCGCACGGGCCTGCGCCGCACGCAGATCGGTTTCGTATACCAGTCGCACCATTTGCTGTCCGATTTTACGGCGCTTGAAAACCTGCTGCTGCCGCAATACATCGCCGAAAAAGATCCGAAAGAAGCAAAAGACCGCGCGATGGATTTACTCCAAAAAGTCGGCTTGGAAAAACGCGCCGACCATTTCCCGTCTCAACTGTCCGGCGGTGAACAACAGCGCGTGGCGATTGCGCGCGGTCTTGTGAACAAACCCGCCCTGCTGCTGGCGGATGAACCGACCGGCAACCTCGACCCCAAAACGGCCGAAGGTGTATTCCAGATGATGATGCAGACGATCGAGGATTTGCGGATCGGCGCGATGATCGTGACCCACAACCACGAACTGGCCAGCCGCATGCACCGCGTATTGGAACTGAAAGACGGAAAAGTCTAAAGTTTTAATCGTGCTGCGGGCTTTGTATAGGCGGCGGACGGCGCATTGAATACGCCTGCCTTGTCCTGCTCCATTACCGCGGTGTATTCAGCGGCAATATTCAAAAGTTTGGTCTGGAGTTTTTTCAAGGCTTCGGGGTCCTTATCGAAATCAAACGCTTCGCCCGGGATTGCAGTTGTCGTCTTGCTACCGCCGTTATCGGTACTGCTGCGCCCGCCTTCAACCGTAACATTGAACTTGGAAAGGTATAAACGGCTGATCTTTTCGCCGCCGATATCATCGGCAATAGCGAACAGGCGCTGTGCCGAACCGATATTGATATAGCCATAGGCCTGTATGTTGCCCGAATTGCTCTTGGGCTTGCTGGTGACATACATCATGTCGTAAGCGTTCGAATGGCCCTCGGGCATTACTTTTACAGTGATATCGATGCCGGTTTCCTGCAACAGGCGGACGGTGTCGCTCAAATGTTGCAGAATGCCTGATGTGCCTTTTTCTTCGTTTAATTGGCGCTTGGCGGCCTTGCCCTCTTCGAAAGCGGCTCGCAACTCGTCGCGCGTGAGCGGTGTTTGGTCCGCCACGGGGATTATTTCGGTTTGAGGGGCGAGGCGATTTTCAGGATCGAGCGGTTGTTCGTGCCCGCCTGCGGAACGTCGAATTCGCGCAAGCTGTCATTCGCTGCCAGTGCCGCCGTCGTTTCCGCGATGGCCGACATGAATTTTACGGCGTCTTCTTCTACCGACAGGTCGTACTGGTTGAATTTGGGTTCTTCGCGGTTGATCTTCAGCGTTCCGCCGCTGGAGCGTTCGGTCTTGTACCAAAATTCGTCGCTATCGAGGAACTGGATGTTCGCCTGCGGCTTGTTCAGGTTTTCGGTATAGGTCATGATCTTGTTGTCTTCCTGCACCCAGACAAGGAAGCGTGCGTCATAGATGCTGAGGACAGCATAGAGCGAATGGTTGTCGGAACCTGGGCGGTTCATCAGTTTATAGTCGCGCAGCGTATCAAAGCTGGCGAGTTCAATGCCGACCTGATCCATGCCGACCGACTGGAATTTCGAGACGAATTCGTTGAGCTTCGCGAGTGTCGGGCGGAACGCCGCAAGGCCCGTGCGGGCATCTGCGGAGAGCGCCCGGAAGGTGCGGGACAGGCTGGCGGTCGTGCTGTCTTTCAGCACTGTGTCGTCCGTTGCGGGAGCTTCGTTTGTGATTCCGTCGTCTGCCATGTCGCCCAACCTTATGATTTTGCTCGAAGGATCTATCTTGGTGAATTGGGCTGAGTGTAGGATAGAATCTCGTGTTATGTCAAGTAAAGGAATTTCCCGAAAATATGATTGAAATTCAACGGTTTTCGGTGCAAATCTAGGGGCTAGAAGTACAGAAAATGACCGAAAACAAAGCCCAGTTCATCCACCTGCGGGTGCATTCGGCCTATTCGCTGGCCGAAGGCGCGATCAAGCTCAAGGACCTCGTGCCGCTGACCAAGCGGCTGGGGATGCCTGCCGTTGCCGTGACGGATACCGGCAACCTGTTCGGCGCACTCGAATTCTCGGTCGCGGCGGCGAAAGAGGGCATCCAGCCCATCGTCGGCATCCAGATGTGGGTGGAACGCCCCGACCAGACAGACCAGAAAAACAAGAAATCCGAAATGCCCGACCAGCTGGTTTTGCTGGCGATGAACGAAACGGGCTACATGAACCTGATGAAGCTGACCAGTAACAGCTTCCTTATCCCGCTCGCCCATACCGAAAAACCCGCGATCACCTGGGAAGATCTGGAAAGCCACGCCGAGGGTATCATCTGCCTCACGGGTGGCGTCAAGGGCTGCATCGGCCGCATGCTGCTGGAGAGCCGCGCGGGTGAAGCCGAGAAAATCCTGCTGCGCCTGAATGCGACATTCGGCGACCGCCTTTACATCGAGCTGGAGCGCCACGGCACGGTCGATGAAGTGGGGATCGAGGATGCGCTGCTTGATTTCGCGTACAAGCATAACATCCCGTTCGTGGCGACAAACAACTGCTTCTTCAGCGACCCCGATATGTACGAGGCGCATGACGCGCTGATGTGCATCGCCGAAAGCGCCTATGTGCAGGACGTGAACCGCCGCAAGGTCACGCCGGAGCATTACTACAAATCCGCCGACCAGATGGTGGAACTGTTCAAGGATATCCCCGAGGCGGTGGAGAATACGGTAGCCATCGCCAAACGCTGCGCCTTCATGCTGAAGGAAGTGAAACCGATGCTGCCGCGTTTCGCAACATCCGGCGGCAGGACGGAAGAACAGGAACTGCGCGAACTGACGGCTGACGGACTAAACTGGCGTTTGAACAATTACGTGTTCCGCGAAGGCTGGGACGATGCGAAGCGCGAAGAAGTGCGCAAGCAGTATATCGAGCGCATGAACTACGAACTCGACGTCCTGATTAAAATGGGCTTTGCGGGTTACTTTCTGATCGTCTCCGACTTCATTATCTGGGCAAAAAATAACGACATTCCGGTGGGACCGGGGCGCGGATCGGGTGCGGGTTCGGTCGTCGCCTGGGCGACCAAGATCACCGACTTGGATCCCATCGAGATGAACCTGCTGTTCGAGCGTTTCCTGAACCCCGAACGCGTATCAATGCCCGACTTCGACGTCGATTTTTGTCAGGAACGCCGCGACGAAGTCATCAACTATGTGCGCGACAAATATGGCCGCGACTGCGTGGCGCAGATCATTACATTCGGTAAGCTGCAGGCGCGCGCGGTTGTGCGCGATGTGGGCCGCGTATTGCAAATGACCTATGGTCAGGTCGATAAAATCGCGAAACTTGTGCCGCAAAACCCTGCCAATCCGATTAGCCTCGAAGAAGCCCTTGAATCCGAACCGCTGCTGCGCGAAGCGCGCGATACGGACGATCAGGTGCGCAAACTGATTGACGTCGCGCTGAAGCTGGAGGGGTTGTACCGCCATGCCTCGACCCACGCGGCGGGTGTTGTGATCGGGGACAAACGCCTCGACGAAATCGTGCCGCTGTACCGCGATCCCGGGGCGGATATCGCGGCGACACAGTTCAACATGAAGGACGTGGAAAAAGCGGGCTTGGTCAAGTTCGACTTCCTCGGCCTGAAAACGCTTACTGTCATCAAGGATGCAATCCGTCTGATCCGTGAAACCAGCAATGTGGAACTCGACCCGCTGAAATTCCCGCTGGACGACAAGGACACATACAAAATTCTGGCCAAGGGCGACTGTTCCGCCGTGTTCCAGCTCGAGAGCGCGGGTATGCGCGACCTTTGCAAGCAGATGAACGTCAAAAACTTTGACGAAATCATCGCTATCGTGGCGCTGTTCCGCCCAGGCCCGATGGAGAACATCCCGAAATACATCGCCAACCTGTCGGGCAAGGAAGAAATCGAGTATATGCACCCGCTGCTGGAGCCGGTGCTGAAAGATACCTACGGCGTCATGATCTATCAGGAACAGGTCATGGCGGCGGGTCAGGTACTGGCGGGCTATTCGCTGGGCGGCGCCGATTTGCTGCGCCGCGCGATGGGTAAAAAGATCAAGGCGGAGATGGACGCGCAGCGCGCGATCTTCGTCGAGGGCTGCGAGAAGCACAATAAAATCCCGCATGAAATGGCGAGCAGCATTTTCGACCAGATCGCCAAATTCGCGGATTACGGATTTAACAAGGCGCACTCAGCCGTCTACGCCCATATTGCGTTCCAGACCGCCTATCTAAAGGCGCATTACCCCGTCGAATTCATGGCGGCCACCATGACGCAGGATATGAGCGTGACTGATAAACTTGCAGTGACGCGGCAGGAACTCAACCGGATGAAGATCACCCTGCTGCCGCCCGACGTGAACAAATCGCTGCCGCGCTTCGCGGTGGAACTGCTGCCGAATGGCAAGAAAGCCATCCGCTACGCACTTGCCGCGCTGAAAGGCGTGGGCGAGGAGGCGATGAAGCGTGTGGTGGCCGAGCGCGAACAGAACGGCGAATTCAAAAACGTCTATGATTTCGCCCGCCGCCTTGATGCCAAAGTTATTAACAAGCGCCAGATGGAATCCTTGGCTGCTTCCGGCGCGTTCGAAACGCTGCATGAAAACCGCGCTGAAATGCTCGGATCTTGTGAAACACTGCTGCGTTACGCACAAGCGCATGTCGAGGAAAAGGCCAGCGGTCAGGTGAGCCTATTCGGTGGCGCGGGCAACGAATTGCCCGAACCGCCGCTGGCGAAGGCCGACAAGTGGGAGCCGCTGGAAAAACTGCGTCATGAATTCGATGCGGTCGGTTTCTACCTCTCCGCTCATCCGCTCGACAACATGACGACGCAGCTGGAACGGCTGCGCGTCGTGCCGACCGTGCGCGTACAGGAAGAACTCAACAAAAGCCCCAGCAACCGGCTGCGCATGGCGGGCATCGTCGTGCGCAAGCAGGAACGCACCTCGCAAAAGGGGAACCGCTTCGCCTTCGTGTCGGTATCCGACCCTTATGGCGTGTTCGAGATGATGGTGTTTTCCGACACGCTGAACGCCAGCCGCGAATTGCTGGAGGCAGGCACGCCGATCCTGCTATCCGTCGATGTCGATAAAAAACCAGATTCAGACGAGTTGCGTTACCTTGCCCAGACGATCGAACCGCTGACGACCGCCGTGCAGAACGTGACCTCGCAAGTTCACATTCAGGTCGACAAGCCCGCCGCCCTTGCTGCTATCAAGGGTGTGCTGTCTCAGGCGGGGCAGGGCAAAGTGAAAGTCCATCTGATCATGGATGCGGGGCAGGGCCGCGAGGCGACTTTGGAAGTACCGGGTGGCTGGAATATCCGCGATGAAGTCCCCCGCCAATTGCGCACGATTAATGGCGTTTCAGATGTTCGTGAACTCTAACGCCTAATTGATGAGTTATTTCATATAGTTAATTGTCATTTATTGCCTTGACTTTCCATAATTTAAGAGTAGAATTGAACTCGGTTGGGGAAGTGAAGTTTTAGATGTTTTTTTCACGCATATTGAATGGCGTTATCAACGCAATTGCTCCGGACGAGAAGCCAGTGCCGACGGATGACGCATTGCGCGTGACGTCGGCAAGCCTGACCAATCCTGCCACCCGCGTCGAAATCCCCGCATTGTTTCCGCCCGTGATCGACACCGATAACCAATTCACTTTGCTGCAAATGATCGAAAAGGAATTGGGTGACAAGCACGGCACCACGCTATCGGAAGCGGGGCGCATCAATATCGTTTATCCCCGTAAGCATCCGCTGAAATTCCCCGGTCATGACAACACTGCCGAATTCGAGGCGATGAAAGTCTGGCACATGTTGCAACGCGCCAAGCCCGAGGTTGAATGGGTCTTTGCGAATGCGCTGAACGAGCTGCACAAACTCGGTCGTACCGGCAACCAGACCAGCGTCCATGCGCTGACGGCGAAGCAGGAATACGTCGTTTACGACAATGCAACCCAACAGGGCGCGTCGTTCCGTTTCGGCCAGCCGGGCAACGACAAAAAAGAATTTTTCATCATGATCGATTCAGGTTTCGAACAGGGCACGACTATGGCGAACCTCCTGAACTTTATCGAGGCGAATGGTGGCGCGGTTCTGGGCGCGGCGGTATCCGACCAGAAATCCAACACGTTGCAGCAAAAGAATACATCGATTTTCGACAATAATGCGGAACGCGCAGGATTGCGCGCTGAATTCAATGATGTTGCGCGCAACACAGGCCGCGTTGCCGAAATGGCGCTCGCCTTTTCCGCCTCTGCTTTGCGCGACGGCAAGGATATCAGCCCGCAACAGGCGATCGACATGTTCGAGGAAAAACTCAACAAGGTCGGCAACAGCGTATTCGCCATGACGGATGGCGAAGCGTCACGCATGATCCAGACGGTCAAGGGCAGCGATGAAAAATCCGTACCCTTCCTGCAGGTTTTGCGCTCGCTCGATGAAGTGGCAGGCGTCGAGAAGAAAAGTACGCCCAAGCCAGCCTTGCAGGCGGTAACACCATGAGCCGCCATATCAAGAAAATACACGCGCTGCAGCAGGTTTTCGCGAAACTGCAATACCCGCCGCATGTGGCAGGTGGGCACACTAATCCTGATACGCGCATGGAAATACCCACCGGTTTCCCGCAAGCCATATCGCCTTACAGCGCCGATGAAGCGTTGCAGGTGATTACGCGCGAGCTGGAAAAGCGCGGCACAACGATCGGGGAAACGACGCGCATCAACATTGCCTATCCGCACAAGCATCCCGGCCTGTACCCCGGCCATGAAAATCGTGCAGAGATACGCGCATATGCATTCAAAGACCGTATGCGCAAAGTCGCGCCCCATATCGATTGGGTCGTGGCGGAGGCCTTGGTCGAGCGTATCCGTCTCGGGCGTTCGGAAAACCAGAGCAGCTTTTATTCGCTTACCTGCAAACAGGAATTCGATATTTTCCTGAAGGGGCAAAAAGACCCGTTTTATTTCGCGGATAAAGACCGCGGACGTGAATTTTTCGTCATCGTCGATAATACGATCGAGCAGGGCACGACGATCATCAACATGATGAGTTACATCCACCATAACGGCGGCGACGTGCTGATGGCGCAGGGCGACCGCCACATCGACATCGTGCAAAAACGTATTAGCGCGAATGACAACGCCAACGCGGCACTCAGCCCCGAATTCAACGATGTCACGCGCAACACAGGCAGGTTATCCGAACTGGCGATAGCCTTTTCGCGCTCTGCAAGACGCGAGAGAAAAGTGATATCTCCACAGGACGCGCTGCAGCAGTTTGATGACGCGCTGCGGCTGCATGGCAACAGCGTTTACTCCCTCACCGAAGGGGAAGCCGTTCATTTGATGAAGGGGCTGGATACAGAGAAAGAGAAATTTCCCGAGTTACTCGACAGACTTCAGCGCACGGCGAAAAAAACAGCCATGTCAACATCAAGCCTTTGGAGCAGAAAATCCTGATACCGGCGGTGTCGGGCGCAGGGCGTTTTTCGCCGATTTTAATCCGTTACTGAATGCATTGCCAAGAACGCCGCGCTTCCCGAATATCGCGGGCTTTGCCTTTTCCGCAGATGTCGCGTTCAAGGGGCGGTCGCCGCGCTTGATCTGTTCTTTCCGGTAGTGTTTTTGCAAGCCATTGCAGATGCGGTTGCTGATGAATGATTTCACGGCGGAGGAGGCGGCCATAAAGGATGCCGAAAGGCCCAGCTTGGCCGTGGCACCTGCCGCCAGTATACCTACTGCACCACCCGTCACAGCGACGCCAATCGCGCCGACGCAGAAGGCGGCAGCCACCAAAGCACCACGTTTTGCCCATTTGACGCGGTTATCCAGCTGGGCATCGGTGAGGCCGCTGGTATCCTTCATCTTGGCGTATTTGTCTTTGATCGCCTGTATGAACATCCGGTTCTCCTGACCGTATTCTAGCCTGACTTCCGGCTTCGCGCCTGATTTTTTGATTTTAAAGCTAAATTCCAGCTTTTTCAGAAAAACGCCTTTATTCTTTTAACATATTGAAAATGCGTGTCTTTAGACCTATCTGGATATGGCGCATTTTCAACACCATGACGAGGTATGTAAAGGGGCTGGTAAAAGCCCCTGAAATCATCCACGTTTTGCTTGCAATAGCATTGAAATGCCTGTAAAAACGCGACTACTTGAGAAGATGCCGGGATGGTCCTGGCATTTAGCTAAAAATCACATGCGGATCTTTGAGGTTGCCTAGTGCAACCGCTTCGGTGTCCCCAACAGGGACTTGCATCCGCAGAGGCATAACCGGGAAAGGATAAAACCCAATGACGATGCCCACTTTCACTATGCGCCAGCTCCTCGAAGCAGGCGTTCACTTTGGCCACAACACCCGCCGCTGGAACCCCAAGATGAAGCCGTACATTTACGGCGATCGTAACAAGGTTCACATCATCAACCTCGAACTGACCGTCCCCATGCTGCACACCGCCCTGAAAAGCGTGCGCGACATCGTTGCGAACCGCGGCCGCGTCCTGTTCGTCGGCACGAAGCGTCAGGCAGCTGACAAAATCGCTGACACCGCAAAACGTTGCGGCCAGTACTACGTGAACTACCGCTGGCTCGGCGGCATGCTCACCAACTGGAACACCATCTCCGGCTCGATCAAGCGCCTGCGCACGGTCACCGAGATGCTGGAAAACCCGGAAGTGAAGCACGGCATGACCAAGAAAGAGCAGCTCAATCTCTCGCGCGAGAAAGAGAAGCTGGAAAAGGCACTGGGCGGCATTAAAGACATGGGCGGCCTGCCCGACGCGATGATTGTCATCGACGTCATGAAAGAAGCCAACGCGATCACCGAAGCAAAACGCCTCGGCATTCCCGTGTTCGGCGTGGTCGACACCAACTGCGATCCCGACAACGTGGATTTCCTGATCCCCGGCAACGATGACGCAACCCGCGCCATCAACCTGTATTGCGACCTCTTCGCCGAAGCCGTCCTTGACGGTCTGCAGGCAGAAGTGACCGCGTCGGGCGTCGATACCGGCGCTTCCGCAAACCCGCTGCAGGAAGACCTCGGCTCGAACGACGTGTCCGAAGTGAAAGCAGCCGCAGCCGGCTAATGATGATTTCTTCCTCCTTCCCCGCAGGCTAGGCCTTGCGGGGAAGGGCGGGAAGAAACCTCTAAAGAATAAAACCTCCGCTACCAAAATCCGTTAAGGGGAATTTGAATGACCGAAATCACAGCAAAGCTCGTGCAGGAACTCCGCGAAAAAAGCGGCGCCGGCATGATGGACTGCAAAAAGGCGCTTGTTGAAACCAAGGGCGACGTCGAAGCCGCCATGGACTTCCTGCGCAAAAAAGGCCTCGCTTCCGCCGCCAAGAAATCCGGCCGCGCGGCATCCGAAGGCCTCGTTTCCGTTGCGACCGCCGGCACCTTCGCCGTTGCGATCGAGCTCAACGCGGAAACCGACTTCGTCGCGCGTAACGACCAGTTCCAGAAACTGCTCAACGACGTGACCGATCTCGCGGTGAAGAACAAGATCCAAAGCCTCGATGCGCTGAAATCGGCGAAGCTCGGCGACAAGACGGTTGAGCTGACCGTCACCGAACTCGTTGCCAGCATCGGCGAAAACATGAACCTGCGCCGCATGCAGGCGCTGTCCGTTAACTCGGGCGTCGTCGCAAGCTATGTGCACAACCAGGTCATCCCCGGCCGCGGCAAGATCGGCGTTCTCGTCGCGCTTGAATCGACCGGCAACGCGGAGAAACTGGCAGCCCTCGGCCGCCAGCTGGCGATGCACATCGCGGCATCCCGCCCCGAAGCGCTGACCACCGAAGCACTCGACAAGGACATGGTCGCACGCGAACGCGCCATCCACGCCGACAAAGCTTCCAAGAGCGGCAAGCCTGCTGACATCATCGAGAAAATGGTCGATGGTTCCATGCGCAAATACTACGAACAAGTCATCCTGATGGAGCAAACCTTCATCATCGACGGCGCGACCAAAATCTCCGCTGTTCTTCAGAACGCGGAAAAAGATGCTGGCGCACCCGTGAAGCTCGCCGGCTATGTGCGCTTTGAACTGGGTGAAGGCGTCGAGAAAAAAGTCGACGATTTCGCTGAAGAAGTCGCCAAAATGGCGGCCGGCTAACCAGATAAATTGGCTTCCTTCCCGGCCCCTCTCCCCAGGGGCGGGGACGGGAAGGGGCCGATACTGCTGCAGATACCAGACAAAGTTTCGGGGGATATATAATGTCGAAGACGCGGTTCAAGCGTGTGCTTCTCAAGATTTCGGGCGAAGCCCTGATGGGCGGCGGCGAATACGGCATTGATACCGAAACCGTCAACCGCGTCGCGCAGGACGTGAAAGATGCCATCAAGCTCGGCGTACAGGTCTGCCTCGTCATCGGCGGCGGCAATATCTTCCGCGGCGTTTCCGGCGCCGCTGTCGGCATGGACCGCGCTTCTGCCGATTACATGGGCATGCTTGCGACCGTCATCAACTCCCTCGCCATGCAAAACGCGCTCGAAAAAATCGGCGTCGATACGCGCGTTCAATCTGCCATTCCGATGGAGACCGTCTGCGAGCCTTACATCCGCCGCCGCGCGATCCGCCATATTGAAAAAGGCCGCGTCGTTATTTTCGGCGCCGGCACCGGCAACCCGTTCTTCACGACCGACACCGCCGCCGCGCTGCGCGCCTCCGAAATGGGCTGCGATGCGCTGCTGAAGGGCACGAAGGTGGACGGCGTTTACACAGCCGACCCTGCGAAAAACCCCAACGCGACGAAATTCGATACGCTCACCTATCTTGACGTTCTGGCACGCGACCTCGGCGTCATGGACGCCTCCGCGATTTCGCTTGCGCGCGAAAGCAAAATTCCCGTCATCGTTTTTTCCATCAAGAGCCCCGGTGCCTTCGCCGAACTTATGCAGGGCAGGGGCGCATGTACCATCGTAACCGAGAAGGAAGTCGTCAATGGCTGACATCAATCTGAATGACCTCGAGCGCCGCATGGGCGCGTCCCATGAAAGCTACTCCAAGGAATTGGGCGGCCTGCGCACCGGTCGCGCATCGGCAAGCCTGCTGGATACCGTTCAGGTCGAAGTCTACGGCGCAAAAATGCCGCTGAACCAGGTTGCATCTGTTTCCGTCGCCGAAGCCCGCCTGCTGAACGTGCAGGTCTGGGATGCGAACAACACCAAGTCAGTTGAAAAAGCGATTGCTTCCGCAGGATTGGGTCTCAACCCCCAGCCGTCGGGCTCGCTCATCCGCGTGCCGCTGCCGGGCCTGACCGAAGAGCGCCGCGCTGAACTGGCGAAGGTTGCCGCGAAATATGCCGAAGGCGCCCGCGTGGCTGTCCGCAATATCCGCCGCGAAGGCATGGATATGGCGAAAAAGCTGAAGACCGAAGGCAAGCTGTCCGAAGACGCTCTCAAGACGAGCGAGGAGAAGATCCAGAAGATGACCGATACCTGGATCAAGAAAATCGACGACAGCCTTGCGACCAAGGAAACCGAAATCAAGCAGGTCTGACCCTTGTCATGACCCAGCCTATCCCCCAGCTCGCTGTATTACCGCAACATGTCGCCATTATCATGGACGGCAACGGCAGATGGGCGACCGCGCGGGGATTAAGCCGCACCGAAGGCCACAAGAAGGGCGCTGAAGCCGCGCAACGCGTTGTCGAGGGAGCGCGCGATCTTGGCATCCCCTATATCACGCTGTTCAGCTTTTCTTCCGAAAACTGGAACCGTCCGCCCGCGGAAATCGACGATTTGATGAATTTGCTACGCTATTACCTCACCCGCGAAATGGCCGAGATGAAGAAAAACGGCGCGCGTCTGCTGGTGATCGGCGACCGCACGAAACTGCCGCAGGATATCGTGAATATCATCCTGAAGGTCGAGGACGAAACCAAGGATAATCGCCGCATTACCGTTGTGATCGCGCTGTCCTATGGCGGACGTCAGGACATCGTTTTCGCCGCGCGCGAACTGGCGCGCCTTGCCAAGGCGAACGAGGTGGATATCGAAAAAATCGACGAGGATATTTTCTCGCGCTACCTGATGACGCGCGGCATCCCTGATCCCGACTTGATGATCCGCACCAGCGGTGAATCGCGCATCAGCAACTTCCTGATGTGGCAACTGGCCTATGCAGAACTGTTCTTCACCAATACCCTCTGGCCCGATTTCGGCCGCAAGGATATGGAGGAGGCGGTGGCGTTCTTTAACGGTCGCGACCGCCGCTATGGCGGCTTGTCGCGCAAAGCAGGGGAATGAACATGACGGCGCCCAAAGTCGACAGCTCCTTCAAGACCCGTGTGCGTTCGGCTGCGATCTTCGCGCCGATCGTCCTCATCGTCATTTACGCGGGCGGCCCTGCCTTTACCGTCATGATGGCAATCGGCGCCGGCATCGGCGCATGGGAATGGTCGCGCATGGTAACGCATAACGCGCACCCGCCCCGCCATCTGGCGCATGCCGCGGCGGTCGCGACAGGCGTTGCCACGGCAACCGCCGGCATGGTCGACAGCCCGCTGCCGTCCTTCTGCTTCCTGCTGGCGCTGTGTTTTCTTGTGTTCTGCTATAACTTTTCGAAAAAGGGCCCCAAGTTTGGTTTGTTGATGTTCGGCCTCGTCTATGTCGGTTTTTCGATGATCATGATGATCTGGCTGCGTAACGCGCATGGCGATATGCAGGGTCTGTTCCACATGATCACGTTGCTGTTTATCGTCTGGGCGAGCGACTCTTGCGCTTACTTCACCGGCCGCACCTTCGGTGGGCCGAAACTGGCACCCAAAATCAGCCCCAAGAAAACATGGTCGGGCTTCCTCGGCTCCAGCGTTGGCGCGGGTATCGTTGCGGCGCTGCTGGCTTGCCCTGCGATTTTGGATAAATTTTCTATCCATACGATCGGTAACTGGGGCTGGCTCGGCTATTTCGTGCTTGGTTTTGTCCTTGCGATGTTCGGGCAGGCGGGAGATCTTTTCATCTCGATCTTCAAGCGCAAGTTCGGCGTCAAGGATACCGGCACGCTCATCCCCGGTCATGGCGGCATCCTTGACCGCATCGATGCCTTGCTGCTGGTCGCCCTGCTGTTCGGGGTCCTGACCGGCGTCGTCGGGGGGTAACCGCACATGGCGCAGGCGGCAGACATCCGCACGCAGGCGCAACCGCGCAGCGTCACCATCCTCGGTTCCACCGGATCGATCGGCAAAAGCACCGTTGACCTGTTGCAGGGGCATCGCGGCAAATTCCATGTCCGCGCCCTGACCGCGAATAAAAACGTGGCATTGCTGGCGCAGCAGGCGCGCGCGTTGAATGCCGAACTGGCGGTCGTCGCCGACGAAAGCCTGTATAGCGATTTGAAGGCCGCACTTTCCGGAACAGGGATCCGCGCCGCCGCGGGTTCTGCCGCCGTTCTGGAGGCTGCCGAGCTTCCCAGCGACTGGATCATGGCCGCAATCGTCGGGGCTGCCGGAGTAGAGGCGACCTTGCGCGCTATCCGGCAGGGTAAAACCGTCGCCCTTGCGAACAAGGAATCGTTGGTCTGTGCCGGACCTTTCATGATGGAAGCGGTTGCCAAATCGGGCGCAACGCTGCTGCCCGTCGACAGCGAGCATAATGCGGTCTTTCAGGTATTCGATCATAAGCAGCGCGAAGGCATCCGCCGCATTATCCTGACCGCATCTGGTGGCCCGTTCCTGCGCCGCAGCCGCGAAAGTCTCGAAACCGTGACACCCGCCGAAGCAATTCGCCACCCGAACTGGGCGATGGGCGCGAAAATCTCGGTCGACAGCGCGACGATGATGAATAAATCGTTGGAAGTCATAGAGGCGGCTTATTTATTTAACCTGCCTTCCGAACAAATCGACGTTCTGGTCCACCCCCAGTCCCTTGTTCATTCAATGGTTGAATATATCGACGGAAGTATCTTGTCTCAAATGGGTGCGCCCGACATGCGGACACCGATTGCCCACACTTTGGCATGGCCGGAACGGGTTGACACGACAGGCGAAAAACTTGACCTCACTAAAAACATAAGTTTTAACTTTGAACCTATTGATATAGATAGATTTTATGCGTTAAAACTGGCGCGTCACGCGCTTAAATCAGGCTTGGGGTATCCGACGGTGCTGAATGCCGCCAACGAGGTGGCCGTTGAGGCGTTTTTAGCGGGCAAGCTGAAGTTCGGCCATATCGAGAAAGTTTCCGAGCAGGCCTTGCAAACCATAAAAATCAAGGCCATATCAAGCCTTGGTGACATCTTTTCCCTGGATGCCGAAGCGCGTACTATTGCGGCAACCGCCATTCAGGCGTTAAAATAGAAAGAAAAGGCCGAACCGGCCGCGGCAGATGGGGGATATCCATGGAAATGTTGAATAAGCTACTGACGACTCCGTTCGAGTTCGTTCGGGATTATGGCGGGCCGTTTATTCTGGTGCTGGCTATCCTCGTGTTCATCCACGAATGGGGTCATTATATTATCGCGCGTCTCTGCGGCGTGAAAATCGAGAAATTCTCGATCGGCTTCGGTCCGGAAATCTGGGGCCGCAACGACAAGCATGGCACCCGCTGGAAAATTTGCGCTGTGCCGCTCGGCGGCTATGTCCAGATGTTCGGCGACAGCGATCCCTCCAGCGCGGCACCCGCCGAAGGCGTTGCCGAGGGTGATCAGGTTCGTGCTTACACCGAAGAAGAAAAGAAGGTCGCGTTTTTCACGCAGCCTCTCTACAAGCGTGCGGCCATCGTGTTTGCCGGCCCCGCTATTAACTACATCTTCGCCATTTTTGTGCTGTCGACCTTGTTCATGTTTCAGGGGCAGCCGTATATGCCGCCTGTGGCAGCGAAAATTGTCGAACCGTCAGCGGCCTTTGACGCTGGCGTAAAGCCCGACGACAAAATTCTCAGCGTGAACGGTCAGGCAATTGACCGCTTTCAGGATCTCCGCCCGATCACGGACATGAACATCGGCAAGCCGATGGATGTTGTGGTCGTCCACTATCTCGGCATGGTCGATGACGGCACCGGTGTCAAAAAAGCGGCCTGGGATACGGAAAAGCCCGTCACCCTCAGCATCACGCCCCGCAAGGTTGTGAAGGAAGACCGTTTCGGTTTCCGCCATGATGTCGGCCTGATGGGGATCGTCAGCCCCGAGTCTGCGTTTGAAATGCAGAAGCACGGTTTCTTCTCCGCCATCTGGGCGTCGCTGGGTGAAACCTGGCGCATTACCACAATGACCCTTAAGGGCCTTGGCCAGATGATTATCGGCACGCGCAGCACCGATGAACTGGGCGGCGTCTTGCGTATTGGCGCATATGCCGGCGATTTCGCGTCGCAGGGCATTATCGCTTTCATCACCTTCGCGGCTTTGCTGTCAATCAACCTCGGCCTTATTAACCTGCTGCCGATTCCTCTGCTCGATGGCGGGCACCTCGCGATGTATGCTATGGAAAAGCTGCGCGGTAAACCCTTGAGCACGCAGGTGCAGGAATACGCTTTAAGGGTTGGCTTAGTCTTTTTACTTGGTATTATGTTCCTCGCAACGTGGAATGACCTTGTGCAACTGAAGGTCGTTGATTATGTTGTGAAGCTAATCTCTTAAAAATAACAAGAACATACCAAGACCCGAAGCGCAGAGTTGATGATCAAGAGGCTAACCTCCATTTCACGCACTATGGCGATGCTGTGCATCGCCGTGTTCCTGACGGTCGCACTTTGCACCGTGACGGCGCATGCCGACAGGATAGGGCAGATCCGCGTCGAAGGCTCGCAACGTATCGAACCCGCGACCATCCTTTCTTATATGGATACGTCTGCGGGGGACGAGTTTGATCCCGACAAGCTGGATACCTCCCTCAAGAACCTGTTCGGTACCGGCCTTTTCGCCGACGTTTCTTTCTATCAGGAAGGCAATGATCTGATTGTCGTTGTGGTCGAAAACCCGATCATCAACCAGATTGCGTTCGAGGGGAACAAGAAGGTCAAGGATGCCGACCTGATGAACGAAATTTCGCTGCGTCAGCGGAACGTCCTGACCCGCACGAAGGTACAGGCGGATGTGGAGCGTATTCAGGACATCTACCGCATTGGCGGGCGGTTCTCCGCCGACATCCAGCCCAAGATCATCAAGCGCGACCAGAACCGCGTCGACCTCGTTTTCGAAATCAACGAAGGTCCGCAAACGCTGATCTCGCGCATGAGCTTTATCGGCAACAAACGCTATGACGACAGCCAGCTGCAAAAGGTCGTGCGCAGCAAGGAAGACCGCTGGTGGCGTTTCTGGTCGGGCGATGACAAATATGATCCAGACCGCGTCGCCTATGACCGCGAACTGCTGCGTAAATTCTACCTCGATCACGGTTATGCCGATTTCCGCGTTGAAAGCGCAATCGCCGAACTGTCGCCCGACCGCAAGAACTTCTTCGTCACCTATACGCTAGATGAAGGCGTGCGCTACAAGGTCGGCAAAATCAACCTTGTCAGCAACGTTCCTTCGCTCGTTACCAAAGGTTATGATGAATTCGTGACCTTCGAGAAAGACGACTGGTACAAGGCAAGCGAAATCGAAAAGACGATCAGCAAGCTCACGGCAGAACTGGAAGCGCGCCAGTTTTCATTCATCGACATCCGCCCCTCGGTCGAGCGCAACCGCGAGACGAACACGATTGACGTTACCTTTACGTTTAATGAAGCGCAGAAGGTTTTTGTTGAAAACATCAACATCATCGGCAACGTCCGCACGATTGACGAAGTTATCCGCCGCGAACTGGGGTTTGCCGAAGGCGACCCGTTCAACATCGGCAAACTGAAAAAGTCGGAACAGAACCTGAAGGACCTGTCGTTCTTCGAGACCGCCACGGCCAAGCCTGTCCCCGGCAGCACACCTGACAAAACAAATATTGACGTGACTGTCGCGGAAAAATCGACGGGCGAACTTTCGCTGGGTGCCGGCTTCTCGACCACCGATGGCGCGCTCGGCAACTTCAGCGTGAAGGAAAAGAACTTCCTCGGCAAAGGCCAAGAACTTTCCTTTACGACCACACTCGCCGCGAAAAGAACTGAATTCGACGTCAGTTTCACCGAGCCGTACTTCCTGAAACGTGACCTGTCGGCAGGCTTCGACATCTTCCATGTCACGCGCGATTATCAGGACGAAAGCTCCTATGACAGCAAGCGTAGCGGCGGCGCGCTTCGTCTTGGCTATCCGCTGGCGGACAAGTGGCGCCAGTATCTCAGCTATTACTACTCGCGCAACGAAATTGATAACGTGCCCGCGACGGCGTCGATTTACATCCAGCAGCAGGAAGGCAAGCGCACAACGTCGGCCATCACGCAACGCATCACGTATGACGGGACCGACAGCAAGCAGGACCCGACCGAAGGCTTGCTCGCGCGTTTCGATACTGAAGTCGCAGGGCTTGGCGGCTCCGCAAAATATGGACGCGTCAAATTGGGCGGCACCTATTATTATCCAGTGGTCGACAAATGGATCTTGAGCCTTCTGGGTGAGGCAGGGCTAGTTGAGGCGTGGGGCGGCGACACCATCCGCATCAACGAGCGCTTTTATCTGGGGGGCAACAACCTGCGCGGCTTTTCCAGCGGGGGCGTTGGTCCGCGCGACATCACGACCGCTGACGCGCTCGGCGGCAACCACTTTTATCGCGGTTCGGTCGAGCTTGAATTCCCGTCGGGCCTGCCGGAAGATCTCGGCGTTCGACTGCATGTGTTCTCCGATTTCGGAAGCGTCGGCGGACTCGATGTATCCGGGCCGGGCATTGTTGATGATGATGCGCTGCGCGCCGCCGCCGGGGTGGGTATCGCGTGGAAATCGCCGATGGGCCCGTTGCGCGCCGATCTTGCTTTCCCGATCACCAAGCAAGATTACGACGAAACAGAATTGTTCCAGTTCAGCTTCGGCACAAGATTCTAGGCATTCAGATAACGACAGGAGTGAGATATGAACAAGGTTAAGTCAGCCATTTTCGCCAGCCTCGCAATGGCCGCGCTCGCGGTTTCATCCGTGGCGGCCGCAGAGACACATCCCCTGACCTATGCGATCGTCGATATGAACAAGGTCATGCGCGAGGCGACGGCGGCCGAGGGTATTCGCACCGAGCTGAATGCCAAGAGCAAGCTGTTCCATACCGAACTGGAAAACCAGGACAAGTCACTCTCCGCCGAAAAAGAAGTCCTCGCCAAGAGCCGCGAAAGCATGACCAGCGAGGCTTTCGAGAAAAAGGTGAAGGATCTCCAGACTAAATACGGTTCCGCCGAACGCCTGCTGCAGGAACGCCGCCGGACCCTTGATGTCGCGAGCAACACCTCCCGCACGCATCTTCTGACGGAAGCCACAAAAATTATCGCCGACGTCGCGCGGGAGCGTGGTTATGCGACTGTCTTCACGCAAGAAGCTGTCCTGCTTGCCCAGCCCGAACTCGACATCACCGATGAAGTCGTCAAGCGCATGAACACCTCCGTCAAAAAAATCGCGATTGACTGGAGTGCCGCCAACAAAATGCCTGTGAAGCAATAATGGCCGACAAGCGTTTTTTCACGGTCGCAGGACCTTTTACGCTGGGCCAGCTTGCTGAAATCACCGGCTCGGAACTGTCCGACCCCGCCGCTGCGTCGCGCGTTGTCAACGACGTTGCGCCGCTGCAGGAAGCGAATGAGGACCAGATCACCTTCCTTGATAACCGCAAATATGCCGATTACTTCCGCAATTCGAAGGCAGCGGCCGTTTTCGTGAAGCCTGAAATGGCGGGCGAGGCGCCAGCCGGCACTGTGACGCTTAAAAACAAAAATCCCTACAAGGCCTACGCGCTGGCCGCACAGGCGTTTTATCCGTCGAAGGTGCGCGAGGAATACCGCGCGCCAACCGCTGTGATTGATCCTACAGCTACCATTGGCCCGAACTGCCATATCGAGCACGGTGTGGTGATCGGTAAAAATGTGAAGATCGGCGCGAATTGCCGCATTCAGGCGCAAGCCGTTATCCGCGATGGCGTGGAAATCGGCGATGACAGCGATGTTGGCGTTAACTGCTATATCAGCCATGCCATCATCGGGAAAAAACTGAAGCTGCATCCGGGTGCCGTGATCGGCCGTCAGGGCTTCGGCTTTGCGATCGACCCGACAGGTTATATCCCCGTACCGCAGCTTGGTCGCGTGTTGATCGAGGATGATGTGGAGATTGGCGCGAATTCCACCGTTGATCGTGGTTCGGGTCCGGATACCGTCATTGGCCGCGGCACGCGCATAGACAACCTTGTGCAGTTGGGACACAACGTCAAGATCGGCAAGTTCTGTGTGATCGTGTCCCAGACCGGCATCTCCGGATCGACGCAACTTGGCGATTACGTCATGACAGGGGGCCAGTCCGGTTTCGCCGGCCACTTGCAAATCGGCTCCGGCGCGAAGGTTGCGGCGCAGTCGGGCGTCATGCGCGACGTCGGGTCGCAGGAAGAAGTCATGGGCAGCCCCGCTGTTCCCATCCGCCAGTTTATGCGCCAGACCGCCATGGCCTCGAAAATGGCGACGAAAAAAGGAAATGAAGAATGAGCAGCGTGATGATCGACACAAAGCGCATCATGGAAATGATTCCGCACCGTTATCCGTTCCTGCTGATTGACCGCATACTGGATGTAGTCCCGAACGAAAGCGCGCTCGCGCTCAAGAACGTGACCATTAACGAAAACTTCTTTCAGGGCCATTTCCCGGGCGCGCCCGTGATGCCCGGCGTACTGATCATCGAGGCGATGGCGCAAACCGCCGCCGCGCTTGTCGTGCATTCGGCAGGGAAGGAGCTTGAAGGCAAGCTCGTTTACTTCATGGCCATCGACGCCGCCAAGTTCCGCAAGCCCGTCGTGCCCGGTGACCAGCTCCATATCAGCGTCACCAAACAGCAAAACCGCCGTAATGTCTGGAAATTTCAGGGCGAAGCCAACGTTGACGGCGTTTTGTGCGCGGAAGCGGTCGTCACGGCCATGATTATGGATAAAGCCTGATAAAGCCCTGAAATACTATGTCATAGACCGTGATTTGCCCTGAATTCAACGGGTTGATACACATATAATCAGTTTTATGACGATGGAGAAGATGATGTCCAATATCCACGCGACCGCCGTAATCGAACAGGGCGCACAACTTGGTGCCGATGTGAAAATCGGCCCGTATTGTGTTATCGGCCCCAACGTGAAACTGGGCGACCGCGTTGAATTGAAATCGCATGTTGTGGTCGACGGCTACACGACCATCGGCGACGATACCATCGTTTATCCTTTCGCATCGCTCGGCACCGCGCCGCAGGACCTGAAATTCAAGGGCGAAAAATCCGAGCTGATCATCGGCAAGAACAACAAGATCCGCGAACACGTGACGATGAACCCCGGCACCTCGGGCGACAAGATGAAAACGGTTGTCGGTGATAACTGCCTGTTCATGATGTCGTCGCATGTGGCGCATGACTGCGTCGTCGGATCGAACGTCATCCTCGCCAACAACGCGACTTTGGCGGGCCATGTCGAAGTGGGCGACTACGCGATCATCGGTGGCCTGTCCGCCATCCACCAGTTCGTCCGTATTGGCCCCTATGCCATGATCGGCGGCATGTCGGGCGTCGAATACGATGTGATCCCCTTCGGCCTCGTGAAGGGCGAACGCGCGCATCTTGCCGGACTGAACTATGTCGGGCTGGAGCGTCGCGGTTATACGAAGGAACAGATTCAGGGCCTGATGAAGGCGTTCAAGGACCTGTTCGACAATCAGGGCACGCTCGCGGAACGTACCGCGCGCGTCGCCAACGATTATCAGGCAGACCATACCGTCATGCGCGTGATCGAATTCATCCGCGCGAAAGAAGGCCGCTCCGTCCTGCAGCCCCGCACGGGCACGGCCGGGTAACCTATGTCGCGGCTCGGTATTATTGCGGGCGGCGGGGGACTCCCCAAAAAACTGATCGATGCATGCAGGCGCGACCAGCGCCCGTTTTTCGTGCTAGGCTTCAAAGGCCAGACGGATAGCGCGACCCTGAACGGCACCGACCATGCATGGTCGAAACTGGGCGCTACCAACGAAGCAATATCCATCCTCAAATCACACGGCGTCGATACGCTCGTCATGGCGGGCAATATCCGCCGTCCCAGCCTTGCAGAAATGAGACCGGATTTACGCACCATGCAGGTTTTCGCGCGCCTTGGCCTTAATGCGCTCGGCGATGACCGTCTGTTGAAGGCGGTCGCCGGCGAGCTGGAAAAAGACGGCTTCACCGTTATCGGCGCGCATGAAATCGAACCCGCGCTGATCACGCCCGAAGGCGTGCTGGGCAATGTGCTGCTGTCCAACGAAGCGCGTCTCGATATCGAATTCGGCATCATCGTCACCAAAACGCTTGGCCGCCTCGATGTGGGGCAGGCGGCGGTCGTGCAGGGCGGCGTTGTGCTGGGTATCGAAGCCGTCGAAGGCACAGATGCGTTGCTTGAGCGTTGCCGCAAGCTGAAACGCAAGGGTAAAGGCGGCGTGCTGGTGAAATCCTGCAAACCGCAGCAGGACAAACGCATGGACCTTCCCGCAATCGGGTTGCGCACCGTGCGCCGCGCGTTCGAAGCAGGGCTGCAGGGCATCGCGGCTGAATCGGGCGCGTCGCTGCTGCTCGACCGCGAGGCGGTGATATCTGCCGCCGACAAACTGGGACTTTTCATCATGGGATTCCGCGCATGACCGCACCGCTCCGCATTTTCATCATCGCGGGCGAGGCGTCGGGCGACCTGCTCGGTGGCAACCTCATGCGCGCGTTGAAACTGACGCATCCTGACGCGCAATTCACCGGCGTCGGCGGGCGTCGCATGGCGTCCGAAGGGCTAACCAGCCTGTTCCCGATGCAGGAATTATCGGTCATGGGACTTGCCGAAGTCCTGCCGCGCGCATTGTCGATTTTGGGCCGCATCCGCCAGACCTCCAAGGAAATCATCAGGCAGAAGCCGGATGCCGTCATTACCATCGACTCTCCCGATTTCTGTTTCCGCGTCGTGAAAAAAGCGCGCTCCAAATCCAAGGGCGTTCCCTTTATCCATTACGTCGCACCCAGCGTCTGGGCATGGCGGCCGGGCAGGGCGGAAAAAGTGTCGAAATTCCTCGACCATCTTTTGACCCTGCTGCCGTTTGAACCGCCGTATTTCGAACGTCACGGCCTTGCCTCCACATTTGTCGGACATCCTGTTGTGGAACGTGAAAACCGCGGCGACGGCGAACGCTTCCGCCAAAAACATGGATTGAAACCCGACCAGCCGATCCTCTGCATGCTGCCCGGCAGCCGCATGAGCGAGTTGTCGCGGTTGCTCGATAAATTCTGTGATGCCGCCGATATCGTGCTGCGCAACAAGCACAATGCCGTCATCGTGATCCCGACGCTGCCGCACCTGAAAGATACCATCGATAAATTCTTTCACGGCAAGGGTATCAACCCGATCCTTGTTTATTCCGAGGAAGAAAAATTCGACTGCTTCGCCGCGAGCGTGATTGCGATTGCTGCATCCGGCACGGTGTCGCTGGAACTTGCGGTGTCGGACACCCCACATATTATTGCCTATAAACTCAGCCCGATTTCGGCATGGTGGGCAAAGCGGCTGATCAAGACGCCGTATGTCAACCTCGTCAACATTTTGCTGAAACGCCCCGTCGTGCCGGAATTGTTGCTGGAACAATGTGAGCCCGGCCCGATGTCGAAAGAATTGCTGCGCCTGATGGGTGACAAGGAAAGCCGCGTTGCGCAGCTGATGGATTTCCGCGAGGCGCTGATCAAGATCGGTCTCGGCGATCCCGAAACGCCCGGGCAAAAGGCGTCGCAAGCCGTGCTGGGCGTGATTGAAAAGTGGAAGACCGCGTCATGATGAAGAAGGCCGTTGCATACCTGTTTTTCCTGTCGCTCTTTCTGGGCGCTATCGCGCTTGTCGCGCCCGGTTTTATCGACTGGAGCAAGCACAAGGACCAAATCGTCGCACAGCTGGAGCCTTATATCGCCCGCAAAATGGATGTGGGCGGCAAGGTATCGTTCCGCATCCTGCCTAACCCCCAGATTGTGCTGGAGGACGTCACGCTCGCAAATATCGAGGGCGCAAAAGCCCCACATTTGATGAAGCTGAAACAGCTGGAAGCGCGCATGAAGCTGGGCCCGCTGCTGCAAGGTCGCTACGAGATTGAAACGATCAACCTTGATGCGCCTGAACTGAACTTCGAAACGCTGGCAGACGGCACGACGAACTGGACGGGTGTTTTTACCGAAGGCGAAAGCAGCGGCCCGAATGCGGAGGCTGTGCGGTTGAGCCAGGTCAGTATGACCGGCGGCACATTGCATTACCTCGATCACGCAACAGGCACGGAGTGGCAGGTCGATAACCTGAACCTCGCAACCTCTGCCGATACGCTGGCCGGTCCTTATCGCATCAAGGGCGATATGCGTTACAAAGATACAGTTGTGGGCATCGAGGCAGGAACGGGGAAATATGAACGCGGGGTTCCTGTACCGTTGAACATTGCATTCACGCCTGTCGAAAATATGCCGCAAGTTAAATTCAACGGCGTTGCCGACTTCGCGCAGGGCTTGGGTCTGCAGGGTGAGGTGTCAGTCGCGCAAGGTACTCTCGGCAGCCTGTTCGACAGTGAATTCCTGAACGGCCTTGGTTTCATGACCGACCCTGCCGATGTCACCGCCATGCTCAACCTGAAAACAGGCGAGGTTGCCCTGACCGATATCAAGGGCAAGATCGGCAAGAAAGGCGATGTGAAGGGTAGCGTCTCGATCGTTTTTGTGCCGGGTAAAAAGCCGGAAGTGACGGCGGATCTCGACACTAGCGATCTGAAGGTTACCGGCAAGCCGGGCTTTATCGAATTGCCCACCGGCTTCACGCCGCATCTGAAGGTGAAGGCGCGCAGCGTCACTTTTAACGGAGCATGGCTGCCGGGTATGACGGCGGCAATCGACGGCAATGACAAGGAATGGGCCATCAAGGAATTGCGGATCGACCTGCCCGGAAAATCGAAAGTGAAGATGGCGGGCGTCGTCACGCCGCAAACGAAATATGCCGCCTATTCGATACAGGTGAATACCGAGGACGCGCAAAAGATGCTTGGCGGCAACCTGCTGCCGGATTCCAACATCCTGAAATCGCTGGGCGCAGCCGGTCTTGTGAAAAAACTGGAACTGGCCGGCAGCCTAGATATTAAGGGCGATGACATCAGCCTGTTTGACATCAACGGAAAAATCAACGATACGACTGGGGTTTCCGGTGTGCTGAATATCAAGCGCGGCGGCAAAGCCTCTGCATTCGATGCGATATTGAATCTCGACAAGGCCGATGTGACGTCGGTGCTGTCGGACGATTATGCCGGTTTCATGAAAAAGGTGATGGCATCGGATGCCGCGCTGACGCTGCATGTAAAGAATTTCACCAAGGGCACGCTCGCGGGCAGTGACTTTGTTTTCAAGGGCAAGGTTGCGGATGGCGTGCTGGCAGTCGAGAATATGTCCGGCACATTTGCGAATGATGGTAATTTCGAATCCAGCGGAAATATCGGGTCCCTCAATCCGCTTGCTGGCATGGATATGGATTACGGAGTGAAGGTTTCCCAGCTGGGCGGATTGTCCGGCTATGGCGTAGAAATTCCGCCGCCGCTTTGGGGTTCGAATTCCGCCACGCTGAAGGGCCATGTAAAGGGCGATGCCAAGGCCTATACATTTACGGCTGAAGGCGTTTCGCAGGGCGGCGATGTGTCGCTTTCAGGCACCGCGACCGCAGGCAACCAGGGCACATATTCCTATGTGAACAATGTCGAAATGAAAAACGCGACGTGGGCGCAAATCGGCTTGCCTGTCGACCGCCTTTTTGCCGAAGACAGCAAATTCCCCTTCAGCGCGAAACTGAATGGCACGCGCAGCACCTACCAGTTCGACAACATCAAGGCGGGTGACGTGACAGGCACGCTGGGCCGTCGCGATGGAAAATACGTCGGCGACCTGACCGCGCCCGAGATCGATTTTGACCGCTGGGTCTGGGAAGACTGGAAACTGCAAGACGCGCTTGAACTGCGCCTGAAATCGCAGAAACTCGTCTGGCGCAGCAATGATATTGCCAATGCCGAATTGCTATTGAATGCCGCGCCCGATGAAATCAAGGTATCCGACATGAAGGGCGAGTTGTGGGGCGGCGCAGTCGCGGCGGAAACTACTGCTTCGCGTAAAGATGGCAGCTGGCACGGCACGTTAAAAGGCACCGTCACCAACGCCGATTTGCAGCAACTGGCCGACCTGATGGAAATGAAAGGCTTCACGCTGGGGCAGGGCGATATCACGATGGATATTGCCGAGGATAGCAAGGCACAGGACAAAAACTGGTTCCACGGCATCGACGGCGACCTGACCATCAAGGCGACAAGCCTGAAGGTGCAGGATTTCAGCCCGCGCGCCGCCGGCCGCTTTATTAACGACACCAAGGGCAGCCGCGCAGAAAATCTAGCGGGCGATTTCACCAAGACGCTGCGGTCCGAAGATACGACCTATAGAAACGTGGATGCCGCATTGAAAATCGGCGATGCGAAAATCACGATCGAGAAACTGCGCCTGCAGAATGCCGATGCCGTGACGAGCGTGAGCGGCGCGTTCGACCTGCAACCCGAAACCTTCCATACCAAGGCGGATATCCAGTTGAAGGGCATCACGGGTTTCCCGTCTTTCACCGTCACCCGCTCCGGCGAGATGGGCAAGGCGCCCGATTATAACGTGGGTGTGAAACCGGTTGAAATCTGGCTGACCACGAATGCCGCGCCGGAACCCGCCGTCATTGTGCCCGAAGCCGCCGCTGCCATGCCTGAACAACAGCTTTCGCCCGATGTACAACCGATGCAGCCCGGCATGCCGCAATCGCGCACGCCCGACGAGGAACAATATTTGCCGCCCGCATCTGCAACGCCCGAAGCGGATACCGGCGAAGGCACCGGCAACATCATTAATAATATTCCGATTGAAACCGAAGAACTGGGCGATACCGGAACGCAGGCCGAACCGCTGCCCCCGCAACCTGCAACGCCTGACACTGTCGCCACACCGCCCGCAAACGGCGCGGAAGGGATGAAGGGCGTGCTGGACCGTCTCAACGCGCTGCCGCCGGAACCGGAGCAGCCGGAAGGCTTGCGCGGTGAACAGCCGCCGGAAATGCCGTCGGCTAATCCGCCGCCTGCAGAGACGCCGAGCGAGGATGAAATACTGGAATAGGAAAGGTTACTTCGAGGCGCTATGCAGCTCGGGGTGCTTGTAGAAGTCGAGGATGTAAACGCGCAGCGCGCTCGACAGGTTTTCCGGCTGGGCGACGTCGATCTCCGCAATCAGGCAATTCACCGATTTGCTTTTCGCGATCGCGATTTCCTTGAGGGATTCCCAAAACGCGACTTCAAGCGTGATGCTTGTGCGGTGGCCGGCTACCGTAACGGAATGTTTCTGGGATAAACGACGTGGCACTTTTTAATCCTTCGGACCAATCATATTCTCGGGGCGGACGGCTTCATCGAAAGCCTCCGATGTTAAAAGTTTAAGCGCAATTGCGGCTTGTTTCAATGTCTTGTCTTCGCGCAGCGCCTTTTTGGCGATCTTGGCGGCATTGTCATATCCAATGACGGGGTTCAGCGCGGTAACCAACATCAGGCTTTCATCCAGCAGTTTCTTGATGCGGTCGGTGTTCGCCTCGATCCCGACAACGCAATTATCCGTAAAGCTGTTGGAGGCATCGGACAGCAGGCGGATCGACTGCAGCAGGTTATAGATCATCACCGGCTTGAACACGTTCAGCTCGAAATGGCCGTTGCTGCCCGCGATTGAAATGGTGGTGTGGTTGCCCATGATCTGCGCACAGACCATCGTCATGGCTTCCGACTGGGTCGGGTTGACCTTGCCCGGCATGATGGATGAGCCGGGTTCGTTTTCGGGCAGGTGGATCTCGCCGATGCCGCAGCGGGGGCCGGAGCCGAGCAGGCGGATATCGTTCGCGATCTTCATGAGCGAGCAGGCGACGGTATTCAGCGCGCCGGAGGTTTCAACGATCGCGTCATGCGCGGCCATCGCCTCGAACTTGTTTTCGGCGGTGGTGAATTCCAGTTGCGTGATCTCGGAAACTTTTTTGGCGAACAGCGCCGCGAAGCCGCGCTTGCAGTTGAGACCGGTGCCGACGGCGGTGCCGCCCTGTGCCAGTTGCGACAGACGGGGCAGGCATGCCTTCACGCGCTCGATGCCGTATTTCACCTGCACGGCGTAACCGGAAAATTCCTGGCCGAGCGTGACGGGCGTCGCATCCTGCAAATGCGTGCGGCCGATCTTGATGATTTTCGAAAATTCTTTCGATTTTTTCGCCAGCGCCTTGGTCAGTTTTTCCATGGCGGGCAGCAGTTCATGGGTGATCTGCTCGACCGCCGCAATGTGCATCACGGTCGGGAAGGTGTCGTTGGACGACTGGCCCATGTTGACATGGTCGTTCGGATGGACAGGTTTCTTCGAGCCCATTTCGCCGCCCATGATTTCGATCGCGCGGTTGGAAACGACTTCGTTGATGTTCATGTTGGTCTGCGTGCCGGAACCGGTCTGCCAGACGACGAGGGGGAAATGTTCGTTCAGCGTGCCTTCCATTACTTCTTCGGCGGCATCAATGATCGCCGCGCCGATTTTCGCGTCGAGGATTTTCAGTTCGATATTCGCGAGCGCCGCCGCCTTTTTCTGCACGCCCAGCGCGCGGACGAGGGGGAGCGGCATGCGCTCGACCCCGATCTTGAAATTCTGCAGCGACCGCTGCGTTTGCGCGCCCCAGTATTTGCGCGCCGAAACCTCGACCTCGCCCATGGAATCTGTTTCAATGCGCACGCCAGCGTCTTTGGGCGCAGCGCCGTTTTTCATGGAGGAGGATTTTACCATTTTTTGTTTTCCTTTATTGAAGGCCGCCGGGTTCGTTAACGCAGGATAAAATTCGCGTATTTCATATGCAACTGCTTTAACGCAGGTTCATCCGAAAATACCGGAATATGTTAATAGGCTAGTTTTTCCGGCACCAGAAGATATAGCAGGCCTTGAACGTATCCGGCGCGGCCTTTTCAAATGATGTCCAATGCGCCAATGTGCCGCCCGCAGCTTCATTGGGGAAGGCCGATGCATACTGCGCCTTCACGGGTTGCGGCAGGCTGAATTCGAGGAAGCTGAGACCCAATTTATCCAGCATGTCCGAAATTTCATCAAGGTTCAGGTTGCGTTCCTGCACATGGAACATCATGTCGCGGTACATCGACAGGTGATAGTAATCTTCGAACCCGCTCAGGCTCGCGACCAGTTTTTTGCCAACGATCTTGTCGCTGTTGTGACGGAAATCGCGCATGCCCGCGAGGTCAAGCCCCGGATAGCTTTTGCGGATGATGTCGTGGCAGGCAATCAGGTTGCGCCGCGCGGTGCGGCTGTAAAGCGCGATTTTCATGACGCCGCCCGGCTTCAACATGCCGGTCAGCACTTCCCAGGCGCGGAACATATCCTTGATATGATGCAACACCCCGCCCGACACGATGCAATCGAACTGCCGCCCGATTTCACCAAGACGCAGGATATCCGCCTGACGGAAGGTAATATTGGTGATGCCGAATTCGCGGGCCTTGCCCATGCCATAGGCCATGCTGGTGAGGCTGAGATCGACCGCCAGCACTTCCGCTTCTGGGAACAATACGGCGTATTGCAGCGCCTCGTGCCCCGTGCCGCATCCAGCAACCAGAATCTGCGCGCCTTTTTGCTGTAGCGCGGCGGCAGGTTTTTCCACCACCAGCCATTTCGGCAGTTTGCCCCATTTGGGGTAGGGCGATTCCTCGTACTGCTCGCGCACCAGTTTCGATACTTCGTCATCGATGCTGGTGATGGCGGGAATTTCAAGGCGGCGCGCCTGAAGCGCAAAATGCTCGGTCAGCTGCTGGGCAATGACGTCTGAAACGGGAGATTGCGCCAGCGTTGCTTCAATTTCTTTTGCATTCGGGAGCAGATGTAGCGGCGCGTAGCAGGCGTAAAGCGCAACCAGATGCGCGTCCGGTTGCGACGTAATTTTCTGTTTAAGGTTTTCGGTCTGCGCCGTTTCGGCTGGCGTCGGGACGAGGATGTATTCAGTATTATACGCGTAATGCGACACCGCACCCGCCAGTTGCGCGAAACCATCCTTTCCAAGCGCGGCGGCAGTTGTATCTGTGTCCTGCAACAGCGTGCGGCGCAGGCGGGCGATGAAATTTTCGAATTCAAGGTTGAAAATCGTGAGGTATCGCAAGCCGAGCAGGAAAAACGGCGACAATAGCGGTTTTAATGCGATTCCAGCAGAAAGCGTTTCTGGCGCGGTCTTGCCGAACAATCCACCCAGCAAGCCCTTGGACGGCGCGTAAAGCGGTTGCAGCGCGGGATGCAGCAGGAAGGTGTTGAACCATAACGCCTGCAGCGGATACACGTCGATCTGCTGTGTTTTCAGGCAAGTAACGATCGCATCCTCGACCACTTCGCTGTAATTGACGAAGTTGACGCGCTGGCTCATGCCAATGAAGCGTTCCAGATAGGCAATGTTCGCGGGGTCATGACGTATGGCGAAGGCATAATAGGCGCAAGCCTGCAGAAAGTCGCCCGCATCAAAAAATGTTTCCGCCAGCTGCGACAGGGTCGCGGGGTCTTCGGGCGCCAGTTTTAGGGATTCCTGATGCCAGACAAGCGCCTCCGGCAATTGCTTGGTGAAGCGGCACAGCACGCCCATATAGCGGTAGGCGACGGGATTCTTTTGCACCGCCAGCGATTGTTCCAGCGTCTTGCGCGCCTCGTCGAAGCGTTTTTGTTCGATCATTCCTTTGGCGGCGAGGTTGAGTTCGTTGACCTGGTTCATGATAATTCCTGAAACTGCGTCATTTCCGGCACCAGAACTGGTACATGCCAAGGAAAAGCTGCGGATGCGATTGTTCGAATTTGTGCCAGTTGCCAAGCGACGTCGCGGCGGGATCGGACGGGTAGGCGGCGATATATTGCGCGATAATCGACGGCGGCAGGATGAATTGCAGGAAACTTAATCCCAGTTTTTTTAACGCGGCATCGATACCGGGAATATCAAAGCAATGTTCCTGCACATGGAACAGCATGTCGCGGTACATGGCGGCATGATAATAATCGCTGACTGCCGAAATGGTGTTCAGTACATCCTTGTCCAGCAGCGCCGCGCTCTGGCCGCGGAACTCGCGCATGCCCTCGATTGTCGGCGCAAAGCCTTTTTGTTTGATGATATCCTGCGCGACGACAAGATGTTTGCGCGCAATTTTGCTGTAGAGCGCAATACGCATCAACCCGTTGGGGTTCAGCAATCCGGTCAGCACTTCCCAGCCTTTAAGCGGGTCATGCAGATGGTGTAGCACGCCGCCCGAAATAATGCCGTCAAAGCGTTCGGTCAGGCTGCCCAGCTGCAAAATATCGGCCTGCCGGAAGGTGATATTTTTGAAACCTAGTTTTTCGGTTTGCGTCTGCGCGTATGACAGGCTGGCGAGGCTGAGATCAACGGCGAGAATTTGCGCTTCGGGCAGCACGGTCGCGATCTGCGCCGCTTCCTGACCCGTGCCGCAACCTGCGATCAAAATCTTGGCGCCTGTTTTGCGCAAGGGGTCTGCCACGCGCTCCAGCGTTAAATTACGCGGGATGGTTTTCCAGCGGGGGTAGGGAGATTCCTCGTACTGCTCGCGCACCTTCATCGATACCGCATCGGCGATCGGTGTGATGGCAGGAATATTTTTTGCGGCGTTTTCGCGCGAGCGCACTTCGGTTACTTGCGTTTCAATCACGCCCGCCAGTTCGGCTAATTGGGTAAAGCCCTTGGCAACCGTATCGATGTCCGTAATCTGTTGTAACGGCGCGTAACAGGCGCGTAACGCGATATCGACAGGCGTTACACCGAGCGTTACGACCTTCGCTGTTTCTTCCGCCGTTACATGCAGGATGTAATCGGTATTGAAACAATACTGCGCAACGCTTGCGGCAATCGATGATCTTTGCTGTGCTGTAAAGCGTTCGGGTTGCAGCAGCAGCGATTTGCGCAACTGCGTCAAAAATTCCTCGAACGCTGTCGTGTAGATGGTGATTTTTTCAATACCGAGCAGGAAGAACGGTTTCAGCAGCGGTGTAAAATCCGCAGCCTTGTCGAACAACGCGGGATCAAACCTTACGCTCGCATCATCCTTGGCGGGCAGGGCAGATGCCATGCGTTCCTTGATCTTGCCAAAGAACCCGCCCTGTTTTTCGGTCACGCGCCTTACGGCATACAGCCGCCGGAAATCGGGGTTCAGGGTAAAGGTATTGTACCAAAGCCCCTGTGCGCCCGAACAATCTAGGCCGGGGGTTTTCAGGCAGTCGAGGAGGGTATTTTCGATAACGTGGTTATACTGGAAAAACGCCGCATCGCGGGACAGGTGGATAAACCGTTCCTTGTACCGTATTTCCTGCGGCGCGGCGGCAATGGCGAGGGTCGAATAGCCGACCGCTTTTTCGGTATTCCCGAGTTCAAAATACGCCTCCGCCAGCATGGCGAGGGAGGCATGGTCGTCCGCATCCACCTCCAACGCCTTTTCAAAGAAGGGGATGCTGTCGCGGTGGTTGCGCAGCATGAACTGGATATTGCCAAGCCCGCGATAGGCGGCGGCGGTTTTCTGAAGCTTCAGGGATGCTTCAAGGCTCGCCCTTGCCGTTTCCAGCTGCTGTTGCTGCAACTGGCTGCGCGCCTGCTGGATCAGATCTTCCGTGGTCTGGGGGGCGGTGGACAAAGGGTTTCTGCGGCCTTTTTTCAGCGGGTTGAAGGTGTCTGATTTTGAGCAAAAACCCTTCACAAATCAATGCTTTTGCGCGTATATTATGTATCTAAAATTTGGGGAAAAACATGCTCGATAAAACCTTCGAAAGCAAAGACGTCGAAAAGAAACATTACGAGCTCTGGGAAAAATCCGGAGCCTTCACCGCCGACGTCAACAGCAACAAGGCACCCTATTGCATCCCCATGCCGCCGCCCAACGTCACGGGCAGCCTGCATATGGGCCATGCGCTGAACACGACCATTCAGGATATCATTTCGCGCTTCGAGCGCATGCAGGGCCGCGACGTGTTGTGGCAGCCCGGCACCGACCATGCCGGCATCGCAACCCAGATGGTTGTGGAACGCCTGCTGGCCGATGAAAAGAAAACCCGCCATGATCTGGGCCGCGAAAAATTTCTGGAGCGCGTCTGGCAGTGGAAGGAAGAATCCGGCAACACCATCACCGGCCAGCTGCGCCGCCTTGGCGCGACGCCCGACTGGAGCCGCGAGCGTTTCACGATGGATGACGGGCTGAACAAGGCCGTTAACAAAGTGTTTGTGCAACTGTTCAAGGAAAACCTGATTTACAAGGACAAGCGCCTTGTTAACTGGGACCCGAAACTGCACACCGCCATTTCCGACCTCGAGGTTGAACCGCGCGAGACCAAGGGCAATATGTGGCACTTCAAATACCCGATCAAGGGTATGGCCGATGCCTTTATCGTCATCGCCACCACGCGCCCTGAAACCATGCTGGGCGATACCGCCGTTGCCGTGCATCCGGATGATGAACGTTACAAAGACCTCGTCGGCAAGATGGTCGTGCTGCCAATCACGGGCCGCGAAATCCCCATCGTGGCGGACAGCTATGCCGATCCTGAAAAGGGCTCCGGCGCCGTGAAAATCACGCCCGCGCACGACTTCAACGACTTTGAAGTCGGCAAGCGCCACAACCTGCCCATGATTTCAATTCTGGACAAGGACGCGAAGATTGCAGGGCCGGAAGGTGCGAATGTGCCGGCGGCCTATGTCGGCATGGACCGTTTCGACGCGCGCAAAAAAGTACTGGAAGAAATCGAGGCGCTCGGCCTGCTTGAAAAAGTCGAAAGCCACATGTATCAGGTTCCCTATGGCGACCGTGGCGGCGTGGTGATCGAGCCGCTGCTGACCGACCAGTGGTATGTTGATGCCAAAACACTCGCCCAGCCCGCGATCAAAGCGGTGGACGAAGGCAAAACGAAATTCGTGCCCGCAAACTGGTCGAAGACCTATTACGAATGGATGAACAACATCCAGCCGTGGTGCATCAGCCGCCAGATCTGGTGGGGTCACCAGATCCCCGCTTGGTATGGGCCTGATAATTCCGTCTTCGTCGCAGAAACCGAGGCGGAAGCGTACGCGCAAGCGAAAGTGAAATTCGGCAAGGACGTGACGCTGGAGCGTGATCCCGATGTGCTGGACACTTGGTTTTCTTCCGCGCTGTGGCCGTTTTCTACGCTCGGCTGGCCGGAAAATACGGCGGAGGTGAAACGTTATTACCCCGCCGAAACGCTGGTCACCGGTTTTGACATCCTGTTCTTCTGGGTCGCCCGCATGATGATGATGGGCATCCATTTCATGGGCGATGTGCCGTTCAAGACGGTTTATATCCACGCGCTTGTGCGCGATGAAAAAGGCCAGAAGATGTCGAAGTCGAAAGGCAACGTGATCGACCCCTTAAAAATCATCGACGAATACGGCGCGGATGCGCTTCGTTTCACCCTGACCGCATTGGCGGCGCAGGGGCGCGACGTGAAACTGTCGCCCGCGCGCGTGGAGGGTTACCGCAACTTCGCCACCAAATTGTGGAACGCCTCGCGCTTCTGCGAAATGAACGGCTGCACGCTGAAACTCGATTTCAAGCCTGACAGCGTCAAGCAGACGATCAACAAATGGATCATCAGCGAACTGGCAACTGTCAGCCGCCAGACGGCAGAGGCGCTGAAGGCGTATAAGTTCAACGAAGCCGCCATGCACCTGTACCATTTCACTTGGGGCACGTTCTGCGACTGGTATATTGAATTCACCAAGCCGCTCATTACCGGCGCGGATGAAACCGTGAAGCAGGAAACGCGCGACACGACGGGTTGGGTGCTGGATCAGCTGCTGCTGCTCCTGAACCCGATCATGCCGTATCTGACCGAAGAACTGCATATGCACCTGCTCGGTAAATCCGAAGCGTCGCCTGACAAGGCCGACTGGCTGCAGAGCAAGACTTGGCCGGAATTTTCGGACAAGATCATCGACAAGGCGGCACAGGCGGAAATGAACTGGGTCGTGCGCCTGATCTCGGAAATCCGTTCCGTGCGTTCCGACATGAACGTGCCGGCGGCGGCGCAGATCAAGATGCTTCTGCAGGGTGCGAACGATACCAGCAAACAGCGCCTCAAAACCTATAACGACATCATCAAGCGCCTCGCGCGCCTGTCGGAAGCGGAGGCGAATGAAGTTGCTGCGCCCAAGGGCTCGCTGCAAATGGTGATCGACGAGGCAAGCATCGTCCTGCCGCTCGCCGATGTGGTCGATATCAAGCTGGAAAGCGCGCGCCTGCAAAAAGAAATCGAAAAGGCGAATGCGAATATCGAGCGCATCAACAAGATGCTCAACAACCCAGCCTTCCTTGCCAAAGCACCGGAAGAAGTGGTGGTAGAGCAGACTGAATCGCGCACCGAAGCCGAAAACCTGAAATCGAAACTGGCGCAAGCCCTCCAACAGCTTGAGGCAGCATGAGCCTGAAAGACAAAATGGGGCCGAACGCCTTCCGCTTTTTCCTCAACCTCTGGCCGCCGTTCCTCGGCGCCAATGTGAAGGTGAAGGAAATCGGCAAGGACTTTAACGACATCAAGGTCCAGATGAAGCTGCGCAAATGGAATAGCAATTACGTGGGTACCCATTTCGGCGGCTCGATCTTTTCCATGACCGACCCGTTTTTCGCGATGATCCTGCTGAAAAATCTCGGCAAGGAATACATCGTCTGGGACAAGTCGTCGGAGATTAAATTCAAGAAACCGGGCAAGGGTACTATCTCCGCCCATTTCAACATCAGTGCTGAAAAGTTGCAGGAAATTCGCGACCTCGCCGACAAGAACGACAAGGTCGAACCCACCTTTATCGTCGAAGTGAAGGACGAAAAGGGCGATGTGGTCGCCGAAGTTTCCAAGACGCTCTATGTGCGCCGTAAGGACAAGCTTCCCAAACCGCGTTCGCCGAAGCCTTGATCATCAATTCAGACAAAGAAGAAGCGGCAAAGTGAAAACCTTGCCGCTTCCGCTTTTACCATCCTTTGCCTGCGATCGCGCTGGCAAAACCCTGCGTGACTAACACAGGCCAGACGGTAGAAATGATAGAGAGGCAAGGCTTTATCTGAGAGTTTGAAGACGCTCAAAAATGCCTTGCCTCTCCGTTTGCCAGCCATCAGGCCGGAAACTCGAAACTGATAGGAGCGGGAAGACGTTGTTGCGATCCTTAAAACCGCGACGAATATCTTGCCTCTCCCATTGGTCCGACCGTTTCGCGCTCCTATACACAGTCCCACAGGATTTGACCGGGGACAAAAGGGCGAAGGGCCGGAAAACTGATAGGAAACGAAGATAACTATATGGTTTTGACACCGTTAGATGCCTTCGTTTCCCGTTCAGTCCAATGTATAACCCGTCTTGTTTGTTCCTGAAAAAGGGCTAAAATAATTTCATGATTGAAATCAAGGCGCCAGATAAGTACAGCCATATCACGGGGAAGAAAACCATCTTTCTCGCAGGCTCGATTGAAATGGGCAAGGCGGAAAATTGGCAGGAGCGGCTGGTATCGGCACTGCGCCATATCGACTCGCTTATCCTCAACCCGCGCCGCACGCACTGGAATGCGGAATGGGACCAGAGCATCGACAATCCTTCCTTCAAGGAACAGGTGGATTGGGAGCTGGATGCGATTGCTGCCTCCGACATGGTATTCATGTACTTCGCCCCCGAAACAAAATCGCCGATCACGTTGCTGGAACTTGGCTTGCAGGCGGCGGCGCATCCTGAAAAACTTCTGGTCTGCTGCCCCGAAGGATTCTGGCGGCGCGGCAATGTGGATATCGTCTGCCGCCGCTATGGCGTGAAACAGGTCGCCAATATCGACGAATTCGTCAAGGCGGCCGCAAATTACCTGATGGGGAAATAACATGTTCCTGCGCGCTGTCAGCCTCGCCGCCACGCTCGCGCTTGTCGCGTACATGATGGTGTCCGTATTGGGAAAAAACAGCAAGGTGGATCAGGCAATCGATTCCAACCCCGCCGTGCAGGAACAGAAAAAAGCGCTGAAAAGCGCGGGCATAAATGCCGACGACAAGGATGCTGTTAAAAAACAGCTGGCGGATGAAGTGAAGCGTCTGGAAGAATTCCAGCATCAGGCCGATGGCCTGCCCAAGGAAGAGCCGCGCTGATTACAGGGTAAAGCCCGGCTTCTTCGGCGGTTTCGGCGCATTGTCCTGCACTGCAGGTTTTGCAGCAGGCGTGACGGCATCATCAAATGCTTTGGACAGCTTGAAATCGCCATCATTGGCGCTGACGCGCCCGATTTTTTTCGATCCGCCCGATGACAGGCGCGCCGTGCTATGTGCCAGTTGTATTTTCATCGAGCCGCCCGCATTTGCGCGCGATCCGGCGCCGATCGTGCCGATATGCATTGAACCGCCGGAATTGACCGTGCTGCTGCCGCCGAGTTCCCCGATATGCATCGACCCGCCCGATGTAACGCCCGCGCCGCTGCCGATGTTTCCGGCATGAAAGCTGCCGCCCGAGCGCGACGACAGGCCATTGCCCGTGTCGTTCAGATTCACGCTGCCATCCGCGCGTGCCTGCAATTTGTCGCCGGCATCGCCCTTGATCTCGATTGCGCCATCGGTCACCAAATTCACGCGCGCACCTGCGTCGCCGTCGATGGTGATGCCCGAAAGGCCTGACTGCACATTCGAACCGCCGCCCGAAATCACGCGGCCATTCACGATCACGCGGCCGCCAACCAGATCGCCATTGATGACAATGTTATTGTTGCCCGAAATTGAAATCGAGCTGCCGCCGCCGTTTGCCGTGACGCGCGCATCGTCGTCAACCGCGCCGGAAACACGGATGCCGCCATCGGTAATCGTGACCGTTGCGCCTGCGCCGATGCTGCCGTTCAATTCCAGCGAGCCTTTGTGCTTGAACACTTCGCCGGGGGCGATGTTGCGGGTGAGGGTGGTGATACCGTTGGTCATGGAAACCTCGTGATGTGCAATATGGCGGGATGATGCCACAGATGTTTTCATAAACCAAGTAATATTTGCAAACTGTCGTCGCGCTAACATCTTGAAATGATTTAATGATCAAACCGCCCGAAACCCTCTGGTCGCGCCTGCCGTCATCCGCTAAAAATAACCATCACATCAAAAGGCAGAACATGAGCGACCCCGCACAGCCGCCCAAAAAATTTGTATCGTCCAACGAAGGTGCCGGCATCCTTGTGCTGGCGCGCGATACGGGTCGGTTGATGGCGCTGAAACGCTCTGACCATGTGAAGCAGGGGCGCACATGGGCGTTGGCGGGCGGCTTGCTCGATCCGGGCGAAACCCCCGCGCATGGCGCAGCGCGTGAATTCCGCGAAGAAACGAATTATCAGGGCAAGGATTTCGACCTGATCCCGCTCGCCGAATTCAAGCAGAACGGTTTCACCTATAACAATTACCTCGCCGTCGTCGATCACGAATTCGCGCCCGACCTCGACCATGAAAACGAAGGCTTCAAATGGGTCGATAGTTTGCAGGACTGGCCCGCACCCGCGCATTTCGGCATCACCTATTTAATGAATGATGCCGACAGCATGGCAATCGTGAATGCCGAGCAAAAGGCGATCAAGGATGCGCTGAAAAACCCCGCGCTGCCCGTTTATCCGCCTGTGCTGTTCCACGCAGAGCCGAACCAGCAAAAGGGCGACCCGATCAAGCCCCATAACGGCATCATCCACGCCGCCGAAAACCCGCGCACCGCAATCGCGAGCCTGTTCCCGAAACAGCACCGCATCGCGACAACGGGTTTGAAGGATAGCGAAGATGTCGTGGTCATTATCGAAGACCGCGAGAGCTTCCTGAAAAATGTGAAATTCGAAGGCTTCGTCAGTATGTATCCCGGCGAATTGTTCACGCGGAAATCACCGGACAGCACCCATTGGGTCGCAACCGATGTGCCGCCGATGCGCGGACGCGGCTTCTTCGACAAAATCCGCAGCCTTGACGATGCGATGCTGTACGGCTTGCATGTGTTGTTCACGGCTGGCCCGGTCAGCGATGCGGAAAAAGACAAAATCCGCGCGGCAGCCGCAACCCCTGACGGCATCAAGAAAATGGTTGCGGATGGCACGCTCACCTACGAAAACGCCGCCCGCGATATCCACGTTTCGCCGCAGATCAACCCCGATATGGCAGGCAATGAAGTGAAAAACAAAGTGCCCTTCGTGCGCATCTTCCGCGCAAAACCCCCGCAATAAAAAAGAAAAGACCCTTCCGGGGTCAGGCCGGAAGGGTCTTGGCAGTCTTCGGTGTGTGTAGTCGAAGCGTTATTTAGTTCGCTTTTTTACCGTCGATCATCGGCGCGGCAGCGCCTTTGATCTCGATCTTGCGCGGCTTTTTCGCCTCCGGCACTTCACGGACGAGTGCGATGGTGAGCAAGCCGTTATCAATGCCCGCATCCGCAACGCGAATGTGGTCGGCCAGCTGGAAGCGGCGTTCGAACGCACGCTCCGCAATGCCGCGATGCAGGTATACAGTTCCTTTTGCCTCTTCACGCGGGATGGCGCGGCCCTGTACGACCAGCTGGTTTTCTTTCGCCACGATGTCGAGGTCTTCGGGTCGGAAACCCGCGACCGCCATCGTGATGCTGTAATTGTCCTCGTCCAGCTTCACGATGTTATAGGGCGGGTATGCCGCGCCGGTGTCGGAAACAAGGCTGTTTTCCAGCATCTGTGACAGCCGGTCGAAACCGACGGTGGAGCGGAACAGGGGGGTAAAATCGAGGGCGTGCATGTTGATATCCTCCTTGAGCAATATCAGTTTGAGGTAAGACAGGCCGCAACATTGCGCACCTGCCGGGGGACTGTCAGCGGCCCCTTATGGGCACCGCTCGTCCTCCTTGCAGTCTTTCTACGGGGCGGGGTGGCGGGTGGATCACAAGAAAAACGCCAAAAATAAAACCGCCCGGGCTTGCGCACCGGGCGGTTTTATTAAGGCTTTGAAAAAGCTTATTTCTTCTTCGCAGCTTCTTTTTTCGCCGGCGCTTCAGCAGCAGCCGGTGCAGCAGCTGCTGCGGATTTCTTCGCTTCAGCGCCTTTTTCAAGGGCTGCGTTTGCGGTTTCAGCCGCTGCAACGCCGAGGCCTGCGTATTTGTTGCCGAATTTGGCAAGGCGGCCTTTTTCCATGACCTTCGCGGTGCCACCGGTCCAGGCCGGGTGGTTCAGGGGGTCGATGTCGAGACGCATAACGTCGCCATCTTTGCCCATCGTGGAACGGATGGTGTGTTCCGAGCCATCGGTCATGATCATTTTGAGGGTGTTGTATTGCGGGTGGATTTTCTCTTTCATAGCCGTCAGCTCCTAGGAAAACTTTTGCAGGCAGCCGTCCGAAAGCGGATAGCGCCACAGGTTGCAGTTTTTACCGTCATTTCGCGTAATATGCAAGCATATTATTGACTTTGGCGGGTATTCGTTCAATCTCACGCCAAGACGCTGTTTTGACCCGAAAACGCTATTTACATAACATAATAACGGGCAACCGGCGGTGGAGCAGGGAATGGATCAATCTATCGAAAATCTGCGTGTGGACAAGGGGGTAGAGAAACCCCTGAAGTTCCTGTGGCCGCTGCTCTGGCCCTATCGCTACCTGCTGGCGGGCGGCATCGCAGGCATGTCCATTTCGGCGGTCCTGACCCTCGCGGTCGGCTGGGGGCTGAAGGGAATCGTCGACAAGGCCTTTGCGGCGGGCAGCGATGCGTATCTGAACAATGCGCTGTCCATACTGGCGGTCGTGGTCATCATCATGGCGGCGTCGACCTATATGCGCCTGCGGCTGGTCTATCTGGTGGCGGAGCGGGTGATCCGCGACCTGCGCGCCAAGATTTACCGCCATTTGCTGACCCTCGACCCCGCCTTTTTCGAGCAGAACAAGACCGGCGACCAGATTTCGCGCATCAATGCCGATACCAGCATTTTGCAAATCGTCATCACGACCAACCTGCCCATGGCGTTCCGCCATTCGTTAATGCTGACGGGCGGGCTTGTGATGCTCTGCGTTGTCAGCCCGTCGATGACGGGGGTGGTGATGCTGGCGGTGCCGGTCGTGCTGGGCCCGCTGCTCTGGTTCGGCCGTCGTGTACGCGCCAAGTCACGCGATACCCAGACGCGCGTGGGCGATGTGGGGTCATACAGCCTTGAAACATTGCAGGGCATCCAGACGATTCAGTCTTTCGGCTACGAAGAAGCGGCATCGGCGCATTTCAGCTCGCTTGCCGATCAGGTCTATAAAACCGCGCTGCGTTATATCCACACCCGCGCGATTTTGATCGCCTGGGTGATTTCGACAGTCTTCGGCGCGATTGGCGTCGTGCTGTGGTATGGCGGGCACAGGGTTTTAACCGGCGCGATGTCGGCGGGCGATTTGTCGGCCTTTATATTCTATGTCGCCATTGTCGCGGGCGCGGTGACGGCGGTCAGCGAGTCCTTAAGCGATTTCAACCGTGCCGCAGGTGCTGCCGACCGCATCGCGGGCATTCTGGAAGCCGCGCCTGTTGTGAAAACACCCGCCGTGCCGAAACTGTTGCCGGAAAAAATCGCGGGCAGCATCGCGTTTGATAACGTCAGTTTCAGCTATCCCACGCGACCCGGCCAGCACGCACTGCACGGCGTCTCGTTCAACATCGCGCCCGGCGAAATCGTCGCATTGGTGGGGCCGAGCGGCGCGGGCAAGACGACGATATTCCAGATGCTCCAGCGTTTCTATGACCCGCAACAGGGTCGCGTGACGATTGATGGCATTGATCTTGCCGAATGCGATCCGCGCGATGGGCGCAAACACCTGAGCGTCGTGTCGCAGGACCCCGCCGTATTCTCGCTTTCGATTGCCGATAATATCCGCGTGGCGAAACCGACAGCGACCGATGCCGAAGTGAAACGCGCCGCCGAACTGGCGCAGGCCGATGAATTCATCCTGAAACTGCCGCAGGGTTACAACACGCTGGTGGGCGAGCGCGGCAACAGGTTGTCCGGCGGCCAGAAGCAGCGCATCGCAATCGCGCGCGCGATCCTGAAGGATTCAAAAATCCTGCTGCTGGACGAAGCAACCTCCGCCCTCGATGCCGCCAACGAAATCGCCGTGCATAATGCACTGCGCAATTTGATGGAGGGCCGCACGACGCTCATCATCGCGCACCGCCTGTCGACCGTGCAGAACGCCGGAAATATCATCGTGATGGATCAGGGAAATGTTGTGGCGCAGGGCACGCATGCCCAATTGTTCGAGCAGGAGGGGGTTTATAAACATCTCGCCGCGCTGCAAATGGATTTGAACGCCAGCTAGGCGCGCGGCACGGCGAGTTTGTAGCGCTTCACCGCCCAGCTGCTGAACATCCATACCAGCGGCGTCAGTATCATCGACGCATAGCCATCCACCGCGTAATGCCAGTTCAGCACGACCGAGCCGATCATGATGACGGCAAGGTAGGCATAACTGCCCCAACGCACCACACGCCCGTAATGGCGACCAATCAGCGCGAAGATCACGGCCATCGCGACATGGATGCTGGGGAAGGCCGAGATACCGTTGATAATGCCGCCCAAACCCTTTGCGTGGTTGTCCCAGAGCGTGACCTGAAAGGCGAGCGCGTTCAGTTCCGTCGATTTGTGCAACCCGTTCAGGAACGCCATCTGCCCGTCATAGGGATTTGGCAGGGAAGATACATGCTGGAAATAACAGGGGCCCGCCGATGATGCCGCAAGCGCAATCATCGTGCCCATCACAATCCAGACGATGTAATAGCTTAGGAAAAAAGTCGCGCGCAGTTCAGGTGTTTTCGACGCGAAGGCCTGCTGCAGGATGACGAAAAGGTTTAGCAGCAGCCAGAAGGTGTAAAGAAAGTCGATCACGTAAACTGCAGGCGCGTTTGAAAAAACCGGCGCAAGTAGATGCCACGGGATTTCGCCGAAATGCAGCGTGCGGTCGGCCTTCATCAGCCATTCATCCGCACGGAAGGGAACGAAATCCGTAAAGCTGGTCTTGAAGCTCAGGTAAACGGAATGGAACAGCAGCGTAATGACGACGAGAAGCAGGCCGGACACAATGAAGTCACGGTTATAAAACCGCGCCAGCTTGTCCTTGACCGTGCGCGGCCAGCCGAGATAGAGCGCGGCAAAAATCACAACCGCAGCGGGCTGGACAAGGATGCTGACATAGGCGAACAGGGTGAAGTCGATGCCGCGCGCATTGAACAGCGCAAAGGCGACCAGCGCGTACAGGGTAAAAAGAAGCGCGACGATGCGAAAGATGGGCGTCGCCGCTGTTTTTTTCAATTCAGGCCGGAGTTGCGCCCAGAAGCGCGCGACAGGGGAGTTTGCGGGCATCAGCGCGCGAAGATGAGGTCGACGCGGTCAAGCGGCTGGCGGTCCGTTTCGCTGCCGGCGGCCTTCACATCGACGCGGTTCGGCTTGATGCCCTTGTCCATCAGGTATGAACGCACGGCCAGCGCACGGGACAGCGCGATGCGGCGCGCGCTCGACTGGCTGCCGTCCTCGCCGCTTGCATAGCCGCGCACCTGCAGTCGGCCTTCGATCATGTCGGCCATCTGGCGGATCACGGCGTCGAGTTTCTTTTGCGATTCACCGGTCAGGTCGCTCGAATTGCCGGGGAAGCCGAGCGTCAGGTCGTCGATGACGGGAACGACGGGCATCGCGGTTTCTTGCGGCTCCGACGGCTCGTTTACATCGGCAAGCGGCGGTGCGACAATTTCAAGCGGGGGGCGGGCTGCGGCGTTTTCGGGAACCGGTTCCTGCGCGGGTGCAGTTTCTGCAACGGGTGCGACAGGAGTTGCGGGCGCGGCCTGCTCGACAGGCGCAACCGGCGTTGCATCGGGCAGGGGATCTGCGGCAACAGGGGCGATGGGCTGCGCGGCCATTTTCGGCACAACGGGTGTTGCGGGACGCACAGGCGCGACAGGTGCCGCAACGCGGGGCGGTGCGCTAACGATCGGCTTGCTGGCAGGTGACGTGCGCGGCAGCAGTGGTTGAAGCGTCTGTTCCTTCATTTCCGGCGGCTGCGAAATGATGCGGTTCTTTGCGGGGCGCGCTGCAGGCATTTGCGGGATATCGGCCTGCGCCATTTGCACCGGAGCGGGCGCGGCTTCGATTTCCGCTTCTGCCGTTTTCGGTTCTTCAGAATTCGGTGTTTCCGGTTTTTCCGTCGTCACGACAGGCGCGGGAATTTCTTCTGCCTTGGCTGTTTCGACAGGGGATGTTTCAGACGCTTTGGGTTCTTCTGCTTTCACATCGGGCGCGACTTCGGTCGCGGCAACTTCGATCTTTGGCTCGTCTTTTTGTTCGGGGCCAGCGACTTGCGCCTCCGGCGCATCGGAAGCAACTGTCGGCACAACTTTACCGGACAGCGCGGCCATGCGCACAGGTTCCGGTTTTTCTTCCGCAGGTTTCGCTTCGCCCATCACCGGCTTGCGGCGGGGTAGGGGTGTCGGATGTTCGACGGGCGTGACAGGCGTGATCGATGCGGCCATGTCTTCCATGGCGGACTGGCGGTAAATTTCATCGACCGCGGCCGACTGCGCAGGCATATCGTCGACGGGGGAATAGGACCTGATAAGGACATGCTTGACGATCGTTTGCGTCTGCGGCATTTCGCCGTCTGCCGTGATGCCGTTCGATTCCGCCACGGGTGCGGGTTCATCGGCGGTGGCCGCTTCTTCCGGCGCTTCTTCCGACACAGTGGGCGTCGTCAGCACGGGTTTCAGCAATTTGCGTTTTTGTGCGGGGGCGGCGGGCGCGGAGATTTCCTGCGCGACGGATTCCGGCATCGCGTCAACGGTCTGCGCAGGCATGGCGGGGGGCTGTGACACGGGCAGGGGTTCCTGCACGACTGCAGTGCGCGCGTTGTATTCCTGTTCCTGGCGGTCGTTGAGCACATCAAGGTTGATTTCAACTTGCGGCTTTTCGGAAGGACGGTAACGGTCGATGTATTGCGCCTGTGCAGGTGATGCGGCAAGCAGCGCCGTGATGGCTGTGCAGAGGAATAATTGCCGGCGCATCATGATGACACCTCGCTTAAGTGGCCGCCGCTACTTTCGGCGCGTCCTGACCGCTGGCGGCCTGCAGTTTTTTCAGCAGGTCGGCATGCAGCGGGGCGTTGGCGCCGACGATGCTGCGGCCGTAAACGTAATTCTTGCCGCCGTTGAGTTCGGATACGCTGCCGCCCGCTTCTTTCAGGATCAGCGCGCCTGCGGCCACATCCCATGCGTTAAGGTCGCGTTCCCAGAAACCGTCCACGCGCGCCGCCGCCACATAGCAGAGGTCGAGCGCGGCAGCACCGAAGCGGCGCATGCCGGAGGTAAAGGGCGAAATGGCGTTCTGTTCGGCCATGAATGCCGTGTGGTTCGCAGCACCCGGACGGGCGCCGCCCATCGCGATCACGGCATCGGTCAGCGTCGTGCGGTTGGACACGCGCAAGCGGCGGCCGGTCATGAACGCGCCGGTGCCTTTTTCCGAATAGAATGTTTCGTCGTTGATGGGGTTGTGCACCACGCCCGCCACGATATCGCCGTCTTTTTCAAGGCCGATCGAAACGCACCAGTGCGGGATGCCGTGCAGGAAGTTGGTCGTGCCGTCGAGCGGGTCGATGATCCAGCGCATGTTGGATTCAGTGCCCTTTTTCTCTCCGCCTTCTTCCATCAGGAAGCCGTAGGAGGGGCGGCCCTTCGACAGGGTTTCCATGAGGATCTTTTCGGATTTCAGATCGGCGGTGGAAACGAAATCGGCGGGGCCTTTTTTGGACACCTGAAGATGTTCGACTTCGCCGAAATCGCGGACGAGCGCGCGGCCCGCCTTTTCAGCAGCATCAACCATGACGTTCAGGATAGCGGAGCGGCGGGAGAGAACCATTTTATCAGTCTTTCGCGCGCTCGACGTATGAAGAATCTTCGGTACGCACAACGATGCGGGTGCCAGCCTCGATATGCGGCGGCACCAGTACGCGCGCGCCGTTTTCCAGCACAGCGGGTTTGTACGACGATGACGCGGTCTGGCCCTTAACAACGGGGTCGGCTTCCGAGATCATCATGGTGACGGTTTCGGGCAGCGTGACGGACAGGGGCTTGCCTTCGTTCGTCTGAAGGACGCAGACCATGTTTTCCTGCAGGAACACAGCGGGCTCGCCGATCAGTTCCTTGTCCACGATCACCTGGTCAAAGGTTTCCGTGTGCATGAAGGTGTAGTGGTTGCCGTCGCTGTAGAGGTATTGGTAATCTTCTTCGTCAACGCGCGCGCGCTCGACCATGTCCTGCGTCGCGAAGCGGATGTCCATTTTCGTGCCGGACTGGATGTCGCGCATGATGACCTGCGCAACCGCTGCGCCTTTGCCGGGGGAGCGGAGTTCGTTCTCGACGACTACCCAAAGCTTGCTGTTGTATTCAACGACCATTCCTTTACGGAGGGTGTTTGCGGCTACTTTTGCCATGGATGCACCTTGTCTACTTCAATTGTCATAAAATTCTTGCGCGGGATCATTCCTTGCGCGAGGCGATTGCTTTACCTAAATTTTTTAACGCCGTTTGTAAATCATTATCTTTAATATCGGCTGTTACGGCATCGATTGACTGCTGCTCTTGCAGGGTGAGGGGCTTGATTTTGACCGGCTTGGGTTTCTTATTATCCATAATTGATGAATCCTGGATAATCTTGATGTCCTTGATGGCGGGGTAGCCGAAAAAGGCATTCAGCCGTTCGATCATCAAATTCTTCTGGTAGCTGAATTCAAGGGCGAAGGCGGGCTGCACACCCAGCAGCAAAACGGCCTGCGGCGATCCGCCCTTTTCCTTCTCCGTCTTCCGCTGGAATTTCAGCTCGACCGGCATGGTATGGGCGGCGGTTTCTGGCCCCACGATATCCACCCATTGCGCGATCAGTTTTCCGAACAGCAGGTTCTTCTTGCCAAAGATATCCTTGGTCAAGCCGGGCACAAGATCGGATAGCGGGCGCGGGCGGTTAAAGGTTGTCATAGGTGATTAGTATGTCTATTTAGTTTCTTATGTCCAGCACCAAGAAATCATCGGTTCCGCGCCTCCAGCACCAATTGCTGGACTGGTTCGACCGTCACCAGCGCGTGATGCCGTGGCGGGCGGTCAGGGGCAAGCGGCCAAACCCGTATCATGTCTGGCTGTCGGAAATCATGCTGCAGCAGACGACCGTGATTACCGTCGGGCCGTACTTTTTGAAATTCATCGGCAAATGGCCGACGGTGCAGGATTTGGCGGCGGCGAAGCTGGATGACGTGCTGGCGGCATGGGCGGGGCTTGGCTATTACGCCCGCGCCCGCAACCTGCACAAATGCGCGATTGCGGTGGTGGAGAAATGCGGCGGCAAATTTCCGCGCATGGTGGATGAGTTGCTGGAACTGCCGGGTATCGGGCCTTACACCGCTGCGGCCGTGTCATCTATCGCGTTTGACCAGCCTGCCGTCGCCGTGGACGGCAACGTGGAACGTGTGGTCAGCCGCTTCTTTGCGATTGAAGAACCGTTGCCATTGTCAAAGCCCGCCATTCGTGCGGGCGCTACCAAACTGGCGGAGGGCAATACCCACCCCGGCGATTTCACGCAGGCATTCATGGAACTGGGCGCAACCGTCTGCACACCGCGCAAGCCCAAATGCCCGGTCTGCCCGTGGCGCGAGGACTGCGCAGCGCGCAAGGCCGGCATTCAGGAAGAATTACCGCGCAAGCTGGCGAAGGCGGCGAAGCCCGTCCGGTATGGCAAGGTCTACTGGATCAATAACGCCAAGGGCGAATTCCTGATCCACAAGCGTGCAGGGCAGGGATTGTACGAAGGGATGTACCAGTTGCCGACGACCGACTGGGTGACCGATAAAAAGGCGGTCGCCACCCTGCCGCCACCCGTCAAAATCACGCGGTTGCGGCAACTCGACGCCGAAGTGCGCCACAGCTTTACCCATTTCGACCTTGTACTGGATATTTGGACAGGGGATACGAAAAATGCGAGTCTCGACCAATCGACTTGGATTACAGCAAAGAAACTGGACGATTACGCGCTGCCGACCCTGATGAAAAAGGCTATCCGGTTGTGTGTGAACGGGAAAACCAAGACGGCTTGAGTATTCCTGCGCCAAAACCTATTATGAGTAGCTGAATTTTTCCGGAGTGATCCCCATGAGATTCTTTGCTTCCGTCTTTGCCTGCTTCTTGTTGTTAGCTGCCTTCACTGCGGCGCGCGCCGGTGTTATCGGGGGTGACAAGGGTGAATCCTACGCCGATCCCAACTACAAGGAACTCGTGCAGACGCTTGTGATGATGGACGGCGTCGACATCACGGACCCGCTGGTCGCGAATGATTACGCCAAGCTGATGTTCTGCGACCTGTGGAAAGCGAACAGCAAGAACGACTTCGACTGGCAGAAAATTCGCCAGCAGATCGTCAGCCGCGTGACGCAGCATAAAGATTATTACCGCATCCAGTACCAACTGGGCGGCACGATCTTCCTGAACGTCTATAACTTCGAGACGCAGGATTTCCCGTTCAAGCCAGAAAGCGCGCTCGTGCGCGTGGGATCGATGTCGCTGCTGGACGTCACGCAGATCGGCGAAAAGGAAAAGGGCATCAAGAAGCTCTGCGGCGACACGGAACTCTCGCTGTCCTTTCCCGTCAACTTCACCGCGCAGATGCATCAGCCGCTTACCTTCGACCGTCTCAAGATACCGATGGACGAAGCGAAACAGCTGCTCGACAAGATGGCCGCGGTGAAGAACACCGACCGCCGCCTCTATGTGCGTTTCCGGTTCCGCCTGCAGTCGTTGATCAACAAGATCGGGCCGCCGCCGGTCAACCTGCGGCGCAGCCGCGCGATGTTCGTGTCGGAGCTGTCACAGATCGACGTGTTCCTCGACAAGGACATGACGAAGTTCGTGACGACGGTTTATATCCGCTGATTTTTAAAGCGCGACTTCCGGCTTTTTCTGGGGTGTAGCCTGTGGCGGCTGCGGCTTGCGCGTAGGGGCGGGCGGCAGCCATATCGCCTTCAGGATACTAACGCCGGCATCCGACAGGCAGCGCGCGATGCTCACCAGCATGGCAAGGCCCGCGATAAACAGATAGGCGAGCCCGAACATCTTCATCGGCGCGGAAATCCGGTATTCACCCACGCGGCCATCCACCATCATCGTCATCGCGGGCACGTCTTTTTGCTGCGCCATATTGCCGAGGATGTAGGTCAGCGTATCGACCTTTTCAGGATGGTACAGCACCTGCCATGCCGCGTAGCCGAAGCAAAGCGCCAGCGCCGCACCGCCCGCAATCAACACAAGTGCGACGAGCATCAGGAGGGGTTTGAGCTGCTGCTGCATACGTGCCTCTATAAAAAATGGATCTGGCCTAAAGCGGAATGGCGGGTTCGTTGTCGCGGCGCGGTTTCTTGGGGGAAAGGGCGTCAAGGACACGCAGGATGGTAACGCCCGTGCCGGTGAGCGCGCCGCCGACACCAATCAACGCGCGGAAAACCATGATGCCGAGGAAAATTGTAAAAAACATTTTAACGGAGTCATTCATTTCCAGTGTGCGCACATGCCCGTCTTCGGTGAAAGTGAAGGCGGGCGTTTCCGAGGCCGGTATCGCCTTCGCAAACAGGTATTTGATGCCCTCGACATTCTCGGGATGGTAGATCATTTGCCATGCGGCATAGCCGAACGCCATCACAAGAACCGCGCCGCTGACGATCAACACCATGGCGAGGATCGTCAGGGGCGCGCGGAGGGGATTGTCCTGTTCCATCAGTTTGCGGTCGGTGTTGCGGGCTGGATCTGCGAGCGGATTTCCTGACGCAGCACATCGATCGGCCAGACTTTGCCTTTCGTTTCGAAGTGCCAGAATGTCCAGCCATTGCAGGACGGCAGGCCCTGAAGGGCTGCGCCGACCTTGTGGATGGAACCTTTATGGTCGCCGGTATGGTTGCGGGCGACAAGGTTGCCATCCGCGCGGACGCGGGCGGAATAGCGGCGGGAATGGTCGAACAGCACAGCGCCCGGCTGCAGCAGGCCTTGCTCGATCACCTGACCAAACGGCACGCGGGGCTCTTCGCGTTTCTCGATCGGCTTCAGCATGGCTTCGTCGCCGGTCTTGATGGCGTCGATGCGTTGCTTGGCGTGGGCGATATAGTCCTTTTCACGCTCGATGCCGATAAAGTCACGGCCGAGTTTCTTGGCAACCGCGCCGGTCGTGCCCGTGCCGAAGAACGGGTCGAGGATCACATCGCCGATATTGGTCGAGGACAGGATGACGCGGTGAAGCAGGGCTTCCGGCTTTTGCGTCGGATGCGCCTTGTGGCCATCGTCCTTTTTCAGGCGTTCCTGACCGGTGCAGAGCGGGATCGTCCAGTCGGAGCGCATCTGGAGGTCTTCGTTGAGCGCCTTCATGGCGTCGTAGTTGAAGCGGTATTTCGAATTTTCAGATTTCGCCGCCCAGATCAGCGTCTCGTGGGCATTGGTAAACCGGCGGCCACGGAAGTTGGGCATCGGGTTCGTCTTGCGCCAGACGATGTCATTGAGGATCCAGAAGCCGAGATCCTGCAGCTGGCTGCCCATGCGGAATACGTTATGATAACTGCCGATCACCCACATCGCGCCGTCGTCCTTCAGCAGGCGGCGGGCCTCAAGGAACCAAGCCTTGGTGAATTTGTCGTAAGCGGCAAAGCTCGAGAACTTGTCCCAGGCGTCGTCCACACCGGCAACCTTGCTGTGGTCAGGGCGGGTCAGGTCGCCGCCGAGCTGCAGGTTATAAGGCGGGTCGGCGAATATCAGGTCGACCGACCGCGCGGGCAAGGATTTCATGATCTCGATGCAGTCGCCGGCAAGAATTTCGTTGCGGGGGAGTGCGATTTTTGAGGCCTTTAGGCCGTTTTTTTCAAGCGTCTTCATAAGAGAATCATGATTCATTCGTGACTCGCCGTCAACGAAAATCTTGAAAAAAGAATCAAATTATTCAGTTGTTTGCAGAACTTTGCTTATCCAGCCTGTTAGAAACAGGCGCGAAACTACGGCGATGTAACGGAGTTACCCCATGTTTTTCAAGGGCTTCAAGATGCTCCGGCGTGCCGTAACCCGCATTCGTCATCCATCCGTATTGCGGAAACTTCTTTGCATGCCGGATCATGATTTCATCGCGGTGATGCTTCGCAATAATCGACGCAGCGGCAATTGAGTAGCTGCGCGCATCGCCTTTTACGATTGTCAGCACATTCACGCCGCGCCCGAGTTTCGGCGGCATATTGCCGTCGATCAGCGCCGCAACGGGCGGAATTTCCACGAGCTTTTTCAGCTTCATATGCGCCTTGCGCATGGCGAGCAGCGACGCCTGTAAAATATTGATCCGGTCGATTTCCTCGACGCTGCAAACTCCAACCGATACATGAGCATATTGGTTTATCATCTTGAAAAGAAATTCTCTTTTATCGCGATCCAGCTTCTTGCTGTCATTGATCTGCACGAGAATTTCCATCGGCATATCGGCGCGGCGGATGATGACAGCGGCGGCGACGACGGGGCCGGCAAGGGGGCCGCGGCCCGCTTCGTCTATGCCGCACACATGGCCATGGCTGTGGCGGTCTTCAAAGCTGAAGTCGGGAGTGTAATCGGGAAGATCGAGGGGGAGCGCCTGTTTCTTCACATCTCGGCCCAAAAATTGCGGTTATTGCCTGACGGCAATTAAACGCATCAGGGGGCGCCATGTAAAGAACATTTTCTGAATCTGGAAACCGTGGCGATTAAGGATCGCCTCCATCCCGCGCTTGGACATATAGATAAAATTCAGGGGCGGATCGACATAGGACCAGTTCGCGAAGTTGCGCGGCAGGTTAAAGCTGTTGCCGTCCACTTCCTCGATATAAAGGAGGCCGCCCGGCTTCACGAGGCGGGCGAGGCCGGCCACAAATGCTTCGGGGTCGGGCTGTTCGCAGAAAGTTTCGAGCGCGAAAGCGATATCGTATTTTTCCGGATCGGTTGCCGCGTAATCCTGCACGCTGATGTTCTGGAACAGGTCGGGCGGATATTTCTCCTGCGCGAAGCGGATAAAGAAATCATGCGCGTCGATGCCGAACACCTTCATGCCCTGCAAATGCGCGGCCTTGACCGCATAGCCCTGGCGCGCCGCAACATCAAGGAAACGCTTGCCCTTCAGCTCCGGCGAGATTTTGACGATGCGGTCTTTCATCTCGATGATTTCGCGCGCGGGATCGGGAACATGCGTGATTTGCGGATCAATGCTGGCGAAATACGCGTCGAGTTCGTCCTTCGCGACCAGCGGTTCTGTCATCACGGTCCCGCAATTCTTGCAGGCGTGCAAAATACACCCGTTTTTTTCGCCCATCGGAAAGGGAAAAAACGGTTTCTTGCAGAGGATACAGTCGTGGTCGGCAAATTCTGCGGTCATGCGTTTCTCTAGCTTAAACTTTTTGACGCGATTTCGTAGACATCATTGGAAATGTCCTTCTCCGACAGGATACGCTTTAATTCTTGTTCCATCAAGGACTTGCGTGCGGCGTCATAGCGTTTCCAGTTACGCAAAGGATTCAGCAGGCGCGCCGCAGTTGACGGGTTGATGGCATTTACCTTGATAACCGTATCCGCCAGCAGCCTGTAACCCGCGCCATCCTTGCGGTGGAACCAGCGCTGGTTGTTCATGGCGAATGCGCCGACGAGGGAGCGCAGGCGGTTCGGGTTCTTGTATGTAAAATCAGGATGCGCGGTCAGCTTGCCCACGGATTCCACGATATCCTGCCGGTCGCCGATCGCCTGCAGGCTGAACCATTTGTCGAGCACCAGCGGGTCGGCCTTCCATTCGGAATAGAATTCCTCGAACGCGGCCTTCGCCTCGGCCGAATGGGTGTCAGTCAAAATCGCGAGCGCGCCGACCTTGTCGGTCATGTTCGTCGCATCCTTGAACTGCTGTGCGGCCAGTTTCACGCCTGTCGCTTCATCCGCTTCATGGATATAGCGCAGCGCGACCGATTTCAGCCTGCGTTTGCCCATGGCAGCGGGCGAGGGGCTGTACGGGCCGTTATCGATGTTGCTGGTATAAAGCTGCTGCAGCGTGGTCGAGAAAGTGCGGCCGACTTCGCCAAGGATAAACTGGCGGGCGTCATACAGTCCGTCCACATCCACCACATCCATCAATTGTGCGAGGTATGTTTCGGACGGCAGCGCCAGCGCCTTGGCCACCAACGCCTTGTCCGCCTTGGTATCTGCAATCAGTTTGCCGAATGCGCTGATACAATCGGGCGGCAGCACTTTCGATTTGCCGTTCGCGTAGCCGAGGATCAGGCGTTGCAGATAGGTCTGCCCCGCATCCCAGCGGTTGAAACCGTCGCTATCATTCGCCATCAGGAACAGCAGATCGTTTTCCGTCAGGTCGGAATAAAGTTTTACGGGAGCAGAGAAACCGCGCAGCAGCGACGGCACGGGTTTTTCGGCGATGCCTTCAAACACGAAATCCTGCGTTCTCTCGCGCAGTTCCAGCATGCGTGTGCCTTCAGGCAGCAAATCCGCCCCGTTCTTGCCCAGCAGGCCTACCGCTATCGGCATATGCATCGGCGACTTGCCCGACTGGTTGGGCGTGGCGGGCGTGTGTTGTTCCAGTTTCAGCGTGAAGCGTTTCGTCAGCGCGTCGTATTCCGACTTAACCTTGATGTCGGGCGTGCCGGCCTGCATGTACCAGAGCTTGAACTGCGTCAGGTCAACGCCCGATGCGTCTTCCATGCACTTCACAAAATCGTCGCAGGTGACGGCTTGCCCGTCATGGCGCGCGAAATAGAGGTCGGTTCCCTTACGGTATTTTTCTGCGCCCAGCAGCGAATGGATCATGCGGATCACTTCCGCGCCTTTTTCGTACACGGTCGCGGTGTAGAAATTGTTGATCTCGATATAGTTGTCGGGGCGGATGGGATGCGCCATCGGGCTTGCATCTTCGGGGAACTGGGCATTGCGCAGCTGTTCAACGTCGTCGATGCGCTGCACCGCCGCCGAATTCATGTCGGAGGAGAAGCACTGGTCGCGGAAGACCGTCAAGCCTTCCTTCAGGCTTAGCTGGAACCAGTCGCGGCAGGTGATGCGGTTGCCGGTCCAGTTGTGGAAGTATTCATGCGCCACGACTCCCTCGATCGCAAGGTAGTCGCCATCGGTCGCCGTTTCCGGCACGGCAAGAACGAGTTTGGAGTTGAAAATGTTGAGGCTCTTGTTCTCCATCGCGCCGAAATTGAAATCATTGACGGCGACGATGTTGAAAATATCGAGGTCGTATTCGCGGCCGTATTTTTCCTCGTCCCACTTCATCGAATTTTTCAGCGCCAGCATCGCATGGTCGCATTTCTTTTCGTTGCCGTGGTTGACGTAGATGTACAAATCAACCTTCTTGCCGTTCATGGTCGTGAAGGTGTCGTGGATATGGGCAAGGTTGCCCGCGACGAGCGCGAACAGGTAGCAGGGTTTTTTATGCGGGTCTTCCCAGGTCGAAAAATGGCGACCATCGGGCAGCTCGCCTTTTTCAATGCAATTGCCGTTCGACAGCAGCACGGGGCAGCTGTCCTTGTCGGCCTGCACGCGCGTGGTGAATTTGGTCATCACGTCGGAGCGGTCGAGGTAATAGGTGATCTTGCGGAAACCCTCCGGCTCGCACTGCGTGCAGTAATTGCCGCTGGAGCTGTAAAGCCCTTCGAGCGCCGTATTTTTCTCGGGATAAATTTCGGTCACGATATCGAGCGTGAAGCTGTCGGGCACATCGCTGATGGTCAGCGTGCTGTCATCCTTGGTATATCGGTTGCCGGACAGCGCCTCGTTATTCAGTTTCACTGAATGCAGCACCAGTTCCTGACCATCCAGCACAAGGTCTTTGGCGGCGGCGTTCGTGCGGCGGTAAACGGTTTTCGCCGTCACCAGAGTCTTGCCGGGGTGGATGTCGAACAGCAGATGCACATGGTCGATTTCGAAATCGGGTTTCTTGTAATCTTTCAGCAGTTTTGTCTGCGGGGCGTTTTCGGTGCGTGCCATTGTATTTAGTTCCTTTCCAGCAATTCTATGATTCCAAATCCCATGACCTTGTAGAACGAGACATGCCGCCCGCCAAACAGCACGGCGGGCTTGCGCTCCGCCAGCGTCATGACGCGCAATCCGGCTTTTTCGATATCCGCCAGCGTGGCGGCTAGGTCGGGCGTTTCGTAACAGGTATGGTAGATAAGCTCGTTGTATTTCGCGATCCAGTTGTCGATCGGGCTTTTGCCCTCCGGCCCCGGCTGCACAATCTCGACCGTCGGCTGGGTGGGGGAAAGGCAGAGGCGCACGAAAACATTTTGCGCGGGATCGAAAATCTTGTCTTGCGCCGTATAGCCAAGCGCGCCCAGCATGGCGAGCGCCGCCGCGTCATCCTTTACCGCCAATCCCAGATGGTGGAATGTAAGTGCGGAGAGCGTCATTTCTTCTCCAGCACATAGGCGACGTTGATCGGCAGCAGCTGCGCGAGGCTTTCGGCCTCTGTCTTGCCTTCATACGGGCGGATCAGTTGTGATTTTATTTTCAGGCCGCAGGCATCAAACATTTTCACCAGCTCGTCCGGCGTCTTGAAAAGATAGATATGGTCGACGGCTGGCGCGTTGATACAGGTCGTGACGAAAATATGCGCATCATCATTCGCAAGGCGCGCGATCTGTTTCAGGAACAGTTCGGGCTGCTCCACATGCTCCAGCACTTCGCCCATCACGACGGCATCAAAACCGTTTTCGGGCAGGTCGGTTTTCAGGAAATCCATGCAGACGAGGTCGAATGATTTTTTATCCGTGCCGAAATGTTCGATCAGTGCGCGTGTCATGGAAACACTGGTTTCGCTGATATCGACGCCCGTGAAGGTGTCGAATGTCGACTGCTCCATCGCGGTCATGAAGAAATAACCGTGGCCGGGCCCGATTTCCAGGTATTTGCCGGTCTTGTTCGTCGGCAGCGTCTCGCGGAAAAACCGGAACAGGTCGAGATGGTTCGGCCACAGATACGACGTGATCGCAAGGCCGTACATGTAAAACGACATGTATTCTTCATTAAAATATACGCTGTCGCCGACCTCGGCAAAGGTGGAGTAGCGGTATTTTTTGTGCTTCTGGAAGTAGATTTGTTCGCGCAGCGTATCACCGACGATGGTCAGGTAGCATTCGGCAAGATACGCGACGGTCAAACCCTTCTGCTTGCAAAAATCGATATAATCGTCGAGATGCGCAAGTTCGGCTGCGGTCACGTTCGCCAGCGCACGGGTGACGAAATTGCGGTGCATCGGGTTGTCTTCCACAACTTTTTCGATCAGCGAGGCGACGTTTGCGGGCAGCGCGGTTTGGGGCGCGGCGGGTTGGACGCTCATGATTGACCCTCTTTATTTTTATTCATTATAGGGGATTCCGGCAGGCGCAAGGAAGCGCCGATATGTGCGGGGATTTTCGGCGCGTCTGCGGTTTTTAGCAGCCATTTGTCGCCATCTCCCACGAATTTGAAACGCGGATAGAGGTCTTTCACCATGTCGTTCTTTGCGGTCGGGATGTATTGGCCGCGCAAGGTGGTGCAGCCGAGCGATGCGGCGGCGGCGGCGAGTTGCGCGATGAATGTTTCTTCCGCGCCGCGGCCCAGCACACGGCAGCTCATCAGTAGCGTATCGATATCGGCTATTGCACCGTTTTTGGTCAGGATAGCTGCGCCAACCAGACCGTAATCGCCGTATTTGTCGCTGATATTCATGCCTAGCACGAGCGTATCGGGAGATGCGACCAGTTTTTCGATTTCATCCTGCGTGCGGCGGATGGTGGTCAGGTTGAACTGGTTCGTTTTGTTGACCAGTTGCGTGATGCGGGCGAGGTGTTGTTTTTCGGCCGCGAAAATATCGATCTTCAGTTGCAGCGATTTGCGGAAATCTTCCTCGCTCATCGTTTCCTGAATTTGGCTGCGCTGCTGGTCGGAAGACATCATCTCGGTGCGCTTGCGGTCTTCGTCGGTCACTTGCAGCGCGTCGAACAAATCGGTATTTGCCAGCAATGCGGGCAGATCGGCCAGTTCTTCGGGTACCAGCAGGCAAGTGACGGCGAGCAGGCGTTCCTGCACTTCGCCGATTTCCTTGGCGTTGTCATCCACGAATACCAGCGCATCAAGGCCGATATTTAGCTTTGCGGCAATGCGCTTGATGCTGTCGACTTTTGAATCCCAGTTGATTTCGAAGGCGACGATATCGCGGCGGTTCAGCACCATCGCGTCATGCTTGTCAAAAACTTCCAACGCGTCGGCAGGGTTGTTTTTGGACGCAACCGCCAGCATCACGCCTTTCGATTTCAGGTGCATCAGGTAACGCTGGAAATCGCGGAAGGCACGGCCAGGGAACTCATCGCCCAGCGCGATACCGCTCAAACCATCCTCGCCGATCACGCCGCCCCAGAGGGTATTATCGAGATCCAGCACGATGCATTTTTTCGGGCTGGTCTTTTCAGCGGCGATGATGCGGCCAACCTGAGTCCCAATAGCCTGCCAGAATGTATCGGTATAGGGCTGGCGGTAAAGCTGCCATTTGCGCGCATCGTTGGCGTGGCGCGCGCCGTGCTCGATCATCAGTGCCTGCAAATCCAGAACGCGCAGCCTGTCGATTTTGGCGGTTTCCTGCGCCCATGCTTGCGCGGCGGCGGTGTAGATCTGCATCGCGGGCGATGCGAGTTCCAGCGCGTCGAAACCGGGCAGGGACGGGAAGGGCGGCGCTGAAACGATCAGCGTGCCGGAGAAATTGCGGCGCAGCTGCGCGACGGACGCGGCGAACTGTCGGATATCATCCAGCAGCGCGGGCAGGGCATCGGCGGCATCCAGCGTGGCGGCGAGTTTGGCGGCGAACATATCCTCGATCCGCCACAACATGACGATCACATTTGCATCGCCAATCGCGTGTTTGTGGTTGATGCAAAGTTGCTGCAATTGTCCGAAGGGCGCGATAGAAAATTCCGGCCTGATGTTTTTGCCGAGCAGATGCGCGCCGATGAACGGTTCAATCGGGTCAAGCGTGAAGGAGGCGGCGAGGCCGACGGTGATATCCGCTGTGCCTGCCTGTTTCTGGTATTGCCGCCATGCCGTTTTGGGGTCGGGTGCGGTCATTGCGCGGTCAAACCTTGACGTTCTTGTCCTGCAGCGTTTTTCGCGCAAGGCCGATCGACGACATTTTCATGATTTCCTTCGTCGAAAGCTGGATCTTGAACTTGTCCTCGATCGCCGCGACAAGGTGCATGGCGGCAAGGCTGTCCCACTGGCGGACTGAATCGGGGGAGCTGTTGTCGTTCAGCGCGGCGGGTTCGACCTGCAGCACATCCGCAAACAATTCGATCAACGCATCCGCCATCAAAAACACCCCTGAACCCATGAAAATTCAATGCCTTGGAATTTTAACAAAGCAGCTTTTTGAAAGATAGGCGATTTTTCGGCTGAGAGAAGAGGCGGTTGCCATAGTCCTCGCGCAAGTTCTTGAGGATGTTTTATAAAATGCGGTATACGCAATTAGTTGTTGACTTATACAGAATTATGGGTTAATGTTGTGTGGAGTATTGTGGAGGTAGAATGACCGGATTAGAGACCAAGAAAAATTTAAAGAAACCCATGAAATTCATCCTCGCATTTTTTATCTGCTTCACATTCTTCTTTTCCCGCCTTTCATACGCGATGGTTCTCGACGACCCAAATCCTGAAGCGTCAGATTTTGCAAAAGCGCAAGTGGGAGATTGGGCGGCTCAATCAAAGCTAGGGTATTATTATCTGAACGAACATCATGGCGTGAAGGCGGATGGCGCTGAGGCAGAAAAATGGTATGTCAAGGCGGCGCAGCAAGATATCAAAGGCCTTCAATACAAACTTGGCTTGCGCTATTTCGAAGGAACACCGGCTTTCCCGCGCAACGATGAAAAGTCGTTTTACTGGCTATATGCATTCAGGACAAGCGCCACCCCGCTTGCCTAGCCCTTCGACCTGAAAAAGGTCGATGAAGTAATGGAAAAAACATCAAAAGCATTGTCTCCTCAGAAAGTTTCTTCAATCAAGCAGGCGATTACGGATTGGCGGGCCAGCATTTCGGGGCGTAGAAAAAATTTAAGTCCATGTCCTACGGATGAGGAAATTGAAGCTTTGCATGTGCGTGCGGGAAAGGCCGATGCCCGCGCACAATTCGATTTTGTCGCTGCCTTTAATGGCAAGGTGTCCTGCAGTATGCAAGAAAAAGAATCCGTTGTTGAGGACTTGTTCAGAAAATCGGCTGCCATTAGCGAAGAATGGATTGAAAAGTCCGCACAGGGCGGTTATTTGCCTGCTCAATCCCAATGGGCGAATATGTTGAAAATGGATAAAAAATTTCAAGAAAGCCTGATTTGGTCGCGCAAAGCAGCAGAACAGGGAGATAGTAACTCCCAGCGTGATCTCGCCACTTATTACGATGAAGAATATAAAAAAACGGTATCATCAAACGAAGATATAAAAGTAGTCGAGGAAATGTGGTTTTGGCACAATCTTGCCGAGTATCGCGTTTATTGGACTGCGTTGGATCAGGGCAGGGCAAAGGAGGTTCTCGATTCATACAAGATCGAGGCGATTGAAAAACGGTTACATGCGTGGAAGCCATCACCCACGGCGTCTACGCGTCAGAAATTTCAGGAAGATGCAGAAACAGCGGATTTTGATGCGCAGATGATGCTGGCGAGATTTAGCCTGTATGGTGACAGTCCCAAGCGTGATTTTTCCGAAGGCTATTTCTGGTTATTGGCAGCCGTAAAATATATGCCTGAAGAGGCAATACTATATTTTAAACCTATTGATTATGACGGCATGAAAATACGCGCTGAGAAAAACCTGACGCCGGAACAGATCACTGCTGTAAAAGAGCGCGTCAAAGACTGGAAACCTGAACTTTAAGCGGTGAATTCATTGCGGCAACGGGGTGTCATTTCAAGCTGGAAGATAGACAAGGGTTTCGGGTTTATCAGCCCGGATGACCGTTCGCTGGAGGTTTTTGTCCATATCAACGAATTTCGGAACAGCAAGCGCGCTCCTGTGATCGGTGATGAGGTGAGTTATACGGTTGCCATCGACGGACAGGCGCGTGTGCAGGCGCGGGGCGTATTGTTTCGGGGCGAGAGATGGCCGGGCTTTGTGCCCATGGGGCATATTGCGGCAGCGGTTTTTATATCCGTGAGCATCGTTCTTGGCATGCTGGTGTTGCAGAGGCAGCATCTGCCATCATATGTTCCGGCCGTTATTCTTGCTTGGAATTTTATCGTCTATCTTCTTTACAGGAACGACAAGCACGCGGCGGAGCGACGGACGCAACGCGTACCCGAAAATCTACTGCATATTTCTGCGCTTTTAGGCGGTTGGCCGGCTGCATGGATTGCACAATTCAGGCTGCGGCATAAATCGTCCAAGACGCGCTTTATGGTCGTCTTCTACCTGACTGTATTTTTGAATATGGCTGGTCTGGCTTATTTCGCCTTGCGGCATTAACCGTCACTCGTCGTCGTAAACAACGTCCTGAATGACCGGCAGGGCGGCTTTGCGGTCAGCGCGGGCTTTTTCGATGTGTTTGTACATTTCGGCCAGCACGTTTTCGGTGCCGTCCTTGGCGACGGCGGAAATGATGTGGACCTTTTTGCGGATGGCCTTGCTGAGGATTTTTTGCTGGTCTTCGGCGAGTTCGGGGCCGAGGGCGTCGATCTTGTTCAGCGCGATGATTTCGGGTTTCTTGGCGAGACCGTGGCCGTATGCCTTCAGCTCCGCGCGGATGGTTTTGTACGCGCCGACGATATCGTCCTGCGTCGCGTCGATCAGGTGGAGCAGGGCGCCGGTGCGCTCCACATGGCCGAGGAAGCGGGTGCCCAAGCCAACACCTTCGGACGCGCCTTCGATCAGGCCGGGGATGTCCGCCAGCACGAATTCCTTGTCATGCGTACGCACGACGCCGAGGTTCGGGGCGAGGGTGGTGAAGGGGTAATCGGCAATTTTCGGCTTCGCGCGCGTGACGACCGACAGGAAGGTCGATTTGCCGGCGTTGGGCAGGCCGACGATGCCGGCATCCGCGATCAGTTTCAGGCGCAGCCAGACGGCGCGTTCCTCGCCGGGCCAGCCGGGCGTGGATTTGCGGGGCGCGCGGTTGGTGGGCGATTTGTAATGGGCATTGCCGAAACCGCCGTCGCCGCCCTTCAGGAACAGCACGCGCTGGCCGGGGGTGGTGAGATCGAGCAGTTCGGTTTCCTTGTCCTCGTCCAGAATAACGGTGCCGACGGGCACGCGAACGATGATGTCCTTGCCGCCCTTGCCGGAGCAGTTGTCGCCCCCGCCATGCATGCCGGGCGCGGCACGGAAGTGCTGGGTATAGCGGAAATCGATCAGGGTGTTCAGGTTATCGAGGACTTCGAAATAGACATCGCCGCCGCGGCCGCCGTTGCCGCCGTCAGGGCCGCCCATATCGACGAACTTCTCGCGGCGGAAGGCGATGGCACCGGGGCCGCCCTTGCCGCTTTCGAGATAGATCTTGGCTTCGTCGAGGAATTTCATGGGGTGGATGCCTAAATAAAAACCGGGGAATGGAAATTCCCCGGCTTTTAAAAACTTTTACGGACGGAAGATTATTCCGCCGACTCGTTCGCCGGAACGACCGAGATGTACTGACGGCCTTTCAGGCCGCCATGGAATTTCACAACACCGTCACGCTTTGCGAAGATCGTGTGATCTTTGCCGATGCCGACGAATTTGCCGGGATGCCATTGCGTGCCGCGCTGGCGCACGATGATGCCGCCGTTGTTGATTTCCTGGCCGCCGTAGACTTTTACGCCCAGGCGCTGACCAGCTGAGTCGCGACCGTTTCTGGATGAGCCGCCGGCTTTTTTATGTGCCATTTTATATTCTCCTAAAGACTAGAAAGCTTAACCGGTGATGCCGGTGATTTTCAGAACCAGCAGGTTCTGGCGATGGCCGTTTTTACGGCGGTAGTTCTGGCGACGCTTCTTTTTGAAGACGATGACTTTATCGTCGCGGATCTGTTCCAGAACTTCTGCCTGAACGCTCGCGCCCGAAATCATGGGGGAGCCGAATTTCGCTTTGCCATCGGCGCTGCCGACCATCAAAACTTCGCTCAGGTTGAGTTTGTCGCCTTTTTTGGCGTCGAGCAGTTCGACTCGCAGGATATCATCCTTCTTCACGCGATACTGCTTACCACCGGTTTTAATGACTGCGTACATAGCTATGACCGTTTCATTTCAAGTGTTTATCAGGAATCCTTACGGCGCGCCATAGGGCGTCCGAGATGGGCAATATACTCGACTGACCTGATATGTCAAGAAATAATGGTAGAGCATCCGCCATTTATCGCCGCTGTTTCATGATATATAATGTCTGACAGGGGATGAAAAGGGGATGGCGCAGATATTAAATAGTCTTGTTGTTGCCAAGGGGCTGGATACCCAGCATGCCCTAGAAGATATTATGGTAAACAACCTCGAGGGCTATGTCTTTAGCTTCCTGACGCACCCCGTGGATCGCCTGACCGAAATCGACCGCGATCCTGACCTGATCTTTATCGACGGCAATGCCGGTTTGTCGGGTGATGATATCGCGCGCATCGTGCGCCTGTTCCCCCGAAAGACATATGTGGTACTGGACGACAATCCCGGCATGAAGCGCCGCGTCTACCTGAACATGGGTATCGACGAGGTCATGAGCCTTGGCGACTTGCAATCGGAGCTGGGCAAGCACCTGCTGGAAAAACTGCTGGTGCTGAAGGAGCTTGCCGCGGCCGAGGCGAAGATCGAGCAGGGGGAAGAACGCTTCCGCGGCATCATCGAACATTCAAACGACATCTTGGTGCTGCTCGATGCGGCGGGCACGATCCTTTACACCAGCCCCGCCTTCACGCGCCAGATGGATTACGAGATCTGGGAGGTGATGGGGCAGCCGTTTTTCAGCTTCCTCCACGCCAGTGACAAGGTGGAGTTTGAAGACCAGTTCCGCTGGCTGGCGACCCATCATTCCGGCGAGGATGCCACGCCGACCTCATTCAAGTTCTGGCATAAACGCGGCGTCTGGCTGGATTTCGAGGCGAGCGGGTCAAACCTGCTGCGCAACGTCACGGTGCAGGCAGTCGTGCTGCATATGCGCGACGTGACCGCGCACAAGAAGGCGGAAGACGAACTGGTTGAATACCGCAAACGGCTGGAGGTATTGGTCGAGGAACGCACGCAGGAGGCCGCCGCCGCCAACCGCCGCGCCGATGCCGTGATTGCCGCCAGCCCAGACGCGCTGATCGCGATTGACGATCAGGGCCTGATCGCCTTCGCCAGCCGACATTATTATACCCTGTACCCGCATAGCGCGAAGCTGCTCGCTCCCGGCGTGCATGTGATGGAGGCGTTCGAGGTCGTGGCGCACGAGGTCGGCCTTGAAAAGGGCGAGCCGCGTTATGAAGACATGAAGGAATGGTGGCAGAACCCCAAAGGCAGCAAAGAATACAAGATGCATAACGGCACTTGGGTGCGGATGCAGGCGCGACGTATTCCCGCGACCAACGGGATCGTCATTTCCACGACCAATATCACCGATTACAAGCGCCAGCAGGCGTTGTTGGCCGCGCAGACGGCGGAGCTGGGCGTGGCGCTGGCCAAGGAAAAAGCGGTTGTTGAACAGCAGAAAACATTCGTGTCGATGGTCAGCCATGAATTCCGCACACCTCTCACAATCATCGACGGCAATGCCCAGATCATCCATAAACGCGGCGATACGATTGGGAAAGAGGCGTTGGAAAAGCGCAGTTCCACCATCCGCGCCGCCGTCGACCGTCTGGTGCGCCTGATCGAAACCATTTTGTCGGCGCATATGATGGAAAGCGGGCGGCTGGAATTGCAGCGCGGCGCGTGTGATTTGTCGCATATCATCAAGGATGCTGTGAACGACCAGCAGGATATTTCCCCCGGCCATTTAATCCGGTTCGAGGCGCGGAACGTGCCCAAGGTTATGTTCCTCGACGACAAGGTGATCCGCCAGATGATGACGAACCTGCTGTCGAACGCAGTGAAATATTCGCCGGGCGCGGACAGGGTGGAGGTCGCGGCCTTCACCGAGGGCAATTATGTATTCATCGAGGTGCATGACCACGGCATCGGCATTCCCGCCGACGAAGTGGAAAAGGTGTTCGAGAAATATTTCCGCGCGAAAACCTCGGCTGGGATTCCGGGCTCGGGCCTTGGTCTCAGCCTTGTGAAACAATTTGTTGCGCTGCATGGCGGCGAAGTCACCTTGCGCAGCAAGGAAGGCGTTGGTACAGTCGTCACCGTAAGGCTGCCATTAGACAGCCATTAGGGGGAGTGCGATGAAGATTACGTTACGGGAGGGCCCGATGGCCAAGATTCTGCTTATCGAAGACGAAGCACCGGTGCGCGAAATGCTGCTGGACGAACTGACAGTGCAGGGCCACAAGGTGATCGAGGCCGCGAACGGCGAAGAGGGTTTGCAGAAATTCCTCGAAAACGAACCGGACATCGTGCTCTGCGATCGCGCGATGCCGGGCATGTCGGGCTTCGACGTGCTGGAACGCATCCGCGGCGCGCATCCGCAATTCGTCGACGTGCCGTTCATTTTCCTGACCGCGCTGACCGATGCGCGCGACAAGGCCGCCGTCGACCATCTGAACCCCGCCGCCTATATCGAAAAGCCGGTGGATTTCGAGATGCTGACGCAACAGATCGAAACGCTGCTCAAGCGCGCAGATTAAGCATCAATCTAGAGTCACTTTCACGCGTCGCACGCCTGCGGCGGTGGATTCCTCTTTGCGGATTTTGAACGTGCCGAAGCTGCGCAGGTCGCTGCTGCGCGTGGCATGCGGGCCGCCGCAGAGTTCCTGACTCCAGATATGGCCCGATGCGTCCTTGAACGTGTAAATTTTTACGGTGTCAGGGTATTTCTCCCAGAAACTGCCTTCAACGCCTTGTTCTTTCGCAAGCGTCTTTTGCATGTCGCTCACCGTCATTTCGGCATCGGCGTTGATGGCGTCGTTCACATAGTTTTCAATCGCGCGTTTCTGGTCTTCGGTCAGTTTTTCGGGGTGGCTGAAATCGAAACGTGCGCGCTCCGCCGTGATGTTGCTGCCTTTCTGGTGGACATGGTCGCCCAATATCCGGCGCATGCCGGCCAGCATCAAATGCGTGGCGGTGTGCAGGGCGGTCGTTTTTTCGCCATGGTCGGCAAGCCCGCCCTTGAATTTTCCGAGCGCGGCAGTGCGGCTGCTGTCGCTATGCTGCTGCATGGCTGCGGTGAAACCTTCGGGTGCGATGATTTCCGAGCCTTGTTCGCGCAACATTTCAGATGTCAGTTCCTGCGGGAAGCCGAAGGTTTCATAGAAATAAAACGCATCGGCACCCGTGACCTGGCCTTCACGTTCAAGGTGGCGCTTGATTTCCAGTTCGCCGCGATGCAGCGTCCGCTGGAATTGCTGTTCTTCCTTGGTGATGACGGCAAGGATGTCCGATTTCTGACGCGTCAGTTCGGGGTAAGCGGTCGATTCATCGATAAAGATTTCCGACAGCTGAGACAGGAACAGGGAGGTCAGCCCCAGTTTATATCCCATCCGAACGGCACGGCGCATCAACCGCCTCGTGACATAGCCGGCGTCGATGTTGGCGGGCAGGGCGCCGTCGTTGATCAGGAATGTGGCCGCGCGCGTATGGTCGAGGATGACGCGGAATTCCTTCTGCGCGCTATCATATGTGCGCCCTGTCAGCTGCTCCAGTTTCGTGATGGGCGATGTGAAAAACGCGGTCAGGTAGATATCGGCATCGCCATTCACGGCAGCGGCAATACGCTCCAGCCCGCCGCCGTAATCGATGTTCGGTTTCGGCAAGGCGACAAACCCGTTGTCCGTTTTCTTGTGCGACATGAAAACGTTGTTGCCGATTTCAAGGAAGCGCGGCGTCTCGGTCGCGGGATGGTCGAGCGGATCGCCGGACGGGTTGAAATCAAAAAACATTTCGCTGTCGGGCCCGCCGGGTTCGCCGACAGGCATGTTGTCCGGCTTGCCCGCGCGGCTCCACCAGTTTTCGTTTTCATCATAGAGGAATATTTTACCGCCACGCGACGCGCCGTATTTCCACGGCTCCGGCTCGACAACAGGATCAATTCCGCGTTGGCGGAACAGTTCCTGCCAGATACCGATTGCCACATCATCGCGCCCGATGCCGATGGCGGCGTTACCCTGATAGACGCTGATGTAAAGCCTGTTCGGGTCCATGCCGAGCGTATCGACCTGCCATTCCCAGATGTAATGCAACTGGTCACGTTTATAGGTAGCCGTATCCGCGCCGAAGGCCCAGCGCCCCGTCATTTCAAAAAAGGTCAGGTGTGAATTGTCGCCCACGATATCGATATCGCCGGTGCGCAGGCATTTTTGCACATTCGCGACATGGTTGCCGGACGGATGTTTTTCGCCCAGCAGATACGGGATCATCGGCTGCATGCCGCTGCCGGTGAAAAGAGTCGTCGGGTCGTTCTGCGGCAACAGGCCGGAGGAGGGGACGATCACAGCGCCCTTGTCGCGCATAAAGTTCAGGAAAGAATTGCGCAGGTCGTTCGGGTTATTGATGTTGTTTTTCATGGTCCACGGCTTTCATGATAGCGGCGGACAAACTGTTTCGGGAGTGAAGAATTTGCCAGCCATGTTAACGGAAAAGGGCTGGCAGGGGCTTTGATCTATCCGCTGGCAGCCATGCGCGCACGCGCTGCCGCCGCCGCATTGATGCGGGTGGGGGATGTTGAGCGGATGATGGTGACAATGTTTTTCATGAGTTTATTTAAACATAACTCTGGGCCGGTGGCAAGGGAATTGCCTGCGGCTTCCATTCCGCGATGAATTTGTCGGCTTCTTTTATCTGTGTTTTTGTCAGGCGCGATGCGACTTCGCCTCGTTCCTTTGAGGCATCAAGCCCGTCTGCGATGCCGAGGCTGAACCAGATATAGGATTGCACATCGTCCTTCGGCACGCCGTCACCCACCGCATACATCACGCCGAGTTTTGCCTTTGCCTGCTTGAACCCGTTATTGGCGGCCATCAGGAACCAGCCGGCTGCCTTTACTGCATCGCGCGGCATGCCCATGCCCTTCAGGTACATCTCGCCGAGGTTATCCATCGCACCCGTGCTGCCGAGCGCGGCACCAAGGCGGAACCAGTTATGCGCGGCAGTCAGGTCTTTTGCTACGCCGCGGCCGAGGATGTGAAGGATCCCGAGGTTGTTGTGGGCGAGGCGGTCGCCCATTTCCGCGGCCTTGCGGTAGAGGGCGGCAGCCTGTTTTTCGTTATCCGGCACGCCGCGCCCTTCGAGGAACAGGCCGGCCAGCTTGTTAATCGCCTCGGCGTTTTCGGCTGAGGCGTATTTTTGCAAGATGGAGAGCGTCGAATTGTCGACCAGCGCTTCTTCGGGCGGGTAGCCGCGGGACAGGGCGAATTTGATCCCCTGCGGCAGCACCTCGCGCCCCTTGGCGGTCAGGCTGTAACCTGTGGTCAGGTCGTTGAGGGCGCGGGCTGCGCGGCCGGGATGGTCATCCGGCGTGGCGATCTTTTGCTCCACCGCCAGACCCATGCGGGTGAGTTGGGCGAGGAAATGACCGTTGGCGGAATCCTTTTGCGTCAATATCTGTGCATCGGCCTGGCCCTGCAGGCAGGCCTGCAGCACCGACAGGTCGGATGGCTTCAGCGCCCAGATCAGCGCCAGTAAAATGCGTTTGTCGTCTTCGGTCACCTTTGTACATCCTCCGCCTTGCAGGGTATCAGCGCGGGGGACAAAGCAAAACCCCCGGACTGTGCGTCCGGGGGTTTTTCAATTTTTGGGTAACCAAGTGGGGTTTTGGGGTTTCAGGGGAGTTTAGCTGCCTGCTTGATTACCCTGGCAGACCGAAGTCCACCAATCTCGAATTCTGTTTGCCGCTTGATTTGTCTTACTGAAGTGATTGCAGATTAATCCGTAAGCGATTCAAAAGGCAAGCAGAATTTGTTTTGTAACTAGGCGTTACATTACATAACCACTCACGATTCTGCAAGTTGAATCCGTATAAATCTTCGTTGACAAAAGCAGTTAAAAATTAACTTTAACTAAATCATTCAAATAGCTGTTTTATTTTAACTTTTTAACTTCGTCCAAGACCTCTTCAGCATGGCCTGCGGCCTTCACATTCCGCCAGATGTGACGTATCGCACCATCGGCATCCACGAGGTAAGTGGCACGTTCGATGCCCATGTAGGTCTTGCCGTAGTTCTTCTTCTCTACCCATGTGCCAAAGGATTCGCAGATGCTGCCATCGTTGTCACTAATGAGGGTGAAGGGCAGCTCGAATTTCTTGATGAACTTCCCGTGGGAGGTGAGGTCATCCTTGGAAACCCCGAAAACCTTTGCATTCATCTTGGTGAATTTGGGCAGGTTGTCGCGGAAGGCGCAGGCCTCGATCGTGCAGCCGGGGGTGTCGTCCTTCGGGTAGAAGTAAATGACCGCGTTGGCGCCCTTCAGGTCACTCGCGCTGATCGCGCCCTTGTCCGTCTCGCCCTTGAATGCGGGCAGTTTATCGCCGACTTCCAACGTCATTTTGCTTTCTCCTCAACAGTTGCTTTCGCGGGATTAATGATGAAACCGCCAAAAGACTGCTGCTGGTCTTCCGGCATCTGTTTCATGAATGCTTCGTAGTCAGGCTTGTTGTCCGTCCGCAGCATGAAGGGGATGCCTTCCTTGTTGATGCGGACCACGGTCTGGGCAAGCGTTTCACCCTTTGCCGTGACATCGTTCAGCTGGTACACGAAATACTCGACCGATTTCAGCATGTTCCCAAGCTTGGTGATCGTTTCGCGGGGATAGGTGGTCGCGTCGCGCCGCAATCCCACGATAACCCAATACTGCTGCTCGAAATATCCACGGATGCCGTTTATCATGACGCCGACGCTGTCGAGATCGGGCGTCAGGCTGAGGTAATCAATATATATGTCGTTGACCGTGCTTGTGCCTTTCGTCCACGGCTGGATGGCGGTGGCAAGCGCGGCGAACAGCGGCGATAACTGCTGCGGAACCTTTTCCATCTTGAACAGGGGCATTGACGACTGCTGCGTCAGTCCGGTGGGAGTAACGGGAGAAGGCGTTATGGCGGGCGGCTCGCCGACGATATCGCCAGCCCAGAAGATACCGGCAGCCGTGTCGTCATTCTTGAGCGCAGCGACATCGTCGTCGCGTGAAATAACGGTATAGGCCGTCAACGTGGCCTTTTGGGGCACAAAAGGCTTGGGCTGCATGTCTCTCCACGCATTGAAGCCGATGACCATGGCGAGGATGAATAATCCCGCCGCAATCAGCCGCCTGTCGGTTTTATGCCGCCACATGGTCGCCTCCAACGCGTTAATGCGTTACGATTATTGGCGATTTCAGGCTCCATTACAACTGTGACGCCCCGAAACCTTTGCCTTTTTCGATAATATCGATTATATAAGTCTCCGAAAGGTCTGGTTATCAATGAGTATCGCATCACATGCAGGCAAATTTGCCGCCCCGCGCACCGACGCGCAGGGACGTATTCCGCTGATCGGGTTGAACCCCGACGAGCTGAAAGAGGTGCTGTCGATCTATAACCTGCCCGGTTTCCGCTCCAAGCAGATCTGGCACTGGCTATACCATCGCGGCGTGCGCGATTTCGAAAGCATGGCCAACCTGCCCAAGGACCTGCGCGCCACCCTGACCGAAAAATACTCGATCGAGCGCCCGAAGCTGATCACCGAACAGAAATCCGAAGACGGCACCATCAAGTGGCTACTCGGTATGTCGGACGGCCAACAGGTGGAGGCGGTGTTTATTCCCGAGGCCAAGCGCGGCACCCTTTGCGTCTCCTCGCAAGTCGGCTGCACGCTTACCTGCAAGTTCTGCCACACGGGCACGCAGCCACTGGTGCGCAACCTCGGCGCGAACGAGATTTTGCAGCAGATCATGTTCGCCCGCGACGCCCTCGACGAGTGGCCGGCGAAGGACAAAAAAGACGAAGGCCGCGACCTGACCAACATCGTCATGATGGGCATGGGCGAGCCGCTGTATAACTACGACAACGTCGCCAAGGCATTGAAGATTTGCATGGATGAAGAAGGCCTTGGCATTTCCAAGCGCCGCATCACGCTGTCGACCTCCGGCGTCGTGCCGCAGATCGTGCAATGCGGGGAAGAACTGAACGTCAACCTTGCCATTTCGCTGCATGCGGCGTCGAACGAATTGCGTTCCTCGATCATGCCGATCAACAACAAATACCCGCTGGAGGATTTGCTGGCGGCCTGCCGCGATTATCCGGGCCTGTCGGAAAACCGCCGTATCACTTTTGAATATGTGATGCTGAAGGATGTGAATGACAGCGATGAGCAGGCACATTCGCTGGCAAACCTGCTGCGCGCCATTCCGTGCAAGATTAACCTGATCCCCTTCAATTCATGGCCGGGCAGCGGTTATGAATGTTCGTCCGGCAACCGTATCGACAGCTTTGCCAGAATATTGGAAGAGGCGGGCTATGATGCGCCCATCCGCCGTGCGCGGGGGGCCGATATCCTAGCCGCCTGCGGCCAGTTGAAGTCGGAAAGCCAGCGTGTGCGCGTGACGTCTCCCGTAAAACCGGACGAAGACGGCAAAACCGCATAAACGGCCTGTTCAGCCCCTTGGTTATTTCGCTATGATAGTAGTGGAATTTTTCGCAAGGGATAACCTGCATGGTCGACCAGCCCGATCCCACAACAAGGCCGCCCGCGCCTTCTAAACCCGCAGCGCATACGACGCCGTCCAAGAAAAAGGGCGCGGAGCTTGTGATGAGTGGCGTGATCGTTGTTTTCCTCCTCGCCGGTCTCATGATGATCCCTGCCGTGCGCGGCGCGATTTTCGGCAGCAAAGGCGAGGTTGATGCGCCTGCATTGGCCGTTGCCGGCAAGCCCATTACCGACAAGCCGCGCAGCGACGCGCCAATGGGCGAATACACGCCCTATTTCGGCAAAGTCAAAACATTCGTCATTGATGAAAACAATGTGCAGCGCACGCAGTCCTATTACCTTGTCAAGCCGCAGAAGGTCGAACCGGGCGTCAAATATCCGCTGGTGATTTTCCTGCATGACGAAAAGGGCATGGCGGATGGCGCGGTGCAGTTGTTGAGCCAGCGCGCGAAGCTGCCGCCGTTCTATCTTCTGGTGCCGCAGTCGCCCGACAAAAAAACCTGGGCGGTTCCTGAAAAATTCAGCGGACAGGAATTCGGCAAGAGCAAGACCTCGCAGCAATGGACGTCGAAAAAATATCCCGAAGCGCGCCAGACCCTGAAGGATGTCCTGATCCTTGTGTCGCGCCTGCTGCCGACGTTGCAGATCGACGACGAACGGCTCTATGCCATGGGTTGCGGCGAGGGCGGCATCGGTGTTTACGGGGCGTTGACGAAATATTCGGAATTCTTCGCGGGCGGCCTTGTTGCAAGCGGATTGTGGAATTTTACCGACGCGCCGAAGATGCTGCGCACGCCTGTCATTATTTTCCACGGCACGAAGGACAAGACGACCGACGTGATCGCGGCGCAGGGTATGTCGCAGGTGTTGAAACAACTCGGCGGCACGGTTTCCTACAATGAATTGCCTGACCTTGACCGCAACTGCGCCGATCCGCGGCTCTATACGACAGGTGTTGTCAACTGGCTGTTCAGCCAGCGCCGCGTCGTGATACGCAAGGCCGCGTCTGCCGACGATGACGGTTTGCAGCCTGCGGGCTATATGGGTGAAATGGCGCCGCCGTCGCCGGTCGCGCCGTCACCGCCCACCAAGCCTTAAGCGGCCAGTTTTTTCCGGCGGAAAAGCGCGGGGCCGAATTCGACCAACAGGATGGCAAGGATAATCAGCCCGCAGCCCGTTGCGGCCATGGGTGTCAGTTTGTCGTTCATCAGCCATATGCCGAAGATCGCCGCGAAAACGGATTCACCGCTCATGATGACGGCGGAATCCGATGCAGGCGTATATTGTTGGGCGACCACCTGCAGGGTATAAGCGATGCCGCCGGAAATGACGCCTGCGTATAGTATCGCCCATCCGGCCTGCTTCACGGCTGCCCAGTCCGGCTGCTCGAACATGAGGGCGGCAATCGTGGCAATCAGGGCGATGCTGGCATATTGCAGCAGGCAGACGCGGAACGGTGCCGGCCATTTCTCCATGATACGCCCGACCAGCGCGACCTGAAACCCGAAGCCGACGGCGCAGAGCAGCACCATCACGTCACCGATGTTCATATGCGCCATATCAAGCCCGCCGGAAAGCATGCCGATACCCGCAACCGACATCAGCGCCGCCGGAAACACAAGTTTCGACAATTTCTGTCTATATACAACTGCACAGATGATGGCCGTGAACAGGACATACAATCCCGTCAGGAATCCCGCATTCGTCACGGTCGTCCGCACGAGACCCGCCTGCTGGAATAGCACGCCGGCCGCGAAAGCAAGGCAGAGGAAGGCAAGGTCGCGGTAAACAAATTTGGCAGGGGCTGCGCCGCGCTTGTGTTCACGCATGGCGAGCGGCAGCACCAGCAGCGCCGAGATACCGAAACGCGCCGCAACGAAGGTATACGCGCCGACGTGGTCCATGGCGTCTTTTTGCGCCACGAAAGCAGCCCCCCAGATGAGCGCCACCATCAGCAGGACAAGATCGGCCTGAATACGCGTCATGTTATCGCTCGGTGAAGGTCTGGGTGCATTCGGGGAAGACTCTGACGATGACCTTCGCCTGTCCGCCCGCGATCTGGCATTTTTCGACGATCTTGTTGGCTTCTTCCTCGTCGAAGAAAAAATCTCCGGCGACCTCAGGGTTAAAAGTGATTGTCAGGCTGCAAATTTTCCTTAGCTCGGGGGTCACATCTTCCTTGTGATCTTCCTTCGCCATGCATTGCTTGAAATCGGCGGGGAAGACATAGTCGGGATTGTAAAAGGTGAATTTGCAGTCGCCCTCGAAGCTTGGTCGCGCAATCGGCATGTGCTTGCGTGTGCAGCGCAACTCGGTCATCCGCGTCAGGTCTTCGGACGGCACATATTTGCAGTCGAATTTTTTCAAGTATTCGTAATGCGGGTTATTGAAACGGCAGGCGAGGTAATCCGCAGTCGCCTTTTCATTTTTCTTATCCTCGGGCACCAGATAAACGCATTTCTGTTCTGTCAGCGTCGTATAGGGCGCGTCTTTTTTACAGGCGCCGTAGTTATCGGGCTGGGCTAAAACCTCATCTGCAAATACAGGTTCCGCACCCCAGACCAGCAGGGCGAGGGTGATAAAAATGATATCCGGAATCTTGTTCAAAACGCTCTTGAATTTCATGGCTTTAGCTTACAAGAAGGTAATAAAATGTAAAGATTTCATTGCTTTGCACATATAAATGATAATGTTCTTTTCCAGAAACGTAATTTCTATATACTAGGCAGCGCGATACGGAGTCGCAAAGTTACGGATTTTACAGACCTATGCCTGAGACGATCGATTTTATCGACGTGCACGACTATTTAGTGAAGAACGATGTGGCCGATCCGGTCACGATCGTGAAGCACGGGAAGCCGCATGCCGTCATGATCCCTTACGAGCTTTTCGAGGCGCTTCAAAAAAGCGGCCAGAAGGCGATCCATGTAAGCGAGCTCAGCGCCGATGATCTGGATGCAATCCTCAACAGCGAAATTCCGGACGAGTGCAGGAAATTCGACCACGAGGTGAAGAAGAAATGAGCATTTACGTTGATCCCAAGCCCGGCATGGTCGTCCGCTATGGTTATCTCTGGGCGCGTCAGGCGCGCATGGGACAGGACAACGGCGAAAAATTCCGCCCGAGCCTGATTTTGGCTGTGCGGAACGAAGACGACAAGAAAGTCGTCTATGTCGCGCCGATCACCCATACCGCGCCGTTTTATCCTGAAGAGTCGATCCTGATCCCGATGGAGACCAAGGCACGCCTTGGCCTCGACAGCGAAAAGTCATGGATCATGGCGAACGAGGTCAACAAGTTCGAATGGCCGGGCGTCGATATCCGCCGCGTGCCGGACCGCGTGCAGCGCAGCCAGTTCTATGGTTTCGTGCCCGGCGAGTTGCTGCAGCAAGCGCGCGACAAAATGAAGGAAATGAACCTTCAGCACCGCTTCAACACCGTTGCGCGCGATGTGCAGCCGGTGCAGGTCGCGAACAACATGCAGCAGCTTGCGCCCGTCGTGCTGCCGCGCCCGCAGACGCTGCGCCACGGCTGATTATCCCAAGTTATGGTATCAAGTTTCCCCTGATGTTTACGGGGTAGATTTCGCGCGCGAATCTTGCATAATGCCAGCGTTCATACAGCAAAGCATTTTCACGAGGCATTTTCATGTCATCCACCAATCCGTTCGATTCCGGCGCGCGCCTGCCAACGACCGAAGAAATCGAATTTTTCTGCACCTCCGCGCAACGCGGCGATCTGGATGCCGTGCGCGACATGCTGGACCAATTCGGCACCAACATTGTGGATGTCCGCGACAACATCAATGCGCGCGCGCTCACCTGGGCCGCATTTTCCGGCCATACCGAAGTTGTGGAATTGCTGGTGCAACGCGGCGCGGCTATCAACGCGGGCGGCACGGACAACAAGCCTGCGCTATCTTGGGCGATTAGCGGCAACCATCATGAAGCTGCCGCCGCACTTATTAATCGTGGCGCTTCGCTCGAGGTGAAAGACGATCATGGACGCACACCCGTTGACTACGCGGAAAACAACCCCGGCATGATGGCGATGATCGAAGACCGCCGCGCTGAACTGGCCGAACATGAGCGTCTGCACGGCCAAGCCGCACAAGAAGCCGCCGCGCGCGCCGCGACCGCCAGCCGGTTGGAGCAGTTGAGGAAATCTGGTCCCGGAAAATTCAAGCTGCCGGGCGGCCCCAAGTAATCATTATTTTTTCCGGTCGAGCTGTTCAAGCGCGGCTGCCGCCTGCGCGTTACCCTGCGCCGCCGCCTTTTCCAGCCAGAACCGTGCTTCCTGCGGATCGGGCGGTACGCCGAACATATCTGTCGTCATGCCGACGCCCAGCACCAGCTGCGCTTTCTGGCTGCCTTTTTCCGCCGCTTTTTTCAGCGTGATGAGACCCTCTGAGGGATCTTTGGGCACGCCGTTGCCAGTCAATTGCAGCATGCCCAGCATAAACATCCCGTCGGCGTCGCCGTTTTTGGCGAGGCGCTGTATTTCCTGAACCTTGTCCGGCGCGGTTTCGATGGTGCCGCCAATCGGGTTGCCTTTCAGCGATGCTTCCTCCAGCTGCTTTGCAAGGGCGGTGCAATCGGTTTTGGCGAATTCACCCTTCTCGTAATTCAGTTTCACCATCTGGAACCCGACCTGAAACACGATATTCGACGTATAGGCGAAATGTCCGTCCATGATTTTGGGATCAAGGAATGTCGTTTCTTCCACCTGACGCGCGCGTATCTTGAGCCGCTCGTCACGCTGGCGGGCCTGCAACTGGTTCTGGTAGATGTTGAAATGGGATTTATATTTAGCCAGGCTCTTGGCGATCACGGTGTCTTTTTCCGAGCAATATTTTATCTTCAGCGCGGTGGAGGAGATTTCAAGCTCGATATCCGCGGTCTTGGCATAGTCGCTTTCATAGGCCTTGATGATCGCCTGCTGTTCCTTGGTCAGGTTTTTAAAAAGGCTGGCGTAAACTTCTTCGGCTTGCGCGGCTTCGGGCGGGATGTAAAGGCTGAAGAGGGGCTTTTTGTCGTCCTTCACCACAGGCTTCGCGTCACCGGCGACGGCCTGAAATGGTAGCAGCGCCAGCGATAAAAAAACAATGGCAAGAAATTGCAGCATCAAAAACTCCTGTCCCATCTTCAATTGTAACGGCGGGCAGGGCGATTATCTAGCAGGATGTGCAGGGCAAAGGATGGCGGATGGGGTGAGATTCGAACTCACGGTGAACTTACGCCCACGCTAGTTTTCAAGACTAGTGATACCTTTGTAAGTAATTGATATTTAATGATATTATTTTCACCTCTGTAAAAGTGTGTAACAAAGTGTGTAACAAAACAAGGTTTTTCTTGTCGCAATTTCATTCTAAAAGCGGGCAAATCCTGCTGAGAACAAGGTCTGCTGCATTTTGCACATTCCAATCCCGCCCTGAAGTCAGAAGCGAAGGCACATCAGACTGAAAACGCGCATCTCCGACTTTTGCGGCAAGGTTTTCTTCAAATGCCGCCCGTGTAATCCGGTGGCCTTCCTCGCGCATATAGCGGGAAAAGGCCGCGACGATCCGCGCAGGGTCAACGTCACCTTCTGAAAGTGCCGTCGCCATGTCGAACAAATCCCGCCCTTTGCGCCGTTGGTAAAGGGCGCGGAGTTTTGTTCCAAGAAGTTCGTCAAGGTCATAGGTGGTAATGTCGCAAGCGCCGTTAAACCAGCGCGAAGTCACGGAGAAGGGGACTTTCTGAAACCCATGTTCGCTGAAATGCTCCCGCGTGTTGATTTCCACCTTGAGTTTCAGCGTCAAAGGGGTGGGGTCTTCAGATAAAAAACGATAGTTGAGGGTAACGCGGCCTTCCGTTTGTTTCCATTGAGGCTTGCCCAGCCAAGGGTTAAGCGTATCCCGCAGCGCGTCCATTACCGCACCGGCGGGTTCTGCCTTTACCTGAACAAGGTCTATATCCTCGGAATAACGTGCGGCTGGCGTGAGATACAGCTTATAAAGCGCCGTGCCGCCGCGAAAAGCGAGAGCCTCGCGCAAGACCGGGTGCGTAAAAATGCCGACAAGAGCGCGGCAAATAACCAAATCCTGCTCAACCTGAAAATCCGATACCCAAGGCGCATTTGCTCGCCATTCGGTAATAAAGTCGCGTGGTATCATGTTTCGGCCTCGATGTCGGCATTGATAATAATTTTCCAGTCGTTATTGCGCGGATAGCCTTCTACGGGCGAGGAGGCCTGTAACGCTCTCATATTTACAGCGTGTTCGCGCACATAGTTCTTGAGGTATTTAGCTTTCGGCACTTGCTCAATATGCTCCAATAAATAGCCTAGCCGTTGCGCCCAGAGCAGAGGCATTTTCGGTGCAAGCGCTGCTAGCTTTCTAGCGTCCAGCTTTTCGGCAAGTTCCACAAGAACTGTGGCCACAGCATCCAGTCCACCGATCTTGGACTCATACCCGATAAGGTCGAAAGCCGTTGCTTCCGGTGTCGAAACAGCTACCGTGCCGCGAGGCGTATTGATGTGCTGTACCGGAATTTCCGATATGTTCTTGCAGACGTAAAAAGCAACTCGCACCTTACCGCATTCGATGGGTCTGCGCGGCTTGCCGAGCATGACCTGAAATTCCTGAGGTCGGTGGTGCGCCGCGCCGTGGTATTGCGCGGCTGTAAGAAGCCCGGCGTAGTAGGGCATCTTGGCCTGTTGCATCAGTGCCGGAATAAACTGGTCGGCGGGCAGGCAGCCCAGACCGCGATATTCCGGCGGCACAATAACGTAAAAGCCCCTCGCGGGGCTTGCCACTTCTCCTTTGTGGCGCAAGCGACCTAGTGCCTGTTTGACGGCATCCTGAGATACTCCCAGCGCCTTCCCTGCGCCCTGTGACGTAAAACAAGATCGCCCAGCCGCTGACAGGCTGTTGAGATGGTCTTTTAGGTGGATATTTGTCTCACTTTTCATTCCCTTAAAGTATCACAAAACGATACTTTACGCAAACAAAATGTAAGCAATACTAAAGATATTTAAGGGAAAGCAGCACTTGAGGCATTCTGGTTATGAGACGAATTAGCCACATAATATCACATATAATACCCGTATCGGATTTGTGGTGTTTCTGCTTCGGACAGGTACTTCATGATTTCTCCAACTTTGCGAGCACATGGTGATTACTCCGTGTCCAGCAGATTGAAAAGCCAAGTGTCAAAATCCGAAACGCGGTTGAAGTCGTCGTTTATCTTCCGCTGCCAAAATTCCGGATTTTTCAAAGGTTCGTTTTGCATGGCTTCCCCCTCACGCTGCGCGTTGTTCTGCGGAAAGCATCACATCAACAAAGTTTGCGGCTCCCCCTGCTTGCGCGATAAGGGAAGCTGCAAAAGCCTCATTCATCAAAGGCATTGCGATTGCGGGGCTGGTCACTTTCAGGCTGGTAACTTCTTCCCCTTGGATGCGGGAAAGAAGGCGGTTCGGCTCTGCGCTGATTTCAATGCTGAGTCCGTTCCAGTTCGTTTTTGTTTTCATTGTCTGCTGTCCTTCTTGGTTGTTTGCAGGTTTCGCATGAAACCTGAACGCCAAGCGGCGAGCGCGAGCGGGGTGAACGGCGGCAAGGGCGGCGCAGGCCGAGGGGTATCACCCATGCTGCACAAGCTCTTGCGCGGAAGCATGGGGATACGGCCTGCGCCGTTCATCGAAGACCCTTGCGCCGTGAGGGGTTAAGACCCCTGAACCTGATTTTTATTCCCGATTAATGCGAAAGCGGCTGTCCATCCGCATGGGCGGAGACAATCCCGCCGCGTTGCGGCGATCTGTGTGGTTGGCTCCGTGAGCTTGCGAATAAGACGCGGTGCGCCATTCTGCATGGCGCATTTGCCCAAGGATTCTTTGAACACTCACATATGCTTATTCGGAGAAACCCTGAGCGACTGCCTCAGAGTGGGGAGCGGTATGCGCGGCATTTTGGCACAATCAAGCAATCCTAATTCTTAGGACTTTTATTTTTGCCTCTTTTGCGGCATATCGCAGACCTTCGTCGAAAGTAGGCGTCAGGATAATACCATGGACTTGCTTTCCTGACTTTTCCGCCCAATTCTCTCTCACATAGCCCATGTATTTTTGAATTTGCCCTATGACGGCTTCGGAGCTGGCAACTGCTTTCAATTCCAAGACTACAAAGTTATCGTTCTTATCAAGACAAATTAGGTCAGTTCTTCCTATACCAATACCGAGGGCGCATTGCTGGCGGATATTTTCATCGGCCAGTTTCAAGCCAAGCTGTTTTAGATTCTTTTTAACAGCTTCTTCCAAGCCTGCTTCTAAAAGGAATAATTCACCGTCTGCGCGACCGTAGCCCATGCGCTCGTAAATCCGCTTCGCCAATTCCAATGTGTGAGCATCCTCAGGCGTCGCCTTTGCTATCCGCAAGCGGTAATTTTGATTTGAAAGTTCTTTTGCCACAATTTCATAGGGCAAGACAACATCCCACTTCTGAGGGTTAGAAATCGGAAACCATCCAGCTTCAATGTTATGTTTTCTTTTTGCTTCTTTGTCGTCTTGCCATTGACCGACAACACAAGTTCCCCAAATTCCAGTTCCGTATTCACGGAAGAAAACCAGATCTCCTTTAGAGACCTTGGAGCGATTTTTCTCGGAGGCTTTGAAATAATATTGTTTGCGTTTAAGGATTGTCGCCGTGTCCCAATCAGAATCCTGATAACGCCCTTCATATTTATTTGAAAATATCCAGACAGCCATGCTCATTCCTCCATCTTTCCGATATGAGGATTGTAGCAATATTCGCGAAGTCATCCAAGCGGTTGTCTATGCCGAATTTTAAGGTGCTTGTTTCTCGCTGCTCCTTCTTTCTCTTGCATAGCTGAAGCTGCTTTTCGCTCTGGCCTTTTGTCCGGCCACTCGTCCTTTTCATTTAGCATCCTGGCATCGGTTCGTCTTTGACGGACGCAAGCCCTAAAGGGCTTCTCCACTTCGTTCCATCGAGTGCGTCCAGCCGAACGCGCTGCCCTGTCTGCCGCATGAAGGCCGCGATGTCGCGGTCAGAAAGACAGGAGCAGAAAATGTCCTACATCATCACGCAAGCAGAACTCGAACACTTAGGGGAAATGCAACTTCGCGCCATGTACAGCGGCATCCTCGCCGATCTCTCAGGGCGCAATCTCTCAGCGCAAGGTTGCCCCATGACCCGCATAACGCTGGAAAACATCCAGACCGTGTTGCGCCGGAAACGGGCTTTCAAGCCCCCGTCGCCGCGGTTCTAACGGAACTTCAAGCCGCGCCGCGTAAGTGGCGCGGCTTTTATTTATGAGATTTTTGAGAAGTTGATTTCGCAGTTAACAGCCTGCATGCAATCTCTCTGCCGCTCCAATTGACTGCAAAAGTGTCGGAAACTGTAAACCAATTACCTTGGGGATGCCCCGAACCATGACGCTCTCCCATGCAAGAGCATTGACACTCATGACCCACAGCATTCCAACATGCTGGAGCACATACTTCTTTTTCTAGGTAGGGCTGAATGATATAAAGCTTCTTCCAACGCAACATGGCTCTATTCACAAGGTCGTTAAACCATGCTTTTGGCACTTCCCAATGCTTTTTATCACGATCCCATACTGGTTTATGCCGTTTTTCGTTTTTGAGCCATTCGCGATTATCATCCCTATAAGGTAAGCGAATTAGTAAAGGATGCCCTTTCCCTTTCCTATAAAACACAGGAATGGATTGTTGACGCCATATTTTTTCTAAAACTGACTTATCACTAAAAGTTTTGTCCATATTTATCTTAGCCCAAAAAATACTTCGAAAAATTGCGGTGAAATAGCATCTCTTTTGCTAACCGTGCATTGCCTTATTGCGGGGGCTAGCGGGGATTATCGAGTTGCCTCTGGTAAGGAACAAATCGGGTTTTACCAATGTGCAGCTACGCGAAGCGTTGCCACCTTTTCTTACCAATGCTCTTAAACTTGCTGATTGCGAGCGCGCCTCTTTCGTTACGAGCTTTCGAACCCGGTGCAGACAGCGCGTTAAGAACATCTACGCGCATGGCTTCATGAATTTCGAACGCTTCTAGGTTTTCATCCAAAAGAACCAAAAGAACAGAATCCCATTCTTTGTCTACGTTAATGCTGCCGATGCGCTGACCGGGCTTAGAATCTGGCAAAATGCAACGCCCTTTGATTTGGAGACGCCACGGCTCTCCTTCGCGCACCTCTGTAGCATCATATCCAGCCTGTCGAGCAGCTGTAAGTTGGAGACCCAACAGGCGAGCAGCTTCGTACTCTGCTACTTCTCCGGTAATTCCCAATGGTTTTCCAGTCAGAAGTCTATATTCCTGAGCTAAATTTTTAGCATCGCGCAGAATCTCTATGATGCGATCTTCTGATGTCAGGATTTTGTTGGGGCTAGAGGCTGTCATATAAATCTCTTTTCATCGCACGATAAAAGTATTTGCTATCTTGAAATAATAACCAATGATCTTCATATTTTACGGCTTTTTTCAGCATCCCAAAACCATATGAAGTTGGTTTATAAAAATAATGGCGGACAGGGTGAGATTCGAACTCACGGTAGAGTTACCCCTACGACGGTTTTCAAGACCGTAGCCTTAAACCACTCGGCCACCTGTCCAATCTGAATATTGGCACTTCTTATAATCGTAAAAAGCTATTATTTCAAGAGACTTACTTACAATTTTCCCTTTTCTGGCTTCTTTTTTGATTTCCTGACGTTAATTGCCGAAGCGTCGAGCGTATTTTTCAGGTGCGCGGCGTAGAATTGCTCGATCATTTCTACGCTGGTGCGGCAGTTTTTGGCGATCTGGTATATATCCGCGCCTTCCATCAATCGAAGGCAGATATAAGTGTGGCGAAGGCTGTAGGCCGTCCGCACGTTTCCGTCGCGGTCGTGTTTGAGATTAATTTCTTCAAGAATTTCGTTCATTTGAACTCTTGGCGTTTTGCCGAAGATTTTATCTGTCGGTTTTCCCGCATTACGTTTCTGTATCCGCTGAAAGGGCAGGATTGCCCCTTTCATGCTTTTGCAATAGCCTACGCCGCGTTTGCCGCGTACTTCTATTTCCAGTAGGCGTTCGCCTGAGTCTTGGTCTGTCACGACCGTGACATCCCTGTATTCAAGGCGTCCGGCCTCGTCAGGCCGGAGTCCAGTATTCGCCATGAATAGAACGTAATCGTGCAAATCTTCCCAAAGGTGCTTGTATTTTTCTCTGGGCGGATTTTTTGCCTTATCTCGCGTGGCTTCGTAGAGCATTTTGTATTCTTCGGGGGAGAACCAAGCGCGGTGCTTGACTTTGCCTGATGTTTTATAGGGTGCTGAAATATCCGGCACGGCGGTGATCCAGCCGTATCGGTGCGCCGTCTTGAGAACGAGGCGTAGGGTTACAGTTTCATGATGCAGGGTGCTACGAGAGGGCTTGCGGCCTTTATAGCCGTTGGTGGCACGTTGAATCCGGTATTCCTGCACAAGTCCTGCGTTAATCTCGCTGACGGACTTGTCGCCAAAGAAGGGCATCAGGTGAACATTGACGCGCATAGCATGTTGCGCTGTCCAGTCCTTGTTCCTTTGTCCTTCTGTGATTACGCCATATTCGGCGACGAACTTTTCAGCGGCTTCGCGGAAGGTGTGGCCGGATGATGTTTTCTGTTCTTTTGCATGTGGGGCAGGGGCGGCAGCGGTTGCTGCGGCCTCCGGCTTCATACCGAACTTGTTTAGAAGACGGTAAACGCGGCTGTGTTGCTGGCGGCGGCTGGCATCGACATAAGCCGCCATGTACCATTCCCGCGCAAATTCCTTTGCCATAGTAAGACTTGTGGCTTTTGTCGATATGCGGTGGTTCTTGCCGTCAATGAAAGTGGAGCATTGCCAGAATTTACTGTTCTCGCGTTTATAGAGGTTGACCTTACCGTCCATAAAGCTGTGCGTCACGGCTGCTGTTTGCGTTTCTGGTGTCACTAGTTTTTTAAACTCCTGACATGTTGATGTGTAAAAAATGTGTAAGTCGAAAAAACTGGTGCGTTAAGACTGTGTAACGTATGTGTAAGTGTATTATAGAAAAGTTAAAAAACTTATCTATTTGATTTATTATGATAATTTGATTATTTGTTATGGTATTAGTGGTTTTCAAGACTAGAGCCATAAACCACTCGGCCACCCATCCGTCGGGCAGTTTTACTATAGCAGCAAGCCGATATCAACTTTTACCGATTATGGGCAGTTAAGTTGCTTGAAAACAAGGCTAAACGGGCGTCAGGCTGCCGCGATAATGCACGATCAGGCCTGTTATCGGGTGCCAGATGCGCACGTTGAAATGAAAGCGGCCATCCTCGACCGTTTCAAAGGATTCCGTGCGGGGGCAGAGCCACATGAGCGGTATGCCGAAAGCGGACCACCGGCGCAGCATCAGCTGGATTTTGCTCTCCGAAGTCACGAGTGCCATGCTGAAACGCAAAGGCCCGAATTTCTCGACAACCTGTCTGTCCGAACGGCCTGTGCCCGCATATTGGCGGCTCGTGAAGTTTTTTCCGCCAAAATCCCGCGTCCACGATTCAACGCCGTTACGAACCGCGAATTTCACGCGCAAAGGCACGTTCTTTCCGGCGGGCGGGAAACGCATCAGCCGCGCGGCAAGTCCGGACAGTGGGCTTGTGCCGCGCTCGATATCCGCCGCGCCGCTGGCCTCCGCGAAATCTGTCACGTCATGCATGGTGCGGATTTCCAGCGGCAGTTTATCCCAGACATCGCCAAGTATTTTCCGGTAAAGCGGGAGCACTTGCGCGGGCTGGTCTTCGCGAAATCCCGCGTAAATTGCGCGCGCGGCGAAGGGCGCTTCGTATTCCTCCAGCGTCAGTTCAGGCGTGCGTGCGCCTTTTTCTATCGCTTCACCGCGCACGATCTTGCGTATGATCGCCTCGATCGCCATCGACGGAATCATTGGGCCGTCTTTGCCCTCGGCCAGCAAGTGCCAAGACCTTTGGATTATCGCACCCTTATCGTCCTCGCCTGTCACATCGACAAACATGCCGCCCCGGTGTTCGCCCCAGCTGGCGCGGCGCATCACTGTTTCCATCATCGGCGCGAGAAACAGGATGCTCGGCAATATCCGCAGACGCACCAGCCATGCGAAGAAATTCAGCGCGCGGTGCAATATTTCCGGCACCGGACCCGCGCCCATCCAGACATCGCGCGTCTCCGGCCACAGGGAGGGCAGCGCACGCAGATCCGGCACATCGACCAGCGAAAAACGGATATTACGCACAGGCAATCGCCCGGGCGGCGCGATGGTGTAGCGCACCGACTCTGTGAACGGAAAGGCAGTTTGCGTTTTTCCATTGCGCCGCACCGACATAGGCTGCCCCGCATAACCCGCAATGGCACGGATGACATTCGTGCCGACTCCTGCAAAGGGCGAAGGGGCGATGCCGCCGCGGATACTGTTGATCCTGCGCATGCCAGCCGACAGTTTCTTGACCGCGGCAATCGTCAGTACAGGAAAACTGGATACGCCCGAAAAAATGAAAACGCCCGCCTGCCGCGCCTCTTCGTCGTATTTTTTGACGCCTTCGACAAATTCCGCACCATCGGCCAAATCAAGGTAGTTTATGCCCAGCGAAATGCAGGCTTCGATCAGCCGATAGGCATTTGTGCCATAATTTTGAAACGGCCCGCTGGCATCAACAACAATCTGCGGCGCGATGGCGGTGAGCTGCGTGATGACATCGCCCTGCCTGTCGGACACGACGGGGATCAGCGCGGCGGCTGCGTCCGTGCGGGCGTCGCAAAACTTTTTGGCCTGTTCGAAGGAACGCCCGGCGACGCATATCATGACCGCCGGCTCGTTTAGCAGCAAGTCGACCAGACGGCCGCCAAAGGTGCCGTATCCGCCCACGACCAGAATTTTAAGCCGAGTGTCCATGCCTGTGCTCCGCCTGAAATCTATCACAGTGTCCGTGCATATTTATGTGTTTATTGATGTTTGACTTTTAAGGGCTAACTTCTTTAAAATAAACACAAAAAAGGGGAATTGATTTGCGATTCACAATTTGCGCGGCGCTTGCTGCCGTTATGCTTGGTCTTTGGTCTGCACCGGCTCCCGCCGCGACGCAGGACTTCAAGACTTGGCTGGGGGAACTGCGCACGGAAGCAGCGCAGCGGGGTGTCTCGCAGGAAACGATTGCACGCGCCTTACCCGATACGCTGGCACCCATCCCGCGCATTCTCGAACTCGACCGCAAACAACCCGAAGGCACAGTGTCGTTTGACGAATACCTGAAAAAGGCGGTCAACCCCGACCGCATCCAGAAGGGCCGTTCCAAAATGGCCTATTTCCGCAAGACTTTGCAGCGCGTCGAACAGGCCTATGGCGTGGACAAGCAGGTCATCGTGGCACTCTGGGGTATTGAAACCAGTTACGGCACAAATACCGGGGGCTTTGATGTTGTCACGGCGCTGGCGACGCTGGCCTATGACGGGCGCCGCAGCGATTATTTCAGGGACGAACTGTTCAAGGCCCTGCGCATTCTGGACGAGGAGCATATCAGCCACTCGAAAATGAAGGGCTCATGGGCGGGCGCAATGGGGCAGAGCCAGTTTATGCCTTCCAGCTTCCTGAAATTCGCCGTCGATTTTAACAAGGATGGCAAGCGCGATATCTGGACGACGGAGGCCGATGTATTCGCATCTGCCGCCAATTATCTTTCCCAAAGCGGCTGGAAAAAGGGCGCAGTGTGGGGCCGGCAGGTAAATATTCCGCATAGCCTCGACCGGTCGCTGTTGGGCGTGAACACCACGCAGACCATCCAGCAGTGGCATGACAAGGGTATTCGTTTGGCGAATGGCAAGCCTGTGCCGTTCGAGGGGGAGTATATGGCCTCGGTCGTACAGCCAAGCGGCCCGGGAACGACGGCATTTCTGGTATATGAAAATTATCGGGTGCTGTTGAAATGGAATAAATCTTCCTATTTTGCCTCCGCCGTCAGTACCTTGGCGGAACGGGTGAAATAGGCATAAAACCTAGCCATTCACGCCTGAATTGGCTATTCTCCAGAGACCTAAAAACCGCATTCGGAAGGCTGCAAATCCATGAACGCACTGCATCGTTTTTTTAATCTGGCTTTGCCGCTTCTGGGCATTTTGCTGCTGACCGGTTGTGCCGAGGGGCAGTTCGTGTCGCATTGGGCGAAAAAGATCAACTGGCCCGGCCAGCAGGAAACCGCAGGCACCTATAAAATCGGCAAACCGTATCGCGTCGGTTCCGTCTGGTATTACCCGACCGAAGATTTCCGCATGAATGAAACGGGCATCGCGTCATGGTACGGCCCCAATTTCCATGGCAAGCGCACCGCAAACGGCGAACGTTACGACCAGCATGAATTGACCGCCGCGCACCGCACGCTCCAGATGCCGTCGCTTGTGCGCGTGACGAACCTCGAAAACGGTCGCTCCGTCGTTGTGCGCATCAATGACCGCGGCCCGTTTGCGCATGGGCGCGTTATTGACGTATCCAAGCGCGCGGCAGAATTGCTCGGCTTTATCGGTCGCGGCACGGCGCGTGTCCGTCTGGAAGTGCTTGTGCGTGAAAGCAAGCAGATGGCTGATGCGGCCAAGCGCGGCATGGATACCTCGCGTCTGACCGTTGCGGATCTGGAACGCATGGAAAACGCGCGACCTGAATCTGTGCAGCCCATGCCGGTTGCGGCGCGTTCGGATGATATGGATCTGCGGCCTGTGCGCATGTCCGCGAATGACAGCAGCCTGCCGGAAAGCCTGCAGACGCCGACGATTACGGTCGAGGAACTGGCAGCGCCGTCCTCCTCAGCGCCCGTGCGTCAGGAATACCGCGGTACGCCTTCCTATGCACCTCCGCCGCCCCGCCAGCAAACATATGTTGATTCAACGCTGCGCGAGGACGAGATGGGCAGCACGCCTGCGCTCGCTACGGGGCGCGTGGACGAAGGCCGTTTCATGCCCGCCCCCGTTGTGGAACAGGAACCTGTCGCGCGGACCGGAATTTTCGTGCAGGCAGGCGCGTTTTCCGTGCGCTCGAATGCCGAACGCCTGCAACGTGACCTGAATGGCATTGCGCCTGTGCAAGTTGACCAGATCAATGTGCGGGGCCGGACGCTTTACCGTGTCAAGCTCGGCCCCATCGCCAGCGTCCAGAAGGCTGACGAGGTGCTGGAGCGCGTGATTGCGCTGGGTTCCACCGGCGCGCGCGTCGTCAAGAATTAATAAGAAAAAGAGGGTGATATGAGAACCGGTTTATTCCTTTGCTTCCTGCTCGTGCTTTGCGCGGCGCAACCTGCCTCCGCGCAAATCGAAACGCTCGCCAAGGAAGCGATTATTGTCGATGCGAATTCGGGCGCGGTGCTGTTGGATAAATCCGCAGGCGAGCGCATGCCGACGTCGTCCATGAGCAAGCTGATGACCATGTACATGGTTTTCGAAGCGCTCAAAAACGGCCAGCTGAAACTGGCCGACGAGTTGCTGGTGTCCGAACGCGCATGGAAAAACAGCATGGACGAAGGTTCGCGCATGTATATCCAGGTCGGCACCAAAGTAAAGGTCGAAGACCTTGTGCGCGGCGTGATCGTGCAGTCCGGCAATGACGCATCTGTCGCCCTTGCCGAAGGCGTTGCTGGTACAGAAGAAGCCTTTGTGGACGCCATGAACCTGCGTGCCAAGGAAATCGGCCTGAAGGACAGCCATTTCATGAACGCAACCGGCCTGCCGGACCCTGACCATTATTCCACGCCGCGCGATCTTGCTATTCTGGCGTATCGCATCATCACCGATTTCCCCGACTACTATCCGTATTTCGCGGAAAAGGAATTCACCTATAACAAGATCAAGCAACAGAACCGCGACCCGCTGCTGGGCCGCGTGTCGGGCGCGGATGGCCTCAAGACCGGCCATACCGAAGTCGCAGGCTATGGCCTTGTTGGCTCGGCCAAGCGCGAAGGACGCCGTGTGATCATCGTCCTGAACGGTCTGCCCAGCAAGAAGGACCGCGAGGAAGAGGGCATCAAGCTGATGGAGTGGGCCTTCCGCAATTTCGAGGCACGCAAGATCGTGTCGAAAGGCGAGCGGATCGATGATGCGCCTGTCTGGCTTGGCAGCGCACGCACCGTTCCCCTGATCGCAGCTGAGGACGTGAATGTCGTCATGCCGCGCGCGAAACGTGCCGACCTGAAGCTGAGCATCAAGTTCAAACAACCTTTGATGGCACCGGTGAAGGCCGGCGAAGAGGCTGGCACCCTGCATATTGAAGTGCCGGAGCAGAAGGCCGTGGATATCAAGCTGCTTGCAGGTGCGGACAGCCCCCGCAAGGGCGTTTTTGGGCGCGTCAAGGACCGCCTGAACTATTTGCTGACGGGTTCTTTCTGACCATGACGAAAGGCGTTTTCATCACGCTGGAAGGCGGCGAGGGCACGGGCAAAAGCACGCAAGTGAAGATGCTGGGCGCTGCGCTGTCATCTGCCGGTGTTGACGCCGTGCTGACCCGCGAGCCTGGCGGCACCGATCAGGCGGAGCGTATCCGCAACCTGATGATCCAGCGTGACGCCGGCAATTTCGATCCCTTGACCGAAGCCATGCTGATGATGTCGGCGCGCCGCGAACATCTGGTCAATAAAATCTGGCCCTCGATGGAGCAGGGGAAGTGGGTCGTTTCCGACCGCTTCGTTGATTCCACGCGCGCGTTTCAGGGTTACGGCATGGGGCTGGATCAGGGGCTGATCGACCGTATCTATGAAATGATCGCGGGCGTTTTCCAGCCTGACCTGACTTTTGTATTCGATATCGACGCTGAAAAGGGTCTCAGCCGCTCGCTGAAGCAATTGGCCGTCACAGCCGATAAGAACGAAAGCACCGAAGACCGATACGAGCGCATGGGTGTGCCTTTCCACAACCGGTTGCGCCAAGGCTTCCTCGACATCGCTAAGCGTTTTCCAGACCGCTGCGTCATCATCGACGCTTCGCAGGATATCGCAACCATCCATGGCCAGATCCTGAAAACCATCGAAACCCGCTTCGGCATTTCCTTGCGCGAGGTGAAGCTTGGCTAGCCTGTTCGGCGACGAGGAAGAGGTCGAAAAATTCGACGACGCCGAGGCTGAAGCAGACGCAGCTGCGCCGCCCGAACCTGTCGAACTATCTCCCAAATCCAACCCCGACCTTCTGGGTCATGAAGCGGTCGAGGCTGCCCTGCTGGCCGATTTCAACGCGGGGCGCATGCCGCACGCATTGATCCTCTCCGGCCCGTCCGGTATAGGCAAGGCAACGCTTGCCTATCGCATCGCCCGTTTCCTGTTCAAGCAGGGCGGGGGGCAGGAGGCCGGGTTGTTCGGCGAACCCGAAAAACCATCGACCCTGCATGTTTCTGCCGAAGACCCTGTTTTCCGCCGCGTCGTTTCCGGCGGTCATGCCGATCTCGTTGTTGTCGAGCGAGAACTGGATGAAAAAAAAGGAAAACTGAAACAGGACATTCCCGTCGACAGTGTGCGCGATATCAAACATAAACTGCACAGCAAGGCTGCCGAGGGCGGCTGGCGCGTGGCGATTGTCGACAGCGCCGAATACCTGAACGCGACCGGCCAGAACGCGTTGCTGAAGGTTTTGGAAGAGCCGCCGTCCAAAACCCTGCTGATCCTCACGACCTCGCAGCCCGGATCATTCCTGCCGACCATCCGTTCACGTTGCCGCATGGTGAACATGGATCCGCTGCCGCCCGCGACGCTGGCAAAGTTGCTCGAAAAATTTATCCCGACCATCGGCGATGGCGAAAAGGACGCGATCAGCCGTTATGCCGAAGGTTCCATCGGGCAGGCGCTGCAGTTTTATGCCGATGGCGGCATGGCGTTGTATGGCGAGTTGCTGAAAACCGTTTCCACCATTCCCGCGCTCGATATCGTCGCGCTGCACAACAACGCAGAAAAACTCTCGCGTGAAGAACAAAAATACGAAACATGCCGCGCCATTCTGACCGGCTGGTGCCAGCGACTTGCGCAAGTTGAGGCACGCGGCACCCGCGTGACCGACATGATGCCGGGTGACGGCGTCATCCTGCAAAAACTTCTCGACCAGTTTCCGCCGCGCCATTTCCTGCTGACATGGGAAAAAATGTCGCAGATGTTCCGGCAGGCAGAATGGTCGAACCTAGATAAACGTCAGGCGCTGATCGGCGCATTCCTGATGATGCAAAATCCAAGTCACCCCGCGCTGGCCGTATAGAGGACAACATGAGCAAACCGCATTTCTACATCACCACCGCCATTTCCTATGTCAACGGCCCGCCCCATCTGGGTCATGCGTACGAGGCAATCGGCGCGGATGTGATGGCGCGTTTCAAGCGCCTTGACGGTTTTGACGTCTATTTCCTGACCGGCACGGACGAACACGGCCAGAAGGTGCAGAAAACCGCGATTGCCAAAGGCAAACAACCGCAGGAATTCACCGACGAAATCGCATCGCTGTTCGTGCAGATGTGCAAGGATTTGAACATCACACAAGACCAGTTCATCCGCACCACCGCCGAATTCCACAAGGAAAGCTGCCAGGCGATCTGGGGCAAGATGCAGGAAGCAGGCGATATCTACCTGAATAAATACGCCGGCTGGTATTCGGAGCGCGATGAAGCGTTCTACGGCGAGGACGAACTTGAAGTTCGCCCCGATGGCAAAAAGGTCAACAAGACGACCGGCACCGAAGTGCATTGGGTCGAGGAAGAAAGCTATTTCTTCAAGCTCTCCGACTATACCCAAAAACTGCTCGATTATTACGAAGCGCATCCGGAATTCATCGAGCCGTCTTTCCGCCGCAACGAAGTCGTCAGCTTCGTCAAGCAGGGCCTGAAAGACCTTTCGATCTCCCGCACCAGTTTCGATTGGGGCGTGAAAGTGCCGAATGACAAAAACCATATTATGTATGTCTGGGTCGACGCGCTGACCAACTACATCAGCGCCATCGGCTACCCCGACGACAAAGACGGCCAGTTCAAGAAATACTGGCCCGCCGATGTACATTTGATCGGCAAGGATATCGTCCGTTTTCACACGGTCTATTGGCCCGCATTCCTGATGTCGGCTGGCTTGCCTATTCCGAAACGCGTTTTCGGACACGGCTTCTTGATGACGAAGGGCGAGAAAATGTCGAAATCCCTCGGTAACGTCATTTCACCTGCCAGCCTGATCGAACGCTTCGGCGTCGAACAGTCGCGCTATGCGCTGATGCGCGAAGTGACTTTCGGGCAGGACGGTGATATTTCCTACGAACTGCTCGGCAACCGCATCAATGCGGAACTGGCGAACAACATGGGTAACCTTGCACAGCGCACGCTGAGCCAGATCGCCAAGAATTGCGGCGGCGTTGTACCGAAACCCAGCATCCTCGAAGACGTCGACCACCAGCTGCTCGACAAGGCGGGACAGGCGATGCTGATCGCGGTGCGCGGCGAGTTCGAGAAAATGCAATTTTCCAAGGCGCTTGAGGAAGTCGTGCAGGTCGCGAATGCCGCAAACCTGTACATCGACGCGCAAGCGCCGTGGACGCTCAAGAAAACGAATATCGACCGTATGCAGACCGTGCTGTATGTGCTGGCAGAAGTGATCCGCAACCTCGGCATCATCCTGCAGCCGTTCACACCGGATGCCGCGAACAAGATCCTCGATCAGGTGGCGTCGCCCGCGAATGCGCGTGATTTCACCTTTATAGGGTCTCCCCATGCGCTGCAGCCCGGCACGACGCTGCCCGCGCCGCAGGGCGTTTTCCCGCGCTACGAAGCGCCGCTCGAGGAGAAAACGGCATAATGCTGGTCGATAGCCATTGCCATCTCGATTACCCCGACTTCGCCGAAGAAGGCGTGGCGGAAATTGTCAACCGCGCCAGATCGGCGGGGGTGGGGCATTTCCTGACCATCTGCACGGAAATCGCAAAATTCCCGCAGATCCTCGCGGTCGCGGAATCATCGCCGATCATCAACTGCACGGTCGGCACACACCCGCACCATGCGGCCGATGCGGGCGAGATTAACATCAAGCGCGAGGAAATCGTCGCGCTGACCCGCAACCCGAAAGTTGTCGGCATTGGCGAAACCGGGCTTGATTATTACTATGAACATTCGCCCAAGGAAGAACAGCAGGGCGTGTTCGCAACCCACATCGAGGCGGGGCTTGAAACCGGGTTGCCACTGATCATCCATACCCGTGATGCGGACGAAGATACCATCCGTATCATGACCGATGTGGGCCAGCGCAAGGCGCGCGGCGTGATGCATTGCTTTAGCGGCACGCCGTGGCTTGCTGAAAAGTCGCTCGATCTCGGGTTTTACGTTTCATTTTCCGGCATTATTACCTTTAAAAAATCGGATGAGCTGCGCGAAATCGTGAAGCTGGTGCCGATGGACCGTATCCTTGTCGAAACCGACAGTCCCTATCTTGCCCCGATGCCGCATCGCGGCAAAAGGAACGAACCTTCATTTGTCGTGCATACCGCGCAGATGGTGGCGGAGTTGAAGGGTCTGACGATGGAGCAGGTGGCTGCGCAGACGACGGAAAACTTCTTTAAACTCTTCAATAAGGCGAAAACGCAATGAAGATGACGGTACTTGGCTGCGGCGGCTCGCTTGGCACGCCTGCGGCGGGTGGATTCTGGGGCACATGCGATCCGGCGAATGAAAAAAACCACCGCACCCGCGCGGCGCTGCTGGTGCAATCTGCGAAAACGACGCTGCTGGTCGATTGCAGCTATGACCTGCGCCAGCAACTCACCGCCTATAACGTCAAGCATCTGGACGGCGTGTTGATCAGCCACGGCCACAACGACCATGTAAACGGCATCGACGATTTGCGCCCTATCGCTTATCACGGCAGCAAGCTGCTCGACCTTTACACCAACGCCGAAACGCATGACGAAATCCACCGCCGCTGGCCGTATCTCTACGAACCAAAATTCGGCGGCATCTACACGCAGTTTCTGGCGAAGAAAGAAATCCAGAATTACGACCGTTTCACCATCGGGGATATCGACATCGAAAGTTTCGAGCAGGACCATACGACCTGCCTGTCGCTGGGCTTCCGTTTTGGGAATTTCGCGTATAGCGTTGATGTGGCTGATTTTACCGAGAAATCGCTTGAAGCGCTGAAAGGCGTCGAAACATGGATTATCGACGCCGGCGCGTATCACAAGGAAAGCGTGTCAACCCATGCCAACCTGAAGCGCGTTTTCAAATGGGTCGAACGGCTGAAGCCGAAAATGACGTATTTGACCGTCCTGACGACGCATATGGATTACAAGACGCTGTGCGATGAATTGCCGCCGCATATCCGCCCCGCCTATGACGGGATGGAAATCGACCTCGCAACCAATCACCGCTAATCAGCCGGCCTTTTTCGCAGCGCCGCCGAATTTTGCCGTGTTGTCGTTTGTCGGTTTTTTCTTGTCGACGGTGTCGAGCGCTTTGCCAAGGACTTCCTTGATACCGGAATCCAGGTCAGGCGTTTCCATGATGCGTTTCATTTCGCCAACCATCAGCTCCTGACGCTCGCTGTCATAGCGTTTGAATTGCGTGAAACGCTTGGCAAGGCTTGTCGCCGTGCTGGCATTGACGCCGTTCATGTGGATGACGGTGTCGGCCAAGAATTTATAGCCTTCGCCGTTCCGGTCGTGATAGAGCGAGTTGTTGCCGCTGATGAAGCCGCCGATGAGCGCGTAGACGAGGTTCGGGTTGGTTTCGTCATAGCTCGGATGCTTCATCAGGTCTTTCACACGCTGGATGGGATCGCCATCGGAAATGGAGGCGTTGAGCGACAGCCATTTTTCGACCACGTTCGGGTTTTCCTTGTAGCGGTCATAGAACGCATCAAGCGCGACCTGGCGGGTATCGGCGGCGCCTGACGGAGGAATGCGCGAAAGGCTTGCCAGCGCCGAGTAACGCTCTGTCATGTTTGTTGCAGTCGTGAACTGGTTATAGGCTGCTGCCGCGAATTCCGGTGTCTTCAGCGCGCCAAGGAACGACAAGCTGAGGTTATGGATGTCACGTCGGCCGACCTGTTCCTGCGATAGGTCATATTTTTCGCCTGCGGGCGGCATGGTCGCCTTGTACAGGTCGCGGTATTCCTGCTCGAAATGCTGAGCCAAAGTCTTTTTCAGGAAGACTGTTGCTTCGCGCACATCGTCGGGGTCGATCACCTTGAGGTCTTGCGTCACGAGCGACGACGGCGGCAACTGGAGCGTCAGCGCGTTGAAGTTTTTGTCGCCATCCATTGCATTGGCAAGGTTGTTGCCATAGGCTGTAATGAAATCGGCGGGGACGTTCAACGGCAGGTCGTCCTGCGCATCCTTGATCAGGTTCTTGAGCGTCTTGATCATCAGGCGCTCGGTCGCCTCGTATTTGTTGTACGGGTCGCTGTCATGCGCCATGCGGAACACCAGTTCGTCCTGGCTCGGCACGGTCGTGATTTTCACAGGCGCCGAGAATTCGCGCAGGATGGACGGCACGACGGGGCCGGTGACGCCGGTAAAGGTGAAGGTCTGCGATGCTTCGGTCAGTTCCAGCACGCGCGTGGTGGGACCAGCGTTGGTTTCGCCCTTCAGGGTCAGCGCGATATCCTTGCCGCTCTGGCCGATCAGGCCGATGGCGATGGGAATATGGAGGTTTTCCTTGGTCGCCTGATCTGCGGTCGGCGGCGTCATCTGGCTCAGGGTCAGGGTATAGGTTTGCGTGGCGGCATCATATTTGCCGTCATAGCCGACTTGCGGCGTGCCCGACTGGCTGTACCATTTGCGGAACTGCGTCAGGTCTTTGCCTGAAACTTCCTCGATAATGTCGAGGAAATTGTCGGCGGTCGCTGCGGTGCCGTCCATCCGGGTAAAGTATTCATCCATGGATGCGCGCCATTTTTGCTCGCCCAGCATCGTGGGCAGCATGCCGATCACATGCGCGCCTTTTTCGTAGATAGTGCTGCTATAGATGTTGTCGAATTTTTCTACGTAGTCGGGACGCACGGGATGCGAGGTGGGGCCTGCGTCTTCGACAAACTGGCCTGATTTCAGGTTCGTTGCATCTTGGATGCGCTTGATGCCTTTCGAATGCATGTCTTCGATAAACTGGAATTCGCGCAAGGTGGTTAGGGATTCCTTCACGGTCAGCTCGAACCAGTCGCGCAGCGTGACGCGGTCGCCGGTATAGTTGTGGAAATATTCGTGGCCTATGACTTCCTCGATATAAATGAGTTCGCTATCGGTCGAGGTATCGGAATTTCCGACGAGGGTGGAAACGTTGAACACGTTCAGGCTCTTGTTCTCCATCGCGCCCGCGTTGAATTTATCGACGGCGACGACGTGGAACACGTCGAGGTCGTATTCGCGGCCGTAGCGTTTTTCATCCCAAGCCATAGCAGCCTTGATGGATTCCATCGCCCAGTCGATTTTATCTTCGTAGCCCGGCTGTACCGCGATGCGCAGCGCGATTTCGCGGCCGTTCATGGTAGTGAAGCTGTCGGACAATACTTTCAGGTCGCCCGCAACAACGGCGAACAGGTAGCTGGGTTTGGGCCAAGGGTCGCTCCACTGGATGCTGTGGCGGCCATCGCCGAGGTCTTGGGTCTTGGTGAAATCGCCGTTGCCGTTCGACAGCAGCACGGGGAATTGCGCCTTGTCGGCAACCAGCGTCACGTCATAGACAGACAGGTTATCAGGACGATCCATCGAGTAAGTGATACGGCGGAAGCCGCGGCTTTCATTCTGTGAAACAAGGATCGGCCCCGCCATGTAAAGCCCCGACAGTTCGGTGTTTTCTTTGGGATTGATCTCGGTCACGATATCGAGCGAGAAGGGCTGTGCGGGCGGGTTCTTGATGATCAGGTTTTTGTCGGTCACCTGATATTCGCTGCGGTCCATATCGCGCGTTACGCCATTTTCGGTGATTTTCAGGGAGGTGAGTTTCAATTCCTCGCCATCCAGCACAAGCGCGCCGCCGGCATTGGGCAAATCAGGGTTGCGGTTGATCTCGAGACGGCTGGTGACGGTCGTTTTTTCCTCGCCGAGGTCGAAATGCAGCTTCATCTTGGGAATTTTGTATTCCGTGGGGCGGTAATCGGCGCGGTACAGCGGGTTGCGGTGGGGGTCGAACAATGATTCCCGGCGGGCATGGAAGTGCATGTGCATTGCGCTGTTTCCTCGTATTTGACAAATCTATTATTGAAACCTCCAGAAGTTTAATTTGTCAGAACATTTCTGTCAACGAGTGTTTTTGCGCAATAATGTTGCGCGTAGGAGGTTCGATAGGACTTGCGCTTGTTACTGAAAACACTAGATAAATGGGGATCAAGGAGTTACCGCGTGAGCAAGGCTTTCACGACTGAAAATGCTGAACAGGAAGAAGATGATTTGGAGGAAGCCGATGTGCTGCCCCCAAGCACGAAAAATTACATGACTCCTGCCGGATTCAAGGTGCTGCAGGACGAGCTGCATCACCTGCTGCGTGTCGAACGGCCCAAGATGACCGAGATTGTGGGATGGGCCGCCGGTAATGGTGACCGCTCCGAAAACGGAGATTACATCTACGGCAAAAAACGCCTGCGCGAAATCGACCGCCGGTTGCGCTATCTAACCAAGCGGCTTGAAAACGCCGAAGTCGTCGACCCCAAAAAACAGCAAAGCCTCGACCGCATCTTCTTTGGCGCGACGGTGACCTATGTGAAGGAAGATGATACAGAACTGACCGTCAAGATCGTCGGCATTGACGAAGCAAATCCGTCCGAGGGGAAAATCAGCTGGTTGTCACCCGTTGCGCGTGCGCTCATGAAACTGCGCGCAGGGGATAGTGTCGAAGTGAAGACGGTTGGCGGGAGAGAGACGCTCGAGGTTTTAGAGATTGCATATCCGCTTTGATTTAAAGCAAGCTATACATCATCCCGTCTTTTTTGACTTTTCCGTTTTTCACTTCATAAACCAGATGTGCCAGCGTTTCGCCAAGGGCGAAGAACATGTCATGCGCGCGGTCGATGGAGCGGTGAGCGAACAGGCCGCGCGCCGCGTCGATGGCGGTCATGGGGCCGCCCTTTTTCAATACATCGCGGAGATTTTCGAGACGACGTTCGTGATGCGTGATCAATTCTCCCGCGCGTTTATGGAGGCCGCGGAACGGCGCGCCATGTGAAGGCAGTACCAACACATCATCCGGCACGGTGTCTCGGATGCGGTTCAGCGTTTCCAAATAGGCTGCGACAGGGTTACGGGATTGAAAGCTGTCGGGGAACAGGCTGATATTCGGGCTGATATCGGGCAGGATCATGTCGCCCGCGATGAAAATCTTATCCGCCTCGCAATACAGGCTCGCATGTTGCGGGCAGTGGCCGTAACCGTCGATGATTTTCCAGTCACGAGCGCCCAATCGCACGGTTTCGCCGGGCTTTACTTCGATATAACTGGCGGGCAGGGGAGAGATGATTTTTTTATACCCGAAGCGGCGGCCCATGAGCGTTTCGAGTGTCTCGCCATCAATGCCTGCATCGATGTAGTAAGCACGGTAGAGGGATTCAAGTTCGTCGGCCTTGGCTTCGTCCGTCAGCCACTGCGCCATGCCGTATTCCGGCGCGGTCATTTGCAGCGACACGTTCGTGCGCGCGGCGAGCCAGCCGCCAAGCCCCAGATGGTCGGGATGGAAATGCGTGATGAATATTTTCTCGACCGGCTTTTTCGCGAAAACATCCAGAAATACTTTATCCCATGACCGGGTCGAAAGTTCGTTGTTGAAACCCGCGTCAACAATGCTGAACCCTTTTTCACCCTCCAGCAGCCACATGTTCACATGGTTGAGGTCAAAGGGCAGGGGCAGGCGGTTCCACAGCAGCCCGTCTATTATTTCGCGTGGCTCTCCGGCATCAGGAATAAAATCATATAACGGCGCATAGGCGGATTTGCGCGCGGGTTTTGTCACTGCGGCGCGGCCAGAGTGTTGTAATGGGCTCTCCAGCTATTCATGATTTCATCCCGCAGGGCCGTGCGTTTCGCATCCCATTCCGGCGTGGGAATGAACGCGGCGGGCACTTTTTCCTGAGGGTGGTCGCCATACGTCATTTCAACGGCAAGGGTATTCGAGCAAACTTCGGCATTCGGCAAGCGCGCGCCAGTTGCCGCCTCCATATTCAGCGCATTGGCCCAGATCGCTTCGGTTTCCTCCGGCGTGAGGAGCGCGTAAACGTAATTGAGTGCCTTGTGCCGGGGTTCAACGATCCACTTCACAACGCCTGCATCAGCAGCTGATTTGCAGCGCGCAAAATCGGCGGTCGTGATGGCGTCGAATATCAGCAGCGCCTGAAGCGCCTCGTGCGATGTCGGGGCATAATTCGGGCCGGTTTTCGGCAGGGCCTTTGCGGTGCGGCGCGTTAGGTCGGAATAGACCATGAAATAAAGGCCGTTCACCAGTGACGGATCTGTCGCGCCAATCGCCCTTTTCTTCGCCCAGTCCGTCACCAGCGGCAACTGGCGGGGATCGCGCGTGAGTTCGGCATTGATGCGGTCTGAAATAGTGGTGATGCTGCGTTTATCTTTCGCATACTGCTCAAGCTGGGCATAGTAAGAGCCGGTTTCGCCCGCAAACGGGTCCGCCGCCGAAGCTGACATACCGGTAAGGAAGAGGGCCGCAGAAACGCCCAGGAGGATGAAAATTTTCAATAACGTCTCCTTTGATCGATTAACACCGGATATTAACCATTTTTTTTCTTTTTTGCAGCCATATTAATTAGATAAGCTGGGAAATCCCTGCAGGAGAAGCCTTTGGATTTTGCACTCGATAAACGCCTCGACGACAGTTCGCATTTTATTGAAGACTGGCCGCTTTGCCGTGTTTCTTTGAAAAGCGACCGTACATGGCCATGGCTCTATCTCGTGCCACGCCGTGGCGGGATTCGGGAAATGTATGAGTTGCCAGCGCAGGACCAGGTGCAGTTGATCCGCGAAATCGGCATGGCACAGCAGGCGCTTCAAACGCTTTACACGCCCGATAAAATCAACACCGCCGCTCTTGGCAACATGGTGCCGCAACTGCACATCCATATTTTCGCGCGCTACAAGACGGATGCCGCCTGGCCGAAGCCCGTATGGGCTATACAGACGGACGAAATTCCTTATACTGAGACTGATAAACTTGCAGAAATTCAAAAGCTTAAATCCTGTTTTGAAAAGCTGCGCCAAGGAGAGTAATACCTATGTCTTCCATGATGTTTTGCCAAGGCCTGTATGAATTGATGGACAGCTATGATGGCTTCATCATGGATCAGTGGGGTGTGCTCCATAATGGTCTGCAGACCTATGACGGCGTGGTGGATACCCTCAACCATCTGAAACAGCGCAAGAAGCAAGTCGTCATTCTTTCCAACTCCTCCAAGCGCGCGGAAGACAATACCGAGCGCCTGAAGAAATTCGGCATCAAGCCGACCCTGTACCAAGACGTTGTCTCCGCCGGTGAAGTCACCTGGCAGGGGTTGAAGAAGCAGGAAGAGGCACCTTTCAAGAATTTGGGCTCCAAATGCTACCTCATCACGCGCGACAATGACCGCGCCCTGCTGGCAGGCCTTGATATAGAAGTCGTGAGTGATATCGAGGAGGCGCAGTTCATCCTCATCACCAGCTTTGACTCCCCCAAGATGAAGGTCGAAGACCTCGACCCCGTTTTCAAGCGTGCGGTCGTCAGGCGTTTGCCTGCCATCTGCGCGAACCCCGATATGGTGACCGTTTACGGTCATGAACGTGCGGTCGGCCCTGGAGCGGTCGCAAAACGCTATCACGACCTCGGCGGCGCGGCGCACCTGATCGGCAAGCCCCATAAAATGATTTTCCGCTACGCGCTCGGCCTGTTTGACGGCGTCATCCCGTCGCGCATCCTTGTTATCGGCGATTCAATGCAGCACGATATCGCGGGCGCGGTCAGCGTTGATCTGGATACCGCCTTCATCACCTCCGGCATCCATGCCGGTGCCTTCAAACCGGGTATGAGCCCCGAACAGAAGCGCAAAACGATGGAACACCTTGCCCAAGGCTATGCCGGCATCCGCCCAAACTGGGTGCTGGACAGCCTGATCTGGCAGACACCGGAAGCCGCCCTTCGTGAACGCGAGCGGGCACGGATGAAGGAATAATTTCTTGCGTTTTAAAATTAAAAAAGGCGGCTGAATTTTAGCCGCCTTTTTTAATTCCAGTTTTGCTTCTTCTTAGGGCGGATAATCCGAAGGTGAATCGTCCTCGCCATATTGTGTGCAAAGCACGGCGTAGGCGGCCTTGATGTCGGGCATGGCGCGTTCGACGGCGGCTTCGCCTTCGGCAATAAGTTCTTCGGCGCGGTCGAATTCCATCAGGCCGATATGACCGATGCGAGGCACGATTAACACGTCGGGCGGGTCGCCGGCGAGACGGGAACGGGCGAGGCGGTCCTGAACGATGTTCAATGCGGATACCATGACGCCGAAGATGCTGGGGCTGTTTGCTTCGCGGCGGAAGACACGCTGGATCAGGCCTTGTTTCTTCACTTCCTCGACCGCTTGCGGGCCTTCGAAATTCAGAAGGTCAAAACCGGCGACAGTCGGAATTGAATCGCCGGGGCGGCGTGCCTTGCCGATGATGTCGCCCGATACGTTGACGGCGATTGTCATGCGTGCGCCTGATGCGGTGCAGGCGGAAACAGGAACGGGGTTCACAAGTGCGCCGTCGATCAGCCAGCGGTTGTTCATGTACATCGGCGGGAAGATGCCGGGCAGGGAGAATGACGCGCGCATCACATCCACCAGTTTTCCGCGCCGCAGCCAGACTTCGTGGCCGGTAACCAAATCAGCGGTGATGGCGATAAACGGGCTCGGCAGGTCTTCGACGCGAATATCGCCGAAGTTATCGAGCATCAGCTTCATCAGTTTTTCGCCGCCAATCAGGCCGCCCGCGCTTTTGACGCGGAAATCGAGATAGGACAGCACCTTGAATTTCGTGAGGGTATACGCCCATTCCTCGACAGCATCGAGGCGGTTGGCAAGATACGCGCCGCCGACAAGCGCGCCCATCGAAGTGCCGGAAATAATCGTGGGCTCGATACCGTGCCGTTTCAACGCACGCACGACACCCAAATGGGCAAAACCGCGGGCAAGGCCGGAGCCGAGGGCAAGGCCGATGCGGGGCGGGGCGGACATGTGGACTTGCTGGTCCCCGCCCGCTTTCAACCCGTGACTGGCGGGAGAGGGCTCGGGCGGTGCTTTTTTGTCTTTTCCAAACATGGAAAACCCCGTTTTCGGTTATTATGTTTATTGTTTACAGAGTCAGGAATTGTGCTAAATTCCCCTTTGATTGTAATATAACACGGTTTTCTAAACTGTTAACAAATAACGGAAACTCCTTGTCCAAGCCTCCGAAAACTCCCGTCACCAAGCAACCCATTGCCGAGTCCATTCCGATGATCAAGCGGATGGCGCGGCAATACATCCGTCCGCATATCGGCGTGGTTTTTTGGTCGCTTGTATTGATGTTCATTTCCGCCGGGATGACCGGCGCAATGGCGAAGCTGCTGGAGCCGGTCATCGACAAAGTTTTCTCCGACAAGGCGCAGGCGATGCTGTGGCCCGTTGCGATTGCCGTGCTGCTGGTTTTCGGGCTGCGCGGGGCGGCGGTCTATGGCCAGACCGTGCTGATGAATACGCTCAGCCAGCGTGTGGTGAGCGATATGCAGCGCGACATGTTCGCGCACCTGATCCGCGCCGATCTCGCGTTTTTCCACAATAACCAAAGTGGCCAGCTGATGTCGCGCTTTATCTCGGACGTGGCGCTGATCCGCACCGCTGTGACGGAATCGCTGACGGGCTTGGGTAAAAATACTTTTACCGTCATATTCCTGGTCGGCGTCATGTTCTATCAGGACTGGAAACTGGCAGTGATTTCTCTGTTCGTGTTTCCGGTTTCCGCCTACACGGTCATGCTGCTGGGGAAAAAAATCCGCAAGGCCGCGATGAACACCCAAGCCAGCATCGGTGACCTGACAGGTATGCTGGGACAGTCGTTTCAAGGTGCGCGGCATATCAAGTCATATGGCATGGAGGGTTTTGAAACCGAACGCGTGCATGGCACGATCGAGAAAATCTATAAGTTCATGAACCGCTCGTTCCGGATTTCTGCCATTCTTGCGCCCATCGGTGAACTTCTCAGCGGACTTGCGATTGTCACGATCATTGTTTATGGCGGCACGCAGGTGATGGCGGGTGCCAGCACGGCGGGCAAGCTGTTCTCGTTCATCGCCGCTTTTATCATGGCCTTTGAGCCGATGAAGCGTCTCGCCCGCCTCAGCAACGTCATGCAAATGGGCTTGGCCGCGCTTGACCGTTTATTCGGCGTCATGGACAAGAAGCCGGATATCTTCGACCGCGAAGGTGCAGGGGAACTTGACCCGCAGTCGCCGACTCTGGCGTTTGAAAACGTTTCGTTCTCTTACGCGGACGGCACCGATGCGCTGCATGATGTCAGCTTTATCGCTCCTGCAGGAAAAACGATTGCGCTTGTCGGTGAATCCGGTGCCGGCAAGTCTACTATCCTCAACCTGATCCCGCGTTTTTATGATGTGCAGCAAGGCGCCATCCGCATTGGTGGAAGTGATATCCGTGACGTGACGATTAAAAGCCTGCGCGCCAGCATGGCTCTTGTCAGCCAGGAAGTAGCGATTTTCAATGACACGTTACGCGACAACATCGCCTATGGCCGCCCTGCGGCAAGCGAGGCAGACATTGTTGAAGCGGCGAAGTCCGCAGCTGCCCATGACTTCATCATGGAATTGCCGGAAGGCTATGACACCCGTGTCGGCGAAAACGGCGTGAAGCTGTCCGGTGGGCAGCGCCAGCGTATATCCATCGCGCGCGCTATGCTGAGAAACGCACCAATCCTGCTGCTAGATGAAGCAACATCCGCGCTTGACGCAACATCGGAGCGACTGGTGCAAATGGCGCTTGAACGCCTGCAGAAGGGCCGCACGACGATTGTTGTCGCCCATCGCCTGTCGACGATCATGAACGCCGATATCATTTATGTGATGTCGCATGGTCGTATCATCGAAAGCGGAAGCCACATGCAATTGCTTGCCTCTGGCGGCGCCTACGCGCGCCTCTACGGCAGCCTGATGAAAGAGACGGCATGATTTTCATCTTGCGTCTGGCGATGATCGGCTTGCTTGTTTACGGACTTATCGTTCTGTCTGTTTATCTTGGCCAGCGTGGCATGCAGTATTTTCCCGAGAAAGACCTCGGCGATCCCGCGCTGCCGGATGCCCTGAAGGCAAAAGTCCTCAAAATAAAGACGGAAGACGGTTTGGAAAACGTCGCATGGTTCGCGCCGCCTGCCGAAGAAGATGGAAAGATCATCATCCATTTTCACGGCAATGGCGGCAATATCAGTCATCGCGCCGCAACCGCTTCATTTTATCAAAAACTTGGCTACGGCGTGCTGCTTTGCGAGTATCGCGGCTATGGCGGCAATCCCGGCAGCCCGACGGAGCAGGGGCTTTATCGTGATGCGCGCGCTTGCGTCAATTACCTGCTGGATAACGGTTATCGCCTCGACCGGCTGGTTTTCTACGGCGAAAGCATCGGTTCCGGCGTCGCCGTGCAAATGGCAGTTGAATTCCAGCCCCGCCGCCTTGTGCTGGAGGCACCTTTTACAAGCGCCGCCGCCGTTGCCAAACGCGCTTATGCTTTTCTGCCCGTCGACATGATGATGCATGACCGTTTTGACAGCATCGACAAGATCGAAAAAGTGAAGACGTCTCTGCTTATCATCCACGGCACGGACGACCAGATTGTGCCGTATGATCTGGGCAAGAAACTGTACGAAGCCGCAAAGCATCCCAAGGAATTCGTTACTGTCGAAAAAGCCGGCCACAGCAACCTTTACGACTTCAAGGTGGGCGAGAAAGTGGTTGAATGGCTGCAGCGTATGCCCGGCAAGCCGTGACCGCCGAAAACGCGACATCACTACCCGCAAAGGTGAGGCAAGACGCCGCATGGGTCATGGGGCAGGCGGAATTCATCAGCATCGATATGCCGCGCATTGCGGAATATACCGCAGGTTTACTAGAGAAATATCCCCTTATCACGACGCTTGAGCAAGATCATCATTTTCATGCACATAATGCACCCGAAAAAACGGCGGCGTACATATTCGCGCTTGATAGCGTGAATTTTGGATCGGGATATTTCAAGGTTGCCGAGGTATGCGGCATCGAGATGGAATATAACCAGATTGCAGGTGCGCTTAAAAATGCCTTTGCCGCAAACAGGCTGAGCCTGCCGGTGCAATGGGCCTCGGCGACGCCGCAGGAATGCCATGAGGTCTTTGGCGTTCCTCAAGGTCGTCACGAAAAGATCGACACATTGATGGCGCTCTTTGCTGCGCATTTGCAGGAAACGGGCAGGCGCATTATCGCCGATCATGGCGGCAGCGTTATGAAGCTGCTGGCAGCCGCGGAAAATTCCGCTACAGCCCTTGTGAATATTATCGGCGCATGGCCGACTTTCCGGGATGTAACTGATTATAAGGGCCGCGAGGTCGCGGTTTACAAGCGGGCGCAGATATTGGCTGCGGACATCTTTCTGGCCTTGCAAGGGCAAGCGCCGGCGGCATTTGCCGATATGGCGGATTTGACGATCTTTGCCGACAATATGGTGCCGCATGTGTTGCGACATGATGGCATTTTGAAATACGCGCCTGCGCTTGCTGAAAAAATCGACAACGGGGTCATGATTGAATCCGGCAGCGCGGAAGAAACGGAAATCCGGATGGCGGGCATTCATGCTGTCGAGTGCATGAAAAACGCGGCCGCCGGTGAGGGCAGCCGCGTTACTTCAGTCAATCTGGATCATATCCTGTGGAACCGTGGATACGAGGCAGGAATTTACGCGCTTCCCACGCACCGCACATGGTCCGTCTGGTATTGATCCTTAGTTGTTAATCCGCACATCGCTGCGGGTACGGAGGCGGCCGCCCAGCAGGGTGCCGTCATTCGTGTTCACATCCGCATTCGTGTTGATATTTGCGTTCGTGTTGACGCCGGTCTCGGTTGTGGAGCGGGTCTCGACGCTGGTTTGGCTTTCGCTGGTCACTTCCGAAGGAATTTGGCGGCGTGCCTTGCGAACAGTTTTTTTCTTCTTGTGCTTGACGGTTGAACTCGTGTGTTCAACGGGGCGTGCCTGCGTCTCGGTGCGGGCATTTGCGTTCACACCGGCTTTTACATCCGTGTCAATGCTCACATCTTTGGTGGTTGATACGGTGCTGTCCACGGTGCTGCCGACGCTGGTGCCAAGGCTGGTGTCAGCACGAGTGTCGGTCTGGGTGGTGGATTGTGCCTTCGATTCAGTCGTCGTCACGCCGTTGATGTCGGTGTCGGTGCTGCCGGTCACGCTTTCGGTGGTGCTGGTCGTGCCGCTGACGATACCGCCGACATTCGCGCCGACGCCCGTCTTGCCACCAACGCCAATTTCAAGTGCTTGCGCTGCCGAAGGTGCGGCTAGAGCGATCGCGAACGCGATTGCGGTCGTCGCAAAGAATTGGGTTTTCATCTTAAATCTCCTGTTTATTCGTTTTTTATGTCTTAACCGGCATTTAACGCCATACAGGCGAAATGGTTCCCTAAGAATTAGCGTTTTTCGAGAGAAACATAGGCGCGCTCGACCGGGCCGGTGTAAAGCTGGCGAGGGCGCCCGATTTTCTGGGTGGGCTCCTGGATCATCTCGTTCCAATGGGAAATCCAGCCGACCGTACGCGCCACGGCGAACAGCACCGTGAACAGGTTGGTGGGGAAGCCCATGGCTTTCAGGATGATGCCTGAATAGAAGTCCACGTTCGGATAGAGCTTCTTCTCGATGAAATACTCATCCGCCAGCGCCGCTTTTTCCAGCGCCATCGCCAGTTCCAGCAGGGGGTCGTTGATGTTCAGTTCTTTCAACACCTCGTAACAGGTGTCGCGCATGATTTCGGCGCGGGGGTCGTAGTTTTTATAGACGCGGTGACCGAAGCCCATCAGGCGGAAGCTGTCGTTCTTGTCTTTCGAACGCTTGATGAATTCGGGAACGCGGCTCTTGTCGCCAATCTGGTTGAGCATCTGCAGCACTGCTTCGTTCGCGCCGCCATGTGCCGGACCCCAAAGGGATGCGATGCCGGACGCTACGCAGGCAAAGGGGTTTGCGCGGCTTGATCCTGCAAGGCGCACGGTCGAGGTGGATGCGTTCTGCTCGTGATCCGCATGGAGGATGAAAATCCGGTCCATGGCGCGTGCCAAAATCGGGTTGATTTTGTAGGGCTCGCAAGGCACGGCGAAGGTCATGTAAAGGAAGTTTTCCGCGAAGCTGAGATCGTTGCGCGGATACATGAACGGCTGGCCGATCGAGTATTTGTAAACCATCGCCGCAATCGTGGGCACTTTCGCGATCAGGCGGTGTGCGGCGATTTCGCGCTGTTTGGGATCGTCGATGTCGAGGCTGTCGTGATAGAAGGCGGAAAGCGCGCCAACGACGCCGACCATGACCGCCATCGGATGGCTGTCGCGACGGAAGCCGCGGAAGAAGAACTGCATCTGTTCATGCACCATGGTGTGATGCGTGATGTGGTTCAGGAAATCTTTCTTCTGTTCTGCGTCCGGCAGGTCGCCGTAAAGCAACAGGTGGCAGACTTCGATAAAGTCGCTTTTCAGCGCGAGTTCCTTGATCGAGTAACCGCGATGGAGGAGAACACCTTTGTCGCCGTCAATGTAAGTCAGGCCGCTTTCGCAGGCAGCGGTCGATGTGAAGCCGGGGTCGAAGGTGAACATGCCGGTTTCGGCATAAAGCTTGCGAATGTCAATGACCCGCGGGCCGACGGAGCCGTCAAGAACCGGAAATTGATAAGTTTTACCGGTTTCATTGTCCGTGAGCGTGACCGTTTTTTGCGGTTTGGACTGCGGCGCGGGGTTGCTCATTTTTCACCTTTTTGGATTTTTTGAGGGAGGATATTTTCCCTGCGTTGATAATAGGTCGAATAGTCAACGATTTCAATTCCGATTATGGTGCGCTGCGGGAGGTGCTTTATAGAAATAGACGGGAACCGAAACGGTACTTAAGCCTTGGTATCCAAGAAGAGTGCCAAAAGGCACATAAATAGCCGTTCAGGAGGCTCGCCATGCGCCCAATGTCATATCTGGAAGATGATTATCTCATCACCGAGAAAAAATATTCCGTATCAGGACTGCTTTTGCCGGGCGAGAATCTGGTTCATATCGCCGACATCAGCCCCGGGATTTACTGGAAGGGCATTGCAATGCTGATCGTCGCCTTGATTGCCCTGTTCTATTCGCCATCTCTCGCGATCTATTTTGCGATGGTGGCTGGTATTTTGTTGCTGACGGAATTCACGACCAAACGCTATCTGATGCTGGCGGCGACCGACAGCCGCGTCGTGATCGGCGGCGGTGTGTTCAATCAGGAAGTTGTGTCTATGCCTTATAACCGCATCGAAGGCGTAGAAATCATGCGCACGCCGGCCGGTATGCTGTTTGGCTATTCGAACATCATTCTTTCTGGCACGGGCCGCGCGCGTATCATCATTCCTTTTATTAACGATGCCGCGTCCTTCACCGACGACATCAACCGCCGCATTCTCGAACGTGACATGCGCGTCTAAATAAATTGCCAAAAGAAAAACCCGGCGGTATCAAAACCGCCGGGTTTTTTTGTCTTTATTGCCTTGGGCCGCTTACGCGACTTTGGGCGGTGCTGCGGGCGTTGCCTTGGGGGCATCGTTCGCTGCAGCGGGCTGCGCTTGCGGGAAGGCATCGACGTCGATGACAGCGCGGCGCAGGCGGTCCATTTCTTTCACCTTGACCGCTTCGTCAGCAGTAATGACGTTCGCGGTGACGGCAGCTTCCAGCAGGGCAGCGCGGGGCTGTTCCTTGGAAATCGTGCCTGCCTTGGTGGCAAGGTAGATTTTCTTTTCCAGCGGTTCGACTTCAACCGACAGTTTGAACGCCATTTCCAGCTTGCCGAGAGGTTCAGACTCTTCGGTCGGCTTGAAGACGCCGCGTGTCAGGTTGTCGCGCGTTTCGCCCGGGATGCGGATGGTGTCCGCGACCTTGCGGTCGAGGCCGTCCGAGGGAACGTGGTTCTGCTTGTCGCGGATGAACATCGCAGCGCCGAGCGTGGCAACTGCGCCGACAACCGCAACGACAGGCGCAAGCGTGAATGCCGCAACCGTGGTTGCAACAGCCAGAACGCCGGTCAGCAGCTTGCGGGGGAACACGATGTGTTTCGCAAGGCGCGTGGCTTTCAACGGGTGGTTTTCCAGTGCGTCTTCCAGGGCTTTTTCAGCCTTGGCGAGCGACGACTGCACAGCCCAGTCCAGCAACACTTTTTCGTCTTTCGGCGCGCCGTTTTTCTCGTAGTACCAGAGCGCTGTCGAGGCGAGGTAAAGGTGGCTGTAGACGTCGCCCATGCGTGCCGAAACGCGTTCTTTTTTCTTGAGGTTCGCGCCCAGCGGAAGCGAGGCGTTGGTCGCAAGGTTGAACGCAGCGGAAAGGCGGTTGATCTGCTTGTAGTACTTCTTGGTCGACTTATCGACGCCCTTGGGCGCGCGTGCAAATCGGCTGCCGGTTGCGCCGTGAGCCATGGCTTTCACCGCGTTCACAACACCGCTGCCGAGATGCGAAGCCAGCACCTTGAAGAACTTGTTGAAGGCTTTCTTCGGATCCGGCTCCTCCAGTGCTTCCAGTTCTTTCAGTGTGTGGGGGTGCGCACGGACCGCGCCCTGACCGAAGATGATCAGGTTACGGGTCATGATGTTTGCGCCCTCGACCGTGATTGCGATCGGGATGCCTTTGTAGAGGGTGGAGAAGATGTTTTTCGGGCCGTTGGAAACAGCCTTGCCGCCATGGATGTCCATTGCATCGTTGACGATCGTCCGCATGCCTTCCGTCAGGTGGTATTTCAGGATGGCGGAGGGGATCGCGGGACGCTCGCCGGCATCAACCATCTGAAGCGTCGCTTCACGCGCCGCGTTCATCAGGTAGGTGAGGCCAGCCATGCGTGCGAGGGGCTCTTCGATGCCTTCGAAGTTCGAGATCGAGGTGCCGAACTGCTTGCGCACGCGCGAATACGAACCGGTCGCGTAGGACGACAGTTTCGCAGCTGCGGTGGAAAGAGCTGGCAGCGACAGCGAGCGGCCGACGGCGAGGCTTTCCATCAGCATCGCCCAGCCTTTGCCGGCCTTTTCGGGGCCGCCAATGATGGCGTCGATGGGAACGAACACATCCACGCCCTTGTTCGGGCCGTTGTGGAAGGGCAGGTCCATGGGTGCATGGCGGTCGCCGATTTCAACGCCCGGGGTGTTGCGCGGAACAAGCGCAACGGTGATGCCGAGGTCTTTCACGCCCTTGCCCAGCAGGTTGTCGGGATCTTCCAGCTTGAATGCCATGCCGATCAGCGACGCGATGGGGCCGAGGGTGATGTAGCGTTTTTCCCAGTTCATGCGAATGCCGAGTTCGCCTTTTTCGTTCTTCACGACAACGCCGCGGTCGGGAATGCTGCCAGCGTCAGAGCCGGCATCGGGGCCGGTCAATGCGAAGCAGGGAATTTCCGTGCCGTTAGCGAGGCGGGGAAGGTAATAGTCTTTTTGCGCTTGCGTGCCGTAAGCGCCGATCAGTTCGGCAGGCCCGAGCGAGTTCGGAACCATCACGGTCACAGCAGCGGTAATCGAGCGCGACGCGAGCTTCATCACAACGGCGGAATGCGCCTTGGACGAGAAGCCTTTGCCGCCGTATTCTTTGGGGATCTCAAGGCCCATAAAGCCTTCTTCCTTGATGATCTTCCAGGCTTCGGGGGGCAGGTCGTTTGTTTTCTGGATTTCCCAGTTGTCGACGATCTTGCAGAGCTTTTCTACCGGGCCATCGAGGAATGCTTGTTCCTCGGACGTCAGTTCCGCTTTCTCGTATTTGAAAAGCTTGTCCCAGTTCGGGCTGCCGCTCATCAGTTCGGCGTCCCAGCCGACAGTGCCGGAGGCAAGGGCCTCTTTCTCGGTCGCCGAGATCGGCGGCATTTGTTTCTTGATGGCCTTAACAGCTGTTGCGCGTGGATTCCGCACAGCCTGAAGAATTTTGCCGAGCTTCGATACCATTGTGTAGCCTTCCTTCTTATTGCGTTAAGATAGACTCTACGCACCCCGAACCAAAGCCCGCGAGGCGGGCGCCGTTTTTTTTGTTCTTATTTGATTCTGCTAGGTATAATTGGACGGGGGGAGGGAAAAGTCAAAACATAATCCGATTGTCAGAATGAATTGACGGAATACAGAAAATATTTTGCACAGCAGCAGTTACAAACCTTATATATCGCGGCTTGGCAACGTTAGGTGAAATTAACGCGGTGCCGGAGGACGGATTGGCGGCAGCGGCACGGGGCTGGGCAGCGGCGCTGCTGCGGGCGCGTCGAAGAAGGTGCTGCTGAATTTGTTTTTGAAGAGGTTGTAAACTTCCTCCAGCGAACGGGCGACGCCGCTGCGTTTATAAAAGACATTATGGTTTGCTTCTGCGGCGGCAGGGAAAGACGATTTCGCGGCGGCGTTCGGATTGCGGTCAAGCTTGACGATGAAATTCGTCGCCTGACCAGAGCCAAGGAAGTGGGCAAGATACTGGTCCGCGCGTGTGATGCTGCGGCGGGGCAGGGCGGCCTGAAGAACATCGCGGTTATCCTTGGCGAATTCCGCGCCCATCAGCGCCATAATGCGCGGATCAGTGCGCAGGCCGAGTGCATATTTTTCAACCAGCGGGTCCTTGATGCTGGCCGTCGTGATTTCACCGGCAGCATTGCGCTGCACCTCGATACGGCTTGCGAGATCGCCGAGGCCGTATTTCGCGCCGTGACTATAGAGCGATACGAGCCATGTATTGTCGATAAACTGGAACAGGCCGGTCGCGCTTGATGTCGAGGCCGAAATACCGGCATCAAAGCCGCTTTCCGCACCCGCCAGCTGCATCAGGTAACCGAAATCGACGCCTGCGACCTTGGATGCGTGACGTACGGCGAAGGTCGTTGACGGATTGATCGCATTATACATGGTCGAATATTTGGTTGCATCTTCGACAGCTTGCCGCGCGGCTTCCTGCAATACGCCATCCACGGTCTGACCTTGAGTCAGCAACGGCTGGCTCATCAGGCGGAATTCTTTCAGGGCAGCCTCGGTCAGAGGGCCTTTCACGCCATCCGCTCCGCGAATACCGAGATCGAATCCGATGATCATCAGTGCGCGTTGTTGTTCGGCTACCTGAATATCGTAGGCGTAATTCATGCCCTTATAGGCGGTCTGCGGCACTTCGGCCTCATGCGCGACATATTCCGCACCAAGCAGGGTGGCAATGCGCGGATTGCTGCGCATCGCCACGATCTGGCGCAGCACGGCCGGATCGTTCACATGCACGCGCACGGTTGGCTGGTTCTGCGCGTTCATAGCGGGCGCGCTAACCTCGATATTGTCGGCGAAGAAGCCCATGCCGTGTTTTGCGCCTTGCGTTTTCATCAGGTAAAGCCAGGTCGATACGTTGAATTTATATACGTCGCCGGCGCGCACACGGGTCGGGGAGACGTTCATGACGTTACCCGAATTTTCCTGCAGCCTTGTCACCATCGCCTCGAAATCCGTACCAGTCTGGCGGGCGGCGAAGTGAAGCGTGGCGGCAACGGCGAGAGAAATCTTGTATTTCTTGGCGTCGGGAGCCGCTACACGCTTGATATCGGCGATGGTTTTCAGCTCGTCGCGTGTCAATACGCCAGTATTGGGGCTGTTTGTCAGTGTACGAAACTCGGCAATCGTTTCGCGGTTCTGGATAAAGAATATGTTGCGCGTCTTTTCGTCAGCTGTACCAAAGAGCGGCGCGAAGGAGGCGAGGGGCGTAAAACGGTGGGGCAGCGGCACAGGTTCGTTTTCTGGTGGCGGCGCGTTGACGAGGCCGGGAGTGGTGACCATCGTATCCTGCGCGGGCAAGTTCGGCGCGCTTGGGACCTGTCCCTGTGCCGCCAAAGTAAGGGGCGAGAAAATCACGGTCGACGCTAATGCGGCGGCCTTGAATTTTTTTCTCAGCTCTTCCTTGGTGATGTGGGGAAAATGCATGCGCGGTCTTTTCTGGTTTTCCGGAGTCGCGTTAATATGAGACAGTATAGCACAATACGGTAAATATTTCAACAATTCCTAGCACGATCAATCGCTTAAATACAGTTTGAGTATAAGTAAGCTGCGCGAGCCCCTCTGTTATTTGTTTTTGCTTTAATGGTACACTAAATGAATAGAACCAAAGGGATTTCGGAGTAACGATGCAGCTAAAATACACCTCCATTACCGGCGCGGATGACGCGGTCGATCCGCAGGAACTGCTGAAACTGTCGCAGGAATTTCCCTTTGCCGAATGGGCGATATTGCTGTTGCCCGCGCGCACGGGTACGGCACGCTTCCCGTCGACAGCATGGATCCGCAGTTTTTCCAAGCTTGCGCATGGCCTGCATACCGCGATGCACCTCTGCGATGGCGCGCTGCTCGGTTTCATTCGCGGCGACACCGAGATTCTCGGCCTTATGTCCGGATTCAAGCGTATCCAGCTGAACCTGAAATTCGGCGATGTTGAAGGCAAATACGATCCCGCCGATCTCGTCAAGCGCGTGCGCGACAATCCGCAATTCCAGTTCATTATCCAGTACGGCAAGGACAAACAAAGCCTACTGCCGCTGCTGGCCGATGTGCCGAACCACGCTGTTTTGTATGATGATTCAGCAGGACGCGGCATCAGCCCCGATAGCTGGGAGCCGCCGCTTTCCGGGCATTTCTGCGGTTATGCCGGCGGATTGAGCCCTGCGAACGTTGCACAGCAAATCGAAATCATCGCTAAAGTTGCGCCCGGCTATACAACCTGGATCGACATGGAGACGGGCGTGAGAACAGACGACAAGTTCGACCTTGCGAAAGTAAGGCGCGTGCTTGAAATTTCTAAACCCTATTCAATTGCGGAAGACCGGCCCGCTGCAGTTAAACAAGGACATGCGCTATAAATGAGCAACGAACCCCTCACCGCCGGCCGCGTGCATAAATCAGAGCGTTCACGTGCGCTCACCATCATGACGCTGGAAAAGCTCGACGTACTTACGCTGCCCTCCACGCCGCAGTTTTATGAACTGTGGTACCGTTATTTTGACGGCGACCCCGAAATCACGCGCGCGATTGATGCGATCGAGGGCACACCGGATGAAGCCGCCTGCCAGAAAATCTATGCGCGTTACTTAAGCGCACAGACGCAGGACGCAGCGGTTAACAAGGTCAACGATCAGGTTCAGGGGTCAATTACCGCGCTGGCCAGCATGTTGAAGACGGCATCGAGCGCCACGTCGGATTACGGCACGCAACTCGATGGCGTTTCTGAAAAAATCGGCGAAGCTTCGACCATGACTGACCTGGGCAATGTCATCACCGGCATTCTTTCCGAGACCAAGAAAATGGTCGAAAAGAATAAAGAGCTGGAAATCGAGCTGAATAATTCGTCGCAGCAGGTAACGGAACTCAAGCAATATCTTGATAACGTCAAGAAAGAGGCAACGACCGACAGCCTGACCGGCATTGCCAACCGCAAGGCGTTCGACAACGCGATATCGGAAAGTACCGTCCACGCCACCACCAGCAAAGAGCCGCTGGTGCTGATGTTGCTTGATATCGATCATTTCAAGAAGTTCAACGATACCTATGGTCACCAGACGGGCGATCAGGTGCTACGCCTTGTGGCGCGCACGCTGATCGGCAACATCAAGGGACAGGACATTGCCGCGCGTTACGGCGGGGAAGAATTTGCCATCATCCTGCCTGCAACGCCGCTCGGCGCGGGCATGAAGGTCGCGGAAGCGTTGCGCCGCCATGTCGAGCAAAAAGAACTCGTGAACAAGTCCAGCAATGAAAAGCTCGGCACGATCACGATTTCCATCGGGGTTGCCGAATATCATGAGGAAGAAAGCATTTCCGATTTTGTCGAGCGCGCCGACGTTGCGCTTTATCAGGCGAAGAATGCGGGCCGCAACCGCGTGCAGGCCGCGAGCTAGGCAGTTATGACAGCATCCGAAAAACATGCTGCCGCCAGGGACGCACTTGTACGGCACGATTACGATGCGGCGGTTCGCCATATCGGCGATGCATTGGTAGATAACGAACATGACGCCGCCGCCATGGCTCTGATGGCTGAAACGCTGGAGGAGCAGGGACAGGTTCTGGAAGCAATCGGCTACGCCGTTCTTGCCATCAATACCGACAACGATAATCTTCCCGCGAAAAAACAATTCCTGCGTCTTGCGGGCGATATGCATTTCACGCATCACAATCCCAATGTCGAAAGCGCCATTTTGGCCTGCCTTAAAACGCCGGATCTTGAATATGGCGGCGCGAATGTGCTGTGGGGGAATGCACTTCTGGTCAATCCGTCATTCATCGCCCTGTTTACGCATGTCATGCGCAAGCGCGTATTGCCGTGGTCAAAACCTTTTGATGGCGTGACCGATTTCGCGCCATTGCTCACGCCTTATTTTCTGCTGGGCGCGGGACAGATTACCGTGTGCTTCCTGCCGTTCGAACGGTTCATGGTCAATCTGCGCGCTTTCCTTCTGGAACAGTCCGGTGCCTCGGAGCCGCGATTGGCAAAGCCTGACCTGCTGCGCCTGACGGCTGCGATGGCACGCTACGCCTATCATGCGGACTTTATTCTCCAAATCGACCCGAAAGAGAAAAAGCAGGCTGACCTATATCGCGAAAAAGTCCTGTCGGGTAATGGCGATGCGCAGGATGTTGCTATCCTCGCTTGCTATGCGCCGCTTTACGGGCTGGCTAATGCCGATGGTTTGGAGAAGCAATACGGGGGACATCCCGAACTTGCCGATATGATTTCCGATCACATTACCGAATACAAATCGCTGCGGCAGCGCGCGATGAATATCGTTCCGACAACGCCAATCATGGGCGAGGTTGCGGAAAAAGTGCGCAACATGTATGAAAACTTTCCGTACCCGCGCTGGCGCCAGCTCGAAGAGACGAAGCTGACCTGGCGCGAACAGGATCGTGTCGCGCTGGAAAAACCGGGTGCCACCGGACTCGTCGCAGGGTGCGGAACGGGCAGGGAGTCCTGCCAGCTTGCCTATGCGTTTCCGAATGCGGATATCCTTGCGGTCGACATTACCGCCGCCAGCCTTTCTTATGCGATCAGCAAGGCGGAGCAATACGGCATCAAGAACGTTGCACATATACAGGCTGACATCCTTGAACTGCCCTCGCTCGGCCGCACGTTCGACTATATTCACAGCGTCGGCGTTCTGCATCATATGGCGGATCCCGAAAAGGGATGGGCGACACTTGTCGACTTGCTGAAACCGGACGGCGTCATGCATATTGGCCTTTACGGCGAAATGCCGCGGCGCTCGATCGTCGAAGCGCGCGCGGCGATTGCCAAGGGAAAATATCCCGCGACGCCCGAAGGCATGCGCGAGTTCCGCAAGGATTCACCGCTGCTGCTGCGTGCGGAAAGCATGGCGACGCTGCTGAAGGCGCGCGATTATTATTTTCTGAATATGTACAGCGACCTGCTTTTCCATGTGCATGAAGACCGCTTCACGATCCCCCGCATCGCGGCGGCACTCGATAAAATGGGCATGGTTTTCACCGGTTTCAAGTTACCCGACAAGGTAATGCAGGAATTCCGGAATCTATTCCCCGATGATATCCGCGGGCTGTCGCTTAAAAACTGGGAAGCATTCGAAAAACTGCATCCTGATACCTTTATCCATTCCTATAAATTCTGGTGCCGCAAGGCGAATGCCAAAGGAGCCTGAGAATGTTTATCCGGATTTGCGCCGTTTTATTTTTGTTACTAATGCCAGTTCAGGCATTTTCGCAGGAAGACGGGTTTGTCGCCGACACGCCGCAAACACTCGATGAACAAATGTCGAATGCGGTCGAGGGCGATGTCGGGTCGCAATACAATCTCGGCATGAAATATGCTCGCGGCGACGGCGTGCCGCAGGACTACAAGGCAGCGGCGAAGTGGCTTGAAATGGCCGCCACCCAAGGTGATGCCGATGCACAGGCCGCGCTTGGCGTCATGCACCAGAAAGGGCAGGGTGTGCCCGAGGATATCAACCTTGCCGCGCTTTGGTATAAACGCGCCGCCGCTCAGGGCGACAAACTGTCACAATTCAACCTTGCGTCGATTTATGCGACTGGTCGCGGTTCGATGAAGAACGAAAAGGAAGCTTTCTTCTGGGTAAGCCTGGCCGCTGTCGACAACCCGCAGCCGCCGATCATCGCTTTGCGCGACCTGCTACAGGGTAAATTAAGCTCGGCTGATGTCAGCGAAATACAGCAGCGTGTATCGCTCTGGATTCCCGAACAGAAACCCCCTGAAGAAATGCCTGAAAAGTTGCAGTACAATGACGGCCAGTAAAAACATTTTCGTCTTTGCCTGCGTGTTTGCGTTCACGCTTGCGCTGTTCGCGCTTTCGGCGCTGGCGCAACCATCGAAAACACCGCTTGCGAATGCGGAGCGTATGAATGGATACGCATTAGGAGATTATGAAGCGTTCTGGAAGCGTCCTGACTGGCATTTTGTCACGGTGCGCTACCGCCGCGACAGCAATGAAATGCGGCTCACCTATGCAAACGATATCGCATGGAAAGCGTTGCTGGCAGGCGGCAAGGAATACCCTGAAGGCGCAGTTTTCGGCAAGGTCGGACTGCTGACGCAGGACGACCCCAGCTTCACCAGTTCCGCCGTCCCAGCGGGCGCACGCCGGTACCAGTTGATGATCCGCGACAAGGAAAAGGGCAAGGGCACCAACGGCTGGGCGTATGCGCTGTTCGATGGCCGTGGAAAAGCGGCGGCGGAAGATCAGGATATCGCGTCGCAAGCCTGCTGGGCCTGCCATGCGCTTGTGCCGGAACGCGGCGAGGTATTCTCGCAGCCAATTCACATGGATATATCAGATACATTACCTGATCCCGCCGTAACCCCCTTCGCGCAGGCCATTCCGCGCGTGGAATTTACGACAGTCAAGGCAGAAACATTGCCGGAAAAAATCCGCGCAAAACTCCCGCCCAAAACTGAAACGGTGCGGTTGGTGCAAGGCAAGCTGGCACTTAACCTTTTCCGCGGCACGATCGATGAAATTCGCCCGACGCTGGCAAGGGAATCTCTACGCGCGAAAATGCCCGCGATCCTGATGAGTGTGGACGGCACTCTGTTTTCCGTCGTTCAGGTCGATGACGGTAAGAGCTGCGAACTGACGGGCGGCGGGAAGGGCGTGAATGTCACCGCGTTTTATACAACGGGCACCGTGCCGGGCAAGGATTCCCTGATCGCCGACCACCAATATTGCGAAAAGAAATAGGACTTGGGGTTACCGCGAGCCTTCGCCGCGCCGCAACACGCCCATCGTAATGCGGATCAGGCGCCAGCCTGCACCGAGGGCAGCGCCGCAGGACGCAACACGCAGCGCGGCCTCATCAACAGGCTCGTTCAGCCAGAGGGCGAGGGCAGTGCCCAAGGCACCGCCGATAGCGCCACCCCGCGCGGTGGCGCGGGGCACGCCGCCCAAAATACCGGAAGAAGCCCAAATACCGCCAAGGCCTGTAACGGTGCCCAATACCGTCTTGACCCCCGTCCATCCAAGGCTGAGACCCTTGAAGAAAAAACCCAAGACGAAAGACAGGACAAGCAAACTGACAAAACCGGCAATGCCGCCGGAAATCGCGCCTTCCATGCTCGACATACCGCGATCATGGGCGGCGATGGCGCCAAGCGCTGCGCCCAGCAAACCGCCAAATCCAGCCCAGCCGGGAATATAAAAACGACTGCGGCCCGTGCCCCAGGTCGAGCGGCCATAAATTCTCTCATTCGCCTGCTGGTTTACCGAGTCAGAGATCACCTGTTGGGTAAAACGAGCGGCGTAATGATTGTGGGGAGCATCGTCATTCATGGCGGGACCTCTTGGTAAGCGGACGGCCTTTGCAGAAAATCTTATCAGCTAAATGCCGACATGACACGCATGAAGCGTGTTTTTCCTGTGAAAGCGTCGTGATCCCCCATCTACTATTTTAATGCGAAATGCGGGTTACGGCAATTGTCGTGCTGGAATGTGAATTAAATCAACAGTATGACTTAGGGTGTGGACGGTTTGGGCTGCGCAGCGGGTTTTGCAACAGGCTCGACGGGCGTAACGCCTGTTTTGTGACCAAAGAGGTCTGCCAGTTTGGGTTTTGCAAATGGATGCGGACCTTCCGCGGGTTTGTTCTGCATCGGCACCGGTTTGGCGGGTGCGACCTTCCGGTGCAGTTCACGGTCGCCGTTGACTGTCGCGTCCTGCAGCGGCAGCGTGATAGCGCCGCCAATCCAGCTGCCAATCAGCGCGGCAGGCAATATGCCCCAGCCGAAAGCCGCAGCCGCAAGGCCTGCACCAATCGTTCCGACCGCGATTGCGGCATAGGACGCAGGATGCCGTTTTTCCAGCGGCGCTTCACCGTCCTTGTGATAGGACAGGACGCGTCCCAGAAAGGACTGCACACGTTCGTTGCGCGTCGCGCCCTGCAGCGGAGAAAAGAGAGGCGTGACATGATGTGCCGCCAGTTTTTCCGCGATCATGCTGCCGATCGCGCCGCCCGCCACAAACAAGGCAAGGCCGCCGACGAGTGCAGGCACAAGAAACAAAGGGTTCAGAACGGTTGCTGCCGTTGTCGCATGGGAAAAGAGGACGCCGGGTGCGCTGAGTGATGCGCCTAACGAAGTGGCGAATGCCGCCACGCTGCCAGACAGAACAGTAATCAAGCTGCGATAGGCGGTGTTCAATGCGCTTTTGGCGAAATTGAAGACGCGGTTAGGGTTGAGCAGCCCTTTGAATAAACCTTCTTCCTTGATGATTGTGGCCATCTTGGGAATGTCGCTGCCACCCGTGGCGATGAGGTGATAGGTACCCAACACGCCGAGCGCAATCGCGGGTGCAATCCAGAGCCCTGAAATCGCTGCGGCAACACCGTAGGGGCCGGCGAAGCCAAACACGGCTCCGGCAAGCGGGCTGACCAATGCGGCAGCCTGCAAGACGTTGCGCATTGATTTGTCGAGCAGTTCGACGTTTCTGACCAGATAATTGCTCATTGCGGCAGACCCCTGTTTATGTGCCGCGACCCTACAGACAGGACGCAATTATGTCAATATAAATCAAGATTTCAGGCGACGTCATCGAGGCGGGCGAGCGTCTCTTCTTTCCCAAGGATTTCAGCGACATGAAAGACTGACGGGCTATTCGTTGTGCCGGTAATCGCGGCACGCAGCGGCATGGCCACTTTGCCCAGTTTCAGTTCTTTCTTTGCCGAAAATTCTTTCAGCACGCTTTCGATCTGGTCGTGCTTGAAATCGGTGACGGTGCCCAGTGCCTGCTTCATCTCGCCGATGAGCGCGCGGGTGGGTTGATCCAGCACTTTGGCTGCGTCTTCGGTCAGCGGCAGGGGGCGCTGGCGGAGGTAGAACAAACCCGCCTTCGCAAGGTCGATCAGCGTCTGCGCGCGTTCTTTCAGATCCTTGAGGCCGTGTTTCAATCTCTGCATACCGACATCGTCCGGCGTCGCGCCGAGCTCTTTTTCGATGAAGGGCTTCAGGAGCGTCATCAGACGGTCGTCATCGGCAAGGCGCAGATAATGCGCGTTCACGTTCGCCAGTTTCGCGAAATCCATGCGGGACGGGGATTGGCCGATATCCGTGAGTTCGAAAATCTTCGTGGCTTCTTCGCTGGTGATGATTTCGGTATCTCCGTGGCCCCAGCCGAGGCGCAGCAGGTAATTGCGCATGGCTTCGGGCAGATAACCCATTTCCGCATAGGCCTCGACCGCGAGCGCGCCGTGGCGTTTCGAAAGTTTTGCGCCGTCGGGGCCGTGGATAAGGGGAATGTGGGAGAAGCTGGGAACGCTCCATTCCATCGCATCGTAAATCATGCGCTGGCGGAAGGCGTTGGTGAGGTGGTCGTCGCCACGGATGATATGCGTGATACCCATATCATGATCGTCAACGACGACAGAAAGCATATAGGTCGGTGTGCCATCGGCGCGCAGCATGACCATGTCATCCAGCTGGGTGTACGGTACTTTAACTTCGCCCTGCACCTGATCGGTAATCGACATTTCGCCGTTGTTGCCTGAGGGGGCTTTAATACGCACCGCGGGCTTGCGATCAGCGGGCGGGTTCTTGGCATCTTTTTCCGCGCGTTCGCGCAGGATCGGGTTCAGACCGCCCAGCGCGTTCGCGCTTTGCTGCTGCTGACGCAGTTGTTCCAGATCTTCAGGCGAGGTGTAGCAGAAATAGGCCTTGCCGCGTTTCACCAATTCATGCGCGACTTCCGCATGTCGGTTCATGCGCGCAAACTGGAAGATCGGTTCTTCGTCGAATTCGATGCCCAGCCAGTTGAGGCCGTTGAAGATTGCCTTCACTGCCGCATCTGTCGAGCGTGCGCGGTCGGTATCTTCGATGCGCAGCAGGAACTTGCCGCCGTAATGGCGGGTGAACAGCCAGTTGAACAATGCCGTGCGTGCACCGCCGATATGCAGGTAGCCGGTCGGGGAGGGCGCGAAACGTGTGACGATCTGGGACATATAGAACCTTTCAATAAGCGCATGGATTGTATGGGTTTAATATGCCAAACTCAACCCCTTTAGAACGTGCCGTATACAACGATGAAAATGCCGAATTTGCTCAACGCTTTGCTGGAGGAGCGCGACAGGTGGCTGCTGTGGCTGCCCGTGCCGCTGGCGCTTGGCATTGCGTTCTATTACAGCCTTCCGGTGGAGCCACCGTTGCTGGCGGGGCCAGTTGCGATTTCCATGCTGGTCGCCATCTGGGCACCGTTTCACGCAAATAAAGTTTTCATGCATTTCTGGGTCATTGCGCTGCTGATCGTGATGGGGTTTACGGCGGGATGCCTGCGCACATGGCATGTGGCGGCACCTGTGCTGGAGAAAAAAGCCTATGGCGTGACGGTTGAAGGCCGTGTTGTGGAAGCGCTCGCGCTTGAAAAAGGCTGGCGCGTTGTTCTCGATAATATTCGCGTGACCGAAGGCGAAATAAAACAAAAGGCTTTGCCGGATCGGGTCAGGATCAAATTAAAGAATAACGACGATGTTCGCCCGCGTGCGGGAGACACGTTGAACGTGCGGGCAGCGCTGATGCCGTTGTCGCCGCCTGTCCTGCCCGGTGCGTTCGATTTCCAGCGGCATGCGTTTTTCAAGCGGTTGGGAGCGACGGGTTACGCGCTGGGCAATGCGGAAATTACAGCAAAGGCAGAAAGCGGATTTCTGTTCGAAAACATGCGCCGCTATATCCGCGAGCATATCGAAGCAAAGGTTAAGGACAAGGAACATGCCGCCCTTATCACGGCATTCATGGTCGGCGAGGATGATGGAATATCCGAAAAGACATGGGAAGTGACACGACTGTCGGGGATTGCGCATTTGATCGCCATTTCTGGATCGCACTTCCTGCTGATCGGCGGCTTCGTCTTTTTTATCGTGCGCGCGGTGCTGGCGGCCTTTCCCTATATTGCGCTGCGCTGGCCGATCAAGAAAATCGCGGCGGGTGCGGCGATCGCGGTTGCTATTTTTTATATGCTGCTGATTGGCGCGCCGGTACCGGCGCAACGGGCGGTATTGTCGGTCTGCATCATCATGGGCGCGATCATGGTGGACCGGGACCCGTTTACCTTGCGCATCATTGCTTTTTCGGCGCTTGTGATTTTGTTGTTCGAGCCTGAGTCACTGCCTGGGGCCAGTTTCCAGCTTTCTTTCGCCGCAGTCGTCGGGCTGGTGGCTGTTTATGAATCAACGCAGAACTGGTGGTCTGAACAGTTGCATGAAGCGCCGTGGTATCGCCGTTATGCGCTTTATTTGCTGGGCTGTTTCATATCGACGCTGGTCGCAGGCGTCGCGACCGCGCCGTTTTCACTGTTTCATTTTTCCAGCATGTCGCTGACCGGCGGCATGATCGCGAACATCATTGCCGTGCCTATTTCTTCCTTCATCACATTTCCTGCTGGATTGATTGCCTGCGTCATGATGCCACTGGGGCTTGAGCAGTGGCCGCTGTATGTGACAGAGCAAAGCCTTGCCCTGATCATGAATGTCGCGGAAACGGTCGCGGCATGGCCGCACGCATCACAACATGCGGATGCATGGCCGGCGGGGCTGCTCGCATTGTTCGCGCTTGGCGGGTTGTGGCTGGCGATCTGGCAGCGGCGGATGCGCTATTTGGGTTTGGTGCCGATTGTTGCCGCCTGCATCCTGATCCCGCTGACGCCGCGGCCGGATATCCTGATATCCAACCGCGTTGACCTGTTCGCCCTGCGCGCGCCGGATGGCGTGTTGTGGGTGTCGTCCAAGACCAAGGAGAAATTCATCCGGAATGAATGGAAAGAACGCGAGGGCGGCCAAGGTCTCGATTACTGGCCGCAGGAAGGTCAGGGGCGGGTTGTTTCATGCGAGGGTGGCGTTTGTACGGCGGAGATTAAGGGTAAACGCATTAGCTTTGTTATGGCCAAAGGCAGTCTGCCTGAAAGCTGCGCCAGCGCCGACCTGATCCTCAGCATGGAGCCGTTCAAGGAGGCTGAAGAATGCCGTCGCCAGACGGTGGTGCTCGACCGGTGGGATATCTGGCGAAAAGGGGCCCACGCGATATACCTGTCGCCGGAGGGGATGCGGGTCGAAACGGTTCAGGCCGACCGCGGCAAGCGCCCGTGGACAGGCCGTCAGTAAAGATTGACAAGTTGCCATAAAAATGATCGATTGAGGACTCCCAATGGAGGATGCCATGACAGATTGGTCGCAAAGCGAAATTGATGATGTCCGAGAAGGCACAACTGAATCAGCACGCGAACTGGCGGCGCTGAACCGGAAAGCAGATCAGGCTCTGGCAAACGACAAAGCACTCTTGGAGATATTCGCGAAAGTATCCCAACAACTTGGATCTTTAACGGATGAAATCCGTGAGTTGCGAAACGATCTTAATCCATCGCTTGATAAGCCGCGCAAGCTTGGCAAGACGTTATAAAATCACTTTAATAAAACAGTCTTAGTGTTTGTGATTGTGACCATCATGATTGTGATGGGCGCAGCCGGAGACATTCCATTCGGGCGCGGCCTGCGAGGGGTGATTTTTGCCCCATTTGGTCCATGCTCTTTCATGGAAATAATAACCCACGATCTGGATCGACGGCTCGAGGATCGAGATGCCAAGGGCGGTCACAAAGCTCGCCTTGATATCCTTGGTAAGGCTATAGGTGACAAACCACGACACGAAAAACGAGATGGTGACGTGCATCAGGCCATAGGTGGCTGTCTTGGCAATCATGGGGAATTTGATTTTCATGGCGCATTTCTTTCCGTAATCTGACGCGCAATATACGCCGACAGAACCCGTAAAGTAAAGCGCAACTTGAAATTTTCTAACCCGATGGGCGCGGGGCCATCCGGATTAGTAATTCCGGAACAGGCTCCGCAGCTTGCCCTGAATGCGCACTTGGCTGGGGGGCAGGCGGATGGGCTGGTAAGCGTCGTTTTCGGGCATCAGGACAACCTGGCCGATTTCGCGGCGCAGGCGTTTCAGGGTGACCTCTTCCTCGTTCACCAGCGCGACAACGATATCGCCGTCATTGGCGCGGTCGCATTTTTCGATGATCACGATATCGCCGTCCATGATCCCGGCCTTCATCATCGAATCGCCTTCAATCGTAAGCGCATAGCAGGGCTGCATGCCCAGCATGCTCATCGGGACGCCGATGGTGTCGATTTCGTCGCGCACGGCCTCAATAGGCGTGCCGGCAGCGATTTTGCCGTGGATGGGCAGCTGCACGAGTTCTTCAACACCGCCGGTGCGGAAGTTATTGGCGGGGCGCAATCCTGCTGCGGCCGGCGCGCGGCGCGATGCCTGCTGCGCCTGCAGGGAAACCACGTTTTCGGGGAGTTTCTTTACCTCTAGCGCGCGGGCCTTGTTCGGCAAACGCTCCAGAAAGCCGCGCTCCACAAGGGCGTTAATCAGGCGATGAATGCCGGATTTGGATTTCAGGTCGAGACCGATCTTCATTTCTTCAAAAGACGGCGAAAGGCCGGTCTTCTGGATGTAATCATTGATATAAATGAGCAGGTCGCGCTGTTTTTTGGTGAGCATCGGGATTCCCCTTGTTAAAACCTATTCTTCTTTTGTTCTAGTTTAGTTCACGAGTCAAGTCAAGCCTTTCCTTGTAACCTGTTCAAACGCCCGTGATTTTGCGCTTGGCATTTTGGCATCAAAAGCGCGAATATAAATGGGGTTCTAGGGGTCATGAAATATCCGCCATACATCTTCGCTTTTGCGCTCTTTGCGGTAGCAACGATTGCTTCCGCCGAGGAAGTGCGCACCGCGCCTGAAAAGACCAAGCCGGTCGAAGCCACAGCCCCGGAGGTTGTTTGGGCAGCACCGCCCGTAGAGGTAAAAACGGCACCTGAAGATGTCGAATGGCTCTCCACTCAGGTGCAGATGCCGCCGCTGCTTGCGCCGCCGCTGGGGCTGAATATTTCCTCCGATGGCGGGCGGTATCAGTACGAGGCGTTGGAGCAGGGTGCGGAAAAAACCCTGCAGCCCGAGCCGATTCCGCAGCAACACATGGCTGGCCGCAAACCGATGATCGCGATCGTGATTGACGATATGGGTCTCGACCGCGTTCATTCCGCACGGGCAACGCGATTGCCGGCGGGCGTGACATTGTCTTATCTGCCCTATAGCCAAAGTATCGGCCAGCAGACCGGTGACGCGCGCAAGGCGGGGCATGAGCTGATGCTGCATCTGCCGATGCAGCCGGAACGCAAAACGGCCGATCCCGGCCCCGGTTATCTGGGCGTCGAAATGGCGCCGCTGGCACTGCATGAGCGCGTCATCAAAAATCTGGATGCGTTTGCAGGCTATACAGGTGTGAACAACCATATGGGCAGCAAATTCACCAAGGACCGCGACGGCCTGGCCATCGTCATGGCGGCGCTGGCCGAGCGGAAAATGATGTTCCTCGACAGCCGCACGGCACCCGGCAGCATCGCCGAGAAAATCGCCCGCGAGCACGGCATGAAAGCAACGCATCGCGATGTGTTCCTAGATGACGATACCGCGCCGTCCTCCGTCGCCAGATCGCTGATACAGGTGGAACAGGTTGCAAGACGCGCAGGCGCCGCAATCGCGATCGGCCACCCGAAGGATGTCACGCTTGCAGCCCTCGAAAAATGGCTACCGACGCTTGCTGCGAAGGGCTTTGAACTGGTACCCGTCAGCCAAGTCATCACGTTGCGCAACGCGCCGAAAGTAGTGACGGGTGAAGTAAAACCGCAATCCATCGCCAAGGCTACGCCATGACGGCGCAGATAAAGCCCGCGGAGCTATTCAAAAAAGCATCCGAGCTGCTGGCCGATGGCAAATATCAAGAATCTGTCGATCTCTTTCGCGTCCTGCTGCCGCTGGCGCCTAGGGAACCCGGGCTGCTGGCGAATATGGGCGTCGCCTTGCGCAAACTCGACAAGCATGAAGCCGCCTTGGCCTTCACGCGCCGCGCACTTGAACTACAGCCTGAAAATACGTCCTTCATGACGAATGCGGGCAACTGCCTTGTCGCGCTCGACCGCAAGGATGAGGCACTTGCCTATCATGAAACGGCCGCCAGATTGTCGCCCGACGATTTTAACATCCGCCTGAATTACGCCTTTGCCCTGCGCGAATTCCTGTTGCTGGACGAGGCGCTCGAACAGATCAACCTTGCCTGCAGCCTGCAGCCCGACCATAACGAAGCGGCGTGGGAGCGGGGCATTATCCTGCGCAGCATGGGGCGTTTTGAAGAAGGTTGGCCCGATTTCGAGGCACGCTGGAAACGCAATCATAAAAAAGAACCCGTTTACGGCGCACCCAAATGGGAAGGGCAGGATCTTGCGGGAAAAACCATTCTTGTCAGCGAAGAACAGGGATATGGCGATACGATACTTTGCGCACGTTATATCCCACTTCTGAAGGCCAAGGGCGCACGCGTCCTGTTGGGCTGCCGTACCGCATTGCACCGTCTGTTCAAGGAAGTGCCGGGCGTGGACCGCATCGTCGAAGCGGGGCCGCTGGGCGAGCGTTTCGACTATCATATTCCGATCATGAGCCTGCCGCGAATTTTCAATACCGGCCTGTCGAACGTGCCGCCAATGCCTGCTTTGTCTGTCTCCGTGCCGTTGCCTGCGAAGGCCGCGGAGCTTTTGAAAATGGGCGAGGGGCGTTTTCGCGTTGGTATCGTCTGGTCGGGAAATCCGGCTTTTCAGGAAAACCGTAAACGCGCCGTTTCGATCGACAGATTTATTCCGCTCGCGCAAATCAAAAACGTCCAGTTGTTCAGCCTGCAAAAGGGCGCGGGTGAGGAGCAGTTGGCACAATCAGGTGCGCAAGGGCTCATTCCAGAACTGGGGCCCTTGATGAGTGACTTTGCCGACACCGTAGCGGCCCTCCGCAAACTCGACCTTGTTGTCATGACGGATAGTTCGGTTGCGCATCTTGCGGGCAGCGCGGGTGTGCCGGTCTGGAATCTTCTCCATTATCGGCCCTATTGGCTCTATGGCATGACGGGCGACAAAACGCCATGGTATCCCGGCATGCGCCTGATCCGCCAGCCGTCGCCGGGCGATTGGGATTCTGTTTTCGCGCGCGTCGCGACAGACCTCGAAAAACTTGCATGCCCAAAATAAGCGACAGCCGCATCATCAGGATGCCGCGCAAGGAGCTTTATAAAGTCCTGATGGCGATGGAGGAATATCCCAACTTTATTCCCTTCATCCGTGCCGCCCGCATCCTTGAGAAAAATGGCCCCGAGACGCTGGCGGAAATCAGTGTCGGTCTTGGCAATATCGGTTTTGTATATAAATGCCGCGTCACCGAAACTCCTTTTGATGAAATCAACATCGTCGATGTCGCGGGGCCGTTCAGGTTCTTGAAGGCCAGATTGACGTTCGAGGATGCGGGCGCGGGGCGCACCAAAGTGGGATATGATTTTGAATCAAAATTCAAATCACGCACCATGAATGCCATTGCCGACCCTATTTTCAACATCAAGCTGAAAAGCACACTTGCCAATGTGGAGCGGTTTATCCTGCGGCGAAGAAAATAGGCGTACTTATTCCCGCAATTTTATTCCAGATATCTCGTTTATTTTTCAGATACTTAAGCATTGAGGGAACATTATTTGATCCCGCACGTTTGCTGCAGGACACCCAATAACACGTAAAACAAGGAGACATCACATGGACAAGAACCGCATCGAAGGCTCCGGCCATCAAGCAAAAGGCGCCGTCAAAGAAGCAGCTGGCAAATTGACCGGCGACGCGAAACTGGAAGCAGAAGGCAAGGGCGAGAAACTTGCTGGTAAAGTCCAGAACGCTATCGGCGGCGCAAAAGACACCCTGCGCGGCGAATAATTTTCTCGGTACTTTGAGAAAAAAAGAAAGAAGCCCGGTTTATAACCGGGCTTCTTTTTATTTTTACATTATCCAATTTTAAATCGTGCCTGTACGGCTACGACAGCGGGTGTGAGGCCCTTGATCGGCGGAATAACGTTGATCTTTAAATTCACCGGCGCGTTTCGCGATCCGATACGGACATAAGGAATGACAGAGGGCACGACGGGAATTTCATAGCCGGTAATCAATCCGGCCTCGATGCCGAGTCCGAGCGGTTTGCCGCCGTTCGTTTCTGCGCCGACGCCGCCATAAAAAGAAGCGCGATGGATGCTGTTTTTGTATCCGCCTGCGGCTACGTAGAAATGTTTGCTTAATTGATATTCCAGTCCCGCGCCGTAATTGGTTTCATTCCATTTACGGTTTTGGCCGTTTTCATCCCAATAGGAGCGCTGGCCAAAATGGTGGGACAGGCCTGAAATCACAGCCGTTACGTCGCCTTGTTTCGGCTCACCCGCGCTATCCTGCGCCGCGGCGTCCGAAAGGGGCAGCGCAAGAGCGTTAACAAGGAGCGCGGCAGCCAGAAACTTGTTCTTCATGAAAACCCCGAAAGAATATTTGTCATAACTTATATATCTTGAGTTTTAAAGTCAAGAAAGTTATGAATTTCCGGTGTTTTCAGTCCGTTAAGCATCGCCGGCGTGTGTTAAACGTGGTCAGTTAGCGCCTGTGATCTCGGCATTTTCTTCACGTTGCTTGGCGAGGTTGTCGAGCGCCTTGTTGTCGATCTTGACCTTGTATTTCGTCATCAACGACATCCGGTATTGCTCCAGCACGTCTTTCTGCACGGCGTGGTCGAGCATGTTGCGCAATTGCTCGAGCTCTTCCTGCTTTGGCTCTTTCGTCTCGTCGATACGGCGGTCCGCAAGACGCAGGATCGTCGCACCGTCTGCAGCCGAACCAATGGCTGTCACTTGACCAATTTTATCCAGCGCGAACAGGGCAGGGAACATGCCCTTTTTCATTTCGCCCGCCTTGGCATATTCGCCGCGGCTGATGATGTTGGTGCGCTCGACCTTCTTGCCGAGGCTTTTGGCGACGGCATCAAAATCTTCGCCCATTTTCAGGCGGTCGAGGATTTTGGAAGTCGCCTGATCCAGCGATGCGCTTTTCTTCTCCGCGTTCCAGGCTTTCAAAACATCCGCGCGGACTTTTTCCAGCGGCTGTTCCTGCGCCGGAAATACGTCGCGCGCTTCGACAATCACGAATTCACCGGTCGGCGCATCGATGCGCTGGCTAACATCGCCCTTGGAGAGCTTGAACCCCTCTGCGAATACCTGTTCAGCGGCAAGGATTTTGGCGGAGGCAGCATCTGCCTGCGTGACCTTCTCCAGCGTCTCTATTTTAAGCTTTGTCTCTTGCGCGATGTCGCCAAGGCCCTTGCCGCCGGCAATCATGTCCTCGATCTCGTCCGCACGCTTCATCAGTGCCTCGCCGGAATCGTTGGCGGCGTCCATAGCCTCCGCGACTTCGTCTTTCACTTCATCATAGCTTCTGACGGTGGGAGCCTTCACGTCTTCGATCTGCGCGATCAAAAAGCCGAGCGGCGTTTCAACGGGCGCGAGAACGGCGCCTTTCTCGGTCTTGAAAGCATCGGTCAGGTCGGTCGGCGTTTCCGCTTCGGTGTATTCGCCGGAACGCACGTAAGTAGAAATGCCTTTGCCTGCGCCTTTTGATAGTGCTTCAAGGTTGCTGCCTTTCTGTGCTTCGGCATACAGCTTGTCTGCATCTTCCTTTTTACCAACCATCAACTGCGCGATCACGCGGCGTTCGCCGACTTTATACGAGTCTTTATGTGCTTCGTACCATGCCTTGCGGTCGGCATCGGTCGGGTCTTTGCTGAGCCCCAGAGATTTCGCATCGACGATCATCACGGCAAGCGTGCGGGATTCCGGGATCAGGAAACGGCTGGAGATTTTTTTGTAATAGTCTGCCAGCGCCTTGTCATCCGGCTGCTCGCTTTTTCCGGCTTCATCGGCCGAGACCGTGAAATATTCACCGCGACGCGATTCTGCGCGGAATTTCAGCGCATCCTGCGCCATTTGCGGCGGTGCCTTGATGCCGGTAGAGATGGATTTCATCAGCGTTTCAAGGCCGATCTGCGCCTTCATGCTTTCGACAAGCTGTCCTTCGCTGACGCCCATGTTGTAGAGCATGCGCTGCAGGGCTTCTTTTTTATCGAGGCCTTGTGCGGTCAGGGGGGCGATCATGGTCTGTAACTGCTTCGCCGCTTCTTCATTACTAACGATCAGGCCGAGGTCACGCACGTTTTTGGTCAGGATGCGGCTGTTGATTTCGTTCTGCAGATATTGCGCGGGGTAACCTGTACGGTACGCTTCTTCGGTCGACATCTTTTGACGGCGCAGCGCGCCCTGCATCAGCTGTTCGAATTCCAGCGTGGTGATTTTTTCGCCGTCGACAGTCGCGACGCTGGTTGTCTGGTAGTTGCCGCTGAGCATGCCGCGATAATCCATCAGCGCAAGGCCAACGAATGCCAGCAGCAGCAGTCCGAACAGCAGGAATTTCAGGACAATCGAGTGGGCGCCGGACCGCATCTGCTTCAGCATCTGTGATATTCTCCAAAAAGTTCTAAAATGCCTTGATAATCCACAGGTTTAACGCCAAAATGTCAAGACTTAACGCCATAAAATAGGGAAATTATTATATGTCTGCTCCCAAACTGATTGTGGGTAACTGGAAGATGAACGGCCTGACGGCCGACAGCAAGCAGCGTGTCGATGCGCTCATGGCGGCAAAATCTGCGGCTTTTAATATGGTATTATGTCCACCCGCAACCCTTATCAACGCGTTGAACTGGTGGACCAAGGATTCCGCGCTGAAAATCGGCGGGCAGGATTGCCATGCGCAGGCCTCTGGCGCATTCACGGGCAACATCTCGGCGCAGATGCTCAAAGATCTCGGCTGCACGCATGTGATCGTCGGCCATTCCGAACGCCGCCAGTATCATAAGGAAACAAGTGCGGAGGTTGCCGCGAAGGCGAAAGCCGCGCATGAAGCAGGGCTAATCGCCATCATTTGTATCGGCGAAACCGATGCCGAGCGGACGGCAGGACGCGCGAATGACGTCGTTTCCGAACAGCTTGCCGCGTCGGTGCCTGATTGCGCGACAGTGGATAACACCGTTATCGCCTATGAGCCTGTTTGGGCAATCGGCACGGGCAAAGTTGCGTCTTCGGACGATATCAAAGGCATTCATGCTCTTATCCGTGAAAAATCGGTCGTAAAGGCACAAATTCTTTATGGCGGGTCGGTTAAAGGCAGCAATGCTGCGGAAATCCTGCATCTGCCGAATGTCGATGGCGTGCTGGTGGGCGGCGCAAGCCTTAAGGCAGACGAGTTTTTGGCAATCGCCAACGCGGCCTGACATAATACAGCCGCCAAGACATTGCCTTGAAAACCAAGGCCTTGTCCAATAAGATTGCTCAACAAAGGATGGGACAATGATCCGTATTTTCGCTCTGGCTTTCGTGATGATCAGCCTCGCCGCGCCTCAGGCGCTGGCGCAGAAAACCGATGCCAAGACGGCTGAAGCGCCCAAGCCCGATCCGCTTGTCGGCATCGCGCAGATCAACGGGTTGCGCAGCGACCTTTTCTATCTGGCGCTGAATGCCGCTGCGGAAAAAGGCGGCAGTGACGAAGTGCGCAAAACGCTGGAATACGGCCTGCAAAACGGCGGCCCGAACGAAAGCAGCGTCGCTGTGCAATGGCTCATCGACAATACCTTCGGCCTTGCCGACAAAACCAAGTTCAACATTTTCTATTATCTTTTCCTCTCTGACCTTCAGCAGCGCCAGGCACAGACCGCAACGGCGCTCGGCAAGATGCCGGAATATAACAAGGCAGGCAGCACGGCGCTGAAGGCCCTGATGAACTATGAGATCGTCGCGCTCGCGGATGCGGAGCGTTGCGACGATCCTTCCGTCGGCGTTACAGTGATGTCGGATATCATCCCGCGTTATGAAGCGCTGCGTTACGCTTTTAGAATTCTCACCAAGGAAGAATACGATCTTGCGGCGTTTGACGCGATCGAAACGGAAGCCGGCAACAGCGCACGTCCGGTTAATTTGATCCTCTGCCGCAGCGGGGACAAGGGTAAGGCAGACGCGAATTACACGCCGGCACCTGTCGAAGACTGGTCGGCCAAGCGCAACTATCTGCGCGTACAGTACAAAAACCTCTGGTCGGACCAGTTTTATAAAATGCGCGAGACAAAGAAGCCTTAAAAACCCTCTGGTTTTTTGGCGGGATTTGCTCTAAATATCTCCTCGGTAAGCCAACCATAATAATTCCCATAATAGAAGCGGAATTCGTACTGCCATGGAAACACTCTCAGCCGTCATTCTTGTCATCCATTTGATCGTCACGCTGGCAATCATCATCACCATCCTTATCCAGCCCTCCGAAGCAGGTGGCTTCATGGGTAACAGCGGTTCCATGTCGAACCTGATGATGCAGCGCCGTACCGGCGACGGCCTGACGCGCGCGACCACGATCCTGGCTGGCATCTTCTTCCTGACGAGCCTTATTCTGGCGATCACCGCGTCGCATCGCCCTTCGCATCAAAGCATCCTCGATATCGAAACCGATCCCGCGAAGAAGACCGAGATGAAAGCGGAAGACGTGAAGAAGGAAGAGGCGCCCGACGCCCCGACCCCCGGCGAAGAAGTGACGCCGGTGGAAGAGCCGAAGAAAGCGCCCGCCGAAGAAAAGAAAATCGACGAGCCCAGCGAAAAGCCGGCCAAAAAAACGAAAAAGTAACCGAAACACACAGGGGAGTGCGCCATGCCACGTTATATCTTTATCACGGGCGGGGTGGTGTCTTCGCTTGGCAAGGGGCTCGCATCCGCAGCTCTCGGTACCGTTTTGCAGGCGCGCGGTTTCAAGGTCCGCCTGCGCAAGCTCGATCCCTACCTGAACATCGATCCCGGCACGATGAGCCCGTATGAGCATGGCGAATGCTATGTGACGGATGATGGTGCCGAAACTGATCTCGACCTCGGCCATTACGAGCGTTTCACGGGCGTGCCTGCGCGCAAGACCGATAACATCACGACCGGCCGCATTTACTGGAACGTGCTGCAAAAGGAACGCAAAGGCGATTACCTCGGCGGCACCGTTCAGGTCATTCCCCACATCACGAACGAGATCAAGGAATTCATCGCCAACGACAACGGCGATGCGGATTTCGTGTTGTGCGAAGTCGGCGGTACTGTCGGCGACATCGAAAGTTTGCCCTTCCTCGAAGCCATCCGCCAGTTCGGCAACGAAGTCGGGCTGCGCAACGCGCTGTTCATCCATGTCACGTTGATGCCGTATATCAAGACGGCAGGAGAGTTGAAGACGAAACCTACCCAGCACTCGGTCAAGGAATTGCTGTCGGTCGGTATCCAGCCTTCGATCCTGCTGGTGCGCGCCGATCGCGAAATCCCGATCGAGGAACGCCACAAGATCGCGCTGTTCTGCAACATCAAAAAAGAATGCGTTATCCCCGCGCTTGATGTGCCAAGCATTTATCATGTTCCCGTCAGCTATCATAAAGAGGGTTTGGACGAACAGGTCCTGCGCTATTTCGACATGAGCGCGCCTGCGCCGAACCTGTCGAAATGGGAATCCATCGCCCACAAGATCGCGCATCCCGAAGGCGAAGTGACCATCGGCATCGTCGGCAAATACACATCGCTGCTCGATAGCTATAAATCGCTCGCCGAGGCGCTGACGCATGGCGGCTTTGCGAACAATGTGAAGGTCAACCTGAGCTGGCTGAATTCCGAAGTGTTCGAAAAAGATGAAAGCCTGCACCTGCTGGAAAACGTCGACGGCATTCTGGTGCCGGGTGGTTTTGGCGAGCGCGGCACCGAAGGCAAGATCCAAGCGGTCAAATACGCCCGCGAACACAAAATTCCCTATTTCGGTATCTGCTTCGGCATGCAGATGGCGGTGATCGAGGTTGCGCGGGATGTTGCGCGCCTGAACGATGTGGGATCATCCGAGCTTGGCAAATACGCCAATCCTGTCGTCGGCCTGATGACCGAATGGCTGAAGGGTAACGAGACGGAAAAACGCGACGACCGCGGCAATATGGGCGGCACGATGCGCCTTGGCGCTTATCCCGCAAAACTCACGCCCGGATCGCTGGTGGCTAATATCTACGGCACAACCGATATTTCTGAACGGCACCGTCACCGCTATGAAGTCAACATGACGTACAGGAAACAACTGGAAGATTCAGGCCTGATGTTCTGCGGCATGTCGCCCGATGGCAAGCTGCCCGAAATCGTGGAGCTGAAGGATCACCCGTGGTTTGTCGGCGTGCAGTTCCACCCCGAACTGAAATCCAAACCGTTCGAGCCGCATCCGCTGTTCACATCCTTCGTGAAGGCGGCGGTGGAGCAGTCGCGGTTGGTGTAACTGTGACAATCGCCGCCACCATCGCGTTCGGGATTGCCTGCGTGACCCTCATCCTGTTCGGCACAGCCGGTTTCGGCGTCAGCGAATTGGCGCGCGCGGCGTTGCGAACGGGTATTGCACCCGGTATTCGTAGCAGCATTTCACGCGAACAATCGCCGCACGCTTTTTCCCGTGCCGTCACGCTTTGCTTTATTCTTGGAAATGCATTGCTGGTAGTCAGCGCCGCCGGCGCGATTGCCACAGGCCTGATGCTTTATCGCGCTGCGCAGTAATTACTCGATCGAGCCTTTATAACGCTTCGCCCATTCGTCAGTCACATCCTTGATGGCGGCCTTACGCGCGGCGAGCCATTGCTTGTCGGACACAAAACCCGGCGCATACACGTAGCCGGGGGGCGGAACCAGAACCATTTTCTTACGGCCGGGCTGCACGGGGTCGTCGATTGTTTTTCTTTCAACGCCGGGGGCTTTGGACAGGTCGATCAGATAGGTTTTACCCATCTGGCAGATATCCGCATTCGGCGAGCGGCCAAGGAATTTCTCTTCGTGCTGCAGCGCCGTTTTTTCGATCGTGTCAAAGATCGGGCGAGGGAAGGTGCGGTAGGCGGTCCGGAAAATGTCGTAACGCTGGTTCATCATGCTTTTCACCGCCGAGATCGCGGTCTGGTCCTGACAGCGCGTGGCATCAATCGTTGCCATCAGTTCGAAGATATGAAGGTTGAGCATCGCCGTTTCGAGCAATTCGCGATAGGGGCCGGGGTTGCCGGACTCCCGCTCGCCATCCGCCATCGCCACCAGCGTTTCCCCATAGGTGAGGAAGTATAGCGATTGCAACCGGCGGCCGTCGTCCTCGTTGATCGAATTATCCCGCAGCCACAGCGAAACGACTGGCACGCGTGTCGCGTCTTCCTGCATCCGGAGGTTCAGGTAGTCGAGCAGCTTGCGGCCTGACATCGTCTTGGAAACGTCGAGGATCGCCTGATAGAACGGATGCGCCTTCGCGCTCTTTTCATAGTCAGGGTCCGCCCCTTGCGCCGTATAGGCGGAGACAAGGAGCAGAAGACCCGTTACGCAGCCAAGCAGACGGTTTTTCATACGGCCGGTTACGCCCGCTTTTTCTTGCCGTCGACCGCGCGCAGGACGGGCTTTGCCGCCAGATGCTTGATCGCATTACCGCCTGCGTATTTTGCGGAAGGGCCAAGCTGTTCTTCGATGCGGATCAGCTGGTTGTATTTCGCGATCCGGTCGGAGCGGGAGAGGGAGCCTGTCTTGATCTGGCCCGCATTCGTCGCCACCGCGAGGTCAGCGATGGTGCTGTCTTCGGTTTCGCCCGAGCGGTGGGAGAACACGACGCCGAAGCCGGCCTTCTGCGCTGTTTGCACAGCATCCAGCGTTTCGGTAAGCGTGCCGATCTGGTTTACCTTAATCAGAATGGCATTTGCCGCTTTCTTTTCGATGCCCTGTTTCAGGCGCGTGGTGTTGGTGACAAACAGATCGTCGCCGACCAGCTGCACCTTGTTGCCAAGGCGTGAAGTCAGTTCGATCCAGCCTGCCCAATCGTCTTCCGCCATGCCGTCTTCAATCGAAACAATGGGGAATTTGGAAACCAGTTTCTCGTAGAAGGAAATCATTTGTTCGGAAGAGAGGACTTTTCCTTCACCTTCAAGGTGATATTTGTCTTTCTTAAAAAACTCGGTTGCCGCAACGTCGAGGCCGAGGGCAACATCAACGCCCGGTTTGTATCCGGCAGCGATAATCGCCTTCATAATATATTCAAGACCTTGGTCTGCGCTCTTAAAGTTGGGGGCGAAGCCGCCTTCGTCGCCAACAGCGGTATTGAAGCCACCTTCTGAAAGAAGTTTCTTAAGTACATGGAAAATCTCGGAACCGACGCGAACGGCATCGGCACAGGTGTCAGCCGATACGGGCAGGATCATGAACTCCTGAAAGTCGATCGAGTTATCCGCATGCGCGCCGCCGTTGATGATGTTCATCATGGGCAGCGGGAGCTGGTGGGCAAACGTGCCACCGACATAACGGTAGAGGGGCATGTCGAGTTCGATCGCCGCCGCCTTGGCCACCGCCATGGAAACGCCGAGAATGGAATTTGCGCCTAGGCGTGCCTTGTTCGGTGTGCCGTCAAGGTCGATCATCATCTGGTCGATGAGTGTTTGTTCCTGTGCATCGAGACCGGCGATGGTTTCAAAAATTTCCGTATTCGCGGCTTCAACGGCTTTCAAGACACCTTTGCCGTGATAGCGTTTTTTGTCGCCGTCGCGTTTTTCGACTGCTTCATGCGCGCCGGTCGAGGCGCCGGAGGGAACTGCCGCGCGTCCCATGACGCCGCTATCGAGGATAACGTCGACCTCAACGGTAGGGTTACCGCGACTATCCAGAATCTCTCGGGCGGCAATATCAACGATGGCGGACATGAAACACACTCCTGAAAAGGTCAAAAAGCATCAAAACTGCCTTGAGAATAGCCCCAAGCCGCATCGCTTGCAAATTATTGTTCATTTAGCGTTAAGGGAAAAAACGCTATAATAGGGAGGTATTTGGGAGGTCTTTGCCATGAAAAACATCGTCTTTTCGCTCTGCCTTTTTGCGCTCGCCCTTGTGGGCGGTGCGGCGTCTGCCTACGAAACGCCGCTGAAGGATGTGGGAACGAAAAAACTCCTCGAAAAAAATGTCGAGCTGGTTCAGAAATTCGCCGACCGTTTCGGCTGCAGCAATTTCGTCTACGGGGACATCGTCACGAAATCCGGCGGCCAGATCGTCACCATGCAATTCATGCCGCCCGATCTTGCGGAACCCGCCAAATGGCAACGCATGGTCAGCGTGACGACTTATGCACTGAGCGGCGACAAAGTAGCCGATCAGGCAGCCCAGAAAAACCTTATCGAACTTTTGCGCACCCAATTCATCCGTGTCGGCAACGTGGTGTCAGCGGACCAGAATTACCTGATCAACTGGAACGTCGATCCGGCCCTTTTTATCCAGTACACCACGGGCCATGGCACGCCGCAGCAGGTTACCTATGCAGGCGTTTTCATGCGCACGGGTGAAAACACGGCGTCGTTCATTCAGTTGAGCGCACGCGGCCGCCCGCTGAAGAAGAGCGAGTCCGTCAATATGCATTTGCTGGTTAATCCGACGGCGGATCAGCCACAGCGCCCGGGCCGGTAATTCAATTTAAGTTTAGGCTACTTTGATATCTGCTTCGCAAGCGCGGAGATAGATGTTCGCACACGCATGCGCGTCCGATGCAGCATCGTGGTGATTAAGCTCGATGCCAAGATGTTTTGAAACTGTATTGAGTTTGTGGTTTTCAATATCCGGCCATTTACTGCGGGCAATATTCACTGTGCATAGCCAGTCAAATGACGGCAGATTGATACCGTAATGATCTGCCGTTGCATGCAGCACGTTGCGGTCAAACCGCGCGTTGTGTGCCAGCAGCATTTTCGTATTTTCAAGATAGGGCGCTATTTCGTGCCAGATGCCGAAAAAATCCGGCTTGTCCTCCAGCTGGTCGGGCGTGATGCCGTGGATCGCGATGAAATCGGGGCGGATATATACGCGGCGGCCGGGCGGGCGGAACAGCCATGATGTCGTATCCACCACTTTGCCGTCGAGAATACGCGTGACGCCGAGCGCAATCGCGCTGTGCGGTGCGTACCATGCGGTTTCAAAATCGATCGCCGTAATGTACATCAGGCCGCTTTGGACTGAGCTGCATAAGCCTGCGGCTTGATCACGCGGTCGATGGCGATCAGTTGCTCCAAGATCGCCTGCAGGTCGCCGAACTTGACCATGTTGGGGCCGTCGGACGGTGCGCTGTCGGGGTTTTCGTGTGTCTCGATGAACACGGCGGCAACGCCGACGGCGATTGCGCCGCGGGCGAGGAAGGGCACCATGCGACGGTCGCCGGAGGTCGATGCGCCTGCGCCGCCCGGCTGCTGTACGGAATGGGTTGCGTCGAACACAACGGGATGGCCGGTTTCAGCCATGATGGGCAGGGCGCGCATGTCGTTGACCAGCGTGTTGTAGCCGAAGGTCACGCCGCGTTCGCACAGCATCACGTTCGGGTTGCCGCTCTCGGTGATTTTCGCGGCGACGTTTTTCATGTCCCAAGGCGCGAGGAACTGGCCTTTTTTCACGTTGACGATCTTGCCGGTCTTGGCAGCTGCGATGAGCAGGTCCGTCTGGCGGCACAGGAATGCGGGGATCTGCAGCACGTCGACCGCTTCTGCGACTTCTGCGCATTGTTCGGGCGCGTGCACGTCGGTCACGACGGGCAGTTTCATTTCCTTGCGGATGTCGGCCAAAATCGGCAGGGATTTTTCAATGCCCATGCCGCGGCCGCCCTTCAGCGACGTGCGGTTTGCCTTGTCGAAGGAGGTTTTATAAATCAGCGGGAGACCCAGTTTCTGGGTCAGCTCTTTCAGCTTGCCTGACATGTCAAAGGCGTGGTCGCGGCTCTCGAGTGCGCAGGGGCCGGCGATCAGGACGAAGGGCAAATCATTGCCGATCTTGAAATTCTGCAGGGAAATCTGGTGCTGGGTCGTCATGGTTTGTTCCTCCGTTGCAGTATGTATGTATGACCGCAGGGCCGCCTGTCAACCGGCGATTTCTGGAATATACGGCAAATCATGCCATATCCCGTTGAATCCGCACCTTTTTTCTTGACGTTATGACTCCGGTATGATTCCATGGATATATGAGAGTTTCCGAGCCGAAAAAACGATCCGTATCACAGTTTCTGGTCACTTCCCTCTGTTTCCTGCTGTTCTTCTACTTCGCCTACCATCTGGCGCATGGCGATCGCGGGTACTTTGCGTGGAAGGGGCTGGAGAAGAAACTGGCAACCGCCGAAGACAATTACGACCGTAAACTGGCGGAGCGGGAAGCACTCGAAAACCGCGTCAAGCTGCTGCGCCCTGACAGCCTCGACCTCGACATGCTCGATGAACGCGCACGCGTCGTGTTGGGCTTCGTGAAGCCCGACGAAAAAGTCGTCATCAATACAAATTAATCGGTCGGCGTTTTATCGCCCGTCATTTCGAGTGCCAGCCCTGCGCTGCGCCAGTCTTCCTTGCCTTCGACATAGCGGCGCACATCGGTGTAGCCAAGGTCTCTCAAAACTTCAGACGTAATTGCGGAATTCTGGCAGATACTGCTGCTGCAATAGACAACGATCGTTTTCGACAGGTCGGGCAGCAATTGCGGCGCAAGTTCGGCTACGCGCCCCGGCGGCAGCGAAATGGCGCCGGGCAGGTGCCCCGCCATATAATAATTGAGGGGCAGCGCGTCGACGAGAGCGATGTCGCCAACCGCGAGGCGTTCCTTCAGTTCATTGCGCGTAATCGATGTCATTCATTCTCCTGCTCGCTCAAGTTCTGGTTAAACGGCGGGAAGGTGATGCTTGCCGTTTGAGCGGCATGCAGATTAGCAGCACAATCTTACAGCAAGCTTACGCGGGGGAATTGATTTCGGGAGCGTCGAATTCCTTGAAATCAAGCAGGAAAACGTTCCCTTCGACGGGGGCGGGCTCCAGCAGCGCGCGGCCGCGATGGATTTCCATGGTCTTGCTGACGATGGAAAGACCAAGACCCGCGCCAGACTTCGCGCCCGCCCGCGCGCCGAGGCGGTGGAGACGGTCGAAGATTTTTGCGCGGCGGTCTGCAGGAATCGTGGTGCCGTAGTCGCGGATTTTAATCACATATCCGTCGATAGAGACATCCACCGGCGTTTTGGGCGGGCTGTGTTCGCGCGCGTTATCCAGCACGTTGCGAATGGCGCGGTAAATCAGGTCCTTGTTGCCGCGCACGAGGACAGGAGTGGCGATGCCGGATACGCGCAATTCACGGTGGTCCTTCAGGAACAGCGGCCACAAATCCTGGCACACCTGGCTTAAGATTTCCGACAGGTCAACATCATGCATCTCGATCATATCCGCGTATTCAAGTCGCGTCATGTCGAGCATCTGGTTGACGAGCTTGATCATCGCATCCACGTCGCGCAGGATTTTAGTCGATTGCTTGTCGCGCGCCAGCTGTTCGATATTCGCCTTCAGGACGGCGAGAGGGGTGCGGAGTTCGTGTGCAAGGTTTTCCGTCATTTCCTTCTGTTCCTGAATGGAACGCGCAAGGCGCTTGAAGGAAAAATTGATCGTCTTGATAAAAGGCGTAATTTCCTGCGGCAGCCCCTGTTCGGGGATTTGGAAATCGGGGTTGCTGATATTTGCATTTTCGACCTGCTTCGCCGCCATCTGCAGCGGCTTAAAGCCCCGCCGCACGGTGATCAAAATGATGAGCAGCAGCGCACAGTAAAACGGGACCCCGACCGAAAGCACGCGTTTCATGAATTCGCTGCTGATCTGGTCGGAGAAGCGATCGGCAGATTGTGTCGTCTGGGCGGCCTGAATGTAAAACAGCCGTTCCTCTAGCGCGAAGCGGATGGTGACACCGGAATATTCCGCGCCATCCGGCCCCTTGAACTTGAATTTACCGTCACTCGCCAGCATGAAGTTTTTCGGGAACAGGTCGGGATAGACAAGGGTCGAGCGGAACAGGATCGTGCCATCCTGGTCGCGCACCAGATACTGGTAATCGTAATCCGAATTCGCGTAAAAGACGCGCAGGTTGCGAGGCATATCCAGTACGAGCTTGTTGACGGAACGTCCGGCGCGCAGGGCGGTTCTGATTTCCTGCGCCTGTTCCTCGACCGTCTGGTTGCGCAGCAGTTCCAGCGACTGGTCGATCTGCGAATAGACGACGGCATAGGTAATCATGATCGCGATCAGCGTGATGCCGAAGATGCGCAGGACAAGCCGTGTCAGCAGGGAATTGCTTCTAATCAGCAGGGGCATCGTTTCCGGGTTCCATGATCATGTAACCGATGCCGCGCAGGGTATGAATATCCAGACCCGCGTCATAGCTTTCCAGTTTTTTGCGCAGGCGATGCACCAGAACCTCGACCGAATTGACCGAGCCTTTGTCGTCGTAACTATACAGGTGCATTTCAATGGATTTTTTGGAGACGATCTTGCCCAGCGAACGCAGCAGCTGTTCCAGCAGATCCGTTTCGCGCTTCGACAGTTCGAGGATCTTCTCGCGCGCCATTGCCTGCCGGTTTGTTGTGTTGAACGACAGGTTACCGACGGTGATAATTTCGCTGACCGCTTGGGCTGGACGGCGGAGCAGGGCGTTCAGACGCGCAATCAGCTCGTCCGTCTCGAACGGTTTCACCATGTAATCATCGGCGCCTTTGTTCAGGCCTTCAATCTTGTCCGATAACTGGTCGCGGGCGGTCAGCATCAGAACCGGCACGGCATTTTTCTTGTCACGCAGCGCCTTCAGCACATCCATACCGTCGATATCCGGCAGGCCGAGGTCGAGTACAATGGCGTCAAATTGCTGGTCAGCCGTGACGGCAAGTGCATCTTCACCGCGCGAGACATGGTTGATCGCAAAACCTGCCGCCGTCAGGTTCTCCGAAATTGCCTCCGCCAGACGCTCGTTATCTTCCACCAGAAGGATGCGCATATTTTTCCGGAACATTGTTCATACGATGCTACGTCCTGATATAGCTGGTTTTATACGGAAAGGCGAGACTGGATTTACAGTTTTTTGACGCAATGCACAAACAACAGCGCGTATTGCCAAAGCAGGCATGCTGTTTATACTCGGATCATTCAAAAGGAAACAGGCGTGAATATCAAACGCTTCATCAAAAAGCTGGGCACCACGTTTGCGCTGGCGGTTGGCGTGTATAAGGGCGCGGATGCCTGCGCGCCTGCGCCTGCACTGACACCTGTTTTCAACAATAATGCTGCCCTGACCGACAGCGCCATCCCCAACCAATACCGCCTGAACCAGTTGGCGGAGCCGACTGCAGAGGAAGCCAAAACACTGTGGCGCATCCGCGTTGGTGCATGGGAAATCGGGGCAGGGGGCTATCATACCTTTTTGGAGTTCTCGCCGTACGCGGATAACGATCCGGCGCGCGTTAAAAATAAGGATATCTACCAGATTCACGGCATTGCCTGCGACGAACTGCGTCGTACCTGGGCGGAGATGAACCCCACGAAAAAAGTTTCGTATGACCAATATATGCATGGCGATTACGTTCTGAAGGCGATGGGCGTCAATCAGGATCACGACCGCAAATTCTTTGCCGATACCGCGACCGCCTATGTCGATATTTATTACGGCACGAAGGAAGAGGTGCTGAAAATGTATCTCGACGGCATGAACATGGTCGACAAGATCAGCCGCGATAACAAACCGTACGTGTTGTTCGACCATAACAGCAATTCCACCGAACGCTCGGTGCGTGAAGGCCTCGGTTTGCCGGATGCCGAATTGTTCGTGCCGTACCTGCCGATGAAACCGGGCGGCCGGGTCTGGGCGCCGGGTTTGGAAAAATCGCTGATCCCGACGGGCTGGGACCGCGCCGATATCCGCGAAAAATCGGACTACAAAAATTTCAACGTGTCACAACTGGAGCAGCGCGCACGCGCGTTGTCGGGCGAAGACAAGATGTTCGCGACCTTCCGCCCGCTTCCGCCCGCCAAAACACCATGATGAAAATAATTTTCACTATTCTTTTAATGATCTTCGCAATAACGACGGCGCATGCCGATATCGACGCGTTGCTGGCAAAGGATTTCCCGGGCTGGGATATCGACCATCAGGTAACCGGAAATCTGGATGGCGATAATACCCCCGATGCCGCCGCCGTGATCTGGCAACAGCCGAAGGACGAGGAAAGCCGCGGCAACGCGTTGCTGGTTGTCTACCTGAACGGCAAACTGCATACAAAGGCCGAAAATGCCACCTGCATCGGCTGCGGCGGGCCGAAGGCTTCGTTTGACCAGCCATTGGGCACGCTGAAAATCACCGACAAGGGTTTGCTGACCGTCAGCTATTCGGGCGGTGCGCGGTCAATGTATGACATCGTCATGAAATGGCGGCTTGATAAACCCGCCGATAAATTCTTGCTGATCGGCGAAAGCACGACCACCACGGATACGCTTGGCGAATATCCTGAAGAATTCATGGATATCAATTATTCCACGTTGAACGCCAGCCGGCGCACCGGTAAAAAGACAGTCACTTGCCCCGTCTCGCCGCAACAAAAATTGCAGGAATTATCGGGTTTCGATTACTACGAAAAGCACGGCAACGATATCGAGGCGATCAACGCCGCCTGCCCGAAATAACTTCAGGCTGCGCTGGCGACGCTGTCTTTCCAGACGCTTGCGGCGTTCAGCTTCGCCAACGCCTTGTCATCCAGTTTCAGCTGCGCTGCCTTCATCAGGTCTTCCAGCTGCACAAGGCTCGTGGCGCTGGCGATGGGTGCGGTCACCAGCGGCTGCGCGATCAGCCATGCAATCGATACTTGCGTCTGGTTCGCGCCCGTTTCCGCAGCAACCTCGTCCAGCGCCTTCAGGATGCGCCAGCCGCGATCGTTGAAATAGTTTTTCTGCACGGAGCCACCGCGCGGACTTTTGCCCAGATCGGCTTCGGTGCGGTATTTGCCCGACAGGAAGCCGCGCGCGAGTGAATAATACCCGATTACGCCGATGCCATGTTTCTGGCAGACGCCCGCAAGCTCCGCCTCGAACTTTTCGCGGTCATACAGGTTATATTCGGGCTGCAGGCTGGCATAGACGGGCAGGCCGTTTTGTTTAGCAACCGCCACGGCAGAATCCAGCCGTGCAGCCGTAAAGTTGGATGCGCCGATCGCGCGCACCTTGCCTGATTTGACCAGCGTATCGTATGCCGCCAGCGTTTCGTCCTGCGGGACGGTTTCATCATCGGCATGGGACTGGTACAGGTCGATGTAATCGGTCTTGAGCCGCGTCAGCGATCCTTCGACAGATTTCATGATATGCGCCTTCGACAATCCCTTGCCGTCTGCGCCCATATCCATGCCGCATTTGGTCGCCAGCACGACAGACTTGCGCTTGCCGCTGCGGGCGAACCAGTTGCCGATGATAGTTTCGGACTCGCCGCCCTTGTTGCCCTCGATCCAGCGGGTATAGACATCCGCCGTGTCCACAAAATCAAACCCTGCGCCGGTAAAGGCGTCGAGAATGTCGAAGGAAGTCTTTTCATTCGCCGTCCACCCGAACACGTTGCCGCCAAAGCAGAGCGGGGCGACGGTAAGACCGGAATGTCCGAGGGTACGTTTTTGCATGAGTCTTCTCCTTCTGGGCATAGCATATAGACGTTTCGACCCCGCAAACAAGCGTTTAAGTGATTGTTATATCTAGAATTAAAAAATCACTTTGACAGGTCGGGATTTCTGAAGCTAAATGAGAATGATTTTCAATCTCGGGTTACGGGAAGATAATAAATTTTCAGCTTCGTCGTGTAAGTGAAGATCCCCCTGCCACTGTTTTCGGCCATCATTTTTTGATGCGAAACGGTGGCGGGAGAGGGACCCCGCCACCGACAAATGACTGGAAAAATAACCCGTTTTCTGACAAACTGCTGGTACTTCAAAAGGGTGGGATTTAGGGATGTGGACTGAACTGAAAGCACAGGCGGTCGATGCTATTCGCCAGAGCTATGCGCTGCTGTCGCGCGAACAAAATTTGTCTCCCGATAACGAAGCCGTCACGCAGTCGCTGACGCATCTGGTGCGCACGCTGACGAAATGCCAGGCACCCGAATTGATCAAATACCTGATGGATACGCCAGAACTCGCCACGGAACGCGAAAAGCTGCCCGTGTTGTGCGGCATCGCCGAATGCGAAATGGAAAAATACTGGGCGCGCAAACTGCTGTCGCGTGCGGCCTGCGACCTTGCCGAATTCTGGTACTTCCCTGAATACACAGCGCTCTGCCGCGCCGAGATCGAACTGTTCAAGCAACAGGGCAGCTTCAGCCGTATCAGCTTCCTCGGGGCAGGGGCCTTGCCCATGACCGCCTTTATGCTGGCGCGCGAATGTCCGGATACCCCGATCGTCTGCGTCGATTACGACGCCGAAGCCTGCGAACTGGCAAAACAGCTCAGCCGCAAAATCGGCTTGAAGGACAGCGTGAACGTGCAATGGATGGACGCGCTGCAATACACGCCCGTTGAAAACGAACTCGTTATTTGCGCAAGCCTGCTCTATGGCCGCGAAGAAATCTACCGCCGCCTTGATAACCACGACTGCGCGCTGATCGTGCGTGATTCCGAAGGCCCGTATCAGTATCTCTATAAAGCAGCCGAACTGCCGAACCGTTCCAGCTTCCGCGAGATTGCGAAAACGCAAATCGACGCGATGCGCATCAACACCAGCCGCTATTACGTGCGCGCCGCCAAGGAAGTTTCGCATGTCAGCGCCGCGTGACGTATCGCCTGAAGATTCAACCGTAAAGCTCGCGCAGGCGCTTGTGCGCGTCGCCAGCGTGACGCCGCTGGATGCCAAAGACCTGTCGACCGCGCAGGCGAGCCTCGACCTTGCAGCAGCAGCAGCCACAAAGACCGGCGCAAAAGTAACGCAGCTGGATTTCAGCGGCGGCCATGCGAAATGGGATTACGCGGTTAACAACATCTTTCTTGAATGGTCGTTCGGCACGGCGGAAAAACATATCTGCTATATCGGCCACCTTGATGTTGTGCCGCCAGGCGACCAGAAAAAATGGACGGAAGATCCGTATAGCGGCAAGATCGAAGACGGTTACCTGTATGGTCGCGGCGTGACCGACATGAAGGGCAGCGTTGCTGCCTTTATCAGCGCCGTCGAAGAACAACTGGGCGATCTGAAGAACCAGAACGTCAAGATCAGCATGATCCTGACGACCGACGAGGAATGGGCGGCCGTCAACGGCTCCAAAAAAGTCCTCGAATGGATGCAGGCGCGCGGCGAAAAGGTTGATGCGTTTATCGTGGGCGAGCCTTCATCGCAGGATGACCTTGGCAGCCATATCAAGATCGGCCGCCGTGGCAGCCTTGTCGGTACGCTGACGGCCAGCGGCGTTCAGGGTCATGCGGCATATCAGGAATTGTTTGAAAACCCGAACCGCGCATTGGCGCTGGCATCGGCGATCCTGAACAGCCATAAATTCAGCGATGGCAACGCAAATTTCCCCAACACGAATTTCGAAACCGTCGCATTGAAATCCGGCGATTTCAACGCCAGCGCGATTATTCCCGGCGAAGCGCAAATGCTGTGGAACATCCGCTTCACGCCGCATGAAACGCCCGACAGCCTTGAAAAGTTCGTCAAGGATGCGCTGGCCAACCCGCCCGAATGGGCGAAGCAGCATCCCGATTTCCATCTGCTGAAAAATATCGAAGTGAAAGCGAACAAGGATACGGCGTCCGTGCCGTATTATAGCGAACCCGGCAACCTTGCGTCGTCGGCGCAGGATGCGGTGAAAACCGTGCTGGGACGCGACGCGAAACTCGATGGCAGCGGCGGCACGACCGATGGCCGCTTTGCCGCGCAGATTTATCCGAACGCCGAAATCATCGAGCTGGGACTGCCGGAACGCGGTGGGATTGGTGATAGCGGGAAGGGGGCTGATTACCTTTCCAAGGGTGGCATGCATCAGGTCGATGAACGCGCGTCTATCCGCGACCTTGCCAACCTGCGTAAAATTTTCGGCGAAACCGTCAAGAACTACGGCAAGGGAAAGCCGCCCGTTGCGGCTGAAAAGAAAAATGCAAAACCAAACGCTTCGTCCCATAAGCCCGGCTGATGCCGACCAGCTGCGCGGGCTTTACAAAACCTCGCTCGAAAAAAACGCGCGCGGTTTCATAACGAACCCTGTATTCCACGGCGATATCTATGATCGCGCGGCGCAATACCAGCGCAGCAACGGCGCGATGCTGGGATTGTTTCAGGACAATACGCTGCTGGGTTTTGGCGGGCTGAAGCAAAAAGAAAATGGCCGCGTTGAATTGTGCAACCTGCATCTGCATCCGCATCAACACGGCAAAGGCCTCGGCAAACAAATTGCACTCGCATTGATCGATGAAGCGCGTGAACTGGAATACCAGACGGTTGAATTGCATGTGACAGTGACGCAAGAGTCTGCAATCGGCTTATATAAGCGTCTCGGTTTCATCGAAACCGCGCGCAAGGTATATGATGTCGAAGGTCAAAGTTTTGACACAGTGTTTATGGAACTGCCGCTTTAACCCAAGTTACAATTGTGTGACAGCGATCACCGCGGCCCGGATTTGGCCGGCGGCTTGGCTTGGGCTGCCGGAGCTGCTTTCGGCGGTGCCTCGAAGCTCGTGATGACGGCTTCCTTGATGTCCTGGCGATACCGTTCGCGCATGCTGCGGGAAATATAACCGGTGCTGGCCGACATGGCGACTTCGTCGAATGCATCGACAAGCATGCCCTTAAAGCCCTTGGGTGCCGGTTCGGACTCCCATTCGATATTGCCGTCGGCGAGCGACTTCTTTGCGTTGGTTGTCAGCCTGTCCCATTTGTCGATCTTTTGCAGGTCAGCCGACAACAGCGTCGCGCCAGCTTCCTGTGACTTCTTCAGCGCGTCGATCTGGGCAGCAATGGCGTCGAACTTTTCATCGATCTTCGTCATGGGTACACACCTTTATATTGTTTTTTTGCTTGTTTGATTGTGGGGATACGATACCGGAAAAGTTTAATTATGTCAAAATATATTAGTATCAGAGTACCACATGGTCTGGAAAACCTAACCAATCCAATCCCCATATCAAACTTGTAATTCCCATAATATACATTATCACTCTCAGTGATGTATTATAAGGGGGTAGGAAACCGCCAAAACCAGCACGCCACTTTTACCATTTCTGTCGCCGCCCCGTCCATTCCGGCCTTTAGAATTCCGGTGTTTAGCTTTAAGGTATCGGTCTTTAGGGATTGCCGATGTCCATCGATTATAAAATCATTCCGATCAATGCAGATAGTTACGATCCGCTGCGCTTTACCGCGTTGCTGAAACAGAGTCAGGCCGAGGGTTATAACCTTGTGCTGCGCTTCTGCGAGAATTGGGAAGCTGGCGATAACCGCTTCGACCTGCCCGGCGAGGTTTTCTATGGCGTTGAAAATGATGGTCGCCTGATTGGCATGGGCGGACGCTCGGTCGACCCGTACCTGAATGACCAGGCCGCCTTGCGCGTCCGGCACGTCTATATCATGCCGGAATGGCGCGAGATGGGCATTGGCGCGGCGCTGATGAAACGCATCATGGAAATCCCGCCCGGCCAATACCGCCGCATGACGCTGCGCACCCTCCATATCGGCGCACGCAAGTTCTATGAAAAGATCGGATTCCTGTATGTGGGCGAAGGCGAAGTCACCCACGAATTTGATTTGTGAGACCTGCCATGAAATTCATCGCCCTGTTCGCTTTCTGCATGCTGCCCGCCGTTGCGCAGGCAGCATTGTTCACCTGCGCCGTCACGCGCAGAACCGATAGCAAGGCCGAATATGCGGCCGAGCGTATCGCCAAGGAACAGTTGACCGTCCTGTTGTCCGTGGACGATAACGAAGACCAAAACCCGCTGAACGACAAGGCCAGCATTTCCGCCTGCGATGTAACCGGGGCCGAGGGGAAAACCTGCGACACATACGAGGTCGATAAAATCGTCTATGACGACGCAACGAAGTTAAAAAAGTATTACAACTTTTTTGCGCAGGTTGACCTGCAGGTATGGCCCGATATGTCATTTGTGCTGAATGACGGCCGCAGTGGTATTTCCTATGGCTCCTGCAAGGTAAGCGAAGAATGAAAAAGAAAACAAAAAAACCTGCGGCCACAAAAACCAAAGCCAAGCCGGTTGTCACAACCGCCACGCGCCCGATTGACCGCCTTCTGGATATCATGAAATACCTTCGCAACCACAAGGACGGCTGCGCGTGGACGCAGGAACAAACGCACCGTTCGCTGTCGCCCTACCTGATCGAGGAAGCATACGAAACAGCCGATATTATCGATCAAGGACATGTTGACGATCACCTGCGCGACGAACTTGGCGATGTGCTGCTGCAGATCGTTTTTCATGCATCCATTTCCGAAGGCCGCAAGTCGTTCAATTTCGACGATGTCGCGCAGGCGATCGTGGACAAGCTGGAACGCCGTTACCCGACCATTTTGGGCGATGAGCCAAACACGCTGAAGACGCCCGAAGAAATTGACCGCCGCTGGGAAGAGATCAAGGCGGAGGAGCGCAAGAAAAAAGGTGTCAAGAAAGACGCAAGCATCCTTGATGAAATTTCAACCGCCCTGCCCTCGCTGTTACGCTCTGCCAAGCTGAAGGCGCGTGCGGCGAAGGCCGGCTGGGAATGGCCTGATACCTTCATGCTGCTGGATAAAATTGCCGAGGAAGTCGGCGAATTGCAGGAAGAAATCAACGCCAAGAAAATCGACAAGCAAAAAGTTTCCAATGAACTGGGCGACCTGATGTTCATGATGGTCGATTTCGCGCGCTGGCACGGCATCGATGCCGAAGATGCCTTGCGCGAAACCAACAACCGTTTCGAGCGCCGTTTCCGCCACATGGAACAGGGCCTGAAAAAGCGCAAAACCACCATCAAGGACGCCCCCCGCACCATGCGCCGCGCATTGTGGGATGAAGCTAAAGCATTGGAAAAAAAGAAGAAATAAGGTTATGCACAAAGCCTATTGCCTTGTGCGCTGCAATATCCTACAAATCTTTTCCGCTGCCGTTTAACGGCAATCCAAAATAAAAATTTGATGATGAATTTTGAAGGTGTGTGATGCCTGGCTACAATAACGATTCCGAAATGCAAGTTCTGGACGCGATCGTGCGCCCGCTGGTCGCCAATGGTTTTGAATGGCGCGGTGGCGATACTTTTGGTCAGGAAGTTGTCAGCATTTATATGAACGACGCGCTCGATGAATTCGTGATGCTGCGTTATAACCGCCCCTGCGACGATATGGGCCAGATCCAGCCGCCGCTGATCCACCGTGGCGCTATGGCGGAGCTCGACCAGCCCATGGATAACATGGACAGCCTGCGCTTCATGACGATCCCGGAATTCCTTGGCATCCCCACGCCGCGCGATCTGCCTTCGGTCGCCCTGCCCGCATCGTCGATCACGGCGCGCGCGGCATTGGCGTTCAAGCCGCCTTATCTTTAAGCGCGCTTCTTCGTCAGTTTCGGATACACTTCCGCTTCCAGCATTTCCCAGCGCGGCTTGTCGACGGCCGCGATCAGCACGCAATGCTTGTGCATATCGGGCGTGAAGGGAATGTTTTCGGCCGCAAGGCGCACATAACCGCCTGCTTCCTCCGCCAGCAGCACTGTGGGTGAATGATCCCACGGCGTAACCTTGTTCAGGTGAATGACGAAATCTGCGTCGCCCGCCGCGAAGTTCAGGAAGTCATGAAGCGAGGAGCGCACGTTGACGACCTCCTTGACGATGCCGGCAACCGGCTCGAAATGCCAAGCCTGACCGCCACCGCCCATGCCGACCATCTCTGCCAGCGTTTTAGCCGTCTGGCGCACTTCGGCTTTTTTGCCGTTGATCGTGGCGCCCTTGCCCTTTTGCGCGATTGCCATGCGGTTGCCCGGGCAATCGAACACCCAGCCGTATTGCGTGACGTTGTTCTGCACGAGCGCGACAAGGATGCCGAAATGGCTGCGGTTATGCGCAAAGTTGTAAGTGCCGTCGATCGGGTCAATCACCCAGATCGGGTTGCCGCTTTTGAAGCGTTCCAGCACCGACGGGTCTTTTGATACTTCTTCCTCGCCCACCACATCGGATCCGGGCAGGTATTCACGGAGCAAGGCGCTCAACGCTTTCTCGGAGGCTTCATCGGCCACGGTCACGAAATCGCCGGGGTTCTTTTCGCGGATGTCGCCGGTCGCCAGATTTTTGAAGCGCGGCATGACTTCGGTTTCAGCCACATGGCGCAGGATATCGGCTACTTTTTCGACATCGATTTGCATAATAAACCCCTTACTGATGATGTGATTTTGTAGCAGGAATACAGATGCTTACGCTACCATAATTGCGCGTTGACATAGTCCGTCTTGCCATATACTTTAATCACGCTAACAATCATAAAAAAACGGCAACATAGAAAGGCACAACAATGTCCCTCCTCGACAAACCCAAAGCATGGGCAAAAGCTCTCACCGACCTGTTCTCCAAAAAAGCAGCTGTCGAAGCTCCCAAAGCTGAAACCGCTCCCGCTGCTGAAGCTCCCGCAGCTGCTGCTGTGGAAAAAGCTCCTGAAGCTCCGAAGCCCGCAGCTCCTGCTGCTCCCTCGGTCTAAGCTTTAGACGCAGAAATCAAGCCCCGGCCAGCTGAAGGTGTTTAAGCCTTCTTACGCGGCCGGGGTTTTTTCTTGTCCGATTTTTTCTCTGAAATCTTGGGTTCGGTCAGTTTATAGCCGAACTGTGCGTTGAACCGCTCAATATCCTCGGGCTCGAGGCTGACGGTCACTTGCGCATGTTTCTGCGTGTCCTTGCGGGCCACGACCTCTCCGCGGCGATAGAGCCATGCAATTGCCTTGCCGTCGGCAATGTCGACATGCGCGGTCAGCACCTCGCGGTTTTCGCCCAGCTTGTCGTCGATCATCCCGATCAACTTATCAATCCCCTCGCCGCTCATCGCGGATACAGCCACAATGCGGCCGTCCCGACGCTGCGTGCGGCGCGCGACTTCAAGATGTTCTTCCTCGGGCAGGCAATCGATCTTGTTCAAAACCTCGATCACGCGCGGATCATGTTCGGCGTCGATATCGAGGCTGCGCAGGATGTGCAGAACGTCTTCACGTTCGGCCTCGGTATTGTCCTGCCCGATATCGCGGACATGCAGGATGACTGTCGCCTCTGCCACTTCCTCCAGCGTCGCGCGGAAGGCGGCGACCAGCTGTGTGGGCAGTTCGGAAATAAACCCGACGGTATCCGACAAAATCGCCTGTTTGCCGGATGGCAGCTCAAGCCCGCGCATCGTGGTGTCCAGCGTGGCGAACAGCAGATCCTTCACAAAAACTTCGGATCCGGTCAGGCGGTTGAACAGCGTCGATTTACCGGCGTTGGTATAGCCGACGATGGCGACAATCGGGTACGGCTCGCGCTTGCGGGATTCACGCTGCAGCTTGCGGTTGGCGCGGACGCTTTCAATGTCTGCCTTCAGGCGGCGGACGCGTTCGTCAATCAGGCGGCGGTCGGTTTCGATCTGGGTTTCACCGGGGCCGCCCATGAAGCCGAAGCCCCCGCGCTGGCGCTCAAGGTGGGTCCACGAACGGACAAGGCGCGAGCGTTGGAAACTCAGCGCCGCAAGTTCGACCTGCAGCTGGCCTTCCTTGGTGCGCGCGCGCGCGCCGAAGATTTCTAAAATCAGGCCGGTACGGTCGATAACTTTCGCACCCCATGCGTTTTCAAGGTTACGCTGCTGAACGGGGCTGAGGGCGTAATCGACGAAGACAAGCTTGCACTCAAGCTCCTTCACGACACCCTTGATGCGTTCGACCGAACCCTTGCCGATGACGGTTGCGGGCGTGGGCCGCTGCAGGTTGATGATTTCCTGATGCACGACATCAAGGCTGATCGCGCGGGCAAGGCCGACCGCTTCCTCTAGCGATGCTTCGGGAATGCGCGCATGGATGCGCACATTGCCATCAGCCCCCTTGTGTGACGACAGTTCGGGGTGAAGGACGATGACTTTCTGGCTCATGGGACTCTTTTAGGTCAGGCGTTGCTGGCTGAATTATCGCCCGCTTCCACTTCCGCGCCGTCGTCGTCGTTCAGGCGAACGGGCGATGCGGGCATGATGGTGGAGATTGCGTGCTTATAGATCAGCTGCGAATGTGAATCGCGGCGCAGCAGCATCGAGAAGTTATCAAACCAGGTAATGATGCCCTGCAATTTCACGCCGTTCACCAGAAATACGGTGACGGACATTTTTTCTTTGCGGATCTTGTTAAGGAACTTGTCCTGAAGGTTTTGGCTTTTGTCCGACATTTTTTATTATTCCCTCGGCTTCTAAATAGATCGTTTTTAAAGGGCACTTGATCTATGCCACCTCTAAAAATCTATAGGCGAATCAGGGGCTTCACAAGTGAAATTAATGCCGTTACGGGCGCGGGCCGCCAAAATAGCCGCGCACGTATTCCATAAGGTCACTGTGTTGACGGAAACGACGGGCGGGCGGGTTTTTGATCAGCAGATCTTCGGGCGGTGGTTTTGTTTCCAGCAGGATCGGCGTGCAGCCGGCGGCAAGCGCGCACATCATATCTGTATGGCTGTCGCCCAGATACCAGACATCGGGGCCGGGCTCGATGCCCATGCGCTCCAATGCCAGCAGTAGCGGCGCGGGATTGGGTTTATCGGCCGATGCCTCCCCTGCTCCCAAAATTTCTTTGAAGTATTTATCAAAGCCAAGATGCGTAATTTCCTGACGCAGCAACGGATTGCGTTTGTTGCTCACCACGCCCATTTCGATGCCGTTGTTATGCAGCATCTGCAGGAAGTTTTCGGCGTTGTCGTGCTGCTTGACGTTGTCGAAAACGATGGCGCAAAACGTTTCGTAATAAACCTTGTCGGCTTCCTGCCAGCGGTCGGCGCCAAACAGGCTGGTGAACAGGTCGCGGGCGGACGGACCGGAACGGCGGCGGGCTTCGTCCTCCGACCACGCTTCCGTGCCCATATGCACAAGCGCTGTGTTCAGCGCCTTGAACGCAGTCTCCCAATTGTCGACGATCGTATCGTCCCAGTCGAAAATGATGGCGCGGGGTTTTGTGAGTTCGGTCATGCCGGGTTCCAGCGTTCCTGCTTGCCGCCATTTTTCGTGGCGTATTCCATGTAAAGGTCGAGCAGCTTGCAAGTGATCTCGCCCGCCTGCCCGTTACCGATTTTCTTGTCGTCGATTTGTACCACGGGCGCGATCAGGGCGACGGCGGAGGAACAGAATGCTTCCTGCGCCTTGTATGCCTCGGCGACCGTAAACTTGCGCTCGATAATCTTGATCTTTTCTTTTTTGCAGAGTGCTTGCAGCGCGCTGCGCGTGACGCCCTTCAGGATGCTGTTATTGGCCGTGGCGCGTGTGATCAGGTTGCGGTTTTTATCGATGATCCATGCGTTGCTGGACGATCCTTCTGTGATGAAGCCATCATCGTCGACCATCCATGCTTCATATGCGCCCTTGTCCGCGGCGGCCTGTTTCGCCAGTACCTGACCGATCAGGGCGGTGGTTTTGATGTCGCGGCGTTTCCAGCGGATATCGGGAACGGTGATCACTTTTTTTACCGCGGCCTTGCGTGCCGGAATATCGTATTTCGCGGGATACATCGTCATGACAAGCGTGGTGTCGGATTTCTTCGGAAACACGAAATCGCGGGGCGCAACGCCGCGCGTGACCTGCATGTAAATCATGCCGTTCTTGATACGGTTGCGGCGTACCATTTCGCGCAAGGCCATTTCCATGGATTTGCGGGGCATCGGCACTTTGATACGGAGTTCACCCAAGGATCGCACAAGGCGGTCAAGATGGCCTACTTCATCGCATAACCGGCCATTCACGAGCGCGACGACTTCATACACGCTGTCGGCGAACTGGAAACCGCGGTCTTCGATATGCACGCCGGCATCGGCATGGGGAATGTAACGGCCGCTGACATAGGCGATGCGCGGCATTTAGAAATACTCCGGACGGACGGCGAACATCTGCTCCACACGCTTCACCTGATCATGTGCGGCAAGGATGATGACGCGGTCATCGGGCTTGATGACGGTATCGGCGCGGGGTGTGATGATGTTTTTACCGCGCACGATCAGGCCGAAGATCATGTTCTTCGGGCGCTTGATCTCGCGGATGGGAATGTTGACGATGGCGGAGGTATCCAGCGCCTCGACCTCGAGAATTTCGGCAAAGCCGTCGCGTAAGCTGTGCGCGGCCTTGATACGGCCACGGCGCACATGCTGCAGGATGGTCGAAACCGTAATGGCGCGCGGGTTCACGATCGCGTCCACGCCAAGGCTGGTGACGAGAGAGGTAAAGGCAGGATTGTTGATCAGCGTAATCGCGCGCTCGCAGCCATGCTGTTTCGCGAGCATGGAGGCGAGGATGTTGCTCTCGTCATGGTTCATGACGGCGATCAATGCTTCCGTTTCGCGGATATTCGCTTCTTCAAGGATTTCCTTGGAAAGACCGTCGCCGTGAATGACTGTGACGCCCGGCAGGGTATCAGACGCACTGTGCGCCTTGTCGAAATCGGCGTCGATAAGACGCACGGCAATGTCTTTGCGCGTGCGACCCAACTCGGCCGCCAGCAGCGTGCCGATCTTGCCGCCGCCGACGATCAGCACGCGTCGCGCCTGCTGGTCTTCATAACCGAACGCCGCCATCGAGCGGGTCAGGTGGTCGGTCGAGGACACGAAATATACTTCATCGCCCGGCAGGATTTCATCATCGCCGGACGGAATGATCTGCTGCGCGCCGCGGATAATCGCGACGATTTCGACGGTCAGGTCGGGAAATAGCGAGGTCAGGTGCTTCAGCGGTGTATGGACAAGCGGGCAGTTCACCTTGCAGATCACGCTCACCAGCTGCACAAGGCCGTCCGCCATGGGGATGATGTTGAACGCACCCGGCACGCGCAACCGGTTGGCGATAGACCGTGCGACCTCCACCTCCGGCGAAATCACGACGTCGATCGGCAGGTGATCGCGGCTGTAAAGATTGCCCCATTTCGGGTCAAGATAGGCTGGTGCGCGCAGGCGCGCGATTTTAACCGGTACGCGGAACAGCGAATGCGCGATCTGGCAGGCGACCATATTCACTTCGTCGGAATAGGTCGCGGCGATCAGCATTTCCGCATCCGCAGCGCCCGCCTGTTCCAGCACGTCGGGGCTGGAGGCATGGCCGATGATGCCCGTCACGTCGAGGTTTTCGTTCACGTCCGCGATCAATTCGGGGCTGCGGTCGATGAGGGAAACGTTGTTCCCCTCCTCCGCCAGATAGGCCGCGATGGATGTACCCACCTGGCCTGCGCCGCAGATGACGACTTTCATTTGATTTAGCCTTCTGCCCGTTCCTTGTCGTTGGCCTGGATGCCAAGCGATTTGAGCTTGCGATGGAGCGCGGAGCGTTCCATGCCGATGAAACCGGCGGTTTTGGAGATGTTGCCGCCGAAGCGGTTGACTTGGGAAAGGAGGTAATCGCGCTCGAAAATCTCGCGCGCCTCACGCAAGGGTTTGGACATCAGCTCCACCCCTTCGCGGCCACGGATCATTTCGACAGCCTGCAGTTTCAGGTCGGGCGGCAGCATTTCCGCAGTGATCGCGACCTGCGCGGAACCGGGCGCCATGATGAGCAGCCATTCGATGACGTTGCGCAGCTGGCGCACGTTGCCGGGCCAGTCATAAGCCTGCATCAGCGCCATGGCGTCATCCGCAAACTGGCGCGGCGGCACATTGGCGGTTTTTGCGGCAAGGTCCATGAAGAATTGCGCGAGCAGCGGAATGTCTTCAAGACGTTCCTGCAGCGCGGGAATTTCAATCGGCACAACGTTCAGGCGGTAGTACAAATCCTGACGGAATTTACCCTGCGCCATCAGGTCGGCAAGGTTCTGGTTGGTCGAGGCGACCACGCGGATATCGACATCGACCTTTTCCGAGCCACCCATGCGGGTAAAGCTCTGGTCCTGCAATACGCGCACGATCTTGGCTTGCGTTTCCAGCGGCATGTCGGCGATTTCGTCCAGCACGAGCGTGCCGTTATGCGCCATCTCCAGCACGCCTTCCTTGCGGCCGCTGCTGCTTTCCGAGCCGAACAACTCGTGCTCGATGCGGTCGGACGACAAAATGGCGCAGTTCAGCACGACGTAATTTTTATCAGCGCGCTTCGACATCGTGTGGATCATGCGGGCGGCAACGCTTTTGCCGGTGCCGGGTTCGCCGGTGATGAGGACGCGCGAATTGGTCGGCGCGACGCGCTCGATGCCCTGGCGCACTTGCTGGATCAGCTGCGAATGGCCGTGGAGTTCGGACACGTTGCCAAGCGCCTTCAGGCGCAGTTCCGCGTTTTCGCGCTTCAGGCGCGAGGTTTCAAGCGCGCGGCCCGAGAGCACCAGCAGCTTGTCCGCCTTGAAGGGCTTTTCAATAAAATCATACGCGCCCATCTGGATCGCGGAAACGGCGGTTTCAATGTTGCCGTGGCCGCTGATCATGATGACCGGCAGGCCGGGATTTGATTTGACGAGTTTCTTGAGCAGCTCCATGCCGTCCATCTCGCTGTTCTCCAGCCAGATATCCAGCACGATAAGGTCAGGCTCGCGCTCCGCGATCATTTTCTGCGCGGTTTGGCTGTCCTTGGCCGAGCGGGTTTTATACCCCTCGTCCTCTAAGATGCCTTCGATCAGGGAACGGATGTCCTCCTGATCGTCAACAATAAGTATGTCAGCCTGTTGCATGATAGATACCGCCTAGTTGCTCTATTACCACTTATACATCTCTTGGGAATACAAGGATAGCCTTTGCGCCTGATTTAGCGTCCTGATGAAGGCTGTCTTCCAATACCACACTTCCTTCGTGGTCTTCCATAATCTTTTTGACAATCGCAAGGCCAAGACCTGAGCCTTTTTTCTTCGTCGTCACATAGGGTTCCAGAAGTTGGTTTTTGACCTTTTCGGGTAATCCTGTGCCGTTATCTTCGACCGATATTGAAATATTCGAACCCACTTGTTCGATGACGATCTTGATGCGCCCATCGCCGGGCTGCTCGGCCTGACGCTCATGGATTGAATCGATGGCATTCTGTAAAAGGTTCGTCATGACCTGGGTCAACTGCGAACGGTCACAATTCGCCTGCACGACAGGCCCTGCGGGGGCAATAAAGGCGAAACCGATATCCGGATGCGCCTGACGCTGCAGAATCAGCGCGTCCTGACAAACCTCCACCACATTCTCCATCCGCTTCACCGGCACCGGCATACGCGCATAGGCAGAGAATTCGTTGACCATGTGACCGATATCACCGACCTGACGGATAATGGTGTCCGTGCATTTCTCGAACGTCTCGGGATCGTCCTTGATCTGTGGCAGGTATTTTCGCTTGAGGCGTTCTGCCGACAACTGAATGGGCGTCAGCGGGTTCTTGATTTCATGTGCGATGCGACGCGCGACATCCGACCACGCAGCCTTGCGCTGTGCGGAGACAAGGTTGGAAATGTCGTCAATCGTGGCAACCGCCCATTCGTCGCCCTGCGCCGCCGTGATGCGCACAAGAATGGTTTTGCGCGGACCCGCGCCAATCGCATATTCCGTTTGCAACGGCCATGCGCGGTCGTGGTTGTCCATTGCCTTCTGCAAGATCTCGGCCGCCTCGGGAATAAAATCCTCCAGCTTGTGCGTGGTCAGCGGCGTCTTGCTGTCGCCCAGCAACAACTCCTGCGCCATCTGGTTTGCAAGCGTCACTTCACCTTTACGGTTAAGGCCGATCACGCCCGACGATGCGCCCGCAAGAATGGCCTCGGTAAAGCGGTGGCGTTCATCCAGCATCCGGTTCGCAGCCAGCAGTTCCGCCTGTTGGCCTTCCAACTGGCTGGTCATGCGGTTAAACGCACGGCCCAGCATGCCGATTTCATCGTCCTGTTGCTGGTCGGAAACGCGGGCCGACAGATCGCCCGCGCGAATACGCTCCGCCGCCGTAATCAGCGCGCTGACAGGCGCGACAAGCTGTTCGGAGAACGCAAGACCGAACCAGACCGCCGCAAGCAGCAGCAGCAGTGCGACGGCGATAAACATGCCCATCGCCAGAACCTGCATCTGCTTCTGCCGTCCCTCCAGCACCTGATATTCGTCAACCGCTGTCTGCGTCGTTTGCATGTGTGCCAACACGCTGGCATCGACAAGGCGGCCGACATATAGATAGGCGTCGATAAACCGATCAAGTTTCACAATCGCGCGAATACGGTCGCCGCCATCGGCAGACGGTATCAGCACGACGTCATTATCCGCTTCCTGCAACAGCTTGTCGGATGGCGGGTCCATTTCTAGGGAGAATGACAGGCGCGAACGGGCGATCACGCTGCGGTCGCTGCGGAAAATGACGACTTCCGACAGGTTACGAAGCATCGACTGGGTCTCGATCACCTTGCTCATCAACTGCGGATTTGATGTCAATTCGGCGGAACCACGGTTCAAGTCGTTCGCCATCGCCAGAACGTCGGCGCGCATGACTTGCGTATGTTCTTTCAGATAAGCTTTCGCGACTTCCTGCGATTCAATAATTGCGGTGCTGACGCGTTCGTTGAACCAGGCATGGACGCCGTAATAAAGGAAGACGGACGAAAACACCGCCATCATGATCGCGGGCGCAGCAGCCAGCAAAATAAAGTGGGACACAAGGCGCACATGCAGCTTCGATCCCGCGATGCCGCGGCGACGCTCCGTCCAGACACGCGCAACGTGACGCGCGATGACCGCGCTAAGCAGCAGCAGCACGACAAGGTCAAAATTAAGCAGCCAGTAACCTGCGTTCGTATCTGCGGCAGGCGCACTCATGACCGCGCCCGTCACGATGCAGGAAACAACCGCGACAACCGTCAGGGTGACAGTAAAATAACGCATCTGCGTGAGGCGTTCGGCCTTTTGCAACAGGCGTGCGGCAAGGCCCTGTGGCAGGGTGGCGGTTTCCATCATGATGCCCTCCGCACTTCGACGCCAAGATCGCGGATTTTCTTGCGCAAGGTGTTCCGGTTCAGGCCCAGCATTTCCGCGGCCTTGATCTGGTTGCCGTTGGTGACCTGCAGCACACGCTCGATCAGCGGCTTTTCCAGCTCGCGCAACAGGGGTTCGTAAATGCCACCTGCGGGCGGCGCGACAAAATAATCCTGCATCAGCAGGCCGATGATTTCGGCGCGGTTAGTGGTTGTCACCGTTGCGGGCACCATATTTTTAAGTTCTTCGCGCACGGTAACCGCGTCGATGATGTCCTGCGGACAAAGTGCAGCCAAGCGGCGCGTGAAGTTTTCCAGTTCGCGGATATTGCCTTGCCACGGATGGCGCTGCAGCACCTCCATCGCTTCTGCTTCGAACACCTTGGCAATGCCGGATTTGGCGATGAAATGCTGGACGAGCGCGGGAATATCGTCCGACCGTTCACGCAAGGCAGGGATGCGCAAGGGCACAACGTTCAGGCGGTAATACAAATCCTCGCGGAATTTGCCAGCACGGACAAGCGCGGGCAAATCCTTGTTGGTCGCAGCGATAATCCGCAGGCGCGTTTTCACGGCGCGGCGGCCACCGACGCTGGTGAACTCGCCCTCCTGCAATACCCGCAACAGGCGCGTTTGCGCCTCATAGGGCATATCGCCGATTTCATCGAGGAACAACGTGCCGCCCTGTGCCTGATCAAAACGGCCTTGGGTTTTTTGGGTTGCGCCCGTGAACGAGCCTTTTTCATGGCCGAATAATTCGGATTCAATCAGCTCCCGCGGGATCGCCGCCATGTTGACGGCGATGAAGGGGCCGGATTTCCAGCGGCTGTATTCATGCAGCGCGCGGGCGATCACTTCCTTGCCCGTACCGGATTCACCCGAAATTAAAACCGTCAGGTCGGAATTGCGCAGGCGTGCGACAGTGCGGTAAATATCCTGCATCGCGCGGCTCTGGCCGACGACGAAGGCCTTGTCAAGCGCGTCAATTGTTTCGCTGGTGTCATTTGCTGCCGCGACCGATTTGCGGAAGACACCCGCGACGGTTGCCAGCAATTCATCAATATCGAACGGCTTCGGCAGGAAATCGAGCGCGCCCTTGTCGGACGCTGCAATCGCGGTCGTCAATGCGTTTTGCGCGCTCATGACAATCACTTTCATGCCGGGACGTTTTTGCAAAATTTTCGGCAGCAGGTCGAGCCCGTTTTCGCCGGGCATCATGACGTCGGTAATCACAAGGTCGCCCTTGCCTTCCAATATCCACTGGTACAGTGTCGCGCCGTTATCGGTTGCGCTGACCTCGTATCCTGCGCGTTTCAACGCCTGTGATAAGACGGTGCGGACGGAGGCTTCGTCATCGGCGACCAAGATGGTTTTTGCAGCGGTCATTTGCCGTCTCCTCGCGGGAAGTTGAGCTTGAATTGCGTTTTGCCGGGGCGGCTGGAAACATCGACCGCGCCGCCATGATCGTCGATAATCTTGGATACGACCGCAAGGCCAAGGCCGTCGCCGCCGGGCTTGGTTGTGTGATACGGCTCGAACAATGTTTTTTGCGTTTCCGCATCGATGCCGGTGCCATTGTCTTCAATCGTGACGCAAACCGGCAGGCGTGCGCGGCTTTCGGGGTGGAAGCCTGCCGCCATTTCGTATGACGTATGCAGCGTAATTTCCTGCGCCCCCGCCTCCGCCGCGTTCTTCACGAGGTTCAGGACGGCCTGCACAAGGCGGTCGTAATGACCATGAATATCGGGAAGCGAAGGATCGTAACGGCGGTGGATTGTCACGCCTGCAAAACCGGAGCGTGCAATTTTTTCCACATGCTCCATGACGGCATGAAGGTTCACGGGCGCGTATTGTTCCTGCGGTGCATCGTCGAAGACGTTGACCTTGTCGATCAGGCGGAACACGCGGCTGGTTTCGGTCGCGATCAGTTCGGCCAGTTCGCGGTCGTCGGGCGACTGGACGGAAGTTGCCAGCAGTTGCGCTGCGCCCCTGATACCCGATAGCGGGTTCTTGATCTCGTGCGCCAGCATACGGGCGAGGTGCTGGGCGGGCTTGATCGAATTCTTGATCTTGGCGGTCCAGCCATTTTTGGACGGCATCGTATCGGGGCGTATGACCAGCATGAACCACCCCTCCTCCATCGGCACAGCCGAAAGGCTTGCAACCGGTTTGCCGGTCAGGGTGATGTCGTGGAGGGTAATGGCCTGGCCCGACAGCATGGCTTCATGCGCTGTGCTGTCATCCCCCAGCAACGCGGCGAGCGTCTTGCCCGCCAATGCCTTTTCGCCAATGCCGAAGAATGCCTGCGCGCCGTGGTTGGAGAACAGGATGCGGCCATCGGTCATGACGGCCAGCACGGCATCGGGCAGCGCCTGCAGCATGGCGAGCGCCGGTGTTTCGGGCGCGCGGGGCAGCGGCAGAACCTTTGCAGTCTCTTTCAATCCGGACATCACGCACCTCGTGCCTATTATTTATGCAGACGGTTGCTCCCGCCTATTTTTTATGCACAGCGCATTTTTGCCCGATTTTTAGGCAAATAACAAGCGTTGACCTATATATAGCGCGGCTTTACAGTTGCCACAGGCCACAGGAATAAACCCTTCTATTGCATTATGGATAATAAAAAGCCCAACATCGCCGTCCTCATCGTCGCCGCCGGATCGGGCGAGCGTTTCGGCGCGGGTATTCCGAAGCAATATCAACCGCTGCTGGGTCGCCCTATCCTCAACTGGTCTGTGGATATCTTCTCGCAACATGCTGATATTAAATCAGTCTATGTCGCCATTCATCCCGGCCATGCCGAACGTTTTGCGGCTGCTGCTCCCGGCATTACCGCCCTGCACGGCGGCGGCACGCGCCAGCAATCGGCGCTGAAGGGCCTGGAAGAAATCGCCAGGCGCGACAAGCCGGATTACATCCTGATCCACGACGCCGCCCGTCCCGGGCTTTCAAGCGATCTGATAACCGATATCTGCAACGCCCTGAAAAACAATGACGCCGTTATCCCCGGTTTACCCGTCACCGATACCGTCAAGCGCGCGAGCGGTGACAGCGTGAAGACGGAGAGCCGCGAGAACCTTTATGCCATCCAGACCCCGCAGGCCTTCAAGTTTGACACCATTCTTGCCCTTCACCGCCAGCATGCCGACAAATCGCTGACCGATGATGCGGCGCTTTGCGAAATTGCAGGCCCGGCTGTCAAAATCATCCCGGGTGAAAAGGGCAATTTCAAGGTCACGCATCCCGAAGACCTCGCCCTGATGGAGCAAAGCATTGCCGCACGCTGTGGCGATATCCGCACCGGCACAGGCTATGACGTTCACAAACTAGTTGAACAATCCGGACGTAAACTGATGATATGCGGCATTGAATTGCAGCATAGCCATGTGCTGGAGGGGCATTCCGACGCCGATGTAGGTTTGCACGCCCTTACCGATGCGCTGCTGGCGACCATTTGCGACGGCGATATCGGCATGCATTTCAAGCCGACAGATGCCCGCTGGAAAAATGCCGACAGTTCGAAATTCCTGCGCCATGCCGCTGACCTGATCGCGGCGCAGGGCGGCATCATCAGCCATGTCGATGTGACGATCATCTGCGAAGCGCCCAAGATCGGCCCGCACCGCGACGCCATGCGCGCGAAAATCGGCGAAATCATCGCCCTCCCGCTCAACCGCGTCAGCGTGAAGGCGACCACGACCGAGGGGCTCGGATTTACCGGAAGACGCGAAGGCATCGCCGCGGAAGCAGTCGCAACCGTGCGCCTGCCCTTTACATCGCGCCCCGTCCTGCGGGATGATGATATCAGGAAATGGGGAACGTAAATGGCATCGACCGTCACCACCACAGAAACAACCGCCGAGACCACGACGCCGCCGGTGCATCACGTCCCGAATGCGGAAGATCTGGCGACGGCGGCTGGCGGTATCACAGCCCCCCAGATCGGCATCCTGATGCTGCTGCTGCTGCCGATCGTTATCTGGCGCGAAAAAATCTGGGGCTGGATCAAAAAACTGCGCCCCCGCATCAAGCCGATCCCGGCCGGCATGAAGTTTTCGGAATGGCATTGCTGGCTGGGCTCCTGGTTCGGCGCCGGTTTCCTGCGCCCTGCGCCTGGCACCATGGGTTCGCTGGCCGCCATGCCCTTCGGATATGCGATTGCCATGTATGGCGGTCCTGTCGCTCTCGGCTGCGCGGCGATGGCGCTGCTGCTGATCGGCACGGTTGCCGCCGACCGCTTCGGCAAGAAATCCGGCGCAACCGATGACCAGTCCATTGTGGTCGATGAAGTCGTCGGCATGTGGATTGCCGCCATCCCCGCCGAAACGCATTGGGATTTATGGTGGGTCGCGTTCTTTCTTTTCCGCCTGTTCGACATCTACAAGCCCTGGCCCGCGTCGTTCTATGACCGCCGCAGCCGCAATGGCGCGGATGTGATGATGGACGATGTTGTGGCGGGTATCTATGCCTTCCCCGGCGTCTGCGGCGTCGCGCTGTTCTACCTTCCGAACTAGAAAGCAGCACCAGAAATCAGACATGGCACTTTTCCCCGAACACCTGCTGAGCCTTGCCGCCGTTATTTTGAGCGAAGCCCGCAAGAAAAAGCTGAAACTTGTTTCCGCTGAATCCTGCACGGGCGGCCTCATCATGGCATGCCTGACCGAAGTGCCGGGATCATCCGATGTCGTGGATCGCGGCTATATTTCCTATTCCTACGATTCAAAGATCAAGGAACTGGGCATTGACCGCGCGCTGCTGGAGCGTACCGGCGCGGTCAGCGATGATGTCGCGCTGCAAATGGCAACCGGCGCGCTTGCTGCATCCAAGGCCGATATCGCGATTTCCGCGACCGGCATCGCCGGCCCGGGTGGTGCGACAGAGAGCAAGCCTGTCGGGCTTGTTTATATCGGTGTCGCCAATGGAAAAACGGGTAAAAGTTTTGCGGTGAAAAACCTGTTCGGCGGCGACCGTTCCGCTGTACGCATCGCCACCGTCGAAACCGCCCTCACCTTTATCAAGCGCGAAATCGACGCCGTTTAATGCTTCTTGCCGCCGTAAAGCTGCAGCGCACGCGCCTCGAACGCGTTGATCATTTTCACAAGCGCACGATGGAAAAACTGGTCGACAATTTTCTCGAACAGCTTGGTCTTCAGTGAGAAGTCGATATAGAAATCGATCTCGCACTGCCCGCCGCGCAGATCCTTGAACACCCATCTGTTTTCCAGCTGGCTCATCGGCCCCTGCAAATAATGGACCTGGATTTCCTTGGGCTTTTTGAATTCCACATGCGATGAAAATTTTTCGCGGAACGGCCCGTAGCCCACGATCACATCGGCGCTGAGATCCGCCTTGCGCTTTTCATTCACGCGCGCGGCGAGGCACCAAGGCAGGAATTCAGGATATTTTTCGATATCCATCACAAGGTCGAACAGCTGTTCCGACGAATACAGCAGGATGCGTTTTTCGGAATGGGATGGCATTTACTTGCCAGCCGAGGCCAGCTTCGCCTCGCGCGCGGAGCGCATTTTCTCGAAATCGGAATCCGCGTGGTAGGACGAACGCGTCAGCGGCGTTGCCGCCACCATCAGGAAGCCCTTGCCGCGGGCGATGGTTTCATATGACTTGAATTCTTCCGGCGTCACGAAACGGTCGACAGCCGCGTGTTTGGGCGTCGGCTGCAGGTACTGGCCGATGGTCAGGAAATCTACATCCGCCGCGCGCAGGTCGTCCATGACTTGCATCACTTCCTGTTTCGTCTCGCCAAGGCCGACCATCAGGCCGGATTTGGTGAAGATCGACGGGTCGATTTTCTTGACGCGGTTCAGCAGTTCCAGCGACGTGAAATAACGCGCGCCCGGGCGGATCGTCGGGTACAGGCGCGGCACGGTTTCAAGGTTGTGGTTGAACACATCGGGGCGCGCAATTACAATCGGCTCGATCGCGTTATTTTTATCTTTGAAATCCGGCGTCAGGATTTCGATGCTGGTGCCCGGCGACAAGCGGCGGATTTCGCTGATGACCTTCACGAACTGCTCCGCCCCGCCATCTTCCAAATCGTCGCGGTCGACGGAGGTGATGACGACGTGCTTCAGGCCCAGTTTCTGGACGCCGATCGCCACGCGTGCCGCCTCGAACGGGTCAAGCTTATCCGGAATACCGGTCGCCACGTTGCAGAACGAACAGGCGCGGGTGCAGGTCGCGCCCAAAATCATGAAGGTCGCGTGTTTCTGTTTCCAGCATTCGCCGATATTCGGGCATGCCGCTTCCTCGCAAACCGTCTTGAGTTTCAGGCTCTGGACAAGGGTTTTTGTCTCGTGATATTCGGGGGACACAGGCGCCTTCACGCGGATCCATTCCGGCTTGCGCAGGATGGGCGTATCCGGACGGTTCCGCTTTTCCGGGTGACGGAACTCGGATTTTTTCTTTTCGTTGGCTTCAGGGGCTGTGTCGATGTCGTCAGTCATGGACAGTAATTTAGCCGCCTTTTGCCAAACGGCAACTCTTTTTCGGGAAACTTGCAAGGCATTGATATCTATGGCAAAGTTATTGAACAGAGTCGCAGGAATGCGGGTTAAGAGATTCTCGGGGGATTAAGATGGTCAATATCCGGCGCGCACACCTGACGGAGGTGATGGATATCTACAAACTGCGCAAGGAAGCGGCAGACGAACTGACTCGCAAGCATGGCAAAGGCCCGTGGTCGAAAATCTCGCTGCTCGGCACGATCTTGAGCAAGCTGACCGACAACACATTGTTCGTTGTGGTCGAGGACGGCGTTCTGGCTGGCACCTTCACACTCGACGTCGAAAAAACCGACCGCGAGTCAAAGCCGTGGTTCAAGCGCCAGAGCACGCCCGCCTGTTACCTGCGTAACATGTCCATCGACCCGAAATTTCAAGGCAAAGGCCTCGGCAAATCCGCCCTCTACGAAATCGAAAGCCGCGCGCGCAAATTGCGGGTGAAAGCCGTGCGCCTTGATTCATATGTCGGCTCCGGCGGTGCCAGCGAATTCTATAAAAAATGCGGCTACACCTTCGTCCATCGCGGCACGATGGAGAAGGCCGAGCTGGATTATTACGAGAAGATTGTTTGATCGCGCCCAGCCGCATCAGCCTGCAACTTGTATTCCCCCCCGACATTGCACATCGCATCGTGCAAGCGTCACAGACTTTGGCAACGATCATCGCCTCCACGTTCACGCTAGGCACCGATGCACCGCCGCACATCACGCTCTTCAGTTATATCGGTGTAACGACCGAGATTGCCGAGCGCCAAACGACGGTTGTGTTTACCGACTTGCTAAAATTGGGTGATACAGACGGACGAATATGGGCAGGACTTGGCATCGCTAAAACGCCCATTATCGTTGCGCTACGGGAAGAACTTATCGCAACATGCGGTCATCCGTCGCTGCTGCGAGATGAATTCCATCCACACGTTACCTTGGGAAACATCGGCGTCGATGAATGGGAAAAATCCTTACCTGCAATACGCCACATGCTGACAGGCATGACCGAAGCGCAGTGCTTCACGAGGGTATTTTCAGTTCCGGCGTGATGTGTCCGCCGCGCAGATCACATATGGATCACTTTGCCATACGCATCCAGCACGGACTCATGCATCATCTCCGACAGCGTCGGATGCGGGAACACGGTGTGGAACAGGTCGATCTCGGTTGTTTCCAGCGTCTTGGCGATGCCGTAGCCCTGAATCAATTCGGTCACTTCCGCGCCGATCATATGCGCGCCCAGCAACTCGCCGGTTTTTGCGTCGAATACGGTTTTGACGAAGCCTTCCGGCTCGCCCAGCGCAATCGCCTTGCCGTTGCCGATGAATGGGAATTTGCCGACTTTCACGGTGTAACCTTTTTCCTTCGCCTTCGCTTCGGTGAGGCCGACAGATGCGACCTGCGGCATGCAATAGGTGCAGCCGGGAATGTTTTCGACGTTTAGCGGGTGAACATCGTTCAGGCCCTTGATCTTCTCGACGCAGATGACCGCTTCATGGCTCGCCTTATGCGCCAGCCACGGGCCCTGCACGACGTCGCCGATGGCATAGACGCCGGGTTCGTCCGTCTGCAACCATTCGTTGACGGTGATATGGCCGCGGTCAACCTTTACCTTGGTATTTTCAAGGCCGAGGTTTTCTGAATTGCCGACGATGCCGACCGCTGAAATCACGCGGTCGAACTTGATCTTTTCAATTTTGCCGGCGGTATCGATTTCCGCCTCCACATCATTCGCGCCGCGGTTCAGCTTGGCGACTTTCGCGCCGGTCATGATCTTCATGCCCTGCTTTTCGAACGCCTTGCGCGCGAAGGCGGAAATATCGGCGTCCTCGACGGGCAGGATGCGGTCCATCAATTCGACCACTGTCACCTGCGCGCCCATGTTTTTGTAGAAGCTGGCGAATTCCATGCCAATCGCGCCCGATCCGATAACCAGCAGCGATTTCGGCATTTCAGTCGGTGTCATCGCTTCGCGGTATGTCCAGACCAGCTTGTCGGGCTCCAGACCCGGCAGCACGCGGGCGCGCGCGCCAGTTGCGATGATGATATGCGGCGCTTTCAATTCGGCGACGGGTTTGCTGTCCTTGGTCACGGCCAGTTTGCCCTTGCCCATCAGTTTTCCGGTGCCGTCGAAAACGGTGATGTTGTTTTTCTTCATCAGGTGCTTGATGCCGCCTGACAACTGCCCAGCCACTTTACGCGACCGGTCGATGATTTTTTTGAAGTCGAAGGAGATGTTATCGGCCTTCAGCCCGTAAGCGTCAAGGTTATGCAGCAGGTGGTGGATTTCGGATGAGCGCAGCAGCGCCTTGGTCGGGATGCAGCCCCAGTTCAGGCAAATGCCGCCCAAGTTTTCACGTTCCACAATCGCGGTCTTGAAGCCCAGCTGCGCGGCGCGGATGGCGGCCACATAACCGCCGGGGCCTGCGCCGAGGATGACGATGTCGAATTGCTGTTCGCTCATATTGAAAACTCCTACTGAAGGTTCAATTGCCACGAGACGCCGAAGCGGTCGCCCACCCAGGCAAATTTGCGGCTGAAACCGTAATTGTCCATTGGCATGTAAATCTGGCCGCCATCGGCCAGCGTCACGGCGCGGTCGGCAAGTTCCGCCTCGTCCGCGCATTCGACGAAGATCGAGATCGACGGCGTAAAGGTGAATTCGTGCTTGATGGTGCTGTCGCTGACGATGAATGTCTGGCCGCCGATGGTGAAGCGCGCCGACATGATCGCGCCCGCTTTCGCAGGGCCGTTCGCGCCGTAGCGTTTGACGTCGTCGATGCGGCCATCGGCGAAAAGGCTGATGTAGAAATTCATCGCCTCTTCCGCCCTGCCCTCGAACATCAGGAATGGCGTAACCGTATTGCTCACAAGATCAGGCTCATCGGGTTTTCGAGGAGCTTTTTGAACACTTGCAGGTATTCAGCGCCGATTGCGCCGTCGATGCAGCGGTGGTCGGTCGACATGGTGACGGTCATGACGGTTGCGACCTTCACCTGGCCGTCCTTCACAACCGCGCGCTGTTCGCCCGCACCGATCGCCAAAATCGCGCCCTGCGGCGGGTTGACGATGGCGGCGAAATTGCTGATGCCGAACATGCCAAGGTTGGAGACGGAGATCGTGCCGCCTTGGAATTCGGCGGGTTTCAGCTTGCCTTCTTTTGCTTTGCCTGCAAGTTCCTTCATCTCGTTCGAGATATCTTTCAGGCTCTTGTTGGCGGCGTCCTTGATGATGGGGGTGATAAGGCCGTTCGGCGTTGCGACCGCAACCGACACATCGGCGCGTTCATATTGCACGACGGCTTCATCCGTCCACGACACGTTCGCGGCAGGGTATTGCGCCAGCGCGACGCCCGTTGCCTTGATGACGAAATCGTTGACGGAGATTTTGTAGTTCTGCCCCGCATCGTTCAACTGCTTGCGCACGGCGAGCAGCGCATCGAGTTCGCAATCGACCGACAGGTAGAAATGCGGCACGGTCTGTTTCGATTCCAGCAGGCGGCGCGCGACAACCTTGCGGATGCCGTTGTTGGGGATCAGCTTGTACGGAATGCCGTAAGCATCGGCCAGTGCCTTGGCATCGGGGCCGACAGCATGTGCGACAGCCTTGGGTGCAGCGGCAACGGGAGCAGCTTGACCGCCCTTCCCGCCTGCAAGGTCGGATTTCACGATACGGCCATGCGGGCCGGAGCCCTTGAGGGTCGAAAGGTCGATGCCCTTTTCTTTGGCAAGACGTTTGGCGAGCGGGCTGGCATAAATACGTTTGCCGGTATTCTGATGCGCAACGGGTTGGGCCGCAGGTGCAGCTTTCGCAGCGGCAGGCGCGGCTTCGGCCTTCGGTGCAGCAGCGGGCGGCTTCACGTCATTGCTGACGTTTTTCAGGGCGGCCGCGTCTTCGCCGTCTTCCAGCAAAATGGCGATCAGGGTGTTGACCTTCACGCCGTCGGTGCCGGCGGGGACGAGGATTTTGGCGAGCGTGCCTTCGTCGACCGCTTCAACCTCCATCGTCGCCTTGTCGGTTTCGATTTCGGCGAGGACTTGTCCGGCCTTCACCTTGTCGCCTTCTTTTTTAACCCATTTCGAGAGCTTGCCCTCGGTCATGGTGGGCGACAGCGCGGGCATCAGGATGTTATGCGGCATAGGCCACCTTTTTCGCGGCTTCGATGATGTCATTCGCCTGCGGCAGCGCAAGCTTTTCAAGGTTCGCGGCATAGGGCATCGGAACATCCGCGCCATACACGCGCACGACGGGCGCATCGAGGTCGTCGAAGCATTTTTCCATCATGATCGCAGCCATTTCCGACCCGATACCCGAATAATGCCAGCCTTCCTCGACCGACACGAGGCGGTTGGTTTTCTTGACCGAATTGATGATCGTTTCGGTGTCGAGCGGGCGCAGCGTGCGCAGGTTGATCACCTCCGCGCTGATGCCCTGCTCCGCCAGCTTGTCCGCCGCCTGCAACGCCACGCCGACCATGCGGCTGAAGGCGGTGATGGTGACGTCCGTGCCTTCGCGCTCGATCTTCGCCTTGCCGATGGGCAGGATGAAATCGGGGTCGGCGGGGATATCGAATGTCTGGCCGTACATCATTTCATTTTCAAGGAACACGACGGGGTTCGGGTTGCGGATGGCCGCTTTCAGCAGGCCCTTCGCATCCGCCGCCGACCACGGTGCCATCACGATCAGACCCGGGCAATGCGCGTACCAGCTGGCATAGCATTGCGAGTGCTGCGCGCCCACGCGTGACGCCGCGCCGTTCGGGCCGCGGAACACGATGGGGCAACCCAGCTGGCCGCCAGCCATATAAAGCGTTTTGGCGGCCGAGTTGATCACATGGTCAATCGCCTGCATCGCGAAGTTCCAGGTCATGAATTCCACGATGGGCTTCAACCCTGCAAACGCCGCACCCGTCGCGATACCGGCAAAGCCGTATTCGGTGATCGGGGTGTCGATGATGCGCTTGTCGCCGAATTCCTGCAGCAGGCCTTGGGTGACTTTGTACGCGCCCTGATATTCCGCGACCTCTTCGCCCATGACGAAGACTTCGCCGTCGCGGCGCATTTCTTCGGCCATCGCGTCGCGCAATGCCTCACGCACCGTCACGGAAACCGTGGCGCCCGTCCATTCCTTTTCAGGCGCGGGAGCAGCGGCCGACTGTTGCGGCGCGGATTGCGGGTTGCAGGACGGTGCAGGCGCAGCCGTGTCTTCCTTCGGCTTCGTCGCGGTTTCGGCCTTGGGCTTCGATGCCACGGCGTCGCCGGCGCTTTCACCTTCTTCCAGCAGCAGCGCGATCGGCGTGTTGACGGCAACGCCGTCGGTGCCGGCCTCGACCAGAATTTTGCCGAGGATGCCTTCGTCAACGGCTTCGACTTCCATCGTCGCCTTGTCGGTTTCGATTTCGGCGATGACCTGACCGGGCTTCACCGCGTCGCCTTCCTTCTTGACCCATTTGGCAAGCTTGCCTTCGGTCATGGTGGGCGAGAGCGCGGGCATAAGAATTTGAATGGGCATATTTCGCGCTCCTTACAACATCACATCGGTCCAGAGTTCCGACGCATCGGGCTCCGGGCTTTGCTGGGCGAATTCGGCGGATTCATTGACGACCGCCTTCACTTCTTTTTCAATCTGCTTGAACTGGTCTTCGGTGAACTTGCCGCCGTCCATCAGCACCTTGCGGATGGTGTCGATCGGGTCGTGATGCTCGCGCATCTCCTCGACCTCCTCCTTCGTGCGGTATTTGCCGGGGTCGGACATCGAATGCCCGCGATAGCGGTACGTGCTGAATTCAAGGATCATCGGCCCGTTGCCGGAGCGGATATAATCGACCGCCTTCAACGCCGCCTGACGCACCACCAGCACATCCATGCCGTTGATTTTCTCGCCGGGGATGCCATAGGCCTCGCCGCGCTTGTAAAGCTCGCCCGCCGCGTGGCGCGTCTGCGACGTGCCCATGCCGTATTTGTTGTTTTCAATGATGAACAGAACGGGCAGTTTCCACAGCGCCGCCATGTTATAGGCTTCGTAAATCTGCCCCTGGTTCGCCGCACCGTCGCCGTAATAGGCGCAGTTGATGCCGCCATCGCCGCGATATTTATGCGCGAAAGCCAGACCCGCGCCCAGAGGCCCCGTCACGCCCACGATGCCGTGGCCGCCGTAGAAACCCTTCTCGCGGCTGAACATGTGCATCGAGCCGCCCTTGCCCTTGGAATAGCCGCCCTTGCGGCCCGTCAGCTCGGCCATCACGCCGTTCGCCGACATGCCGGTCGCCAGCATATGCCCGTGGTCGCGGTATGCGGTGATAACCGTGTCGCCCTTGATGAGTGCCGACTGCACGCCCACAACGACCGCTTCCTGCCCGATATACAGGTGGCAGAAACCGCCGATCAGGCCCATGCCGTAAAGCTGCCCTGCTTTTTCCTCAAAGCGGCGGATCAGCAGCATGTCTTTATAATACTGGAGCATCTGCTCCGGCGAAGCGATGTTGGACGGCGCCTTTACCGTCTCCAGCTTGGCTTTGCCTGCCGGTGTCGAACCCGATGCGGAAGTGGTCACAGAACCCTCATATACGATGGCGAAAATTAACCCCCATTAATTAAGCAAAAGGGGGTGGGATTGCAAGGAGGGACAGATGGTCATATTACATAATCATTAAATATGGCACAGGTTAAGTATTTAAACGTGTTAACTTCATGCAGCAATAACTCCCTTCTGTCAGAGAACGGAGTTGTGAGGAAGCGGCTGCCTTAGCATCCCGAAAGGACGCGTAATGATGCGAGACATATTTTTTCGATATCAAACCGTATTATATAGCGGCCTGTTCGGGGGATTTATTCCGCTATTACTGATTTATATTCTTTTTGTCCCTTGCAGTTCCTATGCCCAGAAGCTGGAAGGTACCGTAAAGGATTGCATGCAGGTTTCGTGCGCTGATGTACCGCCCCCGCGCACCCCCGTAAAAGTTCTTCAAAATACCCCTGACCCTCTGGAGCAATGCGTCCTTTTACTGTTCGCTTCCTTCTGTTTCCTGATCAGCGGCGGTAAACCGCTTGCAGGACTGCGTTGGCGCAAGCAGGGACGACATGTTCAAGGTACCATTGTCGATGTCTCGAAAACAGCAATGAGCACAAGGTCGGGGCCGATTACCAGCTATTGGCCCATTTATCATTTTATGATCGATGGAGAAACCTATGCCGGCATTCTTGATCATGCGGTACTGGAAAAGCAGCCGGAGCTTTACAACCTTGGAAGCAAAGCCGATCTGCTCGTATTTTCGTCGAAACCCACGATAGTCCGCAGGGCCGATGCCCCTATTTTTGACGGCATCGACGCGGCATTTTTGGCAATTGGTGGCGGGCTGACATGCCTTGCGATGACAATACACACGGCTATTACCCCCCAATTCTGGATGATGTTTGGCGTACTTTGCGTCGTCATGCTTGTGCAGTCCTGCCGTGTGTTCGTTCCCGACAATGGCTCACCGCCAATTACTGCCATCGTAACGCCCGACAACCGTTCAGCAGAAGCGCAACTGCGCCCTGCGCGCGAATTATCCGCCGTCGTTCTTTGCATGATCAGCGTCCCGCTGCTGCTTTTTCTGATTTTCAATTATTTCCAGTCATTTCGTCACTGGTTTGAAAATTTCTGACCCGCCTGCAATGTTAGGGAGACCAGATGGAAATCATCGAAAAATTCCTCGCTTCCGCCAAAGGCGACAAGACGGAAGACCTGATTGTCGAGACGCCGGATTATTTTGGCATCTTTGACGGTGTCGGCGGGGTGCGGACGGATTGGTTGCATGAGGGCCGCACGATGGGGCAATGGGGGTCGTATCTGGCGGGCGAGGCGTTGAAAGCATTACCCGCGAACGCCACGATTGCCGACTATTCGAAACTGGCGGCGGAGATGAACGCCACCGCGCGCTATGCATTCGGCCTTGCGCCCATCGAGCGTTTGGCGAGCGGCGCGCTGGTGCTGCCGCGACGTAAACCTCATGAGGTCTGGGTTATCGGCGATTCGCATTTCGGTTACAAACTGAAAAGCGGTGAATGGAAAAGCTGCCCGCAGAATAAACTCTATGACGAGGTCACGCTCAATTACCGCCAGATTTTAATCAAACAGGAAATCATGTCGCGCGGCATGCCGCACAGCCAAGCCGACCGCGCCGAACTGGCGCAAACCGTTTGGTCGGGCGTGCGCGATGCGCTGTCGAAACAGATGCTGTTCGCCAACCATCCCGATCCGGCGGAGCGCCTCGGCTTTGGCGTGGTCTGCGGCTCCGCCGTGCCGCTGCATCACCTCCACGCCTATACCCTGCCCCCCGATGTCGCCGAAATCGTGCTGTGCAGCGATGGCTTGCCCGAAGCTGTGCCGACCGCCGATGAAGGCAAAGCCGTCATCGCGGATTTGCGCGCAACCGACCCTTTCCTGACCGGAAAAAACGACTTGGGTTTTATGGGGCATAAGGGCGGGTTTGTGCAGCTGGATGGCACGCTGGCGGATTGGTATGATGATGTTTCTTATTTGAGGATTGGGGTTTGACCTTCGCGTCATCCCCGCCTTGCGCGGGGATCCAGTAGGCTGACCAGCCGTCTTGTGACTCTGACTTATGTGACGCGCGGACGCGCTTCTGGATGCCCGCGCAAGGCGGGCATGACAGGAATTAAATTAAAACCTTCCGCATCGCCACGCGCGGCGCCACCGCAAACCCCTGCTCTACTTCATCCGCGATCAGGCCCCGCATCTGCGGCCTGTCGCCGTCCGGCACAAACGCTTCATAGCCCAGCCGCGCATAAAACGGCGCGTTCCACGGCACATCGCGATAGGTCGTGAGGGTCATTTCCTTGTAGCCCTGTTCGCGCGCGTAAGTTTCCGCGACCGTCACCAGCTGCTTGCCGATGCCCCTGCCCTGATATTCCGCCAGCACCGCAGCCTCAAAAATATGCGACGCGTGGCCGAGCGGGATCACCATGATAAAACCGCCAACCGCGCCGTCGACATCCACGACAAACCGCGCGCCGTGGTCGCGGGCGAAATCGTGTTCTTCGTCGCTGCGCGCGGGCAGCACGACGCTGAAACCGTAACCCGGCAGCGCGGCATAGCTTTTCGCCGTATCGAGTTCGATTGCCTGCATGATTTGCGTTTCCTGCGGCAGCGCGGGACGGATCAGCATGTCAAAGCTTGTTGGTGCAGAACAAATAAACGATCAGTGCCGCCGACAGCGCCGCGATCATCAGGTTCAGCGCGAGCGCCAGATGCGGGTTCGCCTGCGCGGGGATTTCGACCGGACGCAGCGTCGTCAGGATGCCGCGATATTGTTTCGCGGCGGCGGCGGAAAAGATGCAGCCCATCGCGATGAAGATCACGCCGAACCAGAACGGGCCGCCGCGCGCAGGCTCTTCGTTTTTCTCCATCATCATCTGCATGTAAAGGCCGAAGCGTTCGACCGCAAATCCGAAGGCCATCAGCGTGAGCGCGGTGCGGTTCCACGCCAGCGCGGTGCGTTCGGCGGCGAAGTATACTCGTGGGTCGTTGAGGTCGGACATTTTTTGCTTTTCCGCGGCGTGAGGTGGGTTGCAAGTGGTTGAATTCGCTTGATGTTTTTTGGCGACGTTGAAAACGTCACTTATGCTAACACATTGAATTCAAAAGGATAAAAAAATTCGGCTATGTGCCGGAACGCGTGGAAAACGCGGGGAAAAAGTGGTCGGAGTGCAGGGATTCGAACCCTGGGCCTCTAGCTCCCGAAGCTAGCACTCTACCAGGCTGAGCTACACTCCGATTAGGGGAACGGGATTGTTTCGCATATTTCCGAAGGCAGCGCAATCGGAAAGTTTAGTATTCGCGCTCGACCGCAAAGGTGATCAGGTCGGCAAGGTCTTGGGAAATCTCGTTTTTCGGCAGGTCGTTCAGCAGTTGCCGGCCCCGCGCCACATATTCGCGCGCCATCGCCAGCGACTGCCCGATCGCGTTGTGGCGGTGGAATATCCTGACCGCTTCCTCGAAATCACCGTCGTTCTGGTTCACGTCGCCCATCGTCCGCTGCCAGAATTCGCGCTCCGCTTGCGTCGCGTTTTTCAAAGCAAAAAGAACGGGAAGCGTCATTTTTCCTTCGCGGAAATCATCGCCCAAATTCTTGCCCAGCGTTTCGGCGGAGGCCGTGTAGTCCAGAATATCATCGGAAATCTGGAACGCGATGCCCAAACACATCCCGTATTCGCGCATCGTCATGCATTCGCCGGCCGCGCGGTTTGCGACTACCGCGCCGGTTTCGCAGGCGGCGGCGAAAAGTTCGGCGGTTTTGGACGCGATGACTTTCAGATATTGTTCCATCGTGGTTTCGAGGTTGTTTGCGGTGGTGAGCTGCAAAACCTCGCCTTCCGCAATCACGGCGGAAGCGTTCGAGAGGATGCGTAAAACATCCAATGATCCGTCTTCAACCATCAACTGGAACGAGCGGCTGAACAGGAAATCGCCGACGAGGACGGCGGCTTCGTTGCCGAAAATCGCGTTGGCGGAAGCCTTGCCGCGCCGCTGGTCGCTTTCATCCACGACATCGTCGTGCAGCAGCGTCGCGGTATGGATGAATTCGACGCAGGCCGAAAGTTTATGCTGCCGCGTGCCGGAATAGCCGAACAGCGCCGCGGAGGCGAGCGTCAGCAGCGGACGGATGCGTTTGCCGCCCGCGCCGATCAGGTGGCTGGCGAGCTGCGGGATCAGCGGAATATCCGATTGCATACGCTCGATAATGAGCGCGTTCACCGCGTTCAGGTCGGGCTTCAGCGCGGCGGCCAGCCGGTCGAGCGGATTGGCGGCGGCGGATGCGGGAGTGGCAGGTTTTGACAGCGTCATTATCGCCTGTATATTGTTCCGGTATCGACTTATACTTATGCATCCCTGATATAGCAAAAAGCCGGAACAAAAACACCTTTTATGCAAGAAATTTTCAGAACCAGCGAACCCGCCGAGACCGCCTACGTCAAAACGCTGCTGGAGGGCGCGAAAATCAAGTATTTCGTTTTCGGCGAAGAGGTTGGGTCGATGGGCGGGCTGCTCGATAACGTGCCGGAATGCCGGTTTATGGTATTGGAGAACGAATACGACGACGCCATCCACCTGCTGACCGATGCCGGATTGTTCGAGCCAGAGGAGGAATTTTTCGAGATTTTCGCCACGCAGGACAAAGCCCTCGCCGACCGCGCCAAAGCCGCACTCGACCGCGCCGAAATCATGTACGAATTTGATGAATTCCAGGACGGCGACGACGGCATGATACCGGGCGTGGGCCGCGGCCCCGTCACCTATGTATTCGCCGCCCGAGACAGCCTCGCCGATGACGCCTGCGACGTGCTGGCCGATGAAGGCCTCATCAAGCCGCTCGAGGGCAACGCATGATCGACAATGAAGTCATCGAAACCACGGTGCTGAACGGTCGCGTGAAACTGCTGCAGCCGAAACTGGGTTTCCACGCGTCAATCGACACAATTTTCCTCGCAGCATCCGCGCCCGTGAAAGAGCGCATGAATATCCTTGATGTGGGCTGCGGCGTTGGTTCCGCCGGATTGTGCGTGCTGGCGCGCGCGAAAAATATCCACCTGACGGGCATCGATATTCAGGGCGAGCTGATCGATCTTGCCATGCAAAACGCCGCGCTGAACGGCCAATCCGAAAACGCGCGTTTCGTGCAGGGCGATATCAAGCACGAAAAAATTGTCGCGGATAACGATTTTCAGGTCGTGTTAATGAACCCGCCCTATCAGGAGGGCGGCACGCATACGCCCTCCCCCACGCGGAACAAGGCGCTGTCGCATGGGGAAGAAGCCTCCGGCGCGACGCTGGAGGACTGGGTGAAATACGCGCACCGCAAATTGAAACAGGCCGGTACGCTGGTCATGATCCACCGCGCCGACCGCATGAGCGAGATTGTGGCGACGCTGGAGCGCCGCCGCTGGTTCGGCAGCCTTGTCATCTACCCCCTCTTCTCCCGCGCCGGCGACGACGCCAAACGCGTCATCATCACCGCCCGCAAGGAAAGGTTTACGCCGATGGCGCTGAAAACCGGAATGGTGATACACGAGGCAGACGGAAAATATACGGAAGCTGCGCAGCGGGTTTTGAGCGCGGCGGAAGCGTTGGATTTTGGATAAAGGAAACAAACATGAAAAGCATCACCTATGTCAGTTCCGCAACACGCCTGTTAACGCCACCCGAACTCATGGCGTTGCTGGAGCAGAGCCGCGAGAATAACGTCAAGCATGGCGTGACGGGCATGCTGCTGTACAAGGCGGGGAGTTTCATGCAGGTGATAGAGGGGCCGGAGGATGCCATCGACCGGCTGTTTGCCAATATCAAACAGGATACGCGCAACCATCTGGTAATCACACTGCTGGATGATAAAATCGCGGCGCGGGAATTTCCGGCGTGGAGCATGGGATTTCACGACGTCACCAACCGCGATTTGCCGCTGGTGCCTGCCTTCACGACATTCCTTGATCAGAAGCACGACCATCGCGGATTTGGCACTGGCGGGTCGGAAGCCAAAAAATTACTTCTGAATTTCCGCACGCTTGCCGCGCGGTAGCGACGCATTCCCGTCATAAAACGGATGCAATCGGATACGGAACGGCAGCCCCGCCGCGCCGTTGGCTTGTTAACAACTGATTAAACAGGGGTATGACATGCCGGATGAAAACCTGAAAAATACACCGCAGCCGCTTTTGAATGATCACTACCTGCAATCATTCGCTGACGGGGAAATTTCAAAAACGGAATCGGGCCGCGTCTGGCGCGCGATTTTGGCCAATCCGAAATTCCTGCGCAAATATAACGCGCTGATCGCGCAGAAAGAACTGCTTCGCAAATGGTGGCGGTCCCTCACGCGCCGCGAAAAGGCGGATATTCTGCCGGAGTAAATGCTGATACATACGTTTAGGAATAGCGCCGCACAAACTGCGGCGTTATTCTTTTTTCCCGCCCGATACGATTTCCAGCTTCACGCCCTTGCTGTCATCGGCAATATAACGTCTGACGGTTTCGGCCAGTTGTTTCGGCAGGAAGGGTTTCGGGATGAAATCGTCCATGCCGGCCTCGAGGCATTTATCCTTGTCCTGATCCCGCACATGCGCGGTCATGGCGATGATGGCGGTGCGCGGTATCTCGCGCTCGCTTTCCACGCGGCGGATGCGGCGTGTCGCCTCCAGCCCGTCCATTTCATGCATCTGCACATCCATCAGGATCGCCTTGTACGAACCGGCCGAGAATTTGCGCACGGCGTCGAAACCGTTGCGGGCGACGTCGAAGCTATAGCCAAGCCCCTCCAGCATTTCGGTTGCCACTAGCACGTTGGGTTCGTAATCCTCCACCAGCAGAACATCCTTGCTGCGTGGGGCGGCGGGCGCACGGCTGGAAGCGGTAAAATTGTCCGTTCCCGCGATGGTTGCCGAATTTTCGAAAGGCAGGCGCACGGTGAAGGTAGAACCGATACCGACCTCGCTCACGACCTCGATCGTGCCTCCCATTTTATCGACGCAGGCGCGGCAGATGGCAAGGCCGAGGCCGGTGCCGCCGAAGCGGCGCGTGATGCTGGCATCCGCCTGCGTGAATTTCTGGAAGATTGTGTCGATCTTGGATGCCGGTATGCCGATGCCGGTATCGGAAACCTTGAAAGTCACCCATGTCTGGTTGTTTTCGGCGTCCAGCTGGCCCTTGATGTCGATTTCGATGGAGCCGCGATCGGTGAATTTAATGGCGTTGGAGACAAGGTTGTTCAGCACCTGACCCAGACGCAGCGGGTCGCCGATGAAATTGCGCGCGAGGTCGGGCGAATAGCTGAGATAAAGCTGCAGGTTTTTTTCCTGCGCCTTGACGTTCGTGATGCTGATGACGCCTTCCACCTGTCTTGCGAGGTTGAATTCGACCTTTTCGATTTCGAATGACTCCGCCTCGATCTTGGCGAAATCCAGCAAGTCGTTGATGAGCGCCATCAGGGCATCGGCACTAGTCGCCAAAGTTTCGACGTATTTGCGCGCCTTGTCCGGCAGGCCGTCCATCACTTTCAGCAGGCTGGACAGGCCGATCACGGCGTTCATGGGCGTGCGCAGTTCATGGCTCATATTCGCCAGAAATTCGTCTTTTTTCCGGCTGGAGTCACGCAAGGCGTTTTCGGCGGCGATGCGGTCGGAAATATCGCGCGACACCTTGGACGCGCCGACGATCGTGCCCGCGCCGTTGCGGATGGGGGAAACGGTCAGCGACACGGGCACCAGATGCCCGTCTTTATGCCGGCGCCATGTTTCGAAATGGTCGACGCGGTTGCCGGTTCTGAGCGTGGTGAGGATCTTGTCTTCCTCCGGCAAACGCTCCGCCGGAATCAGGATGGTGATATGGCGGCCGACGACTTCGGCCTCGGTATAGCCGAAAATACGCTCGGCCGATTTATTCCACGAGGTAATGAAACCGTTCAGGTCTTTGCTGATGATCGCATCGTCGGACGATTCAATGATCGCGCCCAGATAGGCGGAGGCGCGTTCGGCCTGACGGACATCGGTGATGTCGCGCGCGATTTTCGACGCGCCGATCAGCTTGCCTTCCTTGTTCCTGATGGGCGATACGGTGACCGAGATATCGATCATCTTGCCGGATTTATGGCGGCGGGCGGTTTCGAAATGCACGACGCGGCGACCTGCGCGCACCTCGCCCAGAATGTAATCTTCTTCGCTAAGTTTCTCGGGGGGAATGATGATGCTGATATGCTTGCCGACGGCTTCCTCTGCGGTGAAGCCGAAGATGCGCTCCGCCGACGGGTTCCACGAGGTGATGTTGCCGTTCAGGTCTTTACTGATGATGGCGTCGTCGGACGAGGTGATAATCGCGGTGATATAGGCTTCCGCTTCGCCCTGTGGCACTTGTAGGTTGATTGACATGATCGCTCGTTTTTTTGTACGCCTGCGGCTGAGTATAGCCGACCTGAGATAACACGCAGCAAGCATAAACAGTTCCATAAAATCCACGCTTTACCTGTTGTTGTTCATGATATAGGTCTTCTTCGGAGGTTGAATACCCTGTCAAGCATCTGTTAATGCTGGGCTATATATAAACATATCTATATAGGGCTGCAGGGGATACAGTAGGCGCGCAAGACATGGTTATGGCATAGCCATGAATTATGATGGCAGATCGGTTTTCATGAAATCCTGCAAGGCGTTTTTCCTCGATTACGGGCTCTACCTGATCTTCGCCGTCAGCGTTGCGCAGCTGGGACTGGCCAGCAGGCCGGCATGGGATGTCTACGGGAACCGCGAATGGCTGATGGCGATTGTAACGATCCTTCTGATCGGCGGCTTTATCTACGTTCAGGCAGATGCGCGAAAGACGGCCCTTGCGACCGCGGGCGGGCTGGTGCGGGTCGCGCGCGACCTGGCGCTATCGAATGCGCTGATTGCCGATGAACTGGCTGAGTCGAATGTCGATATCGCGAAGGACCTTGCGAAAGCGAATGTCGATATCGCCGAGCGTCTGGTGCAATCCTATGTCGAGATCGCGCAGGAACTGAAATACGAAACGGACGCGAAACAGGCGGTCTCCGACCTTGGTCGTACGACGGCAGAGGATGCGACGGAATTCGCGGAAAAAGGCTGGGCCTCGGCAGAGGTGGCGACGCTGGTCGCCGAAAAGGCCAACAAGGCGAAATCAGACTTCCTTGCCAATATGAGCCATGAAATCCGCACGCCCATGAACGCCATCATCGGCCTGACCAACATTTTGCTGATGACCAAGCTGGACGAACGCCAGAAAAAATATGTCGGCGTGCTGCAGAGCAGTTCGGAAGGGCTGATGGTGCTGATCAACGACCTGCTGGATATCGACAAGATCGAAGCAGAGGTGATCGAGCTGGAATACGCATCCTTTAACCTGACCGCGCTGCTGGAAGGCGTGATCAGCGTGATGTCGGTGCGCGCGCATGAAAAGAAAATCGGGCTGAACGTGGGCTACGACGCAGGTCTTGAAAAGACATTTATGGGCGACAGCGGGCGCATCCGCCAGATCGTGCTGAACCTTGTGGGCAACGCGGTCAAATTCACCGATCAGGGCAGCGTTTCTGTTTTTCTCGCCAATGGCGGGAAAGAAAACGGCAAGCGGCAGCTGGTGATTTCGGTGACGGATACCGGCATCGGCATCGCGCAGGACAAGCTGGGCGCCATCTTCGGCAAATTCGTGCAGGCCGATGCGTCGATCACGCGGCGTTATGGCGGCACGGGTCTGGGCCTTGCCATTTCCAAATCGCTGGCGGAGCATATGGGCGGCAGCATCAGCGTGACGAGCGTCGTCGGCACCGGTTCCACCTTTACCCTGAATCTGAGCCTGCCCATCGCGACGGGCGAGAGCATCATGGCCGCCGCGATTGACAACACGATCTACCTCGACAAGACGCTGAACGCCGCGCGCCTGCCCATTTTGCTGGTGGAGGATTACGAACCCAACATCCTTGTCGCCACGACGATGCTGGAGAATTTCGGGTATAAATATGTGGTCGCGCGCAACGGTCAGGAAGCGCTTGATACGCTGTCCAAGGCTCAATTCTCCCTGATGCTGCTCGACATGCAGATGCCGGTGATGGACGGGTACGAAACGACGCGCCGCCTGCGCGCGATGGAAAAGGCGCAGCGGCTGCCCCCGCTTTCCATCATCGCCATGACCGCCCATGCGCTGGCGGGCGACCGCGAACGCTGCATTGCGACGGGCATGAACGATTACATCGCCAAGCCCTTTAACCCGCACCAGTTGCACGCGCTGATCCTCCGCAATCATGCGAAGGGCGAGACCGGCCCCGTGATCGAGGCGGCCTGATTTTCGCAAAAGCGTGAACCATGCGCCCCGCTCCGCCGTTAGGGCTAAAACAACCATGCAAACAGGCAGGCGGCTTTGGACAAAGACATCCGGCATCTTGATAACATCGCAAAATTGATGGACAGCCAGTTCCGCATCCCAGGAACGCCTGTGCGTGTGGGGCTGGATTCAATTCTGGGGCTGGTTCCGGTGGTCGGGGATACCGGCACGCTGCTGGTGACGCTGTACCTGACGTCCTATGCGCGCAAATACAAAGTGCCCAAGCGCATCATCGCCGAGATGTACCGCAATGCGGCGATCGACTGGGCAATCGGCCTTGTGCCGCTGGCGGGCGATATTTTCGATGTGGGGTGGAAGGCAAACCTGCGCAACGTCGCGCTGCTCAAGGCGCATATCAAATCGAAAGCCTAGCCGGGTTTGTTGGCGAAGAAGGCCTTGCGGCGTTCTTCCTCGGCGAAATGCAGTTTCTTGTCCGCGTCTTCCTTGTAAATCCCCGCCAGACGCTGGTCTTCCTTGGTCGTATATTCGGCGCGCATCTGTTCCTGCGTCGGGGGCGGTGCGGTGTTGGAATCCAGCAGCTTGCCGACGATGCCCAGCAGCAGCACGCCGGTCACGGCCTTGGTCAAATTCGAAGCCGGGTTTTTGGAATAGACTTCCGCGCCGCCGCCCAGCGTCTGCATCATTGAATCGTTCGGGCGCATCATGGGCTGGCCCTTGCCTTCCATCGCGTTCAGCATGACGCCGGTCAGGATGGTGTCGCGCACGATGGACATCAATCCGCTGTTCGGTTTGCCGATGACCGAGGCGCTGGGGCCGACGGTCGTGGTTGCGGAATCTCCGGGGGTCATTGAAAGGGTGCTCATTTTAAAAACCTTTTTTACGTGGCGGAAAATTGATAGGCGATATTCGTCAAATGCTTCGGCGGGTTGTTCTGGTCAGTCACCTCTAACAACCCGATTTCGTTTTTGTCGCGCAGCTTCTGGCAGATATAGGGGCTCAGGCCGCGCTCCGAAAACAACACATCCTGATCGGTCAGCAGGTCGATCTTGCTCGCGCCGACCTTGAACATGATGGGCACGTTTTTCGGCAAGGGGCCATTGATCACCATGACCACGTTGCCTGTCGCACCAAAAATAATCACGCTCTCTGAAATCATTTTATGTCCTGACTAAAATTATATCATGAATTCTATGGGAAAAAGCTTAAAAGCGGGTTAAGGGGCCGATAAGCCCCCTAACCCGCTGTATTTTAACCCGATTAATTCAGGAATATTACTTTACGCTGATGTTGAAAACGGCGTGTTTCGCGGGCGCTGTGGACGTCTCCCACGGGCGGCGCCACTTGGCGTCGATCTCGATTTCGCCGTCGGTTTCCGCGCGGAAAATGGTGCGCTCGACATTGCCACCGCCGATGACCATTTTACCGGGATTGGTCGGGATGGTTTCGCGGCTCATGAGCGTCGCATCGCCCGCCGTCACTTTCACATCCCACATGTATCCGGTGGAGGGGTTTCCGTCGAGGTCGAGCATGAACAATTCGCCCTTTTTCACGGCAATGGCGTTGAATTTCTCGCTCAGTCTTTTCATGCGAAAACGTCCCTTATTTTGAAAGATTTTAATAGTGGTACAACATCAGCACCCCTTTGAAAACAGGCAATCCACATGCTAGGCTTGCGCGTCAATTTTAGCGGGAAATACGATGTCAAACGGCAAGCCTCTTAGTTTTCAGAATCTCATCCTGACGCTGCACCAGTTCTGGTCGGATCAGGGTTGCCTTATCCTCCAGCCTTATGACATGGAAGTGGGCGCCGGTACCTTTCACCCCGCCACCACCCTGCGCGCGCTCGGCACCGAGCCCTGGAACGCCGCATACGTCCAGCCCTCGCGCCGCCCGACCGATGGCCGCTATGGCGAAAACCCGAACCGGCTGCAGCATTACTACCAGTATCAGGTCATCATGAAGCCGTCGCCGGAGAACATCCTCGAGCTGTACCTCGAGAGCCTCAAGAAAATCGGCATCGATTCAAAATACCACGACATCCGCTTTGTCGAGGACGACTGGGAAAGCCCGACGCTGGGCGCGTGGGGATTGGGCTGGGAAGTCTGGTGCGACGGGATGGAGGTGACGCAGTTCACTTACTTCCAGCAGGTCGGCGGGATTGAATGCAATCCTGTTTCTGCGGAAATCACCTACGGCCTTGAACGCCTTGCGATGTATATCCAGAACGTGAACAACGTCTATGACCTCGACTTCAACGGCCGCGGCGTGAAATACGGCGACGTGTTCCTGCGCGCGGAACAGGAATATTCGGCGCATAACTTTGAATTCGCGAACACCGATAAACTGATGCAGCATTTCAAGGACGCGGAAGCGGAATGCAAATCGCTGCTGAACGTACAATCGACGCATCCGTCGAACAACGGCCGCAAAGGCCTGGCGCTTCCCGCCTATGACCAGTGCCTGAAGGCGAGCCACCTGTTCAACCTGATGGATGCGCGCGGCGTGATTTCGGTCGTGGAGCGTCAGGCCTATATCGGCCGCGTCCGCGAATTGGCGAAGGGCTGCTGCGAAGCATGGCTCGGCGTTTACGGCGACGAGCAAGCCAAGAAGGAGGCTGCATAACATGGCCGAATTTCTCCTCGAACTTTTCTCCGAAGAAATCCCTGCGCGTATGCAGGTGAAGGCCGCGGATGACATGAAAGACCTGATCACCAAGGGCCTGACCGAGAAGGGCCTGACGTTTACGAAGGCGGAGGCACATTCGACGCCGCGCCGCGTGACGATCGTGGTGGACGGCTTGCCGCTTGAAAACAACCCCGCCCCTATCGACAAAAAAGGCCCGAGCATCACATCGCCGCAGCAAGCGCTTGACGGGTTCCTGAAATCGGTCGGGCAGACGAATTTTGATAAATGCGTGCAGGAAGAAACGCCGAAGGGCACGTTCTGGTTCTACCGCGAAGCCGTGAAGGGCCAGCCGACCGACAAGGTGCTGACCGCCATCATCGAAGAAGCCATGAACAAAATTGTCTGGCCGAAATCGATGCGCTGGAAATCCAGCACGCGCCAATGGGTGCGCCCGCTGCACAGCATTATCGCGCTGTTCGACGGGAAATCCGTCGCGGTTGATTTCGCGCTCGGCGGCGGCGAGAAATCCGTCACCTCCGGCAAGACGACGCAAGGCCACCGCTTCCTCTCCTCCGGCAAGATCGAAGTGTCGAACTTCGCCGATTACCGCGAGAAGCTGAAAGCCGCGCATGTGCTGCTGGCGCGTGAAGACCGCAAGGCGATCATCTCGAAACAGTCGCAGGAACTGGCCAACAAAGAAGGTCTGAAAATCCGCGAGGACGAAGCGCTGTTCGAGGAAATCGTCGGCCTGGTCGAATGGCCGGTGCCGCTGGTCGGGACTTTCGAAAAAGAATATCTGGATGTGCCTCAGGAGGTTCTTATCTCCACCATGCGCGGCAACCAGAAATACATCGCGCTGCTGGATGATGCAGGCAAGCTGTCGAATAAATTCATCGTCGTCGCCAACATGATCACCGAAGACGGCGGCAAACAGGTTGTGGCAGGGAACGAAAAAGTCCTGCGCGCGCGTTTGTCCGATGCCAAATTCTTCTGGGATCAGGACCGCCGCCAGAAACTGGAATCGCGCCTGCCCGCGCTTGAGCAGATTACGTTCCACCAGAAACTCGGCACCGTGCGCGACCGCGTCTCGCGCCTGCATTCACTGGCGCAGGAAATCGCGGAACTGCTGGGCTATGACGGCAAGGCTGCCGCGCGCGCGGCGGAACTGTGCAAGGCCGATTTGACCTCCGGCGTTGTGTACCAGTTCCCCGAAGTGCAGGGCACGATGGGTCGTTACTACGCGCTGCATGACAAGGAAAAGCCCGAAGTCGCGCAGGCGATTGCGGAGCATTACAAACCCGTCGGCGCAAACGACACCTGCCCCACCGCCCCCGTTTCGATTGCGGTTGCGCTGGCCGATAAACTCGATGCTCTTGTCGGTTTCTTCGCGATTGATGAAAAGCCCACGGGTTCCAAAGACCCCTTCGCGCTGCGACGTGCCGCACTCGGCGTAATCCGCATCATCCTTGAAAACAAACTGCGCGTTTCGATGACGAGGCTGTTCCAGAAATCGTACCAGCTTTACGGCGGCAAGATTAAGGGCCTGCGCCAGGAGGCCGATGTGACGAAAGACCTGACGCAGTTCTTCACCGAACGCCTGAAGGTTGCGCTGAAGGATCAGGGCGTACGCCATGACCTGATCGACGCGGTGTTCGCGGCGAAATCCGATGACGACTTCACGCGCGTGGTTGCACGCGTCAATGCCGTGCAGGATTTCGTGAAAACCGAAGACGGCACGAACCTGCTGGCCGGTTACAAACGCGCCACCAACATCCTGCGCATCGAGGAAAAGAAGGACGGCAAATCCTATTCCGGCAAGGATGTGAAGGAAGCGCTGCTGGCCGAGGAGCAGGAGAAAAACCTGTTCGCGGCATTGGGCGCATCCGGCGGCAAGATCAAGGCCGACCTTGAAAAAGAAGATTACAAATCCGTCATGTCGGGCATGTCGGGCATCCGCAGCGCGGTCGACCAGTTCTTTGACAAAATTCTGGTGAACGCGCCGGACGCAAACCTGCGCGCGAACCGCCTGTCCATGCTTGCCAGCATTGCCAGCACGATGAACGAGGTCGCAGACTTTTCCAAACTAGAGGGGTAATATTTGATGTCATCCAACGCAGCAGCGCTCAAGACCAGCCCGCAGGCTTCCGGCAAATGGGTTTACAGCTTTGGCAAAACGCTCTGCGAGGGAGATTCATCACAGAAAAACCTGCTCGGCGGCAAGGGCGCGAATTTGGCGGAGATGAGCAAGATCGGCCTCCCCGTCCCGCCCGGCTTTACGATGTCGACCGAAGTCTGCACATACTTCTACCAGAACAAGCAAGCATACCCCGGCGACCTTGACGCGCAGGTGAATGGCGGGCTGGCGCAGCTTGAAAAAGAAATCGGCGCGGTTTTCGGCGATGTGAAAAAACCGCTGCTGCTGTCGGTACGTTCCGGCGCACGCGTTTCCATGCCCGGCATGATGGACACCATCCTGAACCTTGGCCTGAACGATGTGACGGTGAAAGGGCTTGCTGCATCCAGCAACAATGAACGCTTTGCGCAGGATTGCTATCGCCGCCTCATCCAGATGTATTCCGATGTCGTCCTTGGCGTCGATCATGACCTGTTCGAGGATATCCTCGATACATACAAACGCCGCAACGGGCACAAGCAGGATACCGATATCGACGCAGGCGGATTGTCCGATATCGTGGAGCAGTACAAAACGCTGGTGCAAAAACAAACCGGCAAGCCATTCCCGCAAGATCCGCGCGAGCAGCTGTGGGGCGCGATTGGCGCTGTGTTCAAATCGTGGATGACCCCGCGCGCCGTCACTTACCGCAAAATCAATTCGATCCCCGAAGAATGGGGCACGGCGGTCTGCGTGCAGGCCGTGGTGTTCGGCAATATGGGCGATGATTGCGGCACGGGCGTTGCATTCACGCGCAACCCCTCGACAGGTGAAAACAAGTTCTATGGCGAATACCTGCTGAACGCGCAGGGCGAAGACGTCGTGGCCGGCATCCGCACGCCGCTGGAACTTGACGACATGAAGAAGACGATGCCCGAAGTGTATGAACAGCTGGACGCCATCCGCCTGCAGCTGGAAAAACATTACAAGGATATGCAGGACATCGAATTCACCATCCAGAACAAAAAACTGTACATGCTGCAAACCCGCGGCGGCAAGCGCACGGCGGCAGCGGCATTGAAAATCGCGGTCGATATGGTGAATGAAAACCTGATCACCAAGAATGAGGCGATCAAGCGCATCAATCCGCAATCGCTCGACCAGCTGCTGCACCCCACCATCGATGCGAATGCGGCGAAGAACGTGCTGACACGCGGGTTGCCCGCATCACCGGGCGCTGCGGTCGGCGCGGTATGCTTTGATTCAGACGATGCCGAAAAACTGGCGAAGGACGGCGTGAAGGTTATCCTATGCCGCACCGAAACCAGCCCCGAAGACATTCACGGCATGCATGCCGCCGAAGGTATTTTGACATCACGCGGCGGCATGACCAGCCACGCGGCGGTCGTTGCACGCGGCATGGGCAAGCCTTGCGTTTCCGGCGCGGGCGAAGTGGTGATCGACATGAAATCGAAAACCATGACCATCAAGGGCAAGGTGTTAAGCGAAGGCGACAAGATCACGCTGGATGGTTCCACCGGCGAAGTGCTGCTGGGCGCGGTGAAAATGCTGCAACCTACCCTCACCGGCGATTTCGAAAAACTGATGGTCTGGGCGGATGATGCGCGCCGCATGAAAATCCGCGCGAATGCCGAAACGGCGCTTGATGCTGAAACGGCGCGCAAATTCGGCGCGGAAGGCATTGGCTTGTGCCGCACCGAACATATGTTCTTTGACCCCGAACGCATCCTGTTCGTGCGCCAGATGATTTTGGCGGAAACGTCGGAAGACCGCCGCGCCGCGCTGGCGAAAATCGAGCCGCACCAGAAACAGGACTTCGTGAAGATCTTCAAGATCATGAAGGGCCTGCCCGTCACCATCCGCCTGCTCGACCCGCCGCTGCATGAATTCCTGCCGCATGAAGACACGGAAATTGACGGCCTTGCCAAATCGCTGAATATTTCCGGCGACAAGGTGCGCCAGCGTATTTCACGCCTGCATGAATCGAACCCGATGCTGGGTCTGCGCGGTTCGCGCCTTGGCATCGTCTACCCTGAAATCTATGAAATGCAGGTGAAGGCGATTTTCGAAGCGGCCTTGGCCGTCAAGAACGAAACCGGCGACACCGTTATCCCCGAAGTCATGGTGCCGCTGATCGCGACCAAGACGGAAATGGATATCCTGAAATCCATGATCGACAAGGTCGCGGCAGCGGTGGGCTTCAAGGGTTACCTGACCGGCACGATGATCGAATTGCCGCGCGCGGCGCTGGCGGCGGGTGCGATTGCTGAATCGGCTGAATTCTTCAGCTTCGGCACCAACGACCTGACGCAGACGACCTTCGGCATCAGTCGCGATGATGCGGGGTCGTTCCTGCCCGCCTACCAGACGCAAGGCATTCTGACCTCCGACCCGTTTGCATCGATCGATGTGGATGGCGTGGGCGAGTTGGTGAAAACCGCGTGCGAACGCGGCCGCAAGACACGAAAAGACCTGAAGCTCGGCATCTGCGGCGAACACGGCGGCGATCCGGCATCGATCAGGTTCTTTGAAAGCGCGGGCCTTGATTACGTTTCCTGCTCCCCCTACCGCGTGCCGATCGCACGTCTGGCGGCGGCACAGGCGGCGTTGAAGGATTAAACGCCCTTCGCGTAAATCCGCACGTAATCCTCGCGGCTGCGCACCAGGAATTTCAGGGTGCGGGAACGGAATTCGCGCAAATACAGCACCACCACGACCAGCGTGCAGGTGGGGATCAGCAGCAACGGGCTGATGAACCACGGCAGCAGCGCGAGCGCGAAGTAATATGACCGCAGGCCGTAATTGAATTCATGGCCCGCGCGGTCCGAAATTTTCGCCAGCTGCACGGCGAAGTCTTCCTCGTCCGGCGTCAGCGGTGTGCCCGCGGTTACCTGCGGTGCGGCGCCGATCAGGATAGAAACGAAAGTGTGTTGCCGCATCGCCCAGGTGAAGCGGAAGAAGGCATAGACGAAAATGATGACGAGCGTCAACAGCTTGAACTGCACCTGCTCGACCGTCGTTTTGGCGACGAAGGCGTGGTTGGACAACAGCTCCATCACGTTCTGCGACGAATACAGAACCGTCACCGCGCCCGCGAGGATAAAGATGTTGGTGGTCGCAAGGAAGTTGACCATCTGCACAAGGTTGTTGAGCAGCGCGAGGTCGGAAATGCGGTTGTCACGGTAAAGCAGCTTGCGCATCCAGTCGACGCGGTATGAATACAGCAGCGCCGAGAGGCATTCGGTGTCATGCGCGCGTTTCTTGGCGTAGATCGTATATCCCACCCAGCAGGTCAAAAACCAGCCGAAAGCCACCCAGTCTATCCACGCACCGAAAATCATCACCCTCACCCGTTTTTAATCACGGGTAATACCCGTCATTTAATCACGGGTAATATTATTACCTTTTATGCTGCATCGCAACATATATTTCGGGAAATTATGACAGGCCGTTTTTGCGGGTGACCGGTGGCGCGGTGAACAGGGCGAGGCCTTCCATGCCCGTCAGTTTCGCGTTCAGATGCGCCATGGTGCGGTCATGCAGTTCGCGGTATTCGGTCGCACCCATCTCGCCCTGCACGCTTTGCAGGCGGTCCTTGGTGTCTTCCAGCACGAAGCGTTCGCGCGTGGGTTTCGACACGTCGCCGGTGGTCTCGTATTCTTTCAGCGCCTTCAGGCTGGTGGTGATCAGGCCGTGGGCCTGTTCGGGATAGACCATGAAAACGTGGTTGTCGGGGCTCAAGGACGGCGCGTTTGCCGCCAGGTTAAACCCTGCCCTGCGCACCTCGTACCGTGTCAGCGCTCCGCAGACATGGCGGCAGAACGACTGGCCATCTGTTGCGGTGGTATCGAGGATGCGGGTATCGGGTAACAAGCGATTCTGCCCTTTATGCTCAGTTTGTGTATAACTAAAACTACCTTTGAATGCTGACGCTGTCAAATATCTGAAGCGATGTTGCGTTGTTTCAAGGGGTTGCGGGTTAAAAGATATGGACGAGCGTAAGCCCGATGCGCGAACGCGCCTCGTTTTCCATGAGTTTCAGCTGTTCGAGGCCGGGCTCGAGTTCGGTGATGACGTATTGCGCGCGTTTTTGTGGGCCGCCGATCGCGTTATCGGGGAATTCCAGCGACCAGTTGCGGGTCTTCACGACAAGGCCGCACAGCACCGCGCCCATGCCGGAATGGTTTTCCTCGATATCGTGGCGGAGTTTCAGGAATGACTGCTTGTTGATGTCGCCCCAGAACAGGTCGAAGCCGCTCTGGAATTTCGCAAGGCGCTCGCGGATGGAGGTGGAAAGAAAGCGCAAGCTATCCTCCACCTTCTTGCAGCTCGCGAGCGTGCGCGGCGACGACGCCACTTCGCGCTGCGTGCGCAGGTCACCGAGCCAGAGCCAGAAGCGGTTGATATCCGGCACGATGCCGTGGAAGGTATGGCGGTAATATGCGACCGATAAAAACACGTCGCTGTAATCCTCGAGGAAAGTAGGAATTTCGGCAAGGCCGAGGCCGGTTTTCTGTCCCATCAACTTCAGGCGTTCCGCAACCCGCGTTTTGTCGGGGTCGTTGAACAGCTTCAGCAGGTCGGCATCGGTTTCGTCCCCCTCCCCGAAAATATTGCGGATCAGGGGCTTGGTGAATTCCTGCGTGTAACGGTACAGCGTATCCTTCATGTCGCCCGACAGTTCCAGCACGGTGTCGTCCACCTCGATGCCGAGGCGCTTGAGGCTGGAGCGCAGCGAATAAATGTCATAGCTCGGCAGCGCGGAGAGTTTCGAAACAATTGCCTGATCCTCGGCCGTGCCCGCTTGCGCCTGCACGATGTCTTCGGGGCGGATTTGCAGGCTGCCCGAAACTGAATCGTTATGCAGCTCGACCGCTGTTTCCATGCGGGAGTTTTTCACGAGCCGCGCCGATTTCAATGTGCTGCTGGAAAGAGGAATCATCGACAACGGCAGCGCGTCGATTGCGTCGCGGTCTGATACGGGGGTCTTGCCGCCCTTGCCGCCGGTTTTTGATTTGTCGCCTGTCACGATTGCACCCAAGTTACCCTAGAGGATATTTTAAAGGATAAAGGTTAATGATTTAAACCCTTTAAATCAGACGGCTGCGGGCAGATATGCGGGTATGGAAAGCGTAAGCCGCTGTTTCTCCGCCGTGTGTAAAACAGGCGGATTTGCAGCCAGAACCGCCACTTTCAGCTGCGCCAGCGCGGAAAGGCCGTTGGACGATATCTGGCGCACCTCCCCCATATCCTTGCCATCGGCAAAGACTTTTGCGCCCGACGCGATGGGCGTTTCAGCAGTGACCGTGACAATGCGCCGCTTGGCCTTCGACAGGTTATACATGCGCGCGGCCACTTCCTGCCCGATAAAGCAGCCTTTGTCCCACGCCACCGCGTTCAGGTGATCGAGGTTTACATCGGCCATCGTGTCGCGCTCGGACATGGCAAGGCTGCCGCAGGGCACGGTTTGGCGGATGCAGATGTCGTGATAGATGGCGACAGGTTCGGCAACGATTGTTTCAGGTCTATACAAACGTGGCGGCAGCGTGGCAAGTCGCGGGTCGGGAATACCATCGCCAGCAGCGTAAACATTTCCGTCCATCCGCGCGAAGGTGACTTTGGCGCGCAGCTTGAAGACGGCAAAGCGGCGCAGCAGGTCATCGACCCGCGCGGTTTCGCAATCGAGGAAATACCCGGCATCATCCTGCCCGATAAAAAAATCATGCAGGAAGAACCCCTGCGGCATCAACAGGCAGGAATAGACCAGCTTGCCCGCGCCTGAATTTTTCATGTCGTTCGTGATGACGTTCTGCAGAAAATCGCGCGCATCATCGCCCGCCACGCGGACAAGGCAGCGGTCGGATAGATGGATGGGGTTATTCATCGTCATACTTTTCTTCGCTTGTCGGTTCTCCGGCCGGTTCGCCGGTTTTTGTTATGCCATAGGCCTTGAGCGCCCGCGCCCGTGCCTCGCCATGGTCGACGACGGGGTGCGGATAGTTTTTGCCAAGGGTCACGCCCGCCTGCGCCAGCACCAGCGGCGGCGCATCCCACGGCGCATGAATATAGGCCGCCGGCATATTTTTCAACTCCGGCACATAGGTTTTGATGTATTCGCCCGCAGGATCGAACTTGCCGCTTTGCAAGATAGGATTGAAAATGCGAAAATATGGTGCGGCATCGGCCCCGCAGCCGCCGATCCATTGCCAGCCCGCCGCGTTGTTGCCAAGGTCGGCATCGACCAGCGTATCCCAGAACCAGTCTTCACCCTCGCGCCAGCTGATGAGCAGGTTTTTGACAAGGAACGATCCCACGATCATCCGGACGCGGTTATGCATCCACCCCGTCTGCCACAACTGCCGCATGCCAGCATCGACAATCGGGTAGCCGGTTTTGCCATGCCGCCACAATTTCAGCATGCGCTTGTTCTTCGCCCACGGAAATTTTACGAAGCGTTTGTTCCACGGCTGTTCAGGAAAATCGGGCGAATGATACAGCAGATGCCACGAAAATTCGCGCCAGAGCAACTGACGCAAATACGCCTGTCCGTTCGCCGCCACCAATCCGTTGTCATTCTTCGCCAGCATCGAACTGACCGCGTGCCAGACCTGATGCGGGCTGATTTCGCCGAAATGTAGGTAGGGCGACAGTTGCGATGTGCCGTCGATTGCGGGAAGGTCGCGCTGCTGTTTATATTTGCTCGCGCCGTGCTTCGCGAATTCCTTTAACCGCGCCTGGCCGCCCTCTTCGCCCGGCTGCCAGAATTCCTGCATGCCTTTATACCATTTGATATCGGGCATCAGGCCTAGATCGGCGAGTTTTAATCCTGCAAATTTTTTGAATTCCACCGTGCCGGTTTTCAAGGGCGGGCGGATGCCGCCGCGCTCAAGGCAGGCTTTCGAATAGGGCGTGAAAACCTTGTACGAGCCGCCCGTTTTGTTCTTGATCTCCCACGGCTCGAACATCAGGAACGCGCCAAAGCTATGCGCCTCGATCTCGGCGTTTTTGAGAGATTCTTTTATTTTGGTGTCGCGCGCCATCGCCCAAGGTTCGTAGCAGCGATTCCAGAACACGGCCGTCGCGCCGGTTTCCTTGACCAGTTTCGCCATTTCCTTGGCCGCATCGCCACGGCGCAGCACCAGCGGAATTTTACCGGAGAGTTCCTTCAGCGACTGGTGCAGCCACCAGCAGGTCGCGCCGCCCGGCTTCCAGATGCCGGGGTTGACGTCGTCATGAATGTAAACGGCGATGACAGGTTTTCCGCTATCACGCGCGGCGGCAAGGCCCGGATTATCGGCCAAGCGTAAATCGTTGCGGAACCAGAAAATGACGGGCTTGTCAGTCAAGCCTTGTCCCAGTATTTGAAACCCATGCGCTCTTCCACATGCGGCGGCAATGGCGGCAGTTTTGATCTGGGGATCAGGAAGGTGGAAATGCCGAACAGGTCTTTGAAAATGCGGTGCTTGGTCGCGGTTGCCGCAAGGTAATCATGCCCGGTCGACCCGCCGCTGCCCATTTTTGTGCCCAGCATGCGTTGCGCCATCAGCGCATGGCGGTAACGCCACAGCGCCATCAGTTCATCGACATCCATCAGGTCGCTGAGGATCTTGAACGGAATTTGCAGCGCGGGCTGGTCGCGGTAGAGGTTGATGAACAGCGCGGCCTGCAGCGCGGGTTTGTTGAAACGCCACGGCAGCGGCTCCCCCTCGCCTTCGCCGAACAGCAGGTCGAATTGCGCCTGCATGCCTTTCAGCTTGTTCAATTCCATCTCGCGCGCGGCATCGGGCATCTGGGTGTTTGCGCCGATCACCTTGCGGTCGTTTTCCAGCATATCCATCACGGCCTGACGATAGGTCTGCCAGAACGAAAAGCCGGTCATCTCGACAAACGGCGTACGCGCCAGCCAGTTGCCGACCTGATCGACCAGCGACGTTTTCTTCATGACATCATGCAACGCGTCGCGGTCTTCGGCGGGCAGGAAGTTTTCAAACGATTTTCCGTCATATCCCACACGCGCTTCGTGCTGCAGGCCGAGGCGCACCTCGATCAGGCGGAACTGCATGCTCTGGAAGCCGGAGGCCGAGCGGAACACATGGCGGAAGTCCAGGAAGTCGAGCGGCGTCATGGTTTCCATGATGTCGAGCTGACGTACCAGCAAACGCAGGATATCGGTGATGCGCGACAGGCTTGCGGAAACAACGCGCAGGTCGGAATCCTTCACCACCGGATTGCCGAACACGCTTTGCACGCGGTCAAGCTCGAACAGGATCAGCTTGAACCACAGCTCATACGTCTGGTGCAGCACGACGAACATCATTTCGTCATGCGCGGGGCTGAGCGGTTTCTGCGCCTGCAGCAATGTGCCGAGGTCGAGATATGATTTATATGAAAGATCTGGTTCTTTTGCGGGTTCTTTTGACATGGCGCCAGACTAGCACTTCGTATCTAGAAAATAAATGGCACAATAGCCTTGGTTTTGCTCATATAATCGCGGTATTCCTGCCCGAATTCCTGAATCATCAGCTTTTCCTCGCGCCGCCATTTGATGTAATGCGCGGCCAGCATGACGATGAATCCGGCAATCGCCGCCCATGTGCCGGCCGCCAGAACCGTCCCAATCACCGCCAAAAACAATCCGGTATAAATCGGGTGGCGGACATAGGCATAGGGGCCGGTCGTGATCAGGCGGTGACCTTCCTTCAGCGCAACGGTGCCGCTCCAGTATTTGCCAAGATGCAGGCGCGCCCAGATGGAATAGCCGTGCCCCGCGGCCGTCACGGCGACGCCGAACCATTTCAGCGCCCCGATATCATGGAACGCGCCCCAGTTGAGCGCAGGCATATGGCCGTTGTGGAATATGGCGACCAGCCCGAACAGGGTCGGAACGGTGTGCTGCAGGCGTTTGAGGTTTTCATCCCATTTGCGCTTCAGCACAAATTGCGCGGCGACGATCCAATAGAAAACCCATGCCAGCCACAGCCAGCCGCAGACATGAAGCGCGGGAATTTCAGACAGCATCCTAGACCTTGGGTTTGCGGAACACCACGATCAGCTCGCCCGCATGAAGACCGAATTTCTTCATGTCGATGCGGTTGATGACCGTTTCGTCATCCACTTTAAACATCCAGTCGGACATGGCAATATCATATGTCTTTCCGGACTTGGTCTTGATCCGCAGCGTATATGTCATATGTGCGGCGTTGCCGGATTGCCGGCCTTCGGCTTTCCCGATCACATCATGTGCGGTTCCGGTATAGGTGCCGTCATCGTTGAAAACGATGGTCCAGGTGCGCGTTTCCTTGCGCCCGTCATTGTATTCAAACACTTCGTCGATCGTGCCGGATTTTTCGGTGAACCTGCCGTTCATCGTGACATGGAAATAGTTTTCTGATTTTCCGGCGCGGTCAACGAAAAGTCCCGACGCCTTGATCTCGCCGTTGAAAAACTGGCGGATATCCAGCTTTGGCTCCATGGCCGCATGGTCGTCTACCTTGGGGCCGCCTGAGCAGCCGGTCATGCACATCAACGCGCCTGCCAGCATACCGAATAATTTTTTCATGTCATTCCCCTGTCTTGGTGATGAGCTGCTTGCGCATCTTCGGCTCGGAGGTTTTTTCCGACATCCAGATTCCGATGAAGCGTTTGGAAAAGGCGGTATCGGTGATGCTGCCTTTGTACGCGCCGTTATGATAGAGACGCGTCCCCTTGGCCGGCAGGTAAATCGCGGTGATGGTGTCGCCCTTTTTGACATCGGGGAACAGGATGGCCAATTGCTTGTAGTAACCCTTTTCCTGCCCGGGCGTCAGTTGCGACTGGTCGTTCATTTCGTCTACCGACCGCTCGGCAAGGTTCTTGCCCTTGAAATCCATCCCGTATTTGAGGCGTAGCGCAAAGGGTTTGCCCATGCTCCAAGGATCGGCATCCGTCCACAAGGTGGCATCGTAGACATGGAACATCAGCTTGCTCAAGGATGCTGCGCCATAAGGCTGTTCCGCCTTGATAAACGGCGCAACCTCGGCCGGTTTTTCGGCATGGGCGGCGAAGGCTGGCATCATCATCAACAAAACGGCAAAAAGAATTTTACGCATGTTTCAACTCCACCTGAACGACATCCGTGCGGCCCACGGCAAAGGCCGCGGCGCAGGTGCCAAGATAAAAACGCCAGTTGCGGATAAAGGCGTCGCTATGGCCGAGCGCCTGAATTTCCGACTTCTTTTCCTCGAACCGCACCAGCCATTCACGCAGCGTGCGCGCGTAATCCTGCCCGAAGGCATAGGTATCGACGCATTTCAGCCCTGCGGCAGACGCGCCTTCCGCAAATTTTTCCTGTGACGGCAGCATGCCGCCCGGAAAAACATAATGACGGATGAAATCGCTGTTGGCGCGGTAGCGGGCGAAAAGGTCGTTGCGCATCGTGATCGTCTGCACAACCGCGCTGCCGCCGCGTTTCAGGCGTTCGGAAACCCGGTTGAAATAAAGCGGCCAGTATTGCTCGCCGACCGCCTCGAACATTTCGATGGAGACGATTGAATCGAATTTGCCGCTGGTGTCGCGATAATCCTCGAGGCGGATATCGGCCTTGCCCGCCAGACGGCGTTCAGCGAAGGCATGCTGCGCGGGCGATATGGTCAGGCCGGTCACTTTGCGGTTGGTATTGGATGCCTGTTCCGCAAAACCGCCCCAGCCACAGCCGATTTCGAGGATATTGTCGCCATCGATGCGGTCGAGGATGCGCCCGTATTTGCGGTGCTGCCCCTGCTCCAGCGTATCCGTCGGCGCGTTGAACAGCGCCGATGAATAGGTCATCGTGTCATCCAGCCATAGTTTATAAAAATCATTGCCAACATCGTAATGCGAGCGGATGTTATTGCGGCTGCCGGTTTTGCTGTTACGGCGGAGGATGCGGTTATAAATATTGAACCAGATCTTGCGCAGCCAGTCACCATCACGGAAATTCTCAAGCGCATCGATATTGCTGAGGAAAACCGTCAGCAGGTTTTCCACGCTGTCGGTATCCCACAGACCTGCAATATAATCCTCGCCAAGCGCGATATCGCCGCGCATGGCGACGTTGCGCACGGCTTTCCAGTCATGGATGACGAGGGTTGCATCCGTGCCTTTTTCGGAACCTTCAAAGAAGAGGTTTTTTCCTTCCGGCGTGGTGATGGCGATGCTGCCATACCTGATACGCGACAAGGCGTGGAGCAACTGTTCCGATACGGCATTGGCCGGGGTTTTCATCGCGAGACCTCCGTTTGCGGCGCGGGCGGCCGCTTGATGTATTTGACGCCCTTCATCCACAGGCGCAGCGCCTGATAATGGATCAGGGTCATGACTTTGAACGTAACAAGCGGGTAGCGGAAAAACGCCTTCAGCATATTTCCGGTCGTGAGCGGTTCGCGCTTGCCGATGATGGATGTCGTCAGCAGCAAGCCATCCGCATCGTGATGGTCGATCCAGACACCCAGTTTCTCCTCGCCATAGGCAAAGCGGAACACATAATGACCATCGACCTTGATGAAGGGTGATACATGTAACTGCTTGTCGGCCTGCATGAAATCGTCCTGCGTGACCGGGCGGCGGTCGTCGTGGAAGCAGATATAGGAATGTTTGTCGCCGAAAGTATTGTGAACCTCGGAAATGACCGCGCGCAATGCGCCTGCTTTATCGAGGCAGAAAAAGAAACTGACGGGATTAAAAACATAGCCGAACAGACGCGGGAGCGTCACGAGCACGATACGCCCGTCCGCTTGAGGTACTTCCCATTCGGCAAGGATCTTGCGCGCCCATGCATCCACCGGCAGGCCGCCGGTATCGTGATCTTTTTCATGGAAGCTGAACAGGTTGCCGCGATTGACCGACAGCAACGCACATTCCGCAAGCCGCGCCATTTCATCCAGCGGAAAGGCAAGATAGTAGACGCCGTACCAGAAGCTGTTTTTCTTCGGGCGCTGGCGCGCATGGGCGACTTTGGATATGAACAGGCCGTTGGTCAGCGCCATGACGCCTCCACGCCCAGCAGGCGGGCGACTTCGACCGCGCTGTGCAAACCGTCTTCATGGAAACCATTGCGGTGATAGGCACCGCAGAACCAGGTGTTGCGCAAGCCCTGAATCGTCGGCAGGCGTTTCTGGGCGGCGAAGGACTCTTGCGTATAAACGGGATGCGCAAAGACATGTTCGTCGAACACATGCTCCGCCGCAATATCGCGCGGGGGATTTAGCGTGACGAATAGCGGGTATTTGTTGTCGATACCCTGCAACTGGTTCATCCAATAGGTGACCGAAATATCTTTCTGGTGCGGGTGGTAGACCCAGCTGCTCCAGCACCTGCGGCGCTGCGGCATCAGGGACGTATCCTTGTGCAGCACGGCGCGGTTGGGCTGGTAATGAAAATGCCCGAGGATTTCTTTCTCCTCCGGCGTAACATCGTCCAGCATCGCCCGCGCGTCATTCGCATGGCAGGCCAGAACCGCATGATCGTATTCTTCGGTGGCACCTGTGGCATCCGACACCTGCACCTTCCCGTTCAGGCGCGTGATCCGTGTTGCTGCGCTCGAGGTTCTGACGCGGTCGGCAAAGGGTGCCGTCAGGCGGATGATGTATTCGCGGCTGCCGCCTGCCACGGTATGCCATTGCGGCTGGTCGGTCACGGTCAGCAGGCCGTGCGATTTGAAAAACGAGACAAAGAAATCGGCGGGAAAGCCCAGCATGACATCAAGCGGGCAGCTCCAGATTGAGCCGCCCATGGGCAGAATATAGTATTTTACGAACGAGTCGCCCAGCCCCATGAGGGCGATCAACTCGCCCAACGTTTTGCCGGGGTTGCGCGAGGCAGCTTTTTCGGCTCCGCTATTGAAGCGCAGGATATCGGCGAGAAACTTCCAGAAAGTCGGATTGAGGATATTGCTGCGCTGGCCGAAAACAGCGTTGAGATTTTCTGCCCCCCATTCCAACCCGCCGTTATCTGCCGTGACTCCGAACGTCATGTTGCTCTTCTGCGTCGGTACGTTCAGGTGCTTGAACAGCGCGGTGAGCAGCGGATAATTGCGGTGGTTGAAGACGATGAAACCGGTATCAACCGGAATTTTCACGCCATTATAATCGATATCCAGCGTGCGCGTATGGCCGCCGATGCCGGAGGATTTTTCGTACACGGCAATATCATGCTTTTCATGCAGCAGCGCCGCCGCGCCCATGCCGGATATTCCGCTGCCGATAATCGCAATCCTTGGCATTTTTTAAAAAGTATCCTCAGAATCAAAAAGCTTTACATTTGGCAACCGTAACATTATCATACTAGACAGTCTAGTATCAAACGCACGAGAACGCAAAACATGACCGCCGCAAAGAAAAAAACACGCGCAGGCGATCCTGCGAAAAGGACCGCCATTCTTGCGGCCGCCACACGGCTGTTTCCGGCACAAGGGTTCACTGATACCTCGATGGATGCCATCGCGGCGGTCGCGGGCGTTACCAAGCAGACGGTTTATGCCCATTTCAACAGCAAGGACGAGCTGTTCGAGGAGATGATCATCGCCCTGTGCGACAAGCACAGCGAAGCGGCGAAGGCATCCCCCGGCAACCCCAAGCCGATTCAAGAGCAGCTGTTCGATGCGGGCCTCGCCTTTCTGAATTTCGTCACCAGCGACGAATGCATTGCCGTAACCCGCCTTGTGATATCCGAAGTCAACCGCCACCCCGCGCTGGCGCAGAAATACTATGAAGACGGCACGCAGCGCCTGCTGAACACTTTCGCGGTGTTCCTGAAGGAGCAGAACAAGCTGCGAACACTGTCGATCCCCGATCCGGAAAGCGCATCCTCGTACTTCCTCGCGCTGCTGAAGGGCCGGTATTACCTGCGGATGGTTCTGGGCGTGAAGCCACGTCCGACCGCGAAGGACAAGGAAGAAAACGTGCGCGACACCGTCGCCATTTTCATGCGGCTTTATGGGGGCCGCGACCCGCTGCATACGCATAGCCGTTTCTGAGGAGATAACACTTGAAACTCGTGTCCCGCCTGCTCGCGCCGCTGTGCAGCCTCGTGGCGCTCACCGGCTGTTCCGCCGTTGATGTGCTGAACTTCACTGTCCCGAAATCCGGCTACACGGTGCACAAGGATATCGCCTACGGCACCGACAAATCGCAAAAGCTGGATGTTTACGTGCCGGATGCCAAGCGCGCTTCGGGCTGCGTCGTGCTGTTTTTCTATGGCGGCAGCTGGCAGACGGGCAACAAGGATGATTACCTTTTTGCCGGCGAAGCGTTTTCGTCGCTGGGTTGCGTTGCGGTGCTGGCGGAATACCGCCGCTATCCGGAGGTCAAGTATCCCGTGTTCCTTCATGATAGCGCGAAAGCGCTGGCATGGGCACATGCGCATGTCGCGGAATATGGCGGCAACGCTGATAATATTTTCGTCGCGGGCCATTCGGCCGGCGCATACAACGCCATGATGCTCGCCGCAGATACCAGCCTGCTCAAGGCAGAAGGCGGCGATGCCGGCTGGATACGCGGCGTGATCGGTATCGCAGGCCCTTACGATTTCCTGCCTTTCACCGACGACAAGATCAAGGATATTTTTAGCACCGTGCGGGCGGAAGATACGCAGCCCGTGAATTATGTGCACGAAAACATGCCGCCTGTGCTGATGGCGACGGGAACGAAGGACGAGGAAGTTCTGCCGCGCAACACCCGCCTGATGGCTGCGAAAATGGAAAAATCCGGCAATGCGCCGGAGGTGAAAATTTACGAAGGCGCCGGGCATGTCGGCATCGCCCTGTCACTCGCACGCGGTTTCCGCAACAAGACGCCGGTGCTGCAGGACAGCGCCGCGTTCATCACGAAACACGAAAAAAAGTAATCAGGCCTGCAGCGCCGGATCGGGCGGCGGCATGTTTTGCAGCGGCTGTTCCACATCCTGCACACGGCCGACAGGCGCAGGAGTATCGACCGGCGACAGCGGTTTCGTGGCGGGGCCATGCAGCACCTTGCCATCCGGCGCGTAGCGCGAACCATCGCAGGGGCAATCCCAGCTGCGCTCGACAGCGTTCCACTGCACAATGCAGCCCAGATGGGTGCAGGACGCGCTGCATTCATGCAACCGTCCTTGTTCATCACGATAGGCGGCAATTTTCTGCAGATTGCGTCGCAGGATAGCCCCCTCGCCCATGCCGATCTGGTCTTCGTTATCCACTTCGGCGGGCGCAACGAAATCCGACACCATATAGCTCAACGCATTCGAATTTTCGCTGAGGTAGCGGCCAAGATTGCCGAACATCTTGCGCGCGGGGTCGTAAACACTTTCCAGCAGGTTTTCCTTGCCCATGATGAGGTCCGTGATCAGCGTCGCGGCAATCGTGCCGTAGGTCATGCCGGTGCCTGAAAAACCTGTCCCGACATAGATATTTTTCTCGCCGGGGTTGCGGCCGATAAAGGCGACGTCATCGACGGATTGTATGATCTGTCCCGACCAGCGATACATGACGGGGCCAACGCCGGGAAACAAGGCGCGGAGCCAGTCTTCCACCGCCTGATAACGTTGCACGCCGTCATTCGCCTGCCCTGTCTTGTGGTCTTCGCCGCCGACGACAATCATGTCATAGGTGTCGCCGCTGACCGTGCGTGCGTAATGATACGGATCGTTCATATCCCAGAGCAGGAAAGGCTTGTACGAATCCTTCGGAATGCGGCAGGCGATGCTGTAGCTGCGATAGGCGGCCTGTTTTGTGTGCAACGTCAGCGTGTCATTGATGGGGGTATGGGTCGTCACGACAATCGATCCCGCCTCCACCCTGTGACCATCATCGGTCACGACATAGGGATGATCCCCGCCATGCACTTCGCGGACCGGATTTCCGGTGCAGATGACGCCGCCGCGCGACGCCACAATTTCGGCCAGCTTCAACATGTATTTCGTCGGATGGAAAATGTGCTGTGCCGGTACCTGTATGCAGCCGGACGTCCATTGGAAACTGCCGATATCGATTTGCGAGAGTTTTTTCCATCCGGGCAGTCCTGCGCGCCTGGCGGCATCGACTTCGCGCTGAAGCATTTCCTGCTGTTCCGGTGTCGTCGCCAGCATATATCCGGTGACGGGGTAATAGGCGCAATCGATTTTCTCTTCCTCGATTATTTTACCGACCAGTTTGGACGCCATGATATGGCTCTGCGCGATCAGCGCGGTGGTGTCTGCGCCAAATGAATCTTCCAGTTCACAATATTTCGGGTCAAGAACAGTCGTCAGATGGCCGGTGGTGCGTCCTGTTTCGCCTCGCGCCAGTTCCTGCGCATCCAGCACGACAACCGATTTTCCGGCACGTTGCAGCAGATAGGCGGTGGTCAGGCCGGTCAGGCCGCCGCCGACGACGCAGATATCCGCGCTCAAATTCTCCGACAGGCGCGGATAATGGGTTTTTCCGGCCGCGCTATCCCGCCAGTTGCTGAGGCTTCCATCGGAAAAAACGGACATACGGGCTCCTGTGTTCACTTTTGGTTCCAACGCAGGAGGCCGGTTTTGGTTTCACCAGTTGCAATCGACCAGCAAGGCAGCATGGTCGGAAAACGGCTGCGGAATAATCTTCAGATCCATCTTGCCGGCGATGCTGCTGCTGGCGATACAGAGATCGAGCGCCATTCTGGTGCGGTGGATGCGGAAAGTGGGGTGGTGTTCCTCGTTCAGCACCTTCAGGTCGTCACCTTGCAGGAATTCTTTCAGTTCCGAGAAACCATGCATGATGTTGAAATCGGCGAGAATAATCACCTCCCCGCCCTGCTCCGCGATCAGCTTGCGCAATTCGGCAAACTGTTTCTGGCGTACTTTACTCTGCAACGAGAAGTGGGTGAAGAACACAGCAACGCCATTCGGCACCATGATGCGGTGGATCAGGCGTTTTGAGCCTGCGCTGAAATACATCTTCTCGAACGGCAGGTCCTGCACCGACATGAACGCCGCGCTTTTGCCGAAATGCAGCGGCAGTTTCGCCAGCCAGTTGCCGGGGCCGTATTTGTCGGCGATGTCGTAATACCGGAAATCGTCGTCCATCAGGAACTTGATCTGGTTGAACCTGGCGGAATGGACGGAGCCTTCATCGATTTCAACATAGCAACAAAGGTCGGGTTTGGCATTGGTGATGATGCCCTTCAGCTGCATCAGCACCTGTTGCTGGAGCGGAATACTGCAGTAGAAATGGCGGTTGAAGCGGCAGACATGCTGCCAGAGCGTGCCATCGATGCCGCGTGCGTATCCAATATTGCTGAACAGGATGCGAAAGCCCATGTCACAACACTTCCTTCATGCACCGGCCCAGATAACCCGCAAGCCGCTGGGTCCAGGGTCTGCTCTGCACATATTGCAGATCTGCCTGCCGCGCATCGCGCAGATATGCGTCCGAGGCCGCGCACAAATCAACGAGTGCGGCAGGGTCGCGGATAATGAGGTTTGCTTCGCGGTTTTTCAAGAGGCTGAGATAATCCATGTTCGTGCTGCCAACCGTTGCCCATGCACCGTCGATAATAGCATATTTCGCGTGCAACACTTGAAACGGATAAAGAAAAAGTTTGATGCCATGGCGCAGCAGGCCCGGGAAATAGGAATGGGAAACGTGGTCGGCCAGCGGCACATCGGTCTTGGCGCTCATGAGGATTTCGACCCTGACGCCGCGCCGCGCCGCCCTGATCAGCGCGCGGCGCAGACGGTGGGGCGGCAGGAAATAGGGGGTGACCAGACGGACGGATTTTTTAGCGCCCTTTATTTGCGTCAGTAATTGTCGATAAATCGGATTGATGTGCAGTGCCGGCGCGGATACCGCATACCCCGTTTTTGCGGTGACGTCCGCAGAATTGGTGCCGCGGATACGTTCGTCCTTTTCCTCGGCCGCCCATATGCTGGCGAAATGACGCGCGACGTCGGCGACGCCGGTACCTGTGAAGCGGCAATGAAGTTCATGCCAGTGTTCCATGATTTCCCACAGGCAGGCGCTGCCGGTATGGGCAACGCGCCCGTCGATCAGCATGGTCTTCACATGGCTGCGCGGCAGCCAGCGGCGCGGATTGAATGCGCGGTAGGAATGCAGAGGATTATAAAAATGGATTTCGCCGCCCGCCTTGCGGATTTTATCAAGATGCGGGCTGATGAGGATGCCGCGGCTGCCGATACCATCGAACATCAGGCGCACTTTCACGCCTTGCGCGGCTTTCGATGCGAACAACTCCAGAAACCGTTTGCCGGCGCTGTCGTCCATGATGATGTATTGCTCGAACTCGATCGAGGTTTGTGCGGCTTCACAATCGGCATACATCGCATTCCAAATATCGGAAGTGCGATAGTAAAACTTCATATCGTTTTTACCGTCCTTCAGCCCTTCTTGCATCAACCGGTCCTTTGTTGCGGGGAAGTCTGCTTGGTCACAAACGCTTTAGGCCACCAGGGTGTTCCCCATGGGTGAAAGCCGCCGGATCGCTCCGGCGGCCTTTACCTATACTAGCATTTACAATCGCTTAAGCGGCGACAGAAATGTTGTGTGCTTGCGTGTTTTTCTCGAGCAGGTCCTTGACGCGGCGTTTCTGGTCGCCGTCAATGGGCTTCACTGCCAGCAGGATGTTGCCTGCTTTCAGCTCGTCTTCATAGATTTTCGCTTCATGTTCGGGGATGCCCGCGCCAACCAGCGCGCCGATTACGCCGCCCGTTGCAGCGCCTGCGCCGAGGCCGGCGAGAGCGCCCGTCAGCGAACCGACGACGATCAGGTTGAGGCCCGGAATGGCAAGTGCGCCAGCCGCCATGACGGAGCCCAGGATCGCGCCGACAACGCCACCAAAGGTCGCGCCAGCAGCAGCGCCTTCGTCAGCGCGCGTTTTGGTTTCGAGCTTGAAATGGTTGCCACGGCTTTCCTCCGTCACGATGAGGCTCAGCTGTTCTTCGCGAATGCCCATATCGACGAGGCGGTTGAGGGCGGCTTCTGCAGCCGAACGGGTGTCAAAAGTTGCGGTAATGTGAGTCATGTGTGATCTCCTGAGTGATTATTGTTATGGCTTTTTCAGGATGACCAACGAAGAGCGCGCAATATTGTTCCCGGGTTCTTAGGGCGTTCTCGCGGGTGCATTTTCCGTAGATTCGGCGCGCCGCGACGCTTTTTTGATCGCCACATTCTTGCCTACGCGCGCGAGCGCATCTGCAACAATTTTACGCAAGAGCGTTTCAAGATCGCCCGTGATCGCAGTGATTGTATTTGCGGAAGCAGGCATCTTTTCGGTCAGCGTAAAGTCGTGCAGGAGTTTTTCGTCGGACCGCAGGATGAGGCGGAAGGTCAGCGACACGCGCACCTCCGGCATGCCGGTTGCTGCGCCGTCATAGACGGGCTGGAAGTCATTCACCTTGACCTGCAGCGAATACGGCGCGTTGACGCCGCTATCGGGCGTCATGGCGGAGAAACTCGCGGACTGGATGATGAAGTCCTGCAACACTTTGTTCAGGGCATCAGGCCAGGCAGCATCGGCGTAGAAATCCATGCGGCGGCCGCCCGACAGATGCAGCGCGATGCGCGGCGTGTCGAAACCGGCCGGCACTTCCGGCTCCTGCACGAAAACGGCGGCGGTGGAGGTGCGCTTTTCCGGTTTCTCGGCATGGATGGTGTAGACGGAAACCGGCGGCGCCTTCGACTTCGTGATGCTGCCGCAGCCCGCAAGCGTGGCGAGACAGACAAAAGCAAGAACGGGGATTAGTTTTTTCATTTCGGAATCTCCACGCCGCGCGATGACGGCTGATAAATGACTTGTGACGGGTCGCGGTCGAGCTTGTCGGCCAGCTTGCGAACGGAATTGGCCGTACCACGCGTGGCGCGCGACGCGGCGGTGAATTGCTCCAGCCCTTCCGCCGCGAAGCGGTCGATATGCGGACGGTTGCGGTCCAGAAGGCGGCTGAAGTTTCCGGCGGCGCTATCGAGGTTATCGACCGTGCTGTTCATGTTGTCGATCAGCTTCGGCATCTGCGCGCTCGACATGCTGAGGTTATCCAGCAGCAGGCTGACATTCGTCACGTTGACGGGGCTTAACACGCCGTTCAGGTCGCGGCTGATATTTTCGAGGTTGACCATCGCAGCCTGTACCGCCGACATCGTCTTGTCGTTCAGCATGGCATCAAATTTCGCGGTAATGGCGCGCACCTGCGAGGTAATGGCGGGAATATCTTCAAGCGCCTCATACAGCTTCGAAGCACTGCCCTGCAGCATCGGATACTCCATCCCCGCTACGGTAACGGGTTCTTCGGTGTCCTCTTTGGCGGTCGACATTTCAATGCGCACAAGGCCGGTCACGCCCTGCGTTGCCATCGTCACTTTGGTTTTTGCCTTCACGGGCGTCTCTTTATCGACGCCGATATCGACATGGATCAGTTCCGGGTTGTCTTTCACCAGCCGCAGGGCCATGACTTTGCCGACCTTGACGCCTTTGTACTGTACGCCCGCCCCTTCCTCCAGCCCCGTGATGGAATCGTGGAATTCGACGGTATAGAATTTGTAATCCTTCTGTTCCTGCGGCCCCATCAGCCAGATGAAGAAACATACCGAGGCCAGTATGAGGGCGGAAAAGAAAAGCCCCACGACAAAATAAGGTGCGGTTTTTTCCATCAGGCGGCTCCTGCTGCGTTTTTATGGGCAGGCTCGGCCTGTACGGCGCGCATGCGGGTGCCCTGAAAATATTCTTTAATCTGCGGATGGTCTTTTTTCATCATTTCCTCGATCGTGCCGGTCACGATTTTCTTGTCGATGATCATGGCGATACGGTCGCAAACATTCACGAGAGTGTCGAGATCGTGCGTGATAATCAGCACGCTGAGTTCCAGCACATGGCTGAGTTGCAATATCAGGTCATCGAAGGCCGCCGCCGCGACGGGGTCGAGGCCTGCGGTAGGCTCGTCAAGGAACAGGATTTCGGGATCAAGCGCCAGCGAACGCGCGATGCCCGCACGTTTGGCCATGCCGCCCGACAGCTCCGACGGTTTTTTGGTCGCGGTTTCGGGCTTCAGCCCTACGGCGTGCAGCTTGAATAGCGCGAGGCTCTGGATGTCTTTCTCCGCCAAGTCCGTGTGTTCGCGCAGCGGCAGGCTGATGTTGTCGAGCACATTGAAGCCGGAAAACAGCGCGCCATCCTGAAACAATACGCCCCATTTCTTGGCCATTTCTTTCTTTTGGGCGTCGTTCATGTCGCTGACATCGGTGCCGCCCACGATAACGGAACCGGCGTTCGGTTTATGAAGGCCCAGCAGCGTGCGCAGCAGCACCGACTTGCCGGAACCGGAACCGCCGACAAGGCCGAGGATTTCGCCCTTTTCCAGCGTGAGGTCGAGCCCGTCATGCACAACCTGCTTGCCGAATTTGTTGACGATGCCATGCGCCTCGATCACCGATGTCATTTACAACCCCATCTTTGCAAAGACGATGGAGAACAGCGCATCCGCCATGATGACAAGGAAGATCGACTGCACGACCGCGAGCGTCGTCAGCTTGCCGACATTTTCGGCGGAGCCTTGGGCATTGATGCCCTGATAGGCGCAAATGGCGGTGATCAGCAGCGCAAAAACCGGGGCCTTGATCATGCCGATAAAGAACATTTCAGGCGTGGCAACTTCATGCACGCGCGCCATATAGGTGCTGAGCGAGAGGTCGAGCTGCGTGACCGCCATGACTCCGCAGCCGACAAGCCCGACCAGCGTCGCGAAGAATGTCAGCGCGGGCAAGGTGATCAGCAAGGCCAGAAAACGCGGCACGACCAGCGTTTCGACCGGATCCAGCCCCATGGTTTTCAGCGCATCCACCTCGCCCCGCATTTTCATCACGCCGATTTCGGCGGCAAAGGCGCTGCCGGAGCGGCCCGCGAACATGATGGCGGTTGTCAGCACCGCCATTTCACGCAGCAGCGATATGACGGTGAGGTCAATCGTGAAGATATCCGCGCCGAATTTGCGCAGCTGTGTTGCGCCCTGATAGGAAATCACCATGCTGATGCCAAAGCCCAGTAACCCGATGATGGGCAGCGCCTGCACGCCGGTTTCGTGGATATGGCGCGCGATGGCGGGCAGACGAAAATGGCTGGGCTGCGCAAGATTGCGGAACAGGCGCACGAAAACTTCGCCGATGAAGGAGAAAAGCGAGAACAGAAATGTGCAGCTTTCCGCGGCATACTTGCCGATATCGACGAAAAACTGCACGGGCGCGGCAAGGCCCGGTTTTTTCGCAGGCTCCAGTTTTTCATCGGGCACGAATTCCATCAGCGCCTGCTGGCGCTCCGACATGTTCGCGATCTTGATTTTGGCGAAATATTTCTGGATCAGCCATGCGCCTGCGGTGTCCAGCCTGCCGAGGCCGCTGGCATCGAGTTCTGCGGGCTTGCGCTCATGGGCATTCACGGCCGCTTCGATTGCAGCGGCGTTGCCGACAGTCCAGTCCCCTTTCAGGGCGAGCGTGCTGTGGCCTTGGGATGTCCGGTCTTCCAAAAACTCCATTGTCGCCCTTCTCGCGCGGCAGGTGGTTTATCGGGACGCTAATGCATTATAAGGGGTTAGGGTTCCTGCTGTCATCATCGGCGGGAAGGCCGGAAACAGCGCATGAAAAAACCCCGGCACTTGCGCGCCGGGGTTTTTCGATCTTGTAACCGTTAAGACGCTTACGCGGCTTTCAGGTTGCCTGCTGCGGATTTGCCGCGCTCGGTCACGATGTCGTAGGACACTTTCTGACCTTCGTTGAGGCCGCGCAGACCTGCTTTTTCAACTGCGGAGATGTGAACGAACACATCAGCGCCGCCGTCATCAGGCTGGATGAAACCAAAACCTTTTTGGGAGTTAAACCATTTCACTGTACCTGTAGCCATATTAGTCTCCTTCAAGAAACGCACTTCCGTGCATGAGGACGGGACAACCATTGCCCATTCCTGATATCCGAAAATCAGCGTCGTCTTGTAGAGCCTTGCGGGCCTCAAACAGGCAGAACTCGGAACTCGAATAATAATATACGTTATTCCCCGAAATCGTAAAGGGGTTTTGCGCACATGATGAAAATAATTTAAATGGATGAAAATTATAGATATTTTATCGATAAAAAGAAAACCCCCGCCTTTAAAAGCGGGGGTTTTCCTTTAAAACATCAGACGTGCGACTAGCTGCGGATCGGGTCGTACGAAACCGGATCGTCACGGTGCACGCCGCCGAGCGCGGCAGCAACCGCGGCGATAAACGCGCCCACCATCAGCGACAATGCGGTGAAGATGGAGAACGCGGCGGAGGCTTTGCGCGCTTTTTCCGCTTTGTCTTTCGCTTCCGCTTTCAGTTCGGCGGCCTTGGCTGCCGTGACGTCAACGCGGGTCAGCGCTTCTTCCTGCGTGATGCCGGTTTGTGCGGCAACGACGCGGGCTGCGTATTCACGGTCGGCTGCGGGGAATTCCGTCGCCGTCATGCTGTTGCGGAAGATGACGGACAATTCGCGATGCGCGTTTTCGTTCGTCGAACCAGCCGTGGGCTGGGGCGAACGAAGCAGCGCGTCGATATCATACGACATCATGTCAAAGCCGGGACCGCGCGGACCACGATCGGGGCCGGATGCAATGGCTGCAGCGCCGCCTGCGGCACCCGCGGATGCAACCGCTGTTGCCGCCTTCGCACCGCCACCCACAAGCGCGCCCATGGCCGAAGCCAGCAGCGATGCCGTCAGCAGCGTCGCAACCGCCCAAGACATAAATCCGTGGGCCGTATCGCGGAAGAACACTTCATCGCGGCCGACCTGCAGGTTGGATCCACGCAAGCGTCCGGAAATGTAACCGCCAAGACCAGCGGAGAGCCATTGCATGACGACCATCCACGCCGCAGCCTTCGTCGTGAAGGACGCGATGGTTTCGCGGTCGCCAGACCACGGATTGAAGGTCGCAATGCCAACGCCGGAGCCGACCGACAGCAGGACGAGCGATAACGCGCCCGCAGCAGCCGCGCCGCACAGGATAGCGCCCCAGGAAACGGAGCAATGATGGCCGTGATGGGAAGCAATGACGGTGTTGCCCGTCGGGGTCGAAATGTTGTTCTGCATGTTCATTCCCCCTTAATGCATCATCGCGAGCAGGATGATGATCGGAAGCGGAACGCCAAGAAGCCAGAGAAGAATGCCACGGCCCATAATAAGTCTCCTTTTGCATGGGAATGATGAACTATCAAACGCCTAACGCGCGTTGGCGCATCAGGTTCCCATTGCAAACAAGGAATTAGGGCGGCAGTTAGGGTTGCGGCGTGGGTGCCGGTTTAGGGGTATCCGTTTTCGCAATAATGTCGCGGATAAACTGCGCTTCCGATGCCACATAGGGGGTATGGTCGGCGCGGAAAATCTCGTGAAACCACTGCTTCGGCTCGGCCTCGTACGGCTTTTGCCAGCTGTCCCATGGCAGGTGCGTCTGCGCCCTGCCCTGCACGAAGCCCCAGTTGAAGGCGGCAACCTTGTGCTGCTTGGCGACCGGCAGGATCGCTTCGAAGGTGCTGCCCAGCGTGCGCGCCATATATTCGGTCAGCAGCAGCGGGCGGTTGTGCTGTTCCGCCAGATATTTCACGCGGCGCTCGAAATCATCGGCGGGAGCGTAATTGTGGAACGAAATAATGTCGGATTGCGCCAGCTGTATTTTCTGGACGTTATTGACCTGGGCAAGGTCGTTCCATTCGCCGATCCACACGCCGCTGGTGAGCGGTTGCTGCGGCTTGGCATTGCGCGCCCATGTGAAAACGTCATCAAGAAGCGACGCAACGAGATCCAGCTTGTTCGACGGTTCTTTCGTGCCGTAGCTCGCGCCATTGGTGTTGTCGGGCTCGTTCCAGACATCCCAGCTCATGACGCGGCTGTCGCGGCCGAATGCGCCGACGACGCCCTCGACATAGTCCTGCAACCGCGCGCGTTGCGCAGGATCGGCAAGCGCGGCTGCGCCCGGTCCCTGTACCCAGCCTGCATTGTGAACGCCGACGGCGGGTTCCGCCTGCGGCCCCAGTTTCGGTTCGGGATTCCAGACGGAATCAAACAGCACGAACATCGGCTTGATGCCATGTTTATCGGCGAGGTCGAGGAAGGTGTTGATGCGCGCCTTGTACGCTTCCGGATCCTGCTGCCAGACGAGGTCATGGAGGAATACACGCATGGTGTTCATGCCGAGGCCCTTCGCCAGCGCGAGTTCGGCGTCGATCTGTTGTGGATTGAAGGTTTCCGCCTGCCACATTTCGATCTGGTTGCTGGCATGCGCCGGCACATAATTCGCGCCGACCAGCCAGGGCTGCTTGTCATACCAGTCGTTGGCTTTTTGCGCCGACCAGCGGGCGGCAGGATCTTCAACGGCAGCAGGCGAAGGTGTTACGTTCACGTTATTCTTCCCGAAAATTTTGTTGGCGAGTTTGCGGATGGACTGGGCAAGACGCATCAGGATAATCCCTTGTGAATCACGGTCATTGGATAGCGGGAGTATTCCGTATTACCGGATTAAACGCAAACGGGATTTTAAGGGGATTGCTGCACCGCACCAGAACGCTAGCGGTTGACGGTATATACCTTTTTCTTCACGTCGGCGTCTTTCAGGACGGGCCTGAGCGGCTTTTTGGTCGAACCGATAAGTTTCGAGCAGTCATTATTCTTGCCCACACCGATCTCGATAAAGGGCAGCAGTGCGGCGGGCGGTGCAATCGCGCCCAGCAGCACGGCCCCTGCCCCGCGCAGCAACGCCGATGCAGGATCGATCATGACCTTGGGGTTGCTCATCTTGCCCGTAACCTTGATTTTCGACTGGATAGAAAAAATGCTGACATCCTTCGGCTTCGCGTCAATCTCGATATCGATATTTTCGTTCTTCATATTGATCATGGCGTCGCCCTTGATCGTCGTGTCCGTCGTATCCAGCACGAAGACGCGGGAGTCGAGAACGCCTTTGCGGACCGCAAAGTCGCCAACGCCGCAGCGGATATCTGTCGTTTTGTCCTTGCCCAGCACCAGCGGCATCAACTGGGCGATATCGAGGTCTGCCGCCTCAATCAGTTTCAGGCTGATCTTGCCACCGGACATCACGGCCACCACACGCCCATTGCTGTTACCAAGGAATTCAGCCGAGGAACGACCTGTGCCGGCCAGTTCGATGCGGCCGCCAAAGGTGCCTTTCGAAAACTCCTCGAAGCTGGAACCCTTGAAGAAACGCTTGAGGCTCAGGCGCTGCAGGTCCAGATCGGTTTTGATATAGGGAATATTCTTGCGTCCATTCAGTTCGATATAACCCGCCACACGGCCATCCGCCACGCCAAATGTCAGCGGCTTGAAGCGCAGCAAACCGTTCACCAGCTTGATATGCGTATGCATGTCATTCAGCGGCCAGCCGGGCGCGTATAGTTTTTTCGCATCCAGCGTCAGGTCAAGGTCACCGGCGCGCAGGCGTTTCAGGTTGATGTTCATATCGGGGATAACGTCCTGCCCCTTGATAACTTTCTTGGGTTGCGACGGCTGCAGACCGACAAGGCCGCCCAGATCTTTCACATCCAGTTTGTTGGACACCAACGTACCGGCAAGCTCGGGCCGTTCGGATTCCGCAGTGTAGGTGACCTTGCCCGACAGGTCGCTGGCGCCGACGCGGCCGTTAAAGCCGCTAAACGTCCACAACTCGCCGTCCTTCTGCAACTGGCCTTTGAGGCTGTAGGTGGGTGTCGGCGGCAACGGCACGTGAATCAGGTAAAACAGGTCGGCCAGATTCGAGCCGGCAAGTTCAAGCCTTGCGTCAATGCCCTTTAACTGGATGGGATCGGTGAACGTGCCATCGGTCATGAAGCGTGTCTTCCCGATATTTATTTCGATCTTCAGGGGAAACGGCTCGTTCGTATTGCGCAACAGGTTTAGCGATCCACCCGACGCCGTGATCTGCGCTTGTTGGCCTTGCACAGTACCCTCGCCATTCAGCGAGAATTTCTGCTGGGAGCGTTTCTCCTCTCCCTCGATGCTGTCGAGTTTCATGCGGATATCGATGTCGCGACCGAGGTCGCGATACGTCACTTCGCCCTTGGTGACGCTGAGGTTGCTGATCAGCGGCATATCGTGACGGTCGTCCGGCAACGCCGCATTGACGACCACGCCTGCTTCGGTGGCATTCGAAAAATTCCAGTTTTTAACGCCATCCTTGGTGCGTTCCAGATTAACGACGGGATGGTCGATTTCAAGAGAAGGTATTTCCAGCCGACCGAGAAGGAGCGGCCACAGGCGGAAAGAAAATTCGATACGGTCTGCGGAAGCCATATCGGCGTCCTTCGCGCCCTTGATGTTGCTGACGCGGATTTTCTCGGCCGTCACATGCGGCGTGCGCCAGTGCCAGTCGATGGTCAGCGGGCCTTCGACTACGACATCGCGCCCGAAACGGCTGCCTGCCGTGCCGGATATTTTTGCGCGCACATAATCGATCGGAAAAAAAGCGATAAAAAGTGCCAACGCCGCCGCAATCCCCGCCAGGATTCCGCCCGTCCAATAGACCGGCTTGCGCCGTATGCGGAGCTTTTTCTTCATCCCACACATACATGTAGTGGGTGATTAGGTTCCATTAACCATTCAGGCGTGGAGACCAGCCAATTTGCGGCGTTTTGGAGACATAATCCCACGGTTTTTTCGCCAGCGGCTGACGAAAACATGCGACGAAACCACGACCAGCAGCCATACCGTGATGCCAATGGCAACGATGCCAATATTTTTGGCATCTGGCTTTTCCCACAAATCGGTTATCGCGCCGCCGAGGAACGACCGGATAATGGAACCCGGCAAGAGCGCGAGGAACGACCCTGCGATATAAGTGGTGAACGGAATCGACAGCACACCAAGCGCGATATTGACGACGGAATAAGGCGCAACAGGCACGAAGCGCAACGCGATCATACCGACAATACCAGTGCCTTCGATATAACTGCGTATCTTTGCGCAGACGGTGCCCATCATGCGTTTGAACCCGTATTTGCCAAGCGCGAAGCCCATGAAATATGTGATGGTGGCACTAATGCAGGCGCCCGTCAGCGAAATCAAGATCCCCTCGACGGGGCCGAAAACCATTGCGGTTGCGAGGGTCATGATGATGAGCGGAAAGAACACCAGTTGCGACAGCACAAACAACCCGACCATCATCAACGGCGCCATGGGTTTCTGCGCGAAATTGCGTGCAACTTCGGCTATTTTTTCAGGAGTCGCATAGTTTGAAAGTGGGGAGAATTCCCACGCCAACCCGAAAATTACAAGGCCGCACAGGATAATGCCCGGCACAAGGAAGCTGTCAGCCGCATCCTTGCCTTTTATACGCTGCCAAAGGGATGTTTTTCTTGCCATAGGAACCCGAGATAAAACAAAGCGTTACCGCGCTAACGCCTGTCCCCTAAAAATGTCCCAAATTTTGTGGAAGTGTCAGGCGATTTTCAATTCCGCCTCATGCAACACCTGATCATCGCGCAACTGGATGCTGGTATCGCTTTGCAATACGCCATCCACGGTCAATCCGGGTTCACTGCTGCCTGTGATAACGGAAATTTTGTAGGTTGTGGTGCGGTAGCGGTACTCCACCGTGAATCCGGGCCATTCCTTCGGCACACAAGGATTAAGTGACAGGCGGTCAATTTCGAGCTTCAGGCCGAGGAATGATTCAACGATCAGGCGGTACATCCAGCCGGACGAGCCGGTATACCAGCTCCACCCGCCGCGGCCCGCATGCGGTGCCTGCGCATAAACGTCAGCCGTCACTACATACGGCTCCACCTTATAGACTTCCACCTCTTCCGGCGTGCGTGCGTGATTGAGAGGGTTGATCATCTGCAGCAATTCCCATGTGCGCGCATTGTCGCCCATTTTTGCAAAGGCCATCACCGTCCAGATAGCGGCGTGGGTATATTGCCCGCCGTTTTCGCGTACGCCCGGCACATAACCGCGGATATAGCCCGGATTTTTACCATCTTTGTCAAAGGGCGGATCAAGCAGTTGTATCAGGCCGGTGTTCCGGCGCACAAGCCGCTCGTCGACCGCCGCCATGCCCTGCGCCGAACGCTCCGGCCTGCCCGCGCCGGAAAGGATAGACCAGCTTTGCGACAGGGAGTCGATCTGGCATTCGGCGTTGGCAGCAGAACCCAGCGGCGTGCCGTCGTCGAAATAGGCGCGGCGATACCAATTGCCGTCCCATGCGTTCGCTTCGACACTTTGCTGTAATTTTTCAGCTTCAGCACGGCAGAGCGCGGCAAATTCGGTGTCACCCCGCTTTTCCGCGATCGGCGCAAAGCGCAGCAGGATGTCATAGGTGAAAAAGGCGAGCCAGACGCTCTCCCCCTGTCCGTGCTCGCCAACCTTGTCCATGCCGTCGTTCCAGTCGCAGGACCCGATGAGCGGCAGCCCATGTACGCCGTAATTCAGGCCGCGACGGATGGCACGGACGCAATGCTCGTACAGGCTGCCGTATTCAGCAGAATGTGCAGGTAGGTCGTAATTTGAATCTTCATCGGCATTCAGCAGCCGCGCCTCGATAAAGCTGACGCTTTCATCCAGCACGCCGGTGTCGCCGGTCGATGAGACGTAGCGGCAGGTCGCCAGCGGCAGCCACAGGAAATCGTCCGAGCATTTCGTGCGCACGCCGCGCCCTGCGGGTGGATGCCACCAGTGCTGGACATCGCCATCCGTGAACTGGCGCGACGCATGGAGCAGCAATTGGTCACGCAGGAGCAACGGGCGTGCATGGATGAGTGCCATTGCATCCTGTAGCTGGTCGCGGAAACCGAACGCGCCGCCCGACTGGTAATAGCCGCTGCGCGCCCACAGGCGGCAGGCCAGCGTCTGGTACACAAGCCAGCCGTTGGAAAGGATATTAAGCGCGACATCCGGTGTCTGCACCTGCACCGCGCCCAAGGCCTCGCGCCAGTAACGATGCACGCCCTCAAGTGCGATGCGCGCGGCGAAGGAACCCCTGAAACGGCGGATGACGCTACCGGCTTCGGCGAAACGGCGCACAAGGCTTTGTTGGTCCGCGTTTTGGCGACCTGCGACGCCGAGGCGGAAGATGATTTCGCGTTCTTCACCATCCGCCAGCGTAAACGGCACCTGCAGCGCGCCGCAGGGGTCGAGGCCCGAACCGACGCGTCCCGACAGGCGGAAACGGCTCATGGCGTCAGGGTTGCGCAGTGATTTGTTGCGGCCGATGAATTCGCGGCGGTCGGCGGTCAGCACGCGGGCATCATCATCGACGTCAAAGAACGCGATGCGTTCGGCGAATTCGGTGTTGTACGCGTTGCGGGCGAACAGCGCGCCGCTCACGGGGTCCGTCTCCGTGATGATATGCATGCCGGTTTTCGCGCGCAGGTCGCCCATCACCCATTCAACGTAGCCCGTCGCCGACAATTGCCGCGCGCGGCCTGAATCGTTGCGGAGTCGGAGGACGAAAAACTTCACGGAAGCATCCATGGCGACATAAACGGTCGTTTCGGAATGGATGCCGTGATCGACATGCTCGAACACGCTATAGCCGAAGCCGTGACGTGTAATATACGGCTCGCGACTGCTGACCGGCCATGGCATCGGCGACCAGAATTCGCCCGTCGCCTCGTCGCGGATATAGAACGCCTCGCCGCCGCTGTCGCTGACAGGATCGTTGACCCAGGGCGTCAGGCGGAACGCATGCGCGTTCTCGCTCCATGTGTAGGCGGAGCCGGTTTCGGATATGACGGAGCCGAAATGCGGATTGGCGATGATGTTGACCCAAGGCGCGGGCGTCTTGCGGTCAGGGCCTGTCATGATGACGTATTCACGGCCATCGGCGCTGAAGCCGCCGGTGCCGTTGAACAGCAGGAGGTCGGGTTGCGCGAGTTTCGGCGCGGTTTCGGGCGTGTGGCGCGCATCCTGGCTCGGTATCAGTCGCGGCAGCGAAATTTCGGCCGCGCCGGTTTTCATGACCTGTTCCGCAAGCGAACCCTTGGTATCCGACAAAATGACGCGCGCGACGGATTCCAGCAGGATGCGGTCCTCCATCGAAATCTGGTCGCCGGGGCGCACGAAAATGCCGCCCGGGCGGTCGATCACATGCGCCTCGATGCCGGCGGAGATCATATCCATGATCATCTGCTGCAATTCCTGACGATAGCCGGAATTGTCTTCGTTCCAGATCACAAGGTCGACGGCGAGACCCTTTAGACGCCAATAGGCATGCGCCTGCACCAGCTGGCGGACGAGTTCGATATTCTCCATGTCGCGCACCTGCAGCAGCACGATCGGCAGGTCGCCCGAGATCGCATATCCCCAAAGGCCCGACTGCCCGCGCCTGTTGCGGATCAACACGCTCGGATCGGCGCGCAAGGAAGCGTTCGAGAAGACGATTGAATTCGCGAGGCGCGCATAAAGCTGCGCGTCGGATTCACCCGCATTGATCTGGCGCAGCAGCACCTGGCTATGCGTCCAGGTCATTTCGAACACGCGCTCGGCGAGGTGCAGGTCTTTGTACTTCTCGATCAGGCTGATGCAGCCGTCGCGCGATGTCGATGCGCCCATGACCGTGTTGAGCGTCACCGTCTCGCCGGGATCGAGTGCGATGTGGTAGCGGATGGCAACGATAGGGTCGAGCACCGAGCCTTGCGCGCCCGATAACGGTTCGGAATCGGCAAGCGCCGCCGGCGCCGCAGTAGTATTGCCGCGCCCAATAAACCGCATGCGGTCGGTTTCATACGAAATCTGGCCGATATCGCCGCCATGCGCGACCATCTGGTGGAACATATAGAACGGCTTTTCCGCAGCCGAGCGCGGGCGGCGGGTGCAGATGATGCTGCGGCTCTTGCGCAGGATTTCGGTCTGCACGAACAGTTTGCTGAAGGCCGGATGCGCGGCATCGGCTGCTGCGGGTGCCAGCACCACTTCCGCGTAGCTTGTCACTTCGATCGTGCGGCGTTTACGGGAACGGTTCTTGATGCGGCAGCGGCGCAACTCGATGTCATCTTCGGGCGAGACAACGATTTCGGTATGGGCTTCGAATTCGTTGTCGGTACGGCGGAATTCGGCACGGCCTTCGGAAAAAATAACTTCATAGGACGGTGATTTTTTCAATGTAGGCTGGTACCCCGTTGACCACAGGTCGCCCGTCGACAGGTCACGGATATAGCAGAACGCGCCCCAATGATCGCGCGTGCCGTCTTCGCGCCAACGGGTCAGCGCAAGGTCGTTCCAGCGGCTGTAGCTGCCGCCGCCATTGGTGACCATGACGTGATAGCGGCCGTTCGACAGCAGTTGCACTTCCGGTACAGGCGTATTCGTGCTGTGCAGCACGCGGATCGGCATTTCCTGCACCTTCGACGACGAGGTTTGCGTGACGGAATGGCGCGAGGAGTTGGAGAAAATTGTCGTTTTCGGGATTTTTTCGTGCAGCAGCAGCATCGTCGCCTGAAAATGGGGATTGGCCTCGAAGCGTTTTTGCATCGGCCGGTCGAGCAGCAGGTAACCCAGCGACAGGAAACTCATGCCCTGGTGATGGGCCATGAAGGAACGGATGACCGCCCGCGCCTTGCCGCGCGGCAGGCGTGCGGGTGTGTAGTCGATCGCTTCATAAAGACCGTAACGGCCCTCGTATTCCTCGGCCGACAGGCGTTGCATATTGGCGCAAGCCTCCTCCGGCATCACCATCAGCGCCATCGTGGAGGCATAAGGAGCAATGACAAGATCGTTGCCAAGCCCGCGCTTGATGCCAAGATCCGGCACGCCGAATGCTTTGTACTGATAGTTCAGATGCGCATCGAAGGTGTTATAGCCGGATTCAGACACGCCCCACGGCACGTTATTTTGCCGCCCGTATTCGATCTGGCGGCGCACGGCGGATTTATAGGTCTGGTCAATCAGCGTCTTGTCAAAGGTCGGCATGACCAGCAGCGGCATCAGGTATTCGAACATCGACCCGCTCCACGACACCAGCGTGGGGTTGGCGACGGAGCCGATCATCTGGCGGCCGAGCGCGAACCAGCTTTCCTGCGGGATCTGTCCCTGCGCGATCGCAACAAAGGTGGCAAGGCGCGCTTCGGAGGCGAGCAGGTCATAAAGCCCCGGATCGCGGCGGCGATCCTGCACGTTATAACCAACTGTGAATAAATGGCTGTCATCGTCGTACAGGAATCCGTATTCCATGTTCGACATTTCCTTGCACATCATCTCAAGGTCGCGAATGCGTGCGATGCGCTCGAGCGCAAGTTCGCTGGCTGCCGTCATTTGCTTGCGCAATAACTGCAGGGACGCCGTGTCGCCGCCGAGGGCTTCGATGGCGGGAAGCAGCGTGGCTTCGTAACCCGCCAGCTCGCGGAGGGTCGGGATACGGTCGAGCGCCGCCGCATTTGTGGCGCCACCGTCAAAAATCCACGGCGTCAATAGTTTCAGGTCGTCGAGCGTATCCTGGCATTGCAGCGACAGGTTCTCCGCCCAGCGGTTGACTTCGTGGTTTCCCGCATTCAGCGATGCGCGGCGGAATTCCTGGACGGCAGCTTGCAGATTTTCGACATAGCGACGCGCCTCCGACAGCGTTGCGGGGCCATGGGCAGTGCTGGGCGAAAAATTCTCGTTCAGCTTGCGCAGCGGTTCCGCCGCGAAGGTTGCGGCGAGATCGGTGACGAGGTTCAGCGTATCCTGCAACCCGCCGAATAGGCGTTGCGAAAACACGGGTTGGTCCAGCAGCATATTCAGGCCCGGCGCCAGCGTTAGCAGGTGACCGGCAAGGTTGCCGCTGTCGACGGTGGAGATATAAAGCGGATACATCGGCTTCAGCGTCAGGGTGTCGTACCAGTTATAAAAGTGCCCCTGATAACGGCTTAGGCCGTGCATGGCGCTCAAGGTATCTTCGGTGCGCTGCAGAAGTTTTCCCGAGGAAATATAACCAAAGTCATAAGCGGTCAGGTTCGCGAGCAGCGCCATGCCCATGTTGGTGGGCGATGTGCGGTGCGCGACGGCGGCAACCGGCGTTTCCTGCATGTTGTCAGGCGGCAGCCAGTTGTCTTCCGGCCCGACATAGGTTTCAAAGAATGACCAGATCTTGCGGCTCATGCGGCCGAGATAATTGATCTGCGCAGCGGTTAGTTCCGGTGGGCGCGTTTCAACAGGCTGGCTGAGTTTCCAAGCGGCGACAGGCAGCATAAACCACAGCGCAAGGAAGGGTAGCGCGGGTGCAAGCGCATCGGGTGCAACATAGAAAAGGCAAGCGCCAAGCGCCAAGGCGAATCCGGGGGAAATCCAGAACACGCGGATGGCGCTGACCACGTCCGCTTGTTTTTGCGCGTTCGAAACACTGGAAGGATTCCATTCAAGCAGGCGTTTCTTCGCCACGATCATGCGCCACAGCACGCGCAGGATGGCGTCGACATGGTAAGACGCCTCGTAGGGCAAGCAGAGCAGCACCAGCCCCGCATTGCCAAAATGCCGCGCCGTAGATTCCACGGAGCGCATGATGTGCTGTTTAAAGTCTACGTCCGCCGATTTGCGGGAGAAGTCGAGGACGGAGGCACCAATTGACGGGATCAGGAGCAGGCCGATCAACGCCGCGCTCCAGAGTCCGGGCGTTGCGGAGTATATCCAACCCAGCAAAACCATAACCACAAAAGCAAGTGGCACGATACTGCGGCGCAAATTGTCGAAAATTTTCCAGCGTGACAACGCGGAAAGCGGGTTATCGGCGCGTTTACCGCCGCCCACGGGCACACGCGGCATCATCCACCGCGCGATTTGCCAGTCGCCGCGCACCCAGCGATGGCGGCGCGCGACATCGGCGCTGTACCGCGAAGGATATTCTTCATAAAGCTGTACATCGCTGAGCAGCCCGCTGCGCACATAACATCCCTCGATCAAATCGTGGCTGAGAATGCGGTTTTCGGGGAACCGATCTTTCAGCGCCTGCTCGAACGCGGCAACTTCATAAATCCCCTTCCCGACAAAGGATCCTTCGCCAAAGGCGTCCTGATACACATCGGATACAGCGCGCGTATAGGGATCAATGCCGGGTTCGCCGCCGCACAGCTGCGCATACAGGGACGCATTCGTGCCAGGCAGGCTGACCGCGACGCGCGGCTGCAGGATGCCGTATCCTTCGGTGACGCGGCCCTTCGCTGTATCGTAATGCGGTCGGTTCAGGGGATGGGACATCACCCCCGCAAATTGCCGCACCGCATCGCGGGGCAGTTCTGTATCGGTATCCAGCGTGACGACGTATTTAACGCCGGACATCCCGTCGAGCCTGCCTGCCGTGCGGCTGAAGGCATCCGCCCTGCCCGTCAGCAGGAATTCATTCAGGTCGCCCAGCTTGCCGCGTTTGCGCTCATAGCCCATCCAGATTTTTTCCTGCGCGTTCCAGCGGCGCGGGCGGTGCAGCAGGAAAAAGATGTCGCGGTCAACAGGCGCATATTTTTTGTTGAGCGCGTCGATATTACGCTGCGCATGATCCAGCAAGGCGGCATCCTGCGGCATTTCTTCGGAAGGCGCGTCGGTAAAATCGGTCAGCAGGCAGAACGGTACGTTTTCGTTACTGTTGGCAAGAAAACGAACCTCGATACCCTCCGACAGATCATCCACGCTTTTATGGCTGGTGATAAGTGTGGGTATCGCCACCAGCGTCTTGCTCTCGACCGGAAAGTTTTTCGAGAAGTCCAGACGTGGCAGATGGCTGGGCACTGCCAGCATCGTCGCCAGCCAGTTGACGAGGCCGAGCGCCAGATGGCTGGCTGCAAATAGTGATGCGAGGGCAAGGATCGCCAGAACAGCCGGCGGCACATCATCCTGATACGCCTGCCATACCAGCCAGCCAGCGACCGAGAATGTAATGCCCGCAATCGCCCCCAGATAGGTCGTCAGCGGATATGCACCGCCCGCACGGCGGACGCGGTCGAAAAACGGCACATGCATGCGCGTAATTTTTTCGAGCTGCGGCAGGCCTTTGTCGATCAGGAAATAACCAACATGGCGTTCGCGCTCGCCCGTTGCGGCAGCGGCGAGTGCTATCACTTCGCGCGCGACGAGATCCTCGGAAACTTGTGAATATTTCGCAATCTTCTCGACGCTGTGGCGGTAGATGTCGCGCGTCTGGAAATCCATGCGGCCGTACATGCCTGCGGGGTCGGTCAACAGCGTGTCTTCGACAAGACTCATTTCCTCGACGAAATCGCGCCAGTCTAGTTTATTCAACAGACGCAGACTGCCGATGCTGTTACTGACCGAAACCTGATCGGACGCCTGCTGTCGCGTTTCCGTGTACACGACCTGTTCGATCGTGGTGCCGTGCTGGGCCAGACGCTGTTCCATCCAGGTGAGCGGCAGCGCGAGCGCGGAGCCCTGCCCCTGAAGCCGCCGGACGAGTTCGGCCACAAATACGCCATCGAGTTCGGGGTTCGAGCGCGCCATATCGGCAATCACGATAATCAGTTCGGTCGGGTCGCGCTGCACCGTCGTGATCATTTCATTCGCCCAATGATCAAGCAGTTTCCGGCTGTCACAATCGCGCGACAGGCGCGTTGCGACGCGGCGCAGGTTTTCGATGAGCGCAAGGCGCAACATAATGGGGATCGCCCATAATTCGCCAAGTTTCAACGGAGAAATCTTCTGGTAGTTCGAAATGAACAAAGTCAGCATTTCCGCGGTGATGCCCGCGTCGCTGTGGGAAATCACCTCGAGCGCCATGTCGTAAACGCGCGGCAGCGAATTCGACGGACCTTTTTCAAGGCGTGGCAGGCCGCGGCTGTACCCGCGCGGCAGGTGGCGCTTGGCGATTTCAACCTGTTCCTCGATCAGGTAAAAATTGTCGAGCATCCATTCGCCCGCTGGCGTGACCTGCTGTTTCGCCGCCACGGCATCCACCAGCACCTGATAGGCGCTGATGATGACCTGTTCGTTGTCAGCCAGGCGCGCGAGCAGGCTGTCGCGGCCGCGCAGACTCGACAGCCTGTGACGCGCCGCCAACACGCGGCCGTATTGGCCCATCTGTTCCGCGCTCAGCAGTTCCGATTTCAGGACGTCATCATTCTTGCCGTCAAAGGGTGACGGCGCGGAAAATTGTTCCTGCAACTGCCGGAGGAAAGGTATCATTTAAATTATGGCGTCACCGTATCCGCGACCTTGCGCAGGTAATTCGCGTAGGCCGGATTGCCGATTTTTTCGGCATTCGCGCGCACCTGCGCCGCATCGATGAATCCGGCGCGGTATGCCGCTTCGTCAATGCAGCCGATTTTGCGGCCGGTCGAAGCTTCGTTCTGGCGGATGAATTCAGCCGCATCGTGGATGTTCTGGTGCGTGCCAAGGTCGAACCAGCGATAGGACGCGTCGAGCCGTACGGCGTTGAGCTTGCCTTGTTCGAGATATTTGATGTTGAGGTCGGTGATTTCCAGCTCGTTCCGCGCGGAGGGCTTCAGCGTTTTCGCGACGTTCACCGCTTGATTGTCATAGAAATAGAGGCCGGTTGCGACCCAGTTGGAAATAAGCTCTTTCGGTTTTTCGACCAGCTGCGTCACACGGTTGTCCCCATCCAGCACCGCGACGCCATAGGCGGAAGGTTCTGCGACGTGGTGACAGAAAATCGTCGCGCCATCGACCGAACGGGCCGCGAGGTTGATGATGGAATCAAATTCAGGACCGTGGAAGAAGTTATCGCCGAGGACGAGGCATACCGTATCCCCGCCGACGAATTTTTCACCGATGATAAAGGCGCCGGCAATGCCGTCCTGCTTGTGCTGTTCTTCGTAGGAAATATTGATTCCGTATTGCGAGCCATCACCGAGCAGCGTCTCGAACAGCTTTCGGTCGCGCGGGGTCACGATAATCAGCACATCGCGGATGCCCGCCGCCATCAGCGTGGCAAGCGGGTAATAGATCATCGGCTTGTCGTAAACGGCCATCAGCTGTTTGCCAAAAGCGAGGCTGGTGGGATGCAGGCGCGTCGCCTTTCCCGCAGCAAGGATGATGCCTTTTTTGATTGTCATGATTTTACCCCTATCGTCGCCGGTCTTGTGTGCCGGATGCAGCGCCTAAGTATTATGTAAGTTATTGATAAATATCATACAACTTCACATGACTTATCGCAACCGTCACGCCCAATATTCCGGCGGGAAGCCGGAACGAAAAACATAACGTCGGGAAGGGCAAATAGTTCCGCGATTAGAGAACCTTAACGCCTGTGCCCTCAAGGCACCACGCCAGAACGGCCTTCTGTGCGTGCAGGCGGTTTTCGGCTTCGTCGTAAATGACGCTGGCTTTTGTCGCCAGCACGCTGTCGGTCACTTCTTCGCCGCGGTGGATGGGCATGCAATGCATGAAGATTGCGCCGGGTTTTGCCTTGGCCATAAGGGCGGGATTGACCTGAAACGGCAGGAATTTTTCAATCGCCTTGCCCTCCTGCCCCATCGATACCCAGGTATCCGTCACGATGACGTCGGCGTTCGTGGCAGCGGATGCGACATCCTGCGTGATCCTGATGCCATCCGATTTCATTGGTGCGAGGTCGGCGGGCACGGCGGCGACAAGCTCGAAATCCCAGATTTTGGACGCCTGTGCGAAAGTGCGGGCGACGTTGTTATAGTCGCCGAACCACGCGATCTTTTTGCTTTGCAGCGCACCCAGTTTTTCCTCGATCGTCACAAGGTCGGCCATGATCTGGCACGGGTGGGAATGGTTGGTCAGGCCGTTGATGATGGGAATGGACGAATGTTTGGCGATTTCCAACAGGGTTTCGTGGCTGGAAATACGGAACATCGCGGCGTCGACATACCGCGACAGCACTTTCGACGTATCTTCGATGCTTTCGGCGCCGGTCAGGTGCATGTCGTCGGCGGACATAACGATAGTATGGCCGCCCAGCTGCTTCATGGCGACTTCGAAACTCATGCGCGTGCGGGTGGATTTCTTGTCGAACACCATGGCGAGCGACATGCCGTAGAACAACTGCGGCGGCTCGAACTTCTCGCGCTTCATGCGGTGCGCGTTCGCCAGTATTTCTTTCAGCGTGTCTGCCGGAATATCCGTCAGGTCAAGGAAATGGCGAACAGCGCGGCTCATGACAGCTCCTTCAGCGTTTTTTCGATGATGGCGACGGCTTCGTCGACTTGCGCTTCGGTTACGATCAGGGGCGGCGTCAGGCGCAAGGTCGCTTCGCCCGCCTGTGTCGCCAGCAACCCGTTATCCTGCAAAGCGCGCGGCAGTTTTTTAATATCCACCGTCGTATCGATGCCGATCATCAGGCCAAGTCCGCGCACATCGGTGATCTTGTTAGAACGACGCTGCAAATCTTCCAGTTTGCTGCGGAAATACGCGCCGGTTCTGGCGACATTCTCCACAAAGCCCGGCGACGTGATTTCAGTCAATACGGCTGCGGCGACCGCTGTTGCCAGTGGATTGCCAGCATAGGTACTGCCATGCGATCCGACGGTAAGCGCCTGCGCGAATTCTTTTTTCGCTGCCATCGCGCCAATCGGGAATCCGCCGCCCATACCCTTGGCGAAGGCGGCCATGTCCGGCTCCATCCCCATATGGTTATAGGCGAACATTTTTCCGGTGCGGCCGACGCCGGTCTGGATTTCATCAAAAACAAGGATGATTTTGTTTTCGTCGCAAATTTTGCGCAGCCCTTGCATGAATTCAGGGGTTGCTGCGTGGATCCCGCCCTCGCCCTGCACAGGTTCGATGAAAACGGCGCAGACATTCGGCGTCACCAGTTTGCGAACGGATTCAAGGTCGTTAAATTCGGCGAAATGCACGCCCGGCACATAGGGCGCGAAATAAGGCTGGGTATGGCGCTTTTCCGTGAGGCTTCCGGCGCCATAGCTGCGGCCGTGGAAGCTTTTGTGGAAGGAAATGATATCGCTGCATTCCTTGGATTTATTGTCATACGCCCATTTACGGACGGTCTTGATGCATGCCTCGACCGCTTCGGTGCCGCTGTTTGTGAAAAATATCTGGTCAAAGCAGCTGTTATCGACCAGCAGGCGCGCGCAATTGACCTTTGCCTTTGTCACGAATGACGGCGGCGCAACCATCAACTGTGATGCTTGTTCTTGTAACGCCTTCAGCATCACGGGCGCGGCGTGGCCGAGCGATGCGACGGCGATACCTGCGGCGAAATCGAGGTATTTCTTACCGTCAATGTCATACACATAGCACCCTTCGCCGCGCTCCAGCACGATGGGCTGGGTGGCATAGGTGTTGACGAGCAGCTCTTTAGTTTCATCCAGCAGCGCTTGCGTATTGCCCGTCATTTTGCCCTCTTGCGGCGTTTGGTGTGACGCTCCAGGGCTTTTTGCGTTTCGATTTCGCGGGAATAGATGATGGTTTCATCTTCCTTCACCAGCATGGTGCCGAGGCCTTCGGATTCATAAATTTCGTTCCGCAGCGCGTTTTTGCGGAGGCCGTTAATCAGGTGAATCCGGCGCACGCCGCTTTTCAACGCATCGACGCAGTTGTCGAGCTTCACGCGCATACCATCGGTCACATGACCGGCCTTGATAAGCGCCTTGACTTCCTTGGGGGTCAGCAACGGCTCGACCTTGCCCTTCACCATCACGCCATCAACATCGGACAGGAAAACCAGCTTGTCCGCCTTGATGCCGGTCGCGAGCGCCGAGGCGACCGTATCGGCGTTGATGTTGAGCGGCTGTCCGTCTGACATCACCGCGATGCAGGAACAGGCGATGAAATTGGTAATTTTGAAATGACGCAGGATGGGTTCCGCTTCCACATCCTTGATGTCTCCGACAAAACCGAAATCGACGGGTTTGGCAGGGCGTTTTTCAACATCCAGCCAGTCGGCAGGAACGGCGGCGAGACAAATGCCGCGCAGGTTGTTGCGCGCCATGCTGCCCGCGATGTTCATCGACAGCGTGCCGCCCACGACTTCCTGAATGATGCCCATGGTGGGCGCATCGGTCACGCGGCGGCCATTGATTTTCTTTACCTCGATCTTGCGGCTTTTCAGGCGTTCATCGACCGCGCGTCCATGGCCGTATACCAGCAACACCTTGATGCCGCGCATCGTCAAATCGCGGATGTTGGAGATCAGGTTATCGAGCGCCTTGCGATCCTCGATGATCTTGCCGCCCGCTTTCACGATAAAAATATTGTCCTTGAAGCGGCCTTCGTAAAAGGCCTCGATCAGGAAATTGGGAATGGATCTTTTTTTCATGATTGACCTGTCAGGGATATAGGGGAGCAAGGTTGAAAAGGCCCGCAGTTTCCGCAAGGCCGAACATCAGGTTCATATTCTGCACGGCGCTGCCGCCCGCGCCTTTCACAAGGTTATCGATCGCACCCTGCGCCAGTACGCGGCCGCCGGTGCCGGTTTCAAAGCTGAGATCGGCAAAGTTGGAACCGACGATGCCCGCCAGTTCGACGTTTTTCTGGATGCGCACGAACGGGCAGTCTTTGTATGCAGCAGAAGCATCACCCGCCTCGCCCGACAGCGTGATAAACGCCTGCGCGAAGATGCCCCGCGTGAACGGGCCAGAGGTGGGCACAAAATTGAGTTTCGCTGCGTCAATGCCGCCCGCCCGAATGATTTCGGGGATATGGCGGTGTTTGTTGATGTTATAGCTTTTCATGTTGTGGTTGCGCACCGGATGGTGCGTGCCATCGACCGGCGTTTTGCCCGCGCCACTGGAACCTGTGACGGCGAAAATATCGGCCTGTGCGATTTTACCCTTAAACGGATACAGCAACAGTTGGCTGACAAGCGCGAAGCAGCCGGGATTGGCAACGCTCTGCGCTTTCGCGATTTTGTCGCGGCCGACTGTTTCGGGCAGACCGTAAACGAATTCTTTCAACAAATTGGGGTATTTGTGTTCTTCGTAATAGGCAGCATAGGTCGAGGCATCATCAAGTCTGAAATCAGCCGACAGGTCGATGATTTTTACACGTCCATGCAATTCGGCTGCCACTTCCTGTGCCGTTTTGTGCGGCAGGGCGAGGAAAACGACATCGCTACCCTTGGCAACCTCGGCGGGCGCGGTGTCGGTAATTTCCAGCGGCAGATGCGCAAGGTGCGGATAGACATTACCGATTTTTTCGCGCGGATGCTGGCGCGAGGTTAGATAGGCGATTTCGACATCCGCATGCAGCAGCAACAGGCGCAACAGGTCGATGCCCGTATAGCCCGTGATGCCGATAATGGATGCGCGGATCTTGCCCATTAAATCGCCCACCGCTCGATCACGAGATCCAGCCAGTCGTTGCTGGGGGTAAATGCGTTGTACGTCAGGACGTCCAGATGTTCGCGAATGATCGCCTTGCCGACTTCGTTATCGGTGATCGGGCCGCTGATGATATCCACGGGCACGCCCATTTTCGCACAATCCTCGACCAGCTTGATCGCGCCAGCAGGGTCGCGCGCGCAGGCGAAATGCAGCCGGACGTTACGCTGGATTTCGGGATCCATCAGCAATGGCATTACGCCGTATTTGCCGATCACGCCGTCGCCCATTTCAACGACGATGGCGTCGGGCTTGTCCTTGGTGAGGTAATTCAGCGCACCCTTGCCCATCTTCACGATTTTATCGGCGGCGATGTTCGCTGTAGATGAAATACCTGCATCGACGAAGGAAACGGATTTGTAAACGCCGTAATCCTCCATCTTGTAAAGGTCGCGCATGGCTCCGACGCCTGTCAGTTTCGCGCCTGCCAGACGCATGCCGATGCGGGTCAGTGTTTTGATGACTTGCGCGGCGACGGTGGTCTTGCCGCTATCCATGCTGCCTGCGGTGATCAGGATGATCGGAATATTGCTGCGCAGTTTGCTGGCGGGTTTAAACAATGCGGCCTGTTCGATGTTCAGCAGCTTGCCATTGCGCGCAACGCCGCCGAGGACACGGATACGGAGCGGTTCGCCCACTTCCTTGACGTTGGAACTGGTGCAGATGCCCGCGATACCGCCGAAATTAAGCAGATTGATGACGTCATCGGTTTTCAGGCTGCGCGGCAAGTGGCCGACGAAACCCTTCAGCGCCATGCGTTCGCCAAGCGCGACCGCAATAATGTCGTCTTTTTTGAGTTTCGACATGCGACCGGTCGGCAATTCGATCTCGTCATAGGTCGATTTATCGTGGAGCACCTGCGCCGCGAGCACGGTGCCGTGCTTGGTGCTGAGGTCGTCCGTCAGGTATTCGTTATAATCCAGCTTCAGGTTTTTTGTGACGGAGCTGATTTTGTCAAATTCAACGCTTCTCATTTCTGCTCCGAAATTCTGATGAAGTTAAAGATATCCTGCGTGATGCGCGGTTCGGCGGTTTGCATATCGGCAAGCGACATTTCATCCAGCCGCTGGCCTTTTTTCTCCGCCATCGCCACGATCTGGCCGGTGATGTGATGCGCCTGACGGAACGGCACATCGAGGTTCTTGACCAGCCAGTCGGCAAGATAGGTTGCCGTGGAATAGCCGCTGCCCGCATCGGCCAGCATCTTTTCCTTGTTCACATTCATATCCCCGATCATGCCGGCGGATGCGCGCAGGCAGAGGATCAGCGCATCATACGCCTCGAACACGCCGGCTTTGTCTTCCTGCATATCCTTGTTGTAGGTCAGCGGTAGCGCCTTCATAACCATCAGAAGCTGCACAAGGTTCCCGGCTATGCGGCCTGATTTTGCGCGCACGAGTTCCGCGGCATCGGGGTTTTTCTTTTGCGGCATGATGGAGCTGCCGGTCGTGAATTTATCGCCAAGGCGAATAAAATTGAATTGCGTCGTCGACCAGATAATCAATTCTTCGGCAAGGCGCGACAGGTGGATGCTGCAGATGCTCGCCGCCGACAGGAATTCCAGCAGGAAATCCCGCGCGGACACGGCATCCATCGTATTCCGTATGGGCTGGCGGAAACCAAGAGCCTTTGCTGTCATGTTCCGGTCGATATCATGGCGCGTACCCGCAAGCGCGCAGGCACCCAGCGGGCTTTCGTTCATGCGTACAAGGCAGTCGGCAAAACGCGATTTGTCGCGCGCCATCATGTCGCTATAGGCCTGCAGGTGCAGGCCCAGCGTCACAGGCTGCGCGATTTGCAGATGTGTAAAGCCGGGCATAACGGTTTTTTCATGCGTCTTGGATTGTGCATCCAACGCCGCCTGAAACGCGCCGATTTCGGAGATGACAGATGAAATCGCTTCCTTGACCCACAGGCGCATATCGGTTGCGACCTGATCGTTGCGGGAACGGGCGGTATGCAGCTTGCCCGCCACATCGCCGATCATATCTTTGAGACGGGATTCGATATTCATGTGGATGTCTTCGAGCGCCGCGCTGAACACGAACTGGCCGCTTTCGATTTCGGCCAGTATGGCGCGCAAGCCATCCTGAATCTTCTTGCCCTCGTCGGCTTTCAGGATTTTTTGCGCGACCAGCATTTCGGAATGCGCGATCGAGCCCTGAATGTCCTGCTTGTAAAGGCGTTTGTCGACGTCGATGGATGCGTTGATCTGCACCATTACGTCGCTGGGCGCTTCACCGAAACGCCCGCCCCACATCTGGTTTGGTTTGTTGGCGGTCATGCCTTTTTCGCGCCTTTTTTGAGTCGGAAGTCGGCTTCGAGGCGCATCGCGTTGATCTTGATGAAGCCTTCGGAATGCTGCTGGTTAAAGCCGCCCTCCTCGTCCATCGACGACAGGTTCATGTTGTAAAGGCTCTTGCCGCTGCTGCGGGCTGCGGCATAGGCGGCGCCCTTCAGCAGTTTCATGGTGACGGTGCCTTCCACGTTTTCCTGGCTCTTGCGGATCGAATTCATCAGGAAATCCATTTCGGGGGAAAACCAGAAGCCGTTATAGATCAGCTCGGCGACCTTCAGCGACAGCGTGTCGCGGATTTTCATGACTTCGCGGTCCATCGTGATGCCTTCGAGGTCGCGATGCGCGTTCAGCAGGATCGTGCCGCCCGGTGTTTCATACACGCCGCGCGATTTGATGCCGACGAAACGGTTTTCAACCATATCAAGACGGCCAATGCCGTGTTTGCTGCCCAATGCGTTCAGGTACTGGAACAGGGCGAGAGGTTCGGATTTCGTCGTGCCATCGGTTTTATTCTCAACCTTCACCGGCATGCCGTTTTTGAACGTCAATTCGATCATATCGGCCTTGTCGGGCGCGGTTTCGAGCGATGCCGTGCGGGAATAGACCTCTTCGGGGCAGATCGCGGCGGGATCTTCGAGGATGCCGGCCTCGTGCGAGATGTGCAGGAGGTTTTCATCTTCGGAATAGGATTTTTTCTTGGTCGCCGTCACGGGAATGCCGTGCAGGTCTGCATAGGCGAGCATGTCTGAGCGGCCCTGGAATTTGTCGAGGAAGGAGCGCATTTTCCACGGTGCCAGCACCTTGATGCCGGGGTTGAGGGCGAAATAGCCAAGCTCGAAACGCACCTGGTCGTTGCCTTTGCCTGTTGCGCCATGTCCCACGAAATCCGCGCCTTCTTTTTCGGCAATTTCGATCTGGCGTTTGGCGATCAGCGGACGCGCGAGCGAGGTGCCCAGCAGATAGCGGCCTTCATACACGGCGTTGGCTGAGAATGCGGGGTAAATAAAATCGGTCACGAATTCGGTTTTCAGGTCTTCGATATAGACCTTGGACGCGCCGACCTTCAGTGCCTTTTCCTTGGCGGCGTTGAAATCTTCCTGCTGGCCGACATCCGCCAGATAGGCGACCACTTCATAGCCCTGCTCCAGCATCCATTTCAGGATGACCGAGGTATCCAGACCGCCCGAATAGGCCAAAACGACTTTCTTTTTGCTCATTGTAGCACCCTTTTTCCGAATCAACGGTCGCTGCCGCCAGTGATAAAAAATATAGGGATATGGCTGGCAATTATAGTTGTTTTTCAGCCACGACAAAGTCGCCGCGCAATGTGCAAGTATCGGCACAGGATGCCGGGCGTTTATTTATCATATTAAGGTGATTTAACCGGCTGCGGTCAGGCTAAAGCGCCCGAGACGCCGAAAAATTCCAGCTGCCATTTGATCTCTTCATCCGTCAGCGGGTAATCGGTGCCCGACTTGGCGTACATCAACTCCCTGCCCGGCACCTTGGCGAGGTAGCGCTGCACGTCGAGCGCGAGGCGCATGGGCAGGTTTGCCTTGCGGCACAGCGCGATGACAGGCTTCGGCTTGCGGGTTTCCAGCATGCGCTGGACGATTTGCGGGTGAATGGCGGAAAGATAGGCCAATGCATACATAACAAATTCGCTGTCGTGCCACATCAACGCGTCCTGAATGACGTCGGGCGTCAGGCGTTTTTCTTTCACATACCGCTCGACGCGCGCGCCGGCGGCTTCGCTTTCCGTCTTTTCGCTCGTGAAGGCCACGCGCCTCTTGACGATATCGGCAACGGCCTGCCGTGTTGCCGGATCAAAATCGCTGCGTTTTTCCAGCACGTCCAGAATGGCCTTGTCGACAAAACCGGCAAGCCGGTGCGCGAGGTCGACGGATAATTCCCGCCGCAGCGCGATCGGCCTGTGCCATTCGGGATAGTCATGAGCGCGTTCGATGATTTCGGAGAGTTTTTCAACCTGCAGCACGGCGGCAGGGTTTTTCAGCAACGCGGCAATGGCTGTGCTGTCATTTGTGTCGATGATCGCGAGCGCCACCAGTTCGCTCACTTGTACGCGCTCTGCGACGGTCGCCACAACCCAGGGCGCGGGATGATTGGAGAGAATGTCGAGAATATCGCGGTCGGCCAGTGCGACGCAGAAACGCAAAATCGGCTCTGCCACTGCACGCTCCACGTCGCGTGCGAGACGCGCCACAATTTCGGGCGGTGCCTTGGCGTAGTCGCGCAGAGCATCAGACAGCGCCTTGCGGACATCCATCACTTCGTCCTCGACCAGCGTGCCGAGAGCCTGCACGGCAAAGGCGTAAAGCTGCGCCTGTTCCTGTTCGGAAAGCGTCGGCAGCAGCGTGGCGACGCGGGCGGCTAGCGTCACGCGCACATCGCTGTGCTTGTCCTTCGCAATGATGCTGGCGGCATGCATCGGCGTGGATTTGTTGCGCGCGACAGAGGAACGCACTTCGACGCTTTCGTTGCTGGCTAGCAGATACAGAATTTCGGGGAGCGTCTTTTCGCTTCTGGCGAGCGACAGCAGCTGTGCCGGTTCGCCGCTATCCAGCTTGCGCTTTTGCGCCTCATAGCCGAGATCTTCCTCGGCGAACATTTTTTTAAAGAAAGACAGCATTTACAAGCCCTTGACCTTCTAACGATACTACAGGCGAATGATTAAGAAAGGGTAACGTGCCTGGTCAGAAGGTTTTCCGCACGATAAACAGCAGGCTGCGACCGTTCATGGGGATGATTTTCTGGTCGGTGAAGAACGGCCCCACCATGTCCCGCTCTCCGTCGAACGCGTTGTAGATGCCCAGCGAATAGTCCGCACCCAAAAACCAGTTATCGGCGGTGATGTTCACGTTGAACAGGTTATAGGAATCAGCGTCGCGCAGGCCGAGCGTTTTTCGTCTGCCGACGAAAATGTTTTCGACGGCCAGTTTGAACCTGTCGGCAAAAAACGGCTCCATATAGCGCAGCTTGGCGACATTCTTGGGAGAGTCGACCGGCCCGAAGGCCGTGCCGGTGTGTTCGAGATATTCGGTATGGTTGTAGGACAGTTTCGCTTCGCGCCCGTTATCCCACTTTTTCTCCACGCCCAATTCCACACCTGTGGATGTAAGATTGCCTGTGTTGGTGTATTTGCGGAAGTCGGGGCTGAGCGGATCATTGTTCTTGTTCAGGACATCGGTAAAGAGGTTATAAAATACTGAGCCATTGACCCGGTATCCGTCACTACCCTTCCACTCGACAACAGCTTCATAGTTCTTGATGTGCTCTTCCTCGTTATCCGGGTTGGCGGCCCAGAAAGTGAAGGCGTCATAGTCGCGCTCATATACGTTCGGCGCGCGGAAGGCGGAGCCGTAAAGCAGCTTCACCGTCGTGGAAGGTTTTGGATTCCAGATCAGGCCGAGGCGCGGGTTCAGCTGCACGTTATCGATCATGTGATGCTGGTCGAGGCGAAGGCCCGCGCTCAGGACCAGGTTATCCAGTATTTGATATGAATCCTGCGCAAACAACCCGCTGCGCAGGCCGCTGCGGTCCGAGTCCTGATAAACGTTGAAAATGTCGGAGTCATACATTCTCTGGTGGAAATCGTACTGGAATTCACCGCCGACGACGATTTTATGACCGTCGATGGCGCTCGTGACATAGGTCGCCTCCGCCCCGCCCCACTGTCCCGCATAGGTCGTGGTCTCAACATAATTGCCGAAGAAACTGTAGGGATATTGCAGCTGGGAATCATAGGATTGTAGATAGGTTCGGAACTCGACGCTTGAATATTCGTTCAGCGCCTTGTTGTAACGCACTTCGCCATAGATCTGCGTATCAACGGTGTCGTTACCTTGCGTGTTGAACAGCGTGACATAGGGTGCTGTGGGGTTCTTTTTGTAGCGGCTTTGGTAGCCGGCAGTAACTGTGACGTTGTCTTTCTGAACCTTGCCGTAAAGCCTCTTGGAATATTCGTCGTCAAGGTTGTGGGCGATGCCGTTGTTGGTGAAAAAGCTGTCGAATTCAGGATAATAAAGGTCATCCTGCCCGCCTGAAATGTAACCGGAAGCGGACACCAGCACATTGGCGCCGTTTTTATAGCTTTTGCCATAGGTTGCGCGGGCCAAGCCTGTATTGAAACTGCCGATACCGGTTTCGACTTGCGTCCCGTTGATGTCGCTGCCTTTTTTCGACACGACGTTGACGACGCCCATCATGGCATTCGCGCCGTAAATCGATGATCCGGGGCCGGGAATGAATTCGATATGGTCGATCAGCCCCATATCGAGCATAAATTCTTCGCCAAGATAGGCGGCGTCATAGACGTTTTCGTTCATGCGGCGGCCGTCGATCATGATCAGGATGCGCGAGTTTGAAACGCCGGTCATGTTGAAGCCGCGCACGCCAACGGTGTTGTAATTCCGGTCGCTGCTGCTGTAAATGCCGTGCAAGCCATTCAATGCTTCGGCCAGGCTGCGGTATCCATAGCGGTGGATGTCCTCCGCTGTGATGATTTCGACGATCGACGGGGACTCGCTTGCTTTCTCTGCGTATTTCGAGGCGCCGGTGATCAAAACCTCGACTTCAACCAGCTTTTCGAGCGGCATATTCATGAGATCTTCGGCGGTCAAGGTCTGCGCCACCGCCTGCCCCGAACACATCAAAAGGGCAGCGGCAAAACAAACCGACAAAAAATGACCGCGTGACGACAACTTTGCCTCGCTTTTCTAAAGCATAGCCCATTTTCCCCCACCCGTTGCAAAGAGAAATTAACCTTGCGGTGCCAGATGTCTTCTGAAAACTCACCCAGATGACCTGCAAGTTATAAGGAATGATTGACCAATGGCGCGGTTAAAGTTTTAATGGAGTAATGAGACCGGTATTTTATTATTTTTTCGGCTTTCTGTTGATAGTCGGCCTGTGGGGGAACCTTTCCTCGCGCGCGGAGGCCGAAAACGTCGACAGCAAATACACGCTCATCTCCGCCTATATCTATAATTTCACGCAACTCACGACATGGCCGTCGAACGCCGTGGATGAAGCCTTCACCGTTTGCGTGGTGGGCCAGGACCCGTTCGGTGCAAACCTTGAACCCATCAAGAGCCGCAAAGTGAACGACAAGCGCATCAACATCAAGCATCTGAGCGCCGTTGACGGCACCGTGACCGCTTGCAACGCGCTGTTCGTTTCCGGTTCGGAAATGCGCAATCTCAAGGCCATTCTTACGCCGCTCAAGGGAACGCCGATACTGACCATGAGCGATATTTCCGGTTTTTCCAACCTGGGCGGCATGGTGGAATTCAAGCTGGAAGACGGCAAGATCGGCATCTGGGTCGCGCTGTCACAGGTGCGCGTCACGGGGCTTTCCATCAGCTCCAAACTGCTTTCGCTTGCGAATATGAACATCCGCTGACGGGCACTCGCCCTTCGGCCAACAAAAAAAGGCTACTCCATGCTCTTTTCCTTCCGGAACCTGATTATTCTCAACTCCCTCGCCTTCATCCTGATTTTGGGTGGCGTCGGATATCACCTGATCCATACGCAGGCCAAGACGATCACCGAGGTCATATCGCTTTACGACCGAAACTTTGAAGGCGTGCATTACTCGAACGCCGCACAGCTTGCCTTCAAAAGCCTGATGCTGACCCGCCAAGGTACGGAGGCGGCGTTGGCCGACCAGAGCTCGCTCGACGACATTGAATCGATCAAGGCGATTTTGGATCAGGCCAAGGAATGGGCATCGAACGAAAAAGAAACCGACTTGATCCTCAGCATTCAGGACAAACTGACGGCACTTCCTAAAAGCGTAAATTTGCAGGCGGAGGCCACCGCCATCGACAAGGACCTCGCCAAGCTGGTCGGCAATTATCAGGCGGACCGCGTCGTTTCGATCGATGCGGCTGCAGAAAAAATTTCCAACACCCGTGATTCCATGGGCGTCATCCTGCTTTGCGCTATTGTGCTGGCGGCAGCGCTCAGCATCGCCATCCTGCGCGCCACCATTCCGCAGCTGCGTTACAGCGTGTCCATCGCCAAGAAAATTGCCGATGGCAAGCTGGACAACGATATCCCCGTGCGCGGACTGACCGAAATCGCACAACTTCTGGGCGCTCTCGCTGGCATGCAGAAGGCGATCGCGCAGAACCTTGGCCAGGTGCAGGGGCTCGCTTCCGTCCGTCAGGCGGCGGAGGAAGAGCGCCGCTCGCTGCTGCTCTCCCTGTCGGAAAGCTTCGAGAAGAACATTTTGCGTTGCGTTGATTCAGTCTCCGTTGCTTCGGGCAACCTCACGACCTCTGCCGGCAACCTGTGCAACACTGCAAAGGAAACGCTGCGTCAGGCGACGTCCGTGTCGTCCGGCGCGTTCGAGGCATCGACCAACGTGCAAACCGTCACGAACTCGGCAAGCGACCTCGCAACGTCGATTTCGCAAATCTCGATGCTGGTGCAGGAAGCGACCAGCATTTTCGGTGATATCTCCAGCGAGGCGCGCCAGACCAACGACCGCATGAAAGTGCTGTCGACCGCCGCACAGAACATCGGCGATGTCGTAAACCTGATCAATCACATCGCCGCGCAGACCAACCTGTTGGCACTGAACGCGACGATCGAAGCGGCGCGTGCAGGCGAAGCGGGCAAGGGATTTGCGGTTGTTGCATCCGAGGTAAAGAACCTCGCAAGCCAGACCGCGAAGGCGACGGAAGACATCCGCACCCAGATCTCCGAAATGCAGCAATCGACCCACGCCGCAGTCGCCGCGATCGAAAGCATTACGAAGATCATCGAACGCTGCAACCTGATCCAGACCACCATCAGCTCGGCAGTCGTTGAACAGGATGCGTCCACGAACGAAATCACGCGCAACGTGACGGAAGCGGCGCATGGCACATCCGATGTATCGCATAACATTACGGCGGTGATGAAGGCGGCGGAAGTGACCGGGGAAGCGTCGACCGCCATGCTGGACGAATCCAAGCGGTTGCTGCAGGAAGCGGACGTGCTGCGCTCGGAAGTTCTGAAGTTCCTCGGAAACGTCAGGTCGGCGTAACGGTTATTCCGCGTCCCGCGCGGCGCGGCGTTCGTCGATCCACTTCATCCCTTTTTCTACATTTTGCAGCAGCACGCCTTCCGTCACAGGCTTGATGATGTAACTCAGCGCGCCGGCCTTGATGGCACCCGCGATCATTGCTTTATCGTCCTGCATGGACACAACGAACATCGCGACGTCGTCATAGCGCCTGTCTTCGCGCCAATCCTCCATCAGCGACACCCCGCTCCTGCCCGGCATTACCCAGTCCAGGAAAACCATGTCATAGCGCAGGGCATCCATTTTTTCGTAGGCCTCGGCGGAATTCTCTGCCTCGTCGACGTGGATGAAGCCGAACGTCATCAGCATTTCGCGCATCAGATTGCGCTGCATGCGGCTGTCATCGACGATCAAAACCCTCAAATAGCCGATTTTGCTTTTAGGCATTGTTTTCTCCCCCTTCGCTCGAACTCGCTTTATCTCTCACTTGCGTATCTCCTTTGGCGCCGCCACGGTCGTCGCGGGCACATGCACCCCCGGCATATCCGCCGAGAGTTTTAGCCTCGCCCCCAAACCGATGGACGATTCACAGGCGCCGAGCAGGATATACCCTTCCGGATTCAACCGGTCGGTCAGCCTGTCCAGCACGGACTTCTTGGTCGGCGTATCGAAATAAATCAAAACGTTCCGGCAGAAAATCACATCAAACCGTCCCATCGTCTCCATCGGTTTCAGCAGGTTGAACTTGCCGAAGCGTACCATATTTTTCAATTCGTCTTGTACGCGCCATTTCGTGTTTTCCATGTTGAAATGGTCCAGAATGACTTTCATCGTCAGCCCGCGCTGGATGTCGAAATGCGAATACAGCCCGTCCTGCGCATGCGCCAGCGCATCATCCGCGATATCGGTCGCCATCACCTGAACGCTCCACCCCGGATAATCGCGCAGGAATTCACGCGCGACCATGGCGATAGAATAAGGCTCCTGCCCTGTCGAACACGCGGCCGACCAGATACGGATTGTTTTCGTCGTCGCGTTTCTTTTGATCAGCGAAGGCAGGATATTGTTGCGCAGATGAACGAACGGCATGTTATCGCGGAAAAACGACGTTTCTTTGGTCGCCATTGCCTGCACGACCAGCGATACCATGCGTGTATCGGGCTTTTTGCGCAGCTCATCGGTAAAATTCTGCAGCTTGGCAAAACCAAGGCTGCGCGCGACGGGATCGAGCCTTGTCGTCAGCAGGTAAATTTTATCCTGCGACAAGGAAAGGCCCGAGTGATCGACCAGCAGCTTTTGGTAATAGAGGAAATCTTCGTTGTTCATGGCACACCTCGCGGCGTGACATCCATCAACGTATTGCGCACAGCGCGGGCGAGCCCCGAAACAGGCAGAATCGCGCTCGCGAGGCCTGCATTGGCGACGCTGCCCGGCATGCCCCAGACGATCGAGGTTTCCTGATCCTGCACGACGATGCGGCCGCCTGCTTTTGCCACGGCTTCGCAACCATTCAGCCCGTCCTTACCCATGCCCGTCAAAATGACAGTCATAATTTCGCCGCCATAAGCCTCGACTGCGCTGCGCAACATGACGTCGACGGAGGGTTTGCAGAAATTTTCGGCGGGACCGTCATCAAGATTGATCGTGACGCGCTGTCCCGATTTTTTAAGCGCCATATGCCTGCCGCCGGAGGCAAGGTAAATGCGGCCCGGCACCACCAGCAGCCCTTCGACGGCCTCCACGCATTCAACGCCGGTTTCCTGCTCGATCTGGCGGGCAAGAATGGGAATAAACATATCCATCATATGCTGCGTGATGACGACGGGAACGGGCACCTTGCCCAGATCCTTGAGCATGGCTATCAGCGCATTCGGCCCGCCCGTGGAACTGCCAATAGCAATGAGTTTCGGACGGAAGGACCCAAGGTCCGGTGCCATGGCACGCACTCCCTCGGCGGGTTTTGCTTGCGCATCATAGAGGCCTAGCACAGCCTGCTTGATTGCCGACTTGAATTCCGCAATCGCCTTCGGATTTTTGGTGCCGACAGGCTTTGCGACGCAGATCATGGCGCCGAGCGACATGGCGCGCAAGGAAATCTCAGCACCCGGCGCGCTCGCCGCTGAACACACGATGATACGTGTCTGGGGTTTTTTCTTCAGGATCAGTGGCAACGCGGTCAAACCATCCATGCTGGGCATAGCAAGGTCGAGGATGACGATATCGGGATCACAGACATCAAGCGCCTTCAGCGCGCTCGCGCCGTCTTCGGCATAGCCGACGATCTTCACCTGCGCGGCTGCTTCCTGCAGGATTTTTCCGATGACCGCGCGCGTGACCTTGGAATCATCCACGATCAGCACACGGACTGGTTTTTTTTCGATAGCAGCCTGCCGCATTGATATCGCCCTTTCTATCCGGCCTCGATGATGCCGTTTTGAACGAGTTTCCCGACGACGATATCGCTGTCGAACGGTTTCATAACGTAATCAGTCGCACCCGCCGCCATCGCCGCCTTGATATGCTCGATACTGCATTCGGAGGTGCAGAAAAATACGACCGGCTTGTCGCCGCCCGGCGTCTGGCGCAGTTTCTTCAGGAATTCCATTCCGTCCATCACGGGCATATTCCAGTCCAGCATGATCAGTTCCGGCATTGCGGTTTTGCAGGCGTTCAGGGCGATCTCGCCGTTTTTCGCGTCCGAACAGTCAAATTTCAGCGGCTCCAGTATGTTCCGCACCAGCCTACGGACGACGGCGCTATCGTCGACGATCATGCAGGTTTTCATTCGGGAATGCTCCGTTGCATATCTTCTATTCCTCCTCCGCGTTGCCCAATAGAGCGGCAGGTTTCAGGATAACCATGATTTTATCTCGCAACGCAAAAACACCGGATGACACTTTTTTCAGCGTTTCATCCATCGTCAGCGGCGGCTCCTCGATATGGGCAACCGGCAGGGTGTGCACATCGCCGACGCTATCGACCAGCAGGCTATACAACTCGCCGTCTTCCTCGATCACAATGCTCATATTTGCCTGCGGGCCGCCGATCAGCATTTTATCATTGGGGCTTAACGTCGTGCGCAGGTCGATCGCCGTGACGATGCGGCCACGCAAATTCATGACGCCACGGACTGCCGCAGGCGCAAGCGGCACAAACGTAAGCGGCAGCGTCTCCAGCACGCCCTGCACATGCATGATAGGAATGCCAAACATTTCCGTGCCAAGGTAAACGGCCAGAACCTGCTGCGTCTCGTCAATGGTGGCGACTTTATCCATCAGGTCATTTCCCCGCCGCACCGGCATTAGACGGTGACATATACCACAGCGGATTGACGACATCGGTCGATTGCTGGTTCAGGATAATTGTATCCAGCAGCATGTCCGAACTGCTGGCGGCCAATGAGCCGTTATACTTTGCGATATCCAGCACCTGATCGACCATGAGGCCAAAATGCATCCCGTCATGCTCGAAAATGATCAGAAAAGCGTTGTCACCACGTACCGGCGCATCGTCATAACTGAAAACCGGCATCAACCTTCCTAGATGCTGCAATACAGGCCTGCCGTTCGACAGTTCGATATCGACCGTTTTGATTTCACGCAGGCGCGAGACCATTCGCAAGGGGGCCGCCTTCGGCGTTTTGTCGCCGGCCTTGAAGAGCAGGAGAAGGTTTTCCTCTGCCGTTGTCTCCAGCAGATGCTTGTCATCGACGATATGCTGATGCGCGATATCTTCGCGCAGGTTTGCGGCCTGTAGCAGCTCGCCCGGGTCAAGGATCATGATGACGCTGCCGTCACCCAGAATTGTGTTGCCGGAGAAAATGCGTACTTCCTTCAAATTGCGCGCGGCGGGCTTGACGACGATTTCTTCCATGTCCAGTACATGATCGACAACAAGGCCGAAGGGTATGCCTGCGGCGCGCGTGACGACGACGTAGCGCATGTCGCCATCATGATGCGCATGTTCCTTGCGTTTGTCCCAAACTTTCAAATAGTCGCCAAGATAAATCAGAGGCAACAGCGTTTCGCGCAGCCGAAGCACAGGCGTGCCGTTGACGGTTTCGATTTCCATGCCGGTACCTTTGCCGACCATGACCAGTTCGGATACCGCCAGCTGCGGAAAGGCGAAACGCGCGCCCGCAACCTCGACAATCAATGCCGACACGATTGCGAGCGTTAGGGGAATATTGATCGTGAACGTCATTCCCTTGCCCTCGGTCGAGGTCATTTCGACGGTGCCGCCGATTTTCTGGATGTTCGTGCGCACCACATCCATGCCGACGCCGCGGCCGGATACGGACGTCACGCGTTCGGCGGTCGAAAAACCGGGGCGGAAAATGAATTGCTGGATCTGCTGCGGCGACAGCTTGTTCAACTGCTCAACGGTCGCCAATCCCGCCTGCACCGCCTTGCTCTTGATTTTTTGCAGAGGCAAGCCGCGTCCGTCATCGGATATCTGGATGATGATATGCCCGCCCTGATGGTATGCATTCAGCAGGATATGGCCGGTTTCGGCCTTGCCTGCTTGACGGCGGTCCGACGGGTCTTCGATCCCGTGATCGGCGGCGTTCCGCACCATATGCATCAGCGGATCCTTGATCATCTCGAGGACCTGCCGGTCAAGTTCAGTATCCTGACCCCGCATTTCGAGGTCGATTTTCTTACCCAGTTCATTGCAGACATCACGCACGATGCGCGGCATGGGCGACCAGGCATTGCCGATCGGCTGCATGCGCGTCTTCATGACGCTTTCCTGCAATTCAGATACAACCTGGTTCAAGCGCTGCAACGGCGTATTGAAAGCGATATTCTTGGTCGTGCGCGCCGTTTGCAGCAACTGATTGCGCGTGAGCACCAGTTCGCTCACGACGGTCATCATGCTTTCCAGCAGATCGACGTTGACGCGCAAGGTCTGTTGCGGGCCGCTGCCTTCGGTACTCGTCGATTTACGGCCTTCTTCCGGCTTCGCAGCTGTGGAAAAATCGCCTGCGGCGGACGACCATGCCTTGTCCGACTCATCGTCCGTGCCGCTCGTTTCCTCATGGTCTACGTCATCGCCGCCAAAAGACGCGCCGCCCGTCGCTTTCTGATAGGCGGGGCCGGCGACATCGTTCATCAGGCTCAGTATATCTTCGTCGCTGCCGGGAGGCTCCGCGCCCGTTTTTTCAAGCGTGCTCGACAATGTCTTGATCCGGTCGACCGCGCCCAGCAGTGCCGTCACGAAATCGGGTGTAATGGCGAGCTTGCGCTCGCGTACCAGATCGAGAATGTCTTCGGCGCGGTGCGCGAGCGTGCCAAGGCGTTCAAGGCCGATAAAGCCGCAGCTGCCCTTGATGGTATGAAACACGCGGAAAATTTTGGACAGCAACTCGTCATCGCCCGGATTGCGCTCGAAAAGCACAAGCGCGTTGTCGAGCTCGACCAGCCCTTCATTGGTTTCAGCCAGAAATTCGGAGATGATATCGTCCATGGTTCGCCGATGACCTTTGCGCCATTGCCGCTAGCAGCCGCCGGGAGGGACCACCATATTTATCGTATCATCAATTCCTTTACGATTTCCCACCTGACATTTCGCATAATATTAAGAGATTACAATGCTTTATTATGAAATAGATGACGGTGAAACTGGTGTTTCGCATGGTTTTTCGTTATTTTCGTTATACAGGCGCGGGCCGTGAGACGGCCGTCGTGGCCCCACCGCATCCGGCAGGCATAGGAAAAAACCACGCCATGGACATGCAAGACGCCACACGCATTTTGGTTGTCGATGACTCCAAGTTCTTTTGCCGCATTGTCACGAAGGCAATTGTCGAGCGCATCGGCGCGGAAGTCGTGGCTGTCGAAACGCTGGCCGAGGCCCGTGAATTGCTGGAGAACGCCCAAAACCGTTTCCACCTTGCCCTCGTCGATATTATCCTGCCCGACAGTTCAGAGGGGGAAGCCGCCGAATACCTGATGCAAAAACGCATCCCGTGCATCGTCTTCACCAGTTTTTATTCGGAAGACCTGCGCAAGATGATCCTCGACTGGAACGTCATGGATTACGTGATCAAGGACACCCCCTCCTCCCTCAGTTATCTGGTCGATATCGTAGAGCGCGTGCACCGCAACCGCGAGACCAAGATTTTGGTCGTTGACGATTCCAAAACCAGCCGCATGCATGTGCGCGGCCTGCTGACCGGTTACCAGTGCCAGGTGATCGAGGCGTCGACGGCAAAGGAAGCGCTTGAAACGCTGGAGGCATCCCCCGATATCCGTCTTGTGATCACGGATTACTTCATGCCCGGCATGAACGGCGTGGAACTGGTGCAGGAAATCCGCAAGAAATTCGACCGTGAACAGTTGGCGATCATCGGCATCGCGTCCGGCGTCAGCCGCGGCGCGCTTTCCGCTGAATTCATCAAGCTGGGCGCGAACGATTTCCTGAAAAAACCATTCCTGCCTGAAGAGTTTTTCTGCCGCGTGTCGCAGAACTTGCGGATTCTCGACCTGTTCAGCAAGCTGAAAGATATGGGCATCCGCGATTCCCTGACCGGCATCCATAACCGCCGTTTCTTTTTCGAGGCGGGATCGGGCCTGTTTTCAAGCGCCAAACGCGAACAACTACGCCTGACCGCCGCGATGATCGACCTCGACTTCATCAAGCAGATCAACGACACCTATGGCCACAAGGCGGGCGATATCGTCCTGAAGGGCGTGGCGGACATCTTGCGCAAGCAATGCCGCATGACAGATGTCGTCGCGCGCTACGGCCTTGATTCCTTCGCGATCCTCGCCGTCAATCTGGCGGATGAAAGCATCGTCCAGTTTTTCGACCGCGTCCGGCGCGCGGTAGAGACGCAGGAATTCAACTATAACGGCAAGGCGATCAAGGTGACATGCAGCTTCGGCGTCTGTCACGGCATCCGTGACACCCTTGAAGGCATGATGAAGGAAGCTGACGATTTATTGGCGCGCGCCAAGAAGAACGGCCGCAACCGTGTGGAATTGTCCGAAATAAAACCAAAAACGAGCGAGACAAAAAAATGACCGATACCCGAGCGCAAGGCCTGAGATACCTGATCGTCGACGACAGCCGCGTGGTGATCAAGGCGCTGCAGCAGATGCTGACCGATCTTGGGATCACAAATGTCGAAACGGCAGCAAGCGCAACCGAGGCGGAGGAGAAAATGACTTCGCAGGGTTACGACGTCCTGTTCCTCGACTGGCGCATGACCGGCAAAAGCGGCGTCGCGCTGATGCAGCAATACCGCGAAGACCGCGCCTATGACAACGTCGCATTCGTGATTGTATCCGGCGAAGACGGTCAGCGTTATATTCAGGAAGCGTTGAAATCTGGCGCGACGTCATACATCGTCAAGCCGTTCAAGGCCAACACCCTCGCCGACCATATTGAAAAAGTGGTGAAATGGCTGGAACAGCGCGGCCGTTTCAACAACACCTGAAAAGTTGAAAGAGGTGGCTTGGTCGAGTCGAACAGAGGTTTCCGTGCGGAAACAAGATTTTGCAAACTCATGACAACTGATACCAGCCACATTCATGTTCGCCCGCTAGCTGCAGAGGACTGGGGGCAGTACAGGGCGCTGCGACTGAAATCGCTGCTGACAGACCCCTACGGTACTGACCTCCAATCACGCGCACGAAGCCGGACATCCCGATGGGCATTGGCAGAAGATGCTTTCGGACGGCGCCGTGAAGCAGATTTTCGGTGTGTTCGATGGTGGGCAGCTCATTGGCGCCACAGCCGTGCGTGTTGAGAACGATGATCCGGCCGCCGTGCGGTTCTGGGGTTCTTGGCTGGAGAAATCATGGCGCGGGCACGGACTGACAGAAAAGATGTATCAGGCGCGCTTTGAATGGGTGCGCCAGCGCCCGCATATCCGCCGCATCGTCGTGGCCGTTCGCGAAAGCAACCTGCCCTCAAAACGCGCCATTGAGCGCAACGGATTTACCTTTGTTAAAGCCACCCCTCACACTTGGAGCGACGGCGTAACCGAGAACGACTGCTTTTACGAGATGCTGCTTGGCACGATCTGTCCGCGCGGATAAAGGGCCGGATCCCGCGCAGTCCCAGCGTTTTATGCATTGAGAAACTGGTTAATAAATATTTAAGCCATTTTCCCTATAATGACCACATAATCTCCGCGAGATTTTTTTCTGAGGGGTCAATTGATGGGCGTAAAAGAACGGTTTCAGAAATCGGTTGAACCCAATCAACAGCAGATCAATAAATTTGTAGAGAGTACGCGCAAGCCGGGAGGCTTGAAAGACGTCATTGCGTTCCTTGATAAGTTTGGGAATCAATACGCCAACGCGCGCTACAACGGGAACGGGGGTTCTGCATTGGGCTTGGCGCTTCATGCGCAGCAATCAGACATTTCTAAAGAACTCATCAAGCGCGGGGCGGATTACAACCAACGCCTGAACGGCCTATCCGATGATACATTGCTCATGCAGATGACCGAGAGTAACGCGCCGGAGATGGTGAAGTTGCTTGTAGACGCAGGCGCAGACCAGACGCTCGTTAATAGTCAGGGCAGAACTGCAAAGGCTATTGCACTCAGACGTCATTACCTTGATGTCGTTAAGGTGCTTGATCCTGCATTCGATACATCAAAGGCTCCCGACCGCGATGCCGTCGACGCCTACGTTACAAAAGCGGGCAAGGGCGACCTCGAGGGCGTCCGCCAGTTTCTTGGACAGTATGGTGCCGGATATACTGACGCCCTCAATTCCGCTAGCGTAACCGCCTTGAGAGCCGCCATCGTCTCGCAACAAAAGAATGTTATTCGCGAATTACACAGCGCCGGGGCGAATATGAATGTTAAAGACCCCGCTTTCAATTTCTCCATGGCTTACTGGGCCCTTCACACCAAGAATCCCGACATCATCAAGCAGGTCATCCAGCTCGGGACGGACTTCGACGATACGGCGATGGAAAGCGCAAAGATTCTTAAGTGCGATCAGTTTGTGCAAAAAGAGTTGGACAAACGCGATTACCGCCGTGCGCGCGAGGATGACCCTTCGTTGCCGTATCCCGAGCCGACTGAAAAGGACATTCAGTCCTTTTTCGGCGCCGCAGCAGCAGGCGACAAAACAGCCGTCATGGATTACCTGAACGAATTCGGCCCCACGCTGGTTAACATCAAAAACGATTTCGGGTACAGCCCAGCACAATACGTCATAAAATCCGGACAGGTTGAAATGCTTACCCTGCTTGAAAGCAAGGGCGCAGTGATAGGCACCGGCGAATTGGAAGCCGCCGTCGCGGCAGACAACAAGAACCTGGTGACTGACTTACGAGCCCGGGGCATTCCGCTTACCGAAAATGCTTTGAAAAGCGCCGTCCTGGACCATAATGACGCGGGGATGGTAAACTTGTTTCTGGACAGCGGTATCGGCGTGGATACGCCCATCTTGGGGAAGGCGACGATGCTGCATCTGGCAGCCTTTACGGGCAAGGAAGAAATTGTAAAGGCGCTCATCGACCGCAATGCCAAAACTGATATTAGGACCGACGGTGGTGACACGGCAGATCAGCTTGCTATTCACGCGGGACACGAGAAAATTGCACAAATGATCAAGGCAGCGCCGGTCGACAGCATCTCTAGACCAAAACCAGCCAACCCAGCCCCGAAACCCCCCTAAGGCGCATCTGCCCAGAGTTCCTGCCTAGCATACGAGACGAATGGTGCCCCCGGTCGGGCCGAACCGACACATCCTTACGGATACAAGATTTTGCGTCAGACCACATTTTATTTAGATAGAAATAAAGTTTTAATCCGAGTGAGATCATTTACGCCAATTACATAGCCCCAACAAGGTTTATGAAGTAACCCTGCGATGTGTAATCCTGATTGGTCAGGTCGTCATCGAAATCGGTGAAGTTGTAGCCGAGACCGAATTTCACGTTTTCGTTGATATGTTTGTAAACACCCAGAAGCGCACCTGCCTTGGCATCACCCGCGTCATCGGCATCCAGATAGCGCGCCTCCGCCGTCAAATCCCATTCGTGGACAATGTGGAAATCAAAGCGCGCGATGCCCAGCCACGCGGTGCTGTCGAACCATGGCGAGCCAGGCACGCTGTTGTCCCGCAGCTCCCCGAAACGGTAACCCAGTTTTCCCCCGAGCGATAGCATCCGCGTCAGGTCATAAATAGCATCGCCCGAGAACACATGGCTGCGCTGCTCGTACGGGTTCGCGCCGCCGGTGGCCGAGAGCTGGCCTGCACTGCTGCGGTCTGAGAGATAGGTATATTTCACGAGCGCGTTCAGCCTGTCGTTCAGCACAGGTCGATAGCCGAGGCCGAGCGTGAGTTCGGTAAAGTCCGCATCGGTCGTCGAACCCGTGCCCGCTTCGCCGATCGCCATATTGAAGCCCGCAAGCGCGCGCCAATCGGCATTCGTCTGGTAGGTCAGCGTGTTTTTGGTCAGCCATGAATTGCGCTCGCCGGTCACATTGCCGTCTTCCTTCCGCCATTCCAGCGTGCCGCCGTATTTGACCTTGTCCTGATGGTAACCGGTAGAGAGCGAAACCGCGGTGCGTTCCAGATCACCGCTGGCGGGATCCGACGTTGTGCCATTTTCGAATTTCGCGCCCCAGTTCCAGCGGTCATTGGGCGCAAGGTCCATACCAAACGCATGGATCAAGCCCGATTGTTCTTCTTTCGAGAACTGGTAACGCTGTTCGCTATAGACCGACATCGTATCGCTGTAACGGTTGCGCGTCCCAGCCACGATATTGCTGGTGCGTCCGCGCAGGCCCGTGTCTGAACGGCCGTTATCGGCAAGGTAATTGATGTAATGGCTGGTGCGGTCGGATTCCTTGTATTCAAGGCCCGCCCTGCCGCCCAGGCCGCCATCGCCGCCCGTCACTTCGCCGCCCAGCGTCAGGCGGTCGTTGACGCGCACATTGCCGCCCGCGCCGAAACGGTCGTTGCCGGAACGCGTTGAATCCTTGTCGATGGTCATCTGGGCGATGCCGTAAACGTCGTAACGCCCCTTCTCGCCTTCGCTATCCTGTGGCGCATAACCAAGCTTCACAACGCCGTCGGTGCGCTGGCCTGACTGCGACAATATCGCGCTTGCGCCGCCTGCGATGCCTGTGTCGCGGTCGTCATGACGTACGCCGGCGGCTGCTGTCACTTCGGGCGTCAGGCGATATTCAACATTGCCTTCGGCAATCGTGGAGGTGCCGGAAAGATCGCCTTCCTTGATGTCAGCCTTGGCGGTCACGTCGATTTTTTTGCCAAGCGGGACAGTGATTTGCGCACCGGATTGGTCGAGGCCTTCATTGGTCAACTGGCCGGGGGCGGAGAAACCATCATCACGGTGCAGCCAATAGCCGCTCATGTGGCCTGCAGCCTTATTGCCAGTCACTTCGGCAAGGTCGAGTGCGGCCTCCACGCGGTGCGCCTGCGCATCGACACCGGCGACAGTCGTTTGAGGGATCGGCGCGAAATCAAAGCCGCCGTTTTGCGATGTCTGCGCGCCGGTGCCGGTGCCGTCAGATTTAGCGGTTTCCATCTTGATATAGGTGCCGGGTTTATAGCGCAGCGTGACATCGCCACCCAGCAGGCTTTGATCGACGCCAGTGCCTTTTTGGTCGTAGCCGGTCACGCCCAGCTTCACATGGTCGTTGACCCAATGGCTCGCGCGACCGCCCTTGGTCATGTTGTCGATTTCGGTCACGCCCGGCGCGAATTCGTAATCGGCGACGAGGAAAACGGGATTTCCAGACAGCGAACCAGTGCGAACAAGCGTCGTCGCATCCGAAGTGGACGGCAGCGCATCGCGCAAAATCACGCGACCCTGCAGGTAATTGACGTCGTAATCCTGCCCATAGACGAGCGGTGCCGTTGACAAGACGATGCCTGAATCACGGTCACGCACCTCGATGCGCAAACGTTCGGAGCCAATCGTGAGGTCTTGATGCTGCAGGTAATAAAGCGAGCCACCCGTGCCGCGGAATTCCTCGATTGCATCCAGCGTACCGGGATCGGCGACGAAGGCCTCGATCTCGGTGCGTTTTTCACCGAAGCTGGTGGTGTCGGTGCTGTTATGCTGCACGCGCCCGCCGTAGAGGCTGCGCTGGTAATTCATGAGGTCGGTGCCGGTCAGTTTGGTCTGGAAATTACCCCACATGATATGGGAGTCGTCTTTTTCCAGTTTGACGTAGAATTTTCCGCTGGTCGGCGCGTCTTCCACAAGCGTGGAATCATCGCCATACACGGGGTAATAGGCGTTCGGGTCGAGACGGCGCAACAACGCGCGCGGATCTTTCGCCGTGAAGTTCGAGAACAGTTCGTCAACGGGTGCTTCCTGCGTATCGGCGCTCGACGTCAGCAGCCAGCTGTCGCGCACCTTGCCCTTCAGGTAATAGGCCAGACGGCCATCGACAAACAGGTCTTCAGAATAACGGTTACTGTCATCGCCTGTCACAACTGCGGCAGGGCCTTTGACGCTGTTCTGGCCTACGGTCAGGTCGGCGATACCGACATAGAACCAGTCATTGCGCGGGATATAAATGTCGCGGTTGAATTCGTTGCGCGTTGCACCGCTATCTGTCGCTACATTAACGCGATGGTCACCTGCGGGTAAAATCTGGCGTAGCGCGAATTTTCCGTTCGCATCAACGGGCGCAATCATGCCCAGCACCTGCACCTTGCTGTTTGGCAACAGGTTTTCGCCATTCACGGTAACGGAGCCGCCTTTGACGGGGATATTTTTCAAATGACGGTGATTTTCGCCGTAACCAATCAGATCCTCGCGTTGCTTGGTATCTTCAGGCTGTGCGGGACGGCGTACATCAACTAGCTCCAGCACCTTCGCATCCGTTTCGTCAAAGCGACCTTTGGCATCATAGACACGCAGGATGTACAGGAATGCCTGCACACCAGTCGTCCGCGGCGCGGTCCAGCTGACGCTGCCGAAATTTTCAAGCGGCAGAACCTGTGCAGGCTCGCCCTGTGTCGTCACGCCGACAGGGAAAATGCGGATTTCAGCGCGTGTAAAGAACGCGTTGTAGTTGGCATAGGGCGTAAAGGTGGTGGCTTCACCCGGTGCTGCGCCCTCAGGCGCTGCGGTAACGTTCAGGACAGGCTCGACCTGCAGCCCGTCAAAACGCACCTGCACATCGGATTTTTCGAGCGCGATATCGTTGCAACGTTGCACATCGGCGGAATTGGGAACGTCAGCCTCCTGCTCCGGTTCGCCATCGACCGAAATACGGAACGGCAATCCGGCATCGCTCGCCTTGGCATCTTTACAGGCGGGCGGTGGCGGCAAGGGTTTTTCAGTCTTATACCAGATACGCACTTCGGTGCGGCGGTCGGCGGCAAGGCAACCTTGGTAGGCTGTGATATCCGCAGGTGTCGCGCCTTTTTTAACGCAGGAGGTTTTCGGCGCAAGTTCACCGACCCCGCGTACGCGGATATTCGCATCCGCCCAGCCGGGCAGTGTTTTCAGGTAATCCGCAACAGCCTGCGCACGGGCAACCGAAAGCGCGTGGTTGTCGGGATAGCGTTTTTGCGCTTCAGGAGACAGCGGTTGCACATCGGCGAAGCCTATAATTTCGGCAGCTTCAGGAATTTTATCGCCGATTGATGCAACCTGTTGCGCGAAGGCTGATTTTTCCGCCTCCGACAGCATGTGCCAGCCGGAGGTAAAATGGTTGGTTTCGTCGGCATTCAGGCTGGTGTATTCCTGCACAGGTTTCACATAAAAAACTTCGTCGGCATAACCGCGCTGCTCGCCGTCGCTTGGCAGCACGTCGCGTGAAATGACGCGCGATGTCAGGCCCATCTTGCCGCGCTGTTCGGGACGTATGCAAATATCATTGCTCTCGGACGCATTGGCGGCGGTCGTACCCAGCATGACGAAGGCAGCGGTTGCGAGCAACATGTTTTTAAAGCGGGGAGCAGTTTTCATCACTTGCCCTTCCCGGGAAGAATAAGTTCTTCCTCGATCTGCAATTCATGGCAGCAGTCTTTGTCTTTCCACGCATCGCGCAGGATTTTCGAAACCCTTTGCAGGCGGTCGCGGGCAAGCTTGTCGCCCTCGCCTGCCGCGATATAGCTGATGCGCAGCACGCCCGGACGGTCGCGCAGTTTTTCCGGCAACGCGGCAATCTGCTGCTGCCATTCAGCGCGCAGGTTGGTAGTGCCGGATTCAAAAGCAGCGTCACGCATGTCGATGCGGATGACCTTGTGGATGGCGGCGCCGAAATTGAGCTTCACCATCTTGCCGCGCGTCATGCGCACGATGCGGGGGTTTTCGGTCGTGACACGGTAACCGGTCGGCAGCGTGCGTTCGTCAAGTTTCAAAATGAAATTACTGCCGCGGTCCGCGTCGGGGATTGCCGCGCAGGCGATGTGGAAACGGCCATCGGCATCGGTCGTCACCAGCAGGCCATTCACGGTCGCAACGCGCACGGCGGGAATGCCGGGTTCGCCCTGGTCCTGATACCCGTTGGTGTTTTCGTCGTCGAACACCTTGCCGATAAGGTCGGAACAATCGAACACAGGGTCGGGAATAACCCGCACTGTTGCGGTCGCGATGTTGGAAACCGCGTTCGGCGTGGGCGGCACGACAAGGTTGTTAAAGGCCTGCGCACGGTTGACGTATTCGCCCGGCTGAACGCCCGCACCCACCACCATCAACAATTTAATGGTACGCGTGGCGCCTGCCCCGACTGTCAGGTTCGGGAAGGTCAGCGCGCGACCGACCAGCGTCGGTACGGTTGTCACGTTATCGATGGTCGCGCTACCTGCCTTGAACTTGAAACCTGGCGGCAGGGTATCTGTGATATCGATGTTGCTCAGGCCTGCCGCCAGCGTGTTACGCAGCGTAATGATATAGGGCACCAGCTGGCCGATGCTGACATTCACCATTGGCGTAGTTTTGGTCAATACAATCGCGCCGCCCAGAACGGGATCGAGCGGGATATGGTTATTGACGATGTTTGCCGATGTCGCAGGGTTGATCGTGAAGGTGAAATAATGCTGTGTTGTCGCCTGATCGCCTGGTGTAAAGGCGGCGGAAGATGCGGGGCAAGCAGCAGGGTTATGCAGCGGAGTTGCAGCGTTCGGCGCGAGCGGCGTCGTCTGAACCAGAGCAGGATCTGGCGGCGCAGGCGATACGACGACGGGATTGGCGCAAACTGGTATCAGCGTGGACGGCAACGGCAGGTATCCGCCCGGATAGGTCGTGATGGTCAGCGTATAATCACCGGCAGGTGCGCCGGCGGTTAGCAGGAACTGGTACAGGCCATCTGCGGCGGTCGTGACGGTCGCGTTGCCGCCGACCAGATGGATGGCAGGGTTAAAGCCGCCGGGACCCGTGATGGTGACGTCCGCGCCCGCAACCGGAACGCGTGTGATCGCGTCATAGACGACGCCTGCGGGATCCAGCGGCAAGCTTTGCTCGATGATGTTGTCGCCTGCCAGCAATGTAATGTCGCGCAGCGTTCCGTCACCGCTGGAAACATCGGCACCTGCGGGGTTGCCGCTGTTGACGCCGGGGTTGACGGTGGTGGCGCCTGTATCGCGCACGTCATTCGCGGGAGTGATCCCCTGCTCGTTCGGTACGGCGCGGCCATAAATTTCGTTTGTCGTCGGCTCGCGGAAGCGGATCTGGTAACCGTCACCGGGCGACAGCGCTGTGAAGCTGTATGTACCGTCGGCAGCCGTCTGCACGGTGCGGATCAGGACGCCGTTGAACAACAGCTCAACATCCCAGTTGGGAACACGCGGTTCACCGCCGCCAATCGTGCGGTCGTGGTCGTAATCGCGCCAGATCGTGCCACTGACATTCGCGGTTGCGGTGATGGCGACCGTATCATCATCGTTATTATTGCCATCAAATCCGGGCGGCTCGCCGCCGCCCGAAATAACCGCATTGTTGACCAGCAACTGGCCAGCAAGGCCTGGGGCGATTTGTACGCGCAGGGTAATGTCGTTGCCGTTCGTGCCCGCCGCGATCACATCATTGGTTGTGCAGGTGACGACCGACGCGCCAACCGCGCCGGTGCAAGCCCAGCCAGTGCCGGTTGCCGGAACGGCGACGGTCATGCCGGCGGGCAGCGTATCGACGACAGTCACAACCCCAGCCGTATCCGCTGCCCCGATATTGGCGGGCGTTATTGTGAAGTAACCGGTATCCGATCCCTCGCCAAAGCCGGAAGGCGTATGCGTTTTGGTTATCGTTAGGTCAGGTGCGGCACCCGGAATTTCGGCGAAATTGTTTTCGGCCGAAACGTTATTCGCGCCAGTCAGGTCAAGGTTCAGGATCTGGCTGGTGGTCGCCGTCGGGTTCGACGGTGCGCCCCCCGTTGTACCTTGTGTAGTGATACCGTTTGTTGTGCCTGTCGGTTGCGCAGGCTGGCTGACAGTATATGTGCCGGCGGGCAGGCCAGTGAAGCTATACGCCCCCATTACATCTGTCGTGGTTGTAGCGTTGACGGGAGTAGCGTTGATATCCGTGCCGGTGAGGTTAACGGTCTGGCCGCCAATACCGTGATCCGGCCCATTGGCCAAGCCGCTATTATCGTAGTCAAGGAACACGTTGCCGGAAATGCTGCGGCCATTCGGGATTTCGGCAAAATTGTTCGCGGTAGAATACGTGCCCGGTGGAAGGATGATGTTGCTGATCGCGCTCGGCAGCGTTGCGGGGGTGGTAGCAGTGCCGGTCGTGCCCCCATTCGGCACTGATCCCGGCGTTGTGATGCCGTTGGATGTGCCCGCCGGCTGTGTAGGTTCGCGTACAGAATAAGTACCGGGGGCAAGGTTGGTGAAAGAATATGCGCCCGCGCCGTTGGTCGTTGTCGTGTTGATAACCGTGCCGCCGCCATCCAGCAGTTCAATTGTCACAACGTTGATGCCAGCATCAGGGCCGTTCTGAACGCCATTGTTGTTGACGTCACGGAAGACGATGCCCGAAATGCTGGACAGCACGATTTCGGCGAAATTGCTGTTGTTCGACCCGCTGATCTCGCCGCCGCCGCCATCGCCATTCAGAGTGATGCTGGTGATCTGGCTGGTGGTGGCGGTCGGGTTCGATGCAGCGCCCGCCGTGCCGGTGCTGCCGTTATTTGCCGTGATCGTGCCGGCGGTCGTGATGCCGTTCGAAGTGCCAACTGGCTGAACGGGTTCGCAAACCGAATAAGTACCCGCCGCAAGCGTAGAGAACAGGTAGTTGCCAAGGCTGTCGGTCATTTGCGTATCGACCAGCGCACCGCCACAGGTGGCGCCCGAATGCAGTTCGACAGATGTGCTGGAAATCGGCGTATCGGTGCCCGGGTTGAAGATGCCGTTCGGTGTCACTTCGCCATCCTGGAACACACGACCTGCAATATAACCAAGCGAACTGACTGTCAGCGTCGCGTTCGCGGGATCCTGGCTGTTGCCAAGGTTAGTTTGCAGGCGTCCGGCGGGAATGTTGTTGGTGTGAACGCCCGGCACAGTTGCCGTCACGTTAACGCTGATCGTGCAGCCATCCACAGGAATGGTCGCCCCGTTGGCGTAACTGACAGTCGCAGAACCCGCAACCGCAGTCACCGCACCCGGGCAGGTCTTGACGACACCCGGTGTACCGGCGACAACCAACGGCCCCGGTGCTGTCGGGAGGTTATCAGTGAAGATCGATGTCAGCGTCAACGGCACATCGTTATCATTGCCGAGGAATATCGTCATGACCGATGTGCCGCCCGAGGGGATGACAGCGGGAGCAAATTGCTTGGAAACCACCGGCGGCGTCGAGATCGTGATCTGGGCGGCGGTCGGTTCTTCGTTGGAGACGCCTTCAAAAGTCGTAAGCGCGCTTGCGGGAATGGTATTTATATATGTGCCGGAAATGTTGCTAAGCACATTAACGGTGACGTTACAGGTTCCGCCCGCACCAAGCGTCGCGCCCGTCAGCCTGATGCTGGTGGCAGACGCGGCCGCCGTGACCGTGCCGCCCGCGCAGGTCGTGGCCGCGACTGGCGTCGTCGCAACGACAAGACCCGTCGGCAGCGCATCAGTCAGTGCCGCAGCGGTCAGAGGCGCGGTGTTCGGGTTCGTGATGCGTATCGTCATGACAGAGGCAGCACCGGGCGACGCGGTCGCAGCACCCGTTGTGAAGCCAACCGGGCTACCGGCATCAAGCGTGAAGTTCGTGAATGCCTTATGAATTTCAACTGCCGCTTTCGCGCGCAGCGTATCGCTGGTGGGCTGGCTGTTGGTGGCGGGTGCGCCGCCGACCGTTGCGGTAATGGCGCTGGCCGGAATGGTGTTGATGTAATCGCCCTCGGCAGTTGCCGTTACATCGATTTCGGCATAGCACGACGCGGCAACACCTCCAGTCGCCGCCACGATATTCGCGCCGCTGACTTGTACCTGCGATGTTGTGGGTGCCGTGACGGTCGCGCCGGAACACGTCGATGTCGCATTCGGGCCTGCGGGAATGGTGACGCCGACAGGAAGGTTATCAGTCACGCTCAGGTTCGCGGTCGGCTGTGCGGTGGGGTTATAGAATGTGATGCGCAGGCGCGAACGCTGGCCGGGTGTCAGCACGTTGGGCGTGAATTGCTTGAGCACCCCGATATTGCTTTGCGTGGTCAGGCTTGTCGTGGCCTGCCCGCTATTGGTCAGACCTTGATCGTCGCGTATAGATCCGGGGGGAATAAAGTTAGTGATACCGCCGACAGTGGTCGACGTGACATTAACCGAAACCGTGCAGGACGCATTCGCGGCAAGGTTGGCATTATTCAACGCAATCGATGTCGCGCCCGCCGCCGCTGCGACCGTACCGCCCGGACAGGTCGTGGCGGCAGCCGGCGTCGGCGCAACCGCCATACCGTTCACGGCAGCGCCGGATGTGCCGTCCGCCGTGAAATAGTCGGCAAGATCGAGGCCGGTGACAGCAAGGTTGCCGTTGGTGATATCAATCGTCAATCGGCTGATTTCACCCGGGAAGGTGAGAGTGCTGGGGTTTGTCGCCTTGGCGACGACAAGGTTAGTAGGTGCAGTGAAGACCAGCGTGCCCGAAACCGCCGTTTGGTTATTGACGCCGCCATTGGCGGTGATATTCCCGATGGGAATAGTATTGACCCAGTTGGCAGCGCCCGTGGCGACCACATCGAAAATCACATCGCAATTGCCGCCACCGGCAAGTGCCGCGCCGGTGTAGGAAATTGTGCCCGCCCCTGCCACGGCTGACGGAAATGACGGCGCGCCGGCGCAGGTGCTGTAGGCGTTCACAGGGTTTGCCAGTACCATGCCTGCAGGGAGCGGATCGGTCAGGCCGACATTCGTCAACGCAACCGCGCCTGCGTTGTTTAGACGTACGGTGACTGTTGCCTGACCGCCCGAAGAAACCGATGCCGGCGAGAAGGATTTTGTTGCGCCAAGCGAAGACAGGAACGTAAACGGAGCGGCGTTCGAATTTACAGGTCCGACGCCTGTCGTGGAGGAATCTGCATTCGCATGCGTGCCGGCTGTAACAGCTGTATTGCTATAGACACCTGCGGCACCCGTGACGTCGAACTGCACGACGCATGTGCCGTTCGCCCCGGTGCCGCTGCCAGCACGAGCCGGAACGGTCGCGCTGTTCATCGAAAACGATGTGCCACCCGCAACCGCCGTAATCACGCCCGCGCCACAAGTGGTGGCTGCGTTCGGTGGCGAGGCGACGCGCATTTGCCCCCCGCTGCCTGCAACAGGCAGGTTATCGCTCAGCGTCACCGCTGTCAGCGGGTTTGCGGACAGGTTCGAGAGTGTCACCGTCAGGCGCGTGATCGAGCCTTCCGAGAGAGGGCCTGCGGGCGAGAAAGCCTTGGCCGCGCTGATCACCACCGTGCTTACCGAACCGCCGACGCTGTTCGATGCGCCGCCGTTACAAACCGTGCCGCTGCTGTAACAGACAGATCCGGCGGCAAGCGTGTTGCCATAGGGTGAGCCGTTTGCACCCGCCGCATCCGTCTGCGCCCAGAAAACGATATCGCAGGCGGCATGCGTTGTCGGGCTGGAACGGGCGTTTAGTGAAAGGTCGAAACGCGGGTTGGTCGCGCCCGTGGCGCCGGTCACGCTGAGGCCTGAACAGTTGCCGGAGATGGATGGCGTATAGTTGTTTGCGCCGATAGTACCGGTCAGGAATGTCTGCCCGTTAGAAAGCGTTTCCTGCACAAAAAGATCCGGCAAAGCCGACGCAAGATAGTTTTGCACCGTAACAGTATAGCGCACAGGCTCGCCCGGGCCGGCGGTCGCGGGCGAGATTGCCTTCAGAACACGCAAGTCATCAAAAACAAGAATACCGGCGCTGGCGCTTTGGCTTACAACTCCGGGGGTCGAGGACGTGACAGTGTTTGCAGGTATCGTATTGGTATAGGTGATCGGTGTATTGGGGTTTTGCACTGTCGCGTCGACACCGACATCAATCGTGCAACTGCCATTTCCCGCAATCATCGTCGTCGCAGTCTGCTGAATGCCCGTATTGCCAGCTGTTATGGCATAGGTACCGGGAGTACCCCCTACCGTACAGTTAACAACAGGGACTGCGTTGACCTTCAGGCCATAGGCCGCGTTGCCAATACCGTCCACGGGATCATCCGTGAAACTGGTGATGTCCAGCGAATTTGGGCTGGTGTTGCTGAGCGTCACAGTAAAGGTTGCGGCCGAACCGCTGGCGACGGAGCCGCTGCCGAAGGCCTTGGAGACATTGAGCGGGGACCGCGCGCGGATCTGTGCAGTGCCATTTGTTGCCGTGATGCCGATATCGTTGCTGAAATTCGAAGTACCATTGATCGTGTTGTTCAGAAGCCCAGTTTCATAAAGGCCATTAGTATGGTTCGCCACGATCGCGACCGTCATCGTGCAACTACGGTTGGCGGCAACCGTACCGCCCGTTGCCGTTACCGATGTTGCATCTGCAACAGGCGCAAAGGTTGCGGGAGTACCTGTCCCTGTACAAGTCGACGTAGAGACAACGGGGTTCGCAACCTTGATAATGCCAACCGCCGCCAACTGGGGGAAATTGTCCGTCACGCTGAAATTCGGCAATGCCACCGCATTATTGTTTGTAACCGTAATGGTCAAGGTGCGCGATGCGCCGCCCAAAATCGCGGTGTTGTTGCTGAAGGCCTTGGTGATGGCAGGCTGGGTCAGCGCGCGGACGTTAATGCCCTGTGCCACGTTGCCGCCGTTCGACTGCCCCGCGCCATCGTTACCCGTCACATCGCCGCTCAAGATTGTATATGTATACGTCGCGCCGCCGCCGGTCGTTGTAAACGCCGTCACGGGCAGGTCGATCACGCAAACGCCGTCCACGCCGCCTGCGTTGTCACGCGGCGGGATGACGCCGCCTGCCAGCTGGATGTTTTGTGTATTGTCCGCCGCTGTAAGAACACCAAGGCCAGCCGTTGTCGTGCCAAGCGCATTGTCGGTACAGGTGTAGGTCGGCGTGCCGGAAATGCGCAAACCATTGGTAAACGTGCCCGGCAGCGTGTTGCTGAACGCAAGCCCAGTAATCGGCGCCGTGGGATTATTGTTTGATACCGTGATCCGCAGAATCGTGACTTCGCTGGGATAGATAAGCGTCGGTTGACCTGTCGGTACGGTGACAGAAGCAGCAAGACCGGCGAAGGCGGCATGACTGCTGAAAAGCATGAATAACGCCAACAGCAATGCTGTGAAGCGTTTCAACTTACGTCCGGTGCATGCCCAAATTTGCGCCAAGAAAGTAGTTCTTTTTTTTGATGAGTTCAAGGATGTAGTCAAAGATTCTTAGTCCTGGGGTACTTATGTGTCAATCCACTTTAGAAATTAAATGGAACTTATTTCGTCCGTTATTAAAATCACCAAGCGCTTAGCAAACAAAAAAGCGCGTCGAATAAATCGCGCGCGCTTTACAAATTAGCAGACTGAATAAAAAGTGGTGCCCCCGGTCGGGGTCGAACCGACACTTCCTTACGGAAACAAGATTTTGAGTCTAACAGCGCCTGTCGTAAGGCGCTGTTTTTATTTGATGATTTGAGATCTGTATAACGAGTGTGTTAAAACCTGTGCTAAAATCTCAGAAATTTCTTTTCAGAAAAAACCAAATTCGTCAGATTATTTGGGAATAGTAAAATAGAACGTACTACCCTCCCCCATCTTTGACGTAGCCCAAATCGAACCTTTCCAGTTCTCTACAATGCTTTTACAGACTGCAAGTCCCAGGCCCGCGCCCTTTATTTGATCACTCGTATGAACCCTTACAAAAGGGCTAAATATTTTATCTAAATCATTTGCGTTAATGCCTACGCCATTATCCCCTACTGAAAATCGCCAATTATTCTCAAGTTCCTCAACAGAAATATTTACATGGGGAGAAACATTCGTTTTTGAATACTTTATCGCATTACTAATCAGGTTTTGAAAAACTCTAGTAAGATGGCTTGGGCTGACGTTTACTTCTGGCATTTGATCGTAAATGATCTTGGCATGCGCATCTTCTCGAGCGTCAGTTAAGTTCTCTAGAGTTGTTTGTATGATGTCTTTAACGCTTATGATTTCATTATCTGTTGGCGAATAGTCAATACAGGAATAATCCAATATATTTTCAACCATTTTTTGAGTTCTGATTGCAGCTTCAGTTATTTTGCTGAAATAAGACAACCCTTCTAATCCCAAAGCTTGACTATACTTGTTAGCAATCAAGGTGCTAAATCTTGAAATCAATCTCAAAGGCTCTTTAATGTCATGTGCAGTTAAAGATGCATACTCTTCAAGTCGGCTATTGGAGTCTTGCAGGGCTCGAATTTGACGCTCTTTTTCTGATTGAATACCATCGAGAGCTTCAAGTGCCTCGAATGAAAATTTCAATGCATGTCTTAGCTCCAGTTGGAACATTACCTGTCGGGACAAAACCTGTAGGCTTTCAATTTGCAGTTCTGTCAACTTTTTAGGAATGCTGTCAATTACGCAAAGCGTACCCAATGCGAAACCAGTTAACGTATTCAATGGCGAGCCGGCATAAAATCGAATTTTGGGATCATTTAGTACCAGCGGATTATCGTAGAACCTGATGTCATTTAATGTATCTTCTACGATCAACGGCTCGTCTGGTTTCAAAATAGCGTGTGCGCAAAATGCTAGTTCACGAGGTGTTTCTGACGCGGCCAATCCTATTCGCGATTTAAACCACTGTCGGTCTCGGTCAACTAAACTCACTAGAGCAATAGGTGTATCACAAATTTTTGCGGCTAGCTGCACAAGCTGATCAATTGACTCTTCTGCTGGCGTATCGAGCACAAAAAGTTTTTTAAGTTCTTTTAATCGCTCCGACTCGTTTTCAGGAAATTCGGCAATTTTCAAAGTTTAAACTCCGCAAAGTATGTAATATCTCAGGCTATAGTTTCACTACCTCAAGGATGATGCAAGCTCTGAATTGGTAATCGAGCCCAGAACTCCGTCTATTGCGTCGCTGATTATGGCGGCGCTGTTTCTTAGCAAGACCTCTTAATCCCTACATTGTCCGGAGCCTAAAATGCTTTCGGTGGCTTCATGCGGGCCTTATTACGGGGTTGAGCACGAATTTTTTCAACGAAAAGTTCGGAATGCGCACCCATGTAATCCTTAAACATATCTTCAAGCTGTTCTGGATTCAGTCTGGGGATGTCTCTGATATCTTGTTCCGCGCGTGAAATTGAGTCCTGAACACACTGATGTCGCCGAAGGTCTTTCTCGTCTGACAGATTGGTGCGGAGAACTTGTACATATTTATTTATAAGTTCTTCGGTCAGCTCGTTTCTCGTTTTCATTCTTTGCGTTCCTTTCAAATTCAGGCAGCAACTCAAGGTTTGGAGTTGCCGGTTCTGTTCTTGAACCAGCCGGACCTCCCTTTCAGGTTATCCTTGCCTTCACCAATTTCTCTGGCGACGGGGTGAATTCAGGCCTTTGGGAAGTTTTCTCTCGCTTCTTGCACATAACCGCATGAAACTCGGCGCTGTTGTCATTGATTTTTCTTTTCTCAGGTGATTTGGGATTGCGCACGGTTGCCTCCAGTAAATTTGTGTCGATAATGTCAAATTTTGTTTTGGGAATGCATGAGGTCATAGACTAGAAACAATTCCACAATGGGAAAATCTCTCTATACGAGGTTATCTGCATTCAACCATTTTATGGATTACGCCTGCTGGCACTCCGAGTCAAGTCCAGTGCTTGAAAATGCTTCATTAGTCTGGAAAGGATAAAAACTCCGAGTTGCCCGCTACAGTGAGAAAATAAACGCGAATTGCGTCCAAATTCGAGATTGGTTAGCACAACGACCTTCGATTTAATTCAGCTTCCAATTGTCGTGCAAGTCAGGTTTTATTTCTCTCATGTTATCACAATAAATTATATTTCCCGCTCATTCATATTTTCGGCGAGGACGGAACTTTGCCACTCTTGCCGTAGATCACTTGCGCCAGACTTAGATCAGTCAAAGCTAGCGTATCTACAAGCACAGCAGATCGAAATTCCAGATGACGCGGTAAAGACTTAGAATCAAGAAAAGCATCCAATAGTTGAAAAAAATCATTTTTGGATTCTTGGGTGCGCGTAGAAAGACTCTTTGCCGCAGATGACAAATAGATCCCCTTGGGCCGCGGATATGTATCTAGATCAATATTAACCTTTCGATACCAAGAAGATTGTTCGAACGCTGAAGATAAAGTAGCCATGAAGGATGAGCCGGCATGTACATCGTCAGGCAATTTTGGACAATCAACGATGCGATGACAAGGTAGTTCGCACTCTCTCTGAAAGATGCGGTTAAGGCAAAAATATGTTATAATTAAAAGGTAATGGTGCCCCCGGTCGGGGTCGAACCGACACTTCCTTACGGAAACAAGATTTTGAGTCAGACCACTGGAGCTTAACCAGTTGTAAATACATGTCTTTTTTTACAACTTACTCAGAGTGTGTATGAGAGTGTGTAAGTTTTCAAGCTCTTTTCGACTACAAATCCATTACGGATAAGCTTAGTTTACTTCATACCATTATGATCGATCTCGGGCTGTTTATGCATCCAGATAAGGGCTTATTCAACCTTATTGATTTTAGATTTATTGGACTTTTCGACGGCATCGCACATTTCAAAAATCCAGCAGGCCGGGCATCCCTTCATGGCGAACAATGACAGGCCAACTAGAAGATATGAAAGCGGAGCATACGATTGAAACAGGAAATAGGCCGCTACCAGAGCGCCGATCCCCACGACCCCGCGTACGACTTGAACCTTCACCAGATTACATGATGCCACTATACACCTCCATGAATTGTCAGATTTTATCGACGGGTATTTTAACGTAATGGACATCGTTCACTTTTTTGCCAAAGTTGCCAGCGCGCAGGTTAACCTGAATAGATGGCAGCAGTAATTTGGGCACGGGCTTCCCCGTGTCGTCATGCTGGCGTTTGGCAATAAATTCATCGCGACCGATACCTTGGTGGACGCGCAGGTTACTTTTCTTTTGTTCGCCGACAGTCGTCATGCTGGCTGGCGCGCGGCCAGCTGGATAGTCATGTCCGACGAACAGCCGCGTGTCGTCAGGCAGGGAAAATATCTTCCGCGTCGATTCATAGGAATCCGCGGCACTGCCACCCGGAAAGTCGCACCGGCCTGTGCCGACATCCGGCAGAAATATCGTGTCACCCACGAATAGTGCATCTCCGATAATGTATGTCGTATCGGCGGGCGTATGGCCGGGCGTATGAAAGATTTTGGCACTCATGGTCCCTACCATGAATTCTTCATCGTCATTAAACAGCTTATCGAACTGACTTCCATCCCGGGGCGTATCCTCGCCGTTATTGAAAACAGGCTCCCATGTTTCGATTACCTTCAATATGTGTCTGCTGATAGCAGTCTTGCCACCAATCTTCTCCTTGAGATAGGCAGAGGCCGTCAGATGATCTGCATGTATATGCGTTTCGAGTATCCAATCGGTGGACAATTGGTTTTTACTTATAAAATCGATAATCCTGTCGGCTGAGCGCGTAGATGTGCGACCCGCGTTCGGTTCATAATCGAGTACACTGTCGATGATCGCACAAGGCTTAGCGACTGCACTGTCATCCCATACAACATAACTCCAGGTCGCTGTATCTTCGTCAAAGAAGCCCATAACGTCCGGTTTGGCACTCATTTCTTTCTCCTTTAACTGCAGCCGCCAACAGGCGCGCCGGTCTTGGTCAATGCGTGGATTTCAACTGCAGCAGGCTTGCCGTTGGCCGGGGAGTAGAATGTTGTTCCTTCCGGCATGACGACATCAGGTTTGGTTTCAGTCACGGCTGACGTTGCACAAGCCGACCTGCTGCTGCAGGCAGCAGCAGGCGCTGATTGATCGGGTCGTTTGTTCCATGGGGCTCTTGCCATCAGGAAAGCCAACCCGCACCAGTCTGTAACGCCTGCAAAAACAAGCCCTGCTCCGACAAAGCCCGATATTGTATAAAACATTGGCGATACAAGCGCGCCGAGGGCAACGCCGGTAACAACCAGCAATCCTGCCGCAATACGAACCTGCCTCTCAAGAGATATGACCTCACCCTTTTTGAGGGCAATCCCCGCCGCCTCGCAGGCGACAATACCACCTTCGATGACATGAACATTATCATGCCCTGCTGCGATGAAAGCGTCGGCAGCCATGCCAGCGCGTTTGCCGCTTCGGCACAGGACATAAACAGGGCGAGCGCCATCGATCCCGTTTTGTTTGAGAAAACCGGGTACGTCAAGTTCTTGCAGGGGGATGTGGAAATGCGGCTGCTTGAGCGCCGCCGCCGTATGCTCAACGCCTGTCCTGACATCAACGATAACGCAAGACTCGCCAAATGGCACCGCGCCGGGGGCTGTCATTTTCGGGGCCTTCATTGAACTCTCCTGATTATTTGAGCTTGTGAAACTTGATTATATTATATATCATTAAACTACATACTATTAATTTAAGCTTATTTAATATACAAAGCAAGCCCGCAGGTAAAGAATGCGCAAAGCAACTGATAAACAAGCAAAAAATAAGTACGAGAGACTGGAAACTGCAACAGGCCTGATGAAGGTTCTGAGCCACCCGTTGCGCCTGTCGATTCTCTGCAGCCTGATCCACCGGGGCGAGATGACGGCTGGCGAGATTGTCGATGCAGAAGCCCTGCACTTCAGCCAGTCGCAGGTATCACAATATCTGGGCATCCTGCGCGAGATGGGCTACGTCAAGACAAGGCGCGAGGCTCAGGTCATCTGGTACTCCCTCAGTGACAAGAACGTCAAAAGAGTCGTCGAGACGCTGTACGGAATTTATTGCGGATAAGATGAAGCTTCATAAAACATACAGAAAGGTCAAGAGGTGACAAAGGAATACAAAAACATCATCGGCGACATAGGCGCCTACAGCAAGGACTTGCACAAGTTAATAGAAGTCGCGGAAGTCTTGAGCGGGCACCGAACCTCTTGGTGAGCGTTGGCCACCAATTTTATATTAAAATATTCATGCAGGCGCAACTCCAAATATTGCGCCAACTCCTGCTGCAAGAGCCATCGCCATAGCCCCCCAGAATGTCACACGAGCCGTAGCTTTAAAAATATTCGCGCCACCGGCCTTCGCTCCGATCGCGCCTAGCAGCGCAAGAAATATGAGAGAGCTTGCTGAAACTGCCGGTATCAATATACTTGCAGGGCATATAAGAGCCGTTAGCAAAGGCAGAACGGCTCCAAAGGTGAAAGTGCCAGCCGATGTAAGCGCGGCCTGTATCGGACGCGCTGTCGTGATCTCAGATATGCCAAGCTCGTCCCGTGCATGCGCACCTAAGGCGTCTTTTTTCATCAACTGCAATGCAACTTCGCGTGCCAGAGATTCATTAAGGCCACGCGCCGTATATATTTGTGTGAGCTCGTTCACCTCGGCTTCAGGACTTTGGCTCAGCTCCTTACGTTCGCGTGCCAAATCGGCGCTTTCAGTATCAGATTGCGAGCTGACCGAAACATATTCCCCTGCAGCCATTGACATAGCTCCAGCAACAATACCCGCGACCCCTGCAATTAAAATCTCTTTCGGTGCAACAGAAGCAGAGGCCACGCCAATAATTAGGCTTGATGTGGACAGAATACCGTCGTTAGCCCCAAGTACCGCTGCACGTAGCCAGCCTATACGTTTAACCAGATGATTTTCAGGATGTACTTTCAAGCGGCTCATAGTGAACTATTTCCGGGACGACGAGTAATTGTTTGCCCTTCATTCAGAGGAAATATCATTTTGCAGTATCAATCATGATTTTCATTTTCTCTTCAACTTCTGCAGCAATTTTGTGAAGAACAGGAGAACTAGACAGCGATTCAAGCATGGCTTGTGGAGGGATCATCCCAATCTGAGTCATACCTCCCTCCTGCCAAATAGAAATTCTGCAGGGAAGCGCCATGTTAAGGCTCATATCTTCAGCTAGAACAGCAGCCGCTTGCTTCGGATTGCAGATTTCTAAAATCTGGCACTCTTGAGGAAGATCAATACCCTTGCTTTTCAAAGTCGATTTTAGATCGTATGTGTGAAGGACACCGAAGCCATTTGCCTTAACCGCCTCCTGAAGATCCAAAACGGCCTGAGCCATGGTTTTTTCTGATTTAACGATATATTTCAATTTTGCTTCCTTGGTTTCCTTGGGAATTACTCTCTACTCGTCATTCTCCAGATTCAATGTTTTATTTAAGTCTGGGGCTGCATGAATTGATCAAATGAACGCAATGCGTCTGCGGCGTACATCAAGGACGGCCCTCCTCCCATGTAGATGGCCATGCCAAGAACTTCTGCTACTTCTTCACGTGTAGCGCCCAATCGCGCGAGGGCCTTGGTATGGTAGCCGAGGCATCCGTCACAATGGGCAGCGACGCCCAGAGCGAGGGCAATCATTTCCTTGGTCTTCTCATCAATTACTTTGGTCTGCGTCGCCGCTTTGGCCATGGCGGAAAAGCCTGCCATGGTTTCAGGGATAAGCTTATGCAGTTCCTTACTATAAGCGCCTATATCTCCGATGATGCTTTTGTATTCTTTGGTCATTCTATTTGTCCCCTTAACAAGTTTATGCTGCCTTTTCCATCTGTGCCGACAGCTGCAGTAATCTTCCAACCCCGATAGGCTCTTCCTTGAGTAGCGGCACAACCGCATAGCGTTTTGCGTGTTTTTTTGCCACGGCTTCAATCTCTTTTAGTTCGTTATGCGCTCGCTGGCGCAGAAGAGGAGAATGGGGATGAGCGGCGGCGATGCTATTGTTAATAATCCATGCCCACGGCTCGATGCCTGCACGGCGCAAGTCAGCCTGCAAATTTTCGGCTTCGAGTACGGGGGTCGTTTCAGCCAGTGTCACCAGCAGAACCTTGGTCTGTTTCTCGTCCTGAAGACGCATCATGGGCGTGGTCAAGCGCATGTTCTTGTCGCTCATCTGGCGCTTGATTTCGCGATGATATGCTCCGGTTGCATCCAATAAAAGCAATGTATGGCCGGTCGGCGCGGTATCCATCACGACAAACTTCTCGCCAGCCTCGCGGATGATCCGCGAGAAGGCCTGAAACACAGCGATTTCCTCGGTACAAGGGGAGCGCAGGTCTTCCTCCAGCAGGGCGCGGCCAGCTGCATCTAGTTTCGCTCCCTTTGTCTCAAGGACATGCTGCCTGTAATGCTCGGTTTCTGCATGAGGGTCGATACGGCTGACGGTCAGATTGTCCAGCGTCCCATTCAGCGTTTCGGATAAATGGGCGGCAGGGTCCGAGGTCGTCAGGTGTACGGGAAGGCCGCGATGCGCCAGCTCCACAGCGACCGCCGCCGCGAGTGTTGTCTTGCCGACACCACCTTTTCCCATCAGCATGACAAGGCCATGCTTGTCGGCCGCGATAGTGTCCACAAGAGACGAAAGGCTGGGTTCATTTACCGTGATTTTCTGGTCCTCGTTTATAAAAGACAGAGGCGTCGCGTCAACTAGCAAATGCCGCAGTGCATCCAGACCAACGAGATTGAAGGGCTTGAGCGCGAGATTGTCGCAGGGCAAAGATTTCAGAACCTCGGGCAGCGTATTCAATACTTCCTGCTCCCGCACGCAAATCGCCGCTGCAAGCGGGTCAAGTGCGGCTTCACTTAGGGGTAAAGCACCGTTGATAACCAGATATTGCTGAGAAATCCCGATTTTGGCTAGTTCATCATGGGTACGTGCAACTTCGCGCAAGGTCGATTGCTGGGCGCGGGCGACCAATATCAGGCGTGTACGCAGCGGGTCAGCAAGAGCCTCGACCGCGTGCCTGTACTGGTCGCGCTGTTTCTCCAGTCCCGCCAGAGGGCCAAGACATGACGCATCTCCTTTGCCTTCTTCCAGAAACCCGCTCCATGCGCCTGGCAATTGCAGCAGCCGGATGGTGTGGCCTGTGGGGGCGGTATCAAAGATAATATGGTCGTAGTCGGTCGTCAGCGCTTCATTAGTCAAAAGTGCTGTGAACTCGTCAAAAGCAGCGATCTCGGTTGTACAGGCTCCGGAAAGCTGCTCCTCGATGCCCTTCACTAGGGCGTCGGGCAATACGCCCCGCACAGGCCCGACGATACGGTCACGATAAACCTGCGCCGCCGCCTGCGGATCGATTTCCAATGCCGATAGTCGGTCAACAGCAGGGACTGCGGTGATCCTGTTGCCAATGTTGATGCCAAAAACCTGCCCCACGTTTGACGCGGGGTCGGTGCTTACCAGCAAGACGCGCTTTCCAGCTTCGGCCAGTTGAATGGCTGTGGCACATGCAATCGACGTTTTCCCGACACCGCCTTTGCCCGTAAAGAATAAGAAGCGCGGCGGTTGTTCAAGAAACTTCATGGCAATCCCCAATGTACAGTTTAGCAGCATCTTTTGGCTGAGCAGCAGGACTCCGCCGCCTTGTTTTCATCCGGCACCTGCGTGATGCCAGCCCAGCGCGCCAGTTCCACTCGTTGCGGATATCGTCCCGCCAGGGCGACTTCGCCGTCCACTAGAACCAGCGGCAAAGCTTCCGGTCCGGAGCGTTCCAGAAATCCTTTTACCGAAGCGTTTTCCGCAAAAGCTATCGGCTGCTGCGCCAGATTAAAGCGCTCGATCTTAGCGCCGTTTTCCTTTGCCCACGACAAATCGGCAGCAAAGGACACCAATGCCTGTTCGACATCAACGCCACAAACGCCCGAACTGCAGCAAAGCGCCGGATCAAATATCTGTATATTTTTCATACCCATTCTCCTTTTAAGGTTGTGTTTTTCATTTCAGCCTCAATCAAGCCAATTTTGTCCATTTCCGCCTTCAGCCGCTGCGGGTCATCTTTCAGTTCTGCAAGCGGCAGGGCAAGGAACGCCTCGATACGAGCGCGGAGTATGCGGTAAGCCTTCATAAAGGCCGCATCGATTTCCACGTCGGTTCCGCGCGCATGGGCGGGGTCTTCTGAATCTCCGTGTTCCCCGAGAACAGCTCTACAATGTAGTTCTGTTTCGCTTGACCTGAAATGATTTTGGCCGTGGCCATGTGCTCGTCTACTATCCCAGTAATCTGCACAACCCCAGTTTTCTCCTTTTTAAATCTCTGTTCCTGTAGCTTCGGATGTGAGGGTTGCTTTGTATATTTATAAACCACCAGTTCTTGTCCTACCTTCGCGCCGTCATTAGTTCCGACACAAAGGTAGGTAGCCTCGCCACTCACTTCAAGAATTTGGCCACGCATAATGTATTTATGCCCCGCGCCTTCCATCCCTGCGCATCCGGCAAGGGGCAAAAGAAGTCCAATCGCAACAATGAATGAAGCAATTTTCATTAATATCTCCTAAGTAAATAACTCGTCCTTATTTTTTTGTATCCGACATAGCTGGCGTTGCCGCGCCATGCTGATGCCCGAAGATGTGAAACAGCGGGCATGCCAGCAGTAGCAGGTAAGGAAGCGCCAGCGCCAAGTGCTCGCGGTGTTCGGTAAGCAGGTAATAGCTAACAGCAGCTAGCAGTATTGTTGCTACTACACCTCGCCATGACAAAAACCACTTTACGAACCCTTTATGTTGGCAATCGCTATCGTGGTTCATTTCTGTCCACCTTCAGGATGATGAGCCTTATGATCTTCCGGGGATAGCGCCGGTGCAGATGCTTTGTCATCTACAGCTGCTTCTGGCTTGCCCATCATCATGCTTTCGTGGTTTTTCTTCATCTCTTCCATCATCGCTGTCATTTTATCATGCATGACTTTCATGCGTTCTTTCATGGCAGGATCAGACATGTCGTCCATCATCCTGTGCATGTCCTTCATCATGTCGCCCATGTCTTTGTGCATTTTGTCCATCTTGCCCATCATAGGGCACATAGTCATCCCGCCTTTTTCTGCAGCTGGCGCAGATGCGGCCTGCTCAGCAAATGCAGGAACAGACATTGTAAGCAATGCAATCACAGAAACTGTTTTAAGAAAGTTTTTCATGGTATTTTCCTTTAGTGTTGTATTAGTTTTGGCTGTTTTATATACAGTCCACCTATAATCGCATTCAAAAGGCATTCCGTTTTTTCCGCATTGATATTTATCAAGTTATGCCATTTTTACAGTAGTATTTTCCGGATGGTTACTTCCCCTCTATCCCCACCGGAATAAATATATCTTTTCCACCCCTTCGCACTTGAACGAAGAGCTTGAGGTATCCAGCCTTGGCTGGCTCAAGATGGAATGAGAGGTCAGAACCTGAACGCTCGGTATCAGCAGTTGGTTCCTTGCCCATAGGGTGAATATGAACAACGGCGGCAAAGTCATCATAAAAGCCAACGATATGGGCCAAAGCTCCCATCCCCGGCTCAAGATCAGTCACAGGCTTTCCTGAATCATAGGTAATCCTCGCCATAGCCATAACAGCAACGCCTGCCTTCAAAGCGGATTTAAAAAACAAATCAGCTTTCAAACCGTCAGCCGCAACTGTAGTGCTGGCGGTCTTGTCTATACATGGATTATCGCAAGGTTTTTCCCCTGTGATCTTCGCAACAACAAATTGTTGCGTAGTGCCCGACCGGAGTCACATCGGCAAAAACCTTATAAGTTGTAATTGTTTAGCACTTGACTTTAGTACTCATAAAACTACCTATACCCCTAGGGGGTATATTGGTCAAGGAGTACCCAGAATGACGAAAAAACCAGAACATAGCGCTTGCTGCAACCCGCACGCAGACTCAAGCAACGTTAAACACGCTCGTGAAATGTCTCTGGTCAATAGGGTTGGCGGTCAGGTCGAAGGTATCGGCAGGATGATTCAAGAGGGTCGTTACTGCCCCGATATTCTAAACCAGATACGCGCAGCGCGGGCTGCGCTGCGTACCTTAGAGAGCCGCGTGCTGGAAACGCACCTGCATACATGCGTCAGAGAATCTTTTTCCGCTGAAACCAAAAAAGAACAAGACATCAAGATTGAAGAAATCCTGCATCTCTTCCGGAGATACGATAACGATTAAAGGAACACCGTCATGAACGACCATACGCATCACGATCATAGCCACCATCATTCTGCGAAAGTCGTCGAGCCACCTACGTCTGCAACTCATTCGTGCTGCGCCACGCATAGCGATAAAGCTATTCAGGCAATTTCGCAATCGCAGAAACCTGACGACAAGACCATCTATACCTGCCCGATGCATCCTGAAGTTCGTCAGGAAGGCCCGGGGACATGCCCCATTTGCGGCATGGCGCTAGAACCTGTCGTAGCGAAAGCAGATGCTGGCCCCAATCATGAACTCGCGGATATGTCTAAACGCTTCTGGTTCGGCTTGGCTCTGACGATTCCCGTTTTCGCGCTTGAAATGGGAGCGCACTTGTTTAACTTCCATGCGCTCTCCCCCGCTGTCTCTGCCTTGGTGCAGATGGCTTTGGCAACGCCAGTTGTCCTCTGGGCTGGCTGGCCGTTCTTCGAGCGTGGCAGGCAATCAATAAAAACCCGCAACCTCAACATGTTTACGCTGATAGCGATGGGAACAGGAGTTGCGTGGGTTTACAGCATGATTGCTGCTCTTGTACCTGATATTTTCCCTCCTGCCTTCCGGCAGCACGATGGCTCGGTCGCCGTTTACTTCGAGGCCGCTGCTGTTATTACGGTTCTTGTGCTTCTCGGGCAAGTTTTAGAACTTGGCGCGCGAGAAAGAACTGGCGGCGCTATTCGTGCGCTGCTTGATCTTTCTCCCAAGTCGGCGCGGCGCATCAAGGGCGGCAGCGAGGAAGATATACCGCTCGATCAAGTCGTATCGGGAGACATTTTGCGTGTCCGCCCCGGCGAAAAAGTGCCTGTCGATGGTGCGGTCATTGAGGGAAAGAGCGCAGTAGATGAATCAATGATTACGGGCGAAGCCATGCCAGTTCTGAAAGAACAGGGCGCAAAAGTTATTGGCGGAACATTAAACCAGACCGGCAGCTTCATCATGCAGGCGGATAAAGTCGGCAGCGCCTCGATGCTGGCGCAGATCGTACAAATGGTTGCAGATGCACAACGCAGCCGTGCTCCGATCCAGAAGCTGGCCGATAAAGTGGCGGGCTGGTTCGTTCCTGTGGTCATATTTGTGGCTGTCGCCAGCTTTATCCTCTGGGCTGTCTTTGGCCCGCAGCCTGCCTATGCCTTCGGCCTTATTGCCGCCGTGTCTGTACTAATTATCGCCTGCCCCTGCGCGCTCGGGCTGGCAACGCCGATGTCCATTATGGTCGGCGTCGGTAGAGGTGCGGAAGCGGGTGTGCTTATTCGCAACGCAGAATCTCTGGAGCGCATGGAGAAAGTCGATACGCTTGTCGTTGACAAGACCGGCACGTTAACCGAAGGAAAGCCCAAAGTCGTTGACATCGTAACGGTTGACGGAATTTCTGCCGACGAATTGTTGTCACTGGCCGCTTCCCTTGAAAAAGGAAGTGAGCACCCGCTGGCAAATGCCATCGTTCTGGCCGCCACAGAAAAGAAACTTCCTATGCCCGAGGCAACGGAGTTTGATTCCCCGACAGGCAAAGGGGTAACTGGAAAAGTCGGCGGCAAAGCCATAGCACTTGGAAACACGAAGCTAATGGCGGATTTGGGAGCGGATGTCTCCGCCCTACTTACCAAGGCAGATAGCCTGCGCGAAAATGGCGCAACGGTCATATTTATTGCTGTCGATCACAAGCTGGCAGGGGTTATCGCTATTGCTGACCCTATTAAGGCTACGACACAGCAAGCTATCCATGAGCTGCAGTCTCTGGGTATCCATGTCGTCATGCTTACGGGTGACAACAAGACGACTGCCGAAGCCGTGGCGAAAAAACTAGGCATTTCCGAAGTTATTGCGGAGGTGCTCCCGAAAGACAAAAGCGATATCGTCAAAAAGCTGCAAGCGCAAGGCAAAGTTGTCGCCATGGCTGGTGACGGTACAAACGATGCGCCTGCGCTCGCCGCCGCCGATATAGGAATAGCCATGGGAACAGGCACCGATGTTGCGATGCAGAGCGCCGGTATTACACTTCTCAAAGGCGACCTCACGGGCATTGTGAAGGCGCGGCATCTATCCGCCGCCACGATGAGCAACATCCGGCAAAACCTGTTCTTTGCCTTCATCTACAATGCAGCGGGTGTGCCTATTGCGGCAGGCGTTCTCTACCCCGTGCTTGGGGTGATGTTAAGCCCCATGCTGGCTGCCGGGGCTATGGCGCTCAGTTCCGTGTCCGTCATTTCAAACGCTTTGCGCCTGAAATGGGCCAAGCTCTAAAGGGAGAATTGTCATTCTTATACAGTTCATTGCGGTTTGTTTTAACAGCGTCCGACAATTTTTGCTCTTGCTGTTTTCGCAGGAAGTCGTTCACGGTGTTCATGAGAAGTTCGGGGTGACTCGCAATATAGTCGTGCATGGCCCGATCAAGCTGCGCCTTAGTCAATGTAAGAGGAGTATCACTTGCATCAGCGGCAACCGCGCAGACCGGAGTCAGTGCCAAGAGAGACAATAGTGCCAGTATCCGCAGGGCGGATTTGTTGAATAACATCGGTTTCATCGATATTCCTTCCTAAGGTAAGCATTTCGCAAAATGTTGATTGTTAATGATGACCGCCGAGTTTTTTGAGCAGTTCATCAAACTCCGGAAAACTATCTATTTTTACCTGATTTTCAAAAAACAGGAAAGTTGGCGTTGCCTTAACGCCATGTTCCTTTTGGGCCTGCAGCTGGTTCGTCAGCAATGCCTTTTCCAAATTTTCATTGTCCATGCAGGATTGGATAAACTTGGCATCCATTCCGAAAGCCTTGCCGATATCAATCAGCCCTGCCTGCGGATCGTCGCTCCTCGCCCAGTTCGCTTGCGTTGCAAAAATTGTTTCAACTATCTCGTAATACTTTTCACGGGGCGCACATCGGGCCATCATAGCTGCTTTCAAGGCGAATTTATCCCATGGCATATCACGCAGAATGAGCTTTGCCCTGCCTGTGTCTATCAAAGATTTTTTAACCTCCGGCAACACTTTATTTGCAAAGGCGGCGCAATGGTCGCAAGTCAGGGACGCATATTCGATGATTGTAATGGGCGCGTCCTTATCACCGAGCCAACGGTCTTCCATTGCCTTGGATACATCTACATCTTGTATATTATCGTGCCCAATTTGTTTGGTTTCATCTTTCGGCGCTGACGACAGTACTTCGGCTAGCGCATGTGTCGCTAACATCGAGATCATGCTGGCAACCAGCACTGCCATCAGAAAAGATTTAGCTGTTTTCATACTTAACTCCTGTTTTTATTCGCCGCCGCCGAATGTATGACTGATGGAAAAGACAGCAGTTGCATCACATCCATCGGAACATTGGGATTTACTCAAGTTGGTGTCAATGTATTGCAAGGCAAACTCTATGTCGTTCCAAGCATATTTTATACCAGCCGACCAGTCGCTGTAATCACCAAAGCCATAGCGGGCTTTATTCTCGATGCTCTGAAAGCCGTATGAACCTGTCGCCGAGAAACCCGTTTCGCCTATAGGCGCTTCCAGTTCAAGTTGCGGATAGAACGCCACGCCGCTGTCACCGAAGTTATCAGGGCTGAAGGTAATTGAGGGCTTGGCTTTGACAATCCCGATTGTCCGTTCTGCCGCAAGGCTGAACTCTACAAGGTCGTAATCCAATGTTTGGGACGCGCCGGGGTAAAAAATCCCGTTCACCATGAAATCCCAATCGAAGTTCGCCCAAGAGAAGGTGTAGCCGCCATAAACGTCCAGTTCGTATTTCGCCTCGCCGCCGTCGTTAAAATCGACGTTTGATCCCCATGCGCCCAAGTAGAAACCGCTGTCATGTTCCCAATCAAGGCTGATCTGCAAGGCGGGAGAGTCGTCGCTTAACGACAGGCCACGGTCGCGGTAATCACTTACGGCATCAACCGTCACGGAAAAGCCGTCAAAGGGGCTTGCAGCCTTTTCCGTGTCCGCAGGTGTTGGGCTTTCCGCCCATGCGGGCATTGTCAGGCACATTGCCAAGGCTATTGCGCTAACTGTTCCCTTGAAAGTCATAGAAGCCCCTTTTCTGTAACTCAGGTGTTTTTATCCGTCGTGGACAGCAGGCGCAAGCTGTTCATAATGACCACAAACGTCGTACCCATATCGGCAGCAATTGCTATCCAGAGCGTACTTAGTCCCAAGAGGTTCAGGACAATAAAAGCCGCTTTTGTGAACAGCGATAGCGCAATATTCTGCTTGATGATGCCAAGCGTCCGGCGCGAGTGGCGGACAAGCCACGGCAGGCGGGACAGGTCGTCCGCCATGAGCGCTATATCCGCGCTTTCGATCGCCGCATCGCTGCCGACCGCGCCCATAGCGATACCAAGACTGGCCTTGCTCATCGCAGGCGCATCGTTTACGCCGTCGCCGATCATGCCGACCACGCGATATTTCTTCATCAGTTCGTCAATCGCCGTCACCTTGTCTTCGGGCAGCAGTTCGGCACGGACTTCATCAATCCCAACAGACTTTGCGATACTCTCTGCCGTCGCCTTGTTGTCACCCGACAGCATAATAAGGTGCTGGATACCTGCCTTGCGAAGCTGCGCCAAAGCCTCTACCGCCTGCGGGCGAACGGCGTCTACCACGGCGATCAGGCCGCAAACATGCGTATCATTGCCGATAACGATAACGCTGCGGCCTGCGCCTGCAATCTTTGCCAGTTTCTCCTTAATCTCCGGCGTTGCCTGCCCACGTTCCTCCGCGTATCGAGCAGAGCCGAGCCAATAAAGATTTCCTGCAAAGTGCCCTGTTACCCCTTTACCGGGTACTATTACGGCATCTTCTGCTGACAGGATTTTGACGTTCTTTTTCTTGGCGTATTCGATGATGGCCGTCGCCAAGGGGTGCGTACTGCGTGCTTCCAACGCACTGGCGCGTTCCAGCAGCTCTTCTTCGGTATGCCCTGACAGGGCGATGACTTCCGCAACGGAAGGCTTGCCTTCGGTAATCGTGCCCGTCTTGTCCAAGGCCAGCGCGACAAGCCGCCCAGGAGTTTCAATATGCAGGCCGCCCTTGATAAGCACCCCTGCCCGCGCCGCCGCCGTCAGCGACGAAACGACGCTGACGGGCGTGGAAATAACAAGGGCACAGGGGCAGGCAATAACGAGCAGTACGAGGGCTTTATAAAACCACGCCTGCGCGGGCAAGCCCATCATGACGGGGATGATAAATACGGCTATCGCCAAAACGATGACCGCAGGCGTATAGATACGCGCGAACTTCTCAACCCACTGCTCCGCAGGGGCGCGTTTGCTTTGAGCTTCTCCCACAAGGCGGATTATATTCGCCAAGGTCGTATTCCCAGCCGTCTTGGTCGCGGTGACTTCCAGAGTACCATCGCCGTTAATCGTCCCTGCGAATACCTCCGCGCCGACTTCCTTGCTGACGGGGACGCTTTCCCCCGTAATGGGAGCTTGGTTCACATGGCTTGCGCCTCGCAGCACTTTGCCATCCAGCGGCAGGCGCTCGCCACCCAAGACGATGAAAGTGTCGCCTATGGCGACTTCCGCCGCAGGCACTTCTTTTTCCTCGCCAGCTGCGTTCCTCACGCGAGCGGTTTCAGGTGTCAGCTTTAACAAGGCACCGATGGCGTTCCGCGCCCTACCGACGCTCCACGCTTCCAGAGCGAGAGATAGCGCAAACAGGAACGTAACGGTGGCGGCTTCGAACCATTCCCCGATACCAGCCGCTCCCAATACGGCAATCAGCATCAGAAGATTCATATCCGGCCTGAAGCGTTTCAGGGCAAACCACGCCTTCGGAAAGACAAACCAACCACCTGCTATAATCGCGGCGACATAGAATCCGATAGTGACAACTGAGAGTTTGCCTTCCTCCTGAAACGCCGCCGACAGGCTTCCTTTATTCCATACGTCGAAAAGAAACCCCGTTGCCGTCAGAAGGCCTGAAAGCATCATTAGCAACGTGGCATGTTTGCGGTAAGACTGAGGCTCTTCATCCGTAACGCCGGATGCCGACACCACTTGCGCCTTCATGCCTGTCTTGGCAACTGCGGCGATGATTTCCGCGTCAGATACATTGTCGTTGTTCACTCCCATACGTCCGTTCAGGACATCGAAGGAAAGGTTGTCTTCTCCCCCGACCATCTCGCCCAAAGCGCCGCGCAGGATGGTCATTTCCTCGATGCAGTCCAAGCCGGATATTTTGAATATCCGCTTGCCTGCTACCTTCCCTTGCGGCTGCGCCTTCCCGTCTTCTTTGCTGCTACCGCAGCAAGGGTCTTTATCTTCATGGGAATGCTGATGTGCCATTTATGTCTTCCTGTTCAGGCCTTGCTATTACAGTTCTGCGCGGAAGGCCTTGCAAACCGCGTCTTTGCGCTGAATATGCTTCTCGTTGCGGCTTTTGTAAAGTTTATCACCAAGAACCTGCTCGTTCAGACAGTTATGGAGCATCTGGTCGGCGGACAACGCGATTTTTTGACCGCTTGCCGCCTGCGTCATGGTCTGACACAGCTGCCGCATTTCACGTTTATGCGGCTTGTAGGAAGTTTTGCCATACTTGACGCTATTGTTACGCCAAACATGGCTGTTGCTGAATACCGCCTGACATTCGTCGGATAACGCAGCCACGCGCGCCTGCTTGCTCTTGCCTGCAAGTTGCTGCTGGATGGAAACATTATTTTCCGCCGCGCAACCCGTAAGGCCAGCAGCCACGATAAGTGACATGACAATTCGTTTCATCTTCTTCTCCTGTTGATTAAAGACTTTCCTCGATAGTGGTTTCCTTGATGGTCGTAAACTTTTTGTAGAGTGCAGGCACGACAAAGAGCGTCAGCAGCGTCGAGACAATGAGCCCGCCGATCACGACCATTGCCAAAGGCCTTTGCACTTCCGCGCCTGCGCCGGATGACATCGCCATGGGCACATATCCCAGCGAAGGGACTATGGCAGCCATCAGCATAGGCCGCAGCTTGTCGGCTGCGCCCTGCATCACGGCATCAGCCACTTTTTTACCGTGCCGGACATGCTGGTTAATGCTTGTCACCATGATAAGACCGTTCAGCACGGCGATACCGGAGAGTGAAATAAACCCTACTGCCGCCGATATGGAGAAAGGCATGTTGAAGAGCCACAGCGTCAGTATACCCCCGATCAACGCCAAAGGGATGCCGCTGAAGACCAAGGCCGCATGTTTGACGGAGTTCAGCGCGGCAAACAACAGCAGGAAAATCGCCAAGAAGCAGGCAGGCACGACAACGCCGAGGCGTTCGGATGCCGCTTTCAGGTTTTCAAACTGTCCGCCCCATTCCAGCCAGTAGCCTGCGGGTATCTTCACCTTAGTCTCAATCGCTCCCTGAGCGTCCTTGACGAAGCTGCCAATGTCGCGCCCGCGCACGTTCGCCTGAATGACGACGCGCCGCTTGCCGTTCTCGCGGCTGATCTGGTTAGGGCCGTCCACCACTTCAAGCGTCGCCAACTCCCGCAACGGAACATAGGCCGGGTCGTCATCATGGGATTCGTCGCCTTGACTTTCAATCAGCACGGGCAGGTTTTCGATTACCTTAATGTTTTGCCGTAGTTGCTCTGGCAGCCGCACGATAATGTCAAAGCGCCTGTCGCCTTGGAATACAAGCCCAGCCTCGCGCCCGCCGACCGCGATAGAGATAACGTCCAGCACATCGCTGACATTCAGCCCGTATCTGGCGATGGCAGGCTTGTCCAGCTTGATTTCCAGCATGGGCAGGCCGGATGTTTGCTCCACCTTTACGTCCGCAGCACCTTGTATCGATTTCAAGGTTGCTGCGATTTCATTGGCAGTCTTCTCCATGACGGCAAATTCGTCGCCATAGATTTTGACCGCCACATCGCTACGGACACCGGAGATAAGTTCGTTAAAGCGCATCTGGATGGGCTGGGTAAATTCATAATTATTTCCCGGCACTTTGTTAACCGCCTCTTCCAAGCGTTGAATAAGCGTAGCTTTCGCCAGTTTTTTGTCAGGCCATTCCTCCTGCGGTTTCAGGATGATGAAGGTGTCAGATACGTTCGGCGGCATCGGGTCTGCCGCCATTTCCGCCGTGCCTGTCTTTGAGAAGACGAAGGCAACTTCGGGGAAGGAACTGACGGTCTTCTCCACGACGCGCTGCATGGACTGTGATTGCGTCAGCGAAGTGCTGGGAATACGCATCGCGTGCATTGCAATGTCTTTTTCATCGAGCGTCGGGATAAATTCTCGGCCTAGCCCCATGAAGATGTAGCCTGCAAAGACGAAGGCTGCAAAGGCGAAAAGCGCCACCTTCAGCGGATGGGCAACTGCCCCGCGCAACGCAGGCAGATAGGCTTTCTTCGCCGCAGAAATCACGCGGCTTTCCTTCTCGCTCACCTTGCCCGTCACGAAAATGGCAATCATTGCCGGCACAAAAGTCAGGGAAAGGACAAGAGCCGCCACAAGCGCGAGGATGACCGTAATCGCCATCGGCTCGAACATCTTGCCCTCGATGCCCGTAAAGGTCAGCATGGGGATATAAACCATGATGATGATGGCCTGCCCGAACACCGTGGGCTGGATCATTTCTTTTGCGGCCTGCATCGTTTCATGTAGGCGTTCGGACAGGTTCAGGACTCGTCCTGCGTGGTGCTGGCGTTCCGCAAGCTTCTTCAGGCAGTTTTCGGTGATGATGATGGAGCCGTCCACAATGAGGCCAAAATCAAGCGCACCAAGGCTCATGAGGTTGCCGCTGATACCGCCCCGCACCATGCCGATGGCTGTCATCAGCATGGAAATGGGAATAACTAAGGCCGTAATCAGGGCTGCGCGGATATTGCCCAACAGCCAGAACAGTACGGCAATAACAAGCAGTGCGCCTTCGGTCAGGTTGGCTTGGACGGTTTTAATCGTCGCATCAACCAATTTGGTGCGGTTCAGGACAGGCTTAACCTTGATACCCGTCGGCAAGGACTTGGCGACTTCCGCCAACTTTGCATCTACCGCTGCCGAAACGGTGCGGCTATCCTCTACGGTGGATGGCGCGATATGCCGCAGCACGATCTGACTTCCATCCTCCAAGCCTTTAGCGCGCCCAGCCAAGCCAAATAATATAAATAAACGTCTGGGAGCGTTTTCCGGATTTCGCCGCAAACCGCTCCATGCGCGTAATAGGGTTAGTCTGCGGCAACGCCCTTAAACTTGCCTGTGAAGTTGGCGTCATAGAACTCGCCCGAATCCGCCATCAGCAGGTAAACGGTCTTGTTCGCCTTTTCGTTTGTCACGGAAACGACGTAGTAGCCCTTGCCCTTATCGGCAAAGGAAGGGTCTTTAGCGTCTTTCCAGCTGTCATCTAGCAGCTGGCCTTCAACCTCTTCCTTGTTGTCCACAATAATGGCGAGGTCTTTCATGGACTGTTCCAGCACCGCATTTTCGCTGATGGGATTTGACGGCACATGATCGCCATGCCCGAAGCTGGGCGCGGCGGAGAACAGGATGGTGACGATAGCAAGAGTGGAAAATAGCTTTTTCATTTTCAGTTTCCTTTTGTTTAATGTTTGTGTGCCGGACCGCCGTTATGACTGTGCGCGGCTGTATTGGCTGCATCCATTTTGTAAAGCCCGAAGAAAACCGCAGCCATCAACAGAAGCGCGACGACGATGGTTTTCAGGTTGCTTTTAGTTCCTTTTTCCATTTTTTATCTCCTTTTCAATGGTTATGCGGTTTTCCATCGCCGTGATCATGCGTTGTGGCGGGCGCTTTCGGGTGCCTGCCGCCGTACATATCCTCCAGCGTTGTGCGTTTTGCTGCTGCGTCTTCTTCCTTGTGAACGTGGTAATGGTCGTCCTTGTTCAGCGGGAAGTCGTCGGTATATGCGGTATGCTGATATCCGTGTAGCTGCATAAGCAGCAACAGCATGCCCACCAGCATCAGCCCGACGTTTGCGGCCTTGCCGAATTTGGAGAAGGATTCTGTCTTGCGCCAGCCAGACAAGAGGAACAGCATGATGCTGAGTGCCACGACCTGCCCGACCTCCACACCGACGTTGAACGACAGTATGCGCAGGACAAGCCCAGTACCTTCCTCGCCTAGCGGCAGTTGCTGAAGTCGGGTCGAAAGACCGAATCCATGTATAAGCCCAAAGGCGAACACCATGCCGACAAGACTTGGCGACTTCATCTTCAGGTATTTGCCGAACCCATCGAGGTTGTCAAAAGCCTTGTACACCACAGTCAACGCGATAACGGCGTCGATCAGGTAGTAATTCGCCTTGATCTGCAACAGGGTCGCCGCAATAAGGGTGATACAGTGTCCCGCCGTGAACGCGGTGATGAAAACAAGGATATCCCTGAAGCGGGTCAGGAAAAAGATGACCCCGAACAAGAACAACAAGTGGTCATAGCCGGTCAGCATATGCTTGGCACCCAGTTGCAGGTATTCCCAATAACCTGCGTCGAGGATGCTTTGCTTGTCCGTATCGGACATGCCGTGCGCCCACGCCGAGGGCGTGAACAATATCGTGCATAGAAGAATAGCGAGTATGAGTCGCATGATTACCTCACATAGAGTAAATACGTTAAACATCTTGAAACGGGCGTTACGCCCTGAATGTGTCTCAGACGGGCGTAGGAGGCTCTAGCGGAGGCTCGATGGACGCTGAATGAAGCAGCGAAGAGGAAAGGCGGTCGAAGGCATGGCGGGTTTCATGCGCAGCTACCGCCAATGTTTCACCGCGCAGGAAATCGTGTATCTGCCCGTCATGCGCATGGGTTTTCGGCGCATGACTGCCCAACGGATGCTCGTCGTTATCATCCCAGTCAGGCAGATGGTGGTCGCCCTCGTGGTCATCGGCCACCGCAACTTCATGCGTATGAATAACGGGTTGCGCCAGAACAATGTTCAGCGCAAAAGGCATCAGCAGAAAAAGGAAAATGATCCACGTTTTCATTCGCTGCAAGATATCACACCCCCTCTCAATGGCAATGCTAAAAAATTGCCATGACCGAGAAAGGGATAGTCGAATCGACTTATTACAAAGTGCGCAAGCGCGCTATACGCGCACCTAAGTCCGCCTCGGCGGGCGGTGCGCTTGCTTTTCGGGGCTAGGTGCAGTCGGGCGAACTCGCCCTTTGTGCGCGCTCAAAGCCCCCCTCGCTTCTTTCGGGGGAGTCTTGCGTTTCTTTCCGTCTGCCTTGGCGTTCACGCTGGCGGCTTTCTCGCCGGAAATCTCCTCAAGCGGTTCCCATCCCGGAATACCCTGCAAAATGAGGTCTGCATTTTTCGCAGGCGTGATGTGACCGTAGTGTTTCTCGATCATATTAACGGAAGTACCCATTTGCTTGGCTAGGACGTAAATATCAACGTCCTTCATGATACGGAAGGTCGCATAAGTATGCCGGAACGAATAGGCGCTACGGCGGCTTCCATTGTCTGCCAGAAGGAGGCCTGTGGTTTTGAGCATATCTTCCACATAGGCATCGTAATTATCGCTTGCTTGATTTCCTTCATAATTGCAAAAAATGAAGTCGTTTACCGCCTCACTTCTGGCTGAAATTCGAACATCACGGCAAGCCCGTTGCGCCTGCCAAAGGCGAAACATACACCGTCGAAACGACCAGACCGGATGGTGCGAAACAATTGTTCCAATTTGTGAACAAGGGGGATTATCTTGAATCCGCCTCCGATATTCCCGAACCTCATAGCTTTAAAGCGCGGCTCTCAATTGTACATGGCGGTCATGGGCATGACTTCGATGTGGAATTCGCAGAACACGCCCATACTCATGACCATAGCCATGAAGCCGAAGGGCTTGATGTAAATGCTGATGGTTTTCAGGACGCACATGAACGCGCTCACGCGAATGACATTCGCAAGCGTTTCTCCAATCAGAATGTAACGACCGGACAGATTATTACCTTTGGTCTTACAGGCGGACTTATCCCTTGCCCTGCTGCCATTACCGTTCTGCTGCTCTGCCTGCAGCTGAAACAAATCCCCTTGGGTGTTACCCTCGTCCTGTGCTTCAGCATTGGCCTAGCCCTTACTATGGTTGCGACTGGCACTTTGGCAGCCTTGAGCGTCCGTCATGTCAGTAAGAAATTTTCCGGCTTTGGAAAAATTGCCCGTCGCGCTCCCTATGTCTCAAGCGCTGTTATCGTTTTGATGGGTACATACATCATGTTCCAAGGCTGGCAGACGATGCCACAACATGACCTCGGCGCAATTTTTCATGCCTTTAACTCCTCTGCTTCAACGCAGTAAACCTTTGGATTACCTTGCGCCTTGATAGTCTTCAATATAAGATTTTATAATGATTTCAATGGCTAAATTAAAATTTAGCCATAATATTTATTGACAAGTGTAGCGTTACACTTTACACTTAAATTAGGAGTGGCACTTGATACAAAAGATAAAGCACAAAGGGCTAAAGAAACTTTATAAAACAGGCGCTTCTTCGGATGTTCACGCTGAGAAACTTACTAGTATCCTTGGCTTTCTGGACGTAGCGGCAAAGGCAAAGGATATGGACTTACCGGGCTATAAGCTGCACCCCTTGAAAGGGAATTTTAATGGCTTCTGGTCTGTTTGGGTAAATGGTAACTGGCGCGTGATTTGGCGCTTTGACGAGGACGATGACGCAACGGATGTTGATTACATCGACTACCACGGGAAATAAAGGAGACTAGAAAATGGCTATGCACACACCCCCGCACCCCGGTCTTGCTCTCCGGCGCGATTGCATTGAAGCTGTCGAGCTGACCGTATCGGCTGCAGCAGACTGGCTGGGCGTGTCTCGGCCAGCCCTGAGCAATGTCCTCAATGGTCATGCCGCGATCTCCCCCGATATGGCTATCCGCTTGGAAAAGGCCGGATGGGGAACAGCAGAAGCATGGATAAAGTTGCAGTACCAGTATGACCTGTGGGAAGCGCGTCAACACGCCTCATCCATCAAGGTAAAGCGGTATAAGGTTGCCTGATTTCAATTCTTCACGGTCAATCTCTCCTCTTCGGATTATTTCCGCTCTCTGTAAATAGCTTCGCACAATTCTTTCTGGCGTGCTTCGTGCGTTTCCCTGCCGCCCACGCCTTTTCCTCTGTCTGCTTCTGCTAGACAGCGTTTACGGGCTTGCAGCGCTTCGCTGGCTTCGCCTTTCATGACAGCTTGGACAAGAGTTGAGCAAACTGAACGGGTCGCGCTAACATGTGTGCGATCCCTGATGCAGGTCTGGTGCGGCGGGCACAACTGGATATGTCCGTAGGATACCTCCTGTTCACATTCTCCTGCCAAAATCTCAATCCTTTTTTCCCGCGACTCAACGCCCTGAACAAGGGATGCCACTGGGGGTCGGGGCTGACTGGCGCAAGCGGTCACCGTCAAGACCAAGGCTAGTGAAAAATAGACAGCTACTTTTCTACTGTGCATAGACCTGCCTTCAAAAAGACGTTTCATAGCTTCCTCCATTCATTCAGTTCAAATTTTCTACTTAACCAATACGCCAAAAGGAAAGAACACTTCTTTCCCGTCACGGCGTATTTGAGCGTATAATTTCAAAAAGCCTTTCTTCTTCGGCTCGATGTGGAACTTTAACATCGGGCCGCCACGCTGCTCCTCGCTTGTCGGCTCCTCGCCCATCGGGTGTATATGTGCGATAGTGTCAAAATCCTCATAGAATCCGACAATGTGGGCAAAGGCTCCCATGACAGGCTGCAAATCGGCAATCGACTTGCCAGATTCGTCCTGAACGGACAGCGTACCCATGACCGCTGCACCGGCACTAATCTCGCCATCAAATGACAATTGTGCAGTCATGCCACCACTTGAAGACTTCAAGGAAACAGACTTCTCGATACAGAGTGAAGCGCAAGGTGCTTCGCCTTTTATGACAGAAGAAACAAACTGCTGCTCGCCGCCAATGGGCGTAATATCCGCCCATACCTTGTATGAAGTTGCCTTGCGCGGAACAAATGAAGCCGTATATGTTCCAGCCGATTTCCCTTCAACCGGATGAATGTGATGATAGTCTTCGAGCGTTTCATCTGCGACAAGCAGGTGGACTTTTCTTGTATGAACCTCTTTCAGCTTGTCCAGCGTCAGCGGCGCGCCGCTTTTATCCGTGAGGCTGACTGTTAGAATATTGTCTTTGCCGGGGACAATTTTCTCAGGGCTTGCGATTGTTAAAACCCCAGACATCTTAGATGGACTTGAAGCATCCGTATGCTGTTCATGTCCAGCAGGCGCGGCTTTCAAGCGGCTCTGGAGCAATTGCAGCCCGCCGTCAAACTTTTTAAGTTCACTAGTAACCGCGTCCACATCTTTTGCATCGCCGGATTCATGTAAATCATGCAGTATCTTTTCGAGCAATGTTGATGTTCCTGCTATTCCAGCTTCTTCTTTATGGGTTTTTCCGATGGATTTCAGTGCAGGCTCCATGCCCTCGACGATTTCATGGATTTTACCAAATGCCTTTTCACCAGCTGCGGCCTGAAGCGCGGCGTAGCCGTCCTTCAGGGTCTGCAAATCGTCCGTCGCAGCGGGCGCAGCTGCTTGATGATGCTGCTCATGCTCATCACCATGCGCCCATGCTGGCGATATAAACATCAGGGCTGATAGTGCGAGTACTAGAATGGTCTTTTTCATCTGGTTATCCTTACTGTTTGAAATTGAAAGCTATGGGAACAAGTCGGCGCACCGTCTTTTCTCCGAACATCCAGAAAATAAGGGGTGTTACGATCAGGTTTAGAGCGGTGCTGGTCAACAGGCCGTAGAAGATGACAACTGCAACCGGATGCAGGATTTCCTTGCCCGGTTCGTCTGCTGCCAATATCAGCGGCACAAGCGCCATAAGCGCGGTCAAGGCTGTCATCAGGACAGGCACAAGCCTTTCCTGTGATCCGCGATAGAGCATTTGCAGGGAAAACTTTTCTCCTTCGGCCTGCATCAGGTGAAGATAATGGGCAATCATCATAATGCCATTTCGTGCGGCAATACCTGTCAGGGTAATGAACCCGACAAGCGTTGCGACGGAGAATATGCCACCTGTCGCCCATACCCCTGCTACCGCGCCGATAAAGGCCAGCGGTATCCCCACCATCACCTGCAAGGCAAGATTGACGCTATTGAAGTGGCTGTAAAGGACTACAAATATTGCCAGCAGTGAAACGAGTCCAAGGATGGACAGCATTTTCGAGGCCGATGCCTGAGCCTCGAACTGACCGCCATAGACGTAATAGTAACCTTGCGGCAGATGTACTTTTTCATTCAGGGTTTTCTTGATTTCCTCGACGGTTCTCACGAGGTCGCGCCCTGCAACGTTGGCGGAAATGACGATACGCCGCCGTACATCTTCGCGGTTGATGATGTTCGGCCCTTCCCCTTTTTGAATATCGGCAACTAGTCCAAGCGGCGTTGAGGTATCCCATACCGTGTCCATCGGGATTTTAGCAATATCTTCAGCATTGGCGCGGTCTTTTTCATTCAGCCGCACCACTAGGTCATAGATGCGTTGTCCTTCTATGACTTGGCTGACGGTCTTGCCCTGCAAGGCCAGTTCGCTCATATCCGCGATTTCTCCCGCCATAACGCCTTGTGCCAAGGCTTTGCTTCGGTCAATGCGGATATGGAGCTGCGGTACAAGCACCTGCTTTTCCACTTGCAAGTCCACCACGCCTTTTACGCCCGACATCGCTACGCGGGTTTCTTCCGCTAGGTCGCGCAGCTTGTCGAGATCATCGCCAAATATCTTAATGGCGATCTGAGCCCTTACGCCGGATAGAATGTGGTCTATCCGATGAGAAATCGGCTGCCCTATATTTACGACAATTCCGGGTATCGTGGCGAGCTTGCCCCGAATGTCATCCATAACCTCTTTCTTAACCCTATCGCCTTCCTTCAATTCAACCTCGATTTCGGTTGAATGGACACCTTCGGCATGGTCGTCCAGCTCGGCGCGTCCGGTGCGCCTTCCCGTCATCATCACTTCCGGCAACTGCATAATCAACTTTTCTGCAATTGTGCCGATGCGATTGCTTTCAGCCAAGGAAGTTCCAGGTACAGAAAGAATATTGATCGTCGCGCTGCCCTCGTTAAAGGGCGGCAGAAACTCCTTGCCGAAGGTCAGCGAAACCCCGACTGCCCAGACAAAGCCTGCGAATGTCACCCCCAGCAGCAACCACCGTAGTTTGAGCGCAACAGCAAGGCCGCCGCGCTGAACTGCTTTCAGCAATCGCACCATAAGACCGTCCCTCTTATGGGAGAGGCTTTTCATGTTCGGCAGAAGATAGGAGCAAAGCGCAGGTGTCACGGTCACGGCGACGACGAGCGACGCGAGAATGGAAACGATATAGGCAATGCCCAGCGGCATGAATATTCTGCCCTCGATGCCACCCATTGCAAAGAGCGGTACAAAAACAAGAATGACGATGATGGTTGCAAAAACAATCGAGCTTCTGATTTCAACAGAGGCTTCGCGGATAACATCGGTCACGGGTTTCGGGTTTTCAAGCTGGCGATTCTCCCGCAAGCGGCGAAAGACGTTTTCAACGTCCACAATCGCATCGTCCACCAGTTCACCAACCGCGACGGCAAGGCCGCCCAAAGTCATGGTGTTGATGGAAAAACCGAAAGCTTTGAATACCAGAGCCGTGATAATCAGCGACAGGGGAATCGCCGTCAGGGTAATGAAGGTGGTACGCAAATTAAGCAGGAAGATAAACAGGACAACCACAACAAGGATGGAGCCGTCACGCAATGCGTTAAACACGTTATCAATCGCGCGGTCAATGAACCGCGCCTGCTCGAAGATTTCGAGATGCAATTTTACGCCTTGGGGGAGCGTCTTTTCTATATCCGCCAACACTCCTTCGACTTTTTTGGTAAGGCCGATTGTATCTGCACCGGGCTGCTTTTGAACCGAGAGCATCACCCCTGCTTCGCCGCCGATACCCGCATCTCCGCGTTTACCGAGAGGCCCACCCAGACGCACTTCGCCTACATCGCCAATTGTCAGTGGCGGTGCGTCCTTCTCCACCTTCTTCGGCAAGACTGCTTGGCGTATATCGTCAAGGTCTTTGACGCGCGCAAGATTGCGAATAAGCCTTTCCTGATAAGCCTCGAAGAGGAATCCCCCTGTCGAGTTTACATTGGCGTTTTCAAGCGCGGTACGCACTTCCTCGAAGGTGACGCTGTGGTAAATCATCTTTTCAGGGTCAAGCAATACCTGATACTGCTTTTTCTCGCCGCCGATTATCGTGACCTGTGCCAGTCCCGGAATGGCAAGCAGGCGCGGCCTCAGCGTCCAGTCGGCAAGACTCCGGAGTTCCATCGGGTTTACTTGCTTGTTGTCGGAAGTCATGCCTATCAGCATGATTTCACCCATAATGGAAGAAATCGGGCCGAGGACAGGCCGGATGCCGCTGGGCAGAACGGCGGCGGTCTGCGCCAGTTTTTCGTTTACAATCTGCCTTGCCTTGTAAACGTCCATGCTCCAGTCAAACTCAACCCAGACGATTGAAAGGCCGATAGCAGAAGCGGAGCGCACGCGCATAACGCCGCTTGCGCCATTCATGACGGTTTCAATAGGCAGGGTGACAAGTGTTTCCACTTCTTCAGGCGCAAGCCCTTCCGCTTCGCTGAAGATCGTCACGGTCGGTCGGTTCAAGTCGGGAAAAACGTCCACAGGCAACTGCCTCAAAGTCAGCACGCCATAGGCCATAATAGCCAAGGCCGCTGAAATGACGAACAGGCGGTTATTGAGCGAAAAGCCAATCAGCTTGTCGAACATGGCTTAATGCCCTCCGTCATTATGAGGCGTTGGTTTCAGGTATTGCAGCTGGTAATTGCCTTGCGTCACGACTTCTTCGGCAGGTAAAACACCGCTGACAATTTCAGCCTCCATTCTTGATTTTCGACCAAGCTGAACTTCCCTCCGCTCGAACTTGTCTTTCTCCTTCACAAAAACAAACGATACACCGTTGTTCTCTAGAACGGACGACAGCGGCACGACAACAGTCGGCTGAGTGTCTTCGCTGTCCAGCGTAACGGTCATTGTGCCGCGCAGGTTTGGCTTCAATTCCTTGGCTGCGTTGTCAAAGAGAGCGTAAATATGCAAGGCGCGGCTATCTGCTGACGGCCCTGCATCAATTTTTTCTATCACCCCCTCAAATACCTTGCCGGGGTAAATGCCAATGCTGGCTATGACCTTCTGGCCGACTTTCAGGCGCGCTAGGTCGGGCGTTTCGTAAACGGCCCCTTTCATCAGCACCTGACGAATGTCGGCAATGTCGATCAGGGAAGTCTGGAACGTCACCGCCTGACCCAAAACCACGTTTTGCTGCATGACGCGGCCTGTCATCGGGGCTTTGTACGTAATGACGTTTGTGCCGATCTGCACAGGCTCAACAATAATCAGGTCTTGGCCTTTTTGCACATCTTCGCCAATTTTTACTTTGATTTCCTGTATGCGCCCGTCAAAGCGGGTTGTCATCTGCGCCTGCTTTTCCGGCAGAAGCGCGACAGTCGCGGGCATTGAGAGCGTATCGGGCAATGGCTTCATTTCCGCTGCGACGGTCTTTACGCCGAGGTTGGCGATGGACTCAGGACTGAGCGTGAGCGGCTCTCCGGCTACGGCAGCGCCGCCGCCAGTCAAGGCACTGGTATCTTCGTGACCTTCATGCGCGAATGAAGTTGCGGATACGACTGACAACGCCGCCAGAGCGACGATGCACAGCATCAACTTGTGTATGAATTGCATAGTAATATCTCCGACATGAACGATTGTTCATGACCGAAGCCTAGAGGGCGCAATTATCCCCTTCGGCAAGTACGGCCACGGCAAAGATCAGACGGAGAATTTTGGGGGGCGAAGCAGCGTGTAGGGCGGGCCTTGCGGCAAATCATCGCTCCAAGCATGGAACTCGAAGGCCGCCGGAACAAACGGGAAATCAATTGAATGATTATTAAGCGTCGCCATAGAACAGCAGGCTGCCGCCATAGAGCAGCAGCCCCCACCGCAATCATCATTACCGGAAGCGGGGAAAACGGCAATTGAGACTTCAGTTTTCCAGCCGCTGGCGGCAGGAGTGCCATGATCCTGATAGGATGCCTGATATTGTGGCTTGGAGAGGTTATGAGCTTCCGCAGGCTTGGTGTGCGTGAGCATCATTCCAAGCATCAATAAAACGGCCAGACATTTCAAAAGCGAAACTCTCATACCCTGATTATATATCTACAGTGTTAATGTTTTTCCAGTGAATATTCTACTTCATTGTTTTTTATAGGTTATTAAGGAATTTTTGAAACGGCAAACTGATTGAGTCTCGACAACTACGGCCAGTTATGAACAGAAGGAATACGACCCTGCAACCTCAAAACATCAATCGAGAGCAGTTCAGAACCAATAGATATGAGAGAAATTATCAAGCCGTGTGAATAGTGCGCTGGCTACGCACTGTTCAGGGCGTTTGAGCAGCCACGATGACAGACGTTCATCTGTCATTGCGCCCGTGAAGCAGTCGGTCGTCCGACCTTTTATGCTTCACGGTAGCATCGTCTTCCACGCCGAAGTGCTTCGGCTTTCTCGGAATACGATTTCAGGTTGATAAAAATGGTGCCCCCGGTCGGGGTCGAACCGACACTCTATTGCTAGAACAGGATTTTGAATCCAGCGCGTCTGCCAGTTCCGCCACAGGGGCAACAGTTATGTGTTTTAACTTATACTTCATTTCAGTGCAATCCCAAAAATCCGTCTAAAGGGCTTATTTAGTCGCTTTTTTAGACTTGGGATTTGCCTTCTTCTTGGCTTGTTTCTTGGATTTCTGCTTGGTTTTTGCCTCTGGCACTTTCTTGGATTTCATCACGTTTACAGCAGCGGTATCAATGTTGTTTACCAGATGTCGCGCATAGTGTTTTTCGATCATCTCGACACTCGTGCGGCAATTCTTAGCAACCTGATAAATGTCTGCACCCTCCAGCAAACGAAGGCAGATGTAAGTATGGCGCAGGCTGTAGCAAGTACGCATATGACCGTCACGGTCAAATTTCATGTTCAGTTCTTCTTTGCCAAGAACGATGTTCATTAGTTCGCGGGGAGTTTTGCCAAAAATTGCCTGAGTAGGCTTCAACTGCTTGCGGTCGCGTATCCGCTCAAAGGGGAGGACGGCCCCTGGCATAGATTTGCAGTAGCCTACACCCCGCTTTCCGCGTACTTCGATTTCAAGGATTGTTTCATTAGTATCCTCGTCCTTGACGATTTTTACGTCGCGCAGCTCAAGGCGCGACGATTCATCAGGGCGTAATCCGGTATTCCCCATGAACAGAACATAGTCATGGAAATTCTCACAAACATCCTTCCAGCGTAGATTGGGAGGGTTATCGGCGCGTTTCCGCGTATGTTCGTAAAGTGCCTTGTATTCATCGGGACTGAACCATGCCCGATGCTCAACCTTGCCGGATTGCTTATAAGGAGCCGACATATCCGGCACAGCGTCAATCCAGCCTTTACGGTTGGCTGTTTTAAGGATTTGACGCAGCGTTACTATCTCGCCATGCAGCGTAGCGCGGGCGGGGCGCTTTGGCTTCTTGGTCTTGGGGTCTAAACGGGAGGTCTGACGGTGGACACGATATTCCTGCACCTGTCCGGCGGTTACTTCGGTAATGGGCTTGTCACCAAAGAACGGCAATAAATGGACTCTGATTTGGTCTTTCTTCTGGGCTACATAATATTCATTGCGTTCACCCTGAGTCATGGCTTCGTATTCGTCAAAGAAAACGTCCGTTACATGGCGGAACGTAACTCCATTGGACGGAGCAGCGCGACGACGACGATCAGGCTGCGGGTTAGCTATGGGGGAAGGCACTTCAACTAGGCCATCCATCAGGAGGGAGCCTCCACCACGGCGGCGGCGGCGTTCCTCTACCTGCAATTCCATATACCAATCCTTCGCAAAGGCTTTGGCATGAGCGAAGGTTTCTTCCTTGGTGGTCTGTCTGTAGTTACGGCCTCGGATGTATGTGGAGCAATGCCAATACTTCGAGCGTTCACGCTTGTATATGTGAAGTCGGCCATCCATTAATTTGAAGATTTCGGTGTCCATGCTTACTCCCAAAGTGTGTAAGACATGTGTAAGTTTATCTGGTAATTGGATAAAAGTCAAGTATTTGTTTTTAAATGACTTTATCGTGCTTTTAGCAGACATAACCCCATTTTGAGTCTAGCGCGTCTGCCAGTTCCGCCACAGGGGCCTCAGGGGAATATATAACGTCAAACGGCGCGCATTACCAGTATTTCCAGCACGCATATTTATAATAATTATGTCAATATTGCATCCCCTCGCCTTCGCGTGTTAAACCAACGGGATGATGAAGCAAATCAGAAATTTGTATAACTGGATGCTGCGCCTCTCGGGCAGTAAGCACGCGACGCCTGCGCTTGCGACGGTATCGTTTATCGAAAGCTCCGTGTTCCCTATTCCGCCCGATGTGATGCTGATCCCGATGTGCATCGCGCGGCGAGACAAGGCGTTTTTTTACGCGACGGTTTGTACGATTGCATCCGTCATCGGCGGCATGTTCGGCTATGCCATCGGATATTTCCTGTTTGAAACACTGGGCCAGCGCATCCTCGAAATTTACGGTGCGGCCGACAAATTTTCGGATATGCAGCGCCGCTATGACGAATACGGCGGCTGGATCATTCTTGCCAAAGGGCTCACCCCCTTCCCGTTCAAGATCCTAACGATCCTGAGTGGCGTGATGAAAATGAATCTCCAGATTTTTATCGTGTCGTCGATTGCCGCCCGCGCCATGCGGTTCTATCTGGTGGCAGGACTGCTGTGGAAATTCGGCGCGCCAATTCAAGCGTTTATCGAAAAATACCTCGGCTGGGTGACGCTTGGTTTTCTGGCTATCCTGATCGGCGGCTTTGTCGCGGTCGCATATATATAGTAGAATAGTGTTATGAAGAAGTTCTGCGATTTTTTCACGAACCCCGCCCGTCTTGGCCTGCTGCTGGCTTTTGCCAGTGCGGCGGCGCTGGCCTTTGCCTATACAATGCAATACGGCTTCAACCACCTGCCCTGCCATCTCTGCTATGAGCAGCGCAAGCCGTATATGGTCGCGATTGTTCTGGGGCTGCTGACCTTTGTCGCGGCGAAAACAAAACCGCGTCTTGCCTTTCCGTTGCTGCTGCTGACCGGACTTTGCTTTCTGGTCGATATGGGCATCGCGGGTTTCCATTTCGGCACCGAACAAAAATGGTGGCCGCTGGCGGAAGGTTGCGGCGGTGAAGGTGCAATCCCCGATCCTGACCTGACGATGGACGAGTTGATGGAGTATTTCAAAAACCGCCCCATCGTGCGCTGCGATGTACCAGGTTGGATATTCCTGGGCATTTCGATGACAGGCTGGAATTTCCTGTATGCGACTGGCCTTGCCGTCTTTACCTTCTTCCATGCCATCAAAGGGCGCCATTACAATAAAAAGGCTTAAGCCGCATGATGGATAAAATAGGCTTTTATTTATCCAACTTACGCAATCTTGGATTATCGATATTTAGCGTCAGCATTTTTACACTGAGCGTCGTCTATTTATTGCAATACGGCTTCAATATCCTCCCCTGCCCGCTTTGTTACGAGCAGCGCAAACCTTACATGTTAAATATTATCCTTGGACTCATTACCGCGCTTGTTGCAAACAAGTCGCCACGATCAGCATTTTTTACATTAATGCTGTGCGGCACTAGTTTTATCATCGGAATAGGTATAGCTGCTTTCCACATTGGCGTTGAGCATGCGTGGTGGGAAGGCCTCTCAACCTGTGGCGGAGGTGTCGGCCCACCACAAAATGTTAGCGTGGAAGAACTCGTTGAATACTTTAAGAATGCACCGATTGTTGATTGCAGGGTGGGTTGGAAGTTTCTGGGTATTTCGCTGACAGAATATAATTTGGTGTTTTCAGTATTTTTTGCCGCCGTTACGTTTTACTATGCAATTAAAGGACGTAAACATGGCCAGAAAACTTAAACGCAGCCTGCCGGGCGACAAGCCATCGCGGAAACGCGAGCAGGATATCGACAGCATGATCCGCGTGAACCACGCGGGTGAATACGGCGCGAAGCGGATTTACGCGGGGCAACTATCCGTGCTGGCCCATGACCCCAAAATGAAAAAACTAATCGAGCATATGGCGGAGCAGGAACAGGTTCATCTCGATTATTTCGAAAATGAAGTCATCAGGCGTGGCGTGCGCCCGACCGCCTTGCATCCAGTCTGGCATATGGCAGGTTTCGCGCTTGGCGCAATTACCGCGCGCATCAGCCCCGCCGCCGCCATGGCCTGCACGGTCGCGGTCGAAGAAGTGATTTCGGAGCATTACGGCGAGCAACTGGCGGCGCTGGCGAACAAGCCGGCAGAAAAAGCGTTGCGCGAGAAAATTAAGAAGTTCAAGGCCGAGGAAGAAGAACACGGACATATCGGCCTGGAAAACGACGCCGAAAATGCGCCCGCCTACCGCCTGCTTTCCGCCGTCATCAAGCGCGGATCAAAAATTGCCATCGAAATCGCGAAGCGCGTATGATACCGCAGCTTTTTTCGACGTGCGGGGCTGCTGACGAGCTTTGCAAAATCGGAATTGGCTTTGGCATCTTCGGGGCATTGATCGCTTTCTGGTTCATCATGATGTTCATCGTCGCGCAGATGAGCGGCTGGCGCGTATTGCTGGAAAAATACGGGTTGCCGGAAGGCGGGAGCATGCCGGAGGGCACAAAATACAAGTGGCGTTCCGCCGCACTCTGGGGGCGTTTCCCGACCAATTATAACAGCTGCCTGAATTTCACGTCGACGTCGGAAGGCCTTGGTATTGCACCAGTCTGGTTTTTCAGCGCAGGTCATCCGCCCCTGTTCATTCCTTGGGGCGACATCACTCTGGAGGACAAGAAATTCGTTTTCGTCAAACGTCTTAAAATGAAGATCGCCGACACCGGTTATAGTTTTTACGTCTGGGGTAAAAACATGGAGTTTATTCGCTCCGGTAAACGGGCCTGAGATAGCGAGAGACAGATCAGGAATGCTTGTGATGCCCAAGAAAGCCCTAATCGGCTGTTATCGCGGTCCATTATCCCCTGTTGCTTCTAAAAATGAATTCTGCCATTGTTATGGAATTGTAAAATCGATCGCGAGGGATACGTCATGGCCGAGGAAATCAAGAAGCCCAAAAAAGGCCTCGCAAAATGGATCGCCGGTGGCGTTCTCACTGCGGTTGCCGCCGGTACCTTTGTTGCCGTTGCCCCCAACTTCAACCACAAGCAGGAAGTGAAAGCTGCCAAGCCGATAGCCACCGCTGTGGCAGAAGGCAAAACCGAAGAAACCATCCCCGTCGAAAACGGCCTCTACCCCGCCGTCACCAGCGACCAGAAACTCGTGCGGGTCTATATGGATCTCGACGCTATCGAAAACGGCGAACCGAAAACCGGCGAAATTGATGAGACCCTGAAAGCCGCCGCGACGCTTTCTGTCATGAAAACTATCATGACAATTAACTCGAAAGACATTGCACAACAAACTGATACTATTCAATCTGCAGTTACGACATCACTTGAAGAACTCGTGATAAAGCTGGACACGGAAAAGTTGGGCGTGAAGGCGCAACAGGGCGTCGATTTCTCGGCACCACGCGTGACCAAGATCACGGACGCCAGCGGCAACAATACGATTTATAAGGCTAAATCGGCAAATTCTGCGCTAAAGGTTCTCGGCCTCTAGATATTATCCAGTTCCGAATCCCAATAGAGATAGTCGTTCCAGCTTTCATGCAGGAAGTTGGGCGGATAAGCACGACCGTTGACCTGCAATTCCGCATTCGTTGGTTGCACAGGTCTGGTCATCGGGAACATCCGGCATTCGGTTGGCAGGTAGTTACCTTTAAGCAAGTTACAATCCTGGCAGGCCGCGCAGATATTTTCCCAAGTCGTTGTTCCGCCGCGCGATTTCGGTATCACATGGTCGAAGGTCAGTTCATGGGTGCGATGGCGCGCGCCGCAATACTGGCAGGTCCAGCGGTCGCGCAAAAAGACGTTGAAGCGGGTAAAGGCCGGACGCGCCTTGGGCTGAACATATTCCTTCAGCGCGATGACGCTCGGGACTTTCATCTGGAAGCTGGGGGAGCGGATGACCGCGTCATATTCCTGGACGATGCTCACACGATCGAGGAAAACGGCCTTTATGGCTTCCTGCCATGACCAGAGGGAGAGAGGAAAATAACTCAAGGGACGATAGTCTGCGTTGAGAACTAAAGTCGGACAGCTGTCGAGGTGGCTCTGCACCTTGGACCCTTTCTTGGTTCCGAACTCTAGCCGTCTACTGTCACCCGGATAGAGTCTGCGTTAACGAATCTCATCCTAAACTCATTATAGCACAAAACAGGGCTAAAACGGGTCTGGGACGCAAATTCGCCAAGGATTACAAGGGTCTTAAAGTTAAGCTTTAAGTTGTTTCTTTTGGGAAAGGTCTGATTTTTCAAAGTTTTCGCGGATGAACTCAACTCCGCGGATCATGCCGAACTGGTCGATGCCATGGGCGAGGCCAGGGCGCATGACAGTTTCGATATCGTAACCGGCGGCGGTAAAACCTTCGTCGATTTTCGCAAGGTTGTCGGGAATCACCACATCATCGCGGTCGCCATGGATCGCCAGAACAGGCACTTTCACATTGCCCGCAGCCTTGAGGCCGGCAGCATCGATCATCATGCCGGAATACCCGACAACGGCGGCGCAAGGCTTTTTACGGCGCGGCATGGCATACATTGCCATCATCGCGCCCTGCGAAAAGCCCACCACAGCCAGATGGGTGTCATTCACGCCCCATTTTTGCAGTTCCTGATCGATGAAATTGTTCAGGACAGGTAGCACGTTCAGGGCATGCTGTTCACGTTCGATCGATGCCGCATCAACGGCGCGGATCGGGAACCACTGAAAGCCTTGCGCATACTGGTCGCAGATTGCCGGGGCATGGGGAGACACAAAAGCCGCATCCGGCAGCGCCTCGCGCCATTCATGGCCGATACCGATGAGGTCGTCGCCGCTGGAGCCATAACCATGCAGGAAAACAACCAGTTGCTTGGCCGTACCGGAGAGCGGCGCAATAAAGGGACCGTTCAGTTTCTGCATGATTTTAACCTTTCAATCGAACAGGCTGCAGCCTATATTATGGGCGTTATCACAACAAGGATTATCCGCGTATGACCGCCGCAAACCTGCTGTTTTTTGTCGCACTTGCCTGCATGCTGGCCGTTGTCGGCTCGTTCATCTGGGGCATGGTCGCCATGACGCGCGGCACCGAAAAGGATGCCCAGACCAGCAACAAGATGATGCGCTTCCGCGTCATCTTTCAGGCCCTCGCGCTGGCGTTTCTATTCCTGTCATATCTGGCCAGACAACCTCAATAACTTATGAAAATCCTGTTCATCACAGCGACGCGTATCGGTGACGCCGTCCTGTCGACGGGCGCGCTCGACCATTTTATCCGCACCTGCCCCGAGGCAGAAATTACAGTCGCCTGCGGCCCGCTGGTGGCAGGGCTGTTCGCGCCTGCGCCGCGCGTTGTGCGCGTGATTGCGCTGAAAAAGGAAAGCTACGGCCGCCATTGGTGGAAGCTGCTGCGCGCAACGATGGGCGAGGACTGGGACATCATCGTCGATCTGCGCAACAGCGCGGTATCGCGCATCCTGCGCGGGAAAAAAAAGTTCATCTGGCGCGGTTCGGATAAGAAAGGACACAAGGTCGAGCAGATTGCTGCCGTCCTTGGCGCATCGCCGCCGCCCGCGCCGATCCTGTGGCCCGATCATATGGCGCAGGCGGAAGCGGACAGGCTGATCCCCGCAGGTGCCCCCTTCATCGCCATCGGCCCGACCGCCAATTGGGCGGGCAAGGCATGGCCGGCGCAGAATTTCGTCGCGCTGGTGAAAGCGATGACGGCGCAAGGGTCAATCCTGGAAGGCGCGCGCGTTGCCGTTTTCGCGGCACCGGGCGAAGAAACAGCCGCCCTGCCCGTCCTGAACGCCCTGCCCGCGCATCAACGCATCGACATGATCGCCAAGACATCGCCCCTGACCGCCGCTGCTGTTATAAGCCGTGCGGAAATTTATATCGGGAATGATTCAGGCCTGACGCACATCGCGGCGGCCGTCGGCACGCCGACGCTCGCGCTGTTTGGATATGGCTGGCCGGAACAGTATCGCCCGTGGGGAAAACATGCGGCTTACATCAGCACGCCGGAAACGCCCGAACAATTGCTGGGCGGGCGTGACATTAAAAGCGTTACATCGTCATTGATGGGTTCACTAACAGTTACGGCGGCCGTTGAGGCCGCCGTGAGACTGTGGGATAGAACCCGCAAGTATTGAGTTACTTGTTGATCTGGACGTAATCGTTTTTGATCGCGTCAGTCTTTTCTTGCTGCTTTTTCGCGCCCTCTTCAGCAGGAACGCCCCACTGACGGATCGATTGCAGGTCATTGTTGGTTTTTTCAGCCTGTTTGGCTACCTGATAACGCACGAAGTTCACGCGCTCCCAACCGCTGTAGCGCATGCAGCTGTCGAAATCGTGGAAGTCTTTGTGCGAAACGTGGTGCTCGCCGTAACGGGTGGGCGTATCGTAATAATCGAGATCGCCGGACGCCTTGAGGGCGCGGTGATATTCGCTGTGCGTGTCGGGCGGCAGCGTTTCGCGCAGCGCGCCGAGTTCAACCAGTTCGTCGACCTGACGGACGCAGGACGCGATGTTTTCATCAAGCGTTTGCTGCGCTTTCGGGCCGGTCATCCAGAGCGCGGAGTTGTCTTCCACGCGCTGCCAGTAAGCCTGTTTGGCCGGCGGGTTCCATGCGCAGCTGGACACAGCCAGAACGCCGATAGCCGCAATCAAGATATTCATTTTGGATTTCATCGAGGAAGCTCCCTGCACGACTTGAATCTCAGATTTATAAAATAGCGCGTTTTCGTTAACGAAAACAATACCCCAACGACAGTTAGGGAGATTTATCAGCGGCTTCATGCCACCAGCTTTCCAGAACCATGCCATAAATCGGAGTTACGGAAGGTCTGTGGATATCTGAACTGTGCGCCACCAAGTCCTTGCCGAGGAAAAACAGGGGAATCATGTAATAGCCCTGCATCAACGCGCGGTCGAGCGCATGCGTACGCGCGACCAGCGTTTCGCGGGTTTCGGATCGCCCGATGCTGTCCGCCAGCGCATCAACGGCCTTGTTCATTATGCCTGCGTAGTTTCGCGCGCCCTTGCTCTCCGCCGATTTCGTGCCCCAGTAATTGACCTGTTCGTTGCCCGGCGACAATGAATTGATCCAGCGGTGGCCGACGACATCGAAATCGTAATCATCAAGGCGACCGACGAACTGCGCGTTATCGACCGTGCGCACGCGCGCATCGATGCCCGCTTTTTTAAGGTCACGCGTGAATTCGAGGGCGATTTTTTCATCGGCATAGTCGCCCAGAAGGATTTCAAAGCTGAACTGCTTGCCCGACTGATCCACCAGCTTGCTGTTCTTATAAACCCAGCCCGCTTCCTTCAGCAACGCAATCGCTTCGCGGCGTGCATCGCGGCCGTTTTCTTCATGCGGCTGGTACGCGTCGCCAAAAACATCCGGGGGCAGATCGGCCTTGTATTCATCGAGAATCCGTAACTCCTCCCCTTCCGGCTTACCCGTGGCGGCGAGTTCGGAGTTGGGGAAGGCGCTGGCGATCTTCTGCATCTTGCCGAAATAGAGCGATTTGTTCAGCCAGTCGGCGTTGAACAGGTAAGACAGCGCCTTGCGCACGCGAATATCTGCAAACATGGGGCGGCGGGTGTTGAAGATAAGCGCCTTCAGCCATTCGGGGCGCTGGTGGGCGATTTCTTCCTTCACCACCCTGCCCTCGTCAAGCGCCTTGAAATCGTAACGCGTCTGCCATTTGGTGACGTCGAATTCGCGGCGCAGGTTATAATCGCCGGACTTGAATGCCTGAATCGAAATATCGTCGTCGCGGAAATAGGTATAGGTGATTGTATCGAAATTATACTGCCCGACATTCACCGGCAGGTCTTTCGCCCAGTAATCCTTCACGCGTTCATAGACAATCTTGCGGCCCGGCTCGACCGACACGATCTTATATGGGCCGCTGCCAAGTGGCGGCTTCAGGGTCGTTTTTGTGATATCCGCCTTTTCCCAATATACTTTCGACAATACCGGCATCATGGCGAGGATCATGACGCTTTCATGATCGTAACCGGGGCCGAAGGTGAATTTGATATCGCGGTGCGATGTAATTTCGACCTTCGTGATCAACCCATAGACGCGGCGGCGCACGGGATGGCCGCTTTTGCGGAAATGCTCATAGCTGAATTTCACATCCTCCGCCGTCATGGGCGTGCCGTCGTGAAACTTCGCTTCCTTGCGAAGATGGAAGGCAATCCATGAACGGTCGGGCGCGACATCGATGGTTTCGGCGACAAGCCCGTACATGGTGAAAGGCTCGTCCCAGACCCGCTGCATCAGCTTGTCGTTGACGTTTTCCAACCCCTCGACGTTATTACCGGTGATGATGTGGTTGTTCAGGTTATTGAATGTGCCGCTTTTTGACAGGCGCAAGTCGCCGCCCTTCGGCGCGTCCGGATTGACGTAGGACAGGTTTTTGAAATCCGCCGCGTATTTCGGGCTGCCATGCATGGCAATCGCATGCGTGGTGTCGGCCAGCGCCGGAGACGCCGCCAAAAGCATCAGGATGAAGGCGAGGAAACGCAATCAGATCGCCTTCTTTTCCTGCAGCATCGTTTTCAGGTCGCGTTGCGGGCGGGCGCCAATATGGGCGATGACTTCGGACGCCGCGATGGAACCGATACGGCCACATTCGGCCAGCGGCTTGCCCCGTGTGAACCCGTACAGGAATCCCGCTGCGTACAAATCCCCTGCGCCCGTTGTATCGACGATGCAGGCAGGCGTTTCCGCCGCCACTTCAATCACTTCCTTGTCCGTCACGATGACCGAGCCTTGGGCGGAACGCGTGATGATGGTGAGCGGGCATGCCTCGCGAGCGCGCAAAATGGCTTCGTTGAAATTCTCGGTCTGGAACAGCTCGAAAATCTCCGCCTCGTTGGAGAACAGGATATCCGTGCCGGTCGTCACGAGATCAAGGAATTCATCGCGGTGGCGTTTGACACAGAAAGGATCGGACAACGTCAGCGAGACTTTCTTGCCCGCGCCGCGTGCGAGTTCGGATGCCTTGCGAAATGTCTGTTTAGCACGATCGCGGTCAAACAGGTAACCTTCCAGATAGGTCACTTGCGCATTCTTGATCATGTTCTCGTCAAGATCCGACGGCGCGATCCAGACGCAAGCACCGAGGAAGGTGCACATCGTGCGTTGCGCATCCGGCGTAATCAGGATCAGGCAGCGCGCGGTGGGCGGGCCGTCTTCAAGCGCGGGGGTCTCGAACTTTACGCCATAGGCCTTGATGTCGTGACGGAAGACGTTGCCCAGCTGGTCATTTGCAACCTTGCCGATATAGCCCGCCTTGCCGCTCATATTCGCAAAGGCTGCGACCGTATTGGCTGCCGATCCGCCGGATATTTCCATGCCGGGTCCGAGTTTCGCATAGAGGGTTTCCGCCTGCTCCGCCTCGATCAGGGTCATGGTGCCCTTATGGATGCGGTTGGCGGACAGGAATTCGTCGCCCGTGCGGGACAAAACGTCCACGATCGCGTTGCCGATACCCACAAGGTCAAGATTGCTATCTGTCATGTAACCCTCTAAAATGATATAGGTTAAGAACATGGCACAAAAACGCAAAACAGACCAGACGAAAACCATCATAGATGCCGCCCTTTTCCTCGCCGGAAAGCAGGGCTGGGATGGCGTTAAGCTGGGCGATATCGCCAAAAAGGCCAAGCTGTCCCTGACGACTGTGTCGGCTTCCTTCAGCGATGTCTGGGCAGTCATGGAACAGGCGCTTCGCAATCTCGAAAAGGACACGACCGTTACGGTTGAAAACCATCTGGGCGATAACTGGCGCGACAACCTGATGGAAATATTGATGACGCGGTTTGAGCTGGCGCAAGTTGAGCGCGATGCCTATCTCGCCGTCGCCCCTGCTGTCATGAAGCACCCGAAACTGGTAAAACGGTTCGGCAAAAGTTTTTACCGCACGATGGAACGGATGCTCGATCTTGCTGATGCGCCCGTGGATAAAAAATGCAAGCCGCTCGCCGTCGCCGCGATGGCCGCCCTCTTCCTCTCGCTCGTTCATGTCTGGCGTGAAGATGCCACGCAAGACATGGCCAAGACGATGGCCGCCATAGACAAGCGCACGGGAACACTGGAGCAGGCGCTCGGGTTTCTGAGCGACTTTACTGCACGCAAGTAAAAAGTGACGTCTGCTGGTTATAATATTTTATGGGCGTGGGTGAAGCTTCCTCGCCGATCGGCAGCGCACCGCCCGGCAACGGGTCACCAACAGGAATTATATTTCCTGCCGGATCTGTGAAGGTTATGCTGGAGTTGGTGTTGATATACAATTTTGCCGAACCATCGTCCCATTTTCCGCCCAGCACAAGCTTATAACCAGTGGCGCAAGCGCAATCCGCCCCCGCGCCGATTGCGGGCGGCAGCGCGAAGCTGGCCGGTTTTTTATGCACCTCGAACTTTTCATCCAAAATTTCGGACTGCAAGCACATGCCTTCCCATGCATTGGTGGGACCGAGGCAGCCTTCATCATCGGCAGCAGCTTCGCCAGGTGAATAAAACTTGCGCTTGCCGCTACAGACAATGAGGCGGTCGAGGATCGAGCCGCCGGCGTCAAGGTCATCAAAAATAACGAGGTCGTCAAAGAACCATGTGCCGGATTTTCTGGCATAAGGCGCAATGACGAACAACCCGTCGGCATTGCAGTTTTCTGCATCCAGCGTTTTTTCGCCGCAGGGACGCCGCCCGCCCGAGGGGGTTATCGCGCCGTTCGCGGAAGGCCCGTGGGAAACCAGCACCCACCGGCCTGTATCCACTTTGTCGAGCAGGCTTTTGCCGAATTCGTCGACGACAGAAATCACTCCGGGCGGGCTCGGGTTGCTATGCATGCCGTCCGGCAAGGTCAACTTGCGTGAAACGGCATAGGTGAAGGGATTGCCCCATCCATCCATTCCCTGATCTTCGCCCAGGCGTAGTGCGCGCAATGGTATCGCACCGATCCAGACCTGTTTGCCCGGCCCGCTGCCTTGTTTGTCGCCGTTGTACACCTTGACGCCCGGCGGCACCGGCGCATCGAGCCGGCAAACGTCCTCGGCCAATTTGTCCGCCTCTTTTTCGCGCATGGATTTCAGGGATGACGGCCGCTTGGAAGGGCGGGACTTCGCGGTCTCGCGCCCTTCAGGGCATGGCAGGCGGTGCTCGGTTGCCGCATAGATTGTCAGCGCGGTGCGAATTTCCCTCATCCGCTCCTTCGTCGTATCGAATTTCTGCTTTTGCAGGTAGACCGTGTAATATTCAAGAAAGGAAGCGAGCAGCAAACCGGAAATCATCAGCACGATAGACAATTCGATGAGGGTGAAACCGCGCGTTTTCATAGGGGCAGCCTTATGACGACCCGCAACCCGCCGCGGTTGCTGTCTTCCAGAAATATTTCCCCGCCATGGCCGTGCACGATATCCTGTGCAATCGAAAGGCCAAGGCCGATGCCGCCGGTTTTTTTGTTACGTGATTTTTCGACGCGGAAGAACGGGCGGAACACTTCATCGCGCAGTTCGTTCGGAATGCCGGGGCCGTCGTCATCCACGAAAATCTCGATGGCTTCAGATTGTTCGTAGGCGCTGATCCAGACATGCTTGGCATATTTGCAGGCATTCGATACAACGTTCGCAATCGCGCGTTCGATGGCAGCGGGGCGCAGGCGGATCATCATGCGCCCTTCGGGCAATGTTTCCTGAACATCGCTGCCCTGCCGTTTGACCTTGCCGACGATACGGTCGAGGATGGATTTCAGGTCGAGCATCTCCGGCGTTTCGTCGCTTTCGCCCTTGGCGAAGGTCAGGTAACCCTCGATCATCTTTTCCATCTCGTCGATATCCTGACGCAGGTTTTCAGCACCTTTGGTATCCTTCGACAACGCAAGTTCCAGCTTCATGCGCGTCAGCGGCGTGCGCAAATCGTGCGATACGCCGGAGAGCATGGCCGTGCGCTGTTCCATCTGGCGTTTCAGGCGTTCCTTCATTTCAAGGAAGGCGCGTGACGCCTGCCGCACCTCATGCGCGCCTACGGGCTTGAAATCTGGCACATCCTGTCCCTTGCCAAATTTTTCGGCGGCGACCGCAAGGCGCATGATCGGGCGGATCTGGTTACGCATGAACATCATTGAAATCATCAGCAGCAGCGCAGCACTGCCGATCAGCCACAGAACGAAAATATAGGTGGTCGGACTGTAGATGCGCCGGTCCGGACAGATGAAATGGATAGTATCCTTGGCGCCGATCGCGACGACGATCTCGAACACTTTATCCTTTTCGTAAGGTCGGATAGAGAACGGTTTGTCGAGCTTCTTCTTGAGCGCGCCCTGCAGTTTCTGGGCGATGCTGAACCATGCAAAAGTCTGGAAAGACAATTCAGACTTTTTGATGACTTCGGCATCCTGCTTGATGGTCACGGCAAGATCGAGGCTGGTAGATGCCTGTTTGATAATGCGCTGCACGCTGGCATCCGTCTTCGCATCAGCAATACGCTCGGTCAGCATGTCGATTTCACCGGCGAGCGCGCCAACCAGCTTGTCACTCATCGCATCCCAATGACGGTCGAAAAAGATAAAGGCGACGATCAACTGCAGCAGGAAAATCGGTGTCGCAAGGATGACAAGCGACCTTGCGAACAGCGTGCGCGGCAACAGGCGTTGTTTCAGGCGCTTGAAGGCGGTCATGCGTCGGTCCACAGCACATAGCCTTTGCCGCGCACGGTCTGGATAAACCGTGGCAGTTTCGGGTCTTCTTCAACCTTTTTGCGCAGGCGCGTGACCTGCACGTCGATGGTGCGCTCGTTGGCGTTCATCTGGCACAACTCTGCCAGTTCTTCGCGACTCACGACTTCACCTTTTTTGCTGGCGAGCGCCTTCAGCAGCGTATGTTCGACGGATGTCAGCGTGACGCGTTCATCACCGCTCGCCAACTCGCCGCGATCAAGATCAAGCGCCCATTTGCCGAGGCGAATTTTTTCTTCCTTCTCCGGCGGTTTTGCGGCGATGCGGCGCAGGATGGCGGTGATACGCAGCAGCAGTTCGCGCGGTTCGAACGGTTTGGGCAGGTAATCATCGGCCCCCGCTTCGAACCCGCTGATGCGCGATTCAATTTCGCCAAGGGCCGTCAGCAGCAATATGGGCGCCGCCAGCCCGCCTTTTTTCAGCGCCTTGGTTAGCGCCATGCCGTCTTCGCCCGGCATCATCACGTCGCAAATAATCAGGTCATAGGCGAGGTATTTCAAAATCTCGCGCGCATCGGCGGCATCGGTCGCGGTCGTCACAAGAAATCCGTGTTCGACCAAAAAGCGCTGCAGCAAATCGCGCAGGCGTTCGTCATCATCCACGACAAGAATGTGCGGTTTTTTATCGGGACTGATATCGGCCGGTTTTGTATTATTCATAACATCATTTTGGAGTTGTATCCCCATAAGGTTTCAGGATAGGATAACCCCATTAAAATTGCACCCCGAAAAGGAATACGACATGGCTGGCTCCCTCATCCCCTACGACGATCGCGACGGTCAAATCTGGATGAACGGCAAGCTGGTTCCCTGGCGCGACGCGAAGGTGCATTTCCTGACACATGCGCTGCATTACGGATCGGGCGTGTTTGAAGGCGTTCGCGCCTACAACGGCAATATCTTCAAGCTGACCGAACACAGTCAGCGCCTGATCGATGGCTGCAAGACGATGGATATGAAAATCGAATTGTCGCTGGAAGAAATCAACCATGCCTGCCTTGAAACGCTGAAGGCCAGCGGGTTGAAGGACGCATACCTGCGCCCCCTCGCCTGGCGCGGCCCAGAACAGATGGGCGTCGCGGCGCAAGGCACCAAAATCCATTTCGCCGTTGCGGCATGGGAATGGCCCAGCTATTTCAGCCCCGAGATGCGCGAAAAAGGCATTTCGGTCGTCACATCCCGCTGGCGCCGCCCCGCGCCCGATATGGCGCCGGTATCCGCAAAAGCCTGCGGCCTTTACATGATTTGCACGCTCTCGAAACACGAGGCGGAACGCGCCGGCCACAACGACGCGATGATGCACGATTATCGCGGGCAAGTCGCCGAACTGACCGGCGCAAACCTGTTTTTCGTCTTCAATGGCGAACTCCACACACCGACGCCCGATTGCTTCCTGAACGGCATCACGCGCCTGACAGTCATGGACATCGCCCGCAGCAAAGGCATCAAGGTCGTCGAGCGTGCGATCATGCCGGAGGAATTGAAAAAGGCGGATGAATGTTTCGCAACCGGCACCGCCGCCGAAGTCACGCCCATCGGAAATATTGACGGCCAAGTCTATAAAGTTGGCCCCGTCACCCGCCTGCTGCGCGAAGAATACGAGAAATTGGTGCGCGCACCGGCGGCAGCGCAGCAGAAAAAAGCCGGTTAACCCTTAACCGCTTTCCATGCTTTCAGTTTATCGGCGAGTTTCAGTCCTGCATGTGCGGGGCTGGTGGATGGCAGCCGCTTGAGCTCCAGCCTTGCGGAAATTTTCTCCGGCAATTCCGGCAGCACACGTTTCATGAATTCTTGTTCCGATTTTGCGCCGTTAAAAAAAACATGCGTGATATTCGGGTATTTTTTAAGGAAGGCCGCGAAATCATTGACCTCAATTGTCGCGTCGTTGATCCGCGTATCGAGGCTGCCATGACGTTCGCAGAATTTCAGGACATCCCATAGCGCAAGACCGTTGTTTTTAATTAACGCAACGCGTTGCGGATAGGTTTCGACAGGCGCATCGAACAGCGCCGTCATGATCTTCCAGAACGCGTTTTGCGGATGCGCGTAATACTGCTGTTCTGCCAGCGATTTGATGCCGGGCATAGAACCCAAAATAAGCACGCGCGAAATTTTGGTCGCGATGGGCGGAAAGCTTTCGGCCTTGTGCAGCAACGTTTACGCCGCTTTGCGCTTGGAAATCGGCAGGACGGGGCGTTGCGGCACACCGTTGTAGACCGACAGCGGTCGCATCAGCTTGTTGTCTTCCAGCTGCTCCATGATATGCGCGGTCCAGCCAGTGATGCGGCTGATCACGAAAATGGGGGTGAAGATCGGAATTTCAAAACCCATCAGGTAGTATGCGGGGCCGACGGGGAAATCGAGGTTCGGATGGATGCCTTTTTTGTCGATAAAGGTTTTCGAGAGAATATCCTCGATCTCGACCCATTTCTGGCCGTTCTTGATCTTTGCCATTTCATGGAAGTAATGCGTCATATACGGCACGCGGCTGTCGCCGTTGCGGTAGACGCGGTGGCCGAAGCCCATGACGAGTTTCTTGTTCGCGAGCGCGTCATCAATCCACGCTTGCGCCTTCGAGGGCTCGCCGATATTCAGCAGCATGTGCATGACCGCTTCGTTCGCGCCGCCATGCAGGGGGCCTTTGAGTGAACCGATAGCGCCGGTGACGGCGGCATAGATTTCCGACAGGCTCGACACGATCGTGCGCGCGGTGAAGGTCGACGCGTTGAAACCGTGTTCGGCATAGAAAGTCAGCGACGCATCGAAGCAGCGCACCACTTTCGCATCCGGCACTTCGCCGAAATACATGTGGAAGAAGTTTTCGGCCATCGTCAGGTCGGATTTCGGCGCGATGGGCTGCTGGCCCTTGCGGATGCGGAAATCGGCGGCGATGATCGTCGGAATTTTCGCCATCATGCGGATCGATTTACGCAGGTTTGCGGCTTTCGAATTATCGGCCGCTTCGGGATCTTCAACGCCGAGGAAGCTGACGGCGGTGCGCAGCGTATCCATCGGGTGCGCGTCTTTGCGGAATTGTTTCAGCACTTCGATCAGCTGCGGCGAAATGGTGCGGTCCGCACGTTCCTGCTTCTCGAGAGCCTTCAACTGCTCGTCGGTCGGCAATTCGCCGTTCCAGAGCAGGTAAGCCACTTCCTCGAACCGGCAATGTTCGGCCAGTTCCTGCACGGGGTAGCCGAAATAGGTCAGGGTGTTGGTTTCATCGAACACCTTGGAAACACGCGAGGTGTCCGAATGGACGCCGGCGAGGCCTTTGGCGATCTTGATTTCGGCGGGTGCGGTCATAACTCAATCCTTATGATAATGTTCTGCCCTATGAATTAGCCCCTTGGGCACGCGAGTTCAAGACCTAAAAACGTCAATTATTTCAACAGCCTGCATATTAAGCGAATGTTAAATCAATCCGGTTAGAATAAAGTTACACGCGAAAGGGATATCCATGGAACTCGCCGCTATCGCCTTGCAACAAGTTTCGTCGCAACAGAAGGTCGCTATCGCCGTTCTGAAACAAAACGCCGAGGCGGAAGTCGCGCTTGCGAACATGATCGCGCAGTCGGCCACCACGGGCCGCAACCTCGATATCAGCGTATAAATTATGCAGATTTCCGCAGCATCTCTAGCAGCATCCCAGCCCCTCGCCTCCGCAACCCATGCGCCGAAGCTGCAGAAGCCAATCGAGAAGCTGGCCGATATCATTCTCGCCGACGCCGTACGCGGCAACCAGATCGATATTAATGTCTGAAGCGCCACCTGATTACGATATCGTCATATCGGAAAAGACGCTTTCGAATATCCTCTCCTATAAAAAAGATCTCGAAGACGGCAAAGTGACCGCCGGTGACCGGCTTCGTCGATATCTTCCCGCAGCATCCACCGAACAATTTATCGAGGCACTGCTGGCGACCAAGCAGCCGCGCATTTTCGCCGAAAGCGAAATCCGCGCCGATGGCGCCGATTGGACGCACCGGGAACTTGCTCTGCTGGGCGATATCAACGTCACCATGGCGGTCGATGTTTTCGACAATGGCACTTGGAATACGCATGACAAACATTTCAGCCTGCACAATCCGCCCCTGAAGGCCGATTTGTTGTTTACCCCCGGGCCATTGCTGGGCGTAGGCGCGGCATTTAACGGAGTACCACCTGATTTCGTAGAAGCCACGACGAACGGGCGCATAGACCAGTCAAAATACGATGCGTTGATGGAACGGCGGTTGCTGCCTCTACTCGTGCACGCGAATGATGCGGCAGGTAAAGCCGGCCACAAGGCGCTTGTCGTGCTGCCTGGTATCGGCGCGGGTGCCTTTGCGGGCGCATTCAAGGGCACAATGGGCGTACATCTTGACCTCGCGCTCCGGCACATGCTGGCAAAGCACGGCGCGAAGCTGCCGCATATCGGCGCCGTGGTGCTGGATACCTTTAATGAAGGCACCGACGCGCGTGACAATATTTCCGGCGTCGATTACCGCACCCGCCCGTCTGCCCTAAATGCGGGGCGGCCGCAATTGTCGGGTCCGGTTACGTGGCAAGAGAACGGGGACGATTTTGCAAACTATAAACTTTATAAAATCGTCGCGTGGGATCATGCATCCCTTCCCGGCAATGATTTTTTTGGCGCAAGCCGCTTTACCGATGATGGCGTTGCCGCTGCCGCTACAAATTCTATGCTAGTGGTGACGGGCATTTCAGGTCATTACACGAAGGGTGCGTACAACCCGCCCGCTGGATATGCCGACTGGGAAGATGCCGCACTGCAAAACAATGTAAAGCTGCGCGCAAACGGCAATGTGAAAATAGCCATGGACGATGGTAGTTACCAGCCGCTCACACATAGGCAGCCACCCAGACAGCCGCGCGCACCCGCGCCCTGATTACTTCTTGATCGTGAAATTGAAAATATTCTGGTCGAAGGAATTGTAATCCTCGTACCGCAGCAGCGCGTACAAATCCTTGCGGTGCTGCATGACATCCAGAAGGCTTTCCTGCGTGCCTTCTTTCTTGATCACATCCAAACCGCGGTCAATCGCCCCCATCGCGAGGCGTAGCGTGGTGACAGGATAGATCACAAGGTTGTAGCCCAGTTTTTCCAGCTGCGCGGCGTTCAGCAGTTTCGATTTGCCGAATTCGGTCATGTTGGCGAGCAGCGGCACCTTTAGCGCCTTGCGCATTGCCTCGAACTCGCTTTCATCGGCCATCGCTTCGGGAAAGATCATATCCGCGCCGGCATCGACATACGCCTTGGCGCGGTCGATGGCTTTTTCCAGACCTTCGGATGCGCGCGCATCGGTGCGGGCGATCAGGATGAAATTGGGGTCACGTTTTGCCTTGGCGGCGGCGGCGATTTTCTTGACGACATCGGCGGCGGGCAGAACGGATTTGTTATCCAGATGCCCGCAACGCTTCGGGTTTTCCTGATCTTCCAGATGGCAGCCGGCAATCCCCTGCTCCTCCATCACCTGCACCGTGCGTGCGGCGCTCATGGGTTCTCCAAATCCTGTATCGATATCGATGATGCTGGGCAGTTCGGTCACGCGCGCGATCTGGTGACCGCGGCCCGCAACTTCCGACAGCGTCGTTAGGCCGATATCCGGCAGGCCGAGATCGGCGGACAGCACCGCCCCCGAGATATAGATCCCGTCAAAGCCCTTTTGCTCGATCATCATCGCCGTCAGCGGGTTCATCGCCCCCGGAAAGCGCAGCAGCTTGCCGGATTTGAGGTTTTTGGCGAATTCCGCGCGTTTGTCGGCGGCGTGTTTCTTGGCAAAGAGCATTTTTTAAGACCGGATTGGCTGGTTGGACATATGTACTCATTACAGGACTGCCAAGGGCGGCACAAGCATGGGTTCAGGCGGCTGAATCTAAAGAAAATAGCAATGTTAACATAATATAAACCACCTGTGGTTAGAATGGGCTAAACACGAAAACAACAGGGGATATGACGATGGCGAAAAAACCGGCAGCAGCTAAGGCGATCAAGAAAGCAAGCGGCAGCGCAAAACGCAGCACCGCACGCAAAACACGGTCGCCGACCAAGCTTTCCACAAGACGTCCCGCCTCCTCCCCGCGCCGCGCGCCGCAGCCGGTGGCAGATACGTCTTTCCTCAGCATGCTCGCGCATATTTTCGGCGTGACCCGCGAAGCACCGCGTAAAAACGTCCGCTAACCAGATTTTATAAAAACAGCGCCCCCGCGATTTTCGAGGGGCGCTGTTTTATATTTTCGCGGGAGGCGAAGCCGGGGCTTAGAACAGCCCCTTCTTGCCAACCAATAAATTGCCTTCCGGAATTTCGACGTTCAGGCCGAATAGTTCGTCTGCCGACAGGTTCGGCAGTTTCTGGACGGTGTCGAGGAAGCGTTTTTGTTCCGCTGCATCCACGATACCCTCGGTCAGCGTCATGAACTTGCGGACGTAATCGGGGCGGGTGAAGGGTTTCGCGCCGAACGGGTGCGCGTTTGCGACGCCCAGTTCATCGACGATTTTCTGGCCGTCATCTAGTGTGATTTCCACTTTGCCGCCAAACGCTTTCACGTTCGGGTCGGGCGAGTGGTAACGCTGCGTCCATTCTTTGTCCTCAACCGTGCGGATTTTCTGCCACAGGGCGATGGTATCGGGGCGTTGCGCGCGGGCGGGATCATAGGATTTAACGTGGTGCCAGGTGCCGTCCTGCAGCGCGACCGCAAAGATGTACATGATCGAATGGTCGAGCGTTTCGCGGCTTGCGGTCGGATCCATTTTCTGGGGGTCGTTTGCGCCGGTGCCAATCACATAATGGGTGTGGTGCGAGGTGTGGATCAGTACATCCTTCACGCGGCTCCAGTCGGTGATTTTCTTGCCCATGCGTGCGGCGAGATCGATAAGCGCCTGGCTCTGGTATTCCGCCGAATGTTCCTTGGTGTAGGTTTCAAGGATGGCGCGTTTCGGCTGGCCCTTACCGGGCAGCGGCACGTTATAATTTGCGTCCTTGCCGTCCAGCATCCATGCGATCACGCTGTCTTCACCCTCGTAAATCGGGCTGGGTGCGCCTTCGCCGCGCATGCAGCGGTCAACAGCCTCGACCGCCAGCTTGCCGGCATGGGCGGGCGCGAAGGCCTTCCAGCTGGAAATCTGGCCCTTGCGCGACTGACGCGTGGTGCAAGAAACATGCAGCGCCTGCTGGATCGACTGGTAAATGGTGTCGGTATCGAGGCCCATCAGCGTGCCGATGCCGGCAGCGGCGGCGGGCGCCAGATGCGCGATATGGTCGATCTTGTGCTTGTGCAGGCAGATTGCCTTCACCAAATTCACATGCAGCTCGTAACCCGTCGCAAGGCCGCGCAGCAGCGCCGCGCCGTCTTTGCCGGTCTGTTGCGCAACGGCGAGGATGGCGGGAATGTTGTCGGCGGGGTGCGAATAGTCAGCCGCGAGGAAAGTGTCATGGAAATCCAGTTCACGCACCGCGGTGCCGTTCGCCCAGGTCGCCCATTCTGCGCTGAACTGTTTTTTCGACGACACGCCGAAAATGGTCGCGCCACGTTTGCCGCTGCGGGCATGGTCGAGCGCCTGCGCGCGCGCCGTGGTGACAGGGCCGCGGTTGACGGAGGCCAAGGCCACCGATGCGTTATCGATGATGCGGTTGATGATCATGTCGGTCGTATCGGCATCCACGCCGACGCTGTCGGATGCGACTTCGGCCATTTTCCAGGCCAGCTGGTCTTTCTTCTGGAGCAGGTCTTTTTCAGGGTGGACGCGGACGTTGTGGTTCACCAGTCCGGATTGGTCTTGCGCTTTCATTTGAGGCTGCCCCATGACGATAATCTCCTGTGAAAAAATGGATGTTTGTTTATAGCACCCCGGCCCTATTTAGCTAGAGGTGGAAAAGTTGCGTGAAAAAGTCATAAAATATTGACTTTATGGGTAACTGTGCTATAGTACCCCACAATGAATTCAATTTAAGGAGCAAAATCATGAGTCTTTTCTCGCCGATCTTCAAAGCGATCGACAATAACGCGGCCGCGAAAGCGGCATTCGCGGGTGAATTTGACAAGGCTTTTGCCCTCTACGCGAGAGGCGCCGATATCAACTTCACCCGCTGGGTGGATGGCAAAGATGGCGCGGAAGGCGGCGTCGGCAATATCGGTTATGCGGCTATTTTGCGCGGCGATACCGCCACGCTGGAAAAGGCGCTCGACCTCGGCCTCAACCCCGACCTCTATTCGGGCTACCGTCATCCCCTCGTGATTTTCGCGATCATGAACAAGCAGGAAGATGCGGCGAAGCTGCTCATTTCACGCGGCGCAGATGTCGACCAGTTCCGTTTTCAGGATTTCCTCAGCCCCCTCGCCCTTGCGCGCATCTATAACATGCCGGATGTGGCGAAGATGATCGAGGCGAAACTGAACCCCGCACAGCTTCAGGCAGCGCGCGCCGCCGACCTGCCGCAAGGCCCGAAGGCAAATGCGTTGAACCCGTAAGATTTTCTATCAAGACAATAAAAAACAGGGCATGACACCATGCCCTGTTTTTTTATGCAGCGTGATGACCGTTAGGCCGCCGATTTCGGCGCGAGAAGTTTCTGCGTCTGCACCTGCATCTCCGGCGACGCGTGCAACGTCTTGGGGATCATGTAGGTCGTAAAGAACGACGCTGCGGCATGAAACGCCTTGGCGATCAGGCTCGGGCCTTGCGAAATGCGCTCGAAACGGCTTGCGTAGGTATTCACCGGCTTGCTCCAGCGTTCCAGACCGCTTTTCGATGCGTAGAGGACTTTGTCGCTTTTCAGCAGTTTTGCCGTGAATTCCTGCAGGCGCTTGCGGGAGTCGGTGTAGGACTTGTTCTTTTCGCCGTCGTTTTTCACGCCATTGCGTTGATCGGTCAGGAATTCGCTTTCGCGGGCGTTCATGATGCGCAGCGACGACAACGCCACCATCGCTTCAACCCTGTTCGGCTGGCCGGTTCTGGACATCTTTTCCAGCACAACGCCAAGATTGCGATATTCGGGGCGCGTCCAGCCGAGCGGTTTCTTTTCCGGTATTTCGGCGGCTCCGGTGAAATCAAGGTTGAAATAATCGCGGTCGGATACGCGAAGATCACGGCGCGGGCTGGTGGCGTAAAAAGTTGCAACGCCTGTCTGTGCGTTCAGCGGCATCAGGCTCAGGTTCTTTTGCGCTTCCTGACCGCGCTTGAAATCTTCGACGATGGCCGCAAGCGTGCGGCCCCAGAGTTTTTCGGTACCGTCGGCATTCTTCACGCCGCGGACGGCGGAGGTGATATCGATAAAAATCTGCTGCGCGTCGGAAGATGCGCCTTTCAAGGCGGCCTTGGAATATTCCAGCATGTTTTTATGATGACGCACTGCCTGCTCCACATCGCCGCGCTCATGCGCCTGCAGGCCGTTATCAAGTTCCAGCAGCATCAGCGTCAGCTTGCCGCGCTGCTCGGGCGTGACGTCCATGGTCATGACGCGGGTGAAGTAAGGCTCCAGACCTTTATATGGTGTGAATTCGGCAACCTCGATCCCTGCGGCCGGGTCTTTTAGCGGCTCGGGTTTGTATTCGATTGTTTGTTGCGCCGTTGCCATGATATTTCCCCCTTTAAAGTTCCGAGGAAATTAACATAATCTTGTAATGATAGCCAGCACTCGCTGAATTATCATTTAAAATCAGTTAGATATAATGTTTTAAATCAGAGACTCAGGCTTTGAATTAAACAGCCTTCTTGAAATAATCTGCCTGCTGGATATCGGCAATCAGGCCGGCTTCCTTCGGTTGCCAACCGAGTGCGGCGCTAGTTTTAACCGATGATGCCGGTACATCCATGACGGCAAAATGCTCGAACCAGCCAAAATATGCGGCGGCTTCTTCAGGTGTCTTGCTGACAAGAGGAACATTCAGCCCCTGCCCGATCACCACGGCGATGTCACGGAACGGTACGCCTTCTTCTCCCACGGCGTGATAACAAACGCCGTTTGCGGCTTTCTCAACGGCGAGCCGATAAAGCCGCGCCGTATCAAGCCTGTGAACAGCAGGCCAGCGATTGGCGCCATCACCCACATGAACCGAAACGCCATTACGGCGTGCCAGATCGATGAGCAGCGGGATAAAGGCATGGTCACCCGCGCCATGCACCGACGGTGGCAGGCGAACAATAGAGACGTTGACGCCTTGGGCCCCAACGGCACGCGCGGCTTCTTCGGATGCGGCACGCGGATGCGCTGCAGGGCCTGTCGCCGGCATTGCGTCTTCCGACACCAGCTTTCCCTTCGGCAGGATCGCGATGCCGGACGTTACAACCAGCGGACGGGCAGACCCCACAAGCGCCGAGCCCAGCGCGTCAATCACACGCCGGTCGTTTTCGCAGTTTTCTTTGAATTTGGAAAAGTCGTGGTTAAACGCGGTATGGATGACGGCATCGGCCTTCGCCACGCCTGCACGCAGGCTGCTCGCATCATCGATCGAACCGCGATGAACTTCCGCGCCCGCAGCAGCCACAGCCGCCGCAGAAGCGTCGGAGCGCGCGAGGCCGATGACCTGATGGTTATTGTTCAGCAACTCCTGAACAATGGCCGAACCGATAAACCCCGAAGCACCTGTGACAAAAACGCGCATGAATGATCAGACGTTAAAGCGGAACAGCATGATATCGCCATCTTTCACGAGATATTCTTTACCTTCCTGACGCATCTTGCCGCTTTCTTTCGCCGCGACTTCACCGCCCAGAGTGACGAAATCGTTGAAGTCGATGGTTTCGGCGCGGATGAAACCGCGCTCGAAATCGGTGTGGATGACGCCAGCCGCCTGCGGTGCTTTGGCGTTGCGTTTCACCGTCCACGCGCGCGCCTCTTTCGGGCCGACGGTGAAGAAGGTGATAAGGTCGAGGAGTTTATAGCCCGCGCGGATGACGCGGTTCAGTCCGGGTTCGGTCAGGCCGATAGAGGACAGGAATTCCGCCTTTTCCTCATCGGTCGAAAGCTGGGCGATTTCGGACTCGATTGCGGCGCAGATAACGACATGCTGCGCATTTTCCGATTTTGCCATCGCCGCGACGCGTTCGGTCATTGCGTTGCCTTTTTCGGCGTCTTTTTCCAGCACGTTGCAAATGTACAGAACAGGCTTCGAGGTCAGCAACTGCAGCTGCAGGAAGAATTTCATTTCGTCGTCGGTCGCGGGCACGACGACGCGGGCGGGTTTGCCATCGCGCAGGACGTCGAGGCATTTTTCCATGATCGTGACCTGAACAATTGCGTCCTTGTCGCCGCCCTTGGCTTTTTTGCGCAAGGGGTCGATACGTTTTTCAAGGCTTTCTAGGTCGGAGATCATCAGTTCGGTTTCGATGATCTCCTTGTCGCGGATGGGGTCGACACCTTTTTCGACGTGGGTGATGTTTTCGTCTTCAAAGCAACGCAGGACGTGCAGGATCGCATCCGTCTCGCGGATGTTGCCAAGGAACTGGTTGCCAAGCCCCTCGCCCTTCGACGCGCCGCGCACGAGGCCCGCGATGTCGACGAATTCAAGCTGCGTCGCCACAATCGTCTGCGACTTGCCGATGCGGGCAAGGTCGGTCAGGCGCATATCGGGAACCGCCACGCGGCCCACGTTGGGTTCGATCGTGCAGAAAGGATAATTCGCCGCTTGCGCCGCCGCTGTTGCGGTGAGCGCGTTGAAGAGCGTCGATTTGCCCACGTTGGGGAGGCCCACGATGCCGCAATTAAATCCCATCTTTTACTTCCTTCTTCTTTTCTTTTTGCTCGTCTTTAATTTTCGGCTCTTTAGGTTCTTTAGGCTCTTTCGGTTTTGGCGGCTCGACTTCCTGCGCCACCTTGCTCATGAAGCCTGCCGTGTCACCCTTGGCAAGTCGTTCCGCATTCTCGCCGATGCCCGACAGCAGCGGCACCAGCCATTTTTCGTCCGCATCGCCGAAATTGCCCAGCACATAACCGCTGACCATTTCCTTCATGCCCGGATGCCCGATGCCGAGGCGCACGCGCCAGTACATCTGGCCCAGATGCTCGTCGATCGACCGCAACCCGTTATGGCCGGCAGCGCCGCCGCCCTTTTTAGCACGCAGCTTGCCGGGCGCAAGGTCGAGTTCGTCGTGGAACACCACAATGTCGTCCGGCAGGATCTTGTAGAAAGCCGCCGCCGCCTGCACTGATTGTCCCGACACGTTCATGAACGTCTGGGGTTTCAGCAGGAGAACCTTTTCGCCGCCCAAAGTGCCGGACGAGACAAGGCCCTGGAATTTCTTTTCCCAATCGGAAAATTTATGGCGCTCAACGATAACGTCGAGCGCCATAAATCCGATATTGTGACGGTTGAGCTGATATTGCTTGCCCGGGTTGCCGAGACCGACAAAGAGCCGCATATCAGTTCGCCTTCAAAGCTGTTTACTTCTTGCCACCTTTTGCGGGAGCGGCTGCAGGAGCAGCGCCCTTCGCAGCAGGAGCAGCACCCTTCGCAGCAGCGGCGGGAGCAGCACCTTTCGCAGCGCCTGCAGCAGGAGCAGCAGCGCCCGCAGCGGGAGCAGCAGCGCCATCAGCAGCGACAGCAGCGGTTGCAGCAACTTCGTCATCGGAAGATTTCATCGCGGACGGAGCCACGATGGTGATGACGGTGAAGTCGCCCTGCAGGACGGGCTTCACGCCCTCCGGCAGTTTCAGCGCGTCGATATGGATCGTCTGGCCGACATCGAGGCCGGTCAGGTCTGCAACGAACTCGACGGGAATGTCGGTCGCTTTGCAATGCACTTCGACTTCGTGACGGATGAGGTTGAGCACGCCGCCCTTGATCAGGCCGGGGGATGCTTTTTCGTTGATCACGCGCAGCGGAACGCCGACGGTGATGATGGTTTTGTCGGACACGCGCAGGAAGTCGACATGCTCGGGACGGTCATAGACCGGCTCCAGCTGGACGTCGCGCGGCAGCACCAGGTGCTTCGTGCCGTCAATCGTCAGGTCGCACAGCTGCGTGAAGAAGCCTTTCTTGCCGAGGGCAAGACGCAGTTCTTTATCGCTGACGGAAACCAAAAGGGGTTCTTTGTTGTCGCCATAGACGACACCGGGGATATTACCGGTCCGACGTACTGCACGGGCGGCCCCCTTACCGGCCTTCGCGCGTGCATTCGCCGCGAGTGATGTTCTGTTCTGAGACATAGTATATTCCTTCGTTTTTTAAGTTGTTTTCCCGCCAGCCTCCAGGGGTGCTGATACAGGAGTGCTATAAATACCGGAAATTGCGGTGAAATCAAGGGAATTCTGGAATTATGGCATGTAATGCCGCAATTCAGGAATGTCGATTAACCCTGAAAAAACAAACATTTAGTTTCAACGCCATTTAAAGGCGCAAAAACTATCCGCTCGCGGGCACGCTGTCGAACAGCGTGGAGACGGAACGCTCCTCGCTGATGCGCAGGATCGCCTCGCCGAACAATGCCGCGATCGGCAGGTATTTGATCTTGGCGCAGGCCGTGGTTTTGTCGTTGGCGGGAATGCTGTCCGTCACAACCATTTCGGTGAGCGGCGATTTCGTGATGCGGTCCATGGCGGAGCCGGAAAACACGCCATGTGACGCCATCGCGCGGACAGAAGATGCGCCGTTATCCATGAGCGACTGTGCCGCGTTGCAGATCGTGCCTGCGCTGTCGACCATGTCGTCGATCAGGATGCATTCCTGCCCCTGCACATCGCCGATCACATGCATGACTTCGGAGATGCCTGCCTTTTCGCGGCGTTTGTCGATGATGGCAAGGCCGGCATCGAGGCGTTTAGCAAAGGCGCGCGCGCGCACCACGCCGCCGACGTCTGGCGACACGATGGTCAGCTGGTCGGATTTGCGGGTTTTGTTGATATACGGCACAAAGATCGGCGCGCTGGCGAACAGGTTATCGACAGGAATGTCAAAGAAGCCCTGAATCTGGCCGGCGTGAAGGTCCATGGTCAATACGCGGTTTGCGCCTGCAGTGGTGATCAGGTTCGCAACCAGTTTCGCGGAAATGGGCGAACGGGGACCGGTCTTGCGGTCCTGGCGCGCATAACCGAAATAGGGAAGCACAGCAGTGATGCGTTTCGCGGACCCGCGGCGCAGCGCGTCCATCATGATCAGCAATTCCATCAGGTGGTCGTTCGCGGGGTAACAGGTGGACTGGATCACGAACACATCCTCGCCCCGCACGTTGTCGAGAACTTCGAGATAAATTTCCTGATCGGCAAAGCGTTTCACATTCGCCTCGGTCAGCGGAATGCCAAGATAGGCGGATATCGCCTCAGCCAAGGGCTGATTGCTGCTGCAGGAAATAATTTTCATTCGCTTTTCGCCCATTTCGATTGCATGACCGTGTGTTGAAACCGCGCCCATCCTACCCTAAACAGGCACGGGTTTGCACGGTGGATTGAGCAAAATATGCCGCTGATTTGCATGGGGAAAAGACCCGTCAGGCGATATACTTTGACATAATATGGGAAACGGTCTAAATTCCGGCATGTTTTCAGCAGAAGGGCGGCGACACGCCGCAACAGAACATGGAATATCTCGGCGCAGCTACTCCTCCCGCATCCTTGGACAGCAACTCGATTGTCGGGACATTTAACCAGTCCGCGGGTGATTTCGATGCCAAGCGCCTGCCGCCGGTCATGCTGGCGCAAAAATACGCAGCGCTGATGAATTACAAAGCCAAGGACGATGATGCTAAAGCTGCGCTGACAGATGCGATGTTCAAGGCGCTGGAAAAAGCTTTACGCGCCGTAGCATCGCCCAACGGCCGGCTTCAGTCGAATGAATACATCAGCGAAGTAAAGCCGCTGTTTGAGGTGTTGGCGGCGCCCGCCAACGCGCCGTTCATTCCCGCACGGGCACCGGAAGCGCTCGCCGATATCGCGGTTGCGCTCGCAGACCGCGTTGGCAAATTGACCAAAAAAGATATGAAAGACGCAAATTTCAACGAAGAGTACATCGATTACTATCGCAACGGCGCGGTGGCACTGGGCGCATTGGTGCTGGAATACGCCAAGACATATCAGGACATGATCGACACGAAGCCCAAGCAGACGAAACTGTCGGTGCCGAACAAGCTCACGACTTAAGGCCTACAGCACGAATGCTTTCTCACCGTGCTGCGAAGCGTCGAGGCCCGCTTCTTCGTCTTCGGGCGTGACACGGATATCCATGAACAGGCCGACGATTTTCAAAACCGCATAGGTCACGATCATCGTATAGGCAACAACCGCAGCCGCGCCCGCGACGTTCGCATAGAGCAATCCGTATCCGCCCTCCAGCACGCCATCAGCACCAGCCGGATTGATCGCTTTGCTCGCGAAAACAGCCGTCAGCAATGTGCCCACCGTGCCGCCTACGCCGTGGCAGGCGAAGACGTCAACCGTGTCATCCGTTTTCAGTTTATGTTTCACCAGACGCGCAGCACCGTTGCAGCATAATGCCGCAACCGCACCGATGATGATTGCGGCCTGCAGCGTTACGTAACCCGCAGCAGGTGTGATCGCGACAAGGCCAGCAACCGCGCCAACCGCTGCGCCAACTGCCGTGGGGCGACCTTGGGCGTACCAGTCGCAAAGCATCCAGATTGTCATGGCGGTTGCTGCCGCAAAGAACGTCGTGCCAGCAGCCATGGCAGCAAGCGGCGTTGCGCCAAGCGCGGAGCCAGCGTTAAAGCCGAACCAGCCGAACCAAAGGAATGCCGTACCCAGCAGCACCAGCGGTGCGGAAAAACCCTGATTTTCGCTGCGCCCGAAATTCTGGCGCGGACCAAAGGTAAGTGCAGCGACAAGTGCCGCATAACCGGAAGTCATATGAACGACAAGTCCGCCCGCGAAATCCAGCCCGCCCATTTTCGCGATCCAGCCGCCCGGACCCCAGACCCAATGTGCGACTGGCACGTAAACCAGCAGCGACCACAGCGCCATGATGATCAGCCATGCCTTGAAACGGATACGTTCGGCCACCGCGCCAGTGATCAGCGCAGGAGTGATGATGGCGAAGGTAGCCTGAAACAGCATGAACAGAACATGGGGGATGGTCGCGCCATAAGCGGGGTTTGGCTCTGCCCCCACGCCCCTCAGCATGAAATATTCAAGGTCGCCGATAAAACCGAAGGTGTCGCCGGAGAATACAAGGCTGTAACCGCAGACCGCCCAGAGCAGCCCCACGATGCCGATCGACACATAACTTTGGAATTTGGTTGAAACCGCGTTGCGGCGCGTGACCATGCCGCCGTAAAAGAACGCGACACCGGGCGTCATCAGCAACACAAGCGCCGTCGCCACCAGCATCCACGCGATATCCGCACCAACCATTTTTTTGAAGCTCCCGTTCAGAATCCGATACGGGTCGGGAATGTAACGTAAAGTTTGCTGCGGCGCAACAATTACCTTAACGTATCGCGATCACCGACATCTGGCGGCCGTAATCGGGTTCCTTGCGGATGCAGGAACGGCGGTAGCTGAAATAGGCGTTTTCGTTGGTGAGCGTGTCCTGCCTGATGTCATGCACATAGGCAATCCCCGCCATTTTGAGGCGATGGACGATGTAACCCGGCAAGTCGAAAATCAGGTGACCGGGTTTGTCGCCTGCACGGAAAAATTTTTCGTTACCCGCATCCTGCTCCATGAACGGTTTTTCAAAACCTTCGCTGACTTCGTAAGATTGCGGGCCGATGCAGGGACCGATGGCGGCGGAAATTTCTTCTTTCTTTGCACCAAGCGCGATCATGGCATTGATCGTTTCTTCCATCACGCCCGACAACGCGCCTTTCCATCCGGCATGTGCCGCACCCACAATGCGTGATTTTTTCGCGGCGAACAGTACAGGCGCGCAGTCGGCTGTCAGCACCGCGATGCCGATGCTTTTCTGGTCGGTCACGAGCGCATCGGCGGACGGCGCTTGTTCGCGCGTCCATGCGTTGGTGACCGTAATTACCTTGTTGCTATGCACCTGTTTCAGCGTAATGACCTTGTCGGGGCCGACGCCGATGGTTTCAGCGACTTTCTCGCGGTTCAGTTTTACATGTTCGGGATTGTCCTGCGACGACCACGCGCAGTTGAGCGAACCGTAAAGACCGCCACTTGCGCCGCCGATGCGCGTGAAGAAACCGTGGCTGAGCCATTTCATCTTTTCCAGATCGGTCGTCAGAAACTTCATTCTTCCTGCTCCTCGGAAAGCGGATGCGCCGCATCAAACCCTGCGGGCTTGATTATATCGCTTTTGCGCGTCAGGCCCAAGACCTTGAACAACGTACCCATCTCGTTGGGTGAAGTCAGCCGGTGAAAGGCTTTCTGAATATCTTCCAGCTGCTTTTCGGTCGATTTTTGCTGCAAGGCTTCCGCGCGTTGTGCGATGCCGAGGTTCAACAGGAACGACCCCTGCTCCGCCGGACCATGAACATCCAGCAACCGCGCTGCACGTTCCGTGAGCGCAGTGAAATCGACATGCGCGGTGATGTCATCACCGCCCGGGTTTTCCAGCACATCGGTGAAGCTATGGCGGCGCAGCGTCTGCAGCGTATCCCCGAAACCGCGCTGGTCGTAACCGTAATCAATCAGCAACGCTGCGCCGCCGGATTCATCCAGTAACGTCACAATCTGGTCCATGGCGGCCAGCGATACGGGGCTTTTCTCGATGATCGCAGCCTCCGGCGCGGGCGGCAGCGGCGCGCCTTCATAGGGCTGCGTCATGAAAAAGAAACTGTCTTTCGCGCGGTCAAAACCGATGCAGCGCTCATGCCACTCGCCATTGACCATGATATATTGATGGACAGGTAGCGCATCGAAAAATTCATTGGCGAGGATAAAGGAAACGCCGGGCGGCACTTCCTCCAGCTTTTCGTGCCAGACGGGGTCGTAGCCCTTCAGAACCTCGGCCTGATGGCGACGCAGGAGCGGGCTGTTTTCGACAAGGTGCAACTGGAACGCTGCTTTGCAATCCGGCCAAGCGGAAATCGTGCGCATCACATCGGCGGCGAGCGTACCCCTGCCCGGTCCCAATTCGATCAGCCGCGCGAATTCTGGCTTGCCCAGCTGCATCCAGCCGTCGACGACCCACGCGCCGATCATTTCGCCGAACATTTGCGAAATTTCGGGCGCGGTCGTGAAATCGCCATCCGCACCGAAGGGGTCGCGCGCGGCGTAATAATGCGTCGCCGCCACCTCCATAAATTCAGCCACGGTCACATAACCGTTATCCGCGATACGGCGGATCAGTTCGAGGAATGCCGCGGTAGGTTCAGGCCTTGGCTGGTTCTGCATTTTTTCGCGCATATTGAATAATCAAAAGACCGGCAATAATCATCGGCAGGCACAAAATCTGTCCCATCGAGAAATAGCCGAGATATAAACCAAGCTGCACATCCGGTTCGCGGAAATATTCCACGAAGGCGCGGCTGAGGCCATACCCAACCAGCAGCGTGCCGAAAAGGAAACCGGGGCTACGGCGGATTTTGGCGTTGCGCGCCATCAGGAAAAGGATGACGCCTAACAGCAGACCCTCCAGTCCCGCTTCATAAATCTGGCTGGGATGGCGCGGCACATCGGGGCCGCCATGCGGGAAATACATGCACCACGGCACATTCGTCGGGCGGCCGAACAATTCACCGTTCACGAAATTCGCCAGACGGCCAAAGAACAAGCCAATGGGCACGACAGCCGACACAATGTCGCCCATCGCGAAAGGATGGAATTTGTGATAGCGCGAATAACCGACGATGGCGAAAACCACACCCAGCAACCCACCATGGAACGACATGCCACCTTCCCAGATTTTAAAAATCTGGATGGGCTCGGCCATGAAGGCTTCGAAGTTGTAAAACAGTACATATCCGACGCGACCGCCCAAAATGACGCCCAGCACGATCCAGGGCAGGATGTTGTCGATATCCAGACGGTTCGGGCGGCGGTCGCGGTCAAGATCGGCCAGCCAGCTGCCGTAAATCCAGCCGCCGATGAACCCTGTCAGGTAAGCCAGCGCATACCAGCGGATATGCAACGGCCCAAGGCTGAGCGCGATGGGGTCTATATCGGGAAAGGTAAAACAGGACATTAAATTACCCTCTGCGCCTTCGTTTTGTACTAATCATGCTCCGGCTTGTTTTATTTGGCTTTTTGTCGTCTTTTGCGCGTCCGGACAGCTGAAACAATTGCATAGACTATAAACTCCATGATAGTAAAGGGTGCAAACAGGGGCAGTATTATGAGAAGTGCGCGCGACAATCTGAAGTTATTCGATGACCTCGCCAAAATGGCGACCGGCGCGCTGGGATCGTTCGGCGATGTGCGCGAACAGGTCCGCAAGCTGGTCAAGGAACGCGTCGATCAGGCACTGTCCAAAATGGAACTCGTGACCCGTGAAGAGTTCGAACGTGTGGAAGCGCTTGCAGAGCGCGCCCGCGAGCGTCAGGAAGATCTGGAAGACCGCCTGAAGGCACTCGAAAAATCGCTGAAAACCAAAGCCGCCCCGAAACAAGAGCCGAAAGCGGCAAAAGGAAAAAAGAAATGATCAGCTCCCCCTTCGATTACGCACCCGATATCGGCGACAACAACCCGCTCGAGATGGTCGAGGAACTTTGCGAGACCAAGGGCTGGAAATTCGTGCGCGTCGACAACGAATTGATGACGCTAACCGTGCAGGGCACGAAGGCGAAATACGAAATCTGCCTCGAATGGCAGGAAGAATTCTCGGCCATCCTTTTCGCCTGCTCCGTGCCGGTGGAAATCAAGGATGATGTGTATGACGCAGGCGCGCTTGCCATTCAGGAAATCAACGAAAACTTGTGGCTGGGCCATTTTGACCTGTCGAACAAGGGCGTGTTCCCGACCTATCGCCATACCCTGCTGTTCCGCATGATCCCCGCCGGCCTTGCCGTCGATATCGTGCAGGACACCATTGAAATCGCGATTGCGGAATGCAACCGTTTCTACCCGACCTTCCAGCTGATTCAGGCGGGCGACACGCGCGTGCAGGATAACCTCAACGCGGCCATTTTCGAAACCGTCGGCGAAGCGTAATCACCATGCCAGCATCGAATATCCTGCTCGTCGGCTGCGGCAAGATGGGCGGCGCGCTTCTTCGCCGCTGGCAGGAATTGCAGCTGTACAAAGACATCCGGATTGTGGAACCGTCGCCGATCAACGTGCTGGCGGCGAAACAAGTCCCCGATTTCTCGAAAATCCCGGCGACCTTCAAGCCCGGCGTCATCGTCATGGCGGTAAAGCCGCAAGTGTTGCCGGATGTGACCGCGCAGTACAAGGATTACGCATCCAAGGGCGCGCTGGTAATTTCGATTGCGGCGGGCAAGCCTGTGTCGTTCTTTGAAAAAGAACTGGGCAAGAAAGCCGCCATCGTGCGCTCCATGCCCAATACTCCTGCCTCCATCGGCGAAGGCATCACGGTTGCCTATGCGAACCGCAACGTTACGCGCACGCAAAAGGCGCTGGCGACGGAATTGCTCAGCTCCGTCGGCGATGTGCTGTGGGTGGCTGATGAAAAACTGCTGAACCCCGTGACTGCGCTCTCGGGCAGCGGCCCCGCCTATGTGTTCCTGCTGATCGAGGCATTGACCAATGCCGGCAAGAAAATCGGCCTTGAAGCGAAAATGGCCGAACAGCTGGCCCGCCAGACCGTTATCGGTTCTGCTGCACTCGCTAAAGAATCCGCAGATATCCCCGCATCTAAACTGCGCGATAATGTCACATCGCCCGGCGGCACGACGGCAGCTGCGCTGGATGTGCTGATGAAGGATGATGCGTTGCAGAAGCTGTTCGACAAGGCGCTGCTGGCAGCGACCAAACGCGCTGAAGTCCTGTCGAAGTAATTATTTCCTGCCCCTGTTGCCGTCCGTCCCCAAACCGATTGCTTTCGCAAGGCTGGAGCGTTTTTCGGCGTAGTTCGGCGCGACCATCGGGTAATCGTCGGGCAAATTCCATTTCGCGCGGTAATCTTCGGGCGTCATATTATAGGCGGTTTTCAAATAGCGTTTCAGCATCTTCATTTTCTTGCCGTCTTCAAGGCAGATCAGGTAATCGGGCATGATGGATTTGCCGACCGAAACGGCTGGTTCAAGGCCATGCGCGTGAATATGCTTCACTTCGCCCTTCTGCAATCCGTGCAAGGTATCAAACACCTCGCGGATCAGTGCGGGCAGGTTGTCGACCTTGTGATGCGCGGCGTATCCCGCCACGATCTGCGATGTATGGGCCAGCAGATCGGCTTTTGACTTGTCGTCCATGCAAATACTCCGTTAGTTTATTATAGCATGGCGAAGTAAATCTGCCAAATGATCAGGATTTTGCAATGGTGACATCGGCTTCGCGCAAATAGAACGGCACGGGATGCTCGCCCTGCCCCGCCTTCTGGAATTTGGCGATACCAATCCGTGCGGCATCCACCGCCGTAATCTTCGCGTCATGCGTGACGGCTGCCGGCAAAAGCGGCTGCAATTTTTCGGCGGCGTCGCCTGACAGTAGATATGGCTCAGAAACTGACGTCAGCTTTTGCAGGAAATCTTCCGGCGACAGGTTCACGGGCGGAATGACGGTATTTCCCGCCGCATCATTTACCTGAAAATACAGCTCTTCGCGCCATGACTCGACGCAGATGATATTTGTATGCCCTGTGCGCTGTGCGGTGAACAGCTCGAACGCCGAAACACCCATCACAGGCACTTCCGCCGCCATCGCCAGCGCGCGCATGGTGGCAAGGCCGATGCGGATACCTGTAAAGCTGCCCGGCCCCGTCACGACCGCCAGCAAATCCAGCTGCTGATAGGTCAGGCCCGCGGCATCCAGCGCCTTTTGCGCATGCTGGAGCAGCAGATTTCCCTGATCCCGCGTCTCGGAAGTTTCATAGGTATGCATCAACTGCCCGTCCACGACGAGGGCGAGTGTCAGCAGCGTATTCGCCGTATTGACCGCAAGGCACTTCACAGGATTCTGCACGCCTCGTCAAAGGTGAGGCGCGGGCTGCGGCCAAACAGCTTGCTGTCATCGCCATAGCCAAGCGCGCAGATGAAATTCGATTTCCATTTACCGTCGGGGAAAAATTCGGCGTCCGTTTTTACCTTATCAAAACCCGACATCGGCCCGCAATCAAGGCCGTGGGCGCGCGCCGCAATCATGAAATATGCCGCCTGCAGCGAACTGTTGCGGAACGCGCCGTCGAAAATCGCATCGGGATTTCCGGCGAACCACGAGCGCGCATCGGTATGCGGGAACAACTTGGGCAGCTTCTCGTAAAATTCATTGTCCCATGCAAAAATGGCCGTCACGGGCGATGTCATGACCTTGGATACGTTGCTTTCCATCAGGAACGGCTTCAGGCGCGTTTTGGCCTCTGTGGTTTTCAAAAAGACAATACGCAAGGGGCAGGAATTCGCGCTGGTCGGCCCGAATTTCATGTCATCGTGGATTTTCTGCAACAATTCGTCGGAAACAGGCTTGTCCAGCCAGCCGTTTGCGGTGCGCGCTTTCCTGAAAATCGTGTCGAAAGCCTGGTCTGTTAATGGCGCGCCGGTCATGCTAGAATTCCTTATCACCTGTTATCTTTTGGGCAAAGATGCTTACTATTCAAAAACATAAATGCGGCGTCTTGTACAGCGCCATTTTGGGTTTGAGCCTTTTGTTGGGCGCGCCCGCGCATGCCTCCATCGAAGCCGACCAGAGCAGCGCGGTCGTTTTTGTGTATCAACGCATCGGCGAAGACAGCATGCCCCGCAGCAGTATTTCGACCGACCAGTTCCTCGCACATATCAATGAATTGAAGGCGGGCGGTTACAAGGTTTTGCCACTGCCGAAAATCATCGACGCGATACGCGCGGGCGAAAGCCTGCCGCAGAATTCCGTCGCGATCACCTTTGACGGCGCATATACCTCCACGCTCAATAACGCCCTGACTGTGTTGAAGGAAGCGGGGTTGCCCTATACGCTGTTTTTCTCGACCGATATGGCCGATGGCGCGCCGACACATGCTGGCTGGGACCAGTTGAAATCGCTGGGCCGCGACGGCCTTGCCAGCTTTGGCATCATGCCCTCCGCTTATGCGCATATGGTAGGCCAGACACCTGCGCAGAACGCAGCCCTCGTCAACAAGGCGATGACGCGTTTCAAGGAAGAGATGGGCGAAGAACCGCCGTTTTTTGCCTATCCCTATGGCGAATATTCCGCCGCAGTCAAAAAACTGCTTGGCGATTACGCATTCCGGGCCGTCTTCGCGCTGCAATCCGGTGTTGTGCATGGCAAGTCGGATTTCCTTGCCCTGCCCCGCTTTATCATGACCGACAATTATGGCGACCTCGACCGTTTCCGCCTGACCGCCAACGCCCTGCCCCTGCCCGTTTCCGACATGATCCCCGAAGACATGGTGCTGAAGGATAACCCGCCAATGGTGGGCTTTACCGTCACGCCGGAATTAAACAGCCTGTCCAAGCTGTCCTGCTTCGCGTCCGGCATCGGCAAACTGGAACTGGCGCGGCCCGGCAGCGGACGTATTGAAATACGCCTGAAGGACCCGCTGCAGGAACGCCGCACGCGCATCAACTGCACGCTGCCCGACGACACCATCATCCCCGGCCGCCCGCAAAGCTGGCGCTGGTTCGGCCTGCAACTCATTGCGCCCGATTACGGCGATGACAGCGAAGCCGACCCCGCAACGCCCGCGCAGACGGGCGCGGAAGCATCGGATACCGAAGAAAATCCCGGCGAAGAATAACCGCTGCCATAATCCGGAAAGCGCGCTGAGCCTATTGCCAAACGGTTGGTTTGGACTATTCTTAGAGCCGGAATTCGACACCACAACTTATGTAATCAGGAGAACACTTATGTCCGATGCAAAACCCGCGCAATTCGTGCTGCCCCCGCTTCCCTACGCGAAGGACGCGCTGGAGCCGCATATTTCGGCGAACACTTTCGACTACCACTACGGCAAGCATCACAAGGCGTATGTCGACAAAGCAAACGAACTCGTCGTCGGCACCGGCCTTGAAGGCAAGTCGCTGGAAGAAGTCATAATCGAAGCCAAGAAAAAAGGCCTCGGCCCCCTCTTCAACAACGCGGCGCAGATTTATAACCACAACGTGTTCTGGGAGAGCATGAAGCCCAATGGCGGCGGCGCCCCCACCGGCGCGTTGCTCGACAAAATCAACGAAGCTTTCGGCAGCGTCGACAAGTTCAAGGAACAGTTCGTGGCAGCCGGCGTCGGCCAGTTTGGCTCTGGCTGGGTCTGGCTCGTGGAATCCGGCGGCAAGCTGGAGATCGTGAAATCTGCGAATGCCGAAACGCCGCTGACCGACGGCAAGAAAATCCTGATGGTCTGCGACGTCTGGGAACACGCCTATTACCTCGACTACCAGAACCGCCGCGCGGATTTCGTGAAAGTGTTCGTCGAGAAACTGGCGAACTGGGATTACGCCAGCGCCAACCTTGCGAAACCCGCCGCGCCCAAGCCGTAAGGTTTAGATGCCATACAAAAAAAGAGCCGCAGGAATGCGGCTCTTTTTTTTAAACTTTTTTCTCGTCCGGCGGACCAGCGGGGATCAGCGCGGCGGCAACCTGCCTGCCCTCGGTACGCAATACATTGTACGTGCGGCAGGCGGCACCCAGCTCCATCACCTCCGCAACCACGCCACGTGACTTCAGGGCCGTCAGCAGGGCGGCATCCAGCATGGCAGCCTTCGGCGCACCGATGATGAGGTAATTGACGTCGAAACGCTCCAGCATGGCAACATGGGGAAATTGCAATTCGGTCACAGTTTTTACGTCGAGCGGCAGCACTTCGTCGCCGGCAATCACGATCGCGCCAAAGTATTCCCCGCCGTTGATGCGAAATCCGCGCGCGGTATAGTTCTGGATGATCTTGGCCTCGGGGCCGATCAGCGGGGTGACGTCAGCCATCGATCGCTCAGGCTTTGGCCAGTTTGCCGCGCGGCTTGTCACCGCTCGTCTTGTCCTTGCTGTCGCCGGTTTCTTCCGGACCGCGACGGACATTCATGTATGTCAGCAAAGGGGCGGAGAAGAACATCGACGAATACGGACCGAACAGGATGCCGACGAGCATGGCGTAAGTGAAACCCTTGATCGCCTCGCCGCCGAAGATGCAGAGCGCGCCCATCGACATAAAGGTGGTCATCGTCGTCATCAGCGTACGTCCAAGGACGTCGTTGATCGAGATATTGACGATTTCCGGCATCGGCGTGCGGCGGTATTTGCGCAGCATCTCGCGGATACGGTCGAACACGACGACGGTTTCGTTGATTGAATAACCGGCAACCAGCAGCGCGGCGGCGACAGTCGACAGGTCAAATTCGATCTGGGTGATCAGGAAGAACAGCAGCGTCGCCAGCATATCGTGCGCGAGCGCGAAGACGGCGACAACGCCGAACTGCCATTCAAAGCGGACCCAGATATAGCCCAGAATGCCGATCATCGAATAGATGAACGCGGTAATACCGGCGGTTATCAACTCGCTGCCCACATGCGGGCCGACATATTCGACGCGGCGGAATTCAGCGCCGGGCAGCAGTTTTTGCACTTCCGCATTCACCGCCTTTTGCGTTGCGGTATCGGCTTCGCGGCCTGGAATTTTCACCAGTACGGCGTCGGTGCCGAATTCCTGGATCGACGGCGTACCGTGGCTGAGTCCGTGCAGGTCGGCGCGGATTTTTTCAATCGTCATGCCGGGTGCGGGCTTCACTTCAATGAGCAAGCCACCCGTGAAGTCGATGCCGAGGTTCAGGCCTTTGGTGAGCAGCAGGAACACCACGGCAACCGTCATCAGCGCGGACAGCGCGAAGGTGTAAAGGTGCACACCCATGAAGTTGAAATCGGTTTTATCCTTGACGATCCGGAAACGGAAACCAGACATGAAAAATATCCTTAAATGTGAAGCGTTGCGGGCTTCGTTTTGCGGAGCCAGCCGATGACGATCAGGCGCGTGACCATGATCGATGCAAAAAGCGATGTGATGATACCGATGCTCATCGCGACGGCGAAGCCCTTCACGGGGCCGGAGCCGAAGGAGAACAGGATGACCGCCACGATCAGCGTCGTCAGGTTCGAGTCAAAGATAGTGCGCAGTGCCTGGCGGTAACCGGTATCCACCGACGACAGCACGGAGCGGCCATGGCGGATTTCTTCACGGATACGTTCATACACAAGAACGTTCGCATCGACGCCGATACCCATGGTCAGGATGATCGCCGCGATACCCGGCAGCGTCAGCGTGGCCTGCAGCATCGACAGCAGCGCGAAGATCAGCACAAGGTTGAGGCCAAGTGCGATCACGGCGAAGAAGCCGAACAAACCGTAGGATGCCATCATCAGCAGGGCGACAGCGACGAAGGCGACGCCGGACGCAATCTTGCCCGAAGCGACAGAGTCGGAGCCAAGGCTGGGGCCGACGCTGCGTTCCTCAACGATTGTCAGTTCCGCCGGCAGCGCGCCGGAGCGGAGCAACAGCGCGAGGTCGGTCGCCTGTTTCACATCAAAGCCACCGGAGATCTGGCCGCTACCGCCGCAAATAGGTTCCCGGATGACGGGGGCGGAAATGACGGTCGGCTTGTTCTTTTCAAGTTCCAGCACGATGGCGAAGGGCTTGCCCACATTCGCGCGGGACACATCGCAGAACTGCTTGCCACCGATTGAATCGAGACGGAAGGAAACGGCAGCACCCGACAAACGGTCGATCTGCGGCTGCGCGTCCACAAGGCGTTCGCCGTCGATGACAGCGGCCGTCTTGATGAAGATCGATTGGCCGGGATGTTCGCTCATGGGAAGTTTGCGCGAGCCCGCGCCTGCCTTGCCGGAGGTCAGCGCGTCTTCATCGACCAGGTGGAACGACATTTTTGCCGTCACGCCCAGCAGGTCCTTGATATGCTGCGGGTCATCAACGCCGGGCAACTGCAACACGATACGGTCGGATCCCTGACGCTGGATGATCGGCTCGCGCGTGCCGGTTTCGTCAACGCGGCGGCGCACGATTTCAATCGACTGGTTCAGGATCTGGGACGTCAGGTCGCGGACGGCGACTTCATCCATCTTCACGGTTACAAGGCCATCAGGTGTCATATCAACAGAGGCGTATTGTTCAAGCCCTCGCGCAATCTTAAGCGCTGCAGGACCATCTTCCTGCGGATTTGTTAGCTTAAAAGAAATACCATCACTGTTCGCATGTAATTCCGTCCGAGCGATGCGTTGCTTGCCAAGTTGAACGCGCGCTTCCGACACCATCGCTTCCTTGCGCTTTGCAAAGACGGGCTTCAGGTCCGCCTCCAGCAGCAGGTGCGAACCGCCGCGCAGGTCGAGGCCTAAATTCACGGTCTTGGTCGGGAACCAGCTGGGCAGGGTCTTTTCCATCGCTTCCTGTTGCTCTTTCGGCAGCAGGTTGGGGATGCAATAGGCGATGCCAAGCACGCAGATCAGGATCGTCAGAATGACTTTCCATTTTTCGATTTGAAGCATGGATGATTGCTCTCGTCAGGTATGAATTAAGAAGAAGCCTTTTTCGCGGCTTCCTTGGCGGCTTTCTGCGCATCCTCGACGGCGATTTTCTGTTCTTCCGTCTTGCGGTAGTTGGACTCGCGCACGGTCATGATGGTCTGGCGCACGGCAACGACCTCGACGCCGTGGTTCAGCTCGATCAGCACTTCGTCATCGTTCAGGACTTTTTTAACGGTAGCGACCAATCCGCCGCCCGTCACGATCTTGTCGCCCTTTTGCAGGTTCTGCATCATCTTGCGATGGTCGATGATGCGCTTGTTCTGCGGGCGGATAACCATAAGATAAAAGACGAAGAAGATCAGCACGAGCGGCATCATGGTCACGAGAATGCCGGGGCTGCCCGATGCCGCTTCAGCGGTTCCGGTTGCGACTTCGGCTGCTTCCTGTGCCCAGGCGGGGGTGATGAACATCAACGTCTCTCCATCTTTATTGTTTACCGCTGTTATATTGCGCATTAAGCTTGAAAAAACAACAGCAAACCGCAGCTTTTCCTGTTTTCACGCATCACGCGAATAAAGCATTTCAAGGACCTGATAATGAAGAAACTCCTGCTATTTGGCATCGGCGGCATTGCTGTTGCAATTTCGGCTGTTTTCATCGGTTTATTTTTCTTTCTTAAACCGATTGTTGAATCGCAGATCCAGAGCAGCGGATTTCAGAAAGCAGCCATCGAGAGCGCGGCGTTCAGCTTCGGCGGCACTACTCTGAAAAATCTGAAGCTGGATGCGGACGGAAATGAAATCAGGGATGTGAAGGTTTACACGACGCTCGCCGATGCGCGGAAGCGTCAATTGACCAAGGTCGAGATCGAAGGCGTGCGCCTCGGCTGGCCGCTCGCCGCTTCGTCGCCCTCGTCCTCCACGGGTCCGCTCAACTTATATGCAAAGGACATCACCTTTAAAGATGTCATCCTGACGCTCGCAACGCCCTACGGCCCGCTGCCGCTCAAAATGGAAGGCGCCGTCACCGACAAGGGGTTGCATTATAATATCGACGCCACCGTTTCAGGCGAGGCCGCATTTGCCAAAATCAACGGCAAGCTGCGTGTGATCATCATCAAGGCGACGCGGCGCATGAATGTGCGTTACGAAATCGGCGAGGGCAGCTTTACCTCGCCCGATGTCGAGATGCTGAAACTGACCGGCTGGGCGGAGGCCGATGTTTGCCCCGGTCGCGCCCTGCCCGCCATCAACGCGCAGCTGGGCGTGGGCGCCATGCGCCTGTTCAAAATTCCGCTGGAAGGCACGACGCTGCATATGTCGTCCACCAAGGAAAAGACCGAAGCACTGCTGCAGGGTAGCGTCGTCAACAATTCCGGCGAGATCGCGGTCGATTTCCGCGTCGACCATACAGGTAAAGACGTCGATGCCATGAGCTTGCGCGCGGAAGCGAAGCTGCAAAACCTTTCCGCCCTCGACCTCGCCGAGATGGAAGGCCGCGGCAACGTCGTGCTGACAGCGACGGGAGAACATCTGCGCGACGGCGGCTGGGCCGATGTGGCGCAGTGGAAAAATCTGCAGGGCAGCGCTGGCGTCGACATGGAAAAACTCTCCCTGCCCGGCCTGATGTCAGGCGCGCAGGCGCTCGGCACGGTGCAACTGTCGCTCGACCCCGCGACACAACGCCTTACCATTTCCGCCCCCAAGGATGAATTGTCGTTTCAGGCGAAGGTCAAGGCGATCGGCAACCGCGTCGCGCAACTGCGCGTGCCGCTGAACGCGGGCAAGCCGGCATCGGTTATCTGGGACAATAAAATGAAAACCCTGCAGGTCGTCATGCAGGGCGCGGAAATCGCCGCCCTCGATTTCTGGGGCAAGAAGATCAACACCGATTTGACCGCGCATCTGGCGGAAGCACCTGTGCTGGAGGGCAAACTGGATATCGGCGACCTGAGCCACAAGGGACAGCCGCGCTACTTCGTTCCCGTGCGCGCGAGCCTGCAATTTGTGTCGATGAGCAGCGTCAAGGGCGGCACAGGCTATACAGGCGCGGTGTCTGAAAAGAACGGCTGGATTTCCGCCAAGCTGGAAGGACGCCATGACGGCAACAGCGGCAAGGGATTTTTATCCGTCAGCATGCCGCCCACGAATTTCGCGGAGGGTGTTGCGCAGGTCGCCATGGCATTCCCCGTCACGCAGGATTACTTCATCGACGGTTTCGGCTCCGTCGCCTTGTCGGCGAATGTCACATGGGCGAAGGGCAAGAACGGATATACGACCGGCACAACGGGCCAGTTGTATTTAAAGGACTTCACCTGCAACGTGCGCGACAATGTCATCACGGGCATCAACACCGTCATGAACCTCACCAGCCTTGTACCGCTGACGCTGCAGCAGCAGACGGTCAGCGTGGGCGGGCTGAATGTCGGCCTGCCGCTGACGAACGGGGTCACGGTTGTCAGCCTGGACGCCAAACAAAACTTCTCCCTGCATAGTGCGACATGGGACGCGGTGGGTGGGAAAATTACCTCCACGCCATTCATGATGCCGCTCGGCACGATGAATACGAGCGTCACACTCTCGGCGAAAGCGCTCGATTTACAGCAGCTGTTCCAGATCGCGCCGCTCGAAGGACTGACTGCGGACGGGAAAGTGGATGGCAATATTCCCTTGCAGATCAATAACGGCGTATTTTCCATCGTGAACGGCACGCTGCAAACGACTGGCACGGGCGTCATCCGCTACAACCCCGCCAAGCCGCCCGCGTTTTTGCAAAATACGTCGCAGCAGCAGATCATCGACCTGAAGGCGGCGCTCGCGCAATTCCATTACGACTCGCTCGGCGTCACGATTAACGGCGAGATTGGAAAATCGCAGCAGGTGCAGCTGCGCATTCGCGGGAAAAACCCTTTGTTTTACGCGGGCAAGCCTGTGAATTTTAATTTAAATGTGGAAGGCCCCATCGAAAATATCATAAGATACAACCCGGGCAGCAACCGGATCCCCGATACGATCCGCAAGCAGCTGGAAACATACGAGGCGAACCATGCAAAATAAAAAAGCGACACTTCTGACCGCCCTTCCCGCGCTCTGCGCCGGCATGAGCGTTATCGCGATGACGGCCTGCACCCCGACCGTGAAGGTCGAGGCGCCCGACAAGCCCATCGAAATCAACATGAACATCAAGATCGAACAGGAAGTGCGCGTGAAGGTCGAAAAAGACCTCGATGCCGCCTTCGCCAACGATCCCGAACTGTTCGGCGTCGACACAAAACCTGCTGAGGAGAAAAAACCATGATCCGTACCATGACAAAAGTAATGATGGTCTGCTGCGCCCTGTTTATGTCGGCATCAGTCGCGTTTGCGGCACTGTCACTGCCGGCGGCGAAGGCTGACGGCCTTGTCGGCGAAAAGCCCGACGGTCTGCTGGGCATCGTCACCTCCGCCCCTTCGACCGAAGTTCAGGCGCTTGTGAACTCGACCAACAGCCAGCGCATGACGAAATACAACGCCATCGCGGCGAAAAACAATACGCCGATCGACCAGATTCAAGGCCTCGCCGGCCAGAAGCTGATCAATTCGACCGGCCCCGGCGAGTTCTTCATGAACGCCTCGGGCGGCTGGCAGAAGAAATAATTCTGTCGAAGTAGACTTAAAAAAAAACAGGCCGTTAACGCGGCCTGTTTTTTTATGCGGAGAATTCGCGCTTTGTATAGCCCTGCATATACAAGATGGACGTCAGATCGGTATGGCGTATCTGGAATGGCGTTGCCGCAACCACGGCAGGCTTGCCGAAATAGCCGACCCCTGCCCCCGCCGTCTGCAGCATCGGGATATCATTTGCACCGTCGCCCACCGCCACTGCCGCGCGCGGATCAACGCCGAGTGCGCGGGATTCATCTTCGACCGTTTTCTTCTTGGTGTTCTTGTCAACAATAGGCTCCATCACTTCGCCGGTCAGCATGTCGTATTCGATGCCAAACCGGTTGCCGATGTTTTTGTTGAAGCCGAGCGTTTGCGCGACAGGATTTGTAAAAAAGTCGAACCCGCCCGAAATCAGCACGCATTGCGCGCCAAAACGCCGCATCGTGCCGACCAGCGTTTTTGCGCCCTTGGAATAATTTACCTGATCCAGCGTTTCCTGCAGCGCCGATATCGGCATGCCGCGCAACAGGGCCACGCGCATGCGCAACGCTTCGGCGAAATCGATTTCCCCGCGCATTGCCTGTTGTGTGATGGGCGCGACTTTATCTTTCAATCCGAAATGCGCCGCCAGCTCATCCAGCGTTTCACCCTCGATCATCGTCGCGTCCATATCGGCGACCAGAAGTTTCTTGCGGCGTAATTCGTCCTTTGCTTGCACGAACACGTCACACGCGCCGAAATCGGAAAACGCTGTACGCAATGAGGTGGTCAGGTTGTCATGATGCGCGGATACTGTGATGTCGATTGCCGTCGCAGGGTTGAGGATATCGAGCGTGACATTGTCGACCCCCGCCGATTTCGCGAGCGCGATTGCGCGGGCTTGCATCGCTTCGTCCAGCAGTCCGTCACGCGCAGCGACGATGGTGATAACGGTGTCGGACATGTAAAACCCCTTTTGTTATGTTGGCATTAAACCAAAATTCTTAATTTTTATCAAGAAGATAGGTCATACCATTTGACGAATATAAAACGGCGTCGGAAGATATGCTCATAACGTTTATAACCCATAAGGAGCCACATTGACCGCGACGCTGTATCGTCCCCGTAACATCGCCAGCACCGTTATCCATTATAGTGCTACCGCCGCAATCGCCGGCATCAGTCTTGCCCTCGGCGGCCCCATCGGCATCGCCGCCGCCATCGTCCTCTCGGGTGGCATATCGTGGCTGGTACTGAAGCAGCAAAAAGATTTCCTCGAAAACCGCCTTGTCGAACATCCCCGCGTCCACAAACATTCGCCGCATCTGGGCGAAATGGCGGATGACCTTTATAAACGCTCCGGCCTCAAAGCATCCGAACATCCCATCTACGATTTTCGCGCCGACCGCAAGAAATCGGAAGACAAGGGCATCATCGGCAAGGCGCTGGAAGAAGCATTCGAGGCGATGGGCGATACGCACAACGCCGCCGCCCTCCACCTTGGCAAACCTGTCATCATGATTTCCGATCCGCTGCTGAAACTGCTGGACGACAAGGAAGAAAAAGCGGTTCTGGCCCATGAATTCGCGCACGCAGCAGCACACCATACACGCATCGGTTTGCCGCAAAAACTGCTGGGCGGCCTTGCTGTCACGACCAACGCCATGACCATGATCGGCGCATGGTGGGCAACCGGCTGGCGCGGCATGCTGTCGAGCGCGGCTGCATCCATCGGTACCTCCATCGCCGGCAACCTGATCGCGCGCAAGGCGACGGAAGACAGCGGCGTGATGACGACGAAGGAAGAATATCTGGAGCTTCCCGAACTCGCGCAGCGCAAGAAGATCAAAGCCGTCATCAAGGGCGCATCTTCAGCCGTCGCGGTTGGTGTGCTGACATTGTTCAGCCCCGCCTACCTCACGCTCTGGGCGGCGACAAAAGCCCTGAGCGCGGCGAACAAGCTGGTGACGGGTGCCTATAGCCGCAGCATGGAGTATCAGGCCGATGCCGGTGCCATTGAACTCGGTGCCGACCCTCTGGCCCTGGTAACCGGTTTACGTAAAATTGAACAGGTCGTCGAAAACAGCAAACTGGAAGCGTTCGAGGGCAAACTGCCCGAGAAAGGCATGCTGTCGAATGCCTGGGCCGAGGCGACAGCTTCCCACCCCGCGACCGAAAAGCGCGTGGCGCGACTGATAAAATTCGCCGAAAAACAAGGTGTTGCGAAAGATGTGATTGATCGCGCCGCGTTTGGCACCGTCGATGTTTCCAAGGAACACAACATGCCCTACAGCGTCATAAAAGAATTGGCACACGGTATGTAATCCCGCGGAAAACCTTGCTATACTCACGCTTTCCCGGCAATGACCGGACTATAGGAGAGTGTGTGATGCAAAAACCGACAACCAAACCCGCCTGCCCCAATTTTTCTTCCGGCCCCTGCGCAAAGCGTCCCGGCTGGACCCCCGATGTGCTGAAAGGCGCACCGACCGGCCGTTCCCACCGCGCCTCCATCGGCGTGAAGAAACTGGCCGAAGTGATCGAGAAGTCGAAGGCCATCCTCGGCATGCCGGCGGATTACCGCCTTGCGATCGTCCCCGGTTCCGACACCGGCGCGATTGAAATGGCGATGTGGTCGCTGCTGGGCGCGCGCGGCGTCGATGTGCTGGGCTGGGAAGTGTTCGGCAAGATGTGGATCATCGACGTCACCAAGCAATTGAAACTCTCCGATGTGCGCACATTCGACGCACCCTTCGGCGGCATTCCCGATCTGTCACAAGTTGATACCGACCGCGACGTCGTTTTCACATGGAACGGCACGACCTCGGGCGTCAAGGTTCCGAACGGCGACTGGATCAAATCCGACCGTCAGGGCCTGACCATCTGCGACGCAACCTCCGCCGTTTTCGCGATGGAACTGCCGTGGGATAAACTCGATGTCGTCACATGGTCATGGCAAAAGGTGCTGGGCGGCGAAGCCGCGCATGGCATGCTCGCCCTGTCGCCCCGCGCGGTCGAGCGCCTGAACAGCTATGCACCGCCCTGGCCGATGCCGAAAGTTTTCCGCCTGACCAAAGGTGGAAAACTGGTGGAGGAGCCGTTTGAAGGCAAGACGATCAACACCCCCTCCATGCTCGCGGTCGAAGACTGCCTCGACGCATTGAAATGGTCGGAAGGCATCGGCGGGCTGAAGGGCCTGATGGGCCGCACGAACGCAAACCTGAAAGCGGTCGAAGACTGGGTCGCCAAAACCGAATGGGCCGAATTCCTGCCCGAGCGCGCGGATATTCGCTCCAACACCTCAATCTGCTTCAAGGTCGTCGATAACTGGCTGACCGGCAAGGACGAGGAATCGCAGCGCAAAGTCATCAAGTCGGTCGAAACCATGCTGGATAAAGAAGGCGTGGCATACGAAATCGCCAACCACCGCGACGCGCCCCCGTCCTTCCGTATCTGGGGCGGCGCGACGGTCGAAACATCCGACGTAAAATCGCTGCTGGAATGGGTCAGCTGGGCTTATGACAGCGTAAAAGCGCAGGAACAGGCAAAAGCGGCGTAAAAAACCGCCTTTTCCCCGTTTCAAAGCTGGTTTTCGGCAGGATTACGTCTACTTGGATTCAAAGTGGCGTGAACGATTGGGGGAAACGCATGGTCAAGGTACTGGGTCACCGCGGCGTCCGGCAGCATAAGGGAACGGACGAAAACTCGATTCCGGCCTTTGAACGTGCAATGAACGAAAGCGACGGCATCGAAACAGATGTTGTTGTCTCCTGCGACAAAACGCCGTTCCTGTGCCATGAAACCCGCCAGATCACCATCCCGCGCCTGTACACCCGCGCAACCAGTTCGCTGAAGCGCCACCTGAACCGCGCCTCGGCAAAGCTGACCCGCGGAAAGCGCATAGACCAGATGCAGTCCAATGACGTTGATTGTTTGACGTTGAAAAAAGGCTCGAAGCTCCCGCGCCTCGCCGACCTGTTCTCGCTGGCGCAGCTTCACCCGGGAAAAATTCTTGATATCGAGCTGAAAGGTTACGGCACCGCCGGACCCGTCATCGCCGAAATCCACAAGGCGATTTCCGAGGGAAAGATCACCAAGGATCAGGTGATACTGACGTCATTCGATCACGCGGCGCTTGCCGAAGCGCGCAAGATCGATCCCGAGATTAAATGCGGCATGATCTTTTCGCGCCGCGATATGCGGAACAAGCCGATTTATCCGTGGGAGAAAACCAGCACCCGAGCCTATGCGCCGCTGGATGAAACGACGCTGACTGGCAAGAATGCGAAAGAAGCAAAGCCGGATTATTTCGTGATGACCGCGCGCACGTTATCCGCCGCGAATATCGCGAAAATCCACCGCCATCATCCGAACGCCAAAATCATGATCTGGACGACGAAAAAACCGGAACGTGACAAGATCCTGAAGCGCAAGCTATCCGACCCTGCGATCGTGCGGCATCTGGATACGATCATCACCGATTTTCCGGCGAAGATGACGGGAATGCTGAAGCAGCGCGGCTTGCGGCCTTAAATCAACCTGAAAACTAGCCCGGGCCGAAATCCAGCGGCTTCAACTGGCCGGTTTGTACCAGCACGCTGAAATCGCGCGACTTGTCGAAGGCTTCGGTTGCGATACGCGCCGATTTTTCCTGAAACGTCTTGCTGACGCCGTTTTTCGCGAAGTAAGAGGTTTCCGCTTCGAATTTCGAGCGGTCCATATACGTCGTGCCGTGCATCGACTGGTTGAAGGTGTCTGCGTAATAATGGCCGGGTTCGTCGTTCTTGCCCTTCAGGATCTGGTCGACCGCGCCGGTCACGCCGCTTTTCACGAACAGCCATGCGTTATAGGGGTCGCTCACGAAAGCCTGGAACACCTTTTCTTTCCAGTTCATCTGTTTCCATTCCAGATCCTGGCGGATGCGACGGTATTCGTCCGTGTTGACGACTTTTTCCGCTGTTGCGTTGAATTCTGCCTGCATGATATTCCCCTATCCCCGAGTCTTTTGAAAAATCGATTTAACTACTATATCCTAACCGGAGATTAACGCACGTATTATTTTCATAATAATGGTACTTAGTTACCGCAGAACGCAAAATATTTTAAGTATTTGTTAAATATTACCTCTCTGCTGCGCCGCAGCATCGCCCTGCTTGCCGCTTACCCCCGTCAGGCGTAACATGTGGCTTCATATTTATAAGGACCCCGCCATGACCGCCAAACCCAAAGTTCTGATCGCCGACAAAATGAGCCCGCAAGCCGAAGCCATCTTCAAGGCGCGCGGTGTCGATGTGACGGTCAAGACCGACCTGAAACCGGAAGAGCTGAAAATCGAGATCGCGAATTACGATGGTCTCGCCGTCCGCTCCACCACCAAGGTCACGGCGGATATCCTCAGCAGCGCGAAGAACCTGAAAGTCATCGGCCGCGCCGGCATCGGTGTCGATAACGTCGACGTTCCCGCCGCGACGCAAACCGGCGTCGTTGTCATGAACACGCCTTTCGGCAACTCGATCACCACCGCCGAACACACCATCGCCATGCTGATGGCCCTCGCCCGCGACATCCCGCAGGCCAACGCTTCAACCCATGCCGGCAAATGGGAAAAAACGAAATTCATGGGTCAGGAAATTTTCGGCAAGACCCTCGGCGTTATCGGCTGCGGTAACATTGGCGCGATCGTCGCCGACCGCGGCATCGGCCTGAAAATGAAGGTCATCGCATTCGACCCCTTCCTGTCGGCAGAACGTGCCGTCGAACTGGGCGTTGAAAAGGTGGAGCTGGACGACGTGCTGGCCCGCGCGGACTTCATCACCATCCACACCCCTATGACCGAAAAGACCAAGGGCATCATCAACGCAGCAGCAATCGCAAAGATGAAAAAAGGCGTCCGCCTGATCAACTGCGCGCGCGGCGGCCTGATTGTGGAAGCCGACCTGAAAGCGGCCTTGGATAGCGGTCATGTGGCAGGTGCCGCGCTCGATGTGTTCGAAACCGAACCCGCAAAAGAAAACCTGCTGTTCAACCATGCAAAAGTGATCTGCACACCCCACCTTGGCGCATCGACCGTCGAAGCGCAGGAAAACGTCGCATTGCAGGTCGCGGAACAAATGTCCGACTTCCTGCTGCAAGGCGCGGTTGCGAACGCCGTCAACATGCCTTCGGTGAGCGCGGAAGACGCGCCGAAACTGAAACCCTACATGAAGCTCTCCGAACAGCTCGGCAGCTTCGCGGGCCAGATGGCGACGACGGATGCCAAAGAAATCCAGATTGAATATGAAGGCCTCGTGGCCGCCATCAACACCAAGCCGCTGACCGCGCTGGTGCTGGCAGGCTTCCTGAAACCCTCGATGGAAGGCGTGAATATCGTGAGCGCCCCTGCGCGCGCGAAGGAACGCGGCATCACCATCGCCGAGACGAAACGCGACAAGGCGCAGAACTACCAGACCGTCATGCGCGTGACCGTGAAGGATGCCAGCGGGACCATTACGATTTCGGGCACGATCTTTAATGACCGCCCCCGCGTGATCGACATCAACGGCGTGCCCACGGATGCGTCGCTGAATTCGGAAATGCTCTACGTCCTCAACCTCGACAAACCGGGCCTGATCGGCGCGGTCGGCACGATTTTGGGCGACAACAAGATCAACATCTCCGACTTCAACCTCGGCCGCATCCCCGGCAAAGACCGCGCAATCGCCCTGATTTCCGTCGACGGCACCGTGCCGCAGACGATCATCGACCAGATCAAGAAAATCTCGCAGGTCGAGCAGGCGAAAGTGCTGCGCTTTTAACATTTAAACCACCCTGCCTTCGGGTGGGGTGGAGAATAAAATGACGATCAAGGAAATTTACGCCGCAGTTGCGATCCTGCTGATGCTGGTTTCGCGCGGCACATACTTTACAAGCATCCTCAAAGGGCGCACGAAGCCGCATGCGTTTTCGTGGCTGATCTGGGGCGTGATCTCCAGCATCGGCTTCGCGGCGCAGATTGCCGAACATGCGGGCGCGGCGGCATGGGTGCGCGGCGTCGGCTGCATCACCTGCTTTGTCGTGGTCGGGCTGTGCTGGTTCAAGGGCGAACGTGATATCCGCCGCGCAGACTGGATTACTCTCGCCATCTCGCTCACCGCAATCCCGCTCTGGATGCTGACGAAAACGCCGATGTGGTCGGTCATCCTTGTCTGCCTGATCGATACCTCCGGTTACCTGCCGACCTTGCGCAAGGTGCATCGCAAGCCGAAGGAAGAAACCCCATACGGTTATATACTTTCCTCGGCGGGCGCATTTCTATCCGTGCTGGCGATTGATAACTATACGATCTCTACATGGCTGTATCCTGCCGTACTGACCGCATCGAACATCCTGATGGCGGGTTATATCTTCCTGCGACGCTATCAATTGCATGTTCGTGCAAAGAAGAACGAATTGCTGGTTGGCGCCGGTGACGCGAGTTTGCATTTATGATGATGAGCCACCTGCAAATCTTTGGCGCGCTGGCGACCAGCACCGTTTTCATCTCGCGCTTCTTTTATTTCCGCAGCATCTACCGCGACGGCGCGAAGCCGCATGCTTTTTCATGGCTGATCTGGGGCTGCATTTCCGCCGTTGGCTTCGCGGCGCAGGTAGCAGAAGGCGCTGGACCCGGCGCATGGGCGCGCGGCTTTGCTTGTGCCACCTGTTTCATCCTCGTCTTTATCGGCTGGCAGCGCGGTGACCGCAGCTATAAAACGGGCGACTGGGTGACGCTGGCCGTATCGCTATCCGCTATCCCCCTCTGGATCGTGACCGAAACGCCGATCTGGTCGGTCATTCTTGTCTGCATCATCGATTGCGTCGGATACCTGCCCACGATCCGCAAGGCTATCGACAAACCGTTCGAGGAACCGGCAGCTGGCTATGGCTGGTTCGCCGTCGGTGCCCTTCTCTCCCTTGCGGCGATCGAGCATTACACGCCGTCGACATGGCTTTACCCCGTCGTCATGGTTATCTCCAACAGCGCCATGACCGCCTTTCTGCTGCTGCGCCGGCAGCAGAAAACGGCAATTGCCTGAATCGGCTGGAATGTTATTATAAATCCATGAAACACGTCTTTTTTGCCCTTCTGGTCCTGTTCGCCCTTTCCACCCCCGCCGCCGCGATGAACGCGCAGCAGGGCGAATATTCATCCCGCTCGTACAAGCCGAAATTCACGCAGGAAGTGGCGACCATCGAGGTTCTTAAAAAAGACCGCCTGATGGTGCTGTTCGACGCCGAGGGCAAGGTTATCACCAGCTATAAAGTCTCCCTCGGCCGATTCCCCGAAGGCCATAAGGAAAAAGAAGGCGACGGCCGCACGCCGGAGGGCAAGTACACCATCGACCTGCGCAACGGCAACAGCCATTATTACCGCTCGCTGCGCATTTCCTACCCCAGCGAAGAAGATTTGAAAAACGCGGAGAAAAAGGGCATCAACCCCGGCGGTAACATTTTTATCCACGGCAAGCCGAACATGAAATTCTGGATGTTCTGGAAGTATAACAAGGACAAGGACTGGACGGATGGCTGCATCGCCGTCAGCGACAGTGACATGCGGGAATTGTGGGAAGTGGTCCGCGAAGGCACGCCCATTACCATCTCCCCTTAAAGGATACCCATGCCCGTTTTTGAAACGCTCGCCCCCGCCTTCGCGACAATCATGATGCTGGCATCCGCGCCTGCCTGCCCCGTGCAGGGCGCGGTCGATGTCGATGTGCGCCTCGACCAGCGCGACAGCGCCTATGTCACCAACCTGACGGCGCAGCAGTTGACCGCGAAATACGGCCTTGACCCCGACTCCACCCTTTCTACCGACGGACACTGGATGGTGAGCGGCGTGACCGTGGTAAGCGAAGGCGGCCTGTCCGCGCAGACGAAAATGTCGTTCAATATTCTGCCCGACTATAAAAACAACACCGCCTGCCTGTCGGTAGACAAGGTGGAATACGAAGTTCAGTACGCCCCGAAAATTTACATCGCGCAGGATTACAAGGATATGGGCTGCCGCTATTCCGCGACGCTCATGCACGAAAAACGCCATGTGCAAACCGATGTGCGCACCTTCAGCGATTTCTTTCCCGATATCGCCAAAAGCATCCGCAACAGCGTTCAGCGCATGGGCGCGAAAGGGCCTTTTCCCTATGCAGCATCGCCCGATATGCAAAAGCGCATGATGGCCCAAATCAACGAAGACCTGAAACCCGTTTTCGACCGGCTGGTCGTGTTGCGCCGAAAACGGCAGGGGGAGATCGATACCGAGGCGAATTACCTGCGTGATACCGCCCTTTGCCCCGGCCAGTTCCCCAAATTTGACGGCAATAAATAGATATGGTCGAATAGGGATATGATCGGTTTTGACCCCATATCCCTGCCCGCCCTGTTCCTGCTCGCCGGCATGTCCGGCAGTTGCCCCAATTTCGGCGCGCCGACAGTAGACGTGACGATCAGCGCGTCCGATGCGCCGCTCGACACCAGCATGACACATCAGGAACTGACCGCCGGTTTTGCCAATAACCCTGACTCATCGCTCGCGACCGAACCAGGCTGGCATCTGGGCGGCCTCACGCTCAGCCAGATCGAGAATCTTTTCAGCTCGAATTTCCAGCAGGCGCTATTCCCCGACGGCACTGCCTGCACCCAGATTTCCGACGTCAACATCGATATCGTCTATACGCCGGTCATTTACGTCGCTTCCGATTACATGAGCAACCGCTGCCGCTACACCGTCACGCTGGCGCATGAACAACGCCATGTCGGCACCGACCTGCAGGTTTTCAACGACTATGCGCCTTACCTGAAGAAAAAAATTCAGGCCTATGTCAACCAGATCTCCCCGCAAGGCCCGTTCGACCAGTCACAGCTGCAAATGGTTCAGGATGCAATGCTGGCGGAGGTACAGCGCTTCGCCGACCCGCTGATGGAACAGATGATTGAAACCCGCCGCCAGATGCAGGCGCAGTTCGACACGCAAAGCAATTACGAACGCGAAGGCGCGATGTGCGCGGATGAAGGGGAATAATGCTCGATCTTCCGCTTATGCTGGCGAAAAGCTTCCTTCTCGCGCAATTGACAGTTTGCCCTGTGCCCGACGCTATCCCGACCGTGGATGTCATCTTCAAGCCGAGCAAGCCCGAATACATCACCGGCGCGCCCATCAAGGCGCTGACCGATACGATGAAAGGCAACAAGGACGCAACGCATATCTCCGATACGACGCGCAAATGGCGCGTGTTCGGTCTGACGGAGGCCGGCGTCGGGGGCGGCAGTTATAATGTGAAGTACAACGGGCTTTCGGACAATGCGGGCAACACCTGCATTTACGTCGAGAGCGTCGAAATGGTCATCACCTATACCCCCACCATTTTTATCGGCAAGGAATTGCAAACGTCCGAATGCCATTTCAAGGTCACCAAGATGCACGAGGAACGTCATGTCGCCGCCGACCTCAAGGTCATCAAGGAATACCTGCCGAAGCTTAAAATGGAGATTCTGTGGTATCTGCGCGGCGTCGCCGGTCAGGGGCCTTACCCCCAATATGAAACGCCGAAAAACACCAAACGCATTGTCGAGGAAGTCATCGCCTATGTGAGGCCGATGGTACAGAAACTGGTCGACACGCGCCGCGCAAGGCAGAGCGATATCGATACTCTCGAGAATTATAAGTATGAATCCGGCCTTTGCCCCGGGGATATGCCCAAAATCGAAGAATAAAATATTATTGAAAACCCCGCCCTATCGTGGTATTTGATGCGGCATGAAGAAGCCTGTTCACATCATCGGCGCCGGCATGGCGGGGTCGGAAGCGGCATGGCAGCTGGTCAATGCCGGCGTGCCCGTGGTCATCCACGAAATGCGCCCCGTGCAGAAAACCGAAGCACACAGCACGGATAACTTTGCCGAACTGGTTTGCTCCAATTCCTTCCGCTCCGACGACTGGGAATATAACGCGGTCGGGTTGCTGCATGAAGAAATGCGCCGCGCGAATTCGCTCATCATGGGCGCGGGCGACCGCAACAAGGTTCCGGCGGGGTCCGCCCTTGCCGTCGACCGCGATTTGTTTTCGCAGGATGTGACCGACAAACTGAAAAACCATCCGCTGGTCACCGTCGAGCGTGGCGAAGTCGCGGGCCTGCCACCATCGGATTGGGACAGCGTCATTATATCGACCGGCCCCCTTACCTCGCCCGCGCTGTCGAAGGCTGTGCTGGAAATCACCAACGAACAGAGCCTTGCGTTTTTCGACGCGATTGCGCCCATCGTGTTCACTGAATCCATCGACATGGAAAAAGCATGGTTCCAGTCGCGCTACGACAAGCCCGGCCCCGGCGGCACCGGCAAGGATTACATCAACTGTGCGTTTGATGCGAAAGAAGATTACTACGCCTTTATCGACGCGCTGCTGGCGGCCGAAAAAACCGAATTCAAGGAATGGGAAAAAGACACGCCCTATTTCGAAGGATGCCTGCCCATCGAAGTCATGGCGGAACGCGGGCGCGATACCTTGCGCTTCGGCCCCATGAAACCCGTCGGTTTGGACAACCCCAAAATGAGCCGCCGCCCCTGGGCCGTGGTGCAGCTGCGTCAGGACAATAAACTCGGCACGCTTTACAATATCGTCGGTTTCCAGACGAAGATGAAATACGGCGAACAGACGCGCATCCTGCGCATGATCCCCGGCCTTGAAAATGCCGAATTCGCGCGGCTGGGCGGCATTCACCGCAATACCTTTATCAACAGCCCGAAACTGCTCGATGCCGCCTTGCGCCTGAAGGTGCAGCCGCGTTTGCGTTTCGCGGGTCAGGTGACGGGTTGCGAAGGCTACGTCGAAAGCGCGGCAGTCGGCCTGATGGCTGGGCGCTTTGCCGCTGCTGAATATCACGGCAAAGCCGTCGAAACCCCGCCCGTCACGACCGCGATGGGCGCGTTGCTGAACCACATCACGACGGGTGCCGAGGCTGAAACATTCCAGCCCATGAACGTCAATTTCGGCCTGTTCCCGCCGATCGATGAAACGGGTTTGGTGCAGGAAGGCAAAAAGAAAGTCGAAAGCCGCGACCGCAGACGCGCCTATGCCGTGCGCGCGCTCGCAGATCTGGATGGCTGGCTGAAGAATTACAAGGCCGCTGCTTAAGAAGCCCACCACAACCGCAGCGCCATCAGCGGCGGCGGCAATTTCAGCGCGGATGACAGCAGATTATAATCCGCCTTTTCGATCTGGCGCAGATACATTGCGGCCAGTTTTGCAGGCAGCAGCGGCGAGGATGTTTTCGCGGCATCCACCACCGCCTTCACCACGGGTTTCAGCTTCTCGAATTCCTTGCCGTCGAACAGCGCATACTGGTTTGTTTCCGCCTTGTGCAGCAGGTCTTCGGGCAGGTAACAGCGGCGTTGTTTGGAATGAACAACGACGGCGCGCAGCAATCCGGCCAGCGCATATGATGTCGCTGCGGCTTTGATGTCCTCTTCCGTCGCCTGTTTGCCCTCGACCATCAACGTTAGTTTCAGCAGCGGCGTCGTGGTGAAATCGGCGTAATGCTTCATGCCCTCCAGCGTCGCGGGCAGTTTGTCCTCGAGGTCGAATTCGCGGGCATAGAGCAGGTTATCGAACAATTCGCGCGGCAGGTTATATTGGCGGATGATGGCGGCCAGCGGTTCCACCACTTCATGCTTCAGCGGCGGCTTGCCGTCATAGATCGCGGCAATCGCGTCACGCCACCATTGCAGGCGTATCAGGCCGAGGCGGGTTTCGGTCACCACCTCGCGCGTCTTGGCGATTTCGTAGTTAAAGGCGTACAGAACGAACAATCCGTCGCGCGCGGCGGGCCTTGCCAGCAGCGTTAAAAGGAAACGGTCCGGATCGTGTTTCCGGACCGTTTCCGCACAATAGGAAAGCTGCGTATTAATGGTGATACGGGCTCCGCAGGGCGAAGAAGGGCTTGCCGGCCTTTTCGTCGCGCGTGCCGGGCTTGTCGGTCGGCAGCACGAGTTTCGGGTCGCGCAGGAAGCCGCGATAATAGCCCGTCGGGAACGGATGGTATTTCGACTGCAGTTCGACGGAGTCGATGATGCTGAGGAACAAGCCGTTCCAGCGCTCGTAAACTTCCGATTTCGCCGCGCAGGTGATTTCGTAACGGTTCGGCCCATAGACGCTGCCGATCATGAAGCCGCGCATTTTGGACACGCCGTCGCCGGTTTCCTGTTCGAACGCGATCTGCACCGCGGTCGCGTCGCCCTTGCCGCCGAGGCTGGCAGGGTCATAGAAATCAAGGATGCGGGCATTGTTGTATTCGCTTACGCGGGTCTCCCAGAAATCGCGGTTCAGCGTCAGGCTGACCGCTTTGTCGAGGAGGTATTTGGGATAAATCTGCAAACGGCCATCATGATGGACCTGCATGCGGCAGGTGGCATGGTCTTCGCCCAAGGGGCCAGCGATGCGGAGGCGCGTATATGCGTCATCCGGCGTCTGGATGCGCCAGACATCGGGGAAGGACATGGTGTAATCGTTCACAACGTCTTTCCACACGAATGTGTCGGCCTTGGCCGCAGGCGCAACCGCGGTCAGCGACAGGGCAACGATGGCGGCGGCGAGTATTTTCTTCATACCTTGAAACTCCTTCAATCTCGTCCCTGATTGTGGCCTGTTTTTGGATTCTTGGGAATAGACTAAAAGGCTGTTTTCGGTCATGTTTTTCTGTATCATGTCCCATAAGAGCATAATAAGACCGGCAACCCGCACCTTATGAAAAAAACCGAGAACATCGCCACCGCTGCCATGATTCTGGCGGTCAGTATCCTGGCCTCCCGCCTGCTGGGCTATGTGCGGGAAATGCTGCTGGCCTACAAGTTCGGGGCGAGCGGCACGACCGATGCCTTTTATGCCGCGTTCCAGATCCCCGATATTTTGAACAACATGCTGGCGGGCGGCGAGCTTTCCATCGCCTTCATCCCCCTCTATCACCGCATCATGGCGAAAAACGGCGAAGCGGCGGCGCAGAAATTGATGGCGACGCTGCTGGGCAATATGGGCGCGCTGGTCGTGCTGATGACGGGGCTGCTGTGGTATTACGCCGACCCGCTGATCCGTTTCCAGTTCCCGAATTTCGATGAACCGACGACGCAAGCGACCATCGCGCTGACGCGCATCGTTCTGCCCGCCCAAATCTTCTTCATCATCGGCGGCATCATTCAGGCCGTGCTGCTGGCGCACAAGCATTTCTATGCCGCCGCGCTCGCGCCGCTGGTGTATAACCTCTGTACCATTCTTGGCGGCGTGTTGCTGTATGACACTTACGGCATCGCGGGTTTTTCGATCGGTACGCTGATCGGCGCCGTATTGGGTCCGTTCCTGATGCCGGTGCTGTTCAGTTACAAGCATATCCCGCTGAAAATCCGCATCGCGCCATTAGATAAAAACTTCCTTATATATCTGGCGATTGCCGCGCCGCTGATGTTCGGCACGACGCTGCTGACGCTGGATGAATGGTATGGCCGCTGGTTCGGCGCGCTGCTGGCGACGGGCACAGTCGCCCATATTTCCTACGCCCGCCGGTTGATGCAGGTGCCGATTGCGGTGATCGGTCAGGCGATTGGCGCAGCCGCCCTGCCCACCCTGTCGAAATTATGGGCGGAGGGTAAGACGGTTGAATTGAACAAAACGCTGCTCGGCACGCTGAAAACAGGTATCGCGCTGTCGGTGCTGGCAGGCGCGGGCTTCTTCGCGCTGGCGCAGCCCATCGTCGCGCTTGTCTACGAACACGGTAAATTCACATCGACCGATACGATGATTGTGGCGGGGCTGACCGCCCTGCTCGCCTTCGCCATTCCGGGCTGGATTGTGCAGCAGATTATTTCCCGCGCCTTCTACGCGCGCGGCGACACCATCCGCCCGATGATTTTGGGCAGCGTGCTGTCGGTTGCCGCCATTCCGCTTTACCTGCAAATGTCGAAAGCGTTTTCGGTCGATGGTCTTGCGATGGCGGGCGTGATGGCGATGACGGTGAACGCGCTGGCGACGCTGCTCTTTGCCCGCAAATTGCATGACGCGCCGCCGTTCCTGCCGCTGCTCGGTGCCTTCGGGCGCAGCCTTGCGATTGCCGTGCCGTCTGTCGGTGCAGCACTCGCCGCGATCTGGTTGCGCGAACAATACCTGCCGCTCGACATGGCGCAGAAATGGATGTCGCTGACCGATATCGCGGTCGGTGGCGCGGCATTCGGCATCATCGCCCTGCCCGCCGTCCTGATCTTCGGGGAAGCAGGGCTTAAATCCTTCATTATAAAGCTGATTTCCAAGGTAATTAGGCGTTGACCATAGGCCGCGCTCTGCCTATCCTGCCCCCATGACAGACGATCTTTTTTTCTTCATCGCCGCAGGTTTTATAGCACAGCTGATCGACGGATCGCTGGGCATGGCCTATGGTGTCACGGCCTCTAGCATATTACTCGGTATGGGTTTGCCGCCTGCGGTCGTCAGTTCCACCGTCCACGCCGCCGAATGTTTTTCGACGGGCGCATCGGCGGCGTCGCACCATATCTTCGGCAACGTGCATAAAAAACTGTTCAAGCAGCTGGTCGTGCCGGGCGTGGCGGGCGCGGTTGTCGGCGCATATATTTTGACGCAACTGGACGGCGACATCATCAAGCCCTATATCGCGGGCTACCTGTTGCTGATGGGCATCGTCATCATCTTCAAGGCCTTCAAGAAAATTCCGCAAAAGGAAGTGAACAAGCACATCACGCCGCTGGGGTTCTTCGGCGCGCTGATCGATACCGTCGGCGGCGGCGGCTGGGGCCCGATTGTGGCATCTAACCTTGTCGCGCGCGGGCAGGATGTGCGCAACACGGTCGGATCGGTGAATGCCGCCGAATTTTTCGTGACGCTGGCCGCATCCCTCACCTTCCTGTTCACCATCGGCTTTTCGCATCCGCAAGTGATTGTCGGTCTCGCCATCGGCGGCGTGCTGGCCGCACCCATCGCGGCATACCTGACGAAACGCATTCCGGTGAAGCCGTTCATGATCGCCGTTGGCATTCTGGTGATCTGTCTCAGCATTCGCACAATGTGGAAGGTATGGGGATGACCATGCAGAACAAGGAAAAAGACTGGTTCGGCTATAAACGCGTCAATCCGTCCGATAAGACAAAGATGGTCGAGGGCGTGTTTGACAACGTCGCATCTCGCTACGACCTGATGAACGATTTGATGTCGGGCGGCATCCACCGCCTGTGGAAAAATCGTTTCGTGCAAATGATGCACCCGCGCGCGAACCGTAAACTTTTAGATGTGGCGGGCGGCACGGGCGATATCGCCTTCCGCTACCGCAAAGCCGCGGGCGAGTCCGCAAAAATCACCGTCTGCGATATAAACAAGGAAATGCTGAAGGTCGGCCGCGACCGCGCCATCGACCGTGGATATTTAAAAGGCTTTGAATGGGTCGAAGGCAACGCGGAATCCCTGCCCTTCGACGACCGCGAATTCCACCTGTATTCCATCGCCTTCGGGTTGCGGAACGTGACGCGTATTGACAATGCGCTGTCCGATGCCTACCGCGTGCTGAAACCGGGCGGGCAGTTTTTCTGCCTCGAATTCAGCCACCTGAAAAACGCGGCCCTGCAAAAGATGTATGACGAATATTCCTTCCGCATCATCCCCAAAATCGGCGAAATTGTGGCGAAAGACCGCGACAGCTACCAATACCTCGTCGAAAGCATCCGCCAGTTCCCCAAACAGGCCGAACTCTCGGCACGTTTGGAAACGGCGGGTTTTGAAAACGTGAAGGTCATTAATCTGTCAGGCGGGATTGCGGCGATACATGTGGGAACAAAACTCTAACTTTGTGAGTCTTTGGGCTTATCAACATTGTTTTCCTTGCGTGTCTGATGCTCGGATAATTTCCTCGCAAGCAAAAATTCTGCCGATTGATCTGATGTACTTCTCTTTGTTGAAATTTTAAAACCATAAAATATTAATGCGATAGCGATTACCGTGAGCGTAACAGGAAAACCTAATGTTAATATCCCGATCAGGTATTTATCTATACCAAACAAAAACGTACCTAATACAGCAGAGACGCCAATCCCAATAGCGATCAGCACGCCGATTATGATGACTATTCTAAAGAAAGTGATCAACGTCGCCTCCTAGCGTCACGAGCTTAATTACTTCCCTTCGCTATCCAACATCTCCACCACCGCCGCAATCTCCGTCTCCATATCCTTTTGCTCGATCTGGCGGGATGCGCCCATGGGGGAATCACCGGCGTAGAGCCAGACGTCGCCGGTTTCGAATTTCAGCTCGCCGCAGGTGCCGTAGCTTTTGTGTTCAAGGCGAATGGTTTCGCCGGCGGCGGGGGCGCCTTTGCCGGATTTGGAGACGCGGAAGATGACGTAGTCGTCGCCTGCTTCCTCTACCCCGCCGATGAACAACACATTGCTTGCTTCGGCCTTTTGCTTGAACGACAGCTGTTCGACAGCGGGCGAACAGGCGGCGGCGGGATTGGAAACAGCGATCAAAACGGCGGCCATCAGGCCAAGGAACAGGCGCATATAAATTCAACCTTTTACAATGCAGGCTACGCCTGCGGACTTTTACAATGCAGGCCAAGCCTGCGGATAAAAAACATGCGGCAATGCCTGCCGCCTTGTCATTCTGCCACGAGGTGGGCTAAATACATATATTCTAAACCGCCGCCTTGGGAGTGTATTATGTCTAAACCTGTTGCCGTCGCCATTACCCAACTGCCGAATGCCAAGGGGCTGAACCTGCCCGCCTACGCGACGCCATTATCGGCGGGTGTGGATCTGGAGGCCGCTGTCGATGCGCCCGTCACGCTGCAGCCGGGCGAGCGCAAATTGATCCCGACCGGCCTTGCGATTGCGCTGCCCGAAGGTTACGAAGCGCAGGTGCGCCCGCGCTCCGGCCTTGCATTCAAAAACGGCGTGACCGTGTTGAATTCCCCCGGCACCATCGATGCCGATTATCGCGGCGAAGTGAAGGTCATCCTTGCCAACCTCGGCGCTGAACCCTTCACGGTAGAGCGCGGCATGCGCGTCGCGCAGATGGTTGTGGCGCAATATGCGCGCGTGAATTTCAACCTTGTCGAACAACTCGATGAAACCGCGCGCGGCGCGGGCGGTTTTGGTTCCACCGGCACAGCGGCGAAAAAAGCATCATGAACATCCACGATCATATCTGGCAGACGATCGGCAACACCCCCCTCGTCCGCATCCCGAAGCTGACCGCCGAACACGGCATCAAGGCCGATATCGTGCTGAAGCTGGAATTCTTCAACCCGCTGTCGAGTGTGAAGGACCGTCTTGCGATCTCGCTGATCGAGGCCGGCGAAGCATCGGGCAAGATCAATAAAGACACCGTGATTATCGAGCCGACATCCGGCAATACGGGGATCGGCCTCGCATTTATCTGCGCGGCCAAGGGTTACCGCCTGATCCTGACCATGCCCGAAAGCATGTCGTTTGAACGCCGCAAGATGCTGCGCCTGTTCGGTGCGGAGCTTGACCTCACCCCCGCCGACAAGGGCATGAGCGGCGCGATTGCCCGCGCGACGGAACTGGCGAAAACGCATCCGAACAGCTTCATCCCGCAACAATTCGACAACCCCGCCAACCCCGATATCCACCGCCGCACCACCGCCGAAGAAATCTGGCGTGATACGGATGGCAAGGCGGATGTCCTGATTTCCGGCGTCGGCACGGGCGGCACGCTGACGGGTGTATCGCAGGCATTGAAAGCGAAAAAGCCGTCTTTCCGCACCGTTGCGGTGGAGCCCACCGACAGCGCCGTATTGTCCGGCAAGCCGCCGGGTTCCCACAAGATTCAGGGCATCGGCGCGGGTTTCGTGCCGGGCGTGCTGGATGTAAAACTGATCGATGAAATCATTACCGTCAGCAACGACGACGCCTATTCCATGATGCGCCATGTGGCGCGGACAGAAGGCATTCCCGTCGGCGTGTCGTCGGGTGCCGCCATCACTGCCGCGCTTGCCGTCGGCAAACGCCCCGACATGGCGGGCAAGATGATTGTCGCCATCATCCCCAGCATGGCCGAGCGTTACCTTTCGCTGCCCCCGTTCAAGGACCTTGAAGGATGATCGAATACGAAATTTTTGTCGCAGCACCCCGCAATGCGGTCTGGGAATTCCTGACCCGCCACGACCATATCCAGCAATGGTGGGGCAAGGGCGTCAACCTGCACGCACAGGAAGGCGGCGAGCTGGTGGAGCCATGGACAGACAATAACGGCGTCAAGCACACAACCCGGGGCAGCGTGACCGCGATCGAGAATAACGCACGGCTGCAACTCAACTGGGTCGATGACGGCTGGCCCGGCCCGACGCGTGTTGAATTCCTGCTCTCCCCCTACAACGACGGCACGAACCTTTATATGTGCCATTCCGGCTGGGATATTTTCTCCGACCAGCAACGCGCCGAACTGGTGGAGCAATACCGCACCGGCTGGCGGCAGCTGATGGATAATTTCAAGGCTTACTGCCTGAAAACGCGGTAAAGAAAAAGCCCCATCGCGGCAGCGACGGGGCTCTCTTCCTTGTTCAAGAAGCTTGTTAGTTTAGCCGAGGCGCTGCGTGGGCAGCGGCGCGGGTTTCGGCGCAGGCTTTGCCGTGACCTTGACCGAAGCCGCAGGATCAGCCGATGCGTTGAAATCCGCAGCGGATGCCTTTGCGCCCAGTGTCGACGGTGCGGCGTCGTCATTGGCAGGGGCCGCGAATTTTTGCTCCTCCGCCTTTACCTTCGCCCAGTCGCGCGCGCCGCGGTAATCGCTGATCACCTGCTTGAGCGCGTCGCCGAACATGCCGCCGATTTTCTTGAAGAAGCCAAGCGCGGGTTCACGCCAGTCTTTCTTCGCGGCGACGGTCGCAGCGGCGCCAATGCCGACGACAGCGCTCAACAGCGGTGCAGCCGTCACGATCGCCGCAACGACAGGAAGCACGAACCATGACGCGACGGCGGTGCCGCCCAATAGCGCATAGGATCCTAGCCGTCCAAGCTTGCCGGTTGCTTCGGTTTCAGGGGTCTCGGGAGTAAATGCCATCAATTGTGCCTTTTCCTTTTGTTGAGCCATGCCCGCCTTGTGGAGGGTTGATACGAGTCTAGGAAGAAAGGGCAGATATGTCAATTTTGTGGACAGCGTTAAGCCATATTTACTATATATATCAATAGTTTAATGTATGGGGTGCAATAGTAACACAAATGCTGAAAGTGAGCAAAATACCCACTTTCAGCATTCGAATCGCGTGTCCTGATTCTCGGTTTTTTTAGGGCTGCGGCGGCTTCGGCACGTTGACCGGCTTCGGCGCTTCCACGGCGGTTGCGGGTGCAACTTCGGGCTTTGCGACGTTGTTGAAACCGGGCTCAACGCTTGCGTCTTTGAACGAGCTGGTCGCGCGCTCGACAGATGCTTTTTTCTCGGATGCTTTGCGTTCTTTGCGTGCGCTCCACCAGTTTTTCGCGCGGCTGAAATCTTCGGAGATGTGGGAAACAAGGTCCTGGCCGAGGTTTACCAGCTGGTCGCCCAGTTTCTGGAAGTTGTTGCGGCCTTTTTCGGTGGTCGCGTAATACACAACGCCAACCGCACCGACCAGCGATACGATCGGGAATGTCAGCGTCATGCCAAGCGCCCAGAGCGCGGTCGACAGCGTGCCGGCGCCGGCAAGGTAAGTGGTGGTTTTTTCTGCGCGTTGATGGTTTTTGTTTTCTTCAGACATAGGACCCTCTTTTTTTAAAAATTGGCGGTTCAAAATCGCGCTCCATAATACGTCCCAAGCCTGACAAGTCAAGGGTTTAGCGCATGATTTTTCCCTGATATTACAGGCTATTGCGCAGGCGGCAGAATCCCTTTAAAAATTATCTATGCAAAATGCTTCCTTGGAAATTCCGGCGAATGACGCGCCCGAAACCGCCCCCGCCCCCGCAGCGGCGATTACTCCGATGATGGCGCAATATCATGCCGTAAAAGAACAGCATAAAGACTGCCTGCTGTTCTACCGCATGGGCGATTTTTTCGAATTGTTTTTCGATGATGCCATCACGGCGGCGGCCGCGCTCGACATCACGCTGACCAAACGCGGCGCGCATAACGGCGGCGAAATCCCGATGTGCGGTGTGCCATGGCATGCGCATGAAGCCTATCTTGCACGCCTGATTAAACTCGGCCACAAGGTCGCGATCTGCGAACAGGTCGAAACCCCCGCTGAAGCCAAGCAGCGCGGCGGGTACAAGGCGCTTGTGCGCCGCGACGTGACGCGCGTCGTGACCGCCGGCACGCTGACCGAAGACACGCTGCTGGAAAAGAACGCGAACAATTATCTCGCCGCGCTCGCCGAAATCGCGGGCGCAATCGGCATGGCATGGCTTGACCTGTCGACCGGCGATTTCACGCTGCAGCCCGTGCTGCCCCGCGACCTTGGCGCGACGCTCGGCCGTGTGGGCGCGAATGAAATTCTTGTGCCCGAAAAAATGACGCAAAACGAAGCGCATTTCGAGGTTTTCGCCGATGTGCGGAATAAACTGAGCGTGCAACCCGGTTCCCGCTTCGATGCCGAAAACGCGCGCCGCAGGCTGGAGCAGATGTTCGGCGTCGCCACACTCGAAAGCTTCGGCGGTTTCAGCCGCGCGGAAATCGCGGCGGCTGGCGCGCTGATCGATTACGTCGAACTGACGCAGAAGGGCAAATTCCCCCGCCTTTCCGCCCCGCGCCAATTGGCGCTCGGCTCCGTCATGGAAATCGACGCCGCCACGCGCCGCAACCTTGAACTGACATACACCATGACGGGCGAACGCGCGGGCAGCCTGCTGCACACCATCGACCGCACCATTACGGGCGCAGGCGCGCGCCTGCTGGCAAAGCACCTTGCGATGCCGCTGACCACCCCGCCCGAAATCCACCGCCGCCTTGATATGGTCGAGCATTTCTTCACGCGGCCCGATCTGCGCCTCGATACGCGCGGGTTTTTGCAGCGTTGCGCCGATATCGAACGCTCCCTTGCCCGCCTCAGCCTCGACCGCGGCGGCCCCCGCGATCTGGCCGCCATCCGCGATACGCTGGCGCAGACCGTGCAGCTGTTCCACCTGATCCTGAAAAGCGCCGATACCCTGCCCGCCGGATTAAATGACGCGCTCGACATCCTGAAACTCTGGGGCTCCCACCATCCGCTGATCGACCAGCTGGAACGCGCATTGGCGCAAGACCTGCCCGTGCTGGCCCGCGACGGCGGTTTTATCGCGCATGGCTATTCGCCGCGCCTTGACGAACTTCGCATGTTGCGCGACGACAGCCGCCAGCATATCGCGCGCTTACAGGCCGAATATGTGCAGGCAACCGGCGTGAATACGCTCAAGATCAAGCACAACAACGTGATTGGTTACTTCATCGAAGTAACCACAATGAACGGCGACAAACTGTTCGGTGACACGGCGCGCTTCATCCACCGCCAGACCATGGCGAATGCCGCGCGTTTCACGACGGTCGAGCTGTCTGAACTGGAACGCAAAATTTCCGAAGCCGCCGAAAAATCACTCGCGCTCGAACTTGAATTGTTCGCGCAGCTGGCGAAGGAAGTGATGGCACAGGCCGAAATCATTGCCCGCACCGCCAACGCGCTTGCCGCCATCGACGTCGCGTCCTCGCTTGCCGAATATGCGTCGCGCAACAATTGCGTGCGCCCGCTGGTCGATGAAACGTTGGCGTTCGATATCAAGGGCGGCCGCCATCCGGTTGTTGAATTCGCGCTGAAACGCCAGAACGCGGAATTTATCGCGAATGACTGCACGCTGGCCGATGCCTCGCGCCTGTGGCTGCTGACCGGCCCGAACATGGCGGGTAAATCGACCTTCCTGCGCCAGAACGCGCTGATTGCGCTCCTCGCCCAGATGGGCGCCTATGTGCCCGCGACCTTTGCCCATATCGGCGTGGTGGACCGCCTGTACAGCCGCGTCGGCGCGGCGGATGATCTGGCGCGTGGCCGCTCCACCTTCATGGTCGAAATGGTCGAAACCGCGACGATCCTGAACCAGTCGTCCTCGCGATCGCTCGTCATCCTCGATGAAATCGGGCGCGGCACGGCGACGTTTGACGGTTTGTCGATTGCTTGGGCCTGCCTTGAATATCTGCACGAGGCGAATAAATCGCGCGCGCTGTTCGCAACGCATTACCACGAATTGACCACGCTGACGGAAAAGCTGAAAAACCTCGCCTGCTTCACGATGAAGGTGAAGGAATGGAAAGACAGCATCATTTTCCTGCACGAAGTCGCCCCCGGCACCGCCGACCGTTCATATGGTATCCATGTTGCGAAACTGGCGGGCCTGCCGCCAGCCGTGATCGAGCGCGCGGAAGCAGTGCTGAAGACGCTCGAAAATCCGAAAGACGGCAAGACGTCGAAAAACGTTGGCGCGGAATTGCCACTGTTCAGCGTCGTGCCGAAGGCTGCACCCGCGAAACCCTCCGCCGCCGAGGAAGCGTTGCGCGCCCTCAATCCCGACAGCCTGTCCCCGCGCGAGGCGCTTGATGCCCTTTACGCGCTGAAGGAAAAACTAGCGGCCGACAAAAAATAGCTGCGCACGGTTGTCAAATTCGGCAACCGGCTTCAGCCATGACGGCTTTTCCGATATCCATTTATTGTCGATTGCGGGGCAGGCCAGCACCGCCGATATCTTGCGCGCATCCAGCAATTTCCGCGCATCATCCGCCGTTTTTGCCGTTTCGATTTCGTGCAGTGCGCGCAAGCCCTGCCCCTCGCGGTGGTAATTGCCTGCGATGATCTTCTGCGGCGTAAAGAACAGCACATCGCCGCCCATAGCCGGATCCACATACAGGTTGCCGTAGCTTTTGAAAATGCCCGTTTGCAGCGCAAGGCGGATGGCGGATTGGCATTCCGCCTTGGCCTGGTCAGTTTTTGGCGTTACCGCGCCCGCGATACCAGCAACGAGAACCGATGCCAGAAACAGGACTGCATAGGGTCGGAAGGGGCGCTCCACGCGATGCAGCGCTGCGGTGATAAACGGCGGGAAGAGCGCGGCAATGGCGATGATCGCGACAGTCTGCAGGTAATACGTCCACCGCCCCTGCACCGCCACCATGACAAATCCGGCGGCCAGCAGCGACAGCAGCAGGTATTTTTCACGCCGCTGGGGCATTTTCACCAAAAGAACAAGCGCCAGCAATGGCTGCCACAGATGGCGGAGGATAACGTCGGCGTCGCGCAGGAACAGCGATTTCGATTCCGAAATCAGTAGCAGGAAGTTGTCCTTCACAAACGGATCGGCATCCACCATCGGCCCTGAAATGATTTTCGGATAGAGCAGCATCTCGAGCCCCGCCGCAGCCGCTGCGACGCTCACGGCGCAGATCAGTCGGGCGCGGGGCGCCAATGCCGTTATTTTCGGCAGGCACAGGACGCTGGCACCTGCGGCGACCAGAAATGTCAATGCGACATAGGGGATCGACAGCGTGTCGTATTGAACGCGGGTGAAATATTCCTCCAGCGGGTATTCCACGGCAAGGCCGAGCGCAGAGACGATGAATGTCCCCCACGCCATCGCCGCCAGTGGCTTCATCTGCGCTGAATCCTTCAGCGTGAAGAAGCCCAGAAGGGCGTATACCGCCGCGATCGGCATGAGGGCTTCGGTGCTGATCCACAGCATCAGGCCAAGGATGACGCCACCTGCCAAACCTGTCAGCACCGTCAGGGGGCGCATGACAAGGCAGATGACACCGCACCACAGCATCGCCAGCAATCCGTGATGGTCGGCATCGCCGGGCATGTAATACGCCGCCAGCGGGTTGAATATCAGCAGCAGAAACAAAGTGCCGGTGACATGGATATTGTTAAAATGCTTTTGCGCCGCACGCATCATGAAGAACAGCGCCACAAGGCCCAACAGCGGCGGCAGCCATGTGGCCGACAGCATCAGGCGGGTTTCAACGCTGAAATCACGCGGAGCGATCCATGCGCCGAAGGCCAGCAGCGCATCCAGCGGACGCGTCCAGTGGATTTCGACACTCGCGATATCGGGCGTGTTGGTGTTGCGCACAACATGGCCGAGGAAATCATCACCGATCAGCCATTGCCGCACTTGGTTAAGGCGCATCCAGACATCGGGATCGTTGGGGCCGAGCGGCGCGTTCAGGTTTGGCCATTTCAAAACGTCCGATTGCCGCGCCAGCGACAGTTTTACAAGCCAGCCCAGCGGCAAGAGCCAGAGCAGCACGCGCCATTTGTTTTTCGGCATCAGGGTTTCGTATACGGGCTTGCCGTGTTGCGGAAACACGAGAAAGCGCAGCAGCACGAAATTAACGGCCAGCCCCGCACCCACGCCGCAGCAGAGCGAAAACATGCGCGCGACAAATCCGGCCGGTAGCAGCGCAAGCAGAATGCAGAACACGCCGTAATTGATCGCGGCGGCGAATAGCTGGCAACCGACAAAGGCGGCGGCCTGTTCAGAAGTTTTCGCGGGCTTGACGCTGTCGGTAAACGTGAAATTTTTGTGGAGAAAATAGGTGATGCCTATCGCGAGCGTCATCGACAATCCACGCGCAGCATAAACGGACAGGTCGAAAAAGATGAAAAGTTCCAGCAACCCCGCATCGACCAGAAATCCCAGCCCGCCCACCAGCAGGTAGCGCAGGAAACTGGGGCCGAGCCGCCGGAGCAGCGGAATACGGTTGAGGAGGTCTAGCGCCTGACGTTCAGATAGCATAAATGCCGCGCCTCGCGGTAAGAGCGCGCCACGCCGTTAAGGACAAGCCCCGCCACGAACAGCAGCGTCGCCAGCGTGCCGATGGCGCTGGCCAAAATCGCGGTTGGCTGCCGCGTGACCAAGCCGGTATCAAGATATTCAAGGATGACCGGCACGCCAAGGCACAGCGACAGCAGGGCAAGGAACAGCGAAATCAACCCGAAGAACATCATCGGCCGCATGTCCTTGTACAGCAGCGCGATGGTGAACAGGATGCGGAAACCGTCGCGGAAGGTATGCAGCTTGCTGAACGATCCTGCCGGACGTTCGCCATAGGGCGACGGAATTTCGACGAACGGCAGGCGCTGTTCCAGCGTGAAAACGCTCATTTCCGTTTCGATTTCAAAACCCGCGCTATGCGCAGGAAATGATTTGGCGAAACGGCGCGAAAAGGCGCGGTAGCCGGAGAAAATATCCTGCATGCCGCGGCCGAACAGGCCCGCCACGATCAGGTTGAACATGCGGTTGCCAAACTTGTGGCCGGTCGGAAAAGATTCATCCTTGCCCTTGCGCACGCCGCAGGCCATGTCGTTATGACCGTTCAAAATTGCATCGACCAGCAACGGCGCGGTCGCGGGATCGTAGGTCGTGTCGGCATCAAGCATCAGATACACATCGGCATCGACATCGGCGAACATGCGGTGGACGACGTTGCCCTTGCCCTGCAGCTTGACTTCGCGCACTTCCACGCCCTCTTTCCGCGCGAGATCGCCGGAGCCGTCTTTGGAATTGTTGTCGAACACAATGATGCGGGCGTTCGGCATCGCCGCGCGCATCTGCTGTATGACTGGCACGATCGTCAGCGCCTCGTTATAGCACGGCAGGACAATGGCGATTTCTGGCTGGCTTTTGTCGGTCGCGGCGGTCATCGCAACACCCCGGTTGATGCGGTGAAAAGACAGGCGGTCGCCTGCCCCGACACTTTGCGACAATGGCGCACGAAAATCAAATTTCTTTGTCGGGGCAAGTGATTGGAGAGGCTTCATAAATTGCGTATATCGCATTTACTTCTTGACTTTAATCCATAATTGGAGTAGTATGAAAATAATGAAAGGAGGCTGCCCTGATAACCGAAACACTCCAAAACCTGCTCCGGCAAGCCCTCCAGATTATCCAGACAGTTTTGATTTACTTGCGTTTGAAGACAGCGGTCGGCGGCGCAACGATCGGCCCGCGCGGCGCTTCGGTCGGCCCCTTTTGCACGGGCACAGGTTCTTCGCGCCCCACGGCTGACATCGTGTCGCTGCTGAAGGTGCGCGAAATACGGGCGATGGCGTTGGGTTTATCCGGCCTGTCGGCGGCGCGCTTCAGGACAAGTCGGATGCCGCCATCCGGCTTTGCCGATACGCTGTCGATCTGCCAGACGCCGTTGCTGGCCTTGGCGAAGGCATCGGTCAGCGTTTCGCGCAGGAAGATTTTTTCGCCGGGTTTCAGGAAATCAGGGATGCGTCCCGGAATTTCCGCGATGCGTTTCGCGTCATATTCCATTTCCATCCCGCTTTTGAAACGCAAGTACAGGACATCGTCGCGGGCGATGCGGCCATTCACCACGGGGCGTTCCAGCGACAAATCCTTCACAACCTGCTCCGCGCCGTCAACAGACAGCACGGCACCGCGGAAGATGAATGAAGGGATTTCGTCGGGTTTCATGACATGCAATCAATCCCCTCCCCCGCATTACGCGGGAAAGGGGATAATGGGTTATGCCGGCTTCAGCGGGTCGTTGCCGGTTTTCTTGGGTGCCACGGGCGCGTTGTCGTTTTCGGCTACAGAAGGCTGCGCAGGCGCGGCTGCGTTGAAATCGGCGGCGGGTGCCAGCGGTTTCTGCGGCAGGTACGGGCCATATTCTTTTTCCAGCGACGTGTAATAGAGTTTCAGCGAACGGATCTGCGTATCGGTCACTTCGGCCCATTTGTCTTTCTTCTTGGGGTCAAGGCGGTCCTGTTCGATGCGGTCCAGCTCGCGGCGCGCCTTGGCGACAGTCATCCACGGCACATCGCTATTGGTGTCGAGGATATGGTTGGCGATAAAACGCTTCATCGCTTCCTGTTTTTCCAGCGGCAGTTCCTCGGGCGCGTTTTCGTATACGACGCGACCGGCGAATTTCACGAAGCGCGTGATGTTTTCGTCTTCCTTGATTTCCTCCGCGAAGCGGGTGCGGAAATTGGTGACGAGGGTCGCGGCTTCTTTCCACGACGGCGCGTCACGGAATTCCTTCATCCATGCATCCAGTTTGACTTGTGTTTCGGCGCTGGGCGCTTCGTGCAGCAGTTCTTCGGGCTGCGTCGTCCATGTCGGCGTTTTGGCAGGACGTTCTTCCTTCGCCAGCTTCGTCGCTTCCTGAATGTTTTCGAGGAATTGCGGGTTTGCCTTGATGAGCGCGGCGCGGTCGTTCGCCAGTTTCTCGTCAAAACCCTTGGGCAGCACAGCTTCCGACAGATCAATCGGCATCAGGATGGGCTGCTGCGTCTTGCGCACGAGGCGGAAGGCGCTGACAGGATCAGGCTGGCCTTTCGGCGCTTTCTTGGACTGGTCGAGAATGACCTGTTTCAATTCATCGACGCTCATCGAGAGGTAAGGCTTGGGGTCGAGGCTGAGGTCGAACATGATCTCCGTCACGCCGCTGCCATTGCGCGCGCCGAGCGAGGTCACGAACGCCGCGTTTTTATTGCCGAACGAGAAAGCCGTATGCGTGAATACCGCGTTTTCCTTCACGAAGGCGTCAACGCCCTCGACCGATGCGGTTTTCGTCAGTTGTTCCCACAGCTGCGGCGCGGATTTTTTGACGAGCTTGGCAACGCCCAGCGTCGCCTTGATGTCGTTCATCGCGTCATGCGCGTCTTCTTCGGACAGGCCGACATTGTTCTGGCGCGCGACCACGCCAAGCTTCATGCTGGGTGCGCCGTTGGCGTTTTTCTTGGTCAACGTCAGCAGTTCCGGCATATAGGCCGAAGCCGCCTGCACCGCGATCATCACGTCGAAGCGGCTGTTGTTTTTGCCGTTGGACGGGTTCTTGGCGGACAGCATGGTGCTGTCCAGCAGGTTCTGGTGTAGGTTCTGCGCAAAGATATCGTCGTCATAGCCGATGTTATTGTAACCGGAGAATATGACGGGCCAGTACTGGCTGCGCGCCCACTGGTCGACTTCCTGCATCAGTTCGAAGGCGGAATTCTTGGCCGTTTTCAGGTCGGCGGTGGTGAAGCCGGTGGTCAGCATCGCGCCGGGTGCAGCGACGGTCCAGGGCGATACGCGCGCCTCCAGCTTTTTCATCGACAGGATATTCATGTCGTCATCGGCGAAGATCAGGCCAATCTGTAAAATCTGCGCAAAGTCGCGCTCGAGGCCGGTGGTTTCCAGGTCGTAAAAAATATACATAAGCTATGCTTCCTTCGCGTCGCTGTGGGCCCGAAATTGGCGGTACTGTTCTGTCGTGGTGTTGATATACTGGTAGCATCCGTAGAAGAAAAGCACAATATCTTAGGGAAATAAACTTGCGGATTTTGTAAAATTCTTGAAACATGACGCATAGCAACAAAGCATCCCCTTCTGCCCGCACATCGCCGGAAACGACCGGCGATAAACGTAATCCAATCAGTAAATTGATGGATGATTTCAAACAGAAACGTGAAGTACTGTTGGGCGGCTTGATGAAACGCCAGTTGCATCACAAAGATGGTTATTTTCATAATCAACTATCGCAATTGTGTGATTCCACGATCATCGCCCTCGCCGACATCGTGACGGAAAAACAGGACGGCAAGCAGGCGTTGCCCTGCATCGTCGCGGTCGGCGGTTACGGGCGGCAGGAACTCGCCCCCTTCTCCGACCTCGACATATTATTTGTGTCGGATGCCGAACTGACATCTGCGGGCAAAAAACTGGTCGAGGCGCTGCATACGGCTTTCTGGAATGCAGGTCTTAAGCTCGCCTATTCGGTGCGCACCATTGCCGATTGCGAAGCGGCGATGCAAACCGACCTGCATTTCGTCACCAGTCTTTTGGAAAAGCGGCTGGTCTGGGGGCCGAAGAAGGTTTTCGCGTCGCTCGCCGCCGCGGTCAAGGAACACCACGACGCCGCATCCCCCGCCACCTTCATCGCCGCCAAACTGGCGGAGCAGGAAGCGCGGCACAAGAAACTGGGCGACAGCCGTTACCAGTTGCAGCCCAATATCAAGGAAAGCAAGGGCGGCCTGCGCGATATCCAGACGCTGCTGTGGATCGCGAATTTCCTGTACGGCATCACCACACCCGCAGGACTGGTCGAGAAAGGCGTACTGACAGCGCAGGAGGCGGAGACGCTGCAGGACGCGCAAGAATTTTTATGGGCGGTGCGCTGGCATCTGCATCTGGCAAATGGGCGTTTCGACGACCGCCTTGCCTTTGACATCCAGCCCGACATTGCCGCGCGCATGGGCTACAAGGAAACGGAGCTGAACAAGCGTGCCGAGCATTTCATGAAAGACTATTTCATGACGGCCAGCGAAGTCGGCCACCTGACCCGCATTATCTGCGCCGATCTGGAAGCGCGGAGTTTGAGCGCGGGCGCGACGGCGGGCACCAGAAAAATTTCGATTGCCGATGTGATCGAGGGATTTCCCCTCACCCACAACCGCCTGAACATTGCCGAGAAAACCCAGTTCAGAAAAACACCGTCCGATATCGTGCGCATTTTCCGCGTCAGCCAGAACAGCGGGTATGACATTCACCCCGACGCGCTGCGTGCGATCCGTAATGCAGTCAAGAACGCCGACTTCACGCAAGACGGCGAAGCATTCCGCCTGTTCCTGCTGATCCTGCTGGATGAAAAGAAATCGGAGCAGACATTGCGCCGATTGAACGAAGCGGGCGTTTTATCGGCATTATTGCCCGATTTCGGCAATATCTTCGCGCATATGCAGTACGATATGTACCATGTGTACACGGCGGACGAACACACCATCCGCGCCGTCGGCATGATGCACAAGATTGAAAATGGCGAGCTGGCGGCGGATGCGCCATTGGCAACCGAGCTGTTCAAGAAAATCCAGTCGCGTCGCGCATTGTATGTCGCCATGTTCCTGCACGATATCGCCAAGGGCACAGGCGGAAAACATTCGGAGGCCGGTGCGGAAGTCGCGCGAAAAATCTGCCCGCTTCTGGGCATCACACCCGAAGAAACCGAAACGGTGATCTGGCTGGTGGAATACCATCTTGTCATGACGATGACGGCGCTCAAGCGCGACCTGAACGATCCGAAGGCGATCGAGGATTTCGTCGGCTATGTGCAATCCCCCGAGCGCCTGAAACTGCTGACCATCCTCACCACCGCCGATATCATGGCGGTAGGTCCCGATAAATGGAATAACTGGAAATCCGGTTTGCTGACCGAGCTGTACGATAAAGCGTACGAGCATATGTCCGGCACGCCGAAGGACCGCGACGATAATGACCAGTTCATCATCCTGCAAAAACAGACGCGGCGATTGGTCGGGCAGAACGCGCCGACGCTGCAATACCTCGTCGACTACGCGCCGAAATATTTCTGGCTGAGTTTCTCGCCCGAAGCGATTGCCGGTTTCGTGCAGGCGATTGAAAAAAATACGGGCAAGGAAGCGACCGTGATCCGCGTTGCCCCCAATACGGCGCAAGACTTTACGGAGGTCTTCGTCTTCACCCCTGACAAAAAAGGCCTGTTCGCGACACTCTCGGGCGCGATGGCGGCGGCGGGCGCGTCGATTGTGGATGCGCGCATTTTTACCCTCACGAACGGCATGGCGCTCGACGTATTCCAGATTCAGGACCTGCGCGGCCATGTGTATGACAATAACGCCTTCCTGCAAAAGACGCTGAAAGGCGCGCTGGCGGGTACGCTGAACCTCGACCATGAAATCGCGGAACGCCGCCGCACCGCACCGCAAAAAGGCCGCCATTTTTCCGTGCAACCCCGCGTGATCATTGATAATAACGCCAGCGCCAGCAACACGGTTATCGAGGTGAATGGCAAAGACCGCGCAGGTTTCCTTTACGACATTACCTCCGCCCTGACGAATGATGGTTTGCAAATCTCTGCTGCCAAAATCACAACCTTCGGCAGCCGCGCCGTTGACGTGTTTTATGTGAAAGACAGCTTCGGGTTAAAGGTCATCCACCGCGCCAAACTGACAGCGATTGAAAAAAGCCTGATGGCTGCGCTTGTCAAGAATCAGTAACACCGCATATAATTTTACTGGTTAAAAATCAAATGGTTGGAGATACCTCTTGGCGATCAAAGCTGTCGAAAAAAATTCTGCTGCGCCCACCGCACCGACGGCAAACTGGTCTCCGGACAGCTGGCGCGCGAAGCCCGCGATGCAATTGCCTGTCTACGACAATCTGGAAGAATTGAAGATTGTTGAAAACACGCTCAAGAATTATCCGCCGCTGGTTTTCGCCGGTGAAGCACGCCGGTTGAAAAAGGCGCTGGCGAAAGTCGGCGCGGGCGAAGCGATCCTGCTGCAAGGCGGCGACTGCGCCGAAAGCTTTGCGGAATTCCATCCGCGCAATATCCGCGACACGTTCCGCGTGATCCTGCAGATGGCGATCATCATGTCGTTCTCCGCCTCCGTCCCCGTCGTGAAGGTCGGGCGCCTTGCCGGACAGTTCGCGAAACCGCGCAGCGATGGCAATGAAACCAAGAACGGCGTCACGCTGCCCAGCTATAAGGGCGATATTATCAACGGCTCCGAATTCACGCCGGAATCCCGCCGCCCGAACCCGCAGCGCATTATTCAGGCTTACAACCAGTCGGCGGCGACGCTGAACCTCGTGCGCGCCTTTGCGCATGGCGGTTATGCCGACCTGCACCGCGTCAATAAATGGATGCTCGATTTCGTCAAGGGGCACCCGATGTCGGAGCGTTACCGCGATCTGTCGGAGCGTATCGACCAAGCTTTGGCTTTCATGGCGGCTGCGGGCATCACGGGCGAAAGCTCGCAGCAGATCCGCGAAGTCGAATTCTACACCTCGCACGAGGCGTTGCTGCTGCCCTATGAAGAGGCATTGACCCGCGTCGACTCCACGACCGGCGAATATTACGACGTTTCCGCACATATGCTGTGGATCGGCGACCGCACGCGGCAGCCCGATGGCGCGCATGTTGAATTCCTGCGCGGCGTCAAAAACCCGATCGCCTTCAAATGCGGCCCCAGCCTGCCGGTCGACGACATGCTGAAGCTGATGGATATTTTGAACCCCGATAACGAACCGGGCCGCCTCACGCTCATTTCCCGCATGGGTCATGACAAGGTTGAGAAAAACCTGCCCGGCCTGATCCGCGCCGTGCAGAAATCCGGCCATAACGTGACATGGTGCTGCGACCCCATGCACGGCAACACGCGCACCGCGACAAGCGGCTACAAGACCCGCGAATTCGGCAACATCATGTCCGAAGTAAAACAGTTCTTTGACATCCATTATGCCGAGGGCAGCTATCCCGGCGGCGTGCATTTCGAATTGACCGGACAGGACGTCACCGAATGCGTCGGCGGCGCGTACAAGATTACCGATGAAAACCTCAGCGAGCGTTACCACACGCATTGCGACCCGCGCCTGAATGCGTCGCAGGCGCTTGAACTGGCCTTCCTGATCGCCGATGAACTGCGCGGGCATTATGTGCGCAAGCGCGACGCGGCGGATGACGAAGGGATGAAGGTGTAAGCGTTGGGCAAGCATTTCACCATCACCGCTGCGCAGCTGAACCCCACGGTCGGGGATATCTCGGGCAACATCAAAAAAATTCTCGACGTCTATAAAAAGCACAAGGATCAGGCAGACCTGATCGTGTTCTCCGAAATGGTCGTCACAGCCTATCCGACCGACGATCTGACGCTGAAGCCGTTCTTTATCGACCGCGTGATGAAGGGCGTGGAGAAACTGGCGCAGCAGATCGACGGCAAGGGCGCAGGCATCGTGATTTCCGCCCCGTGGCGCGATCAGGGCAAGGTGTTCAACACCGCCCTTCTGATCCATGACGGGCAGATTGTGGCGAAGCGTTTCAAATGCCACCTGCCGAATTATGGCGTGTTCGATGAAGTGCGCCTGTTCTCCGCCGGACACCTGCCCTTCCCCGTTGAATTCAAGGGCGCAAAGCTCGGCATCCTGACCTGCGAAGACATGTGGTATCCCGACGTTGCGTCGCACCTGCGCAAGCATGAAGCGGAAATCCTGATCTCGCCGAACGGGAGCCCGTTCGAAATGGGCAAGACGCATGTGCGCCTCGACCATGCGCGCAAGCGCGTATCCGAAACTGGCCTTGCCCTGTTCTATATCAATCAGGTCGGCGGTCAGGATGAATTGGTGTTTGATGGCGCGTCGTTCATCATGGATCATAACGGCAAAGTTTTGACGCAATTCCCCAGCCATCAGGAATACGTCGTCACCACAATCTGGGAACAGGGCGTTGACCGCGTCTTCGTCTGCAAATCCGCTGAGGCATCGCACAGCCTGTACGCAGGGTCGGAAGCGGTTTACCAGACGCTCGTCCTCGGCCTGCGCGACTACGTGAACAAAAATAATTTCCCCGGTGTGCTGCTCGGCATGTCAGGCGGCATCGACAGCGCGTTGTCGGCGGCGATTGCCGTCGATGCCCTCGGCCCCGACCGTGTGCAATGCTACATGATGCCATCGCCCCATACGTCGCAGGAAAGCGTCGATGATGCGGCTGAATGCGCGAAGCTTCTGGGTATTAAACACGGCAGCATGCCCATCGAACTGTCAATGAAGGCCTATGCGGAAATGCTGAAAACATCCGCGAACCAGAACCTGACAGGCACAACCGCCGAAAACATTCAGGCCCGCACACGCGGCATGCTGCTGATGGCGCTGTCGAACGCGACTGGATACATGGTTTTGTCGACCGGCAACAAATCCGAAATGTCGGTCGGCTATGCCACACTCTATGGCGATATGTGCGGCGGGTATAACGTGCTGAAAGACGTTTACAAGATGATGGTGTTCGAACTGTCGAAATGGCGGAACCAATACCACCCGACAAACGCGAAAGGCCCCGCCGGCCGCGTGATACCGGAACGCATCATCACCAAGCCGCCCTCCGCCGAACTCAGCCCGGGGCAAAAGGACGAAGACAGCCTGCCGCCCTATGCGGCGCTTGACGACATCCTGCACTGCCTCGTGGAAGAGGAAATGAACATAGACGCGATCGTCGCACGCGGGCATGAAGTTGAAACGGTCAACAAGGTCTGGAAACTGCTCGACCACGCCGAATACAAGCGCAGGCAGGCCTGCCCCGGCGTCAAGATCAGCCGCAAGGCGTTCGGCCGCGACCGCAGATATCCGATCACCAATAAATTCACCGACCTGATTGTCGAGAATGGCTAAAAACTAAACGGTACTTCGCATTGGGCACTACAGTTGAAACAGGGGAGTTTCAAAAGTATGGAAGAAACGTTCGACGAGATCATCAAGGCGCAAGGCATCTATAAAAAGATGGTCGCCTGCGACAGTCCCGCCGCCTTCAAGAAGGTGTTTTCGGAAGCGATCTACGCGTCGTCGCTTACCGATTTCTACCCCGTCGTCGTGCGCGCGCAAATCGCCGCCGCGCTGCTCGCGTCTTATGAACTGATCGGTACCGATGGTTTCGCCTTTGGCGATTACGTTTACACGTCATTCGGCCTGCACCCGCACCATTTCCTGCAATCCGGCACGCAAAGCACGGCGGATATCATGGAGCGCGACCTTGCACAGGTCGAAACCATGTTCCGCGCCTTCGGCTACGAAATCGAAGGCGGCATCGTCACGGGCCATCCGTCGGAGGGCGAAGCACCGAAAGTGATCGATTTTATCGAAGCACGCCGGAAAAAAGCCGCTGAAAACGCTGCATAATTCCCGATTTACTTGACTTTGATGCCATGGTTATGTAAATAATAGGTTCCCGTTCAAGAGGAACCCTATGTCGTCAAAGCTGTCGCTCGCCTTCCGCAAAGCTGCATCGCGCGACCTGCCCGTACTGGTGCAGGTTTACGAAGACGCATTTGCGGAGAAGAACGAGGCGACAAACCTGCCCCAATATCTGGGCTGGTCGATGGACGACCGCGATATCCGGATCATCGTCGCAGAAACGGAAGACAAGAAAATTGCGGGCTTTGTGATGACGGAATTCAATTCCGCCACCATGCGTAACGCGGTTAATGTGGCGCAGCTGGCGGTCGCGCCGGCTTTTCAAGGCCAAGGCGTTGGCCGCGCCCTGCTGGAGCAGGTTGAAGAAGCCGCGCTGAAAAATGAATTCGATACGGTCACGCTGCAGGTGCGCAAGGGCAACGCCACCGCGCGCGGGCTGTATGACAGCATGGGATTCCGCGTGATGGGCGAAGAGCGGAAATACTACCGCGACGGCGAAAGCGGAGTAGAGATGAAAAAATACCTCAGCCCGATCGACCCGCCGAAGGGTTTTCACCTACCGCGCTTCGTAAAGCGTATGATGAGTATCTATGTATAAAACCTATCAGGAGTATGGATAAATGAATGTCGCAGGTGGTGCATTGCTGGCAATGGGCGTCGCGGTCGTGGTGGTGGCAGCCCCCGTGGCTGGCGCGTTTATCGGCGCGGCGTTAACGACGAATGCAATCGCCGGCGGCATTGCGGGCTTTACGATCGGCGCGCTCACCCTGCCCCTGCCCTTCGCCGCGCTTGTTACAAAAGATCCGCCGACCGAAGCAAAAGACATCGGCAAAAGCCGCCTGCGCCGCATCGCCGAGGAAGTGGTTTCGCTCTATAAATCCGTCGGCGGCATGTTCGCCAGCGTGACGGTAGAGGCCGCAAAGGAAAAATTCGGCAAGAAACCAGCTGTCTTCGTGCCCTACGACAACAGCGACGATCCGTTCCGCATCGGTGAATTGTCGCCCGCATTCGAGGCCGCAACCGTCACGGCAACACCGCAGCCGCAGGCGAAACCTGAACTGAAGCTTGTGAAGGCGCCTGCCCCGCCGCAGCGTTAATCAGCGGAAGCCCAGCAACGGCAATGGATCGAGAAGATGCATTCGTGCCGCCAGCATAATGGCGGCGGTGATGACGAAGGGCAGTACCGCGATCAGCGCCTTCTGCATATTCTTGCGCCGCGCGGCTGCGAAAGATTTCACGACATACCACAACCCGGCCGCGAGCGAAAACAGCGCGGCGGCAATCACCAGAAACGGTGCCTTGTCATTCCCGCCATGCGCGACCGCGACAGCCGCGCCAAACAGGAACAACGGCAGGTAGAAAAAATTATGCTTCATTATTCGTTTATATACCGCGCCACGACGGGGTCAAGCGTCGCGATGAATTTATCGACGCTGTTTGTATATTCACCCGCTTCGCCCAATTCATTGTTGATGGCGCCATGGCCCTTCTTGACCGGAATAACGGATGCGGGAATGCCGAGCGCGTTGCTTTTCTCCGCATATTCATCCGACTGGCCGCAAGGGTCGCCGGTGCGCTGCGACGAACAGACGCTCAGCCATGGCGATGCGGTTTTGTCCAGCTGGTGGAACGGCGAGGTTTCGATCCAGTATGCTTCCTGATCGCCAAACGCCTCGGCATAGCGTTCCTTCATGAATTCGATCGGGTGGTTCATCTGCGTCACTACATTGGTCGTGCCGCTGTCGAGGGATATCGTGCCGGTCAACTTCTTGACGCCCGCATCGGCCCGAATTTTTGCATCGGCATTCACCAGCGACACCAGATGCGCGCCTGCCGAATGCCCCATCAAAATAACGCGGCTCGCATCACCGCCCCATTCTGCCGCATGTTTCTGCACATAGGCGACAGCGCGCGCAACATCATTTCCCTGCTGCAACGCCATGCTGCCTTCGGCCACCATCGGGTAATTGACGCTGACGTATAAAAAACCCTTGCCGGTGTAGTGTTCCATCTTATTGCCGGTCATGCCGCGCATGGTCTTGTCACCCACGCACCAGCCGCCGCCATGCACCATGATGATGACGGGCGCGAGTTCTTCAATCTTGCGTTTCGGATAAAACACATCGAGCTTTTGCAGCTCCGCCGAACCATAGGCAACGTCCATGACATCGCCGGGCGGGCCTTTTGCATTGCGGCCTTTCTTGCCGCTATTCATCAGCTTGCTGACCTGCGCCTTGCGGTCGGCACAGGTGCCCCCGCCCAAGCCCTCAAGCATCCTTTCGCTCAGTCCGCCATTCATCTCGCCCTCGCCCTTCGCCGCGCGGCGTTTCATCAGCATTTCCCGCAACCGCCCACCACCTTCGGCATCTGCTGCGGATACTAAAATCGCGCTGGAAAAAAGGATGGAGAGGATAAGAAGAATGCGAACCATGTGATACCTGCCTGTTGGATATGATACTGCCAGATTGCCCAAGCCCCTGTGAACAGTCATAAATTCCTGAATTTCCTGCATAATTTGCCATATAATCCACTTGGTTTTTTAAGGCCATGTAGTATATTGGCTGTTCTGATTTTGAAGGGATTATAAGACCATGACCGTCGCCGTAAGATTTGCCCCCAGCCCTACCGGAAAGCTGCATGTCGGCTCCGCGCGTACCGCGCTGATCGTCTGGCTGTGGGCGCGCAAGAACAATGGCACGTTTATGCTGCGCATCGACGATACCGACCTTGTCCGCTCGACCGAAGAAAACGTGGACGACATCATGGCGGGCATGAAATGGCTCGGCCTTGACTGGGACAGCTTCGCCCGCCAGCGCGACCGCGGCCCCGATTACGCCCGCACGATTGAAAAGCTGAAGGCGAACGGCCGCCTGTATCCCTGCTATGAAACGGAAGAAGAACTGGCGCTGAAGCGCAAAGTGCAGCTGGGTAGAAGCCTGCCCCCGATTTACGACCGCGAATCCCTGACGCTCACGCCCGAACAGATCGCGGCGCATGAAGCGGCTGGCCGCAAGCCGCATTGGCGCTTCAAGCTGAACCACGCGCCCATCGTGTGGGAAGACCTCGTGCGCGGCCATGTGGAATTTGACGGTAAGGATATGTCAGACCCCGTGCTGGTGCGCGAAGACGGCCGCCCGCTATATCATATTTGCTCCGTCATCGATGATATCGATTTCGGCGTCACTCATATCGTGCGCGGCGAAGACCATGTGACCAACACCGCAACGCATGTGCAAATGTTCGAAGCACTGGGCGCAACGCCGCCGCAATTCGCACACGTCACGCTGCTGGGCGATATGGAGGGCGGCAAGCTCTCCAAACGCAAGGGCGGCTTCGGCATCAAATCGCTGATGGAAGAAGTCGGCATTGAACCGATGGCGCTGATCTCCCTCGTCTCCCGCATCGGCACGTCCGACCCTATCGAGCCGATGTTCAAGATGGAAGATGTCATCAACAGCTTCGACTTCGCGAAATTCTCGCGCAACCTGCCGAAATTCGACGAGGACGAACTGTACCGCCTGAACGCGAAAATCCTGCACCAGAAACCGTTTGCCGAAGTTAAAGATCGCCTGGCCGCTCTCGGCCTCGGCGAAATCGACGAAGCCTTCTGGAACGCCGTGCGCCCTAACCTCGAAATCCTTGGCGACATCAAGGAGTGGTGGCATGTGGCCAAGGGCAACGTAACACCCGTCATACAGGATGCCGACTTCGCCAAGACCGCCGCCGAACTGCTGCCCCCCGCGCCGTGGGATAACACCACTTGGCAAAAATGGGTCGAGGACATCAAGCAAAAAACCAACCGCCGCGGCAAGGAACTGTTCATGCCCCTGCGCTGCGCCATCACGGGCCAGGAACACGGCCCTGACCTGAAAGACCTGTTGCCCCTGATCGGGCGTGAACGGGTGCTGGAGCGGTTGAAGGCGGCTTGATAAATGGCCGGCACCAACACCGCAAAGGAAAACACCAAAGCCATCCCCCTCGCCCCCACGGTTATCCTCGTGCGGCCGCAGTTGGGGCAGAATATTGGCATGTGCGCGCGGGCGATGCTGAATTGCGCGGTGACGGAGTTGCGGATCGTGAAGCCGCGCGACGGCTGGCCCAACCCGGATGCGACGGCGGCGGCATCGGGCGCGATCGAACTGCTCGAAAACGCTAAAATCTATGAAACGACGGCCGAGGCGGTTGCCGACCTTGATTTCGTCGTCGCAACCACGGCGCGCGAACGCGGCGTGGTGAAGGACATTTATACGGCGGAGGCAGCGGCGAAGGAAATCCGCGCGCGCAACGTCAACACCCAGAAATGCGGCATCATGTTCGGGCCGGAACGCACCGGACTGGAATCGGACGATGTCGCGCTGGCATCCGCCATCGTCAATATCCCGCTCAATCCCGGATTTTCATCGCTGAATTTGGCGCAGGCGGTGCTGCTGACCTGCTATGCATGGCTGAACGCCGATAACCCCTTCCGCGAGGAACAGGTCGTGCCCGACCTCGGCGACACCGCGCCCGCGACCAAGGGCGATGTCGAAAATTTGATGAAGCATCTGGAAGACGATCTGGATACCGGCGGCTTCTTCCGCAGCCCCGAACAGCGCCCCACGATCTTGCGGAACATCCGCAATTTCTTCTACCGTTCCGGCATGACGCAGCAGGATGTGCGAACGATGCACGGGATATTCTCTTGCCTTACCGGCAAGCGCACCTGGAAATAACGACAACCGCTGAATATTAAAGGTGCAGCCCTGTATCCGGCTTCTTCGGCGCGGGCGGCACGTCGCTGATGGTTCCATCGACATGGCGGCGATAGGATTCCGCGAATTTCTGGCGGAGGCTCGGCACGCGCTCCAGCAGTTGCGAAAATTTCGGGGATTCAGCGAAATCGCGCATGTCGACATTCATGGCGGCCTGCACGGCTTCGTCCGCGCGTTCGCGCTTTACCTGCAGTGTGCCAAAGAATTCGGCGTTTTCGTTTTCAAGTTTTTCTTTCGCTTTTTCGACACGTTTGTCGCCGGTCATCCAGCCAAGTATGATGCTGGGCACGATGAACAGGACGGAAGCGGGAAAGCCCGTCAAGGCGACGGATACGATGTCGATGGCAAGGTTCGACCCGATGGTCGCGCCGAAATAACCGCCCAGCCATTTGCCTTTGGCCTGAGCCTTGATATCGCCCTTGGCGGTATCGACGAAGGTATCGATTGCCTGTTTCTGGTCTTCCAGTTTAATAATTTTTTCTGCGGGATCGCGGCTTTGCATGGCCTCGTCAAAACGCGTATCAAGCGTGCGCAGGATTTCCTGCTTTGCTTCCGCTGCCTTGGCTTCCGCCGCTTCGCGCCGTTTCTTGAAGAACATGTGCAGCTACTCCTCTGTTAAAGTCTGAAGCCCGTGCCGTCGTTTTTGGGCGGTGTCTTGATGCCGGGTTCTTTTGCGTCCGAAAGTGTCTTTTGAAGCGCCGCCATGAAATGCTCGCGCAAGCCCGGCAAGGACTGCAACTCGGCGAATTTCGGCGATGCGGCAAGTTCGCGGATGTTCAGGCCGACGGTGTCGACCGTTGCCGTGGCGATATCCGCCTGTTGCTGCGTCAAAGCGTCGAAGAAAGGTTGCAATTCTGTTTCCATGCGCGCCGTATGGGCCGCGCCGCGTTTTTCGCCCAGATACTTGCCGCCCATGATCGCCGGTATCATCGGCAAAATCATCAGGAAAGGCGTAGCGGCGAGTGCGCTAACCGTAAAGAACGCTGCGCCCAGAGACCCGAATGTGATGGTCAGGTATGGCAGCATCAATTTGCTCGAGCTTTTATTATGAATGGCACCCTTGGCGAGGCTTTCGACGCTGCCCACGACTTCGCGCAATTGATCGAGCTTCACAAGCCTGTCTGCCGTATCCGGCGTTTTCACCGCTTCATCGAAAGTCGCGCGCAGGTTTTCAAGCACCTGCTGGCGTGCGGATGCGGCTTCGGCGCGCTTTTCCTCTTTCGATTTCCACAGTTTCATATCGGCTCCAGGATGTTGTTACGGATAATAACGGCCGTGCCGTCTATGTCAAGGCAACAAAAAAGCCGTCCCTCTCGGGACGGCCCTTTGTTCGGAATTCTATCTGATTAGCGGGAATAGAATTCGATGATCAGGTTCGGTTCCATACGGACGGGGTACGGGACTTCTTCGAATTTCGGGCCGCGGACGAATTTGCCGGAGCCTTGTTTGTGGTTCACTTCGAGGTAGCCCGGCACTTCGCGGTCGGGAGCATCAACTGCCAGCACGACGAGCGCGAGCTGCAGCGATTTTTCCTTCACTTCGATCACGTCGCCGTCTTTCAGGGACAGCGAAGGGATGGTGACGCGTTTGCCGTTCACTTTCACGTGGCCGTGGTTCACGAACTGGCGTGCGGCGAACATGGTGGGGACGAATTTCATGCGGTACATGACGGTGTCGATGCGGCGTTCCAGCAGCTCGACCAAGTTGTGGCCCGAGTCACCTTTGCGGCGGCGCGCTTCTTCGTACAGACGGTAGAACTGGCCTTCGCCGATGTTCGCGTAGTAGCCGCGCAGTTTTTGTTTTGCGAGCAGCTGGATCGCGTAGTCAGTCGGCTTCTTGCGGTTCTGGCCGTGCTGGCCGGGGCCGTATTCGCGCTTGTTGTAGGGAGATTTTGCGCGGCCCCAGAGGTTTACACCAAGGCGGCGGTCGATTTTATGTTTAGCCTGTGGACGTTTAGCCATTATCGTTTCCTTCTAAAGATGTTTTACATCGTTCTTACAATTGTCCCGGTAGTTCGGCCCTCCGATGGAGGCGACGTGGTCAGGGCAAAGCAGCCCCTCCCCTCATTCCCGGGAATGTGAGCGAATATAAGGGTTTCTGCGGGATTGTCAATCTGATAATTATGAATAAAAGCGCGAAATAGCGCGTAATTTCAATGTCTTATATCAGGGTTGCGAAAAATACGCTCTTAAAGCCCGAGTTTTGGCGGCTTTCGCGACTTCAGAATCTTCAGCGCCTGCTCCGTCCGGTCCTTCATATGACGCGGATGCTGGTCGATCGGCGTCGCATCGCGATAGGCATTGCCGATCCATTGATTTTCGAGATAGCTCATATCCGAAAGCGGATATTTCAACTGCGCGTCATGCTCCAGCTGCTCGATCCTGGCAAGCGCCTCCGCCTCCGGCATCGCTTCGGAAATCAGGGAGGAGAACGAGCCTTTGTCGTAGAGGTGATGTTCGCGTATCCAATATCCCGGCTGGTTGAATGCGGGGTCCATCGACCAGAACAGGTTGCTGTTCTGGTTGTCACGGCGCGCTTTGTAAGCGGCTGTGCGCCAGATTTTACGGTCGTCGGTCAAGGCGCCGGTGCTGGCGGTTGCGGCGGTTTCGCGCAAATGCGCTGGCCTTTCGGCTGCGTCGCGCGGGCGAAGCGCTGCTTCAGGCCCTTCACGCGCTCCATCACCGATTTGCCGAAGAATTGCGGCGCGGGCTTTGCATCGGGAATTTTCTTCACATGCTGTTCGACTTCGGATTTCAGCGTGCCCGTCACGAAATGCCCGAACATCTTGAAATCGCTTTTCAGCGACCAGAGCGGATAGGTGAATGTCGCGGGTTTGTTGCGCTCGACAAAGGCATGCGCCGTCCATGCAGAACCGTAGCCGGCCGCAATTGCTGCAGCAGGCAGCCACCATTGGCCAGTCACGACAGCAGCGCCCAGCAGGGCTATGCTCGCGCCAGTGCCCGCAAGATGTATCGCGCGCGTCAGCGGTTTCGCGTGTTCATTCAGGTAATAGGGCCAGAATTCCTTGAACGATTTTATGCGGTCGGTCACGGATTTGCCTTCGGGCTTCGGTTAAAGCGCGGGCCTTTGTTCGCGGGATAGGCGGCACGCTCCTGCTCCACCTGATAAACGCTCGGCAGTTCTTCGATGAGTTTGGCGAAGTAACGGTCGCATTTTACTTTCGCAAAACCGCTGGCGAGGATGCCGCGTGTTTCGATCTGCACTTCCGCGCCGTGCTTCTGGGCAAGGCGGCGGATGGCGCGTACCATTTTGTCCGTGGCTTGCGATTTAGCCTCCGCCACGCTGCCGAATTCGGCAGACAAGCCGCCCGGCTTGCGGCGCGGCAATTTGGCCATCACCACATAGCTGTCGCGCAGCACCGATGACTGGGACGGTTTTGCCATGATCAGATACGCGGGCCGCCCGGCGATTTTTTCTTGGCCGGATAGACGTTGTGTTCTTTTTCGACAGCGCCGACATAGGGCAGCGTCTTGATTTTTGCGGCGAAAGCATCATCGCAAGTCAGCGTCGCGACGCCGATCTCGGTGAATTTATTGCCCCATTTCACGTCGGCTTGGCGACCTTTGGCTTTGATCAGCTTGTCGACTTCCGCGATCATGTCGAAAAAGCCCGCGTCTTGAGCGGTGGTCAGGATGTAGCTGTTCGGTACTGTCGCGGGGCCGCGCTTGCGGCTGGGGTCATAGACCATGAAATCCTCCGGAATTAAAAATGATTGATACCTTGGTAATCCCTATTGGTGGGTTAATCAAGTGGGGTAGAAACCCCATATATGTCAGTCATTTACCGCGAGCGTTGTGCAATTTGCGCTCATGCGTCGCAAGGTAGATGCCGGCCAGCACCAGCACCACCGCCCCCACCACCTGCGGCATTGCGGGAACCTTATCCCACAGCACCAGATCGAGCAGCACGACCCAGATCATGCCCGAATACTGGAAGGGCACGACGGTCGAGGCCTTCGCATATTTCAGCCCCAGATAGATCATGGCGAGCGACGCGGCATCCAGCACACCAAGGCTCAATAGCAGCGCCCATTCGCGCGGCGCGGTCGGCAACACGATGCTGTCATGGAAAAACAAACCCGACACCGCGAACATGCCAGCGTAAAATAAAAACGGGAATGACCAAGTGCTTTCGGTATCGGAAAGCTTGCGCACCATGACCTGCGCGGTCGCGAACATGAATGTGCCCGCGATCAGGCGCAGAATATAGGGCATCTGCGCCGGATCAAACGCGGCCGCGAGGCCGTTCGCCTGTTGTGCGACCATCGAATAAGTGACTGCGCCAAAACCGACCAAGACGGCGGCAGCCTGCGGAAACCCGATTTTTTCCTTCAGGAAAATGGCCGACAGCAGCGTGATCATCAACGGGCCGGTAAAGGCAATCAGGTATGCGGTCACCAGTGGCAGATGCGGATAGGCCGGAAAAATCAGGAAGGCCGCAGCGACATTGATGGCCATCAGTATCACTTGCATGAATTTGCGCGGGCGCAGGCCTTTTAAGTCTTTCTGCTGCGCGGCGATCGCCACCATGCAGAGCATGCCGACCAGCCCGTCGAAAAACATCACCTGCGTCGCGCCATACCCGAGTTCCTGCACATATTTGTTCAGCGCGGAAAACAGCGACAGGATAAAGAAGGCAGCAATGGTCAGGGTAATGCCGACTGCGGGGATATGCTGGCGCGCCATTACTGCGCCGCCGCGATCTGGCGCAAGACCTTGGCGGATTCCGCATTAACGCCCTGCGGCACGAAAGTGGTTTCTTCCGGCGATCCGCCCGTCAGGGTCTTATAAAGAACAAGCGCGGCAAGATATGTGCCGGGGATGGAGGGATGATGGCTGTCGGCTTCATACAGCGGCCATTTGGAATTCTGTTTCAGCAGGTCGGCATAGGCGTGTCCAACCGGCGCGACCGTCGCCTTCAGTTGCGCGGCAAGCGCGGCAGAGGCATCCGCATTCTTATCGCGCATATTTTTTGGGTTTTTCAAAAATCCGAAGCGCTTGTCGGTGTACCAGAAGCTACCGGGCTGACGCTCCCATGTTTCGAAAATGACGGGCTTCGCGCCTGCCTTGGCGATTTCATCGCCCCAGAGCCGTGCCGATTTCGCCGTATCCTCGACCGTTTCGGGCAGTTGCGCCCACAGGCTTTGTTCCTGCAACACAACCATATCGCGGTGGCCGACATGCAACTCGCTGCGTAGTTTTTCGTCGCTCCACAATTCTTTCAGCGTCGCGCCGTTCCTGGCCGCAGCCTGCGCCTTGATCTGCGCCCCCTTCCCCGATGCCGCGATTTTTTCCAGCATGCCGGTCAGGTCGTTGCGCAGCGTGTAGCTGTTGCCGATGAACAAGACGTTCAAGGTTTCCGCCTGCACGGGCGCAGCGGTCAGCAACAGGCAGATGAGTGCGAAGATAAAACGCATCAATAGGTCGTTCCGTAAATAATGGCGCAGCCCGCCACCAGCAGGCCGATGAAGGCGCAAACCGCGCGGCGGTCGCTGGCGCGCACCACGTCATATTGTTTTTCATGCACATGGCGCGACACCCGCGCGACCTGCATCATGGTGGCGATGATGAAGGCGTAGGACAGCAGATACACCTTGTCTGTCATCAGCAAATAATCCACCTCCGGCAACGAACTGGCCGAGGTCAATTGGAGCGCAACCAGCGTCAGCAGCGCGGTAATGGCAACGCCCAAGCGCCCCTCGATATAGGCAGGATGCACGAAAAACACGACACCGGTGCAGAGCAACACCAGCAGCACAGGCATAAACACCTTGATCCCAGTCGCCAGCGGCGGGCGGTGGATGGGAACCGAAATCACGCCGCGCGAATAAACCGCGGCCTCCGGCTGGCTCACATCGCCGAAATTGGTGGGGTAGGAATATCCCTCCACTTCCAGACGCGGCTCACCTACAATGAAACCCGACAACCTGATTTTTTTGTTGAGCGTGACCGGCATGATCGCCTTGTCATCCGGCACATAGACCATCTGCTTCGCGGAATAGACGGTATCCTCCATCGCCATCAGCAGCTCCTGCCGGTCGAAGGGGTATTGCTGCAGCGGGAATTTCGCGCTGAATTCGCCCTGCTGGCGGACGACCATATATAATGACCCGTCGGGCATTTTCTGGGGCGTGTCATAGGACGGCGTCCGAACATGTTCGGACGGGTTGAAGGCGTTCATGAATTCATAGGACTTGGACGGATCCATCGCGGGGTCCTTCCAGCGGAACCAGACGTATAAATCAAGGCGGTAGCTGTCCGTCTGCAGGTTGATCGCTTGAATGTCATTTATATATGCCCCGACCATCACCTTCTCCGGTTCGGCGCGCGCGGGCGTGGCGATGAACAGCAACAGCAGAATGGCGGTGAGAATACGCATGATGGTGCCCCTGTGACACAAAAGACTGTCATATGTACCATATCGCGCAGCGGATGACCATATTCCCTGAGTTTTCAGCTTTTTAAGCCATTGAATTGACATAGTTATTTCAAATGTCACAAGACTGTCACAAAACTTTTCACAACGGTTACACAGGTGACAAATTTTTATCATATGCGGGAACTATAATTTTATATGACGCTGCACCCTTACGGAGACCATTTCATGTTTTCTCAGGAAGCCCTCACCGCCGAACGCGACCGTCTTTACCGCTTTGCCTTGCGCCTGACCCGCCAGCCGAGCGATGCAGAAGACCTCGTGCAGTCGACGATGCTGCGCGCACTTGAAAAGCGCAGCTATTTTCAGGAAGGCACGAACCTGTTCAACTGGACGTCGCGCGTCATGTTCAACATTTTTGTTTCCCAATACCGCCGCGAAAAGCGTATTGCCGCCCGACATGAAGCAGCCTTCACCGAAGCGCAAGTGACAACCCAGCCCGCGCAGGAAACCGTGACCGACCTGTCGCGCATGCGCGATTGCATGAAACGCCTGTCGAAACCGCACCGCGAGATGCTGGTGATGGTGTGTATTACCGGCCTGCAATATGAAGAAGTCTCGCAACGCCTGCGCATCCCGGTCGGCACCGTTCGTTCTCGCCTGTCACGCGCGCGCAACGAATTGCAGCATCTGCTGCAGGCAAACAGCGGCACGCAAACCTACCGCACCGCAAATGGTGCAGCGCTTTCTGTCGCATCTTAAATCTTAACTGATTTTCCGTGAATCCAGCGTCTGCCGCAGCATGCGGAAGTCGATGGGCTTTGTCATGTGCTGGTCAAACCCAGCATCCCGCGCATGCTTGCGGTCCTGATCGCGCCCATACCCCGTCAGCGCGATCACAAAGATTTTTGCTAAGTCTGGATCCGCGCGCAGGCGTTGCACCACCTGATATCCGTCAATACCGGGCAAGCCAATATCGCACAATATCACCTGCGGCAGGAAATCGCGCGCGAGTTTCAGACCCGTCGCGCCATTCGATGATGTGCGCACTTCATGCCCGTCATGGGTCAACAGCATTTGCGTCGTCTCGGCAGCGTCGATGCTGTCCTCGATGATAAGAATGCGCAGCTTTGATTTGCAGGCCGTAGATTTGACAGGCGCGACAGGTTTTTCGACCGTCGACGCTTCTTCGACCGGCAGGCGGATCGTAAACGTGGAACCTTGCCCTGCGCCCTTGCTCTCTGCGCCGACGACCCCGCCATGTAAACTGGCAAGCCCTTTGACGATGGCAAGACCGAGGCCGAGGCCTCCCCGCGCGCGGTCGAGTCCTTGATCCGCCTGATGAAATACTTCGAACACATGCGGCAACACGGTGGCGTCCATGCCGATGCCGGTATCGCCAACACTGACCGCCGCCATACCATCCGGCAGGCTCGTCAACTTGACGGAAATGCTGCCGTCATTGGGCGTGAATTTCTGCGCGTTATGCAGCAGATTGCCGATCATCTGGCCGAGGCGCGTTGAATCGCCGTGCAGCCAGACGGGTTTTTCCGAGACGTCGACGCTTAAGCTCAGCCCCGCGCTCTCCATCACCGTGCGGTAATCCTCCGCCGTCTGGCGCGTGATCGCGGCCAGATCGCATTTTTCCTTGCGCAGCAGGATTTTTCCGCTGGCGAGACGCGTAGAATCCAGCAGATCATCCACCAGCCGCGTCATATGCGACACTTGTCTGTCGATCACGTCGGTGAGCTTCGTCATCTGGGGCGTATTCGGCCCAAGTTGCTGCATCAACGCGACGGAGTTCCGGATAGGCCCCAGCGGGTTGCGCAGTTCATGCGCAAGCATGCCAAGGAAAGCATCCTTGCGGCGGTCGGATTCCTCCGCCTCTTTGCGCCGTGCCTGATCTTCGGCCTGCCGCTCCGCCTGCTGGCGCATCTGGTGCAGTTCGATGAAGACCCGCACTTTCGCCTTTAAAATTTCGGGCATGACCGGCGTCAGCAGGAAGTCGACCGCGCCGCTGGCATAGCCCTGCGCCGCATGGACGTCGTCGGAAAACGCCGTGAGGAATATGATCGGCGTGCGGGACGATTTCTTGCGCGACCGGATCAGCGTCGCCGTTTCGAACCCGTCCATGCCGGGCATGTTGACGTCCAGCAGAATGACGGCAAAATCTTTTTGCAAAACGATTTTCAACGCCTCTTCCCCGCTATTCGCGGTGATGAGGTTCTGGCCAAGTTCTTCCAGCACGGTGCTGTATACCAGCAATTTATCAGGCAGGTCGTCGACCAGCAGGATATTGACGCGGTTGTCCTCCGGCGGGGCCAGCCCCTCTTCGGGCATCGGGATGTCGGTCTGCGGTGTCATTTTCAGTTCATTCCCTTACCGTTGCAGCCATGCGCGCAAGACCGTCATCATCTGCTCGGTATCGACGGGTTTCGACAGGTAATCCCATGCCCCTGCTTCCAGGCACTTCTCGCGGTCGCCCTTCATGGCTTTTGCCGTGACGGCGACGATGGGCAGGTTCTTGAATTCCGATATCTTGCGGATTTCACGGATGGTTTCCATGCCGTCCATTTCCGGCATCATGATGTCCATCAGCACGATGTCGATGTCGTCTTCTTTCAGCAGCAAGTTGATCGCGTCCCTGCCGTTATCGGCGGAAAGAACATTCATATGGTGTTCCTCCAGCACCGAGGTCAGCGCAAAGATGTTGCGGGCGTCGTCGTCGACGATCAACGCGCGTTTGCCAATCAGCACCTTGTCGGACTGGTGCAGGTCGGAAATCTTGCGGCGCACGTTTTCCGGCAGGTTGGCGACGGGGCGGTGCAGATGCAGGGCCACGCTGTCGAGCATGCGCTCGAAAGATTGAACGCGGCTGACGGGATGGAAATCGGACAGACGCTTCCAGATATCTCCAAGTTCCTCGTCCTCGCCATACACCACAACGGGCATACGGCCGAGAGACACCGCCGCCGCCGGCGACGTGTCCCGCTCCGCCGTCTCGATCAGGGTTTGCGCGAATTTTTCCTGATTGGGCGTCAGGATCAGGCAGTCGAACTTACCGTCCTTGAGCGCCTTGGCACCGGCTTTCTCGGTCTTGGGAGCGGTCACTTCCACGCCTTCGATCGACAATTCCTTTACCATTTTCTCGCGCAGTTTGGTGTCCGGCTCGATGACGAGCACCTTATGCTGGTTGCGGTCGGCGATGACCATCAATTCCTTCAAAAGACCGTCCAGCACGTCGCGGCTCTGGATGGGTTTGGTGACGAAGGCAAAAGCGCCTGAGTCTAGCGCGCGGCCGCGCGATTCATCCGTCGATATCACGCAGACCGGAATATGGCGGGTCGTCATGTCGTTCTTCAACCGCTCCAATACGCGCCAGCCCTGCATATCGGGCAGGTGAATGTCGAGCATGATCGCGTCAGGCAGGTAATCCGGCGTCATCACAAGCGCAGCCGCGCCAAGCGACGTCACAAGGCCCTTGTATCCATTCTCCCGCGCCGTATCGAGCAGGAAGCGTGCAAAGCCAAGATCGTTCTCGACGATCAGCGCGATGCGGTCGCCCGGCTGGATTTCATGACGGTCGTCGCCCGCTTCGTTTACGAGCAATCCTGTCTGCGGCTCGATTGGCGGCAGCATGATGGGTTCGGACTGCAGCGCCTTGATGGGCGGCGGCAGGGCGACCTGGTTCTCGCTGTTCGCGAGCGTTTTACGCGCGCGGATCGAGGCGTAGGATGCGGGCAGATATAATGTGAAGGTTGAACCGTGACCAAGGCGCGACACAAGGCGGATTTCACCACCCAGAAGACGCGACAATTCTCGCGAGATGGCAAGACCAAGGCCCGTACCCCCGTATTTACGGCTGGTGGAACCGTCCGCCTGCTGGAACGCTTCGAAAATGATCGCCTGTTTGTCGCCCGCGATACCGATACCGGTATCGGTGACGGAGAACGCGATCACATCCGACGAACGGTTCAGATCGTCGTTATCGGGCGCCCATCCCGCCTGCACCGGTTCGACCGACAGCGTGACCTGCCCGTGATGCGTGAACTTGAACGCGTTGGAGAGCAGGTTCTTGATGATCTGCTGCAGACGTTTCGAGTCCGTATACATCGATTTCGGCAGGCGATTGTCGAAGCGCATAAGGAAGTTGACGTTTTTCGATTCCGCGACGTGGCCGAAGGTACGCGCGACATAACCTTTGAGGTCCTCGAAGCGCAGGTCGCTGGTCTCGACCAGCACCGTACCGGACTCGATCTTGGACAAGTCAAGAATGTCGTTGATGAGCATCAGCAGGTCGTTACCCGAGCTGTGGATGGTTTTCGCGAAGTCCGTTTGCTTGGCGGTCAGGTTTCCTTCCGGGTTTTTCGTCAGCTGGTCGGACAGGATGAGCAGCGAGTTCAGCGGCGTACGCAATTCGTGCGACATGTTGGCCAAGAATTCGGATTTGTATTTCGATGTAAGAGCCAGCTGTTTCGCCTTGTCCTCCAGTTCCTGACGGGCCTGCTCGACCTCGCGGTTTTTGCGTTCGACCTCGTGGTTCTGCTGGGCCAGAAGGTGGGCTTTTTCCTGCAGTTCCTGGTTGGTGTTCTGCAATTCCTGCTGGCGGGTTTGCAACTGTTGTGCGAGCGACTGGGACTGCGTGAGCAAATCCTCCGTCCGCATGTTTGCCTCGATGGTGTTCAAGACGATCCCGATCGATTCCGCAAGCTGGTCGAGCAGTGCGACGTGTGACGGGTTGAAACCGTCGAAGGATGCAAGCTCCAAGACCCCTTTCGCCTGACCTTCGAAGATGAGCGGCAGCACGAGCACGCTGCGCGCCTGTGCTTCGCCAAGCGCCGAGGAAATGCGGATATAATTGTCCGGCAGGTTATCCAGCACGATCTTGCGTTTCTCAAGGGCGCACTGGCCGATGACGCCCTGCCCCAGCTCGATCTGCTTGCCGATCTGCGATTGACCTTCGGAGGCGAAGCTCGCCAACTGGGTCAGGCGCGGGTTGCGTTCCTTGTTGTCCAGAACGTAGAATTCCGCCTGCTGGGCGGACACGACGGGGCAAAGCTCGGACAGAATGGTACGGCCGACGTTCGTCAAGTCGCGCTGGCCCTGCAGCATCCGCGAGAATTTCGCGAGGTTGGTTTTCAGCCAATCCTGCTCCGTGTTTTTCTGCGTCGTATCGCGCAGGTTTCTGATCATCTCGTTAATCGTGTCTTTCAGTACCGCGACCTCGCCCTGCGCCTCGACGGCGATGGATCGGGTCAAGTCACCTTGAGTCACCGCGGTTGCGACCTTCGCGATTGCGCGGACCTGAGTCGTCAGGTTTGCGGCCAGCTGGTTCACGTTCTCGGTCAGTGCTTTCCAAGTACCGGACGCCCCAGGCACCTTCGCCTGACCGCCCAACTGTCCTTCGACCCCGACCTCGCGCGCCACACCTGTCACCTGTTCGGCGAAGGTTGCGAGCGTATCGATCATGCTGTTAATGGTATCGGCCAGTTCGGCGATCTCGCCCTTCGCTTCCACGGTCAGTTTGCGCTTCAGGTCGCCGTTCGCGACCGACGTCACGACCTTCGCGATACCGCGGACCTGAGATGTCAGGTTGTTTGCCATCATGTTGACCGAGTCCGTCAAGTCTTTCCACGTACCGGAGACGCCTTCGACCCGCGCCTGACCGCCCAGCTTGCCTTCCGTACCCACCTCTTTCGCAACGCGCGTCACCTCGGCGGCGAAGGAGTTCAGCTGGTCGACCATGGTGTTGATGGTGGCTTTTAGTTCAAGGATCTCGCCCGCCACGTCGACGGTAATTTTCTTGGACAAGTCGCCCGCCGCGACAGCCTTCGTCACGTCGGCGATGTTACGCACCTGACCCGTCAGGTTACCCGCCATCGAGTTCACCGAGTCCGTCAAGTCTTTCCACGTACCCGCGACGCCGCCGACATTCGCCTGGCCGCCAAGCTTACCTTCCGTACCGACCTCCCGCGCGACGCGGGTCACTTCCGCCGCGAAGGAGCGCAGCTGGTCGACCATCGTGTTGACGGTATTTTTAAGTTCCAGGATCTCGCCCGCCACGTCGACGGTGATTTTGCGCGACAAGTCTCCGTTCGCGATCGCGGTCGCGACCTCGGCGATGTTACGAACCTGACCGGTCAGGTTACCCGCCATCATGTTCACGGAATCCGTCAAGTCTTTCCACGTACCGGCCACGCCCTCCACGTTCGCCTGACCGCCGAGGTTACCCTCGGTACCGACCTCGCGGGCGACGCGTGTAACTTCCGATGCGAATGACGACAGCTGGTCGACCATCGCGTTAATCGTGTTTTTAAGCTCAAGGATCTCGCCCGCGACGTCCACGGTAATCTTGGACGACAAGTCGCCGTTCGCCACGGCGGTCGTCACCTGCGCGATGTTACGAACCTGTGCGGTCAGGTTACCCGCCATCGAGTTCACGGAGTCCGTCAAGTCTTTCCAGGTGCCGGAGACGCCCTCGACGCGGGCCTGACCGCCGAGTTTTCCTTCCGTACCGACCTCCCGCGCGACGCGGGTCACTTCGGATGCGAAGGAGCGCAGCTGGTCGACCATCGTGTTAATCGTGGCTTTCAGTTCAAGAATTTCACCCTTCACGTCGACGGTAATTTTCTTGGACAAGTCGCCCGCCGCGACGGCCTTCGTCACGTCGGCGATGTTACGCACCTGACCGGTCAGGTTACCGGCCATCATATTCACGTTATCGGTCAAGTCTTTCCACGTACCGGCGACGCCCTCGACGTTCGCCTGACCGCCAAGCTTACCTTCCGTACCCACCTCCCGCGCGACGCGGGTCACTTCCGATGCGAATGACGACAACTGGTCGACCATCGTGTTGACGGTCGCCTTCAATTCCAAAATCTCGCCCTTGACGTTCACGGTAATCTTGCGCGACAGGTCGCCGTTCGCGACCGCCGTCGTCACGTCGGCGATGTTACGCACCTGCGCCGTCAGGTTCGAGGCCATGAAGTTGACCGAGTCCGTCAAGTCTTTCCACGTACCGGCCACGCCCTTCACATCCGCCTGACCGCCGAGTTTTCCTTCCGTACCAACCTCGCGGGCGACGCGCGTCACCTCGCCGGAGAAGGAGTTCAGCTGGTCGACCATCGCGTTAATGGTGTTTTTCAGTTCGAGAATCTCGCCCTTCACGTCGACCGTAATTTTGGACGACAAGTCGCCGTTCGCCACGGCGGTCGTCACCTGCGCGATGTTACGAACCTGCGCGGTCAGGTTACCCGCCATCGAGTTCACGGATTCGGTCAAGTCTTTCCAGGTGCCGGAGACGCCCTCCACGCGGGCCTGACCGCCCAGAATACCCTCGGTACCGACCTCGCGCGCGACGCGGGTCACTTCCGATGCGAAGGAGCGCAGCTGGTCGACCATCGTGTTAATCGTGTTCTTCAGCTCGAGGATTTCGCCCTTCACGTCGACGGTAACTTTTTTGGACAAGTCGCCGCCGGCGACCGCGGTTGCGACCTCGGCGATGTTACGCACCTGACCAGTCAGGTTGCCCGCCATCATGTTCACGGAGTCCGTCAAGTCTTTCCACGTACCCGCGACGTCTTTCACCTTCGCCTGACCGCCGAGTTTACCTTCCGTACCCACCTCACGCGCGACGCGCGTAACCTCGGATGCGAAAGAACCAAGCTGCGCCACCATCGTGTTAATCGTCGTTGCCGTGCGCAGGAAGTCGCCCTGCAGCGGGCGGCCATCGATATCGAGCGCCATGGTGCGCGACAAGTCGCCCTGCGCGACCGCGCCGATCACGCGCGCGGTTTCCGATGTCGGGTGGACAAGGTCGTCGATGAGGCTGTTCACATGGCCCATTGAATCGCGCCAGAAACCGTCTGCTTCCGGCAGCGTCAAACGGTGACTGATTTTACCTTCTTTACCGACTGACTGGCTGAGGCGCCCGAGTTCGCGCGCCATGCGCTCGTTCATTTCCATCACGTCGTTGAATGCATCGGCAACCTTGCCAGCCAAGCCCGTCCATTCCGAAGGAAGCCGCGTACCCGGTTCGCCGCGGCGCATGGCGGCCAGCACGTTCAGCATTGCGATCATTTCGGAATTGTAATTGGCGGAAACTTCATTGGCCTGAACGGCGACCGCATTTGACATGTCAATTTGCCCTTTTTTGTGCATAGCGGCGTTCTACAAGAAACGCCATATACCATTATAATTCCTTTCTTTTCCGGCATTGCTATGGAGAATTTTACAACAATGATGGAACTTATTTTTAATGTCTGCGTTACTGCCAATCCCGAATTTCCGTTCAAAAATTTCCCAATGAAATCAGGCTCCATCTACCCCACCTCAGCGGTACTTTTTAATACCTTCGCAACTTTTCTGTGACACGCGTGTTGGGACTACTGACCGGCTTCCTTTCGACCTTGTAAGGAACGCACAGAATGACAGATAGCTTTTTTTAGAATCCGGTCACCAATGAGCCCACGAAGACGGCTATTTTATCCGTGGATGATGACGCGGATATGCATTTCAGCCTCGGACCTTATCTGGAACAGCAGCGCTATTCCTACAGCTCCGCCTCCAACGGGCGCGAGATGCTCGCCAAATTGCGCGATGAAAAACCCGACATTATTCTGCTCGACGTGATGCTGCCCGGCAAGGACGGCCTGGAGCTGATGACGGATATCCGTGCGATTACGAAAGCCCCTATTATTTTGGTCAGCGGATCATCGAGTGAAAATACCAAAATTGCAGGATTGGAAATGGGCGCGGATGATTTTTTGACCAAGCCTGTGGAGCCGCGCGAATTGACCGCGCGCATCAAGGCCATCCTGCGCCGTAACAATAGCGATCAGGCGGAAGAACCCGTGACTTTGCAGAAGGCCAAGCGCATCAATTGCGGGGGCTGGGTGCTGGATCGCCAGCAATATCAGGTGTTCAACAAGGAAGGCATATCCGCAGACCTGACGCTGGGGGAATTCAAGCTGCTTGAGGCGCTCGTCCTGTCTGCCGAAAGCGTGTTGAGCCGCGAACAGTTACATGAACTGACGCGTGCAAGCGGTCTCGATTTGTCCGAAAGAGCGATTGATGCACAAATCGCGCGCATACGCCGTAAGCTACAACCCATGAAACAGACGCGCACCATGATCAAGACAATCCGTAAGGTAGGGTATATGTTTTGCGGAAAACCCCTGATCGAGTCTGCCTGACGAATGAAGGGCTATATTAACGATCCTGCATGAATTTATTGATATGCAGATAAACACCGAGCATACCCACGAATTCATCCACATTATCTTTTAAAAAATACCCGCCCACCCCGAGTTGATAGGCGGCAGCGATATCGGCCTCGCGGCGCGATGTGGAGAGCATAAATACCGTGCTGCGCGCAAGAAGTGGATCCTGCCGCAGGTTTTGCAGGAATTCGATACCGTTCATTTGTGGCATGTTCACGTCCACGATCAAAACAACCGGGTTTCGCAGTTCGTCCCGCCCGCGCATCATATTCAAGGCATCCGTTCCGTATCGGGCGTGGGAAATATGATTTGCGAGGTTATGCCTGCGAAACGCCCGCCGCACGGCCTCCGCATCTATTTCATCGTCCTCCACAATAAGAATATGTGCGCCGTCGGAAATCGGGGTGCCTGTCATTGCGCGCCGCCGGATTTAGGCCATGTGACCCTGAATGTTGCACCTTCGCCAAGGTGCGAATGAACGCTGACATCGCCGCCGCAATTGGCGAGGATTTTTTTGACGATGGCGAGCCCCATGCCGCTGCCCTCTTTCTGGTCGCGAGGCTTCAACGTCTGGAACATCTCGAAAATACGTGCATGGTGTTCAGGCGCAATACCCGGGCCGTCGTCTTTTACTGTGAACAGGTAAGAATTTCCTACCTCTTCTACATCCAGCCAGACGGAGCCGTGCGGATTTTCATGATGTTTAATCGCATTATTCACAAGATTATAGAGGACTTGCTGCAGCGGCATTGCAGCAAGTCGGATATTTGAAAAACCGGACCCGATGATCATGTTGAACCCTTTGGGCGGCGACGTCATCGACACCACATCCTCCGCCAGCGCCCTGCCCTCCACCTCGTCGCCCGCGCTGGATTGGGTTTTACTGCCCAGCCGCGCGTATTCAAGCGTATCATCGAGCAGTTTTTCCATACGGCGGACGCGCTTGCGCAGTTCTTCCATGTATTCCGCGCTCTTGCCATTCAGCGCATCGCCGAGTTCTTCCGTAATCCATTGCGAAAGATTTTGAATGGCGCGTAGCGGTGCCTTGAGGTCATGGGAGCAGATATAGGCGAATTTCTCCAACTCCTCGTTCGACCGCTGAAGGCCTGCGTTCAGCTTCATGATCTGCTCCCGCTGGATATAGAGGTCGAGATACACCTTGACCTTGCTGCGCAGGATGTCCGGGTTGATCGGTTTAAAGATATAATCGACCGCGCCGATATCGCCTGCGCGCGAGGCATACCTGTCTTCCTTGCTAATCGCCGTCGCGAAAATAATCGGCGTCCCGCGCATGGTTTCCTCCTCCTGCATCAGGCTGGCGGTTTCAAATCCGTCCATGCCGGGCATTTGCACATCGAGGATAACGACGGCAAATTTATGGCGCAGCATGAGCGACAGGGCCTCGTTGCCGGAGGCAGCCGCGAACAGCGTCGCCGGCAGGTGTTTCAGCACTTTTTCGGTCGCGACAAGGTTTTCTTTGCGGTCGTCGACGATCAGGATATTGGCGAGGTCATGTTGCACGTCGGATGTCCCCTATTTTTTTGTAGATGCGGTTTTTGGCATCGACCGTTTCGAAAATATCCTCAACAGCGGTGAAATTCAGGGTTTCCTTGTTGCCGAGACAGAGGAACCCGCCATGCCGAAGGCTGTCCGAAAAAAGACGCAACACGCGGTCCTGCAATTCACGGTCGAAATAAATCAGCACGTTGCGGCAAAAGATAATGTTCATTTCACCAAAAACGCCGTCCGTGACGAGGTTGTGATAGGAAAAGGTGATGCGCTCGCCCAGAAAATCCTTCATCTTGCACAACCCGTAGGCATCGCTGAAATATTCGCTGAAGTCCGCGATGCCACCGGCCTTTGCGTAGTTTTCCCCATACCGCGCCATCGCATCCGCCGGATAAACGCCTTTCTGCGCGATATCGAGGGCGTTTTTGTTGAAATCCGTGCCATAGATACGGGCGCGCGCGAGGAAATCGTTTTCATGCAGCAGGACCGCCATGGAATAAGCCTCCTGCCCCGTTGCGCAACCTGCATGCCATATCTTGGCAAAGGGATAGGTTTTCAGCAACGGCAGTACCGTTTCGCGCAACGCGGCGTAGAAGGCAGGATCGCGGAACATTTCCGTCACCACAATCGACATCTGCCGCAAAAGCAGTTCGAAATAATCCTCGTCGTGAAACAGCTTGTCCACCATTTCGGTGTAGCGGTTCAATCCTGCCGCGCTGCGCAACTGTTCGAACCGGCGGTGCAGCGACGCGAATGAATAATTCCCGAAATCATACCCATAGCGCCGCCGGATGCAGTCGATCACGAGGTCGATCTCCATTTTCTCCAGCTCGCTGTTTCTCATACCGTATTTTCCTGCCGGAACATCCAGACGCGCATCAGCGTCAGCAGCCTGTCGATATCGACGGGCTTCACCATGTAATCGTTCGCGCCCGCGGCAATGCATTTCTCCTGCTCCTCCGGCATGGCGCGCGCTGTCAGGGCGATCACGGGCAGGTTCTGCAGGTCCTTGTTCGCACGGATTGCGCGCATGGCCTGATAGCCGTCCATAACCGGCATCATGATATCCATGATGACAAGCTCGATAGTTTTATCGGCCTGCAGGCGTTCAAGCGCCATCTGTCCGTTATCGGCGATTACGACCTGCATCCCATGCTTCTTCAACACCTTTGACAGGGCGAAAATATTGCGCATATCGTCATCGACCAGCAAAACCGTGCGTTCCCGAAGCATTTTATCGGGGTTGTGCTGCATGCGGATGATTGCCTGCTGGTCGCCCGACAGCGCCGTTTCGATGCAATGCAGGAACAGCGTGACCTCGTCCAGCAACCGCTCTGACGAATGCGCGCCCTTGATCACGATGCTGCCCGTATATTTTTCAAGCTGGCGGTTTTCCTCTTCGGTCAGGTCGCGCGCCGTATAGATGATGACGGGCGGCAGATCGCCGTTCTCGCCCGTTTCGCCCTGCGCGCGTTCCAGCCATTCGAAGCCGGTCATGTCCGGTAGGCGCAGGTCGAGGATAATGCAGTCAAATCGCCCCTTCTCCAGCAGCGATAACGCCGTCGCGCCCATGCCTGTACAGATAATTTCGATTTCGGTTTTCTTGAGAAGACTTTGTATCGCGGCCTGCGTCTTGCGGTCATCCTCGATCACAAGAATTTTTTTGATGTCCCGCGCGGTCACCGCCTCGATGCGGCTGAATACCTCCGCGAGCCCCTCGGCATTCACAGGTTTGCTCAGATACCCGACCGCGCCTTTACGCAACGGCAGCATGGCGATTTTACCGTCATGGCCGCTGATCACATGCACGGGGATATGGCGCGTCCGCAAATCGTGCTTCAGCTGGTCCAGCACGCGCAGCCCGTCGATGTCGGGCAACTGCAGGTCCAGCAGGATTGCCGAGACAGCATGCTCCGCCGCCAGCAATATGCCGCTTTTTCCGTCATGTGCGACGATGCATTTATAGCCGCGCTGACGACCCGTCTTCATTAAAATCTGCGCAAAGGCGCGATCGTCCCCGATCACCAAAAGAATTTTATCTTTTGCCCCAAGTTGTCCCCGGTCATCATTCACGAACTCCACCGGCGGACTGGCGGCAGGCATCGCCACCAGACTCTGGCTCGGGGCCACCTCGGGAATTTCTGCAACCTGCGATACGGCATCCGGCAGGATAAGCGTAAAAGTGCTGCCTTGGCCTTTCTTGCTGGCGACATGTATTTCACCGCCCAGCATATGCGCGAATTTTCGCGCAATCGTCAGGCCAAGACCAGTTCCCCCATAGTGTCGGTCCGTCGATCCGTCTTCCTGCTGGAAGGCCTCGAATATACTGTTGAGTTTCGTCTCGTCAATCCCGATGCCCGTATCCGTGACCGAAAAGGCGATAGATTTCTCCCGATCCTTGATGCCGCGATGCAGTATCAACCCTTCCTGCGGCCTGCCTACATGCAGGCTGACCGTGCCTTTTTCCGTGAATTTGAACGCATTGGAGAGAAGGTTTTTAAGGACCTGCTCCACACGCTGCGCATCGGTGTAAATGGTTTCCGGCAGCTTTTCATCGGACGTTATCGAGAAACCCAGGTTCCCCGTCTTCACCACCGGCTCGAATTGCTGCTCGATCCGCCGCAACATCACGTGAAGCGGCACATTATCCATGATGATGTTGAGTTTGCCCGCTTCTACCTTTGAAAGGTCGAGAATATCGTTGATGAGGTTCAAAAGTTCCAGCCCGCCGCCGTGGATGATCCGCGCTTCCTCTACCTGCTCCGCTGTCAGGTTGCCCTCCTCATTCTCGGCGAGGCTGCGGGCGAGGATCAGAAGACTGTTAAGCGGCGTGCGCAGTTCGTGCGACATGTTTGCGAGGAACTCGGACTTGTATTTCCCTGCCAGTTCCAGCTCGCGTGCCTTTTCTTCAATCATGCGCTTGCTTTCGCCCAGTTCCCGCGATTTCTGGCGGATCTGCGCGTTCTGGTCCTCGAGCGCCCTTGTTTTCTCCTCCATCTCCTCGTTTGAAACTTCCAGCTCTTCCTGCTGGGTCTTCAATTCTTCCTCGTTGCGCTTGAGCTCCTCCGCCGTCAAACGCGTTTCTTCCAGCAACTCCTCGGTGCGCATGCTGATGCTGATGCTATTGATGATGATGCCTGCGTTGAAGGCGGCCTGCGTCAGCAGCGCAATATGCGCCTCGCTAAAACTGCCCAAAGTCGCAAGTTCGATCACCCCGATCTGTCTTTTTTGAAAGATCACCGGCAACAGCAGCAATTGCCGAGGATTGGCGGCGCCCAGCGCAGACGAGACCATCAGGTAATTATCCGGCACATCGGAAACAAGCCGCATCCGGCCATCCGATGCGCATTGCCCTGCGAGCCCCTGCCCGAAGGGGATGCTCTGCTCCATGCGGCCACGGTCATCCATGCCGCTGCCACCCAGCAGCACGAGCGCTTCTCCGAATTCCCGCCGGACGCCATGGCCGAAATCGCTGTTTACATACAGGACACCCACTTGCGCATCGACCGCTGCGGCAAGCAGGTTCATGAGGGTGGAGGCGAATGAATGCAAATCCTTGAATCCCAGAATATCCTGCGATATTCGCAGCAAGGTTTCGCGGGCCCATTCCTCCTCCGCCTTTTGCCGGATCATGGCTTGAAATTCGCGGGATAGCAGGCCGATTTCATCCGGTGATTCTGTCGGCAGCGCGATATTTTTTTCGCCCTGCCGATAGCGCGTGACGGCGGACGCCACCTGATTCAAGGGGCGCATCGAAACACGAAGCAGTAGAAATGCCGATGTCACCGCCAGCAGCGCGATAATCGTGCTGAATATATATCCCTGTCGCTCCACCTCGGCCGTACGGCTGATGATGTCGCGATACGGCGCTTCCAGTGATATGCCAAGAAAATTTTCCGGATCCCGCGCATCGAAATGATATTTCTGGAAGGTGATGATGCTGCCCCTGCTCTCGTCTTCCGGAAGATGAAGGGCGGTTTCCTCTTTCTGGTTGGACAGCACACGCTGCAGCCATGGCTGGTCGGACTGTATCGTATGCGGATGCCCCAGAGCGGAGGCGTAGAGCTTTGACTTGTCCGGATGCACAAGATAGTCCCCTGCCGCGTTGGAGATATAGAGGACCCGGTTCGTCAAAAGCTGCTGGCGCATCGCCAGCAGCACGCGGCTGAAATCGAAACTGATGACCGCAGTGCCGAATATTTTTCCGTCGGCTGAATAAAGCGGCGTTGCAACTCGCAACAACAGCACGTGGGGTTCGGTCAGCTTGCCGTCTTCGCGCTCGAGATCCGGCGCGGAGAGGTAAATCTCACCGGCGGGAAGACCGGTTGCGACCTTGAAATATCCCTCTTTCGCCTTTGACGTCAGTTCGCTTTCGGAAAGCCTTCGGACATCTGCCCCGTGACGCTCCACCACCAGCATCTCCCGCGCGTCCTGCTGCACACCGATCAGGCGTATTTTGACGTACCGTTCGCGCGTCTTCAGCATCTCACGGAAAGTGACAGCCAGCCGCCGTTGCAGTTCCTCGACCGCGCCCTCGCCCGCCGGATCCGTGCCGCCGGCCAGTTCGGCCCGCATCAGCGCCTCCATCGCGCTGAGTTTTGAAATCAGGCGCACGTCGTCCTTGACCTGATTAATCACGCCTGCAAGGGGATACTGAAAAAAATCCGCTTCCTTTTCCAGGTCTGCAATCGCCTGATCCACCAGGATGCGGCTGCTGCCGCGGATATACACCTCATTGACGGCAAATGCCGTCATCACGATCATCGCCACGACAAGGCTGGTGAGTTTCGCAGTAATGGACAGCTTCATAGAATGGCGCCCCGTTATAGCCGCAATGATTCATCAGCGTGACTGTTCATACCGTCACAACCATAGATTATAATGATGAATAGAAAATTACTACCTAGGGTATAATGTAATTCTTCGATTACATATTCTGGGACTTCTACTAATTTGCATGTCTTTAGGAAATGGTGGGCCCGGAGGGACTTGAACCCCCGACCAAGCCGTTATGAGCGGCCCGCTCTAACCAACTGAGCTACAGGCCCTTAGCGATTGTTTGGACTATATCATAAAGCTGCCGCAGGATAAAAGCGGGAATGTTACAGATGTATCAAGGGCTTGGTGTCCGCTGGATAACGTCTGTCGAGTGCCTTGCCCACGATCCACCACAGAAGCGTCACCACCGCAACCGATACGTATCCGTCAACCGCGTAATGAAGCCCGAAATAGACGGAGGCAAAAAATATCGACATGCAGAAGACGAGCGCCGCGATAAACCATGCGCGCCCGATCTGCCACGCATACAGCACCATCAGCCATGCGATCGCCACATGGAGACTGGGCATGGCCGACAACGCGTTGACGTTCACCATCTTCCCATTCGTCGCCCATTGCAATAGCAGCGTGCGCGAATAATTTGCGATGGGGAAAGATTTCGGCCCCTGTTCGCTGAAATGCGCCACAAGGCCGGTATAGGGATCGGTCAACCCCGGATAGAAATCATGGAAAAATAACGGCCCCACCGACGAAAACCCGAGCGCCATCACCGACCCGATAATCGCCCAGCTGAGGAAGAACACCCAATAGAACCGTAAGCGCCGGTGACGCTCCCTGTCGAGGAATAGGTTGAACGACAATCCGATATAAAGGATCACGAACCAGACATAATAAACGAGGTCGAAATAGGTACTAATGCCAAGGTTCAGGCTGTCTGCGGCCGGTATCACCCATTCATGCGGGTATCTGCCGAAATGCAGCAATTTATCCCATGCGGCAAACACGGGGTCCCAGCTATAGGGGTTGGCGAAGGCGATCAGCGATTTCTGGATAAAGAAAAAGTTGATCGCATACAGTATCGGCAGACCCACACAGGCATAAGCGAACAGCTCGCCCTTGGCATAGGCACGTGCCGTTACGGCGAAATGCGCCTTGGCGTTATCGCCGCGTTCCTCGAAACTACCCTTCACCGTCGCGAAGCGGTGCAAAAACACCCATCCCGACATCGCCGCCAGCAATAGCAGGCATTTGAATGTCACCAGCAGCATTGCCCAACCCACGCGCATGAACTGGTCAAACGGCACGGCGAAGATAACCGTTTCGACCAAAATCGCCAGCACATAGATCATCGCCGCGATATAAAGCGGTTTGTATTCACGCCATGCATTGCCGAAACGGTCTTGTGTCATGCGGTATCCCCCAGCATGCGACCCTTGTGCCGCGCAAGGCGTTTTCCGGCGATCCACCAGATCAGGCTGGTGACGGCAACGGAAACATAAGCATCGACCGCGTAATGAAAGCCGAGATAGATCGACCCCAGATACATCAGCACAAAAAACGGCACGGCGAGCATAAACGGCTTGCGACCAAGGCTTCGCGCATACATTACCATGATCCACGACACCGCCAGATGCATGCTGGGCATGGCGGAGAGTGCATTGGGGTCGAATACACGGTCATTCTGCGCCCAGCCGAGCAACAACTGGCGCGTCTTGGCGGCGAACATAAACCCCTCGTTATTCATCGCATCGAGGTTACGCGGGATAGCGGCATAGATATCGGGCAATTGCGGATAAAAATCATGGAAGAAAATCGGGCCGACCGAACTGAACACCGTTGCGCCAACCGTGCCGAGCAGTATCCATGACAACAGATACGTCCACAAAAACCGCAGGCGGAGGTAGAGGTTCTTCTCGACAAACATCGTGTAACCCGTCACGAACAGCATCACCAGCAGCCACAATGCATAAGCGGCATCAAGGATACGCCCTGCCCCGATCATGTTGGCGGCGGGAATGATGAATTCATGCGGATAAAAACCGAAATGCAGCGCCTTGTCCCATGCGGCGAAAACAGGATCCCAACCCGCTTGCACATAAGGGTTCACCACATTGATCAGCGATTTGCTGACAAAGAAAAAATTATCCGCCGACATCGACAGGAACGCGATGCAGGCATAGGCCCAGCGTTTGCCTTCCAAATAGGAACGCGTGACGATATCGAGCTGCCCCGATGCCGTTTTCCAGCGGCGGAAAAATCCGCTTGCGCTGTCGCCGCCGATGAAGAATTGCAGGAAAGCAAAAATATACATGCCAGCAGCAAAAGTGATGGCAATCATCACCGACATAAAAATATAGCCGAAGATATGCATCAGATTGGACGGCGGCACCTTGCAGTAAACCGCTTCAGACAGAACAGCGACAGCATAGATGGCAGACACTGCCAAGGCGGCACGGTGATCGCGGAACGCGTCTTTCCACGGCGTCGCGGTCATTGTGACGCCCTCAATTCAAGCTGGCGGGGGTAATGGCGGTCGAGATACTTGCCCATACCCCACCATAGCAGGCTGACAGCGATGATGGAAACATAGCCGTCAATCGCGTAATGAAACCCGAAATAGACGGCGCCCGTGAAAATGACCGCGCAAAAGGCAAGCGCCGCCAGAAACTGGATTTTTCCGAATTCGCGGGCATACAGGACGAACAGCCAGCACAGCGCAATATGCATGCTCGGCATCGCAGCGATCGCATTCGGGTCGAACAGCGTGGAATTTTCATGCCAGCGCAGCAGCAGTCGCCGCGCGGTATCGGCGAATAGCGCAGATTGCTGGTGCAGGCCGCGCATGTTCACGGTGATAAATTCGTACGGGTTTCCAGCATCCTTTAAAAATGTCGCGTAGAACACAGGCCCGGCCGAGCTGAACACCGTCGCCGCCAGCGTGCCGAGCAAAGCCCATGACAGGAAATAGACCCACAGGAAACGTAACCGGCGGTGCAGACGCGTATCGGCGAAAATGCAATACCATGCGACAAGGGTCGTCACCACCAGCCAGCCATAATAGGTGCGGTCGAGGAACAGGCCGAGGTTCAACCGGTTGACCAGCGGGATAATATATTGATGCGGATAGCTGCCGAAATGCAGCCATTTGTCCCAAGCCGCGAAATCAAGATCCCATCCCATCCGCCTCAGCGGGTTGACGGATGCGATCAGCGATTTAGACAGAAGGAAGAAATTCCCCGTCGCAAGAACGACGAAGCCGAGGCACATGGACGCAAACTTCTCGCCGCCCAGATATTTCCTTGTCGCGACATCAAGCCGTTGCAAGGCAGTACCCTTTGGCGCGGTCAGCAGGAATGCCACCCCTGCCCCCGCATACATCCCAGCGACAAAAATACCGATGGCGGTAAATGACATGACGATATATCGCAGTAGCGTAACAAAATCAGCCGCCTGTGCGCCTGCATATGCGGCCTCTGCTAACACGACCTCGCAGTAAACCGCAGCGGCGGCCAGCAGCGGGCGGTGATAGCGTAGCGCATTCTGCCACACAGCGTTCATGCCGTTACCTTGCGCTTGGCGTATTTTCCCGCCAGCAACCACATCAGCGACATGGCGGCGATGGAGAAATAACTGTCGACCGCGTAATGGAAACCGAAATAGATGGAACTGATGACGATGCCGATACCGCAAAACAGCGCAACGCCGAATACCGCGCGGTTGATGCCCCAGGCATATAGTACAATCAGCGTACTGGTTGCAGCATGCAGGCTCGGCATTGCCGAGGGTGCGTTCGGTACCAGCTGCGCCTTGTGCCGATACCAGAGCAGTAGGTTATCGTAGAGGAAATAAAACCCGCCGACTTCGTCGCGATGACGCGTAAAATAATCGGACAGCGGTTTATAGATATCCGTCAACTGCGGATACAGGTCGTGATAAAAGATCGGGCCTGCCGACGAAAAATACGTCGCCACAAATCCGCCCAGCAGGCACCAGCCGACGACATAGCAGGAAACGAAGCGCAAACGCCGCGCACGGTCGCGTTCGCAAAACAGCGCATAACCCAGCGCCACATACATAAAGAAAAACCAGCCGACATAGAAAAGCTGCAAGACGGTGTCGAGCCCGCGATCGCCGAACGCCATTTGCAGCCATTCATACGGATGCCGCCCGAAGTGCAGCGCCTTGTCGATATCCGCAAAGAACGGGTCCCAGCTATAGGGATTGGCGAAGCGGATGGTCGCCTTTTGCATGATGAAGAACAGCGATTCAAAACAGGCAAGGAAGCCAAGGCAGGCGCCCGCAAACATCGGCCCGTTGAAATACTGCTTTAACCAATTTTTGTACGCGGGGATTTCGTTTGCGGGCGACCGCCAGACTTCGCGAAAAAATCCGCCGATCATGACCAGCGCAAGAAACAGGACCGACAGGCCCAACACATGGCGGATGGCCAGCCATATCCAGCCGAACATGCCGGACAGGGAAAGGCCAAAATGCAGGATTTGCGCGCAGCAGATAATGACATAAGCAAAGCCGAACAGAAGCAAGGCCCGGTAATCGCGCCATGCTTCTGCAAACGACTGCTTCATGGCAGCAACCCCCGACTAGGTGTCGAGGAAGCTTCTGAGCTGGCGTGAGCGGCTGGGGTGTTTCAGCTTGCGGAGCGCCTTCGCCTCGATCTGGCGGATACGCTCGCGCGTGACGGAGAACTGCTGGCCCACTTCTTCCAAAGTGTGGTCGGTGTTCATGCCGATGCCGAAACGCATACGCAGGACACGTTCCTCGCGCGGGGTCAGCGTCGCCAGCACGCGCGTGGTCGTTTCGCGCAGGTTGGCGTGGATGGCGGCCTCCACGGGCAGGATCACGTTCTTGTCCTCGATGAAGTCACCGAGCTGGCTGTCTTCTTCGTCACCCACAGGGGTTTCGAGCGAGACGGGCTCTTTCGAGATTTTCATCACCTTGCGGACTTTGTCCAAAGGCATGCCGAGGCGTTCGGCAAGTTCTTCGGGCGTCGGTTCGCGGCCGATTTCGTGCATCATCTGGCGGCTGGTGCGCACCAGTTTGTTGATCGTTTCGATCATATGCACGGGAATACGGATGGTGCGGGCCTGGTCGGCGATCGAGCGCGTGATCGCCTGACGGATCCACCATGTCGCATAGGTCGAGAATTTATAGCCGCGGCGGTATTCGAATTTATCAACCGCCTTCATCAGGCCGATGTTGCCTTCCTGGATCAGGTCGAGGAATTGCAGGCCGCGGTTGGTGTATTTTTTCGCGATGGAAATCACGAGGCGCAGGTTGGCCTCGACCATTTCCTTCTTCGCTTTGCCGGCTTCGCGCTCGCCCTTCTGGATCGTATGGACGATGCGCTTGAATTCCAGCAGGGGCAGGCCGGATGACAGCGCGATTTTTTCGATATCGTCGCGCAGGTTCTTCACATCGTCTTTGTGCTTTTCGCCGAATTTCTTCCAGCCTTTGCCGGGCAGCTTCGCCGCGCCAATGAACCAGCGCGGGTTGTTTTCGTTGCCGGACCATTTTTCAAGGAAGTCTTCACGGCCCACGCCGCAAGCGACAGCATGGCGCATGATCTGGCCTTCGAGGCCGAGCGTCTTGCGGTTCATGTTGTAAAGCTGCTCGATCAGCTGTTCGGAGCGATAGACGTTCAGGCGGACGGACTGCATCAGTTCGACCAGCTCCGCCTTGCAACGGCGATAGCTCTCGTTCAGGCGTTTCGGAATTTCCTTGGTCTTTTCGAGCGCTTCGCGGCGGTCTTCCAGCACCTTGGCGAGTTTCTTGTGCGCCTTGGTGATCATCTTGAACTTCTCGATGATCTGGGGCTTCAATTCTTCTTCCATGGCGGCCAGCGACAGGCTGCTTTCGTCTTCGGCTTCGTCGTAAACCGGTTTCGGCTCTTCGTCGTCGATGATGATATCGTCTTCACCGGCGGCGGCGGCTTTCTTCGCCTTCGCTTTTTTGCGTGCTTCTTCTTCCTTCAGGCGCTCTTTTTCTTTTTTCTCGAGCTTCTCGGCGACGGCGGCCTGAATGGCCTTTGCCTTCGCGCTGATGCCGCCCTCTTCGTTGTTGCCCGCATGGGGGGCAGCAGATTCAGGGGGAGGATCGCCTTCGGTATAGGTGGCTTCAAGGTCGATGATGTCGCGCAGCAGCATCTCGCCGTTTTCCAGCGCCTTGTGCCACGTCATGATCGCTTGAATGGTGAGCGGGCTTTCGCAGATGCCGCCGATCATCATGTCGCGGCCGGCTTCGATGCGTTTTGCAATCGCAATCTCGCCTTCGCGGGACAGCAGTTCGACCGAGCCCATTTCGCGCAAGTACATGCGCACGGGGTCGTCGGTGCGGCCGAGGTCGGTTTCGGCCAGGTTGCCTGCAGCTTCTTCGCCGTCTTCGGTTGCGGGTTTTGCTTCCGCTTCCTCGCCGTCGGGTTCTTCTTCGACAAGGTTGATGCCGATATCGGACAGCATCGACATCGTTTCATCGATCTGGTCGGACGTGTATTCGCCGGGCGGCAGCAGCTTGTTTACTTCGTCATAGGTGACGTAGCCGCGCTCCTTGCCCTTGGCGACGATTTTCTTGACCGCTTTCGCCAGCGCGCCCTGGGCTACACTGTCGTCCGCTTCTTCCGCGCCTTCGGTTTCCTGATCTTCGTTTGCTTTTGCAACCATTCGGTATTACGCCTCTTTGAAGCGGTCCTTGTCTTGACCGCGCGTGTACGCCTCAATCCAGCCCTGCCGCACTATCTCGACAGGCTGTCCGGGTTTGGCAAAACCTGCATATACATACAGGGAACTATCGAATAACGCATCGAGAATCTCGCCGTGACCCAGTTCATTAAGATGTTTCTTAACTGCCTGATAGTCAAGGTATATCCCCGTATTTTCTTGCGCCTCGTGCCAACCGGCCAAAAAGGCCGTTACGACCTGCCGCAACTGGTCGTAGCCTTCATGGGGAATATTGACCATGCCAAGCTGCTCCCCGAACTCTTCGAACAGCTCCGGATAGTTGATGATGCAGGCCAGCAGCGCCTTTTCCCGGAGCAGTTTCGAAGTGCGGACGGGCTTCGCTTTCACGTTCAGCGGACGGTACGGCGTATGTGCGCCGGGGGGAAGTTTTTTGCCCTTGAAAAAGCCGGTCTGCATTTGCGGACGGGCCTGTTGTTCGCGTGAACCTTTATTAAAGAAAACTTCGCTAACCTTTTGACCTATTTCATGAATAAAGAACTCCTGCACAGACATATCCGATATCTGGCGGGCGCGTTTTTCCAGCGCAGAGCGGAAACCGGCCTTGCCCTCCGGCTGCGAGAAATTGCGGTCTTTTGACTCCTCCAGCCACATCATGTCGAAGAGGCCGATCGACTGGTCGAGGACCTTTTGCATCGCCTGAACGCCCTCGTCCTTGATCAGGCTGTCGGGGTCGTGTTCGGGCGGCAGGAATGCAAATTTCACAGAATAATCGGGCTTCAAGATAGGCAGAACACGTTCCAGCGACCGTCCAGCCGCACGCTGGCCTGCAGTGTCGCCGTCGAAGCAAAGCACCGGATTGCGCTTGCCTTCCGGCATCACCTTCCACAATTCCTCGATCTGACTTTCCGTAAGTGCGGTTCCCAAGGGCGCAACGGCGGCACGGAAACCCGCCTGCACCAGCGCAATGACGTCCATATAGCCTTCGACAACAATCACGGTTTCGCCGTCCCCGATCACCTTGCGCGCACGGGACAGGCCGTAGAGGTTGCGGCCCTTGTGGAAGATTGCCGTCTCAGGCGAGTTGACGTATTTGGGAGCCGATTTATCGGGAGGCCCGCCATGGCTTTCGGGCATTACGCGACCGCCGAACGCGACCACCCTGCCCTGCAAATCCAGCACCGGAAACATGACGCGCGAGCGGAAGAACGGATAGATGTCGCCCTTCTTGCGTTCGGACTCGCGGAACAGCCCTGCTTCCATCATTTCTTCAATCTTGTAGCCCGCTTTCTCAAGGTGCTGCTTTAAGCCGGCGTCATCGGTCGAGAAACCGAGGCGGAAACTTCTGATCGTATCTACAGTAAGCCCGCGTTGTATAAGATATTGCAGGATTTTCTTGTTCTTTACATCGTGGATCTGGGCTTCGTAAAATTTGGATGCGCTGTCCATCAGATCGTACAGCGACATCTGCTTTTTAAACTTCTGTTCTTCCTCTTTCGTCGGCTTCGGGACGGGCATGCCGGCGAGCGAGGCGAGCTGCTCCACCGCCTCCATGAATTGCAGGTTGTCGTGGTTCATCAGGAAGCCGATGCTGTCCCCGTGCGCGCCGCAGCCGAAGCAGTGGTAAAACCCCTTCGCGTCGTTAACGGTAAAGGACGGTGTCTTTTCCTTATGAAAAGGGCAACAGCCCTTGAATTCCCGACCGGCGCGCGTCAGCTTCGTCCGCTTGCCGACAATATCGGACAGCTGGACGCGGGCGCGCAGTTCTTCAACAAAGGCCTTCGGGAGCGACATAACGAGAGTTTTAGATAGGATTGCCAAGCCCCGCAACAAGATTCAGGCTTGCGGCCACTCCAAAAAACGTTATGGTTACCCCGTTTTCAGAAATTCATAATGGAGTCCAGCATCATGGCCGATAACGCCCTGTCCGATAAATTCAACGATCCCGCCAACGCCAAGTTCATGAAATTGTGGGAACGCGAGATGGATATCGCCGATGATTTCGAAATGGGCGTGAACTGGTTCGATCGCTGGACGACCAAGCGCGACGGCTTCGCAGCCTCCGGCAACACCATCGGCGTGGATAACGCACAGGCACTTGTCGATTATTGGGACGAATGGCTGGTGAAGGCCGCCGCACGCCTCGCGAAACATAAAGACGCGATTGAATCCGGCAAAGATTCCCTGAGTGCGGAATTCAATGCCAAGAGCCTGACGGAACTGGCCCCCTTGTACGAAGCGCTGTCGAAACTCGACGACACCCAGATCAAGAGCGGCAAGGAAATCTTCAAGGCCATAGTCAGCATCATGTCCAACGAACCCGCCCCCGCACCGGAACCCAAAAAACCCGGCCCGCTGGATGCCGGCAACCCGTTTAAAAAAGGCCCGGCGGTTTAAGGCTTACGCCCGAACCTTGCGGTCTTTGGCGCGGCGACAGGCTTGCTCGTGCGCGTGGCGGCTGTTGCCAGTGCCAGTTCTTCCTGCAGCAGGTGTTTGCGGATCGCGTTCATGACGGGGCGGTTGCCGTGGCGTTCGGCGATTTGAAGCGGTGTTAACCCTTCGGCGGTCTTGACGTTCATCTTGCCGCCCGCCCTGTACAGCTTTTCAATCAGCGTATCGTCGCGGCCTGCGGCGGCTATGTGCATCGCGGTTTCGCCCGCCGAAGTCGCGATATTCGGGTCGGCTTTGTGTTTCAGCAAAACCTCGGTATCGCCTGCTGCGCCCTTCTCCACCGCCTCCATCAGCGCGGTTTTGCCGAAGCGGTCGAAGGTATCCGGCTCGACGCCTTTTTTAAGGTAGCTTTCCAGCTCCTCTGATTTTCCCTTCAGTACATAATCATTAATGCGGTAACGATCGACAGCCATGGCGACAGCATGGGCGACATCGCTGCCGTAGCGGTAGGCAATCGCTTCGTCGGTCGGCTCGGTGCCGTCATCCTCGCGCGCGGAGGCCATGGGGTCTGCGCCTGCGGCCAACAGTTTTTTGACCGACACGCCGTTGCCGGATTTGATCGCGATGCGCAGCGGGGAATGCCCATGCCCGTCCACCCCGTTCACTTCTGCGCCTGCCTGCAGCAGCATGGAAATCGCGCGGTCGTTTTCAATCTTCGCTGCCTCGTGCAGCATGGGGCTGCCATTGACGGCGGCATTCGGGCTCAATTTATCGATAAACAGCAACGTACCCAGAGCCTCAATATTTCCGTTGCGTATCGAATTCTTCATGAACGTCGCCGCAGCCTGCGGCGATATGTTGATGGGGGTCGTCATGGCGTCGGTGCTTTCCGGAAACGTGCGGTCTGGGGTGCGGCGACGCTGCCGTTCAGCCCGATGGCCTGTTTCACGGCCACGCCCTTTTCATGGGCGTAATAGGGTTCAACGAGATGAAGCATCGTTTTTTTCTTTATCTTCTGCGCGATATCCAGCGCGTCCTTGCCGCTATAGGATTTCAAAATCGCGCTGGCGCCAGCCTCCAGCAACGCGCGTACAACCTCCGCTTCGCCCTTGCGGATGGCGGCGTGGAGGGGAAGTTCGCCGACGCCGGGATTGTTCAGCAACGCGCCGTATTTTATCAGAACCTTGACGGCATCCAGATGGGATTCACGGATCGCGTGCTGCAGCGGTGTATAACCATGCATATCGACCGTTTCCATCGGCACGCGGTCTTTGAGCAATTCTTCCAGCTTGGCGGCATCGCCGGTAAAGGCGGCCTGGTTGACCTCGAACTTGCGGGCGGCCGCGCTGACGGCTGCCGAAATCTCCGGCGTGCTCATGCGCGAGTATTCCAGATCAGACATTTGCTTGCCCGAAACCTGTTTCCACGCTGTCGCGCGCGTATCCGCGCCAGCATCCAGCACCATGTTGACCAGATCGACGTCTTCGCTGGCGATTGCCGCCCACAACGCCGTGCGTCCAGACGCGCCGGCAGCATTGATGCGCCCGCCGCTGGCGAGCAACAGCGCGACCATTGCCTCGTTGCCGGTATCCGTCGCCGCGACCAGAAACGGCGCATCGCCCTTGTCGTTCAGGGTCACATCAAGCCCCTTGTCGATCATGCCGCGCAGGGTCGATGTCATGCCGCGTGTGATAATTTCGCCGACGACGAGCGCAATATTTTCCGGACGCGCGATATTTTCAGGCCCGCGCAGGATCGCCGATGCATCCGCGCCATGCCCCAGAAGTATCCCCACAACGAACGGTTCGGTGGTGCGCGCTTGCGCAAATTTCTCGGGCGGGAAAACGTGGTTCAGGGCCGTCAGGCCTTCGTTGTCCACTGCATGCACATCAGCGCCGTTCGTCAGCAGGAATTGCGTCATGCCGGGAAGCCCGTGACGCGCCGCGATCATCAGCGGCGTGCGGCCCAAAGCGTCCCGCCGGTTGACCTGGGTTAGTTTCAACAAGAACCGCTCGACTGCCTTCATGTCGTTGCTGGCGACTGCGCTGTGCAGGGTTGCGGGTGCGACGGTGTTGAACGTCTTGGCGGGCTTGCGTATCATCGCGTTGCACCCTTCTTGCGGAAGGTTGCTACATTGGGTGCAGAAACGGTGCGCGTCGTATGGGTCATGCTGCTGACAAATTCGTTCACTTCCCGCGCCCTTTGCTTGCGCACGGGTTCCAGCAGGTCATAGCTTTTGGTTTCTTCGGCCAGTTGCAGCGCGGTTTTTCCCGACGCATCCGGCACATCGGAACGCGCGCCCGCCTGCGCGAGGGCGATGACGCTGCGCAGGTCACGCTTCTTTAACGCCTCATGCAGCGGCAACTCGGTGCCGTCACGGCTGGCGAGGTTTGGGTTGGCCTTGCAGGACAACAGCAGCTTGACGATTTTCGGGCTGCCCGATGTCACGGCGTTAATCAGCGCGGTTGATCCGCTATGATCGTGGCTGTCGGGTGGCAGGCCGCGCTTCAGCAACTCCTCAAGCGCGTCGTAATCACCGGCCAGCGCGAATTTATTAATCGCGAAACGCTCTGCCTCGGTCTCCACCGCGCCTGCGATTTCCGGGGTCTGCATCTGCGCGAAATCGCGGTCCTGATCCGTGCGTTTGCCGTCGCGCGTCAGGCTCAGGGCATAGGGATCGGCCCCGGCAGCCAGCAGCATTTTTACCAGTGTCAGGTTCTGCGCCGACATCGCAGCGCGCAAGGGGGTGATCTGCGTTACATCGCGCTTGTTCGGGTTCGCCCCGCCCGCCAGCAGCACCGCCACCATTTTTTCATCCCGCGCGACAACCGCCTGCAACAGCAAACTGCCTTTTGCGTTGCGCGTCGCATCGGGGTTCGCACCAGCCTTGAGAAACAGTTCGGCCAGATCGGCGCGTCCGGACGCCACGGCATCCTGCATCGGCTTCGTCATCATCGCGCGGTCGGGTTTCAGGGCGAGCAGCGCCTCCAGCCGTTCCGTGCCTTCCACGCGCACGGCGAGGCGCAACTGGCCTGCAGGCGTATCGGTGTTAAAGGCGTCGGGAAGTGTCATGGCGATCCCTGCTGTAAATCATGGGATAATTTACGGCGGCGGCGCAGGAATGTCAATTGTTATGTTAAATATTAACCGGCTGATTATAAAGGGCTTTTTACGCAAACAATGTTCTTGCTCACGAAATCCTTGCCCCAGATGTTCTCCTGCTTGCCGAAGAAGTTTTTCGGGCTGTAGAGCGGCGGGTAATGCAGGTGCCACATATACCCGATCTGGGTCAGGAATTTATGCAGGCTGACGCTCTTGTCGTCCCTGTCGTCCTCAAGATACAGGATGGGGCTGCAACGCTTGATCGTGTCGACCGCGCCGCGCAAAACCTCTTCCTCGAACCCCTCGACGTCGATCTTGATGAGGCCGACATTCTGGTAGTTAAAGCTGTCCAGCGTCTGCACCTTCACATCGATCGACCCGTTTGATTTGCTGGTCGTGCCGATGGAAAAACCGCCGAAATTGTTCACTTCGTCATAACGGATTTTCGGCATGACGGTCATGCCCGCGCGGCTGGCGAGCGCGATGTTGTGGCATTTTCCCTTGATGTTCTGTTGCAGCAGGCCGAATACCTCCGGCTGCGGCTCAAACGCCTCGACCGTGAAACCGTTATGTTCCAACGCCTGCGAAATCGCGCCGATATTCGCGCCGATATCCAGCACGATCTTGTCCTTGCCCATTTTACGCGCAAGGCCGACGACGTATTCCGTTTCTTCGGAATTGTATTCGCCGTAGTGCTGGAAAGACTGGCCGATATAGCGGTCGGTGTTGAAGAACGACACCTTGCCGTAGCGTCCCTGAACGCTGCCGACATGGCTAGGTTGTGGTTGCGGTTCCGCGCTCATCCCGTCAGCTTCTCCTTGACCCAGCCGCTGGCCTTGGAAAAGTCCAGCTGGCCTGCGTATTTGGTTTTCATCTCTGCCATCACGCGGCCCATGTCTTTCAGGCCGGATGCGCCCATGTCTTTCAGCAACCCTTCAATCATTTTCTTGACTTCGTCTTCGGTCAGCTGCTTGGGCATAAAACCTTCGATGATGCGGATTTCGCTCGTCTCGCGGTCGGCGAGGTCTTGGCGCTTGCCAAGTTCATACATCTTGATCGACTCATGGCGCTGCTTGATCATCGACGCCATCATGGCGAGGATTTCGTCATCCTTGATGCCGTCCCAGTTGCCCTTGGATCTGGCTGCAATATCGCGGTCTTTCATCGCGGCGATGATTAGACGTAATGTTCCAACTGTCAGCTCGTCCCGGGCAAACTGCGCCTGCTTGAGCCGTTCCGAAAACTCGTTCCTGAGCATTGTTTTTACCTGCTTTTTAATGGCATCGATCTGGCATGTATGCTATTCCAAGCAATATAATATTACAACACGCCAATAAGTCAGGGAAAATCATGTTTTCACCCCAGGTGCCCCCTCACGCAACCGCGGTTCTTGTGCTAGCGGACGGCAATGTTTTCTGGGGCAAGGGCATCGGCGCTGCGGGTACCACGGGCGGGGAGGTTTGCTTCAACACCTCGATGACCGGTTATCAGGAAATCATGACCGACCCGTCCTATGCGGGCCAGATCATCACCTTTACCTTCCCCCATATCGGCAACGTCGGCACCAACGAAGACGATCAGGAAGCAGACGCGCCGTTCGCCAATGGCGTCATTCTGCGCGCCGACATCACCGGCCCCGCCAGCTACCGCGCGGAAACGCATTTCAACGACTGGCTGATCGAAAACAAACTGACCGGCATCTGCGGCATCGATACCCGCGCGCTGACCCACCACTTGCGCGAACATGGGTCGCAGAACGGCATCATTCATTTCTTCGGGGAAGACAAAATCAGCATTGACGACCTGAAGCAGCAGGTACGCGCCCTGCCCGACATGAACGGCCTCGATATCGCCAAGACCGTCAGCACGAAAAACATCTATGCCTGGACTGAAGGCGGCTGGGACGCGAAGGCCGCAAAATTCCAGACCCCCGCCGATGTTTATTACCATGTCGTCGTCGTCGATTACGGCGTGAAGCGCAACATCCTGCGCCGCTTGTGCGAGCGCGGCATGCGCCTGACCGTCGTGCCTTGCGACACCTCCGCCGAAGATATTCTGGCCTTGCGCCCAGACGGCGTGTTCCTGTCAAACGGCCCCGGCGACCCTGCGGCGACCGGCGTTTACGCTGTTCCAGTGATCGAGAAAATTCTGCAGGCGGAAAAGCCGATCTTCGGTATCTGCCTCGGCCACCAGATGCTCGCCATTGCATTGGGCGGCAAGACGGAGAAATTTGCCTTCGGCCACCGCGGCGCGAACCATCCCGTAAAAAACCTCGAAACCGGCAAGGTGGAAATCACCAGCCAGAACCACGGTTTCCACGTGATGCCCGCAACGCTGCCGAGCAATGTCAGCGTCACGCATATCAGCCTGTTCGACGGATCGAACGAAGGCCTGCGCGTGCATGACAAGCCCGCGTTCTCCGTCCAGTACCACCCCGAGGCATCGCCCGGCCCGCAGGACAGCGATTACCTGTTCGACAACTTCGTGACGCTGATCAAGGGCCAGAGCCAGCCGATGCAGGACGGCAAGGGCATCAAGAAATCCGCATGACGGCCGACGCCGCCCTGCGGCCCCCATTCGCCTGGCAGCAAATCCATACCTCCGCCTTGTTCTGCGCGGCGCTTTTCGTATCCGCCGCCGCAATGTTCATGCTGCAGCCCATGACGGGCAAGATGCTGCTGCCACTTGTGGGCGGCACACCGTCCGGCTGGATCGTCGCAATGGCGTTTTTCCAGCTGGCGCTGCTGGCCGGTTACGCGCTTGCCAATCTTTGTTCCCGCCTCACCCCGCGTAAGCACGGCATCGCCTTTGTCGCGGCACTTGTCTTTGGTTGTTTGTTCCTTCCCGTTCATTTGTCGCAGCCGGAAGGTGCGGCGGATGCGTGGATGGTTGTGAAGCTGCTGGCGGTCAGCGTCGGCATTCCGTTCGTTGCGCTTGCGATGGCGTCATCGACCTTGCAGCGTCTTTTCACCGCATCGGGCCATAGCGCGGCGGGCGATCCGTATTTCCTCTATGCCGCCAGTAACCTCGGCAGTTTTTCCGGCCTACTGCTGTATCCGCTCGCCGCGGAAAAACTGCTGACGATCCCCGAACAGGCGCAATTGTGGCTCGGCGGATATGTCGCGCTGATCGCCCTTACCGCCATTTGCATTGGCCGCGCGAAATCGATGCCTGCCACGGTTTACGCGAAATCCGCGCCGCTGGCCGCCGGTTTGCGCTGGCGCTGGATTTTATTCGCCTTCATCCCCTCCAGCCTGATGATGGGCGTGACGACGCAGATCACGACCGCGATCATCGCCGTCCCGCTGCTCTGGGTGCTGCCGCTGGGCATTTACCTGCTTACCTTCGTGCTGGCCTTCGGCAAACCATCTGCCGCGTGGCAGCAACGGATTGAAAAATTGCACCCGATGGCGGTCTGCCTTTCCTTCGGACTGATGTTCATTGCCACCGTCTCGCTGGATGCGCCGTGGATTGTCATGTTGCTGCAACTTGGAAGCTTCGGCGTGGTCGCGCTGGCGTTCCACCTGAAACTCGCCGCGCTGCGCCCGCTGGATGACGGGCGGCGGCTGACTGATTATTACCTGATGATTGCGCTGGGCGGCGCGTTCGGCGGGATGCTGAACGCCTTTATCGCGCCGGTCATTTTCGACCGGTTGCTGGAATATCCGCTCGTGCTGGTGGTGTCGCTGTTGTTCCACAATTCCTTGCGGGAAAAACTTGCCCGTCGCGACCTGATTACCGTCAGCATGGGCGGCGCAGGCCTGCTGGCATGGGCATATATGCATCATTATGCGACGGGCGCCCTAGACTTTCTTGAAGTGTTTCTGGTGGTGATATTTGTAGGCGCGCTGCGCAATCCCCGTTTCGCGCTCGCGGGATGCCTGCTGTTGATGACAATGCCGTATACCATGCCACGCGACGGCGAAGGCGGCATGTACCAGCGGAATTTCTACGGCCTTGTCCGCGTGTATGAACGTAACTTCACGATGGATAATGAAAAATACCATATCCGCTATTTCGGACACGGCACCACGCTGCACGGGCTGCAATCGCTCGACCCCGATATGGCCGATATTCCGACCGCCTATTTTTCCCATGGCGGGCCGGTGGGCGATATTTTTCACACCTTCGCGCCGAAGAATGTCGCCGTGATGGGGCTTGGCGCGGGCACGCTCGCCTGCCATCACGCGCCCGACCGCTCCTTCACATTTTTCGAAATCGATCCCGCCGTCGTAAAAATCGCGCGCGATAACTTCACTTACTTAAGTTCCTGCCCCGGCAAAACACCGCACCGCATCTTCACCGGCGACGGCCGCCTTGAAATCGCCAAACTGGCGGGCGAGAAATTCGACCTGATTATTCTCGATGCCTTTTCATCCGACATGGTGCCGGTTCATCTGATTTCGGTCGAGGCCATTGAACTATACAAAACGCTGCTCACCGATAACGGCATGCTGGCATTCAACATATCAAATAATTACGTCAGCCTCGCGCCAACGCTGGCGGCGGGCGCAAAGGCCGCAGGCCTTCAGGCGCGTTACAAGCATTACGGTTTCATCGACCCGCCCCTGTTTTTTCCCAGCGACTGGCTGCTGATGGCGCGCGAAGGCGCGGATATGACGGCTTTCCGCGAACAGGAATGGGTGCCGCCGCTGCAAAACGGCGAGCGTGCATGGACGGACAATTATTCAAATATCATCGGGATCATGAGGTTTTAAATGGCTAAAAAAGACGCGAACTCCACGGTGGTGACGCTGGCTGTTTTCAGCTTCACCCTGTTCCTGTCCGCCTCGCTCATGTTCTCTGTCCAGCCGATGGCGGGCAAGATGCTGCTGCCGCTGGTCGGCGGCACCCCCGCCGGATGGATTGTCGCGATGGCCTTCTTTCAGGTCATGTTGCTGGCCGGATACCTGATCGCCCACACCCTGTCCAAATTCCCGTCGCAGAAACACGGGGTTGCCTATGTCGCTGCATTGCTGGCAGGCCTCGTGTTCCTGCCCGTTGCGCTCGACCATACCGTCGGCTCCGGTTCGATCCCCGAGGCAGGCCGCATCTTCCTGCTGCTGACGCAGGCACTCGCCGTTCCGTTTATCGCGCTGTCGGCCACGTCTTCGACACTGCAGCGCCTTTTCATGAATACGCGCCATGGATCATCGGGTGACCCCTACTTCCTTTATGCCGCCAGCAACCTCGGCAGTTTCGCGGGATTGTTGCTCTATCCGCTGCTGGTCGAGCCGCAATTGACGCTCGCGCAGCAGGCGCAGTATTTCACGGGCGGCTATGCGCTGCTAATCCTGCTGGCCGGAACTTGCGTCTGGTTCGCGCGCGGGCCGGAGAAAAAAGCGGCCAAGACAAATGAAAAAGGTCGCGCCGCGACTGGCAAACGCCAACTGGAATGGCTCGCCCTCGCTTTTATCCCGTCCTGCCTGCTGATGGGCGTGACCACCTATATCACTTCCGACGTCATTTCCGCACCGCTGGTCTGGATTTTGCCGCTGGCCTTGTACCTGCTCACCTTCGTCATCGCCTTCAGCAGCAAGCCGATTGTGTCGCTGCGCGTGATGGAGGCGATCCAGCCTTACATCGCCTGCCTTGCCGTCATCGTCATTTCGCTGCTGGGTTCCACATGGCTGTTCAGCTGGCCGGGCGTTGCGTTTTATCTTGCCGTCTTTACGCTCGTCGCGCTTGCCTGCCATTCGCGTCTTGCCAGCCTGCGCCCGCTGGATGACGGACGCCAGTTGACGTCGTTCTACCTCATGATGTCGGTTGGTGGCGCGCTTGGCGGCGTGTTGAACGCCTTTATCTTTCCCGTCGTATTTAACCGCCTGATCGAATTCCCGCTGACGCTGCTGGCATCGTTTATGATCCACAAGGAATACAAGGCGAAGTCCGTAACTGGCATGCTGATCGCGGGTCTGCTGCTGCTCTCCATCCTCCTCGTCAACGTGCCCAGCCCCGATATCGGCGTCGATATCGTCGAGGGTCGCAAAATGGCGTTACAGGCGGTGTTCCTGATCCTCGCCATCGGCGTGATTTTCTTCCTGAAGAAACTCACCCCCGCCGTGCTGACGCTTGGCACGCTGGTGGTTTTCATGATCGCGCAATATGTGATCGCCGACCGCACCGAACTGCTCAGCATCCGTAACTTCTATGGCACCGTGCGCCTGTATGACAAGCCGCAGCCGATTGAAGGCAAGACCGAAATCGTGCGTTCGATGCGCCATGGTTCCACCACCCACGGCATTCAGGTGCAAAGCAATAAGGAACTCGCCATGACCCCCACCGCGTATTTCACGCGCAAGGGTCCGGTCGGCGATGTGTTCGCGTTCTTCAAGCCGAAAAAAGTCGCGGTTCTCGGCCTCGGCATCGGCACGATGAACTGCTATAACGAACCGTACCGCGAATTCACGTTTTTTGAGATCGACCCCGCTGTCGTTCAGGTGGCGGAGGACAACTTCACCTTCCTCAGCGCCTGCAAATCGAAAACGCCGCCCGTTATCAAGGTCGGCGATGGCCGCCTCGAACTTGCCAAAATGTCGGAAAAATTCGATTTGCTGTTCATGGACGCATTTACCTCGGATTCCATTCCCACGCACTTGCTGACGAAGGAAGCATTGCAGCTTTATATCGACAGTCTCGCCCCCGGTGGCGTGATCGCGATCAACGTGTCAAACCGCTATTTCGCGCTATGGGATACGATTGCGACGACCGCCGCCACCATCGGCCTTAAAACCGAAATGAAGGCCGACACCAAGGGCAAGCGCCCCGCCTATGGCTCACCCAGCCTGTGGCTGATGGTCAGCAAGAACAGCGATAGCAAAACCCTGTCGTCGCGCGGCTGGCATGTGGTGAAGCCGAAAGACGATATCCGCCCCTGGACGGATGAATACACCAGCCTGCTCGGCACATTGTCGCTCGATGTGCCTGCGCGTGCGGAGGCGAAATAATGACGACGTTGCCGCAACGCTTCAGCCTTGGCGTCTATGCGGCAACGCTGTTCCTGTCAGCCGCCATCATGTTCGCGCTGCAGCCCATGATCGGCAAGATGCTGCTGCCGCTGGTCGGCGGCACGCCCGCGGGCTGGATCGTCACAATGGCGTTTTTTCAGGTGATGCTGCTGGCGGGGTATTTCCTCGCCCATACATTATCGCGCTTCAGCCCGCGCCTGCACGGGCTGATCTACCTCGGCCTGATGGCGGCGGGTTGTTTTTTCCTGCCCGTGCAGATCGCGATGGATACCGCCGCCCCCGGCCCGGTCGATATCTTTCGCCTGCTGACCGTCGCGGTTGCCGTGCCGTTTATCGCGGTATCTGCGACATCATCGACGCTGCAACGCCTGTTCACCACCACGGGGCATCCATCTGCCAGCGATCCGTATTTCCTTTATGCGGCCAGCAACCTTGGCAGTTTTACGGGCTTGTTCCTCTACCCCCTCGTCATTGAATCGCAATGGGGCTTGGCGGCGCAGGCGCAGAACTGGTTTATCGCCTTTGGCGTGCTGATGGCGGCGGGCGCGCTGTGCCTTGCGCTGGCGAAGGGAAAGGATGACAAAATAAATACCTCGCATGACGGCACGGCAGCAACAACGCGCCAGCGTATCGAATGGATATTGCTGTCCTTCTTCCCCTCCGCCCTGTTGCTGGCGGTCACGACGCATATCACGACCGATGTGTTTTCCGCACCGATGATCTGGATTTTGCCATTGGCACTATACCTGCTGACCTTTGTCATCGCCTTTGGCCGCCGCCAGTGGTTCAAATTTATCGACATAGCGCGGTTTCACCAGATTGTCGTGCCACTCGCAGCGGCGTTGACTTGCGTTTACAACCTGAACGTCCGCGTTTCGGTCTATGCGATGTTCTGCCACCTGTTTGCCTTCGTTGTCGTGGCACTCGCCTGCCATATGTTGCTGGCGCAGAAACGTCCCGGCGGCGGCGGGCGGCAGCTGACTGAATATTATTTGATGATGTCGATCGGCGGCGCGCTTGGCGGCATCCTGAACGCTTTTATCCTGCCCGTGCTGCTCGACCGTCTTGTGGAATATCCGGTGCTGATGGCGCTGTCGCTCGCCATGCTGCCGGCATTTGCGCAGCCCATGAATTTGCAGGGCAAGATGTTCGCGTGGTTCTCCGGTTTCTGCGGTTTCATGTATTTCCTGTTCGTCATGAGCAATGGCAGCTTCGCCATTACCGACAGCATCGGGCAATTGAACCGGAACATGATGACGGCGGATATTATTCTGTTCACCCTCGCCATCATGATCGGCATGAACCTGCGCCTCGCCTTTTACGGCACGCTTGTCCTGCTGCTGGTGTCGGAGGTCGTCATCCCGCGCGATATCGTGACCACCACGCGAAACTTTTATGGCGTCATCAAGGTCTTCGACCGTCCGCAGGTAATTGCGGGCAAGGAACGCATCGTGCGTTTCATGTATCACGGCACGACCACGCACGGCATCCAGATCCGCGACCCTGAGCTTGAAAAAACTCCGACCGCCTATTTCTGGGCTGGCGGGCCGGTCGGCGATATTTTCGCGCTGTATAACCCGAAAAACATCGCGGTCGTCGGCCTTGGCACCGGCACGATGAACTGCTTCAGCCGCCCCGACAACGAATTCACCTTCTTTGAAATTGACGACGCGGTCGAGCGTGTGGCGCGGGAGGAATTCACCTTCCTGAAGCAATGCAACGGCAAGCGCCCCACCAAGATCATCATCGGCGACGGCCGCCTTGAACTGGCCAAGCAAACGGAAAAATACAACCTGATCGCCCTCGATGCATTTTCGGCCGACACCATCCCCGCCCATCTGCTGACGCTGGAAGCGGTGAAGACCTATCTCGACCGCCTAGCGCCCGGCGGGCTGGTCATGTTCAACCTCTCGAACCGCTACTTTACGCTGGCCAATCCGCTGTTGCGCGTGGCGGAGGAATTGAACCTCAAAACCCGCTTCGTCCTCGACATCCCGCCCGAAAGCGCGCCGCACGGATCGCCGTCCATCTGGTTCGCGATGGCGCCGCAGGGCGTGAGTTTGTCGCCGCTCGACGACTACGGCTGGGTGGAGCTGGCGGCGCCGGAGGGCGAGAAATTATGGACAGACGACCACACGAATCTGCTCAGTTCGCTGACCTTCCGCCCCGCAATCGCAGGCCCACGCCGCACCATCGATGAAAAGCGCTGAAAAGCCCTGCAATTTCCGCATGATCATGACACTTGACGCGAGCGCCCGCACTGCCGTAACGTCAGCAAAATCCACCCAGGTTTCTTAAGGGAAGCGATCCTCATGCCCAAGCGCACGGATATCAAGACCATCGCCATTATCGGCGCTGGCCCTATCGTTATTGGTCAGGCTTGCGAGTTTGACTATTCCGGCACGCAAGCCTGCAAGGCGCTGCGGGAGGAAGGGTATCGGGTCGTCCTGATCAACTCCAACCCCGCCACAATCATGACCGACCCCGATCTGGCGGACGCCACATATATCGAACCGATCACGCCCGAGATCGTGGCCAAGATCCTCGAAAAAGAAAAACCCGAAGCACTGCTGCCCACCATGGGCGGGCAGACCGCGCTCAACACCGCGCTCGAACTTGCCAAAAACGGCACGCTCGCGCGTCTGGGCATCGAACTGATCGGCGCAAAGGAAGAAGCGATCGAGGTCGCCGAAGACCGCGACCTGTTCAAGAAAGCGATGGAAAAACTCGGCCTTGAATGCGCGCGCGGCAAAACCGTTACGAACTTCGCCGATGCGATGGATATGCTGGATTACGTCGGCCTGCCCGCCATCATCCGCCCGTCCTTCACTCTCGGCGGTACCGGCGGCGGTGTAGCGTATAACCGCAACGAATACGAACAGATCGTGCAGCAGGGCCTGAAGGCGTCGCCCATCAAACAAATCCTGATCGAGGAATCCATCCTCGGCTGGAAAGAGTACGAGATGGAGGTTGTTCGCGACAAGGCGGACAATTGCATCATCATCTGCTCCATCGAAAACATCGACCCGATGGGCATCCATACCGGCGACAGCATCACCGTCGCCCCTGCCCTAACGCTGACGGATAAAGAATACCAAGTCATGCGCAACGCATCGATCGCCGTGCTGCGCGGCATCGGCATCGAAACGGGCGGATCGAACGTGCAGTTCGCCGTGAACCCGAAAGACGGCCGCCTGATCGTCATCGAAATGAACCCCCGCGTCAGCCGCTCGTCAGCGCTCGCGTCCAAGGCAACCGGCTTCCCCATCGCCAAGGTCGCGGCGAAACTCGCCGTTGGCTTCACGCTGGATGAATTGCAGAACGACATCACCGGATCGACACCGGTATCGTTCGAGCCGACTATCGATTACGTCGTCACCAAAATTCCGCGCTTCAACTTTGAAAAATTCCGCGGCACCGAAGCGTTCCTCACCACCGCCATGAAATCAGTCGGCGAAGTGATGGCCATGGGCCGCACGTTTGAAGAGTCGCTGCAAAAGGCGCTCTGCTCCCTCGAAACCGGCCTGAACGGGTTGCAGGAAATGGCGCTGGTGCCGGCGGGCGTCGCCTACAGCGAACAGCATATCGTGGCGGCATTGTCGCAGCCGCGCCCCGACCGCGTGATGATCATTGCGCAGGCCTTCCGCCACGGCTTCACCGTCGAGGAAATCTATAAGCATTGCAAATACGACACATGGTACCTTGAGCGCATCAAGGGGCTGGTCGATCACGAAGAAACCTTGCGCAAAAACGGCCTGCCCAAAAACTTCTCCGACTGGATGCAGACGAAACAGCTCGGCTTCTCCGACGCGCGCATCGCCGACCTGACCGGCAAAAAAATCGACGAAGTGACCAAGCAGCGCCACAAGGCGAATGTGCGCCCCGTTTACAAGCGCGTCGACACCTGCTCCGCCGAATTCCCGTCGAACACATCTTATATGTATTCGACATATGAATCGAACGGCTTCGCCCCCGGCGAATGCGAGGCGCGCCCCTCCGACCGCAAAAAAGTCATCATCATCGGCTCCGGCCCCAACCGCATCGGCCAGGGCATCGAATTCGATTATTGCTGCGTCCATGCCTCCTTCGCCTTGAAGGAAAAGGGCATCGAAAGCATCATGATCAATTGCAACCCCGAAACCGTGTCGACCGATTACGACACATCGGACCGTTTGTATTTCGAGCCGATCACGTCGGAAAAAGTCCTCGACATCATCCATATCGAACAGCAAAAGGGCGACCTGCTGGGCGTGATCGTGCAGCTGGGCGGCCAGACGCCGCTTAAATTGTGCGCGGAACTTGAAAATGCCGGCGTCAAAATCCTCGGCACCAGCCCCGATGCGATTGACTTGGCCGAAGACCGCGAACGTTTCTCCAAACTCATCACCAAGATCAAGCTGAAGCAGCCCGCCAACGGCATGGCACGCTCCGCCGAACAAGCCGAAAAGGTTGCACAGGATGTGGGCTTCCCGCTTGTCCTGCGCCCGTCATACGTCCTTGGCGGCCGCGGCATGGAAATCGTGCATGATATGGATGGCCTCCGCCGTTATATCACGACCGCCGTGCAGGTATCGGGCGACGATCCCGTGCTGATCGACAAATATCTGCAAAACTGCATCGAGGTCGATGTGGACGCGCTGTGCGACGGCAAGGATGTTTTCATCGCGGGCGTGATGGAACATATCGAGGAAGCCGGCATCCATTCCGGTGACAGCACCTGTTCGCTGCCGCCCTATTCGCTGCGTCAGGAAATCGTGATCGACCTGATGGACCAGACCATCACGCTGGCGAAGGCGCTGAAGGTTGTCGGCCTTATGAACGTGCAGTTCGCAATCAAGCAAAGCCGCGACCCCGCCAACCTCGACCACTACGAAATCTATGTGCTGGAGGTCAATCCGCGCGCGTCACGCACCGTGCCGTTCGTGGCGAAGGCGACCGGCGTGCCGGTCATCAAGGCGGCCACGCGCATCATGGTCGGTGAAAAAATTTCCACCCTGAAAACCGAAGGCGTCATCCATCACCGCAAATACGACCATGTCGCGGTCAAGGTGCCGGTGTTCCCCTTCGCCCGCTTCCCGAAAGTGGATGCGGTGCTGGGCCCTGAAATGAAATCGACCGGCGAAGTCATGGGCATCGACCGCGATTTCCGCCGCGCCTTTGCCAAGGGCCGTATCGGTGCGGGCTCGAAACTGCCCGTTTCGGGCACGGTGTTCATCTCGGTTCGGGATTCTGACAAAAACGTGATTATCCCTCTGGCCGCCCGTCTGGGCGATATGGGCTTCAAGATCATCGCGACCGGCGGCACCGCCCGCCATCTGGTCGAGGCCGGCATCCGCGCCAAGAAGGTCAATAAAGTCCATGAAGGTCAACCACATATCTTTGACGCCATGATCAACGGCGAAGTGGCCCTGATGCTGAATACGACCGATGGCCCGCAGGCCGTGGTCGATGACTTTAACTTGCGCAGGGCGGCGTTACAGAATAAAATCCCCTACTACACGACCATCCCCGGCGCAAAAGCGGCAGTTGATGCCATTTTCGCGCTGCGCCAATCGGGGCCGTTCGATGTAAAGTCGCTGCAGGAATATCTGAAGGCGGCTTAATTAAAACCACCCGCAAAAGATGCCGATGCACCGCAAGGCGCATAACGGCATCTTTATTTGTGTTGAAACGAGGAATGTTATGATTCAAAAAGTCCCCATGACCGCCGCCGGCTACCAGCGCCTGGAAGATGAAATCCGCCAACTGAAATCGGTCGAGCGCCCGTCCATCATCGAGCAGATCGCCGAAGCGCGCTCGCATGGCGACCTGTCGGAAAACGCCGAATACCACGCCGCCCGCGAAAAGCAGAGCTTCATCGAAGGCCGCCTGCTCGACCTTGAAGATAAAATGTCGCGCGCCGAAGTCATCGACACCTCCAAAATGTCCGGCACCGTCGTTAAATTCGGCGCGTTTGTAAAGGTTGTCGACGAAGAAACCGACCACGAACAAAGCTTCCAGATCGTCGGCGAATACGAAGCCGACATCGAAAAAGGCATGCTGGCCCTGACCGCCCCGCTCCCCCGCGCCCTCATCGGCAAAACGCAGGGCGACAGCGTCGAAGTCACAACGCCGAAGGGCCGCAGGGCTTATGAGCTGCTGGAAGTGAAATACAAATAAACCGCCAAGGTTTATGGCATTTTCGTTTTGATTTTAAACCGTGATGATTTCCGATAGGATTTCATCACGGTTTTTTCATTTAAGGAGATCACTATGTCCTACGTCGATGGTTTCGTCCTGCTCGTGCCCACCAAGAAATTGAAGGAGTATGCCAAGCTGGCCAAGAAAGCGTCCAAGATATGGATGGAGCATGGCGCGCTTGAATATTACGAAACGACCGGCGACGACATGAAGACGAAAATGGGCATCCCCTTCCCCAAGCTAGCGGGCGCGAAGAAGACCGACACCGTCGTGTTCTCGTGGATCGTCTATAAATCCAAGGCGCACCGCAACGCCGTGAACAAGAAAGTCATGAGCGACAAGCGCCTGATGGAAGATATGGACATGGACAACATGCCCTTCGATTGCAACAGGATGTCCTATGGCGGGTTCAAGACGCTGGTGAAGGCGTAAGTTTTTCCGTTCAACAAAAAAAGCCGCCGTATCGCTACGGCGGCTTTTTTGTTTTGTCGCGATGTTACTGCGCGGGCGCTTTGGGCGCGGCGGGAGCAACAGCAGCGGGAGCGGTTACCAGAGCTTCCACAACCACAGCAGGCTTTTCAGCCGTTGCGGCTTTTTCAGCCGTTGCAACGGTGTCGAAGTTCTTCGTCAGGCCCTCGATCACGATGGGCTTCTGGCCTTGTGCGACCAGTTCCTTGTTGGTTTCGTCGATGAATTCACCGACAGCTTTAACGGCGGGTGCCGCTTTGCTCAGAGCATAAGCGGAACCGGCAGCGATACCGCCGAAGGTGCCGCCCACGAGGCCGAGGAATACACCGCCTGCAATGCCGAGGCCACCGAGGCCGGCAGCCGAAGCGATAAAGCCGCCCGCGACCGCGCCGCCGACAGCAATCACCGCGCCAATCAGAAGCGCTCTGCCGACGACTTTAAGGCCTTTGAAGATGCCTTTTTTCAGTTTTTCGTTCTCGTTATCCATTACTAATCTCCAAAAAAATTTTATCCCTTAGTCCCAATTGAGGTTATGGATAGGGAGTTATGGGCAGTACGTCAACCCCCATAATTAAGCCAGCGATAACAGGCAGATCAGATGCCGCGAACGAATTTCGGGCGGGGCGGCTTGGGTTTCAGGACCGGCGCGGGTTTTGGCGGCGGCGTCAGGCTGACGGTCACAAGGCCGGGTGTTTCCGTATTCACACTCACGCCGATGCCATGCTGTTTGCAGGTTTCGAACAGTTTCTTCATGGGCGCGAACATTGAGACGGGCGCGGCGGACGCGTTGCCGCCATAGCCTGCTTCGGCCAGCTTGACCGCGCGGTCTTCGGACAGACCCCAGCGCTTGGGTTCCTCCATTATATAGACATGCCGCGCGGCCTGTGCGCGTTCGTCGTCGCCGATGAAACGCACATCCTGCGTGGCGGCCTTGAAGGCGCGACCAAGGCCGGTCACGGTCGTGCGGTCATAGCTGATCACGCGCTGGCGGTTGGTGCCGGCGTCCGATGCATGGCGCGCGACGAGATCGGCCATGGATTCAATCCAGTGCCCCACCACGTCTATTTCATTTCTTTGCGTCATGCCCGAATGCCCATTTTAAAATCGGTATCATAATACCCATTGCGAAAGTTATGTCAATGTTATAAGATATTTCAAAGACATTCCAGCAGCTTAATCTAAAATTCAGCTTTATGTATTATGATAAAGCCAAGTTATTGAAGGGTTTAACGTTGAAGAACCTGCCGGACGTAAATCTGCATTTTCATGAGGCCGCCACCCGTTATCAGGGTGGCGATATCCTTGTCATGATCGAACAGTCGCGGGCGATGGTCGATGCCTTTGGCGTGTCGGGCGTCGCCTTCTCGAAGGCCGTCGGCAGCGCGGCGTTCCTGCGCACAATCAACCCCCGCACCCGCGCCGTGTTTTTTGGCGGCGACTACGGCCTGCACGACATCGATCTCGACAACCCGAAAATCCTGGACGAGCTTCCCGCCAAGAGCGCACCGAATATTCCCGTCGCGATGAAGGCGGTCGCGGAGCAGTACCCGCATGCCAATCCCTGCAACCCGCTGCACATCATCATGATTTCCGCAGGCGGTCTGGGCAGCCCCTACATGGATTCCATGAATGCGATACTGGATGTGTTGCGCCGCGAAAACGCGCAAGTGCTGATGGATTTCATCCTGCTGCCGAGGGAAGGCCAGAAATTGTTCCAGCAGATGGCGGGCGTGGCGAGCAGCAAGATGCTGGATGGCGGCAACGAGATCGACCCGATGAAACCCGCGCCCAATTTCTTTGTCGCGCGCGAACCGGACGACATCCCGCGCGAAATCGGCAACGCGATCAACAAGCGCATCTCCCCCGACAACCCGCAGCAGTTCATGCTCGACCTTGTCTGCAGCATCGTCGGGCGCGGCACCTGCACGCCGCTGTCCTGCCCCACCACCGCGACGTTTACCAAGCAGCGCAAGCCGTGACGGTTCAATCCCCCCTCTCCGAAGAATTCCTGCGCCGCGCGCAAAAATACAGCGGCGGCCATGTGCATTTCCTGATCGACGGATCGAACGTGGCGACCGAAGGTTATATGTTCAAGGAAAACGACCCGCCCGGCCTGCTGCTGGAAACCGCGATGAACCTGAAAATCGCGATGCCGCACACGGAATTTTCCGCCGCCTACTGGTCGGGCGACAAGGCGAAGGCTGCGGTCGATTTGTTCCGGCCCTCCACCTGGCACAAGATGATCCCGAAGGGACGCGCGCAGATAAATCCCGCGCTGATGCAAACGGTCAAAGAAATCACCGACGGCACGCTCAAAACCCCGCTGCACCTGATCGCCTTCACCAATATGGGGATGTCGGACAGCGGCGATGCGATGGACACATTCTCCAAACTGCGCGACATGGCGGGCGTCACCCTCGACGTCATTATATTGAACGACAGCATGCCAAATGGTTACAAGGCCATCCGCAACTTAAGCGCCCAGAACCCGCTGAAGCCAATCCGCGATTTCGTGATTTTGTCGCCGGACGAACTGGCAGCCGCGATTACGGATTCCGTCACCTTCGCAACAGGACGGCTGATGCAGGCGCAGGAAACTGCCGAGCTGAACGGCCGCTTCTATACGCCCGAAGGCGTCAGCGCGGCATTGCACAAAGGCACGCCCAAGGGCGCAACCGCCCCTGCCACCGCCAGCTTCAAACGTAAAAACTAATCCTGATTATTCGATATCGACGGGCACGCCGGGCTTGTGCTTGGCGACGCGGATGCCGAGTGCCGATTTGATATGGCTCACATTCGGCGCTGTCGTCAGGTGCGTGGTCAGGAATTTCTGGTAGCTGTCCCAGTCTTCAGCCACGATTTTCATGATGAAGTCGGCTTCACCGGACACGAGGTAGCATTCGCGCACCAGCGGCCAGCTGCGCACGAGGTCTTCGAATTTCTTGAGGTCGGTTTCCGACTGGCTGGAAAGGCCCACTTGCGCGAAAACGGTGACGCCAAAGCCCAGCGTGCTGGCGTCGATATCGGCGTGATAGCCCTTGATCACGCCCGCTTCCTCCAGCGCGCGCACACGGCGCAGGCAGGGGGGCGCGGAAATGCCGGCGCGCTGCGCCAGTTCCACGTTCGTCATGCGGCCCTGTTCTTGCAGGTCGTTGAGGATTTTGCGGTCGATACGGTCTAGTTTGACTTTGGGCATTTTGTTACTCGGAAATGGAGGTTAGGACAGAATCAATCCCTACAATGTAATAATATTATCAGATATTGGTTACAAGAGAAATAATTCCACCGCAAGCCTTTCTGAATCTTACATTTTCTATAATCACAGAAAGGGGTGTGCAGTGCAGCAAAAGAGGCTTATATTGTGATTCTGAAAGGGAAGCAATATGCCAGAAAAAGGGGCAGACAAGCGGGCCATCACCTGCTGGATCATTACCGAGGGCATCGCCGGCACCGAAAACCAGTGCATTGGCGTGGCGGAAGCCATGGGCATTACCCCCCTCGTCAAACGGATCAAGCTCCGCTTCCCGTGGAAACAACTCAGCCCGTGGCTCGCCTGCGGCCATGACAAGGCGCTCGCCCCCGACAGCGACCCCATCGCCCCGCCCTACCCCGATCTGGTCATCGCCAGCGGCCGCAAAAGCATCGGCATCGCCGCGCATATCCGCCGCGAAAGCAAGGGCAAAACCTTCGTCGTCCAGCTGCAGGACCCGCGCATCGACCCCAAAAATTTCGACCTCGTCGTCGTGCCGCAGCACGATCCCACGCGGGGGCCGAATGTACTGGTGACCAAGGCAGGATTGCACCGCGTCACCGCAGCCAAGCTCGCCGCCGCCAGGGAAAAATACCAGCAGCATTATTCCAATATCCCGCATCCGCGCGTCGCGGTGCTGATCGGCGGCACCAGCAAGGCGCATACAATGACGCCTGAAAACGCCAAGCTGCTCGCCGTCCAGCTGCTGCACCTTGCCGAAAGCCCCAATATCGGTCTGCTCGTCACCGCCTCCCGCCGCACGGGCGAGGAAAACGCCAAGCTGCTGCGTGATACCCTGCAGGGCCCCGCCATCCATTTCTGGGACGGCATCGGCGACAACCCCTATTTTGGGTTTCTGGCGCTCGCAGACTATATCATCGTTACGGAGGACAGCGTTTCCATGACATCGGAGGCGCTATCGACCGGAAAACCCGTCTATATCGCGGCTTTGGAAGGGGGCGCTAAGCGCCTTGACATGTTCCATAAAATCCTGCAAGAACAGGGGTATACTCGACCGTTCACGGGGCTGCTGGAAAAATGGTCCTACACGCCGCCCGATGATACGCAACGCGTCGCCGAAGAAATCCGGCTCCGCATGAAAGGAAAGACCGATGTCCGCCCCGAAAACGCATAACAGCAAGATCCTCATCATCGGGTCCGGCCCCGCCGGTTACACCGCCGCGATCTACACCGCGCGCGCGAACCTGAAGCCCCTCCTCGTCGCCGGCATGCAGCCGGGCGGCCAGATGACCGTGACTTCCGACGTCGAAAACTATCCCGGTTTCGCAGCGCCCATCAACGGCCCGTGGCTGATGGACCAGATGAAGTTGCAGGCCGAACATGTTGGTACGGAGATGATCACCGACACCATCGTCAGCATCGACCTGAATTCGAACCCCAAAAAAGCAATCGGCGACAGCGGCGACGTTTACCTGGCCGATGCCGTCATCATCGCAACGGGCGCGCAAGCGAAATGGCTGGGCATCCCGTCCGAAGAAACCTTCAAGGGCAAGGGCGTTTCCGCCTGCGCGACCTGCGACGGATTTTTCTACAAGAACAAGGAAGTCGTGGTCGTCGGCGGCGGTAACTCCGCGGTCGAGGAAGCGCTGTTCCTCACCAATTTCGCGACCAAGGTCACCGTCATCCACCGCCGCGATTCATTCCGCGCGGAAAAGATCATGCAGGACCGCCTGTTCAACCACCCGAAAATCAACGTCATCTGGGACAGCGAAGTCTCCGAAGTCACCGGTGATACCGGCGTGACGGGCGTGAAGGTGAAGAACGTGAAAACCGGCGCAGTGACCGACCTGAAAACCGACGGCGTCTTCGTCGCCATCGGCCACAAACCCGCAACCGACCTGTTCAAAGGCCAAGTGACCATCGACACCGACGGTTACATCGTGACGAAACCCGACAGCACCCAGACCAACATTCCCGGCGTATTTGCTGCCGGCGACGTGAAAGACAAAGTCTTCCGCCAGGCCGTCACCGCAGCCGGCATGGGCTGCATGGCCGCCCTCGAAGCCGACAAATACCTCGCGCATCTGGAAGCCCAGCACGCCCCCGCGCAAAAGAAAACGGCCAACGGGAATACGCCGAAGCCGTAACATGAACGCCGGCAAAGATCGTGACGCGATATCACAAGCTTATATAACACCTCCAAAGGGCGTAGCGACGCGGGCGGTACGTTACATTCTTATTGGCCTCTTGGCCGTGGTGATAAGTGCAGGATTCTTCTCTCGGGAACCCCTAATTGCAATGCTTCTGATTGTATACAGTGTGCATTTTATTCCCGCTTTGATTATCTATTTCTGCACATCCAGTCGCGCATCTATAAAACTAATGACGTGGATCGCAGGCCTCCTGTTTGCATTTTGGGCCATGATCCTTGACGTCAGGTTTGATCTCGCAACATGCTTGCAGGTTCTTTTGATCGGTTTTGCATATGTGTTTTCAATGCTTCTTCTCAAGAAAATTTCGATCGAGCTTTACATTCAAGGCAAGATTCAAGGTGACGCCGCGAACCTGATTCCACTGCTGGGCTTTGTTGGCCCTATCATTTGTTTCGCAATCGCTTTTACCAAGCACTAATTTTCTTAAAGCTCAACCTGATAAATATCGGGACACAGTTTATAAACCTCTACCGCGATATTCACGGTAGAGGTTTTTTACATCAGCAAGGATTAGTGCTTCGCCGAGCCCGGCTCTGCCTGCTTGGCATGCATCTCGGCCTTCACGGTTTCGGGCAGGAATTCGAGCGCCCATTCCATGAAGCGGGTTTTGGCGGAATGTGCGACGACGTGGTCTTTGCCGTCCATCATTGCGTCATAGCCGTCCTTCGCCACTTGCGCAGGATCGTCTTTTTTCGACTGGCCGACCTTGGTGTCATCGAGGCCTGCGCGGTGGAAAAAATTGGTTTCCGTGGCGCCGGGCATCAGCGCGGTGACGGTAACGCCAGTCTCCTTCAATTCATTCCGGATGCCTTCGGACAGCGAGAGCAGATAGGCTTTGGTTGCGCCATAAACCGCCTGATAGGGCGTCGGCATGACCGACGCAACCGACGCAGTGATCAGGATGCGTCCCTTGCCCACCGCCCGCATGTGCCGTGCCGCGTATTTGGCAAGCACGGTCGAGGATGTGACGTTCAGCGCGATCATGTTGAGTTCACGCGCCAGGTCGTTCTCCACAAAGCGGCCGCCGACGCCGACGCCGGCATTGATGGCAATTGCATCAACTGGACGGCCTTCCTTGAGGATAAACTCCCACAATTTATCCACGCCACCTTCCGCCGCCAGATCGACTTGGATCGGAATGACCGTGGCATTTGCTTTCAGCTTGTCCGCCGCTGCGAAAATCCCCATATCCTCTGCCGCGATCAGGACGTCAAAGCCGTCCTTGACGAAATTGCGGGCGAGTTCCAGTCCGATACCGGATGACGCGCCGGTGATAACCGCGAATTGTTTGTTTGTCATGCTTCATCTCTCCTTTTATTGATTATCCGTGCGGATGCATCACAACCTTGATGCAGCCGTCTTTTTTGTCCTTGAACGTGTCATAGAATTCCGGCCCCTGCTCCAGCGTGCCGCGATGCGTGATGATAAATGACGGATCGATGCGGCCCGCAACGATCATTCCCAGCAATTCGTCCATGTATTTCTGCACATGCGTCTGGCCGGAACGGATGGTGAGCCCCTTGCCCACGATCGTGCCGATTGGAATTTTATCGCCATAGCCGAAATAGACGCCGGGCACCGACACCATGCCGCCGGGGCGCACGCATTTGACGATTTCGCGCCAGACATGCGGGCGGTCGGTGCCGAGGCCGGTTGCGGTTTTCACCGCATCGACCATCGCATCCGCGCTGCCCATGCCATGCGCCTCCGCGCCCACCGCGTCGATCACGGCATCGGGGCCGCGGTTTTTCGTCAGCTTGTTGAGTTCTTCGTATACATCGCATTCAAGGAAGTTAAACACCTGCGCCTTGCCGACGTTTTTGGCGAGCGCGAGGCGCTCCGGAATATGGTCGAACGCAATTACCTGACCCGCACCCTGCAGCCATGCCGACTGTATGCACATCTGGCCGACGGGGCCGCAGCCCCAGATCGCCACGGTATCGCCCGGCTTGATGTCGCAATTTTTCGCCGCCATCCAGCCCGTCGGGAAAATGTCGGACAGGAACAGCGCGCTTTCATCGGGGATTCCCTCGGGAATTTTGGTCGGGCCGAAATCCGCCTCCACCACGCGCACATATTCCGCCTGCCCGCCCGAATATCCGCCCAGCAAATGGGTATAACCGTAAAGGCCGGCAGTCGCATGCCCCATCAGCTTCGCCTGTTTCGGCGCATCGGGGTTGGTGTTTTCGCAGCAGGACATCTGCTGCCGCTCGCAATAAAAACAATGGCCGCAGGCGATCACGAAAGGCACCACGACACGGTCGCCAATTTTATGTTTCTTCACGCCGTTGCCCAGTTCGACCACCTCGCCCATAAATTCATGGCCAAGAATATCCCCGCTCTCCATCTCCGGCGCATACCCGTCATAAATATGCAGGTCCGACCCGCAGATGGCTGTCGAGGTGACCTTGACGATCATGTCATTGGGTGCAAGAATTTTAGGATCGGGAACAGTATCGCACTGCATTTTATAGCGGTGATGCCAGACAAGTGCCTTCATGGGGGAGCCTTCTTAGGTAGTCAAAATTATGTTTAAGTCATGGTTCAGGTGATGACTTGAATACATACCCAAGATGCGTAATTTTAGTTCCGCCCGAAGACGAGTTAAATCCAACCGCCCCCTAACCCCTTGTCATTCCCCAGCATGGGGAATGACAAGAGTATTAATCGTTAGGGTTTGGGCGCGTTCCCCGCCGGTTTCGGTGCGGATGGAGCCGCGGCCTTTTCCAGCAGCGCCTCGACCCCCGTCAGCAACGGAGAGTCCTTGAACACCGTCAGATGCCGCTTCACGATCGACAACGCGGTATGGCCGTCATTGGCGACGATGCGGGCGTCTGCGCCGTTGTCGAGCAGCAGGCGGACGGTGCCTTCCACGCCCGCGCTCACCGCGTACATCAGGGCGGTTTCGCCGCGGTCGTTGGTTGTGTTCGGGTTTGCGCCGTGGTCGATCAGCAGCTGGATAATTTCCTTTTGGCCTCCTGCCGCCGCGTCCATCAATGCGGTGCGGCCGCCTTCCGCCTCTGCACCGCTTTCGGCGGGCGCGCCGTTGCGGATCAGGAAGCGCGCCATTTCCAGCTTGCCGCCGGTCGCCGCCGATTTCAGCGCCGCGCCATCGGCATAGGCACCGGCATCGATCAATAGCTGCGCCACATCGCGATGCCCGCCCCATGCCGCGGTGTTCAGCGATTGCTGGTCGGGGAATGCGCCATGCTCCAGCAGGTTGCGCGTGATATCCAGATGCCCGCCCGCAGCCGCCGAGGTCAGGGAATGTGCGTCTGGCACGCCGCCGCGATCCAGCAGCAGGGTGACGATATCGTTATTACCGCTGCCCGCCGCCGCAGACATGACGGAGCGCCAGGTATCCGGCTCGGTCGGGTTAATCTCCGCGCCATGCGCCAGCAGCAATTCGACCATCTTGCGGTCGCCCCTGCCCGCCGCAATCGCCAGCACGGTGCCGCGCATGGTGTCCGCCGTTTCGATTTTTGCGCCGTTTTCCAGCAGCACCTGAACGGTGCTGAGCTGCCCCGTCATCGCCGCATGCATCAGCGCGGTCTGGCCGACATAGGAATGACGCCAGACCAGCGTATCGATGGCGGCCGGGAATTTCTTGGCGAAGCTTTCGACCTCCGCATCGCGGCCCTCGCGCGCGGCCTCGACAAAGGCGTTGATTTCTTCCCAGTCGGGTTGTGCGTTGAAGGCGTTTTTCAGTTGTCCGCGTGCCATGATCGTCATCCTTTTTTTAAGTTCGTTTGATGAGTTCAGGCTACGGGGTTGCAAGACATAGGTATAATATTAATCTATGATAGATGTGATAGGATAAACCTATTACAGAACATGAAACCACGCTGGGTAACCCGTTGAAATCGCTCCATACACGTTTAAAAACGCGATTCTGCAACCCCTTGAATTCACATGCTTTTCAGACATGGCTATGTGCGCGGAAGCACCGTGCAAGGGCATAAAACCCATAGAAAAAGCCGCCCCTTTGCAGGAGCGGCTTTTTACTATTAATACTTTCAGTGACTTACGCGGCAGCTTCCTGCGCATTCATCGCCTGGCTGATGTATTCGCTGACATATTTCAGCATCAGCTCGGTTTCGCCGGGTTTGTTGAAGAAGTGGCCGGCGCCGGGGATGACTTTGTAGTCCACGCCGTTCGGGCCGCGCTGGTCGCGCAGCTTGTCGCACAGCTTGTTGACGGAGTCGATGGCAACGACCTGGTCATTGTCACCCTGAACGATCAAGCCTTCGTTCGGGCACGGCGCCAGGAAGTTGAAGTCATAGATGTTTGCGGGCGGGGCGATCGACACGTAACCGTCGATTTCCGGGCGGCGCATCAGCAATTGCATGCCGATCCACGAACCGAAGGAGAAACCGCCGACCCAGACGCTGGAAGCGCCGGGATTGACGCTTTGCAGCCAGTCGAGGGCCGAAGCGGCATCCGAGAGTTCGCCTTCGCCGTGCGAGAATTCGCCCTGCGAACGGCCAACGCCGCGGAAGTTGAAGCGCAGGGTTGAAAATCCGCGCTCCGCAAATGTCTGGAAAAGGGAATAAGATATTTTATTGTTCATCGTACCGCCACGTTGCGGGTTCGGATGAAGGATCAAAGCAATCGGCGATCCGGGAATTTTAGCGTGCTTGTAGCGACCTTCAAGGCGTCCGGCAGGACCGGTAATCATGATCTCAGGCATTCAGTTAAGCCTCCGTGGCTTTTTATTGGTTGTTGTTGCCGTTTTTTTTCTTGTTGTTTTTCTGCTATACAACCCTCTATCTGCGGTTCAGAATGTACATTATGAAATTTTTTTGGCAAGAAAATTCTAGATTTAGCCAATAGTTTCATGATGTTACAACGATACGCTCACAAGTATTACGGAAAGTATTTGTACTCAAATGGAGCTTTTCAGCGGCACATATCTCGACCATAACGCTACGAGTCCCTTGCGGCCCGAAGTGTTATCCACAGTGCAGGAATTGTTGGGTTTTCCCGGCAATGCGTCGTCGATTCACAAGGCCGGCCGCGAGGCGCGGAAAAGAATCGAAGATGCGCGCGCGCAAATCGTGAAACTGGTAAATGCCGGATCCCGCGATGTCGTTGTTTTTACTTCAGGCGCGACGGAAGCGAACAACCTTGCGCTCCGCGTCACGAACATCGAACGCGTGATCGCATCATCCATCGAACATCCGTCCGTTTTGCAGGCAGCGCCCGACGCGCAAATCATCCCCGCCCTGCCGTCGGGCATCATCGACCTCGCCGCGCTGGATAAGATGCTGACGGGAAACACGCAGCAGACGCTGATTTCGGTCATGCTCGTCAATAACGAGACCGGCGTTATCCAGCCGCTGGATGAAGTGGTCAAAATCGCGCGCAAATATGGGGCGCTGGTGCATACGGATGCGGTGCAGGCGGCTGGCCGCATGCATCTTGATATTCAGGCGCTCGGCGTCGATTTCCTGACGCTGTCGGCGCATAAACTCGGCGGGCCGCAAGGCGTCGGCTGCCTTGTGATCGCGAATTGCCTCGCCGTTGCGCCGCAAATATTGGGCGGCAATCAGGAAAAGAATTTGCGCGCGGGCACCGAAAACCTCGCGGGCATCGCGGGCTTTGGCAAGGCTGCAGAACTGGTCGATATCGAAAAATACCACAAGCTGGGCGTCTTGCGCGACCGGCTGGAAAAAGACCTGCTGGCCCTCGCCCCGAACCTGAAAATTTTCGGGTTTGATGCGCCGCGTGTGCATAACACCAGCATGTTCGCGCTGCCGGGTGCGAGTTCCGAAACGCAGCTGATCGCGCTGGATCTGGCGGGAATCTGCGTCTCCAACGGTTCGGCTTGTTCCAGCGGCACGGTCAAGATTTCGCATGTGCTGAAGGCAATGGGCGCAACGGACGCCGAAGCAGGATCGTCATTGCGCGTCAGCCTCGGCTGGAACACGACGGAAAAGGATGTCGATTATTTCCTGACAAAATGGAATGAGATGTATAACAGGGTGAAGTCGCGCCTCGGCGCGTAACCCCTCCTCGTCATGCCCGCGAAGGCGGGCATCCAAGGTAGAAAATGCAAAAGCAATTTTACGTCTATATCATAACAAATAAAGACAATGGCACGCTCTATACAGGCGTTAGCAACGACATTATTCGGCGTATTTATGAACACCGCCAGAAACTGGTTGAAGGTTTTAGCAAGAAATATGGCCTCGACCGGTTGGTCTATTACGAGTGCTTCAATACGACGATGGATGCTATCCAACGCGAAAAACAGATTAAGAAATGGAACAGGGTTTGGAAATTGAAGCGTATTTCAGCTTTCAATCCTGACTGGAAGGATTTATACACGCAGATTACGGGATAAGACGGCGAATGCGCCCCCGTGCCCAAGCCTGTTGGATCCCCGCCTTCGCGGGGATGACGAAGAGAAAAACAATACGCGGGAATGACGAGGAGATTTAGAATGCCAAAAATGACCTTCATCGAAAAAAACGGCGCGCCGCTGGAAGTGGAAGCGCCGAACGGACTTTCGGTCATGGAAATTTCGCACAAGCACGGCATCGATATCGAGGGCGCGTGCGGCGGGTGTCTCGCCTGCGCGACCTGTCATGTGGTGGTGCATCCCGACTGGTACGGCAAATTGGCGGAGAAAAAAGACGAAGAGGACGACATGCTCGACCTCGCTTTCGACCTCAAGAAAACCTCGCGTCTCGGCTGCCAGATTTTGATGAGCGACAAGCTGGATGGCCTGATCGTCGCCTTGCCCGGCACGAAGGCTCCGTGGGAAGAGTGACAGTTCTTCACTGCCTCCCCGCGCAGGCGGGGATGACAGTGTTGTGTTGCAATTTAATTCTTAAACCGCACCTCGAACACCAATCCCGTTGGCCTATTGTCTGAAAGCGCGATTTCCGCGCCGTGCAGGTTGGCGATCCATTTGACGATGGAGAGGCCGAGGCCGCTGCCGGAGGAATTTGATTTCTGGCCCTTGAAAAAACGGTCGAAAACTTTTTCCTTTTGCGCATCGGGAATGCCGGGGCCGGTATCGGCCACGCGCAAACTGACGCCGTGCGCATCACGGATAACGGAAACCTTCACAGCGCCCGTGTCGGGCGTGAATTTAAGCGCGTTGGCGACGATATTGCGGACGAGGATTGAAAGCCCCTGCGCCGAGCCCAAAACGGTTGCATCCGGCGCGATATCGACATCCACGCGCCGCCCGCGCCACGAGGTAAAACGCAGCAGCTCCTCGACTTCCCGCCGCACCATCTGGGAGAAATCGACGGGCAGCAGTTCGTGATTGCCGCCCTGCACGCGGCTGAAGGCGAGCAGCGAGTCGACCATGCTTGATGCGCGTTCGATGGCGTTCTGCAGGTTCGTGAACCCTTCCTGCCCTGCCTTGCTGAGTTTTTCGGATTTTTCGATCACCTGCGCCTGCGTCTTGATGGCGGCAAGCGGCGTGCGCAGTTCATGCGCGGCGTTGTCGGTGAATTCCTTTTCACGGCTGAAACTGTCGGACACGCGGGCGAACAGGCGGTTGAGCGCGCTGAGCAGCGGCTGCACCTCCGCAGGGATCGCATTGTCCACAATCGGCGTCATATCGTTGGCATCGCGGGAGTCGACCTGCCCCGACAATGCCACCACCTGTTTCAAACTGCGCGCCGCCCCCCACCAGACAAGGTACATGGCAGCGAGGAGGAACAGGATCGCCGGCACAAGCAGGCACAGGATCAGCTGCCTCATCATTTCATAACGGATGCCGTAACGGTTGCCGACCTCGACGACGCGCCCTGATTCATTGGCGGCCAGAACAAAGATACGCCATTTTTTACCCTGGATGGTGCGGTCGTAATAACCCGGCACCATCACATCATTTGTCAACCCATCCGTAAATGACGAGCGCGCGACAAGCTTGCCGTCCTGAAAAATACGGAACATGATCTTGCGTTCGTATTTGTGCTGCGGCTTGGCCGCGGGATCCGCCGACACATTGCCGTCCTCCCCGAAAATGCCCTGACGCGTCAGGTGGTCAATTTCACGGGCATACTGCGCAAGCGTCGCGTCGTACACCTCATCGACTTCGGTGTAAATATAGGCCATGCCCGCCGACCAGATCAGCAGGCTGCAAATGACCAACGGGACACTTACGATGCGGAAGAACGCGCGGCGAATGGATGTCTGCTTGTTCATTTTTCCACCGTATAGCCCACATTGCGGATCGTGCGCACGAAATCACGCCCCAGTTTGCGGCGCAGGGCGGAGATATGCACTTCCACCGTATTGCTGCCGATATCCTCGGAATTCCAGTCGTAAATCTGGCTTTCAATCTGCGTCTTGCTGACCACGCGGCCGATATTGGAGAGCAGGATTTCGGCAATCGCCAGTTCGCGCCCCGACAGCGCGACAGCTTTGCCCGCCATCTCCACCGTTTTCGCGGCAGGGTCGAGCGTGATATCGCCATGGCGCAACAACGGCGAGGCACGCCCCTGTGACCGGCGGATCAGCGCCGCGACGCGCGCCAGCAATTCGTCGAGGTCGAACGGCTTCACAAGATAATCATCGCCGCCGGCGTTCAGCCCCTCGACCTTGTTATACACCGCGTCGCGCGCGGTCAGGAACAGGCAGGGTATATTGTTGCCGTCGCGCCGCAACGCCGCCAGCATATCGAGGCCGGATTCACCAGGCAGGTTGATGTCGAGCACGATCAGCGCATAGGGGGTGGTTTTCAGCGCCAGCCGCGCATCTTCTGCGCTTTTGACCCAGTCGACGGCATGGTTTATTGCGAGGCCCGCGGCCGTCGCCTTTCCCAGCATCTCGTCATCTTCGACCAGCAATACGCGCATATTCATCCCTTTGCCGCAAATTTACCGCATTTTCAGCGGGATGCAAGGCCAACAGGACAGATTATGCGGCGAAACTGCGGACAATGACGGGCCAAACCCCGCCCAAATCTTCAGTTTCACTTCAGGTGGCGGGGGCATAAATGCATCAGCCTGCGGAACGTGGTTTTCCGCCACCCAAGATCAGGAATACGATGAAAATACGCTTCAAAAACCCGCCCACGACGACGATGCTCTGCCTGTTCGTCGCGCTGTACCTCGCGGTGTTCTGCAATATCGCTTTCGCGCAAAAGGCCTTGGCAATCCTGCACGCGCAAAAGGAAATAAGCCCCCTTTTCGTGCTGTCGGTGCCGCTGGTGCTGGTGGCGGCGCTGAACCTGTTGCTGCTGCCCTTATCGTTCAGGCCGCTGGTGAAGCCTGCAATGATCGCCATTATCATGATGTCGGCGGTATTCAATTATGCGTCGTATAGCTATGGCGTGATTTTCGACGGGCCGATGTTCACCAATATTCTCGAAACGAATATATCCGAAGCCGCCAGTTACGTGAATGGCGGATTGGTGGCTGCGCTGTTGCTGACCGGCCTGCTGCCTTGCATCCTGGTTGCCATGCTGGAACTGCGCGTCAATCCGGTCAAACGCGAATTAAAGCACAAGGCGATCTCCCTCGCCCTGACAATCGCGGTCGTGGGCGTGATGGGTATGGCCAATTATAATGACTATGCCGTGATCGGCCGCACCAACAAAGCCGCGATCAAGCTGGTCGTGCCCGCCTACCCCTTGAAAAAACTGGCGCTCGTATTTTATGCCCGCAACCTTGAAACCGTGCCTGAATATAAACAGCTCGCCATGGATGCGAAACGTGCCGCGCCCGTCGCAGGCCAGAAAAAGAAACTGGTCGTCATGCTGCTGGGCGAAACGCAGCGCGGCATGAATTATTCGCTGAACGGCTATGCGCGCAAGACGAACGAATACACGGAAAAACAAGGCGTAGTGTCGTTCCGCAATGTGTCGTCCTATGGCACATCGACCGCGATATCTGTGCCTTATATCTTTTCGCTGATGTCGCATGACTATGACGGCGATGACGAACAGTACCGCGACAACGCGCTCGACGCTATCCAGCGCGCGGGCGTCAAGGTGTTGTGGCGCGACAATGACAGCGGGTGCAAGAAAGCCTGCAAAAATGTCGATTACGTCGACCTGCGGGAAAAATACAAAGCCGACAAAACCCTGTGCCCGCATGGCGATTGCTATGACGCCGTGTTCAATGTTGAACTGCAAAAGATGCTGCCCGCGCTGGCGAAGGAAGATACGCTGGTGGTTTTCCACCTTGAAGGCGCGCATGGGCCTTCATATTGGGAACGGTATCCGGCATCCTTCCGCACTTTCACGCCCGACTGCCCGAGCAACGAGATCCAGAATTGCAGCCGCGAGGAATTACTGAACACCTACGACAACACCATCCATTATTCCGACCATGTGATGGCGGGCATCATCAACACGCTTAAAACGCTGGATGCGGATTGGGACACGAAACTGGTATTCCTGTCCGATCATGGTGAATCGCTGGGTGAAAACGGGCTCTACCTGCATTCCTTCCCGCGCGGCATCGCGCCTGCCGAACAGACGCATGTGCCGCTGATTTACTGGTCGGGCAACAAGGACAACACAGATTGCATCGCGGAACACGCGACGCAGAAAACCTATGACCGCATCAACATGGGCGATACGCTGCTGGGGCTGATGGGCGTGGATACATCGGCATACAATCGCGCCAACGACATTCTGGACGCGTGCCGCCAGAAACATTCCAGCGTGACATCGCACACGACAACGGTAGAGGGCGGCTGAAGCCCTACTGCCCCGTCCCGCATTTCGGCAGCGCAAGCAGGTTATCGTTCCAGACGCCGAAGCGGTGGGAACGCACGAGCATCGTCGTGCCGCTGGGGAATACGGCAAGCTCGGATTTCTGGCCGTTGACGGTGATAAAAACGCTGGCGGTTTTCGCCTGCAGAATTTTGACAAGTTCTTCACGCGTCCATTGTCCCGCGGGCCCTGAAAAAACGGTCAGGTCGGCAAGGGTCGGCCATGACCCGCTCTTCGTAATGCATGTGATTTCGATAAGCTGCATGATGCCCGATCAGCGTCTGTCGTTCTATTTCCGTTACGATAAACTTCTTGCCCGTTTTTCGCGGAAGGTGTTATCTGTTTGCTTATAGACGCAAACGGGCAAAAAGTATGTCCACTTTCGTACACAAAGGGCAAATTTCAGATGGGCAAAAAGCTGGCGGGCAACAGCAATATCGTTGATTTTATCAAGGATAGCGACCTGCTGGGTGCGTTGAAGGACAGCGACATCGCGCTGCTGATGCCACATTTCAAGATCAAGAACGTCGAAAACGGGCAGGTATTGTGCGAACCGGGCGATAAGGTGGAATGTGCGTATTTCCCCTGCGGTCCCACGCTGATCTCCTTCCGCGTTTTCCTCGACGACGACCGCGGGGTGGAGGCCGTCATCATCGGGCGCGAGGGTGCGACCGGCGGCATCGTCAGCCAGGGCAACCTGCCCGCCTATTGCCAGTTTTTGGTGCAGTCGCCCGGTACTGTTTTATATATTTCCTGCGCCGACCTCGAACGCGCCAAGGAAAAATCCCCTACGCTGAATTATTTTTTCGCGCGTTACGCCGACTGCCTGCTGGCGCAAATGTTTCAGGCTGTCGCCTGCAACGCGACGCATTCCATCGAACAGCGCGCCGCGAAATGGCTGGTCGCCGCGCATGACCGCACGGGCGATTACACAATGCCCCTGACGCAAGACAACCTTGCCACGCTGCTGGGCGTAGGCCGCAGCTATGTGGCGAAGGTCATGAGCGGATTGAAAAGCAACGGCGCGGTCGGCACCGCACGCGGGCAGCTGACCATCCACGATCCTAAAAAATTAAAAAACTCGCCTGCAGCTGCGACGACCTTGTGCGCAATCATTTCGAGGATGTGCTGGGCGGGATTTATCCGGCGAAAAAGGCGAAGTAAGTTACTTCGGCGCCTTCGTGTTCGCGTTCGAGGGCTTGATGTCGTATTTCACGCGCATCGCCATGTTATAGCCGTCGATGATTTCCTGGGGCGTGCAGCCGGGTTCGAATTCGACCGAGACATGCGGCAGGTGGATGACGAGGGAGTGGAGCGAGCTTTCCATCAGGTCGGCGAAGTTGCGCGCGGCGGTGCGGATGTTAAAGCCGCCATCGGGCGTAAATTCGATCACGTGTTCGGAGTCACCGTCCACCTTGTCGCCGCCTCCCCCTTTTTTGCCGCCCTTGGCCATACCTCTCCTTGGATCTGGAACCTATTCCCGCCATTTTAGTGTAACAGGGGTTCTTGAAAGAACCGTTAAAGGTCGCAAAGGGCTGAAAATCCTAGCCGAATTTCGGCCCGCGGAACGGCGGTTTGGGCGGCTGGCGGATTTCGGGGAGGTAATCGATCACGATCTTCTTATAGGTGTCGATAATGTCCTGCGCGGTGGCGCCCAGCGGCACCTCCAGCGTAAAATTGTCGAAATGGATCTCGGCATCCATTTCCAGCTCCTCCATCGCCTTGATGACGGCGGGGGCGATATGCTCGATTTTGGTGCCGGGCGCAGGGGTGAATTCAAAGATATCGCGGTCGTCGTCCTCGTCGGGGTCGCGGGGGCTGGCCATGGGCTTGCTCCGTTCTTTGGAATTATTTCGTGATTTGAGTTATATAAGCATAGTTGAACGGGTTTGAAAATCCCCCTCCCCGTTATCTCCGCAAAACCGTTACTGCAAATATGAAAAATACTTGTTTTTCAGCGCAAAGCAGGTATATTACGCGCCATGAACTCGCTCGGCTTTGACAAAGAACCGTCCAAAACCCGCGTCGTCGTCGCCATGTCCGGCGGCGTCGACAGCTCTGTTGCGGCTGCGCTCCTGCACGAGCAGGGATACGAGGTTGTGGGCATCACCCTGCAGCTTTACGATTTCGGCCAAGCCCTTCAAAAGAAAGGCGCGTGCTGCGCCGGTCAGGACATCTACGACGCGAAACGCGTGGCGGAAAAGCTGGGCTTCGAGCATTACGTCCTCAACTATCAAAGCAAGTTCAAAGACAGCGTGATAGAGGATTTTGTTGAGGGATACCTTAAGGGCGAAACGCCCATCCCTTGCGTCAAGTGCAACCAGAATGTGAAATTCAAGGACTTGCTGCAGACTGCTCGCGATCTGGGTGCGGATTGCATGGCAACCGGCCATTATATCCAGCGTATGGGCGGGCTGAACAATGCCCAGCTGCACCGCGCGGTTGACCCTTCTAAAGATCAAAGTTACTTCCTGTTCGCAACCACGCAGGAACAACTGGATTTCCTGCGCTTCCCGCTGGGCGGCTGGAACAAGGATGTGACGCGCGGCCATGCCGAACGCTTCGGCCTTGGCGTTGCCGACAAACCGGACAGTCAGGACATCTGCTTCGTGCCCAACGGGTCATACGCGAAGGTCGTCGAGAAATTCCGCCCCGGCGCGCTGAAGCCCGGCGACATTATGCACATCGACGGCCGCAAGCTGGGCGATCACGAAGGCATCATCAATTACACCGTCGGCCAGCGCCGCGGCCTTGGCATCGGCGGCGGCCATACCGAAGGCAACGCCCCCCTCTTCGTCGTCGGCCTGCGCCCCGATAAAAATCAGGTGCTGGTCGGCCCCTACGAGGCCCTCGCCCGCGACACGATCTATATGAAGGAATGCAACTGGCTGCTGTCCGACATTCCCGATGACGGGATTGATGTGGAGGTCAAACTCCGCTCCGCCCAGGCCCCCCTGCCCGCGCGCCTGTTCCGCGACCGCGCAGTCTTAAGCGCCCCCGCATTCGGCGTGGCGGCGGGCCAAGCCTGCGTCGCCTATATCGGCAACCGCGTCCTCGGCGGCGGCTGGATCACGGGCGCGGATAACCAGACGCTGACGGTTGCCGCCTGACGCCCCGTTTCATATGAAACGCCCGCCATATCCCGTTGAAATGGCTGCCATTCAAGAGACTTGACAGAACAGCTCCAAAACAGGCATAAATCCCTACCATTGTGGCGGGGTAGCTCAGCGGTAGAGCAGAGGAATCATAATCCTTTGGTCGGGGGTTCAAATCCCTCCCTCGCTACCATTTCTCTATTCTCAACCCTTCGTTACCCTTCGCCGTTCTTCGCAAACCCCTTTATAAACAAGGGGTTTTATTTTGTCTGCCTTCGCCCCCCTACGCGTCCCTACGTTTACAACCGATCAAATAGGGGGCATAATAGGGGGAACAAACCGCGTACCCTTGAAGGAGATGCCCCCAAATGGCCCTAACCGAGATCAAATGCAAATCGGCCAAGGTTAAGGCAAAGCCCTACAAACTTGGGGATGGTGGCGGGATGTATCTCGAAATAATGCCAAACGGGTCAAAATATTGGCGCTTGAAATACCGCCTCAACGGCAAGGAGAAGCGACTGGCGTTAGGAGTTTACCCTGATGTTACGATTGCGGAGGCTCGCGAAGGCCGAGACAAGGCTAGACGATGAAGAAATTATAGCGAGGAAGAGAATTCTTCAAATTGTGCTTGAGTGTGGAATGGCCGGCAATTATTACTCATGCTAGTATATCCGCTCTCATTCAATAAAATGTATAACCAGTAAATATTTTAGATGAGTGAGCCCAGCTAAGCGCAAAGCTATTAAGCAGCTTTCGCACGCGCCCTTTTTGCAGGCTTCTGCTTTGACTTGCTTGGGCTGAGTTTAGAAGCGGAACGCACCTCATAGTCTTTAATCAAGATATCCGCTGGAATTCCCATTTTCGTGTGAAGCTTCCGGATCATTGTGATCGAAAGTTTTCGGCTCTTATTCAAAATTTCCGAGGCACGGTTCTTTCCTATTAAGTCTTCCAGTTCTTTCCGGGACATACCGAGGGCTTCCATGCAGTGATTAATTGCCGCAATTGGGTCTGGGGCATCAATAGGAAAATGCTTATCTTCATAAGTCTCGATAAGTGTAGCCAGAATATCCAGCTCGTCTCCTTCGGGTGTGTTAAGTTTAGCATTCATTAGCGTCTCAATCCGCGCCATTGCTGATTTGTATGAGGCATCATCTTTAATGGGGCTAATGTTCATGACCGTTACTCCCTAACTTACACTGTCTGCGCATCGATAGCGTCATATTGCCTGTGTGTCCCAACAAAACGTATGTACACAACTCCAAAGTCATAATTAATCCACGCGACAATACGGTATTTGTTGCCGCCTATATCAAAAATGACCCTTCCATCCTTCAAAATATCAGCGCTACCATAGCAGGCCTTAACATCAGCGGGCGTTTTCCATTGGGCTCCGCTTGTAATCTTGAACCAGGTTTTAAGTGGCTCCTCACTTGCAGGATGTTTCTCCCAAAAAGTCTTCAATGTACTCCGAGATATTATCCTCATCATCTTTACCAATCTGATTCCACTATAACATGTTCCCGTTTTGGGAACAATAAATTTATTCCCATAATGGGAACCACAGAGTAAATACTTGCTATTTATACAAAATCTTGAAAAATAAAAGGAGTGTAGATTAGGCCTCTCAAACGAATGTCAGCACATCAAGTAGGAGGTAAAATGGGGCATTAAAAGGGGCATAATAATAACTTCTTAACTGGATTACCTATATTTATCAGCAATTTATATCAATAAAGTGATACCCTCCCTCGCTACCATTTAAATATTCAAATCGACTTATCTAAGCTCAAATTATTCGTGAGCGTTTCCTAACTATCCTAAGGAACTAATCTCATGCTCGATATTCTCATGTCCGACAAGCACGCGATCGTGCTGCTGAAAAAAGACCACGAATGCGTTTTGAAACTGTTCGAGGACTTTAAAAAGGCTGAATCGAAAGTCGAAAAAGAAAGCATCATCACGCAGGCGCTCGAAGAGTTGAAAATGCATGCTGTGGTGGAAGAAGAGATTTTCTACCCCACCGTCCGCAAACAAGTCGGCGCCGAGATGATGAACGAGGCGGATGAAGAACATCACGTTGCCAAAGTCCTGATCGCCGAGCTGGAGCAGAAAAACGGCGGCGGTGACCACCGCTTTGCCAAATTCACCTTGCTTGCCGAAAACATCAAGCATCACATCAAGGAAGAAGAAAACATGCTGATGCCGAAGGCGCAAGAGACGAAAGTCGATTTCGAGGCGCTCGGCGCCATGATCCTTGCACGTAAAGACGCAATGATGAAGAATGGCATTCCGGTCGATGCGGAACACAAACTGGTGGCAGGCTCGCGCGGCGTGATCGACAGCCCCGCGGCTGCCGCCAAGAAAAAGAAACCGGCCATCCGCAAGATGGCTGTGCGCGAGGGTGACGAAACCCGCGCTTAACGTTAAAGGATAATCTATGCGCTGGGAAAACCTGCGACGTAGCACCAATGTTGAAGACCGCCGGGGTGCATACTCCGGCGGTCTCGGCATGGCTGGCTCCGGCGGCGGGCTTTTGTTCATGGCGCTGATTGTCTACCTGCTGGGCGGCGACCCGACCGGATTGGTGATCGAGGGCGCAAGCCGCATGATCGTGCCGGGGCAGGTCGCGCTGTCGCCGGAGGAAGAAAAGACCCAGGCCGATTTCACCGCCGCCGTTCTGGGCAATACCGAAGACGTCTGGGGGCAGGTATTCAGCGCGCGCGGGAGCAATTATCAGGCCCCTGTCCTGACGCTGTTCACGGGCGCGGTTGATTCACAATGCGGTTACGCGCAGGCGGCGATGGGGCCGTTTTACTGCCCGCTGGATCAAAAAGTATATCTCGACCTTTCATTTTTCCGCGATATGGAGCGCAAGATGAACGCGCCCGGCGATTTCGCGCGCGCCTATGTGATCGCGCATGAAGTCGGCCACCATGTGCAGAAGCTGGAGGGCACGGCGGACCGCGTGCATCGCCAGCGTGAACGCGCGGGCGAACGCACCGCCAACGCCCTCTCCGTCAAAATGGAACTGCAGGCGGATTGCTATGCCGGCGTCTGGGCGTATCACGCGCAGTCGCAATTCGGCGCGGTCGAGGATGGCGATATTCAGGAAGCGCTGAATGCCGCAACGCAGATCGGCGATGACAGGTTGCAGCAGCAATCACAGGGCTATGTCGTGCCCGATGCCTTTACCCATGGCAGTTCTGCGCAGCGGTATCAGTGGTTCCAGACGGGTTTCCAGTCCGGCAAGACCGACGCCTGCGACACGTTCAACGCCGCAAAGCTCTGATATTCCAATCTATAATTTATTTGCATAACGCCGCGTAAACCCGCTATCCTGCCCCTGTATTTCAAACAGGAGCATCCGTCATGGCGAACAACCTTCAGGCATTTTCCGCCGGTTTCAACCGCACCGCGAAAAAGAACGACCCCTTCGGCGACAGCCAGAAGGCGCAGCTGGATGCGCTGCAGGCGATCGTCGACGACATCAACGCCGATGGAACATTCACCGCCGAGATCAAGCTGCTGCTGAAGGAATCTCCGGTACTGGACATCCGGAACAGGGCCGATAACCTCGGCCAGACTTTCTTTATCGAATACGGCCATGACACTTTCGGCGGCACAGCGACGCTGAAACTCACGACCGGCGTGGCGCGGCTGCCGCTTGGGGACAAGAAAGACGGCTTCAGCATTGAATACGAAAGCGACCGCACCACGTTCCTGAAGGCGCTGGGCGAGGAAGTCGCACGCAACCGCGACCGCCTGCGCATGATGGCGGGTACTGCGGCCTATGTCAGCGCGAAGAAGCCGACCTCGACCCCCTAAATCCTGCTTATCAGGGCTTGAAGGCGGCGGGCGGGCGCTTGTTGCGCGCGGCGGGCGTGTTGCCCTCCATCAGCGCGATATAGGCGGCGTTGGCAGCGTTATATTCTGCCTCCAGCCGCGGCGCGTTCAGGTTGGGCAGCAGCAGTTTATTCGCCTCCGCCAGCGCCTTTTTCGCTTCAACCACGGCCGAGGGCGGGATCGTGATTGAAACTGTTTCATGCGCCGCCGGCATCATCGCCGACATCAAGACTGTACCCGCAACCGCAGATACCTGCGCGGTTTTCTCGGGCGCGACCCTGACCCTGTCATACGTCGCCAATCCGGTCAGCACCGCCGCCGTGTGCGCATCGTAATGCGCCGCGAAATTCCCGCGCGCCAGCGATTGAGGCGCGAAACTGTAGAGCGCGCCGATCATGACCGCCTGTTTTTCTGCGGGCGTGCCGTCGAGCGTCTTTTCGACTGTCGCGATAATTTTGCCGGGCAGAGACAGCAGCGGCATTTCCCCGATCGTCCAGAACAGCGCACCCTCGACCTCCGAAAAGGTCGCTTCAAGCGCCTTGCCGAACAGCGGATATTTTTTGACTTCGTTGTCGATCTTGAACATCGGGTGGACCATGGGAATCTCCTTCGCGTGAATGTTCGGGCACTATACGCGATATATGACTTATGTCAATTATTTGAGCGCCCTTGCATCAATTTCTCCGTTTAATAACAGTTAGATAGCTTGGGTTTACCGTATTCTTCACGATATTCCTGTTATAATGAATTTCAAAAAAAGGGCTGACCGTGGGCGCGACAGACGCAGAACAATCCCCCTCCTCCCTCCGCTTTGACTTCAACAAAGCGGTTGCCGATGCGCGCCGCGATTTTCCGGCGGCGACGGCAAAGGTGACGTTCTTCGACCTCGACGCGCCCGATGTAGAAGCGCAGATGAAAAAATTCTATGACGGCCTCTCGCCCGCCGACAAAAAGAACATCGACGACAACCGCTATGAAGACCCCGATTTCCTGAGCGGCAAGTCCAACCCCGCCGCGTGGCGGTCGAAAGACGGCACGGGCATCCTGATGGCCTATGGCACGCGCACGCATCTGAGTGATGTGGAGCAGATGGCGTTCAACCCGACCGAGGCCGCCAAGCACCTGCAATACACTTTCCAGCACGAATTGGGGCATCTGGTCGTCAAGAACGCGGACAGGCACGGCAATTACGCCGAACACGCGGCCGACGCCTTTGCCGTGCTGCGCGGATTCCAGTCAAGCTTCATGACCCGCCGCGACGTAAAGGAAATTTCCGACGGCCGCGCGATGCTGGGCTGGTTCAACTGCGACGTCACGCATATCACCTCGATGAGCCTCGATGCGCTGATCATCAATCCGAAGCAGAAGAATTTCATGTCCCTGACGCCGGACGAAACCGCGCAGCTGGCGCAGCGCCACGCCGAAAAATTCTCGAGCGCCTATGAACCGGTCAGTTTCGTAAACATCTGGAACGCCCTACCCCGCTGGGGTCAGGACGACGAACGCCGCGCTGCGGGGCTGGACGGCCTTGCCAATGTCGTGATGAAGACGGAACGGGATTCTATGTCGTTCTACGTCGCCGCCCGCATGTTGACGACCGCCAAAGCGAAAAAAGATGCCGGCGTTCCCGGCCTTGCCGCCATGGATTTCAAGGGCGAAAAATGGGACAAGGTGTTCGCCCGCATCGACCGCGCCAAAAAATCCCGTGATATCGGCGCGGAAAAAGCTGTCGGAAAGGACGGCGCGGTAAAGCCGAAAAACGCCGTCCAGAAACTCGCCCTGCGGCTCAAGCCCTTCTCCGTTTAAAACGCGGCAAAAAGAAAAGGCCGTGACGGTTAGGTCACGGCCTTCTTTTCTGCCTGGATGAACAGGCGAAAACTTAGCGCTTGAGCAGCAGTGCCGCAAGGAAGCCTGCGCCGAAAGCGACGAGACCGGCCTGCAACGGCTGGGTGCGGATACGCTCGGCCAGCAGTTCCGTGTTTTCGGAGAGCTGGTCGCGGGCGATGGTCGTGTATTCGTTCGCGCGGACTTTTGCTTCGTCGGCCACAACGCGTGCGCCTTCTTTGGCATGCTGGACGGTTTTCTCGACATCGCCGCGCAGGGCGGTTGCGGAGGCCTTGATTTTTGCTGCGTTGTCGGTGTTTGCGCCGTCGAGGTTATTGCTGTTGTTGTATGAGGTCATCTGTCATCTCCCGTAAAAATTGATTGGCATGCGTGATGCACGCCTTCAGGGGGACAAACGGCCCTGCGGGGGTTTGGTTCCCGCAGTGCGGCAAAGACTAGCTAACCGGCTGGGCTTTCTTGAATTTCAACCAGATATGGGCCAATGCGTGACGCTCCGGCGCGCCGATATAGGCAAGGCCGGCGTTTTTCAATAAATCAGCCTCGATCGCGATCATGCCGAGGCCTTCCCATCTTTCGATGCGATTCTTGTTTTTGGGGTCTTTCAGCTCGTGGAATTCATCGGTCATCGTCCGGGGCATTCCTTTTCGGGCAGCGGAAGACATAGTATGTTCAATTATAGCACGCATAGCCGTGAACACGTCATTAATCACCGCCACGGCTGTTAACGTTGGGGAAAGGCAGTCCGGACATGGAAACGGAACTTTACAATCAGGCGCTGTGGGTGTCGGGCGTTGTCGGCAGCATCGCCTTTGCCACTTCGGGTTTTATGGTGGGGGCGCGCAAGAAACTCGACCTGATGGGCATCCTGATCCTCGCCTTCCTCACCGCGAATGGCGGCGGGTTGTTGCGCGACCTGCTGACCGGACAGCCGCCCGCGATGATGAAGAATGCCGAGCCGTTCTGGATCGTCGGGGCGACTGTCCTGTGCTGCCTTGCCTTTCGCCTGCAGCGTAAATCGGGGCTGGAGCGCAGCTGGATTTTTATATTCAGCGACGGCATCGGCCTTGTCGCCTTCGGCATCGGGGGCGCGATCACGGGCATCACGCTGGGCGCGCATTTCTTTGGCGTGCTGACGCTGTCCCTGCTGACCGCTGTCGGCGGCGGCATTATCCGCGACCTGCTGGTGAACGAAGTGCCGGAAGTGCTGCATGGCGGGTTTTACGGTAGCGTCGCGCTGCTGCTCGGATGCGCGCTGTTCGCGCTGCATATGGCGGGATGGATGAACCCTGTTGCGATCATGGCGGTGTTTATGGGCGGCGTTGCCTTGCGCCTTGTCGCCTATCATTACAAGTGGTCGCTGCCGAAAATCACAGGCTGAAGCAAGACCCAGCCAGACGCATGATGGCCGCGACGCGCTCCGACACCGAAACGGGCCACGGCCATCTGTTCAGGTTTGCCCCTTAAAGCAAGGGTTCGATTTTCTCGGCAATTGCGGACGCGCCCGCATCGCCCTTCATGATCGCCAGCATTTTATCGTCGGGCGACATGAAATAGACAAAGGCCGAATGGTCTATCGTGTAATCCTTGCCTTCAAGGTCGCGCTTGGCGGCATAGACCTTGTAGGTGCTTTCCGCCGCTGTCAATTGCTCGGGCGTTCCGGTCAGGCCAACAATGCGCGGGTCGAAATTGGCGACATAGGCCTTCACCACTTCCGGCGTATCGCGTGCAGGATCGGTCGTGACGAACAGTGGCTGTATCTTCTCCGCCTTCGCGCCCAGTTTTTCCAGCGCGCCACCAATGGCGGTCAGAGTGGTCGGGCAGATTTCGGGGCAGCTGGTGAAGCCGAAGAACACCAGTTTATATTTGCCCGGCCATGATTTTTCGGTCACGGGCTTGCCCGCGCCGTCAACCAGCGTGAACGCGCCGCCAACGGTCGAACCGGCGATGGGCTTGGCCTTGTTTTCGGTTTCGGCAACCGCGAAGGTCGCGCCTGCCAGCAGGGCGATAGCAACGCAAGTAATCAGGAATTTTTTCATGTCATTCTCCTTGAAGTTGGGGCAAGGATATCGCCCTGCCCTGTGACAGGCAAGGCGGTATGTCTGCTTAAAGTTTCGGTTTGTGGTGGTTATGCGCGGGTAAAGGTGCGGTCTGGCCGGAACCGCAGATAACGGCGGCAGGAAGTTCCGGCGTGTGGTGGTGTTGGTGAAGCCCGCCGAGGTTCATGACGGTCGATATCGCAAGCCCTGCGATGGCGCCGCCGATGACAAGGCGTTTTTCCCATTTGCCGGCCTGATGGCCGCGCATATGTTTCCATGCATAGAGGCCGCCCGCCGTTGCCGCCGCGCTGAACGCGATGGCCAGCACGGAAAGCCCCGCGGTTGCGGTGGTGATGCCTGCTGTCGCCAGCAATACGGGAGCCACAAGGCAGCCCGCATGACCGGCCAGCATTCCGCCTGCCCCGCCGCCGACAGCGGCAAAGGCTTTTTTGAGGAAACCGCGCAAGCCACGGACGGGCGGCGCATCTGTTTTGTTATCGTTGGAGGGTACGGCGCATTGGTGGTCGCATGACGCCGCGTTTTTCAGCGCATGATCGCCATGCGCCGCGTGCTGGTGTGACATAGGGGGATTATCCTTGGTCGCAAGTGAAACGGGAAATTCTAGCGGAATTTCAGCGTTACGGGCGGGCCTTGGGACAGGTAGGATTTGGGATCACGCTGCTCGTTCCGCGCAACGTTGGCGGGCGGCGCGGGCGGCGTCTTGTCGGTAAAAATGTTCGGCAGTTGCGGCGGGGTCGCGGTGGTGCCGAGCGAGAAATGCACGGCAAAGGCGCAAGCACCGTCATGCGCGGCGGGCGCATGTTGCTTCTGCGGCTGATCCGGCAACTGGTCGGCGGGCACGTAAACAGTCGTATTGCCCGTCACGCCGGAGCAGATGACCATCGGGAACAGCTCGTCGCCGGCCGAGGCGAAAGCGGGCATGAAACCCGCAGGCACCATCGCGCGCAGCATGACGCCCAGCAGCACAAGGCAGCGGAGCATGGCAAGTGTCTTGATTTTTGCGCGCGCGATCATGGCGTCAGGTGTAGCAAAATTTTCCTGCCCCGCGAAGGCATAAAATTTCTTTTCCAAACAAGGGGGTTTTAGCCGATATACAGTTTGGCGGGCTTGTATGAAGCAACCGGCACGGGGCTGCTGCGCGGCGCGGTTTCAAGTTCGTATGCCTCGCGGAGCGTTTTTGCGCTCGGGAATGCCGTCTCGACGATCTTTTTCAGCAGCGGGCTCATGGATTCCGCATCTTTATAGGCGGCGTCCAGATAGGTGAATGATTTCGACGGGTGCAGGAAGCGGCGCGCATAATCCTCGATGATCGCGGCCTGCTGCTCGACGCGGTAATCCTCGAATTTGGATTTCGATGACACGGTATAGGTGTATTTGTCCTTGGCAACCGGCGCGCTCTCGTTCGTGTATTTGCGTTCGGTCTGGTTTTGCCAGACATGCGTCAGTTCATGGACGAAGGTGCCGAACTTATAGGCGTTTTTCTCCGTCGAGAAATCCTTCGAGCTGTTTTCGGGGCCCCAGAAATCCGCCTCGAGCTTGCCGGAGTCGACCGAGCCGACGATATCGTCATAGCCTTGCGGGTGCATGTTGGCGCGGATGGTGTCGATGTTGATCGTTTCGCCGAATATCCCTTTCAGGATCCGCGCCTCGCCTTCGGTCAGCTTGCGTATGTCAACATCCGCAAATGCTTCGCGCGCGGCGGCAGCTTCGGGGAATTGTTCTTCCACCGTCGCCTCCAGCTGCGGGTCTGTTTCGCTGTTGTCAGGCTGGCCTTCGCGCCAGAACGATTTCCGGTCGGGATGGAGGAAGCGGCGCGCGTAATCCTCCATCATCTTCGCCTGCTGCTTCTGGCCGTAATCGACGAAGGACGTGTCGTCGTCCAGCTTGTAGTTTGACGCGGCGTTATCGCCCTTCGTGAATTTTCCTTCGGTGCTGTTCTGCCACAGGCGCGTCAGTTCGTAGACGAACGACCCGAAATTGCTGCCCTTGTCGCGGCTGAAATCGGCGGAGGCATTTTTCTCGCCATAGAATTCAATATCGCGCGTATTTTCGCCAATAACGCCCGAGCGCAAATTCGGCCGTTCGTCCTTGAAAAAATGCACGCGGATGCTGTCGGGATTCAGCTGGCCGCCGAAAATTTTGGTCACCGCCTCGCGCTCGCCCGCTGTCAACGCGCGGGACTGGTACGGCGCAACTTCTCCGCTATGGGCATAAGGCGCCTCGACCACTTGCGGCACGACGGCGGGCTGGCTCTGGATGGTTTGCGTGACAGGCACGGGCGCGGGCAGGTTGTCGTTCTGCGCAATCGGCCGTGACTGGCCCATCAACAATGTACCGCCCAGGACGGCGGTCATGAAGATCGCCGTCAGCCCTTTGCGCAGTTTTGATGCCGGTTTCTTGCCCGTCATTTTCCAACCTGAAGTGTGAATGTTGGAAAATAATATATGCAAAGATTTACGGTGTCGAGAGTTATAATATTACTTAATTATCGGGGATAAATGACGCAATATCAGGCTTCGATATCCAGCGTCTGGCCTTCGTCCGACACGGGGACGACATCGGAGGGGTCGCCCGCGGTATCTGCGGCATCGGCTGCGGGCGCGGCAGCATTCTGGACCGGCGGCGCCTGCAATGCCGCAATGCTGGCGGTGATTTGCTCGATGTACTGTTTTGCCTTCAGCAGCTCGAGGCTGAAATATTCGCCTTCCTTGCGCAGCTCGGGCTTCAGGACGACCGTAAAGGTCTTTGCGTTGTTGAGGATCAGGCGCGCTTCTGAAATGAACTTGGCCTTTTCGGTCGCGGTGATCGCGCCGTCATTATACGCCTTAACGTAGTCTGCGGTGGCGGAGGCCAGCTCCTTCACGCTATAGGACAGAGCGCGCACGCTCTGCTTCGCGGTCATCTTGGTATCGTCCGAATTGCGTTCGTTTTTGTAGAGGCGGTACGCGTCGCGGGTAAAGGCCAGCTTGGCCTCGGCCGACGCCTTGTTCTTTTCGCCATCGCTGAGCGCGGAGGATTTGAGCGCGTTCAGCAGCCCCACTTCCTTGACGCGCGCGGTTTTCAGGAAGCCGAATTGCATTGCATCGGAAATGGCGCCGCCGATCTTGCTGAGCGTGATGTCATAGCTTCCGCCGACCTTGTACTTGTACTTGGCCTGGAAAGCAGCAACAGCAGGATTGGTGGTGTTGACCGACATAGCTTGTTTTGCGCTTACCTTTCTGGCAGCTGAATAGGAATTCTGTCCTTATTCTATAGTATCGACCTTGTGTTAATATTTTGTTAAGTTTCAATAAAGGAACTTTATGAACGAATGTGGCGTTATACTAGAGTTCGCCATATCCAGATCATAATTCCTGTACAGGGAAGGATTTGCAGCCAAGTGACAACCGAAGCCGCCACCCCGGAGCGCATGAACATCCTGATCGTCGATGACGACAAGGATTCCGCAATGACGCTCGGCTGGCTGGTGGAGATGCTGGGGCAGGACTACAAGCTCGCCCATACGGGTCAGGAGGCGCTTGATGTCGCGCCGGAATACCAGCCCACCCTCGTCCTGATGGATATCAGCCTGCCGGGCATGACGGGCTATGAGACCTGCCAGAAAATGCGCGAAAACCCCGCCCTTGCCCACACCGTCATCGCCGCGCAGACCGGCTGGGGCGAAGAACAGCACCGCCAGAAATCCAAGGAAGCCGGTTTCGACCACCATCTGGTCAAGCCGATCTCGGTCGCGAACCTGAAGGAACTGCTGGATAGCGTCCGCAAGGCGAAGGCCTAGTCCTCGTCATCCCCGTCAAAATCGGGCATCCCGATATCGGCCGCGCCGATCAGCTTGGCGGTTGCGACCGTTTCCAGCTTGCGGAATTTGTCGCGGGCGGCCAGCGCCTTTTGTTTGTTTTTGTATTCGTGGATTTCGACATTTTCGGATTTGTAGATCACCCGCACGATGAATTCATCAGACATGTTTTTTCTCCGCATATAACTTCGCCACGCGCGACTGCCAGAGGCAGAGCGCGGGCGTGACCACCAGCTCCATTACAATCGCGAGGATCATGCCGTTTTTCGGCACCCCCACAAACAGCGCAGCCCCCAGCCGCGCAAAGCCGCCGATCACGATAGGCAAACACAGCAGCCGCACATATTGCGTGCGCGTTTCGATGGTGGGGATTGCGTACCAGAAGGCGATGCCGATACCGAAGAGCAGGCCGGACAGATAGCGGAAATGGCTGTCGATAGAAACATCACCCTGCCCCGCCAGAATATCCATGCCGAAAATCATACCAGCGCCACCCGTAAAAACGGGCACGCAGCCGCCGATGGCAATGGCGGCCTGCAGCAGGCGACGCTCCAGCGCGGGCGTCATGCCTTCAGCATTTCCAGCGCGGCGGAACGGTGGCCGGGTTTCAGCTTCATGAACAACTGGCGCGCGCGCTTGATGTCGCTATCCGTTCCTGTCTCCGCCGCCGTTTTCAATGCGACAACAGTGGGGTCGGTCGGGCTGATGATAAACGCCAGCGATTTCGACAGCCTCGCCATCGTTTCGCGGTCGATTTTTAATTCGGTCATTTTTTGAATTCCTATTCTTCTTCCTCGTCATCCCTGAAAATCTTGGCTTTCAGGTCATCCTTGATATCATCAAGGCAGAGGGCCGCCAAGGCAAGGTGATGTTCGTTTTCGGCGATATGGACCCAGTCGACGTGTTCTTCCTCGTTGATGGTCAGGACGACCACCGATTTGACCTTGGTGTTTTTGGCGAATTTGGCCATGTCGCGCAGGAATTTGGGGATACCGCCCTCGCCGTCGAACTGCACCTTGTCGATGATGGCGCCGTCCTTGAAATTGACGGTGATGACCTGCACCTTTTCTTCGGGCGGCAGCGCGGGGATTTCGGGGGCTTTGTCGATGCTGTCGGTCATGATGTTCCGCGCCTCTCGTCGGCGCGCTCCGGTTTGTCTGAATTGATACAATAAAACAAACGCTTCGCCGGCGGGTTCCGCTGGGGCTCATGACGCCTGATTTTATTTTACGGCAAAACCGGCTAGAAAAGGATTAACAAAGCCAAGTATTTGATATTTATAATTTTATCAAGGAAATTGACCAGCTTAAACGGTTCTGTTAACAATTATATACCCGAATATGAAGTTTCCAAAAGGACAAGACGCCGCCATACATGACAGCGCCCCCGAAAGACAATTTGGAAAACCACCCGCAGCTGCCCGATAACCGGGTGCTGCATCCCCTGTTCGGCAACTTCTGCACGACCGAAACTTTCAACCTGAAGACCCATGTGGGCGGCAGCCTCCATACGCATTACGAAGCGCATCTGGACGACCCCGCCAAAAAAACATGGACGGTCACCAAGGTTGTGACGGTGACGGAGGACAGCTTCCACCCCTGGAAACGCAAATCCACGACCGGCAGCCAGGTGCTGAAATCGAAAATGAATTTCCGCGACGCGGTGACGATGCTGGGCAACCTTGAAAAAGACCACAAGGAAAAGCCGGTTTACGAGGCGCTGTACCCCGATGCGCCTGTGCTGGGTTATCTCCATTACCGCGCCTTTGCGGAGCGTGAGGGATACGTTTACGACACCAAGGGCACGCCGCATGCCCGCCCCAATCCGCGCGTGCTGCCGCTCGGCTGCAATTTTTATCAATCGGATGTCGATAACGCGAACACCCATGTGCTGCGCCCCGAGGATGAATTCGACAATAACGGCCCGCAGAGCAAGCTGCCGAACACACATTTCCTGCTGGATAACTTCACCGCCGCCGCGCATCGCGACGATTTCCAGACCAGTCTGAACGGCACGCGCGCGATGGCGCTGCTGGACCGTTTCGTTGATCAGGTCGAACAGGCAAAAGACTACTTGAAGGAATATTGCGAGAAATACGCGGCGATGGGCTATGGCGGGTTGATCGACGATGCCGACAACGCGCTGCGCCTTGCCGAAAGCACGCTGCGCCAGCTGCGCGCCTACCATGTAAATACGACGGAATACGATAACTTCCTGACGCAATGCCGCATCACGACCTATGTGCTGCATGCGGAAGGCCTCTACGACCTGATGAACAAGGGCAAAGGCGATTTCAATTCGAACGAAGCGCTGTTCCAGTCCCGCGTGACGCAGGCGCTGGAACTGTTCAAAAAGATCGACAGCAGCGAAGAAGGCGCGAAAACGCTGCAGAACATGATCGTGCAGACCCCCGCCCCCGCCGTGCCGAACGCGATCGGCACCTTTATCGACAGCTACCGCATCGCGCGCCCGAAATACGGCACCCCGCCCGCCATAGCGCCCAAAGGCCCCCGTCCCTAACTACCTGTATTTGCAGCGAAATAAGCCGCGCTCGCGGCCTTAATCATTTGTCAAAACATAGTTGATACCATAATCCGCAGAGACTCGGATTTTCATCTGTGGGGAATTATGGCGGATCAAGACACGACCAGACCTATCGTTATCGTCGGCAGCGGCTTTGCCGGCACCACCATGCTGACGCATACATTGCTCCGGATTGCGGAAGATCCCACCATCACCAAACCCGTCAAGATCCTGATGGTCGAGCGGCATCAGGAACAGATGCATGGCGGCGTCGCCTACAGCACAGGCGCGGATTACAAGAAACACAACCTCAATGCCGGCGCAATGAGCATGGATATGTTCCCCGGCAACGAGCCTCCCGCCGGTTTCCCCAGTTTCGTTCAATACATCCAGCAAAAGGCCGAGAGCAATCCCGACGCGCTCGACCACCTTATCAACCCCTCGCGCCAGCTGGTAAGCCAGTACATCTGCGATATGCTGGAACTCGCGAAGCAAAAAGTCGGCATCAAGGCGGAGGTCGAGGTTGCGCTGCGCAAGGCGACCAAGCTGGAAGAATTGCCGGGCGGCGGCACGATGGTACAGTTCAGCGACGGATCAAGCGTTCAATCCTGCCACACCATCCTCGCGACCGGATTTCAGGAAGCAGCCGCGCCGCGTTTTGCCAAGGCCGTCGCCGACCATCCGCGTTTCATGGACCAGCCCTATGCGGCAAAGGCCAACCCTTTCTATGACGAAGTATGCAAGGAAGCCGATGCGAAAACGCTTATCATCGGCACCGGCCTGACCGCCATGGATATCGCCGCGCGCATGATCAATTCAGGCTACAAGGGCGAAATCACCATGATGTCGCGCCGCGGCCTGATGCACAAAACCTATGAAGACACGCCGCCCGATGAATATCTCGCCAACGAGGCGATGCGTGGCGAAGCACGATCGGTCGACAAGCTTGATATCGCCAAGTCGCCCCCGAAATTTCTGGAGGCAGAAACGACCGCGGAGCTGGTGCGCGCTGTCGTGAAAGAATTCAACGAGCTGCGGTCGCAGGGTTACAGCTCGCCCGAAATCCTGATTTACTGGGAACGCTTTGTGCCCGATGTCTGCGCGAAATTCCCGAAAAAAGATCTCGCGGCGCTGTTCGCCGACCATGAAGCGCTCATTACATCGTCGCGCGTCGGCGTGACGCCGAACACTGGCCTCACCGTCCGCCACGGCATCGAAAGCGGCCAGATCAAGGTGGAAATGGGCGCGATCAAGGATATCAGCGCGGGCGACAATGGCGGGTTGAAAGCAACCTACAACCCCGCTGACGGCGATGTGTCGATGGTCAAGATGCAGTTCAACGCATCCGAAAACCGTCCCGAAGAAGCGCATTTCGATTACGTCTTTTCCGCCATGGGGAACACCAGCAACTATGCGATACCCCCCGAACAGATCAGCGACCCGCTGTGGCTCGACCTGCTGCAGGAAGGCAAGGCGCAGGCGCACTGGACGAAATCCGGCATCGCGGTGGGCACGGATTTCTCGCTGCTGGATGCGCAAGGCAACCCTTCCAATTGCATCACCGTGATCGGTGTGCCGGTTGCGGGACATATGATGACGACCGCCTACGCCTATCCGCACGCCCCGCATATTTCGGGCGGCAAGCTGGGGCCGAATGCGCTGGGCGCGATGACGATTTCGTCGGAAGTGAAGATGGTGCTGGATCAAAAATACGAAGCCATGACGAACGAATTCCGTCTGCGTGGCGACGGCCCGACGGTCAGCACTCCCTACATGAAGACGCAGAAACTCGCCCAACCCACTCGATAATCTCGATTGTTGCGCCGCAACAAGCTAAATCCTTGAACTATTTGGATACCCGTTCAACAATGGGGTATCCTATAACCGCGTTTTTGCTTGTTATGAAAAGATTGTTGTGATATGATTCTTGAAATTGAATAAAAAGAACCGCCGCAGGCTCCCCGTTTGAAACAAAAAGAGGGCCGCGGACGACCACCCGAAAAACAAAAATACGGGGGTTGAAAAGGTCACAGAAAAACGCGCGGTGTAATAGTTTTTTAGAGGGTCATTTCATGTCCGAGAGCAATAATCCCCCTATCGTTATCGTCGGCGGCGGTCTCGCCGGCACCGTCATGCTGGTCCATACGCTGGTGAAAATCGCGAATGACCCTGCCATCACCCCCGAAAACCCCGTCAGCCTGTCGCTGATCGAGCGTTATTCCGAGCAGCTGCACGGCGGCGTTGCCTACAGCAAGGGCCCCAATTTCCGCGAGCACAACCTGAACGCCGGCGCGCGCACGCTCAACTTCTTCCCCGCCGGCAAATATCCGGATGGCATGCCGACATTCGTCGAATACATTCAGGACCGCGCCAAGGCGAACCCCGAAGAACTGCACGCGCTGACCGACCCGCCCCGCCAGATGGTGAACGAGTATTGCCAGCACATGCTGAAACTCGCGATTGAAAAAGCCGGCGCGAAGGCGAATGTCGATATCGGCATGAAGCACATCATCAAGGCCGAAGAAAAGCCCGAAGGCGGCGCACGCCTGTATTGCAGCGACGGCGCGGAATTCGACGCGAGCCATGTGATCCTCGCGACAGGCTTTCAGGAGGCAAACGCACCCAAATTCGCGCAGAAGGCCGCCCACCACCCGCATTTCGTGGCGCAGCCCTATTCCAGCCGCGCCAACCGCGCCTATGAAGAAGTCTGCTCCAACGCCGAAGGCATAAAGGCCTTCATCATCGGCACCGGCCTGACCGCGATGGACATTGCCGCGCGCCTGATCAAGCAGGGCTTCAAGGGCGAGATCACCATGATGTCCCGCCGCGCGCTGATGCACACGACGTTCGAGCCGACGACGCCCGAAGAATATCTGGCAAAACGCATCAAGGGCGAAGCACGCCCCGCAGGCGAGTTGGAATTCACCAAGCACGAGCCGAAATTCTTAGGAGCAAAAACGATCGCCGGTCTGGTCAAGGCCGTCGCCAAGGAATTCACCGAACTGACCGCGCAGGGTTATTCCTCCGGCGAGATCCTCGCGTTTTGGGAGCGTTATGTGCCGACCATCGCGGAAAAATTCCCGCATGAGGATCTGGCGAAACTGTACCTCGATAACGAGGCGCTGATCGTCAGCCGCCGCGCGGGCGTCACCCCCGACACCGGCACGACCGTGCGCGACGCGATCAACAACGGCCAGATCAAGGTAAAAACCGGCGCGATCCGCGAAGTGGCGGTCGATGACGAAGGCCAGCTGTCCGTCACCTTCAATCCGGGTTCCGGCGCGCTGTCGCTCAACCGCGCGAAATTCAACGCCGTCACCAACCGTACCCAGACGGAAGGATACGATTTCGTGTTCTCCGCAATGGGCAACTCGGCGAATTTCAACAACGTCGCCGACGTGAAGGAAAAACTCTGGGCCGACCTGCTGGAAACCGGCAAGGCAACCCCGCATTGGCTGCGCGCGGGCGTGACCCTGTCCCCCGATTTCTCGCTGGTGGATGACAAGGGCAACGCTTCCTACAGCTTCACGGTCATCGGCGTCCCTGCTTCCGGCCATATGGTCGTGACGCGTTATCCCTATCCCGACAGCCCCGGCGTTTCCGGCGGCAAGATGGGCCCGACCTCGCTCAATTCCGGCGCGATCCTGTCGGAGACGCTGCTGGTGCTGGAAGCGAAATACGACCGCATGGTCGCAAACTTCAAAGACGAGCCGGCAGCGAACGATCCCGATTTCAACGCGGCGCCGAAAAAGCGCCCGCCGGGTCGCGCGATGGGCGCATAACCTTTTTTCAGTCCTCCCTGACGCGGGCCGGGTTTTCTCCCCCGGCCCGCATTTTTTTGTCCCGTTTTCCCAAGCAAAACAGGGTTATTGGAGGGGATGGCATATTTTCATATTGCAATTGAAAGCGGCCTATGGTACGTTCTTCGCACAATAAAAAACGCGCATAGATGGAGTGTTTATAGATGTTCACCTTTTTCAATACGACCGTGCAGCAGGATGCCGCATACCGCGCGAAAGCCGCGCAAATGCAGGACCAGAAGTCTCCCGTCCTGACCGCCGCGAACGATGACAAATACCACCAGAAATATTTCGGCGGCGAAGCCGACGAACAGACGACCGCCTGATATTTTCCGAAGGCGACAAGAAAACAGCCCGGTTGCAAAACCGGGCTGTTTCTTTTGGCGGATAGGGTTACATTAAGGGCATGGCAAATCCCTATTATTCCGGTCCGGTCAGCGACCATTTCGACGGCGAACATTTCCGCAATTACGCGCCGCGCGACGCCACCCGCACACAATCCTTCTGGAAGTGGCAGCTGACATCCAAGCCGCGCCCGTGGCCGTTCCGCGTTGATCCGATCCCGCAGGATGTACCGCCGCAGCGGGTCGAGGGTGATGCATGCCGCGTCACCTTTGTCGGCCACGCGACGATATTGGTGCAGACAGCTGGCCTGAATATCCTGACCGATCCTGTCTGGTCGACCCGCGCCAGCCCCCTGCCCTTTATGGGGCCGCGCCGCGTGTGTCCCGCCGGCATCGCATTCGATAACCTGCCCAAGATCGACGTCGTGATCGTCAGCCACAACCATTACGACCATATGGACATCAAGACGCTGAAGAAACTGGCGGCGCGGGATAACCCGTTGTTCGTCACGCCGCTCGGCAACGATACGATCATGAAAAAGCATATCCCGAATATGCGCGTGCGCGCGCTGGATTGGGGTCAGGCCGAAAAATTGCAGGGCGTGAGTTTTCACGCCGAACCCGCGCAGCACTGGTCTATGCGCCGCATGGGCGACCGTAACAAGGCGCTGTGGGCGGCTTTCGTGATTTCATCGGCGGGCGGTAATATCTATTTCTCCGCCGATACCGGCTATGCCGATCATTTCCGCAAGGCCCGCGAAAAATTCGGCCATTTCCGTTTCGCCGCCATTCCGATCGGCGCTTATGAACCGCGCTGGTTCATGCGCTATTCTCATTGCGACCCGCAGGAAGCGGTAAAGGCATATGAAGACTTGGGCGCGCCGTTATCGATGGGCATCCATTTCAACACCTTCCGCCTGTCCGACGAAGGCTATGACGACCCCGCCGCCGAACTACGCGCCGAGCTTGTCATGAAAAAGATTCCGGAGTCGCAGTTCCGCGCGTTGCCTGACGGGTCGTTTATAGAAGTTCCCTAAGCCGCGGCCGCTTTCGCAACCTTCGCGCGCATGCCCAGCATGTGGCAGATGGCGAGCGACAATTCGGCGCGGTTCAGCGTGTAGAAATGGAAATCGCGCACGCCGTTTTCGTGCAGCACGCGGCATTGTTCCGACGCGACGGTCGCGGCCACCAGCTCGCGGGTCTTGGGGAAATCATCCAGCCCTTCAAACAACTGCACCATCCATTTCGGCACCTTCGCGCCGCAACGGTTGGAGAATTCCACCATCTTGTTGAAATTGGTGATCGGCAGAATGCCCGGCACAATCGGCACATCGATGCCCGCCGCCACCGCGCGGTCGCGGAAGGACAGGAATTTTTCGGGGTTCATGAAGAATTGCGTGATGACGCGGTTCGCGCCCGCATCGACCTTCTGCTTCAGGTTTATCAGGTCAAGCTGCGTGTTGATCGCTTCGGGGTGTCCCTCGGGATAGCCCGCCACGCTGATTTCAAACGGCGCGATTTTCTTCAGGCCCGTCACCAGATCGCTGGCATGTTCATATCCGCCCGGCGTCGGCACATATTTGCCTGTGTTGTCCGGCATGTCGCCGCGCAGTGCCACGATATGACGGATGCCGTCGCGCCAGTAGCCGTCGACGATCTCGGCGATTTCTTCGCGTGTATGGCCGATGCAGGTCAGGTGCGCGGCGGCGTTCAATCCGGTGCGGCGGTTGATATGCGTCACGATGTCATGCGTGCGCTCCCGCGTGCTGCCGCCTGCGCCGTAGGTGACCGATACGAATTTGGGGGATAGCTGGCTCAGCAGCGCGAAGGACTCCCACAGGGTTTCCTCCATCTTCGCCGTTTTGGGCGGGAAGAATTCGAAGCTGACATTCAGGTCGCAATCCTGCGGCATGATAAAGGGCAAAGACATCAGCCCATTTTTGTCGCCTTGTTCCGTCGCCATGCGCTTTGTTTCGCCATATTATTTAAAACCAGCGGTATTGTAGCGGTGCAGCAAAAAAAGCCAAGCAAAAATAAGGGCAAACCGGCGGCAAAGCCGCGCCGTTTTCCTTGAAAAGAGGGACAAAAAGATTAATATCACCCCTACAGCATTCAAAGGAGCATCAAAATGGCCGACCTGTTCGAAAACCCCATGGGCACCGACGGTTTCGAGTTTGTGGAATACAGCCACACCGAACCGGAGAAACTCGAAAAATTGTTCGCGAGCCTCGGCTTCAAAAAGACCGGCACGCATAAATCGAAAAAGGTCACGCTCTGGCAGCAGGGCGATATCAACTTCATCCTGAACGCCGAACCCGAAGCCATCGAGTTCGCGAAAAAACGCCACGGCGGCGGCGCGATCGCCATGGCCTTCCGCGTCAAGGATGCGGCGAAGGCTCTCGCCCATGCGGTGTCGAAGGGCGCGAAAGAAATCAAGGGCAAGGTCGGCCCCGGCGAACTGAGCATCCCCGCCATCGAAGGCATCGGCGGATCGTACCTGTACCTCGTCGACAAATACGGCGCGAACGGTTCGATCTATGAAACCGATTTCAACATCACGGATAAAGCGCCGAAGGGCGCGGGCCTCACCTATCTCGACCACCTCACACATAACGTGATGCGCGGCAATATGGCGAAATGGGCTGATTTCTACACCGACCTGTTCAACTTCCGCGAAATCCGTTATTTCGACATCGAAGGCAAGCTGACGGGTTTGAAATCCAAAGCCATGACCTCCCCCTGCGGCAAGATCCGCATTCCGATCAACGAATCCTCGGACGACAAATCGCAGATCGAGGAATTCCTGAAACGTTACGGTGGCGAAGGCATCCAGCACATCGCGCTTGGCACCAATGACATCTGCCAGACCGTGACCGACCTGCAAGGCACCGGCATGGAATTCCAGTCGACGCTCGACACCTATTACAAAAAACTCGATGCGCGCGTGCCCGGCCATGGCGAAGATGTGGCGAAACTGCAGGGCCTTAACATCCTGCTCGACGGCGCACCGACCAAGGGTCAGGGCATCCTGCTCCAGATCTTTACCAAGGACGCCATCGGCCCCATCTTCTACGAAATCATCCAGCGCAAAGGCAACGAAGGCTTCGGCGAAGGCAACTTCCAGGCATTGTTTGAATCCCTCGAAGACGACCAGATCCGCCGTGGCGTTTTGAAGGATGACGGCAGCAAAAAGGCGGCATCGTAATGAAACTCGCCTCCCTGAAACATGGCCGCGACGGCAAGCTGGTCGTTGTGAATACGGCGCTGACGCATTGCGCACCCGCGACCCATATCGCACCGACGCTGCAGGCGGCGCTGGACGACTGGGAAAAATGCGCGCCCCTGCTGAACCAGCTGTCGCATGACCTTGAACAGGGCCGCGCGAAAGAATCCGTGCCGTTCTACGGGAAGCTTTGCGCATCGCCCCTGCCCCGCGCCTATCAATGGGCGGATGGCAGCGCGTATGTTAACCATGTCGAACTCGTGCGCAAGGCACGCGGCGCGGAAATGCCGGAAAGCTTCTGGACTGACCCGCTGATGTACCAAGGCGGATCGGATACTTTCCTGTCCCCGACCGACGATATCGCGTTTGAACAGGAAGCATGGGGCATCGATTTCGAAGGCGAAGTCGCGATCATCACCGGCGACGTGCCGATGGGCACGCCCGCATCCGATGCCGGACAATATATCAAGCTGATCATGCTGGTGAACGACGTCACCTTGCGCGCCGTGGCGCAGCCCGAACTGGCGAAGGGTTTCGGTTTCTACCAGTCCAAACCGTCAAGCGCCTTTTCACCCGTCGCTGTCACGCCCGAAGAACTCGGCGCGGCATGGAAAGACAACAAGGTGCATCTGCCCCTCCACGCCGACTGGAACGGCAAGCAATTCGGCCGCCCCCATGCGGGTACCGATATGGTGTTTGATTTCGCACAACTGATCGCGCATGCCGCAAAAACGCGCCCCTTGTGCGCGGGCACCATCATCGGTTCGGGCACAATCTCGAACAAGGATCGCAGCAGCGGCCATGTCTGCATCGTGGAAAAACGCATGCTGGAGAAGGTTGAAGGCGGCGAGAGCAAGACGCCCTTCATGAAATTCGGCGACACGATCAAGATTGAAATGCTGGACGCACACGGAAAGTCGATTTTTGGCGCAATCGAGCAGAAGGTCGTCCCCTATAAATACGACGCCACGCCGTTAGCTGTGAAGGCGGCCGTGGGCGGGTAACAGGCTGGGCTTGTCGAGCTTGCGCGGGCTGTAACCCTTGGGGAATTGCCCGCCGAGGCGCGTGAATTCGTCCTCCGCCTTTTCGACCAGCTGCGGCTCGCTGAAATCGGAAAAGTTTTTCATCGAAACGCTTTCGACGCCCGACAGCATGTTGCGCGTGATCAGAACATAGGACCGCGCGCTGAAATTGAAAATTTCCGTCAGACGGTAGCCGATATCCGCCTTGGGGCTGATGCGGCTGACTTCATCCTCGCCCGTCGACACCCATCGCGGGCGGATGCCGCCATTGGCGATCATGTCCGCGGTTTCCACCGACTGTTCACGCGCCAGTTCCTGCGCCGTCTTGCCGCTGCTGTTGCGCAACTCGGGATCGGCGCCATGCTCCAGCAAATATGCCGCGACAAGGTATTGTCCGGCGCGCGCCGCTTCGTGCAGCGGCGTGAAACTGCCTTTATCGCGTATGTTGACGTCAATGCCGCGTTTCAGCAACTCTTTCACCATGTGCAAATGTCCGCGATGCGCGGCCTTGTGCAGCAGCGTCTCGCCATTGTCGGCGCGGGAATGAAGGTCGCCGCCACCATCAAGCCATGCGGTAAGGCCCTGATAATTTCCGGCATCGAGGGCAGACATGGCTGCGACTGAGACACCCATCTATGCCCCCATACCGGTTGTGGCGCCGGGCAGTTTTTTCTTCACCGTCGACGGCACATGGCCGCCGAGGCTTTCAAGCGCCGCCTGCGCCGCCGCGACCATGCCGCCCTCTCCGACCGATGAAAACGCCTTGATCGCGCTGCTTTCAATGCCGGTGTCGAGGTTGCGGGAAATCTGGGTATAGGTGCGCGCGCTGAAATTGAACAGCTCGGTGACGCGGTAACCGACGGCATTTTTTGCCGTCACGCGCGCAACTTCGTCATCCGCGACCAGCACCCAGCCGCCTGCAGCGCGGCGCGTATCGGGCGGCGTGCCGGGGCGCTCGCCGCGCAGGATGGCGGCAAGATAGGGATGGTCTTTTTCCGCCAGCGCAGCAGGCGTTTTCAGGTCGTTATTCGCGAGCGTTTCATCCGCGCCGCGCGCCATCAGCAAAATCACGATATCGGCGCGGCCATTGGCGGCTGCGATATGCAGCGGGGTTTTACCGGTGGCGTCCGCCACGTTAACATCGGCGTGGCTGTCGAGCATTTTCGTGATGATGCTCATATAGCCCATGGCGACGGCGGCCTGCAGCGGCGTAACGCCCTTGTACGGCGTATTCACGTCAACGCCCTTTTCGATCATTTTCAGGATCGCGTCGGTGCGTGATTTTTCAAGCGCCTTGAACAAGGGCCGCTCTCCCGACATGGCATGGAGGTTCGGGTCTGCGCCATGGTCGAGCATCTTGACTGCCACGTCGCCGCGCCAAGCCTCCAGCCCCTGCAACAGCATCGTGCTGCCGGTGCCGAGCAGTTCGTTGGGGTTCGCGCCTTGTTCCAGCAGGAACGTCACGATCTTGTCGCGGTTCATCTTGACCGCCATATAAAGCGGGCTGGAATAATTTTCGCCATGGACGCTTGCGCCGCGCGCCACCGCTTTCTTGACGGCCGCCAGATCGTTCTGGGTAATCGCGGCCATCAGGTCGCGGTCGAGGCTTTCCGGCGATTTGCGGAAGAAATTCATGCCGCACCCGGCGCAGGAAGTTTTTTCTTTTCCACCACCGGCGCGGCATCGCCGCCCAGTTGCAGCAGCGCGTTGCGCGCGGCTTCGACCGCCGCGCTGTCGGCCAGTTGCGCGAAGGTTTTCGACGACTGGCTTTCAGCGTTGGTTTCAAGGTTGCGGGCGATCTGCGTATACAGCCCCGCGCTGAAATTGAAAATTTCCGTGACGCGGTAACCGATGGCCGTTTTTTCCGCCACGCGGGCGACTTCGCTGGTATCGGTCAGTTTCCAGCCGGTTTCATTTTCGGCAGGCGCAACAGGCGCGGCCTCCAGCTGCGGCAGCACGCCACGGATCATGTCGGCAATGCGGGGGTATTCCTTCGCCGCCATATCGGCTGCCGTATTCATGTTGCTGTTCGGGATATCGCGGCCGGCGCCCGCCTCCAGCAGCATGCGCACGACGTCGCCGAAGCCCTTGGTCGCCGCGTAATGCAAGGCGGTGTTGCCGAGCCTGTCGCGCGCATCAAGGTTCGCGCCGCGACCGATCAGCAGCTGCAAGGATTCCCGCTGGTTTTCATGGGCGGCGTGGATCAGCGGCGTATGGCTGGCGGAATTTTTTACTTCCAAATCTGCGCCCATGTCGATCAGCGCCTGCGCGGCTGCCAGCCTGCGGTCATGCGTCGCCTGTATCAACGGCTGGTAATCGCTGTTTTCAGTGGTTTGCATTGCTGTGCCGTGTTCGACAAGCAGGCGGACCACGTCGTCGCGGTTGGAAACAACCGCCCAGCCGAGCATGCTGTTATACTCCCAATCACTTGAATAGCTGCCATTCACATCCGCGCCATCGCGTATCGCGGCCTGTACTTGCTCGATCGGGGCGCGGTTATACAGCTTGCGGCCGAGGCGCGAGGTGGCGCGGTCTTTTTTGTTGAAGATGCTCACGGGGTCGTCCCCGGCGCAGGCAGCGCACGTTTTTGCAAACCGTTTTCCACGGGCTTGCCGCCCAGTGCCGCCAGCGCGTTGCGCGCCGCATCCAGCACCGCGCTGTCGGCCAGCTCGCCGAACATCTTGATCGTGTGGCTTTCGGCGTTCGTCTTGGTGTTCTGCGCGATATGGGTGTACATGCGCGTGGTGAAATTAAATGTTTCGGTCAGGCGGTAATTGATGCCCGCCTTTTCCGTCACGCGCGCGACTTCGTCTTCGGCCAGCATCTGCCATCCCGCCTCCGGCTCCATACGGGGCGGCAACCCGCGGATCATGTCGGCAAGGCGCGGGTAATCTTTTTCCGCGACATCGGCAGCGGTGTTCATGCTGGCATTGGTCACGGTTACATCCGCGCCGTGATCCATCAGCAGTTTTGCGATATTGGCATGCCCCGCCTGCGCCACGATATGCAGCGGCGTGTTGCCCTGGCTGTTGCGGGCGTTGAGGTCCGCCCCCTTCTCCGCCAGCAATTGCAGGATATCGCCAAAGCCGTGTTCGGCCGCGTAATGGGCGGGGGATTTGCCGTCGCCGTCGGTTTTCATGATATCCGCGCCAGCCGCGATCAACAGATGCGCCATCTCGCGGTTCTTGTGGCTCAGCGCGCGGGTGAGCGCGGTATAGCTCGTCACGCCGGTATTGTCGCCATTCGCATCGGCGCCCTTTGCCAGCAGGAAGCGCACGATACCGGTTTCGTTTTCGTTGATCGCGCGTGCCAGCGGGCGGTACTTGCCCTCGCCCGGCGGATCTTCGACGCTTGCGCCCTCCGCGACCAGCTTTTCAACGCGGTCGAGACGACTATAGCTGATCGCTTCGCGCAGCTTCTTGTTCAGCCTGTCCTGTTTGTTCCAGATGCCCATGGTCTTCCGATTTGATTAAGGGGCGAGTTTAGTCATAACCTGAACCATAATCAACCGCCGTTATGCCAAATTTTTCTGTGTTATGATATAATTATGGTAATCATAAGTGCTTGTTTTTTGGGGCGGCTGCGATAAACTGAAGCCCTGAAATCAAAAGGAAAACGTGACATGGCCAATCCTGTCGAAGACCGCGGCATCAGCTCCGCGCAGCATTACACATCGCCCGAGGGCTGGACCCCCGGCAACCTCGACTTCTTTGTGGTGCCGCAGCGGCAGTATACCGAGGAAGACCACGCGGTCTGGCGCACGCTGTATAAACGCCAGAAAGGCATCCTGAAAAACCGCGCGATCGGCATGTTCATGGACAGCCTGTCGACCCTCGGCATCAACGAAGACCGCATTCCGTCCTTCGCCGAAGTGAACGAGATTTTGATGAAGCGCACGGGCTGGCAGGTTGTGCCCGTCCCCGGCCTGATACCGGACGAGCCGTTTTTCGAACTGCTCGCCAACCGCCGCTTCCCCGCCGGAAACTTTATCCGCAGCAAGGAACAGCTGGATTACATTCAGGAACCCGATGTGTTCCACGACCTCTTCGGCCATGTGCCGATCTTGGCCGATCCCACCTTTGGCGATTACATGGCGGAATACGGGCGCGGCGGTTTGAAGGCCGCGAAGCTCGGCCATATCAACAAACTCGCGCGCCTGTACTGGTACACCGTCGAATTCGGCCTGATCGAGGAACCGGAAGGTTTGCGCATTTACGGCGCGGGCATTTTGTCATCGCCCACGGAATCCGTCTTCGCGCTCGACAGCGACTCCCCCCACCGCATCCGTTTTGATGCCAAGCGCATTTTACAGACGCACTACCAGATCGACGATTTTCAGGACAACTATTTCGTCATCAACGGATTCAAGCAACTGTTCGACGAAACCCAGCCCGACTACACGCCCATCTACAAGGAATTGCTCGGCAAGCCCGAATACGAAGCCGGCACCCTGCTGCCGACGGATGACGCCATCACCAAAGGCACCGGCGTTTACGGCGTCGAGGCGGATAAGAAGCGGGAAGAGCGGAAGAAAAATTCCAAGGCCTAAATAAAAACCCCGGCAGATGCCGGGGTTTTTATTTAATTTAGTACGTCACCTGCCGCATCGGCATTTTTTGGGCCTTGGTCCACATTTCGGCGGCGGGGGTGTTGCGGACGAAGTCTTCGTCGTAGAAGACGATCTGCCATGTGGCGGCTTTTAGTTCTTCGTTCAGCTGGCGTTTGCCCCAGCCGGTATAGCCCTTGATGACTTTCATCCATTTCGGTTTTGCGGCGATGAGTTTATCAATCGCGGACTGGCCTTCGACCAAGGCGGTGTTGATATCCTTCATCACGATGCTTGCGGGCGTCAGCACTTCGGTGGAATGAAGGGCGTAAACTTTTTCAGGTTCCATCGGGCCGCCGATAAATGTATCGCCGGATGCTGCGGGTTTGTTCAGCACAAGGCCGAGCGCGCCAGCCTTGCGGTGGTGGAGGACAAGGATGACGGTGTCCTGCAGCGGCTTTTCCGTCACTTTCGCGCTGGATACCAGCAGCTGGTGGTCCGCCACATCGGGCGCGTTGTTGAAATGGCCGCCCAGCCACATCAGGATCGCCGCGCCCGCGAACATCAGATAGGTGTCGTATTTGCCTTCCCGTTTTTTCGTGGGGGCGCTCGGGGTCGTGGTCATGCATGTCCTTTATCTCAGGGCGTGAATTTGTCGCGGAAGGAAGTTTTCAGGCCATGCGCTGGGTTGGGTTGCGCGGGATCGCCGAAATCGAGCTTGGCGATTTTTTCGACCTGCTTGTTCAGCATTTGCGTCACGATGCATTTGCTGAAATCGAGTTCGAATTGCTCGCCGGTTATTTTATGCGTGAGCAGCGGGTTGTTTTTCGCATCCAGCAGGTTCTGCGCGAAATGCGGCATGGATTCAACGCCCAGCTGGAACCAGTCGACCGCGCCGGTGGTATCGTCGGCGGCCATGGAATCTTCAACCATCTGGCGCAGCTTGTCGGGGATCGCCCAGGGCGTTGCGCCCTCTTTCTCGAAAACATATTTGGAATGCGCGTTCGTCTTCACGATCTCGATCGCGAAACGGTCTTCCGGCGGTTCCAGCAGATAGGCGCGCATGATATGTGCGCTCATCAATGTCTTGAACAGCCCGATACCGTCGAGCGTCACGCGCACGGAACCGATTTCGGACCATTTGTGAATGTCTTCGCCCTTGTCGTTCTGCACGACCAGCGGGTAATGGATGGAGGATGCGACGATCTTGCCCTTCTCGTCTTCGATGAGGGTGACGGCGCCGGACGCGATGCGTTCCTTCCACAAATCCTCTTCGCGCTTGGCGACGAATTCGTGTTTATTCTCGTTGTAGTAATCGAATATTTTCTGCTCGTCCGCGGAATTCGAAAAGCGGACGTATAATTTCTGTACCATGGCAAAACCTTTGGGCAAACCTTTGAAAATTCTTTTTGTTTGTCTATTGCTGCCGTTATCCTAATATTGTACCAGAGTTAAAAAGCAGGTCAAAAGCTATGTCGTCGGAAAACGTTAAATCGTTGGAACTCGAAGCGTTTAAAAGAAAGCTGCAAACTCTTGCTGCACTGCCGCAAAATTCCGACACGGAATTCGCGGAAGCGGTCTACACCGCCGTCTCGCGCTTTGGCATCACCGAAACAAAATTCCGCGACACGTTCGGACTCACCAAAGGCGCGGTGGAACGCTGGACGACGCTTAAAAACCTGCCCCAGCCCGATGTGCGCCCCAAAATCCTTGAATGGATTCTGCAAAGTTTATAAGGCGTTACCGATGGCGCATGGACAGCCTTTCGATAACAGGGTATGTTAACGTAATCTCAAAATAGTGCAGGTATAAGTGGCTAACAAACCGCGTCATAACCCGCTTCTCTACCCCGCCATCGAGGCGCGGCGCCTGACGCTAAAGGCGACGTTCAACGTGATGGCAGCAGGGCTGGAATTCCAGTCCGCCATGGTTCGCATGGCGGAGGCATTCGGCACCGCGCCAAAGGCCTATACCGACCTTGCCAAAGACGTCATCAACGCATCGAAACAAATGTCGGAGCGTTTTTCGCGCGACTACGCGAAACCGGAATTCGATTTGCCGCAAACGACCATCGACGGCAAGGCCGTGACCGTCACCGAAGAAATTGTGAACGACAAGGCCTTCGGCTCCCTGATCCATTTCAAGCGCGACACCGACCGCAACGACCCGAAGCTGCTGATCGTCGCGCCGATGTCCGGCCACTTCGCGACGCTGCTGCGCGATACCGTGAAAGAAATGCTGCCGAACCACGACGTCTATATCACCGACTGGAAAGACGCCAAGGGCGTGCCCCTGTCGGCTGGCGAATTCGGCCTCGATGATTATATCGACTACGTGAAAGATTTCATTAAAACCGTCGGCAAGGACGCGCATGTGATGGCGGTCTGCCAGCCCACGGTTGCGACGATGGCGGCGGTTGCATCGCTCTCCGAAGAAAAATCGGAATTCCAGCCCGCGTCGATGACGCTGATGGCAGGCCCGCTCGATATCCGCGCCGCAGAAACGCAAGTGACGAAGCTGGCGCAGAGCAAGCCGATTGAATGGTTCAAGGATAACCTGATCGGCGAAGTCTCCGCCAATCATCCGGGCGCAGGCCGTTTCGTCTATCCGGGTTTCGTGCAGCTGTTCAGCTTTATGTCGATGAACCCCGAGAGCCATAACAAGAAACATATCGACCTGTTCAACGACCTTATTCAGGGCAACGAAGAAAAAGCCGGCAAGACCAAGAAATTCTATGACGAATATCTTGCTGTTGCCGACCTGCCCGCGAAGTTCTATTTGGAAACCGTCGAAAAAGTTTTCATCGACCCGCAGCTCGCCAAGGGCACGCTGGAACATCACGGCAAAAAAGTGAACCCTGCCGCGATCAGGAAAACCGCGCTGTTGACGGTCGAGGGATCGGAAGACGATATCTCCGCCCCCGGCCAGACGACTGTTGCGCATAAACTGGCATCCGGCCTGAAGCCCGCGCAGAAATTCCACCACCTGCAGGAAGGCGTCGGCCATTACGGAACCTTCAGCGGGCGCGGCTGGCGCGAAGGCATCGCGCCCCGCATCACCGGTTTCATCCGTGATATCGCCAAGAAAAACGGCATCGACCATGCGCCCGCATCCAATGCGGTGACGCCGGAAAAATGGCCGGAAAACACCACGCCCCCCGCCGCCAAACCGCCGAAATTAGCCGCATAATCAATCTCTTGCCCGCGATTTATGCTAATTAAACCCTTTCGGTGCTAGAATACGGGTATCAAAATCACCTGTTCCGGAAGCGTGCATATGGCGAAAAACACCTTCAACCAGAAATCCCCCGACCCTGCCGCGGCCGAAAAACTCGGGCAGGAGTTGCTGAAGGAAATTCAGGGCGACGCGGATCTGGCGCATATCAAAAAACTGATCGCCATGGGTGCGAACATCGAGGCGCGTGATGACAAGGGCAACACGCCCGTCCTCGCTGCCGCCTATCGCGCGCAGAATAATGTGGTCAAGGAATTGCTGGTCGCGGGCGCAAACCCCGACGCCGAAAACAAATCGGGCGGCTTCGCCCTGATGCTGGCAGCGATGATGGGCCCGCCGGAAAATCCCGATCTTGCGCAAATGCTGATCGACCACAAGGCGCAGGTGGACAAGCCCTATAAAACCCTGACGCCGCTGATGTGGGCGGCGCAGCGCGGCTTCAAGGATGTTGCGCGCATCATCGGCGAACATGCCGATATCATGCTGAAATCAACCGGCAGCACACAACAAAACGCCATCGAATGGGCGGAGAACAACCGCAAAATGGGCGTCGTCGCCATCCTGAAAAACCTGCAGGAAGGCAAGGAAATCCTCAAGGCCGAAGAAGCGAAACTCGCGGCTGAAAAAGTGGCGCAGGCTGCCGCCGAGCAAAAACGCGAAACCTTCGAGGAAGCGATCGAAGGCATGCATACCGACCGCGCCATCGCCGCGCCAAAGGTGGCGAAGTTCAAGAAACGCACACCCGTTCCGCAAAAATAATTTAGTTAGATCGCTGGCGGTGCTGGCGGCCTGTATTTCGGCTTGCCCAGATCCGGCGCGTCGATGTCGGGCTTGGCGGGCGCTTGTCCGGTCAGCTTGTTCATCGAATGTTCAAGCTCGTCTAGACGCGCCTGCAGACCTTCGATCTTGCGCTTCGCGGCGGGAGAAAATTCATCCTCCAGCCCTTTTTTCAAGGTCGGGTTGCGCCGCTCGAAATCATCGCGTTCGTTTTGCAGCGCGGTGATCGTGCGGTCAACTTCCTTCAGGGCTTTTTCAAGGCGCTTCACTTCGCGGCGATAGGTCACGAAGCTCAGGCCGCTCATGGCCGCAAGCGCGGTGCCGAGGCCGCCCAGCAATGTCAGGTCGGCCGCAATCGCCAGCGCGCCCACGCCGCCCCAGAACCCCAGCTGGATTCCTTCGCGCCGTGAAGCTGTTTTGAATGCCAGCCAGCGGTCGGTCAATTCGCGGCGTTTGTCCTGCAACGGACGGAGCGGATCATATTCAGCCATGTTATTTCGCCTTCAGCCATGTTTCAGCCATGCGCACCCAATAGGCCGCGCCGACCGGCAGCACATCGTCGTTGAAATCGTAATGCGGATTATGCAGGCCGGGATCGTTCGCGGTCTTGCCGGCGCCGAGCGCGATATATGCGCCCGGGGATGCCTGCAGGAAATACGCGAAATCCTCGCCGCCCATCGTGGGGGTGAAGGGCAATACTTTATCCTTGCCCACGACATCCGCCGCGACCTTGCGCGCGAATTCGGTTTCTGCGGTGGAATTGACGACGGAGGGATAACCCTGTTTCCACGTCACTTCCACTTGCGCGCCGAACGCATCGGCGACCGATTTCACGACATGGCGGAGTTTGTCTTCCAGCATCTTGCGGGTTTCCGCCTTGAACGCGCGCACGGTGCCGCCAAGCTCGACGGTATCGGGGACGACGTTCAGGCTTTCGGTGCCAGCGTGGAATTTGCAGACCGAAATGACCGCGCTGTCGGCGGGGTCAACGGTGCGCGACACGATATGCTGGATCGCGGAAACGATTTGCGCGGCGCAAACGATGGGGTCAATCGTGGTATGCGGGAACGCGGCATGGCCGCCCTTGCCCTGCACGGTCACGCGGAAGGTGTCGGTCGATGCGGTCATCGGGCCTTCACAAATGGCAAAGGTGCCTTCCGGCTGCCACGGCCAGTTGTGCATGCCGAACACGGCCTCGCAGGGGAATTTGTCGAAGAAGCCTTCCTGCACCATCACATTCCCGCCGCCGCCGCCTTCTTCCGCAGGCTGGAAGATCGCATAGACAGTGCCTTCGAAATCGCGCGTTTCGGCGAGGTGCTTGGTCGCCGCCAGCAGCATGGCGGTGTGGCCGTCATGGCCGCAGGCATGCATCTTGCCGGAAATTTTCGACGAATGTTTGCAGTTGGTTTCTTCAAGGATATTGAGCGCATCAAGATCCGCGCGCAGGCCGAGGCCGCGTTTCGACGCGCCGTGCTTGCCCTTGATAATGCCCACCACGGCGGTCTTCGCCATGCCGCGATGGATTTCAACGCCCCAGCCCTCCAGCAGTTTTGCCACATAGTCGGAAGTGTTCACTTCCTCGAACGCCGTTTCGGGATGCTGGTGGATGTGCTGGCGCCAGCTTTTGAATTCCTCATTCTGGCTTTTCAGCTTGGCAAGTACGGACATTTTTATTTCCCCTGTTATCTAAAGAATTTCTTGAGCCACACGTCGCGGCGCTGGTGCAGGCTTTGCGCGGGATCGGGCTTGTCGACATCGCCGAAGTCGCGCACGGCCAGGTTTTTGATCTCGTCCTTGAACATTGCAACGAAGGTTGATTTGCTGAAATCCAGCTCGATCTGCTCGCCGGTTTTCTTGTTCGTCATGACGGGATTTTTCATCGCGTTTTCCAGCCATTTGGCGGCGACGGGCAATGCCTCGATGCCAAAAACATACCAGTCATTGGATGTCGCATGGCCGTCCGACACGGTTTTGCCCTTGCCGGCCAGCAGTTCGGCGGAAGGACCGCCCTCCATCTTGCGCCAGCCCAGCTTGCCCGCGAGGTTCTGCACGGGCGTGGTTTCCATCTGCGCGACAAAAGTAGTGTCAGGCGGTTCAACGAGAAATCCGCGCAGGCCCTGCAGCGCGATCATAGCGTCGAAAATGCCGGAAAAACCGTTAAGGGCGATGCGCGTGGTGCCGACTTCCTGCCACTTGATATGCTCGACCCCGTGTTCGTCTTTCGCCATATGGGCGTAGGTGATGGACGCCGCGACGATCTTGCCGTGTTCGTCCTCGACCAGGATGACCGCGCCTTCCTCGGTCATTTTCTTCATCAGGTCGTGTTCGCGCTTCAGCACGTTCTTGTGGGAATTCAGGTCGTAGAAATCGGAAAGCTTGTCAAAATCCGAATCTTGGGAGAAGCGGATGAAATATTTGGGCGGTTTTGCGTCGGTCATAACTTTCCCCTTATTATCTGAAGAATTTCTTGAGCCATTTGTCGCGGCGCTGGCGCAGGTTCTGGTCCTGATCGGGCTTGTTCACGTCGCCAAAATCGCGCGCGGCGAGGTTCTTGATCTCGTCCTTGAACATCGTCACGAAGGTTGACTTGCTGAAATCAAGCTCGATCTGCTCGCCCGTTTTCTTGTTCGTGAGGATCGGGTTATCCAGCGCGTTGTCGAGCCATTTCGCCGTCGTCGGCATGCCTTCCATCCCGAAGACAAACCAGTTATCGAGCGCGGGGTCGCCGCCGGAGAATGTCTTCAGGCGCGCATCGACCAATTCCTGCGGCACGTCGCCCTGCATGTCGCGCCAGCCAAGCTTGCGGGCGAGCCCCTGCACAGGCGTCGTCAGCATGCGGGCGAGGAACACGTTTTCGGGCGGTTCGACCAGAAATGATCTCAGGCTCTGGATTGCGACCATGGCATCGAACAGGCCGGGATAGCCGTTGAGGATGCAGCGCGTGGTACCCAGTTCATGCCACTTCGTTGTTTCGACGCCATTCGCATCGACGACCTTGTGCGGCCATGTGATGCTGGCGGCGACAACCTTGCCCTTTTCGTCCTCGACGATCACGATCGAGCCTTCATCCGCCATCGTGCGGATCAGGTCGCGCTCGCGCTTCAGCACGCTTTCATGCGCATTGGTGTCGTAGAATTCGGCGATCTTGTCGAAATCGGTTTCTTGTGAAAATCGAATAAAATATTTCGGCGGTTTTGCTTCGGTCACTGTGCTCTCCGTTGCCTGAAGGAAGTCCGCAGCGTTAAGTTCGCCGCAGTTTTTATTCCAAAATCAGTTTGCTTTAAGAAACTTTTATACTCAATTCGAGGCCATGTGACCAGAGGGGTTGTAAAAACATCACGCCATTTTCCACCATCTTATAATTTAACAACTCGTTAAATTCCGGAAATAAAAGCCGCGCAGGGATATTAACCAAGCCCCCGTATAATGAGTGGAAGCTCGCAAACAACGAAAGGAAACAACATGCTTAATAAAATGACGATCGCGGCAGCCGCGATAGCGCTGATGACCTCCACCGCCGCGATTGCGGAAGATGGTGCGGGCGGCGGCAAGGGCGACGGCCAGAATTTCGAGCAGCACAAGTCAAAGATCCTTGAACACATCGACAAACGCATCGCCGAAGGCCAGAAACGCCGCGCCTGTGTGGCGGCGGCAAGCGACGTGACCGCGCTCAAGGCATGCATGCCGGAGCGTAAGGAAGGCGGCGGCAGACGCGGCAAACGCGGCGGCGGCGACGACAGCGCGCAGTAAGCCACCGCAATAAAAAAACCGGCGCGGAGGGGAAACCCTTCGCGCCGGTTTTTTTATTGCGGTGGCTTACTGGGCGATCACGTTGCCGTTCAGGTCAACCTGCTGGCCGGAGCCATTGATGTACTCGCCATTCGCATTCACGATACGTCCCGTCGAATCCGCAAAGACGGCGGTCGACAACACGGTGCCGTTGGTGCTGACCAGACGGCCTTGCGCATCAATGTAAGTCGACGCGCTCAAGGAACGGCCCTGGCTGTCGAGGATCGTGGCGCCGCGGATCTGCGCGCCCGTGATGGCGCGGCCGCTATTGTCCAGCACCACGCCCGACTGCAAGCGCATGTAGCTGGTGTTGTTCACCAACAGCGAATTGCCGCCGGTGTTCAGGTTGCCTGTCACGCTGGTGTTCGGCGTTGCGGTCGTTGCCGTCCCGCTCATTGATCCGGAGGTGCTGGCACCTGCAGTTGCGGGCGTCGTCGAGAGGTTGCCGGTCGTAGAGGTCGTTCCCGCAGCGCCGACAGTACCGGGAATGGTGTTGCCATCAAGAGAGCTTTGCGTGTTCACGCTGTCAAGCGTGCTGGTGCCCGTCGGGCCTATAGAGCCACCTGCAGATCCGCCCGCCTGATTGCTCGTACCGGCGTTGATGGAACCTGCCCCGCTGTTGAGGGGCGTGGGACCGAAATTGCTCGCGCCCGTCGTGCTGGGTGCGCCAATTGCGGCCGCCGTCCCGCCGGACATGCCGTTGCCATTCGCGCCTGCTGCGCTTTGCTGTACTGTGCCGGGTGCGGCAACTGCGCCGCCGGGCGTGCGTCCGTAGGTCGCGCCTGCCTGACTGCCCTGGGCGCCGCCTGCAGCGGTGCCCGTGGCTGCGGCAGAACCCGCTGCTGCGCCGGATGCGCCTGCCTGCGAGCCTGCTTTTTGCGCGGCTGCGGGCATGGAAAGCGCCAGCAATACCACCAGCGCCGTTGATGCTTTCAGAATGTTCTTCATGACAGTCCTCCATCGATTTTTTTGTTGGAAACTCGTTATTCCAACGATGGAGGCGTGTATACGTTCCTTATTATATGCCGGGTTTCGGGCCGGCTTTAGGGCGTAAAAGCCCGTAAGTACGGTCGAGATTCTCAATGGAATCAGCGATTAATCCGGCATTCTCGGGCTGGTATCCGCCGCCGAACAGCATGGCGATGGGGATTTGCTTTTCCAGCGCGTATTTGAAGACCATTTCATCGCGCTCCAGCACGCCGTCGCGCGACACCGATGCGCGGCCCAGACGGTCGCCATCAAGGATGTCGGTGCCTGCGATGTAGAAAATGAAATCCGGCGCGAAGTCCTTGTCGGCATCGGACAATACGCGTTCGACGACGGGCAGGTATTCAGCATCGCCCGCATACAGGCCCATGCCCTGCCCCACATCGATGCGGTCTTGCGCGTTTTCATCCTTGGGGAACAAATTTTTGGCATACACATCGACGATGAATACAGTCTTGTCATCCTTGAAATCGCGCGCATAGCCGTCGCCCTGATGCGCGTCGAGGTCGATGATCATGACTTTTTTAATCTCGGGATGTTTCGCGCGCAAGGATTGCACCGCAAGCGTCACATCGGCAATCGCGCAGAAACCGTGGCCGTGATCGGCGGATGCGTGGTGATAACCGCCGCCCAAATTTACCGACCAGCCATGTTCAAGCGCAGCCTCGCCCGCCATCACCGACCCGCCCGCCTGATAGCGCATGGGGTCCAGAATTTCTTCGTCGATATCGGCCATCGCCATGCGGCCCACGGCCGGCACCTCGAATATCTTCGCCAGCGACGCGGGACTGTGCAGGCGTTCCAGATGCGCGGGCGTATGGACGGCGGCAAGGTCGCTATCGTTCAACCGCTGCGGCACCATCTCCTGCCCCGCCTCGATCAGCCCGCGTTTAACGAGTTCGTTGAACACATGGCTGGATTTGCGGATGTCGACCGGATGCACGGCATCGGACACCTCCACCGTCAAATCATACGATGGGCTGTAAATAACGGGTTTTTGCCCGGCGCTGTTGAAAGCCTGCTGTGCCATGAAGCCTTATCTTATATGGATTCGATTTTCCGTGCCTTAAATCTCGCGGTCGCGGGGGCGGCATGTTGCTGGCCGCTGCCCTTGCCCACGATGCCGACGATCGCCGAAACTTCCTGACGGAGGTCATCGACCGCGCGCTGCTGCGCTTCCAGCCTGCAGCGCACATCACGTTCGGCGAGCGCCGTTTCGATGACTTGGGCGGTTGTCGCGCCGCTCGATCCTGCCTGCGCGTGTTGCAGCGGCGACTTGCCTTCCGCGTCGATATTGTCGAGGTTGGCGCCCTTGTCCACCAGAGTCTGGGTGTATTCGTAAAGATGTTCCTTGGCCGCGACAGACAGCGGCGATTGCTTTTTGTCATTCAGCGCGTTCACGTTGGCGTCTGGTTTCTGCAGCACGATATCGGCGATGGGCAGGTAATCGTCATAGCTTTGTTCGAAACCCGGTTTCCTGAGCGTGATGTGCAGGACGGTGTCGCCGCGTTTGTTGGCGGCGTTGTAATCCGCGCCCGCGTCGATCAGAAACGCGGCAACATCGGGATAGCCATGCAGCGTGGCCGACAGCAGCGGTGTGTTGCCCCAGGCGTCGCGTTCCTCCAGCGTTGCGCCCGCGTCGACCAGCATTTTCACGTAATCGATAAAAATTGCGTCTTCGCCCTTGGCGACATGGTTGGCGAGTTCCTGCCCCAGCTCCTGCGGCGTCTTGCCGGTGATGTCGTATTGCAGTGCCATGCCACGCCCCCTGAATTCTAAATATTATAGGTTATTTTCTATATTATGTCAAATGTGTACCCCATTGCCCACCAAGCCCTTAAGTCTTCAATTTTCATAACTTTAATGACGTATCCCTGCACCATATCTTATTGACTCTTTTACTGCTTATTGCGTATTTTGCCCTCGCAGAATGCGTGCATTCGAGAGATGAATGGTTGATTGGAGCGGTATTAGTGAGCCTCACACCCGAAGAACTCAGCCGGAAAATCAAGGAAGCGCGCGTGAAGCAGGGACAAGACCCTGATCCGACCGCGCCGAAACCGGCGCAACCGGGGGACGCCGCGACGGGCAAGGCCATGCGCGCGGCAACCGAACTGGTGGCAGCCCTGATGGTGGGCGGTTTTTTGGGGTACTGGCTCGACACCTGGCTGAATACCAAGCCGCTGTTCATGATCCTGCTGTTTTTCGCAGGTTTTGCAGCCGGTTTCCTGAACATCTACCGCGCCCAGACGGGGCAGGAGTTCAAGGTCGGCATGGGTGACCTGAAAGACACGAAAGACGATACGAAGACGGGCGAAAAGGAACAGTAAACGTGGCGCATAGTCCTCTTGAACAGTTTGTCATCAAGCCGATCATCCCCCTGCATGTGGGCGGCTACGATATTTCGTTCACGCAATCCGCCGCATGGATGCTGGTCGCCGTTGTTGTCGCAACTGCCCTGATGACCCTCACGATGCGCAGCCGCGCCCTCGTCCCCGGCCGCTGGCAGAACCTCTCCGAAATGCTCTATGAATTTATCGGCGGCATGGTGAACGACACGCTGCACGAAGAAGGCAAGAAATACTTCCCCCTCGTGTTCTCGCTGTTCATGATCGTGTTGATGGGCAACCTGCTCGGCATGCTCCCCTACTCCTTCACCTATACCAGCCATATCATCGTGACGGGCGCGCTCGCGCTGCTGGTGTTCCTGCTCTCCACCATCGTGGGCTTCGCGCGCCACGGGCTGCACTTCTTCTCGCTCTTCCTGCCCAAGGGTTTGCCATGGGCGATTGCGCCGCTGATCGTGGTGATTGAGCTTATCTCTTACCTCTCCCGCCCTCTCAGCCTGTCGGTGCGTCTGTTTGCGAACATGACCGCCGGCCACACCATGCTGAAGGTTTTCGCGGGTTTCAGCGTCGGCCTGATTGCGGCCGGCACGGCAACCGGTCTCCTGAGCGTGATCCCCGTGATCGTCAACATGGCCCTGATCGGCCTTGAACTGATGATCGCCTTCATCCAGGCATATGTTTTCGCGATCCTGACCTGCATTTACCTGAAGGACGCGATTGAACTGCACTAACAACAAGAAACTGAACCACAACCAACCCTAAACAGAGGAATACTAAAAAATGGAACCAGCTGCAGCAAAACTCATCGGCGCAGGCATCGCAGTCCTCCCGCTTCTCGGCGTGGGCATCGGCCTCGGCATGCTCTTTTCCAGCATCATCACCGCGATCGGCCGCAACCCGAGCGTTGCTGACGTCGTGAAAAGCACCGGCCTGTTCTACTTCGCTCTCGTCGAGGCTATCGCCCTCTTCGCGCTCGTCGTCGCCCTGCTGATGCTCTTCGTCCTCTAAGGGTAATCCAATACCAAGGATAATCAGATGTCCGCACGCCTGCTGAACCGTATCTTCCTCAACTCCGTCGGCCTTTTGCTCGGCGCAGCTATTGCTGCCGCCGCTGCGACATCGGCACGGGCGGAAGAAACCTCAGCAGGCGCGGCGGCCGTCCCGATGGCCGAGCGCACCGTCTCCGAAGAGGTCACACCCTCCGGCGACAAAGTGATCTCGATGCCCGCGGAAGAGCATGAAGTCGGCGCTGAAGTGAAGTCGGATATCGGCTTCCCCCAGCTCAAGGCGGAAACCTATGTCAGCCAGGTGTTCTGGCTGTTCGTGTCCTTCACGATCCTTTACGTGCTGATGTCGAAAGTCGCGCTGCCGAAAGTCGGCTCGGTGATCGACCAGCGCCGCGCGCAGCGCGAGGGCAACCTCACCCGCGCCGAACAACTGCAGGACGAAGCCCTGAAGGCCAAGGCGTCCTATGAAACCGCGCTGGCGAAGGCGCATGAATCCGCGCAGGAAGCCATGACCAACGCAGAAACGGAAATCAGCGAAAAGATTGCCGCTGAATCCGCGAAATTCACCGAAGCGACCCGCAAGCGCGTCGTCGCCGCCGAACAGGGCATCGCGAAAGCGAAAGAAGAAGCCCTCGCCTCCCTCGCCGACATTTCCGCCGAAATCTCTGCCGAAATGGTCGGCAAGGTTGCGGGTGTGCAGGTCAGCAAGGCAGACGCCAAGAAAGTCGTCGCCGACATCATGAAGAAGGAGGCCGCATAATGTTCGAACATCTTCTCCATGACACCGCCTTCTGGGTGGCGCTGGCCACCGTTGGTTTCGCCATCGTCGGCTTCAAGCTCGGCCGCAAGCCCCTTCTTGAAATGCTCGATGCCCGCACCGCGAAAATCCGCGCGGACCTCGAGGAAGCCGAGCGCCTGAAGAACGAAGCGCAAGAATTGCTGGCCGACAGCCAGAAGAAACACCGCGACGCGATCCAGACTTCCCAGAAGATCATCGACGCCGCCCGCGAAACATCCGCCCGTATTCAAAAAGAAGCCGAGCAGAAGCTTTCCGACAGCATGAAGCGCAAGGAAACCCAGCTGCTGGAGCGCATCAAGCGCGCCGAACTGGCCGCCGTCGAAGAACTGCGCCATCAGGCCGCTGACCTTGCCGCGAAATCGGCCGAGGTGCTGCTGCATGACGCGATGGGCAAACGCGGCGCCAAGCTGGTCGATGAAGCGATCAGCGACCTGTCCTCCCGCGCGGCTTAAGCTTTTCAGTCTCTTACCCGCACCCCCTTGCCCCTGCGCCGGATTCAGGCGACAATAAAGCCATACCGGTTTATTTGGGGCAGCATGTTTTCGAACGCCATTATTCCCGCGATCCGTACGCGCAGCCTTGCCGCCGCGATTGCCGTGATGTGTTTAATTTCGGTCGCAGCCGTATCGTATGCGCAAGACCTGATCATTCCGCCGCCCGAAGGCGCGGCGCCCCCGCCCACAGCGGGTGGCGCAGCAGCGCCGCCGCCCACGGTCGGCAATATCGGTGACGGCTCCGCCGCGATGCCCACAGTGCCGCCGCCGAAAGTCGCCAAGCGCGACGAGCCGCGCACCGACGAGCCGATGGACGAGATGACCGAATTTTTCCAGCGCAAGGTTTTCGCCGTGCCGGAAAGCCGCCCCGGAAAAACGCTGACCTATTTCTTCAAGCCGCCTGCCCCCTACCAGCCGAAGGACAAGCAATATCCGCTCGTCATCATTTTGCATGACGAAGACGGCATGGCCCCTGCCGCGCAGTTCCTTGCGCAGAAAGCGGCGCGTAAAAACTTCCCCGCATTTATCGCGGTGCCGGTGCTGCCCGATGGCCCCATCTGGGCCTTCCCCGCCAAGATGGACGACAAAAAACTTGTCGCCAACCTGAAGAAGGAACAGGCGCTGCCCGATATCGTGAAGCTGATCCCGCATCTGGTGCAGGACAACCCGCTGATCGACCTCAACCGCGTTTATGTGGTCGGCTGCGGCGATGGTGGTTTCGGCGTGTTTGGCGCGGCGGCGAAATTCCCCCATATCTTTGCGGGCGGCGTGCCGATCAGCGGCGGCTGGGCCCTGCGCGAGGCACCCAAGCTGAAAAACATGCCGATGTTCGTGATGGCAGGCGACAGCGACAAGGAAGTCGATCCGGGCCTCAGCCAGAACCTTGCCTTCTACATCCAGCAGAATGGCGGGCGCAAGATCGCCTTCCTCTCCATCCCCGGCATGGGGCATGACTGCACGAACCCGTATCTGTACAACAATGCGGTCTGGAGCTGGCTGTTCAAGCAGCATAAGTAAGTCTCTATAATACATAGATAAATTTCTCTTTCCTTGACATAATCAGATAGCCCTCTAGTATGGTCGCGCGAAACAACCGCAGGGCAATCATGGGCTATAACTACAAACCAAAGCTGACGACCGGACAGAAGGTCAAAAAATTCGCCAAGCGCATGACGCTGGCTCTCGCCTTCGGCGCTGCCGTGACCGGCACGACCATGAATTATTACTCCAGCGACGAAGAACTGCTGGTGCGTATCGATAAGGTCAAGGTCGAGCCCGCAACCGAAGCCGGCGAAGCACCCAAGATGACCATCTATACCGACAAGGGTACTTTTGTTAACGCCCCCACCCGCATGCTGATGAAGGACGCGGCGGATGCCGCCGAAATCGGCCAGTATCTGCGCGAAGGCGAGACGCTCAAGATTACCGTTTACGGGCTGAACCCGCATCTGGGCAATCTGGATCGCGACGATTTCCACCTCTACCGCAACATCCGCAAGGTGCATCCCGGCCCCGGCCAGATCATCATTGTGACGCCGCCGCCGACACCGGGCGATGGAACAGTCGTGACGCCAGCGGGCGAGAAACCGCCTGCCCTGCCAACCGGCACGCTGACCGATAACGGTTTGGTCGAGAACCAGACCGCGCCCGAGGCCTCGGCGATGAACAGCGATTTCAACGCCATGTCGAAAAACGTGCCCCAGCTGGCGCGCGACCTTGCAATACTGGACAAGCTGCCCCTCACGGGCCGACCCGTCTATGACATGCTGAAAGACCCCGCAAACGGCATAAAATCGACGCTCTTCCCCGTGCCGCTGAAGTCAGGCTCGACCAGCAGCTATTCCAACAAGCACGCGCGCATCGGCCGCGGCACCGGCACATCGACCGCCTTCCACGAATATTTCCACGCCTATCAGGCCAAGACCGAGGGCGAGATGGACATGTTCCAGCTGACCGTCAAGGATGCCGCCGTCGCCAACTTCCTGACGGAAGCCAGCGCCGTCGCCTATGAAATCGCGACGCGCAAGGAAGCGGAAAAACTGGGCCTGCAGTTCCGCGCCACTCCCCGTTATCAGGAAACGCAGGCAGACGGCAGCACGGTCACCTATTTCATCACCTCGCCATCGACAAACCCCGAAAACCTGAAAGCCTTCGATGCGGCGTACGATGCCGCGCTGAAGCAATATGCGGGCCTCGACGCGCAGGCGCGTGAGGCAAAGGCGCTGGAGGCCGGCGGCAAGGCTGTCGTCGCCCGTTTGCTGGACGCGCAGGACGACCAGTGGCGCTCCACCTATGCGCAGGTCGCCATCATCAACATCAACAACAACCTGCATGCCTTCCGCGAAGACGGCAGCAGCGCGGGATATGCCGCCAAGCGCACCGACGTGTTTACGCGTCAGGGCAAGGTCGGCACCACGCTGAACTTCATCCCCGACGCCTTCACAGGCCCGCAGGCGCAGGCGAGTATCGACAAGACGTTCAAGGCGATGGGCCTGCTGATCGAGCAAAAGGCGCAGACCTATTACACCCCCGTGCCGCAGCAGGATAACCGCACCTCCCGCGCCCCCGCGCCCTTCCGCCGCGCAGGTTAAATACAGCGCATAAAAAAACACCCCGGTTTATGGCCGGGGTGTTTTTTATTGTCGGGGGTTAGCGGAGGATCAGAAGTCGAACCCGCCGACGTCGAAGCCGCCGCCCACGTCGATCGAGCCGATATCAATGCTGATATCCGGCACCGAGATGTCGGGAACGTCGAAGGAACCCACATCGAGGCTGCCGACGTCGAGGTTGCCGGCTGCGTCGTTGAAGCTGTCGCCAAGCGAGGATAGTTCGCTGTCCGACAGCGCGGGCGTCAGGTTGTCGAGGTCGAGATTCATGTCGGTCGCGATATTGTCCGGGATGCCAAGCGTGTCGTTGATGACCGCCGGATCGATCGCGGACGCCGCGGATGCCGCGTCGGTCAGGCCGCTGCCCGCATCCGCCGCTGCCACGACCGCATGGCCGTGGTCGTGATGCGAATGGTTCAGCATGTCGGAGATCATGAAGCCCATGTAGAAATCGAGCGGGTTGTAGCCGACGTAAACCGGCGAAACAGGGCCGCTATAGGTGTCGATGGAGGTGGAAGCCTTTTTGATCTCCTCCGCCTTGTGCGTCGCCAGCACGGCCTGCGCGTTGTAGCCCTTCTTGATCTTCTCGACGTCGACCTTGACGTCCATATAGGGCTTCTTGTTCGCGGCCTTGTTGAGCTTGTACATATGCTTGTCGAGGTTCGCGCTCGCGCTTTGCAGGCCTTTGATGCTCTTGTTCGCGCCGTCTTCCAGCTTGTCGAAGCCTTCCAGCTTGGCACGCAGCTCGACAGCCGAGGACGGGAACGCGCCGCCCATGTCGATTGCCAGCTTGTTGAAGAAATCGCGGTCGGCGAGCAGGCCGGTCACCTGCAGCTTCATGCCTTCGGCGATCTGCTGTTCGGTGAAGACGCCTTCGGCCGCGTCGCGGATTTCCTTTAAGGGTGCTTCGACTTCCTTGCGGTCGGCGACCAGCGCCTGCGTCACAACTTTCGCTTCAGCCAGCGCGGGCGCATCGGTCACAAGGTTTTTCTGCAGCGCCACGATATCGTCGCCGCCCTCTTTCATTTCCTTGATGATTGCGCGGCCCTGGCGGTAATGGCTGTTCACCAGCCACGACCATGCATGGGCGAAACCGGATTTAGAGGAGAAATAACCGATCTCCGCCTCGTTCAGCTTCGGTGCGCCTTCTTTAGCGCCCTTGTTGAATTCATTGACTTCCCCCAACGCGACGTTCGCGTAGGTGATGGAAGCCTGCAGTTTTTCTTCCTTGCCCTCGGCAGTGTTGATCTGCTGCTGGATGTTGCGGACTTTTTCCTCCAGCGTGTTTTCTTCGCCATGCGTTGCGGTCAGCGCGTTCAGGCGGATCTCCGCCTCGCGGCTCGCGGTCATTGCGTCCTTGAAGGTCTGCACGAAATCGATGCTGTTGCCGAGCGATGCGGAAAGCTTGCCGAGGTTTTCCTCGTCCAGTGACGGCCAGAACAACGAACCCGCAAAACGGTCGACCATCGTTTCGTAGGTTTTTTCGGTGGCGTCGCGTTTGCCCTGGATGTCGCGGATCGACTCCTGCAACTTGCCGACGGCCTTGTTGTTGTCATTGATGAGCTTGCTGAACGTATCCCGGACTTCGCGTACCTGTGCCAATTGAACGGTTCCTTTTTATGACGTATGATTATGTTATACGGCATGAAAGTACCACAGGCATTTACCCCTGTCAAAATATATATGTAAACTATTAAGTGGTTGGGAAATCTACATTTTCAGCGCGGGACGCTTCAGCGATACTTGAGCCTGTACGATAGGCGTCTGCGCCTTAATGATGGGCGTCTCGGTACTTTTGGGGCTGTCGCAGGGTGATGCTGGCTTCGCAAATTTGCTTTCCATTGCTGGGTTAGCGCCAACGACCTTGAAGGTACCATATTTGATCTGGTCATACTGCTGGTGACGCGCATGCAGGAAGCCGCCCTGAAACCCGTTCCAGTCGGCCTGCCGGTAATCCATGCTGTCGAGCGGCTTGCCGCCCGGCAGTTTCAGGTAGTTGATCTCCGCGATGCCGCCCAGTTTTTCGATATCGGCGACGGTGATCGGGGCGAGCGGTTTTCCCCCCTTGTACATCTCGTGAATGTCTTCGGATTTCGGCAGGTTGTTGAGCGCCTGACGGTTATAAATCTGCGGCGTCGTGAACCCGTTGTCGGTTTTTGCGCTGAACCATGTGTCGAAGGCTTCGCGCTTGGCTGCACCGCTTTCGACGCTGGCGGGGTCCTGTTCTGCCTTTTTCGCGTAGGCTTCGGCCACTTGCTGGCGCCAGCCGCCAAGTTTTTCCATCTCGGTCCAGGCGGCGGGCTTGCCCGCTTCCTTCAGTTTCCACGAGATATCGACCGCAGTTGCCTGCGCATCCGCCTCCATCGCGCGTTCGTACCATACCTGCTCGACCGGCGACGGCACTTTATCCTGCAGCGGTTTCATGACGCCGTTCTGTAACTGGCGTTCGTGGTGCATTTCGTGGATGAGGATGCCGATGGTAGCGCCCATCGTCGTGTACCCGTCCGCCGTGATGAAATTTGAGCGCTGCTGGAATTTGCCGTCGGTGTAGCTGTTGCTGAAGCAGTTCGCGCCGCCGGTGAAACGCGGGTCGCAGTTAAGCTCGACCCGCGTGGCGTTGCACGTCGCGTCCACGAGCGCTTTACCCTCCGGTATGCTGGAAATTTCGCCGAGCGCGCGGTTCATGCGCATATTGTTGACGTAAGGGATGGCTGTCAGCAGCGCGAGCGGTTCCTTTACCACGATCGGCATCTTGGCCATTGCTTCGAGCGTCGGGAATATGACGGGTGCTAATTCTCCAAAAATCACTTCCTTCGCCATCTGGAAAAAACTGCTCTGCGGCGGATCGACCGGTGCCTTCATCCGCGCGAGCGCTTCCTTGAGCCCGGGAACTTCGGGCTCGACGGGTAAAGCTGGTTTTGCTGGCTCTTGCGTATCCATTCCTGACGAGGTCCCCGACTCTGGATGGCAGCATCGTATTTTCTATTTTAACAGATTCTTAACTTTATGGAAATTTGCGTCATCACAGATTTTCTCGAATAGCATAATATTTCCATATGAAAAAATCGTTAATCTACTGTTATAAAACGGTTTTTCAGCCTCAAATTAGATATGCAAAGCATCGAAAGACAGGCTAGATTATGCAGGAATTTCAACACCAGAAACGGGACATATCCCATGAAAACCGCCCTGCAAACCACCCGCCGCAGCCTTGCCCTGAAAGACGCGATGAACGAGGCCTATCACCTTGACGAAACGCGCTCCATCGACGAACTGCTGAAAAGCATTTCATTGCAGTCGGACAGCAAGACGCGCATCCGCGAAACGGCGCGCGGGTTGATCCAGCAGGTGCGCGACAACCGCCGCAAATTCGGCGGCGTCGATAAATTCCTGAACGAGTTCGGCCTGTCGACCAAGGAAGGCATCGCGCTGATGTGCCTTGCCGAAGCCCTGCTCCGCATTCCGGACAACCAGACCGCCGATAAACTGATCCGCGACAAAATTGGCTCCACCGACTGGGACAAGCATATCGGTAAGGCGGATGATCTGTTCATCAACGCGTCCACATGGGCGCTGATGCTGACCGGCAAGGTGATCGCCGATGTGGCGGAGGGTGAAAAGGAAGAACCCGTTTCCAATATCGCATCCCGCATGGTCTCGAAACTGGGCGAACCCGTGGTGCGCCGCGCGATGCTGCATGCCATGAAGATCATGGGCCAGCAATTCGTCATGGGCCGCACGATAGAGGAAGCGCTGGAAAACGCGGTCGATGCCGAGAAAAACGGATCGCGCCATTCCTACGACATGCTGGGCGAAGGCGCCCGCACCGCCGAAGACGCCGAGCGTTATTTCAACAGCTATTCGATGGCAATCGACGCGATTGGCAAATCCGCCAATGGCCGCGGCCCGATTTCCGCGCCCGGCATTTCGGTGAAGCTGTCGGCGCTGCATCCGCGTTTCGAATATGGTCATGCCGGAATTTGCGTGCCGATGCTGTCGGACAAACTGCTCGCCCTTGCCCAGAAATGCGCGGGTTACGGCATCGGCATGACGGTCGATGCAGAGGAAGCAAGCCGCCTCGAAACATCCATGGAGATTATCGAGAACGCATTCAGCGACCCGAGCCTCAAGGGCTGGGACGGTTTTGGCCTTGCCATTCAGGCATACCAGAAACGCTGCTCCCGCCTGATCGGCTGGCTGGAAGCGGTCTGCGAAGAAAACAACCGCAAGATGATGGTACGTCTGGTCAAGGGCGCGTATTGGGACAGCGAAATCAAATACGCGCAAGTCAACGGCTACCCCAACTATCCCGTTTTCACGCGCAAAAACGCAACCGACGTATCCTATATCGCAAACGCAGGCCGCATGATGGCGCGCCGCGATATTTTCTATCCGATGTTCGCCACGCATAACGCCTATTCGGTTGCCACGCTCATTGAACTGGCGGGCGCCAATCAGGAAGGTTTTGAATTCCAGCGCCTGCACGGCATGGGCGAGCCGCTGTATCACCAGATCGTCGGCAACGGCAAAGGCAAATACCCCGTGCGCGTCTATGCGCCGGTCGGCAGCCATCAGGATTTGCTGCCCTACCTCGTCCGCCGCCTGCTGGAAAACGGCGCGAACACCAATTTCGTGAACCGCCTGCAAAACGATAAAGTGCCAATCGATGAAATGCTGGTCGATCCGGTGCAGTATATTTCCGAACTGAAGGCGAAGCCGCATCCGCGCATCCCGCTGCCTGAAAACATGTTCGTTGACCGCAAAAATTCGCAAGGCGTCGAATTCGCCAACAGCCATGTCAGCGACCCGCTGCTGCAAAAAATCGACGAGGCCGCGAAACAGAAATATGTCGCCGCCCCGCTCATCAACGGCATCCGCAAGCCGGGCGCGGGATCATCTGTGTTCGACCCCACCGATAACCGCCGCGAGATCGGCAGCGTGATGCAGGCGAACGAGGCCGACATCCAGAACGCCTTGCAAACGACATCCGCCGCCTTCCCCGCATGGAAAAACACGCCTGCGTCCGAACGCGCCGCGATGCTCGACCGCATGGCCGACCTGATGGAGCAGGATATGCCCGCCCTGATGGCGCTGCTGACGCGCGAAGCGGGCAAGACGCATGTCGACGGCGTCGCCGAAGTGCGTGAAGCGGTCGATTTTTGCCGCTATTACGCCGCCGAAGGCCGCAAGCATTTCCCCGATGGCGGGCAGGTGCTGCCCGGCCCGACTGGTGAATCCAACCGCCTGTTCCTTGAAGGCCGCGGCGTGTTCCTGTGCATCAGCCCGTGGAACTTCCCGCTCGCGATTTTCCTCGGCCAGGTCGCCGCCGCATTGATGGCGGGCAACTGCGTGATTGCAAAACCGGCGGGACAGACCTGCCTCATCGCCATGCGCGCCGTTGAACTGCTCATCAAGGCCGGCATCCCGAAAGACGTCATCGCCTTCATGCCCGTCTCCGGCCGCCTTGCCGGATCGCTGATGGTGCCGGATGAACGCATCGCGGGCGTCTGCATGACAGGCTCCACCGAAACCGCGCAGACGATCAACCGCGCCCTCGCCCAGCGCAAAGGCCAGATCGTGCCGCTGATCGCCGAAACGGGCGGCCAGAACGCGATGATTGCGGATTCATCGGCATTGCCCGAACAGATTATCGACGATGTCATCACCAGCGCCTTCCGCTCCGCGGGGCAGCGTTGCTCCGCGCTGCGCGTGCTGTTCGTGGCGGACAGCATTGCGGATAAAGTCATCACCATGCTGGACGGCGCGTGCAAGGAACTGGTCATGGGCGACCCCATGAACCTCGCAACCGATATCGGCCCCGTGATCGACAAGGGCGCGCATGACGGCCTTGACGAACACGCCCAGCGCATGACGCGCGAAGCGAAACTGGTGGCGCAAGTCCCCATGACCGATGCCGCAAAACAGGGCAGCTTCTTCGCCCCCCGCGCCTACGAAATCAAATCGATGGCGCAGTTGATGAAGGAAGTGTTCGGCCCCGTGTTGCACATCATCCGCTTCAAGCCCGATGAATTCGACATCGTCATCAACCAGATCAATGCGACCGGTTACGGCCTCACCTTTGGCCTGCATACCCGCATCGACCATGTGATGCGCAATGTGACGAGCCGCATTCAGGCCGGCAACTGCTACGTCAACCGCTCCATGATCGGCGCGGTCGTCGGCGTGCAGCCCTTCGGCGGCCAAGGCCTCTCCGGCACCGGCCCCAAAGCCGGCGGCCCGCATTACCTGCTCCGCTTCGCCACGGAAAAAACCATCACCGTGAACACGACGGCAAGCGGCGGGAATACGACGTTGGTGAGTTTGACGGAGGAATAGTGAGCAAGGCGTTAGTATTCATAGCTGTATTGTTAATGACGAGTTCTTCAGCTTGGTCATCATGTGGCAATGTAAACAGTATCATTTTTTTGCGCGACTTTTTGCGCGGAACAGAGACCATTGCAGTACAAGTATTGTTTTCTGAAGATTCCAACCAAAGTGCTGTGAAGGTACTTAAACCCCTCATACCCCAAATTTACCAAATCATCGCCAATCAAATTCCAAAAGACTCCAACCTGAAAGTCGTTAACTATTCTGACATCTCTGATGCGGAGGGAAACGCCCAAAATGGAGAGATCTCGAATACAACGATTTTCAAACTCGTCATTAAAGCTACCGAGATAATGCCGAACTACGCCTTGTTCAGTAACAATATAACTCTAATTCTGACCAAACCCGGGGCTTCAAAAGAATTGACGCATGAAGTGTCTTTAGATATTCCGTCTGTCGAAGAACACTTTTTATCGGCATTCAAGCCATTGACTAGAGAGGCCATTCAAACAGTCATATGTTTAAACTATAAAAGTTGCCCACCGCCTGAGCCTTGCAGTGGCAGCCCTCATACGCAACGTACAAAAATTAATTCTGAAGATGATGTCCTTCAGCGAATGAAAGAGCTTGAGGGAGAAAAGTGAAATTAACTTTGCCAAAAACATACACCCGCGAACTCTGGCAAAACCGCACCATCGGCCTGCTGGGCGGGTCGTTTAATCCGGCGCATGAGGGGCATCGGCATATCAGCCTTTATGCGTTGAAAATGCTGGGGCTGGATGCTGTCTGGTGGATGGTGTCGCCGCAGAATCCGTTGAAGTCGCGCAAGGACATGGCGCCGCTGGTTGACCGCATGGAAAGCGCGCGCGTGGCGTCGAACCATCCCAAAATCCATGTGACGGATATCGAACAGCATTTGCACACGCGCTATACCGCCGATACCTTGCGCGCGCTGCAGGCGCATTTTCCGCGCACGAATTTCGTCTGGCTGATGGGCACCGATAACCTGCGGCAATTCCACCGCTGGCAGGAATGGCAGGAGATTTTTAAAATGGTGCCGGTCTGCGTCCTCGACCGCCCGCCCCGCCACAATGCGGTGCGCGCCTGCAAGACCTCGGAAACCTTCCGCGCCCATATGATCCCGCAGGAAAAGGCCGTAACGCTGAAAACCGCCGCCCTGCCCGCATGGACGCTGCTGCATATTCCCCTGAACAACATGTCGGCAACCGCGATCCGGGCGGCGCGGAAGAAAAACTAAGTCACTTCCCGTCCAGCTGCTTCATCAACTCCATTGCGCGTGCGTCGCCGGCATCGGCGGCTTTTTTGATCCAGAATTTCGCGTTCGAGAGGTCCTTCGGCACAATTTCGCCCTGCGCGTAGAGCAGCCCCAGTTCGTATTGGGAATTCACGACGCCGGCGGTGGCGGCCTTGGTCATCCATGTCAGCGCCTCGTCGTTCTTCTTCTCGTTCAGCAACTGCAGCGCGAGGTCGGACTGCGCGAGGGGGTGGCCCGCGCCTGCTGCCATCAGTTTCCATTTCATCGCTTCATCGAGATTTTTTTCGACCCCGCCCATGCCGACGGAATAACGGCCGCCCAGTTCATAGGCGGCATTCGCATCGCCCGCCGCAGCCTTTTTGCGCAAGGTATCGGCGGTTTGCGGCGGCTTCAACGCCTCGGGGTTATCCAGCATCGCCTGCGCCTTTTTGTCGCCCTGCGCGGCGGCCTTTTGCAGCCATTCCTTCGCCTTTGCCTGATCGGGCGGCATGCCGGAAATATCGCTGCCATAGACAAGGCCCAGCATGTATTGCGCGCGGGCGTAACCGCCCTCCGCCGATTTTTTCAGCAGGTCGATGCCGCCCAGAACGTCTTTCTCGGTCCCCTTGCCCGTCAGCTTCATCATGCCGAGGTTTACCAATGCGTCGGGATCGCCACGGCGCGCGGCTCCCTCGATATCCGCGATGCGGCCCGGTACAGCTTTTTCGTCCGGCGTCTGCGTATTGGCCGTAGCGAAGGCAGCGTCCAGTCGTTTCGCCAGCGCCGCGCAGTCGGTCTTCACGAAAGTACCCCTGTCATAGGCGAGCTTGCTCATCTGGCCGAAGAAATTCACCGCCATGCTGGCCATATAGGCGTCATGCCCGTCAACCAGCGCGTGATCGATAAACTTCACCTGCGCGTTGCGTTCCTTGCGCAGGTTTTTGCGCGCGACAACGGATTGCGTCTGCAGGCGGTTGGAGAGGACGCCGGATTCTGATTTGTATTTTTCAAGATCCTTTGCGAAATCCGGATTTTTATCCCCGCAATGCTTTACCTCGAACACCGTTTTCATCGCCTGCATGTCGAGGTCGAGCGCGATCACGTTCTTGTCGTCGAATTCCTTCAGCAGCGCGCGCTCGTCATCGGTCAGCGTTTTCACCTTTTCGGCATAGGCGTTTTCGGCGGCGGACAGTTGGGGGTCCAACTGGATATTGATGGTCGCCTTTTCCTGCGGCGCGGGTGCGGGCTTGTCCTGCGCCATCGAAGGTGCGGCACAGGCGAGGAGGATCATCGACAGGGCGGCGGTTTTAAGGGCGGACATGGCGCATCTCCTGATAAAAATCGCCGCTGGGGCGGCGTATCGGCAGGCCATGATACCGCGCCCGCGACTCAACTTCCATGCGCCTCGCTTTCAGGTCATTTTCCGCATTTATGTAAATAGTTGAAATTTACGGTGAAATTTCGGAATTATTGCCCCTCCCCGCCATTGGGGGTATACTGGAAATAGAGGGGATATCAGCAGCCCCTTCAAAGGGAGGAATGCTCATCATTGATGGCACTTCAAACACACCAGAGTAAACAATCGCGGGCCTGCTGAAACGCAGCCTGCGTTTCGTTTTTTTAGGAGAATTATCATCGCTACCAAACCGAAAAAGCCGGCCGCGAAATCCGCGAAACCCGCGCTCGTGAAATCCACACCGAAATCCGCACCGAAATCCGCCGCGAAGGCAGCAGCCCCCAAGGCCGCGCCCAAGAAAGCCGCGAACGAAACCCACAAGCTGCATGACATCGTCATGAAGGCGCTTGATCAGGACAAGGGCGAAAACATTGTTTCCATCAATCTGGAAGGCAAAAGCGCGATCGCCGATTACATGGTGATCGTGACGGGTACATCAACCCGCGCCGTGGTCGGCATGGCCGAGCGCCTGCGCGAACGCCTCGGCAAGGAAGGCGTGCGTGCGCGCCTTGAAGGCCAGGATACAGGCGACTGGGTCATCGTGGATGCGGGCGACGTGATCGTCCATGTTTTCCGCGCCGAAGTGCGTGAATTCTATAATCTTGAAAAGCTCTGGTCGGCCGATTTCTCGACTGTCGATTACACGCTCTACCAGTCCACTTAAGCGCATCATTTTCCTCCGCCGCCCCGGCCTTTGCGCCGGGGCCGGATTGGACATTCCATGAAAATCCGCATCATCGCCGTCGGCAAACTGAAGGCCTCCCCTTTCCATGACCTGTGCGCGGAATATATCAAGCGCATGAACTGGACGGTGAAGCTGGTCGAGGTTGACGCGCCCAAGGCATCAACCTCGGCGCAGGAAGCGCCGCTGATCCTGAAACAGATACCGGACAAGGCAATCGTGATTGCGCTTGATGAACGCGGCGAGACGCTGACCAGCCCCGAATTCGCAGGCAAGATCGCGAAATGGGGACAGGCCGCGCCCGAGGTTGTTTTCCTCATCGGCGGCGCGGATGGCTTTCATCAGACTGTTAGGGAAAAGGCCAAGTATTTGCTCAGCTTCGGCAAACAAACATGGCCACATATGATGGTTCGGGTTATGCTATTGGAGCAAATCTATCGTGCCCAGCAGATCATCGCCGGACACCCTTATCACAGGACCTAATCGGGGATGCAAGGTTTCACCAAAGCGATGGTTTTATGCGGCGCCGCTCTCGCGCTCTGCCTCGCTGCGCCTGCATACGCCAAGAATGTGAAAGCCGAACTTGCGCAGAAGCAGCAAGAGACTGCGGCGCTTGAAAAAAAATCGAAAGAACTCACCAGCGAGCTCGGCGGATTGAAAACGAAACTCGTCGGCACCGCCGCCACGCTGCGCGCGACGGAGGATAAATTATCCGATACCGAACGCCAGTTGAAGGATTTGCAGGCGCGCAAGGAAGCGACGCAGAAAATTCTCTACAAGGACCATGACGCGCTGGGCGGGCTTGTCGCCGCAGCCGGAAAATTCCAGCGCACGCCGAAGCCGCAATTGCTGCTGCTTGGCAACCCGCTGGATTCCGCGCGCGCCGCGCTGGTGATGAAGGACATGATCCCCGCTCTGCAGGGCCATGCCGAAGAATTGAAAACGCAGCTGGCCGAAATGGCGCGCATCGAAACCGACATCTCCGCCCGCCAGACCGAACAGGCGCTGGCGCTGAAGAAACTGAAGGGCCAGCAGGACGACGTCGCATCGCTGCTGAAAACCCGTCAGGGCATCTACGAAAAAACCGAAGCCTCGCGCCAGCAGCAGGAACGTGAAGTCGCTGCGCTGGCGAAAGAAGCAAAAACGCTGGAAGAACTTGAACGCAAGCTAGCCGAAAAGGCGCGCGCGGAAGAAAAAGCCGCGCTGGCTGCCGCGAAAAAGGCAGGCACCAGCGTTGCGCGCAATCGCAGCAGCGGCCCCCTGCCCTCCGGCCTCGTGCAGCCCGTGGCGGGCAGCGTTTATACCGGCTTTGGCGCAACCGACGATATCGGCGCGACCAGCGAAGGCATTACCTTCGTCGCGCGCGCAGGCGCGATGGTCGTGACGCCGCTCGGCGGTTCCGTGAAATTCGCGGGCCCCTTCCAGAAATATAAACAGATCGTCATCATCGAACACGCGAACGGCTATCACAGCCTGATCGCGGGCCTCGGCCGTATCGACACCGTCGTCGGCGCGAAGCTGGATGCAGGTGAACCCGTCGGCACCGCCGAAAAAACTGAATCCAAAATCTATTACGAACTCCGCCGCGGCGGAGAGCCTATCAACCCCCGCCAGTCAATGGTCGCCCAACGCAAACAGGACAAGAGCTAGAACATGTCTATTAAAAACGCACTGAAATCCGCAACCGCCATCGCCATCGTCATCGCTTTCGCCTCTGTCGCCGTTGCGCAGGGCAAGGGAGACAAGGACGTCGCAGGCTCCGTTTCTGAATCCTACAAGGCGCTGAACCTCTTCGGCGACGTGTTCGAACAGGCGCGTGCGAATTACGTGGAAAAGGTCGAAGACAAAAAACTGATCGAATATGCCCTGAACGGCATGCTCTCCTCGCTCGATCCGCATTCCAACTACATGACCGCCGAAGAAAGCAAGGCGATGGAAGTGCAGAACCGCGGTGAATTCGGCGGTCTTGGCATCGAAGTCACGATGGAAAACAGCGTTGTCAAAGTCGTCTCCCCCATCGACGACACCCCCGCCGCGCGCGCGGGCATCCAGTCGGGCGACCTGATCGTCGAGCTTGACGGCAAGCAGGTGATGGGCATGACGCTGTCCGAAGCGATCGAGAAAATGCGCGGCAAGATCGGCACCGAAATCGTGCTGACCGTCATCCGCGAAGGCGCGAAGGAACCCCTGAAATTCCGCCTCGTCCGCGACAACATCCAGATCAAATCCGTGCGCAGCCGCGTGATTGACGGCAAGGCCGGTTACATCCGCATCACCCAGTTCAACGCGCAGACCTATGACGGCCTGAAAAAAGCCATCGCCGACGCGCAAAAAGAAGCGGGCGACAAGCTGATGGGCTTCATCCTCGACCTGCGCAACAACCCGGGCGGCTTGCTCGATCAGGCGATCAAAGTATCGGATGTGTTCATCGACAAGGGCGAAATCGTATCAACCCGCGGCCGCAACCCCGAAGACACGCGCCGCGACAACGCAACCGCAGGCGACCTGACGAACGGCCTGCCGCTGGTTGTTATCATCAACGGCGGTTCCGCTTCGGCATCCGAAATCGTGGCCGGCGCATTGCAGGATCACAAACGCGCGATCCTGATGGGCACGCAAAGCTTCGGCAAGGGCTCGGTCCAGACGCTGTTTCCGGCACCCGGCGGCGGCGCGATCAAGCTGACGACCGCACGCTACTTCACGCCGTCCGGCCGCTCCATTCAGGCGAAGGGCATCACGCCCGACCTGATCGTGGAACGCGCGAAGGTCGTGGCTGAAAAAGAAGGCTTCGGCGAAATCCATGAAGCGGACCTGAAAGGCGCGCTGTCGAACCCGAACGCGCCCGACAAGGTCGAGCCCACCCTGCTGCCCGATGACGCAACGAAGGACGACAAAACCTCCGAAACCGGCGACAAAAAAGACGATCCCAAGGCGAAAGACGCCAAGGCCAAGCAGATCGGCGACAAGGACGACTACCAGCTTGTCCGCGCGCTTGACCTGCTGGTCGGTATCGGCCTGTCACGCGGCCTCGGCGGCCCCGTCACGCCCGTCAACGACAACGCTGCGGTTCCTGAGAAGAAATAACGGGAAGCAAAGGCGCATATGGGATGGTCGTCGTTTCCACCTGAGCACAAGAAAAGCCTCGCACGGGCGCTCGGCCTCTATGCCGGTGCGGTGGCGCTTGTGGGGGCGTGGGTCTGGCTCCATTCCGATGCGACCCTGCGCGACTGGCAGAAACGCACGCCGATGGCGATTGCGACGGTCAAGACCGTCACCGTCGATAACCTGCAGGGCGACACTGCAGCACAAACACCCGATGTTGAAAGCGCGATCCCGATGCCGCCGCCCTCACCCGGCGAAGGTTATATCTCGCTCATCATGACGGATGTGGGATTGTCTGAGGCGGATACCGCCCGCGCGATGCAGGAACTGCCGACCGAAGTCACGCTCGCCTTTTCCCCCTATGCCCCCACCCTTTCCGACTGGCTGAAAAAGGCGAAGGATGCGCACCGCGACACGCTGATCCTGCTGCCGATGGAACCCGTCAATTATCCCAAGGAAGATCCCGGCCCGCAGGCGCTTCTGCTGCGCCAGAGCGATCAGGACAACGCCCGCCGCCTTGAGGCCGTGCTGCGACAGTCGGGCGGGACCGTGGGCGCGATGAATTTCATGGGGTCGAGCCTGCTGCAGGATGAAAAGAACGTGACCTCCGTCATGGCCGCGCTCCGCAAACGCTCCGGCCTGTTTATCGAAGATCCGCAAGGCGGGGGGTCCGTCGCCGCCGATGTCGCCGAGCGCGCCGGCACGCCGTATTTGAGCGTCGAAGTGAAGATCGATGCCAAGGCGTCGGAGCTCGACATCAACCAGCAATTATTAAAGCTCGAAAACCTCGCCAAACAGCGCGGGTATGCCGTCGGCCTCGCCCAGCCCTACCCCGTCACCTTTACGGCGTTGAAGAACTGGACATCGCACCTGCAGGAGCGCGGCATTAAACTGGTGCCGCTCGCCGCGGTCTGGCAGGAAAAAACGCGCCAGCAAACGGCCATAGAACCGCCGCCAATGCCCCCGACACCCTGAAAGCCCATCCATGCCGAAGAAACCCGAAACTGACGACAAGCTGAACCAGTACCGCCCCGGCGTCGGCATCGTGCTGCTGAACGGCGCGGGACGCGTGTTCGTGGCGGAGCGGCTCGACAACAAGGGCGCGTGGCAGATGCCGCAGGGCGGCATCGACGAGGGCGAGGAGCCCGAAATCGCCGTATTCCGCGAAATGAAGGAAGAAATCGGCACCAAGAACGCCCGCATCATCGGCGTGATGGAAGAATGGATCAGCTACGACATCCCGGAACGCACCGCCAAGAAACTCTGGGGCGGCAAGTACAAGGGCCAGAAACAGAAATGGATCGCGCTCGAATTCCTCGGCAAGGACAGCGATATCGACCTCGAGGCTGACGCGCATCCCGAATTTTCCAAATGGAAGTGGGTTCCGATCGAGGACCTGCTCGCCTATGTCGTGCCGTTCAAGCGCGATGTTTACCGCCGCGTGATGCAGGAGTTCAAGCCCCTCGCCGCCGCGCTCGCGAAGAAAAAGCCATGATGCTGTTTTTGCCCGTCGGTGATGTGAACGATCAGGGCGAAGCCCATCACAGCTTCGTCAATGCCTTCTTCATCCTGCTGTGCATCGCCGTTTGCGGCTACCAGCTTTATCTTGCGAACATTGGCGGCACGGCTCTCGAGCAGTTCATGAACCCGTGGCTGTTCGACCCGCGCACGCAACTGGGCGACGGTTTCCTCGCGCTGAACCCGCTGGAGCGGTTTTTCGCGCTGATGGCGAAACTGTCCGATTTGCCGAGCGGCGCCTTCGTCAAAATGGCCGCGGGTGCGTTTTTCCACGGCGGGCTGCTGCACCTTGGCGGCAACATGCTGATTTTGTGGATGCTGGGCGACAACGTCGAATATGTGATGGGTCATCTGCGCTATTTCATTTTCTTTATCCTGACCGCCGTGCTGGCGACCTGCGGCGAATTGATGTTCGCGGGCGCGGGAAATTTCAGCGGCATCATCGGCGCATCCGGCGCGATTTTCGCGGTCGCCGCCGCTTACCTCATTTACTTTCCCGGCGCGAAGATCAATTTCTTTTACTGGATCTTCTTTATCTTCTGGGGACGCCGCGCGATATCGGCGCGGTTCGTGATCGTGCTGTATTTCATTTCGCAGTTCGTGACGGGGTATACCAGCCTCGGCTCCGGCGCCGATTACGGGCGCGTGGCGGTCTGGGCGCATATCGGCGGATTTGTCACCGGCTTTATCCTCGCCTTCCTGTTCCGCGCCGGACGCCCCGAAGAAATGAAACATTACGAACCGGTCGTGAAGCCCGCCTATACCAAGAAACCCTGGGGCAACCCGCCCGATGGCGGGCCTTGGGGTAAACCGAGGCAGTAAGAAACGGCCATAAAAAAACCCCGGCGCGAAGCCGGGGTTTTTCTTTGAAGCGTTATCCGCTTACGGGTTCAGCGGCGACCAGGCGGGGTCGGAGCCGTCGAGCGGGGTCGTGACGGGCGTCTCGTTGAAGCCCGTCAGGTCGATCGTGTGGATGCGCGAGGTGCGGCCCTGACGACGGACGCCCGAGGGGCTTTCCGTGAAGAAGGCCAGCACGCGGCCGTTGGGCGACCAGGTCGGGCCTTCGATGTGGTAGGCCGACTTGATCAGGCGTTCGCCCGAACCATCCGGCTTGATCACGCCAAGGTAGAACTGGCCCTTCGACATTTTGATGAATGCGATCAGGTCACCGCGCGGCGACCAGACGGGGCTTGCATAGCGGCCTTCCCCGAAGGTGATGCGCTGTGCGCTGCCGCCGGAGCCGTCCATCACATAGATCTGCTGCTTGCCGCTGCGGTCGGATTCAAACGCGATGCGGCGTCCGTCCGGTGCGTAGGTCGGCGAGGTGTTGATCGACGCATCATTCGTCAGGCGCGCCGTGCTGCGTGAGCCGAGATCCATCGAATAGATGTCGGAGTTGCCGTTTTTGGACAAGCTCATGACTACCTTGCGGCCATCGGGCGAGAAACGGGGAGCGAAGGTCATGCCGGGGAAATCACCCAGGACAGACTGGCGGCCCGAATTGATGTCATACAGGTACACGCGCGGCTTGTTGTTGTAATAAGCCATGTAGGTGATCTGCTGCATCGTGGGGGAGAAACGGGGGGTCAGCACCAGCGCCGAACCATCGGTCAGGTAACGGTGGTTGAAACCGTCCTGATCCATGATCGCAAGGCGCTTCACGCGCGCGTTGCCGGGGCCGGTTTCCGAGATGTAGACAAGGCGGGTGTCGAAATAGCCGTTTTCACCCGTCAGGCGTTTATAGATCGCATCCGAAATAATATGCGCGATGCGGCGCCAGTTGGTGTTGGTGGTGGTGTATGCGGTGCCGAGCATCTGCGACTGGCCGAATACATCCCACAGGCGGAATTCAACGCGCGTCTTGCCATCAGGTGTTTTCGACAGCAGGCCGGTTGCGAGCGCTTCCGCATTGATCGTGCGCCATTCGCCGAAATTCGGCTTCTGCGCCGCGGCGGCTGCGGGCTGGATAAAGGATGACGGGTTCAGCGGGCGGAACAGGCCGGAGCGCTGCAGGTTTTTGGTGATGACCGCGACCATGTTGGTGCCCAGTTCATCAGGCGCGCCGGACGCGGTGACGAAGGCGGGAATGGCGATCGGCAGCGGATCGGCCTTTTCGCCGCCCACAACGACGCGCAGTTCAGCCTGCGCAGGTGCCGAAAGCGCGAACAGCGCAAAAACGGCAAACATAAAACTAAAGGCAATATTTTTCATCTCAAGGTTCCCTCTTGGTTATCAGAACATCTGGCTTGCGTCGAAAACGACGGTCGTGTTTGCCCAAGTGTCATACTTATCAGGCGGCAGCTCAAAAGGCGAGCAATTTGGGTTACGCACCGCGCGCATGGCGCTGTCGGCAATCGCGCGGAAAAACGTGTCGCTGCCATAGCGGCCGGCATCGACAACCTTGGCGGAGGCAAGGGTGCGCTCGCGGGTGATAGTCATAAATATTTCGACTTGCGTGGTATCAATGTCTTTCGCGCCGATCGGCACGTTCCAGCATTGCGCCAGCTGGGCGCGCAGCGCATCCATTTCGGTCATGGTCATGCGCTGGCCGAGCGGGATGTTCTGCCCTTCCTTCGGGGTCGATTCATCCAGCTTCATGTCCTGCACCTTGGGCATGGGCGGCATTTTTTCCTTGTCGTCGTTCAGGTTTTTCAGGACGGACAGGAAATCCTTTTTCGGCTCCTCCGTCACCTTTTTCTTCTTCTCGTCTTTTTTCTCGAGTTTTTTATCGGGATGCGCGGCGGGGTCGACGAGGACTTTTTCTTCCTTCTTCACCACCTCTTCCTTCTTCACCGGCTCCTTGGTCGGCGCGACGGCTTCGTTCGACGTATTCTGCGCAGGGGGCGGCGGTTTGGGCGGGGTGGGTTCTTCGGTTTTCTTTTCCTGTTTTTTGACAGGCGTCGGCGCGACCTTGGTGGTCTGCGCGATTTTATCAATCGCGACCAGCTCGACCGAAACGGGCGTGGGGATTTCGTAGTCTTTTTTCAGCCATGGGATACTGACCACGGCCAGCAGGAAGCAGACCGCATGGAACATCAGGGATATCGATACAGAACTGTTTCGCATCACTGCCTCTGCCGCCATGCCTTTCCCTTACTTGCCTTGCGAGTCGAACAACATCGACACGTTGCTGAGCCCCGAGGTGGTGATCGCGCCCATCACGGCCGCGACCTTGCCATAGGCCAGTTTTGAATCCGCCTTCAGGTACACGCGGCGGTCTTTTGATTCCGTCGCAATCGCCTGCAGCATGCCTGTCAGGCGGTCGAGCGTGACCTTCGTCTCGCCGAGGTAAATCTGGCCGCCGCCGTCAATCGTGACCTCCAGCGGTTTGGAGTCATTCTGCGACAGCGATTTCGCATTCGCCTTGGGCAGGTTGACCTGCACACCGGCCGACAGCAGGGGCGCCGTCACCATGAAGATGATCAGCAGCACCAGCATCACGTCGACCATCGGCGTCACGTTGATTTCCGACATCGGGGCGGCGCGTTTGTGTCCGCGCGTGCGTCCTGCGAGTTTAGCACCCATTACCGGCCCGTCCCGCGCTGTTCAAGATGGCGGCCGAGGATGGAGCTAAGCTCCGCCGCGAAACCGTCGAGCCTGTCCTGATAACGGCCAAGGTCGGTGTTGAATTTGTTGTACGCGACAACCGCGGGGATAGCCGCGACAAGGCCGATGGCGGTTGCGAACAACGCCTCCGCGATGCCGGGCGCGACGACCGCGATGGATGTATTTTGCGAACCCGCAATTGCGGCAAAGGAATTCATGATCCCCCAGACCGTGCCGAACAGCCCGATAAACGGCGCGGTGGAGCCGACGGTCGCAAGGAAGGTCATGTAACGCTCCAGTATCCCGATCTCGCGGTTGATGGAGGTGCTCATGACGCGGTCGATGCGCTGCTGCAAACCGGCGCGCAGGTCGCCGTCAATCGCGGCGTGGTTTTCGGTCGTGATTTTCCATTCATTCATGCCCGAGCAAAACGTGCGCGACATGGGGTCGACCGGTTTCGCGGAAATGCGCTTGAACAGTTTTTCCAGCGGCTCGCCCGACCAGAAAGCGTTTTCGAATTTGGTGGTTTTCGAATTCAGGCTGTTGAACGTCACCCACTTGTCGAAAATGATCGCCCAGCACCAGACCGACGACGCGATCAGGATGACCATCACGGTTTTGACCACAAGGTCGGCCTGCAGGAACAGCGCCCAGACGGAAAAATCATGCGCGGCCACGGTGCCGGCCAGCTGGGTTGCCTGAATGGGAATGGTGGGATCCATAGTCGAAGTCCTCAATATATATGTCGTTGGCGGAGGGGATAAGGGGCGCGTGATTATGTCTTGTCTTTGAACAGCCCCCGCACCGCTTCTGGTAATCTAGCAGCTTTGCCGCGCTTATCAATACAGGCGATTTTCACCGTCATATCAGCCAGTACGTCATCCCCGCGGCAGATGGCCTGCGCCATTTCCATGGACGCACCCCCAACCGACACCATACGCGTTTGGACGCTTAATAGTTCATCAAGCTTGGCTGGAATTTTGAAATTAATGTTCATGGATATTACGGTAAACGCGACACCCGTCCCGGCCAGTATCGCGGCATGTTCAAACCCCGCAGCCCGCAGCATCTCCGTCCGCCCCCGCTCCGCGAAGCGCAGGTAATTGGCATGGTAAACAATCCCCGCCGCGTCGGTGTCTTCGTAATAAACGCGAATGGGCAGGATATGGGGTGCGGTCATGGCTTACCTTTGCCTGAAAATAATACCCGATGCCCCCGCGCCGGAACAATTGCTGAAATAAGGAATTATTGTGCAGAAGTTGTGCAAGGCCTAAGCGTAGCCGCAGGCCGCCCGCAGCCGTTTGCGGCATTCCATCATCATGCGGCTTTTGATCAGCGCGTTGAGGGTGAGTTCAGGCGGCAGCAACGGTTCCCAATGCGCGCGGAAGCGGCTTTCGGCGGCCCAGATGGGCATGTTGCGGCGGCTGTGTTCGGCAAGCTCATGGAACAGTTGCGGTTCGGTTTTATAGACCCGCCCGATCATGCTGTCGAATATGGACTGCGTCACGCCGAGGCGCAGCGTTGCTTCATCGACGGGTAAATTCGGCAATTCCTGTCCGGGGCGCAGCGGCTTGCCCAGCACGGGCGCTTCGCCAACGCCCGCCGCCACGCGCGCACGGCGGCTGAGTTCATACAGGAAATCAAACTGCCCGACGGAATTTTCCGGTACGGCAACATGTTTACCCGCCTCGTCCCGCACATAGGCGAAAATCTGGTTGGAGGTGTCATAGAACGCATAGTCGCGCGGAAATTTTTCGGATGCCACCAGCGCCGAGATCCATGCAGGCTGCTTTTCCTCCAGATGCCGCACCAGCGCATCGACGACTTCTTGCGTCACTTGCGCGCCGGAGGACACGGGAAGGACGGGAAGAGACATCTGCATCACTCCATTTTCAGCATCATATGCACGCAATCCATATCAAGTTTGGCGGATGATATGTGGTGCTTGCCGTAGCCCGTGACGCGGAAGCCGTTGCGGCGGTAGAAGGATTCGGCGTTGGTGGATGAATCCATGGCGAGGAAGCGGCAGCCCTTTCCCCTGGCATGTGCGATCAGGTCGGTGAGGAGACGCTCCCCCACGCCGCCGACGGGATTTTTGCGGACATAGACCGCGCCCAGCACGTTTTTCGACGGGTTGACCTGACCAAATCCGATGATCGCGCCGCCGAATTCGGCAACCAGCGTATAAAATTCATCGCCCTCGATATGGCCCTGCAGTTTTTCGACGCGGGCATCGGAAATTTCCTCGGGCGCCCAGGCGGCGATGATATTGGCGGGATAATGGGCAGCCGCCTTTTCACGCACGGCGGCGTGATGTGCCTCGACAATGTTGCGCGCATCCGCGACGGTTGCGGGGCGTATCACCACTGGCGCAGTCATCCGAGGTCTTCCTGAGTGGGGGTGTCGATCATGAGCGCCATCTGGCGGTCTTTCGCGTTTTTGGGTAGCGGCAGGCCGAGATATTTGAAACCCGCATCCGAAATCATGCGCCCGCGCGGGGTGCGGATAATCAAGCCGCATTGCAGCAGATACGGCTCCACCACTTCCTCCAGCACATCGCGCTGTTCGGAAAGTGCGGCGGCAATCGTTTCGATGCCCACAGGCCCGCCGCCGTAATGATCGACGATGCAGCCCATGTATTTTCTATCCATGCTGTCGAGGCCGGTCGCGTCGACCTCCAGCTTCAGCAGCGCCCTGTCGGCGATTTTCGCATCAACTTTTTTGTCGCCATCGACCGCCGCAAAATCGCGCACGCGGCGCGTCAGGCGTCCGGCGATACGCGGCGTGCCGCGCGACCGTTTGGCGATTTCGAATGCGCCTTCGGGCGTGATATCCATGCCCATGATCTTCGCGCCCCGCGCAACGATCTGCGACAATTCTTCGGGTTTATAAAATTCAAGGCGCAGCGGGATGCCGAACCGCTCGCGCAACGGGCGCGTGATGAGGCCGGAGCGTGTGGTCGCCGCGACCAGCGTGAAGGGCGGCAGGTCGATGCGCACGGAACGCGCGGCAGGCCCCTCCCCGATGATCAGGTCCAGCTGGCGGTCTTCCATCGCGGGATACAAAATTTCCTCGACCGCCGAATTCAGGCGGTGGATTTCGTCGATGAACAGCACATCATTCGGCTGCAAATTGGTCAGGATGGCGGCAAGGTCGCCTGCCTTGGAAATCACGGGGCCGGAGGTGGCGCGGAAACCGACATTCATTTCCTTCGCCACGATCTGCGCCAGCGTCGTCTTGCCAAGGCCGGGCGGGCCGAACAGCAGCACATGGTCGAGCGGTTCATTGCGCGATTTCGCGGCCTCGATAAATACCTTCAGGTTTTCGCGCGCCTTTTGCTGGCCCGTAAAATCGGCAAGCGACAGCGGGCGGATCGACAGTTCATCGGCATCAAGGCCGGGCTGGCGTTCGGGAGAAATCTCGCGGGCGGGAATGGCGGAGGTCATGCGCTCAGCTCCTTCAGGCTTTCGCGGATTAGTTCGCCCAATGCCACATCATCGCCCCTGTCGCGCATGACGTTCGACACCGCGCCGAATGCTTCCGCGCGGCCATAGCCGAGGTTGATGAGCGCGGATACCGCATCGTTGCTGGCCGATTTCGGCACAACCGCGCCAGCCTTGGCGGTTTTGGCTCGCAGGTCGGAGACTTGCTGTTGCGCGGCAGCGCCCAGCGCCAGCTTGCCCGCTTTTTCTTTGAGTTCGGTTACAAGACGCACGGCCAGTTTTTCGCCCACGCCATCCGCCTGTTTCAGCACCGCCTTGTCGCCCGATGCGATCACGACGGGCAGTTGTTCGGGCGATACGGCGGACAAGATCGCCTGCGCCGCTTTCGGCCCCACGCCCTGCACGGTGCAGAGGATCTGGAACCAGTCTTTTTCCGCATGGTCGGCGAAACCATAAAGCAAAAACGCATCCTCGCGCACGACGGTTTCGATATGCAGGCTGACGGGCGTGCCCTTGGTCGAGCCGATTTTGCCGAGCGTGCGGTTGGATGCCTGCACAAGGTATCCGACGCCATTCACATCAAGGATCACATGGTTCAGCGATACGGTGTCGATCATGCCGGTGAGTTTTGCAATCATCGCGCCGCCCCCGCCATAATGCCGCCGATTTTCATCTTGGTCGCGCCGTGATGCGCGTGGCAGATCGCAACGGCCAGCGCATCGGCCGCGTCGCTGGTGGCTTCAACGCCCTGAAGCAAAATCTTGATCATCATCTGCACTTGTTCTTTTTCCGCATGGCCCGCGCCGACGACCGATTTTTTGACGAGGTTGGCGGGATACTCCGCGACCGCGAGGCCGTAATGCGACGGTGCCATCATGACAACGCCGCGCGCAAGGCCGAGCTTCAGCGCCGAGGCGGGGTTTTTGTTCACGAAGGTTTCCTCGATCGCCGCATGGGTCGGCTTCCACAATTCGATCATCTTGGTGATTTCAACGAACAGATGGCGCAGGCGTGCGGCGGTTTCATGCTTGGCATCGGTCTTGATCACGCCATGCGCGATATGCTGCAGTCGGTTACCCGTGACATCGATCACGCCCCAGCCCGTTTTCTGCAAGCCCGGATCGATGCCGAAAATTCTCACGCGGAGAGCCTTTCCATCACGGCGTCATCAACTTCAAAATTCGAGAACACGTTCTGCACGTCGTCGCTGTCCTCCAACGCCTCGATGAGGTCGATGAGTTCCTGGGCCTGTGCCTGGTCGAGCTTGACGGTCATGTTGGGCCTCCAGATGACGCCGGCGCTTTCGGGGACGCCGAATTTCTTTTCCAGCGCGTCCTTCACAGACAGGAAGTCTTCGGTGCGCGTGACGATCTCGTGCTTCGCGTCGACGGTTTCCACATTGTCGGCTCCCGCCTCCACGCCAGCCTCGAATATAGCATCAAACGATGCGACCGTGGCGGGATAAGTGACGAGGCCGATCTTGGCGAACATGAAGGTGATCGAGTTCGTCTCGCCCAGCGTGCCGTTGTTCTTGGTGAATGCCGAGCGCACTTCGGCCGCCGTGCGGTTGCGGTTGTCGGTCAGCGCCTCGACGATGACGGAAACGCCGCCGGGGCCGCGGCCCTCGTAACGCACCTCGTCATAGCTGCTGGCGCCCGCGGCGTTCGGCATCGCCTGTTCCAGCGCGCTTTTGATGCGGTTGTTGGGCATGTTGTCGGCGCGCGCCGCCTGAATGGCGTTGCGCAGGCGCGGATTGGCGTCGGGGTCCGGCAGGCCGGATTTGGCGGCGACGGTGATTTCCCGCGCCCACTTGTTGAAAATATTGGCTTTTTTCTTATCCTGCGCACCTTTGCGGTGCATGATGTTCTTGAACTGGGAATGGCCTGCCATGATCGGGTCCGGGGTCGTTAAGAGTTAAAGATACCTTAAACCATATACGGTATAATGATGTTGCAGTGCCGTTTTAGCACGGCGGCGGGCATCCGGAAAAGTGCGAAATGGCTTGATATTAAAGGACTGGCGCGCTATTTCTGAATACATTGGAGCATGGAATACTTTGATTTCATTACAGAAAACGCATAGCGGAACATGAGTTACCAGTTCAAGAACATTACCGTGCTGGTCGTGGAGAGCACGCGCGCGATGTTCGACCTCACGCGTTCCGTGCTGCAGGCGTTTGGCGTGAACCAGGTTTACTCCGCCTATGGCGCGGATGAAGGGTTTGAAACCTTCTGCCGCGTGAACCCCGACCTCGTCATCATCGACTGGCTGGAGGATCCGGCCAACGGGCTGGAACTGACGCGCCGCATCCGCACCGATGCGAAGAGCCCCAACCCCTTTATGCCGATCGTCATGATGACCGGTTACAGCCAGAAAAAACGCGTGCTGCAGGCGCGCGATTCAGGCATCACCGAATTCATCGTAAAACCCTTCACGGCCAAGGCGCTGTACCAGAAAATTGAACAGCTGGTTGAACGTCCGCGCCACTTCGTCAGCAGCGAAAACTATTTCGGCCCCGACCGCCGCCGCAAGCGCGAAGGCGAATATAAAGGCCCCGACCGCCGCAGCGACCAGCAGCCCGAAGTGAAATCCGCCACCAGCACCGTCAGCCTGACGAGCGCGGTCGCGAAGGCGAAAGAGATCAAGGCACGGCACGATAAAGAAAATCCCGGCAAAAAGGATGAATGGTAATTTCCATGAACCAGCCCAACACCGATACCTTTGAAGGCCAGAAAAAAGTCCGCAAGGCGGAACTGATCTCGCCCCCCAACCGCCTCAAGGAAAAGGTCGGCCATGGCGGCATCGATGAAACGGTTCTTGGCAAGGCGCAGGAACTTCTGGAAAACAACACCGTCGATTTCAAGCCCATCGCGCTGATGCTGGTCGACCTTCTGCACGAAGCAATCTCGGATGCGAAATCCAGCACCACCACCGGCGAGGACGCGATCGAGGCGATGCTGTATCCCGCCATGCAGCTGAAGGCGCAGGGCGGCATGTTCCACTACCCGCTTATTTCGGAAATCAGCAACATCCTCGTCAACTTCCTTGAAACCGTGACCGATACGGACAAGGACGTGATGGACATCGTGGTCGCGCATAAAATGTCGATCAACGCCGTGCTGGCGAGCCAGATCAAGGGCGACGGCGGCAAGGTTGGCCGCGAATTGCGCGATGCGCTGCTGGATGCCTGCGCACGGTATTACAAGAGCCGCAAGCCGCAATAATTTCAAATACCTGTATACGATAATTCATGCGGCATCTTAGCGATGGCGCGCTCAGTCAATACATCTGAAAACAACCCTACCCCGCTGTCATACAGGCAGAATTCGGGCGGGGGCGTTTTGGCTCGTTTATTAAGTGAGAGATTAGCGCGAAAGGTTTGAAATCACAGCCGCGCGATCACTGAGGGCGTCTTCCATCTGGTCGGTCGAGCCTTCATGCGCGATGATCGCGATCTTGCCCTGCTGCGCGACAAACAAGAGCGCGGCCGCGGCGTCGTTTTCGCCATCGATGCAGGCGAACTCGCCCTCCACCGTTTCGGCACCGCGCACGTTCTTGACGGGCGCGCTTTCGTTATGGGCAAAGTCACCCTTGCAGCGGGACTTCGCCTGCTCGACATAGGTGGTCACTGCGTCCTGCAATGTTCCGCCTGCGGGGATGGCGCGTTGCTCGGCCGCGCCGAACAGGTCTTTCGCCGTCCATGAATATGTATTGCCGCGCTTGGTTGCGGGCAGTTGCGTGCGCGCCATGATGTCGGACAGGAAGGTATCGGGCGCGGCGACGATCCTGGCCGCGGGCACGGCCTTATCACCCAGCGGCGCATCCGGCGGGAAGGTCACCTGCACGGCGTTGCGGGCGGCGGCCATGCGCTGGTCTTCCAACTGGCGCAACTGTTCCTCGCGCTCCGCCTGCAGGTCGATATCGGCCTGCACGACTTGCGCGGCATTCTGGTGGTTCTCGGCCAGTAATTTCCGGTTTTCAAGGCGCAGGCGGTCGATTTCATCCTTCAGCGTGAGTTCGGCGGCTTCGCGGCCGGGGTTCTGTCCCGGCATCGCATCGGGCGCGATCACGGGCTGGCCGGAATCCAGCGGCGTTTTCACGGCGACGGTCACGGGCTTGAATTCCTTGCCGGTCGAAATATCGCTCGCGCATTTCGTCAGCGCGTTCAGCGCATCCTGCGTGCCGTCGAGGGAGAAGGAAAGTTTCTGGCTGGCAAAGGAAACATCGAGCGTGCTTTTTTTCTGCAGCCCGGAATAGAATTCGCGGTCGAGCCCCATCTGGATCAGCATCACCTGCGGCGTACCGGCGAGCGCGATCATCTTGCGCTTCACGGTGTCGGCCGCAAGGTCGACCGTGTATTGCCCGCCCGACTGGAGCATTTTCTTCGGAAATGAAATGGCGAGCGAATTCGCCCCTTCCGCATCGCGCGCGACGACAAGCATATGCCCGCCCTCGAACACGTTTTTCATGGAGCAGAATTTAAGGCCGTTGGACGCGGCCATATTGATGGGCCCGATTTCCCAGTCCTGCTTGGGCAGCGAATCCGCAGACGCGGAAAGCGCTGCGACAAGCCCGCAAACGATGGCAACCGATCCGAAGCCGATTGTTTTGCGGTTGAGCCGCATGTTACTCGATCACCAGCGTTTCAAAATCATCCTGCCCGAAGCTTGCGGGTTGCTGCTGGCCGCGTTGCGCGCCACCATACTGCGCACCATATGTCGCAGCCGGCTGATAGGACGGCTGGTAGCTGGCCGATGCTTCCTCGCGGATGTTGAAGCGGTACTGGCGTTCAGCGGCGGGTGCCACGATCGCATCCGCGCGGCGGATATCCGCGCGCGGCGAGAAAGCAACTGCGCGGGGCGACAATGCGGGCGCAACAGCAGCGGAAGAACCGCCGCCGATGACCGAAGCCACGTTGTCGGCAATGCCCTTCACTTGCGCGCCGTCATCGGGGTAACCGGAATGCAGCACGGCGTTGAAGCTGCCTGCATCCTGCCAGAAGACCATCGCGGTCGTGTAAGTGTTGCCTTCCACGGGGCAGGTAATATCGGCGCGGGCGAAGCTGCCGGATGCCGATTTCTGCACGGGGCCCATGTTCACGGAGAGCTGGCTGCAATCGCCGCGATAGCGCGCGATATAACCTTGCGCGTTTTCGCCGAAGCTGTGGCCTTGCGTTGCGGTGTGTTCGTACATGCCGCTGAGGCCGCCCGTCGTCCACTGGCGTGTGTTGTCACCGCCGCCGGTGAATTGAGCGTCGCTGATGCCGGCATCCGACAGGATCGCTTCAACCGAAGCCGAACCGGAGGTGCGGGCGCGAACAGGTGCGACGCGTTCAATAACCGGCGCAACGCGCGCGGGCGTGTCGTTCAGCGGCGTTGCAATGACGGGTGCCGGGAATTCCGACATTTCATCCTGCATCACGGGCTGCATGACGGGCGCGCTGCGCAGCGTCGGCATTGACGGGCCGCCTGCTGCGGTTTCGATGCGCGACAAGTCAGCGGGCGACGTTTTCACGGTTGTCATGACCAGCTTGCGGGTGACGGGTTTCGGTGCGGTAAAGACGGGCGATGCGTCATAGGATGAACGCGCCGCCGGTTTCGCGCCGTGCGGGCGGTGATGCGACATGATGCGGTCGAGGAATGCCGCCGCGCGGTTTTCGTCAAAGGCAGGGTCTTTCTGCACGGCGATCACGGGGGTCGCCACAATGGCTTTTGCCCTAACCGGTGTCGCCACGACGGTTTCGACAGGTACAGCCGCGATGCGTCTCAGTTTCACGACGGGTTCCGACGCGCTGTGGGACGCAGCCGGGATTTTGCCGTCAAAGAAGCTGCGCGAGATCGTGGGCGCGGGTGTTTCATCCGAACCAATCGGCGACATATCAACGGCTTCGCCAGAGGACATACCCGCTGCTTCGCCGGCGGCAGGTTCAATCGCCGCCATCTTGCGGTAGGCCGCTTCGTTGGCGCGTGCGGTTTCTTCGTCACGGCCATTTTTGGTGACCGGCTTGCGGATTTCGTTGCGGGCGACGATATCGTTCGTCACGTCGCGCGCGTCAAACTTGCGCGCGCTGGCGGGTTTGCGCGACGGGATCGGCGCGGAAACGGTTTCATCCGGCGCGGCTGCTTCGGAAACGATCGGCGCTGCGAATTCATCATTCGATGAAATCAGCATTTCCGGTGCCGCGGTTTTTTCAGCGGCGGAGATGCCGGACGGGGCGTTATCAGCCAGTTTTTCCGACGGTGCGACAACGGGGGGTGCGCCGACAGGAGCAAGGCGTGCCTGCTGCGCTTTTTGAACCAGCTGGCCCGCAAGCGCCATGTTGTCGGATTTCAGCTTCTCGATTTCCGCTTCGGCGGCTGCGAGTTTGTCGTTGTTGTCGGCGAGCGCCTGTTTTGCCGACGCCGTGTTCTTGCCGGCAGCGGTTGCGTTGAACAGCTTGCCTTCCAGATCGGCGGTGTTGGATTTCAGGCGGGCGATTTCAGCCTGTGCCTGTTCCAGGTTTTTCGCCTGCTGCTTGTCGGACTCGGTTTGCGCGGCCGCGGCGACGGTCGTCATCTTCGCTGCCGATTTCTGCAGTTCCGAAACCTGCTCGCGCGTGGTGTCGAGCTGGCTTTCGAGCGAGGAGATGCGGGTATGCGATTCTTTCAGCGCTGTTTCCGCCTTGTTGACTTCCGCTTCGGCGGCGGCGAGCGCCTCCGAATGTTTCTTCGCGGCGAGGGCTGCTGCGGGCTGGTCGTCGTCATTCACGACAACAAGGCTCTTGCGCAGGCCCTGCATTTCGCGGCGGACGGTCGCTACGTCTTCCTGCGCGCTGGTGGCGCGGATGTTGGCTGCCGAACGCTCGGCCTCCAGCACGGCCAGTTTCGTTTCCAGCTGCGCGACATACGTGTCGCGGCTCGCCAGTTCCTCGGTCAGCTGCTGCTGGCGCTCCGAGAGCGACTTGTCGGCGGAGGCCGAAACCTGCTTGCTGCGCTCGAGCAGCTTGATATAGGTCGCTTTCAGCTCTTCGAACTGGATGTTCTGGCCGTCCATCTGCGTGCGCAGCGACGCGGTTTCTTTTTCATGCGCGGCTTTTTCGTCCGCGAGCGATGCCTTGATCACGGCCAGTTGCTTGCTGTCGCTGCCGGTTGCAGATTCCATCTGCTTGGCGCGCGCGGCGACGTCTGCGCCCTGTTTTTCAACGGTGGCGAGGCGCGCTTCCAGCGCTGTCTTGTCGGCTTGCGTGCGGTCGAGTTCTTCCTGCACGGCGGCGAGGCTGCGGCCCTCCGTCTCGGCTTTCGCGAGACGTTCCTGCAGCGCTTGTTTTTCCTGCTCTGATTTCAGGACCTGGGTTTGCAGTTCGGTCAGTTTTTGTTTTACGCTGCCGCCCGATTTTTTGGCGGCGGTGTTTTGCTCCAGCGCGAGTTCAAGCTGGCCCTGCAGCGCGGTTGCGCGTGCGGTGGATGCCTGCGCGGTTGCTTGCGCATCCACTGCCGACTTCTGCGCGTCATTCGCGGTTTTCTGCGCGGTTGCGAGGCTGGACTTCAGCGCGTCGCGTTCAGCGGCGATTGCCGACAGTTTCGCATCGTAATCGGATTGCGTCGCCGACAGCTTGCGGGTCAGCTCGTTCGTCTGCGCCACGCGCTCCGCGCTGATGCGTGCGAGTTCGGCCTGTTTCGCCACGAGGCTTGCCTTCAATGCCTTGTTTTCAGGCGCTGCGGTTTTCGATGCCTCGATCTTCACGGCCTCCTGCTTCACGGCAGCGGCTTTTTGATCCAGCTTTTCCTTGCCGCGGCTGTATTCGTCAACCTGTTTGGCGGCGGCGGCGGTTTTCTCGGCCTCGACAGCTTCCACTTTCGCGGCCTGTGCATCGTTCCACAGGATTTCCTGCGCGGTTGCGGCGGGAGCGGCGGCGACTTCGGGCTGCACTTGCGTTTCTTGCGTGTCCCACAGTTTCGCGGTCGCGCCGGTCGCGATTGCGGAAGGCGCGGAGCCGTTGGACTTGGTGGAGGCGATCAGCTTGCGCTCGACCTGTTGTTTTTCATCGGCGATCTCGGCCGATTTTTGTTTCTGTGCGCCGATTTCGGCGGTCACGCTCTGCTGCTGTGCGTCCAGCGCGGCCACTTGCGTGCGGGCGGTGGCGTCGTTGCTTTCCGCCTTGGCTTCGACGGCGTCGAACAGCGCGTCTTTGTCTTTCGCATCATCGGTCGTGTTCGCATCGGCCAGTTCGTCGCCCGAGATTTCGGCGAGTTCGCGGTCGAGCGGCGCGAGGGATGCTTTTTCAACTTCTTTCACTTCAACCGCGGGCATTTTGCCGGGCGCGGAGATGTTGCCGACGAGCGATTGCGAGCAATCGATCAGCTGGCGGTAGGATTGCGCGAATTTGTTGAGCGTGAATTCCACGTTCAGCGCGGGCAGGCCGACGCCGAGTGCCGCGTTGCCCTTCAGCGCTTCGTAGAACCCCTTGTTCTGGCCGACCTGCACGACGACGGAACGCTCCGAGGTTGCGCGGCCGGGATACGTGCCCGCTTTGCTGCCGTTGGTTTTCAACGCGACCTGGTACACATCGCCGGGCGTGAATTTCGCATCGGTCACATCCACCGCAACCGAACCGTAACCTTCCGGCGACAGCGCGAAAGCGAGGCCGAAGTTTTTGTCAAACTTGTTGACCATCGCGCAGAACGACTGGCCTTCCGGATCCACGATGCCGACTTTCCACTTATCCAGCTGCTTGAGCTGGCCGAGGCTGGCCGGAGTGATCGCCTGTGACGATGTTGCAACAGTGACGAGAGCAGTCAGGGATACTGTCGCAAGGGCGTAGGAAACGGAACGGCGCATTGTTCACCTCGTAAAGGGAGTAGCGTTTGAAATAATTGTAAATTCTGAGCCCCCATAATAGGGATTCGCGGCCTTTTTTCCAGTCCCTTTTTGCGTATTGTAAGACGTTGATAAGGTTAGATTATGAAAATGTGGTTTCTTTTTCTTGCGTATTATGTATAAATCTGTTTGTTTTGTTTCCACCCCCGAACAAGTGTTCAGAACGATATGGCCGCCCCCGCTTTCAACACCGACGCCGCGCCCAAGACCTTTGCCGCCACCCTTTTCTTCTCGGGCGCGGAGCAGGGCAATATCGACCTGGTGCGCGATGTGCTGGCCCAGCACCCCGAAGCGGCGCGCTGGGCGAAGCCGGTCAAGGAAAACGACAAGCCCTTCGCCATCAACGAAACCGGCCTGATGCTGGCCGCACAAGGCGGGCACGTAGATGTGATGCGCCTGCTGATCGACGCGGGCGCGGAGCTGAACGCACGCCAGAGCCGCCGCTGGACGGCGCTGATGTATGCAGCGGAGCGCAGCCGCGACGGGGCGGTCGCGCTGTTACTGGCGAAGGGTGCGGATACGAAGCTGAAAAATGAAGGCGGCGATACGGCGGCGGCATTGGCCGCGCAGCGGCAGGATTTTGCCATTGCCCGCCAGATCAATAATGCGCTGAAGGATCACGGCCTGACCTTTTTCCAAAAAGGTCAACAGGCGATGACTGCGCCAGCCACCGCCCGTTTTAAACCGAAACAGCCCTGATCGTTAGTTGCCGACCATGCCGAACATATAAAGCAGTATGATCACGGGGATCGGAATACCGACCAGCCAGAGTAGAATACCTTTCATGTGTGCCTCCTTACAGGGTTCCAAGTCTGAACCCTCTTATGCTTATAGTACCCCATAAGTTCCCTTGTTTACTCGAAGCCTTGAATTCGCTAGGCTATTCCCCATGACAAACACATCACCATCCCCCGTTAAAAAGTCCTTCTCCGAAAGCATGCTGTATATGTGGCGGAGCATCATCCTGATGGCCCATGCCGACGGCGTGGTGCATGACAAGGAACGCCACCTGTTCGACCGCATCTTCATCAGCATTGCGAAAGCCTATGACGCGACGCCGGAGCAGATGCAGCTCCTGGCCCGCGATCTGGCGGAGCAGCAGGATTTCGACGAGATCACGCGCCATGTGACGGATCCCGAGCACAAGGCCGTGCTGGTTTACTTCGCGCAAGTCGTCGCCTCGATCGACGGCATCCTCGCCTATGACGAAGCCTCGATGATCGGCCAGTTGCAGGGCGCATTCGGGTTGAAGCCGGATACCGAAGAAGTCATGAAAACCATCCGCGTCGAAATTTCGGAGCAGATGCAGAAACGCAAGGCGGAAGTCGAAACCGCCACGCCCCGCGAACCCATCCAGTACGCGCTCGACGCGCTGCTGTTCCGTCTTGGCATGGAACGGCTGGATTAAGCGATGTCACTTCGCAAAAGGCTTTCGGATATGTTCGGTGATAAACAGGGCGCGGCGATCAAGCGCGTTTACAAGAAAATTGAATCCGGCGCGGAATGGAAAGACATCAAGGACGATGTGTTTCCGCCCGATGGCAAAGTCGGCGCGCCGACCTCCGCCGTCGTTAGCGCAATCATCCTGCATAAACGCTTCGACCTGCTGACACCCGTCGCGGCAGAGGCCGGCGACTGGATCGGCGTCATCGACCTCGTCTACCGCAAGGGCGAATTCGGCAAGGTGCCCGCGTCGCGCGCGCAGGAACTCGAAGAAATTTACACCGCACTGAAGGCCGCGCCGAAGCACGGCAAGAAACTCGCCGCGACATTTGTCGAGACGGTCGAAAACTGGACCTGCCAGCGCGATTTCGAGGCAGGCTATGACTGGGCGAAAACCAAACCCGAATTCATTCCCGTCCCGCCGCTCGGTCTGGCATCGCTCGCCGAACGCGCGATCGACACCAGCCCGCTTGCCATGAAAATCCTGAACACGCCCGCCGAAATCCAGCGCGCCATCGAAGCCGCCGAATGGGTCGAAAGCGGCCACGACCGCGACGACGCGCTTGCGAACCTGAAAGACTGGCGCGAAAAACTCAGCAAGACCCCGCCGAAGCCCACCGGACCCGTGTTTTAAGGGCTTTTTTCACAAAACTTGACATCCGCCCCCCAACAGTGCTACAAACACAACTGCGCCGATTTGAATGCTGACAGCTTGCGGGGCGCGTTATAAATACTGCTAAAGCGTTGGTGGACTGGTTCCGCCCTCGTGCTACACGTCGGCGGTTTTTTTATTCCCGAGGAGGGAAAACCATGTCCTATACCTATACCGGCACTGCCCCCGCCAATTACGACCTGAATACCGACAACGTCTGGACGCGCCGCAGCGATGCAAGCGTATCGCAGGGCTTTGAATCCATCGCCCTGCTGCGCGCCGCCCGCGATGGCGACGCCACGAAAATCCGCGTGCTGGTCGAAACCGGCGCAGATGCCGATGCTGCCGATGAAAACGGCTGGACGCCCCTGTTCTGGGCGATCAAGAACCGTCATGTAAAGGCGGTGGCCGAGCTGATCATCGCGGGCGCGTCCATCAACGCGGAATCGCGCAACGGCTTGACGCCGCTCTCCCTCGCCGTCAAAACCGGCAGCCCGCTGATCATCAGCCTGATTTCACAGGCGGGTGCGAAGTAACCGAAAAAGACTCCCCTCACCCTGGCCCTCTCCCGCAAGCGCGGGAGAGGGGACAATTGCGCGCACTCCCCCTCTCCTGCCCTTGCGGGAGAGGGTCGGGGTGAGGGTGTGTCTTGAAAGAAATTAAACCGTTTCGAAAGCGAGCTTCCCGCCCCAGAACTTTTCAATCAGGGGCAATGCCTCCGCCGAATATCCGGTCGAAAGGAACACGCGTTTGCCACCGGAAGTCACGTTGTATTCGGGGTGCTTTTGCAAATACCCTTTCAGCGCGGCGGCGGTTGCCTCCGGCTGGTGGATAATCGGCACGCCGGCGGGCAGCTGTTCGGCGAACAGGTCGGCGACCAGCGGGTAATGCGTGCAGCCGAGGATGACGGAGGACGGCGCATGACCGCCCAGCTCGCGGTCCTCCAGCTCCTTCACGAATTTCTGTACCATCGCGCGCAAGGCTTCGCGCGGTGCGCCAGCCTCGATTGCGCCAGCGAGTTCGGGGCAGGCCTGCTGCACCACGCGGATATCGGGGCGGCGCTTGCTGATCTCGAACGGGTAATTTCCGGTATCGACGGTGCGGGCGGTCGCGAAGACGGCGATCGTGCCGCCGCCCTCCTCCTTCGCCGCGTCATGCCAGCTAACGCCGGTTGCGGCCTCGATGGTCGGCACGACGATGCCAATCGCATTACGTTTGATGCCGTCCTGCTTCATCCGCACGGGCAGCCATTGCTGCTGTATCCAGCGCAGCGCGACAACCGATGCCGTATTGCAGGCGACGATCACCAGCGTCGCGCCTTGCGCAAACAGCGCCTCCAGCCCCGCGCAGGTGAGCGTCAGAACCTCGATCGGCGGGCGCGTGCCATAGGGTGCATTTTTGTTGTCGCCCAGATAGACGAAATCCTGTTCCGGCAACGCATCGATCAGCGCGCGATGGATCGTCAATCCGCCAAAGCCGCTATCAAATACCCCGATCATGAGAAGTTCCCGTTCATGGGCATAGCTTAATCCTTCGCGCCCGACTTTGCCACAATAACGTAACCCTGTAAAAGCTAGGGTACAGGCGCTTGAAGACCCGCCGCCATTCTTTTATCCTGATGGCATGACCCTCGACCCCAAGGAACAACGCCTCAAAACCCTCCAGCGACGCTTCCGAAGCGTCGGCACGCGGCAGGATTTTATCGCGGGTATGAAACGCCGCGCGCGCGACCCGAAATTCCTGATCCTCGGCTTCCTTGTGCTGGCGATGCTGCTCACGCTTGGTTACGCGCTCGGATAATCCGGGATAGCCTCTGCCATCGCCCGCCTGACCCTTTTCAGGATGCGGCGTAAGCCTTGCGCCGCCCGCAGTGAATTGCTATAAAACAGGCATTCACGAACGAAGGAATTGCCATGACCAAACCCGCCCGCCCCGAACGCTGGATTTTCATGATCGACAAAAACGCGAGCGATGCGCAAACCGCGGCATTCGGCAAAAAGCTGGAAACGCTGGGCGCGGCCGAGGGCGTAAAGGTCGTCGATAAATTCGGCGGCACGCTGCTGGTACAATGCAAGGAAGCCTTCGCGCAGGCCGCGAAAAAGCAATTCGCATCGGAACTGTCTGGGGTTCACCGCGAAACCTTCGTGCCCCTGCCAAACACGCGCCATAAACTCCGCAAGCCGCCAACACGTTAAATGACGGGCGACGCCGCCATCATCGATTGGGCGCGGGGCATCATCGGCCAACCGGACGCCGTTGCCGAAACCATCGTCGAAACACCGTGGAGCCGCGTGCTGAAAATCTCGGCGGCCAATAAAAATTATTACCTGAAACAACCCGCGCGCGGATTGTTTATCGAGGCAGAGATTATTTCAAGCTGCCGCACCCTCTGCGGCATCGCCGCCATTCCCGAACTTATTGCGCAGGGCGATGCCTTGCATTGTTTCCTGATGAGCGATTGCGGCGACAAATCGCTGCGCACGATATTCGACGGCAAGCTGGATGCCGCGCTAATGGCGCAGGGCATCCGCGCCTACACGAATTTCCAGCGCGCCACCGCCCCGTATGTCGACGCGTTTCTGGGCATCGGCGCACCCGACTGGCGGCTCGACCTGATCACTCGTTTATACAATGCGCTTGTGCATGATGACGGTTTCTTGGCCGAACATAAACTGGATGCCGCGCAAATCAAAACCGCGCGCGATTTTTCCGCGCAGGTCGCCACATCCTGCGCCGCGCTTGCGTCCTGCAAAATCCCTGAATGCCTGACCCATTCAGATTTCCACGACAACAACCTCGTCCTCGGCGCGGATGGCAGGATCAGCATCCTCGACCTCGGCGAAACCGCGATCGACCACCCGTTCCTGTCGCTCGCATGGCTGCTGCGCCGCACCGGTTTCCGTTATCCGCTGGCGGCAGACAGCGCGGATTACCAAACGCTTTTCGCCGCGTGTTTCGACGGCTGGGAAATTTCCGGCGATGATCTGCAAGATGCATTTACCCACGCCAACACCCTCCTCCCCGTCTACGGCATCCTCGGCCACCTCCGCCTGATGCAGTCCGCCGGCGACGCAATCGACAACGTGCCCCGCATGGAAGGCCGCATCGCGGGACTTTTCGCGCTTGTAACCCCTTGATTTTGTTGAGTCGAAAAATACCAAATCGCAAAACGTGGTTTTGCAACCCGTTGAATTTCAACGATATTTTTTGAAGTGCTATGTGCTGGAACGTACACTAAACGTGCAGAAAACGCGGCGAAAACTTAGTCGATGTCTTCATACGCCACTTTTTTGCCTGTTTTCTCGTCATTGAGTTTCCGGGCGAGGCAGGACTGCATGATTTCGTCGAGGTCGCCGTCCAGCACGCCGCCGGTGTCGGAGGTCTGGTAACCGGTGCGCAAATCTTTGACCATCTGGTACGGCTGCAAAACATAGGAGCGGATCTGGTGGCCGAAGGCGATGTCGGTTTTGGCGTCTTCCCGCACCTGTTTTTCGGCGTCGCGCATCATCACTTCGCGCTCGTACATTTTCGCTTTCAGCATTTTCATCGCGGCGGCGCGGTTTTTGTGCTGGGAACGCTCATTCTGGCACGCGACCACGATGCCGGTCGGCAGGTGCGTCAGGCGGATGGCGGATTCAGTTTTGTTGACGTGCTGGCCGCCCGCGCCGCCGGAGCGGTAGGTGTCGACGCGCAAATCTTTATCTTCGATTTTGATGTCGATTTCATCATCGACGACCGGCGTGACCGCGACCGAGCAAAAGCTGGTATGGCGGCGCGCGCTTGAATCATAGGGCGAAATGCGCACGAGGCGATGCACACCGGATTCCGATTTCAGCCAGCCGAAGGCCGCTTCGCCGGTGATTTCCAGCGTCGCGGATTTCACGCCCGCAACCTCGCCGTCCTGAATGTCCATCATCGCGGCTTTCAACCCGCGCTTGTCCGCCCAGCGCGTATACATGCGAAGCACGATGCCGGCCCAGTCTTGCGCCTCGGTGCCGCCCGCGCCTGCGTTGATTTGCAGGTAAGCGTCGTTACCGTCGAGTTCGCCGGACAGCAGGCTGTCCATTTCGCGCTTGGCGACGTCGTTTTTAATGCTGTAGAGGGATTTTTCGGCCTCGGCCACCAGCGCCGTATCGCCTTCCATCTCCGCCAGCTCGATCATTTCCAGCTGGTCGTTGAGGTTGGTTTCGATCGCGCGCACGGCGGTGATCTGCGTCTCCAGACGCGTGCGCTCGCGCAATATCTTTTGCGCCCGGTCCTGGTTGGTCCAGAGTTCCGGGTCTTCCGCAAGCGCGTTCAGTTCATTGAGACGGTGGACGGAGCGATCCCAGTCAAAGATGCCTCCTCAGCAGGTCGAGGGACGCCTTGATCTCCCCTACTGCTGTGGTGACTTCGTTTTTCATTACGCGGCTGCCTTGATTTCAACGGGGCCTGCGCCGAAATGCGCGAGCATTTCCGCGATGAAACCGGAAACATCGGCGCCTTCGCCGGTCAGCAGCGCGTTGTGCGTGTGGACGGTTTCGTCAACCCACTGCGCGCCCGCCGCAACCATCGCATCCTTCACGGATGCGGGTCCAGCAACGTTCCAGCCCGAAGCGAGGCTGATTTTCGCCAGCAGCTCGACCGCGTTGCCGATGAATGCCATCGGTTTGCCGGCCATGATGAAGCTGGTGATGATGCGCTCCGCATGCGCGTTGGTCGAGAGTTTCTGGACGCAGCGCGTGCCGGACAGAACCATCAGGCAATCGAAATCCGCGCCCAGCGTCTGGCTGATCTGCAGGTCGACGGGGAAGTAGAGGCCCCATGCATTGTCGTTCCAGCTGTTCACGAGGCCCGGTTCGGTGCCGACCGTTTTCACGGTTGCGCCGGTCTTGGTCATTTCGCGCATGACAACAGACATTACCGATTCATCGACGCCGTTGGCGACGAGGATCATGACTTTTTTACCGTTCAGCTGTGACAATATATGTCTCCCTTTGTTATTGATTTTTATGGAGATTCGGGAACTTCAGCCCCCGCGCGGAATTGCTCCGCTAAAGTTAGATAGGCCGCACCATATGATTTTCATAGGTCTGGAGTCAAGAAATTTCTAAAACACCGGTTCGGATCGCTCCGTGGAAGTCCCCGGGAAAATGCCGCAGACGGATCGAGGTAAATTTTCCCAATGCCTGCGAAGGAAGCATGATGCAAGGCGAAAGACAGCACGAGGCATTTTTAAAAAACTAATATCTCCATGTTTCCGCACCTTTATGCCTTCAGCATAGGTAATTCGGCGTGCTGGGCTTGAGATTAATCAGGCTAGCGCCGGATAAATCCAGACAATGACCTTCAACACAAACTTACGCCGGAATGTTATATTTTTTAGATCACGGGCGCCTTTGCCTTACGCGGAGCATTTGATTTTTCGCTATTCTGCACATCTGCTTGTTGACCCAAATTTCTCAGATGCGAAGCGAATTTATCAAATACTGGCAAGAGTTCCGCGATGGTGCTCACCTTTGCAATTTCAGCAATGTTTAGAAAAGGATTAAAATTTTCAGGGTCTTCACGAAGTCCCCTGTCTAGAAGTTCTTTCAAGTCACTCAGTTCTTTAAGACTACTTTTCTTAAATGCTTCAAGATAAGCTTCGAGTGATAACTGTTCTGTCTGCGCCATAATTGTCTTCTCCTCTTTCAAAATGAAGTTGGCTTTTGTGGATTGGGCCATCTAAATGAGCTTGCTTTATGATGCACGCTGCCCGCTGTTCGCTGGCGATTAAAGCGGTGATGAATAGAAGAATATTTGTTCCAAAATGCCATCACGCCAATCCCAAATTATGCAGAACAAAACTGTGTCATGCATGCTTTCAGGGCTTTTCGTGTTTTGCAAATCGTGCGGAACAAGCGCGCGGGAAACTCTTCAGCCTTTAAAGAAAACCGCGTCGCAAGAGTGATGCACTCAGCTTAAAAATACTATAATATTGAACCTAATGTTATGTCAATAAATTTATAATATACCTATTATATTCAATTATTTAATCAATCACCGTCTGCCTCACCCGCTCCACCGCCCCATCCTGCCGCTCGATCAGTTTCACGCTGCCATCGCCTACCGCGAAAACATAGCGCGTGCAATTCGGGATGGGGTTGGCGTGGTGGTCTTGCCAGAAACTGGTCATTGTTTCGGGCGTGACGGTGTCGAAATTTCCCTGCAGGGCGTGGAGGACGCCGCGGGTGAAGTGGCCGTGGCTGAAGGCGGCGGTGATGCCTTGCGTGTTGCCCATGCGCGTGATGAAGGCGCGGCAGCGGGCGGCGAAGGTCGCGAAGCTTTCGCCGTCGCCATCTTTGAGATGCGGGTCGAGGCGTTTCCAGTATTCATCGATAAAGGGGCGGCGGTCGAACGTCGTCGTGCCGGCGTATTTGGCGGACATATAGGTGAATTCGTGGATGTCCCATTCTTCGACAGGTACCGCCGTAAAACGCTCCAGCAGCGGCGCGGCCGTCTGCGTGGTGCGGATATAGCGCGAGGTGACGATGCGGTGCGGCGTTTCGGGGAAGCTGGCCGCATTCGCCCGCGCCCCCTGCCAGCCGCGCTCGGTGAGCGTGGTGGACGCGGCATCAAGCGTTTTTTCGCCCGCGTTCGATGCGCTTTCGCCGTGGCGGATAAGGTAAAAGACGCCGCTCATGGTTCAAGCTGGAACAGGACCGCAGTCTGGTTGATGATCGGATGGATACCCGTCAATTGCGCGACCGGAACCCAGTTGACGCCGTTCGCCAGACCATCGGTATCGACGAAGACGTAACTGACGCCGCCCCTGCTTCCGTGATAAACGAAATCGCTCGCGTTGTGGATCAGCGGATCGTAAGCGGCGCCGACCAGCGCGGAGACGTCGATCACGTCGTTTTGCGCAAGGCTGTAATCGCGCACGATATCGAGCAGCTCGGCAAAGGCCGTCGCGTCAAAGCTGAACACGTCCTGACCGTCGCCGCCATACAGCTGGTCCCTGCCCACGCCGCCATTCAGCGTATCGCCGCCAAGCTCGCCGTAAATGATGTCGTCGCCGAGGCCGCCATTGATCGTGTCGTTACCGTCGCGCCCGTAAAGGCGGTTGTTGCCCGCGCTGCCGGTGATGACGTTATCAAGGGCGTTGCCGGTACCGATCAGGGACAGCACTTCGCCCGTCAGGACCAGATTGTCGACATCCTGCGACAGGGTGTAGTTGACGGTCGACGTCACGGTGTCGATCCCGCCGCCGATGCTTTCGATCACGACATCGCCGGCGGAATCAATGAAATAGAAGTCGCCGCCGAGGCCGCCTGCCATGGTATCGGAGCCGAGGCCGCCATCAAGCGTATTGGCGCCGTCATTGCCCGTCAGGACGTTGCGCAGGTTGTTGCCGAAACCGTTGACGGACGCGCTGCCCAGCAGAGTCAGGTTTTCGACGCCAAGGCCGAGCGTATGGCCGATATCGGTTGCGATGACAAGGTCGATGCCGCCGGTGTCCGTCGCGCGGTCGTTCAGGTCGTCGACCAGGAACACGTCGTTGCCCCCGCCGCCCAGCATGATATCCGCGCCCAGCCCGCCGTCGAGCGTGTTGTCGCCGCTGTTGCCGGTCAGCGTGTTGGCGACGCCGTTGCCGGTGCCGTCGATATCCGCCGTGCCCGTGAGGACGAGCTTCTCGACTTCGCTGGTGAGGATATGGGTGAAGGCCGTGCGCACGGTGTCGATGCCGCCCAGCGCGTTTTCGTTGATCGTGACGAGCGATCCGTCGACGATATAGGTATCGTCGCCCAGCCCGCCCTGCAGCGTGTCGTCGCCGCCGCGTCCGTCGAGCGTGTTTTTGCCGCTATTGCCCGACAGTATGTTGATGCCCGCATCGCCGGTGGCGTTGAAATTGCCGGTGCCGGTGAGCGTGATGTTCTCCATGCCCGCGAGCAGCGTATAGGTCGCGCCCACGCGCACGGTATCGTTGCCGCCCGTATCGAGGATGACGTCGCCCGTCGTGATGCCGTAGGTGTCATCGCCAAGGCCGCCATCCAGCGTATTTTTCGCGCTGTTGCCGATGAGGGTGTTATCGCCGCCGTCGCCGGTCGCGTTCAGCAGCGTCATGCCGGTCAGCGTGATGTTTTCGATATCCGTCCAGTTGGCGTAGCCGGTAGAAGCCGTAAAATTGACGACGACGGTGTCGCTGCCGTTTCCGCCGTCCACGATGTCGGAGGCGTCGACGAAAAACACGTCATTGCCATCCAGCCCGGCGAGATTATTGACCGCGGTATTGCCGGTGATGATGTTCTCGGCGTTGGTGCCCGTGCCGTCGATCGCGGCCGTGCCGGTCAGGGTCAGGTTGGATGCCAGCGTCGTGTTGACGTTCAGGTCGCGCGTCACGCTCGACATGACAAGCCCGGTTCCCGTCACGTCGTCGCCCGCGTTATCGACGATGAAAACGTCATTCCCGCCAAGGCCGATCATGGTATCCGCGCCCGCAAGCCCGTTCAGCGTGTTGTTGCCGATCGTGCCGGTCAGGCTGTTGTCGAGCGCGTTGCCCGTGCCGTTTAGGTTGCCGATGCCGATCAGCACAAGGTTATCAACCTCTGCCGCCAGCGTGTGATTGACGGTCGCGCGGACTTCGTCGATGCCCCCGCCCGCCAGTTCGATGATGGTTTTGCCAATCAGCGCGTTCACGACATACACGTCGTCATCCGCGCCGCCGATCAGCACATCGTTGCCGAGGCCGCCATCGAGCGTATCGTTGCCGGCAAGGCCCGTCAGCGTATTGCCGCCCTTGTTGCCCGTCAGGACGTTGTCGCCCGCATTGCCGGTTCCACTGATCGCGGCGGTGCCGGTGAGGGTCAGGTTCTCGACCTCGTCCCCGTTCGTCGTGAGGTTGAAGGTGACCGAGGAAAACGCACTGTCATTCCCCTCGCCCGTAATTTCGCTCAGCATGTCGCCCGCATTGTCGACGTAATAGGTATCGTCGTCCGCGCCGCCAATCATGACATCCGCGCCCGCGCCGCCGATCAGCGTGTCGTTGCCCGCCGCGCCGTCGAGCGTGTTCACGGCCGTGTTGCCGGTGATCGTGTTATCGTCCGCATCGCCCGTGCCGTCGAGCGCGGCGGTTCCGGTCAGCACGAGGCTTTCGATGTTGGCGGCATTGGTGGACAGGTCAAAGGAAATGCTGCTGCGCACGGTGTCGTTGCCGCTTGAATCGGCCACGATGTCGCCCGCGTTGTCGACGATATAGGTGTCGTTGCCGCCCCCGCCCTGCAGGTCGTCAGCGCCCAGGCCGCCATCCAGCGTGTTGACCTGTAAATTTCCGGTGATGGTGTTGTCGAGCGCATTGCCGGTGCCGGTGATGACGGAAAAGCCGGACAGGAACAGGTTTTCGACGTTCGCAGACAGGGTGTGGCTAACGAAGGCGTAAACCTCGTCCGTGCCCTCGCCCGCCAGTTCGGTCACACGGTCGATTTTGTTGTCGACGATGTAGATGTCATCGCCCAGCCCGCCCGTCATCTGGTCCGCGCCGAAACCGCCATCCAGCGTATCGTTGCCGCCAAGGCCGACCAGCCGGTTCGCGCCGCCGTTGCCGGTCAGGCTGTTGTCGAGCGCGTTGCCCGTGCCGCTGAGCGCGGTTATGCCGGTCAGGGTCAGGTTATTCACATCGGCGGAAAGGGTGAAGGAAACAGATGCCTCCACCAGATCCACGCCCTCGCCGAAGGCCTCGACCACGCGGTCGGCGGCAGAGTCGACAATATAAGTGTCGTTGCCGAGGCCGCCCGTCATGGTGTCTGCGCCCGCGCCGCCGTCCAGCCTGTTGTTGCCGTCGCCGCCCGCCAGCGTATCAAGGCCGATGCCGCCCAGCAGCAGGTCGTCGCCCGTGCCCGCATTCAAAAGGTCGTTGCCAGCACCGCCGTCGAGGATGTCGTCGCCGTCAAGGCCGCTCAAGGTATCGTTGCCGTTATAGCCCTTGATGATGTCATTGGTGGTCGCGCCGGACGGGGTGCCGTCTAGCGTATCCGCGCCGTTGCCGCCTTCGATCAATGCCATGTCATACCCCGAAAAACAGATAAACTTCCCTGATACAAAATTAGTCCGAACAGGCTTAAAAAACACGGTCTAATTACGATTTTCCGGATTTCGGGAGGCCAGAGCGATGAAAGAACGGGATTCTGGGCTGGATTGGAGCGGGCGACGGGATTTGAACCCGCGACTTTTTGCTTGGGAAGCAAATGCTCTACCACTGAGCTACACCCGCATATCCGCATATATAAAGCATATTTTGCGGCTCCTACAAGGGGTTATTGTTTATGTGAACTAAAGAATCCCTTTTTGTGTCCTGAAAACCTCTTTACAAACATACCCTTACCACGATAAGTAGAATAACTGAGACAAGGCATCCATTTGATAACACAACAAAAGTGGTGCGTTCTCCGGCGGAAAAATTTTTATACTTTGAATGGAGTAGTTCTAATGAAGATGCTTACCAGGCTTTGCGCCCTTTCCTTGGTGCTTGTCGTTGCCGCCTGCACAGGCGCCAGCAGCAATTCGACCGTTCAGGCGCTGAACAAGGCGGAAGCGACGGGTTCGCCCTTCACGAAACGCCTCGCAGCTGAATACCGCGACTACGCGAATGGCCGCCAGCACAAGGCGCTCGACTACGCGGATGCCATCCACTTCGCACGCAAAGGCCTCGCGGCTGCAAGCGGCGTCGTCGTGATGCCCGAAACCCTGGACGACTGGGATCTGTCCGACAAGAACATCGTTGAACTGAGCAAAGGCCGCGCCGACCTGGTCGACGCGCTTGAAAACGGCGGCCGCGAGCTGGCTTCCGACAAGGCAGCCGTTGCACAAGCCCGCTTTGACTGCTGGGCTGAACAGCAAGAAGAAAACTGGAACGCAGACGTTCCCTGCAAAGCGGCTTTCTGGGCTGCTCTGAAGGACCTGCAATCCGTGATCGCCGTCCAGCCTGAACCCGCCCCGATCGTGGCGGCTGAAGAGCCGGGCCCCATGACCCCCGTTGAACAGGCTATGTTCATCGTGTTCTTCGATTGGGACAAGCACAACATCTCGGCCGGCGCGAACGACGTGCTGGACGCGGTTGCGCAGGAGATCAAGAACCGCAAGGATGTCCATGGCATCACCATCATCGGCCACACCGACAGCTCCGGCTCCACCCGCTACAACGACCGCCTGTCTACGCAGCGTGCGAACGCTGTGCGCGACGGCCTGATCTCCCGCGGCATCGCGGCTGACATGGTGCGTGTCGAATCCCGCGGCGAAAGCGACCTGCTCGTGAAAACGGCAGACAACGTCCGCGAACCGGCAAACCGCCGCGCGCAGATTACCCTCGAGTAATCTTCGTATCAGCGAACCGAATAAAGGAAACCGGCCGGGCAACTGGCCGGTTTCTTTTTGTGCTTGCCCCCTCTCCCGCCTGCGGGAGAGGGGTGGGGAGAGGGTGTTTTGTTGCAGAACAGATAAACGAATGCTTCCGCCACAAAGCCAAAGTCCCCACCCTCTCCCTAACCCTCTCCCGCAAGCGCGGGAGAGGGGATAAGACGCCCGTTTCCTTTTGGCTTTTCCCCTGAACGGGAGTATATTTTCCGCATGTACACAACCACCACCAGCGATGTCACCGTATCGGTCGTACCCGCCTATCTCGACCATGAATCCCAGCCGGAGAGCAATATCTGGGTCTGGTCATACACCGTGCGAATCCAGAATAACGGCACCGAAACCGTGCAGCTGCGCACGCGGTACTGGAAGATCACCGATGCCTTCGGCCGCACGCAGGAAGTGCGCGGCCCCGGCGTGGTGGGCGAAGAACCCGTGCTGAAACCGGGGCAGAGTTTCGAATACACCAGCGGCACGCCGCTTGCGACCCCGTCCGGCATCATGCAGGGCAGCTATGCGATGGAAGGTCCCGGCGGGCGCATGTTCGACGTCGCCATCCCCGCCTTCTCCCTCGACAGTCCGGCCGGGAAAAAACAGGTCAACTAAAACCCATGAATTTCCGCCCCGTCTTTTACGTCAACGGCATCCTGCTCCTCGTCCTCGCGGCGGCGATGATCGCGCCGATTTTGGTCGACCTGTCCGACAACAGCGCCGACTGGCAGGTATTTGCCAGCGCGCAGGCCGTCACCGCCTTTATCGGCCTTGCGCTGGTCATGATGAACCGCCAGCAGGGTTTCAAGATTTCACTGCGGGAGACGTTCCTGCTGACCACCTTCGGCTGGGTGTTCATGGCGAGCTTCGGCGCGCTGCCCTTCGTTTTCTCGCAGGCCGAAATGAATTTCACCGGCGGGTTTTTCGAGGCGATGTCGGCGATCACCACGACAGGCTCGACCGCCATCACTGGCCTCGACCTGCTGCCGCGCGGCATCATTCTATGGCGCTTTATGCTGCTGTGGATCGGTGGTATCGGGTTCCTGATTATCGCGCTCGCCGTCTTCCCGCTGCTGCAGATTTCCGGCATGCAGATCTTCAAGACCCAAAGCTTCCAGATTGAAAAGGTGATGCCATCGGCGTCCCAAATGGCGGCGTTCATTGTCCTGATCTATACGATGCTGACGGCGCTGTGCTGCATTTTCCTATATACCGCCGGCATGTCGGGGTTCGATGCCATCTGCCATGCCATGGCGGCGATTTCGACGGGCGGCATTTCGACACATGACGCGGCCATCGCCCATTTCAACAATCCGATCATCGAACTGATCCTGATCACCTTCATGATCATGGGCGGCATCCCCTTCGTCCTTTACTTACGCTTCCTGCGCGGTGACCGCGGCGCGATCTGGGCGGACAGCCAGGTGCGCACCTTCCTAGCCATCATCGGCATTATGACGGTCACCTGCACATGGTGGCTGATCCATACCGACAAGATGCATGGGCTGGAGGCGCTGCGCAACGCGCTGTTCCTGACCGTTTCCTATATCACGACGACGGGTTTCGTGAACGGCGACCATAGCGACTGGGGGCATTTTGCGGTCGGTATCGCCTTTATCTCCATCTTCATGGGCAGCTGCTCCGGCTCGACCGCGGGCGGCATCAAGATTTTCCGTTTGCAGATTTTATTCCTGATGCTGAAACAGCAGCTATCGAAACTGATGACGCCGCATGGCGTGTTTCAGGTGCGCTATAACGGCAAGCTGGTGGAGCCGTCTGTGCAATCGGCGGTCGCGGGGTTCTTTTTCATCTTCATCATGTCGTGGCTGATTATCGGTGTTTCGCTGCAGCTGACCGGCCTTGATTTCGAAACCGCCTTCTCCGGCGCGATCTCCGCCATTTCCAACACCGGCGTCGGCACGGGCGACCTTATCGGCCCCTCCGGCAACTTCGCCAACCTGCCCGGATCATCGATCTGGATCATGTCCTTTGCGATGCTGTTCGGACGTATCGAATTCCTGACGCTGCTGGTGGTGCTGATGCCAAGGTTCTGGCGGGGTTAAACCCATTATCGTCATCCCGAACGAAGTGAGGGATGACAAATTTAGCGGATTACTTCCACCCGAACGTCCGGCGCACGGTGCCTTCGATGCCGTGGCGGAGGTCTTTCATGATTTCTTCGTCGAGGTTGAAGAAGGTCATGTCGCGCTCGGCGGGGGATGAGTCTTCGAGCAAGGTCTGGCTGCGCTCCGACGTCACGAACGCGTCGGCCACGACGCTGTCGGGGTTTTCTTCGGCCAGCAGGTCGAATTTCAAATGCACGCGCGACGAATATTCCTCCGACTGCTCGTTATTGAAAAATCCGGCGACGCCCCCCGTCAGGCGCAGGTCTTTTTTCACGACCGACGCATCCACGATCGTGACGCGCAGGGTATTCATCGATCCGTTCGCGACCAGCTGTTTTTCCAGCACGCGGCGCGCGACTTCGCGGGGCGTCTGCTTGAACAAATGGTCGACATTCGGCGCCCGCATGGGCGGCTGGTACGCATCCACGATTTCGATGCGCGCGACATTCATGCTGATGGTCGGCAGCGTATCAAACACCAGCTGCGGCGTTTCGGTCACCGGCGGCGCATTCTGGCAGCCGGCCAGCAGCGTCAGCGCGGTAAACATCGCAAGGAATTTCATTTTCATTTTCTATCTCCGTATACTTCGTCCAGCTGGTTTGCCTTATACACATATTCTTCGGAACAGAATTCGCACTTGATCGACACCTTGCCGTTCTTCTCGCATTCTTCCTCCAGCTCGGCGCGGGGGATGGTGCGCAGGATGCTTACCACCTTTTCGGCGGAGCAGCGGCATTTGAACCGCACATGCGTGGGCGAATAAATGCGCACGCCGTCCTCGTGGAACAGGCGGTACAGCACGTCCGACGTCGCCAGCACCGGCGACAGCATTTCCCCGTCGGAGCATGTCGACAGCAGCATGGCCGCCCGCGTCCAGTCCTCGATCGGGTTTTCGGCACCCTTTCCCGCCTCGTCATCCGGCAATTGCTGGATCATGATGGCACCCGTGCGCCATTGTGAATCTTGCGGATGCACGGCGATCTTGAACGACGTCTTGATCTGCTCCGACTGGGTAAAATAATGCTGCACGGCCTCGGTGATGGACGAGCCTTTCAGCTCCACGATGCCCTGATAGCGGTCATTCGCGCTGCCGCCCTGATCGACGGTGAAGGCCATATAGCCTTTCTTGCCGATCAGGTGGTAATGGTGGTTGACGGGGTCCTGCTTGCGCTTGGCGGCCTTCTTGACCGCCGCTGCGTCAAAGCCCGCATAGGCGCGCACTTCGCCCTTGCTGGTGACGTCGGCGACCAGCAGGCGGATGGGGCCGCTGCCCTTGATCTGCAGCGTGAAGATGCCTTCGTATTTCATCATGCCCGACAGCAGCAGGCAGACGGTCACAACCTCCGACAGCAGGGCCGATACGGGCGCGGGGTAATCATGCTGTTCCATGATCTGCTTCAGCACGTCGCCCATGCGCACCATGCGGCCGCGCACGTTCGATTTTTCGAGGCGGAAAGGCTGGACGATGTTATCGTCCACCAACCCCGATTGTACCGAGCCGTCTTTTTTGATACGAATAGCCATAGCACCCTTCCGGTTTAACGCCTTCACAATATAGCATAAAGTAAGCCGTGACCGCCAAAAAGCAAAAACAGCCCCGCAAGATCACCAAGCAGTATTTGGAAAATGCCGCGCTGTATTATTTGCAGCGTTATGCGACCAGCACCGAGAATTTCCGGCGCGTCATGCGGCGGAAAATCATGCGTTCCTGCCATTTCCACAAGGACGACCCCGAGGCGTTTTATCCGCTGGTCGACGACCTTGTGACGCGCTATGTCGCGAGCGGCTTGCTGAACGACGAAGGCTTTGCGCAGGCGCGTGTGTCGTCGCTGCGCCGTCAGGGGCGGTCAAAGAACGCGATCATGGCGAAACTCTCCGCGAAAGGATTGCCCAAGGCGGCGGTCGCCGATGCGCTGGAGGGCCATGATGACGAGGAAACAGAATTACAGGCCGCGCTGAAACTGGTGAAGCGCAAGAAACTGGGCAAGGCCACCGACCCGAAAGACCGGCAGAAAGAAATGGCCGTGCTGGGCCGTGCGGGTTTCAGTTTTGAAATCGCGCGCGCGGCGCTGGAATATTCAGGGGATGACGACGAATAGCTACTGCGCGGCTTTCCGTTTCGCCCACCAGTCCTTGGCGCTGTCGGCGGCGGCATCGACACCCGGATGGTCGCGGGCGTAATCGCGGTAGGCACGCTGCGCCTGATGCGCTTCGTCCATGTGATGGTATTTAAAATCGTTCATCTTCTGGTGGTTGTGATAGGCGTCGCTGGCTTGCGTGGCCTGCAGCTGCTTCAGGCTCTCTTTCGCTTTTTTGCTATATTTCTGGACGTCTTCCTTATGCTCGCGCGAGAGTTCAGGCATGTGTTCGGCGATGGCGTCATTCACCGCCTTGCCGTGTTTCTCGCCCAGCTCGTCCGCATTGCCCCCCTTGGCCTTTATCTGCGCAAGGCGGGCGTCGATTGCCTGACGCTGGTCGAGCGGCAGCGCGTCGTAATGCGCCTTGGCGACGTCTTCGGTCGTCACATGCGTCTGCTGCCATTTCTGGCGCCAGCTTTGCCCGGCGGCGTGGCCGGCCTCGACCGCTTCCTCGTCGATATATTCGCTTTCCGCGAAACCCGTGGCGGGCGCGGCAAGGACAAGGAAAAGCGCGGCGGACAGCACATATTTATTGAAGAAAACACCCATGAGCCATGATAGCCCGAAACCCCTTAAAAAACCCTTTTGGGCATGTGAAATTACCGCCTGCGCGGCATGAAAAAAGCCCGCTGACGCGGGCTTTTTCCTTGTCTTTTCAAGCTTCGCGCTTATTGCTGGGGCGCGAAGGGGTCAGCCGGCGCCGTCAGCGGATCGGGACCCGGTGAAGGCTGCAGTTCAGCAGGAGCCGGTTCCGGTGTCACGGGAGCCGCCATCGGTGCGGGAGCCGGAGCCGTTTCAGGGGGAACAGACGTTGTATCGGGCATTGCGGGCGGTGTTTCCATCACAGGCTCGGCCGGCGCAACATAGGGTGCGGCTTCCGGCTTGAGGGAGGGCGACGCGACGTCCGCTTCCATCGGCGCTGCCTGTTCAACAGCCGCTTTCTTCTTTTTCTTGGCGCGGTGCTTGCGTTTGTATTCCGTGGTGCCGGGGCCGTTCATGACGAGGCCCTTGGGGAGGCCGTTTTCGCCGGTGGTGACGAGGCTGGGGCGGCTGCCGGAAGCAGCAGCGGCGCCTGCGGGCATCACGTCGGGCGACAGGCTGGGGGACATCGATGCACCCGTTGCCGTGGGGGCGATGTCGGACGACACGCCCGTATCGGTGTTGCTGTAGAGTTTATGCTTCACAGGGGGAGCGGCTGGCGCTGCGGGAGCGGGTTCGAATTCGGGCGCGGGCGCGGCCGACATGCCTGCATCTGCGTTGCCATAGGCTGCAGGGCCGGGGGAAGTGGGCGAGAAGCCCTGCTCCACTGCGGCTTTTTCAACAGCGGTCATGGTGCGTTTGACGGCCGTTTCGTTGGACGTTTGCGCATAGGCGGGCGCGGCGATAACAAGGGCCAGCGCAGTGAGAAGAACGTATTTTTTCATCAGGTCAATCTCCGGAAAAACTTTGCAAAATCGCCGTATGCCTGCCCGAGGCACCTGCGCTGGAAGCTACTATGCAATGGGCGGGGGGCAAAATCCAGCAAAAGACGAAACCACTGATAAATATGGTTAAAAAAGACACAGGGAAAATAATTATTTGACCATTTCCCGAATCGTTATACAGTACCTCCATCATGATTATCGCAACCGTACATAATCAGACCCACGCCTCCTCCTCCGCGATTTGCGGTGCGCAGGCCCGCGACCGACGTATCAGCCGCTGACAGCGGCTGGAGCCTTCCTCGTGGCTTAAACGGGCAAACCTCCAAACAACCTGAATATCACGACACCCTCAAGGGGGCGCCGTTCGACTGCATTCATTTTGGAGAAGCCTGAAGATGACCGCCAACGACAACCAGAAAATCCTGAAAACCGGCAACCTGAAAAAGACGGGCGCGCCGTATGAAATCATCACCCTCACGGCATCCGATATTCCCCAGATTTTGACGCTGCAAAACGAGGTCTTCGACAGCCTGACGGCAGAGGAACAGAACTTCCTGCTGCGCAAGGAAAAGGCGTTTTTCGAGAGCCATTTCGCGCATGGCAACATGGTGCTGGGCATTGTTTCCAACGGCCAGCTGGTCGCGCAGAGCGTGATCCTGCACCCCTCCTCCGCCCACCCCAAATCCGGCATGACCGACATGGTGCTGGACGCCAAGCCGGAAGAAGTCACCGTGCTGCAGGGCGTGATCGTGCATCCCGATTTCCGGGGCAATAAACTGATGACCTACATGGTCGATGAATGGCTGGCGGTCGCCAATGCCGAAGGCCGCCAGCATGCCCTGGCCGAAGTCACGACCGGAAACTTCTTCAGCTGGTCGGTATTCCTGAAGGAAGGCCTCGGCATCCACAGCCTCGGCTGCGACAAATCGGACGGCACCGACCTGTATAATATGTACGCCGAAGTCGCGCCCCTGATGGAAAAGCGGCTGAAGGGCGATTTCAACAACGCGGCCGCCGTGGTGAAGGTTCCCGTCTGCGACATCGACAGTCAGAAGACGCTGACCAATGCCGGTTTTCTGGGCGTGGCTTTCGAGGCTGCCAACCAGAATATCGTCTTTGAAGCGCCGAAAAAGGCCGCCAAGCCGCCCCAAGGCCCGAAAATCTAGCCCGATTGCCAATAACGGCGGCGGTATGGTACAAAATCTTTGACCCGTTCCGGCGGTTTTAAGGTTTTCCCATGCTCGACACCCTCGTTTTCGACACACAGAAGCCCGGCCCCACGCTGCTCGTTTTCGGGGGCGTTCACGGCAATGAAAAATGCGGCACGCATGCCATCGCGCGCACGGTGATCGAATTGCGCAGCGGCATCTTCGGGCTGAAGCGCGGCAAGCTGATCATGGTGCCGATCTGCAACCCCGAAGCCTACAAGCGCGACATCCGTTACGTCGAGACGAACCTGAACCGCGTCATCAAGAAACACCCGAAAATTTTGCGCTATGAACACGGCCTTGCGAATGAACTCGTGACGCTGATCGACAGCTGCGATGTGCTGCTCGACCTTCATTCCTATTCCTCGGGCCGCCGCCCCTTCCTGTTCCTCGACAACGACACGCAGGAGCAAAAGGATTTCGCGGCCGCGCTCAACATCCCCTACTGGGTCACCGGCTGGAACGAGATGTACGAGAACGAAAAGGACCTGCTGCAGGGCGACACCACCACTTACGCCTTTTCCAAGGGCAAGATGGCGCTGCTGATCGAATGCGGCCTGCATGAAGACCCGCAATCGGCGATCATCGGCTATAAATCGCTGCGCGCGACGCTCGCCTACCACGACATGGCGGAGCCGTTCGAAAAAGCGCGCGGGGAGCCGCCGACCATCACGCGCATGAAGGCGATGCTGGTGAAAACCCGCGAAGGCAAGTTCCTGAAAGACTGGCAGCATCTCGACCCCGTCACCAAGGGCATGCCGATTTTGCGTTATGACGACGGCATGATTTACCAGTCGCCCGTCGACGGCGTAATCCTGCTACCCGGCAAGAAGGCGCGCATCGGCGAGGAATGGGTTTATTTCGGCGTCGAAGGTCAATAGCGTTACGATCTGCCTCCTGTAATTTCACAAGGCGCAGCCACCTTTCAGCGAAAGCGATGCGCCATGACGAAGCCCGCCTTTAAACTTCCCTTCAAGATGACCAACCGTATCCGCACGGCGCTGACGCTGCTCTGCCTTGTTGCGGCATGGATCATCGCGACGCCCAGCGACAGCTGGCGTTACCGCATGACCGTCACGCTGACGACGCCGGACGGCGAAAAAACCGGCAGCGCGGTGCGCGAGGTGACGGTGCATAAGGGCATCGGCCTGACCGGCCTGCCCCCCAGCATCGAGGTCGATGGCGAAGCGATCGCGATCGAGGTTGCGCCGCATGAATACGTCTTCGCCCTGCTGATCGACGAAACGCATGGCCAGGATTACGCGGGCAAGGTGATGCTGGATGCCTTCCCCGATAAAAAGAAGGAAGGCCGCGCGACGCTGGCGCCGGAGGCCTATCCGATGTTCGTGCGTTTTGACAGCCTCGTTGCGCCGCAATCGGTTGCGCGCGCGGATGTTGCGGTGAAGGACATCACGATTGAAATCACCGATGCACCCGTCACCTGGTCGCTGCGCAAGCAGCTGCCGTGGCTGCCCAATTACGGCTATCTGCGGCTGGATGGCGATCCCTTTAAAAAGGAAAAGCCTGAACATCCCTTTGCCAACGCGCTTCATTCTCACGCGTTTTCAACCAATGCGGCGCATAAGTAATTTTTACAGGGGCCCTGTTACAATGGCCGTGCGCAGGCCTTGGCATCGCGCGTGTAGGCTTCGTCGGTATCGAATGCCGCATGGGTTTTCAAACGAAGCGCGCGGATTTTCTTCACCAGCGGCTGCATCGCCTCGATCACCGCAAGGCGCATATCGCCCTTGACCGTTTCAATGGCGGGCTCGATAACCGGCCCGCGCGCGCCAAGCATGTTCGCGCCCTTTTCCAGTTGCGTTTTTAACTGTTCCAGATATTTCGTCAGGATATCGACATCGGCGTCGTAATGTTTCTGTTCGTGCTTCGCCACATGCGCGAAGCTGCAACCGAGGAAATTGTGGTCGGATGAAATATACACCTTCGGGCTATAGGTGATGGTCAGCTTGATATCTTTCATGCCGAGACAGGCCGTGCCGCCGTCTTTCTGCACCTCATACCCCGACGCATATTGATACGTCACATCGCCTTGCGTAAAGCCAAGGATGGGGCTGATCTCCCGCCCCTTATACATGAACGTCTCGCGGCTCTTCATACGCGCCAGACCGGCCGATGAATGTGTGCGGATATAAATTGGTTTCTCAATCTTCAACTCGACCGCCGCCACAACGGGCTCAGGCGTAGGACAGCCGCTGAGGCTGGCGAAAATTAAAATTACCTGTAGGGGTTCCAATAGAACTATCATTTATTCAACATCATTGCTTTCATAAATAGATTCGATAAATGTCCCTCTGCGCGAAGTATTTAAAGTTTCTATGGGTAACAATGTAGCCGCATAACGTCGTTCATTCGGATCATACCCAGCTTTTCTAATCGTGTCGAAAATGTAGTTTTCTAACCATTCCACCGCTTCCGTCAAAACGTCCAAAGCATTACGAGTCTTATACTCTCCGCTTCTAATAAGCAGGGCCTCCTTTACACTGTCGTCCATAAAACTTAAAAGACTTCTTCTCGTATTGCTAGTCGTACCATCGGGTTGAATGATCACTTCATAAGCTGAAAACTCATACTCCTTCAGAATATTGTGACGTTCCCTATCTATAAACTTCCAAAATAAAGGATATTGTTCTTTATTCTTCCGAAGTTCGTCGTAGGCCTTCTTTAATTCCCTTTTTAGTGTTTCAGGCAAGCATGCTTTTGCATCCTTAGCGGCCATCAAATGAACGGAAGCTTTTAGCAGAGCACATATTCCGGCCCACTCTACCTTCCAAGCAGAATAAGAAATTTGTCTTTCTTTGAGCCTATGAATCGCATACTTGCAGTCCGAGCAAGCTAAGTATGAAGTTAGATTATACTTAACTTCTATAGGCAAGTATCGATACTGCAATGGGAGACTCATCTATACAAATCCTTTTAAAATCATGTTTTCAAACAAGATTAAGTTAACTCGATATCGGCGATAGAGGCAAAGGCAAAAGATATATCAAATAAAAAGCCCGCCGGTTTCCCGGCGGGCTTTTCCTTGTTTGTTGCTTTACTCGGCCGCGACGATGCGGGGCTTTTTGGGTTCCGTGTCGGGGCTTGCGTCGGTCACGAGCTCCAAAGCCTGCATATCGTACAGGGCCTTGTATCTCGAGTCCGGGCGGGCCATCAGGCTGGCATGGTTGCCCTGCTCGATGATCTCGCCTTTGTCGAACACCAAAATGCGGTCGGCTTTCTGGATCGTCGAAAGCCTGTGCGCGATCGTGATGGTCGTGCGTCCCTTCATCAGTTCCTCAAGCGCCATCTGGATGTAATGCTCCGAGATCGAATCAAGGCTCGAAGTTGCTTCATCCAGAATCAGCACCGGCGCATCCGAGAGGATGGCGCGGGCGATAGCGACCCGCTGGCGTTCCCCGCCCGAAAGTTTCACCCCGCGCTCGCCCACAAGGGTGTCGTACCCCTTGGGCAGCGTTTCGATGAATTCGTGCGCGAAGGCTTTTTTCGCAGCCGCCACAATTTCCTCCTGCGTCGCGTCGGGCCGCCCGTAGGCGATGTTTTCCGACAGCGACCGGTGGAACAGCGCCGGTTCCTGCGGCACGAGGGCGACCTGCTTGCGCAAGGATTCCATCGTGACGCCCGCGATGTCCTGTCCGTCGATCACAATCCGGCCGTCTGTCACGTTGTACAAACGCTGGATCAGTTTCACGAAGGTGGACTTGCCCGAGCCCGAAGGCCCGACCAGTGCCAGCTTTTCTCCCGACGAGATATCTATGACCATATCCTTATAGATATACTTGTCGGTCGAGGGGTATTTGAAGCCCACGCTTTGGAACGAAATCAAGTCCCTGCGGCGCGACGGCTTCACGATCAACGGCTCGGCTTTCGCATTGTCCTGCACGTCGTCTTCACGCATCCAGAACATGACCACGTCTTCCATATCGGCGACCGCGCGCTGCAGGTGGGAGATGTGCATCCCGATATCCCGCAGATAGCCGCCGATGATGAAGAACGTCGTGATCACCAGCACGATGTCGCCGGGCGTCGCCTGTCCCGCTTTCCACAGATAGATCGTGGTTGCGACCATGCTGGCCATCATCAACAGGCGGAAGATGGAACGGAAAGCATCCGCCGTCACCCCCGTCTGCCACGACCAGATCGCCTTGGCGCGCCAGTTCTCGGCAACTGTTTTAAACAGCGCGTCCTCCCGTGCCTCGGCGCCGAACGATTTCACGCTCGGGTTGCCCGTGATGATGTCCGCGAGCGTCGCACCCACTTTGGTATCGGCGTCAGCCGATTGCTTGAAGCGGGGAGCGAGGATTTTAACGGACATCCAGATTGACACAGCGCAGTAGATGACGATCATCGTGCCCGCCGCCAGACCCACGAGGGGAAGGCGGAAGCCAAGCATGATCGACATGCCAACCATGATCGTGACCGCCGGCAGGATGCCCATCAGGATCGTGTCTTCGAAGCTGTCGAAGGCCCACATGCCGCGCGTAATCTTGCGCACCGTGCCGCCTGCGAAGGTGTTGGCGTGCCAGTCGGAACTGAAACGCTGCACCTTGTGCAACCCGTCCACCACGATCTTCTGCAGGTTTCGCACCGCGAAACCGTTCCAGAAGTAGAGGGACCCGACGCGCAAGGCCTGGTGCAGGAACGCCAGCAGGGCAAACGCCCAGAAAGCCGCCCATGCATCATTCCATGCCGCCGTATCGCCGGGCGCGTGCCCGACCATCGCGTCGACGATCCTGCCCGTATAGATGGGCACGATCGCGTCCATGCTCACAGAAGTGAGCATGAGCGCCGCTGCGGCGTAACCGAACATCTTGTTCGGGCGCCAGTAGTGCCATGCGAACCGCATGACATCCTTGTAGGATATCTGCAGTTCTTTTTTCTCTTCTTCGTCACTCATGACTTTTGATGCAGGGCGTTTATTAAACGCACCCGCGTTCCCTTTGTTAAAGACCGTTACGGATCCAGACCAAATGCCGCCATGGTTAAATGGCATAGAGGCAAGTCGAGCTTGTCGTACTTCTCGCTTTAGATATCAGTGGAGGCTTGATTTATTCTCCGGCTGAGACCTGGACCGTTTTAGTTCTTCCAGGCGCCGGTTGAGACATTACGTCGTCAGCGAAGGCCCGGAAATGATGCTGTAAATGCAGATGTGTTCATTCATTTCCTCCATCGTTAGGGGTTGATAATGTGATGACTATGACACAGAAGAGTGTCGCTGAAAAGCGACATTTTTATTTCGCGCGCGGAATTGGGATCAAACTTCCCAGATAACCATCTTATTGAAGGGACTTTCGCGGCAGATTCCATCAATGATTTCAGCGGTGATGAAGGCCTCGTGCGGCAAAAAAATCACAGGCACGTCCGCATTATCCATCATCGCTTTGAACTGCGACGGGTCCATCGCCATTTTCAGGTCGGCGGTCTTGCGGATAATATCGGCCTGCCAGCTTTTCGGCTGGATGCGCGCGATGCGGCTGCCATGTTGCATACCGAGCGCGGCAGAGTCCGTTGCTTCATGCAGCGCGAGGGTCTGCAGCACGTCGCGCATGTATTGTGCATTCACTTGCATAGGATATTCCTTTCACGATTAACGCGCGGGTACGGCCACTTTCACTTTCGGTTTCATGACGCTGGTGAAGAGCGCGGGCGAGGCCGTCGCTTCATGGATCATGTCGCCGAGTGTCGCATCCGCAGGGATGATCTGCTCGTTCGGGTCGGTGCCGGGCATGACGCGGGGCAGCGGGCATAGCACCGCGAAGGCCTTCACGATCATTTCCGTCACTTCTTTTGCGTCGGCCACGGCCATCTTGTTGTCTTCGCCGCGCACGCGCGCGCCTTCGACCAGGAAGTTGTTGACGGCATCCACGGTGTTGGCGTCATCCTTCACCACATATTGCACGCCGCCCTTGGCCAGTTGCGATTCAAGGTCGGGCGAGATCGGCTCCGGCCCCACTAGCATATAGCGGTGCCAGTCGGTCTGCGTCTTGTCGAGATGCACTTTGTCCTCGATCAGCCACATGAATACCTGTTCCTGCTTTTCATTGGTCGCGTTCAGCACGGTGAGGTTGAAGCCCCATTTGCCTTTGCCTTCGCCGATGTTATACGGCTCGACCTTGTCTGCCTTGTCCATGTCGGGCGGGTTGTCGAGCCTCTCGGTGAAGCCGACGGGCCACAGGCGTTCGCGGGTTTCCTCCATGTATTTGGGGGCGACGAGCGCGCCCAGCACGGCGCGGAAGTCCATCAGCTCGAACGTGCTGTCGTCATCGGGCAGGTTGTACGCGGGGATCGCCTGCGCCGCGACCAGCGGCGACGCGCCGATGGTGTTGACGTCGTCGTTCGGCACGATGACGGTATAGGGGTTTGCCTGTTTTTGCTCCTCCAGCTCCTTCACGGCGCGGATCAGGCTCACCATCGGGATGATGCCCTCGTCCGACTGGCGAATGTTTTTCCACTGCGCGCGGATCGCGGCGGTTGCGATGGTGCGCAGCGCCTGCAGTTCTTCCGATCCCGCAACTTCGGGGTTTTCCTCGAATTTCAGCAGTTGCGACAGTGGCTTGATGTCTTCGCTCGGCAGCGCTTCCTTGAAATCCTCGGGCGTGATGCCGTTGTCTTTCGCGAGTTTCATCAGCGAGCCGCGGGTTTTCTTCATGCCGACGGTTGCGTTGACGATGTTCCAGCGGATCGCCTCGGCCAAATTCGCGCCGAAGCTGTGCCAACCGGGCGCGGTCTGCCCGATGACGCTGGTGTCGAGGTTGTTGAAGGTGGAGGCGAGATCAAGATTGACGACCGCTTCCGACACAGGGCGCGCTTCCGGTGACGTGTGGCGCGCATCGTTATAGGATGCGGTGATGGTACGGAAGGTGACGCCGATATGGCGCGCGCCTTCACCCAGTTCATCCACCAAACCCTTATAGGCATCCTGCATCAGCAGCGGGCTGTCTTCGCGCGACAGCTGGTCCTGCTCGCTCCAGAAGGTCGAGACCTGATTTGCGGCCTTGACGGTGTCGGTGTATTTCATCAGGAATTCGATCTGGTGCGGCGGGATCGCGTTCACTTCATCCGCCGACAGTTCCAGCTTGCGCAGGTCGACGAGGAATTTGGCGAAGGCTTCAGGCTGCGCCTGCGCCGCCTTGCCGAACACGGTATAAAGCGTCGTCAGCGGCAGGCCGGTCCAGACCTGCGACGTACGGTGCGCCCAGTCCGCCTGACCCGCATCGCCCACGCGCATGACGTAAAGGCGGGAGCCGAGCGATTTGGAAAGTTCGTGGGTCGTGATGCCGTCCGACGCCTCGTTACCCGCAACGCCCAGGATCCAGCTGGCGCGCATGTCTTTCGCGTCGAAGTCGAGGTATTTGGGGCTGTCGTTGTCGGCGCCTTCGCCCGATTCAGACATCGGATTGTACACGCGGGCGGACGGGCTTTCGCCGTTGAACACCTGCGTCACCGTGTTCAGCACGTCGAGGGATTCCGGGATCGCCTTGGTCAATTCGTCCAGCAGCAGCGGGCGGCCGCTGATCCATGATTCATACAGTTCACCCGGCACGGTTTTCACGCCGAAGGAGTTGTTCTGGATCGTGATGCCTTCCTTTTCATACAGGAATTCCATCAGGCCCTTCGCGCGGCGCACGGCGTCGCCGCGGTCTTCCGTTGTCTTGCCCTCAGCGTCCTGTGCGGGTTTGCCAACAGCGTCCCAGTTTATTTTGACGGTTTCGATTTCGTACGAAGTTGTGCTGCCGTTATCTGAGACGGTCACCGGCTTGCGCATGACAGCGCCGGGAAATTCGGATTCCAGCGTTGCCAACGTATCGGCTGATACTTTGCCGCTTTCAACGCGCTTGTCGAACAGATCTTTCACGCCCTTGCCGTAGTCGATAACGGTGCGGAACAGGATTTCGTGCATGTTCATGCCGCCGCAATCGACCTGGATCGCGCCTTCGGGGTGCAGCATGCGGCCGATTTTCTTGAATTCGTGCGATTTACCGTAGGATGCTTCACCGAGCAGCGCGATGATGCGGTCGGAACGGCTGGGGTCGGTACGCTCGAGAATTTTCTGCGTCATGTGCATCATCGCGGGGATGGCCATTTCGCGGTACATGATCCCGTTGACCTTTTTGGTCGACATGTCGGAGAAAACCACGATCGGGTTGCGCGTGTCCTGCACGATCTGCACCTGATGCTGGACGTTGCCCTGCGCGTCTTCCACAAGCTTGATCTTGGGGTACGGCAGTCCCGAAATACCGACCGGGCGCTTGAGGCTCGCGATTTCCGCGGGCGTCAGGTCGATCCTGCGCTTGGTCATCAGGGATTCGGGTTTTTTGTCTTCAGCCATTTGGTTTCTCCTGTTAAACCTTCTTATCCAATAATCACATTTCGTTCAGTTTGCGCGAAACCGCCTTGTAGACGGCGCGCTTGCGCTCGTCCGGCACCACTTCGACCTTGAAGCGTTTCACGCGTTGCAGCGTGCGGCGCGACAGTTCCAGCGGCACGGTGCGGGCGTCGTCGCCGCGCAGCACGCCAACCTTGCGGTCGCCGCTTTTCGCAGTAATTTTATTGATCATGCGCTCCATCTCGGTCGGCGCCTCGCGGCTGCCCTTGTTGACCAGAACGGCCACGTCGATCGAGACGTTTTTGGTGCCCGCGATGATCGCCTCGATGCGTTTTTGCGCCTCATCCGCGTCCTGGATCTCGCCGTCGGAATAGACCATGATATGCGACGATCCGCTGATCGTGCCGTTTTTGTTGCGGTGATCGGCCAGTTTTTCCATCGTGGTGTCGAAACCGGGCGCCAGCGCCGTGCCGCTATTGATGCCCGTGCGCACGCGCTGCACGTTTTCGCCGACTTCCTTCAGCGGCATGTCGGGGGACGCCACCACCAGCGGCTTGGCATTGCCCCAGATGATGATCCAGCCGTCGATGCCGGCCTTGCGCGCCGCCATATAGTTGATGACCGCGCTTTGCAGCGCCACTTCCATCGCGTTCACGCCATTGCCGAGTTTTTTCTGCGGCATGGAGCCTGAGCCGTCGATAAGCGAAATAATCTCGATCGTTGAATCGGCGAAGACCTGTTCGTCGCGCTTGATCTTCTTGAAATCTTCCACGTTTACGGGCTGGCCGAAAGCCTGCTTCAGCTTCGTGCGGCGCGATTTTTCCATGTCGAAGCGGCCGAGGAAGTTGCCGTCGCTCGCGATAAACGAATGCTGGTCGCGCGACATTTTGCGGATCGCGCGGCGCTGTTCGGCGCGGATGCTCCGGTAGATGCGCGCCTGCTGCGAAATAACGGGCGACAATTCGTACACGCGGCGGTTGAAATCGCGGTAATCGCCCTTCGCCAGTTTCGCAAGGTCGATGTCCTGCGTATCCTGCGCGGTGTTGCGGTCGAGCTTGTTGCCGTCCGGCATGTTCTTGGCGGCTTCGCGGCGTTCTTGCTTTTCCTTTTCGGACAGGTCTTCGCGCGCGGGCTCCTTGTCCTTGAAGTCGCTGACCTTCTTGGGCTGGTTTTTCTCGTCCTTGCCGTTCTGGTCCTTGCCGTCATTGTCCGCGCCGTCAGCGTCGTTGCCGTTGGCTTCGTTTTCGGCTGCTTCCTGTTCGCGGCCCTCGTTCGGGTCTTCGTTCAGGTCGCCGATCTGTTTCATGTCGTCGTCATCAAGCTCGACCTCGTCGTCGTCGCCCGCGCCGCCCTTGCCGTCCTCATCTTTTTCGTCGGAGGGGTCGCCGTCTTTTTCATTGTCGTCCGAGGGATCGCCGTCCTTCGTTTCGCCGTCGTTTTCATCGTCGGTGATTTCGATGCCGCTATCCTGACCCTCGCCATCATCGCTGTCGTTATCGCTGGTATCAGGTTCGGAATCCGCGCCGCCGCTGCTGCTGCCTTCGCCGTCACCGGACTGGCCTTCGCCGCCCTGCTGGCCCTTTTGACCTTTCTGGCCCTGCTGCTTCTGGTCTTCCTTCTTGTCTTTTTGCTGTTGTTTCTTCTGCTCGGCCTTCCTGTCGAGTTTTTCCTCGTAGGCCTTCAGGATCACATCGGCATAGGGCTTCAGATAGGTGTCCCAGACATGCTCCATGACCATGCCGCGCTGCTCGGACGTATAGCCCACGACCGCGCGGTAGCTGTCCTGCAATGTCTGGTAGGGGTCATGCTGCAAAATACGGTCCGCGGCCTGCGGCTGCAGGTTGCGGATACCATGCGCCTTGGCGGCAAGGAACAGCACCGCCTCGACCGGATCGGCCCCGGGCGGGAGGTTGGTGACCTTCAGTTTCGCCAGCAATTCATGCGCGTAATCGGCGGCCAGTATCTCCGGCGTCTTGCCTTCATGATCCTTGTCGTCGAGATCGGCGAAGGCATTCGCAAGGTCGAGGAAGGACGACGTCGCCTGCTTGATCTGCGCCTGATCCGCCATATGCGTGATCGCGCGCTGGCGGTCGAGCGGGATGCGCATCAATTCCCTGTTCGGGTTCACCTGCCCGACCGACATATCGATCAGGTATTCGAACGAATCCTTGCCGGCGGCGCCCGGAATATTCGACACATCGATGGCGCGGCGGATATCCTGCGGGATGATATGCGCGCGTTCCCAGTTTTTATCGACGCCGCGGAACAGGCCGTTTTGTTCGTAATAGGCCAGCAACACGGCGGTGTTGATCTGGTCGAACATTTTCTTCGCGACTTCTTTGGTGATATTGCCGGCCTGAATATCTTTGACCTCGTCATCGGTCAGCGGCGTGGTCGCGCGGCGCAGGCGGTCGGCGCGTTCTTTCTCGACGTCTTCTTTTTTCTGCTGTTTTTCTTCCCATGCGGCGCGTTTCGGGTCGTTCGCATCGGGGGGCGCGTCGCTGGAAACCTTCACGTCGCGTTTATACGCGTCGCCCGACATCAATTCGCCAAAGCCCTGCAGCACCGCGCTGACGTAATTGAGCGAATTGCCGAAATTCTGGTTGATCTCGCCCGATTTATTGGCGGAGAACTGGTTGACGACGGTATCCTCCGTCATATGCCACAGCTTGAAGCGCAGCTGCCATTCGGCGACATCGAGCATCAGCTGGCGGTATTCCGCCTTTTTCATCTTGATGCGCGGCTTTTTCTTGGTCGGGTCGGTCTGGCTTTCCGGGTTGACGGTGCTGGGGTCGATCAGCACTTTTACCTTTTCATACAGCTTCTTCATCGTCGGCGAATAGGTGTTCGACAATTCCGAGTGGCCGATTTCGTGCAGATGGACCGCGCGGACGTGCTCGAAGCCCATCAGCAGCGTGTAATACATGTCTATATTGATATGGTTCTTTTTCGGGTGGTAATAGAACCAGGTGCCGGGCGCGCCCCAGTCAAAGGTCGTGTCGGAATTCTGCAGCGAACGGGCGATCACCTTGGACACGCCGATGGCTTCGTTGTTGAAACCGACGGTATCCTGCATCTGCGTCCACAGCTTGCTCGACGATACTTTGGCCTTTTCGTCGGCGCGCATCATGCGCGTCATCACGGCGGCCCAAAGCAGTTGTTTTGCGGGGGAATTCAATTCGATATCAATCGCGTCACCGACTTCGCGCTTCTCGGCCGCCTGCTTCGCAAGGGCGGCCTGACCATTGAGGTTATCGACCTTCGCGAGGCGGTCGACGAAACTCTCGAACTGTTCTTGCGTGAATTCTTTGTCCTGATAGGCGTGCTTCAGCTCGATACGCATCTGCGTAATGGGGAGAGAGAGGATCCTATCGATCTCCTCCTTCCCGAATACTTTTGCAGCCGCGTCTGTAAGCCCTGTGGCCATTCGCCGGTTACCGCCTGTTACACAACCAAAATGGTCTGCCCTTTATCAAGCATGACCTATTATTTTCGATAATAATTAAGTTACGCTTAATTTCCAAATAAAAAGCAAATCGCCTTGCAGGGTGTTGATTTTGCTATGTAATAAAATTACCCGTTTTCTAAATTATTGAAAGTTATGGTAAATTTATGCGCGTTTATGGATTCGGGGCGTAATTGGTGATTTGGGTTTTTTTGCCGACCCGTTACAGTTAAAGACGGGCATATCGGGGAGTTCATTTCATGTTTCAGCGCGATTTTTTCAAGATCACGGCATTATATACTGTCGGCATATTGATCACGCTCAGCGCGTGCTGGCTGCTGCTGGGCCTCGCGCTGCCGGATGCGAAGCTGGACCTGTTGCAAACGCTGACCAGCGTGTTCGGCATCAACCTGCCCAACGACATGCCGCTCAACCTCGACACCGAAGCGCGCATCGCGTCGGTCGTCGCGATCATCGCGGTGATGTCGATCGGGCTTGTGATCCTCAACGTGTTCTTCAGCGCGGTCATCACGGCGCGCTTCATCCGCCCGCGCGTGGATTTGATTTTGTCGAAGCGCGGCGTGCTCAGCACCCTGTGGAATGCGGCGATGCCCTATGTGCTGGTGCGCATGTCGAATTTCTATCCCGCCGACCTGGTGGACGTGACGCTGGCGATTGCGCTGACCGTTGAAGAAACGCATATCGTGGACGGCAAGGAAGACACCTTCCGCACCTATTTCAGCATCGACCAGTTCACGCCCCAGCGCATACTGGTGATGGAACAGCGCATGCCGTGGAGCATCGCGGTGCCGGGCGATGTGCTGCTGGCGAATTCGAAAACGCGCAACTACCCCTTCCGCCCCGGCAAGGCGATTGTGGATTCCGTCGCCAAGGAAGGCGTGCGCCCTGCCCGCGTGCGCCGCTGCCTGCAAATTTTGATCCAAGGCACCGATGCGCGGTCTTATTCCCATTTCGTCATCCACAAGAATATCAACGTGGATGAACAGGACGGCATGAATTACAACCTGCTGCTGCACAAGGGCATCTTTAAATCCCTGCCGATGCGGATCAGCGAACGCACCGAACTGGAGCAATACGCATGAGCAACCAACCCACCCCCGAACAAAAAGCACGCGGCACGGCCATGGTCGTCAGCATCGTGCGCGGTACAGGCGCGGTTTTGATGGTGGCGGGCACAGCGATCGGCTTCAATATCGGCGGCCTTGCGACGATGTTCGGCTTAAGCGCGGATGTTTGCGGGTTTGTCGGCATCGCCATTGGCGTTGCGGGTCTGGTGGATTTCTTTGTGCTGCCGACGATCATCGCGAAAGCGAACAACCGCTAATCAGGCTTTCTTCGCCTTCGCCACAATCCTGTCCAGCTGGTTGGAAAATTCCTGACGTTCCTTGGGGCCGAAGCCCGGGCCGCCGCCACCGCCGCTGTTGTCCAGCACCGCGCTGCCGCGCATGGAATCCATGAAATCGCGCATGTTCAAAATCTGTTTGATGTTTTCGGTGGTGTAAAGGCGGCCGGCGGGGTCGAGGGCGGCTGCGCCCTTCTCCACCACGCGGGCGGCAAAGGGGATGTCGGCGGTAATCACAAGGTCGCCCGGTTCGCACAGCTCTACAATGCGGCTGTCGGCGACATCGGGGCCATCCGGCACCTGCATCAGCGTGATATGCGGCGCGACATTGAGGCGCAGGGCTTGATTGGTAACAAAGGCGGTTTCCAGCCCCGTGCGTTCGGCTGCACGGATAACGATCTCGCGGATGACTTTCGGGCAGGCATCGGCATCGACCCAGATTTTCATGGAGCGGACACCGTTATGTTGCGGTTCGGGATAATGATCAGAACGAAATGAACAAGCCGCCGTTGACGGAGATATTCGTGCCCGTCACATAGGCTGCGCGATCGTTGCAGAGGAAGCTGACGACATAGGCGATTTCGTCCGGTTGCGCCATGCGGGCGAGCGGGATTTGCGCGACGATGGCGGCGGAGATATCAGCCGGGATCGCCTTGGTCATCGCGGTTTCGACATAGCCGGGGGAGACGGAGTTAACCGTGATGCCCTTGCGGGCGACTTCCTGTGCGAGCGCCATGGTGAAGCCATGCACGCCGGCCTTGGCAGCCGAGTAATTGGTTTGGCCGAACTGGCCTTTTTTGCCGTTGACCGACGAGATGTTGACGATACGGCCATAGCCGCGATCCGTCATGCCGTCGATGTATTGCTTGGTCACGTTGAAGAGGCTGTTCAGGTCAACGTCAAGGACGGCCTGCCAGTCTTCGGGGAGCATCTTGCGCAGCGTCTTGTCGCGCGTGATGCCGGCGCAGTTGACGAGTACGTCGACCTTGCCGTATTTCGCGGTGATTTCCTTCGCCGATGCGGCGCAGGATTCAAAATTCGCGACGTCGCTTGCGGCGATGTCGATGGAGAGGCCTTCCTGTTTCCATTCGGCCAGGCGCGCTTGCGCCGTTTTTTCTTCCGCCGGGTGGTAGCCCGCGATGACCTGCTGGCCCTGGAGTGCAAGTTCACGGCAAATTGCCGATCCGATGCCACCAACGCCGCCCGTCACGAGGGCTACCTTTTTTGCAGTTGCGCTATTCGTCATATCTCTGCATCCCGACTGAAAGAGTTAAAAGCTGGCGCTTATATTACGCTGCTTTTTTCGCTTTGGAAGCGGCTTTTTGACCGTAGTCGGTCGACGCTTTCAAGGTGGTTTCGAACAGCTGGTTGTAGGTCTTGCCAGCTTCAGCAATGATGTCAGCAGCCGAACGTGCGCTGTCGAGCAGCAGTTTGCCGGTTTCCTGAGCGAGTTCCGCTTGCAGGGAAGCCAGTTCTTTCACGTCTTTGGTTTTTGCAGCGGCTTCAGCCTGGGTGGTGGTCGCTTCGACCAGAGCAGCCGTCAGTTCAACTTGCTCGGAGAGCAGTTTTTCGCTGATTTTCAGGTTGGTTTCGCCGAGTTTCTGCCAGTTAGCGAGGGTCTGCTGGGTGAGTTTGTTCAGGGTTTCGAAGATTTCGTTGTTCATGTTGGTAGCTCCTAATGGTTGTTGTGTTGATCGTAGCCAGTCATAAATATCCTAAAGAATCACAATGCTGCACCGCACCATTGCTGCTATGCAACATATAGGATTTCGGGGATTTTTGTCAATACTTCCAAATAAATTCAATGTTTTCAATTTGTTAATTTCAACTTGGTATAATGGGTATTGCCGGTTCCTGATAATTTAATTACCCCCGCCAAAGGAACCAGCCACCGTATTCACGGTTGGAAGACAGAGTTGAATTCACAAATATTGGGAGACCGCCCCATGACCCGCCCGAGAAATTACAAGATGCTGACACTTACCGTTGCCGCCGCCGCGATCACCGCTGCGGCTTTTTATATGCCGCAGACCGTACAGGCGCAGCAGGCCGAAGTCGGCTCCATCGCCTATCTGGGCCTGACACAGGAAGAATTCAACCGCGACCGCCGCCACTGGGCGCGATACTTCGAATACGAACACCGCGAGAACTGCCAGAAATACGTGGCGCCGCCCGAGGGATTTATCCAGCGAGGCTGCGACCTTGAACGTGTCGCGGTTGCTGAAACCGTCGTCGAGGTCGTCGCACCTGCCGCGGTCGCCGCCGAGCCGCCGCCCCCGATGCCGCGCAGCTACACATTATATTTCGACTTCGATAAATCGAATATCCGCAGCGACGCCGCGCAGACCCTGTCGGAGGCCGTGACCGAAATCACCTCCCGCAAGCCCAGCATGGTGACCGTATCCGGCCATGCCGACAAGGCAGGCCCCGATGAATATAACGACCGCCTGTCCGAACGCCGTACTGATGCTGTCAGCGACGCGCTGACAGCCGCCGGTATCGACAACAAGGTGGTGAACGAGCAATCCTTCGGCGAACACCGCCCTGCGGTCAACACGCCCGACGGCCAGCCCGAACAGCAAAACCGCCGCGTGACGATCGATTTCCAGTAAGCCAAGACCGGCTAAAACAAAACGGCATCACTGCTCGATTAGAGGGTGATGCCGTTTTTTATTGGGGTGACCAGAACCGGACTGCCAGCAGCGCAGCCGCCGCGCCAGCCAGTTGTGCCAAAATAAATGCGGGCGCGTCTTCCGGCCTGATACCGGCAAAACTGTTGCTGTATGCCCGTGCCAGCGTGACGGCAGGATTGGCGAAAGATGTGGATGAGGTAAACCAGTAGGCGGCGGTGATATAGCAGGCAACCGCCGCTGGCACTGCCGTTATATTTTGGCGCACACAGCCCCAAATGACTGTCACCAACCCGAATGTCGCCACAAATTCGCCCAGCCATTGCGCGCCGCCCGTGCGAATTTTGACCGACGCCGTGAAAAGATCTTCACCGAACATCAGGTGCGCAACAGCCACGCCCGCGAAGGCAGCCATGACCTGCACAATAATATAGGCCAGCGCATCGCGCCAGCCGATGCGCTTGTCCAGCGCCATACCCAGAGTCACCGCCGGATTGAAATGCGCGCCAGACACAGGGCCGAAGACAAGAATAAGAATGTAAAGCGCGCAGCCCGTGGCGATGCTGTTGGCGAGCAGGGCAATGGCAGCATTCCCTTGCGACAACCGCTCCCCCATAATGCCGGAACCGATGACTGTCATCAGCAGGAATGCCGTGCCCAAAGCCTCGGCTGTCAGGCGGCGCGGCAGGCTCACGATACGGTCTCGCCGATATGGCGCAGTGCAGCAGCAAATTCTTTTTTATCCAGACCCTGCGGCAGGGCGAGCAGCGCCTTGATACGCGCTTCCAGCATGCGGTAGGCGCTTTCGAATGCGCCCATGATTTCCGCATCCGTTCCCGTGGCATGGGCGGGATCGGCAACGCCCCAATGCGCTTTGACAGGCGCGCCCATGAAAACAGGGCATGCCTCGCCGGCGGCATTGTCGCAGACGGTAATCACGGCATCGAACGGCGTATCGGCAAACCCGTCCCATGACTTGCTATGGAAGCCATCAACAGGAATTCCCTTTGATGCCAGAAGTTCAAGGCTCTTGGGATGCACATATCCCGCTGGCTTGCTGCCCGCGCTATATGCCGTGACGCGCCCCTGCCCCAGATGGTTCAGCGCACCCTCTGCCATGATCGAGCGACAGGAATTGCCTGTGCAAAGGATGAGTATTTTCATCGGGGCTGACATTTAACCGCAGCAGCCTGTGGTGGCCTTTGCCGAAGGTGCGCAGCATCCCGCCGCGGCTTCGTTCTTCTGTTCGGGCGTGCAGCAGCCGGACGCCTGCATCTCGGGTTTTTCCGCTTTGTAGATTTCGGCATCCGCCATCGTGCGGTATGCTTCCCACGGGATACCGGCAGGGTCATGCACCCATGACTTGTCGGATTTCGCGTAGCAACAGGTGGTTTCACCCTCCGACACAACCGCCATATCGGCCTTTTGCAGACGGTCGCGCAGTTCGGCCAATTCGTTTTCGTCATCTACCTGAATGCCCAGATGGTTGACCCCCGTGCCGCCCACGCGCGTGGAAATGGCGAAATTCACATGCGGGCTTTCCAGCAGCCATTTGGCGTAGTCGGACTTGGTCTTGACGGGTTCCGCACCAAACAACGCGCTGTAAAAACGGATCGATTGCGCAAGGTCTTCGACCCCGACATGAATATGAAGGCGTTTCATGATTTCTTTCCTTTCGTTTGCGGTTTGCAGCAGTCGGCAAGCTCGATGACGCTGCAGCCTGTAGATTTGTCGTCGCGGATGCTGGCGAATTCAACGCTGCAGCAGTCCTTGACCATGAAGCGGATCAGCCCCGTGAATAACGGGAAATTCGCGCTGTAGATAATCGACCGCCCTTCCCGCCTTGATTGCACAAGCCCCGCATTCGTCATATGCGACAGGTGGAACGACAGCGTATTGGCGGGAATGCCCAGCGCATCGCTGAGTTTCCCCGCAGGCGCGCCCGCCGTGCCATGCCCGACCAGCAGCCGGAAAACCTTCAAACGGGTTTCCTGCGACAGCGCATCAAAGGCGATAAGTGCTTCTTGTATGTCCATAGTTCTAGAATAATGGAACCATGGAGATTCGTCAACTTAATTCCACGAACCTCGTTCGGCGCGGCACTATTAGTTCTCAAAGATCAAAGTAGATGTTTGCGGCAGTAATATTCCATTCTCGCCACGCGGTATGAATACAAATTCGACATCAATTACTTTCTTTTGAAATGTCTTTAAGGATTTCCCCTCTCTATCAATCTCTGCAAACAGGCAGGTGTCGAACGGCTCTACCGAAGTTTCAAACCGTATAAAGGCGTTTGGAACACCTGACTTCGAATCCGAAATATAACTAAGCTTTGAATAAGAATTTATGGTGAAGCCATACTTCGGAACACTAAAAACAGGCGAAGCGAAAACTCCATTTTCAATTGCGCTCCCAATAATCCCATCCAGCAAAGATTCCGCGATTTTCTCGAATGGATCGTAAGCATCATGTTCATGCCACCCAAGACGGGCACGCTCGAATGTCGGTACTAACGCGCGCAAACCATCGACCACTGCCCCCATCAATTCCGAGACTGGCATTTCAGTATTTGACATGAATTATACTCTCCTCAATTAAAAGACGCGGACGCGCTTCTGGATGCCCGCGGAAGGCGGGCATGACGGAATTCTAAATTAATGTTTAATGATTACTTCCGCTTCTTCTTAGACTTCGGCTCGTCTTCTTCGACGGGGGGGACGGGGTTGCGGATGCCGGCTGTGGCGATGTCGAGGAATTTTTGCTGCATGTCCTGCCAGAACATCAGGTTGCGTTCTGTCGTTTCCTGCACGATGCGGGTGACGGGGTTGTCGATGATGCCGCCCAGCATCTGGTCCTGGAATTTCTTCTGCTGTTCGGTGAACATCTGCATGTTTTTTTCGAGGAATTCGCCGAACAGGTTCTGCGCCGCGTCGTCGTAGAAGCGGATGAATTTGGTCAGCATGTCGGTCGTGAAAATCGGGGTCTCGCCGTTTTCCTGGTCGATAATGATCTGGACAAGGATCGAGCGCGTGATGTCTTCACCGCTGTCGGCGTCGACAACCTTGAATTCCTTGCCGGACTTGATGATCTTGTGCACTTCGGCGAGCGTAATATACGAGCTCTTCTCGGTGTCGTAGAGACGGCGATTAGGATATTTCTTGATGATCCGCATATGACCGTTCCTCTACTACTTTCTCATTAATCCATAAAATGGCCGCCATTGGTGGCCAGGTTCGCGCCGGTGATGAAACCGGATTCATCTTGCATCAGGAACGATACCACATGGGCGACGTCTTCGGGCTTGCCGAAGCGGCCGACGGGGATCTGCGCCACGATGCTCTGGCGCACGTTTTCGGGAACCGCCTGGATCATGTCGGTGTCGATATAACCGGGCGAGATCGTGTTGACGGTAATGCCTTTTTTCGCGACTTCCTGCGCCAGCGCCTTGGTGAAGCCGTGCATGCCGGCCTTCGCCGCCGCATAGTTCGCCTGACCGAACTGGCCCTTCTGGCCGTTGATCGAGGAAATGTTGATGATGCGGCCGAAATTGCTTTCCAGCATGTAATCCAGCACGGGGCGCGTCACGTTGAACACAGAGTCGAGGTCGTTCGAAATCACGTCGCGCCACTGGTCGATGGTCATTTTGCGCAGGGTGCTGTCGCGGGTGATGCCGGCATTGTTCACGAGGACGGTGATGGGGCCGAGATCGGCCACGATCGCCTTGATGCATTTGCCGGTATCTTCGAAGCTTGCCACGTCGCATTTATAGATGTGGAAGGTGTAGCCCTGCTTGGCCATTTCGATCTTCCAGGCCTTTGCTTTTTCTTCATTCCGGTAGGTGGTGGCGACCACATGTCCAGCCTTGGCAAGGCGCTGGCAGATCACGCTGCCGATGCCGCCGGTGCCGCCCGTCACAAGGCAGATGCGGGGCACGGTTACGGCCACGGGAGGGGTATCATTTTCAACGGATTTTTGGGCAGATTCTTGTTTCATGACGTTGGCCGGGGTCATAGGTTTAAAGCTCCCTGAAATTAAGAAATTAAAACGGCAATAGCAACATATCATTGCCTGAAAGCCCAAGCGCCGTAAAATAACAGCGCCGCCGGTCCTTCGGCAGCGATATAACATAACTTTTTTGCTGCACCCGGGCAAGCGAATTCGCCAATGAAACCGCGGTTTCCCGAAGGTACCCCTTTGAATCATGTTGCGGCGCACCATGTTATAAGATATTCAGATACCAGATCACTTTTAGGGCATTTTATAACCGGAGGTTCACCCCCATGGCTGCCACCAAATCCGCGCAATCATCATCTGACGCAACGGGTGCCACCCCGAACGACGGCACGACGCAAAACTGGGACAGCTGGTTCCAGAACCAGCGCACGTTTTTCGACCAGCAGGTCAAGAGCGCAACCGACATGCAGGGCCAGTGGGCCGGCTTCTTTCAGGAATGGCAGAAGAACCTTTCCCCCACCCTGCCGGGCGCGGGCCAGTACCAGCAATTCTTCACGCAGGCCGGCAAGCAGTTCCTCGACATGCAGCAGCAATTCGCGCAATGGTCGGGCCAGAACAAGCCCGTCAACGACATGACCGGCGACTGGCTGAAGGGTCTGCAATCCTTCTTCCTCGGCATGCTGCAAACCAACACCCAGCCCTATGATCCGGCGAATGCGTGGAAAAACGTGTCCGACACCTTCATGAAGGGCGGCAACCAGTGGGCGTCGGCCTTCAACAGCGGCGGTCCCTTCGGCCAGTTCGGCCAAGGTTTGAACGGGGGCTTCGGCGGTTTCGGCGGCGGCAACCTCTTCGGCGGTCAGGGCTTCAACCCCGCCGCATGGACCTCGGGCCAGCCGTGGAACGCGCAAGGCATGGGCAGCGCCCAGAATTTCGACCCCTTTGGTTTCTACGCGTCCCTGCCCGGCATCGGCTACACGCGCGAGAAGCAGGATGCATGGAACCTGCTGTATAAACTGTACGCAGAATTCGAACAGCAGACCCGCAAATACAACGCCGCCATGGCGCAGGTCGGCATCGAGGCTGTGCAGAAATTCCAGGAATACGTCGCGAACCCGCCCGAAGGCGATGCTCCCCTCACCTCGCTGAAGGAAGTGTATGCGAAATGGGTCGATGTCTGCGAAGACGTCTATGCGCGCTACGCGACCTCCGACGAATACACGAAACTCTACGGCGAAGTCGTGAACGCGCTGATGGCGTTCAAGGGCCAGATGAACACGCTGACCGACGATATCGCCGACCAGTTCAACCTGCCGACGCGCTCCGAAGTCGACAGCCTGCACCAGCGCTTGCACGCGCTGCGCCGCGACAACATCGAACTGCGCAAGATCGTCGATGAAATCCGCGGCGTGAAATCGCCGAAGTCGAAAGCAGCCGGCGCCCCGTCACAGGCCAAGAAATCCGCTAAAAAGGGAGGCAAGTAATCATGTCCGCCATTCAACTGAAGCCCGACCAGATCATTCAGGAAATCACCAACTTCAACCGCAAGCTGTCCGAAGGCATGAAAAACCTCCGCGCTGTGGGCGACCTGCCCGCTGGCGTGACGGAAAAAGAAGCGATCTATACCGAAGACAAGGTGACGCTGTACCACTACAAAAACCCGAGCGGCAAAGCGGCGACCAATAAAACGCCTATGCTGATTTCCTACGCGCTCGTCAACCGTCCCTACATGACCGACCTGCAGGAAAACCGCTCCACCGTGCGCGGATTGATGGAACAGGGTCTGGATGTGTACCTGATCGATTGGGGCTATCCCGACCGCTCCGACCGCTTCCTGACCATGGATGATTACATCAACGGCTATCTCGACCGTTGCGTCGATGCGGTTTGCGAACATGCGGGATCGGAACAGGTCAACCTGCTCGGCATCTGCCAGGGCGGCGCGTTCTCGCTCTGCTACACCTCGCTGCATCAGGAAAAAGTGAAGAACCTCGTCACCATGGTGACGCCGGTTGATTTCCACACGCCCGACAACATGCTGGGTTCGTGGATCAAGCACATCGACGTCGACCTGCTGGTCGACAGCATGGGCAACATCCCGGGCGACCTGATGAACTGGACGTTCCTGAACCTGAAGCCCTACCGCCTGATCGCCCAAAAATATATCGACATGGTCGATATCCTCGACAATCCGAAATCGGTCTGCAACTTCATGACCATGGAAAAATGGATCTTCGACAGCCCCGATCAGGCCGGCGAATGCTACCGCCAGTTCGTCAAGGATTGCTATCAGGACAACAAACTGCTCAAGGGCGGCATTGACCTGAACGGTTCGATCGTGGACCTGAAAAACATCACCTGCCCCGTCCTCAACGTCTATGCGCTCGACGACCATCTGGTCCCCCCCAGCGCATCGAAGCCGATGGGCACGGCAATCGGCTCGACCGATTATCAGGAAGTGTCGTTCAAGGGCGGCCATATCGGCATTTACGTGTCGGGCTCCGCACAGGCACTCGTGCCCCCGTCGATCGGCAAATGGCTGAACGAACGCAGCTAAGCGTTACCGGCCCTAGATCGTAAACGTCTTGCGCGCGGCGTCGGCGTTCAGCTGTTTCAGCATGCTTTCGGCTGCCTTGATGCTGCCTTCGGCCAGCGTGTCGAAGGCTTCGGGCTTGCCCATGTTTTCCGCGCCGGTTTTCAGGTTTTCGGTGATCAGCACGCGCTCGCGGCTTTCGAAATTGAAAATCTCCGTCAGCTTGCGGCCGATGGCTTCGGATGACGTCACATGCGCGATGCTTGTCTTTGACATCAGCGCCCAGCTTTCGCCGGCACCGAGGTTGCTGTCGTTGGCGGGTTCGGCATGGATTGCGGGGGGTGTTGCTACGGTAACCGGTGCCTGCAGGCCGGCCGCTTCACGGTCCAGCTGCGCTGCTTCCACGCGGCGCATTTCAGCGATGCGTTTTGCCAGCATGGATGCGACGCCCTGCATGCCGTTCTTCTTGGCGTCGTCCAGCATCTTGCCCTTGATTGCCGTGCGCGGGTCGCTTGCCAGCAACAGCGCGATATCATGCGTGCGCATTTCATTCAGCGCATAATCGATGGGCGAAAAAGTGTAGCTGTAGCTGTTGGCGGTATAGGTGATCGGATGGTTCGGGTTATCGATATGCGCCATCAGGCTGCGGAAGACATCCACGTTCTGCCGGTCGATGGCCAGCTTCAACGCCCAGCCCTTGTCGCTGCTATCCATGTCCTGCGGGCGCAGGGCGGCGACGGCTTCCTTCGCCTGTTGTTCGCTGCCGGATTTGATGGTGTCGTAAACCGCTTGCTTGCGTTCATCGCGTTCGCGTTCCATGCGCCATTTATTCCGGAGGTTATCGAACATCATTTTTCCATGCGTTGTTGCAGATGCTATACATACTATAGTACCGCTAATATTCCGTCAAACATTGGCGTTTAACCGAGAGATTTCAATGTATTGCGATTTTGTTAGGCGGTATCGAGCATGAACCGCGGCGTCACGGAAATTTCAATCGGCTCGGGCAGGTTATCAAGACCCGCCACACCATGTTCCGCCACGATCGCATCCAACAGGTCATTGGAATTTTTCGGCGCGACGCCCTGCGCGCGATCAATCGACAAAGTGATGTGATACCAGCGCGGCGTTTCATCGGCGCGCGCGGCCTGATGGCGGTGGCCATCCACTTCTACCACCAATACCTGTATCGCGCCGCTGTCATGATGGCCGGTCACGCGCACTTCGTTTGGCATCGGCGGCATGTCGGCTTCGGTCGCGTCGTATTTGTGGGTGATGTGGTGGGCAATCACATCGGCATGGCGGGGCGGAAAGGCCTCCAGCAGCATCTCGCGGGAATCCGCATCAATCTCGTAAGCCGCATAGGGCACAGGCGCATCGAGCGCATCGAACAGCGTGGCGAGGTTGTCGAAGAACGGCAGTGACGTTTTGCGCGCCTCCGCCGTTTTGTCCTTCTGGTCGCTGGCGACGAAGGCAAAGGGCAATCCGGCAGCCGCCGCAGATTCCGCATCCCGCACGGCATCCCCCACGACAAGGCAGTTGGTGGCGTTCAATTCCGGATGCGATGCTAGGATGGCGTTCAGCATCCCTGCCCCCGGTTTGCTCCAATCCGGACCTGCGCAAGCCTGCGTATTGAAAAAAAACCCCTTATACGCCGCAGGTGAAATCTGCGTCTGCATCATGTCATGCAGCGCATCGATCCCCGCTTCGTCGATCAAGCCTTTCGTCACGCAATTCTGCTGCGTGAAAACGAACAGCAAAATGCCGCGGTCATGCAGGTCTTTCAGAACGGATTCCACGCCCGGCAGATAGGCGAGTTGTGCAGGATCGAGGATATAACCGCCATTGCTGTCCGGCCCCGACGCATTCAGGGTGCCGTCACGGTCAAAAATGACCGCGCGGAGGTTTTTCAGCTTGGGCAGAGGCATCTGATATTACTTCGTGCCGAAGATCCGGTCGCCCGCATCGCCGATGCCGGGCAGGATATAGCCGTGATCGTTCAGCTCGCGGTCGATGGCGGCCGTATAGATCGGCACATCCGGATGCGCTTCGTGGAAATTCTTGATGCCTTCGGGCGATGCGATCAGGCACATGAATTTCACGTCGGTCGCATCGGAATCCTTGACGCGCTCGACGGCTGCGATGGCCGAATTGCCGGTTGCCAGCATGGGGTCGACCACGATGACGCGGCGCTGCGGCATATCATCGGGCAGTTTCAGGTAGTATTCGACCGGCACCAGCGTTTCGGGGTCGCGGTAGAGGCCGATATGGCCGACGCGCGCCAGCGGCACCAGTTGCAGCAGGCCGTCAAGGAAACCCGTGCCCGCGCGCAAAATCGGCACGACGCACAATTTTTTGCCCGCCAGCATTTTCGATTTCATTTTTTCCAGCGGCGTTTCAATCTCCACCTCTTCCATCGGCAGGTCGCGCATGATCTCGTATCCCATCAGGATGGAAATTTCGCGGATCAGGTTGCGGAAGTCGTTGGTGTTGGTGTCCTTGCTGCGCATCACGGAAAGCTTGTGCTGCACCAGCGGGTGGTCGATCAGGATGACTTGGTTCTCGGGCATTTTATCCGGTCCTTGTAATAATGCTTATTCTTCGAGCTTGCGGCCCTTGACGTCTTTCAGTTCTTCTTGCGTCTTCACCTCGGTATGGGCGAAATAGCCGGCAGCTTTTTTCGCTTCCATCTCGACGGCGGCGTCGGCGGGGATCAGTTCGGGCGGAATCTCGATACGCTCGCCCACCGTGATGCCCGCATTCGCAAGCGCGTTGTACTTCATGTCACTCATGGATGCGAAGCGGTGGATGTGCTTGATGCCCAGCCAATGGAAGATATCCGGCATCAATTCCTGGAAGCGCATATCCTGCACGCCCGCCACGCATTCTGTGCGGCGGAAGTACTGGTCTGCGCGATCTCCGCCTTCCTGCCGTTTGCGGGCGTTATAGACGAGGAATTTCGTCACTTCGCCCAGCGCGCGGCCCTCTTTGCGGTTGTAGACGATCAGGCCGTTGCCGCCCTGCTGCGCCATCTCGATGCAAATCTCGATGCCGTGACAAAGATAGGGGCGGCAGGTGCAGATATCCGATCCGAAAACGTCGGAGCCGTTGCATTCGTCATGCACGCGGCAGGCGAGTTTCACGTTCGGGTCATGCATCGTCGCGGGGTTGCCGATGAAATAGAGCGTATGCCCGCCAATCGGGGGCAGGAACACTTTCAGGTCGGGGCGCGTGACCAGTTCGGGGAACATGCCGCCCGAATGTTCGAACAGCGCGCGGCGCAGGTCGTTTTCATCAATGTCGAAACGCTTGGCGATGCCGGGCAGATGCCAGACGGGGTCAATCGCCGCCTTGGTCACTTTAACGTCGCCGTTTTTGGTCAGGATGTCGCCATCGGGTTTCAGGCGGCCCGCCGCGATCGCGTCCTTGATTTCGGGCATGTTGATATGCGCCTTGGTCACCGCAATCGTGGGGCGCACGTCGAGGCCGCGCAGGCGGTAATCCTCGAACTCGTCGCCAGCCATATGGCCCCAGGGGTCAAGGCTCACGATTTTGCCGGCATCGAACCATTGCGGGAACGGGCCAATCGGCTCCGCCGGTTTCGTGTTCGTCAGGTCGGGAACGTGCAGCGGGTCAAGCGCGCCGATGGCGACCGCAACCGCGCGGTAGATGGAATACGCGCCGGAATACGCGCCGATGACGTTCGATCCCTGATGGTCGGACATGCTAGCGATGATGGGCCCGCGTTCCTTCAGCGTCTGCGCGCCCCAGGTGATTTTCGGCACTTTGCCGTCGCGGGGCGGGTGCGAGGTGAGAACGATATGGCCGGGGCCGGATTTGTTCTTTTTCATGGAGTCCTGACGTTCATCGAGATAGCTAGTTGAAAGAGAAGCAGAATACTGTCACGGAACCGTCGGTTACGCAAGATTACCGCATAAATTTATGTAAAGATGCCGGTCCAGGGGCAATATCCAGCACTTAATATGGTGCGCCGCAACGCGCGTTCAACATCGGTGCATACCGTGGAATACGCCCTGTTTTCATGGTAATAAAAGAAATGACCGAGCGCTCCCCTGCCATCGAAGAATTCGCCGCTGCTGCACTGCCGCAAATGAAGGCGCGCACGAAGAAGCTGGAATGGCAGGGACGCCAGATCTGGCTGAAAAAATCGGTGCCGCCGAAGGGCACGGGCTGGGCGCTGCTCCAGCGGGTTTTCGCAGCCATCATTTCCCTTCCCATCCTGCGCCCCACCGCCAATCCAGGCGGCGCGGAGGGCTTGCGCATCGAAGTCTGGCGCAGTGCGGAATTCCGCCGCGCAGGGTTTATCGTGCCGGAGATACTGGGACAAGGCGACAACTGGATCGCGATGAGCGACCTTGGCGAGATGGTCGAGCGCAAGATGCAAAAAGACGCGACCATGGATAACGCCGCCCGCCACGCGCTGATCTGCCGCTGCGCCGTTGCGCTGGCCGAGGCGCACAAGGCCGGATTGTCGCACGGGCGCGGCAAGCTGAATGATTTCGTGCTGACGCCCGACAACAAAATCGGCTTTATCGATTTCGAGGAAGATGTCGACACATCCCGCATCCCCCTGCACGACCGTCAGGCACGGGAAATCTGGCTGTTCACCTGCAGCGCGGGGCAATTTGGCAGGGCCGCTGCCGAAAAAGGCTGGGAATCATATCGCGCCGTGTATCACGACAAGCGTGTCATGAAATCGCTGCGACGTTTCATGAAGCTGCTTGCGCCCCTGACGGTCATGGCACGACCGTTTCGCGGGATGATGAAGGGCGACGCGGCGCGCGCCCTTGACGGCACCGCCCTGCTCCGCAAGGTTTAGCGTACCGTATAATCGATTTCGGGCGTGGCATGCACCAGCCTGCCGTCCTGAATAATGCGCGCGGTCAGCAGGAATTTGCCGCGCGACAGCGGCCACATGAATTTCTCGCCGGATGTGCCGATGCTTTCGCCGTTCAGTATCCATTCAACTGTCTGGTTCGGCTGCAATCCGCGCATCGTAAAGGGCACTTGCTGGCGGTCGCGCGGGATGCGGGGGTCGAGCGCCATGCGCAGGCCCGCCGTCGGCTTCACGATTTCAAAGCGCGGCGGCTGGGTCAGGCGCGCATCGGCGACACCGCCCTCCATAAAATATTCGGAGCGGTTATAACAGCGCGACGCATCGCGCGCGTCTTCGATGCAGATATCTTTCTGCACCAGTTTCGGCGATAGCCAGAGTTTTTGCGGCGTCGCCATGCGGTTCAGCACGCTGAAGATACTGCGCACGGCAAGCGCAGGGCCGGTCGAACCCGTCACGCCGTCGGTCGGTGAATGGTCGAGGTTGCCCATCCACATGCCCACGACATATTTGTGGTTATAGGCGAGCGTCCATGCGTCGCGGTAATCGGTCGATGTGCCGGTCTTCGCCGCCGTCTGCATGGGAAAATTCAAAACACTGCCATTGCCGAATTCAAGGCGTCGCGCCCAGGGGTCGGACAAAATATCACCGATCAGCGATGCGGCTTCCGGTGAATAAACCCTTTCTTGCGCGCGCGAACCGGCGTCATCGGCCAAATACCGCAAAGGACGCGCAACGCCGCGATTGGCAAGCGCGGCAAAGCCCTGCACCATTTCCAGCAGCGTCACCTCGCCATTACCGAGCGCAAGTCCTTCGTCGTAAATCTCCACCCCGCGATTGAGACTTTCGAAGCCAAGGCGGTGCAGCGTGGTCAGGTATTTCTGCTTGCCCACATAATTGACGGTTTTCAGCGCGGGAATGTTCAGCGAATTGCCGAGTGCCTCGCGCAACGTGATGCGTCCGTAATAGGTGTTGCTGTAATTCTTGAAGTTATGGAGGCCGGTGCCAATCGCCTCGGCAAGCGGCGCGTCTTCGATAATCGTGGCCGGGTTCCAGCCATTGTCGAGCGCAAGGCCGTAGAGCAGCGGTTTCTGCGCCGAACCCGGCTGGCGCGGCACGGTTACGGCGTCAATCTGGCGCGTGGGCGATGTAGCATCATTCGCGCCCGCCACCACCCATGCCAGAATTTCGCCCGTCGTATGGTCAGCCACCACCACGGCAGCATTATGCAGGTTGCGGCGATCCAGCGTGCGCACGCGGTCATCCACAATTTTCTGCACGGTTTGCTGCAGATGCGCATCCAGCGTGGAATGGAGCGCAGCGCCCGCAGCGTTTGAATGGCTGCGGACATATTGTGCGAAATGGCTGGCGTTAACAGGCTCGGCGGGTTTGAGAAGCGTGAAGGTATCCGCCGTCACCTGCGCCGCTTCATCGGCATTCAGAAATCCGCGTTCCTGCAATGCCGAGGCAAGGCGGCTGACGGGGCCATCGATCTTCGTTGCGTCTTTATATAGGTCATAAGATGACGGCGCGCGGGCCAGCACGGCAAGCGCCAGCGTTTCACGCGGCGTCAGTGTCGACAGGTCGCGGTCGAAATAATACCGCGCGGCCTGCGCGACGCCGCGGCGGTTGGCGGCATAGGGAACCTGATTGAGATAGAATTCAAGGATATCGACCTTGGCGGTGTTACGCTCCAGCAGCGCGGCTTCCCAGCCCTCCACCCATTTCCCCCACAATGTGCGGGGGCGCGGGTTGATCATGCGCACGACCTGTTCGGTGATAGTCGATGCGCCGCGCACCACCTGCCCCGTTTTCACGTTCTGCATCGCCGCGCTGGCACGCGCGCGCCAGTCGACGCCGGCATGTTCGAAAAACCGCTTGTCTTCCGACACGATAAACGCCTGTCGCAACAGTTCGGGCATTTTATAAAGCGGCAGGTTGTCGTAGACGTTCCAGCGGTTCTGGTACGAAATCGTCAGCGGCTGCCCCGCCCTGTCCGTCACCTGCAACGTCTGCGCATCCGATCGCAGGGCGTGCAGCGAGGTTTTCACAGGCGTGATAGCGGCATAGGTGGCGAGGGCCAACAGCCCCGCCCCGGCAACCCCGGATATCGCGCCGTATTTCAGGAAGCGGCGCAAGGCTATTCCTTCTTCTCTTCCGGCTTCGCATCATCTTTGGCATCGGCCTTCGCCGCCACGGTCAGCTCGCCCGTCACATCCTTGCCATACACGTCGGGATCATACATTTCCTCGGCGAGTGTCGGCATGACGGTGAACTTGCCCTCGGCGATCGCCTGCGCGGTATAGCTCAGGTGATAATTGCCGGGGGGCAGGTAGTCGGAATAGAAACGCACGCTGTCATGGCGCATTTCCTGATGGTAGAAGCTCCAGCGGGAGACGTTATATCCTTCCCAATCGCTGAATTTGAAGAACCATGAACCATCTGCCGCCGTGTATTCGCCCTTGTCCGCATCTACTTTGGACGCGGTGTTCAGGTCACGGTTGACGGTTTCAAGGCCGCCCGGCAGCGGGTCATTGACCGCCACAAAGTTACGGGCCGCAGGTAGCGACAGGAACAGGTCAACGCGGACCAGTTCGCCGCGCTTGATCTGATCTTGAGTTTTCAGCATTACCCATTTGCTATCACGCTCCACGCTATATTCGCGGTGGAGTTCGATGCCGCTGTTCACAGGCTTGCTGAAGTCGGAGCGCGGGGCGTAGCGCAGGCGCGTGGCGTAATAAAGCCTGCCATCGCCTTTGCGTTCGATATCCACGCTTGCCTTGGTGCCCACATCGGCTTCCGTGATGGGGCGGTCGGCCACGACCTGCGGGTCGCGCAGGTCGGTGAATTCGGCGCGGCCGAATTCGGTGCCGTTCAGGCTTGCCGTGACTTTCATATCAGGCTTCACGTTTTCATAGACGCGGCTGTATTCGACCAGCGCGTTCATGCAGAACATGTTCTCTTGCGTGTTTTCCCAATGGTCGCGGTTTTTGCGCGTCTGGGTGATGGTGCGGACAAGTTTAAAGGGAATATCGCCGACAAGGCTCTCCCCTTCCTTCTTCTCGCCATATTCGACCATCGCGCCCAGTATCGCGCAGTTTTCGCGCAAAGGGCTGGCGAGGATGCGGGAATAGCTGTCGTCCAGCGCCTCGTTGAAGATGAACTTGCCGCCCGTCTGGTTGGAATGGGAAATAATATCGTTCGCCACATCCTTCGCCATATGGATCGCCCCCTTCACGCGCAGGGTCGCCATCAGGAAATGGGTTTTTCCGAACAGGCTCATCTGTTTCAGGTGGGGTTTGTAACGGTCGAGGTCTTCACGGCTGACCTTGCCATGCTCGGCGAGCGCGGCCAAAGCTACCGCCCGGATTGTGCTGCTCATGCCTTCGTCATAGAAAGTCGGCATGGTGTTGTTACGCAGCAGGTTCAGCAGGTAATCATGCAGCTTGCCCTGAACCGCTTGCGGCACTTTCATGCCCGCATGGTTCATCCAGTTGAAGGCAATCGCGGTATAGGCGCTGAGATACGGATCGACATATTCGTCGCGCGCGACAAAGTAAGTCATCCCGCCATTCGGCGCCTGAAAGCTGGCAGCGGCATCGAGCGCCGCCTGCGGGATTTTATCCGCATCGGGCCAGACGAAGCTTTCGGGGATGTACTGCTTCAGGTTCAGGTAGTTCGCAGCCATCACGCCTTTCGTCAAAATCTGTTCCCAGCAGATATAGGGGTAATCGCGCATGTAACGGAACGCCCCCTCCACCGCGCCGATGACGGTCGGCGACAGCACGACGCTGACGCTGCCGATATCGGGGAAGATATTTTTCGGGAAGGCGATGCTGGTTGTCGCGGTGTCCTGCATCGTCGTGCCGTAATCGGCGGCAGTTTCGAGCGAGCGGAACTTGCCAACCGGAAGATTCATGACCATGCCGTCGCCATCGAGCAAGTCATAGGCCTTCGCCTCGAACTTGATCTCGCCCTTGGGCAGGTCGCGGGTTTCCGGCACCTTGCCCACTTTCACGGGCAGGAAGACGGTGACGCGCTTATACGGTTCGACCGTCACGGTTTCGCTGTGACTGTCGGGCGTATCTTTGGTGTTGATCGTGCCGGATGCCTTGATATCGACGGTCAGCGTGCGGGGTTTGTCGGTGCGGTTCATGACGCTGAAACCGGCCTTGAAGGTGTCACCCTCCGTCACCTGGTTCGGCATCACGGGACGCACTTCGGTCGGGCGGTTGACTTTAAAATTGCCCTCGCCGAGGCCGAGACGGTCGGTCGGCGTCACCGCCAGCACCAGCACGCGCCAGCCTGTCAGGTTGTCGGGCGCTTCGAATTCGATCTTCGCATTGCCGGATTTATCCGCCTTGATCGACGGGTTCCAGTAAGCGACGAATTTGAACAGGTCGCGCATTTTCAGGTCAGACCCGCCGTCGCCGCCCTGGTTCGCGCCTTTTTTCTCGAACTTCTGGCGGCCAATCAGGCGGGTGAGCAGGCTGTAGTTTTTCAAATCCAGCCCGTCGAGTTTGTAAAAACCGTTATACGGGTCGAAATTGGAGAGACCTCCGGTGACAAGGTCGAACACCGCTTCATCCAGCACGGCAACCGCGAGTTCGATCGGTTCATCGCGGCCTTTCATGCGGGGTTCGGCATGGATATCGACGGCAATCTTGTCGCGCGGGCGATACACATCGGCGGCGGGTTTCGCCGTGACGGTCATTTCCTTGTACGGGTCTTTCACCGGAACGGTGACATAGCCCATGCGGAAGGTCGGCTTGCCAAGGTCAACGCCGTCCTTATCCAGCGGTTTGTCAACGCGGGGGGAAGTCACGATGACCGACAGATAGAATCCGGGCAGGAAATCGGGTTTGACCTCGAATTCGATGACGGGGGTCGATCCTTCCAGTTTGGTCGTGAATTTATGCAAGACGCCGTAACGCTCGATCGTCACCAGCGCGGTTGCGCCGGGGAACGGGTTTTTCACGAGGTAACGCGCCTTGTCGCCCACGCGGTATTCCGTTTTTTCCGGGATGATGGGCAGCAGGGTGTCGCTCTGGTTATCCCACATCACGTAATCGCTGCCGGTCACCCAGAACGAAACGCCGGAGGAATGCTCCGCGCCCTTGGTGTCGGTGATTTTCGCGATGGCGCGGAACGAACCGGCGCTGTCGGGCGTGAAGCTGCAATCGGCTTCGTCGCTTTCGGCCGTGCCGGCACAGTCGCCGACCTTTTTCCATGCGCTGGAGTAGTTGGTCAGGTATGCGTTACCCGCCCCCTGCACACGCACGGCGGTGGTTTCGATTTTTTCAATCGTGATCGCAACCTTGGTATCGCCGACGGGGGTGCCTTTTTCATCAGTCACGATGTATTTCAACGCCATCGGTTTTTTGGCGTCGTAGGCCCATGCCGTCGATTTCATGCCGACGAAACGGTCAACGCCCACGTAATCCGCGCCGGATTCAGACGCGACGTATTTGCCGCGATCATCCTCGACCGCAGATTCCACCATCAGGCGGCCATAGGCGAATTCCTGCTTGGCGATCTTGAATTTGGCTGTCAGGTCGCCTTTCGCGCCGTTGGTTTCCACCTTCTGGTAGACCTGCACGCTGCTATGCGTTTCGTAATCGGGCGTGGTGAAGGTGAAGCCCTGCGCTTTCGGGTGTTTGGAACTGAAGGCGCGCTCGGTCAGGATGGCGGTGGTGCGCACCGACGCATCGGGATACGGGCCGCCGGAATGCAGCTGCGCCGACGATTGCGATTCAATCTCCTGATCGGTCTTGAACAGGTCGCCGTTCAGCTGGCTGGTGACGCGGAACGGCACCGGCGTGAAATCGCTGACCAGCACGCGCAAGGGGTACCAGGTGCTGCCGGTCTGGTATTCGCCGGATTCCTCGTTGTATTCCTCTTCCTCCGAGGTCGAGCTGTCCTTGAATTTCGCGGTGAGGCGGAATTTGTACCAGCCGACGGGCGCTTCCTTGCCCACCGTGAATTCACCGGAATACGCGCCGAATTCGCTGAGCTTCAGCGTTTCGACGGTCGACGCGACGTTGTCCATCGGGTCGACGATTTCCAGTTTATAGCCTTCCGTCTCCGCCTGCGTCAGCGTGCGGTTGTCCTGGTTGCGGACATAGAATTTGTACTGGATGGTGTCGCCCGCGCGGTAAATGCCCTGCGCGGTCGTGCCCCATGATTTCATGTGGCCGTATTTGCGGCGCACCGATTGCGAAATGCTTTCGTTCGACGCGCGCCATGTGTCGATCACGAAATCATTGTTCAGCGGCATCAGGCCCATCTCGCCGTCTTTGTCGACGCGGACGAAAATTTTGGGGGAGCTGTCTTCCCAGCCTTTGTTGAGTTCGAGTTGCGGGTCGATTTTTTCCGTCCCCGCAAATTCCGCGATACCGCCGTCATCCGTGGTGGCGGTCGCCAGAACGTCCGAAGGCGCAGAGAGCGAGCTGAGGCTGTCTTTATATACAGTCACTTTCGCGTTCTTGACCGGTTCGCCGGTCGTCATATCAGTCACCCAGACTATGCTGGAGAAGTGGCCGATTTTCACATGCATCTGCCACGGCGTCACAACCGCAAACAAACGGTAGGCACTCTCGCTGCCCTTGTTGACATAGGGCACGGTATCAAGATGGCCGTAGACCGCGCCTGTTTTGCCGTCCAGCGCCTTGCGCGCACCGAACGGGCGCAGGTATTGCACGTCCTGCACGTTTTCCAGCGCTTCTTCCGTCAATTTATCAGTCGCGGTGCCGGTTGCCGTCACGCTGCGGAAACGGTAGAGCATTTTTTCAAGGTTGTTGACGTAGAGCGGCACTTCGCTGTCGACGCCTTTTTCCAGCACCGCGTCATGGTATTCCAGCTCGAAGTTGGGCTTGCGGTGGTCGGTTTCGAAATTGATGGTGAAGGGCTTTTGCAGCTTGCGCGCAAATTCATCCGCAAGGGCAGTTTCGGGCAGGTCTTCCCACAGGGATTCCACCCAATAGGTGAAACCGTCCCACATGCCGCGCACGGGTTCCTTCACGCTGATCTGGTATTTCTGCGCGGCCTTCAGGCCATAGGGCAGGTTCTGGTCATAGCTGCGGCCCTTCACATGCGCGCTGTTCAGGCGCGAATATTCATACGACAGGTCGCCCCAGATTTCGTCTTTCTGCGCATCCGCGCCCAGCGCGGGCGTAAAGGCGAGGTTGTCGCGCATCTGCGAGCGTTGCACGGGCGCGCTGAACATCAGGTAGACAGGCGCCATCGGGTTGCAAAGCTGGTTGGCGGCATTCGCCTTGTCGGGATCGATGGTGATCTGCTGGTCATTATTGTCGACGCAGCGCAGGCCGATGACGGAAAGTTCGGGATAGGTGTCAAAGCTGACCACATCGCGCTGCGCGATGCTGGGCTCCGGCCCCAAACCGGAAACAAGGCCGGGCAGCAGCTTCATCGTGATGGTGGTATCGAGCGGCAGTTCTGTCTGCGGCTGCACGACCCAGATGCGTCGCGCTTCCTCGCCGTTCTTCTCGGTCAGCTGGTCGTCGCTTTTACGCACCGGCTGCTTGCCGAAATCGAGCCAGCCTTTGCCGAAGGGCACGAAGCGCGGCGTTTCGTTGTCGTCGGGGTCTTTGCTGACATCCAGCACAAAATCCGCCTTGCCGTCATTCAGCTTGATGAATTTCTGCACGGATGATTTCGTGACAGGCTGGTTGAACGTCAGGCGCACGACCGGCATGCCGGGCGATTTCCACGTGCGGAACCAGTTGTATTCCACATCGGCGCGTTTGGTGATGAACTTGTCTTTGTACGCTTCGGCCAGCTGCGTGCCGTCTTCGGCCTTGATACCGGGTTTCATTTCGATGTTGTAGGCGGTGGATTGTTCCAGCGCCGATTTTTCCGTCAGCTGGCAGGCCAGCGACGACGGGTTGATCCAGCGCCATTCACAATCGACCTCGGGCGAAATGGTGACGGGAATTTCTTCCTTGGTGCGTTCCATCTGGCCCAGCGGCACGACGGGGCGGTTGAAGGTGAAGACGATCTGGCGGTCGGATGCCACGTCTTCGCCGGTCGGCGTGACGCGGATGATGCGCAGGTCTTTTTCGGCTGCTGCCGTGGTGCTGTCAAACGCGGCATGCGCCACACCCCCCATCATGAAGACAAGAGCGAGGGCGAACAGGAAATGGCGCATGGGGATACCCGTGAAAATATAGAATCTGAGAACTGGATTGTGCCCCATCATCATGAAAAACCTGTGAAGATGGAACAGAAATCGTGACGGCATGACGCGCTTGCATTACTTCTCATAATGCGTTAGTTATTCAGTCATGGAAACGACCCCGAACGACATGAACAAGACGCTCGCCCGCACCCTGCGCGGCGCCTTTACCGATCATCCGCGCGAAGCGGGTGAAAGCTATTGGCAGCATTTCCTGTTCACCGCCGATATGGCGCGCCGGTTAATGGTCGTCAGCATCCTGCTCATCGCCCACGGCGTCCTGCCCTTTACCCTGACCCATGCGGCCAGCAGCCGTTTGCAGCAATGCCAGCGTATCCTGACCGAGCGCGCCGCACGGACGGGATATAACGAGATGTGCGACGGTTTCGGTATCTAAATACCTAACCCGTTCTATTTTTTAAAAAATTTCCCCCGTTTGCTTGACAGACTCCGAGCCGCTGTGGTGTGTAGTCTCAACAACGATAAGATATTTTATGTTAATCGGGCGCCCGCCCCTTTTCAAGCGGGTTAAGACCCCCATCCGACGGAGATACCAGATGTCTGAACCTGAAAAAAAACCTGCGCAGGTTGAACCAGCTATTGATGACATTGCTGCCAATATTACTGCCAATGACGAAATCGTGGGCGCTTCGCCCGCGGCTCCCGCTGTTCCGGCTTCCCCCGCCCCTGCGGTGGTCGAGCCTGTGAACGACAATACGGAAGAAGCAGCCCCCGCTGCCACCGCCGCCGCCCCCAAAAGCCGCCTGCGCGGTTTCCTGAAGGGCGCATTCAACGTCGTGTCCGGCATGGCCATGGGTGCCGCCGTTTCCGCCGTTGCCAAAACCGCCGCTGTTGTCGGCATGACCATCGCGGGCGCGCCTGCATGGGCGACCATCATCGGTTCCGGCGTTGCCGTCGGTATCGGCTCCACCCTCCTCCACGACGCGCTCGAGCGCCGCAAGCTGAAAAAGACCGGCGTCGAACTGCCCGCGTATTTCTCCCTCACGCATGGCAAGCAGCTGCTGTCGAAAAAGAACCTGAAAGTGTTCGGCCTCAGCACAACTTTCGCCATCGCCGGCTCCGCGCTGTTCCTCGGCCTGCAATCGGGCACCATTCAGGGCTGGCTTGGCTTTGGCCCCGATGTTCCCGCTGTGCCGCCCGTGGTAGTGCCGCCGGTTGTGGAAACGGTTGTCGCACCGCCGGTTGATACCGTGGTTGTTGCCCCGATTGATACTGCGATTGTCCCCCCCGTTGATACTGCGGTTTTGCCGCCCGTTGATACCGCCGTCATCCCGCCGGTTGAAACGATTGTGGCTGCTCCGATCTGCCTGTCCCCGACCGAACAATTTGCCGCATTGATCGACGGCCATGACGTTTCGGCGCGCGTGACCGATGCCATCTCCCGTTCGGCATCGACCAACGCACATGTCGCGGCGCAGGGCGCAAAAGACCTCGCCTTCTTCGCCTTCAACGGCATGGACGGCGTTCCGAAAGATCCTTCGGTCGCAGTCGAGCTGTTCAAGCAAGCGGCAGAGTCCGGCAACATGCAGGCCAAAGTCGACCTGCTCTACATGCAATACCACGGCCTCGGCGGCGTTGCCGCCGACAAGGCTTCGGCACTCGGCGCCATGCAGGACATGAAGGGCGCACGCGCTGCCATGTTCGTCCGCGAATGGGGCGGTGCAGGCCGCGCGCTCCAGCATGTCAAATTCGACACCTCGACCATCCTGAAAGGCATGACCGTCGGTTGCCCGACGCCCTGATCTTTCGCGTGATAAATTGAAAAAGGCCGGATCATTGATCCGGCCTTTTTTCTGTGCGACATTAATCATCAGCCTATTGAGGGGGTTAGCGGCAGCTTTCGAATACCCTTCGACCGCCTTCGAAAGGTTATGTATACTGGACACTACAAGGACCCTTTATGGCCGATGATGCCCCTGCCGCCGATTTCGCCAAGGCCGCCCGCCAACCGGGCTCCCCCGGCTTCGACTTCGAAACCGCCGTATCCGAATTTTACGACGCCTATCCAGATCGCATAGGAAGCGTTTATTTCGTCGATGTGTCGACCGGCAACATCCCGCATCCCGACCCGCAAGTCGTGGAGGAACTGATCAAACTGATGAAAAGCGATCAGGGCAAGGAAACGCTGCGGCCGATTTACGCGCATTGCGTGGCGCAAAAAACCTCCTACTGCCAGACAGACGATCAAGGCAACTCGATCGTGTTCATCTATACCGCCGAAGACAGGCCGCGCTTTTTCCAGGGCGCAGTGACCACCGCCCAGGAACTCCAGTTTATTTTCGACCATGAAACCGGCCATGCGATTGTGCCGGAAGCTGGCAGCCGCGACCGTCTGGTGGCGGAGAATGCGGCCGATGCCTTTGCCCTGATCCGCAATCTGCAGCGCAACGGGCCGGACCCTGTGCTTGCCGAACAGCTGATGCTGTTCCGCACCCGCCACGCGCTGTACAACACCGGCGGCATGATCAATTTTTCCGGACCCACGGTTGAAAAAGTGGATGAGTCGCAACTGCGCCTTGCCGCTGCGGGAGTCGACCCGCAACAGGCGATTTCGCTCGCCGGTGCCTTCGCCGCGCATTACACGCCGAATACCGGCGAGGCGCAGCATTTGTTTGAAAGCTTTGAAAAACTGCACGGCAAGACGCCGCTGGGCGAGCTGACCAATGTCGTGCTGACGACGCCGTTCCCCGATACCTTCAAATGGACCTCGACGGTTTTGAAGGCGATCCTTGAAAAGAAAATCGCGGCACCCGAGGGTTTGGCCGAAGAATTCAATGAAGAGGCCGCAAAAACCCTGCCGCCCAAAATCGCAGAACGCGCCGCCAAACTTGCCGATTACGATTTCATCGGCGAAGTGCTGCGCGACAAGCCGATGCCCAAGGGCACCGCCCCTTTCCTCAACGGCCATCCCAAAGCGTAATCTTACTTCAGGTTAGCCAGCACGGTCTTCCACGCCTGCTTTTCCTTGCCATCCGATGTTTTCAACCCGAGGGTGCAGATGAAATCGCGGAATTTGCGTTTCAGTTCCTTCGGCGCCTTGCCGAAACCGTAATAGCCGGTGAACATGTCGCAATGCTCCTCCGTGAAATCATGCAGCATGAACAGGCTTGCCATTTTCACCTGATCGCGGCTACGCGCGGCGCTGATGAAGGTGTCAAAAAATTTCGCCTGCCGCGCTTCGGATGAGCCGAGGCCCTCGCTCGACGGGAATCCCGCTTCCTGAAAATAGATATCTTTCTCGCCCGCCGCCGCAACCATCATGTCCATATGGCTGTTGATGTCCTCGATGGGCAGCAGTTTCAGGTCGATGACGGGGTAATAGGTAAAGATTGCAATCTCGCTCGCCTGCAACAATTTCTGTACGATCTTGGTGCGGCCCTTCATCAGACCGTCAAAGGTGACAGTAATGCCGATGCGCGTTTCCGGCCATGCGTTGCGCTTGATGATCGCCTGCGCCGCTTCGTAGAATTTCAGGAAGGATTCAAGTTCTTTCGGATTTTTCTCGAAATACACATCGGCTTCATTGGCGAGTGAAATGTATTTCGGCGGCTTCGCCCCCTCCAGCATCATGTGGTCCATAAATTCCTGAAACCGCGCGATCATGGCGGGATCGTCCCATGCCAGCTTGGCAAGGTCGCGCGGCAGTTCGCGCTTGACGGTGTTGATGGGCTGGAAGCCGAAAAATACCGCGCGGCCGGCGGCTGCGTTATCGTTGAAATCCTTCGCCAGCTGGTGCATGTCGCCATAAATGCGGCTGCCGGGTTCAAGGTCGGCCCAGGTCTTGGTGATGACGACGGTCGCGGCGTTGACGTCTTTCAGGTCCTGCATCGTCGCAACCCAGTCCTCCATGGTCGCCGCCCCGCCGTTGCGGGGATAGGGCAGCACGGAGAATTCGGTTGCCAGCGCGGCAGTCGCAAAACTTGCGGCGAAAAGCAGGGAAAGAATGAATGTTTTCATGCCCGCATTTTGCCCCAAAAATGCTGGCTTGACCATAGGCAAGGCGCGTATGATGTCGGCATGAAGAACATCCGCGACCATGTCCTGTTCAAGGACCAACTGATCATCGTGCTGAACAAGCCGCCCGGCATTCCCGTCCACGCAGGGCCGAACGGCGGCGCGAGCCTCGAGGATTATTTCATCGAATTGAAATACGATTACAAGGAAATGCCGCATCTGGGCCATCGCCTCGACCGCGACACCAGCGGCTGCCTTGTGCTGGGGCGGAACGAGCGCGCGCTGCGCAAGCTCGGCAAGTTATTCGAGACAGGGCGCATCCAGAAAACCTACTGGGCGATCGTGACCGGAAAAATGACGGAGGAAAGCGGCACCATCGACGTCGCCCTCAAAAAAGTCAAAGCGCCCAAAGGCTGGACGATGCAGCCCGCGCCCAAGCACGATCCCGATGCGCAGGAAGCCGTGACGGATTACAAAGTGCTGAAGCACCTGCCCGGCAACCTGACATGGGTGGAGCTGTATCCGCGCACAGGCCGCACGCACCAGCTGCGCGTCCATTTGAAATCGCTGGGCTTCCCCATCAAGGGCGACTGGCTGTACACAGGTTCCGACACGCGCCCGCCGCAGGGCGAATTCCCGACGTTGAACCTGCATGCCCGCAGCATCACCCTGCCCCTCTATCAGGACAAGCCCCCCATCACGGTCGAGGCCGAGATGCCAGCGCATATGGCGGCGTTGGTGATTTAATAGACAATGACCGGCGTGACAGGCTCGACCTGCGGGTTAATATCCCAATAGGCGTAATTCAAATATGCCGCAAACAACGTCCAGGCCAGTGGGGGCAGCATCAGGTACGCAACGATGCGCTTCGATTTCCACGCATTCATGATCAGCAGTACGGCGACAAGGTCATAGGCGAGGATCCAGTACAACCCCGCGAGCATGGCTTTTGCCGTAAAAAACACGAAACTCCATCCCCAGCTGAGCGCCATGTATGACGCGAACAGTATTTTCAGTTTCTTGCGCTCCGCAGTCTGCGGCATGCGCCAGATAAACCATCCCGCCGTCGCGATCATTGCATAGAGCGTCGACCACACCACCGGAAACACCCAGTTCGGCGGCGAGAATGACGGCTTGTTCAGATGCGCATACCAATCCTTCACGCTATTCATGTTGTAATGCCCGATCCCGCCCGAGATAACTTCGAAGGCGAGGATGAGGAGGATGAGGGAGATGTATTTTTTCATTTTATTCAGTTTCCCATTTTTCCGTGATAGTTGAAGGCTAATTGCCAACTAACGGCCAACATCCAACAAGTCAGTCCCACATTAGTGAAGAATATCCACGAAAAATAAATTCCGTTTTTCATTATGTCGCTACGGCGACGCTTAATTAAAAAGTGCCAGACAAAAGAACAAAGATTTATAAAAGCGCATGCGTAAGAAGCATATAATAACGTTTGTGGCCGCCAACTAAATTCGTTCCCAAGTTGAGACAAATGACTCGTGGCATTAGGCAAGATCAGAACAGCCAAAATTAATGGAAATAAAACCCCTAATATACAGAACGCATAATACAGGACTTTGAAGATGCATACGCAAATCAACCCAAATGTTTTATTTATTGGGATATTCAAGCGGCCTGCTTCTTCTCTGCCAAATCCCCCTTCAACGCATTCGCAAAAATCTCCGCGTAATCCGCCGCCGTCAGCGGGATCGGGTTGCCGCCTGCCGAGGGGTCTTGCGTGGCGAGCTGGCCGATTTCCTTGATGCGCTCGGAAGGCACGCCGATTTCGGCGAGGGTGTTCGGAACGCCGAGGAGTTTGCGGAAATCGAGCATCCATTTCATCACGGCGTCGAAACCGCTGGCGTTATAGCCTTTGTCCGCAAGGTTCAGCACGCGCGACAGATGATCCATTTTCTCGCCCAGCGCGGGGCGGTTACGCAGCACGACATAGGGCAGCAGGATAGCGTTCAGCAATCCATGCGGCTTGTCGTAGTTGCCGCCGAGCGGATGGGCGAGCGCATGAACGCCGCCAAGACCCTTCTGGAATGCAGCCGCGCCCATGGTGGCGGCGATCATCATATTTGCGCGCGCCTCGATATCCTTGCCGTCCTTGTACGCGCGCGGCAGGTATTCGGCGACCAGCTTCATGCCCTCCAGCGCGATGCCATCCGCCTGCGGATGGAAACCGGGGGCGCAGAACGCTTCGAAGCAATGCACGAACGCATCCATGCCAGTTGCAGCCGTGATATGCGGCGGCAGGCCAATGGTGAGTTCGGGATCGGCGATGACCAGCGCGGGCATGATCTTCGGGTGGAAAATCAGTTTTTTCTCGTGGCTTTCTTCATGCACGACAACCGAACAACGGCCGACTTCCGAACCGGTGCCCGATGTCGTCGGTACAGCGATCAGGGGGGCCATGCCCGCCTCGATCACGCGCAGGTAATTGTCGCCTTCATCCACGAAATCCCACAGCGGGCGCGTCTGGCCGACCATCAGCGCGATGGCCTTCGCGGCATCAAGGCCGGAGCCGCCGCCGAAGGCGATCACGCCGTCATGCCCGCCGTCCTTATACGCCTTCACGCCGTCATCGACGTTTTTGCCGGACGGGTTCGGCTTGATGTCCGCGAACACGGCGGCTTCAAGGCCCGCCGCTTTCAGCAGCGCAATCGTGTTCTTCACGATTTCATGTTCCTTCAACCCCGCATCGGTGATCAGCAGCGGTTTTTTCATGCCGAATTTTTTCGCGCTTTCCGGCAGTTCCTTGATGCGGCCCGGGCCGAACAGGATGCGGGTGGGATAATTCCAGGTGCCGGTGATGTTTTTCGTCATGACTTAACCTTTGCGATTTTTGAGGTGATGTTCAAGCAGGCCGAGGCGTTCCGCCGCAGCCTGCAATGTTTCGGGCTTCTTGCAGAAGCAGAAGCGCACATAGTTGTGGCCGAGTTCGGGGCGGCTGAAAAAGCTCGACCCCGGCACGCAGGCGACGCCGACCGTTTCGATCAGGAAGCGCGTGAACGCGATATCGCTGTCAAACCCGAATTTGGAAATATCCGCGAGGATGTAATACGCGCCCTTCGGCACATGGAACGGGATTCCGGCAGCGGTGAGGATGTCCATCAACATCGTGCGGCGTTCGGTGTAGAGCGCGCCGAGCGTGTCATAGTAGCTGTCGGGGAATCGCAGCGCCGTCGCCCCTGCCCGCTGCAGCGGCGCAGCCGCGCCGACAGTCAGGAAGTCATGCACCTTGCGGATCGCGCCGGTCAGTTCCGGCGATGCGATCATCGTGCCGATGCGCCAGCCGGTGACGCTGTAGGTTTTTGATAACCCGTTGATGGTGACCGTGCGGTCGGCCATGCCGGGCAGCGTCGCGAGCGCGATATGTTCCGCGCCGTCATATAAAATATGCTCGTAAATCTCGTCGGTGAAGGCCAGCACATCCCATTTCTGGCAGAGTTCGGCGATCAGCGTCAGTTCTTCGCGGTTGAACACCTTGCCGGTCGGGTTGTTGGGGGTGTTGATGATGATGGCCTTGGTTTTATTCGTGAAGGCCTTTTTCAATTCATCGGGGTCGAAATTCCAGTGCGGCGGTTTCAGCGTCACGAATTTCGGGATCGCGCCCGCCAAAATCGCATCCGGCCCGTAATTCTCGTAATAGGGTTCGAACACGATAACTTCGTCGCCGGGATCGACAGTCGCCAGCATCGCCGCCACCATCGCCTCGGTCGCGCCGCAGGTGACGGTGATCTGCGTTTCGGGGTCGATCTCCATCCCCAGCGTTTTTTTGGTCTTGTCCGCCAGCGCGTCACGGAACATCTTGTCGCCCCAGGTGATCGCGTATTGGTTGACGTCTTCCTGCACCGCGCGCGACGCCGCATCTTTCAATTCCTGCGGCGCGGCGAAATCGGGGAAGCCTTGCGCAAGGTTGATCGCCTTGTGCCGCACCGCGAGCCGCGACATTTCGCGGATCACGGATTCAGAAAACCGCGAAGCTTTTTGCGAGATTTTGCTGCGGGCATTCGCGGCGGGCAAAGCGGTCATTGTTACGCCTTTTTCAAATGAAAGCTTTTCGGGCGGGTCAGGTTTTCGAAACCGATCACCGACATCGACGCGCCACGGCCGGTGTCTTTCACGCCCGTCCAGGGCAGGCCCGGATCGACGTAATCGCAGCGGTTCAGGAACACGGTGCCGGTTTCAAGGTCTTCGCCCAGTTTTTCGGCGGCATCGGCGTCTTTCGTCCAGATGGAAACGGTCAGGCCATAGGGGCTGTCGTTCATCATCTTGATGGCTTCCGCGTCGCCCGATACTTTCATGATACCGACGACGGGGCCGAAGCTTTCTTCCATCATCACGCCCATGCTGTGATCGACATTCACCAATACTTGCGGCGCAAGATACGGCGTGCCTTTTTTGCTGGCGGGGAACAGGCTTTCATCGACCAGCGCCTTCGCGCCTTTTTTCACGGCGTCTTCGATCTGCCCGCGCACGAAATCGGCCTGTGCGGTGCGCACCATGGGGCCGAGGTTGGTGGCGGGGTCTGTCGGGTTGCCGAGTTTATAGGTCTTGGTCAGCGCAACGAAATCTTCCACGAATTTATCGTAGAGTTTTTCATGCACATAAATGCGTTCGATGCCGCAGCAGCATTGGCCGGAGTTGAAGAACGCACCATCGACAAGGTTTTCGACCGCGGAGCCCAAGTCGGCATCTTCGCGCACATAGGCAGGGTCTTTGCCGCCCAGTTCAAGGCCGGCGACGACGAAACGGTTGCTGACCGCCTGCTGCACGATATGGCCGACGCGCACGGAGCCCGTAAAGTTGACGAAATCGACGCGTTTGTCTTCGGCCAGTTTTTGCGTATCGGCATCGGACAGGTCAAGATGCTGGAACACACCATCGGGCAGGCCGGCGGCCTTGAAGCCTTCAGCAAAACGGTCGCCGACCAACGGGGTCTGGAAAGAATGTTTCAGCACGACCACGTTGCCGGACAGCAGCGCGGGCACAATCGCGTTCACGGCGGTCAGGTACGGGTAATTCCACGGCGCGATCACGGCGACAACGCCCAGCGGTTCGCGGCGGATGAAACGCTTGAAGCCGTCGCGCACGTCATGCGGCACGATATCGGCAAGCGCGCGCGGGGCAAGCTCGACTGCGTATTTCACGCGCTCCGAAAAGCCGCGCAGGATTTCGCCGGGGGTCTGGCTGATCGGGCGGCCCATCTGCCATGTAATCTCTTTGCCGATATCGGCGGCCTTCGACACCATATGGTCGAGGAATTTCAGCATGTATTCCTGACGCTTCGCCAGCGGCACCTTGCGCCATTCTTTTTGCGCTTTCTTGGCCTTGGTCAGCACGGCATCGACATGCGCCCAGTCGTGAAAGGCGCGTTCGACAAACACGCTGCCGTCAACGGGCGAAACGGTTTGCAGCATTGTGGCGGTTTCTTTTTTCATTGGCTGTCCCATGGTGAATGGCTCCGTTAGATGATTTCGAAATACCGCTGGAGTTCCCAGTCGGTGACGTATTTGCGGAATTCGCGTTCTTCCCATTCGCGGGATTGCGCGTAGTGTTCGACGAAGACGTCGCCGAACAATTCATGCGCGGCTTTCGACTGGCGCAGGCGTCCGGCGGCTTCGGTCAGGGTTTGCGGCAGCTGCATTTTCTCGGGGAATTTTTGCTCGTACGCGTTGCCCTCCACGATCTTGGTCGGCTCGATCTCGTGCTCCACACCCCACAGGCCCGAACCGATGGCGGCGGCGAGCGCGATATAGGGATTGATGTCGGCGGCGGCGATGCGGTATTCGATCCGCTGCGCCTTGTCCGAACCCGGAATGACGCGCAGCGCGGTGGTGCGGTTTTCAACGCCCCATGTCGCATTCGTCGGCGCCCAGTAACCGGGCACAAGGCGGCTGTAGGAATTGACCGTGCAGGCGATCATCGACAGGAATTCCGGCATCAACGCCTGCTGCCCGCCGAGGAAGTGGCGCATGGTGTCGGACATTTTATGCGGCTTCTTGGGATCATGGAACACAGGCTTGCCGGATTTTTTATCCTTCAGCGAAATGTGGATATGGCCGGACTGGCCGGGCACTTTATTGTTCCATTTCGCCATGAACGCCGCCATCCAGCCGCGTTTCTGCGCGAGGACTTTGGTGAAGGTCTTGAATAGCGCGGCACGGTCCGCGCTTTCCAGCGCTTCGTCATACATGATCGCGGCCTCCAGCACGCCGGGGCCGGTTTCGGTATGCAGGCCTTCAATCGGAATGCGCATGTCGCGGCACATGTTCAGCAGCTCGTGATAGAAATCTGCATGCACGGAAGACCGCAGCATCGAATAGCCGAAATTGCCGGGGGTGATGGGCTGCAGGTTTTGGTAGTTTTTCGCCCGCACGCTTTCGGGGGTTTCGTTGAACATGAAGAATTCGAATTCAACCGCGCCGGTGACGGAGTAACCCATATCGGCCGCGCGCGCCAGCACGCGTTTCAGCAACCCGCGCGGGCAGACCTGTTCGCCGCGGTCGGCAAGCTCGGCGATGAACAGCGGAATATTGGGCTCGAACGGCAGCGCGCGCACGGATTCCGTGACGATGCGGCAGGTCGCATCGGGATAGGCCGTGTGCCAGCCGGTGAATTTTGAACTGTCATACAGCTGGTCGTTGGAATCCCAGCCCACCACCACGTCGCAGAAACCGAAGCCGTTATCCAGCGCCGAGAGGAATTTTTCGATCTTCATGTATTTGCCGCGCATGATGCCGTCAACGTCGAAGAACCCGACCTTGACGAATTCGCATCCCTGTTGCGCGAGACCCTTTTTAATATCGGCCACCGTCTTGCGCCCGAAGACCTTGTCGACATCCATGACATTATTAACCGCAGGCGCAGCCGCAAACTTCGCCCCCGCCAGCAAATCGTTGACCGGTTTCACTTTCGGCGCAGCCATCAATAATCTCCTTCGCGCCGTCAAATCAGCGACGCGGATGAATGTGAGTGGGTAAGGCGGGGTTAGTATATAGGGAGGTTAGATGCGGGGCAAATGGGATGCGGTTTGCATAACAACGCATTAAAATAGCTTATAAACTTCCAGTGAAAGTTTTGTTTGGCCATTTTCTAGATACATTCCAAATCGATAAATTATATTCCAAGCTATGAGCAGCTGATCTTTGCGCTCTTCCCACGTTTGAAAAATCATTCTGCCGTGGCGAACAATACCTTGAGCCTCATACCTATCAATGGTGTCTCTATCCAAATTTAATGCGTCCCTGAAAGTATCCCAATCAGCCTTGCCTAACTTAACTTGAGGGCTTTTATCTTTGCGAAATTCCGACGCTATAGCCTCAATTGCTCTGTAATATAAATATGCAGTTTCGTCGGGTTGCCGTATAGCCTCTCGAAAACAAGCCAGAGCTAAAGATAAAGAATCGTTTTGTATAGCGTGAACACGAAAGTTATCTGGAAGTTGGGGAGCCTTTCCCTTTTCGAATATATGTTCGATATCAAGAAAATCGAAGTGTTCTCCTTTATCGAGAGCTACGAGAGATACAATCTCTAAATCTAGTCCCAAGACGCTAGTTTGATTAATTCTATTAACATCAAATCCACGTGCATCAATCTGTTTTTGTAGAATTGATTTAACAAGATTGCGTATGTCCCAATAGTTACCAGTACGGTTTTCGATTTCCAAACTTGCTGTTAGTACGGATGCCTTAAATGAGTAATTTATTTTGTAAAATTGCTCACCGTTATTCCATGTAATGGAATCCGGAATTTCGCTATCCACACCAAAACATGCTCTTTGAGGATGAACTACTCCGCTTAAAGTAAATTTTTCAATCATTTCAATTCCTAAATTTTGTAAAGCTTAAGGTAATAACTATTAATCTTTTTATAGTAAATTTAAATAGTAATCGGAGTACATGTTATCATCACCGCCGACCAATATTTCTCCGCGAAGCATCGCAAGCAGCATCCTGAGGAAGCGGCTTGGCATCATAATGTTTATGTGATCGAGCTGGATGCGAAGGTTTTGAAGGACAGGAAATTCAGGGCGGCTAATCCGGATCATGATCCGTCGAAGCCCTGTTTTTATGTCGGGGCGACGGGGATGTCGCCGGAGATGCGGTTTACCAATCACAAGCGCGGATATAAATCGAACCGCTATGCGAAAAAATTCGGGCTGAAGCTGCGGCCGGATTTGTTTGCCTGCTATAACCCCATGCCGTATGAAGCAGCGGCGGAGCTGGAGATTGAACTGGCGGCCGGTTTGCGCGAACAGGGATATGCGGTCTGGCAGGCGTGAGCGCCCTGCCCTGCTTTTAATAACACCATTTCGAATTTGTCATCCCGAGCGTACGCGAAGGATCTCCCTTGTCTGTGGCACGCAAGGGGGATCTTTCGCTGCGCTCAGGATGACAAGGTATTAGGGTGATTTAATCTTTGACGTCGTAGGCGTCGAGCTGGTCCGCCATGCGGGTGATTTCTTCGGCGCGGTCGGTGAGGAGCGTGCGGAGTTTGGCCAAGGTATCGACGGGGGCGCCGTCGTTGGTCCAGCGGCGCACGGACTGGTCGGGAACCTTCAGCGCGCGGGCGAGTTGCGGCTGCCACTGCACGCCGAACGCGGCTCTGCCGATATCTGCGATGACTTGTGCGGGAATGATGCCGGGCAGCTGCTTGCCTGCTGCCTTCTTCATTCGAAAATATTCAGTACGGCGGGATGATTGCGCACGGAAATGTTGATGCCGACGTCCCAGATCACCTGTACCTCGAACACATGGCCGTATTTGCCGCGGCCGTAATATTTGCCGGTATGCTTGGGGTTCAAATCTTTGGGCTGCAGGTCGAAAATTTTGGTGGCGAGCGCGATGGCGAGCTTGCCGGGGTCGCTGCGGTCGGCGTCGTCGGGAATTTCATCGATGTGGAACGATACGCATTGAAACAGCGGGCGCGCATCGCCATTCGCCTGCAGTTTGACGTCGCTGCTGCTACTGACCATCTTTTTTCTCCGGCTTGGGTTTCACCGTCGGCGGTTCGTCCTGCGGGTCAAGCGGGCGGATATTGATCGCGATGGGGTTGTTGTCCTGTTCCTTGCTCTTGTGGAACAAATTCTCCCGGTTCATGGCTTGGATCCTTTCTTTATAAAAGCAAAGGGCTGCATGGTATTGCGCGGAAATCGCGCGGGGGGAGGCGTATCAATCAAGTAGAAAAATCTCTGAAAAGAGAATCCCCGGCGGCTGGTATAGCGCGCCGGGGATATCCCTTGAATCAATCAAAAGAAGCTTACGCTGCTTTTTTCAGGTTCGTCGCAGCAGCTTTGCCGCGTTCGGTCGCCACGTCGAAGGTGATCTTGTCGCCTTCGTTGAGGCCGCGCATGCCAGCTGCTTCAACAGCGGAAATGTGAACGAACACATCTGCTCCACCGCCATCGGGCTGAATAAAGCCGAAGCCTTTTTGAGCGTTAAACCATTTAACTGTACCTTGTGCCATATTGGCCTCCATTTTTAGATGCGCTTAATGCGCGAAGCGAAACCTTGCAACCATTGCGTGGTTCCTCAATCCGAACAAAAGCGATGTCTTGGAGAAAGCCTTTAGGGCCGTAAACAATGCACAACGTGAATTCGAACAAGTCCTATTATACGCATATTAATCTAGTTATGCACAGGACAATCGGATTCGAAGTGATTATTCAACGATAACAGCCAATTAGCGCGGAAAAGCGATCACTTTCCGGTCCAGACCGCCCATCGCGATGGCAATAATCGAGGGGCTTCCCGACTTTACAGCCAGTCCCATGGGGGTCCAGCCGTTGCGAGATTCGTGTTCGGCATTCGCGCCCGCATCGATCAAAACACGCGCGATATCGGCATGGCGGTTCTTCACAGCCCAGGCGAGCGCCGTCCAGCCATTTTCATCCTCTGCATCGACAGTAACGCCCGCTGCGATCAGCCCGCGCAGTTTTTCATCGTCGCCCTTTTTCGCGGCGCGGATCAGCTGCAGGCCGGACACCGCGTCATTGTCGCCGCGCGCGTTCAGCGCCTGTTCGACGATCACGGGATTGACGGATGCGTTCGTAGCAAGGTTCTGGGCAGTCATGTTTCCCCTCCTCGGGAATTATTGCTTTAGAATCGGGCGGGCATTGATTTTCTTTGCCTGTGCGTGATCCTAACACCTATGAAGATTTGGCGTTCCCGCTTGAAAATATTCAGTTTTGTAATGATTTGTGACGGTACTGTGACAAGGAACCAGGTGAAAGAAGCGCCGTTGGTTGCGTATCGAACATGAGGGAGACACGCAAATGAAAATCGTCACGCTTCTCATTCCCGCCGGTTTTGCCATCGCTCTTGCCTATGCCGTCTCCGCATCCGCCGAGATGCCGGATATCCGCAACAACATGGGCGGGCTCCGCGGCTGCGACAGCAGCATGTCCGTCAAGACATTCAGCCAGGTCGATATCGACCGCGACGGCCGCATCAATTACCGCGAAATGCGCGCTGCGGACAAGGCAGACCTGCCGCTGTTCGAGACGATCGATGAAGACCGCGACGGTTTCGTGTCGAAAGCAGAATTGACCGAGCACACGCAAGATCGCGGCGGCTGCGTCAACTAATCAGATTTGAAGATTACAGATCGAAAGACTTGCCCGGCTTTTTCTTGGCCGCGGCAGGTTTTTCGTTTTGTTGGGGTGCGTTGAAATCGACGCCCTTGCTTGCTGCGTCCCAGCGCTCCGCCTGCGGCAGGCGGATGATGTCTTCGAGGCTGGCGGTCGATTCAAACCATGCGCCCGCTTTCGCTTCCTTGGCCAGCTGTCCCTTGCCCCAGCCTGCATAGCCCATCAGGGCCAGCGCATCGGCGGGTTTATCCTCCAGCAGCGCCATGCCTTCCGCATCGGGATAGATGGGGCTGGCGGAATAGCCGGTGTTGCCGATGACCAGACCCTGGTTCTCGTCCGTCTTGCGCAGGTACAGCAGCGCGCGGCCATCGATGGGGCCGGATTTGGTGACCTTGCCGTCCATGATCTCGGCGCCCGCGATATTGACCGCCAGTGTGCCGGCATCGCCCGCCTTGATGATCAGGAACACGCCACGGGCAAAATCTTCGTCTGCATCCAGACCCGGATGTGCCACGAAAATGTCGCCTGCCTTGAATGCCTTGGTCATGGTGTCGTCCCTGCTGAGCGTTAACTTTCGATGTTTTTAGCAATTCATCATCATTATGTCAATCATATCATAGTTTGAGAATCGCTCGAAATGAGCAGAAGTCCTCGATTTCTGTAACCGTCACGAAAACGCCCATCTCTAAAAACCCAACGTAACCAATGGTTTCTATGTACCCCATTGACCGTCTTATGTTCATTAGATATACAATCAAGCCGCGCAGAGATATTTCCATAGCTTCCAACTGTACGGGGACGAGCATATGAAATTGAAACACGCGTGGGACACCGCCAAGACCGCCGACAAGACAAACGGCGCTCCGGATGTGGAACTGAAGACCCACCTGAAGGCCACCCAGCAGGAACACCTGCCGCAGGCCGACCTTCTGCAGGGCTGTTTCGAAATGCTCCGCGACAAGGGCCTCCTTGAAGAAGCCTACCTGCGCGGCTCCATCGGCCGCGGCCACGCCGACCACCACTCCGACATCGACCTGTTCACCGTCGTCGACCCCAACAAACTCCCCCAAGTTTACGAAGCTGTTTCCGAATTCCTCGCCTCCAAGGGCCGCGTCGTCACCGTCTGCCATGACCGTCTGGTCGAAAACTACGGCGGCATCGGTTTCATGTTCATCGCGCAGAGCGCGGAACACGACAACATGACCTACCAGTTCGACCTTTATATGGCGATGAAGGGCCAGCCCCCGACAAAACCCACCTCGATCAAGCCGCGCATTTTCAGCACCGATCCTGACTATAAATGGACGGAACAATACGGCCAGAAACCGGCCGAGCTGCCGCAGGTCGCCAAGGACTTCATCAAGGAACACACCTCCGGCGCCAACCTTGCCGACCGCATGGAACTGATGATGCAGGAAATGATGATCAACCTGTATGTCACGCACAAGCACATCAAGCGCGGCCAGATGTCGCGCACGGTGGTCGACAACCACGCGATCGTGACCTCGGCGATTGAATTCCTGCAGGTGCTGACCGATTACCGCCCGACCGGCTATTCCGCCGTCTATCTGGGCAACGAGATCGTCAATTTCGTGCGCAAGCATGGCGACGAGGAAATGGTGAATGCGGCAGACAAGCTGGAAAAGCTGTTCACGCAGAAAGTCACCGACCGCAAGCTGGTCGACGCGCTGGATTACGCGACCGACGTGCTGAAAGGCGTATTCCCCGAGAAGTACGAAGCGCAAAAGGAATCCATCCGCTTCTTCCGCGAAGAAGTGCTGCTCAACGGCGTCGTGCCGAAACACCTGAAGCGCAGCTTTGGCGTGCCCGCGAACGATTCCGCACCTGCGGCATCCGCAGCCGCGCCGAAGAAACAAAAGCCCCCGCGCCCCTAATATTCCGGAGTGACCATCATGAAAATTACTGTGCTCGGCAGCGGCTCCGCATATGGCGTTCCCTATGCCGGCGGCGGCTGGGGCGCTTGCGACCCGAAACAGCCGCGCAACAAGCGCACGACTCCCTCGATCTTCATCGATGACGGAACGACCTCCGTCCTTGTCGATATGGGGCCGGATGTGAAAGAACAGCTGGCGCGCCACAATATCAGCAAATGGGACGCGACTTTTTTCACGCATCCCCATGCCGACCATATCGCCGGCATGTTCCACCTGCCGATCCTGATGTCGCACCGCGACGGCAAAAATTTGCCCATGTATGTCGACCGCGCGACGCGCAAGGATATCGAAAAAGTCTGGTGGTATATGTTCGACCCCGCCATCAAGCTTGAATACACCGGCGGCGCGCGCCCCTACTGGATCGAAATGATCCCGCCCGAAAAAATGAAAATCGGCACGCTCGATATCCAGACATTCTGGCAGATGCATGGCCGCATCCAGTCGGTCGGCATGAAGCTCGGCAAATTCGCGTATTCAACCGATGTGAACGATTTCCCGCCGGAAAGCGAAGAACATCTCTACGGCCTCGATGTCTGGATGGTGGATTGCAACTGCCTGACCGGCACCGACAAGTCGCATTCCTATGTCGAAAAATCCGTGGCATGGGCGCAGAAATTCGGCGTGAAGAAAACCTATCTGACGCATCTCGACTACACGATCGATTACGACTCGGTGTCGAAAATGTTGCCCGCGAACGTGGAACTTGCCTATGACGGGCTTGTGATTGAGCTTTAAGCCTCCAAAGCCATTGGATTCATACGGGTTTTTTTATGACGGGAACAAATGCCCGCCGCTGGCCTTTTGTTATCTAACAATAACAGAAGAATACGCGAGGTTTGCCATGCAACAGGAACAGCACAAGGTGTACTCCCAGAACTGGTTTCAGGCGCTGCATGCGCGCGATCCCGGATTCTCGTATGATTTGAAAGTGCGCCTGATGATCAGCCGGACGCCCGATATCTGCACCGTCTGCAACGGCTACAGCAATCGCGACTTTGCCGTTATGGCCGACAACTGCCTGTCCCCCGTGCGCCTGTGCACCCATTGCCGCGCAATTTACCGCGATGCGTTTGGCGAGAGCGCCGTTGTTCCCTTCCTTGGCGGTCCGGCTTAGCAAATCCCTCATTTTTTTGAGAGCAATCCTCGGTTGCGGGGCCACTTTCTCTAATTGACATAATCACGAATCTGCGCTATTTTAACAATGCAAGCGTACACCTTGTGCCAGCGTGGTTTTTGAGACCTGTTTCACACCTGGAAAAACACAGTACGACTGCCACAACAGCCATGAACTTTTAAGATGTTCAGGGTTGTTGCATGTCCCCGCTTTCGCGTATGGCATCCCTTTCCTGGCATCTTTCGTTGCAACGCTACCCAGTGAAAGGAACGATCATGTCTTCCCCTGAAAAAACCGCCCCGAAAAAATATGCCACTACCCTCCGCAACGGTAAACCGTTCATTGAGTACACACCCGAATATAAGGCGCATCGGCGCCATAAAACGCGGTGGCCGGACCGCATCGTCTCCGGTCTTGTCGGCCTTGCGGGCGCCGCAGTTATCGGCACCATTGCCGTCGCAGCAAGCTACGTCCTGCCGCTCGTCCCCGTCGCCGCGCATGCTAGCATGGCCGCATTGTCTGCCATTGCCTCCGGCACGGGCGCGGTTGCTGCTGCCGGCGTTGCAGCCCTCGGCGGCGTCGCCTTGCTCGCGGTCGTTGGCGTCGCGGGCCTTCTCGCGGCGGCGGCTGCCTTTCGGCTGTACGATGAATACAAAATCGCCATGGAAAATGATTTCCGTCCCGTCAGCGCGCTCTCTGCCGGCGGCGTAACGCTGGCAATGGCGCTTGGCATGGCCGTGACCGTCGCGCCAGAACCTCAGCAGGCCGCTGTGTCTAAAATCGCTTCCGCCTCGACCGCTTTCGACACCGCGAACCGCGCGAAGGTGAATACCCCGTCGCCGGCGGTGCAATCAGGACAAGCGGCAAAGAACTCCGCTCCTGCCTTGGCGGCCTGACGCGAAAATCAAAATGGCGGCGGCATACCCATACTTGCTGTCGTCGCATTTAAAGACACAGGCGCGACCACCACGGCGTCAATTCAAGCCACAACATCATCCAGCTTCTCCGGTTGCGGTTAATCTGACCTGCAAGTATTTTTTAATGGTCAACACTACCGTGCCGATAAAGAGTGCGGTCAGGAGGGTTGCGATACAGTGGCTGAAATAGTGTTCGCCACGGGCTATCTGGATAATACTGGATATCCCCCCTAGACCCAGCCCGCAAGTAAGTCCGACACGCCGCCATAGGGGAGATGAAGAACCAAAATACAAAACCAAAAGCCCGAATCCTGCTGCGGGAAATGCGGCAGGAAAGCAGGCGGGATAGGGGCGCACACCGGAAGCCTTTCCGAGAATGCCTTTGTATGCAGCCAGTTGTCCGGGGCAATAATGTCCTGTCACGGATTTCAACACTGCAACAGTCCCCGGCACGAATATTAGTCCCGCTAATATCAAAATGGCCAGTTCGCGATACTTTTTTAAATTGCCGAATTTGAAGCTCGCCAGTAATCCGCACAAGGCGAATATCCCAAGTCCGGTAAAAATATGAATGGGCAAGTCATGCAGGAAAAACGTGAGGCGCTTATCGGTCTTGTCCAATAGCCAGCACGCTCGCGCATTCTCTGACTGGCAGGTGAAATCGAAAAATGCGTTTGATATTTTCGCATCAATCGAGAGGCCGTGATGAAGAAAGAGAACGCTTTGCACATAGGCAAGGCTGATAAATATAAGCCATACCGCCCCTGTTCTGTCGCTTCGCAATGCCATAGCTTTCATCCCAGTGCCCACATAATCAAGGCAAATTTCGTATCCGTAAAATAAATGATGGCGGGTATCCATAGGGAGCTTAAATGAAGAAGCTTCCGGTCGATCTCCCAATGATCGAAGATGGCGCTTATCCTGAAAGCTTTTGTTTTTCTTAAAGTAAGCCTTCAAACTTAATGGAAACTTAAGGGGGATTTGGAGGTTGTTTGAGGGGTGTCGCGGCTTTTTGCAAAGTTTGGCGCAGTCGAAGCCAGTTGGAAAACAGCCAGCATAGAATAATCCATACGGTTCCGACGCTCCAGCTTGCCAGTACATCGGTCGGCCAATGAACACCTAAATAGACGCGGCTTATGCCAACACTAATTGCAATAACGATGGAAATTGCATAAATATAAGCGCGGACAGAGTTTGGTTGTTGCCGGGTAAATAGTACGCCAATCGAGATATAAGTGATGGCAGCGGCCATGGCGTGGCTGCTTGGAAAACTCAAGGAACTTACCTTCACCAGATGGGCGACCATCTCCGGCCTTGGCCTGCCAAAACCTAACTTCAACAGATTACCGAGCAGAGCGCCGCCGCCGACCGAGATTGTTAAAAATACAATATCGTAATAACGCTTTTTAACCGCCAAGTATCCAGCCACCGCCAGAGTGAGGAAGGTCAAAACCGTACCGCTTCCCAAGGTGGTAATATCAAGGAAAGCCTTTTCCAGCCAGCGCGGCCCTATAGGATCAGCCAAATTATCCGGCTTGCGAAGTGCGAGCATAATAGCGCTATCAAATGAATGCGTATCTCCCTCCATCATTTCCTCGGCAAGCCAGCAGAAGAAAAAAAGGGGCATCGTCACAGCGAAACAAACAATCGCCGGCGCAAAACCCATCGCCGACAAAAAACGAAATAGCTTACTATCCGTGAAATATTCTTTCATCAACTCCGCATTCCTTGCACTACAGATAGATCCCCGCAGCTGTCAAAGGCCGTAACAGTAAACGCTCTTTTAAAATTGAGGTAAAGGTATATAAAAACGCAATCATTAACAAGCCATCCGGTGTTAACGAAAGCGATAACAGCTTTAATTCTAAATGGATGAATAATTGAGGTAAAGTCACCACTTGCATCGCCAGTCGCCTTTCTCGTGCGGCGTGGTTATCCTCGATCGCCAGCAGGAAGCTACGTAACCGAAATGATCTGGAGAGTTGACGGGTGAAACCTGACGGATCTTTACCCACTTCTTGCTGCGATCACCTTTCTGTGATGACCGGGTTATCCTTAAGGAACAGGTCTGTTGCATCTTTAAAGGTTCTCTCATGCTTCCGAAGGCCTGCAACCTTCTTGCCTCTCAACCCCCGGATGCCAGTCCTCCGCGAACTCTTGGCGAGCTGAAGGCGCGTGTACTGCGGTCACGCTTATAAACGCGGACCTTGCCACCCAACAGCACGTGGGATTCATTGGCCGTTTCGATGTCATTTTGGGTGTATGTCTGGTGTGTCTCGCCAACACTCGCCTGCATCAGGTAAAAACCTGAAAATCATAAGAGACCTGAAAAAGTGCGTCCGGTGTGTGTCCGGGTTTTCACGCCTTTTTGGTCTATTTATGATTATATATCTGAAGCTAAGTGCTTGAGAAGATTGGTTGCGGGGGCAGGATTTGAACCTGCGGCCTTCAGGTTATGAGACGGAATTGACTAATTATATCTTATTGATTTTATTGTTATTTTTATGATTAATTTTTATATGTGCTAATTTTTGCGCTAGATAGCTTGTCTGTGTAAGCTGCAGCCCACTACACATCAAGAGATTAGCTAAAGCCTTGGCTGAAAACAATGTTTTTCTATCGTAGGAGAATCAACACAGTTAGGAACGGTACCTATTCGGGCTTCTTGTCCGTGTCGGCGTCGTCGGTATTGTCGTTTATCTTTTTCCCGGCAAGACCCGCGTTGGTCGAGGTCGCGGGTTTCAGCTTCGCAGTGGGCAACGTGCAGGGTGGTTTAGCACAGGTCGACTGATGCACGGGTGCCACATGCGGGGGCTGCAATTGCGTCTTCACGTTCGGCGCGGATGCCTCGGGCTGCGCGCCAAGGCCGGTGTGGGTCGTGACGGTTTCTCCGGTGGCATGACCGCCTTCAACAGACTGTACCCAACCAGCCTGGTTCCCGTTCAGGTCAAACGCGAAATTACCGCCGTCATGGCTGCGTTCCTGCTCGACGGCAAGTGCGGACTGGAGCGAAAAGGTGAATATAATGGCGATAAAAACCGCAGAAAGGCGCATGGCAGATAATCCTTTAAATTAAGACCTGCCCCTTCATATCAAATCGCTGCAGTGATTCAAACGGGAAACACCCGGAAGCCTGAGCCCCTTCCCTCTAAGGGAGCATAGACTACTTCGGCATCGTCAGATGCCGACAATTATTTGACGATCTAAAATATGTAGTTTCAGATGGATAGGCGATCTGGATTGACAGATATCATAAGCTTTCTGTATAACCATGCTAGGCCGTGTGCTTCTATTGAACAGGGCGGTTTTCCCGATTTGTAATTCGTTTCTCGCCCGTTCTACTATCCGCATTCCCAAAACATCTCTAGTTCACGTCAGTTTTTTAGAACCGCATAAGGAATAATTACAATGGCCAAGCCCCATAAAGTTGTCGCTCTTAAAGATTTTGAAGATAGTGCCTTTCAAAACAATGATGTTTTGATCGGCTACATGAGCGCCACTGTTCGACGCGGAGAGAAAACAGTGAAGCTGCCAGTTAAACATCTTAAGTCGCTTTTTAATTTAGCAGCTAAAGATATTCCGCGAGAGCTCCAGGAAACGCAACAAGGCGATTATACCGTTTCCAAAGCGCAGGTAAGGCATTTGGTAAACGCTGCAGCGAAACATCAGGGCTATAGCCTCCATGATCGTGCAGCACTCTACTTGCGTATGCGCTTGCGGTAAGCTTTTTAATATGTCGTATATTCCGCCCTGCCTGTAACCGTCCACCTGAGAGAATGGAAGATCACATGTGTGGTTGCTACACCACGACTGATCTACGCTGCGCTGCGACATAGTCTTTGCGCTTAAGTATCTGGTTCTCCGAGCAATATTTTTCCCCGCGTACAGTGATTATGGTATATATTGATAGCAGCAAAACTAGAAAAACAGAGTGTATGAAAATGAACCAAGACAGCTTCAACGCCGCTGCCGAAAAAGCACCGCCTCCCCGTCTTTCGGATGAAGCGCTGCTCGACCTCGTGCAGAAACAGACCTTGAAATTTTTCTGGGAGGGTGCGCATCCGGTCAGCGGCATGGCCTATGATCGCGACAACGCGCTCGCCGAAAACGACCACGGCAGCGAGGCAGTGACGACGGGCGGCACAGGTTTTGGCATCATGGCGCTGATCGCAGGTGCGGAGCGCAGATTCCTGCCGAAGGCGGATGTGCAGGCGCGCATCGAGAAAATCGTGACCTTCCTCGAGGGCGCGGAAACCTATCACGGCGCCTTCGCGCATTTCATCAACGGCTCGACAGCCAAGACTATCCCCTTCCTGCCGAACTACACGCCGATGGATAACGGCGGAGATCTTGTCGAGACATCGTTCCTGATGATGGGCCTACTGGCCGCGCGGGAATATTATAAGGTCGATCCGGCAGCCGCGCCGCTGATCGACAAAATCAACAAGATGTGGGAAGCGGTCGAGTGGGACTGGTACACGAAGGGCGAGGACAAGCTGTACTGGCACTGGAGCAAGAACCATGATTTCGGCATGAATATGCCGGTCAAGGGCTGGAACGAGGCGCTCGTCACTTATGTGCTTGCCGCTGCATCCCCGACGCATCCGATCTCGCGCGAAGCTTATGTGAACGGCTGGACAAAGGGCGAAGAATTCAAGAACGGTGAAACCTATGCTGGCATCTTCATCGACGGCAAGCCGTCCGATTTCATCAAGCTCCCACTGGGGCCGCCGCTGGGCGGGCCGGTGTTCTTCACGCATTATTCCTTCATGGGACTCAATCCGCATGGGCTGAAAGACGAGCATGTGGATTATTTCGAGCAGAACCGCGCGCATGTGCTGCTGAACCGCGCCCATGTCATCAATAACCCGCTCGGGCACAAAGGTTATGGCCCGGACAGCTGGGGCCTGACGGCGAGCGATAGCCATGACGGCTATAGCGCCCATTCACCCGCGAACGACCTTGGCGTTATCGCGCCGACGGCAGCGCTGTCGTCCTTCCCTTATACACCGGAATATTCAATGCAGGCGCTGCGCCATTTCTATGAAGACCTCGGCGACAAGATCTGGGGTGATTTCGGCTTTGTTGATGCCTTCAACGAAGGCAAGAACTGGTATGCGAAAAGCCACCTTGCCATCGACCAGGGGCCGATTGTGGTCATGATCGAGAATTACCGCTCCGGCCTGTTGTGGAATCTATTCATGGGTGCGCCTGAAATACGGCCCGCTCTCGACAAGCTCGGCTTCGATGCTGCCGCGCCTGAAAAACCCATTGCTGCACCGAAAGCGGTGAAACTTCCGAAGCTGCCCAGTTTATAAAGAGCTTCCTTTATTTACGGTACTTCACGCCACCGATGCTGTTAGCTAACGGTGCCTTTGCCACAAGGAAGGCTCTGGCTGCTGCAAATAAAACTTAAATGCTGCCTGCAAAAAGAAACAGAGCCCTTTCAAGGGCTCTGTTTCTTGATAGGCAAATTTCGTTTTTAAGATTGCGCCTGTGTTATCGGCAAAAAAAGATGTTAGTCGAGCTCCATGTCGTCGGTGCAGCCCCCGAATAGACATTGCTCTCGAAAAAAAATGCGTTGATTTGTAACACAGGAGAATGAAGTGAAATATATCGCCGATACACCCAAAACGATGATTCAGGCCTCCACCGACCTTCAGGCGTCCATAAAGGCCAGCGGCTTTGGCGTATTGCATACGTATGATCTGAAAGCCACGTAGAACAGCAAGGTGATTGATTTTGCCCAGGAGTGCCAGATTTTTGAAATCTGTAGCCCGCAGCAAGCTGCCGCTGTTCTTGCCGAAGATATGGGCATCAACATGGCGCTTCCCTGTCGTATTTCCATCTGGCAGGAAAAGGGCAAGACCAAGATCGGCATGATTGACCTGCCCCCCCGTCAACCCTAGTTGGCCAAATAGGGTCATGTGTCACAAAGAAAATTTATTAGTAAACAATACCAATAAAATTTTATTCTTGAATAAGATCCGGATCGACGGTGACCTGCCCCCTATAAAGGAGTCCAAGCGGAATGGTGATTCTGCTATGGATAATTTGCCTTTATCAGGAGGTTTTTACAATGGCGAGGAAGAGCTATACGACCGAGCAGATCATCGGTTTATTGCGGCAGGCGGAGGTTATGCTTTCGCATGGCAAGACGCTGGATACGGTTATCCGTGAGATCGGCGTAACGCGGAATACCTACTACCGCTGGCGCAAGGATTACGGCGGGATGAAGATGGACCAGGCGAAGCGCCTGAAGGAGCTGGAAGTGGAGAACTCCCGGCTCAAGCGTGCGGTCGCAGACCTGACGCTGGATAACCTGATCCTGAAGGAAGTCTCCACGGGAAAGTTCTAACCAGCCCCGGGCGGCGGCGTGACGCCGTCATATTTGCACAGCAAAAACTCGGCATATCGGAACGGCGTGCCTGTCAGGCACTCGACGCCAACCGCGGAGCCTTGCGCAAGCCGGTGAAGCGTGCGGCGGACGAAGAACGCCTGACGCAGGATATTATCCGGCTGGCAAAGCAATACGGCAGATATGGCTACAAGCGGATTACCGCCTTGCTGCGCGCGGAGGGCTGGCGCGTCAACCGCAAGCGTGTGGAACGCATCTGGCGGCAGGAGGCGCTGAAAGTGCCTGCACGGCACAAGAAACGCGGGCGTCTGTACCTCAACGACGGTTCATGCATCCGGCTGCGGCCCTGCTGGCGGAACCACGTCTGGGCTTACGACTTCGTGGCCGAGCGGCTGCTGGACGGCACGAAAATCCGCTTTCTGACTGTGGTGGACGAATACACGCGGGAGTGCCTTGCGCTGCGCGTCGCCTACAACCTGAAATCCGATGACGTGATGGACGTGCTGACAAGCCTGTTTATCGAGAAGGGCATCCCTGACCACATCCGCTCCGACAACGGCTCCGAGTTCACGGCCAAGCCGATACGGGCGTGGCTGAAACGGCTCGGCGTCAAAACGCTCTACATCGAGCCCGGCTCCCCGTGGGAAAACGGCTATAACGAAAGCTTCAACGGCAGGTTCAGAGACGAGTTTTTAAAAGCAGAAGTTCTCTATTCGCTGAAGGAGGCGGAGGTGCTATCCGCGCAATGGCGGCATCTTTACAATCACATCCGCCCGCATAGCAGCCTTGGCTACAAGCCGCCTGCGCCGCTGGCAAGAGCGCCCCGCATGGCATCGCCGACCTACGCTGGCGCTCCGGTCGCCGCTGCCATGCGGTTAGCCGGAAATGTACCTATTGAGGGTGGACTCCAAAATGGGGGTTGACCAAACCTCTACCTTAATAATTCAGCACAATCGGCCTACCATTTGTGTTCTGGATCGAGCGCGCGTTCGGCTTAAAGGCGGCTTTGAATTGCGCGATTTGGTCAGTCGAGAGCTGTATTGGCTCTTTCATGACATACCATTGAACGCCTTCGGTATAAGGCGGCGTTGTCAGGGATCCCATCAACTCATAATGGTCCATTTTCTTTGGCAAAAGACCTGAAGCGTTAATTTCTACTTGAGGGTGAGACGCGATCCCGTTTTCAGGAGACTGGAAGTGATCCCAGATTTTTGAGGCTGTTTTGTTTTCAACGCCTTCTTCGATCAGGATGCCTATAACGCCCAGATTGCCCTTGCTGTCTTTATGCACCAAGTGAACTTCCATATCGAAACGCTTGCCTTCTATCGTGTACTCGCTCGGCGCATGAAAATGGAACTGCATTAATTCAAAGGACTGGCCGTTGATAGACATCTTGCTGCCAGCAGGGTATTTGACCTGCACCGTATGCCCATCGTTAATTACGTTGAGCGGAACGGAGGCGTAATCGATGTCAATCAAGGACAGTCCGGCGTTCATTGTGGGCGATAGATCAACGGGAGATTGCTGATGCCCGACCTCTTGCGTGTGCACATGGCTGACGGGATTTCCCTCATGCGCGGCATCGTCCGGATGACTGGCATTCGTTAAACCCGGAGCCGCGAAACCGGCATTAACGGCAAAAATCAATGTTAAGCCGACAGCGGTTTTACGAAAGCTGCTTTTGACGGCGGAGTGGAATTTTATGTTGTGTGACATGATGTGACCTTTATTCTATTTGGTGTACATAGCAAAGAATGGCCAATTCCTGATTTATTCTCCAATAATAACTTTCTATTCCAATTATTAGTAATATCTATCGTAGTGGAAAAGCTGAAACCATCTAGTTGGACAAATGACGTCATCTTGACGACTTACCTCTTAAAATTTAGGCGTTCCGGCAAGTTTACCTTTCACTACCGTCAGGGTATTCGTTTTCTGATCCCATCCAGGAATGCTGTTACTCGCACTCGGTTGATATGCCTCAACGATACGATTGGTTGCAGGAGCTTCATAATTAGTAGACTTAGGCATCTCGCCCGCAGCATGGGAAAATGCCAACATCAGACTTCCTAGTGTTACCGCAGCGGCGACAGTAGTAGTCATTGGTCTGAATTCAAAAGCACTCTTTTTCCAGGCTGCCGCGAGAGTGGCTATTGAACTAATAGTACCAAATAAAACTAAACCAGGTACGGTTGCAGGAATTACTCCGATTACTACTCCAGCACCGATCGCAGTAGCACTCAACGTTGCCCCTGCAAAAGCACTATAAACGTGGTCATACACTGACATGGAACTCTCCTTCTATATTTCTTAATAAAATTAAATACATAAACACATGAAAGGGACAGTACCAATAACCGGCCAACTGACATGCATCGCGTAATTAGACATTACGCACTTATGGAACATTAGTATAATAGAAATAATAGATATAATTTATCCAGTATACTAATACAGGCCAGCGGCACTTCCGCCTGCCGCTAATATCCAATGATTTCTTCCGTCGTATGACTCTTCCGGGCCATCAGCGTTCCTCCTAGAAAAGAGGCCGTTATCCATAGCAGAATCACTATTCTGCTTGGACTCCTTTATAGGGGACAGGTCAATGTCAATAAATTCAGCTAATTAAAAACGGATAATCAATGCGCCGTGAAAGTAACCCTGATGGCAAAATGAAGGCGTTAATCACACCTTAAACCGTTTTGGCCCTGGGCGCCTGCCATCATTGTACGCTTTACAGTCTTTTTTGAGGTACTCTCTCAGCCAACTGTGGGCAGAATCGGCTTTCTTGCGGCGATGCCACACCGCATATAACGGGAGTTGAGGCAATTTAAAATCCGTCTGCATTATTTTGAATGTATTTCCCGGCATAAATACTCCTGCATCTTGTTTATCAATCATCAACATGTACGCGCCCTCTTGCAGGAGGATTAATTCTGATCCGATGTCAGGAACCGACAATAATGTTTTTTGCAAAAGCCCCTGTTTTTTTAGTTTCATATCCAGCATGGAAGGCTCAAAACTTGGCGCTAGTTTAATGTGCGGGGTATCAACGAAGTCCCGTTTAGTTATCTTACCCTTTTTATAAAGAGGGCTTTTTTCAGAACACAGAACGACAAACTCGCTTTCCAAGACTTTCTCTACCGAGAATTGCTTCGGCAATTTTTCGGTAACGAGGCCAATATAAAGATCAAGTCTTCCACTTTCCAAGTGTTCGATTGCTTCAGCCTCTCTAAGATAGAGCAGGTTCGATTCAATTAAGGGATACCTGTTCATTAGATTTACAGACAGCGACTCCAAGATCATGCGGGCTTTAAAATACGGAATAGCGATTGAAAACTGTACAGCCTGGACTTCTGGATTAAACACCTTACCTCGCGAATTTCTCAGTACGTCAAGGGCGTTTAGAATATCTTTCACTTGCAGATAATATGCAGTACAAAAATCGGTTGGCTCTAGACATTTTGTACTTCTGATAAATAATTCATCGCCAGTTAATTCACGTAGCTGTTTGAGGTACCAGGAAATACTTGGCTGAGCTAGTCCGGTTTTTTCGGCTGCCAATGTGGTAGATTTATACAAGTACAATGCCTCAAGAACCGAGAGCATCGCAATGTTAAGATCGTTTAGGTTTTTTCTCATAGTATTAGTATTACCAATTCGGCGCAAATATTGAAATATATTTCCGGATGTTAAGCATGCGCGCCAGTAAGCGGATACCTGCGAACTGCGTAAATCCCGTAGCGCTATGTGGATCAAGGGTTTTGGCAATTTCGGTGACCAAGGCACCCGCAACGGCTTCGCTGGCTATGACTCGCGTGTTGTCGGAACCATGATTGGTGCCGATACGCTCATCGGGGATGGACCGCTCGGAGAAACTCGTGCGGGGTTCGGCATCGGTTATCCGCCGTTAAGCTGAATTGCAGATAAAGCAGGAAGCGGAAGCCAGAAAAATAGAGGCCAACAGGCAATTTTCCCACCATCTTTCGTGGGCATATTACACCCAGTAAGCCTTCCTTTGCCCTTGACCGTCCCTTCCCACCGCCCATTATTCTTTTCACATTCAGCTCTAGAAGAGCTTTCTTCGTCCAGTTCTTGACTAGCGCTTTTCTGAGCAGGTTCAATGACGCATGTATTATTTTTGCAGGCGGGTATAGCATTAAGTGATTTTTTCAGAGTTTCGTCACAGTTCACAATAATTATCCTGCGCGCGGACTAGCCATGAAAGATCAAAGCTGCCGCATGAGTTTCTGTGCGCTTCTACCAAAACTACTGTTGAAAAAAGCAAACATGAAGTTATCAAGAGAGAGAGAGAGAGAGAGAGAGAGAGAGAGAGAGATAAGCGTCTTTTTCATTTTTATAATCCATTGTCTTATGGCGCCGCTCGCCAAAACATTATGCCTACGACCGTACTGCAACTCATGAGTAGCGTCAAAAGCGTTACTTGAATAATCATTAACTTTTTGTTGTCTGCAAGGGGCGTCCCCTTGATCCCTTTTTGCCCTGGCGGTCTCCCCGTTCTTAAGCCCTGATATACTCCGAATACACAAATTGCAGTCACGGCTAAACATAGTTGAGCGATATAAATATTCTCAGGATGCGGGTTAATCATTCAAGACTTTCCACTTTTCTAAAAAAAGTTGAATATTCATAATTTCACTTACATTAACGCCATTTCAAGCTTGAATGTGTTCAATCGCCCAGTCAGTCGATTATTAAACCGGTTCTCGAATCGACAAACCCTTTACGCCGCCCTTTTGCATGAACGCGCGGAATACAAACCAAACAAACGCAAACACACCGATGCTGAAAACCACATCGCCCGGCACCCGTGCCCAAACGAAGGCCTGCATGATCGGGCTATGAATGAACTCAGCGGAACGTGCGAAGGAATAGCCTTTTTCAATACTGGTGTAGGTCTGGAGCACTCCTTGCGGCAACAACGAGAGAAACGTCATCATTGCGAGGCCGATGTTGAGCGACCAGAACGAAATCTTGAGCAACTTTTCGTTCCACAGGGCTGTGTTGGTAAGGCCGCGCATACAATAGAGAGTCAATCCGAGGCCGAGCATTCCATAGACGCCGAACAAGGCAGCATGACCATGATTTGCAGTCGTGTTAAGGCCTTGCATGTAATAAAGCGCGATTGGCGGGTTAATGAGAAAGCCGAACAGGCCTGCACCGATCAGGTTCCAAAATAACACGGCGGTAAAAAACATAAATGGCCAGTGGTAATTACGCTCCCAAACTGCCTCATGTTCAACCTTATATCTGGTATAGGCCTCAAAACCGACAACCAACAGAGGGACGACTTCAAGCGCCGATATCATTGCGCCGACAGCAATAACCGAGGTTGGCGTCCCGCTGAAATAAAGGTGATGGAAAGTTCCGAGCACTCCTCCGAACAGGAAGATGATGGTGGCAAATAGCACCATCACAGTAGCCGTAGAAGTTCGCAATATGCCCATGCGTACAAAAAGCAGAGAGATAATGGCTGTGGCAAATACCTCGAATATGCCCTCGACCCAAAGGTGCACGACCCACCAGCGCCAATATTCCATGATAGAAATATGGGTATGCTGCCCCCACATCAGACCTGCGGCATAGAGTAGACCAATTGCAATTGCCGATACGAGCACCAGATAGATAAGCGATTTCCCGCCTTTTTGCAGCAAGGCTGGCCACAATCCGCGAACCACTAAACCAACCCACAGGAATAGGCCGATGGTTAGGTAAATTTGCCAGAAACGACCGAGATCGACATATTCATAGCCCTGATGTCCGAACCAGAAGTTCATCGTCAGATTACTGAAAAAGCGATGCACCGCCGCCCATTGACCGGCAAATGAACCCGCAACAATAATGATAAGGCTGATAAAGAGAAAATTTACACCGAAACGTTGAAATTTAGGATCGCGTCCACCAATCATTGGAGCAACATAAAGACCCGTTGCGAGCCAAGCGGTTGCAATCCAGAGCACTGCGAGCTGTGTGTGCCAAGTGCGCGTCACCGCATAAGGCAGATATTCAGCAAATGGTAGGCCGTAAAGGCCTTGCCCCTCTACCGCATAATGCGCAGTTACGATCCCGAGCAATATTTGGCCAAGAAACATTGCACAAACGAGCCAGAAATATTTTGCCGTCGCTCGCATCGACGGGGTGATAACCGCACTATCCAGTATATCGGCTTTGGCTATGCCGTCTTCAGGTGCAATTTCCTGCCGCCAAATATCAAATTGCTTTGCGTAATAGGCAATGAGCGCGCCCGCAGCGGCCAGCAACAGGATAACAGACGCAATACTCCACATGAGAACTCCCGTGGTAGGAACATTCCCGACGAGGGGTTCATGCGGCCAGTTGCTGGTGTAGGTAATATCCAGACCGGGGCGATTTGTGGTCGCGGCCCAAGCAGTCCAGAAATAGAACGCAGAAAGCTGTCTCGCTTCTGTATTGTTCAGCAGACCGTGTACGGGAAAAGCATAATCGCGGCGCAGCGCCAGCGACGCCGGATCGCTGCCTTCGTATAGCCTGACAAAGTGTGACTGAACTCTTTGGATAGCTTGAGCGCGCGTGTCGCTAACCGTGATTATGCCGGTGACGGGATCATAGCTGTTGGCGCGCATCTCTTCCTGCAACTCGACTTTTTGCAACGCTGAATTCTGTGCTGGCGAAAGACCCGTGATGGGTGTCTGCATTTTAAGAGCAAGCAGCGTTTCGGCTTCCCTGTGCAGCCAGTCCGCGCTCCAGTCTGGCGCAAGATAGCTGCCATGCCCCCAGATCGAACCTTGCTCCATCCCGCCAATCGATTGCCAAACATTTTGACCGGTTTCGATGTCGTCACGGGTGTAAAGTACTTCGCCGGAAGCTGATTTAACGGCTGCTGGAATAGGGGGTACCTTGTGGTAAATTTCTGCACCAAGCAACAGTAGAATGCCGAACATGACGACCATTCCCACTGTCAGGATTATCCATAGCCGTTTAATGCTGAAGGTTTGTTTATAGGTTTCCATGATCGTGCTTCCCATTACGTCAAAATTCTGAGACTTCTGTCGAGTGCACCGAAAAGACGTGACCCAACCGAGCGTCAGAAAAACTGATGCATACGCACCAACTTAGCGAAACCTTATGCTGAAAATGACGGATATGTCATTAAGCGACGTAAAGGAAGGGCCCCATGACAAAAAGCATTAGCGCAAATATCGTCGCAGAAGGTGACCATAGCATTCATCCGCCATAAAAACGCATGTAAAAGACGAGTTGACTGAACCTTCCCTCCATAAATTAGGCCACATCTGAGGAGAGTCTGCTATACATAACCGTCCCTTCTAGGGCGAATTTTCGGTGACAGAGGATACTGTCAAAGCGGGTATATGGCACAACGAGGCGGGCTATGTCTGAATTATATCAAACGATAACTGAAGGCTCGGTCAGGGACCTGGTAAACAAGTTTTATCGTCAAGTCCGTTCGGATGAGAAACTGGCACCCATTTTCGACGCTGCAATCGGAACGACCGATGACAAATGGGAGCAGCATCTTGAAAAAATCGCTATGTTCTGGTCGGGTATCATGCTTGGCATTAAGGGCTTTGAAGGCAATCCGCTTCAGGCCCACAAGGCGCTGCCTGCATTCGATGGGTGTTTATTCAGCCGTTGGCTTGCGATCTTCGCCAATACCGCCATCGAAACGCACGGTATTGATGCCGCAACGTCATTTATCCGAAAAGCTGTCAGCATTGCGGACATGATGTCACGGGACTTGTACGACAATCCGGTAATGGCACCTTCCATGCCGGAACTTCCGGCAAATATGAAGTATTCCCGAACCACGCCCCCTTTTCAGGCTGCGAATATACCCGATGCCTTGCGCCGTGCGCACAGAACGGCCAAGAATGTTCACGGGCGCATCGTCATGACGAAAGGCCGTCTGCTGTATACGATAGGCAAAGTGCAGTGCCATGTCCTGTCCCGCGACAATTGCGGGATTATTGAACCTGAAAGTTTGCATTTTGTAACGCCGCTAGATGATGTGGAATTTGTCGTAGAATTCTACAAAGATCCACTTTTGTCTTCGTCCCAAGGTAAATCTTCATCATAGATGACACACTGGGCGTCACCCGGTGTATCGCTAAATTGACCACTGCGTAGCGACCAGAAATAAGGCTGCTAGATCCCTATGTTCAAGGGAGCCTTCAGGCTGCCCCCATGACCAAGGACGGGTAGTTTACTGATAGGTACACGCGGGAGTGTCTCGCGCTGATTGTCGACTAGAGTTTTAGATCATGAACGATGCTTTGAAGCTCTTGCACCAATTCTTTTTCGAACCACGGATTTTTAATAAGCCAAGGTTGGTTGCGCGGCGAAGGGTGAGGTAGCGCAAGATAGCCTTGTGGTAAATATTCCTTCCATGCCCGTACGGTGTCGCCAAGCGTGTTCTTGCAGCGATCACCAAGGTAATAAGCCTGTGCATATCGACCTATAAGCAACGTCAGTTCTATATTCGGCAGATGAGCATTCAGTTTATCATGCCAGCGAGGAGCGCATTCCGGACGCGGCGGATTATCGCCGGAGTCGGCTTTCCCCGGATAGCAAAATCCTATAGGGATGATCGCCACCTTATGCGGATCGTAGAATCTCGTCGGCGTCAGTTTCAGCCAGTTGCGCAGCCGGTTGCCCGAAGCATCGTTCCACGGGATACCGGTTTCATGCACCTTACGCCCGGGAGCTTGGCCTACGATACAAAGCCGAGCCGCTTCATGCGCCTGTACAACAGGCCGAGGACTGCACGGCAGAGTCTTGGTGCAGTGTGTGCATGCGCGGATATTTCTAAGCAGTTGCGGCAGTGTTTTTGGCATACCCTCACCAAGAACGAATATTACAGACGATTACAACAATGTAGTTTGTTCAGGCGGATAAACAATTCCTACGCCATCTACCTGCGCAAAAGCTGTCATCTTATGATAGCGATATCCTGTCGCCGATAGGATTTCGATAACTGGCATATCGCGCACACAGAGCGCATCAGCTACCAGCGAACGGTGGCATCTCCACGGCACCGCTTCGGCGCACATGATCACAACACGTTTGTCTCTGCTTAACAGCATAAGCCTTTGCAGCCCCCCCTGAAACTCTTCGGTCTGCATATAATCGGCATAACCCCGGAAACTTTTGTTCCGCCAACCCATATTCGGAGACTCTTTATGGGTGCGTCTTAAACCGCCAAGCGCCTTAATATATGCATATTCGATATCTTCTACTGCCAAGCTGTTGATTAGGGCGTCGCCGTTGAACTGTGGATTATGGCGAGAGCCGGGTATTGTTCTGATATCCACGAGACGTTCTATGCCATAGATGTGTAAGAGATCTATGAAACGCTCAATGGGTAGCGTTGAATGCCCGATGGTGAATATAGCGTCCTGCGGCCAATACACATCTTTCGGGGGCGGCTGTTTGCTCATGGCGATGACCGGACGGGATTGCGTGTCACCAGCATCGAACCATATGATCCCGAATATGCGGAACGTTGCGATCCACAAATGACCGATATTGTAAGGAGAACCATCAAGGCTTCTAGATGCCAGGATGCCCACACATGAGCATTTCCGGCAGCATTATAAGGATGGGCCCGGCCAATTTTTACGCCTTCATCAATTAATTTTACCCCTATAATGCTTCTTTGTCTTTCAGAAAAATGGGGAGAAAAAGTGCTATGGATGTGCCCTCGCCAATCTTGCTTTGTATCGTTATTTGTATGCCACAACAATTTGGCAGTATACGTGAGTATTGCATCCTCATTTATCGTCACAAGGCGGTCTCGTGTCGTGGGCAGCAATTGTTTAACAAGCGCATGTCATCTTTCAAAAGCTGCATTTCAGCCCACTTTCTCAAAAATCAGAATCTTCAACTCTTAAAAAAACAAAGATTAACAGCTACAACCAAATCAATGAGATGGTAGGAGAGCTTAAGTGATGCCGATCTACCGCTAAAACTGTCTCCGTTATCTACTTACACGCCACGATTTACACTACACTGTACAAGTAAGCTTTTGAACATGGCTTAATAGGTAAGACTTTTTAATCTTTTTTGACGGAACTTATTTTTACACTCAATTGTTAGCTGATCCTTGCGCTCAATGTTTTTGGCAATAAAGAAATAGATATGAAAAAAGGACTTCTGCCGCTTATTGCTACCGCAGCATTACTTTTACCCATGGCACCGCTCCCGGCTTCTGCCCGCTCTGGCAACATTAGAACAAGACTTGTGCAGACAGGAATTTTCGCAAATGCAGAGAAGACCGACGCTACGAAAGCAGTTTTGCGCGGCCTGTGGATCAATTATACATTTTTGATCCGCATTCGCTTCGAGGAATTCGCAATATATTGAACGGGCTGTTAATTGGAGGAATACATGACACCACTTCTAGTGGCTGATTGGAATCAAAGAGGCAGAAAAAGATGATCATTAAATCCTCTGATCAAGTGCCCACCGTCACTTTGCTAAAGCGGTTTCCAGTGCCGAAAAACTTCGGCGTTTCGCCATCGTCACGCATCGAACGTGGAAAAATCTGGCCGGCTCTCGCGGGTACGGCACGCGTCAAGAAGTTGGAGGTTTATCGTTATGACCCGGAGTCAGGAAGCAATCCTCGAATCGATACATACGAGGTTGATATCGATACCTGTGGACCGATGGTTCTCGACGCGCTCATCAAGATCAAGAACGAGATCGATTCCACGCTAACCTTCCGACGCTCCTGCCGCGAAGGAGTCTGCGGCTCATGTTCGATGAATATCGATGGCACGAATTGGCTGGCGTGTACGAGGTTTATTGCGGACACAGCAGAGCCTGTGACTATCTATCCGCTCAACCATTTGCCCGTCATCAAGGATCTGGTGCCTGATCTGACACATCTCTATGCGCAGTACGCGCTCATCGAGCCTTGGCTAAAAACGGAATCGACCGTGCCTGAACGCGAGCGCCTGCAAACCCCTGAAGAAGCCGACGCACTAAACGGTGCGGGCGGCAAAGGTCCCGCCGCGTGCATCCTCTGCTTCTGCTGCACGGCAGGATGCCCCAGTCATTGGTGGAACGGTAATCGCTTTCTCGGCCCGGCTGTACTCCTGCAAGCCTACCGCTGGCTCGCCGACAGCCGGGACGAAGCAACCGGCGAACGTCTCGACAATCTGGAGGACCCGTTTCGGCTCTATCGCTGCCACACGATCCTTAATTGTACCCGCACCTGTCCGAAGGGTCTGAACCCCGGCAAGGCGATTGCCTCGATCAAGAAAATGATCGTTGGGCGGAGGAGTTGAACCCGATGACCCGCGATGATCGACCGCTCTCACCCGACATTCAGATTTATAGGCCTCAGCTCACCTCGGTGCTGTCGATCACTCATCGCTTGACGGGCATCACGCTCAGCATCGGCGCGCCGCTGCTGGTTTGGTGGTTGATTACGGCCGCGGCCGGGCCAGCAGCCTATTCCGCCCTCCACGGCTTTCTTGCTTCATGGCTTGGCCTCGTCCTTCTGCTGGGATGGACGTTCTCTTTCTTTTTCCACATCTGCAACGGCATTCGACATCTATTTTGGGACGCAGGTTATGGCTTTGAACTTCAGACGATCTACACCTCCGGCTGGATCGTGGTCGCCATCAGTATCGGCCTGACCGCGACTGCCTGGATCATCAGCTTAGGTTTGGGAGGATAGACCCAATGGCAAAAAAACAGAGGCGATCGCCATTCGACCATACGCAGGGGCTCGGTTCCGCTCGGGAGGGTGTTGGGCATTGGTGGATACAACGCTTAACGGCAGTCGCGCTGGTGCCGTTGACATTGTGGTTCACCGCCTCGTTGATCGCGCGTGCCGGAGACGATTACAACGCTTTCATCCTATGGTTGCGCGCGCCATTCACGGTCGTTCTGATGGTGCTGCTGCTGGTCGCCCTATTCTATCACATGGCTCTCGGTCTTCGGGTGGTGGTTGAAGATTACGTTCACACGAACGGCGTTAAATTGGCAGCCATAGTCCTAATCTATTTCGGATGCTTTACGCTTGCCGTTGCGGGGATTATCGCTTCCCTAAGCGTTGGCTTCGACGGAAGGTTATAATACAAGCGATCAATAAAATTTAAGGGAAATATGATATTAGTTGTACGAATTCTGCCCATAGCGCAAAGACGGCTCGTGAAAATTTCAGAAGATGCGCCTCTCACGAGCGTTGCCGGACTTCTACATTGTGACGGACACATTAATCTTGCCGTTGTTTGCAATAACTGCGGCACAATGGTGGGGGTCGTTACCAAAACGGATATCGTTCGCCAGATTAGCGCTTGTCACGGCAACGTTTGCACTGCCACCGTTGCAGAGGTGATGACAAAGGATGTTACGTATTGTCGTCCAGGCGACACGCTAGAAGAAGTGTTGTCGAACATGAGAAAACATGGATTTCTCCACGTTCCCATCGTCGACGAAGATTCCAAACCGCTGGGAGTGATCAATGAACGGGATGCTCTTTTCGCCCTGTTGGAGGACACTGCGCATGAATTGGAGAGCGCGGAGTATAAAGAGTCACTTCTTCGCGACTACGCCCGCCTTCCGGCGGCGGCGTAACAAGCGTTGCACCCGCCACCATTCGCATGACGGCGGCGCCATCGCTCAAGGCAATCTAGCAGGCCGTTGATCTTGTCTCACGCTCGAAGTGCGCTGTCTGCTTCAACGATTCGCGCTGCTGAATGTGATTCCGTTAGGTCCTTTGCCAACCTTGATGTTTCTGGTTACTTTTTGCGTCGCGGTGTCGATCACCGACACGGTATCATCCACGATGTTGGCGATCAAGACGCGTTTTCCGTCATCGCTGACCACGACTCCATGCGCGCCTTTTCCGGTCATAATGGTCGCCACCACGCTGTTCCTGGCCGTGTCAATCACCGACACGGTATTGTCTGGATTCGTTTCCGTTCCTTGGTTTGCGACATAGACAAAACGTCCGTCCGGTGTAACGAAGACCTGGATCGGATTGCGTCCGACCGCGACGGTAGCAGTCTTCTTACGCTGCGCCGTGTCAATCACGGCGACGCTGTTCTCATCCCTCAATGAGACATAGGCGTGACGCCCGTCCGGCGTGAACCCGACCTGTACGGGCGCCCTGCCGACGGGTATGCGTGCCACCCCTTTGGATCGGGTGATGTCGATTACCGAGACGCTGTTGTCGTTGACGTTGGCGACGTAGATTTCGCGCCCGTCAGGACTCATGCGGAGGCCGTGCGGGAATTTTCCGGTTTCGATTTTACCGACAACAGTTTTCCGCTCTACGTCAATGACAAGTATATTGTCATCCTCAGAGTTCGTTGCGTAAGCCAGCTTGCCTTGCGCATCCATAATGACATGCGCAGGATGACGGCCGATCTCAATATCTGCCGCGCCCCCATCGGCAATCGTCTCGGCATTGAAAATCAGAAGTCTTCCACGCTCCATCTTGCCGCTATTGTCCATCTTCATTTGTGATTGATTCCCTGTCATGGCAGCGACCGGGCCGACAGCGAGCAAGAGGCGTCCATCGCGCGAGACCTGGACATTGTGCGGCGCGATGCGGGTGGCGATATCTTTTACCAGCCCCGTGCTGAGATCAATCACACTGATCGAGTTGCCGCGCTCGTTCGCGGTATAGACGAAGCCCGTCTCCGACGTGGGGGCCGCAGCCGCAGGTGTAGATTGGCTGCGATTGCTGGTCATTGGGCCTTGGGTGGCGCGGTCAGGACTCGAACAGGCCGCCAAGAGCAGGGCTGCGAGAACGAATAGGCCACATTGTCGTAGAGCGACTGTCTTTTTCATTTCAGTCGAGAATCCATTAAAGTGGACACCATTGTCAATATCCTTTTCCCCCGCGATAAGCTACTGCTCGGTGGGGTCTTGGGTTTGAGTCCAAGGGCGTGCGATGGACGCCCGCGCGCCCTTAACATTCCGGCCCTTGAATCGGTGCTCGGGCAGCAGATGAAGGAGAAAACACCCTGACAAGTACGCTGGCGGTCGCCGCGTCGGGGGCGAACAGGGCAGGGAGAGGAATTGCCCCGCGTGACTTGATTCCGCTGCCGCCGATTATGACCAGCTCTTGCGCCATGTGGTGCGCCTCCGTGTTATGAATGATAACATCCTTTATCATAACAAGATTCTAGCCCGACTTTTTTTACCAGTCATCAGAAAATAGCATAATGCGGGATCGCTCCCGAACGTAGACCTAGAACAGGAGTTTGCTATATGCCTGCTCAACCGGCGTGGTTTCATCGGCTTGACGCCTTGGATATTCTCTTGAAAGACCTGCAATTTATAAGCGTTGGTACGCCTGCGACAGTTACGGTTGCGCAGACAGGGGAAAAGATAGACACCGTTATTGATTACATACACCCCGTTACCGACCCCGATAATCTGGAGGGAATGGCGCGACTGGTGCTAGATAATCCTACGGGTAAACTTAAAACTGGCGCTCCATTGGATGTCGTATTCACATCCAAGGCTCAGTCACGCCTCGCCGTGCCGGAAGAAGCTGTTTTGTACAGCGGCATGGGGGCTTATACGATAGAGGATGCAGGCGGTGGTGCTTATCGTCCTGTCATGGTCAAGACGGGCATTACCTCAGACGGGCTTACAGAAATCACTTCCGGCCTTTCGGAAGGCCAGTTTGTTGTAACTTCCGGCCAGTTCATGCTTGACGCCGAAAGCAACTTGCGCGGCGGTATGGCTAACATGAATATGAAAGATATGGATACGGAGCAGAGCCATGGAAAATAATGGCATTCCTGACCCTTCCCGTTCGTTCATCGCCAAAATCATCGACTGGTCGGCGGCGAACCGATTTTTTGTCCTTTTGGGCGCTGCTGCGCTGCTCGTTGCAGGTATTATCGCTGTCGATAGAACCCCCCTCGATGCTATCCCAGACCTGACAGATACGCAGGTGATTATTCGCACCGAATGGGCGGGACAGCGTCGTCGCCGTGCTGGATATCACACCGCCCAGGATGCCACCCAACAGCACCCCGGCCTTTTCGCCAAAAAACTTGTAACTGATATAGCCCGCAAGGCTGATTGCCACGATAAGGACAACCATCAGCCAGGCCTCGTGCGGGTTGAAAACATCCAGCGGGCCGAAGGTTCGATTCGGAACAATAGGAAGGATTACTAGCGAAATCAGCAAGAACTGCATTATGGCCCTGATCTCTTTGGTGCTGAAGCGGGCGACGAACCCATGCAACTCCGGTTTAGCCTGTAAGATGACTGCAAGCCCGCCCGCCAGCGCCGCCGCCAGCCAAAGCGGGTCGTGGTGTACTAGCACGCCAATGGCAAACATGAGGAGCATGGCAAATTCCGTCACAAGACCGGAATGTTTCTGCGGGTCAATCTTCTGCATCTTGGCAATGTCTCCCACTACCATTGCTGCAATCGTGCCTGCAAAACCGACGGCAATGATCCAGCCGCCGTGACGTTCAGCCAACAACGCGCAGGTAGTGCCTAAGAGGGCGATGAGAGAAAAGGTGCGTATGCCGCCCAGCGGCGAATCTGCCCATTCCCGCTGGAGCCCGACAATCAGTCCCAGAACCAGGGAGACCAGCAACTGATAAAAAGGGTTCGCGACGGTAGTATCTAGGGACATTGCTTTTGCCTTGGTTCAATCCAGTTTTGCGGATGCGGGCTCTTCGCAAAAGCTCCTGATGCTTGAGCGTCGGGTGTCCGAAGGGCAGGGGTTTTTCTAGGTATTGATAATGACCTTCAGGGCCTGAGTGCTGGCGGCGTTGCCGAAAGTATCGTAGGCGCTTAAGGCATATCGCCGGGGCATTGTCAGATCCCCGCCGCATAGCGCTAGCCGCCATCTGGCAAGCTTCAATACAGTCGGCCGTCAAGCGGACGTGCTGTGGCTCAATATGCTTGCCGCGGTTTCAAGGCAATGATTGAACAATGATGCTTCACACTCGTCACGACAGCTTTGGCAAGTCTCGATACATTTTTGATTATGGGCTGTATTCTGGATGATATTCACTTTCTTTACTAGGGGTTGGGAAGCTTATTTGCTTTCTTTGAGCCATGCCTTCATGACTTCAATTTCCTTCGTTTGATCTTCAATAATTTTCTCGGCCATCTTCAGTACGTGGCCGTCTTTGCCTTTTTTGATCTCTTTCCGCGCCATGTCAATCGCCATTTCGTGGTGCGGGATCATGTTCTTGATGAAATCCCTGTCCACGTCCCCCGTGTAGGTCATGGCCATACATTCTTTCATTTCGGTGGGCTTCATGTCCATGTCAGCAGATTTGACATCGTGGGCATGGGAAATGCCTGACAGAAGAAGAAAACTGACTGCGAGAGCGGCAACGGGAATTCTGGTCATGGGTTTATCCTTTGGGTTGGGTTTTTGAAGAACAGACTAAGGTAACGAACATCTGAACCAGATAAAGGTTCGATAATAAAAAATAGACATCATAAGGCTTACCCTTAATTTTCCTGCGCTCACTTTGATTATTGACGAAAGTGAGAGGGAGTGGTTCATTTCAGGCATGAAATATTTTCATCCGCAAATGACCCTTCGCGAAATGCTAATTGTAATGGCTCTTCTTTTTATCTTTGGCGGCCTTTGCCCCGCATTATAGAACACCTACGGACTGATCTATGCAGGCGGTCAGCAAGCGTTTCAAGTTATTGTCGCAGACATGCAGCGGACATCCCAGTTTAAGGGTTGGGTCATACGATGGGCGCGATATTCCTGCGCAACTCCAGCGGATATTTCAGGCAAAGGTCGATTGCCCAAATAGGGCAATAGGTGGAGGCGGATGCGATCTTTGTGGCCCTGCACCCATTTTGGGCTGCGATGGCCCTTGGTGACCGCCTCATATTCCTCTGCGAATTTCTCGGAGGCTTCGGCAAATGTCTTTTCCCGTTCAAGCAGTCCTGCGCGGGCCTTGCCCTTCATTTCCAGATACCAATCCTCGGCCACCTGCTTGGCCAAAGCGAGGCTTGTTTCCTTGGTGCTCTTTCGAACCTGGGTACTGTTACCGAAAGACGCAGCGCAGTGCCAAGGGCCGTCTCCGGCCCTGCGGAAGAGCTGGACCTTGCCGTTAAGGATTTTGTGGGTACCCGCTTCATTCACTGACGCTTGGGGCGTTCTGGGACTTGGCTTGGTCTTGCCCGTCAGCTGCCAATACCAGCCTTCGGCAAAGACCTTGGCTTGTTCAAAGTCCTTCTCTCCAGTGCTCTTTCGGTGGTTCTTACCCTGCCAATAGACGGAGCAATGCCAAGGACCGCCCTCAGGCCGGAGGAAGAGCCGGGCTTTGCCGTTGAGGATTTCATGCGATTCCATGTTTTTACCTCCGCGTGCTAAATGCGCTAACTGCGTGCTAGCTATTTTTAGTCTATCACACGAAGATTATTGGAAAAAGCCTGACTTCGGGGCAAAGAAAAAGCCCTTGTTTTACAAGGGCTTGGTGTTTAGAAAGTTGGTTGCGGGGGCAGGATTTGAACCTGCGGCCTTCAGGTTATGAGCCTGACGAGCTACCGGGCTGCTCCACCCCGCGACAAGAAGACACTTTATAGGTGTTTTATATGATGCCGTCAAGCACTGGATTCAAGTCCGGTTGAGGCCTTTTTTCCATTCATTTCAGGGTTTTGTCGGAAGCAATGGCGCGATACAATCGGGCGTCCATTCAAAAACCTCCGGGGCTGCCGCTTGACCTCCCTCCTGCTGATGATGATGTCGGTGCTGATGTTCAGCCTTTACCCGCTGCTGGCGTCGCTGGGCTTGCGGGGCAATGACCCGATCCTGTTCGTCGCGATGGCGCATCTGGCTTGCGGATTATTTGCGGCGGCGGGCGCGGCGTTTATGTTGCGCAAAAAATACGGCGCGAAAAAACGCAGCACGGTTTTCAAAATCGATGGCAAGACCTGGGCCTATATCGCGGCGACCGCAACGGCCGGGGCAATCAATCATATGTGTTTCATGTTCGCGCTGCTGAAAACGTCCAAGGCCGGCGCGACGATCATTTACGAGACATGGCCGATCATCGGCGCATGGCTCGCCCCGTTCCTGATTGCCAAGGGTTGGGAACAGGTACGCCGCATGGATTACGTGTTCGGCCTGCTGGCGGTTGCCGGTATCGCCTTTGTCGTGGCGGCGGAAAACCGCGGGCTGCTGTCGTCGCTCGATATGTCGCTGCTGAAGGATATTGATCCGGATCGTTTGACGGGTTACGGCCTCGCGCTTCTGGGCAGTATCGGCGTTGCGGTCAGCACAGCGCTGCGCCGCCGTGTGACGCGCGGGTTTGCGGCGAAATTCGGCGATGACATCGTGATCGGCACATATCTGGGCGCGGCATTCACGCGCCTAACGTCGCTGCCGGTTTTTGCGGTCGGGTTTATGCTGTTCCATACCTCCGGCACGATGACATTCAACGGCATCGGGCTTGCGGCTGTCACGGGGATTGCGGTGCATTTGCTGGGCAGCCTGTGTTACCTGTTCAGCATCCTGCGCAACCCGAACCCCAGCATTCCGGTGCCGGATTTCCTTGCCCCGATTATGGCGGTGGCGTGGCTTTATTTCGGCGGGTATTCATCATTGACGGATTTTGTCGTCATCGGCGGATTGTTCGTCATCACCGCTAATCTGCTGGTCACCGTGCGCGCGGAAGACGGCTTCGCCTATACCGCCAGCATCCTGACCATCCTGCTGGCTGGCGGATATTGTTATTTCACGCAAGGCAGCGAGCTGCCGGATTTCTATGATGCCGTCGCGCTGTCGGCCGTGTTTTACGCCATACTGATCGCCTTTGCCTGGGACCGCGTGCTGGAACGCACAAAGCATGAGGAAGGATTGGCGCTCGACATCGCCTATGGCATCGAAACGCTGAAGCAGGAAGCGAAAGCGAAAACCGCCCTGCTCCGCCGCCTTGTCACAGGGGCGAACGCCGTCATCACGACAACCGACCGCGCAACGATTGGCGCGGCCTATCATGATTTGGCTGCACTGAAACCGGAACTCGGCACAGAAACCAGCGTCGGTAAAATTTACCGCGACCTCGACAGCCTGATTTTGTCGAAGACCAAGGACATTATGCTGAGCGAAATCGTGCTGCTCTGCCTCATCGGCGGCATCACTTTTTTCGGCATCCTCGGCTATCGCCCGACGGGATTGTGGCCGGATATGATGGCGTTCATCATGGGCGGCGCGATCGTATTCATCTTTTTCGCGATTTTCGACCAGCAGAACGCGCGCAACAAATCCATGCTGCAGGCGACACCCGACAGCCTCTGCACCATCAGCAGCGCGGCGTTTGAATCGCGCCACGAATTCAAGCTGGTCACGATCATCCTGATCGGCATCATGCTGGCCGTTTTCTATGGCCTGTTCAAATTCAAATACGGTATCTAGGAGAAACGACATGGCACGCAAGGCTTTGCAATATCAATCCGGCTTCGGCAACGAATTCGCGACAGAAGCCTTGCCCGGCGCCCTGCCCGAAGGCCAGAATTCACCGCAAAAACCGCCTTATGGGTTGTATGCCGAACAGCTGAGCGGCAGCGCCTTTACCGTGCCGCACAAGCAGCAGAAACGCAGCTGGCTTTACCGCATTCTCCCCTCCGTCATGCATAAGCCGTTCGAGCAATATGTGCATCCGTCTTTCGCCGCGCCAAAAACCGACGCGCCCGCATCACCGAACCAGATGCGCTGGGACGCGCTGCCGTTGCCGAAAAAGAAAGTGGATTTCGTCGACGGCATCGTGACGATGGCAGGCAATGGCAGGCCGGATGAATGGTCGGGTCTGGCCGTGCACCGTTATGCCGCGAATGCGCCGATGGACAAGCGTTTCTTCTACAACGCCGATGGCGAAATGCTGATCGTGCCGGATTTCGGCGCGCTGACATTCCGCACCGAAATGGGCGTGCTGGATGTCGCACCCGGCGAAATCATCGTCATTCCGCGCGGCATCAAATTCGCGGTCGATTTGCAGGATGACAGCGCGCGTGGCTATATCTGCGAAAACTATGGCGCGCATTTCACGCTGCCGGATCTGGGCCCCATCGGCTCCAACGGTTTGGCGTATCCGCGCGATTTCCTCTACCCCGTCGCGGCGTATGAGGATAAAGACGGCTCCCATAAAATGATTGCGAAGTTTTCAGGTTCGCTGTGGCAGGCGGCACTGGGACATTCACCGCTGGATGTGGTGGCGTGGCACGGCAATTACGCGCCGTATAAATACGACCTGTCGAAATTCATGGTCATCAATACCGTCAGTTTCGACCATGCAGATCCGTCGATTTTCACCGTCCTGACCTCCCCCAGCGGCGTGATGCCGGGCGTGGCGAATGTCGATTTTGTCATCTTCCCGCCCCGCTGGAGCGTGGCGGAACATACCTTCCGCCCGCCCTATTTCCACCGCAACGTGATGAGCGAATTCATGGGGCTGATCGCGGGCGTATATGACGGCAAGGAAGGCGGCGGGTTTGAACCCGGCGGCTGTTCCCTGCATAACTGCATGTCGGCGCACGGGCCGGACGCGGCGGTGGTGGAGAAAGCCGGAAACGCGCAGCTCGCCCCGACATACATGAAAGGCGCAACCGCATTCATGTTTGAATCCCGCTACATCATGAAACCCACGCCGCAGGCGCTGAAAAATGGGCTGCAGGAAGATTATTACGCCGTGTGGAAATCGATCAAGAAGACATTCAAGAAATGACCGACAGCTTCAAGGTACGCCTGCAAAAGGAAATCTTCTTCGCGCATGACCAGGGCCCAGACTGGGCCAAGGAAAGCAGCGGCGAATACAGTTACAAATTTTATCACAACGTCACCCTGCCCTTCGCGCCCTATACCGGCCTTGCGATTTTCTATGACGGTGAAAAAACGACTTTCAATCAGGGCGACAAATCGGCGGAGAAGAACGAGGGCTTGCGCGAATTTTCCTCCGGCAACATCCTCGATGTGACTTGGGATTGCGGCACGGGCAGCTTTACCTGCGCGGTTGCGGCAGAGCGCTTGAAACAGGATGACGACCTCGGGCGTTTAATCTGGCGCACCCTGCGCGACCACTGGTTTGCGGCGGAAGATTCGCAAAACCTGGAAATGCAGGAATTGATCACGCGCTGGCGCATGGAAAACGCGGGCGAGGACGCCCAAAACTTGTGTTATTCCAAGGACAAAGATTAAGACTTGACATATCCCAGACTTATGCTTACTTTGAGTATAATACTTAAAAAAAGCACGCATGAAGGGATAAACGATGGCGATATTAGCGGCAGGTGAACTGAGCATGAAATTCGAACAGGCGGTCAGCCAGAACGACTTTAATTCCTTCCGCGATGAATATCGCAGTTTCCTTTCCCGCTTCCCCGCCTTCAACGCCGCCTATTCGGCCGTGCCGACCGACCTGCCCGTGCATAGCGCGATTTTCGGCCGCACCTGTTTTTATCTGAAGCAGACGAATGATTTGCAGGCGAAGTCCTTGCTCGATGACGGCCGCGCGGCAAGCGCGGTGTTCGGCCGGTTGAGCGTAGAGGAACGCCTCGACTTCCTGAAAGTGCTGGAAGCAAAAGTAAAAGCGCATGAACAGGATATCGGCATGGTCATCACCGCCGATACCGGCAAGCCCGCCGAATTGTCGGTCAAGGAAATGGCCAAGGGCGCGGAATGGTTCGACTTCGCATACAAAAACGCCGGAACACAGATCGGCGCGAAAACCGCAGGCGAAAGCCGCACGGTGTCGCGCCCGATGGGCGTCGCGCAGATCATCGGCGCGTATAACTATCCCTATGCACTCGCGATCGGCGGCATCGTCGGCGCACTGGCGGCGGGCAACGGCGTTGTCGTTTCAGCCCCCTTGAAAGCGCCCAACTGGGTGTTCCCCTTTATGGCGGCGGTCGATGAAGCGGTGCAGGAATTCGCGGCCACGGCAGCAGCAGCGGGCAAGCCCTGGGCTGGCGCATTCGCGGCAACCGCGCGCGGCCTTGTGCAATCGAGCGTCGGCGTTAACCGCAATTTGACGGCGGAGGCAGATTTGGTGCATTTCGTCGGCGGCGACGTCACAGGCAACATCATCAGCAAATCGCGCGGCACGAAACCGACCATCCTTGAAATGGGCGGATCGAACGTGGTCGCCGTGATGGAATCCGTTTTGAAAGATATCAGCGCGCAGGATGTGGCGGCCACGATCTATGCAGGCTTCGCGCCCGCAACCGGCCAGCGCTGCACCGCGCCCCGTATGCTCTGCGTCGAAAATGGCGCGGAAGATGTTGTGACCGCGCTCGGCAAACTGGTCGCCGACGGCGATCACCATATCGGCAACCCCTTTGCCAAGGGCACGAAAATGGGCCCGCTGGTCGATCGCGGCGCGCACCAGAAAATGGACGAGGCGATTGCGCTTGCCAATGAACTTGGCGCAACCGTCTATGGCGGCGCGAAGGTCAGCAGCAATGCCGTGCCGCAATCACTGAACGAAAACTCCTTCTGGGTTACGCCTGTCGTCATCGACTGGGCAAAGGCCGATACCAGCAAACCGGAAAACGCCGAGCGCCTGAAAAAACTGATGGGCGAAGAAATCTTTGGACCGCTGATCCATGTGGTGCCGCGCGTCGACAGCCTCGATGCAGCGATTGCCTTCACGCAGAAACATGACACGCACGGCCTCGCCGGTTCGATCTTCTCCAGCGATGCGGCGGAGATTGAAAAATACGCAAGCGGCGTGCGCGTCACGTCCCTTACCGTCAATGAAGGCCCGAAAGACCGCTCACCCTTTGGCCCCCACGGCCATCCGGGCCTGCGCACCATCGGCGGCGGGTCGCATTTCACCCTCTATGCCAGCGAAAGCGTGGTGGTAATGCCGAAGCCGAAAGCGCCTAAACTGGCGGCGTAACACGCATCTGGGTACCGCATTAACGTTTCATTAAGGTGATTACGGCAAAATACAGGTAACTCCAGATTTACCTGTATTTTCCGCCGGTGCCCTGATGCCTGAGCAAACCATAGAACAGGAACTAGAACAGGCGCAGCTGATCCTGAATAACTGGAATTTGCACGCCTCCGAAATCGCGCGCGTGCGGCAGCTTGAAATGGGCACGATGATGACGCCCAAGGTCGAGCGCCCGATAGGGTATAACGGACAGCAAGCTATTCAGGGTTATCTTCAAATCATCAATGCCTATGCCCTGATCGGCAATGTCACCCATGAGCAGCGCGAAGGCCTCGGCAAGGTCGCGCGGGTATTGAACGGGATGCAGGATGACGAGCGGATGCTGGGCAACAACCCCGACAGTTATGCCACCACGCGGTATTGCAATAACAAGGTGCAGGAACTCGCCGACAAGGGATACATCTATGTTTCATCCGGACACACCAAGCATTTTAACGTCGTAAAAATAACCCGACAGCCTGATGGCGGTTATACCTATACGCGCTACGATGCCGGCCATGAGTCAAAAGCAATCGACTGGAAAGGCGACCGCCCCGTCATCAAGGCTGTGCAGGAATTCGTCATCAAACCGGGAACGGATATCGGCCGCCTGCTGGAAGCCGAAATGGCAAAGAAATACATCGATCCCGATGGGCCGGACTATGCCCCCGCATTAGGGGCAATCGACAAAATGCTCAAACAGCCGCCGGTCCGCGCGGAACTTGAATACGGCCAGCGCAAGGGCAACTGCACGACACGCGGCCAGCGCATCATGGCGGCGGATATCCTGAAAGACACCGGTCTGTCGGAAAACCTGTACGATTTTGCCAGCAACATTAACGGCACCACCACCGACGACATCCGCATGGCGTTGCAGGCGCGCGTCAATCACCTGAACGAGCTGAAGGCTTGCGGCACCGATCAATTTTGCCGCGGCCTCGACGTGGATACATTTCTGAAAGCGGCAGACCCGCAGAATTTCCAGCAGGCCAATGTGGGCCTTGATGGCGGCGGCATGACGCCCGCCTACAGGACATTCCCCGGCAAGTTCAGCGAAGCGGAACTTGATACGCTGCAGGACACGCTGGAGCGCAACGGGATGAAATCGATGGTGCGTGAAAGCGTGACATCACCCGGCCAGTTTTACCTGTATGTTCCGCCTGAAAATGCGGAGAAGATCCGGGAGACGCTGGCGAAGGACAATAGCGCGGCCGGCGGCGCGTTTCGCCATGCGGGCGATAATGCCAAGGTTTATCTGGATGTCCGCAGCTTCGTCAACATGGCGGATCCCGCGAACTATGAATCAGCCGTCCTGCCCGGCTTCGTGGAATCCTACCGCACGAAACCCGGCACATTTTCACGGGGTGAGCTGGATACGCTGAAGGAGATGTTGCAGCGAAACGGCGTAGAGGCGCAAATCCGCGAAAGCGCCAGAAACCCCGGCAAAATATATCTGTTCGTGCCGAAGGAACAGTCCGAAAAACTGCGTCAGTCCTTCAAGCAGGACGGCAGTTACGCCGCGCAACTTTACAGCCATTACGGCGAGGCAGCGCCGCAACATGTGGAAGGCATCAATGTGCCGAAGCAGCCGCCGAAGCCGCCCGGCCCGATGGACATTATTTCGGACCGCAGCCAGTGGCATGCGGCGCAGCGGTCGGATACGGGACAGCCCATCATCCGCCTGGCGCTGGGCGATATGCGCGAGGCGCAGGTGCTGACGCTCGAGAACGAGTTGGTGAAAAACGGCTTCCGGCCCGTGCGCCACGAGAGCAGCACAATGGGCCCCACCCTGCGCATCGAAGGCCCCGAAGTTAAACGCCTGCAAAAATGGCAGGACGATATCGAAAAAGCAAAAAACCCGCAGGAAAACGGCGGCAAGCCGGGCATATTCAGAAATTTCCTGCATAAAATCATCGGCCACCGCATCATCGATGTCGGCGCCGCATCCCCCGCAACGCCGAAAAAGCAGGGCACGACCAAGCCCGGCATTTAATCCAATATTAATGCAGCTGCGGTAAGGTATAGCTGGGCATTTTCAGCAGGGGAATTGACATGACCAAACCGGTTTATCGGAACGAGCGCGTATTGCTTATTATCGCGGCAATTATTTCTGCCGCCATCTGGGTAGCGCTCACGGTCAAGACGGGCGGATTTATCCTCGGTCTCCTGCCCCTTTTTTATATCGTCTACCTGTTCGCGCAATCCGGCTTCATCTGCTACCTGAAAGGCCAGGGCGCGCTCGTATCGGTTGCGCAGTATCCTGATATTCAGGCGCGCGTGGAATTATGCGCGGAAAAAATCGGCATGAAAGTCACGCCGTATGTCTACATCATCAACGGCAATGGCATGTTCAATGCCTTCGCCACGAAATTCCTCCGCAAGACATACATCGTATTATTGTCCGACGTCATTGACGGGGTGGAGGACAAGCCCGAAGCGTTGAATTTCTATATCGGCCATGAAATGGGCCATATCGACCGCAAGCATTTGCTGGTGCAGCCCTTCCTCGCCCCTGCCCTGTGCCTGCCGCTGCTGGGCGCGGCCTATTCGCGCGCGCGGGAATATACTTGCGACATGTATGGCGCGCTGTGCTGTTCGCCCGACGCGGCGCAGCAGGGCCTTGCGCTGCTGGCCGTCGGCCCGAAACGGTTCAAGACACTGAATATTGGCGAATACCTCGCGCAGGCGAAAGATACGTCCGGTTTCTGGATGTCGTTCCACGAGCTGATCGGTTCATACCCGTGGCTGGTAAAACGTTACGCGCGCGTGACGCCAAATCTTGCGGATGGCACGGTGCCGTCTCGAAATTTCTTTGCGTTCCTGTTTGCGGCATTCGTGCCGCGCCTGACGATTACGTCGCTTATCGTCATCTATATGCTGGTCTTTGCGCTGGCAGCCGGCGACATAAAAAATATTTTGGCGAAGATTCCGGGCGGTGCGCAAATCGAACAGACCGAACAGAAGGCGGAAGAAGCGCGGGCTGAAGAGTTGGAAGTGGGCAAGGTATATGACGCCGTCGATGGCACCAAGCTGAAATACCTTGGCGGCAATCCGGATGAGGAAAAAAGCTGGGAAGACGTGACGCCTCAGCCCGCCAAGTGACAGGTAATATCCGGCGACTTGTCGATGACAGCGACAGATGTCGCACCGGCCTGACGCGCGAATTTGAGTGATATTTTTGAAGCGCCGATTTTGAGGTCGTGGATGGCGAGCGCGTCCAGCCATGGCGGCAGTTCCGGATTGTCGACCGTCACGCTTTTATCGATGCCATTGATGCGGATGCCGAGCATCGCCTGCAGCAGCATGGATTCAGACGCGCTGGCCCAAGCCTGCGGGCTGCAGGCGACGGGATAGCGCGCGGGCGACTGCTCCGCCTCGCGCGGCATGCCGCCGAACAGTTCCGGCAGGCGCAGGCCGTCGAAATGCTGCGATGCGTCGAACAGCGCGGACATGAGTGTTGCGGCCTTGTCCTCCATGCCATAGCGGGCGAAGCCGGATGCGGCGATTGCGGTGTCATGCACCCAGACCGTGCCGTTGTGATAGCCTTCGGGCGGCTTTACCGGCTCATACCGTTTTTCACTGCTGCCCAGCGTGCGGATGCCCCAGCCGGAAAACATCGCGGGCGACATCAGGTTCTCCGCCGTGCGCTTTGCGCGCTCCGGCGTGGCGATGCCCGAAAACAGCAAATGTCCGGGATTTGATGAACTGACGGCGCAAGGTTTCTTGTCGCCATCAAGTGCAATCGCGTAGGTGCCGATATCTTCAAGCCAGTACGCGGCGTTAAATTTTTCCTTCAACGCCGCCGCCTGCTGTTCCAGTTTCACGGCGGCAGCGTCATGGCCGATCGCCTTCGCAATCACGGCGGCGGTGCGTTTGGCGTCATACACATATCCCTGCACTTCACACAGCGCGATCGCGCCGGGAGCAAGGCGGCCATCGGCATGGGAAATGGAATCTTGCGAATCTTTCCAGCCTTGGTTGCCGAGGCCGGATTCCGCGCCGCGCTGATATTCGACGAAGCCGTCACCATCGCGGTCGCCATAGGTATCAATCCATTGCAACGCGCGTTCGATATGCGGCCAAAGATTCGCGACAAATGCTTTATCTCCCGTCCGCTCGAAATAGGCACCTGCCAGGCTGATAAACAGCGGTGTTGCATCGGCGGTCCCGTAATAGGGCGTATGCGGAATTTCTTTCAGCCGCGCCATTTCGCCTTTGCGGATTTCGTGGAGGATTTTGCCGGGCGCGCTGTCGTGGAAGGCACTTTCTTCGGTCGCCTGATGTTTCGCAAGCAGGCCCAGCACGCCTTTGGCGAGTTCCGGATCCTGCCAGAGCAGCTGGAAAGACGTGATGATCGCGTCGCGACCGAAGGGGCAGCTGTACCACGGGATGCCGGCATAGGGATAAAAGCCAGAATCGGTTTCCGATGTCAGCAGCGCGATATCGACCGCATTCGCATGCAGCCATTTGTCGAACAACGGATTCGAGGATTCAAAGCGCGGGCGGCGCGCAATCTGGCGCGCGATGAAATGACGCGCGGATTCGAGAGCGTGACTGAAGTCGATTTCCGACGCAGCGCCGGCGCCCGCGCCGTAGCGGGCATAAAGGCTGCGCGATTCACCAGCCGGCAGGGCGAAGTGAAATGTCGCCACGCGCGGTTCGGAAGAGTCAAACGGCGCAGAAAATGCGGCGGTCGATACCATGTCGGCGCCATCGACCGCGCGATATTTGAAAACCAGCACATGCGAATCCGCTTCAGGAGCAGAGCCGATACCGCGTGCGGGTCGCTGCGCGCCACGCAATTCAAAAAGGTCGAGGAAATCGGCATCGACCGTATAGCCGAGCGCGAAAGTTTTTTCGGCCGCGCCCGTGTTTCTCACCGTTATCTTTTCGTGCAGGCTGTCCTGCCAGACGAACAACACGCGCTCAACGCTTTCATCGCCCGCCGCGCCTTCGACACGCAGGATCACGTTGTTGTCTTCAAGATAGGATTTACGCAAGTGCGGCCGTTTGCCGTTTACCGTCAGCATCAGTTTCGAGATCATGCGCGTGTCGCGCGTCATCAGCCCGTCCGCGATATCATGCTCTTTTTCGTTGCGGCACAGGGCATCCCCGTGCGCATCGAGAACGGCGAAGCTGTCGTTGTGTTTCAGGACGAACATGACCTTAAAAACTCCCTATGGCCTGGCGATCATCATAATGGATAACGCCGCAGGAGGGCAAAAACGCTTAGAAAACGCGCATAAAAAAAACCGCCCCATGAAGGGGCGGTTTTTTTGCGTCCTTATCGGACATGGTGAATAGGTTAACTATAGTCGTCAGTCACTTGTGAGCTTGGAAGATCTGGCAGCGTCCTACTCTCCCGGGCCTTGAGGCACAGTACCATCGGCGATGAGGCTTTTCACGGCCAAGTTCGGAATGGGATTGGGTGTTTCATCCTCTCTCTGACCACCAGATCATCCAAACTCACAAATAATAGACGACATCCGTAATTAGAACAGTTGCCTAAGCAACTTTTGTTTCGAAGCTCAAATCTCTAAGTACAGCGAACTTATCACTGCACACGATAGTAGATTCAAGCCGATCGAGCTATTAGTACCAGTAAGCTGAGAGCATTGCTGCCCTTACACATCTGGCCTATCAACGTCGTAGTCTTCGACGACTCTATAGGGAATACTTGTTTTGAGGTAGGTTTCACGCTTAGATGCTTTCAGCGTTTATCCTGTCCGTACGTAGCTACTCTGCTATGCCACTGGCGTGACAACAGATCTACCAGAGGTACGTCCATCCCGGTCCTCTCGTACTAGGGACGGCGCCTCTCAATATTCCAACACCCACGGTAGATAGGGACCGAACTGTCTCACGACGTTCTGAACCCAGCTCACGTACCTCTTTAAATGGCGAACAGCCATACCCTTGGGACCTGCTCCAGCCCCAGGATGAGATGAGCCGACATCGAGGTGCCAAACACCACCGTCGCTGTGGACGCTTGGGTGGTATCAGCCTGTTATCCCCGGCGTACCTTTTATCCGTTGAGCGATGGCCCACTCACGCGGAACCACCGGATCACTATGGCCGACTTTCGTCCCTGCTCGACTTGTCAGTCTCGCAGTCAGGCGGGCTTGTGCCATTGCACTCAGCAGCTGATTTCCGACCAGCTTGAGCCCACCATCGCGCGCCTCCGTTACTCTTTGGGAGGCGACCGCCCCAGTCAAACTACCCACCATGCAGGGTCCCGGATCAGGATTACTGACCGCGGTTAGACATCAAAGAACGAAAAGGCGGTATTTCAAGGTTGCCTCCACACGAGCTAGCGCCAATGCTTCAAAGGCTCCCGCCTATCCTACATATCCATTCTCTAATGCCACTGCAAAGTTGTAGTAAAGGTGCACGGGGTCTTTCCGTCTAACTGCGGGTACCCCGCATCTTCACGGGGAATTCAATTTCGCCGAGCCCATGTTGGAGACAGCGGGGAAGTCGTTACGCCATTCGTGCAGGTCGGAACTTACCC
>JAQSDV010000001.1 GCA_029945425.1 bacterium | reverse complement strand
ATAATTCGAGTCAACGATTCTGTTCCACCCATGTTCTGGGTTCGGGAAGTATATAGTCGCCTAAAAATCCCTGTAGCCGAGAAATATTCCCTGTTAAATAATCGATGATCTCATTAATCGGAACGCCAATTTAGATGAAATTCTGGGCACATAGCACAGAAACCCATCCTTCTCCGACTAAAGATGGACCAAAAACGGCTAAGAATTCCCTGTTAAGCAGGGAATTCTACCGAGAGCTTTATCTACTAAACTGCCCCCTCCACCATTTTTTCAAGCTTTTCCCTCGATTTTGCCCGGCATCCCAATAGCTGCCGAATGTCCTAAATCCATCCTGACAACCCTTGGTACGGAGGGGATTTTGGCATGTCTCCGGCAGGGCTACAATTTCATCTCTGGCAGGCATAAAAAATCCCCCGAGGGGCAGTCGGGGGATTTTTATGGAGGGCTCTGGAGGAAGCCTAGTTAAGCATTGGCCATCGTGCTGTGTTCGATGCGCTCGACGACGGGCTTGCCCAGTTCGCCGATAGCAACTTTCGATGCGGGTGCATCCAGCAACTCTTGCAGCTGTTTGCGGGCGCGGAACAGGCGCGAACGCACAGTACCGACCGGAATTTGCAGCATCTCGGAAACTTCTTCGTAGCGCAGGCCACGGACACAAACCATGACCAGCATTTCGCGATGTTCGGACGACAGCAGTTTCATGGTTTCTTTGACTTTGGCGAGGTCGGTAGTCGTTTCTTGCGACGCGCTCACCGATGCGCTGTTGATATACGGCTCGGGATCGTACTGGGTTTCGAATTTCTTTTTGCGGCGATACTGCGAAGCGAACAGGTTGAACATGATTTTCGATGTCCAGCTGAACAGGTTCGTGCCTTCTTCGAAGTATTCTTTTTTCTCGAGGGCGCGGAGCAGCGTGGATTGAACCAGATCTTCAGCATCACTGCCGTTGCGCGTCAGGCGCAGGGCGAAGCGGCGGAGGTTTTCCATTTCGCTGATGAGTGCTTTTTGTTCAAACATGTCTTTATTCCTTACCGTGGATTTTTGCGTTTTTGTGTTTCGCTATAACTTAAGTATCGCCCCCTCCTGTGACGTCCGTTTGCGGTGCAAGTCACCATTGCGAAAGACTTTGTGACGGTTGTGTGACAAAGAACTGAAAACACTCAATTATTTTGTCATAACGTCGGTGCAACGCTTGAACTCGAGGGTCTGCCGAATCCATTGATCCCCTTGACTGGCGAAAATTCGCGAAAAAACTTGCCTTGATATCGTTATACGGGTATTTAATACCTTTATAGGGTAAAAAATACCCGCACAGAGGAGATTCGCATGGCGACACTCGATAACACGATGACTGCTTCCGCGCTCAGGGCTTGGCGCAACCGCATGGGCTGGTCGCGTGACGAAGCGGCGGCGCAACTCAGCCTGCAGCGCGACACTTATAAGAAGGTCGAAAACGGCCAGCGCCCGATCACGACGCGTCTCGCGTCGGAAACTGCGCGGCTGGAAAAACTCGGCGGCAAGGCTGTTGCGAAATATAACGCGAAGGCGACCGTGCATGTGATTGGTGGCGGCACGATTGTGCATGTGCGTAACCATCTTGCGCTCGCCGCACCTGCCTATGGGTCTACCGCGCGGGAACTTGCGGGTATCTGCACACGTCTTGGCCATGAAACACAAATGACGCTGACGCGCATGGCAGACCCGTCCTCGGAATATGAAACGAACGACGATATGGCGCGCCTCGCGGGCGAGCTTGTCGCGAACAAGACCGCAAAAATAATCTTCTGGAATCCCGCGATTTGCGACTACACCGGCCAGATCGGCGATGTGGCGGCAGCGCGCAAAGCCAAGCGCCTGAAAACCGGCGAAGGCGATCAGGCGATGATCCTGACGCCGTCGGACAAAATTGTTTCCACGATCCGCCGCGACCGCAAAGATCTGTTTCTCGTCGCCTTCAAAACCACGACCGGCGCGACGGAAGATGAAATGTACCTGGCGGGCCTGAAACTCATGAAGGGCTCCCACATCAACCTTGTGCTGGTGAACGATGTTGTTAACCGCATGAACATGGTGGTGACACCGGAAGAGGCTCGTTACTACGTGACAAAGGAACGCGTCGAGGCGCTTGAAGGCTTGGTCGAAATGGCGCTTAACCGCGCCGCCGCCACCTTTACAAGGTCAACAGTGGTCGAGGGTGCGCCCGGCATTGAATGGAAATCGAATATCGTCAGCGACAGCCTGCGCGACGTGGTCGATCATTGCATCGCGCGTGGCGCGTACAAACCGGTGAACACCAAACGCGGGCGCGTGACGGCAGGCCACTTCGCCGCGCGCGGGCCGGATGGCAAAATCGTCACGTCACGCCGCTGGTCGAACTTCAACGAGTTGAAAAAGAACGGCATGGTGCTGATCGAGCCCAAGGGCGATGATGAAGTGATTGCCTATGGCGGCAAGCCCTCCGTCGGCGGGCAGAGCCAGCGGATTATTTTCAAGGACCATCCTGACCTCGACAATATCGTGCATTTCCATTGCGAGTTGAAACCCGATGCGCCGGATGAAATTCCGGTGCGTTCGCAGAAATTCTTTGAATGCGGCAGCCATCAATGCGGCAAAAACACGTCGAACGGCTTGCGCGAGATCGAGGACGGCATCTGGGCCGTTATGCTTGATAACCACGGCCCGAATATCGTCTACCGCAAGGATGTGGCGGCGCAGCGCGTGATCGATGTCATCGAACGCAACTTCGACCTAGACCACAAAACCGGCGGCAGCGTAGAGGGATGAGCATGGACTGGCACCCGCCTATCAACCTCGTGCTTGTGCCGAGCGACGACAGCATGTCTTTTCAGGCGATGAAGCCGGGCGAGACAGCGTTGCCACTGCCGCCGCATCCCGGCGCCTTTGGCGTCGAACGCGCGCATCATGTGCATGAAGGCATCGACCTGTATTGCGCGGAAGGCACAGAAGTACAGGCGGTCGAGGCGGGCAAGATCGTTGCCATTATCCCCTTCACAGGTTTGAGAGCGAATTCCGACTGGTGGCACGATACGGATGCCGTGCTGGTCGAGGGGGCATCAGGCGTGGTGCTTTACGGCGAAATTTCATCTGCCGGAAAACAGGTGGGCGACACCGTGCAGCGCGGCGAAATACTGGGACAGGTCAAGCAGGTGCTGAAAACAGATAAAGGCCGGCCGATGTCGATGCTCCACCTTGAATGCCATACCGCCGGAACGCGCGATGCCTATGAATGGACGGTGGCAAGCGGCAGGCCGCCATCCTTGCTGGACCCGACGCCATTTTTGAAAGCGGCAAAGCCATGACGCGCGCATTCATCAAGGCCGGAAACATTATCCTGCGCCTCGCCGATATTGAACGCATCGACATTACGGAGATAGAGCAGGGCAGGTTGACCGTGTTTCACGGCGGCTGCAAGCCGCTGATGGCGCATGATTTCGATGCCTTTGAAATCCTGATGCTGCTGCATCCGGCTGCCATCGAAGGCCGTCGCCTGCGCTGGGCGAAACATGCCTGGGCGTTTCACAACCTCGTCGCGCATCCGTTGATGCAACTGATGGTCTGGATTGGTTTCAGAAAACAAGCCATCTGGCTGCATGACGTAACCGTGCCAAAGCCGCTGGGTATAAAAGTTCCCACACAAGCAATGCCGCACTGAGCAAAAGCGTGGCTTGCTCCTCCCTCGTTTTTCCGGCATTATTCCTGTCTATCGTCAATAACATCACCGGATAAACAACGTGCAACCGCGCCGCATTGTCATTACGGGCTGCTCCTCTGGCTTTGGCAGGCTGATGGCGGAGGATTTTGCGCGCGCGGGCTGGCTGGTGCTGGCCACCACGCGCAGTCCGGAATCGTTGCCGCAACTTGAAAACCTTCATGTATTGGCGACCGATATCGCGGACGGGCACGGCCGTAAAGCCGTCGCGGATTACGTGCGGGATCATTGGAACGACGCGCTCGATTGCCTCGTCAACAATGCGGGCTTCGCCGTCAACGGCGCGTTCGAGACCTTGAGCGACGCGCAAGTGAAGCGGCAGTTCGAGGTGAATGTTTTTGCCGCCATGTCGCTGACGCGCGAGCTGCTGCCCGCCTTGCGGCAGGCGCGGGGGCGGATCATCAATTTTTCCTCGGTGCTGGGCTTTACCGGCATGCCGCTCGCCAGCATTTATGCCGCCAGCAAATTCGCGCTGGAGGGGTGGAGCGAAAGCCTGTATTACGAATTGCAACCGCAAGGCGTGCAGGTCGCATTGGTGGAGCCGGGTGGTTTCCGCACAAAATTCGGCCAGAACATCGAATGGGGCGATGCCAACGGCTCTGCCTATACGGCGCAGATCGGCAGCTTCAGGAATTTTTTCGAACGCCGCACGCAAGGCACGGGCAACGACCCCGCGAAAGTTTCCAAATGCGTGATCGAACTTGCAAGCGCAAAACATATGCCGCTGCGCACCCGCATCGGTGCGGATTCTCATGGCCTCTATTTTTTGCGGCGGTTAACGCCGCAGCGTATGGCGGATATGATCTTGCGCGCCGTTGGCCGCCGGTTGCAGGGAGGCTGATCGCATGGCCAAGATCAGCGTGCTGAACAATTTATCCGCCGAACATGCGGGACGGGAATCGCCGCTCTATCCACTGATTGCCGCGAAAACAGAACGCAGCGCGGGTGTCCCTTTTGAAGGCGATATTTTCTGGCCCGCCTGCTGGTGGGGGCTTGATCGCAGCGCGGTTTTCACGCGTGCCGATAATGAAATGCAGCAAGCCGCGCTTGCCGCCTGTACGCGCGGTTTGTTGAACGAAGCCTACTTCATCGAAAAATCGGGTCTCGCCTATTCCGCCAAGATGGTGCTGGTCGCGCCCTCAACCGATGCCGCGCAGCTTTACGCCTTTATCGGCGCGGATGAGGCACGGCATTTGGCATGGCTGGAGCCTTTCGTTGCGGCGGATGACAAGACGCGCCCGCAAGGGGCGTTTTTGTCCTTCCTCTCATCGCTGATCGAGGAATGCCCGCCGGAAGTCATGATCTATCTGGTGCAGGTTATTCTGGAGGGCTGGGGGATCGACCATTACCGCCGGCTGTCCGACGGCTGCACCCATCCCGCGCTCGCCGCCATCCTGCGCAATATCCTGAAAGACGAAGCGTTGCATCACCGCAGCGGCGTGCTGCAGCATGAAGCCGTGACTTTAATTGGTGACAATCGCCATATGGTGGCGGATGCGCTTAAATCCTATGCGGATATGGTGCGCGTCGGGCCACAAAATGCGCTGGCGGCGGTCGATGCCGCGTTCTGTGGGTTGACGGTGGAGGAGCGGACGGAAGTCGTCCGCGCCCTCGGCCATGAAACCGAAACACCGCGCAAGCTCGCGCTGCTGAAGGAATTGATGCTGCAGCCGGGCATGGAGGAAGTGGTGGGTGAAATCGACTTTACGCCGCTGACCTCTGCACAGGCGGCTGCGTTTCATCGAGAAACCGCAGCAGCGCCGCCGCAATCGTAGAATCCGTCATAAGCGCAGAATCCTTGATATCGCCGGATTTCATGCCGCGCGATATATGAAACGCCCGCAGCCGCGTGACCAGTTGCGGCACGGCCAGCACCTGCACCGCCGACAGTTGCCCCAATCGCCGCGCGACACCGTAATGATATGCCGCGCACAACGCGCTCTCCGCATCTTCCGCGAGGCCGGAAACGGGCTGTTCCGTCAGCAACACATAGCCGCGCTTTACGGGCACGAGTGTGAAAGCTGCGTTAGGCAGCAGCGGCTGCAACGCCTCCCGCACAAAAATGCCGTTCAGTTTCTCGCCCGCAATGTCACAGACCGCGCTTCTGCCAAGGAAAGTAAGTGACGGTGTGCCGTGAATGAATTGGCCAGCCTGCACAGCATCGCCCATGCGGTAACGGGTTAGGCCACCGCGCTGTGTAATGACAAGGTTGCCGCGCTCGCCCGTCTTTAATTCATGCAGGCGTTTGATCGGGCCGTCCGGCATTTCGAATTCGAAAAAAACATCGCCCAGTAATGGCGCGCAGCCTTGCACGAGCGGCACGGTCAGCGGTGCTTCGGTTGCGAGCAATCCCTTACCCTGCACAATCACGCCGGGGAACAGGGCGCGCAGTTCATTGGCCAGCGGTGCTGCCTGCGCGCTGTCCCAGCAGGAAATCAGTTTCAGTTTCGGCCATGCCGCGCGCCAGTGCATCTCCGGCATCTGCGCCAGCAATTCCAGCAGGTATGAGGGGCTCCAGACGGAAATCACTTCTAGGTCACGCTCCGTCGCCAAAGCTTGCGCAATGGCTGGCATATCGCGCGATTTTGGCAGCACAAGAAAGGGTGACAGCAGCTGCCGCAGCGGCGTGCCCAGATAATCGCGATCGTCGTTGAACCCGTCGCCGGTTGCGGGTGACAGGCTCATGAATATGCGTCCGGTGTCAGGCTTATATTCGGCCGAGAGCAGGTCATAGGCCCAGATGCGGAACATGCGCGAAAACGAATTGAGCAGCGGGCGCGTATAGGGAATGTGCTTGACCGCGCCGCTGCTGCCGGAAGTGGGCTCGATATGCCGCACTTTATGCGGCGTGATCGCCGGCTCGCCCGCCAGTTGCCGTTTTATCCACGGCTGGAAGGAATCGTAATCCTGCAGGTGCAGTTGCGCGGCGAATGCGTCATAGCCATGCTGCGCGTGAATGCCCTGTGCGCGCCCGTAATCCGTCTGGGATATGTCGCGGATGATTGTTTTCAGCAGGCGGTTTTGTGCTTCGGCTGGATTTTGCAACTGTCGTTGAAACTGGCGATGCGCGTTATAGCCAAGGGCGCGCAGCGCAAAAGCCGCCGTGCCTGTCACCGCCTTATGCGGCATGACGCCACCTGTATTCGGCGTCATAGGGAACGATCGCGTTGTCCGGCACCTGCACACCCGGGCCAATGCGCGCACCGGCACCGATCACAACGCCATTGCCAAACGATACGCGGCGTACCGTCAGCACGATATTGCCGTTTTTCTTTTTGGTGATGATATGGCTGGTGCAGGTCATGCGGTGGCCGAAAACGACGTCGTCGCCCACATCCGTCATATGGCGGTCGATGATGTCGATATTCGGCGTCCAATGCACGCGCTGGCCGACGCGGCTGCCCCAGAGGCGAAGCCACGCGCTATAGGCACCCGGTACCACGCGTAAAACCGCCTCCAATGACGGCAACGCCGCATAGGAAAGCTGCAACTGATGTGCAACCCACCAGTCGGAGCGGGCGGGGCGGTTCAGCAGCCATGTGCCGTCGCGCGGCGGAAATTTCAGCGAATAGACGCGGAATACAAGCGGCGGCAACAGGTAAACGGTAAAAATCGCAAGCGCCAGCAGCGCGATGCCGGGGGCCGATAGAAACGCGACAAGCGCCGCTGCAGATAGTGCGAGATGCACGGCGGGAAAAAACATGGCGACGCGACCGAGTAATGTCATACCTGAAATACGACCTCCCGCGAGCAATCCTTCAGGCTGGAAATCTCGGCACCCTCGGCCAAGGTCGAGATAATTTCCTCCGTCAGCGTATGGATAACATCTGCGCGGGTGACGGAAAATTTCTGGCCGTATTTTTTGATCACGCTTCCCTGTTCGTTCAAAATGTCGATGTCCTGATCGATAACCTTCTGCGCCTGACGGCGGGCGATCCATTTCGCAAAAGGCGTAAATACGCCGAAGTCGTAACTGATATCGGTAAATACGCGCGTTTCCATTTCGCTGACCGGCACGGATTGTGACGTGATGTAATAGCTGTAGCCGTTCGGCAGCCGGTAATGGACGCTGGTGATGTTGGGGGCATAAAAATTATCTTCATGCTCGATCTCGCGCCCGCCGGGGTTCAGCAGGAAGGCGAAGCTGCCGAGATTACCTGTTTCGCCATGATAGGTAACCCGTACATGGCCCGCCTGACGCGAGACGGTCGTGCGGATCTGCTGCTGCGCGGGCTTGCGGAACACACCGTGATGCACATAGGCCGTATGCGGCACGTCGATATAGTTTTCGATGCAGTTCGTCAGATTGTTGTGAAAATAATTCTGCAGCCTGAATGACCGCCAGCGGTCGCCCGCCGGGCGCGGCAGGATGAAGGGCAGGGCAGGCGATTGCGCATCCGGCGCAAGGCAGACATAGACATATCCGTCATGTTCGGCAACCGTATAGGTCTTGGCATTCAGGTTGCGTTTCGCGACCGCTGCCGCACCGCCTTCGGACGGAATGGAAATAACGCGGCCGCCATCGCCATAGACCCAGCCGTGATACCGGCAGGTGAGTGTGCCGTCTTTCGCGCTGCCGCTCGAGAGCTTGCCGCAGCGGTGGATGCAGCGGTCTTGCGCCACCACCGCTTTGCCGTCGCTGCCGCGATAACAGGCCAACCACTCGTCAAGCACCTGCCGCGCCAGTACGGCATTTTGCGTCAGTTCGCGAGACTCCGCGATGACATACCAGTAACGGGGCAGGAGCGACAGTTTCATGCTACGCGCTCCTTATTTTCTTGATGGCGGCGTCACCTGTCAGGCGCACTTGGCAGCCGAGACGCGCCTTGGCATTGCCGGGCGCGTAAACGTCCAGTGCCTCGTACTCGTCGGGCGTCGGCGGTGTGAGGCTGTCATAGCCTTCTTCCACCTGAATAAGGCAGGTGCCGCAGATGCCTGCCCGGCAGCCGAACAGCATGGGCGAATTCAGGATCGTGAGATTTTCGGAAAGGTTCGCGCCCTCCGGGAATGTGGCGGGCGCATGCGGGCTGTCGGGGAATGAAATCGTGCAGGTCTTCATGCTGCCGCTTTCTCCAGCGCGCGCGCGTTGCGGCGCAGATATGCCGCGACAGAATTGCCGCCCATCACCGCCATGTCGCGGTTGCGGGCGTTCAGATAGGTGATCGAATCCACATACGACCTGTACGATTCATTCGCGGTGCGATGCATGGCATGCGCGGCGAGGATGCCGTCATTTTCTTTCGTGAAACACTGTTTCAGCATCTCCTGCGCCCCGCGCGCATCAAACCCGAAATGTGGCGACATCAGCATTTTTTTGAGGACGGGGAAGAGGGCGGGTTCATACCAGAAAATACCGCGCAGCGTGGCGGAGAAATGGTAATGGTCGCGCTGGCAACCGTTGACGCCGCGGTTGACGACCCATTGCTCGAACGCCGTTGGCGGCTCCAGACTGCGCGGGATATCGTGGCCGATGATTTTCGACGTGTTGAAATGGAAACTTTCATCCATGAAGTGGTAATAGCTGATCGCCGACGGAATGGGCGCGTTTGCCTGATCGGGATGGTTGCTGTAATAGAGCGACAGCTGGTGCTGGATCATCTTGCCGTTCAGCGTGCGCAGGCCACGGATCAATAAATACTGGCTCGCCAGAAACGCGCTGCTCGACGACATCAGCGTGAATGCCTTGATCTGCATTTTGCGCCAATAATCCTTCGCATGGTTCGTATCGGCGAAAACCATCGTCTGCTCGTACAGGCTGCGCATGGGATAGGTAAACAGGCGTTCCCCGAACAGGTTCCACTCCACATCCTCGCCGATCGTCTTGAAGGCGTGGATATGCGCGCGTTCCTGCTTGGTTTCAAGGTCGAGCGAGTCACAGACGATGCGGAAATCCTCATACGCGTAAAGACCCGCCGCGGATACCTGATTGAGGTAGATGGTGGCGATTTCCGCCGATACGATCTGCGCGTAATAGGCGACCCAGTACAGCTGGTTCAAAATGATGCGCTGCGACGGCGATGCGCCATGCCACAGCGGCGTGCCGTACAGCAGCGAAAATTCTTCGGGGTTCCAGTATTCATTCCGGCAGTCGGCATATTTGAATCGGTTCGCCGCCTCGTCCATCATCGCGGAATGGTCCTGATCCAGATTCCTCTTTTTGTTGAATTCGAGTTTCTTATATGTCGCGGCATCGTCGAGAAGCGAAATGCGCTGGCGCTGGGCGAGATGTTTATGCATTTAAATAAATCCTCCACGGTGTCAGTAACTGCACGGCAACGGGCGGGGAGCCGGACACGGCATAGGCGTCGGGATAGCTGGCGCCCATATCCGCCGTGCCGAAAATCCGGTCCCAGATCATGAAATTCGCGCCGTAATTTGCGTCATGCTTTTCGCCGTCATGGTGACGGTGATGGTCGCGCGGCAGCACGAAAATGCCGTTCAATGCGGGAATGTCGAATTTCAACGTCGAATGACGCAACAGATCAAGCGCGGCGGTCAGCATGGCGCCTGCGAAAAATGCATCGGGCCGGTCGCAGAGGTAACCCAGCAGCGGATTGACCAGCGTGTAGACGAACAGGAAATGCGTGACCAGCGCGTTGCGCGACGTCGCCCAGATATTGACCGTTGGCGAATAATGGTGCGGCGCGTGCAGCTTCCACAACGCGGGAATTTTATGGAATGCGCGGTGCTGCAGATAATATAGAAAGTCGACAACTACGAAATTAAGCAGGAAGGCACCGATGATGCCCAGCGGAAGAATGCCCTTCGCCGCCGGCCATATTTCCGGAAAAAACTGCGTCGCGAGCCAGTAACCCGACAGCGGCACGGCAACGCCCTGCATGAAAAAGCCGGAGAGGTTCATCATCCAGTCCCCCATCGCATAGGGATGCCCGACATGCGCCGCGCGCTGTTTCCGTTCAAGCAGAAACAGCAGCCAAAAGGCCGTCAGGGGCAATAGGGACCACAGGATCATGCGACAGACTATACTTTATTTTCACGCGGAATAAAGTGCTTGTTGCATGTGCAGACGCTTCGGGTATGTTAATCGGCATATCTTTCACAAAGGAGTTTTATCCCATGCGTCAGCTGCTCGCTCTGGCACTTTTTGTTTTCATTTTCTCGGCATCCCCCGCCTTTTCCGGCGAGCGCGACGCCGACCACGAGGCGCTGCGCGGCATCATGAAAACCTCCAGCGAAGCGCTGAACAACGGCGATTTCGACAAGCTGGCGCCCGTGCTGTCGTCGAAAAACCTGACGGTCGTGACCGTCGACAACCAGAAATTCAAGAACCTTGCCGATTTCAAGGCGTATTGGGAAAAAACCTTCACCGGCCCGACGGCTGTGCTGAAAAGCGTGAAGGTGGAACCGACCGCCGATGCGGCGTCTGAATTCATCGGCGAAAACGTCGGCCTCGCCGATGGCACCTCGAAAGAAACCTACACCTTCCGCGACGGCGATGTGCGCGACATGACGACCCGCTGGACCGCCGTGCTGGAAAAGGAAGAAGGCAACTGGAAAATTTCCCAGATACACTTCTCCGCCAACATCCTCGACAACCCCGTGCTGAGCGCGGCGCAGCGTGCAGCGGGCGGCAACATCTTCCTGCCCGCCGGCATCGGCTTTGCGCTCGGCGCGCTGATCATCGGCCTGCTGGGTCGTAAAAAAACCGCCTGACGGCACCGGTATGCGCTATGACACGGTCATCCGGCAGGGGCGCGTCTTTGACGGCATAAATGCCGGCATCGTCGCTGATCTCGGCATCACGGATGGCCGTATCGCCGCAATCGCGCCAAATCTGGATGCGCAGGGCGCGGCGGTTATCGATGCCGCCGGCCTGTGGGTCACGCCCGGTTTCGTCGATATCCATACCCATTACGATCTCGAGGTGGAAGTATCGCCCGGCCTGCCGGAATCGGTGCGCCACGGCGTCACGACGGTTGTGATGGGCAATTGCAGCCTCTCGGCGACCTTCGGCCAGCCTGACGACCTTGCGAATATTTTTTCCCGCGTCGAAACCCTGCAGCCTGAATTGATCGCAGGCTGGTTGAAGACCGCCAGGGCGTGGCCGTCGCCTAAGGAATATATCGAACATTTCGACGCGTTGCCGCTGGGCGCGAATGTCGCCTGCCTGCTGGGCCATAGCACCCTGCGTATGCAGGTGATGGGGCTGCAGCGCAGTGTCTGCGCGCATGCGACGCCCGCTGAAATCGCCGATATGAAACAGCTGGCGGAACAGGCGCTCGATGCCGGTTGTCTCGGCATTTCGGTCGATATGGTGCATTGGCACAAGGTCAGCGGCGCATATGCGGGCCGCGCGCTGCCGTCGCACCATGCAGCCTATGACGAATATGCGATGCTGGCCGATGTCTGCCGCGCGCGCGATGCCGTTTTTCAGGTGACGCCCAATCCCGAAAGCCCGATGTCCTTCGTGAATATCCTGCGCTTGGCGCCCGGGCTCTGGCGTGCGCCGCTGCGGCTGACCATCCTTGCGGCGCTTGATATGGATGGCGTGCCGTGGCTGTGGCGGGTGTTTCCTGTCATCCTTTTCGTTTGCAACCGCATGATGGGTTGCAACATTCGCCTGCAGACACTCGCTGAACCCTTCGCGATTTACGGCGACGGCCCTGTGACGCCGCTGTTCGAGGAATTTGCGGCGGGCGTTACGCTTAATAATTGCAGAACGACGGAAGAACGCCGCGCGATCTGGCGTGATCCGGCATTCCGCGCCACTTTTGCCCGCAGCTGGAATTCCGGCAGCGTGCGCACATTCCACCGCAACCTCGACCGCATGATGATTGTTTCTGCGCCGGATAGCAGCCTTGCCGGAAAAACAGTCGGGGAGGCCGCACGCGCCGTTGGGCAGCCGCCGCTCGATTATTTCATGACGCTGCTGGAGACACATGACGAAGACCTCCGCTGGGTCGCGACCAGTGCGAATATGCGCGATAACGTGCGGCACAAATTGATGCGCCATCCGCACATTTTTCCGGGCTTCAGCGATGCGGGTGCGCATGGCCGAAACCTCGCCTATTTCGACAGCGCCGTATCGGTGCTGCGTCAGGCGGTCACCCACGGGTTTTTGTCGATCGAAAAAGCTGTTTCACGCATCACGGCCGAACCTGCCGCATGGTTTAATATTGATGCAGGCCGTATCAAGCCTGGCGCAAAGGCAGATATCGTGCTTCTCGACCCTGAAAAGTTACGCCATGCAATACCGCAGCCCGTCAGCCTGCCCGATGCCGCCCTTGCGGGCAGCATGCGGATGGTGAAGCGGGATGCCGACCCCGCCGTGCGCCATGTTTTTGCGCAAGGTGTCGAAGTGGTACGAAACGGCGAGCCTTTGCCCGCGCTCGGTACTCAAAAATGCGGGATACTGTTGCCGCAGTTTAATCCGGCGCGTTCGATGCGGGAGTCATTGGCACGCAGCCGCAACCGCATTTCCGACGAAGTGTTGCAGCCGCAGCTGGAAAATTACTGGGATGTCTTTTTGCTCAAGCACCGCAACCCGCGTAACGTCGCGCTGCATTGCATGGCTTTCGTCCTGATGTACATGATACCGCTCTGCGCAATTGTGATGCAGGACTGGCGTATCCTGCTGCTCTGGCCCCTGTCGCAACTGACGGGGCTCGTGGGTCACAGGCTGTTTGAGCCGACGCCGGTCGATCCGCGCGATACGGTGTTTTCCTGGCGTGCGCTTTCCAGCCTGCACCGGATGTTCTTTGCGGTGGTGGCGGGCAATTACGGAAGCGAACAGCAGCGGGTGGAGAAGCATCTTGCATCCTAAACTGCCGCAATTCGCCGCCGGAAACCGCATGGCCATGATGCTGGGCGGATATCTGCTGTTCTGCCTGCTGTATCTTGGCGCGCCGTTGCTCGCCATGCGCGCGCCTGCGACCGTGCCCGCGCTGTGGCCTGACGACATGATCCCCTTTATGCCGATGGCGTTGTGGCCTTATCTTTCCCAGTTTGCGCTGCTGTTCTGCGCGATATGGTTTGCGCCGGATAACGCGCAGCGCACGCGCACCTTTTATGCGATGCTGCTGGCGAGCGCTGTTGCATCGGTGATCTTTATCGTTTTTCCGACCGAACTGCCGCGCCAGACGGTCGAGGGGGCGGGATGGAAACTGCTGTATACGCTGGATGTGCCGGGCAACTGTTTCCCGTCACTTCATGCCGCGCTGGCGGCATTGTCGGCTGCGGCGCTGATGCGGGCAGGGCGGGGCTGGGCGGTGGCGGTACCGCTTTGGGTGGCGGTGATTATCTTTTCCACGCTCGCGACCAAGCAGCATATGGTGATCGATATCGTGGGCGGTCTCGCGCTGGCGCTGGCGAGTCACATGACTGTCAGACGCTGGCAGGCGGGTGCGTCATGACAATGCTCGATGCCTGCGTGCGCCGCATATCCAGCCTGTCCGCCGCCGACCGCGAGCGCATGTTCGAGCTGTACCGCGACAATTACGGCGGGGCGGATGAACCCGTTTTCAACAACGACCTTGATGCCAAGAATTACACCATCCTGCTGACCGATCCGCTGGCGAATATTTGCGGGTTTTCGACGGTTGCGGTGTATGACGAAAATTATGCGGGCAAGGCGGTGAAGGTCGTGTTTTCCGGCGACACCATCATCGACAAGGCCTATTGGGGCAAGAACGAATTCGCGGCGACATGGTTGCGGCTGGTCGGCAGCATCAAGGCGGAATCGCCGGATACGCCGCTTTACTGGCTGCTGATTGTCAAAGGCCACCGCACTTACCGCTACCTGTCGCTGTTCAGCCACGAATATCATCCGCGCCACGATGCGGAAACGCCGGCGGAGCGGCAGCGGTTGATGCATCACCTTGCTGAACAACGCTTCGGTACTGCGTACAACGCGGAACGCGGGCTGGTGCTGTTTCAGGGGCCGCGGAGCTTCCTGAAGGAAGATTTGGCGCCCGTCCCGGCGAAGGATATGTCGCGCGGCGATGTGCAATATTTCCTCGCGCGCAATCCGGGTTATACGCAAGGCGACGAATTGCTGTGCCTGTGCGAATTGGCACCCGACAACCTGACACGTTTTGCGCGTGCCTGGTTCATGGAAGGGATGAAACGCGCCGCATGACATACCGCATTTTCAACAGGACGGATGTGGTGGCGGAGGGCTGGTACTGGCTGCTTGCCTCCCGCGACCTGAAACCGGGGCAGGTTAAGGCCGTCAATATTCTGGGCGACGAACTTGCCGTGTTTCGGGGCAAGGATGGCCGCGTCGCCGCGCTCGACGCCTATTGCCCCCATATGGGCGCGCATCTGGCGGAAGGGCGTGTGGAGGGCAACGAGTTGCGCTGTTTCTTCCACAACTGGCGGTTTGACGCGTCGGGGCAATGCACCGATATTCCCTGCCTTGCCGTGCAGCTGCAAAAACGCGTGCAGACGCGCGCAGGGCGCGTGGAGGAACGCAACGGGCTGATCTGGGTATGGCTCGGCCATGCAGCCAATGCGGGCGCGGTGCCGGAAGTGCCTGAGCTTGCGGGTACGGATTACGAATGCACGGCCGGCGGGAGGTTTATAAAACATTGTCATCCCAATGTGGTGATGGTGAACGCCATCGACGAACAACATTTCCACACCGTCCACCGCCTGCCGGGATCTATTTTGTCGATGGAGCCGCTGCCGCGCGATGTGCGCAATATCGAATTCCACAACAGCGGCAGGCCGCCGCAAGGCAGTGCAATCGGCCGCCTGATCGGACGCTTTTACAAAAATGCGCTGACCTATAACCTCAGCTATTGGTCCGGCACGACGGGCACGGTGACTTTGGGGCCGGATTTCCTGCATCTTTACCTGATGTTCGCGCTGCGCCTGACGCCGGACGGTAAAACGGAAGGGCGTACGGTCGCCTTCACACGCAAACGCAAAGGGCCTGTCGGCTGGCTGTTCAATCGCCTGCTGCTACGTGTGACGCATCTGGCCGGATATTATTTTTCGGTCGGGGATACGCGTATCTTCCAGACCATCCGCTTTAACCTGAAAACACCCATCCCTGCGGACCGCGCGGTGATGGCCTTTATCCAGCATCTGGAACAGCAGCCCGCGCATCAACTGGCCGCACCGCAGCCCGCCGGTGACAGGAAAGCAGCCTGACTTTACCGATCCAGTATCGGCGCGAGCCATTTTTCCGCTTCGGCGAGGGGCATGCCCTTGCGTCGCACGTAATCTTCCAACTGGTCGCGCCCGATATTGTTGACGCCAAGGTAATAGCTATCGGGGTGGGAGAAATACCAGCCGCTGACCGATGATGCCGGCCACATGGCGAGGCTTTCGGTCAGGATGATGCCGGTGTTTTCCTTCACATTCAGCAAATCCCAGATCAGCGTTTTTTGCGTATGGTCGGGGCAGGCGGGATAACCGGGGGCGGGGCGGATGCCGCGGTATTTTTCCTCGATCATCGCATCGACGTCGAGCGTTTCATTCTTGGCGTAACCCCAATAAACTTTGCGCACTTGTGCGTGCATGTATTCGGCGAAGGCTTCGGCGAAACGGTCCGCGACCGCCTTGGCCATCATGCTGCTATAGGGGTCGTTCTTCGCCTCGAATTCCTTCACGATTTCCTCCAGCCCGTCGCCGGCGGTGACGGCGAAGGCGCCGACATAGTCTTTCTTGCCGCTTTCAACCGGCGCGATGAAGTCTGAAAGGCAGTAATGCGACTTGCCGTCCTTTTTCTTGACCTGCTGGCGCAGGCCGATCATGCGCGACAGTTCTTTCGTGCGGGTTTCGTCGGTGTAGATAATGATGTCTTCGCCGATATTCGCGGCGGGCAGCAGCCCGATCACGCCGCGCGGGCGCACGCGGCCATCCTTGATAAAGAATTCGATCATTTTTTGCGCGTCGTCGAAAATTTTGCGCGCTTCTTCGCCGCGGGCTTCGTCGTCGAAAATCTGGGGATATTTCATCAGCATCCCCCAGGTGTAGAAGAACGGCGACCAATCGACATAGGGGCGCAGCGTGTCGAACGTCACGTCGTTAAACACATGCACGCCCGGTTTTGCGGGAACGGGCGGCGTATAGGATGCCCAGTCGGGACGGAAGCGGTTTTTCTGGGCGTCCGCGAAGGGGATGATTTCCTTGTTCGGCGTTTTGTTCATGAAACGCTCGTGGATCTGCTTGTACTTCTTCGTCACCTCCGCAAGGTAGGCGGTACGCAGCGTCGCGTTCATCAGGTTGTTCATCACGCCGACCGCGCGCGAGGCATCGGGCACGTAAACCACGGGATGCTTGTAATGCGGTGCAATCTTGACTGCCGTGTGCATTTCAGACGTCGTCGCGCCGCCGATGAGCAGGGGGACGGTAAAGCCCTGCCGCTGCATTTCCTGCGCGACATGCGACATTTCCTCCAGCGACGGCGTGATCAGGCCGGACAGGCCGATGATGTCGACCTGTTGCTCACGCGCCGTCTGCAGGATTTTTTCGGACGGCACCATGACGCCAAGATCGATGACTTCGTAGCCGTTGCATTGCAAAACGATGCCGACGATGTTCTTGCCGATGTCGTGCACGTCGCCCTTGACGGTCGCCAGCAGGATTTTTCCCGCGCTTTTCGCCTTCGCGTCTTTTTCCGCCTCCATAAAGGGCAGCAGGTAGGCGACCGACTGTTTCATCACGCGGGCGGATTTCACCACCTGCGGCAGGAACATCTTGCCGTCGCCGAACAGGTCGCCGACGATATTCATGCCCGACATCAGCGGGCCTTCGATGACCTCCAGCGACCGCTTGCATTTTTGGCGCGCTTCCTCGGTATCCTGCTCGATATATTCGGTGATGCCCTTGACCAGCGCGTGTTCGAGGCGTTTTTCGACAGGGTATTTGCGCCATTCTTTTTCTTCTTCCTGCACGGCCTCGCCGGTTCCCTTGTATTTCTCGGCAAGGTTCAGCAGGTTTTCGGTCGCATCCGGGCGGCGGTTGAGGATCACATCCTCGACCGCGTCGCGCAGTTCGGTCGGGATGTCTTCGTAAATCGCCAGCTGTGATGCGTTCACGATCCCCATATCCATGCCGGCCTTGGTCGCATGGTAGAGGAACACGGCGTGGATCGCCTCGCGCACGGCATTGTTGCCGCGGAAGGAGAACGAGACGTTGGAAACACCGCCGCTGATCAGCGCATGGGGAAGCGTTTTCTTGATCTCGCGCGTGGCCTCGATGAAATCGACGCCGTAATTGTTGTGTTCCTCGATCCCTGTCGCCACCGCGAAAATATTCGGGTCGAAAATGATGTCTTCGGGCGGGAAACCCGCCTTTTGCGTCAGTACGGCATAGGCACGGGCGCAGATTTCCACCTTGCGGGCGGCGGTATCGGCCTGGCCCTTTTCATCGAAAGCCATCACGATGACAGCTGCGCCATAGACCCGCGCCAGATGCGCGTGTTTCAGGAATTCTTCCTCGCCTTCCTTCATGCTGATGGAATTGATGATGGATTTGCCCTGCACGCATTTCAGGCCCTGTTCCAGCACTTCCCATTTGGAGGAATCGATCATCATCGGCACGCGCGCGACATCGGGTTCCGACATCACGTTGTTGAGGAAGGTTTTCATCGCCAGTTTCGAATCCAGCATGCCTTCGTCCATGTTGATATCGACGACCTGCGCGCCGTTTTCCACCTGGTCGCGCGCGACGCTGACGGCCTCGGCGTAGTTTCCGGCCTTGATCAGGTTCTTGAACTTGATGGAGCCGGTGACGTTCGTGCGCTCCCCCACGTTGACGAACAGGCTGTTGTCGTTGACCTCCAGCGGCTCCAGTCCCGACAGGCGCAGCGCTTTCGGGATTTGCGGAATGGCGCGCGGCGCAAGGTTGGCAACCGATTGCGCCAGTTTTCGGATATGCGCGGGCGTCGTGCCGCAGCAACCGCCGCAGATGTTGAGGAAGCCCGACTGCGCCCATTCGGCCATTTCGCCCGCCACCTGTTCCGGCGTTTCGTCATAGCCGCCAAAAGCATTTGGCAGGCCGGCATTCGGGTAGGTGCAGACATGCGTGTCGGAAATCTTCGACAGCGTCTGCACATATTGGCGCATTTCCTTCGGTCCCAGCGCACAGTTCAGCCCGATGGAAATCGGGTTCGCGTGGCGCACGGAGTTCCAGAAGGCTTCGGTCGTCTGGCCCGACAGCGTGCGGCCCGATGCATCGGTGATCGTGCCGGAAATCATGACCGGCAGGCGTATCTTTTTGTCGGTGAAATATTTCTCCGCCGCGAAGATCGCGGCCTTCGCGTTCAACGTGTCGAAAATCGTCTCGATCAGCAGGATATCCGCGCCGCCCGCGACCTGCCCGTCAATCGCTTCGTAATAGGAATCCGACAGCTGGTCAAAGGTGATGTTGCGGAATCCCGGGTCGTTCACATCCGGCGACATCGATGCCGTGCGGTTGGTAGGACCCAGCGCGCCGGCGACGAAGCGGGGGCGGTTGCCGGTGCTGAAACGGTCGGCCGCGCGGCGCGCGATTTCGGCGGATGCCCTGTTCAATTCGAAGCTTAAGGATTCCATGCCGTAATCGGCCATGGCGATGGCGGTGGAGCTGAAGGTGTTGGTCGAAACGATATCCGCACCGGCCGCGAGGTATTCGGCATGGATGTTTTCGATGATCGCGGGCTGCGTGATGCTCAGAAGGTCGTTATTGCCCTTCAGCGGTTTTTCCCAATTGGCGAATTGCGTGCCGCGGTAATCTTCCTCCTGCAGCTTGTGCGTCTGGATCATGGTGCCCATCGCGCCGTCCAGCACGAGGATGCGTTTTTTGAGCGCATTCAGCAGATCATCATGTTTGCTCATCGTCCGGCACCTTTTTCTATTCTGGCAACTGAAGCGTTTTTAACAGATTGAAATGAAAACAGAAAAGTAAAATAATGGTCGAGAAGAGCTGCATTCACCATAATGTGACCTATCCGATGCCGAAAACGACAATCGCCCAGAAACTGTCAAAGAAACTGAAGACGCCGCGACAGGTGCAGGCTTACCTGCGCGCGCTGCCCTATAACCGCGAGAAGAAGGGCGAAACGCTGGCCTCCGCCGAAACGGCGCTGAAGCGCGGGCGGCTGCATTGTTTCGAGGCGGCGTTTGCGGCGGCGGCGATTCTGGAGCATCACGGTTACCCGCCGCTGGTCATGAGCCTCGAGAGCAAGGATAACCTCGACCATGTGATTTATGTGTTCCGGCAGGAGGGCCGCTGGGGGTCGATCGCGCTGTCGCGGGATGACGGGTTGCATGGCCGCCCGCCGCGCTACCGCTCGCCGCGCGATCTGGCATGGAGCTATTACGACCCCTATGTCGATAAATCGGGCAAGGTGACGGGGTATCAGGTCGCGCATCTGGACGATTGCAAAACCGACTGGCGCGCCAGCACGCGCAATGTGTGGCAGGCGGAGCAATACCTGATCAAGCTGAAACATAACAAGCTGAAATCATCGCTCGCGCGCTACAAAAAACTGCTGAAAAACTATTTGGAAAACGGGCCGTTGCCGCGCCATAAAAATTGGTGGTAACGTAATTCGTTTTCGCGCGTATGCCGTCATTAAAGGAGATATACCCATGCCGAACACCGTAAAACTGCACCGCGTTTTCGCGACCACGCCGGAAAAACTGTACCGCGCTTTTATCGATCCCGATGCGATGGCGAAATGGCTGCCGCCGAACGGCTTTACCTGCAAGGTGCATCATTCCGACCCGAAAGTGGGCGGCACGTATAAAATGTCCTTCACCAATTTCACGACCAACAAGGCGCATGCCTTCGGCGGTGAATACAAGGAACTGGTGCCGAACAAGCGCCTGCGCTACACCGATAAATTCGAAGATCCCAACCTGCCCGGCGAGATCGAGGTGACGATCGACCTGAAACAGGTATCCGTCGGCACCGAAATCAATATCGTGCAGGCCGGATTGCCCGATGTCATTCCGCTGGAAGGCTGCTATCTTGGCTGGCAGGAATCACTCGCGAACCTTGCAAAACTGGTAGAGCCGAACATCCCCGATGACGGCCTGCCCGAATAAACCGGAGAATACATCATGACCGCATCCCTCTATGACATTCCCCTGAAGCGCATCGACGGCAGCGACGCCTCGCTCGGCAATTTCAAGGGCAAGGCCGTGCTGGTCGTCAACACCGCGTCAAAATGCGGCCTGACGCCGCAATATGAAGGCCTTGAAAAACTTCATGCGGATTACAGCGATAACGGTCTGGTGGTTGCGGGCTTTCCGGCGAATGATTTCGCAGGGCAGGAACCGGGCACAAATGACGAAATCCAGGCTTTCTGCAAGACAAGCTTCGGCATCCGCTTCCCCATGTTCTCCAAAATCGCGGTGACGGGTGCGCAGAAGCACCCGCTCTATCAGGCATTGACGGCAGCGCAGCCCAAGGCGACCACGCCGCAGGGTGAATCATTCCGCGAAAAGCTGAAGGGCTACGGCATCGCGCCGAACCCCGAGCCGGAAGTGCTGTGGAATTTCGAAAAGTTTCTGGTCAGCCGCAACGGGGAGGTTGTGCAGCGCTTTTCCCCCGATACCGCGCCCGATGATCCCGCGCTGATCGCGGCGATCAAGGCCGAGCTGGCGAAATAAGCGACGCTTACTCCGTCACTTTCTTGACGTATTCCGATTTCAGCCCCATCGGGCCGATGCCGGGCACTTTGCAGTCGATATTGTGGTCGCCCTCGACAAGCTTGATGTTCTTGACCTTGGTGCCGACCTTCACCACATCGGATGAATTGCGCGCTTTCAAATCCTTGATGATCGATACGGTGTCGCCGTCCTGCAAAACCGTGCCGTTCGCGTCGCGCACGACCAATCCGCCGCTTTCAGCCTCCCCCGCCGCGTCGCCTGCCGTTGCCGACCATTCATGGCCGCATTCGGGGCAGGTCAGCATGCCGCGGTCTTCATAGGTCAATGCCGACTGGCATTCGGGGCAGGGGGGCAGGGCGGTCATTTTGCGGGCTTTCTGTTGGCGGCCATATGGCCAAGATAGGAAATAATCAGGTCGATTTCATGGTCGCTGAGCGCGTCCTTGCCAAACCCCGGCATCTGCATGCCGTCCCAGCGGCGGAGCGATGCGGGGTCGCGAATGTATTTTTTCAGCGCGTCCGGCTGGAAATATTCGGTCGGACTGGCGGGGCGGTTCATGTCGGGGCCGACATCGGCGCTGCCCGCGCCGTTCAGCTTGTGGCAGGCCATGCATTGCGTCACATATAATGCCTGACCCGTGCGGATGGGGCTGTCGGCGGGCAGGGATTTGTCGACCGCCAGTTCCTTCCAACGCTTCGCCGGTGAATCCGCTGACCGCAGCGCTGCCACCATATACGGCCATTGTTCGCTGCGGATGCCGGTCGCGGCAGGGTTCAGCCAGACAAGGTAGAACGGCCCCGCGCTCGCCTTTTTACCGGGCAGCACCGGCCAGCGGGCATCGGGCGGCTCAATCGCCAGATACGCCTCCGACGCGCCGGATTTCGGCTGCAGCAGCAGGTCGGTCGGCAGTTGCGCCACAAACCCGTCATTCGCCACCGCCTCGATCACCGCATCCGGCGGCAGCTTCATGCCCGCCAGCAGCGCCTTGACCGGAATGGCGCGGTATTTCACCGGCTTCTGGTAGGACGGGTCGTCAATCTCGATCTCGCGCGTCTCGGGGCGGGCGAGCAGGGCGGCGGCGGTAAATTTCTTCTCCACCTTGCCGATGGTCACCGTCAGGCCGTTATCCGCCAGCGCGGCATGGGACAGCAGTACAAATAAAAGCGCGGCGATATATTTCATTTTTGAGGCTTATAAGGGGGGTGCAATTTCGGTTGCGGCCTACTATAAGACCCATACCGGAATTGTCCAGTCAGGGGCGAAAAGCCATGCCGCTTCATATCATCAAGCTCTCCGTCGGCTCCGAAAGCCTCGAAGACCTCGCCGCATGGCAAAAGGAGCGCCTGCGCGACATGAAGTCCAGGGGCAAAACCCCCGAAATGGTCCATGTCACCCGCCAGACGCCCAAGCGCGCGGACGAGGTGCTGGACGGCGGTTCCATCTATTGGGTCATCAAGGGCTGGATCGTCGCGCGCCAGAAACTGGTCGAGCTGCGCCCCATGAAGCGTGACGGCATCCCCCATTGCGGCCTCGTCTACGACAAGAAGATCATTCCCGTCCAGTGGCAGCCCCGCCGCGCCTTCCAGGGCTGGCGCTACCTCGCCCCCAAGGACGCGCCGCCCGACCGCACGGTCAGCGGCCTAGATGACCTGCCCGTGGATGTGCGGCAGGAGCTGGCGGGTTTGGGGTTGTTGTAGGAACTCAGTTAGCGCACCATCGTTGGCAAGGACTTCATGATAAACCTGAAAGGCGCTTCCCCATGCCCGCTTCCCTGATTGCCTATCTGGCCACCACCGCCGTCTTTTTCGCGCTGGATTTTGTCTGGATCAGCCTTGCCATGAAGCATCTTTATCAGGCGAAACTGGGGCCGCTGCTGCTGGAGAAGCCCAATTTTGCCGTCGCGGCGGGCTTTTACCTGCTGTATGTCGTCGGCATCGTTGTTTTTGCCGTGATGCCCGCGCTTGCACAGGGAAACTGGGTCCGCGCGCTCTGGACTGGTGCGCTGTTCGGCCTTGTGGCCTACGGCACCTATGACATGACGAACCTCGCGACGCTGAAGAACTGGCCGTGGACGGTTGCCGTCATCGACATGGCCTGGGGCACGCTCGCGACCGGCATTGCGGCGACGGCGGGATACTTCATCACGCGCTATTTTTCCGCCTGAAAATGACGCACGCGGCGCGTGCGGCATTTTTTGGATATGGCAAAGATTTTTTCTTGCATTTCCAAGCCCGAATCGGTAAATAATATTTCCATCGTACGTGCCAATGGCCCGCGGCCCCCGACCAGTGGGGGCGCCCTTGCAGGAAACTCCTGACAGGCAGGTTAAGTAACGGCGAACTGTTTGTTCTAACGCCCGCGACCGCAAGGCTCAAGGGCAGTACTACGAAGAGTTTTGCTTTTGTTTGAACCGCTCGTTTAGAGGAGACTCCGCATGTCTTTCCCGTCGCGCACCAACACATCCGCGCTCGAAAAACTGAAACCCGCGCTCGATGCCGCGTTTGAACGTATTTCGAAGGAATTCAACGACGACGGCGTGACGGTGCTGATGCCGACCTATTCCCCGTCACAGGGCCGCCTGCTGTCCGAATTCAACCGCGTCGGCGGCAAGGCCACGATCATCGGCGGCATGAAGGACAAGCCGTCCTATAAAAACGTGCCCCAGTTCGGCCTCGATTTCGACACGACCGCCTATATCAACATGTTCCCCAAGGGCATGTCGGAGCAGATCACCGGCACCATTCCGGAAGCCCTGCTGCGCGACAAGAAAATCGCCATCTTCGCCTTCATCACGCCGCCGGCAAGCTGGGCGAAGCATATCGCCGACCGCCAGCTGAATACCGAACTGGTAGCGACCAACGAACAAAACACCCGCCTGTTTTTTGAAAACAAGGGCAACCTGATGCACATCCTGAAGGAAGCGGGGCTGGAAGCCTACGTGATCCCGACGGAAGTCGTATCGTCGAAACTGCCCGAAAAAGAACTGCGCGCGGTTTACCACCGCATGAAGAACGATGCCGGCAAGGTTGTCGTGCAGGCGACCATCGAAAATTACGAACCCACGCGCTTCATCGGCAGCGCCGACGAATTCGTGCGCCATATCTCCAAATCCAAAATCCCGTTCAAGGTCGTGCGCTTTGTCGAGGGCAACGAGGCAAACCTGTCCTTCTTCGCCGGCAACACGCTGCCGGCTGAAAATGGCCGCGGCGTCGTGAAGACCAACCTGCCCGACAACATCGACCGCGGCGACGCGAACAGCCTCGCCCTGATCGAGGCGCATGCGGCGGAATCCGGCATTAACGCCAGCAACGTGTTCTCCGTCACCGGCCGCGCGACGCTGAAGGTTGTCGGCGACCGCCTGCTGGCGAACGAACCGGGCGACAGCGTCGGCAACAATATCGGCCACGTGTACGAAGAAAACATCGCCCGCCAGATCACCGAAATCGGTGAGAAGCTGGGCAAGAAAATGGCGCTCAGCGGCAAGGTCGGCCATGCGGGTGCGGACCTGATCATCGACCGCGCCGGCAAAATCTGGATCAACGAGATCAACGACCGCCAGCAGGGCCCGACCGACCAGATGAGCGCGGATGCCGAAAGCAACAACCTGCCCGGCCTCTCGCGCCTTGCATGGTTCGCGCATTACGCGGATTTTTCGAAACCTGAAAACCTGAACCTGCTGGCCGCCATCCGCGACAACGCGGATGCGATACACGACAAATACATGACGGGTCCCGGTTCGTTCTACATCAAGGCCTTCGCGACCCATGACGCGTCCTATGACGGCAAGACTCCCGTGCAGATCGACCTGCCCGCAGGCGTTTACACCGTCACGCGCAAAGTGGGCGGCGCTTTCGAATGGAAATTCGCGGGCGACGACGCGAAAATGTCGCCGGTCGACCTGACATCCGACAGCATCACCGTGAAAATCAGCAGCGGCAGCCTGAAAAAAGGAGACACGCCGCCCTCGGGTGCCGAATTATTCCGCGTGACCGGCATCGCCAGCGGCACCGACGCCCCCTTCATAATCGAAAACGGCGTCAGCACGCTGAACCCCGTTTACCGTTCGATGCTGGAGCAGTTGTACAAAGACGCATTCGGCGAAGGCTATATCGAGAAAAACCCCCAATACCGCGCCCGCGCCATCAAGCCCGGTACCGGCAACGACAACCTGTCGAAAAAACCGCCTGCGGTGAAGCGTTAAATTTTGTTGAGCGCATCCATCGGGATGTAATGCAGCGTCTCGTCCCCTGCGCGGTAGATATGCGTGGGGGCGTGTTTGTACATGACGCCGTCTTCGGTCGCTTTTTCCGGCTGTTCCGCGCCCAGTTCCGAGGACGGGTGCAGGGTGAACAGCGTGTCGCCCTTTTTGAAGGGCGTGCCGAGCGCGACGTCGTAACGGACGAAGCCTGCATCGCGCGTCAGGATTTTCTTGTCGGTACGGAACCAGTGGCTGTCATTGGCGGGGTGGGCCGTCAGGCTCCGGTCGATCATGCCGAGACCCGCGAGCAGGCGCAAGATGCCTTGAAACACCTGTTCGATTTTCGCGGCGTCATATTCATCATGGCTGCCGCATTCGATGCAGAGGTTGTCGATGTTCAAGGGATCAAGCCCCGCATCGAATGATCCGGAAGGGTCGCCATCATCGAGGAAGTTGTATTTCAAGCCGACTTCCTTCACCAGCGGCGCATAGCTTTCTTTCGTGAAGATCACATAGGGCAGGCTTTTGCGCGCCGTATGCAGGTCGAGGCCGAGGTCGCAGTTTTTCGCAAGGGTATAAAGCGCATGGACAATGCGCTGGTGCAGCGATCCATCGGGTTTGCCGGGGAAATGCGTGTTCGGGTCTTTGCCGTCGTACAAATCGAATTTGCCAAAGGTGTAGAAATACGACCGCTGCTCCCATGCCGCCGGATTGGCGCAGGGCACGAACACAACTTCGCCCGCCTTCAGGTTTTCTTTCAGGAAATTGTAAAGCCGGTGCTGCACCCAATAGGTGATCTCGCCGCCATGCATGCCGCTCTGGATATGCACCTTCTTGCCCGCCGTCTTCGCGGCCAGCGTATAGGTGACGATATCAATCGGGTTTCCGGCGATGGTATTGCCGACCGTGATGCGGTTCTGGGTCGCGTGCATGGGCATCTTTCGTTCAAAGGCTTCGACTTCGCAAGTTTAAGCCTTTTACAACACTCCCTGCCAGCCTGAATTACGGTTTCGGCGGCTTGAACGCCGCATTCGCCGCCGGCGCCGCATTTGTTGGCGGCGTAGCCGTGGCAGGCTTGCTGAACGGGTCGAGGAAGGCGGGCGGGGCGGGGAAGATGATGCCGTATTTGGCAGGGTCGCCATCATTGCCGCGCGTGTGCAGGTACACCATTTCCTCATCGCCGAATTTCGGGATGTCGTTATGGCCGGGGCCGCCCAAACCATAGGGCAGGGCGACCTGTATGCCGTCCGCCGTGCGGTAATACATGCTGCCGCCGCCTTGCAGCGTCTGCTGCGCTTCGAGCTTTTTTAGCTCGCCGGGTTTGCCCATCCACAGCTGGCGTTCTTCGCCCATCAACTGAACCAGTAAACGGCCGTCGGGAAATTGCGCGACGTTGTAGACGGTGGGGGCGCGGAATTCCTGCGGGCGGCGGAATTTCAATGCGCCAGCGGCGAGGTCGGCATTGATATTGGCGAGCGTCTGTTCATCCGCCAGCTTGCCGTCGATGGTGGTGTTGCGCTGGACAAGGCGCGCATCGATCAGTGCATCGTTTTTAAATTCATGCACCACCGCGTAATCGCCGCTGTTGGTGTCGCGGTTCGCGGAAACGGTCACAGCCTGTTTGCCGAACAGTTCTTTGCGGTCGCCATAGACCATGTAGCCCGTGTCGCTTTCGTTGGGGCGATAGTAAATGCCGGCATCGGCATAGATGATATGGCCTTGGGGGAATTCGAGGGCGAATTTGGCGACGGGTGCGGGCATGAATCGGGCTTCCATTAAAAATTGATTATGGAAGGCAAACTAACGGTTCTGGAAATTATGTCAAGGTGCTGAATTCAGCCTCGTTAAAACCCAGTAAAACGCCCTTTTTGTGGGTCACGAGGGGACGTTTGACCAGCGACGGGTTATCCAGCGCCGCCTTGATCGCGGTTTTTTCCGTCATCATCTCCCGCGCCTTTTCGGGCAGGGCGCGCCATGTCGTACCCTTGCGGTTGATGACATTTTCCCAGCCGTGTTCGGCAATCGCCTGTTTCAGAACATCTTCATCCGCGCCCGATTTTTTGTAGTCGTGGAAAACGTAATTGACCTTGTGCTTGTCCAGCCAGGTGAACGCCTTCTTCATCGTGTCGCAGTTTTTGATGCCATAGACGGTGATTTTGCTCATGCAACCTGGCTCCAGTCGATTTGTTTGCGGCCATGTTGTTTCAGGTATTCGTTTGCCTTGATGAAATGGCCGCAGCCTAGAAACCCGCGATGCGCGGAGAGGGGGGAGGGGTGCGGTGCCTCCAGCACAAGATGTTTTTTGCGGTCGATAAACGCGCCTTTTTTCTGCGCGTAACTGCCCCACAGCATAAACACGATATGTTCGCCGCGATCATTCAGCGCGCGGATAACGGCATCGGTGAACTGTTCCCAGCCGCGTCCCTGATGAGATCCGGCGGTTTCCGCCTGCACCGTCAGTGTCGCGTTCAGCAGCAGCACGCCCTGTTTCGCCCACGGGGTCAGGTCGCCTGTCTTTGGCATCGTGCCGCCGATTTCTTTATAGATGTTCCGCAGGCTCGGCGGTATTTTCACGCCCGCGCGGACGGAGAATGACAGGCCATGCGCCTGATCCGGCCCGTGATACGGGTCCTGCCCCAGTATCACGACCTCCACCTTGTCGAACGGGGTGGTGTTGAGGGCGTTGAAAATATCGCTGCCAGCGGGATACACGACATGTCCCGCCGCTTTTTCCTGTTTCAGGAATTCCTGTAGCTTCAGCATATAGGGCTGCGCGAATTCGCTGCCCACGATATTCTTCCAGCTGGAATCGAGTGTGATTGAATCGGTTGCCATGGGCGGAATATAGCGCGGGCATTGCCAAAAGAAAATGCCGGAGAGGTCATCTCCGGCATTTTCAGGTTCGTAAAGCGTTAGCCTTACTTTTTCTTCTTCGCGCTGCGGAAAGAAATCTGGTGGCTGTGATCGACCGTATTGTCGCGGTGATCGCCGCCCTTCGATGCCGCCACAAAGGCCGCAACGCCGGACACCAGCGAAGTCGCACCCGCCGCGAAGGCAAGCACAACCGCGGCCTTATGGCGCGCCTGGATGACGTCTTTCGCAAGTTCCATATCCGCCTGGCTCACATTCATGTGGGCAAGATAGGCCGCAATCGCCACAACAACCGTGCCGGTCGCCCAGACGAGGACGCCGTGGATGCCGTCGCGTACTTCGCGTTCGTGGATGGGGCTGCCCGTGATCGGTGCGCGCATGCGCCCCGCCACATAACCGCCGATGGTGAAGGAGAACAGCTGGATCAACAGCACATAAACGGTGCCGTAGATCATGTGTTCGCGGCTCGGAACGTTGGTGCGCATGCTGTCAATATCGGCAATGCCGACTGCTGCGCCGAATTGCAGCATGACGAGTGACAGTGCGACGGCAAGCATGGTGCCCGCCGCAATCGACGTCCACTCGACATATGAATGCTGCGGAAGCATGATTTTTTCGGTGGCCATGATGACTGTTCCTTCTGGTTAAACGTGAATGCCGACGAAGGAAAGGATCGCCATGACGACGACGACGAGACCGACAAGATAGATGACCTGGTTCATTTGATTACCTCATTAAAAAACGGCTGCCCGGTTGCAGCCTTCGAAACCCCCAACTCCTGCGGTACACGGGTAGTTCCACCATAGCTGCAAGATTTCAAGGGCATGGGGAGGGGCTTTTTCCCGAAAAACAGCATTTGCCCCCGCAAAGGCTTAACGGTAAACTGGCCGCCGTGAACGCATTCAGGACGGATTTCCATGCCCCCCAAGAAAAAAGCCAAACCCGCAGCCAAAGCCGCGAAAACCGCGAAACCCAAAACCCTGCCAGCACCGAAAATGGATGCGCGCGCGGCGGTAAAGGAATTGTCGACGGTGCGCGATTTCATCCGCTATGCGGTCAGCAAGTTCCAGCGGGCGAATTTGTTCTACGGGCATGGCACGTTTTCGCCGTTTGACGAGGCGGTGTTTGCGGTGCTGGAAGGCCTGCGCCTGCCCATCGACCAGCTGGAGCCGTATTACGACGCGAAACTGCTGGCGACGGAAAAGAAGCATCTGGCCGATATCATCGAAAAACGCATCACGACGCGCAAGCCGCTCGCCTATGTCCTCAACAAAACCTATTTGCAGGGGCAGCCTTTCTATGTCGATGAACGCGTGATCGTGCCGCGCTCCTATATCGCCGACCTGCTGTTCGGCGATGTGACGAATAACGAAGGCCTGCCGCTGATCGAGGATCCGTCGGCGGTCGAAAGTGTGCTTGACCTTTGCTGCGGCTCCGGCTGCCTTGCGATTTTGGCGGCCAACCTGTTCCCGTTTGCGGAGGTGGATGCGGTTGACCTGTCGAAAGACGCACTCGAGGTCGCGAAGATCAACGTCGCGGCATCCGACCATCGCGACCGCCTGCATTTGTTTAACGGCGACCTGTTCGCGCCGCTGAAGGGCAAGAAATACGATTTCATCATCACCAACCCGCCCTATGTCGATGCGGAATTGATGGAAGGAATGCCGCCTGAATATTATCATGAGCCGCAAATGGCGCTGGGCTCCGGCAATGACGGCCTCGATATCACGCACCGCATCCTGAAGGAAGCACCCAACCACCTGAACGAGGGCGGCCATATCATCTGCGAAATCGGCTATGGCCGCGATCTGCTGGAGGCGGCATATCCGGAAATCGCATTCCTGTGGCTGGATACCGAAAACAGCGAAGGCGAAGTGTTCTGGCTGTCCCGCGAACAGCTGGTTTAGGCCTTTTCCTTTTTAGAAAATGCCCTAATATATAAAAGGGCAGGGTAAATATGCAAAAACTCGACTTAAACGCGCAAGATCAGGAACTCGTCAAGGCCGCATGCGATGCCGCCAAGAAACCTGTGCTGCAAATCTATAACGAAAAAATTCCGCCGCTGGTCGCCGCCGCCGCGCGCCTCGATAACGGCGATATCGTCACGGGCGTCAACCTGATGACCGATGTGGGCAGCATTTCGATGTGCGCCGAACCCTTTGCCATTAACGAAGCCAACCGCCGCGAAGGCCGCACGATCACCGCCATCGTCGCCGTCTATCACCGCCCGGGTTTCGAGCCCAAGGTCATTCCGCCCTGCGGCCGCTGCCGCGAAGTGATCGTCGATTTCGTCGCCAAGGGCCATGCCATCCTCCGCGACCCGAAATCCGACAAGCTGTACAAAACCCCGACCGTCGAGTTGCTGCCCGTCCGCTACGGCGATTTCTGGCAGGACGGCGAGCTGGTTTAATTCCGCTTAATGCTTCTGCTTTTTGCCGCGCTTCGGGATTTCGCCGAAGTGGCGGAGCAGCGGCGTCATGGTCAGTCCCTGCACGAAGACCGAGAACGCGACGACGCTGAAGGTGACCGTGATGATTTCGTTGCGCATCGGCATTTCTTCGGGCAATCCCAGCGCGAGGCCGAGCGCCAGCGCGCCGCGCAGGCCGCCCCAGAACAACACATGCTGGTGCTTCATGCTGATTTTCAGTTTTGATTTTGAAAACAGCGCGGCGAAGGGGTAAATCGCAACCGCGCGCCCCAGCGTGACGAGCAGGATGGCCAGCACGGCGGCACCCAGCACGGGGCCGAAATTCTGCTGCGTTTCATGCACGCCGATCAGGATGAAGATAAGCGAATTGGCAACAAACGCCGCATATTCCCAGAAATTCGTGACCGCCTCGCGCCCCTTGTCCGATATTGCGCCCAGATAGCCGAAATTCCCTGTCAGCAATCCGGCGGTAAGGCAGGACAGCACGCCCGAAAAATGGAAATGCTCGGCCAGCAAAAACGATGCATAGGCGATGATGGTGGTCAGGCTGATTTCAACCAGGTGATCTTCGGTCTTGCCCGCGATGAACAGAACAGACCCCGCAACAATCGCGCCGACCGCGATGCCGCCGAAGACGGTCTTGAAAATCGTGAAGGCAATGTCGCCCGCGCCCATCGCCTGCGCGCCGGTCGCCAGCGCCAGCGCAATCACGAAAGCGACCGCCGCCGTGCCGTCGTTCAACAGGCTTTCCGCCTCCACCAGCAGGCGCAGGCGGCCATGCACGCCCGCTTCCTTGAATGTCGCAATCACGGAGACAGGGTCGGTTGCGGCGATCAGGATACCGAACACGCCCGCCGCCGCCATCGGCCAGCCCGCAAGGTAATGCATGCCGAGCGCCGTCAGCCCCGCCGACAGCAACAGCCCGACGGTGACGAAGGGCAGCAGGACGGGCATATCCTTTTTAAGTTCTTTCCACGGAATAAACAGCGCGGCCTCGAAAATCAGCGGCGGCAGCAGCACGGTGAAAATCAATTCCTTTGTGATCGGCAGGTTGAAGGGGTGAACAAATGTCAGCCCGATACCCGCCAGTACCAGACCCACGCTGTAGGGCAGGCGCAGTTTGCGCGCAACCATCGCAACGACAGCGGCGATCAGCAGCAGGAATTCGATTTTCTGGATGATGGTATCCATCAGTTCAGCCCGTTCAGCCAGATATGCGCGTAAATGGCGGCGGCATAACCCAGCGCAATCGCCCATGTCCATTTCAGGTGCGCGAAGAAGGTGTAGGTGCCGCGCGCCTGACCCATCAGCGCCACCCCCGCCGCGGACCCGATGGACAGCAGCGACCCGCCGATACCCGCCGTCAGCGTCACCAGCAGCCACTGGTTATGGGTGATATCGGGTTCCATCGTCAGCACGGCGAACATGATGGGGATATTGTCGATGATCGCCGACAGCAGGCCGACCAGCACGTTGGCGGTCGTCGGGCCCAAGTCGATATAAAGATATTTCGACATCAGCGACAGGTAACCCATCGCGCCCAGCCCGCCGACGCAGAGCATGACACCGTAAAAAAACAGCAGCGTGTCCCATTCCACGCGCTTCAGGCTCACAAAAATATCAAATGGCTTGCGCGCCGGTTTGTAATTCGGGATATGCGCCAGCACGGGCAGGCGGTCGAAATCGCGGCGTTCGCGGATTTCGATGAAATGCCCGTAGATTTTCAGCAGTCCCAGCCCCGTCATCATGCCAAGGAAGGGCGGCAGGTGCAGTTCATGATGGAGCATCACGGTCATGAAGACGGTGAACAGGAACAATCCGATCACCACAAGCCCGCCCGGCTTGATTTTTTCTTTCTGCTCGGGCGCGGCGGGCTTTGCCCTGGGGATTGCAAAGGACATGGCGAGGGCAGGGATAACCCAGCTGATGACGGAGGGGATGAACAGCGCGAAAAATTCGCGGAATTCCACCAATCCCTTTTGCCAGACCATCAGCGTTGTAATGTCGCCGAAGGGGCTGAACGCGCCGCCTGCATTGGCGGCGACCACCACGTTGATGCAGGAAACGACGATGAATTTCGGCTGCCCCTGACCGATCGCCAGTACCACCGCGCCCATGACAAGCGCCGTCGTCAGGTTGTCGGCAAAGGGGGAGATAAAAAACGCCAGCAGACCCGTCACCCAGTAAATCTGGCGCAACGACAATTTCGCCGCCACCAGCTTCGCCCGCAGCGCGGCAAACACGTTGCGTTCGTCCAGCGTGTTGATATATGACATCGCCGCCATCAGGAACAGCATCAGCTCGGCAAATTCCAGCAGGTTGTGGCGCAACAGCGGCGCGACCTCGTCGTCCCTGCCGGCCTGTCCATAGCAGAATGCGACCAGCATCCAGATCAGCCCCGCGAACAGCATCACGGGTTTCGATTTACGCAGATGGATGTTTTCTTCGAAGATCACAAGCGAATAGGCGAGGCCGAACAGCGCAAGGCAGGCATAGCCCGCCCAGTGCCGCGTAAAATCCAGCGCGGATTCCGCAGCGTAGGCGGGTGCAGCAACGCCACAAATTATGGCCGTCAGCAGGGCCGTCAGCAGGGCGGTCAGGATTTTGTAAACGCGCATGATTCGTCCCTTTAAGGTACTATTATGCCGCAAAGTTTAGTGAAATCCGCGTTGCCGCACAATCAAAACCGGATTATTTCGGCTTGTTCACCGCATTCGCGATTTTTGCGCGATAGGCATCGGCTTCCGCCTGCGGCGTTCCTTCCGGCGGGGGCAGCAATTCAAGCGGGTTCAATAATTTTTCGCGGGCGACCGCGTTGCCAAGGCTGTATTGAACGATGCGCGCAAAGGGGCTGACGCCTTCGTCCTCGGTCACATAGCGCGGCAATTCGTGGTTGCTCTTGAACGGGAACCATTTGGGCAGCATGCCCTTGATTTCTTTTTGCACGGGCTTGCCGTCCTGCATCCGCGTTTCCTTGTCCTGCTTTTTGACAGGGCCGGTGATGATCGCGCTGTTGGGGGACAGCGTCTTGATCTTCAGCTTTTTCGCGAACCAGTCGAATACGGCGCGCAGGGGCGTCCACATGCGGTTCTTCATGCTCACGATGCGGTCGTTGGTGGCTTCGAGGTATAATGTCGTGAAGCGGTTTTTCTCCGCCCCCGGCCGCGACATCACACCGACGCTGACAAGCGCCACTTCGTGCAGCACCTCGCGTGCGTCCTTGTCGCTATAACCGACCTGCTTCATCATTTTGACGGAGGCGTTGAAACATTCCTGCGCCGTGATCGTGCCGGCGCTATAGGCAAAGAAGGTGACGTTACGTAAGTTTTTCTTTGCTTCGTCCAGCGGCAGCGGCGTTCCAGTGACATTGCCCTGCGCGTCCATTTTGAAATCTTTGGCGACCAGCGGCATGATGACGCCGCGCGACAGGTCGTATCCGTTTTCGGAGGTGCGGTGGCGCGGCATCGCGTCATAGGCGGCGAGATTGAAAATTTCCTTCATCCCCGCATGCGACCATACATATGTCTCGGCGGCCTTGCCCTGTGCGGTTGCGTTGGTCAGCTCGTTGATGCCCTTGAACGCCGCGCGGATATGCTGGGGCGCGTCGTCATAGGTGAAAAATCCGGTCAGGAAAATGACGGAGGGTTTTTCGATCCGCAAGGCATCGAGATCGACGGGCATCAGCCCGTTGGCGATCACTTCGTCCTGCTTCGCGCGCCGCCACAGTTTGCCCATGCGCTGCTTACGTCCCCGTTAAAAAATGCGTGCCGCCACTTTACCAGAAGCGGGAGGTGCGCGCAATTCGGTGTTATGTTAATGAATATAGCCCAGCAGGATGGCCGCCAGCGACCCCGATGCAGATAGCACCCACAGGCAAACCCCCAGCAGGAACGCACCCGCGCCCGCCGCCTTCAGCGTTTCGCGCGTGAGCGAAAGGCCGATCAGGAACAGCGTCACCACCAGCAGGCGTTTGGAAAAGGCGACGATAATCTCCGCCACGAAATGCAGATGCGGCAGCGCCGAGAAAATTGCGGCCATGAGGATAAAGCCCAGGATGAACCAAGGGAATTTCCGCTTGCCTTTTCCTGCAAAAATATAACCCGCCAGCAGCGACACCGGCAAAATCCAAAGCGCGCGCGCGAGCTTCACGGTCGTGCCGGTCTGCAACGCCTCCGCCCCGTATTGCATCGTGGCGCCCACGACCGAACTGGTGTCATGGATCGCCAGCGCCGCCCACAATCCGAATTGATGTTCCGTCATCTGCAGCAGATGGCCGATAAAGGGGAAGGCGATGAGCGCGAAGGCGTTCAGCAGGAACACCGTGCCCATTGCAACCGAAATGGATTTCGCCTTGGCATCTATCGCGGGGGCGACCGCCGCAATCGCGCTGCCGCCGCAGATGGCGGTGCCGACGGTGATCAGGATGCCGGTGTCACGCTCCGTTTTGAACAGCCGCGCCAGCAAAAACCCCGCCGCCATCGTCAGCGCAAGGCCGATAAAGGTGTAACCGACGCCCGCCGCGCCGACCTTCGCAATCACGTTCAGATCCATGCCCGCGCCAAGGCCGACGACGGCGATGCTCAGGAACAGCTTGGAAAAACGCTTGGTTTTTTCTTCCTCCGGATTACCGGCGGCAAGCGCAATCGCGGCACCCAGCAACAGCGCAACGGGCGACGTCACCAGCGACGTCAGGCAGGCCGCGCCGCCCAGCGCGATGACGGCCAGCTGCTGCGGGGGTTTCAGTTTAATCATTATCTTCGGGCGCCTTTTTGCTGTCCGCGTAAGCACGCAGCTTGCGCATGCTGATCCAGGCGATACCGTAATTGATGCAGATTTCTGTATCCTTCGGGATATCTTTCTTGGCGATCAGCTTGTAATACAGCGTGTGATGCTCGGCGAATTTTTCGGCCACGGCGTTGGGGGTGACCATATGGTTGCAATACGATGCCGCGCCCATCGCCACGCAGGATGCGAGGCTGGCGTCCTTGATCCCCGAGCGGCGCAGGATCGCCTCGGGTACGTCCGCCGCGCTGAAATAATAATCGCTGATGATGGTTTTCTCGAGATGCTTGCTGTCTTCCTCGTTAAATAAGAAAACAGGCGCGACCTCGATCAATTCGCCTGCCTTGATATCATTCATGCAGAATAATCCGCGGCCCTTGGTATGCACGGGGCTGAAATATAGGCCGTCCTTGCGGAAAAGCGATGTGGGTTTGATTTTAAACATGGGCATTCCGGAAAAATTTTACCGCATACAGCCTACCAGCTTTTCTGCTAGATTTGGAGTGGAAAGGGGAACCCCGAATGGCTGTCAAAATCAACGAAGTTATGGCGTATTTCGACCGCACGTCGGACCAGTTCCTGTCGCGCGAGGAATTCAAGGCGCGGCTGAAATCCGGCAAACCCTTGCGCATCAAATACGGCGTCGATGTGCGGACGCCCACTTTGCATATCGGCCATGCCGTTAACCTGTGGCTGATGCGGTATCTGCAGGACCGCGGGCACAAGGTCGTATTCGTGATCGGCGATTTCACCACGCGCATCGGCGACCCCGACGGGCGGCTGGAGGCCTGCTGCGACATCGCGGGCGAGGAGGTGGAGCGCAATATCGCAACCTTTATCGAACAGGCGCGCATGGTCTTGCGCTTCGATGACCCGAAACTGATCGAGGTGCGAAGGAATTCCGAATGGTATAACAAGATGCACCTGCGGGAGTTCATGGAGCTGTCGTCGCTCGTGACCCATGCGCGGCTGATGGCGCGCGACATGTTCCAGATGCGATTGGCGCAGGGGCGCGAAATTTACGTTCAGGAAATGCTCTATCCCATTTTGCAGGGCTATGACTCGCTGGTCGTGGAATCGGACTTGGCCATCGTCGGCTCCGACCAGTTTTTCAATGAATCGATCGGCAGGCTGCTGCAGGAAAAGCACAGCAAAAAACCGCAAACGCTGATCACCACCAAAATAACCGCCGGCACCGACGGGCGCGGCAAGCAGTCGAAAAGCATGGGCAACTATATCGGCTTGCTGCACAGCCCCCGCGATAAATTCGGCCGCATCATGAGCATTCCTGACCATTTGATCGAGGAATATTTCCGCGTCTATACCGATGTGCCCTATTCGGAAATTTCCGGCTTCAAGGCGATGATCGGCAAAAAGCCGCGCGATGCGAAATTGGCGCTGGCGACCGCGATTGTCGAGCGTTATCACGGTGCCGAAATAGCGGAGGGCGAGCGCGACTGGTTCGAAAACACGATCTCGCGCGGGCAGGTGCCGGAAAACCTGCCGACCCTCGGTCTCGTCAGCCCGAAAATCGAGGCCCTTGACCTTGTGCAGATGGCGCGCCCCGGCAAGAGCAAATCCGACACGAAACGCCTGATGAGCCAAGGCGGCGTGGAGCTGAACGGCAAAAAGCTGAAAGACCCCGAGCAGAAGCTGGTCGTATCGCCGCATGAAATTTTAAAGGTCGGCAAGCGCAACTGGTTCCGCATCGAAATCGTAAAACTGAATTCGCTGGTGACCAAGGCGCTCAGCCTTGATCCCATGATGCCGGAAGATATCGATTTCATGGTGAAATACGTTCCCAACTGGGAAATGGTCAAGCATCTCGACAAGGAAGTCGAAACGAAAAAGCCGAGCGTGAGTCTGGCGCGCGAGGCTTTCAGGAAAGTCATCCTGACGCCGGAGCCGCGCCATGAATGGCTGTGGAAAATCGCCGACAAGAAAGAGCCTGAAAAAATCCTCGGCGTCGCGCATCTGCGCCGCGAGGGTTTGCGCGCAGAGAAAAACGTCTGGCTGACGCCCGAAGGCATGAGCCGCGAATATGTCCTGAGCGAAGCCCTGATGGCGGTCAACGAACACGCTTTCGCCGCGCTTGGCCTCAACACGCTGGCATTCAAGGACGCCTTCGCCTTCGCAACCGCGCCCAAGGACCTCGACGTGCTGCAACGGTCGATGATTACGATGGAGTCAAGCCAGCTGAACCGCGAAGACGCCTTCGGCACCATCGGTTTCACGAATGACGGCTGGGACATGCTGCAGGCGTGGCGGCGCACGATGTCGCCCTGGCTGTTCCAGAACGCCCCGAAAAGCCCCGCGCAGCAGGCGCAGGAAATGAATCAGGAACCCCCGAAACCTGCGCCGAGGGCGCGTGTGAAAAACCCGTTCGAGATTGAAATGACGGGGCCGAAGCCGAAGGGCACGACGGATTAAGCCGCAAAAAACGCGCGTATCGCGCCGTTGATCGCCTGCATCGTCTTGATGTTTTTGTTTTCCACGCGGTAAATCAGGCAATGTTCGTCATGGAATACCGGTGCTTTATCCACGCGCTGTAATTTTTGTTTCGCGCGCGCGGCCACGCGGGCGGGAATGATGCCGGTGCCGCCGCCATGCGCGGTCAGGTCGCCGATCACTTCAAGGCTGGAGCAGGTGAGGGTGCGGGAAAAGCTGATGCCGGCTTTTTTCAGCTTCTTCATGATGCCTTGCGTCTGCAACAGCTCCGGGTCGCAGATTAAAACATCTGGCAGGTCGCGCGCCTTTTCCTTTGTCCACAGCGTCACTTCGTCGCTCGCCAGATGATGGATGACGAGGTCGGGGTGCTGCACGGGGTTCACCACGATGCCGATATCGGTTTTCATGCTCACCACATCCTCCGCCACTTTGCGCGATATATCGTGGCGCAGGCGGAAGTCGAGCTTCGGGTGCTGTTTCATCAATGTCGGAATGATATGCGCCAAAAGGTTCATGCCCATCGACGGATGGCAGCCGATCGAATAGCTGCCCTGAATGTCGTTCTGCGACGCCAGCGCGCCTGCCTTCACATCGTCCCATGCCTGCATCAACTGTTTTGCATGGGCGAGCAATTGTTTTCCAGCGGGCGTCAGCGTCACGCCGCGCTTGCTGCGCACGAGCAGGCCGACGCCCACGCTATCCTCCAGCCGCTGCATGGCGAGCGACAGCGACGGCTGGCTGATGCCAAGGCGTTCGGCTGCGCGTGACACGTTCAGGGTCGTGGCGACTTCGGCAAAATAGGAAAGGTCGGCGGGGGAGGGCATCATAGGAATCACCTATCACATTAATTGAACCTTAATATTATACCTATGCCACGCCCATCGCTAGCTTTGTGTTGCGACCACAACAAAAGGAGCCAAGATGATGGAAAACAACTGGCGCAACGAAATGGACGGCCATATCAGCAAAGTGTTCAACCGCTTTGCCGGGCAGACCGTCAACCCCGCCGATCCGCAGGACAAGGTGCTGGCGGAAATGCGGCAGGAGGCGGCGATGTATTACAGCTATCTCCGCCTTGTGCCGCCCGGCACGGCGCGTTCGGCGGATGACAGCAAAATCACCCGCATCAACGCCGAACTGGAAAGCGCCGGCGATGGCAAATGGCGCATCGGCAACCGCTTCTTTCGCGGCTGACAATACCACCCAAACCAAAACACACACTTCTCAACATTTAGAAAAAGGAAACCTGAACATGTGCGGAAATTATTTCAACTTCAATGCCAACCGTAACGAACCCGTTGGCCCCGTGGCGACGGCCTATCACCTCCACATCTATTTCCAGCCGGGCACGCAGGGCGAAAAAGATGCGCTGGCCGTGACGCAAAAGCTGGAAGAGCGTTTCCCGCAGGCAGTGCTGGACAGCCACCGCGTCGGCCTTGTCGGCCCGCATACGCAGGCGAATTTCGGCGTCACCATCACGCCGGAATCCTTCGGCGAGGTTGTCGGCTGGCTGCAGCTGAACGCGAAAGGCCTTTCCATCCTCATCCACCCGCGCACGGGGGACGAGATTGTGGATCACAAGGACGCGGCGATGTGGCTGGGCAAACCGGTCGCGTTTAACGAAAAATTCTTCGACAGCCTGAAACCCAAGGCTCCCAAAGCGCCGAAGATTTAACGATTACACACGCACGGAAAAAGGCCGGAGCATCCCTCCGGCCTTTTCTTTTATGAAAACATTTGTGCTTTGCAACAAATGTGTTATAGTAAACCCATGAAAAACGCCGTTCGCACATATTCATATTCGAACTATTACCCCTACCGGGGTTAAGCGTATTTTTGCCCACACGGGCGCAATCCAGCATTAGAATAGAATTCATGACATGGGATCCGCCATGAGCGTCAAAGCCATCAACGATATTCTTGCGTTTTTCGAACGCACCTCCGACCAGTTCTTTTCCAAGGACGAACTGCGCGCGAAACTGCGCGACGGCAAAAAACTGCGCATCAAATACGGCGTCGACGTCACCGCGCCCACGCTGCATATCGGCCATGCCGTCAACCTGTGGCTGATGCGCCATTTGCAGGACAAAGGCCACAAGGTCGTGTTCCTGATCGGCGATTACACCACGCGCATCGGCGACCCGTCCGGCAAATCCGACACGCGCCCCGTCATCCCGCGCGAGGAGATTGAAAACAACGCGCGCCTGTTTATCGATCAGGCGCGCATGGTCTTGCGGTTCGACGACCCGAACCTGCTGGAAATCCGCCGCAATTCCGAATGGCTGGATAAGCTGTCGTCGCAGGATTTATTGAATCTGCTGTCGATGGTCACCCACGCCCGCCTGATTTCGCGCGACATGTTCCAGCAGCGGATCGAGCAGGGGCGCGACATCCATATGCATGAAATGATCTATCCCGTGCTGCAGGGCTACGATTCCGTCGCGGTGCAGGCGGATATGACGATTATCGGATCCGACCAGCTGTTCAATGAAATGATGGGGCGTTTTTTCCAGGAACGCATGGGGCAGAAACCCCAGACGATCGTGACGACGCAGATCACCCCGGGCATCGACGGCAAGGCGAAGCAATCGAAAAGCCTTGGCAACTATATCGGCCTCGCGCACAGCCCCCGCGATAAATTCGGCCGCGCGATGAGCATCCCCGATGAATTGATCGGCGATTATTTTCGCGTCTACACCGATTTGCCCATGACCGAAATCGCCGAGCTGAAAAAGATGATCGCGAACAAGCCGCGCGACGCGAAACTGAAACTCGCGGCCGCCATCGTCGCCCGTTACCACGGCGCACAGGTCGCGCAGTGGGAAAGCGAATGGTTTGAAAACACCATTTCGCGCGGGCAGATGCCGGATGATATCCCGACGCTGGCCCTTATGGACCCTGAAATCGTCGCTGTCGAACTGGTGGCGCTTGCGCGTCCCGGCAAAAGCAAATCCGATACGCGCCGCCTGATCACGCAGGGCGGGGTGGAAATCAACGGCGACAAATTATTGGCCGCCGATGAAAAACTGCTCATGAAATCCGGCGATATCCTGAAGGTGGGCAAGCGCAACTGGTACAAGATCGAGGTCGTGCGCGCGAAAAGCCTCATCACCGAACACCTGCGCCTCGACCCGCTGGAGCTGCAGGATCTCGACCTGATGACCGCGTACCTGCCCGCATGGGAAATCGTGAAATACCTGACCAAGCCGCTGTCGGCATGGGTCAATGGCGGCAACCAGCCGCTGCAGATGAAATCTATCGCGCCCCCCGGCGAAGCGTCGAAAGTCGGGGCGAGCGTCGCGCGCGAGGTATTCCGCAAGGTGATTTCCAAGCCCGAGCCGAAAGACGAATGGCTGTGGAAAATTTCGAAAAACGCCGAGCCAGAGGCGCCCGTCGGCATCGCGCATCTCCGCCGCGATTTCGAACACGGCAACCAGAACGTCTGGCTGGCCCCGCAGGTGCAGGACCCCGCGCTTGCCGCCGAAGCGATGTCGGCCATCAACCAGCATGCCTTCAACGATCTTGGTTTCAACACCATGATCTTCAAGGAAGCCTTCAGCCATGTCGCGCGCGACGAAGGCGATTTGAAGGCGACGATCATGAAAATCGAACCCGCCGCGCGCCCGATCGATACGGCGGGTCAAACTTTCGGCGTGACGAAAGCCGCCTGGCAACAGGCGCATCCACCCGCCGCCGCCGCACCGCCTGTTGTCGCCGCGACCACACTTCCGCCCGCAAAACCGCTGTTGTCGCCAATCGATCCGTTGATTGAAGAAGAATTGATGCGCATGGCGATGGCAGCTTCGCTGCCCCAACCAAATACTGCCTCGGCGCCGCCACCTGCGCCGCCACCTGTTGCAGCACCCGTATCGCCGCAACCCGTCATTCCGGTATTGCCCGCGCAGGCTTTCTCCACCTTCACCGTCACGCCCATGGCGACGCCGATGCAAAGCCTGACGCCGGCGGTGCCCGCTGTGCCACCCGCAGGTACGCCAGTCGTTGTGGCGCCAGTGGCGGGCGCACCGCCACCGCTCAGCCTCGCGCAAGCCATGCAGCAAAACCTCCCGCCGCCTGCACCCGCGCCGCGCCACCCGCTGGCGCCCGCGCTTCCCTTCGCACAGGCGCAGGCCCCCGCGGTTGCACCGCCGCCGCCTGTCAGCCCGTCGGTGCCGGTACCCGCTGCCCCCGTGCCCGGCCCGCCGGTGCCGCCCAAGCCCAAGACAGGTAAAAAATGACCCCGACGCCGCAATAAATGCCTGATTTCATTGCCCGCGAACCCAAGACTGGACATATTCCCCCGCCGCAGGTATGTTCAAAACCATCAAGCGCGGGTGTAGCTCAACGGTAGAGTTCTAGCCTTCCAAGCTAGCTGTGCGGGTTCGATTCCCGTCACCCGCTCCATCGTACCATCCGTCAACATTCATCCACATTCGTCAACGTTCATTAAATCATGGTAATTCAATGGTTTACTGTCCATTGATGTACGTGTATAATTGTAGATATATGCCCACAACCGCGAAATCTGGGGGCCTATTTGGGGCCTATTTGAAAAAGCGAAATAATTAAGGCCCCCATTTCTCAACTAATGCAAAGGCAGTGCTTTTAAAAAACTCAAAAACATCACTGGCGGAGCGTTGACTAAAACCCATTGGAAAGGACTGAAGATGTTGACTGATGCGAAGATACGAAGCGCAAAACCGCATGACAAATCCTACAAACTGTCAGACGGACATGGCCTATACCTCCTTGTGATGGCTAGTGGGTCAAAGTATTGGAGACTGAAATACCGCATTCATGGAAAAGAGAAAAAATTATCTATTGGAGTGTATCCAGATCTAGCGTTGGTTGAAGCGAGAGAGAAGGCGACCCAAGCAAGGAAGCTGCTGGCAGAGGGGATTGATCCTTCATTTGCTAAAAAAGAACGTAAGCGCCATTCGTTATTAAACGCGAAAAATACATTCGAGGCAGTGGCGCGTGAGTGGCACGAAAATCAGTTGTCCCGCTGGACCCCTAAACATGGGCAGAATGTACTACATTTTTTGAGTACAGATATTTTCCCCTTTATTGGTGAAAGGCCCATTCCCAACTCATTAACGGCAATGTTAATCAATGGCAGTATTAGTGATCTCGGACAATCATTCCAGTTGAGAAAGTATAGGAGCGATTCTTCAGAGCCCATCGAAGAATAGTGGTTTATGAATGTCCAAGCCTCGACCAGCTGTTTAAAGGCATATCTGTTCGTTTCGCATTCGATTCCATGCGTCCACAAAAACTCTCGGAGTCCTGTGCCTGTAGATTCTGAGGCATCTATCGAGGCTTTAATAACCCACTCTGGCAGGAAATCATTGTCGAGGAGGGAGTCTCTGCCCTTTCTCGAAAATGCGATATCAAAATGGTCTTCTTTGTGCAGATCACCCCAAGTCCTGAAAGAGAGGGATCGGCGGAGTTTAGGCCATTGCTGACTCCAGACTTTAAATAAAAGATTCTCGGCGTATCCAGTCCAAGTTAAATCAATCTCTTGAGATGGCTCGCCATAAAATTTATATAACAGTCTTTCGAGGGCGTCTGTAGGTGGCGCAATGTCATTTTTCAAGGATGTAGAAAATACGGGGGCGGTAATCTTCTCCCTATAAAAATCTAATGGAGACTCATTGGTAGGTTCACTGAACAACTGGGTAAGTTCTTCCAAATTTTCGACAAGTGCCAAATAAGCATATGGAATAATCAAAGTGTGTGTCCACACGCAGCCAGGGCGCGGCATTCCCACAGCTGGCCATGTGCGAGAAAATGCATATGCTGCTATCTCGGGCAGGGGGTATCCAGATAAATATGGGGGATTAGATGAGTTAAATCCAGAAACTGCGGCATCGCTGCGAGTGAGGAGCAGCTCAGAAACCGATTTAGGGAGCTCAATAGACGCAGCGAGTAATCTATGGCCTTTATCATAGCCATGCAAAAGATGATCTATAGCAAGTACGGATGAGCCCTTATGCATCAGGTTATTAGCCACTTCATAGGCATAGTTAGATCTTGGCCACTTTCCACTCCATCTGTGATACTAACTCTATTTGAGAGCTTATCTTGGGATATTAATTCAATAGGGGGAATGTTCTTGCTAAGCTTTATAGCTGCTTCCAGTTCCTTATTGTACTCGGTGATATCACCCCCAAGGGCGCTAACCCCGTAAACTTTTAGCTCCAAACAAATTTTCTGGCTTTCAAGAAATTGAGCGAGCAATGGCAGCTCTCGTTTGAGAAATTGTGCCGGGGTAAGATTCTTCTCTACCAGATCCCAAGCTGAGAGAATGATTACCAATTTTTTTCTTGAGGTAGAGAAAGGATCATTTGCCAAAATTTGTAATAGATCACGTCACTTCTCTCTGATCGATCAAGAAGCATCGGGGTTGTTTACGTTAATCCTGACGTTAAAAGAACAACACAGGCGTGGCAGCGGTTCAGACATGTTATTAAAGATGTTAGAAGTAGAGGTACACGCGTAGTCGGGCTTAGTACAACTTCCCCTGCAGAAGTCGTCAATGGGGAAATCAAATTTATAATACTTTCACCTGAGCCAGAAGATGCATTAGGAGGGGTCGGCGGAACGGATGTAGAAGGGGAGGGTATGGACGCAAATTCAATGTCTGCCGTTATTAAAGTCCTGCACAGGGACCAAGCTTGGGCTCTGTTAGCTGGAGATATGGACCAATCTACTCTGGATCGAATGATTAGAAATGATCGAGACCTAACTGCTCCAATTTTAGTATTCCCTCATCATGGCGGGCTTCCCGCTGACAGCGATCCCACAGTTTTTGCCAATAGCCTTTGTGAGAGCGTTCGTCCATCGATAGTTGTATTCTCTAACTCTCGTGAAGGGAGGTACGATAACCCTCGACCTGAAATTATGGCTGGTCTTACAGCTCGAGCGCCCCGTGTCGCATGTACTCAAATTTCGAGAACCTGCATGCCAGATATTACAAGCCTTCCGTATGTGCACTTGAATGATCTCCCTGCTAAAGGAGCGGGTTCACAGCATAGTTGCGCAGGATCTATGGTCTTTACGCCCGAAAACACGGGCTTATCTAATTTAGATGCGCATAGACAGTTTGTGGGGCAATGCATGAGTGGACGTTTATGTGTCAGGCACAATATTCAACCGCCACCTAGAGTCACGAATGATGGCACTCCTATTAATTAATAACGTGAACTTATATTTATCGTTAATGTAAAGTGCAGTCGATATTCTTCTCGTTATATTTATAGCAATCAGCGCGGCTTGGACTAATTTCTTGAATAATCGGTCTATTTGCTTCCGCAGCCTGATTTTCTAAATGCTGCATAACTGCAAGGTTATTCAACAGTATCTGCGTTTCTTCTGTTTGTTTCTCCTGCATCTGCATCAGTCGAGTGTTAATTGCACGAAGCCCCTCAGAACTTAGTTCATCTGAGCGTGACTTAAACTCGTCATAGTCAATTGAGCCATCATAGTATGCTTTCGCTAACCTGCGCCCTTTAGCGCGACCTGATAGCCAAATGTCGGGAAAGGCAGATTTAGGCAGCAAAGTTCTGTCCACTACCTTGCTTACGCAGCTATGAAGCTTTAAAGCGTTTTTACGTCCACGTGGCTCGCCCGTAGCGATGTCACCATACGCGCTGCAATCGCGTGTTGCTTCAGATTTTGTGGCTTTGGCCAAAGAAATTTCACGCTGTAATGTTATGTTTGCTGCGCTGCATCCTGATAAAAAGGAGGCTACTGCAAAAGCTATAAGTACAATATGAAATTTTATAGATTCCCCGTTCAAAGCACCCTTAAATGAGACTCATAGGATGTAGACCGATAGTATTCATTTGGCGAGTCTCCAGCAATGGATATTCGCCGCGTCATAGGACTAAACATAACGAAATATCGGAAGGCTAACGGGCTTTCACAGGAAGAGCTTGGCTTTGAGGCTGGCCTTCATCGTACTTATATAAGCGGCGTTGAGCGTGGCATAAGAAACCCTACCGTTACGGTTCTTAAGAAGATTGCTGAGGCTCTGAAGATTAGTCCTGCAAAACTGTTTGATGAAGTAAAGAGCAGGAAAAGTTAAGTTTCTGCTTCTCAGCCTCCGGTATTGCCTTAATTCAAAACGGTCCCAAAATTTTATCGTGGCTATCACCTATAGAACGTGGGGGCGAATGGGGGGTGGTGGGCGCATACATCGAATGGGGGCGTGCAGCTATGCCTTGGAGAAACATAATACCCTTTCCATCGCCTTGTATTGAATGCATCCTATTGTTTGCCTAATGCCACTTGCGGGGCCTTACGTTCATCGTGGGCATGCTTCAAAATGTGCTATCAAAATAACTTCTGGGGGCCTATTTGGGGGCCAAATGATTATTCACTTTGAAGAAAGTTGATTCAATTCAACGTGTTGATTGCCTTATATGAATTACGTCACCGCTCCAATTTTTTGACTTGCCGGATTTCTCTTTAAACACGTTTATCAAAGTTATTCGCCATGAATGATCAACATTATAATGGTCCGCCTAAACGTCCGCTTTTCGTCCGGCTCAGCCTCTGGGGAATAAATTCGCGCAATACCGCCATCGCCAGTACTTTGCTGTGCGTCGCCTTCGCAATTTTTTTTATATACTTTGAATTCACTTTTTTTGCGCTGTTTGCGGCGTTCACGGGTTTCTCGTACTGGTACTCGCTGCGATGGGTGGATAAAAATCAATCATGGCCTCCGGCCCCGCCAAGCGCCAAATACATACTTATCGGCGTGGTGTGCGCGTCGTTTTTAACAGGAACTTTCATTCAGCACTTTTTCATCTCATATTATAATCTTCCACAAAACGGCATGTATCCCGGCTTGCCGACCCAAAGTAAAATTTTCTGCCTTAAAAGGGCCTATAGCATATCCGCCGATGTCACGAGGGGCGATGTTGTCACCCTGCTGCGCAAGAAAGATGGAGACGCATATATTTATGTCTGGCGCGTGATCGGGCTGCCCGGCGACAGCGTGAAAACGACCCGCGATGAACTCGCGGTAAACGGCGAGGCCGTACAACGGAAACTGGTCCATGAGACGGAACACGAGAAAATTTTCAGCGAAAAAATCGGCAATGCGCAGTATCTGGCCGCTTACAATAAAAATCCGGAAAAAATGCCGCCGGATGTTACCGTGACCGTGCCGGAAAATAATTTTTACGTCATGGGCGACAATCGTTTTGATGCCTATGACAGCCGCTATCTGGGTTTTATACCTTTTGCCGAAATTACCGGCAGAAAGATTTACGCCTCACATTGACATCAAGCCACTTTTGGCGGCTTCGGCGCGGCGGCGGCGGGTTTTGCCGCCTGCTGCAATCCCAGTTTCTGCAATGCCGGTTTCACCTCGGGCGCGTTCATGAACAGGTCCCACAGCAATCCGCTGCGGTGGTTTTCGATCATGACGATGATCGGGCCTTGGTCGATGGCGAGGTGGGATTTGGCCTGCCAGTCGGCGGTTTCGCTGAAGCCGTCGACAAATCCGTATTCGCTCCAGATTTTGTCGCCGAGGTTTTCGTAGAAGTTGCGGAGCGCCTGCATGGATTCTTGGGGCGTGTAGGGCAGGGATGACAGCGCGGCGGTCGGCGTGATGACGCCGTTATCATTGGTGGGCGAATGGGCGGAATAGCCGCCGACGGTGTCGCCCGCGGTCAGGCCCCAGCTGTCTTCGCCGTAGCCCTTGTGCCCCATCGGGTTGTTGATGCAATGCGCGCGGTTGAGCAGCGTGTGGGCGCGGTTCTGTTCGAAATAATCTGCGTGTTCGTCGTGCAACTGTTTCGGGTTCAGCCCCATGAACGAATAATGCGCGAAAAACAGCGGCCCGCCGAGGAAGGGGCCGAGCGGCTGCGTGATCGTCTCGATGGGCGCGCCGTTTTTATAAATCCCGTCATAATCGCCGCCATTGATGAAATCGGCACCTTTCAGCCAGCTATCCTTGTAAACGGTCAGCGGCACGGGATGCGTGGGCGATGCGGATGCCAGCACATGCGTGACGAGGCATTCGTTCCAGCCTTCGATCGGCAGGTTCATCGCGTAATCGTGATTGGGGCTCCAATGCCAGAGCAGCTTGCCGTTCTGCACATGATGGTCCCATTCGACCGCTTCCCAGATTTTCGTGATGCGCGCCTGCAAGCTAGCGTCTTCCTTGAAATATTCGCGGGCTGAGAGCAGGCCCATGACGAGGAAAGAGGTTTCGACCAGATCGCCGCCGTCGTCCTTTTTCGAAAACGGGATGGTCTTGCCGGTGGTCGCGTTCAGGAAATGCGGGAAGACGCCGTGGAAGGTGTCAGAGGTTTCGAGGAAGCCGACGATTTTTTCCAGCTGCCCGCGCGCCTCGTCGCGGTCGATCCAGCCGCGCTCAACGCCCGCCACCATCGCCATGATTCCGAAACCCGTCCCGCCCGTGGTGACGCAATCGAGGTCGTAGCCGTAGCCCTTCACCACATTGCTGCGTTCGCGTGCCATGCCGCTGTCGGGATGCGCGAAATCCCAGAAATATCGCAGCGTCTGTTTCTGCACGAGGTCGAGCAGCTGGTCGTCGGTGAGGCCTTTTTTGCCGGCGGCCTCGTTGAATATGCCTGTGATGCCTTTTTTCGCACCGTCTTTTTTTGACATGCTCATTTCTCCCAAGTTACGGCCACGCCGCGCGTTTGCGCAGAATTAGGGCCGATTGCGATGATGAATTCTCCTGCTTCCCAATCATGATGCAGGTCGTTGTTGTAGAATTTCAGGTGGTCGGTGGTGATGGTGAATTGCACCGTTTTGCTCTCGCCGCGCTTGAGCGCGATTTTTTCGAAACCCTTCAGCTCGCGCACGGGGCGCGACAGGCTGGCGACGGGGTCGGTGATGTAAAGCTGCACGGTTTCCTCGCCGTCATGCGCGCCGGTATTCATGACGGTGACGCTGGCGGTGAGGGTTGCGTTTCCGCGCGCGGCGGTTTCGCTTAAAGTCACGTCGCCGTATTCAAAAGTTGTATAGCTGAGACCGAAACCGAAGGGATAAAGCGGCTCGTTCGGGATATCGAGGTAGCGGGAACGGAATTTCGACGGCACATCCACCACGCCCGGAAATTCACCCGCATAGGGGCGGCCGGTTTTTTTGTGGTTGTAATAAACGGGGATCTGCCCGACCGCATAGGGGAAACTCATGCTCAGTTTTCCGGCGGGGTTGTAATCACCGAACAGCACATCAGCAATACCATTACCTGCTTCAGTTCCGCCGAACCACATGGCGACAATCGCGCCCGCCTGTTTCGATTCATTCACGATGGTCAGCGGGCGGCCGCTGAGGAATACCATCACCAACGGTTTTCCGGTCGCGGCCAGCGCGGCGATCAGGGCGGATTGTTTGCCCGGCAAGCCGATATCGGCGCGGCTGGCGGCTTCGCCGGACATTTCCTGCGCTTCGCCCACGACCGCGACGATCACATCGGCAAGTTCTGCTTCGCGCACAGCCTCGGCAATCAATTCGTTTTCGGGGCGGGGGTCGATGATGACTTTTTCGCCAAAGATATTCGCCTTCGCTGCGATCAGCGGGTCATCCGTCACATTCGCGCCAAGGGCGTAGGAAATATCGGCGGCGGGCGCGGCGTTTTTCATCCCTTGCAACACCGATACGCATTCTTCCCAGTTGCCCGCGATGCTCCATGTGCCCTGCATGTTGCGCTTGTCGTCCGCCAGCGGGCCGATCAGGGCGATCTTCGCGGTTTTCTGCAACGGCAGGATATTGTCGTTTTTCAGCAGCACGCAGGAACGCGCGGCAGCATCGCGCGCGGCGGCGCGGTGCTTGGGCGACAGGATGATTTCTTTCGGCGATTCATCGCGCAAATTGCGGAACGGGTTGTCGAACAGTCCCAGTTTTTGCTTTGCGCGCAGGATACGCGCACAGGCGGTGGTGATATCGTCTTCCGTGACCTTGCCCTCATCCAGCGATTTTTTCAGCGTGGTCAGGAAACCTTCGCCGACCATGTCCATATCCAGTCCGGCCTTTAGCGCGAGCGCGGAAACCGTTTGCAAATCGCCCATGCCGTGATCGATCATCTCGTTCACGCTTGTGTAATCGGACACGACAAACCCGTCGAAGCCCCATTGTTTGCGCAAGACATCGGTCAGCAGCCATTTATTGCCGGTGGCGGGGATACCCTCCACATCGTTGAACGAACTCATGACGCTCGCGACGCCTGCATCGACAGCGGCCTTGTACGGCGGAAAATATTGTTCGAACATCGCAAGACGGCTCATATCCGCAGTGTGGTAATCGCGTCCGGCCTCCGCCGCACCATAGAGCGCGAAATGTTTGACGCAGGCGAGCAGCGAGTTATCGCCGTTTTCCTGATACCCGCGCACCATGGCGGCGGATATGCGCGAACCAAGATATGCGTCTTCGCCAGCAGCCTCGGCGCAGCGCCCCCAGCGCGCATCGCGCGTGATATCGACCATGGGGGAGAATACCCAGTGCAGCCCCTCCGCCGCCGCTTCGTCGCCCGACAGCTTCGCGACGTTTTCGATCATCGCCAGATCCCACGAACAGGAAAGCCCGAGCGGAATGGGGAAGATGGTGCGGTGGCCGTGGATGACATCGAGCCCGAAGATCAGCGGAATTTTCAGGCGGCTTTTTTCAAGCGCGACGGTTTGCAGCGCGCGCACGGGGGTTGCGCCATACACGCCGAACATGCCGCCGACCGCGCCGCTGGCGATTTTCTGCACCACGCCTTCGGATACCGTCGCGCCCGTGACGGCATCGCCCGCAATCACGAGGTTCAGCTGGCCGATTTTCTCGTCCAGAGTCATGTGCGCCAGCAATGTGGAAATCACATCGGACATCGTATCCTGTCATTTTTGATGTAATCACCATAAGCCTTGCTGCACTGCGTCAGCAATGCGGTTTGTTGCGAATTAAGCCTTGCGTTTTCTGCAATTATATGTTATGGTATTAAAATGAGACGATTACGCGCCTACCGCTCCAGCCGGAGCAACCCAAACCCCCTGAAACCACCGCCCTCATATTTCATAAAACGTCCGAGCCGTTTTCTTGGAACGAAATATTAAGACGGACGTTATACATTCTAGCCTTGAACCGTATGGAAGCGTTTTCAAGGGGATGGGCAATTACGCGCCGCAGCGCGACACGCCGAGGGCAAATGAAAAACGGTAATAATCTCAACACCAAACGTGCGGGCGATGCAACCATTACGGGCGGGCTTCTCGCCGTGTTGCTGTTCTTCGCGGTCAGCGGCTTTATTTCCTACATGAACATCAAGACCATCCAGGAAAATGCGCATGAAGTGACAGCGACGCATGAGAAGCTGATTACGCTCATGGGGGTGCTGTCGCAGTTGAAGGATGCCGAAACCGGCCAGCGCGGTTATATGCTGACGGGGGACGACCGCTACCTTGAGCCTTATCTCACCGCCCGCGCCGCCCTCGAAGAGCGGCTTTCGATACTGGAGAGGGAGTCGGTCAACGATCCGGAAGACGCGATGCGCGTCAATGTTCTGCGCGGTCATATCAAGTCGAAAATAGACGAACTGGCTGAAACGATTGACCTGCGTCGTACGCAGGGCTTTGATGCCGCCGTCGCAGTGATGCGCACCGATCGCGGAAAAGTCGCGATGGATTCCGCGCGCGATATCGTTGCAAAGATGCAAGAAAAAGTCCGCAACTACCGCATAACCCAGATCCAGGAAATGCAAGGTGCCTACCGCGTGGCGCAGATCAGCAGTTTCCTGAGCGTGTCGTTTGGCGCGCTGCTCGCGATGATTGTGGCTGTGCTCATGACGCGCGCCGCCGCCACGCGCCGTCGTCAGGAATGGCTGCAGACAGGGGAGCTTGGCCTGCAGACCGCGATGGCGGGCCAGCAGCGCGTGGAGCAGCTGGGCGAAAACATTCTGAAATTCTGCACCGAGTATTTCGGCGCGCAGGTGGGCGCGTTCTTTGCCAAGGACGGGATGCATTTCAAGCGCGTGGCGACCTATGGCCTGCCCGCGACCAGCCAGACGCCGCTGGCCTTCGAGCCGGGGGAAAGCCTGCTGGGGCAGGCGGCGAAAGACCGCCGCGTCTTCATGGTACGCGATATTCCGGAAGGGTACTTGAGCCTCGGATCAAGTCTCGGCCATGGCGACCCGCGCCATCTGGTGATCGCGCCCGCCGCGTCCGACATGATGGTCGAGGCCGTCTATGAACTGGGCGTGATGGAAGAATTCGACGATGTGGTGCAGGAACTGCTGGAGCGCGTGTCGGAGCCGATCGCCGTCGCCATCCGCGCCGCCAATTACCGCGCGCACCTGCAGAATTTGCTGGAGGAAACGCAGCGTCAGGGCGAAGAACTGCAGGCGCAAAGCGAAGAGCTGCGCGTGTCGAACGAGGAGCTGGAGGAGCAGGGCCGCACCTTGCGTGAATCCCAGGCGCGCCTCGAGCAGCAGCAGGCGGAGCTGGAACAGACCAACAGCCAGCTGGAAGAACAGACGACGCTGCTGGAATCGCAGCGCGACGACCTCGCGCGCGCGAAAACGATTGTGCAGACAAAGGCGCAGGAACTGGAACAGGCGAGCCGTTACAAGAGCGACTTCCTTGCCAATATGTCGCATGAATTGCGCACGCCGCTGAATTCCTCGCTGATCCTTGCGAAATTGCTGGCCGACAACCCCGCCGGCAACCTTTCCGATGAACAGGTGAAATACGCGCTGACCATCCAGTCGTCGGGCAACGACCTGCTGACGCTGATCAACGACATCCTCGACCTGTCGAAGATCGAGGCGGGGCATATGGAGATCCGCCCCGAACAGATGACCGTCAGCCGCATGTTCGACGACCTTGTGCGCCTGTTCCAGCCCATGGCGCAGCAGAAAAAACTCAGCTTTGAAACGCGCATCGAAAACGGCTGCCCGACCATGATCGTGAGCGACCGCCAGCGGTTGGAGCAGATCCTGAAAAACCTGCTGTCCAACGCGTTCAAGTTCACGGAAAAAGGCACCGTCGTGCTGTCGTTCAGCCGCGCCGATAACGAACGCGTCGCGTTTTCGGTCACCGATACCGGCATCGGCATCACGCAGGAACAGCAGCAGCAGGTGTTCGAGGCGTTCCGTCAGGCGGACAGCGCGATCAGCCGCAAATACGGTGGCACCGGCCTCGGCCTTTCCATCTCGCGTCAGTTGACGCGCCTGCTGGGCGGCACGATCCATCTTGCCAGCAAGCCGGGCGAGGGCAGCACGTTCAGCGTGATGCTGCCGGAAAAATATGATTCCGGTCTCGCGCCCAAACCCGAGCCGTTGTCGATGCTGATGACCGACGCCGTGCATCCCGAAAGCGGCCGTGCCGCGCCGCCGGTGCCGCGCGCCTATGGCGAAGGCCAGATCCTGGACGACCGTGACGCCCTCAACCCGAAAAACCGCCTGTTGCTGGTGATCGAGGATGACGCGAGCTTTGCAAAAATCCTGTTCGACCTGTCGCATGAACTTAACTTCCAGTGCCTCATCGCCCATACGGCGGCGGAAGCACTGCAGCTGGCGAAGCGTTATTTGCCAAGCGCCGTGATCCTCGATGTCGGCCTGCCGGACAACTCCGGCCTTTCAGTCCTCGACCGTTTGAAACAGGATGCGCGGACGCGCCATATTCCGGTGCATGTCGTCTCCGGCTCCGACTACGCGCAGACGGCGCTGTCGCTGGGCGCGGTCGGCTATATGCTGAAACCCGTCAAGCGCGAGGAACTGTCGGATGTGCTGAAGGGATTCGAGGAACGTTTCTCGACCAATATGCGCCGCGTGCTGATCGTGGAGGATGACGCCGTGCAGCTGGAGGCGGTCGGCAAGCTGCTTGAATCGCAGCAGGTCGAAACCGTCGGCGCGCGCACCGCGGCCGAATGCCTTGAACTTTTGAAAACATCGACCTTCGATTGCATGGTGCTCGACCTGACGCTGCCCGACGCGACGGGATACCAGTTGCTGGAAACCATCAGCCGCGAAGACGCCTATTCCTTCCCGCCCGTGATCGTGTATACGGGCCGCGACATGTCGTCGGCGGAAGAACAGCGCCTGCGCAAATATTCGCATTCGATCATCATCAAGGGCGCGAAATCGCCGGAGCGTCTGCTGGACGAAGTCACGCTGTTCCTGCATCAGGTGGTGTCTGACCTTCCGGCGGAGAAACAGAAGATGCTGCAGAAGGCGCGCAACCGCGACGCCGTGCTGGAGGGCCGCCGCATTCTGGTGGTGGAAGACGACGTGCGCAACGTCTATGCCGTCACCAATATCTTTGAGCCGCGCGGCGCGATTGTGCAGATCGCCAGAAACGGCCGCGAGGCGCTGGAGGCGATGGAGAAGGCGCAAGGCAATGCCGATACAAAGATCGACCTCGTGCTGATGGACGTGATGATGCCTGAAATGGACGGGTTGACCGCCACGCGCGAAATCCGGAAAAAAAGCGACTGGAAAAAAATCCCGATCATCATGCTGACCGCGAAGGCGATGAAGGACGATCAGGAAAAATGCATGGATGCGGGCGCGAATGATTATATGGCGAAACCGCTGGATGTTGAAAAACTGCTGTCGCTCGCGCGGGTCTGGATGCCGCGATGATCGACGAACTGCCGATAGCAAAAACAGACGATATCGAGATCAGGCTGTTGCTGGAGGCGATCTTCCGCAAGTATCACTATGACTTCCGCAATTATTCGTCAGCATCGATCAAGCGCAGGCTGATGCAGGCGCGCGAGCATTTTCAATGCGTGTCGTTTTCGCAGCTGCAGGACAAGGTCTTGCATGACGGCACGATCCTGCGCGGGCTGCTCGCCTTCCTGACCGTGCAGGTGAGCGAGATGTTCCGCGACCCCGCCTATTTCAAGGCGATCCGCGACAAGGTGGTGCCGCACCTGCGCACTTATCCTTCGCTGAAAATCTGGGTGGCCGGCTGCTCCAGCGGCGAGGAAGTCTATTCGCTGGCGATCCTGCTGCGCGAGGAGGGGCTGGAAGACAAAGTGATGATCTACGCGACCGACATCAACCCCGAGGCGCTGAAGAAAGCGGAAGCCGGTATTTACGATATCGACCGCATCCCGCAATTCACGCAGAACCACCGCCAGTCGGGAGGCAAATCGTCGCTGTCGGATTATTACACGGCGGCCTATGGCGCGGTGTCGTTCGACAAGACGCTGCGCAGCCGCGTGCTGTTTTCCGACCACAGCCTTGTGACCGATGCGGTGTTCGGTGAAATGCACCTCATTTCGTGCCGGAATGTTCTTATCTATTTCGACCGCGACCTGCAGGACCGCGCTATCGGCCTGTTCCGCGACTCTCTTGGCCGCAAAGGCTTCCTCGGCCTCGGCGCGAAGGAAAGCCTGCGTTTCTCGAAACACTCCGACGCCTTCCTGGATTTTTCCCGCGAAGAACGCCTTTATCAGAAGTTAGGTGCATAATGGGCGATGTTGGTGCACCAGCGGCAATCGTGATCGGGGCCTCGGCGGGCGCGCTGGGCGCGCTGTCGATCGTATTGCCCGCATTGCCGGCCGGTTTTGCGCTGCCCGTGCTGGTCGTGGTGCATGTACCCGCCGACCGCAATAACCTGATGACCGAACTGCTGCAGGCCAAATGCCAGATCCGCATCTGCGAGGCGGAGGACAAGGACAGTATCCGCCCGGGCGTTGCTTATCTGGCCCCGCCCGACTACCATCTTCAGGTGGAACCGACGCAAGAAATATCCCTGTCGAATGACGAAGCCGTGCTGTTTTCGCGGCCCTCGATCGATGTGCTGTTCGAAACGGCGGCGGACGCCTATGGCGCGGGCCTTATCGGCGTCGTGCTGACGGGCGGCAACAGCGACGGTGCAAAGGGTTTGCGCGCGATTATCGATGCCGGCGGGCGCGGCATCGTGCAGCGCGCGGACACCGCGTTTGCGACCGCCATGCCGCAGGCGGCGGCCGCGCTGTGCCCCGAAGCCGAAATCATGGACCTCGAACACATTGCCGCCTTCCTGAAAAAAGCGGGGGGTGGACGCTGATGCCGAAAAAACCCGTTCATTTCCTGCTCGTCGACGATCTCGAGGAGAATTTGATTTCGCTGGAGGGGCTGCTGCGCCGCGATAACCTCGTGCTGATGAAGGCGCGTTCCGGCACGGAAGCGCTGGAGCTGCTGCTGCAATACGATTTTGCGCTCGCGCTGCTCGATGTGCAGATGCCGGGCATGGACGGGTTCGAACTGGCGGAGCTGATGCGCGGCACGGCGCGCACCAACCGGATACCGATCATCTTCCTGACCGCAGGCGCGCATGACCGCCAGCGCCGCTTCCACGGGTACGAGGCGGGCGCGGTCGATTTCATCTACAAGCCGATCGAGCCCGATGTGCTGCGCTCGAAAACCGGCGTCTTTTACGATCTCTACCGCCAGCAGCAGGAATTGCAGAGCCAGCGCGACGAACTCGCCATAAGTTCGGGGGAAAACCAGCGATTGCTGGGTGAAAGCCGCAGCTATGCAGACCAGCTGCGCGAGGCGGACCGCCGCAAGGATGAATTTTTGGCGACGCTCGCGCATGAACTGCGCAACCCGCTGGCGCCGATCCGCAACGGGCTGCAGATTTTGCGCATGAGCAAGGACGAAACGATGTCGGCCAATGTGCGCGACATGATGGACAGGCAGCTGTCGCATCTTGTGCGCCTGATCGACGACCTGCTGGATGTAAGCCGCATCAGCGAGGGCAAGATCGCACTGCGCCGCGGGTTGATCAGCGTGCAGTCGGCAGTCGATTCCGCAGTCGAGGTCAGCAAGCCGCTGATTGAGGCGGGCAGGCATCACCTGACGCTCGACGTGCCGTCCGCCCCCCTGTGGCTGAGCGCCGACCCGATCCGCATCGCGCAGATCATCAGCAACCTTTTGAACAATGCCGCCAAATACACGCCGCAGGGCGGCCAGCTGCGACTTTCTGTTGTGGTGGAGGGGGCCGGCGTTTCCATCGGCGTGACGGATAACGGCATCGGCATCTCCCCCGACATGCTGCCGCGCATTTTTGACCTGTTCACGCAAGTCGACCACCGCAAGGAACAGGCGCAGGGCGGCCTCGGCATTGGCCTTGCGCTGGTGAAGCAGCTGGTCGCCATGCATGGCGGCACGGTCAGGGCGGAAAGCGCAGGGCTTGAAAAGGGCAGCACCTTCACGATCTGGCTGCCGCTGTCCGACCAGGCGCCTGCCGATGTGCTGCAGGAAGGCCCCGACGACGGCGCGCCCGCGCGCGCGCTGGAATTCCTTGTCATCGACGACAACGTTCCCTCCGCCCAGACGACGGGGCTGATGCTGGAAATGATCGGACATAAGGTGACGATTGCGCATGACGGGCTCGCCGCCGTGGAACTGGCGAAGAAAATCCATCCGGATGTCATGCTGCTGGATATCGGGCTGCCGGGCCTGAACGGCTATGAAGTCTGCAAAAAGCTGAAAGCGATGCCTGATTTTACCGGCACCGTTTTCATCGCCCAGACCGGCTGGGGGCAGGAAAGCGACAAGAAACAGGCCTTTGAGGCCGGTTTTGACCACCATATCGTCAAGCCCATCAGTTTTCAGGAATTTTCCGGCCTGCTGCGCGGCATCCAGCGCGCCAAGGCTGACGCCCGTTAAGGAACCATAAAAGACTCCTGCCCGTTGGCCTTACGCGTTAACCGGCAAAAGGATTTTTATCATGGGTACCTCCAGCATTTTGATGCTTGTTCTGATCGTGCTCCTTATCGGCGCGCTACCTGCATGGCCGCATAGCAAGAATTGGGGCTTTTATCCCAGCAGCGGGCTTGGCATCGCGCTGGTCGTCGTCATTGTCCTCATGCTATCCGGCACGATCTAGGATTTAGGCCTATGGCACAGGCGGCTGCACGCAAAAAAAAGGCGGGGCTGATGAGCGTGCTGACACTAGTGCGCAACGCCAAATCAGGCACGCGGCTGCGCTTCCGCAATATTCTGGTCGCGCTCGAGGCGCGGGGCTTTGGCCCGCTGCTGCTGGTGCCTTGCATCTTTATCATGCTGCCAACCGGCGCCATTCCGGGCGTGCCGGATGTCGGCGCGATTTTCATGATCCTTGTCGCAGCCCAAATTATCGTCGGCAGGAAGACGCCGTGGATGCCAGAGCGGATGGAGGAACTTTCCGTCAGCGCCAAGAAATTCGACCATGCCGTGAAAAAGGTATCACCCGCCGTACGCAAGGTGGATAAATTGACGCGCCGTCGCGCGACTGTTTTCACAGGGCCCGCCTTCCAGAAGATCGCTGCAGTCCTGATCATCGCGCAATCGCTGCTGATGATGGCGATCGGCATGATCCCGTTTGTGCCCGTCCTTCTGGTCGCGCCGATTTTCCTGCTCGCGCTGGGCTTTACGGCGCGCGACGGGCTTTTGTCCATCGTCGGGCTGTCGCTGATGGTGATTGCCGGGCTGGGCGCCAGCCTCGCGGTATTCCTGTAACACACACGTTATAAAGGAACCACCCTTCGGGCTGGCTGGTTGTTTTGTCAGCACATAACAGCCAAGGAGCAAAAAGCCATGAAAAAACAAATAGAAAAAGGCGCAGCCGCAAAAGCGGCGGGCAAGGCAAACACGAAATCCCGTAACGAAGTTATTCAGGACACCGGCCACCGCGTTTCCAAGGCGCGTGACGAAAGCGGTCAAAATCCCCGCGGCAACCTGCGCGAAAACCGCGACGCGCGCGACCGTGATGAAGGCGCGGGCTATGCCGACGACACGCTGGCCGGCACTGCGAAATCAAAGACACCTGCCAAATCCGGCAAGGGCGCGGATACGGATAAATCCTACGGCTCGGGCCGCAACACCTCGCCCGCAGCGGAATGGGATGAAGGCGGCAGCCGTTCGCGCCGCGGCGCACCGCGCGCGCTCGAGGGCCGCGAACTGGCCGATGATAATTACGGCGATGCGGATGAACGCGAAACCGGCAAGCTGAAAGGCACTGCGGTGAAGCCCACCCGACGCAATGAAGATAGCATCCGCGAATAAGCGGAAACAAAGTCGGGCACGACAGCGGAAGGCCGCGTGAACAGGGCATATACCTGTTTCGCGGCCTTCTGCTATTTGCGGTGCAATTTTGGATTAAGGTTATGGAACGCACCCGCGACAATCACTCCTTGCCGAGATTCCCCGTTCCGCGATAAAATTTAGGGAGGAGGCGACCATGATCAAAAAGCTGATGTCTGCCGTTGCGCTGGCCGCGCTGATGACTGCGCTCTCCGCCGCGCCGGTCGAGGCAAAACAGCCGCGCCCCCTCACCAAGGAACAGCAGGAAGCGAAACAGGAAGAGCAGCGCATCGCGGCGGAGAAAAAGCTGATCGAGCGTCTCGCCTATCTCAACAAAATCGCGAACGAAGGCGACATGAAGGCGCAGTTCGATCTTGGCCGCCGCTATAACATGGGCGACGGCGTCGCCGAAGATTTCGCGAAGGCCGCGATGTGGTACGAAAAGGCGGCGGCGCAGGGATCGGCCGCAGCGCAGCACAACCTTGCCGTCCTCTACGACATGGGGCAGGGCGTCGCGAAGGACGACAAGAAAGCGGCGGAGTACTACGAGAAGGCCGCAACGCAAGGCTCGCAATCGGCGCAATACAACCTCGCCCTTTTCTATGATGCGGGACGCGGCGTTGCGTCCGACAAGGCGAAGGCTGTTTACTGGTTTGAAAAGGCGGCAGCGCAGGACAATGCGGAGGCGCAGTTCGCGGCCGCGAATTACTACGCGATGGGCGTGGGCGTAAAGCAGGATATCGCCAAGGCGTTCGGCTATTACAAACAGGCGGCGGAAAAGGGCATCGCGGAGGCGCAGTTCAAGACCGCGATGGCGTATGAAAACGGCGCCGGCACCACGAAAGACCCGAAGCAGGCGACCTCATGGCTCGGCAACGCGGCGGAGCAGGGGCATCCGCAGGCGCAGTATATGCTGGCAAAGCGCTATGAAACCGGCACCGCAGCCGATCAGGATTACGAGATCGCGGCGGAATGGTATCGCAAGGCGGCGGCGCAGGGCGTGACAGGCGCGCGCGAGGATCTGGTGAAGCTGCGCGAATTCGTGCAGGGCTATGCCGCCAAGGCGAAACAGGTGGAGGAGCGCGCCCTGAAAGGCGACGCGGATTCACAATTCGAAATGGGCCGCCTCTATGCCAAGGGGCAGGGCGTGAAGCAGAATAACGGCATGGCCGCGGAATGGTATTTGAAAGCCGCCGAAAGCGGCCATGCGGAAGGCCAGTATTACATGGCAACCGCCTTTGACGCGGGACGCGGCGTCGAACCCGACCAGAAAAAAGCGGCGGAGTGGTACAAGAAAGCGGCCGATCAGGGCGTCAGCCGCGCGCAATACGTGATCGGGCAATATCATGCGACGGGTTCCGCCGGTTACGAGAAAAGCTTCGAGAAAGCCGCGACGTATTACACGCGCGCGGCGGAGCAGGGCAACAACAACGCGCAATATGATCTGGGCCTGCTGTACATGAACGGCAATGGCGTGGAGAAAAGCCTGAGCGAGGCGTATTTCTGGTTTTCGGTCGCCATGCGCGGCGGCTATGACAGCTATGGCATCGCGCGCAATTCGATTGCGGGCAATTTCACCTCCGACCAGATGAGGGCCTTGCGCGAGCGGGTTGAAAACTGGCGGCCTGCCGTGCGCCGCACGCCGTAAAAAATGCGCCGCGCGCAGTCAAATTTGCGCCGTGCGCCGTAATTACCAATATTTCCGTTTCGGTTGCTGGAACGCCGCAGGTGCGGGGCGGATCGCCTGTTCGATGCGCTCGCGATAGGCGGCTTGCGCTTCGGCCGCATGCGTGTCGCGGGCGGGCGGCTGGATCAGGTCCATCGGCTTCACTTCCGCGTCGCGGTTGACGGCGTTGATCAGGGAATACAGCACGACCTTGGCGAAACCGTTATTCTTGTCATCCGTCGTCAGGTAATGCGGCAATTCGTGATAGCTGCGGCGGCCCGACCATTTCGGGTAAAGGCCCGCGAACCATTTTTTCTGATGCTTTTCACCCTGATGGTCATACTGCCATTCATACAATGTCGGGCGCACGGCGGTCGTGATGAACACACTGGAATCCGACAGCGGGCGGATGGTAAGGGGCTTCTTGTGCTTGTCCGCGCCAATCTTGAACAGCGCGCGCAACGACGTGCCGAGCGTGCCCCAGATCCAGTTTTTTGCGCGGTTGATGCGGTCATTCGATGCGACAAGGTAGACGGTCGAAAAACGGTCGGTTTCCTTGGACGGGCGCGAAATGGTGCCGACGGAAACCAGCACGACTTCCTTCAGCACTTTACGCGCTTCTTTTTCGTCATAGCCGATCTTCTTCATCATCTTCAGCGTCGCGTTGAATGTTTCCTGCGCGACGATGCTGCCCGCGCTGTAGCCGAACAGCGTGACATTGCGCAGGTTCTTGCGCGCCACATCTGCGGGCAGGGGCGTGCCGGTGACATTGTTTTTGGCATCGCGCGTAAACCCTTCGGCCACCAGCGGCATCAGGATGCTGGCACCCAGGTCATAGCCCGCATCCGATGAACGCGAGGACGGGAACATGTTATAGGCGGCAAGGTTGAACAAATTTTTCAGGCTGGTATGCGACCATGCGAACAGCTTCGGCTGCACCTCGACCTCGGTGCGGCCGCCCAGCATTTCTTCCATCTTCTTGATGCCGCCCGCGACATAGCCGGGCTGGTTGTTGTTCGTGAGGAACCCCGAGAGATAGACGATGGTGGGGGAGTCGATCGCAACCGACGTCAAATCCACTTCGTTCAACTGCGCTTTACCCTCTGCGCCCAGGGTTCTGTTCCAGAGCTTGCCCATGCAGCCCTCCTTCAAAATCGATTCATTAATACTGTGCTTTCATAGCGAAGTGATGGGGTTTTCGCAATATGGGAAATTTTTGAACTGTTTTGCACCTTTATCCGTTTGATAAACAAGCGCGATTTAGCTTTGTCGTATTAACCAGGCTTTAATATGACAGGGTTAATATTGGACTGAATACGGGACTCACCCGCTCGGGTTGGCCCAAAAGTGGAACAACGCAAGGTCTTGATCATCATGTATCTTCGCTCCGTCTTCGCCGCTCTTTTTACCCTCACCCTGGCTGTTCCGGCAGCTTACGCATTGGAGCCGATCAGCGGCGACGTTGTGGGTGCGGTTATCAGCTACAAGGCGCAGAAGAACGAGAACCTTTCCTCCATCGCCATGAAATTCGGCGTCGGCTATGTCGAGCTGCAGGCCGCAAACCCGAACGTCAATCCGAACAAGATCAAGGTGGGTACAGAAATCACCGTCGGTGCCATGCACCTGATCCCCTCCGAATTCGCGCGTGAAGGCGTGGTCGTCAACCTCGAGACCTCGCGCCTGTTCTATTTTAAAGACGGCAAGCAGGTCATGACCTTCCCCATCGCGTCCGGCAAATCCGGCTGGGAAACGCCGACCGGCGTGACAAAAGTGTATAACAAGCGCAAAGACCCGATCTGGACCCCGCCGCCCCGCATCCGCGCGGAAAGCCCCGACCTGCCCGATTTCATTCCGGCGGGCCCGAACAACCCGCTCGGCAAATACGCAATCTCGGTCGGTTTTGACGGCATCATGTTCCACGGCACCAATTCACCGTCGAGCGTCGGCAAGAAAGTCAGCCATGGCTGCATGCGCATGTACGCCAAAGACATCGAACGCCTGTTCAAGGCAGTCAGCATCGGCACACCCGTCATCCTGATGAAGTCGGGCCATGAAATCGGCTGGCAGGGCGACACCATGTTCCTGCAGATGGCGCCGAAAGTGAAAAAGGCGAAATGGGAAGAGACTCGCTATGCGCCCAACCTCGACCTCTACGAAAAAATCCAGAAAGCCGCAGGCCCCGCCACGACGATCAACTGGCGCGCGGTCGAGGAAACTGTCTGGCGTGCTGACGGCATTCCTGTCGCCATCGGCACCCGTCCCGCACAGCCGCCGCAGGCCGCACCGATGCCGCTGCCTGCGTCGCAACCGGCTGACGCGACGACGCCCGCAAGCCCTGCCAACCCCGCAGCACCGCAGCCGGAACGCCGCGCATCGCTGCAGGTCATCGGCAGCATCCAGTAAGCGGTTTTTGGGGATAACGCCAAAACATCGTTTTATTCGGCGTATTTAGCCATTTTCCATACCCACTTGACTTGGCGCGACTCGCCGTGTTACTACTTCCGGCATGTTGACGCTCACTTTTTATACGGCCCTTCTGGCCTGCGTTTCTCTCGCCTACGCGGCACCTCTCTGGTGGCGTTAAGCCACTATTGCATGATGTGACGGCTTTCAGGCCGTCCTAAAACAAAACCTTTCCTGACAGTCCTGCAGTTTTCTCCACGGAGCATTGCCATGTCCCGCGTCTATCATTCCGCGAACCCGAACCATATTTTCAGCAACCGCGCCGAGATCGAGGAACACCTCCTCGCCAAGGTATCCAAAAACGCCGGCGGCAAGATCGGCACCGAACTGGAATTGTTCGTGACAACGCCGGAGGGGCGACCGATCACTTTCGATCAGGTCGAACTGGTGCTGGAACATTTCACATCTAAATTCGCAGGCGCAACCGCCGCGCATGAAAAGGGCCGCATCGTGGCGCTGACCATCCCGGATGTGGGCGATGTCAGCCTCGAGCCGGGCGGGCAGATTGAACTCTCCACCAAACCCTGCCGCGATTTGCAGGAACTGGAGGATATGAACCGCGTGCTTCGCCGTGCGCTTGATGAAACGGCGGCGTTCCTTGACCTGCGTGTCGAGGGCAGGGGGCATATGCCAAGCTTCCTTACCGCTGAGGACACCCCGCGTTCCCGCTTCGGCGCGTACCGCGAATACCTGTCCGGCGTACATGGCAAGGACAAGGCAGATGATCTTGTCGACACCATGAAATCGTGCTGCGGATTGCAGGTGAATTTCGACCCGATGGGCGATGATTTCAACCAGATTTACCGCGCGCTGATGCTGGTCGATGTGGGCAATGCGCTGTCGCAACGCACGACACGCCAGCAACGCCTGCACGAAACCTATGCCGTGCTGGTGCCGGAACAGATGGTGCCGGTATTCGATGCCCTGAAATCCGACAGCAATGAAACGGTGACCGCGCATATCGTCGAGCGTTTGCTGACATTGAAAATTCCCTTTATCCCCGATCATTCGGCGGAGGGATTTACGTCGACCGCCAAAGTTTTCGGCAGCACGCCGACGGTGGGCGAACTGCTGCAAAAAGGCGCGCTGACGACGGAAATTCTCGACAACGCGCTATCGCTGCAATTGACGATGCCGAATATCCGCCGTCACGGTGTTGTCGAAACCCGCGCACCCGACAGTCCCGACAGCATCGAGGACCTGATGAAGATCGCAACCGCTTACGCGAAATTCGGTTACGACGCGCAAAGCCGCGCGCAACTGCTGCAGGATTTCAGCGCAATCGATCCGCAGAAACTGAAAACCGCATTCCTGTCGCGCTTCGACGACCCGCAAATTTTGTCGCGCGATATCGGCGGCGGCAAGACGGTGGCCGATCTGGTGGCAGCGATCAGCGATAAGCCGCAGGCCACGCCCGCGATCATCCCGCCGCGCCGCCCGCAGCAGGGGATTGGTTTATAAGGGTTAATGCTGTTTTATTGACATAATTAAAACCACCTTCTATACTTTCCGGACTTCGACATTTGCGAAGATTCATGAAGGTGAGAAGGACGGCCATGTCTCAACAAGATTCATTACGCTCGCTCGTCAACCGCGCCTTCAAGGTGAAGCCGCTGGTGGCCGACAGGGATGGCGTGAATTTTTTCGTCGAGCCGGTCGACCTGAATGATAGCTACCTGTTCCGCGAGCACGAGGCGGCGGGGGAGGCGAAGGGGCTGACGCCGATCAAGACCATCGACATCGAGATCCCCACCAACTTGCGCGAACTGCCGCGCCCGCGCATATCGGATGTATTGCCGCAAATCCCGTCCGAATTGCTGGCCGAGGCAACGGCCTTCAAATTAAAACTGCAGGATGCAACGCTGTCCGGCGAGGATATTTCCGTGCCTGCCCAACTGACGTTGTTCAAGGGGCCGCTGCCGGAAAACGTGAAGAACCAGCATGTGATATTGCGCGGCAAACGCTTCGATGCGCCGATACCCGCGCCGCCCGATGCAGAGCCGGAATTCGACGCGGCGATCGCAGGACACCTGACCAAGCCGGTCGCAGCACCCCGCACGGCGGTGTTCAGGCAAAAGCCGCCCGGTGTCACGGGCAATTGACTCTCCACGACCATGTGATAGCGTTACGCCTTCAAAAACCCGAGCGCAGGAGACCTGAAATGGCCAGCCCGCCCAAGACCCAAGTCGAAGACGAACAGGAAGTCAAAATCGTCCTGTCCAAAGGCGACCTTGAAAAGGTCTTCAACGCGCTGGTCAGAGAACATTCCCCCGGCCATATCGACCACAAATACCTGCCGCGCCATTATTACGACACGCCGAACCTCGACCTCGACCAGAACGGCCTGTCCGTCCGTGTGCAGTACAAGATGGGCAAGGGCGGGTCGGTCGGCGGCAACGAACAAACCGTCAAGATCGATATCAGCCAGGGCGCAACGCTGGCGGGCGGCGCGCTGTTCCGCCGCGAGATCAAGAACCCCATGAAAGACCACGCGCCCGATTTGTCGGTCGTGACCGACAAGGACGCCAAGGCCGCGCTGAAGCCGTTCCTCGGCAAGCCGCTGAAGCATATCTTCACGGCCGCCATCGAGCGCCGCTATTTCGAAATTGAATCCGGCAAGGGCCGCAACAAAAGCACCGTCGAGGTCGCGTTCGATGTGGGCGAGATCATCCTGCCGCATAACGACAGCCATACACCGTTCTATGAAATCGAAATCGAGCGTAAATCCGGCAATGCCGCCGCAATCGACGCGCTGCGCGACAAGATCCTTGCGCTCGCGCCGTCGGCCAAGGTGCAGCCTGCGCCGAAATCGAAGCAGGGCACCGACCTCTACCGGAAATCGCTGAAGTCGCCCTAAGACTCAGAATTCGCAGAAAACCCATTGTTATTGCGATGCAAAATGCCCCATACTTGGGGTGCAAGTTATATGCAGTCTGATTCTATCATTGAAGAGGGAATACGGATGACGGCACCAAAAATCGACGTTGCGGGAATGAAATCCTGGGTTATCCAATGCTCCGCGGATAACTTCGAACACGCAGCATATCTTTCCGCCGTCTTTTCCGAGGTTATTTCCGTCAACGACAAGGCGCATCGCCTGCAGATTACCTCCCTCACCGAGATGCTGAAGGGCCAGTTTGAAAAGCTGGGCGCGGCTGTCTCTAAATCGCAACCCTGCGCGGTCTGACCCGCCTACCTTGAATCCCAATGGCCAAGAAGAAAAAAGCCGCTAAAAAATCCGCCGAAGTCGAGCAGGAGCTGAAGCTTCAATTGTCGCCACGCGACCTTGAAAAGGTTTTCGTCGTGCTGCGCAAGAAAGCCGTCGGCAAAAAGGTCGAGCATAAATACCTGCCCCGCGCCTATTTCGACACCCGCGACCTGCTGCTTTATCGCAATTCCATTTCCGTGCGCGTGCAGTACAAGCAGGGCAAGGAAGGCAAGATCGGTGCTTACGAGCAAACCGTGAAATTCGACCTGCCGCCCGAAAAGGGCGTGGTCGCCGGTGCCTTTTTCCGGAAAGAGTGCAAGGATATGGTCGCAACCCACATCCCTGCGCTCGCCAAAATTACCGATGCGGAGGGCAGGGCGGTTGCCAGGCGTTTCCGCACCAAGCGCCTGTTCCACATCTTCACCGCCGCCATCGAACGCCGATCTTTCCTGCTGAAGGTCGGGCGTGGCAAGAAGGAAGGTGTGGTCGAGGTTGCCTTTGATGTGGGCGAAATCTTCCTTGATGCACAGGGCCGCCGTCAGGGTTTTTCGGAAATCGAGATCGAAAGGGTGGAGGGCAGCCCCGAAGCCATTCACATCGCCGAGCTGCTGGTGCGCGGGCTTGCACGCTCTGCCGCGCTGCAGCCGCTGTCGAAAGCGCAGCAGGGCAGCCGCCTCTACCGCGCCGCGAACCGCCGCGCCAAATCACGCGCCTGATCATACGCTTCATTCATAAAGTTTATCCGTTATATGAACTGCGCCCCTACGTATAGCGGCGTAACGTTTCACATGAAACATTTTTGGTATCTCTTTCATGTTATTTAATTTTTCTGGTTTCGGAATGCTGCGTATTCATGTACAACATGAAGGAGGGCGATCCTGCCCGATGAAATCATTGTTTCGTTAGGGGCTTGTTTTTTTTCGCGAATAACGTGAAATATAAACCAGCAACTGACCGGAGTTTCCCAGTGAAAAAATACCTGTTCGCCCTTCTGCTTGCGGCCGCACTTGTGGGGGCGCCCGTGATGACCCAGGCGCAACAGCAGCCCGAAGGCTTCACCAATGTCTCGTCCAAGGACGCCGAATATCTGGCGCTGGTCGACAAGGCGAATACGGGCGACGGCAAAGGGGTGGACTGGTCGCAGCTCCGCAACCTTTATGTCCAGACCACCTTTTACGATCCCTACGGCGGCGCACAGGCAATATGGTATACGCTGCAGCGTGCCGGCATGCTGGTCGTGGCCAGCCCCACCGAAGAAAACGTGCGGGCCTACAAGGCCCTGCTGAACAAGCATTTCGCCCATTACCGCGCCCACCTTCAGGCGCTCGACCTGTGGAACAAGACAAAGACGACGGCGGTGAACAAGGCGCTGCATGAAAACGCCTTCCGCGAGATACTGCGCTCCATCCGCCTGACGGGCGACGGCAAATCCGCCGAAACCGCGTTCCGCGTGATCGATCCGGCCGAAGAAAGCATGATCCTGAAGACATTCCATTACCGCCTGATGGGGCAGGAATTCCGCCAGAACAACGGCCAGTTCTGGGATGTCCTGAAATACATCAATCCGCAAGTGATGGATGCCGACGGCAAGCCTGTGCAGCAGGAGATGTTTTTCAACGTGAACGTCATCCTGCAGGCCTCCGGCAGCCGCTGATCCGTCCTGATTTTACCTTGATTTCCAGAAACATCGCCGCGGTGCGTCAAAATACCCCGTTTTTTGCTTTGATTTCGGGTGGAACTGCGATATATAAACGGTCAAGTTATCCTCCCAAAATTTAGAATCTCTCAAATCCGGTTTCCGGAGACGAGGGGTCGCAGGGGAAAACTTCACGTAGGAGCGTGGCTCAATTGGTAGAGCATCGGTCTCCAAAACCGAGGGTTGGGGGTTCGAGTCCCTCCGCTCCTGCCATTTCCCTTCCGGGGGATGGCACGGCACTAAAAAGAAGCGGCACTAGAAACAAAAGGTAAGGCAGAATATGTCGAAGAATATCGCCCAGTTCGCCCGCGAAGTCCGTCAGGAAACGCTGAAGGTGAGCTGGCCGTCGCGCAAGGAAACCGTCACGACGACGATCGTCGTGTTCGTCATGGTGTTCCTGATGTCGATGGTGCTGCTGTTCTCCGACTGGGTGATTTCCAGCTCGATCAAGTTTATCCTCACGCTCGGTACGAAGTTTTAAGAGTTTCAGAAAATAGAGTTTAGAAAATCATGGCACAGCGCTGGTACGTCCTTCATGTTTACTCCGGCTTCGAGAAAAAAGTCGCATCCTCCATCCTTGAAACCGCCAAGAAACGCGGCCTCGACCAGTACATCGCGGAAGTGATGGTGCCGACTGAAGAAGTCGTCGAAGTCCGCCGCGGCCAGAAGGTCAACGCAGAGCGTAAATTCTTCCCCGGCTATGTGCTGGTGAAGATGGACATGAACGACGATGCTTGGCACCTTGTCAAAAACACCCCCAAAGTCACCGGATTCCTGGGCGCCGCAGGCACCAAGCCGCAGCCCATCTCGGAAACCGAAGCGCAGCGCCTGCTGAAACAGATGGTCGATGGCGCAGAACGCCCCCGTCCCTCCGTCATGTACGAAATCGGCGAGCAGGTCAAAGTCTGCGACGGCCCGTTCAATTCGTTCAACGGCGTTGTCGAGGAAATCGACGAACAGAAGAGCCGCCTCAAGGTCCTCGTTTCGATCTTCGGCCGCTCCACGCCTGTCGAGCTTGATTTCAGCCAGGTCGAAAAGACCTGATACGGGATTTACCTTCCATGCACAGAGGCTGTCCTTAAATGGAATGGCTGATGGATCCAACCGCCTGGGCGGGCCTGATCACGCTGATCGTGCTCGAACTTGTGCTTGGCATCGACAACCTCGTCTTTATCGCGATCCTCGTCGACAAGCTGCCGCAAAAGCAGCGTGACCGCGCACGCAAACTGGGCTTGATCCTTGCCCTTGCCATGCGCATCGTGCTGCTGGCGACGATTTCCTATCTCGCCTCGCTGACGCAGCCCTGGCTTCAACTGGCCGACAAAACGTTCTCCGCGCGCGATTGCATCCTTATCGGGGGCGGATTGTTCCTGATCTATAAGGCCACGACCGAGGTACATGGCCGCATTGAAGGCCATGGCCACCGCAAGGGCCCGACGCTGAAGGCGCAGTTCTGGATGGTCGTCATCCAGATCGTCATTCTCGATGCCGTGTTCTCGCTCGACGCCGTCGTCATGGCGATCGGCATGACGGAACACCTGATGGTCATGATCATCGCCGTGACGATTGCCATCGGCATCATGGTATCGGTCAGCAAGCGCCTGACGATATTCGTGAACAAGCACCCGACCGTCGTGATGCTCTGCCTCGGCTTCCTGCTGATGGTGGGTTTCAGCCTTGTGCTGGACGGTTTCGGCTATCATTTGCCCAAGGGTTATCTTTACGCCGCGATCAGTTTCTCGATCGTGGTCGAGACGTTTAACCAGTTTGCACAGGCGAAGCTGAAAAAACGCGTCAAGACGACCGATGTCCGCGAACGCACGGCAGATGCGATCCTCAAACTGATGGGCGCGAAGCCGCTGGACACGGTCGAGGACATGCGGGAAGCGAACGCCGTGCTGGCCGAGGCCGCGCAGACGGGCGTGCTGTCATCCTCCGAAAAACAGATGCTGCGCGGGGTTTTAAACCTCGCGGCGCGCCCTGTCCATACCATCATGACGCCGCGCCGCGACGTCATTTCCGTCAACATGTCGCTGCCCGAAAAAGACCTGCTGGATTCCGTGCGCAAGGCAGAACGGTCCCGCCTGCTGGCCGTCGACGGCGACATGGACAATGTCGTGGGCATTTTGCGCAAGGATGAATTCCTCGCCAAATGGCTGGGCGGTGACCGTCATACGCTCGACAGGCTGCTGGAAGAACCGCTTTATGTGCGCGAAGACACAACCGTCATGGCGCTGCTGGAATTCCTGAAAAAATATCCCGCCGGAATCGCGGTGGTGACGGATGCCGAGGAAAACGTCGCGGGCGTCGTCACGCATCTGGATTTGCTGGAGGCGATTGCCGGCGAATTCCCGAGCCAGCACGAACCCTATGCGCCGCTGTCCATCCATGAAAACGCCGAAGGCGGATTGACCATCGACGGCATGGCATCGGTTTACGACGTGGCGCACAAACTCGCGGTCGATTACACGCCCGACGGGCATTTTGCGACGATTGCAGGGCTGGTGCTGCACAGCTTTGGCCGCATGCCGGTGGTGGGTGACAAACTCGACTGGCAGGGCTGGCGCCTCGAAGTGCGCCAGATGGATGGCCGCCGCATCTCCAAGATCAAAGCGAAGAAAATTCCGGAAGACGAATAAGGCTCAAGGCTTGCGTCTGTTGAGCTTTTTATAGGCTGCTGTTTGCGCCTTGCCCGGCTTTTGCAGGCGCGGGGTCGAGGCGAGGATTTTGGCGGTCACGATCGCGGCCAGCGAGTTCTTCGGCGATCTGTTGAAAACCTCCGCGACATTTTCCAGCCATTCCTGCGGCGTCAGGCGGCGCAATACGACGATGCTGTCGGGCAAGCCCGCGCTGCGCGGCGCGCGATGGCGGATTTTATCAAAAACCCCTTTAAGTTTTTTCGTCATTTCGGGGCCGGCTTGCGGCTCCTTTTGCACGGTACGCAGCCAGCTCAGGCGCTGTGACAGCTCCTCGATCTCGCCGGGGGCGGGGGCGTGGTGTTTTGCAATTTTTTCCGCCATCGCCTGCACGCCAGCGGGCGAGAACTGCGCATGGCCCAAATTATTGATCGCAGCATCAAGCGCGGGCGATGTGGTATGCACGCCGGGCGGCTTCAGCGCGCGCCGCAGGGATACTTCCCGTGCCTGCTCTACGGTGATCGTTTGTTGCGACAGGCAGCGCAGGATGGCAAAAACATCCGCCGCCATTTCGGCTTGCGCCTTTTCATGCGTGGGCGTACCGCGCAGGGACGCTGTACCACTTTCATGCGTGCCGCGCCAGTCGCGCGTAAAGCCGTTGCGCGTAACCGCGTGACCCAGTTCGTGCGCAAAGACATAGGCTGCCTGCTGTGCCTGCGTCGCTGTGCTGCCCAGATATTTGGATGACGGCTTGGACGATGCTGCGACAAGGATGTTGCCGGTTGCGTAATCCACCTCGGCGAGGCCGTTTTTCAGCAGGAATTTTTCGGCGGCGTGATACAGCGCGGCTTCCGGCGTATCGCCTTTTTCGGCAAAGCTCTGGATAAACGCGGGTGAGGCGCGGCGCAGCCAGTTCTTCAATTGCTGCCCCGCATCGGGCGCGGCAAGGTCGATAAATGTGACGCGCGATGTTTCCAACGGATAGTCCCGCCGCGCCGCCGAAACGGCAGCGTCGAAATCGAAAACAGGGGCGGGGTTGGTGTCGAGCGTCATCTTCTCGTTTCTTTCAAATATTTTACATAGATATTACAAAGGGATAGTAATGTCAACCATCGGAGCGGGTTAATTGCCATATAATTAATGATTTATTCAACAAAATCAGATATATATAGTTCATCGGATCAACAGCTTTGAACGGGTGACAAAGGGTGTCGCAAAGGGCCAAAGCATGAGTGCGCTGAAGGAAGCCTTCGAGCGTGCAAGCGCGCCGCTGGCGGAAGCACCCGTGCGCCGGCCGGATCAGGCCGATCTCGACCGCCAGATACTGACAGCTGCCCGCACCGGTGACCTGCGCGCCTTGAAGGACCTGATCGCGCAGGGCGCGAATGTGAATGCCACCGACAGCATGGGGGATACGCCGCTGATCGAAGCCACGCGTGCCCAAAATTATGAGGCTGTTGAAGCCCTGCTGGCCGCCAAGGCGAAACCTAACCAGCACAACAACATGCTGCTCCATCCGCTGATACTGGCGGTCACCGACCATGACGAAAAAATGGTGCGTATCCTGCTGGACGGCGGCGCGGATGCCAACCTGCGCAGCGATGTCGATGTGACGCCGCTGATGGTCGCGGCTGAATCCGGCGACATCGTAATTGCCACGCTGCTGCTGGATAAAAAAGCCGACACCGAACTCGTGGACGAAAGCGGCAATAACGCCGTGCTGCTGGCCACAATGAGCGGGCGCGACGAAATGGTGCGTCTGCTGAAACAGCGTGGCGCTAGCCTGGATATCCACAACAAGGATTCATTGACGGCGGTCATGCACACCATCCTGAAGGGCGACAACGCGATGTTCGATACGCTTGTCGAACTGGGCGCCGACCTGACGCAGGCCCGTGGCGCCCGGCCGCCGCCCTATATGCAGGCGGCGCGGACGGGCAATACCCATGCGCTGGGATATATCATCAAGACAGGCATACCGATGGATTTCAAGACTGCCGACGGCACCGACGCCCTGATGCTGGCGGGCAGGTCAGGATCGGTGATTGCCGGCAAAATGCTGATCGACGCCGGATTTGACCTCCGCCGTAAAAACGACCATGGCAAGGACGTCCGCGCCGAGGCGCTGGAAGAAGGCCATACAGCCTTTGTCGACCTGATCGATAAAGAGCGCGCCAAACAGCTGGAGGGCGCGATGCGTAGCGGATTAAATGGTGCGGGCAAATCCGCGCCCCGCACGGCATCTTTCCGCAAGAAAGGGCCACCGTCATGAACGGGGAACGCGCGCCAGCCGATATGGCCGATGTCGCCCGCCCGCGCGCACCCGATCTGCGTGGTGCATTCAACGACGCAGCCGACAGGAACGCGTTGCCGCCACTCCGGCGTCCGCGCGTTTACACCGTCGACGACCTGATTGAAGCCGTGAAAGCGGAAGATGCGCGCCGCGTGCAATCGCTGATCACTGGCGGCGTCGATGTGAATGCCAAGGACGCCAATGGCGACACAGCGCTGGTCGTGGCCGCGCGCGAAGGCAAGACAGCCGTTATCAAGACCCTGATGGACGGCAAGGCCGATCCGGATATCGGCGACCGGCGCGGCACGCTGCCCGTCACGCATGCCGTGCAGAAGGGACATGTGGAAACGCTCGACGCGCTGCTGGCAAACGGGGCGAGCCCGAACGCGAAAACGCCTGCCGATTCCCGCCCGCTGGAAAGCGTGATCCGCCGCATGGATACGCAGAACCGCGGCCGCGAAACCTTTGATATGCTCATGAAGCATGGCGCGGATGTGCATCAGGTGGCGGATGACCTGACGACGCTGGTGATGATCGCCGCGTCTGCCGACAATGATTACGCGCTGGGCGTGCTGCTGGATAAAAAGGCAAGCGTTGGCGGCGTCAGCATCCATGGGCAATCCGCCCTGACCGTGGCCGCGCGCAACTATTCGGTCAAAACGGCGAGGATGCTGATCGCGGCGGACGCGGATGTGACGCATGTGACGCCGGAGGGACGCATCGCCAGCCAGGAAGCTGCGCATGCCGGCTTCCCCGATCTTGCAAAGATACTGGCCGATGCCGAAACAAAATATGTCGAGAAAATGCTCAAGGACGGCACCGGCCACGAAACCGTCGCGCCAAAAATGGCGAAGTTCAAAAAGCGCGACGGGCAAAAACCGTAACACGCTAATAATCAGATTTTGATGGGCTTGAAGCTGTCGGCGATTTTGCTGACGAAGTTCTTCGGCTTTTCGGGCCGTGTCAGGCTGACGGTTTGCGACGCTTTCTTCGCGCCGATATCGCGGTCGCCCGCTTTTTCCATCAGCGCCTTTTTGGCCTCTTTCCATTCCTCGGTGCTGACGTCCACCTTCTGCTCGATCCCGCCCGACTTGAGGACGCCGGTTTCCAGCACGTTATTGAGGATGCGGGCGGCGACGTAAAACTCTTGCGAGTCTTTCGGGGATGACATGGCGATTTCCTGCAATTCGCGCATTTTTCCCTGCACCACTTCATCGTCCGTCGCGCCTGCCTGATACGCGCGGCGGCCGTTCATCTGGAGCGTCACGAAGCGGCTGTTCATTTTCCCCTCGATCTGGAACTCCTCGGCATGCGCCTTGGAGATCTGGATGATCTCTTTTTTCGACAGGGAAATAAAATCGGTATTTTTCGGGTTGATGGCAAGAGCGTCAAGGGACATCGATGTCAGGTGTGTGACGTCTTCCGTCAGCAGCATGCTATGGCCGCGCTTGTCGGACAGGTCGATCAGGTCTTTTTTCTGGAAGACGCCATCTTTCAACCCGCGCAACATGGCAAAAGTGTCTGCGGCATGTTCACGCCATTGTGTGGTTTTTCGCACCGCGCTGGTATCGCTCGCATGTGCCTGCGGCACAACAAAATGCCCCAATTCATGCTGGAAACAAAAATATGCGCTTTTGTATGAATCGCCGGAAAAGGATTCATTCGCGCCTTCGCGCTTTGCCGGCATGGCGACCAGCTTGTAGCCGTTCGCATTTTTGGTCAGCGCGTTCATATTTTCCGCGTTGTCCATCATGTCGTTGTATTGGGTCGGCGACAGGCCCGCCATCTTTGCCCATTCCGTCAGCTTTTCAAAAGCATCCGGGGCGGAGGTGTCGATGAAGGTGATGTCTTTTGTCTCTTTGGGGAAATCGCGGCGCGCGTCGGCGACGGCCTGTTCGAAATCGAAGACCTTCGGCTCTTGCGTCACAAACTGGCTAACCTGCTGATCCGGCATCAAACTTCCATGTTGAGGTTTCATAACAGTATAGCCGCAACATGCTAAAAACAGCTTAAATCCAAGTACGTCATTGATTTTAATAAGAAATATGAGTGTTTGACATAAAGGTCTATCCGGCCTACTACTGTCCGCACACACATTTTCAAAGATACGGAGATTTTTATGTTCAAGCCCAAGAAGGTCAGCGGCCTCACGCAAACTTTTTCCTCGGCCATGATGAGTGCGGGCCTGTTTTTTTCCGCGCAGCCGTCACGCGCGCAGGAAGCGCCGCCCCCTCCGCCCGAACCGGTGCCGACCGCACAGCCCAACTGGAATGATGACGGCAGCCTGCCGAAACACGCCGAAGTGGGCGGGCTGAACGACCGCATCGACAACTATTTCGCGCACAAGCCGGTGATTTATGTGTCGAAGGATAATTTCTGGATCGCGCCCGCCGCGCGCTATGCCGTGACGCTGCTGCCGCTCGATAAAACCGGCGTGCTGGATGTGACGCGTGAATACGTCGAAATGAAACCGTTGAAAAAAGAATGGTATGGCCGCGCGTCCGGCGTGGAATACGGCGTGCAGTTCAATATCGGCGCGGCGTCGAAAAGCGGCAATGAATGGACCTATCGCGGCGGCTTCAACCTCGGCTATTACGACAGCCCGATCGAGCGCGTGAACGGCCGTTTTGTCCGTGACAACGAAGGCAACGCCCGCGCGGGCGCATTTGTCGAAGGCGTGAAGAACGTGCATGTGGGATCGCTGCCCGCATCACTGGTCATCGGGTCATCCGTCGGCCGCGTCTCCGGCCCTGAAATCGGCCGCGGCAGCGATGCGCGCGTCTATTCCGAAGTCAACTTCCCCAACCTGTTCAACAGCAGCAGCACCGGCGAATACTCGCTCGGCAAATTCTCCGGCGTGGTGCGCGGCTATGCCGGCACGCAGAACAGCGGCGTGGAAGCAGGGATCTATTACAACGACCTGAAAGACGACGGCAAAGGCATCAATATGAGCCTCGGCCCTGAAATCCGCCATGATAAGGAACGCGGCACAACCTTCCGCTTCCGCTTCAAGTTCTCGCCGAAGAAATTCTGGTAGGACTGGTCAGGCGCGGGTGCTGTGGTTCGCAGACATTCTTTTTGATGTGCTGCATATCGGGGTGATCCTGTTCAACCTGTTCGGGTGGATTCCGCGGCGCATGCGTTTTGCCCATCGCATATTATTGGCCGCAACCGCATTTTTCTGGCTGGTGGTCGGACCGGCAATCGGCGCACTGGGCTACTGCCCGCTGACAGACTGGCACTGGCGCATCAAGGAAATGCGGGGCGCGCGCAACCTGCCGGGTTCTTATATCGATTACCTTCTTGATCTTGCGGGCATCACCGCCGATCCGCAAATGGTGCAGATCGGGACAGGTGTTGTCTTTGCATTGACAGTCATCGCAACGCTGTGGATGTGGCGGCGTGACCGGATGGCAGCGGCGCGATAGCCATCACCCGTTCCAATTCGGGGCGCGGGGCAAGGTCGGCGGGTTGCTTCAGGTTTTTCGCAAGGCCGAGACGCTCGAAAGCACGCAATACCCACCAGCCTGGATCAATCTCCCCCGCATATAACCCGATGCGCGCGGAGCCGGGGAAGGCATGATGGTTGTTATGCCAGCTTTCGCCGAAGGTGATCAGGCCCGCGAATTTCACGTTATATCCCTGCACGCCAGCGGTCGTGACGCGCCAGCTTTGATGGCCTTCGCGGTGCGCGAAATGGCCGATCAGCCAGTGGCCCGTCACGCAGGCGGCAACGCGCGCGCAAACGCCCCAGAACACGAACGGCCAGCCGCCGATCATGAAGAATAACACCGCCCATGGCAGGTTCTGCCACATCCACCAGCGTTCGATGAATTTGTAAAAACGGTCCTGCACGAGGCTGTCCTCGTATTCAATCGCGGGCGGGTTAGCGAGGCGAATATCGCAAAACAGCTGCCAGTACGCGTCCTTCCAGAAATGCGAACGGTGTGCGAAATAATCGTGGCAATGCGGCTGCCGCTGCGCCCAGTCGCGCATGTCATGCGTGTAGACCATTGTGAAAGGCCCGCCCAAGCCCACCAGCGTGCCGTGATACACCATGCCGCGTTCCAGCCATAGCGGGCAGTCGAAGCTGTGATGGATCAGCCGCCTGTGCATGCCGAGCGAATGCCCGAAACACAACACACCCGCCGTCGTCGCCAGAAAAAGCGCGAATGCCGGCCATGTAAAACAGAACAGCGCGGCGAGCGTGCCGCCGTAAATCAGCGTAAGAAATACGGTCTTGGCGGGGGAGCGGGTGACGGTGCCTGCGATTGCATCGCCGGAACCGTTGATAAAGCGGGGCACATCCTGCGTCTTGCCATCATGCGAATGACCAACCATGAAATACCCCGTCTAATAACTGTTAGCTATATAGCTAAATATATCATGGCGGGGAGAGGTGAGTCAACGACGTTGAAAAAAGCAGTTATTTCTGCAGGGTTGCGAGGTCGGCCAAAACTTCGTCGCTGTGATTGGCGGGGTCGACGCCTTCATAGGTTTTGCGGATCACACCTTTCGGGTCGATCAGGAATGTGTTGCGGGCGGAGACGGTCGCAACGCCGAGGCTCATGGATGAACCATATAAATCGCTGACCGCATGGTCGGCATCGGCCAACAGCATGAAGTTCAGGACTTCCTTGGCGCAGAATTCTTTGTGGCTGTCGGGGCTGTCCGTGCTGACGCCCAAAATCACGGCGTTCTTTCCCGTGTATTTCGCTTCGTCTTCCTGAAAGTTCCGCGCCTCCAGCGAACAGCCATGCGTGAAATCTTTCGGGTAAAAATAAAGCACGATCCACTTGCCCGTGAAATCGGCAAGGCTGGTCGGCTTGCCCTGCTGGTTCTGCAGGGTGAGGGCAGGGGCGGTTGTGCCTTCCTTCGGCATGTCGGCGGCAAAGGCGTTGAGCGACAGCAGCGCGCAGAGAAGCGCGGCGGCAACGGCGGAAATTTTCTTCATCTTCATTACGGACGCAATGCGCCGCCTTTATATTTATTGGTGGCGGGGGGCAAGGTGGGGCCTTTGGGCGGCGGGCCGTCCTTGGCCGCGACGATATCGGCGATACGGTCGGGCGCGTTGTCGGCCAGCCATTCGCCCAGCGCCTCGCGCAACGAGTCATAGCCGTAGGCAGACGATTCATCATGCTTCTTGGTAAAGCCGCCGCCGATATCCCAGTCTTCGGACAGTTTGTCGAAGCGGGTTACGCTGATGTCGTCGTCAGTTCTATAAGATACGGGTTCCAGCACGACTTTGATCATCGGGTGGATATCGGTCTGGGACGCGACTTCCTTGCCCCAGTCCTTGTCGTACCGGACGGTGATCGTCAGCGTCGGGCCGTCATGCAAAATTTCATCCAGCGCCTCGACAGCCTCGTCGATATTGCCGTCGGAGAATGCGACCTTTACATGGAATTTTTTGCCGTCTTTTTCGGGGAGTGTCTCCAGCAGAGATAAAATCGGATGGATATGGCCTTCGTATCTTTCGCGCATGCCGTCTTTGGCGTCATTGCACTGGCGCAGCAACTCGGCGCGCAAGGCGTCTTTCTGGCTCTTCAATGCGGCCTGCTCATTGGCGTGGGTCTGGTTTTCCCCCGCCTTTTTCGAGGCGGCGTCGAGAAAGTCCTTGAATACATCCTTGGGAGGCTTGCCGTCTTCGGGCAAAGGATTGTCGGCCATGAAAACTCCGGTCGTTGTCAGCTGGGTGGGTGATAGGGCTAGCCTATTGCTATTCGGCCATGATGTAAACGGGGCCATCCCCGGCGGGGGCGCGGTTTAAAACCCCTGCTTGCTTTATTTGAATATGAATATAGATTAAAACCATAACATTCCGCTGCGGAGCACAGCCGGCGACTGTTATCCACCTCGAATTTCCTTGCATTCCAGTACAATACGGCTATATTCTGCCGCGTCTGGCGATTCTTTATCGGAATCTGCCCGACAGAACTGTGGGAGGCTCACCGGCCAAGACCAACCGGAGCCGCACCACAACCCTTTGACCTTAAAGGAGAATATAAATGGCAAAGAAAGTACAAGGCTATATCAAGCTGGTCGTTCCAGCTGGTAAAGCAAACCCCTCGCCGCCCATCGGCCCCGCTCTCGGCCAGGCTGGCGTGAACATCATGGAATTCTGCAAAGGCTTTAACGCGCTGACCCAGGGCATGGAACCTGGCATGCCGATCCCTTGCGTGATCACCGTTTACGTGGACCGTTCGTTCACGTTCGTCATGAAAACCCCCCCTGCAAGCTACTACCTGATGAAAGCTGCAAAGCTGGAAAAAGGTTCGGGCGCTGCGGGTAAAGACGCCAATGTCGGCAAAGTCACGATGACGCAAGTCCGCGAAATCGCGACCGCCAAACTGAAAGACATGAACGCCGCTAACGTCGACACCGCTGCGAAATCGATCGCCGGTACCGCACGTTCGATGGGCATTCAAGTCGTGGAGGGCTAATCATCATGGCTAAAAAAGAAAAAGCGACGAAACAAAAATCGGCTTTCACCAAGCGCCTGCGCAAAACGCGCGAAGCTCAAGACATCACCCAGATCTGGTCTCTTGAAGACGCCGTGAAATACATCAAGTCGAACGCGACCGCGAAATTCGATGAAACCATCGAAATCGCGATCAACCTCGGCATCGACAGCAAACAGTCTGACCAGAACGTCCGCGGCATGGTTATCCTGCCGAACGGCACCGGTAAAAACGTGCGCGTCGCCGTTTTCGCGAAAGGCCCCAAAGCCGAAGAAGCGAAAAAAGCAGGCGCTGACGTTGTCGGTGACGACGATCTCGCGGCACGCGTCCAAAAGGGCGACATGCCTTTCGAGCGCGTCATCGCGACCCCGGACATGATGGGTACGGTCGGTAAGCTCGGCCAGATCCTGGGCCCGAAAGGCCTGATGCCCAACCCGAAACTGGGCACCGTCACGATGGACGTCACCTCGGCCGTTAAAGCGGCAAAAGGCGGCTCCGTTGAATTCCGCGCCCAGAAAGAAGGCATTGTCCACGTCGGCGTGGGCAAGGCATCTTTCGACGAGAAGAAGCTTTGCGAAAACATCCGCGCCCTGCTGGACGCGGTTGTGAAGGCGAAGCCGGCAACGATGAAAGGCAACTATCTCCGCAAGGCGAGCCTTTCCTCCACGATGGGTCCCGGCGTCAAGCTGGAACTCGCAAGCCTGCTGCGCGCCGCCGCGTAACTAAATTTGGGACGGGGCTTTTAGCCCCCGACCAGATCCCTGTCCGAGACTACTGGTACCCCAAGCGGGGGCTAAACCTGAAAAGGCCAGTACAGACGAGGAAGAAAGTTTTTAACGGGACTATCCGTTATGGCTGGACGCTTCGGACGGGATAAACAGGTGGGAAGACAGTCTATCGTTTTCCTTCATGCAACCCCGGCACATTTCCCGTCACAAGGAAGCGCGCCATAACTAAAAAGAAACGGAGAATATCCCGTGGATCGTGCAAAGAAAGCTGAAGTTATCGCCGGCTTGCAGGAGACGCTCGGAGACGTCGAGTCAATCGTCGTGACCAAAAACGTTGGTCTGACGGCTGCCCAGGTGTCCGAACTGCGCGTCAGAATGCGTAAAGAAGGCGTTGATTTCAAAGTATCCAAGAACCGGCTCGTGTTGCGAGCTCTCAAAGGTACGCGCTTTGAAGGCATCGGCCCTATGCTCAAAGGCCCCGTTGGCATCGCAACGTCGAAAGACGCTGTCGCTGCTGCGAAGATCGCCGCCAATTTCGCCAAAGATAACGAAAAGCTCGTTATCATCGGCGGAGCACTTGGCGACAAGGTCCTCGATACGGCGGCTATTGTGGCATTGTCGAAACTGCCCTCGCTTGACCAACTGCGTGGCCAACTGGCCGGCCTGCTCAAAGCACCGGCCCGTCAGATCGCCACCATTGCACAAGCACCGGCAGCTCAACTGGCCCGTGTCCTCAGCGCTTACGCTGCAAAGGGCGAATAACTACGAACTGGCTTAAACAAACAACCGAACTAAATCTTATTAAGGAGTACTACAATGGCTGATCTCGCAAAAATCGTTGATGAACTGTCGAAACTGACCGTTCTCGAAGCGTCCGAACTGTCCAAACTTCTCGAAGAGAAGTGGGGCGTTTCCGCTGCTGCTCCGGCTGCTGTTGCAGCTGTCGGCGCTGCACCCGCTGGCGAAGCTAAAACCGAATTCGATGTTGTCCTGGCAGCTGCTGGCGACAAGAAAATCGAAGTGATCAAAGTCGTTCGCGAAATCACGGGCCTGGGCCTGAAAGAAGCGAAAGACCTGGTTGAAGGCGCGCCGAAGTCGGTGAAAGCCGGCGTCAACAAGGCAGACGCTGACGCACTGAAAAAGAAACTGGAAGAAGTCGGCGCAAAAGTTGAGCTGAAGTAATCATCTTGATTATTTCGCTCTACAGCGACGTATAAGATTGCGGCGGCGGGAAAAATTTCCCGCCGCCCCTTCTGCTGTTAAGGACTAAAATGCCCGCCTTCCGGGGCTCTTGACGGAAAACTATATAATATCAAGGCACTATCTCGGCACTAAACGGCACTAGCGGGAATTCAAGATTTTTCAGGACGTCGGAAGTCATGTGGTGGGCTCCGTTTTTCGTCCTTAGCACTTCAGGTTGGGCCTTCGAGCCCATATTCTTTCATCGTGACACAAGGAAAACGCCATGAGCGCAAAAAAGGCAATTCGTTCACTTACCGACAGCAAAAGCTTCACGGGCCGCAAGCGGATCCGTCGCAGCTTCGGAAAAATTCCCGAAGTTTGTGAAATGCCGAACCTGATCGAGGTGCAGCGCAATTCCTACGAGAAATTCCTGCAGCGCGACACGAAACACCAGGACCGCCTGACCGAGGGCCTCCAGGAAGTGTTCAAGTCCGTATTCCCGATCAAGGATTTCTCGGGCCGCGCGGAAATCGATTTCGTGCGCTATGAACTCGAAGAACCCAAATACGACGTGGAAGAATGCGTCCAGCGCGGCATGACCTATGCGGCGCCCCTGCGCGTGACCTTGCGCCTCTCCACCTTTGACATCGACGAAGATTCCGGTGCGCGCACGATCCGCGACATCAAGGAACAGGATGTCTACATGGTCGACATGCCCCTCATGACCGGTAACGGCACGTTCGTCGTCAACGGCACCGAGCGCGTGATCGTTTCCCAGATGCACCGTTCACCCGGCGTGTTCTTTGACCACGACCAGGGCAAGACCCACTCGTCCGGCAAATACCTGTTTGCTGCGCGCGTCATCCCCTACCGCGGCTCCTGGCTCGATTTCGAATTCGACGCCAAAGACCTCGTGTATGTGCGTATCGACCGCCGCCGCAAGCTGCCCGTGACCACCTTCCTGCTCGCGCTGGATTCCGATGAATCCGCGAAATACCGCGAACGCCAGCACAAGGCCGGCAAGCCCGTCGACCCGACCAAAATTCAAGGTCTGTCGAAAGAAGAAATCCTGCATTACTTCTACGCGATCATCCCCTACGAAAAGACCAAAGACGGCTGGAAGACCCCTTACGTCGCCGACCGTTTCCGCGGCCTGAAGAGCAAATACGACCTGATCGACGCGAAAACCGGCAAGGTGAAAGTTCCTGCCAACACGAAAATCACCGCGCGTCAGGCCCGCAAGCTTGAAGAAGACGGCCTGAAAGACGTCGTGATCCAGTCGGAAGAACTCGTGGGCGCGGCAATCGCGCGCACCGTCACCGACGACAAGACCGGCGAAGTCGTGTTCGAGGCTGGCGAAGAACTCGATGCAAAAAGCATCGACAAAATCGAGAAGCTCGGCCTCAAGTCGCTCGAAATCCTCGCGATCGACAACATCAACGTGGGCGGCTACATCCGCAACACGCTGGCTGCCGACAAGTGCCGCAACCGCGAAGACGCGCTGATCGACATCTACCGCGTCATGCGCCCGGGCGAACCGCCCACGCTGGAATCGGCTGACACGCTGTTCCGCGGCTTGTTCTTTGACTTCGAACGCTATGACCTGTCACCGGTCGGCCGCGTGAAAATGAACTCGCGCCTCGATTTCAAAACCGACGACCAGGTCCGTATCCTCCGCAAGGAAGACATCATGGCGATCCTCAAGATCCTCGTGGATCTGAAGGACGGCCGTGGCGAAACGGACGATATCGATCACCTTGGTAACCGCCGCGTCCGCTCGGTCGGTGAATTGATGGAAAACCAGTGCCGCGTCGGCCTGATGCGTATGGAACGCGCGATCCGCGAACGTATGTCGTCTGTCGACATCGACACCGCGATGCCGCACGACCTGATCAACGCGAAACCGGCTGCAGCCGCTGTCCGCGAATTCTTCGGCTCCTCGCAGCTGTCGCAGTTCATGGACCAGACGAACCCGCTGTCGGAAATCACGCACAAACGCCGTATGTCCGCACTTGGACCAGGCGGTCTGACCCGCGAACGCGCTGGCTTCGAAGTCCGCGACGTTCACCCGACCCATTACGGCCGTATCTGCCCGATCGAAACGCCCGAGGGTCCGAACATCGGTCTGATCAACTCGCTCTCCACCTATGCACGCATCAACCAGTACGGTTTCATTGAATCCCCGTACCGCAAAGTCGTGAACAACAAGGTCACCGACGATGTGGTTTACATGTCGGCGATGGAAGAGGGCAAATACACGATCGCGCAGGCGAACGCCGAACTCGACGCCAAAATGGGCTTCGTGTCCGACCTCGTTTCGTGCCGCAAAGGTGGCGACTACATCCTGTCGCCCCGCGACCAGATCGACCTGATCGACGTCTCGCCGAAACAGATCGTTTCGGTTGCAGCGGCGCTCATCCCCTTCCTTGAAAACGACGACGCGAACCGCGCGCTCATGGGCTCGAACATGCAGCGTCAGGCCGTTCCGCTGATGCGTTCCGACGCGCCGCTGGTCGGCACGGGCATGGAATACGCGGTTGCCCGCGACTCCGGCTCTGCGATTGCGGCACTGCGCGCCGGTATCGTTGACTCGGTTGACGCAAACCGTATCGTCGTCCACGCAACGGATGAAAAAGACAGCGCGAAATCGACTGTCGACATCTACAAACTGAAAAAGTTCACCCGTTCCAACCAGAACACCTGCATCACGCAGACCCCGCTTGTGAAAGTGGGCGATCGCGTTGAAGCCGGCGACATCATCGGCGACGGTCCCTCGACCGAGCTGGGCGAATTGGCCCTCGGCCGTAACGTGCTTGTCGCGTTCATGCCCTGGAACGGCTACAACTTCGAAGACTCCATCCTGATTTCCGAACGCATCGCTTCCGACGACGTCTTCACCTCGATCCATATCGAGGAATTCGAAGTCATGGCGCGCGACACGAAACTGGGTCAGGAAGACATCACCCGCGACATCCCGAACGTCGGCGAGGAAGGCCTCAAGCACCTCGACGAAGCCGGTATCGTTTACATCGGCGCCGATGTGAAAGCAGGCGACATTCTGGTTGGTAAAGTCACGCCCAAGGGTGAATCTCCGATGACGCCGGAGGAAAAACTCCTCCGCGCCATCTTCGGCGAAAAAGCCTCCGACGTGAAAGACACAAGCTTGCGCGTTCCCCCGGGTATCTCGGGCACGATCGTGGAAGTCCGCGTGTTCTCCCGCCGTGGCGTTGATAAAGACCAGCGTGCCCTGTCCATCGAACGCGCTGAAATCGAACGTCTCGCAAAAGACCGCGACGACGAACGCCGCATCTACGAGCGTGGCTACTACGGCCGCATGAAAGAAAACCTGATTGGCAAATCGGTTGCCAAGCCGATCGAAGGCCTGAAAAAAGGCGACAAGATCACGGCAGCCGACCTCGAAGCGACGAAACGCCATGAATGGCGCGAAATCGTCGTCACCGACGAAAAAACCATGGGCGACATCGAATCCATGGGCCAGACCTTTGATCGCGCGATCGACGACCTGACCCAGCGTTTCGAGAACAAAGTTGAAAAACTGCAGCGCGGCGACGAAATGCTGCCCGGCGTCATGAAAACGGTGAAAGTGTTCATCGCGGTCAAGCGCAAGCTGCAGCCCGGCGACAAGATGGCAGGCCGCCACGGCAACAAAGGTGTCGTGTCGAAAATCATGCCCGTCGAAAACATGCCCTACCTGGAAGACGGTACCCCCGTTGACCTCGTGCTGAACCCGCTTGGCGTTCCGTCACGCATGAACGTCGGCCAGATCCTTGAAACCCACCTGGGCTGGGCAACCGCACGCCTTGGCAAGCAGATCGGCGAGATCGTCGACCGCTACCATCGTGCAACCGGCGCCGAGCGCGAGAAGCAGGAAAAAGACCTGCATGCCAAGCTGAAAGTGGCATACGGCGACAAGGCCTATAAAGAAGACGTGGCGACGCTGAAGCACAACGAACTGTTCGAAATGTGCGGCAACATCCGTCGCGGCGTTCCGATCGCAACCCCCGTCTTTGACGGCGCGGTCGAGGCTGACATCAACAAGATGCTCGAAGACGCAGGTCTCGCAACCTCCGGTCAGGTGAAACTGATCGACGGCCGTACCGGCGAATACTTCGAACGCCAGGTCACCGTCGGTTACATCTATATGCTGAAGCTGCACCACCTTGTCGACGACAAGATCCACGCACGCTCCATCGGTCCGTATTCACTCGTGACGCAGCAGCCTCTGGGCGGTAAAGCCCAGTTCGGCGGCCAGCGCTTCGGGGAGATGGAAGTCTGGGCGCTGCAGGCATACGGTGCGGCCTACACGCTGCAGGAAATGCTCACCGTCAAGTCGGACGACGTCGCAGGCCGTACCAAGGCCTATGAGTCGATTGTCCGCGGCGACGATACGTTCGAAATCGGTATCCCTGAATCCTTCAACGTCTTGGTGAAGGAATTGCGGTCGCTGGGTCTGAACGTTGACCTGAAGCAAAGCCAGAACAATTAATCGAAAGAGATTGGGAGTAATACCATGAATGAAGTCATGAACCTCTTCGGCCAAGTGAGCGGCCCCCAGAGCTTCGACCAGATCCGGATCTCGATCGCGAGCCCGGAGCAGATCCTGTCCTGGTCCTACGGCGAGATCAAAAAGCCGGAAACCATCAACTACCGCACGTTCAAGCCCGAAAAAGACGGCCTGTTCTGCGCGCGCATCTTTGGACCCGTGAAGGATTACGAATGCCTTTGCGGCAAGTACAAGCGCATGAAGTACAAAGGCATCATCTGCGAGAAGTGCGGCGTTGAAGTCACGCTCTCGAAGGTGCGCCGCGACCGCATGGGCCATATCCAGCTGGCATCGCCGGTTGCGCATATCTGGTTCCTGAAATCGCTGCCCTGCCGCATCGGCCTGATGATGGACATGACACTGAAAGATCTCGAGAAAGTCCTGTACTTTGAATCTTTCATCGTCATCGACCCGCTGATGACCCCGCTGAAGCCGCTGCAGCTGCTGACCGAGGAAGAATTCGCCGACAACGTCGACAAATACGGCGAAGACGCATTCAAGGCCGGCATCGGCGCGGAAGCGCTGAAAGAACTCCTGTCTGCCGTCAATCTTGAAAAAGAAAAAGCGCAGCTGGAAATCGACCTCGTTGCCGCTGTTGGCTCCGACGCGAAGAAAAAGAAAATCGTGAAGCGCCTGAAGCTGATCGATGCGTTCCTCACTTCCGGCACCCGTCCGGAATGGATGATCCTCGACATCGTTCCGGTCATTCCGCCCGAACTGCGCCCGCTCGTCCCGCTCGACGGCGGCCGTTTTGCGACGTCGGACCTGAACGATCTTTATCGCCGCGTCATCAACCGTAACAACCGTCTCCGCCGCCTGATCGAGCTGCGCGCGCCCGACATCATCGTGCGCAACGAAAAACGCATGCTGCAGGAAGCTGTTGACGCGCTGTTCGACAACGGCCGTCGCGGCCGCGTGATCACCGGCGCCAACAAGCGCCCGCTGAAATCGCTCGCTGACATGCTGAAAGGCAAGCAGGGCCGCTTCCGCCAGAACTTGCTCGGTAAACGCGTCGACTATTCCGGTCGTTCGGTTATCGTCGTGGGTCCCGAGCTGAAACTGCACCAGTGCGGTCTTCCCAAGAAGATGGCGCTCGAGCTGTTCAAGCCCTTTATCTATAACCGCCTGTCGATCTACGGCCTGGCCTCCACGGTCAAAGCCGCAAAACGCATGGTGGAAAAAGAACGCCCCGAAGTGTGGGATATCCTCGAGGAAGTTATCCGCGAGCATCCCGTCCTTCTGAACCGCGCACCGACCCTGCACCGTCTCGGCATCCAGGCTTTCGAGCCCGTGCTGATCGAAGGCAAGGCGATCCAGCTGCACCCGCTCGTTTGCACGGCGTTCAACGCCGACTTCGACGGCGACCAGATGGCCGTCCACGTGCCGCTCTCGGTTGAATCGCAGCTTGAAGCCCGCGTTCTCATGATGTCGACGAACAACATCCTGCGCCCCGCGGACGGCAAGCCCGTCATCGTTCCGTCGCAGGATATCGTCCTCGGCCTTTATTACCTGTCGATGGCTTTCGACGGCCTGAAGGGCGAAGGCACCGTGTTCAAGGACATGCAGGAAATCGAGCTTGCGCTGTTCAACAAGACCGTGACGATGCACACCAAGATCAAGGCGCGTTACCACACGGTCGATAAAGACAACAAACCGCTCCGTCTTGTCGTCGACACGACGCCGGGCCGCATGATGATGTCGCAGGTTCTGCCGCGCCATCCCAACGTGCCCTTCGACGTGCTGAACCGCGTTCTCACGAAAAAAGACGTTTCGAACCTGATCGACGTGGTTTATCGCCACTGCGGCCAGAAAGAAACGGTCATTTTCTGCGACCGCATGATGGCGCTCGGCTTCACCAACGCCTGCGTGGCCGGTATTTCCTTCGGTAAAGATGACCTCATCATTCCGGAAGAAAAACTGAAACTCGTGGCGATTGCAAATGCCAAGGTCAAGGAATTCGAACAGCAGTACCAGGACGGCCTGATCACCAAAGGTGAAAAATACAACAAGGTCGTCGACATCTGGTCTTCCTGCACGGACGACGTGACCAAGGAAATGATGGCCGTGATCGCCAAGCCCGGCGCGAACGGTTACATGAACTCGGTCTATATGATGGCGCATTCCGGCGCGCGTGGCTCGACCCAGCAGATCCGCCAGTTGGCAGGTATGCGCGGTCTGATGGCCAAGCCGTCGGGCGAAATCATCGAGACGCCCATTATCTCGAACTTCAAAGAAGGCCTGACCGTTCTCGAGTACTTCAACTCGACGCACGGTGCGCGTAAAGGTCTTGCCGATACGGCGCTCAAGACGGCGAACTCGGGTTACCTGACCCGCCGCCTTGTCGACGTCGCACAGGACGCGATCATCACCGAAAACGACTGCGGCACGGAAAACGGCTTCACTGTCCGTCCCGTGATCGAAGGCGGCGACGTGATCGTTTCCCTGCCTGAACGCATCCTCGGCCGCTCGGCTGCGGTCGATGTCATCGACCCGCTGACAAGCCTCGTGATCGTGAAGGCCGGCGAGATCATCGACGAAGCGACTTCGGAGAAGATCGAAACCTCCGGTATCGACGCCGTTCTCGTGCGCTCGGTCCTGACCTGCCAGTCGAAAGACAACGGCATCTGCGCGAAGTGCTACGGCCGCGACCTGGCCCGTGGTACGCCCGTCAACGAAGGCGAAGCGATCGGCGTCATGGCCGCGCAGTCCATCGGTGAACCGGGTACCCAGCTTACCATGCGTACGTTCCACATCGGTGGCGCGGCACAGCGTGGCGCGGCGCAGTCCTCGTCGGAGGCCGCTTTTGATGCGACTGTCGAAGTCCGCAACAAGAGCGTCGTCAAGAACTCGGAAGGCGTCCAGATCGTCATGGGCCGCAACACGGAAGTGGTGCTGCTGGATAAACAAGGCCGCGAACGTGCAAACCACCGCCTCCAATACGGCGCGAAGCTGCTCGTCAACGACGGCGACAAGGTGAAAAAAGGCAGCAAGCTTGCTGAATGGGATCCCTACACGAACCCCATCATCACCGAAAAAGACGGCTCCGCCGTCTATTTCGACCTGGTCGAGGGCCTCTCCATCCGCGAGGAAATGGACGAAGCAACTGGCATCTCGTCGAAGGTCGTCATCGACTGGCGCCAGCAACCGAAAGCCGCATCGCTCAAGCCGCGTATTACGCTTACCGATGCTGCCGGCAAGGTCATCAAGCTGCCTAACGGCATTGAAGCCAACTACTACATGCCGGTCGGCGCCATCCTGAACCTGGACAACGCTGCCCAGGTGAAGGCCGGTGACATCATCGCGCGTATCCCGAAAGAATCCTCGAAAACCCGCGACATCACGGGCGGTCTGCCGCGCGTGGCGGAATTGTTCGAGGCGCGCCGTCCCAAAGACTTCGCGATCATTTCGGACATCGACGGCCAGGTGGAATTCGGCAAGGACTACAAGTCCAAGCGCCGCATTATCGTCAAGCCGACCGATGGCAAGAGCGAGCCGAAGGAATACCTCATTCCGAAAGGCAAGCACGTGGCCGTCAACGAAGGCGACTACGTCCGCCGCGGCGACGCGCTGCTCGAAGGCTCGATGGTTCCCCACGACATCCTGTCCGTCATGGGTGTCGAGGCTCTGGCCGATTACCTGATCAACGAAGTCCAGGACGTCTACCGTCTGCAGGGCGTGAAAATCAACGACAAGCACATCGAGGTGATTATCCGCCAGATGCTGCAAAAAGTTGAAGTCACGGATGCCGGCGAAACGACCCTGATCAACGGCGAACAGGTCGACCGCGAAGAGCTGCAGGAGATCAACGCGGCACTTGGCAAAGACAAGCGTCCCGCGAAGGGCATCCCGATGCTGCAAGGTATTACGAAAGCCTCGCTGCAAACGCGCTCCTTCATCTCGGCCGCTTCCTTCCAGGAAACGACACGCGTGCTGACCGAAGCTGCCATTCAGGGCAAGGTCGACAAGCTGATCGGCCTGAAGGAAAACGTGATCGTCGGCCGCCTGATCCCGGCGGGTACCGGTTCGTTCGTCCACAAGCTGAAGCGCATCGCTCTCGAGCGCGATCAGGCCGCCCTTGCTGCAAACGCAGCGGCGAACCCGGTTGCTCTGGAAGGCGACAACGTCTCGGTGATCGAAGCTCCCAAAACCGAACCCCGCGAACGCTCCAAGCGTGGCGGCCGGGCAGGGGCTGCGTAACCGTAGCGACTAACGGCTCAAAAGATTTCCCCCGCGCGGTTTATTCCGGCGGGGGTTTTCTTTTTCAAAAGGAAACAAAGAGGACAATGTCGATGCGTTTTATCCTGCTTGCCTGGCTGTTGCTCGCGCTGCCCGCCGTGGCCGTATCCGAGACGTTGAAAATGACTGCGCCGCAGGAGGGCAAGGCACTTGGCGACCTGCAACACCGGCGGTCAAACACGGCACCGGCGACAATCGAGGAATTATTCACGCCCAAGCCCGCTGCGAAGAAACCTGCAGTCCCAACCGCGAAGCCTGACGCCGCCGCCATCCTCCACGATATCGATACGAAACTGGACGCGCTTCAGCAACAGGTCGACAAGCTGAACAGCGCGGGAGATGTTGCGGAGGAGAAACTGCTGGCCGTCATTGACCGCCTGAACACGCTGTCGTCGTCGCTGGCGGCGATGCGGAAAGAGACCGCCCAGCCTGCAGGCAGAGGTGATGCGGGCGGCAGTCGGTAAAATTTAAACGGGAACTTCGCCGGGCGGCGGGGTGATCGGGGCTGCGGCAGGTTTGTCTTCAAGCACGACCATGATTGCGCAGTTACGGCCTTTATCTTTGGCTTCATAAAGACATTCATCGGCGCGGATCAGCAGCGTATCCAGCGACACCGGCTTGTGCGACTTCACGGCGGCGATGCCGAAGCTGGAGGTGAATTTCAGCAACTGCTGCTGGTCATTCTTGTCCACATAGGGGCAGGGGGTGCTGGCGACAGTTTCGCGGAAGCGGTTGATGATGGCCAGCGCCTTGTCCGGTTCCGTCTGGGGCAGCATGATCACGAATTCTTCCCCGCCGAAGCGGCCAATGACGTCGTAACCGCGCAGCGAATTGGTCATCAGCTTGGCGTAGTGTTTCAGTACAAGGTCGCCCACCTTGTGGCCATAGGTATCGTTGACCGTCTTGAATTTATCAAGGTCGCAGAGCACGACGGCGAAGGGCTTGGCCGTGCGGGTGAAGCGGGAGATTTCGGCATTCGCCATCTGCATGACCGCGCGGCGGTTTTTAAGGCCTGTCAGCTCGTCCTCCAGCGCGAGGCGGATCAGCTCCTTGCTATAGGCCGCAAGGCGCTTCACGAGCGGGCGGAAAATGTAATAGGCCTCCAGCAGCAGGACGGACAGCACGATCATGGCCGTGAAATACTGGATGCGGTGCGACCATGCGATCTGCGCCGTGACGTTTTCATGATACAGCTCGATTGCCTGGTCGAGCTTGATCGAAAACGCCTTCGCGTCGCGCGTCAGGTCAACGAATTCATCGCGGAATTTTTCGAATTTGTCCGTGCTGCGATAACTCATGAAATCCAGCGCGGATTCCACGAAATCTTCCATCCTGTCATCGAGCAGGTAGGGTGCTTCCGCGAACATCTGGTTCACGTCGCCGTCATTGTAGTTTCTCAAGACCGTGCGGGTATCCTTCAGGCGCTTCAGCGTGTCGCGCAGCAGGTCCCCGTCGAATTTATTGCCGGAGGTGCGGTAGGAGGACGCGTTCGATACCCCGATATCGATCAGCGAGCGCATGCCGGTCATGGCGAAGGTGATTTCGGCGTCGTCTTTTTGCTTGGTGGTTGTGTATGACACAACCAGATGCCCGGCAATCGTCAGCGCGGCGATGATCGCAAAGGCGCAGACATAGGCGCGGGTGAGGGAAAGATGCGGATTGTCGGGCGAGATGTCGATCAGGCGCGACTGATAACCCTTCAGCCTGTCCTGCATCACCGTAACAGGTTTCTTTTTCTTCGGAGTTGGCGTGCCCTCGGCCATTTTCGATGAAAATCTTTCTGGAAAAAACGTAACCGCCCTAACTCATACATTATATACAGGAGGTCGTGCTGCGGAACAGCATGAAATCGTTGGAATCTTCCATAAATGGCGAAACCGGCGGACGTTTTTTACACGTCCGCCGGCTTCTGTCGTCAATCTTGAATGCTTAGGCCGCGATATCCTTGCGGATGTCGTGGTTGCGTTCTTCAAAGCGCTGGCCTTCGAACTGCTTGTCGAGGGGGGCTTTGACGAGGTGGTTGATGTAGTTGCCCATCATGCCGAGCGACACGATCGAGACGACTTCAAGGATATGGGCGGGAGTGTAGCCGGCCTTGATCACCGCGTCGATTTCCACCTGTTCGGGGCGGCCCATGCGCTTCAGGACGGATTTGGTGAACAGGCGCAGTTGTTCATGTTTCGCATCCTTCAGCGGCTTGTCGGTGCGCAGGGCTTCGATGATGTCTTTTTCGATGCCTTCTTTTTCGCCGGTGACGGAGCCAGCCGCAACGCAATAGCTGCAGTTGTTGAGGTAGCTGGTGGTCATCAGGACGATGCGGCGTTCGACGGGCGTGAACAGGCCGGTTTCAACGGTGGTTTTCAGGCCGAGCCACGCGCGCAGCGCCATCGGCGATTCAGCAATCGCGCCGTATACGTTCGGCAGGAAGCCAAGGCGCGCGACCAGTTCCTTCAGGAACGGGCGGGACTGTTCGGGAGCGGTTTCAGCGGTATGGATTTTGAAAGAAGTCATGGATGAACTCCGTTTGTTGGGTGAAGGTTTTTTAAAGCGTTTTTGCAAGTACGGTGAGTATGGCCGAGCGTGGTTAAAGTCCGGTTAATTGTGGAAAAACATGACAATTGCAACCCCTTCAACGGCGTTGTTACGCATGTGCGGATACGAATCTTTTTGATAAGCGACAGGGAAGAAAAATTTGACGCGTGATTATCACGAAATAAATAAAAGGGCGGAGAAGGATAACTCCGCCCTTTCATTTTTGGTGTGTGTAAGTGAGTGGTCTTCCCGTTCCCCTGGTGTGTAGGCAGGAGAAAGAAACCGCAAGGCGTAAAAGGTTAGGGACCTTTTACCCTTGCGGTTTGAGTAAACCCGGCAGCGTGTGCATGCTGCGGGTTATCGTTGGCCACCGCCAGCAACTGGCGATTGGCATGTTCGTAATCTTTGGTCGCGCGCGATTTCAGCTCGGCCTGCGTCACGCCGGATTTTGCGATGTCGATGACGGGCTGTGTTGCGGATTTCAGTTCGGGGTTGCGCTGCACATACAGTTCCAGCACCGTCGCCAGTTCGCGGCTGAATTCGGCGAGGTTGCCGGGCTTGCCATCCGCGCGCAGGCCGAAATCGACGTTCAGGTATTTGCCGTCATGATATGCGGCGTTGTGGCGTGCATCGACGATGCGCTGCTGCCAGCCGTCATGATCGGGCGTCAACCCGTATTCGGACAGCAGACCCTTCACTTGCGCGTTCGCAGCAGGATCGCGGAGCAGGGCATGGATAAACGGCACGCCGCCCAAGGCACCCGTTTCGCCGGCATCAAGCCCGCGGACTTCGACGCGCTTGCCCGTGGGACGGCCTTCGTCGTCGCGGATGTTGCAGACCTTCAGGTCGGAATAGACAAAGGTTTCGGCAAGGTCGTAGTTGGAGCGCGTGTTGAGGCCCTGATCCTTCAGCTGCTCGAACGTCACCGGATTTTCGGGCCAGATGATCGTGTTGTCGCGGTCGTAATAGAACAGCAGCGGTGTTTCAAACACCTGCTGCGCATGGCGGCGCACGAAATCATCGCCGTCTTTCGCGTCCAGCAGCGATTTCGGGATGCTGCCCTGTTCGCCGAAGGCTTCGTAGAACGCGGCGCGCGGGTTGTAATCGAGGCGCTCGCTCGATCCCTCGATAAACGCGGGGTAGTTGCCGAACAGCGCGAAGATCGGCGCCTGCAGCGCATAGCCGGTCGTCAGCAGCTCGTGCAGGTCGTTCGGGTCTTTGTAGCTCAGGCTGATCTGCGTGCTGGTCGCGAGCAGCGTGACCTTCAGGAATTCGGGTGCCTTGTGCTGCTTCATGCCTTTGACAAGGCCGCGCGCGCGGTCGCGGTCGACGAGGTTTTCCTCGGCCGATTGCAGCGTCGCGAAGGGGAAGAAGGGTGAGTCGTTGGCAACGAAGCCTTTCGCCTCGATCGCCTGATGATAGTCATCCCAGGACTGCTTGATTTCCTTTACCAGCTGTGTCACTTCGGTGACGCGGAAAGGGGGGCTGGCATATTCAACGGCAGAGGCCATTTCCAGCTGCGCCTGATGGCCGAGTTTTTTTAAGTAAGCGAGCAGCTCGGCGGTGTCTTGCGTCGTCGTGCCGACGGGCTGGCCGTCCGCGCCTTTCTTGTAGACGCCGATCTCGGTTTCGAAACCGATATACTGCTTGTCGAGCGCAAGGCCGTTGCCCTTGTAAAAGGGGATTGCGTCGTCGATCGAATGGATCAGGGTGAAATCATCTCTGCGAACGTCTGTCATTTTATCCTGCCTATAGCGCGTATGCTTGCGCTGATGTCGTGGCGCCTATAGTGGCGCGCTGCTGTGAATGTAGAAAATCCGGAAAGCTAGATCCGGCTCACATTCGGCAGGGGCGGGGATGACAGGTCGTATGGGAGAGGGTGATGTGCGTGGCCACGGGGTTAGTCCTTTTTCTGCGGTAAACCGCAGTTACCCTGCGGCGCTTTAGCTGTTGGTCACGCGGCAGCAAGCTGACATCAAATCCCGCGGTTCTTGCGAACAGGTGTTATATAATCATAATCCGGCTTAATCTGTCAACAAAGTTTGCGGCACTGCCGCAGAGTTTGCGATTTTCAGGTTATTTTTCAGCGGCTTGATTTTAAATATTTACCGCGGGATGCGCGCAGGGCAAGGTAGAAAAATGGAAGAAAAAGAGCCAGAACAGGCACCCCCGCCCGGCATGAACCGAATCCGCGAGCTGGAAATCGCGCAGAAACGCGGCGAGATGAAACGCGCCGCGCGCGCCCATAGCGTCAATCACGCGATCTTCGAATGGACGCTGGTGCGATCTTTGGCATGGTCGGAGCGTATCATCGCGGTGGTGGCGGCGATCCTTTTCCTGTTGAGCAAGGACTACGAATTCCTCACCTTCTCCGGCGTCGGGTTTATGCTGTTCAGTCTGATTATATTGGGGCCGGTCTACGGCATCCTGATGTTCCTGACCGCCCTGCTGGTCTATCGGGTGCTGAAAAAAATGAACCGGTATCCGAAAAATTCGAAAGAGTTCCGCCGCGTGGTCTATCCGGTCTATGTCGGCTGGCTGCCGTTCATCTATTTCCTCAGCTATCACGCCATGAACTTCTATTACGAAGTCGTGAAAAGCGTTCCCGCATGGGAAAGCCTTAAAGCTCTTCTGACTAAAATGAATATGTGGAAGTGATTTCGGGTGAGGTGGAAGTCTGGAACGACCCGCCCGCGCGAAAGCGCGCTGGTTTTTATCTCTCATCCGGTGGCTTTTGAGGGAATAAGGTGGAAGACTAGAACGACCCGGATGAAAACTTGGTACGGTTGCTGCCTCTCGGCCCTGGCCGGGTTCGCAAGACACTCGCCCGCCCTAGCCTTCCGGGGGACAATATGGGGTGATTCATCCATTCTGGCAAGTTTCATATAAAACGGCGGGCAACACCCATTGCCAATCCCGTCACCCGACCTTATGTCAATTTATCGGTTAAACCAGACGGGCAGGCATCTCGAACCGCCACTCCAGCGGAGCGGCGAATCATTCCAGAAAATCATCGGCGATGCAGTCTGGCCGTAATGCGCCGCAAGGGCTGAATATTATCAAAACTACCCGCTTGGAGACATAATATTGCTTCACATAAAGGACATGGAGGGACTTTCAGCGCGAAATATCAAAAATTCCGGTCGGATACACACAATGCTTGACCTTGCGAAGAACCATGATATATTGCGCACGCTCTAAGGATGGGCTGGTGGTAGACAGTTTGGTCTAGACGCAGTCCGGTTTTTTTAACCGTCTTCCGCGGGAAAAGTGGAAGTTCGACTGATCTCTTGATCAGTATCCTGCCGCGCATTTGAAAAAATGCGCATCGCAGGTGTTGCCCTCATCCTCCAGATCACGATTTGCTGTTAATCCAGCAAAACACGATTTTGTTGTTAAACCGAGGAAGGGCTATAAATGCCAACAGTTAACCAACTTGTCCGTAAGGGCCGCGTTCCGCAGTTCAAAAAGAAAAAGAACGCGGATCTCCAAGGCAACCCGCAAAAGCGCGGCGTTTGCACACGCGTCTACACCACGACCCCCAAAAAACCGAACTCCGCACTGCGTAAAGTCGCGAAAGTTCGCATGACCAACGGTCGTGAAGCAATCTGCTACATTCCCGGCGTCGGCCACAACCTTCAGGAACACTCTGTCGTGCTCGTGCGCGGCGGCCGTGTGAAGGATCTTCCCGGCGTTCGCTACAAAATCATCCGCGGCACCCTCGACACCCAGGGCGTCGATAAACGCAAAAAATCGCGCTCCCGCTATGGCGCGAAGAAACCGAAATAAGGGGTTTTAAATATGTCACGTCGCCATTCCGCCAAAAAACGCGAAGTTTTGCCAGATCCGAAGTTCAACAACCTGGTTCTCGCCAAGTTTATGAACGTCATCATGATCTCGGGCAAAAAATCGGTTGCTGAAAACATCGTTTACGGCGCGTTCGATATCATCGCGTCCAAAACGAAAATGGACCCGATCGTGTTCTTCCTCGAAGCGCTGGATAAAGTGAAGCCCGCGATCGAAGTGAAGTCCCGCCGCGTTGGTGGTGCTACCTACCAGGTTCCGATGGAAGTCCGTCCCGTCCGCTCTATCGCTGTTGCGATGCGCTGGCTCAAGGACGCTGCGCTGAAACGCAACGACAAGACCATGGAATCGAAACTGGCTTCCGAAATCATGGACGCGCACAACGATCGTGGCGCTGCCGTGAAAAAACGCGAAGACACCCACAAAATGGCAGAAGCGAACAAGGCTTTCGCCCACTTCCGCTGGTAATTACAAGACAAGAATAAGATCAAGGGGATCTGAAGTATCATGGCTGAGACGAAAAAATACCCTCTGGAGCGCTATCGCAACATCGGCATCATGGCCCACATCGACGCGGGCAAGACGACGACGACCGAACGCATCCTGTACTACACGGGCAAATCGCATAAAATCGGCGAAGTGCACGAGGGTACTGCGACCATGGACTGGATGGAACAGGAACAGGAGCGCGGTATCACCATTACCTCCGCTGCGACCACCTGCTTCTGGAAGGATCACCGCATCAACATCATCGACACCCCCGGCCACGTCGACTTCACGATCGAAGTCGAGCGTTCCTTGCGCGTTCTCGATGGTGCTGTGACCGTGTTTGACTCGGTTGCCGGCGTTGAGCCCCAGTCCGAAACCGTCTGGCGTCAGGCTGACAAATACGGCGTTCCCCGTATCTGCTTCGTCAACAAGATGGACCGCACCGGCGCGAACTTCTACCGCACCGTTGACATGATCATCGACCGCCTCGGCGCTGTGCCGCTGGTCACCCAGCTGCCCATCGGTACCGAAGCTGAACATATCGGCCTCGTCGACCTGCTGAAAATGAAAGCCCTCATCTGGAAAGATGAAGCCCTGGGCGCAGAATTCACCGAAACCGACATCCCTGCCGATCTCGCTGAAAAAGCAAAACAGTACCGCCTGAAACTCATCGAGACCGCTGTCGAGATGGACGATCAGGCGATGAGCGACTACCTCGACGGCAAAGAGCCCTCGATCGACGTCCTCAAGAAATGCATCCGCAAAGGCACGATCGCTTACAAATTCGTTCCGATCGTCTGCGGCGCAGCGTTCAAGAACAAGGGCGTCCAGCCCCTGCTCGACGCCGTTGTCGATTACCTCCCGAACCCGCTCGAAATGCCCCAGCTCGAAGGCACGATGCCCGGTAAAGAGGAAGTAAAAGTCATCCGCAAGCCCGACGAAAAAGAGCCTTTCGCCGGCCTCGCATTCAAGATCATGAACGATCCCTACGTCGGTACCCTGACGTTCTGCCGCATCTACTCCGGCAAGCTGGAATCGGGTTCTTACGTCCTGAACTCGGTGAAGGACAAAAAAGAGCGCATCGGCCGTATGTTGCTGATGCACGCAAACACCCGCGAAGAGATCAAGGAAGCAACCGCTGGCGACATCGTCGCTCTGGTTGGCATGAAAGACACCACGACTGGTGACACGCTCTGCGATCCCGACAAGCCCGTGATCCTCGAGCGCATGGTATTCCCGGAACCCGTCATCTCCATCGCTGTCGAACCCAAATCGAAAGCGGACCAGGAGAAAATGGGTATGGCGCTCGCGCGCCTCGTCGCGGAAGATCCCTCCCTGCGCGTCAACTCGGATCAAGAATCCGGCCAGACGATCCTGCGCGGCATGGGCGAATTGCACCTCGACATCATCATCGACCGTATGCGTCGCGAATTCAAAGTGGAAGCCAACATCGGCGCTCCGCAGGTCGCATACCGCGAGACGATCACGAAAATCGGCGAAATCGACTACACCCACAAGAAACAGTCGGGCGGTTCGGGCCAGTTTGCCCGCGTCCTGATCCGTTTCGAGCCGGGCGAAGTCGGCTCCGGCTTCATCTTCGACACAGACCTGACCGGTGGTTCGGTTCCCAAGGAATTCATTCCGGGCGTCGAAAAAGGCCTCGAGAGCATCAAGGAAACGGGCGTCATCGCCGGCTTCCCCTGCATCGACTTCAAGGCGACGCTGTTTGACGGCGCTTACCACGACGTCGACTCCTCGGCGCTTGCATTCGAGATCGCGGCCCGCGCCGCGTTCCGCGAAGGCATTCCGAAGTGCAAGCCTGCACTGCTGGAACCCGTCATGAAGGTCGAAGTCGTCACCCCCGAAGACTACATGGGCGACGTGATCGGCGACCTGAACAGCCGCCGTGGCCAGGTCAACGCGATGGACAGCCGCGGTAACGCGCGCGTCATCACCGCGATGGTCCCGCTGGCGAACATGTTCGGCTACATCAACACCCTCCGCTCCATGAGCCAGGGGCGCGCGCAGTACTCGATGGAATTCCATCACTACGAACAAGTGCCGCAGGCGATCGCTGATGAAGTGAAAGCGAAAATGGCGTAACCGATTAACTAACGACTTAACTGATAACTGATCATAGCAAAAAGGAAGACTAGAAATGGCTAAAGGCAAGTTTGAACGTAACAAACCCCACGTCAACATCGGCACCATCGGTCACGTCGACCATGGCAAAACCTCGCTGACCGCAGCTATCACGAAAGTGCTCGCTGAAACCGGCCAGGCTGAATACAAAGCTTATGACCAGATCGACGGCACGCCCGAAGAGCGCGAGCGCGGCATCACGATTTCGACCGCACACGTCGAATATGAAACGGCTGCCCGCCACTACGCACACGTCGACTGCCCCGGCCACGCTGACTATGTGAAGAACATGATCACCGGCGCGGCACAGATGGACGGCGCGATCCTCGTCGTTTCCGCAGCTGACGGCCCGATGCCCCAGACCCGCGAGCACATCCTGCTCGCTCGTCAGGTCGGCGTTCCCTCGATCGTTGTGTTCATGAACAAAATGGACATGGCTGATCCCGAACTCGCTGATCTCGTCGAAATGGAAATCCGCGAACTGCTGTCGAAATACAAATACCCCGGCGACACCATTCCCTTCGTGAAAGGCTCGGCTCTGTCGGCTCTCGAAGGCAAGTCGGACGGTTTCGGCAAAGAAGCGATCCAGGCGCTGATGGCTGCTGTTGACGCATCCATCCCGACCCCCGCCCGCGCGAAAGACAAGCCCTTCCTGATGCCCGTCGAGGACGTGTTCTCGATCTCCGGCCGTGGTACGGTTTGCACCGGCCGCGTCGAACAAGGCGTCGTGAAAGTTGGCGAGGAAGTCGAAATCGTCGGCCTCCGCCCGACCACCAAGACCGTCATCACCGGCGTTGAAATGTTCCGCAAGCTGCTCGATCAGGGTGAGGCTGGCGACAACATCGGCGCTCTCCTGCGCGGCACCAAGCGCGAAGACGTTGAACGCGGCCAAGTGCTCTGCGCACCTGGCTCGATCAAGCCGCATACGAAGTTCAAGGCAGAAGCTTACGTCCTCACGAAGGACGAAGGCGGCCGCCACACGCCGTTCTTCACCAACTACCGTCCCCAGTTCTACTTCCGTACGACTGACGTGACCGGCATGGTGAAACTGCCCGACGGCGTCGAGATGGTCATGCCTGGCGACAACATCACCATGGAAATCGAGCTGATCGCTCCGATCGCTATGGATCCGGGTCTGCGTTTCGCAATTCGCGAAGGCGGCCGTACGGTTGGCGCAGGCGTCGTTGCCTCGATCATCGAGTAAGTTATAGAGACATGGTCCCGCCGGATGGCCGGCGGGACCTGCTCTAAAGAGAATTGAAGAAGGATTGATACAATGGAAGCGCAAAACATCCGAGTCAGGCTCCGGGCTTACGATCACCGTATCCTGGACCAATCGACGAAGGAAATTGTGAACACCGCGAAACGTACCGGCGCAGAAGTGCGCGGTCCGATCCCGCTGCCGACGCAGATCGAGAAATTCACGGTCCTGCGCTCCCCGCACGTGGATAAAAAATCCCGCGAACAGTTCGAAATCCGCACGCACAAACGCCTGCTGGATATCGTTAACCCGACCCCCCAGACGATCGACGCGCTGATGAAGCTCGATCTCGCTGCCGGCGTCGATGTGGAGATCAAGCTGTAAGGCTTGCAAGATTTAGGAAGAAGGACGAAGCATAAAATGCGTACCGGTTTAATTGCACAAAAGCTTGGCATGTCGCGCGTGTTCGACGCGAACGGCAAACATGTTCCCGTGACCCTGCTGAAAGTTGAAGACTGCCAGGTCGTCGCCGTTCAGACGAAAGACAAGAACGGCTACACTTCGGTGCAGCTGGGCGCCGTCAACAAGCGCGCCAAGAACGTTGCGAAGCCGCAGCGTGGCCATTTCGCGAAAGCGAAAGTCGAGCCGAAGACCAAGCTGGTTGAATTCCGCGTGTCGGAAGAAAACCTGCTGGAAGTCGGCGACGAGCTGTCGGTCGAGCATTTCGTGCCCGGCCAGTTCGTTGACGTTTCGGGCATCACGATCGGTAAAGGCTTTCAGGGCGTCATGAAACGCTGGAACTTCGCTGGTCTGCGCGCGACGCACGGTGTGTCCGTGTCGCACCGCTCGCCCGGCTCCACCGGTCAGCGCCAGTCGCCCGGTCGTGTCTTCAAGAACAAGAAAATGGCTGGCCAGATGGGCAACAAGAACCGCACCATCCCCAACCTGCGTGTCGTCGAAGTGCTGGCTGAACAGGGCATCATCCTGGTCGAAGGCGCAGTGACGGGCCACAAGGGCGGCTGGGTCACGATTAAAGACTCCATGAAGAAAAAAGCGCATAAAGATTCGCCGAAACCGGCTGGTCTGAAAAGCAAAGGCAAAAAATCCGAAGCAGCTCCCGCAGCAGACGCTCCTGCTGACGCAGCTCAGGGTTAAGGAAGGGTACCAATGAAAGTCGCCGTAAAAAGCCTCGATAACAAAAAAGTGGGTGACATCGACCTCTCCGATGCCATCTTCGGCGTGAAAGTCCGCGCTGACGTCCTGCATCGCATGGTCAACTGGCAGCTGGCAAAACGCCGCTCCGGTAACCACAAGACCAAGCAGGTCGGCGAGATCTCGGGTACCGGCAAGAAGCCGCACTCGCAAAAAGGTACGGGCCAGGCCCGCGCCGGTTCGCGTCGCAACCCGCAGCATCGCGGCGGCGCCGTGATCTTCGGACCGGTCGTTCGCGATCACGCCCACAGCCTGCCCAAAGCGATGCGCAAACTCGCGCTGAAAACCGCTCTCTCGGCAAAACAGGCTGAAGGCAAGCTGGTCATCCTCGACACCGCTGTCTCCAAGTCCCACAAGACGAAAGAAATGGCAAAAACGCTGGAAACCCTCGGCCTCACCTCGGCGCTGTTCGTCGATGCGACCCCCGATGTGATGTTCACCCGCGCGATCCGCAACATCAAATACATGGACGTGCTGCCCGAAAAAGGCATCAACGTGTATGACATCCTGCGCCGCGACACCCTGGTCCTGACCAAGGAAGCGATTGCACAACTGGAGGCCCGACTGAAATGACCGCTGTAAAGAAAAAAGAGAAAAAAGCACCGCAACTGACGGAAGGCCTCTATGAAGCCATCCGCACGCCGGTCATCACCGAAAAAGCAACCATGGGCTCGCAGTACAACCAGTACACGTTCCGCGTTCCCCTGACGGCCTGCAAAACACAGATCCGCAACGCGATCGAAGCTGTGTTCAAGGTGAAAGTCACGAAGGTCAACACGTCCGTCCAACTGGGCAAGACGAAGATTTTCAAAGGCCGCAAGGCGTTCCGCAGCGACCGCAAAAAAGCGATTGTCACCCTTGAACAGGGCCAGACGATCGATGTGTCCACCGGAGTTTAAGAAAGTTTCCGGACCCTTATGGTCCGAAAGAAGATGAGGAAGTAACATGGCACTCAAGACATACCGCCCGACATCGCCCGGCATGCGTACCCTGATCCGGGTCGACCGCAGCGAGCTGCACAAAGGCAAGCCGGAGAAGTCCCTGATCGACAAGGACCATCACCGCGCGACTGGCCGTAACAACATGGGCGAAATCACGTCCTGGCATCGCGGCGGCGGTCATAAACGCCGCTTCCGTATCATCGACTTCAAACGCAACAAGTTTGACGTTGAAGCGACGGTGGAACGCCTGGAATACGACCCCAACCGCACCGCGTGGATCGCCCTCGTGAAATACGCGGACGGCGATTTGAACTACATCATCGCTCCCCAGCGCCTTGCAGCCGGCGACAAAGTCATCGCCGCTGAAAAAGCAGACATCAAGCCGGGCAACGCGATGTTCATTAAAAACATCCCCGTCGGCACGCTGGTCCACAACGTGGAACTGCACCCCGGCAAGGGCGGCCAGCTGGCGCGTTCCGCCGGCACGTCGATCCAGATCGTCGGCCGCGACAGCGGCTGGACGCAGGTGAAGATGAACTCGGGCGAGCTTCGCCTGATCAACGGCAACTGCATCGCGACCGTGGGTTCCGTATCGAACACCGACCATTCCAACGTCCAGCACGGCAAAGCCGGTCGCAAGCGTTGGTTGGGTTGGAAGCCGCATAACCGCGGCGTCGTGATGAACCCGATCGATCACCCGCATGGTGGTGGTGAAGGTAAATCTTCGGGCGGCCGTAACCCGGTCTCTCCGTGGGGCAAGTGCGCGAAAGGCACCAAGACCCGCAAAAACAAGAAAACCGATAAATTCATCCTGCGCCGCCGCAAGAACAAGCGTCTTGCAGCTGGCCAGTAAAGGAGTAGCGATACATGGCACGTTCCGTAAAAAAAGGCCCGTTTGTTGCAGGTTACCTGCTGCAGAAAGCCGACAAGGCGCGCACTTCGGGCCGCAACGAGGTCATCAAGACCTGGTCCCGCGCTTCCACAATCCTGCCGCAATTCATCGGCTTGACCTTTGGCGTTTATAACGGCCAGAAGTTCATTCCGGTGCTCGTGACCGACAACATGATCGGCCACAAATTCGGTGAATTCGCGCCCACCCGTCAGTTCTCGCAGCACACCGCTGCCGGCGCCGACAAGACGGCCAACAAGAGCGAGTAAATAGACAATGACCAAAGTTGCAAAAGTAAAACCCTCGGGCAAGCGCCTGGAAAACGAAGCGATCGCAAAAGCGCGCTACATCAAAGGCGGCGAGCGCAAGCTCAACCTGCTGGCGCAGCTGATCCGTGGCAAGTCCGCGGCGAAAGCCCTGATCGACCTCGAATTCTCGCAGCGCCGCGTGGCACGCGAAGTGAAGAAGGTCCTCGAGGCAGCGATCGCCAACGCCGAGAACAACCACAACCTCGACGTTGACCGTTTGTTCATCAAGGAAGCGATCGTCGGCAAGACGATGGTCATGGGTCGCCTGCACACGCGCGGCCGCGGCCGTTCGGCGCCGATCGAAAAGCCTTTCTGCAACATCACGATCCGCGTTCAGGAACGTGCTGCAGAAGAGGCAAAAGTCAAAAAAGCCAAAGGCGAGAAAAAAGAGGGCAAAGCGCCCGCTGCCAAGGCTGAAAAGAAATCCGACGGCAAAAAAGCTGCCGACAAGAAACAAGCCGAATAACAAGGTTTTAGGAGAGTATAGATATGGGTCAGAAGGTTAACCCGATTGGTCTGAGACTGGGCATCAACCGTACCTGGGACAGCCGCTGGTATGCAGGCAAAAAAGACTATGCCACCAAGCTGCTGCAGGACATCGCGCTGCGCAAGTACGTGTTTGAAACCATGAAACAGGCTGGCGTCGCGCGCGTCATCATCGAACGCGCTGCCAGCAAGACCAACGTGACGATCCATACGGCTCGTCCGGGCGTCATCATCGGCAAAAAAGGCTCCGACATCGAAAAGCTCCGCAAGGACCTCTCGAAGTTCACCGGTGGCGAAGTCACCCTGAACATCGTCGAAATCCGCAAGCCTGAACTCGATGCACAGCTCGTTGCCGACGGCATCGCGCAGCAGCTCGAGCGCCGCGTGTCTTTCCGCCGCGCCATGAAACGCGCCGTCCAGTCCGCACAGCGCCTCGGCGCCGGCGGCATCCGCGTGAACTGCTCCGGCCGTCTGGCTGGCGCAGAGATCGCACGCCGCGAATGGTACCGCGAAGGCCGCGTTCCCCTGCACACGCTGCGTGCAGACATCGACTACGCGATTGCCCGCGCTTCGACCACCTACGGCATCATCGGCGTGAAGGTCTGGATCTTCAAAGGCGAGATCCTGGGCCACGACCCGATGGCACGCGACAAGAAAATGGATAACCAGCCGGCTCGCGCCTAAGCTGATAAAGATTAAGAAGGAACGACGACCATGATGTCACCAAAGAAAATGAAGTTCCGGAAGGCGCACAAAGGCCGCATCCACGGCAAAGCGACTTCGGGTAACTACCTGTCCTACGGAAGCTTCGGCCTGAAGGCCACGAGCCCCGAGCGCCTGACCGCGCGCCAGATCGAAGCGGCCCGCCGCGCGATCACCCGCGCGATGAAACGTCAGGGCCGTCTCTGGATCCGCATCTTCCCGGACGTCCCCGTTTCGACGAAACCCCTCGAAGTCCGTATGGGCTCCGGTAAAGGTTCTCCGGAATACTATGTGTGCCGCGTGAAACCCGGCAAGATCATGTTTGAACTCGACGGCGTTTCCCGCCAGCTCGCAGAAGAAGCTTTCGAGCTCGCTTCCGCGAAGCTGCCGATCAAGACCCGCTTCGTCGCGCGCGATTAAGGAAGTAAACGATAATGAAAACCGCAGACCTCAGAACCAAGACGAAAGACGAGCTGGATCAGGAACTCCTGAACGCCCGCAAGGAACAGTTCAACTTCCGTTTCCAAAAATCGACCGGCCAGCTGGAAAACACGGGCAGCATCCGCATCACGCGCCGCACCATCGCGAAGATCAAGACCGTGCAGAATGAACAAAAATCGGGCAAGGCGCCGGCTGCAAAGCCCGCTAAAGCAAAAGCTGAAAAAGCTGCTGCTCCCAAAAAGAAAAAAACCAAGGAGTAATGAAAAATGCCTCGTCGCGTACTTGAAGGCAAAGTCGTCAGCAACAAAAACGCCAAGACCGTAACGGTCCTGGTTGAACGCAAGATCCGTGACCCTCTCTACGGCAAGATCATGCGCCGCTCGGCAAAATACGCCGCGCACGACGAAAACAACACATGGAACATCGGCGACCAGGTCTCGATCGAAGAGTGCCGCCCGATCTCCAAGTCCAAAAAATGGCGTGTCATCGGCGGTAAAGTGATGGGCGAAAGCCAGGCACTGACCGTCGACGAAGCAGAAGCAAAACGCGCTTCGGCTAAACGCGACCTCGCAGCGGCCGCTCCTGAAAAGGCAGCAGCCCCCGCGAAAACCGAACCCAAGGCAGCAGCGAAAGCCAAGCCGAAGAAAAAATAACAAAGAGATACTATAGAGACTTAGACGTTAAAGTTTAGGACTTGAAACCCTCAGGATACAAAGAAAGGTCAAGACCATGATTCAGATGGAATCCAATCTGGAAGTTGCTGACAACAGCGGCGCACGTAAAGTTATGTGCGTCAAAGTTCTCGGTGGCTCCAAACGCCGCACCGCCGGCATCGGCGACATCATTGTCGTCTCCGTGAAGGACGCTATTCCCCGCGGCCGCGTCAAAAAAGGTACCGTCCACAAGGCCGTTATCGTCCGCACCCGCACCGCGCTGAAACGCGATGACGGTTCGATCATCCGCTTCGACCGCAATGCGGCCGTGCTGATCAACGCGGCGGGCGAGCCCATCGGCACCCGTATCTTTGGACCGGTTACCCGCGAACTGCGCTCCAAGAACTTCATGAAAATCATCTCGCTCGCGCCGGAGGTCCTCTAATCATGACGCAGACGAAACTGAAACTCAAAAAAGGCGACAAGGTCGTCGTTCTCACCGGTAAAGACAAAGGCAAGACCGGCGAGATCAAGAAAGTGCTCGTGGACGAGATGAAACTCATCGTCCAGGGCATCAACGTCCAGACCAAGCACCGCAAGCCGGGTGGCCAGTCCGCCGGCGGTCTCGACAAAATCGAAGCTCCCATCGCGTACTCGAACGTGGCAGCGATCGACCCCAAATCCAACAAAGCCAGCCGCGTCGGTTTCAAGACGGTCGATGGTAACAAAGTACGCTTCGCCCGGAAATCCGGCGAAGTGATCGATTAAGAGGCACGCAATGGCAAAAGCACAAACACAAAACCAGGCCCGTCTGAAAAAACTCTACGTCGAGAAGATCAAGCCTGAACTGAAAAAACAGTACGGTTACACCTCCGAATTCGCGATCCCGAAACTTTCGAAGATCGTCGTGAACATGGGTGTCGGCGAAAACGCACAGGATTCCAAGAAAATCCAGGGCGCCGTGACCGACATGACCGCGATCACCGGCCAGAAACCCCTCGTGACCAAGTCGCGCAAGGCTATCGCAGCGTTCAAGCTGCGCGAAGACCTGCCGATCGGTTGCAAGGTGACCCTGCGCGGCGAACGCATGTACGAATTCCTGGACCGCCTGATCACCATCGCTATGCCCCGTATCCGCGACTTCCGCGGCGTGTCGGAGCGCAGCTTTGACGGTAACGGCAACTACGCGCTGGGCCTCAAGGAACAGATCATTTTCCCCGAGATCAACTTCGACAAAGTCGACGCCATCCGCGGCATGGACATCATCATTTGCACGACCGCAAAGACCGATGACGAAGCAAAATCTCTGCTGAAGGGCTTCTCGATGCCCTTCCGCCTTAAATAATAAGGACAACAGACAATGGCAAAACTCAGCTCTGTCAACAAAAACGAAATGCGCAAGAAGATGGTCAAGAAGTACGCCGCGAAATGGGCGAAACTGAAGGCGATCGCGAAAGACCAGTCGAAACCGGCGGACGAGCGCTTCCAGGCGCAGCTCGCTATGGCGAAACTGCCCCGCAACTCGCACCCGACGCGCGTCCGCAACCGCTGCGCGCTCACCGGTCGTCCGCGCGGCAACTATCGCAAGTTCGGCATCTCGCGCATCATGATGCGCGAACTGGCCTCGCAGGGAATGATTCCCGGCGTCACGAAATCCAGCTGGTAAGGGAAGGAATATACAATGTCATTTAATGATCCCCTCAGCGACCTGGTTACCCGCATCCGCAACGGCCAGGCCGCACGCCTGTCCGCCATCAAGAGCCCGTCTTCGAAACTCCGCACCAACCTGCTGGAAGTTCTGAAGCGCGAAGGCTACATCCGTGATTATGCTGTCACCCAGCAGGACAACGGCATCGCCGAACTGACGGTCGAGCTGAAGTACTCCGAAGGCCAGCCCGTGATCAAGGAAATCAAGCGCGTTTCCAAACCCGGCCGCCGCGTTTACACGCAGGTCAAAGATGTTCCGCGCGTTTTCAACGGCCTCGGTATTTCGATCCTCTCCACACCGCGTGGTGTGCTTTCCGACAAGGAAGCGCGCGAAGCGAATGTGGGCGGCGAAATCCTCTGCCGCGTATTCTAAGGTAAGGTGAAGTAACATGTCTCGTATTGCAAAACACCCCATCAAGCTGCCGAGCGGCGTTGAAGCGAAGCTTCAAGGCAAAAAGCTCAGCATCAAGGGCAAAAAGGGCGAACTCACCCTGGACGTCTCCAACGACATCAAGGCTGAAGTGAAGGACGGCGCCGTCGTTCTTGCCAAGGCCAACGAAGACCGCCATGCCCGCGCTATGTGGGGCACGACCGCCTCGCTCGTTCGCGGCATGATCAAGGGCGTAACCGATGGTTACTCGAAACGCCTGATCATCGAAGGCGTCGGTTTCCGTGCGGCTCTCCAAGGCAAAGACCTGGTCCTCCAGATCGGTTTCAGCCATGAAGTCCGCTACAAGATCCCGACCGGCATCGAAGTGAAAGTGCCGAAGCAGACCGAAATCGAGATCTCCGGCATCGACAAGCAAAAAGTCGGCCAGGTCGCTGCGGAACTCTTCCTGATGAAACGCCCCGAACCGTACAAGGGCAAAGGCATCAACTACGAAGGCCGCCGCATCCTGCGCAAAGAAGGCAAGAAGAAATAATTGAAGGAATAGACGACAATGGCAAACGCAACAGCAAAACAGCGCCGCACCTGGCGGGTACGCAAAGTGGTGAAGAAGGGCACGGAAAAGAACGAACGTCCGCGCCTGTCCGTTCACCGCTCCGGCCAGCACATTTACGCGCAAGTTATCGACGATGTGAAGGGCGTGACGATCGCAGCCGCTTCCACGACGGAAGCCGACGTGAAAAAAGGCATGAAAAGCACCTCGAATAAAGACGCGGCTACCGCCGTCGGCAAGCTCGTTGCCGAACGCGCGAAAAAAGCAGGCGTCGAAAAGGTTGCTTTTGACCGCGGCAGCCGCGCATATCACGGCCGCATCAAGGCACTTGCCGATGCAGCACGCGAAGCCGGCTTAAGCTTTTAATCGAAGGAACAGGACAGATGGCAAAAATCGAAAAAGCCCCCCAAGGCGCAGGCGCCCCCGGCAAAGGCCGTGAAGGCGGACGCGAAGGTGGCCGCGACGGCCGCGAAGGCGGCGGACGTGACCGCAAAGGCGGCGGACGTGACCGCGACAAGAAAGAGGGCGGCGACCGCGAAGGTTCCGAACTCGTTGAACGCTTGGTCGCAATCAACCGCGTCGCCAAAGTCGTGAAGGGCGGTCGCCGTTTCGGCTTCGCAGCTCTCGTGGTTGTCGGCGATGGCCGCGGCCGCATCGGCGCAGGCGCAGGTAAAGCCCGCGAAGTGCCGGAAGCAATCAAGAAAGCGACCGACCAGGCGAAACGCCGCATGATCCGCGTTCCCCTGCGCGATGGCCGCACGATCCACCACGATATCGAAGCACGCTTCGGCGCCGGCCTCGTGCGCCTGCGCACGGCTGAAGCCGGTACCGGCATCATCGCCGGCGGCCCGCTTCGCGCCGTGTTCGAAGTCCTGGGCATCCAGGACGTCGTCGCGAAGTCGATCGGTTCGTCGAACCCCTACAACATGGTTAAAGCCGCCCTTGAAGCCTTCAAGCTGATGGAAAGCCCCCGCATGGTTGCCGCACGCCGCGGCCGCCGCGTGAACGAAGTGCTGGGCCGCAAAGGCGACGCAAAGGAGAAGTCTGATGAGTGAAGATAAGAAACCCGCAGCGGCTAAAAAGCCCGCAGCAGCCCCGAAAGCGGCAGCACCCAAGGCAGCGAAGGCAGCTCCCGTAGTCGCCAAGAAAACCGTTGCTCCCAAGGCTGCCAATTCCGGCAAGAAGATCAAGATCACCCAGACGGGCAGCATCATCGGTCGCATCAAGAAACAGGAAGGCACCCTGATCGGTCTCGGCCTGAACAAGCGTCACCGCTCCAAGATTCTGGTCGACAGCCCCGAAGTCCGCGGCATGATCGAAGTCGTGAAGCACCTCGTCAAAGTCGAAGACGCGGCATAAAGGAAGCATAAGTCATGAAACTCAACCAGCTCAGAGACAATCCCGGCGCACGCCAGACCCGTATCCTGGTCGGCCGTGGTATCGGTTCCGGCAAAGGCAAGACCGCAGGCCGCGGCGTCAAGGGTCAAAAAGCCCGTACCGGCGTTGCGATCAAAGGCTTCGAGGGTGGCCAGTCCCCCCTGCTGCGCCGCATGCCCAAGCGCGGTTTCAACAACTTCGAACACGCGACGCACTACGCGGTCGTGACGCTCGGCATCATCCAGTCGGCAATCGACGGCAAGAAACTTAAAGGCGACAAAATCGACGTGGCAGCCCTCGTGGAAGCCGGCGTGATCGCCCGCAAGGAAGACGGCCTGAAACTGGTCGGCAAAAAAGGCCTGAAATCGAAAGCAACCATCGTGGTGACGAAAGCCACGAAAGGCGCAATCGAAGCGGTCGAAAAAGCCGGCGGCAAGGTCGAAATCCTGCCCGCAAAAGTGAACAAGCTCCTGAAGCCCAAGAAAGTGGCCAAGAAGTAAGTCTCGCTTGAAGAAATTCAAAAAAATCCCCGCCCCAACAGGCGGGGATTTTTTTATGCCGGAACAAACCGCCCGACCGTTCGTTCGTCGCCCTGAAGAACAATCCAAAGGGAGACCGCCAATGGACGCCCCCGGCAAGACCCAAGTGACCCGAGAAACCCTGATCGCCGCGCTGAACGACGATCTCGCGCGCGAATATCAGGCCATCATCGCCTATACCGCCTATTCGCAGACCCTGAAGGGCGCGCAATATATGGCGATTGCGAAAGAGCTGGAAAAACATGCGGGCGAAGAACTGAAACACGCCCTGATCATCGCCAAGCAGATCGATTACCTCGGCGGCACCCCGACGGTGACGCCAAAGGTCGTCAAGATGTCCGATAACGCCGAAGACATGCTGCGCTTCGACCTCGATAACGAAGTCGAGACGATCCGCGCCTACCGCGAACGCGTGCGTCAGGCGGAATCACTCACCGAATACGCGCTGGCCGAACAGCTGCGCCAGATCCTCGTCGAGGAGCAGGAGCATATGACAGACCTCGCCGACGCCCTCGGCATCGATGCGCCGAAGATCTAGGCGAGCGCGAAAAACATCATGAAAAAGGGAAGGGGCCGCGTCCTGTATCAGGAGGTGGCCCCTTCTTATTATGTAATTTTAAGAGGCAGGCACGCAGCCACATTTCCCCAACCATTCCAATAACTTTTTTATGGATTGCGACTCTGCCATGGGTCTTGTAAGGTCTTTGCCGAGACTTACATCATCAGCGCGACATACATAAGAACGAATAAAAAAAGGGACTTCCACAAGATGGCTTCCGCAATCGAGCAATTTGCCTCCAACGTCAACCTTGGCGTCTTTTCCAAGGCGACGGAGCTGAAACAGCGCCTGTGGTTCACCTTTATCGCACTGATCATCTACCGCATCGGCACACACATTCCGCTGCCGGGCATCGACCCTGCGGCATGGAACGACATCTTCTCGCAAAAAACCGGCGGCGTGCTCGACATGTTCAACATGTTCTCGGGCGGCGCGCTCGAGCGTATGTCGATCTTCACGCTCAACATCATGCCCTACATTTCCGCTTCCATCATCATGCAGCTGCTCACCTCGATGAACCCGCAGCTGGAGGCGATGAAGAAGGAAGGCGAAAGCGGCCGCAAGCGTTTGAACCAGTATACGCGCTACGGCACGATCTTCCTTGCGGCAATCCAGGCTTACGGCCTCGCGGTCGGCCTTGAAAATATGCAGAGCTCCGCTGGCTCCGCCGTCATCAACGCGGGCATTTACTTCCGCATCACCACCGTCATCACCATCGTCGGTGGCACGGTGTTCCTGATGTGGCTCGGCGAACAGATTACGTCGCGCGGCGTCGGCAACGGTATTTCTCTCATCATCTTCGCGGGTATCGTGGCGGGCATTCCGCATGCGGTTGGCGCGACGCTGGAACTCGGCCGCACGGGCGCGATCTCGACCGCTGTTATCATCGGCATCCTGGCGATGGTCGTGGGCGTCGTCGCCTTCATCGTGTTCATGGAACGCGCGCAGCGCCGCATCATCGTCAACTATCCGAAACGGATGGTCGGCAACAAGATGACCGGCGGCGAAGCAAGCCACATGCCCCTGAAACTCAACACCTCCGGCGTTATCCCGCCGATCTTCGCGTCCTCGCTGCTGCTGCTGCCCATGACGATCGTGGGCTTTGCGGGCGACAAGGGCGGCGATGGCTGGGTGCAGGAAATGGCGCGCCACCTGCAGCACGGCCAGCCGCTGTACATGGCGACCTACACCTTCCTCATCATCTTCTTCGCGTTCTTCTACACCGCCATCGTTTTCAACCCCGATGAAACGGCGGAGAACCTGCGCAAATACGGCGGCTTCATTCCGGGCATCCGCCCCGGCAAGGCGACGGGCGATTACCTCGATTACGTCCTGACGCGCATCACGGTGATCGGCGCCGCCTACCTCGTCTTCATCTGCATGCTGCCCGAATTGCTGATCTCCAAATTCGGCCTGCCGTTCTATTTCGGCGGCACCAGCCTGCTCATCACTGTCTCCGTCATGATGGACACCGTGGCGCAAATCCATTCCCATCTGCTGGCGCACCAGTACGAGGGTCTGATTAAAAAAGCCAAGCTGAGAGGAGCGCGTAAATGAGGATCATCCTGATCGGCCCGCCCGGCGCCGGAAAAGGTACTCAAGCGGAACGTCTGACGAAAAAGCATGGCATACCCGCCATCTCCACCGGCGACCTGTTCCGCGCACGCGTGAAAGACCCGAACGATCCGCTGGGCCTCGAGATCAAGGCGATCCTCGATTCAGGCAAGCTGGTGCCCGATGAAATCACCGTCAAGATGCTGGCGGAACGTCTTGAAAAAGACGACTGCAAAAACGGCTTCATCCTCGACGGCTTCCCGCGCAGCGTGAGCCAGGCCGAAGCGCTCGAGAAAATGCTGAAAGAGAACAACATCAAGATCGACGCCGTCATCCAGTTGAAGGTGGACGACAAGCAACTGGTGGAGCGTATCTCCGGTCGATTCTCCTGCTCCAAATGCAAGGCCGGCTATCACGACAGCGCGAAACAGCCGGCTGTCGCGGGCACATGCGATTCGTGCGGGGCAAAGGACAGCTTCGTGCGCCGCGCCGATGACAATGCTGAGACGGTAAAGGGCCGTTTGCACGTGTTTCACACGCAAACAGCGCCGATTCTGCCGTTTTACGAGGGCAGGGGCCTGCTGAAATCCGTGGACGGCATGGCCGGCATGGACGAGGTCACCACCCAGATCGAGTCGGCTTTAACCAGCAATAACGGGGGTTCGCAGCTGCCGCCCCCAAAAAAGTTCGGATAAATCCCCCTAATCCGGGACCGAAACCTTAAAAAAGCCTGTTTTGGCCTTATTTTAGGGGAAATAAGGAGTTGACGTTTTTCTTCAACTCCATATAATGCGCGAGCCCTGCCCTTTATGGGGTCAAAGGCCGTTTTTGTATATAAAGCAAGATCAACAGGAGTCTCAACGTGGCGCGTATCGAGGGTGTAAACATCCCCACTGAAAAAGTTGTCGGCATTGCGCTGACTTACATCCATGGCATCGGCAGAACGACTGCCAAGAAAATTCTCGACACCGCGAAAGTGTCCTGGAACAAGCGCGTCAACGCGCTGTCCGAAGAAGAATTGAACCGCATCCGCGAAACCATCAAAGCCACCACGAAAGTGGAAGGCGAGCTGCGCCGCGACAACGCTGTCGCCGTCAAGCGCCTGATGGACCTCGGTTGCTACCGCGGCCTGCGTCACCGTAAAGGCCTGCCCGTCCGCGGCCAGCGCACGCGCACCAACGCGCGCACCCGCAAAGGCCCGCGCAAAACCGTCACCGGCAAGAAACTTGCCGCCACCAAGAAATAATCCTGAAAGCAAAGTAGAGAACAATGGCAAAGCAAGAGTCACAGAAAAAAGCGGACGAAGCAAAAGCGCCGAAGGCCCGCAAAAAAGAGCGCAAGAACATCATCTCCGGCGTCGCTCACGTCAACTCGACCTTCAACAACACGATCGTCACCATCACCGACGCGCAAGGCAACACCATTTCCTGGTCCTGCGCAGGTCACCTCGGCTTCAAGGGCTCGCGCAAATCGACCCCTTACGCAGCCCAGATGGCAGCGGAAGATGCGGGCAAAAAAGCGAAAGAACACGGCGTGAAAACGCTGGAAGTTCTGGTGAAGGGCCCCGGTTCAGGCCGCGAATCCGCACTGCGCGCGCTGCAGTCCGTCGGTTTCAGCATCCTGTCGATCGTGGACATCACGCCCGTTCCGCATAACGGCTGCCGCCCGCGCAAAAAGCGCCGCGTCTAATATACAGGCGGCGGCGGCGCCTTCCTGGCTTTCAGGCAGGCGACGCCGTGAACGGTACTTGGATTTCGATACGATACAATCAGGCACATAAAGGGGAAGACCTTGATTCAGAAAAACTGGCAAGAGCTGATTAAACCCAACAAGGTTGACGTTAGCACGAACAAAGATCCCAATCGCTTTGGCACCGTCGTCGTCGAGCCGCTGGAACGCGGTTACGGCCTCACCGTCGGCAACGCGCTCCGCCGCGTCCTGCTGTCCTCGCTGCAAGGCGCTGCTGTCACCTCGATCAAGGTTGACGGCGTTCTGCACGAATTCTCCTCGATCCCCGGCGTCCGCGAAGACGTGACCGACATCGTCCTGAACATCAAGTCGCTCGCGATCCGCATGAGCTCCGACACCCCGAAAAAACTCCGCCTCGTGGCCGAAGGCCCGATGGAAGTGAAAGCGGGCATGATCGAAACCACCGGCGACATCGAAATCGTCAACCCCGACCTCGTGATCTGCACGTTGGGCGACAAGGCGAAACTGTCGATGGAACTGACCGTCCAGAACGGCAAGGGCTATCGCCCCGCCGCGCAGAACCGCACCGAAGACGCGCCCATCGGCATGATCCCCGTCGACAGCATCTTCTCGCCGATCCGCCGCATTTCCTACAAAGTCGAAGACACCCGCGTCGGCCAGATCACCGACTACGACAAGCTGACCCTCGACGTCGAAACCAACGGCACGATCAAGCCGGAAGACGCAGTCGCATTCGCGGCGCGCATCCTGCAAGACCAGCTGCAGGTGTTCGTGAACTTCCAGGAGCCGACCTCGGTTGCCAAGGAAGAAGCGAAAGACGAACTGCCCTTCAGCCGCCATCTGCTCCGCAAAGTGGAAGAGCTGGAACTGTCCGTGCGTTCGGCAAACTGCCTGAAAAACGACAACATCGTCTACATCGGCGACCTCGTCCAGAAAACCGAAGCCGACATGCTGCGCACCCCGAACTTCGGCCGCAAGTCGCTCAACGAGATCAAGGAAGTGCTCACCAACATGGGCCTCCACCTCGGCATGAAGGTCGAAGGCTGGCCGCCCGAGAACATCGAAGACCTGGCGAAAAAACTCGAAGATCCGTTTTAACGCCTGATACCAAAGCCGGGGATTGTCCCCGCAGGCAATACTGCTGAATACAGGGTGTTGCTCATACTGATCCGCCTCGTGCGCGAGGCGACAACTTGAAGGAGACTGCACCATGCGTCATGGTAAATCCGGCCGTAAACTCGGCGTAAAGACCCAACACCGCCACGCTATGTTCGCCAACATGGCTGCGGCGCTCATCAAGCATGAGCAAATCGAAACCACCCTGCCCAAGGCAAAAGAACTGCGCGCCGTCGTTGACAAGCTGATCACGCTTGGCAAAAAAGGCGGCCTTGCGAACCGCCGCCTCGCGATGTCCCGCCTGCGCGACGAAACGCAAGTCAAGAAACTGTTCGACATCCTGGGCAAGCGCTATGCTGACCGCAACGGCGGCTACACCCGCGTGCTGAAAGCAGGCTTCCGCCATGGCGACAACGCAGCTGTTGCGTTCATCGAACTGGTCGACCGCGACCGCGCTGCAAAAGGTAAAGACAGCGGCCAGCCTGAATCGGCATCCCCGATCGAGGCTCCCGTCGAAGCGAAAAAGCCCCGCGCCAAGAAAAAGGCATAAGCTGGCTAAAACGCTTCTGTTGAGCTATATAAAAAGGGCGGGGACCGAAGGGTTTCCCGCCCTTTTTACGTCCTTCTTTCAGGCCGCCTGAAGGCGCTTTTTAAAAGGAGAAAGACCCCTTGTTCCGCTATATCGCCGCCCTGGTTATCGCCCTGTTTGCCATGCCCGCATCCGCGCAGAATGCGCAAGTGCCGCAATCCGTGCAGCAGATGCAGCTCAGCTTCGCCCCCATCGTGAAGCGCAGCAGCCCCGCGGTCGTGAACATCTACACCAAGCGCGTCGTCAAGGAACGCGCCATGCTGAACCCCTTCATGAACGACCCGTTCTTCGGCCAGCTGGGGCTCGGCCTCATGGGCCCTATGCGCGACCGCGTGGAAAGCGCGCTCGGCTCCGGCGTCATCGTCGATGCGGGCGGGCAGGTGGCGACCAACACCCACGTCGTCAAGGGCGCATCCGAAATCCGCGTCGTGACCGCCGATGGCCGCGAGTTCGAGGCCGAAGTGGCATTGAACGACGAAAAGACCGACCTTGCCATGCTGCGCATCACGCCACGCGGCGCGCCCTTGCCCGCCATCCCCCTTGGCGACAGCGATGCGATCGAGGTGGGTGATCTTGTGCTTGCGATCGGCAACCCCTTTGGCGTGGGGCAGACGGTCACCAGCGGCATCATTTCCGCGCTCAACCGCACCGGCATGGGCAAAACCGATTACGGCTATTACATCCAGACCGACGCCGCGATCAACCCCGGCAATTCGGGCGGCGCGCTTGTCGACATGCAGGGACGCCTGATCGGCATCAACAGCATGATCTTCTCACGCTCCGGCGGGTCGCTCGGCATCGGCTTTGCCATCCCCACCAGCATGGTCAAGGCCGTGATGTTCGCGGCCAGCCACGGCGGCAAGATCGTCCGCGCCTGGTCGGGCCTGCAGGCGCAGCCCATGCTGCCCGACATGACCGAAAAACTGGGCCTGCCATCCTCCGGCGGGGCGCTGATCAAAAGCGTAAACCCCATCGGCCCCGCATCCCGCGCGGGCATCAAGATGGGCGACGTCATCACCGCAATCGACGGCCGCGCGATTCAGGACCCCGAAGCCTTGCGCTTCCGCCTTGCGACCGTTGCCCTCGGCACGCCTGTCAAAATGACACTCTGGCGTGACGGCAAGCTGACCGATGTCACGATGAAGACCGAAGCACCGCCTGAAAAACCCGCCGCCGATACCAGCACGCTTCAGGGGCGCAACCCGCTTTCCGGCGCGACCGTCGCCAATATCTCCCCTGCGATCGCCGAAGAAATCGGCGAGACGGGGCAGGAAATGGGCGTCGTCATCATGAGCGCCGATAGCGGCAACGCCAAACGCCTCGGCCTCGGCCGCGGCGACATCGTCCTCTCCGTCAACGGCACGACGACCGGCACGGTGCAGTCCCTGAAAGACGTCCTGAAAACGCAAGTCACGCAGCGCTGGCTGATCCAGATCCTGCGCGGCGACAAAGTATCCAACCTCATGATCACGCTGTAACCCATGAGCAACCTGTTCGACATCCCCTACGAGAAAGAAGCCGGAAAAGAAGCGCCGCGCCCCTTGGCCGACCTTCTGCGCCCGAAGGCTCTCGAGGAAGTGATGGGACAGGATCATTTGCTGAAAAACGACGGCCCGCTCGCCCGCATGGTGGAGCAGGGGCGCATCACCTCGCTGATTTTCTGGGGCCCGCCCGGCTGCGGCAAGACCACGCTCGCCCGCCTGCTCGCACACCATACCGACCTGCATTTTGAAGCCATCTCCGCCGTTTTCACCGGCGTTGCCGACCTGCGCAAAGTTTTTGAATCCGCGCTGCACCGCCGCCGACTGGGACGCGGCACGCTGCTGTTCGTCGACGAAATCCACCGCTTCAACAAATCGCAGCAGGACGCGTTCCTGCCGTATGTCGAGGACGGCACGATCACCCTCGTCGGCGCCACTACCGAAAACCCGTCGTTTGAACTGAACGGCGCGCTCCTGTCGCGTAGCCAAGTGCTGGTGCTCAACCGCCTTGACGAAACCGCGCTTGAACAACTGCTGGAACGTGCCGAGCAGATGATGACGCGCCCGCTGCCCCTGCTGCCCGAAGCACGCGCCGCGCTCATCAACATGGCCGATGGCGATGGGCGCTATATCCTCAATCTTGCCGAGCAGATTTTCAACCTGCACAAAAAAGGCATGCTGGATATCGAAGGGCTTGCGAAGCTCGTGCAGAAACGCGCGCCGCTCTACGACAAGGCGCAGGAAAGCCATTACAACCTCATCTCCGCCCTGCACAAATCCGTGCGCGGTTCCGATGCCGATGCCGCGCTCTACTGGTTCTGCCGCATGCTGGAGGGCGGTGAAGACCCGCGCTACATCGCCCGCCGCATGGTGCGCATGGCAACCGAAGATATCGGCCTTGCCGAACCGCAGGCGCTGCCCATGACGCTCGCCGCCGCCGACACGTATGAGCGCCTTGGCTCGCCCGAAGGCGAGCTTGCGCTGGCGCAGGCGCTTATCTTCCTTGCGACCGCACCGAAATCGAACGCCGCATACATGGCGTATAACAATGCGCGCGCGCGGGCGAAGGAAACCGGATCGCTGATGCCGCCGAAACATATCCTCAATGCCCCCACCAAGCTGATGAAAAACATCGGCTACGGCGCGGGTTACAATTACGACCACAACACCGAAGAAGGCTTCAGCGGCCAGAACTACTTCCCCGACGGCATCCCCCGCGAACAGTTTTACCAGCCTGTCGGGCGCGGGTTTGAGCGCGACCTGAAAAAACGCCTCGAATACTGGCAAAAACTGCGCGACGAGAAAGGCGGCAAGGAATGAACACCCTGATCGCGGTATTCATCGGCGGCGGTTTCGGCTCCGTCCTGCGCCATTACAGCGTCATCGGCGCGCGCGGGTTGTTCGGCGATGCGTTCCCCTATGGCACGCTGTTCGTCAACGTCGCCGGCAGTTTGCTGATCGGCATCATCATGCAAATCGCGGCGCAGAAATCCAATATTCCTGCGCCGATGCAGGCATTGCTGGTCACCGGTTTCCTGGGCGGATTCACCACGTTTTCCGCCTTTTCATTCGATGTCTACAAGCTTGCCAATACGGGGCAGGCTGTTGCGGCTGCGGCCTATGTCGCGGCGTCCCTGTTTCTCTCGCTGCTGGCGGTCTTCGCCGGCGCGTATCTTGTCAAAGGATTTTCAGCATGACCGAAGGCGTTATCATTTCGGAAGACGATGACGGCCAGCGCCTCGACCGCTGGCTGAAAAAGAAATACCCCGATTTCGCGTTCGGCCAGTTGCAGAAAATCCTGCGCACCGGCCAGCTGCGCGTCGACGGCAAGCGCGCCAAGGGCGAAACGCGCCTCGCCAAGGGCCAGACCATCCGCATCCCCCCGCAATTGCTGGCCCCCGCGCCCGAGCGTAAAAAGGGCCTGTCGCCGCGCGATATCGATTTCATCAAATCGCTGGTGATCTACAAAGACCAGCATGTGATGGCGCTGAACAAACCGGCAGGTTTGGCCGTGCAGGGCGGGTCGAAAATCGAACGTCATATCGACGGCCTTCTGGACGGCTTGCAGGACGAGGCCGAAAGCCGCCCGCGTCTTGTCCACCGCCTCGACCGCGACACATCGGGCGTGCTGCTGCTCGCCCGCACCACGCTGGCCGCGCAGATGCTGGGCGACCAGTTCAAGGGCCGCGATATCCGCAAATATTACTGGGCGGTCACATCGCCCGCACCCGCGCAGCATCAGGGCAAGATCACCGTGCCGCTGGCGAAACGCGATGCCGGCAACGGCGAGCGCGTGATGGCGGTCGACGAGGAAGAGGGCAAATCCGCGCTCACCTATTATCAGGTTCTTGAAACGGTCGGCGACAAACTCGCCTGGGTCGCGTTCTGGCCGCGCACCGGTCGCACGCACCAGATCCGCGTCCACGCGCTTGAAATCGGCTGCCCCCTGCTGGGCGATTACAAATACGAGGAACAGCAGAACTTCCTCGAGGAAAACCCGAACCTGCCGCGCACGCTGCACCTCCATTCGCGCCGCATGATCTTGTCGCACCCGATCACGGGCAAGAAGCTCGATATCACCGCGCCGCTGGACCCCGAGATGAAAAAGACCTTCAAGTATTTCGGTTTCAACCCCGAAGACAAAACCGACCCCTTCGACATACTGGATTAAGCCATGACGGATTTACCGCCGGAAAACGCCCCGCCACCAGTCGCCGCGCCCGATACCAACCGGCTGCCGAAACCCGTGCGCATCCTGCTAAAGCTTGTCATGTGGCTCGGCGTGTTCGCGACCATCTTCTGGATCGGCATGTCGATACTGCTGCATATCTATCTGCGCGCGCCGTTTGAAATGTATGCGGCGGGTTTCTTCCAGCAACCCGTGCGTATCTTCGGCGGCGTGCGGCTCGGCACCGACCTCGCCAAGCCCTCCGTCGTCGTGTCCGATATCGTCGTGGGTGCAAATCCAAATGACGTAAAAACCGCCAGCATCATCCTTGGCCGTTTCGAGGCCGGATTGCCGTGGCAGAAAATTCCCGAAGGAACGGAAGCCACCGTTTCCTATTTCGTGAAGGCCGAGAACCTGCGCGTCGAGGGTAAAAACTACGGCGACTATGAAATCCCCTTTACCGCGCTGCCGAACGGCGACGCCGAAATCCGCGGCTTGCATGGCAAGATCGATGATGCCGAAATCACCGGCGATATCTTTAAATCCGGTCAGGGCCTGCGCGCCAACCTCGCCGCGTCAGGCGTCGATTACGGCCAGATCGCCGAAGGCGGCAAGGGCGGCAAGATGACAGGCACGCTCGAACTCGTCGCGCATATCGAAGAACAAGTGCCCATGGTTCTCGCCACCACCGCCGGCCGCGCCACGTTCCTGGGCGGGCAGGGCGCGATTGCGGGCAACGCGCTGAAATTCTGGGGCGGCGATGTGTTCAACGCCGTCAGCGCGAAAGAAACCACGATCAACTGCGTCGGCGCCGATTTCGTCGTTGAAAAAGGCATCGCCAAAAGCAAATCGGTCGTCATCGACACCGAAGACGCGACGATCTATGGCGAAGGCGAAATCGATTTCGTCAGCCAGCTCATCAATATGCGCTTCACCCCTGCGCCCAAGAAAGCCACGCTGCTGACCATCACCACGCCCGTGCGCATGGTCGGCCCGTTTGATAACATGGCCGTATCGCCCGAAGCCGCGACCATCGGCGAATTTTTCACCGGCGGCACCGGCGAAAAACCGTCGCCGCTCGCACCCGCAGATGCTGGCGCAAATGCCTGCGAAATTTTCGTGGCGGGGCGCAAATGAAGCGGTTTTATAAAATCGCCGAAGCCGGCACCGCCCCCGGCGGCTACGTCATCCGCCTCGACGGCAAGCCCGTCAAATCGGTCATGCAGCACAGCCTGATTTTCGCCAGCAAGGATCTGGCCGATGCCATTGCCGGTGAATGGCAGGCGCAAGTGAAGGACATCATTCCGCAATCCATGCCGCTGATGCAGCTGGCCAATACCATGACCGACAAATCATCCGGCCCGGACAGGCAGGCGATGAATATCGAACTGCTGAAATACGGCGCGTCCGACCTGATCTGCTATTTCGCCGCCACCCCGCCCGACCTGATCGCGCGGCAGGAGGCAGTCTGGCTGCCGCTGCTTAACTGGCTCGCCGACACGCATGGCATCGTGCTGGAACGTGTCGACGGCATCCGCTATCACAACCAGCCGCCGGAATCGCTGGAGCGGCTGAACAAGCTGCTGGCCGCCCTGCCGCCCGCTGATTTCACGGCGGCGCAAGCCGCAACCGCGCTCACGGGTTCGGTCATTCTTGCATTGGCATTGGCGGACGGTTATCTGGACGCTGAAGCCGCCCATGCCGCAGCCTGCGTCGATGAAATCTACCAGTTGGAGAAATGGGGCGAAGACACGCTCGCCCGCAAACGCCTCGACAATATCCGCACAGAACTTTACGCGATCGCGAAATTCCGCGACCTGATCAGATCCAGCTCCTGACATTCGGTATCGTCTTGCTCAACTTCAGGCGTTTCCAGCCGTACCAGCACCGCCAGAACCACCAGATGGTGAAGGGCGCGAAGACGATCAGGGATGCGGTCACTATCAGCGGCTTGTTCGCCTCCATCACTTTCTGGATGGCGATATCCATCGTGCCTTCGCCGGTCGAAAACGCCTCCGCCATCGCGGCCATATCCATTTTCACGACCAGTATCGCTGTCAGCGCGAGGCTGAGGATGGGCGCATAAACCGCGCCACCAATCCAGAAGGTGCGGATGAGCCATTGCAGGTGATTGGCGTAAAGCGGGTCTTTCGCCTTCTTGCGCTCCATGTAGGCGAGGATGATGCCCGCCGTCAGCGCGGCGGTGCCGAGCAGGATGGTCGTGATGTTGATGAATTGCAGCACCATCGAGCCTGCGAAAATGCCGTAGAGCAACTGGCATAATTTCAGCTGTTCGTCGGATGCTGCGGTCGCGGGGGTAACGTTCGGGTCGGTCATGATTATCTGCGTCCAAAAAGTTTTTCAATATCGGCGAGTTTCAGTTCAACATAGGTCGGGCGGCCGTGGTTGCATTGGCCCGAATGCGGTGTGCGTTCCATCTGGCGGAGCAGCGCGTTCATTTCGGTCGGCGTAAGGCGGCGTCCGGCGCGCACCGAACCGTGACAGGCCATGGTGGAGCAGACTTCCTCCAGCTTTTCCTTCAACCCCATCGTCTGCCCGTAATTGGCGACGTCGTCGGCCAAATCCAGCACCATCTGGCGGATATTGATGTTGCCCAGCAGCGCGGGGGTTTCCTGCACCACGACTGCGCCGGGGCCGAAGGTGTCGATCACCAGTCCCAGTTCTTCCAGCTCGCCTTTCCGCGCCAGCAGGCGCTCGGCGGAGGGCTGGTCCATTTCCACGATTTCGGGCAGCAACAACGGCTGGCGCGCGATGCCGCCGCTATTCAGCGCCTTTTTCATGTCTTCGTAGACAAGCCGCTCATGCGCCGCATGCTGGTCGACCAGCACCAGACCATCCGCCGTTTGCGCGACGATATAGGTTTCATGCACCTGCGCGCAGGCAGCGCCCAGCGGATATTCGGCAGGCACGTCGATCGCGTTCACATCGTCATGCGCGCGGGCGGCGGGCGCGGTTTGCAGCGCGAGATTGCCGGAGGTTGCAAATGCCTGACCGGTATAGGCCGCACCCGCCATGCCCTTGGCACCCGCATAGCTCGGCGCCGGCTGACGGTATTCGCCGTCCCAGTTGCTGCTGGGCGCGGAGGGGAATTGCGGTGTAGTGAAAGCGGCAAGCGTATCACCCGCAACAGTGGTCGAGGCGCGGTGGCCAGCGGCGGTGATCGCGTGCTTGAGGCCGCCGACGATCAGCCCGCGCACCAGCGCGGAATCGCGGAAACGCACTTCCGATTTTGCGGGATGCACGTTGACGTCGACATCCGACGGCGGCAGGTCGAGGAACAGGCACAGCATCGGGTGGCGGTCATAGGCGAGGAAATCCATGTATGCGCCGCGGATCGCGCCGATCAGCTGCTTGTCGCGCACGGGGCGGCCGTTGACGAAGAATTGCTGGAACTGGTTGGTGCCGCGGTTCAGCGTCGGCAGGCTGGCATAGCCCGTCAGTTTTACGCCGTCACGTTCGGCATCAAGGCGCAGCGCGTTTTCCGCGAATTCGCGTCCCATGATCTGGCGCAAGCGGCCCAAGCGGCGTTCATACAGATCGCCGGGCGACGCGGGCAGGTCGAGCGTTTCCTTGTCATCCGAGGTGAATTTGAAATGGATATCGGGATAGGCCATCGCGAGGCGTTCGACCACGTCGCGCACGCTCTGCGTTTCCGTGCGCGGGCTTTTCAGGAATTTCAGGCGGGCAGGGGTGGCGTAGAACAAATCCCGCACTTCAACCTTCGTGCCCTTGCCATGCGCGGCGGGGGCGGGTTTCGATTTCTTGCCGCCATCGACGGTGATCGCGAAACCTTCCGCGTCTTTTTTGCGGCTGGTGATCGTCAGGCGGCTGACCGCGCCGATCGAGGGCAGCGCCTCGCCACGGAAACCCAATGATGCAATGTTCACAAGGTCTTCATCGGGCAGTTTCGATGTCGCGTGACGTTCCACCGCGAGGCTCAGGTCATCCGCCGTCATGCCGATGCCGTCGTCGTTGATTGAAATCAGGGATGCGCCGCCGTCGCGCACCACAACCTCGATGCGCGTTGCGCCCGCGTCGATGGAATTTTCGACAAGTTCCTTCACGGCGGCGGCGGGGCGTTCGATGACCTCGCCGGCGGCGATCTGGTTGATGAGCGTTTCTGGCAGCTGGCGGATATGCATAGGGTATTTATACCCCGATTCCACCGCTTGACAAAGGGGCAGGGGAGACATAATTTTTAACCTCATATTGTTGATATTTATAGGATTTCCATCATGTCGACCATCTTTTCGCACCCCGCCGTGCCGGTCGCCATGGCGCTTGCGCTCGGGCAAAAGAGAATCCCCCGCAGTTTGCTGGTCATCGGCGCGTTCTGCGCCATCCTGCCGGATTTCGACAGCATCGGTTTCGCCTTCGGCATCCCCTATGAAAGCCAGTTCGGGCATCGCGGGTTTACGCATTCGGTTTTCTTCGCTGTTCTCATCGCCGCGTTCTTTGCGTGGCGGAACAAGGAATTTACGGTCGACGGCGCGGCGGTGAAACGCCATATCGTTTTTGCGTTCCTTTTCATCAGCATGGTATCGCACCCGCTGCTCGACGCGCTGACGGATGGCGGCGAGGGTGTCGCGATCTGGTGGCCGTTTTCGAAGGAGCGTTTTTTCTTTGACGACACCCCGCTGCCCGTCTGCCCGATCGGACAGAATTTTTTCAGCGCGGCGGGTTATGCCGCCTTGCGCAGCGAATTGACGCTGATCTGGCTGCCCGCGCTGTCGCTCGGGCTTGGCGGTTTCATCGTCCGGAAAATTTCGGGGAGGTTCACACGCACGGGTAGAGCCTGATCAAATTCTCTCAACTTTGACCTCGGTTTTCAAGGTAATTTTCGGTGACAACGCGTGACCGACAGGCTTTTGCCGAAGGATGCGAAGGCGCTGCGCGAAAAATAATTTTTTCAAATTCGCACGCGCGTTACCGCGAATGTGACGTTTGCGACAGCGGTTTTTGATGAAACGAATCTAGCGCGGGTCGGAATCGGGGTCGAAAATCGCCCCCTCCAGCACCGCATCGGTGAAGGTTGCGCCTTTCAGTATCGCGCCCGTGAAATCCGCGCCGCGCAAATCGGTGTTGGTGAAAACCGCGCCATGCAGGTCGCATTTGTTGAACCGCGCCTCCATCAGCCGCGTGCCGGTGAAATTGCAATGGCGCAGCTGCGCTTCCTCCAGCCGGCAGGGAATGTGATAGGTGATGCCGTCGGGCTTTTTCAGGACAAGCGGGTTCATGTTGGCGCGGCTGAAATCGGCGCGGTGCATCATGGAATTGCGGAACCGCGCCCCGCGCAGGTCGGCGCTCTGGAACAGGCATTTGCGGAAGTCTGAATCGTCAAGGTTGCCGCCCTGCATTTCGACAGAGCGCATATCCATTTCGGCGAAGGTGCATTTGTTGGCGCGGACGGCGGTGAAGCGCTGCGCCGCCAGCTTCGGGCCTTTGCGCATGTCGATATCCGTCAGCGTCAATTGCCGGCCCTGCTGCCCTGCGGTTGCGACCCAGCGCACGTGGTTCAGGATCTGCTCGTCCAGCGTCATGGGCATTTCGGCCACGGCCTGCCCCTTGGTCGCGCCGGTCAGGGTCAGGGTGAAATTGCTGCCGCTTTTTTCGACCTTGTCCATCGTCGCGCCCGTCATGGTCGCGTAGGAAAAATCCGCGTTGCGGATGTCGGACTGCTTCATATCCGCGCCCGACAGGTCCGCGCCCTTCATGTTCGCGCCCTGCAGGTTGATGCCGGACATTTTCGCGTTTTCGAGGATCGCGTCGCTGAAATCGGCGGAGATCGCGGTTGCGCCCGTCAGGTTCGCGCCCGTCAGGTCGCTGCCCGTGAACATCACGATGCCGGCCTGCGCGGTCTTGGCATACTGGTCATCGGCGTTTTTGATTTTGCGCTTTAATATCGTGCGGCCCTGGCGTAAATCCGCGCCCTGCAAATTCGCCATCGACAGGTCGGCCTCGCCCACCTCCGCGCCCCGCATATCGGCGCGCACAAGGCGCGTGTTGGTCAGCTTGGCGCTCGTCAGGTCGACGCCGAACAGGGTGGAGCTTTCGAAATTTGCGCCGGTCAAATCGGCGAAGGCCATGATGCAGCCGGAAAAATCGGATTGGGAAAGGTTCTGGCCGATGAAGGAGAGGCCGGTCATGTCGCGGTCGCGCAGGACCGCGCGCGCTCCGCCCGCCTTCGCGCCCAGAAAATTCTGGTGCTTGCGGATTACGTCGTTCAGTTCAGCCTGGGTGACAGGCTTCAGCGTGAATTCTTCTTCCTGCGGCATCGTCCAAAAAAACCCTTCTGGTCATGGAATGGGGCGAGAGTCCCACAAGTCCATGATATATGAGGATGTTTGAGGAAAAGTTAATGCTGCCCCCTGCGTTGTGGGGGCCGCAAGGCATTGTAACGAATAGCTAATTCCCGATACTAGATCACGATGTCGAGATCGCCCAGCGCCAGGTCGACGCGGTTGACGGTCGCGACCAGCGTGAAGCTGACGCCATTCAGCGTACCATCGGCATCGACCGACAGCAGGGCGTTGGTGCCCGAATTGTCGATGCGCACGAAATCCGCGATGTTGTCGGTGATCGGGTTATAGCCGCCCAGCAGGTCGTCGATATGGATCTTGTCGCCCTGCGTGCGGCTGAAATCGGTCACGATATCGGCAAAGCCGTCGGTTGCGCTGAAATTGAAAATATCCGCGCCCGTGCCGCCCGTCAGCGTGTCCGAAAACACGCCGCCATCCAGCGTGTCGTTGCCGCCCATGCCGCTCAGCGTATTCACCACCGAGGTGCCGGTCGCGTCGATGATGTTGTTCACCGCGCTGCCGATGCCGATCATCGCGCCACCCGTCATGAACAGGTTTTCGACATAGGCGCTCAGGGTGAAGCTGCCCGCTATGCTGTAGACGGTATCGGTGCCGCCGCCCGCGCCTTCGCTGACCGTATCGCGTGCGTTGTCGACATAGTAGATATCGTCGCCGAACCCGCTGATCAGCTTGTCGATCTCGCCGCCGCCATCCAGCGTGTCGTTGCCGGCGGTGCCGGTGATGGTGTTGGCAGATGCGTTGCCGGTGCCGATGCGCGCCCCGCCCAGCAGGACGAGGTTTTCAAAGTTTATGTCCAGCGCGTAATCGATATCGGAGCGCACGGTGTCGGTGCCGGCAGAGGCCGCCTCCACCACTGACGTGTTGCCGTCATGGATAAGGTAGACGTCATTGCCAAACCCGCCCGCCAGCGTGTCGAGACCGCCGCCGCCATCCAGCGTGTTGACGCCGCTGTTGCCGGAAATCGTGTTGTTGTCCGCATTGCCGGTGCCGTTGGCGGCGCGCGTGCCTGTCAGGGTCAGGTTTTCGATTTCCGCGCCCAGCGTGTAGCTCGCGCCCGCCAGAACGGTATCGAAACCGCCTCCGGAGCTTTCGCTCACGACATCGCCGGTATTATCGACCACATAGAAATCGTCGCCGTCGCCGCCGATCAGGGTATCCGCGCCGGTGCCGCCGTTCAGCGTGTTGCTGCCGGTGTTGCCGGTGATTGTGTTGATGCCGGTGTTGCCCGTGCCGTTGAGGTTGCCGGAGCCGGTCAGTTCAAGGGCTTCGACGTTCGTGCCCAGCGTATAGGTGATGGAAGATTGCACGAGGTCGATGCCCGTGGTTTCGGTGACGGTGTCGCCCGCGTCATCGACCACATACGTGTCGTTGCCCGCGCCGCCCGCCATTTTATCCGCGCCCGCGCCGCCGTCGATGCTGTTGTTGCCCGCGTTGCCGGTGATGGTGTTATTGCTGCCATTGCCCACGGCCGCATTGCTGCCGGTGCCGGTCAGGATCAGAATTTCCGCGTTCTGCGCGTTGGCATTCATGTCGAAAGTGGCCGCGGCATAGACGGTTTCGGTGCCTTCGCCCGATTGTTCGACAATCACGTCGCTGAAGCTGTCGACGAAATACTTGTCGTTGCCGGTGCCGCCCGTCATGGTGTCGTCGCCCGCGCCGCCGTCAAGGCTGTCATCGCCGATGCCGCCGGTCAGGGTATCCGCGCCGCCGTTGCCCGTCAGCGTGTCGTTGCCGTCATCGCCGAACATTTCATTGCCGTTGCCGTCGCCGATCAGCTTGTCGTTGCCGCCGAAGCCGTGCCACGCATAGCTGCTGTCGCCGACATTGATCGTGTCGGCGGCGGTGAACAGGGAGGGGGCCGCAAACACATCCGCGACGGTGGCGGCGTTGTCGACCACGAAATACCATGCGTCGGCCTGATAGTTGCCTGCGACCGACACCGAGCCGTTCGCATCCGATATCGTGATTTTCGAGAAGCTGCCCGTACCGCGATCAAGAGAAAGGTTGCCGATATATTCGACCGTGATGCCGCCCGTCATCGCCACCATGCGCGTCGCATTGCCGCTGAAGCCGTTATTCGTGATACGGATGCTGCCATCCATGATGAAGGTATCGGTGCCGATGGTCGTTTCGATATGCCTGAAGCTCGTGCTGCCATAGCCTGTGGTGCTCAGCTGGACGCTGCCGGTGAATTCAAACGCCTCGCCGCTGCCGCTGTCATAGCTGACGGCCGTGACGGTCATGCGGTCGGCGGTCAGACCGGTGCCAGTCACGGTCGCAATGCCTTCCGGCCCGAAATCCGCGGTGACCGAGGTCGGGGTTGTCGCCAGAACGGCGTAATTGCCCGAATAGAATTCGTAGAGCAGGGAATCCAGCGCGCCCACGAAAAAGAAGAAACCCATGCCCTGCACATCATCGAATGTCGCAACATCAGCTGCCAGAATGTCTGTGAGGTCGCCTTGCGAGGTGAGGACGGACATGCAGGAATACTCCAATTTTACCGGACAAAAACGAAGTAAATTTGTCCGAAATTGGCAATCATGTCAAGAATAGGGAAAATACAACCCTAGGTTACTAACTCGCGATCAGCACGCCCGCAGTCAGCAGCGCGTCTTCATCGGTAAGGGCTGTTGCGCGGGTGAGGGTGGCGATCTGGATGAAGCTGTCGCCGCCGCCGTCCGCATCGACGAACAGCACGCTGCCGGTGCCGACGGTGTCGATCCGCACGAACTGGGTGATATCGTCAGTCATCGGGTCGAAACCGGTCAGCAGGTCGGAGATGTCGATCTTGTCGCCCAGCGTTCGGTTGAAATCGGTCACCGTGTCGGATACGCCGTCGGTCGCGGTAAAGGTAAAAATATCCGCGCCAGTGCCGCCCGTCAGCGTGTCGGCACCGATGCCGCCGTCCAGAATGTCATTGCCGCCAAGGCCGGAAAACACGTTGGCGTTTGCGTTGCCCGTGATGACGTTGCCAGCGCTGTTGCCGGTGCCGCGCAGGGCGGCGCCGTAAAGCTCGAGGTTTTCAAGGCCGGGGGCCAGCGTAAAGTTGAGGGAGGATTCGACGGTGTCGAGGCCCGAGGTGTCGGTGATCCTGTCGCCCGTGTTATCCACGACAAAGGTGTCGTTGCCCGCGCCGCCCGCCATTTTGTCCGCGCCCGCGCCGCCATCAAGGCGGTTATTGCCGCTGTTGCCGGTCAGGCTATTGATGCCCGCAGTGCCCGTCGCGTCGATATCGAGCACGCCGGTAAGGGTAAGGTTTTCGGTATTTGCCGCCTGCAGGCCGAGGTCATAGCTGACCGCGCTGCTGACCGTATCGGTGCCGCCGCCCGCAAGCTCCACGATCACATCACCGGCGCCGTCGACGAAATAGAGGTCGTTGCCGATGCCGCCAGACAGGATATCGTCGCCCGCGCCGCCGTCGAGCGTGTCGTTGCCCGCATCGCCCGTCAGGGTGTCGATCGCCGCGCCGCCATACATCTTGTCATTGCCGTCGAAGCCGTGCCATTCGCGCTGGCCGTCGTTGACGGTGTAGGTGTCGCCGTTTTTGAACAGCGCCGCATAATCCAGAAACTCGTCAAAGGTGAAGCAAACAAAAGTCGCGGTGGTAACCGCACTCTTCGCGAAATTGCCGGCGAGGGAGAAGGAGCCATTCACATCGGTCACGTTGATATTGGTGTAGAACCCTTTTTGCGTTCCCGCGCCGAAGCTGCCGATATATTCGATTTCGACGCCGTTGGTATAGGCGACCTGCCGCGTGGCGGTGCCGTGCATGCCGCCATTGGGCGACAGGCGCAGTTTGCCCTCCATCAAATACCCTTCGGTGCCGTTCATGGCGGAGACTGACGTGAAATCCCACTTGTCGATGGAGCCGTAGCTGTAGGTCAGCAAGCCCGCGAAGCTGAACGACCCGCCGTCGCCCACGAAATCGATCGTGTCGACGGTGCCGACGATGAGGTCCATATCGGTGCCGGTGAAGATGGCATCGCCATTCGCGAAGGTGAGGAACGCCTCCAGATAAGTCGGCGTGTCGATGGTCGCGACATAGTCGAGGTTATAAAAATCATCGAAAGCGATGTAGGCGTGCAGATCGAAAAAGTTGTTGCCCTGGTTGACCGCGCCATTGACCGAAAACGGGTCTACCGCCAGAATGGTGGACAGGTCGCCGGTGGTATTGACAGTGGACATGCGTACTCCCCCGAGTAACGAAAATCGTAAAATCCAGCCGCTAAAACCTTAAGCCGCTTTCTGGTGGTCGCTCTTCGACGGCACATAGCCGGAGGGCACGATCCTGGAAGCGGGTTCGGTATGGTATGTCTGGTCGTCAAAAAACAGGTCGGCGCCAATCGCGGCCAACACATCGACCTTCTGGTATTTATGGCCTTCCTGCGAAGACCTGCCGATCATATACGCGCCGTCGACGATCTGGCCCCAGTCGATGAGCGTGTTCATGGGCCGCACCTGCGCGGTGCCGGAGCGCATGGTGACAAGCGAGGTTTCAATCGGGCAGTCGTCCTTGGCAAACGTCGCCTTCAGCGCCTGAATGACGAACAGCACTTTTGCGAAAGGCCCGTGCGGCATAGGCACTTCGGCATTTTCTGTTTCATACTTCAGGAAGCCGAGCAGGCCGTCACGCTGGAAAATCGCTTCGCTTTCGCCGCCGAACAGCACCATGTCGCCATCGAACGCGAAATGCACCTTGCCGGGCTTGCAGGCGGGCGCGGCTTCAAGGGGCGGGTCATGCAGCACCGATGCCGCGATGTCGCCGTCGACCGCACGCTGCACGTCTTCGGGATGCTTGGACAGGAACAGGTCGATGCCATAGGCCTTCAGCAGGCGCGCCTCGACCGGCTTGCCGCCGGTCAGCGCGATGCGCGGAATGTCGAGGCCGTAATGGTCGAGCGAATATCTGGCACGGATGCCGGTTTCGATGTCGTTGCGCGAAATCAGCGCGACTTCCACACGCGGCTTTTCGCCGGGCACGTTGATCGCCAGCAGTTTCTGGATCACGCAGAAGGCGGTGCCGGGTTTCATGATTTCACGGCGGCGGGAGAATTGCAGCGCGCGGTATTCCTCGATCCCCTTGGTCTGATAGATTCCGTGCTCCTCGCGCAGGTCAAACAGCGCCGAAGTGGAAATGCCGATGGTCAGAGGTTTGTATTGCGCAACTGTCATATCTTTAACATAAATGGTTTCCTATTAATTATACTATAATTGCGTCATTTTACAAAAATTGGAAGGGGTTAAACCAAATATCTCATCCTGCTGCACTGCGGAAAACGCGGAATCAGCCCTCCGGACGCCTGTTTATTATCAAGTTATTAACGAATATTGCCCTAACGTAGTACTGACCCATATGGTTTGAGGGCGACAGCAAGGGGCGGAAAAATGGATACACACAGCATCGAGGCACTGATCAAACGCAGCATTCCGGACGCAGATGTGCGGATCGAGGATGTGCGCGGCGACGGCCTCTGCCTTGCCGCCACGGTCGTCTGCGCCAATTTCGCGGGCAAGCCGCTGCTGGAACAGCACCGCATGGTCCATGCCGCGCTGGGCAGCCATATCGGCGAAACCATCCACGCGCTGCAGATCAAGACCCGCGTCGCATAAAGAATTTCCATGGCCCTCTTCGACAACAACGAAGTGTTTGAACGCATCCGGCACGATATCGCCGAAAACGACGTTGTGCTGTACATGAAGGGCTCGGCCGCCTTCCCGCAATGCGGCTATTCGGCGGCGGTCGTGCAGGTGCTGGAAAACATGGGCGTGAATTTCAGGGATATCGACGTGGTCGCCGATCCCGCGCTGCGTCAGGGGATCAAGGATTTCACCAACTGGCCGACCATTCCGCAGCTCTACGTCAAGGGCGAATTCATCGGCGGCTGCGACATCGTGCGCGACCTTTATGCGTCCGGCGAGTTGCAGGACCTGCTGCGCAAACACCGCCTGATTGCGGATTAACCCTTCAAGTTCTGCTGCATACCTTGTCCATGATTTTTGTTGCGGGATTTTGCCGAAACCTCCGGCTTCCCGTGGACGTTGGCAGTGCTTAAGGGAGAAATATCATGATAACCAAACGCGATTATCCGACGCAAAACATCCGCCGCCTGCTGGAGCCGGGGCCGGTCGTGCTGGTGTCGTCCGCGCATAAGGGCCGGACGAACATCATGACGATGGGCTGGCATACCGTGCTGGAATTCACGCCCTCGCTGGTCGGCTGCGTCATCGCCAGCTCCAACCACAGCTTTGACATGATCCGCAAAAGCGGCGAGTGCGTCATCAATATCCCGACGGCAGATATGGTGGATACCGTCGTGAAAATCGGCAACAGCGACGGCGGCGACATCGACAAGTTCGATGCCTTCGGTCTGACGCCTTCAAAGGCGGCAAAGGTAAAAGCGCCGCTGCTGCGCGAATGTTTTGCCAATCTGGAATGCAAAATCCATGACACGCGCATGGTGAATAAATACAACTTCTTCATCTTCAAGGTCGTGAAGGCGCATGTGATGCCGTTCAGGAAATTCCCGCAGACGCTTCATTACCACGGGCAGGGGATCTTCACGACCGATGGCAGGCGCATGGATAAATCGCGCGGGTTCACGAAATGGAAAGGCTCGCCGACGTTTTAGGACAGCGGTGGCCGGGGCGCGCCTGAATTTTATTTACAGTTTGAACTTGCGTGAGGTCTGTGCGGCGACGGCATAAAGCGTGACCTCCTTCTGTCCGCGTGCGATGGGGGCCATGACATCGCCGACTGTCGTATCGGTTGCAATATTATTTTTATGGTCCAACGTTACGTCGGCACTGGCCGATACAGCACGGATCAGGTCTTCCACCAGTTCATAGGCATCTGAAACGTTAAGCTTGCCCATTTCCCCCCGCAGCCTTGCGCCGTCCGCCAGGAATTCATTGATCTTTTTGCTCGCGTCTTTCTCGCTTCCATCGATATATGTTACGGCATCGGCGATGCTTTTTCCGGCTGGGCCGGGGCCCACCAGCAGCGTCATGTTGCGCAGGGTGTCGTCAATCATGGGCATATAGACGCGCTTGTCACCATCCTGCGCCGCAATCATCGATACGCGGAAGCCCATAGGGTGCGTGCCTTCCAGCAAGCTGATGGCGCTCTTGTCCTTTTCCGCCACAGGATCCAGCGAATGTTTTTGAAGGTCGGGAAAGAAAAATTTGTCGAGACGGTCGCGGGTAAGGCCTGCCACAACCGTTTTATAGCTGGCGGGCGCCGCTTTGTCTGAAAGCGGGTCATACGCCGCAACGCCATGGAAATTGGCGGATAATGTCCGGGCAGGCTTTTTCGGATCGTGTTCCATAGCATTAATCTCCTGAATCTGGTTGAGCCCAGTTTATTGCAATATGGTAAATTTTTAGTTACTGCCTGAAACAACAAAAAACGGCGGCCCGCGAAGGCCGCCGTTTTTAATCAGGTCATGCGCTTAGAAGTGGTAAGCGACGCCCAGACGCAGGTTGTCTTCGTCGGGGTCGATGCCGCCTTCGGAGCCGTAGAATACGTGGGTATAATCAAGGCGCATGCCGAAATCGCCAAAGGCCATGACTTCTGTGCCGAGACCCAGTTCAAAGCCGTTGAAATCTTCGTCGCCGAAACCGCCGCCGGTTGCGTCGATATCGAGATGGCGATAGCCGATGATACCGTAGGGCTTCAGGCCCATCGGCATTGCGTCGTTGAGGGCAACGAAGCCGGGACGGAAGCTGACGCCCCATTCGGTGTCTTTTTCAAACGAGACTGCGCCGGCATCGTCATCCGCGCTCGACCAGCCGTAATGGCCTTCGATGGCGGCGGTCATGCCCCAGTTTTCGTACTGGCTCAGCCAGTTGGTCAGCTCGACGCCCGCGAACACGCCGTAATCGGCGCCGTTCAGGTTGCCGTCGGTGCCTGCGGTTTCAGCATCGGTCCAGCCCATGCCGCCGTAGCCGCCGAGATAGATGCCGCTGCCGTTGTCGGTATGCGCGGTTTCGGTCTGTGCCGAAGCGGGCGCCGAGAAGAGGAACATTGCGATGGCGGCTGTGCCCGCCAGAAGGGAGAGTTTGTTTTTCATTGTTGTTTCTTTCATGTGGTTGACATTACGAACCGCTTGGTCAACGCAGCATGAATCAATCCGTTCCGGAATAACTCGGTCCCGCACATGTTAGGGGGAGGGCGTGTCTTTCAGGTGACAGTTACTTCCCGAGGCCGAGGGATTTCACCACGGCCTGCGCGGTTTCGGGTGTCTGCGCTTGCGGAAACAATTCGGGATGCGCGACCTGCTGATAAGCGCCATAGCCTGCGGCGGCAACGAAGGCGGTCATCAGGGCGGCAGCGCGGAATTTTTTGAAAGACATATAGAACACTCTCTTTTCTTGTTTTTTGTTGAGGTGATATTTACAAAAGTTTTGGGTTCAAGTCAACCTTTAGTACCATAAAAATTATGCTAAATATCTGATAAGTTTAGATATTATTTTAGGAACATTTCCTGTCTTGCGCCGTTGGTTTAAACGAAGACCGCCGGAGGAGAATCTATGATACGAATTTCGCCAGCGCCCCCCTTGCCCTATACGCCCGGGGCACCTTTCAAATATCGCCGCGCGGATATTGCGCCTGCGGATGATCAGGACGATATCGAAAGCAAATCAGACCTCGAGCGTTACGAAGACGGCGAATTGCCGTCTTCCGTACCCATGCCTGCCAATCGTCGTCTGGATACCTGGATATAAGGCGTTAAATATAACGCGGGGCCGTATCCTTGACGCGCAAGGAAATTGCCCAATATCCTTCCTATGACCTCACTCAACACGACCATTCACAGCAACGCGCCGCAGGGCACGTGGAACAGAAAATCTGCCCCCGCGCGCGCCACGGTCACGCTGACGCTTGACCAGAATGGCAATCCCGAAATCAGCGATCCCCGCAGCCGTGGCGGTTTCTATCCATACCTGCAAAAGGGCGGCGTGCTGTTTTCATCGCCCAAGGGGATGCTGATCGACGTCAGCGCGTAAGCGCTATTTGGATGAATTGCGGAATATTTCCAGCTCGGCATAAAGCCAGGGGCCTACTTCCTGCTGCTTGCCGCCGGCCAGCACGACGTAATAGGGCTTGTTGGTGATGGAGCTGCGGGAGGCGCAGTAATCGATGAATTCCTCCGCCGATTCCAGCCTTTCACGCGCGTAATTCAGCTTCGTTTCCATGTGGCTGGCCGCATCGGCGGCGTTATAGGACTTGGCATTGCGGATATATTGCAGGCCGGATTCACGAACATGTTGAATAAGGTGCGCGATAGCAAGGCTCTGCTTGGCATCGGGCGTCGCATGGGCGCGGCCGGGCAGGAACGTCAGAAAGGCGCAAGTCAGCAGCAGGGCAGCAAGTTTCATTTCTTCTCTTCTCCGTTGAACTTCCTCATAACCCCTAACGTCGGAGAGACGCTATCGGTTTCACGCATCCTTGCATATGCTTCCTCGCAGGTCTGCTGGCGCACGGCCCATTGCTCGGCATATTGCTCGCAAACGGTGGCTGATGCGCAGCCCAGCAGGTCCCAGTCGATACGCTCCGCATAGGCTGGGTCATGGGGGCGGGCGTTGACATAGGCGCGCACATCCTCCGCCCCCGCAAGCTGCGACAGCTGGATGCCGCAGTTGGGCAGGACGGCTGCATATTTTTCCGCCGTCTCGTCGATGATCACGCGGTCCCCCGCATGGCGCAGGATGTCGAGGAAGCGCGCGGGATAGGCAAACGACAGGCGGCAGACAGGGTTGCCGCCACAGGTTTTCGCAACCGCACAGCCATGCCACGGGTCGCGGCGTGTGCTGAGATATTTGTAAATGGCCTGATCCGCCTGCGTTGCCGCCGGTTTCATTTCCGCCGCGCAGGTCAGCAATGCGGTTTCATATTCCGCGGCATTGCCCGCCGCGACGCGGTTTGCAGTGAGGAGAGCAAGCGCGCTGATTGTCGCGACGACGGCGAAAACCCCGTAAATTCTGAAAGCCTTTTTACGGCCGAAGCGGTGGTAAAGCCCGATACCCGACAGCACAAGCGCGCCAATACCCGCCGCAACACGCAGGGTGGTCAGCATCTGTGATGCTTTCAGGATCAGCTTGCCCTCGATATCGCCCTGCACGGTGAACGCCGTGGCGGGGTCGACAAAACATGCGACGAGCGCGAGGACGAGGGCCGTGCTGAAATATCCGCGACCGATCAGCGCCGCGAAGCTCAGGATCAATAGCAAAAAACCCGCGCCGAGGAACGCCTTGTAAATCGCCAGCGGCCCCATGAAAAAAACGCCTGCAATCCCCGCCGTCAGGACGCAGGCACTAAACACGACAAATTTTTTGCGGGGCGAAAGGGCGCTCATGCCTTAAAGGATAGCAAACCGCCCGCCAGCTGTCACGCGGGGGGTAAATATCAGCGGCATTCAACGGTCTTGCAGGCCACGGGCGCATCATGCCGTTCAAACCCGCCGGTGATTTCGGCAATCCTGTAGGCCTTGCCGGCTTTGACCGACAGGAAGCGGATATCGGCGGCGTTGAAATAGGGGCCGCCGGTCATATCCAGATCGGTTTCGTAAAGATTCGGGATAAACAGGCTGCTGTCGGCGCGGTAGGCGACGCCCATTTCCGTCTGCCCGTGCCAGATGATTTTTCCGGATTCAAGGTCGATGATCCAGTTCAACTGGCAACCCGTGCCGCAGCCTGCGATGGCAACCGCGTAATGCCCGTTGAAGTCCGCCTCGCCCGCGAGTGCGCTGCGCAGCGTGGTGCGGTATTGCCAAGCGCGCTTGTTGCCCTTGAAATCCACATCCTTCGCGCGGTGATGCGGTGCGGCTTCGGCGGGAAAATCCGCGAATTGCGGCAGGCCGTGGAATGACAGCGTCAGGTCGCCCTTATATTCCGCAAGGTCGTTGCGTTCCGCCGCCGCGCTGCCACAGAAAAACATCAGCAGCAGCGCGAAGGCGAAGCGACGCATTATTCAACCGTAACCGATTTCGCAAGGTTGCGGGGCTGGTCGACATCCGTGCCCTTGATGACCGCCACATGATAGGCGAGCAGCTGGACGGGGATGGTGTAAAGGATAGGCGCCACGAACGGGTCGCATTCGGGGATTTCAATCGTCCATGCCGATTTGTCCTTCAGCTTGGCGATGCCCTGTTTATCCGAAATCAATAGCACCTTGCCGCCGCGCGCGATCACTTCCTGCGCGTTGCTCGCTGTCTTTTCGAACAGCGCGTCATGGGGGGCAATCGCGATCACGGGCACGCCGTTGTCGATCAGGGCGATGGGGCCGTGCTTCAATTCGCCGGAGGCGTAGCCTTCCGCATGGATGTATGAAATCTCTTTCAGCTTCAAGGCACCTTCCATCGCGATGGGATAGGACGTGCCGCGGCCGAGGTACAAAACATCGCGCGCTTCGGCGATATGTTTCGCCATCTCGCGGATTTTTTCGTCATGGCCCAGCAGTTCGGCCACGCGGCTCGGCACTTCGCGCAAGGCATCGGTCAGCTGCTTCTCGCGCTCCGGCGTGATCGCGCCGCGCTTGCGGGCAAGTGCAATGGTCAGGCAGGCCAGCGTCGTCAGCTGCGTCGTGAAGGCCTTGGTCGATGCGACGCCGACTTCGGGGCCGGCCAGCGTACGGAGTACGCTATGCGATTCACGCTCGATCGTGCTTTCGATGGTGTTCAGGATTGAAATGCATTTCTGGCCCTGGCGTTTGGAATAGCGCAGCGCCTCCAGCGTATCCAGCGTCTCGCCCGATTGCGAAATGAACAGCGCCGCGCCGCCCGCCGGCAGCGGGGCTTCGCGGTAGCGGAATTCCGATGCGATATCGACCTCGGTCGGGATGCGCGCGATTTGCTCCAGCCAGTATTTGGCGACGAAGCCCGCGTAATAGGCGGTGCCGCAGGCGGAAATGGTGATTTTCGGCGCGCTTGCAATGCTCAGGATATCGTCCGGCATCGCGATATGGCCGGTGGCCGGATTGATATAGGTGTTCAGCGTGTCGCCGATCACGGCGGGCTGTTCGTTGATTTCTTTTTCCATGAAGTGGCGGTATTCGCCCTTGCCGGTCAGCGCGCCGGATTGCGCCGTGACGCGCACTTCACGTTCGACCTTTTTACCCTCGATATTGCGGATGGTGACGCCGCTGCGCGACATTTCGACCCGGTCGCCGTCTTCGAGGAAGGAGATTTTATCGGTCAGCGGCGCGAGCGCATAGCTGTCGGATGCCATGAACATCTCGCCCTTGCCGTACCCGATGGCCAGCGGCGTGCCGAAACGCGCGCCGATGATAAGGTCTTTTTCGCCGGAGAAAATCATGGCAATGGCGAACGCGCCGCGCAAACGGGCAAGCGCCTGGTCGACCGCGACCTGCGGTTTCATGCCCTGACGCAGGTAAAAGGTGACGAGGTGCGCGATGACTTCGGTATCGGTGTCGGATTCAAAGCGGAACTGCGATTTTTCCAGTTCTTCCTTCAATTCCTGATAATTTTCGATGATGCCGTTATGCACGACCGCGACGTCGTTAGTGATATGGGGATGCGCGTTGCGTTCCGTCGCGCCGCCATGCGTCGCCCAGCGGGTATGGCCGATGCCGACGGTGCCGTGCAGCGGCTGTTTCGCCAGCTTTTCCGTGAGGTTGATCAGCTTGCCCTCCGCGCGGCGGCGCTCCAGCTTGCCATCCACCAGCGTTGCAACGCCCGCGCTGTCATAGCCGCGGTATTCAAGGCGCTTCAGCCCTTCGACCAGAAGGGGAGCTGCGTCTTTTTCTTTGCTGAGGATGCCGACGATGCCGCACATATTACATTCTTCCTTTGTTTATTTCTTCTGCTGGTCTTTTTCTTTTTTCTTCGTTTCGCGGAACACAGGCGCCCAGCCTTCTTTCGCCACTTGCGGCGCGCGGGTGAGGGCGAGCGCGTCTGCCGCCACATCCTGCGTGATGGTCGAACCCGCGCCCACAATCGCGCCGTCGCCGATGGTGACGGGCGCGACAAGGGCGGAGTTGGAACCGATAAAGGCGTCCTTGCCCACAACTGTTTTATGCTTCAGGTAGCCGTCGTAATTGCAGGTGATCGTTCCCGCGCCGATATTTGCGCGGTCGCCGATGGTGGCGTCGCCGAGGTATGACAGGTGGCTCGCCTTCGCGCCCGCGCCGATTTGCGCGTTCTTTGTTTCCACGAAATTGCCGACCTTTGAATCAGCGCCCATGACCGTGCCGGGGCGCAGGCGGGCGAAGGGGCCGACTTGCGCGCCTTCGGCCACAATCGCACCCTCGATATGGCAGAAGGGCAGGATTTCGACGTTATTCGCAATCGTCACGCCCGCGCCGAACACGACATTCGGGCCGATGGTGACGTCCTGCCCGATGATCGTGTCATGCGAAAAGAATACCGATGCCGGATCGGTCAGCGTCGCGCCGTTCGCCATGTGTTTCCGGCGCAGGCGCTGCTGCATCAGGGCTTCGATATTGGCAAGGTCTTCGCGCGAATTGACGCCGGCGGTTTCGTCTTCCGAAATTTCCACGACATGCGTGGTGCGGTTGTCTTTCCGCGCGATCTGCGGCAGGTCGGTCAGGTAATATTCCTTTTGCGCGTTGTCGTTGCCGACCTGTGACAGCCAGTCAAACAGTTTCGCACCATCGCCGCAGACGATGCCACCGTTGCAGAGCGTAATCTTGCGCTCGGCTTCCGATGCGTCTTTCCACTCGATGATTTTTTTCAAGGTGCCGTCATCATCCATCACCATGCGGCCGTATTTCGCGGGGTCGGCGGGGCGGAAGGCGGAATAGGTCAGGCCAATCGCGGGCAGCTGGCGGCGCGCCTCCACCATGCGCTGCATGGTTTCGGATGTGACCAGCGGCGTATCGGAAAACACGACGAGGATATCGCCGTCGAAATTCCTGAAATGTTCGCGCGCGGCCAGCGCCGCGCCACCTGTGCCATTCGCAACGGCCTGAATGGCAGTCGTGTGCGGCTTCACGGCATCCGCCATCTGCGGCATGTCGGGGCCGATGACGACGACGATTTTTTCAGGGTTCAACGCTTCGCAGGATGCAATCGCATGGGCGACCATGCTGCGGCCCGCGATTTCGTGCAGGGGCTTGGGCAGCGCCGATTTCATGCGCGTGCCTTTTCCGGCGGCCAAAATAATGCAGGCGAGTTTTTTGCTGTTCGTCATGATATCCAAAGTTCCCCCGTCATCAACAAAGCAGTTTGGAATCACCGCTTCAAGTCACAGTTTATTGCAGCAGATTACACGAAAAACGGGCTGTGAATTGTGCAAATTTTGTGCAGAAACGGGCAAAAAAATCCCCGCCGGGGCGGGGATTTTTGTATTTGCTGGCGTAAAACCGTTACTTCTTGGCGGAGCCCGACAGATGCGCCACGACCGCGCCGTATTCGGACGAGATTTCCATGCGCACCGGAACGACGGGACCCTGTTCCTCAAGGCGTGCGAACCAGATGGTCGGCAGTTTCTTGCGGGCTTCGGTGTGGCTCTGCACGGCCATCCAGCCTCTTTCCTTGTCCTTGGGCTTGAAGCCCGCGACAGGTTCGACCTTCAGCGTGCAACGCAGCGCGTCGCCCGAGAATTTGGAATATTCGCTTTTCGGCAGCGTTTCGTGGCCGTCATCGGTCAGGTTGATGTTGAAGCGGCGCTTGCCGTCGAACACGGGGAAAGATCCCTCGCATTTCTCGGTGTTTTTCGCGTTCTGCATCATCAGCAGCGCGCCGGTCAGCATGTCGACCGCGTCTTTCGCGAGGTCTTTTTTCGGCTCGCTGTTGACGGTGATCTTTTCACCCTGCTTGGTGGTGGTCTTCAGCAGGTTGCCCTTGGGGTCATACTGCATTTCGGTGATCTTGACCGCCTTGCGCCAGCTGGAGCTGGAGGTGGAGATGGACGGGATCAGCACGCCGTCATCGCTGTGGCCGGAGGTGCTGTAGGCGGCTTTCCACGGGAACATGCTGCCGATAAAACCATCGGTTTCAGCCTTCAGCCCGATGTCATAGGCCTCTTTCGTCAGGTCGAGTTCGAGGTTTGCATTCAGCGCCTTCAGGCCGCCGGCATAAACGTCATAGCGCAGCCCGAGTTTCTTCGGTTCCGTCACGTCATAACGGAGCGCCGCGTTTTCGAAATAGGGTTTGTAGCCTTCCTGCGCCTGTGCGGCGCCGGATGCGCCGATCAGGGCGGCGACGCCGAGGGAAAGTGCAGTCTTGTAAAATCCGTGTGCCATTTTCAACCTTTCAGCCAGTGGTGCGTACTCTGGGGTTCAGTATTGGTACGAACGCGGCGGTCATATCATGCGGTAGTCAGGAACGAGCGGTCTTTCAAAAGGAGCTAACCAATATTCGCGATAAAATTCAATAGTTTAAATAGCCGCCATTCCTTGAGCGGCTGTTAAACAATATGCAATATGCAAGCCGGAAAAGCCAGCTTTGCAGGGTCACTCTTTGTTGCAGATGGTTACAGGGGAATGATGAATATTTTCAGTCGTTTAACCGCTTTCATCCTGAGCGCAGCGAAGGATCTCCCTGCATCCGGCGCGCCAAGGGAGATCCTTCGCTGCGCTCAGGATGACAGGAATGGGGAAGATTATTCCCCCTTCTTCTCGCACTTGCCCGCCTGCAGCGAGGCCTTGCGGCGGCGGATGGCGTCGCCGGGGCGGAGGTTGATTTTCGGCTCCGTCTCGGTCGTGAAGGAAAGCAGCTTCACTTCCTCCACCAGCATCACGACAAATTCATCGACTTCCGAAACAGACGCGACAACCGCCTGCTCGCCAATCGCATCGCGCTTGCCGCGCGCTTTCGTCGGCTCCGCCAGCAGCGGTTCTTTCCACCGGATCACATCACCGGTCTTGGGGGAGGCACAGGGTTTCCATGACATTATTTTTGTCCTTTAGGAGGAATTTGGTATTTGTGAGCTAGGCATGTCCTCATAGCTGATGATAAGAACTTAAGCAATTTGTCCTTATCGGCGGTGTAAGGAAAAGGACTGGAACAATGTGTACCTATCTGTTCAATAGGCGTGACGTCGTTACGGGCATAAATTACTTTAAGCATCAGTAGATTGGAATTCGCATCATCGAACCAATTCTTTCCCTCTCTCATACCCAATTCTATCCATATGATGACATTGCCTTTGCCGGCCGCTTCTGGCCAAAGATCTAAAGGAATTCCATCACGCTGGGGAATATAAATTGGTATGGGGGAGATGCTGTTGGTATCATAATTTGCAAGTGTGTCAAAGTGCCTATCGAGAACGCAAGCTGCTATCTGGGAAATTTTTTCTGGTTCAAAAAAAGCGATATTTAAATCTCTTACTGACGAATAACTCGAGCTAGCCAAATAAATGCCTTTCACCCCCTTAAAAAAGGGTTCAGGTGAAGCAGATGTAGTTCCCGTAGCTTTTCTGCTCCCTGCATATTTACAAAGCGTAGGGGCATCTTGCAGGTCTTTTTCGCTAAATAAAGTTGGTGCAGGGGTTTTTTCGAGTTTTTCTTTTTCTTCCTGTCTGATGAATTCCAGATATTGATCATCGGAACTGAAAGAAACAGAAGAATACAATAACGCCGCAATAAAAAATAAGACGGATAGATTACGCATTAAAAGTCTTCTTTATTATTCTCGTCACCCCAAAATTTCCTTCACCCGTATCGTATCATCCCGCTCCGGACTGGTGGAGATGATGACGGCCTCGACGCCTGTCAGTTCTTCCAGACGATGAATATATTTCAGCGCCTTTGACGGCAGGTCGGAGAGTTTACGGACGCCGCGCAAGGGGGTCTGCCAGCCGGGCATGGTTTCATAGACGGGCTTCAGCTGCGCCTGCAAATCTTCCGATGCGGGGATGTAATCGTAATGTTTGCCGTTGGCGGTATATCCGGTGCAGATGCTGACTTCCGGTAGCGTGTCCATCACGTCGAGCTTCATGAGCGCGATGCCCTTGATGCCGCAGATTTTGACGGATTGTTTGACCTGCACGGCATCGAACCAGCCGCAGCGGCGGCGGCGGCCTGTCGTCGTGCCGAATTCATGGCCGAGATCGGTTAGCGTATCGCCGGTCGCATCAAACAGTTCAGTCGGGAAGGGGCCGGAGCCGACGCGCGTGGAATAGGCCTTGGTAATGCCCAGCACATAACCCATCTGGTCCGCGCCCACGCCCGCGCCGATCGCCGCCTGCGCCGCGATGGTGTTGGACGAGGTGACGTAGGGGTAAGTGCCGTGGTTGACGTCGAGCATCACGCCCTGCGCGCCTTCAAACAATATCGTTTTCTTGGCGGTTTTCGCATCATCCAGTATGCGCCATGCGGGCGCGACATGCGGCAGAATCTTGGGGGCGACTTCCTGCAACTGCGCCACCAGTTCCTCGACATTGAACGGTGCCGCGCCGAGGCCTTTATAAAGCGCGTTGTAATAGAAGGCGAGTTTTTCAACTTTTGCCTTGAGCGTTTCAGGATGCGCAAGGTCGCACATGCGCAAGGCACGGCGGCCAACGGTATCTTCGTAAGCAGGGCCGATGCCGCGACCTGTTGTGCCGATCTTGGCATTGCCGCGCGCTTCCTCCAGCGCTTTATCCAGCGATGCGTTGACGGGCAGGATCAGCGTCGCGCTTTCGGAGACGATGAGATTTTCGGGCGTGATGGTCAGGCCCTGACCCGTCAGGCGTTCGATTTCCTTCAGCAGCGCCCAGGGGTCGACCACGACGCCGTTGCCGATGACCGACAGCTTGCCGCGCACAACGCCGGAGGGCAGCAGGTGGAGCTTGTAGGTGGTTCCGCCCACGACAAGTGTATGGCCGGCGTTATGCCCGCCCTGAAACCGCACGACCACGTCGGCTTCCGCCGCCAGCCAGTCCACGATCTTGCCTTTGCCTTCGTCGCCCCATTGAGAGCCGATGACGGTGATATTTCCCATAAGTTCCCTCGTTTGCTGTTACTCCATTGGATACCATGCGAAGGCGGGCTGTCGCAGCACGAAAATTTCCTGATTCATCAAAAAGATGAGTCGGATTCCGTTGCCAAAATTGATAGTTTGGTAGAAATAAGAAGCTTTTTGAAAAGCTGAAAAATCGGCCGTACAAAAACGGCCCGCGAGGCGAGGCTATGGGATTACTGGTTCTGAAATTTGGCGGCACGTCGGTCGCGACGGTTCCTGCTATTGAAAACGTGGCAAACAAGGTCGCGGCGGAAATCGCGCTGGGCCACAAGGTCGCGGTTGTCGTCTCCGCCATGGCGGGCGTCACCAACCAGCTGGTCACCTATTGCACCGCCATCAACCCCCTTTATGACGCGCGCGAATACGATGCCATCGTGGCATCGGGCGAACAGGTCACATCCGGCCTGCTGGCGCTCGCGCTGCACAAGCGCGGCATTGCGGCGCGGTCGTGGCAGGGCTGGCAGGTGCCGATCCTGACGAACGATGTGCATGGCAAGGCACGCATCAAGGGTATCGAGACAGACAACCTTAAAGCCAGCCTCGCGCGCGGCGAGGTTGCTGTGCTGGCGGGCTTTCAGGGCATGGCGGGCAATAACCGCATCGCGACGCTGGGGCGTGGCGGTTCCGATACCTCTGCCGTTGCGGTGGCGGCGGCATTGAAGGCTGACCGTTGCGATATTTACACCGATGTCGACGGCGTTTACACCGCCGATCCGCGCATCGTGACGAAGGCAAAGAAAATTCCCAAGATTTCTTATGAAGAAATGCTCGAAATGGCGTCGGTCGGGGCGAAGGTTTTGCAGACCCGCTCGGTCGAATTGGCGATGAAGGAAAAGGTGCCGGTGCAGGTGCTGTCGAGCTTTGACGGCGCGCTGGGCAGCGACATTCCCGGAACAATGGTCGTAGATGAGGATAATATCGTGGAACAGGAAGTTGTCAGCGGCGTTACGCATAGCCGCGATGAAGCAAAAGTAACCCTGCGCAACCTGCCGGACGTGCCGGGCGTGGCGGCGAAGATTTTCGGCGGGCTTGCCGATGCCGCCATCAACGTCGACATGATCGTCCAGAACGTATCGCCCGACAAGGCGCGCACCGATCTGACATTCACCGTCGGCCGCGCAGATTTGCCCAAGACGCTGGATATCCTGAAAGCCGCCGAGAATGACGGGCTGAAGGGCATTCAGGTTGAATCGAGCGCCGATGTGGCGAAAGTATCCATCATCGGTATCGGGATGAAATCCTATGTCGGTGTCGCATCGAAAATGTTCCAGACTCTCGCGGACAAAGGCATCAACATTCAGGTCATCACGACGTCTGAAATTAAAGTCAGCGTGCTGATCTCCGAAGAATACACCGAACTTGCCGTGCGCTCGCTGCACACGGCCTATGGCCTCGATCAGGCTTAAAGGAAACGATGAACGCCGGACGGAAAACATGGCCGGAAGTCACGACAACCGCGGAGACGCGGGATATCAAGTCGTCCGAATTTATCGAAGCGCAAATTTCCTTCGCCGCCCCGCGCCGCATAATGCAGACCCTGCGCGACCTGATGAACGCGAACCAGCCCCCCGATACCAAGCTGGATGAAATCGTGCGCCTCGTCGCGCGTGAACTCCGCGCCGATGAATGTTCCTGCTATATCCAGCGCGCGGGCGAGGTTCTGGAGCTTTATTCATCCTCCGTCCTTGAACCCGCCGCCTGCACCGAAATGGGCCGCGTGGGCGAGGGGGATATCGGCGATGTCGCCGCCGCCGCCGCGCCGATCGTGATTGCGAACAAACCCGAAGCACCCGTCTATCATTCCTTCTGCGGCGTGCCTGTGCTGCGCGGTGGCCGCGTGCGCGGCGTGCTGGCCGTGCGCAGCAAATCGCCCCGCAACTATGGCGAGGAAACGGTTGATATCCTGCAGACCATCGCGATGGTCGTGGCCGAAATCGTGATTGCGGGCGGGCTGCTGACCCGCCTTGAAATCAATTCCAGCTTTTCGTCGGGCGGCAAGCCCACGCATGTTTCAGGTGCCTCGCTCGCGCGCGGTCTTGCGATTGGCACGGCGGTTCTGTACGAACCCGGCATCGCCATGCAGGAAATCGTGGCTGAAGATGCGAAAGCGGAAAAGGCACGCCTTGCCGAAGCGCTGGCATCGATGCACAACGCCATCGACCGGATGCTGAACCGCAACGCTGTTTTGTCCGGCACTGAAAGCCGCGATATTCTGGAGGCGTACCAGATGTTCGCGAAGGATCGCGGCTGGCTCGCCCGTATCGATGCGACGATTGAAAAAGGCCTGAGCGCCGAAGCCGCCGTGCAGCGCGTGCAGAACGAAACCCGCGCCCGCATGATGCAGATCAGCGACGCCTATATCCGCGAACGGTTGCAGGATCTTGAAGACCTCAGCAACCGGTTGCTGTCGCATCTGATGAAGGATACCCGCGTCAAATCGCATCAGGATATGCCGGATAATATTATCCTCGTCGCCCGCACGCTCGGCCCCGCCGCGCTGCTCGATTTCGATCATACGAAACTGCGCGGCGTGATCCTTGAAAAAGGCAGCGCGTCGAACCACGTCGCCATCGTCGCCCGCGCGCTCGGCATTCCCGTCGTCGGTCAATGCGGCGACATCCACAATTTCGTGTTCAACGGCGATCAGGTGATTGTCGACGGCGATCACGGCATGGTCTATATCGGCCCCGGCGATTACATCGTCGACCTTTACACCAAAACGATGGACGCCCGCGACAAACGCGCCAGCCTCTACCGCCAGAAGGGCCAGCAGCAATCGGTCACGCAAGACGGCATCAAGGTCGCCGTGCATCTGAACGCAGGCCTGATGAACGAAGTTGATTCCGTGGCCGCGCTGGGCGCGGACGGCATCGGGCTTTACCGCACCGAACTTTCATTCATGGGCTGGCAGAAATATCCGCTGGTCGTGACGCAGGCCGAATTCTACGGCAACATCATGGATAAAATGGCGGGCAAGCCCGTCGTGTTCCGCACGCTTGATATCGGCGGCGACAAGCCGCTGCCGTATTTCAAGGCGCCCGAGGAAGAAAACCCCGCGCTGGGCTGGCGCGCGGTGCGTATCGGCATGGACCGTCCCGCCGTATTACGCACCCAGTTCCGCGCCTTCATCCGCGGCAGCCGTGGCCGCCCGCTTAAAATCATGCTGCCCTTCATTACCGAGGTGGCCGAATTCGAGCGCGCCAAGGAATTCCTTGAAATGGAAAAGGTGCGCGCGCGCGGCAACGGCATCACGGTGCCGGAAAAAATCGAACTGGGCGCGATGATCGAAGTGCCGGCGATTTTGTGGCAGCTGGATACGCTGCTGAAGGTCGCCGATTTCGTCGCCGTCGGCACGAACGACCTGATGCAATACCTGTTCGCCGCCGACCGCAACAATTTCGCGCTGCGCAACCGCTACGACGTCCTGTCGCCCGCCATGCTGCGCGTGATGAAGGATATCGCCGACAAATGCACCGCCGCCAATGTGCCGTTCAGCGTCTGCGGCGAAATGGCGGGCAGCCCGCTGGAGGCCATGGTGCTGATCGCGCTTGGCTACCGTCAACTCTCCGTCTCGGCGCAATCGGTCGAGGCGGTCAAGGGCATGCTGCCCACGCTGGACACCACCACCCTCAAACCCTATCTTGATCAGCTCATGCAGTCGCGCGAGCATTCGTTGCGGGAACGCCTGTTGTCGTTCGCCCGCGACCATCACGTCAACCTGTCACCGACCGAGTAGAAAAAATCATGGCTCCTGACAAAGAAAAAAAGCGCAAACGCGCCTCCGGCGAACCGACCCATGCCGTGCACGCCCCCAGCGCCACCCTGAAGGCGGGCGAGATCCTGCGTCAGGCGCGTATCGCCAAGGGGCTGGAGCTGGCCGAAATTTCCTCCGCCATCCATGTACGCGTGGGGCAGTTAAAGGCGCTGGAGGAAAACCACCTCGACGCGCTACCGGGAATGACCTATGCGCTGGGCTTTTTGAAAAGCTACGCAACCTACCTCAAGCTTGACGCGGCGGATATCGCCGCCAAGTTCAAGGCCGAAAACGGCGCGGCGCAACGCCCCAGCATTGCGCATAGCGAACCGCTGGGCCAGAGCAAGATGCCCGACCCGATCCTGCTGGGCGGTGCCGGTGTTTGCGTGCTGGTCATCATGCTGATCTGGGCGATATTCTCCGACGGCGATGATAGCGACCGCGACATTGCGAATGCCATCCCCCCTGCGCCCACCATTATCGAAACGCCGTCCGTGCCGCCGATCCCGTCGATTGCGGCGGCAACGGGGGCTGCTGCGGTTGAAGACACATCGTCGCCCATCGCGACAGGCCCGCTGAGAACCCCTGTCACGCCCGTCACCGCCGTTACGGCTGCCGCGCCTGCGGCATCAACAGACGGTCTTGTAACAACCTCCGGCGCGCCGATGCCGGGCAAGAAACCATCCGCACCGTCGGAAGCTGAAACCGATGTCACCGCCGCCGTCACAACCAGCGGCACGACCAACGGCACGACTGCGGTCACGACCGATGGCATGCAGCCGCTGCCCGGCAGCGAAGTCATCAACATCGCGCCGAGCAAGAGCCGCGTCATGCTGCGCGCCACGCAAACGACATGGGTGCAGGTGACCGACCCGCAAGGCCGCATCGTCGTCAAGCGCGTGATGCGCGCGGGCGATACCTATTCCGTGCCGAACGGCCCCGGTTATTCGCTGGTGACCACGAATGCAGGCGGGCTTGACGTTGTCGTTGACGGCAATGCGAAATCGATGGGCGCACGCGGCGATATCCTGCGCGGCGTCCCCTTAAACCCCGACACGCTGAAAGGTTCGCGCCGCAAAAAGGCGTTCCAGGAATAACCATGGCTTACGTCGCTCGCCCATACCGGCAGGTTCATCGCCGCAAATCTCGCACAATTTATGTGGGCAAGGTTCCCGTGGGCGGCGATCACCCGATTACCGTGCAGTCGATGACGAATACACTAACTTCTGACGTCGCGGCGACCGTCGCGCAAATCCGCGCGCTTGAGGTTGCGGGTGCCGACATCGTGCGCGTGTCCTGCCCCGACGAGGCATCAAGCGCTGCCTTAAAGGAAATCGTCAAGGAAGTGACCGTGCCGATCGTGGCCGATATCCATTTCCATTACAAACGCGGCGTGGAAGCGGCGATGAACGGTGCTGCCTGCCTGCGCATCAATCCGGGCAATATCGGTTCCGCAGATCGTGTGCGGGAAGTCATCAAGGCCGCGAAGGACAATAACTGCTCGATCCGTATCGGCGTCAACGCCGGTTCGCTGGAAAAGGATTTGCTGGAACAATTCGGCGAACCCTGCCCCGAAGCGATGGTGGCATCCGCGCAGCGCCATATTCAAATTCTCGAAGACCACGATTTCTTTAACTTCAAGATTTCGTGCAAGGCCTCCGACGTGTTCCTGGCCGTTGCCGCATACCAGCAACTGGCAGAGGTCTGCGATTACCCCCTGCATGTCGGCGTGACCGAAGCGGGCGGGTTGCGCACCGGTACGATCAAGTCATCCATCGGCATCGGCAGTTTGTTGTGGGCGGGCATCGGCGATACCATCCGCGTGTCGCTGTCGGCTGACCCCGTGGAAGAAATCAAGGTCGGCTTCGATATCCTGAAATCGCTCGGCCTGCGCCATCGCGGCGTCAACGTGATTGCCTGCCCGTCCTGCGCGCGCCAGCAATTCGATGTGATCGAAACCGTGCGCGTGCTGGAAGACCGCCTCGCGCACATTACAACGCCCTTGACTGTTTCGGTCATCGGCTGCGTGGTCAACGGCCCCGGCGAGGCGCTGATGACCGATATCGGCTTTACCGGCGGCGGTCGCGGCACGCATCAGGTTTATATCGGCGGCCAGCCCGCGCACAGGTTGCAGAATGAAGACATCGTGCAGCACCTTGTCGATCTGGTCGAGAAAAAGGCCGCCGCGATTGAAAAGGAACGCGCGGAAAAAGGGACGGCAGTCTGAATGTCGCTCGACCGCAAACTGGGGCAGGTGCTGTCGCGTTTTCAGGAGATTGAATCCCTGATGTCGACGGGCAAGCTGCCATCGGATGAATTCACCAAGCTTTCTAAAGAATATTCCGACCTCACGCCGCTCGCCGCGACCATCCGCGCGTACAAGGGCGCGCAAAAGGAATATGCCGATCTCGAACAGCTGATGAACGACCCCGCAGGCGACAAGGAAATGCGCGCCATGGCGGAGGAGGACTATTACAAGCTGAAGCAACAGCTGCCCGAATTTGAAAAGAAAATCCACGTCGCCCTGCTGCCCAAGGACGCGGCGGATGCCAAAAACGCCATCCTCGAAATCCGCGCGGGCACAGGGGGCGATGAAGCCGCGCTGTTCGCGGGCGACCTGTTTGAAATGTATAAACGCTACGCCCAGCTGAAAAACTGGACGTTCGAGGTGATGGAATTTTCGCAAAGCGACCTCGGTGGCCTGCGTCAGGCGGTCGTGGAAATTTCCGGCCGCGAGGTTTTTGCGCGGCTGAAATTCGAAAGCGGCGTGCATCGCGTGCAGCGCGTGCCGCAGACGGAGGCTTCGGGCCGCGTCCATACCTCCGCCGCAACTGTCGCGGTGCTGCCGGAGGCGGAGGAGGTGGATATCGTCATTGCCGACGCCGATATCCGCATCGACGTCATGCGCGCCGGCGGCGCCGGCGGCCAGCACGTCAACAAGACTGAATCCGCCGTGCGCATCACGCATATGGCATCCGGCATCGTCGTGGTGCAGCAGGATGAAAAATCGCAGCACAAGAACAAGGCGCGCGCGATGAAAATCCTGCGCAGCCGCCTGTATGACATGGAACGGCAGAAACTCGACTCTGTGCGCGCCGCCAACCGCAAGGAACAGGTGGGCTCGGGCGACCGGTCGGAGCGCATCCGCACCTATAACTTCCCCCAAGGCCGCGTGACCGACCACCGCATCAACCTGACGCTCTATAAAATCGACCGCGTCGTCTCGGGCGAATGCCTCGACGAAATCATCGACCCCCTGATCTCCGAAGACCAGGCGAGCAAGCTGGCGGAGATGAGCTGGTGATGAAAACCCCTGCGTTAAAGCTGCTTTGCCTGTCTCTTATCCTCGCGGCTTATGCCGTGCCGGTGTTCGCGGGCAATACGCTTGGTCCTGTGCCCACCCCTTATGAGTTTGTCGTTGCAGACAAACTGCAGGACGTTTTGTGGGTTCTTTCCTTTATCGCTTTGCTGCTGCCGACGTTCATTTTCGAGAACAGGCAAAAGGAATACGCTGCCAAACAGGTCAATATTCCGCTGAAGCACTTCGTCTTGAATGCAGCGGTCATCTTGCCCTTGGTGGTTATGATAATTGTTTATGCCGCATTCATGGCGGTTGATTTCTATTCGTCCTGCACGCCCGCCATGTGGTTCGTCTATTCCTACATCCTCGCGGGCGTCTTGTGGCTGGCGATGTTGCAGCCTGCATGGATATATCTGGTGGTCCTGAAGGTGGAAAAAGCCGACATCGTCAAACGCCACTCCGCCGAATTCTATGAAAACAACCGCGCGTTTTTTGATAAATGGGCGAAGTGGCTGGCCTTTGGCATTGCCGTGTTTCTGGCCGTCGTCTCGCTCGCTTCGTTCTATTATATGGACAGGCTGAACTGGGCGAATTGCCAGCAGGCGCATTGATGTCAGTCGCGCTGAAAGAATATATGGCGAGCGCGAGCGACAAACTCGCAGCATCCAACATCGAAAACCCCGAAACCGATATCCGGCTGCTCATGCAATATGCGCTCGGCATATCGCATGCGAAATTTGTCAGTAGTTTGAATCGTGTACTGACCGATGCTGAAGTAAAAACTCTGGATGCCATGATCGCCCGCCGCGCGCTTCGAGAGCCGGTATCGCGGATTATCGGCACGCGCGGGTTCTGGAAGTCGGAATTTAAACTCTCGCCGCAAACGCTTGATCCAAGGCCGGATTCCGAAACACTGATCGAGGCCGCGCTGAAATATGCCGATGTGCCGCCCGCCACCATCCTCGACCTCGGCACGGGTACGGGCTGCCTGCTGCTGTCGCTGCTGCAGGAATATCCGAACGCATCCGGCCTTGGCATTGATATCAGTGAAGAAGCGGCGGCAACCGCGCACGAGAATGCGGTGGCGCTGAAGCTTGATGCGCGCGCGTCGTTCCTTGCGATCGACTGGAACGACTGGCAATCGACGCAGCCCTATGACCTTGTGATTTCGAACCCGCCCTATATCGCGCCGGAGGAAATTGCGGGGCTGGAACCGGAGGTCACGCAATACGATCCGATGACCGCATTGGTCGGCGGTGACGATGGTCTGGAGTGCTATCGCAGCATCGCAGCACTACTGCCCCGCACGTTGAAAAAGGGCGGGCTGGTGGTGCTGGAAATCGGCCATCGCCAAGCCGAAGCGGTCAAATCGATCCTTGCGCTTTCCGGCGTCACTGTGATACAAACCCTTACCGATTTGGCTGGAAGCGATCGTGCCGTTGTGGCGAGAATGCCCTGAATTTGAACGGCTTTTACAAATTCCGCTTCCCAAGAGAATCGCACATAAGCTAACATAGCGTATTGCTCCTGCATAAAAGTGGTGTCCCAGATAAAAGGGCAGGCAGCATAGGGGATCGGCCATTTGAGCCGGGGAACTTGGGACCAATTTTTAGCGAAGTGAAAAAAACCGCATGAGACACAATAACAATAACAACGGAAGACGATTCCGCGGCCGCCCGAATAATGGCAGCGGCGGCGGTGGTCATACGACGCACAATGCCGGCGGTGGCGGAAACCACCACAGCAGCGGCGGCGGGAACAACGGCGGTGGCCGCGGTCGCGTCAACCCCCGCATGCAAACCTTCGACAGCAACGGGCCCGAAGTACGCATTCGCGGCACCGCATTCCAGATCAACGAAAAATACACCACGCTGGCGCGCGACGCGATGTCGTCGGGCGACCGGGTGCTGGCGGAAAGCTACCTGCAGCATGCCGAACATTACCAGCGCATGATTAACGAAATGACCGAAGAGTATAACAAGTACAACCCGCAGCCGCAGCACCAGCAACCGGTGCAGGGCACGGACGAACAGCCGCCCGAAATGTCGGTCGAGCAGCCCAACGTCGCCCAGCCCGGCGCGCAGCAGCCGAGCATTCCCGAAGGCGCGATGGAGGATCTTGACCAGAGCTTCCTCCGCCCGCGCGTGAAGGAAACGGAAGCGGTTTAAGACTTCTTCGATAGAATAAAAAAAGCCCCGGCATAACCGGGGCTTTTTTTATTGGCGTCGGCGTTGGTTATTCAACAACCACCAGCGCATGCTTCTTCTTCCCCGCCGACAGCTTGATTGCTTTTTCGGCGTTGAGGTCGGCGAGGGTGATGACGCGGGTGTCGCTTTCGACCCTTTCGTCGTTCACGCGCGCGCCGCCGCCGGCGATCAGGCGGCGGGCTTCACCGCCGGAGGTGGCGAGGCCTGCTTCCTTGAACAGCACAAAAACGGGGATGCCTTCCTCCAGCTTTGCGCGCGGCAATGCGATGCGGGGCAGGCCCTCGGCGGATGCGCCTTCCTCGAACGTCTTGCGGGCGGTTTCGGCGGCGTCCGTCGCGGCCTTGTCGCCATGGCACATGCGGGTTGCTTCCAGCGCCAGAATCTTTTTCGCTTCGTTGATTTCAACGCCCTTCAGCGCCTCGATCCGCGCGATCTCGTCCATCGGCAGTTCGGTATAGTATTTCAGCATGCGGCCCACATCGGCGTCTTCGGTGTTGCGCCAGAACTGGTAGTAGTCGTACGCGCTTAGCATGTCGGAATTCAGCCATACCGCGCCCGAGGCCGATTTGCCCATCTTCGCGCCCGATGCGGTCGTCAGCAGCGGCGTGGTGAAGCCGTATAATTCTGCATGATCCGTGCGGCGGCCCAATTCGATGCCGTTCACGATATTGCCCCACTGGTCTGATCCGCCGAATTGCAGCGTGCAGTTATATTTGCGGCTGAGTTCGACGAAATCATAGGCCTGCAAAATCATGTAATTGAATTCAAGGAAGGTGAGGGGCTGTTCACGCTCCAGCCGCGTTTTCACGCTGTCAAAGGTCAGCATTTTATTGATCGTGAAATGCCGCCCGTAATCGCGCAGGAATTCGATGTAGTTGATGCGGTCGAGCCATTCGGCGTTGTTGACCATCACGGCGTCGGTCGCGCCCGACCCGAACTTCACGAATTTCGCGAAGACCTTTTCGATGCCCGCGATATTGTCGGCGATATCCTGCTCGGTCAAAATCTTGCGGCTTTCATCCTTGCCCGACGGATCGCCGACCTTGGTCGTGCCGCCGCCCATCAAGACGATCGGCTTGTGCCCCAGTTTCTGGAACCAGCGCATCATCATGATCGACAAGAGGCTGCCCACATGCAAACTCTTCGCGGTCGCGTCATAGCCGGTGTAGCAGGTGACGATGCCTTGGGTCAGTTTTTTGTCCAAGCCATCGATATCGGTGCATTGGTGCAAAAACCCGCGTTCCTGCATAACCTTGACGAATTCCGAGCGCATTATTTCCCCACCTTTGATATGGCTGCCATAATTTCATTTTTATCTTAATAATTCAATATCTTATGTCGGCGCAGCGCGGTTTTGCATTGACATAATAAAACTGAAAAGTGTATAAAGACAGACTGTTAAACCCCAAAAAAACGCAAGAGCCACATGGCCGAAACCCGTGACAGACGCAACCAGCCGGATATTATCCGCGACTTCAATGACGCGGCATCCGGCATTGAAGACTGCAGCACCTTCTCGCGCTTTCTCGCGGCGGGCGAAAAACTGGCGCGTGAATTCGGCTATATGATGCGCTTCGCCGCCAATTCCGCGCTGGAACGCGCGGAATTGCTGGAAAGCATGGCGGGCGTGTTCGATACGTTCATGCGGCAGGATTTCAAGTCGAATGACGGCGTTTACACGCTGGAAAACACCACGCGCGTGCTGCGCCAGCTGGGTGACGCGTTCGTCGCGAATTTGACCGAAGCGACCGTCCCGTCCTACTACACGACCGACCAGCTGGACAACCTCTCCGACAAGCTGAAATCCGCAGCGCAGGTGCGGGAAGACATGAGCGGCTATTTCCCCGACCGTCCCGGCAGCGCGGCGATTGCCGAACAGGGCCTCGCCTATTGCCGCCTGGCGGAGGAAATCGAGAAGATTTCCAAGGCATTCGGCGGCACCTCGCCGCAAGCGTCTATAAAGGAAGAACCCCGTTCCTCGCGCCCCCGTGGCGGCTACAAACGCCGGTTTTAATTTGTCGCGGATCGCGCAGCTAAATAATCGTTTACAGGGCGTTTTTGCAGGGGCATTCTTGAGGCATGGAAAAATTTCATGTTATCGGCCTGATGAGCGGCACTTCACTGGACGGCATCGACGCCGCCCTGATCGAAACGGATGGCGAGCAGCATATCGCGCGCCTTGGTTTCTTGACCGTTCCCTATGACGACGCGTTGCGCCAGAAAATCCGCGCCGTGCTGAACATCACGCAGGATAAAGTCGCCATGACCCGCGATGTGGAGCGCGAAATTACGGTCGCGCAGGCCGATGTCGTGAAGGCGCTTTTAAAACAGCACAACATGAAGGCGGCGGATGTAAACCTGATCGGTTTCCACGGCCAGACCGTTGCCCATGATCCTGAAAAAAAATGGACCTGCCAGCTGGGCGACGGCGCGTTGCTTGCGCAGCTCACTGGCATTCCGGTCGTCAATGATTTCCGCACCGCCGATGTGCAGGCAGGCGGGCAGGGCGCACCGCTGGTTCCCGTTTACCATCAGGCCATCGCGGCTGGACGGCCCGAGCCGCTCGCGTTCCTCAATATCGGCGGCGTTGCGAATGTCACCTATGTCGGCCGTGAAGTCATCGCTTTCGATACCGGCCCCGGCAATGCGCTGATCGACGACTGGATGCTGCAAAAAACGGGACAGAAACACGACGAAAACGGCGCGACCGCCGCGCGCGGCAAAGTGAACGAACCTATTTTGCGCGAATTGCTGAACCATAAATTCTTTTGCGAGAAACCGCCGAAGTCGCTCGACCGCAATGCGTTCGTTTCGGCGGCATGGAAAGACCTGTCGGTCGAGGACGGCGCGGCGACGCTTGCCGCCTTCACCGCCGGCGCGGTTGATAACGCGCTGTTCTTCCTGCCCGAAAAACCGAAGGAATGGATTGTCGCTGGCGGCGGACGTCTGAACGCCACCATCATGAAAATGCTGCGCGAAAAACTCGGCGTTCCGGTTATTTCGATCGATGATATCGGGCTGAACGGCGACGCGATCGAGGCAGAGGCGTTTGCGTATATGGCGGTGCGCAGCTATCGCGGCCTGCCGATCAGCTTCCCGAAAACCACGGGCGTCCCGCAACCGATGGTGGGCGGCAAGCTCAATCATGTGGCGGATGCGGCGTGATATTCATTTGCGATGCCTGAAATCCTGAACCCCACCGAAGAAAACATCAAGATCGCCGCCGAGCGCCTGCGCGCGGGCGAGCTGGTCGCGTTCCCCACCGAAACGGTTTACGGCCTTGGCGCGGATGCGACGAATGATGCGGCGGTCGCGAAAATATTCGAGGCCAAGGGCCGCCCCAGTTTCAACCCCGTCATCGTCCATGTGAACGACAAAACGGATGCGGAGAAAATCGTCACCTTCAACACCCGCGCATCATTGCTGGCATCGCTGTTCTGGCCGGGGGCGCTGACATTGATTTTGCCGCGCCGCTCCGATGCCGGATTGTCGCTCCTGACCAGCGCGGGGTTGCCGTCGCAGGCCGTGCGCGCGCCCGTGCATCCTGTCGCCCGCGCTTTGATCGCCGCCCTCGGCCGCCCTATCGCCGCACCCAGCGCGAATGCCTCGGGCAGTCTCAGCCCCACCACGCCGCAGCATGTGGCGCAAAGCCTCGGCGACCGCGCCGGATTGATACTGGCGGGCGGCAAGGCTGCTGTCGGTCTGGAATCCACCGTGCTGGATTTGACGGGCGATATCCCCGTCATGCTCCGCCCCGGCGGCGTCACGCGCGAAGACATTGAAATGCAGCTGGGTGAAAAGATCGAGGTGGAATTCGAGGCCGTGAACGACGCGCCAAAATCACCCGGACAATTGCTGAAACACTACGCCCCCAAAACGCCGCTGCGGCTGAAGGCCGTCGATGTTGCGCCCGGCGAGGCGCTGCTGGCGTTTGGCTCCACCCGCTTCATGGGCATCCGCGGCGGCGGTGCCGCCCGCGACCTGCCCGCCGGTGCCATCATGAACCTCAGCGAAACCGGCGACCTCAACACCGCCGCCGCCAATTTATTCTCCATGCTCCACCAACTCGACGCCGGAAACTTCACCGGCATCGCCGTGATGGATATTCCGCAAGTGGGGCTGGGGATTGCAATCAATGATCGATTAAAACGGGCAGCAGGTGCGCAGAAATCCTAAACGGTCATCCCGAACGAAGTGAGGGATCTTCCCAACCTGCAAAGATCCCTCACTTCGTTCGGGATGACTCTTCGCGCGACATCAATCCAACCCCATCGCAATCACCTTGAACGACGGCAGTATCGCGCCCGCTTTCGTCAGCGTCTCTTTCACGATCGGCAATGCTGGCGCGTGGAAGTCTTCCATCAGTTCGTTGTAATCGAGGCTTTTGGAATTGTCCTTGTCATACGTTTTCAGCAATTCATCGGCGATCAGGGCGCCATCGGCCTGTGATTTCTTGATGAGGTCGAGGGATTGCTTGTCGCTCACCGTCTGTCTCTCGGCGAGTTCGGCGAAGATGATGGTGGAGGCGACCGCGCGCTGGATTTCTTTTTTCACCAGTTTCTTGTTGCTGTCTTCGTCCGCCATCTTGAACAGCACGCCCGCGCACTCATTCGTGACCGACACGGTGCATTGCAGTTTCACGCGGTCGATGAAGCGCATCAGGCGCACCATCAGTTTCGGCACCAGTTTGGGCGTGGCGGAGCAGCCCATATATTCCTCGGTACTGTCGAGGGTGAGGCCGTCCCATTTCTGCGATTTCTTGCTATTCGCGTTCGGCGCGCCGATTTTTAAGACGCCGTCTTCCTCCAGCCGCACAGGGGCGATGTCGCTGCCCAGCTTCAGCTGCCAGTAGTCGCCCATCTGCCCGTCTAGTTCGGCGGGCAGCAGGGTCATGTCCTTTTTTGTGGAACGGAAGTAAAAAAAGCGGCTTAAGACAAGGGCTTCGTCGTATTTGCCGCAATCGGGCGCCGCCCAGTTACGCTGGATTTTTTCAGGAATGGGATCTTCGGCGCGCGCCGTTCCTGCCATGCCGAAGCAGGAAACAGTAATAAGGAAAATAAAAACGGCAGGGGAGAAGCGGTATTTCATCATTGCACCAATTAAAACAAGGCTTTATTGTGCGCCATCGACCGTAAAGACGAAAGAATTATGACAGAACACAAGCACATCCGGAACTTCTCGATTATTGCCCATATCGACCATGGCAAGTCAACCCTTGCTGACCGCATCATCCAGCGTTGCGGCGGGTTGGAGGCACGCGAGATGAAGGAACAGATCCTCGACAACATGGAGATCGAACGCGAACGCGGGATCACCATCAAGGCACAGACCGTTCGCCTTATGTACAAGGCGAAGGACGGCGAGACATATCAGCTGAACCTGATGGACACGCCCGGCCACGTCGATTTCGCGTATGAAGTTTCACGCTCGCTGGCCGCCTGTGAAGGCGCGCTGCTGGTGGTTGACGCATCGCAAGGCGTGGAAGCGCAGACCCTCGCCAACGTTTATCAGGCGATCGACAACAACCTCGAAATCATTCCCGTCATCAACAAAATTGATTTGCCCGCAGCCGAGCCCGAGCGCGTGAAAACGCAGATCGAGGATGTGATCGGCATCGACGCGTCCAACGCCGTGCTGACCTCCGCCAAATCCGGCATCGGCATCGATGATCTGCTGGAGGCGATTGTGACACGCCTGCCGCCGCCGAAGGGCGACGCCGCCGCGATCCTGAAGGCGCTGCTGGTGGATAGCTGGTACGACGCTTATCTGGGCGTCGTTGTCCTGCTGCGCGTTGTCGAAGGCACGCTGAAGATCAAGGACAAGCTGCGTTTCATGAGCAATGGCGCGGCATACGAAGCCGACCGCGTGGGCGTGTTCACGCCCAAGCACGTTTTGACCGGCGAGCTGAAGCCCGGCGAAATCGGTTTCGTCACCTGCGGCATCAAGAACATCGGCGAGACGAAAATCGGTGATACCATCACCAACGACCGCAACCCCTGCGCCGAACGCCTGCCGGGTTTCAAACCCTCCGTTCCCATGGTCTTCTGCTCGCTGTTCCCCGTGGACTCGAGCGAATTCGAAAAACTGCGCGACAGCCTTGGCAAGCTTGCCCTGAACGATGCGTCGCTGCACCACGAAGCCGAAAACTCGACCGCGCTTGGCATGGGTTTCCGTTGCGGCTTCCTTGGCCTGCTGCACCTTGAAATCATTCAGGAGCGTTTGCAGCGCGAATATAACCTCGACCTCATCCCGACCGCGCCCTCCGTCGTCTATCGCATCCATATGACCAATGGCGAAGACATGGAACTCTACAACCCCGCCGACATGCCGGATGTCGTGCGTATCGCGAAGATCGAAGAGCCGTGGATCAAGGCGACCATCTTCGTGCCCGACGAATATCTCGGCTCCATCCTGACGCTCTGTCAGGAACGCCGTGGCGTGCAGGTTGAATTGACTTGGGTTGGTTCGCGCGCGATGGCGATTTACCGCCTGCCGCTCAACGAAGTCGTGTTCGATTTCTATGACCGCCTGAAATCAATCTCCCGCGGTTATGCGTCGATGGATTATGTGCTGGACGGTTTCGAAGAAGGCGAATTGACGCGCCTCAATATCCTCGTCAACGGCGATCCGCTGGACGCGCTGTCGATGATCGTCCACCGCAGCCAGGCCGAACGCCGTGGCCGCCAGCTGTGCGAACGCCTGAAAGACCTGATCCCGCGCCAGCTGTTCAAGATCGCGGTGCAGGCATCCATCGGCGGCAAGATCGTCGCGCGTGAAGACATCTCCGCCCTGCGCAAGGACGTCACGGCAAAATGCTATGGCGGCGATATCAGCCGCAAACGCAAGCTCCTCGACAAGCAAAAAGAGGGCAAGAAGAAGATGCGTCAGCACGGCAACGTCGAAATTCCGCAATCCGCGTTTATCGCGGCACTGCGGATGAACGACGAGTAATTTTCACTTCGGACGGATTTTTGCGATTTTGTAGATGGTTTCCATCGCCCGGTCGCGGAACATTCCGCCGCGCGCGCCGAATTCGTAATACATCCTGGTCACGCGTGACACTTCGTTGAAGGCGTCGCTCTTGCTCGTCCTGGCGGTTTCCATGACGGCTTTTTCCCATTTGTCGAGCGCGATGCGCGCAAGGTCGTCCGGCGCGTCGCGGCCCAGCGCGGCGTTGCTGGCGGCAGCGAAGGCAAAATTGAGGCCTTCCTTTTTCGTGGCGAGGATATCGACGGCGGCGTTCCATTCGGCCATGCCGGCCTTGCGGATGTCGCTGCCGGCGGGCGCGCGGGTGACGACCAGCTGCGCCGCCATGGCGACGCTTGCCATCTGGCGCAGGTTGTTGCGGTCTGCACGCCCGATCAACGACAATGTTTTCGACAGCAGCATTTCCTTGACCGACGGTTCATCCATCGAATTCAGGCAATAGATCGCCATGCCGATGCCGTTCTGCCAGTCGCGGCGGGCCGAGGCTTCGATCGTGCCGTTGATGATATAAGGGGCTTCCGTCGCGCCCAGATGATGGCCCGAAACAAGGTTCATCAGCTGCGCATAAACCTGCATCTCGTTGCCATCGGCAGACGCGGTTTTCAGGTATTGCAGGATTTTCTCCCGCTCCTGTTTCTTCACATCCTCTTTCGATTTGCGCGAAAAAATGCTCATGGTTGCCTTGGCTGTTGGATAAGAGAAGCATAGCCGAACGGTCGGTTATGTCAATGCGATCTCAGAACGGGCTTTTTGCGCCTTTTTGCAGCAGGAAACGATATGCCGCTGCAATCGAACGGGCGTCATGCAGGGCGTTGTGTTCCTGAATCGATGACATAGGCGCGCCCAAAGTTGCCGCCAGCTTGCCGGAATTGGTCTTGCCCTTGACGATGCCATAGGATGCGCCGACGTCGAAAAACCACGGGCCGATATTGTGGCTGTCGAATTCCGATTCCGTTGCGGGCATGTTGTTGAAGCCCAAATTTTCGCGCATCACCTTTGCGTCCCAGCCATAGCAGGATGTCGGGTCGCCTTCGGTGAAGGCGATGAATTTGGCATAGGCGTCGGGGAAAGATAATCCGTCCTTGGTCACTTCCGCATTCGTGATGCCCGTCAGCACCGTGAAGAAATCCGACACAACGGGATTTTTCACGGGCTTGATAAGGACAAGGAATTCTTCCTTTTCCTCGAGCGTATCAAGATCAAACCGGATCGCGCCGATCTGCACCATTTCACGGTATTCGTTCGGGCCCGACCAGTCACGGTCGAGCGCGCCTTCCCATGTCGTGAATTCGGTATCGTAGAAAATGATATCGGTCATGCCGCTTTCTTTTTCCACGGACAGGGCAGGGTGAAGGTTTTCTTTTTCTCCGCCGCCAGCTTCGCCTTGTATTCGGCGTTGTTGACGGGGCCGATCGCCTTTTCGATGAAGGCGAAGGTTTCGGCATAGCCCTGGATGATTTTTTCCGTCGGCATGCCTGCGCCATGGCCCGCACGGCCTTCGACGCGCATCAGCGTCTCGTTATGCTTGTCCGATTTCGCCTGCAGCGTCGCGGCCAGCTTGAACGAGTGCCACGGCAGCACCCGGTCGTCATGGTCGCCGGTTTTGATCAGGTGCGGCGGATATTTCGCGCCGGGCTTGACGTTATGCAGCGGGGAATATTTAGCCGCGGTGTTGAAATCTGCCTTGATGCCGGGATCGCCGTAATCCGATTTCCATGACGATCCATAGGTGCCGAGGTGGAAACGGAACATATCCGTTACCGCGACCTCCGTAATCACCGCGCCGAACAGTTCAGGGCGTTGCAGCATGGTGGCGGAGGTGAGCAAGCCGCCATTGCTGCCGCCATTGATGACAAGGCGTTTGGCGGAGGTGTAGTTTTCTTTAATAAGATGTTCCGCGCAGGCGATGAAATCATCGAACACGTTTTGCTTGGTCGCGCCACGGCCGCCGTTGTACCAGTCTTCTCCGAATTCACCACCGCCGCGCAGGTTCGACTGCACATAGATGCCGCCGGAGCGCACGAAATGCGCCACGCCCGAGGAAAAACCGGGCCCGAGCGGAATGTTAAAGCCGCCGTAACCGTACAGCTTGGTCGCGGCCGATCCGTCCATCGGCGTATCGGGATGGCGGATGACCGTCATCGGCACCTTCGTGCCGTCTTTCGACGTCGCATAGATGCGTTCCACAATGCAGTCGTTCAGGTCGAACGGCGCTTTGCCTTTTTTCACGAATTCCAGTTCGTTTTTTTCGATGTCATAGGAATAAACATCGCCAGCGGATTTGAAGCCCGAGATTTTCATCGTGAACTTGTCGTCGCTGGGCAGGATGCGGCCAAAGCCCGCCACGCTCTGCACGGGCAGGGGCATGTCGTGCAAATGCTGGCCTTCCGGCGTATAAACGCGGACCGCATCGGCGGTGTCATGCGAATAGAACCCGAACAGCTTGCCCTTATGCACCATCGCGCTGTCGAGAATGTCGTCTTTATGCTCGGGCAGCACCGTCACCCATTTTTCAGGCGCAGGGTCGCGCGGGTCAAACTTCACCAGCTTGCCATGCGGCGCGTCCTTGGTGGTGAGGGCCAGAATGGTGCCGTCTTCGTATTCGGTGATCGGCACGATGGTGGTTTGCTTGGGCGGCAGCAATTCCTTGAATTCATCATTGCTGCCATAAGGGCGGAAATACAGGCCGGAGTTTTTATCGGTGCCGACCGAATGCCAGATCCATTCATATTTGGATGACAGCAGGCGGGAGGGGGAAACGAAGCTGTCCTCCAGCGCGGATTCAAATACTTTTTTATCATTCGCCACTTCGTCGCCGATTTTGTGGTGCTTGATGATCTTGCGGCGGGTGCCGTCGTGGCTGGGGTAGGTGTACTGGAAGCTTGCGCTCGACCCTTTGTCCCACAGCACGCTGGTGAAGCGGCAGTTTTCAATCTTGTCCTTCATCGTTTCGCGTTTTTCGACGTCATAGATGAACAGCGTCTGCGCGTCGCTGCCGGCTTCGGACGTGAAATAGACGATCTTCTTGCCATCCGCGCTCGGGCTCCAGCCACTCAGGGCAACCGTGCCGTCTTTCGACAGCGTATTGGGGTCGAGGATGGTTTCCCACGGACCGTCGACGCTGGCACCGACCTGCACAACGCCTTGCGCGGCGAGTGCCTTCTGGAACGTGCGGAAATAAACTTGGCCGTATTTGCCGGGCAGGCTCTCGCCGTCGTAATTGAGCGCGTCGGTCATGAACCGTTTTGCGCCATCGATGCTTTTGTCGGAACCCGCGATATAGGACTGGAATTGCGCGTTCTGTTTCGCAAGCCACGCCGCCGTTTCAGGCGCGTCGAGATTTTCCAGCGGGCGGAACGGGTCCGACACCATGCGGCCATGCAGATTTTCAACGGTGTTGTCCATCGGCGCGTCCAAGGCGCGCTTGTTTTCCTTTTCGGAAACGCTGAATTGCAGGCTGTTGTTGTCGTTGGCGGGCTTGCCGAATACTTTATTCGCAAGGGAACGGATCGAGCGCCGTATGTTCACGGTTATCTCCTGAAAAAATCACGATATTGGATAACGGTGATTATTCCGGATTACAGAACTGAAGGCAAACGAAGTTGTTTTTCCAAAATCTTCAAATTTTCTTGCGCGAGATATATTCCAGAAGACCGAGCGTCGAGCCGTCATGCGCGCCCGGTTTGCCCGCCTTGATTTCGGATTCCAGCGTCTTGGCCAATACTTTGCCAAGCTCCACGCCCCACTGGTCGAAACTATTGATGCCCCAAATGATGCCCTGCACAAAAACTTTGTGCTCGTACATCGCCAGCAGCATGCCGAGCGTGCGGGGGTTCAGCTCGTCCAGCAGGATGGTGGTCGACGGGCGGCTGCCCGTGAAATTGCGGTGCGGCTCGGCGGTGTTTTCCTTGCCGGTCATCAGCGCTTCGGATTGCGCGAACATATTGGCGAGCAGCATGGTCTGCTGGTCGCGGTTGCCATAGGGCGTTTTCACGGCGGCGATGAAATCGACCGGCACGGTGCTGGTGCCCTGATGGAGCCATTGGAAAAAGCTGTGCTGTGAATCCGTGCCCGGTTCGCCGAACACCATCGGGCCGGTCGGCGTCGTCACAGGCGTGCCTGCGCGCGTCACGCCCTTGCCGTTGCTCTCCATATCCAGCTGCTGCAGGAAGGCGGACAGGCGGCCGAGGCAGGCGTTATAGGGGATCACCGCATAGGCGGGATAATCCATGAAATTGCGGTACCAGACGCCCAGCAGCGCCATCTGCACGGGAATGTTCTGTTCGATGGGGGCGGTCTTGAAATGCTCGTCCATCGCATGCGCGCCCGCAAGGAACTCGCCGAATTTTTCCGCGCCGATCATCAGCATGACCGACAGGCCGATTGCCGACCAGACGCTGTAACGCCCGCCGACCCAATCCCAGAAGGGGAACATGTTTTCGGGTTCGATGCCGAATTTCTGCACGGCTTCGGTGTTCGTCGATGCCGCCACGAAATGTTTCGCAACCGCCGCCTCGTCCTTGTAATGCGATAGCAGCCATTCGCGCGCGATATGCGCGTTCTGCATCGTTTCGGCGGTGGTGAATGTCTTGGACGCCACGATAAACAGCGTCGTTTCGGGCGATAGTTTCGCGAGCGTGCGCGCGAGGTCCGACGCCTCCACATTCGCCACGAAATGCGCGGTCAGGCGCTTATGGTGGAACGGGGCGAGGGCTTGCGTGACAAGCTGCGGCCCAAGGCTCGACCCGCCGATGCCGATATTGACGATATCTGTGATTTCGTCGCCGCTCTGCCCGCGCCATTTTCCGTCGCGCACGGCATCGGTGAATTTGCGCATGGCGTCGAGCGTCGCGTGGATTTCGGTCACCACGTTCTTGCCGTCCATATTGACGGCCTTGCCCTTGGGCGCGCGCAGGGCGGTGTGCAGCACGGCGCGGCTTTCGGTCGAATTGATCTTCGTGCCGCGCAGCATTTCGGCGCGCGCGGTTTCGATGCCGGCCTCCGATGCGAGGCTTGCCAGCAGTGCCAGCGTCAGGTCATTGGCGAAGTTCTTGGAAAAATCGACCAGCATGCCGGGCAGTTGGAACGACATTTTCATGAAGCGTTCGGCATCATTCGCGAACAGGCTTTTCAGCGTCTTGCCGCGCAGGCTCTCGCGGTGCTGCTTCAACTGCTGCCAGTTTTTAAGGTTCGCGGTATCCTTCATTGCTTGTCGGCTTTCGGCTCGTCCATGCCGGGCGGGCGGTCGAGCAGGATGTCGACATTCATGTTCTTCGGCTTGCCGACGAGGATGATCGCAAGTTTATCGGCCTGCAGCACTTTCGCCGAGACGCGTTTCGCGTCCGACATGCTGACCGCGTTGATTTCGGCATTGCGCTGGTTGATATAATCGGGGCCGAGGCCGTCACGCTGGATATCGTTCAGCGCGCCTGAAATATCGCTGGTCGAGGTCAGCTGCAGCAGCAGCGATCCGGTCAGGTACGATTTCGCATCCGCCAGTTCCTCCGCCGTCGGGCCGTCCTTGGCCATTTCCGCCCATGACTCTTTCAGCAGGCGCACGGCTTCCTCCACCTTTTCATTGCTGGCCGACATATTGGCCTGAATGATATCGGCGCTGCGCATATTGGTGATGGAGCTGTAAACGCCATAGGTAAGGCCGCGCTTCTCGCGGATTTCCTTCATCAGCCGCGCGTTGAAACTGCCGCCGCCAAGGATGTAGTTCATGATGACGCTGGCATGCCAGTCTTTGTCGGTGCGGCTGATGCCCTGGCCGCCGGCAATGATATATGTCTGCGGCGCGTCGAGCGGCAGCAGGATCGTCTTGCCGGGATAGCCGGGGGTGGTTGCGGGCAGTTCCACAGTCGCGGCCTTTTCGGGCAGCGTGCCGAAGATTTTGTCGATGGTCGTTTTCACTTCGTCGGGCGTGATGTCGCCAGCGACGGCCACTTTCAGCACGTTGCGGCCGAATTGTTCCTTCACGAATGCCAGCAGGTCCTTGCGCGTGATGGTCGACATGCTCTCGAGGTTGCCGAAGCCGGGGCGGGAATAATAATGCCCCTCGAACAGCATGCCGTTAAAGGTGCGCGCGACCAGCCAGCCGGGCTCGCCCATGTTTTCCTGTATCTCGGATACGTTCGCGGCCTTCATGCGGTCAACCGCGTCCTGATCGAAGCGGGGCGAGTTCAGCGACATGCGCAGCAGGTCGAAGGCAAGATCCTTGTTCTTCGACAGCGTTTGCAGGCTGCCGTAAAAGGCGTCGCGTCCGGCGGTGAAGGACATGCTGATCGCGTTGTCCGACAGCTTGGTCTGGAATTCCTGGCTCTTCATTTTCTCCGCACCCTCATCCAGCAGGATGGAGACGAGGCGGCCGACGCCGGCCTTGTCCTCGGGGTCGAAGGCAAGCCCGCCTTCGAAGGAGAAGTTCACGGAAATGACGGGCACGGAATGGTCTTCGACCAGCCACGCCTCGACGCCGGACGGTGATTTCAACACCTGCACATCCAAAATCTTGTCCTTCGCGGCGAAGGCGGGGGAGGCGAGCATCAGGAATGCGAAAATAACGGGAAGAATACGGATCATTTCTTTTCTCCCTTGTCGCCCGCCGGTGCGGGTTTTATCTGCGGCAGCAGCACGCCCGTTACGGGCAGGTCGCTGGTTTCGAACACGGCGTCGATGGCGTCATTGATATCGTCGATGGTCAGTTTACGGATGCGGTCGACGCGGTTTTCAACCCAGTCGATATTCATGCCGCTGGCCAGCACACGGCCGAACAGCGTCGCAGGACCCTGCAGGCTGTCGCGGTAATAGGTGAAGCTCGCCTCCAGACGGTTTTTCGCGCCGTTCAATTCCTCCAGCGTCACGCCCTTGGCGATCAGCAAGCGGATTTCCTTGTCGATCGAGGCCTGCACCTGCTGGATATTGCTGCCGGGGGCCGGGCTGGCATAGAGGGTGAAGGTGGTGTCGTCCATCGCGATGGCGTCGTAATCGGCGCCCGCGCTGACCGCGATTTTCTGGTCGATCACAAGCGCGCGGTAAAGGCGCGAGGTCGATGTGCCGCCCAGAATCTGCGCCAGCACCTCCATCGCTTCGCTGCCATGCGGCACGCGGTAGTTTTTCATGGCGACCGGCTGGCCGATGCGCGGGTCCTGCATGATGATCTGGTGTTCCGCCACGATGGGGGCGGGGCGGGCGCGTTCGCGGCGCGGTACTTCGCGCACGGCGAGCGGGCCATAGTATTTTTCCGCCAGCGGTTTCAGTTCCGCCGCCGTCACGTCGCCCGAAACGACCACGATGGCGTTATTGGGCGCGTACCAAGTATTGTAATAGGACAGCACCTCGTCGCGGGTCAGTTCCTTCATTTCATGCAGCCAGCCGATGATGGGCGTGGAATAGGGGTGGTTGACGAACAGGGCGCTCATCAGCTGTTCCTGAAATTTCGCCTGCGGGGTATTGTCGATGCGCTGGCGGCGTTCCTCGATAATCACTTCGCGTTCGGATGCGATCTGTTCTTCGCGCAACAGCAGGTTGCCCATGCGGTCTGCCTCCATCTCCATCACTTTTGCAAGGCTCGCGCGCGGCACGTTCTGGTAGTAGGCGGTGTAATCGTGGCTGGTGAAGGCGTTGTCGACGCCGCCCATTCTTTTCACGCTGTTTGAAAACTGGCCGTCCGGCACTTTTGCCGTGCCCTTGAACAACAGGTGTTCTAGGAAATGCGCCACGCCGCTTTCGCCCTGTTTTTCATCCGCCGCGCCGAATTTGTACCAGACCATATGCGTCACAACGGGCGCGCGGTGGTTTTCGATCACGACGACCTGCAGCCCGTTTTCGAGCGTGAAGGTATCGGCATTGAAGGTCTTGGCCTGCGCAAGGCTCGGCGTCAGGAACAGGACACAGATAAAAAACACCCGGAAAAGCTGCTGCATGGGCCGCCCTTTGTAATCGTCTTTGATGATGCTAGACTGTTATTATAAACGTATGTTTAACAGAGATTTAGAATGAAAAAAAGCAATCCCGACACCACAAAAATCCTCCTCGCCCCCTTCCGCAAGGAAATCGATAAACTTGACGACCAGATCCTGAAACTGCTGGGCAAGCGGTTCGGCGTGGTCAAAAGGGTGGCCAAGGTCAAGATAAAGCACGATATTCCGGCGTTCCTCGGCGACCGCGTGACGCAGGTGCGCGAACGCGCCGCCACGAACGGCCTGAAATATGGAATTGACCCCGATTTCATGCGCACACTTTACACATTCATTATCTATCAGGCTTGCGCGATCGAGGACTTGGCCAAGGCGGAAGCCGGCAAGAAAAAGGCGAAGAAGAAGTAATAATAATGAGGATCTTCGCCGCCGCTATCCTGATCTCCGTCATGACTATCGCTGCCCCCGCACACGCGGCGGGGCCGGACATATATATGACGGTCAATACGCGCAAGGAAATTTGCGGCAACCTGCTGGATGCCATCCGGTTCCGTCCGATGCTGCTGACTTACGATCCCGACCATGAACTTGCCCAGCCGCTGCGCCTGCGCCGCGGGCATCCGGGGGCGATATTGCCCGCGGGGCGCAACAACGTGTTCCCGATGGTCTGGGACAAGCAGCTGAGCAACGGTATGTTTGCGATGGACGATCGCGCGCATTTCGGCCAGTTCATGCGCAAGGGTCTGGAATACGATAGAAACTATTTCGTGCAGCAAACCTCCGTCAATTTTTTCAACGCGTATAAACCGAACCGCGTTTATCTGCGCCGGAATGTCGGCAATAACCGCATCCCCCTCAACCCGCTGCTGTTCATGAAGGACGGCACGGCGCTCGCGACCGCCTTTAACGCATTGCAGGCATCCGACATGGTGCAGTATATCGCCGACAGCTTCCCCGTCGTGCGCAAACCCAATCAAATCACGGTTTACCAAATGGTGCCGCAGCCTGAATCCGCTGCCAGCATCCGCGCGGAAACCATTTGCCAGTTCAGGACACAATAAACATGGGCTTTACCGAAGGCACGACACTCTGGGACGATAGCGGGCTGCCGGCACGGCAGGCGGCCTACCGCATCCTGAACGAGATTTTTTACAAAAATAAAAACCTCGACGAGGCGCTGTTGCAATCCAGCACGCTGGAAACGCTGCAGGGCAGGGACAAGGCGTTTGTGCGCCTGCTGGTGTCGCTGGTGCTGAAACGCGCGCGCGAAATGGACAGCATCCTTGAAAAACTGCTGCGCGACCCGATTGCGACGCTGAAGCCGCCGCAGCTGATCAACGTCTTCCGCCTTGGCATCGCGCAATACCTCTATTTGAAAACGCCCGCCCATGCCGCCGTCAATACCTCGGTCGAACTGGCGGAGGCGGAGAATATCGTGCATCACAAATCGCTGGTGAATGCCGTGATGCGCCGGTTGACGCGCGAGGAAATCCCCATGCTGCCCGACCGCGAAGCCGGACGCCTGAACACGCCCGAATGGCTGTGGAACGCATGGATGGCCGATTTCGGCGTCGAAACGGCGCTCGACATCGCTGCCGCCAACCTCGGCGAAGGTGCGATTGATTTTACGGTCAAGGCCAATCCCGACGAATGGGCGCAGAAGCTGGAGGCGTTGCAGCTGCCGACAGGATCATTGCGCCGTGAGGGCGGCGGATTTATTCCCGACCTGCCGGGCTTCGTCGAAGGCGCATGGTGGATCCAGAACGCCGCCGCCGCGATCCCTGCGAAACTGTTCGGCGATTTAAAGGGCAAAACCGTTATCGACCTTTGCGCCGCACCCGGCGGCAAAACCGCGCAGCTGGCCGCGATGGGCGCAACCGTGATTGCGGTCGACCGTTCGGCGGAACGCGTGCGCCGCCTGACCGAAAACATGGAACGCCTCAATTTAAAAATTGAAACCGTCGTCGCCGATGGCGCGGTGTGGCAACCGGCCGAACTGGTCGATGCCGTGCTGCTCGATGCGCCCTGCACCGCAACCGGCACGATCCGCCACCAGCCCGATGTGTTGTGGCTGAAAGAACCGAAGGACGAAGAAAAACTGGCGGCGCTGCAAAAACGTCTGCTGGAAAACGCGGCCTTTATGCTGAAACCGGGCGGGGTGCTGATTTACTGCACCTGTTCGCTGCAAAAAACCGAAGGCGAAAATCAGGGCGCATGGGCCTTGCGCAAACAGTTCGGTCTGCAACCCATGCCCATCACCGAAAAAGACCTGCCCGGCATCGCGGAAATGATCACGCCGCTGGGCGAGCTGCGCTGCCTGCCCCAGCATTGGGCGGGGCAGGGCGGCATCGACGGGTTTTACATCGCGCGATTTGTGAAAGTTTAAGCCCTTAAAATCGTTGAATCTTTAAAATTCTCTTAATTCCGCCGGAACAACCGCGGCCCGCAGGCGTATGCCATGCGACCGGCAATGAAATAACAAGAAAATTTGGAGAAAACAGATGGTCGACAACATGCAAGAACAAGTGAACCAAGAAGCGATCCGTCAGGACATGATCCGCAAGGACCAGATGCGTCAGGACCAGATCAAAAAAGAACTGCAAGCGCAGGACGAACTCCGCGCGGCGCAAATCCGCACCGAAGATTTGAAAAAAAGCGGCCTGACCGACGCGTCGATTGACGCGATCTACTAAGGCTGCCTTTCATGTAACGGGGCAAAGCCGCGGATGACCGGCTTTGCCCCGTTATATTTTTAAAAACTGTCATCTCGCGTGAATGGCAGTTTTTTTATTTTTTGGTGCCGTGAATAACGATGTGAATTTCGCCGACTTCCTCCACGCGCAATTCAAGCCCCGCATCCTTCAACTGCTTTTCAATTTCTTCCTTCGTAAACGCCGCGCATAGCGAATTGAAAAAATCCGTCCGCAACACTTCCGGTTCATTCGGTGACAGGCGATCGACAATCGCCTGCGCCTCTTCCGCGCTCTGCGGTCTGCGCAAATCGCCCACGAAAATAAAACTGCCTTTCGGCGCGACATCGGCAATCGTGCGCCACAATACTTCGGGCTGGTGCAACTGGTGCAGCAGGCTGTGGCTCATCACCACCTCGTAATCCTCCAGCGGAATGTCTTTCGAGGGTATCAGCGCTTCGACAAAATCCATGCGTTCGGATATTTCCGCGCGCATCATGCGGCGGCGTGATAATTCCAGCATCGCGAATGATCCATCGACACCGACGAATTGCGCGTCAGGAAATTTCTTCGCGAAGCGTTCAAGAATATCGCCCGACCCGCAACCCAGATCCAGCACGCTGCCCGTCACATCGCGCGCGTAACGCTGCGCAAATAATTCCACGCGCGCGCTGTGCGCCGCCGAAAAATCGGCGCGGTCATAGGCCTCGGCCTGCGCCATATCTTCCATCAATTCGGGCTCGGGAATGCGTTGCATGGGTAAATCCTTTTGGCTGCTGCAGATTCCATATCGTCTAATTTTACCGGAATCAAATTTTTAAATTGCCCGATTCGTAGGCAGCTGCTATAAAAGGCATATGAGTCAACGGGTTCGCATTGCACCTTCAGTTTTGTCCGCAGATTTCTCCCGGTTAGGCGAGGAAATCAAAGCCGTTGATGCGGCTGGCGCGGATTATATCCACCTTGATGTGATGGATGGCCACTTTGTGCCGAACATTACTTTCGGGCCGGTGGTGCTTGAATCCTTACGGAAAACGACCGCCAAGACCTTCGACGTTCACCTGATGATCGAACCGGTCGATCCGTTTATCGAGGGCTTCGCGAAAGCGGGCGCCGACATTATTACCTTCCATCCCGAAGCGGGCGCGCATCCGCACCGCACCATCCAGCTGATCAAGTCTTTCGGCAAAAAGGCGGGCATCTCGCTCAACCCGTCGACGCCGGTCAGCGTGCTGGATCATCTGCTGCCGGAACTGGACCTCGTGCTGATCATGACGGTCAATCCCGGCTTCGGGGGGCAAAAATTTATTCCGCTGCTCGACAAGATACGGGCCGTGCGCGAACGCATCACTGCGACCGGGCGCGACATCGATCTGGAAGTCGACGGCGGGGTTAACGCGGAAACCGCAAAACAGGTGATCGGCGCAGGGGCCGACGTGCTTGTGGCGGGGACGGCGGTCTTCAAGGAAAAGGACTACGCGGAAGCTATCAAGCGACTGCGCGGTCAATAAAAAAAGTACAACGGTTTTAGGGGAGTTGTGTCCGGGAGGGGTCCCGGCGCAAAGGGGATTCGACGATGTTTTTGACTGAAGGACTCAGTTTCAAGGGGATTCGTCCTCTGCAGATGCTGTCACTTGGCAATCCGCTGGCGGGCTTCGCTTTGCCCCAGCGCATTCCGGACCATCTTCGCGTTGTGCCGCCCGATCCCTGGGGCGGCGACGCCCAGAAAGGCCGCGATATCATCGCCGGCATCTTCCGTTTCGCGGGACAATCGATCGAGAAAAACGCGCTGTCGTGGGAGCCTGAAAACGCGCGCCCCGAATGGATGGCGGAACTGCACGGTTTCGAATGGCTGCGCGATTTGCGATCTGCCGGTGGCGACCGCGCGCGTCGCATGGCGCGCGAAATGGTGGCGAACTGGCTGTCGCGCTATCAAAAACCGCATGATGTTGCATGGCGCCCCGATATCACGGGCGTGCGCATCGCCAACTGGATTTCTTTCCACGGTTTCTTCTGCGGTTCGGCGGGCGATGATTTCCGCCATGAATATTTCGCAGGGCTGCTGCGTCAGGCGAAGCATTTGCAAAAATCGCTGCCCGGCGGGCTGAACGGCATTCCGCTGATGCGCGCGCTGAAAGGTCTTGCCTATTCCGGCCTCTGCCTTGATGAAGGCGAAGCGCGTCTGGAACAGGCGTTTAAAGGCATCTTGGTTCAAATTAAAGAACAGCTGCTGGCCGATGGCGGGCATATCTCGCGCAACCCGCAATCGACGTTTGAATTTTTGCAGATACTGGTCGACCTGCGCACAGCGCTGACCGCTGCGAAGGTTGAAATGCCTGCCGAAGTGCAGCATGCCATCGACCGTATCGCGCCTGCTGTCAAATTCTTCCGCCATGGCGACGGCGCGCTCGCGCATTTCAACGGCGCGCAGGAAGGCCTCGCCGGTATTTGCGATTCAACGCTGATGCATTCCGGCGCGCGCGGCAAGGCGATGAAGTCGCTGCCGCATTGCGGCTACGAAAAAATCACGCTCGGCCGCGCTGCGCTCATCATGGATGTGGGGCAGCCGCTCATGTCGCGCTATGCCGACCGCGCCCATGCGGGGTTGCTGAGCTTTGAATATTCCTTTGGCAAGGACCGCGTGTTCGTGAACTGCGGCACCTCGGAAATCGCGGGAAAATGGCGCGAGATTTTACGCTCCACCGCCGCGCATTCGACCGTCACCGCCGACCACCGCAATTCCTGCCAGTTCGATGAAAACGGCTTGCTGCAAAGCCGCCCCGATATCCGCCACAAGCGTCAGGAAGACGACGATATCGCGATGCTGGAGGCAAGCCATAACGGTTATATGCCGCGCAACGGCCTTATCCACCGCCGCTGCGTGCGCCTGCACGATCAGGGCGATGTGCTGCTGGGCGAAGAACAGCTGCTCGGCAAATCCGGCACCGAATTCCACGCGCGTTTCCATTTGCATCCGAACATTCAGGCGTCGCTGATCAATGATGGTCAGGAAGTTCTGTTGCGCGCGCGCAGCGGCATGGGCTGGCGTTTCAAATCGCAGGGCGCGGTGCTTTCGCTCGAGGAAAGCGTCTATGCGGGCGAGGGCGAAACCCCCCGCCGCACCCAGCAGATCGTGCTGGGCGGACAGACCGAAGGCGGCCCCACGACCGTCACATGGGAACTGCGCCGCGAAAAAATCTGAAATTTCAGGGATTTATAGTTTAATGCGCTTTTAACGGCGCTTTGCTATAATACGCGCATGGGTTTAGGTGAAGCATTTTTCAAGGCCGCCGACTATATGCTCGGCACGGGCCAGCGCGGGAACATCTTTCCGAAGATGGAACCCAAGCCTGTGCGTTTTGACCGCGCGCTGGAAATTTTCGACGAGATTGCGGCGATGGGCAACGTCGCCTTCGGCTTCCCCGATGAAGGATGTTTTGCGCGCGCGCATCTGATGGTGCGGCAGATGTATGACATGGGCCTGACGCCGAAAAAGGCATGGGCGTTCGAACCCGATGGCGGCGATTTGCTCGTCAAACTTTCAAACGGCAAAGAAATCACATGGTGGGCGCATGTCGCTCCCGGGTTGCCTGTCGAGATGCCGGACGGCAAGATCGTCGACCTTGTTTTCGATCCGTCGATGTTCAACGGCCCCGTGACGCTGCAGCAATGGGGCAAGGCGATGGGCGCGCCGCATTATAATCTCGAATTCGCAGAGGCAGGTCGCGCGCCGCGCGGGCACAACGGCGATTACACGCCGTGGAACCGCACCAGCCGCAAGACCGACGATCTCGCCAATGATGACATGATGGAATTCCTGCCCCTGCAATACGTGAAGGAAAGCGAACGCTTCGAAAGCCCCTTGCGCAAGCAATGGGAAAAACTGCTGCAGGATGAATACCTGCGCACGAACGATCCCGCCGCGCCCGCAAAATCCGCCGAGGCACAACCCGCACTAAAAAAGGAGCCGGGTTGATGGTGGAGGCAAAAGACATCGTTCGCAAAATCGTGGAACGCGACGGCCGCACGCTGGTCTCGTTCCGCAACCACGCCGCCTATTACACGCTGCCCGAAGGTAAGACCGAAATGCGCGCCATCGCCGCCGCTTCGCAGGAAGAGGGCAGGGAAGTGTCGTTTTCGTTTGACGGCAATCTTGTGCTGCTGACGCTTAACCCAGCAGCTTCGTGAAATTGATCTTCGGCGCGGGTTGCGGGCGGATGGCGTCTTTCAGGAATTCATCCAGCGGCCGTTTCGCCTGTTTCGCCGCCGCCTCCATGAACGCGCAATATGCATTGCCGAACGGCGTATCCTTTTCGACCGCGCTCACATATTCCGCCGGCGTGTAGGCGCGGCCGCCCAGTATCACGGCGCTGGCATCGTCTTTCGATTCAGCCCAGGCGCGCAGCAGGTCGAGCGTCAGTTTCTTTGCGGTGTCGTCCATCGTGATCCCCGTAACAGGCCATAACAGAATTATACTGGCCGAGTGTAGGCCGTGATGGTTAACGGAACGTAAACGTAAAAACGCCCGCCCCTGAAATATCGGGGCGGGCGTTTTATACTCCGTGGCAATCTTAGTATTTGATGCCTTTTTTCTTGATTTTATTCAGCGTGGACAGCTGCTGCAGCTTGCCCATTTTCGTATCGGGACCAAAGCCGAATTCTTCCGCCAGCTGTTTTGCGACGGGGGCTGCGCGTTTCAGCTTGTCGGCTGCATCGCTGCCATTCGCTTCGGCAAGGTCGATGACTTTTTTCAGGCTGTGTTCGGGATCTGCGTTCAGGTCGATTTCCAGCTCGTTGATCGCGCGCTTGAACAGGTGCTCGCCGGTCGATTTCGCGTTGAAGAGGCGGGCGATGGTGGATGTCACGCCGATTTCGGGGTCGAGAACCGTGCGGAATTGCTTGTCCACGAAATCGCTGACGTCGCGGATGAGTTGTTCAGTCTTGGGTGTCCATTCAACCATTGTGCGCTCCTCGTAACTTTTTTTACTGTGTGATTTGTCTCGCAGTATAAAATGTTTTATGGATAAGTCAATCATTAAGTAAAATGATAAAAGGCAAATAAATCAATAATTTACAATTTCTTTTGTCATCCTGAGCGCCGCGAAGGATCCCCCTTATCTGCGGCAGGCAAGGGAGATCCTTCGCGGCGCTCAGGATGACAAAATGGCGGGAATAATTCGTTTACCGGTTTCAAATATACTGAAAAACGAACGATATGGAGCCAAGCCATGCCAGCCAATGAAAAAGACTTCGAAGACTGGGAACATATCCTGTGGTTTTTCGCCGGCCATTTGCTGCAGGTGCATGACGCGCATGTGAAAGGCACGGTCGAGCTAGAGTCCGAAATACAGGCGTTTAACGAGGAATTATACTACCTCATCCGCGATTACACCGCCGCCACCAAGCTCAAAATGGCGCTCCCGAAAGATGGCAATAAGGACAAGAAAGCTGCTATTATCGTGCGGGAACACTACCGACTGTACGACAAGCTGAAAGAATACATCAACGCGATGGACTGAGAGATATTTTGTTCAAGTTCATTACCCTTTATCTTAGTGAAGTAGAGCCCATCGGTAGAAAGCAATTTTTTAGAGCTATTTTCATTATCAGTTTGTGTTCCTATTTTCTTAAGAAAATTAGTGGAAATGTGCCTGCCGCTCAATTGCTCGTCTACTTAGGCTCACTTCCTTTTATCTTTGTGTTCGTGTACGCGCGCGTGCTTGATATCGAGAAGGCGCAACGAAAAAATTCCCGATTAGTGCAGCTGTGGCTGGGGATTGTTGGGGTGCTTGCGGTTGCTAATTACTACCTTACGTTTTATCCGATCGATACAAATTACAAGCTTCATTTGCTGTGGCTGTTGCCACCAGCAGCCGGAATTATAGGGCTGCATATCTATTTGCTTTTCAAACGGGGCGACAAAGCGATCTCGGCAGAGCGAGAAGAGCAGGCGGGGATTTTCAAATCTGAGCAAAACAGAAGCAATGATGATCAGGATTAAATTGTGATCAAGCTTTTCAAGCTTCTTTTAAAAGAAATCCGGCCATACGGCAGGTTGCGGTTTTTAAAGGATACGCTTCTTATTCAGGTCATTACGCTGGGGCTTATAGCCATTGCTAAAAAACACCCTATTATGCAGCTTATCCTAACGTTGGCAGCGCAAGGCTTCATGTTCTACATCACATATGCAAGGATACTGGATATCGAGCTGGGGCTGAACCGACGGACGGTTTTGCTAAAAATATGGGGAATTTTGGCCGTAATTCTCGTTTCTGCCAATTCCTATGCTATCTTTTTCTACTTGGATAAAGATATGCTGAGGCTGGTATATATACCTTTCGTCCTGTCTATCGTTTTTTACCTTCATTTGGCGATAGTGCCCGGCCACAAAGACACCCCGATAGGTTTCGAAGAAGATAACGAAGATGAATAAGCGAGCCAGAAAATGACCGACAAAAAGCCCCCCTCCAAACCCCGCAACCCGCGCGGCGCGCAGAAGAAGATCCGTGTGAAGACGCGGGCGAAGCGCAGCATTTCGTCCTCGCGCTGGCTGGAGCGGCAGTTGAACGACCCGTATGTGGCGCAGGCGAAGTCGGACGGTTTCCACAGCCGTGCCGCGTATAAAATCCAGCAGATGCATGACGACCTGAATTTGTTCAAGGCGGGGATGCGCGTGATCGATCTGGGCGCGGCGCCCGGCGGGTGGACGCAAGTCGCCTGTGAAATCGTGAAGCCCAAGACCACAGGCGGCAAGGTTGTCGCCATCGACTACCTCGACATGAAGCCCGTTGCGGAGGCGATCTTCTTCAAGATGGACTTTATGGATAACGACGCCCCCGAGCGCCTGACAACCGCCGTCGGCGGCAAGGCCGATGTGGTGATGTCCGACATGGCGCCGCCCACCATGGGCCACCGCGAAACCGACCATATCCGCATCATGATGCTGGCCGAGGCCGCGTATGAATTCGCGCAGGAAATTCTCGTCCCCGGCGGCATCTTCCTGTGCAAGGTTTTTCAGGGCGGATCGTCCGAGACTTTACTTAAACAGCTCAAAAAAGATTTCACCAAGGTCAAGCATGTGAAACCCCATGCCAGCCGTTCGGATTCAGCCGAAATGTATGTTGTGGCTATGGGCTTTAGGGGCTAAAATCGAACCTCAAAACGGCGTTCCGCATTCGCGGGTTCAAGGGGTTCAATATGAAAAGAAACACGACAGTCAAAGAGCAGCTGAATTTCGACGACGTGCTGCTGCTGCCGGGCGAAACGAATGTGAAGCCGGCTGACGTCTCCCTTAAAACGCGCCTGACGAAAACAATCGAGCTTAACATCCCGCTCGTCGCCGCCGGATCCGACAACGTGACCGAAGGCGCGATGGCCATCATGATCGCGCAACTGGGCGGCATCGGCGTGATCCATGACAACATGCCGCTCGGCAAACAGGTGGAGGAGGTGCGCCGCGTGAAGCGCGCCGAGGGCGATATCGTCCAGAACCCCATCACCATTTCGCCTGAATCAAGCGTGGCCGAGGCGCTTGACCTCATGACCACCTACAAAATTTCCGGCCTGCCCGTGATCGAACAGGCGACGCAGAAAGTCGCCGGCATCATCACCGGCCGCGACCTGCGGTTTTTCGAGGATTACGCCAAGCCTGTGTCGGAACTGATGACCAAAGACGTCGTGACCGTCAAGGGCAAGCCCGACAAGGCCTATATCAAGCAGCTGCTGCACGAAAAACGCATCGAAAAACTCGTCGTCGTCGATGATCAGGGCCGCTGCGTCGGTTTGATCACCGTCAAGGACATCGAAAAACTCTCCCGCTATCCGCTGGCCGCGCGCGACCAGTTGGGCCGGTTGCGTGTCGGTGCCGCCGTATCGATCGGCAAGGACGCTATCGACCGCGCCGCCGCCATGACCGATGCGGGGCTGGACGTCGTGTTCATCGACGTCGCGCATGCGCATACCAAGGACGTCGCGCAGACCGTCAGCCGCATCCGTCAGCAAAGGTCGAGCGAAGTGCAGATCGTGGCCGGCAACGTGGCGACCGCGAACGCCGCACGCAGCCTGATCGATGCGGGCGCGGATGCGATCAAGGTCGGCATGGGTTCATCCACCGGTGCGATCATCCGCGGCACGCTCGGCATCGGCGTTCCGCAATTCTCCGCGGTTCTCGCGGTTGTCGAACAATGCGAAATGCAGGATATTCCCGTCCTCGTCGATGGCGGCATCATGGATGCGGGCGCATTGGCGAAGGCGTTGGCGGCGGGCGCCGAAAGCGCGGTCATGAGCCACCTGTTCGCGGGCACCGACGAAGCGCCCGGCGAAGTGGTGTTTCAGGCGGGCCATGCCTACAAGGTCGTCAACCCGCAGGCAAAGGCGCAGCACCGCCCGTCGCATACCACGCAGATCGTCGATCCCTATCGCATCGACAAGGATCCGGTTGATACCTCCGTGCCCTATCGCGGTTCCGTCACGCATATGGTCAACCAGCTGGTGACCGGCTTGCGCACCGCCATGGCCTATACGGGCGCGAAAGATTTGCGGTCTTTACGCGAACTTGCCGAATTCGTGCGGGCGAAATAATTTTATAAAAGGCGACCATCACCATGACACCAGCCGCACGCGTACAGGCTGTTATCGAAGTCCTGAACGAAGTATTGGCGGAACCGAAACCCGCCGACACCGTCGCATCAGCCTATTTCCGCAACCGCCGCTTCATCGGGTCGAAAGACAGGGGCGCGATCAACCTGCGCTTCTTCCGCGTGATGCGCGAATATCACCGCCTGTCGTGGTGGATCAAGAAATTCGGCGCGCAGGTCGATGCGCGCACGCTTACCATCGCCGACCTGATTTTGGGCCATGAACTGGACGCCAAGGCCGCGAACGAAATGTTCTCCGGCGGGCAATACGCGCCGCTGGAAATGACCAAGCCGGAACGTGACCTTGTGCGCGACCTGATGGGCAAATCGCTGGAAGTGCCGGAAATGCCGGATCGTGAACGGCTGGAATGCCCCGAATGGGCATACCCGCTGCTGCAAAGCGCGCTGGGCGACCGCATGGAATCCGAGTTGAAGGCGATGATGACGCCCGCGCCGCTCGATCTGCGCGTGAACGCGATCAAGGCGTCGCGCGATGAAATTCTGGCGGAGCTGAAACGCGACGGGCTGGAGGCTTATGCGGGAAAAATTTCCCCGCTGTCGATCCGCGTATTGAACCGCCCGCCGATTTCGCAGCATGAACTGTATAAAAACGGGCTGATCGAAATTCAGGACGAAGGCTCGCAGATGGTGGCCGCGATTGCGCAGGCGAAACCGGGCGAGCAGGTTGTCGATTTCTGCGCGGGCGCAGGCGGCAAGACGCTGGCGCTCGGCGCATCGATGGCGAACAAGGGCCGCATCGTGGCGATGGACGTGCTGGGCGGACGTTTGAACCGCGCCAAGGAACGTTTCCGCCGCGCAGGGCTGCACAACATCGAAACCCGCGAATTGACGTCGGAGCGCGACAAGTATGTGAAGCGTCACGAAGGCCATTTTGATTTGGTGCTGGTCGATGCGCCCTGCACGGGCGTCGGCACATGGCGTCGCGATCCCGATAAACGCTGGCGCATGCTGGGCCCCGGCATTTCGACGCTGGTGCCGCTGCAGAAAAACATCATCGACTCCGCGTTCCGCATGGTGAAGCCGGGCGGGCGTTTTGTTTACGCGACCTGTTCGCTGCTGCCCGAAGAAAATGAACATCAGATCGAAGCGTTCCTTGCCGCGCATCCCGATTTCAAATTGAAACCCGCAAAAGACATCGTCGACATCAAGGGCGTGACCGATTACCTGAAACTCACGCCCGCGCAGCACGATACAGACGGCTTCTTCGCCGCCGTATTGGTGCGCGACGCGAAAAAAGACGAGCCGAAGAAAGACCCCGCGCCGAAAGACACTGCGGCATGAGCAGGAAAGACCACCATATCCTCGCCGAAGCGGAACGCCTTGCAGGGAAACTGCCGGGGCTGCTGCTGGAGGCGGAGAAGGTGGCGCATACCTTTATGAAGGGTGTGCATGGCAGACGGCGTGTAGGGCAGGGCGAAAGCTTCTGGCAGTTCCGCAAGTACCAGCCGGGCGACCAGCGCCGCGATATCGACTGGCGTCAATCCGCCAAGCGCGGCGACGCCTATGTGCGCCAGATGGAATGGGAAGCGTCACAGACGATGTGGCTCTACCGCGACGCGTCGGAATCCATGAATTACCGCGGCTATAAAAACCTGCCGACGAAGAAAGAATTCGCCGAAATCCTGCTGCTCGGCCTTGCGCTCGTTACGCTGAACGGCGGCGAACAGGTCAGCCTGCTCGGCACCACGCTGGGGCCGCAGACGCATTACAACGCGGTGCAGCGCTTGTTTGAATATCTGCCCACGCAGACACAGCTGGCCGAAACCGGCCGCCCGATTGCGTCACGGTCTGAAGTCGTCATCATCAGCGATTTCTATTACCCCATCCCGCAATTGATGGCCTTCTGCCAGAAACTCGCCTTGCGCGGCGTCAGCGGTAGCCTCATTCAGGTTTACGACCCGTCCGAAAAAACGCTGCCGTTCAAGGGCCGCATGAAATTTTACGATATCGAGGCTTCCGGCGGCCCCGCGATCGATGTGCCGCAGGTCGAGGCGATTGCCGATGAATACGCCAAACGCTTCCTCGACCATCAGGAAAAGCTGAAACTCTCCGCGCGCGCGCTCGGCTGGAAATTCCTGCATACCAGCACCGCCGAAAAACCCGAAACCGTGATGACGCGCCTGTACGACGACCTGTCGGCCAAAAAGGGGAAGACGTAAATGTTCTCCCTCGGCGGCCTGACATTCCTTGCACCCTATCTGCTCGCGGCACTCGCGGGCATTCCGGTGCTGTGGTGGATTTTGCGCGTCATGCCGCCGCGCCCCAAGGTCGTGAAATTTCCCGCATTCTTCCTGTTGCAGGATTTGCGCACCGAAGTCCGCACGCCCGCGCATACGCCGTGGTGGCTGCTGGTGCTGAGATCATTGATCGTCGCCTGCTTCATCTTCGCGCTCGCCGAACCCATCATGAAACTCTCTGCTGGCCTGCCCGGCTCCGGCGGCAATGTGCTGGTTGTGGTCGATAACGGTTGGGCATCTGCCGCCAACTGGAGCGCGCGTCAGGAAAAGCTGCGCGAATTCCTGTCGCAGATCCGCCGCTCCGAGCGTCCCGTTATCTTCCTGCCGACCGCGACCGACGAAGGCGACGGCAAACTGCACAGCATCGGCCCGATGGAAGAGGGCGAGGCGCAAGGCTGGGCTGAACACCTGAAGCCCATGCCGTGGCCCGCCGACCACAAAGGCGCGGCGGCAATCGCCGACGAAGTCATTACCAAGCACAAAATTTCGCATACCATTTTCCTGAGCGACGGCACGACCACCCAGACCATGAACGGCCGCGCGCTGATGGACGCGCTGCGCAAGGGCGGCCGCCTGACGCTGGTGAAGGACGACACCGTCAACAGCCCCTATATCCTGCGCAAGACCGCCGTCAAGCCGGGCCAGCTTTCCTTGAGCATCGAACGCCTGAACCCGACGATGGGCAACGATACGCAGCTGCTCGCCGCCTATGCGCATGACGGCAGCGTGCTCGATAACATCAAGGTCGATTTCCCGCCCGGCAAGCGCGTCACAGAAGTCAAATGGGATGTGTTGAATGAAATGCGCAGCAAGGTATCGCGCATCGGGTTGCAGCGCACGCCGATGGCCTCCGCCACCTACCTGACCGACTCCCAGTGGCAGCAACGCCCCGTCGGCATCGTCGCCGATGTCGCGCATCGCGACCGCGACAGTTTCCTGAACGAAGTCTATTACCTCAAACGCGCCCTTGCGACGGGCGCGACCGAAGTGGATGACGTTGACAAGCTGCTGCCCAAATCCCTCTCCGCCATCATCTGGCCCGATACCGCAGCGCTGACATCGATCGAGCGCGTCGACCTGCTGAAATGGGTGGAGCAGGGTGGTTTCCTGATCCGCTTCGCAGGCCCCAACCTTGCCGCGAACCCCGACGATCCCCTGCTGCCCGTGCGCCTGCGTTTCGGCCTGCGCGCGCTGGAAGGCGCGATGACATGGGAAAAGCCCGTGCGCCTTGCCACCAACATCCCCGATGCCAGCCCGCTGACCGGCCTTGAAATTCCCGAAGACGTTTTCGTGACGCGTCAGGTGCTGGCCGACCCCACGCCCGAAACTTTCGAGCATACATGGCTGCAACTGGAAGACGGCACGCCGCTGCTCACCGGCGGCCCCGTCGGCAAGGGCGTGATCGTCCTTGTCCACACCACCGCCGGCACCGACTGGTCGAATTTCTGCTATTCCGGCCTTTACGTCTCTGCGCTGCAGCGCATGATCTCGCTCTCGACAGGCATCAGCGATTACAAGGCACAGGCGCTGCTGACGCCGTTTATGGTGCTGGACGGTTTCGGCCGCGTGCAGACACCGGGCGCGAAAACGATTATCTCGTCCCTCGACCCGAAAAAAGCCTTCGAGCCCTCGGCCTTCACGCCGCCGGGTCTTTACGGCACGGAACAGCAATTCCAGGTTTTCAACCTTGGCGACGCGCTACCCGAAATGGTGCCGCTGGGCGATATTCCGACCGGCACGGATATGCAGGAATATAAACTCTCCGGCGAGCGCGGGTTGAAGCCCGATTTCCTGAAATGGGCGCTGTGGCTGCTGCTGATCGATACCGCCCTGACCCTCTGGATGCGCGGCGCGTTTGCGCGCCCCGTGCGCGCGGCCAAACTGGGCGCGGTTGCACTGTTTATGATGCTGGTGACCGCGAGCCCCGCACAGGCGCAGGATGAACTCACCTCGATCGATCTCGCCTCCAACATCTACCTCGCCTATGTCGAAACGGGCGATGCCTCGGTCGATATGGTCAGCTTTAACGGGTTGACCGGATTGATGAACACGATCAATTCGCGCACGACGATCAAGGTCAAGGGCGTGCGCGGCGTGAACCCTGCGGGCGACATGCTGTATTACTACCCCATGCTCTACTGGCCGATGACGCCGGCGCAGGCGCCGCTCTCCAGCCTTGCGTCCCGCAACGTGCAGAATTACATGGCGCAGGGCGGGCTGATCCTGTTCGACACGCGCGACCAGCAATTCGCCGACCCGTCGGGCAACATCACCAACGCCACCATCGGCACAAAACAACTGCGCGACGTCACGGGCGGCATCCGCCTGCCGGAACTCAAAGCCGTCGAGCGCGGCAATATCCTGACCAAAACATTCTACCTGCTCGATGAATTCCCGGGCGCCTATGCGGGCGGCACGCTGTGGACGGAAAAAGAACCCAGCGCCGATAACGACGGCGTTACATCGGCGCTGATCGGCGGCAACGACTGGGCGGCGGCATGGTCGCAATCCTATGACGACCGCACGCGGTTCCCCGTGACCCCCGGCGGCGAAATGCAGCGCGAAATGGCCTATCGTTTCGGCGTCAACGTCATGATGATGTCGCTGACCGGCAATTACAAATCCGATCAGGTGCATGTGCCCTATATCCTTGAAAGGTTGAAGCGCCAATGACAACCTTTGAATGGGCGCCATACCTGCCGCAGGGCTATTACATCTATCTCGCGCTGATGGGGTTGTTTGCGCTCGGCCTCGTCGTGTTCCGCAAGATGCGCGATTTCTTCTGGCGCGCGGCGTTTTTCTTTGTCCTGATCGGCGTGCTGCTGAACCCCGTGATCCTGAATGAAATCCGCCAGGGCCTGCCGGATAAATTCATCATCGTGCTGGATGACAGCCCCAGCCAGAAACTGGGCGGCCGCGACAAGGTGGCGAACGAGGCGCTGGCCTATGTCGAGGCCGCGCTGAAACGCGAAAAGAATATCGAGCCGATCATCATCCGGTCATCATCCGCTGATGGCGGCAACGGCGAGAGCACCAACCTGTTCACGCTGCTGCGCAACAACATGGCCAGCATCCCGATGGCGCAGGTGGCGGGCACCGTCTTTATCACCGACGGCGAAGTGCATGACGTGCCGAAAGACCTGGGCGCGCTGTCACGCCTCGGCCCGTTCCATGCCGTGCTGACCGGCAACAAGAAAGAGTTCGACCGCAAGGTCACCATCGTCGCCGCGCCCAAATACGGCGTGTTGAGCGAAAACATCACCGTACGCGTAAAACTGGAAGAATTCGGCCGCGGCGGTTCATCCGCCCCCTCGACCGTCACCGTGAAGCAGGACGGGCAGACCGAACAGGTATCGTCGCTGATCCCCGGCGAAGAACGCGAATTCACCTTCGGCATCGGCCATCCCGGCCAGAACATTTTCGAATTCGTGATTCCGGTGGAGGAGGGGGAGCTGTCGTCCGGCAACAACAACGCCCCCGTGATCGTGAACGGCATCCGCGACCGCCTGCGCGTGCTGCTGGTATCAGGCTCGCCGCATATGGGCGAACGTGCATGGCGCAACCTGCTGAAATCAGACCCCGCGATCGACCTTGTGCATTTCACGATCCTGCGCTCGCCTGAATCGATGGACATCACGCCGCAGCACGAACTGTCGCTGATCGTCTTTCCGGTCGATGAATTGTTCGAAAAGAAGATCAAGGATTTCGACCTGATCATTTTCGACCGCTATCAGGCCTATAACATGGTCATGCAGCCGTCCTATTTCGACAACACCGCCAATTACATCCGCGGCGGCGGCGCGTTCCTGATGGCGCTCGGCACGGCAGAGGCGAAACAGTCCGGCATCACGGGCAGCCTGTCCGCCGCGCTCGACAGCCAGCTGCCGCTGCTGTCCACCGGCGCCGAAAACATCGCGCGCCTGCCGTTCCGCCCTGCGCTCACCGCGCTCGGCGCGAAACACCCCGTCACCGCAGACCTGATGCGCCAGTTCAAGGAACGCAAATGGGGGCAGTGGTATGCGCAGGCGCAGGCAAGCCTGCAACGCTCCACGCCGCTGCTGACCGGTATCGACGGCGCGCCGCTGCTGGTGCTGGATAAAGTGGGCGAGGGCCGCGTGGCGGTGCTGGCCTCCGATAACGTCTGGCTGTGGGGCAAGGGCCTCAGCGGCCAGTCCGGCCCCTATACCGACCTCTTGCGCAACGTCGCGCATTGGCTGATGAAGGAACCGGAGCTGGAGGACGACTACATCAAGGCCGAAGCGCGCGGGAATACCATCGTCGTATCCCAGCGCGACCTCTCGACCACGGAACTCAAGGTCATGATGACCGAGCCGTCCGGCAAGCAGTCGCTCGTCCCCATGGTCGACAAGGAACCGGGCTGGATCAAGGCGACCGTGAAGGCCGACGGCAATGGCATCTACAGCTTCGACAACGGCGTGAAGAAAGCCTTCGTCGTCGTCGGCACCGCGCGCAACGAGGAATTCGCCGACGTCCACACGACCGAGGAAAAACTGAAACCCGCCATCGAACAATCGCAGGGCGGCATCGTCTGGTTTCAGGAGAATCGGGATTTCGACCTGCGCGAAGTTGCCACCACCGCCCATATCATGGGCGGCGATGACTGGATCGGTTTGAAGCGCAACAAGGCCTTTACGATTGACAACATCGAAAGCCTGTCGTTGCTACCTAACGGGTTGAGTTTATTGATTATTTTCGCTGGTATCGTGTTCATGTGGTGGCGTGAAAGCGGCAGCCGCAAAAAGGGCTAAACAACCGAAGTTGCGAGCGGTTAGCAGAAAGATTTTGACAGGCGGCGGTATTTAGATACAATCAACGACATTGGTCAGATGTCTTCCAGAGGGATTAAACGCTATGGCGAGCATGAAAGCTAAACTGGGTCAAAACCCTTCGCAGCAAAAACAATTCGTTCCGGGCGCACCCGCCCAGAGCCGCACGGGCCCCGCACAGGACGCCCCCAAGACGCCGACCAAGTAACAGCCCCTGAAGGCTGAATTCAAAAACGCCGGGATTTATTCCCGGCGTTTTTGCGTTGTGGGCTGTTTTCGTCCGGCGGATTTATCTGGTCAGGGCGGGCACAGGATATTCATCCCGATCCCATCCACCACGCATTCGGTATTTGCCAGCACAGCCACGCCCGTTTTGGTGGCGGGATCGAAAGCGGCGAAGGAGCCAAAACCGCCGGTCATGCCGTTATGCCAGATGATGTCGCGGCCTTTTTTTTGCGAGATATGCCAGCCCATGCCGATTTCGAGGTCTTTGATCCCAGTCGGTTTGCGGCAGGCCAGCATGCGTTCGATGGAATGATGCAGCGGGCTGGAAGGGGGATCGATAAAGGCGGCCAGAAATTTCAGCAAATCCCCTGCCGAGGATCGGAGCCCGCCGCAGCCGCCGAGGCTGCCGTGGTGCCATGCGCCGACGGGGGCCAAAGCCTGATTGTGGCCTTGCGCGACTTTGCCGGCTTGCGCAGCGGGAATGGCGATAAACGTGCTTGCCATGCCAAGCGGACGCAAGATAACCGCCTGCACCAGCTCCTCGTAACTCATGCCTGCGCGCACCGCCAATGCATGCCCCAGAAGCCCCGCGCCGAGGTTTGAATAAGCGTATTTTGTTCCGGCATCGGGTGGCGGCACATAAGAAGCAAGAAAGGCGTAAAGTTTTTCCGCGTCATAGTCGAGATACGGGTCTTGCCGGTCGGCAGGCGCAAAGTTGCCCGGCAGGCGCGGCAGGCCGGAATGATGCGTGGCAAGATCCAGCAGCGTTATCGGCGGGCCGTCGCCGGTCGGGGTATTTTTTGAAAAGCCGGGCAGAAGGGCGCATACGGTTGTGTCAAAATCCACCTCCGCGCGCTCCACCATATCCGCCAGCAGCAATCCTGTAAAAACCTTGGTGACGGATGCGATTTCAAACACGGCATCCGTTTCCAGCGTTTTTGCGGCATCCGCAGCGCCATGCGCAACGATGCTGTGCCGGTCGCCGTGGATAATGCCCGCGACAGCGCCTGCCGCCTTGCGCTCCACGTCAACATGACGCTCCAGCATGCGGCGGATATCGTCATCGGTGGGGAAAATGTCTGGCATCAGAATGAGTCCGGCAATAATCGCGGTTGAGGCGCGGGGCGGACGGGTAGAAAATTCACGGAATTAAATCGCCCTGCTCAAAAATATCGGCATGGGTTTAATCTACCAGCTCTTTTTAAATGCGTCAAACCGGCGGAGTTACTTGGCGTTCCCGATAAAATTTTCCGCCGCTGCCATGCTTTCGAAATACTGCACCAGTTCGCCGTTGAACCCCACCATCTGCAAAACCGACAGCGGCTGGCCGCTTGCGCCCGCAAAGATGATATGGCCGCGATTGGCATGCGCGCGTTTCAGCAGCGACACGAACAGCCCCACGCCGTGACTGTCGAGGAAATCGGCACCCGAAAGATCGACGATGAAGTTTCGGGCGGTCGCGGGGACCTGTTGCTGCAGCACCGGCCGCGCCTGCACCACCGTGCTGGCATCGACAAATCCGCTGAAGCAGATCAGCGCGTATTTCTCGCGGTTCTCTATCTCGTATGTGCTGTTGATGCTCATATCCCGCCTCCATATCCTGCGATAATCAATGTTGCGTCGTCGTGGTTTTTCAGCCGCGGTTTGCGGGCGGTATAGGCCGCCCACAGGTTTTGCGCCAGTATCTGCGGCGTGCTTTCCGCATCCTGCCCCGCCAGTTTCAGCAGTTCCGCGCGGTGTTCGCCCTCGAACGCGTCGAGGAAGCCGTCCGTCGCGAAAATGATTTTCTCGCCTTCGTCCAGTTGCAGCGATTTCATGGTGTATCCCGCCTCGCTCGCCAGCACGGGCAGGGGGCCAGAGACCGCGACCGTTTCCGCGCCGTCGGCGCGGCAGATCAGCGGCGAGGGGTGACCGGCGGATGCGATGCAGGCGGCACCCTTCGGGAACAGCTGGAAGCTCTGGCAGGTCAGCAGCACGCTTTCCAAAAATGCGTCGCCATCGATCGCCTTCGACAATGCCTTTAAAAACTGCGCGGGGTCGGATGCCTCCGCCTGCAGGCGAAACAGCCCGCGCAGGTAACCCGCATAGGCATAGGAGAAAAATTTCGCCTGTTCGCCATGCCCCATCACATCGGCCAGCACGCACAGCATATGTGTGGGTGTTTCATGATGCAGCGTGAAATCGCCGCCACCTGCCTCTGCCGCCTCTGTCACCAGCGCAATGCGCCAGCCGCCGTAGCAGTCGGGCAGGGCGGGCTTTAGCGTATTGGTCAGCTCCTGCTGGAATTTTCCCTCCAGCCCCTGCCGCACCTGTAAACTGCGCGTGATCAGGCGCGACACCACATTGCGCAGCCGCTCGCGCGCGACGGGCTTGGTCAGGAAATCATCGACGCCCAGCTCGCTGATGTAATCGGCATGTTCGCTGGCATGATCGGCACTCAGGAAAATGAACGGCGTGGTATTGCCGCCCTTTAATTCCGACAGCGCGCGCCGCAATCCCGTGCCATCCATTTCGGGCATATTCAAATCCGACACAACAAGCTCAGGCCGCCCGCCATCGAAAGCCTTTACCGCATCGAACGGATTCAGGAAGGTCGTGATATCGTATAAATCCTCCAGCATCTCCGCATGACGCTTCAGCGCAATCGGGTCGTCATCGACCAGAAACAACCGGTTCTTTCTCGGCACGGGGGCGTCGCGCGCATCACGGATGCGGAAATGGTTCAGCCCGTCGGGGCTTTTGTCGCAAGGGGTATAGCTTGCCTGCGGGTGCTGTTTCAGGATGAAGCCGAGGCCGTAACCGCTCTCCGCCAGCGAGGACGCGGCATCAAGGCGCGACAGGGCGGTTTTGCATTTTGCATCGAAATCTGCGAAGGGCGTGCTGTCATCCGCGATATCGACCAGCGTGGTTTTACCCTGCAGCCGCAGCCGGATTTCGATATGCGAGGCCTTGCGCGGCGGGTGCTTGGCAAGGTTGGTCAGCACCTCGGTCACCGACAGCGCGACCATACCTGCGTATGTCTTGTCCACCCCCTCGCCGCCAAGGAAGTCGAGCAGTCTTGTCCGCAACGGCGGAATATCATCGTATGCAACACCCGCCAACACTTCCTTGAACGCAGCGGCGGTGATGCCGGCGGGTAATGGCGCATCGATGGTCATGGGGGCGGGCATGCTTGCGGCGGTTTCCCTGATGGTTGGTCAGGGATAGCCTCGCAATTATCGTGCCATCAATTCTTGGGCAGGAAATCGTAAATCGTGCGCGGGTTTTCGCCGAAGCGCAGGCGGTAGATGTAATAGGATTCCATCACCCGCTGGATGTAATTGCGGGTTTCATAAATCGGAATATGCTCGATCCAGTCCAGCACGTCGATCTGCCCGCGGCGGGGGTCGCCGAACTGGTCGTTCCATTCGCGCACGCGGCCCGGGCCAGCGTTATAGGCCGCAATCGCCATGGGGTAGAACCCGCCGTAATCATCGACGAGGCCCTGCAGATACGCCTCGCCCAGCAGCGTGTTATAGCGCGGGTCGGCGGTGAGCTTGTCGACGTTGTAAACTTCGCTAGTCGCCTTCGCCATCATCTTGGCCGTGCCCGGCATCAGCTGCATCAGCCCGCGCGCGCCGACGGGCGACAGCGCCTTGGGGTTGAACATGCTCTCGCGGTGGATGATCGCATGGACCAGCGATTTTTCCGGCCGCGACATCGGCAGCGGCGGCAGGGTGGGGTAGCCTTCATAAAACAGGAACTGCCCCAGTTGCTGCTGGCAATCCTTGTTCGCCTGCACGGCGTAGTAATAACGCTCCGTCTCCCGCGCCAGTTTGGCGACCATGCTGTACTGGTCGCGTGTCTTGGCATCCGCAATCATGCGGGCGAGGAAGGGGTCGAGGATATTTTTAAGGCCAAGCCCGTTCAGCACCCGCACGGCCCGCGCCAGCTCGCTGCGCTGGAATTCCTGTTCGACGGGCGCCGCAATGACCGGTTCCTTGAATGTCGCGGGCGTCGGGCGGCCGTAAATTTTCTCGTAGCTCAACTGGCCGTAGAAAGTGGACGGGAATTTCGCCGCGATTTTTTCCCATTCCATTGCGGTCGGCTGGCCGGGGAAACCTTTTTCCGCCGCGCGCGCCGCCCAGTATGCCCCGCGCGAATGGCTGATCGCGGTTGACACTTTTTTATACATCGTGTCGAAGTGGTAATAGGCCTTTACCGGATCTTTCAGGTAATTCAGCTTCAGCCAGCCCATCAGCCATTCGGCGGTTGCGTATTCGATGCCTTCGGTCAGCTGGTTTTTGGCCGCGATTTTATACGCGCCCGCATAATCGCCCGCTTCGATGCGGCGGCGGGACAGGATGCCAAGCTCCCCCCACCACATATCGGGGCGCGCGGTTTTCGCGGGCATGGCGGCCACGATTTCCATCGCGCCCGCATCCATGTTTTTGCGGCGGCGCCAGCGCAGACGTTCGAACAACAACCCTTCGCCGTTCTGGTATGCTTCCGGCACCGCGGCCAGCAGCACATCCGCGTTCTTCGCCATGCGGCCGAGCGCAATGCGCGCCTGCGCCGCCGCACGCTGGCTGGGGGCAACGAAGGCGAGCATGTATTCAGCCTCGGAATATCTGCCCTCCCAGATCAAATGGTCGAGCCGTTCGGCATGGGCATGGGGCGCAAAGCCGCTTTTGTATGCGCCCGCCAGGGCCGCCGTCTGGTTTTTGTTGAGATCCGCCTGCTTCCAGAATTTCGCCAGCGCCACGCGCGCTTCCGCTATCTTGCCTGTGCGGATCAGCGCGTCGATGTAACCTTTCTCGCCGTCATAGGTCGTGGGCGGGTTCTGCTGGAACCACGCCACCGTTTCGGCATAGTTGCCCGCACGCGCGAGATTTTCCTCGATCTTGCGGCGGAAGACATGCAGTTTCGGCCAGTCGGGATTGGCGCGCACAAATTCCATCAGCTGGTGCGGCGCCACCGGCAAATTCGTTTCGGTCACGTAAATCCACGTAATCAGCTTCGCCCCGATCGGGTCGGAATGGTTCTTGATCAGCGCGAAAGTTTTCGGCCAGTCGGCATCCATGCTGGAGGCGACGGGCACCTTCACGACAGGCTTTTTCGCCGCCTGCTTCTTCACAGCCTTCTTTGGTGCATTTTTGCCAGCCGGTTTGGCTGTCGCCGTTTTTGTCGCGGTTTTCTTTTGATTCTGGGTGGTTGCGGCATCGGAAATGCCTGCAAAACCGATCATTCCGGCCAGCACCGCCATGCCCAAAACGCTTGCCAATTTGCCCATAAATGACATATTCTTGCCCGGTATGCCCGAAATTACGGGCGCAACCGGAGAACCGCCATGACACGCTTTAAAGGATCCTACGTCGCACTCGTCACCCCCTTCCGCAAGGGCAAGGTGGATGTCGACGCGTTCCAGAAGCTTGTCGAGTGGCATATCGCCAGCGGGACTCATGGGCTTGTTCCTTGCGGGACAACGGGTGAAACGCCGACCCTGTCTGAAAGCGAACACAAATCCCTTATCAAAGCCTGCATCGAGGCCGCGGACGGGCGTGTGCCGGTCATCGCGGGTACAGGCTCCAACTCGACCGAAACTGCGGTTGATCTGGCGCGCTTCGCTGACAAAAGCGGTGCTGATGGCATTCTAGTCGTAACCCCGTATTATAACAAGCCTACGCAAGAGGGTTTGTACCAGCATTACAAGGCGATCAACGATGCGCAGGGCCTGCCCATCATTCTGTATAACGTGCCGGGCCGCACCGGCGTCGACCTGTCGGTTGAATCCGTCATCCGCTGCGCGGGCCTGAAGCGCGTCGCGGGCATCAAGGACGCCTCGGTCGATCTCAGCCGCCCGCTCGCCATCCGTGTTGCGCTGGGCGATGACTTCATCCAGCTGTCGGGCGAAGACGCAACCGTCGCGGCATATCTTGCGCAGGGCGGCCATGGCTGCATTTCCGTCACCGCCAACGTCGCGCCGCGCATCTGCGCCGATCTCCATATCAGCTGGCAGCAGAAAAACTGGAAAGGTTTTGAAAAGGCGCGCGATGCGCTGCTGCCGCTGCACAAATACCTGTTCGCCGAAACCAACCCGTCGCCCGCGAAATACTGCCTCTCGCGCCTTGGCAAATGCGCCGAGGAAACCCGCCTGCCGCTCGTTCCCGTCACCGCGCCGACCCGTGCAAAACTGGACGAAGCGATGGAATTCGCCGGCATCTTCAAGCTCGGCAAAAAAACGCTGAAAAAGGCGGGGAAGCGCTGATGCGCCATCATGACGGGAAAGAACAAAAGCCAGGGCAAGAAAGACCCGAATAACAAGACCGTCGCCATGAACCGCAAGGCGCGGTTCACCTATTTTATCGAGGACACGATGGAGGCCGGCATCATGCTGACCGGCACCGAAGTGAAATCGCTCCGCACCGGACAGGCGAGCATCGCCGAAAGCTACGCCGCCGTGCAGGGCTCGGAAATTTTCCTCGTCAACGCCCATATCCCCGAATACACCAAATCGAACGCGAAATGGCAGCACGAAGTGCGCCGCCCGCGCAAATTGCTGCTGCATAAAAACCAGATGAGCAAGCTGATCGGCGCGGTGCAGCGCAAGGGCACGACGCTGATACCGCTGTCGGTCTATTTCAACGACCGCGGCATCGCAAAGGTCGAGCTCGGCGTCGCCACCGGCAAAAAACAGCACGACAAGCGCCAGACCGAAAAAGAACGCGACTGGCAGCGCGAAAAATCCCGCGTGATGAGCGACAAGAACGCGTAAATTGTTTCTGTCATCCTGAGCGCAGCGAAGGATCTCCCTCATGCCCTTCATCGTCACCGATTTCGACACCTCCGACATCATCGACATCGAGGGCGATGTCGATGCGCGTTTTGCGCCCTGTTCGACATTTAAAATCCCGCTCGCGCTGATGGGGTTTGACGCCAATATCCTGCATGACGGGCAGGGGCCGCTGTGGCATTACAAGCCGGAATACGATGCCCGCGCGCCCGTGATGATCGATGCGTGGCGCAAGAGTTTCGACCCCGCCGGATGGCTGAAGGAATCCGCGATCTGGTATTCACAAGTGCTGGCGGAAAAACTGGGGCAGGAAAAATTCGCCAAATATGTCGCGGCGTTCCAATACGCCAACGGCGATATTGGCGGCGATGCGGGCAAGAACAACGGCCTGACCAACAGCTGGCTTTCCAGCAGCCTGCAAATCTCGCCGCGCGAGCAGGTGGATTTCCTGCGCCGCATGCTGGCGCGCAAGCTGCCCGTGTCCGAATTCGCGCTGCACAAAACCGCACCGCTGATTTTCGCGGGAGAAATCGGCGGCGGGCGGCTGTTCGGCAAGACGGGCACGGGCTTTGCCGACCGCGCGGCCAAAAAACAGCGCGGCTGGTATATCGGCTGGCTGGAACGGGGGCCGCGCAAACTGTTGTTCGCGGGTCTTTTTGATTACGAAGGCCCGGAATTCGCCGGACTTTACGCCCGTGGCCGCATGACGGATGTGATGAATAAACTGTGCAATAACAGTGATGTGCAGGGATAATACGGTAATTGACATAATCATACCATATCGGTAGAATATACATAGCATCCCCGACGAGTATGACGCATGACAACCGAAACCAATGATCTTGAACAGGCCCTGACCGAGGCGCGGAAAACTGCGGCAGCGATCGCTGCTGCCGAGGAGCTGCTGCCGGCGGTCGAGCGTGTCGTGAAGGAATTGAACAGCGGCTACACCAGAAGGGAGAGCCAACTTCTCCCTTCCTTAGTCATGGGGGTTTCGGGGGCAGCTTGAAGGCTCCCCTGAACGGCGCATTGCATCGGCTGGAACGGTGCATGGCGGGAACGCCACAGGGGCAGAGCGGCTCATAGGCCGCGCCTGCCTCTGGCACGGAAGCAACCCCAGCGACAAAGCGCGGTGCGCGGAGTTCGCGGTGTCGGGTGCGGGAGTGCCAAGGGGCATGATGCCAGGACGATGCCGGAGGATGCGCCATCGGGGACAGACTATGGCGTCATTCGTCCTAGCCATCATGCCGCCGACGCGTCAGCGATTGGCAGCTACAGGGAGGGATGCAACGGGAGGGAAAACAGGCAGCGGGTACGCTGCGGCATTTCCCGCCCTTGCCAAGCTAGGCCTCCAGCGACAAAAACCAGCGGTTTATGTAGTCGGAGGCACAGCTTGCCTGCCGCCACTTCCTAGCGGCAGTAATGATTTCAAATATTTTTTAGAATTTTATTACTGGCCTGAAACCTAAGGTTTCGCAGGCGAAAAGTGCTAGCTTTGCGTGGCGGAATCACAAAGCAGATTCACGCGCTTAATTAAGAAACAACTATATCGGCTTGGTGTTCCTTCGTCAACAGGAGGTGGGCAGTTTTCCGGTGCTTGCTGCGCTGCACCGAACACGAAATTTTAAAGTCCGGTTAATGAACGCTTGGTAAGATTCAAAGTATCAGCAGAGAGCAAAAAGACTCGGAAATTTTTAAGCCATTTTATCGGCTTTATGCAGGGTAATTTTATTGCATACGATGGTATGCAATGCCCGATTTTTGTCCTTTTTCTGATGCTGCCGCAACTGCGTCGGGGGGACGCATGACGGATGATAAGGGCAAATACGCACCGCCATTCTCGCTACGCTTCACGGTCGAGGAACGCCTGAAGCTGGATGCCGATGCGGGGGATTTAGCCATCGCGGAATACATATGCTCCCAGCTCTTTCAGAACCCCTCCAAACGGCTGCGCCCGTTCCGGCGACCCATTCAAGACGGCAAGGCTTTGGGCGAGGTGCTGGCCGCTTTAGGCCGCTCCCGCCTGTCCTCAAACCTTAACCAGCTTGCCAAGGCCGTCCATAGCGGCTCCCTGCCTGTCACCCCTGAAACCGAGAAGGCCATCCTTGAAGCCTGCGCCTCGGTTCAGGTCATGAGCAGCCAACTGGTTAATGCCCTCGGCCTGCCTGACGACAAGAACACCCCGCCGAAGGGGGGTGTTTCATGATCCTCTATGCCAGCCAGCGGGGACGGTCTGCGGAACTTGCCGCCCACCTCCTGAATGGTGAACAGAACGAACATGTCACCATCCATGAGATTCGGGGGTTTGTATCTGAAGACCTCGCCGAAGCTCTCCGCGAGGCTTACGCCATAAGCCGGGGGACGCGGTGCAGACAGTTCCTGTTCTCCCTGTCCCTGAATCCGCCTGAATATGCCGAAGTCCCGATTGAGGACTTCGAGGCCGCTATCGAGGAAATCGAGAAGCGGCTGAACCTCGTCATGCACCCCCGTATCATCGTGTTCCACGAAAAAAACGGGCGGCGGCATTGCCACGCCGTCTGGTCGCGCATTGATGCCGACAAGATGGTTGCCGTCCGTATGAGCCATTTCAAGCGCAAGCTCATGGAAGTGTCGCAGCTCCTCTTTCTGAAACATGGCTGGAAGCTGCCGAAGGGTATGCAGAAAGGTGGCAAAAGAAGCCCCCTACACCTGACGCGGGAGGAATACCGTCAAGCCGTGCGCCTGTCCGAAGACCCTCAAGCCCTTAAAGCCATGTTCAAGTCCTCATGGGAAAGGTCGGATTCCAAGGAAACCTTTATCCGCGCATTAGAGGAAAACGGTTTCCTCTTGGCGCGGGGAGATCGGCGCGGCTTCGTCGCCATCGACGTTAAAGGCGGGGTTTACTCCCTCACGCGCTGGCTGGACTTAGGCACGCGGGATTTAAAAGCCCGCCTTGGCGCACCTGAAAGTCTGCCCGATACAGGGCAGGCAAAAGCGTTCTTGGCTTCCCGCATGACTGAAAACCTGAACAGGTTTATTGCGGAAGCCAAGACGCAGGCCGCGACCAAGCGGACTCCGCTGGTGCAGGAACTCCGTTCCGTGGTCGTCGCCCAGCGGCAGGAGCGGCAAAGCCTTGTCGAAGCCCTCCAAACAAGATGGGTGCAGGAAACCCGCCAAAGGACGGCACGGCTGCATAGCGGCGTGGCGGGTATCTGGCAGAGAGTTACGGGCGAATATCAAAAGATTAAGACGCTGAACGAGGCCGAAGCCAAGGCAGGGCTTCAGCGTGACCGGAAGGAACTGCATCTGCTTGTCCGGTCGCACCTTCTGGAGCGGCAGGAACTCCAGAAAACCGTTCTCTTTTACCGCGAGGAACACCGCGTAGAGGTGTTCCGGCTGCGGCAGGAAATCGCAAGATATGTCAGTACCAGCACAGAACCGCCGCAGCTGGCCGCGAAAGCGGCTGCGGGAAAAGTGCCGCTTGCGGCTCAACTGGCGCAGCTTCACGCCAAAATCAGCCTGCTTCCGGCTGATTTCTTGCGGCAGGAAATAGCGCGTCTTAGCCCTGCCGCCGAAAACTCTCTGCCGCCTGCCGCCGCCACAGTTGAAAAGCTGCCGCTGGCGGCTCAACTGGCGCAAGTGGAAACCAAACTTGCGCTTATCTCGGGCGACTTGTCGCTGCTGCAAGCCTCCCTAGAAAACAATACGCTGTCGGATGAAATGCGCGCGCGCATCCGCAGGGTGATCGAGAAAACCCTCGAAACCCTGCAACTCAAGGCACTTGAGACAAAGACCGAAGGAGAAAAAGCGCAGGACAAGGCCCGCGAATACCAAGCGAAACAGGCAGAATTTAACGAGTATGTTCGTAGGTTCGCTGAAATCCAGATGAAGGTTGAAGCCGAAACCCGCAAGCAGGAAGCCAACCGCGCCTTCGCGGAAATTATCAGCAATATGAGTTATTCCCTGAACGGCGTTCCAAGGTGGCCGATCTCGGTTATGTCGCCGCCGCCTGAGAATCGGCTGGATGAGCGTGAATACGTCCAGAAAGTCGTCCTGCAGCGCGACAACGCGCAACTGGTCAACCGCGTATTAAACTCGCCAGAAAATGAAAGTCTGGTTTCACGGCGCCCGCCGATAGACCCTAAGACTGCCGTTCCTGCCTTGCGGCAGAACATTCTTGAGGTCAAAGAAATGCTCGGGCGGGCGGGCATCCGCCCGCCTTCCGGCGGCGGCATCAGCGCCGTAGCGCCTGCCACAATCCGCATGACGACGCCGTCGCCGTTACGGGCAGCAATCAAGTTCAATGCAAAGAGATAAGGGGGAACGGCAATCATGGCATGGGAAAAATCAGAGGGCGTCTTTGTTGAATCCGACGTTGTGGAGTGGATAGAGGCGATATGGTCGCCTAAGAAAACACGCAAAAGGACGAAATCCCGTCCGTGGGGAAAGCAGAAGGTTATCGCGCAAATCGCGGCGATAGACGGCGATTTTGTCAAACTCACCGTCCTGAAATCCCATATCACAGAAAACATAATCGGCTCCGAGTTGAGGCCGCATAAAGTCGGCTCCACCATCACCAAAAAACGCTCCAACCTCTTGCGTGGAGAACCGGAGCGCCTATTGTGGAGCGAGGAAGATGTGAGGGCGGCGCTTCTAATACAAAGAGGCTCAGAAAAAAGGTAGCAGGACATGGCTGATCGGAATGACAAATATGGCGTACCCTTTTCTATGCGGCTGAGCGTGGAGGAGCGGGCAAAGCTTGTTGCCTTGGCTGGCGACATGCCAACGGCGGTTTACGTGCGCTCGCGGCTCTTTGAAACGCCAAGCCCCCGCCGCCGCAAGATGCGACGCTTTGACGTTGATAAGAGCCTGCTCAAGAAACTTCTCAGGGAACTTGGTCGCCAGCATATTTCCAGCAGCCTGCACAGTATCCTGAACGCTATCGACGACGGCGACTTGGAAATAGATGATGAGTTAGAGAAACAGCTGCGCTTCCTTTGTTCGGATCTGCGGCATCTGCGACGAACCATTCGTAAGGCTTTGGGCGACGAACTTTCTGACAGGCAATGGGGAGGAAGAAGATAATTACTCGTCCACACCCACGTCAAATAGTCCAAGCTTCTGAAGAGCAGCAAAACACCTTTCCGAAGAGGACTGGAGGAGAAAATGTGGGCCTATGATTTTTACGACTTCTATATCCTCCCTAGCTGTTACGAGGCTTTGATAGCCCCGAGCACCAATAAGACGGTCGGATTCAGGCACTAAACACACCGTCCGCACAGTGCTTTTCCGTAGCATTGGCGAAAAATCCGCCGTCAGTGCATCTCGCAGCCGCTTGACCATTACTTCCGGGCTAATTCGGGCAATTGTATCTTGCACCTCGACAATCGTTTCCGCTGAAGTCGCAGAGTCCATTAAGAGCCACCGCAGCGCCCAAGCGGGAGGTCGCAAACGAAACAAGGCTGTTGGCAAGATTTTTGCCATCCATGTGCCTATACGACCCCACGGCAACGAGACGAAGCTTGATACAAAAATCACTGCTCGCAAATTTCCGATAGGGTTTACCGCCAGTAGGCTGGCCACAGGTCCGGAATATGACTCTGCGATAACTACATAGGGTGTGGAGAATGGTGCAATACTTCTAACATGCTCTGCTAGCTGTTCGTATGTCAGATAAGTATCTTGGGGATAAGTTACCACCTTAATATCAATGTCGCGCGGTAGCTGCCGAATGAAAGTTTTAAACAAGATGCCCGTCCCGTCCATCCCGGGTAGCATCATGACTACCAATTTAATGTTATCGGACGATTTTTCACTCACTTGAGTTTTTGCCTTTTAACATTTTTTAAGACAAGTAGGGATACCAAACATCCTCTAGTGCTCGCGTTGCGTTGTAAACGTCGAGCTTATCTTTCCAGCTATCACCTGCCTCGGTAGCAAAAAACCACAGAAACTGAGCGATACTCCTTTTTTGCGCGTCATCTAAAAGGGCATATAGCTCCGATGAACCTTCAGTAACCGGAAAAAGCGAGGAAATAGCCGCGTCTAGTGCAAGTGAGCCAACTTTATATGTTCGCAGCGCCTGTGTCATATAAGCCGGGATATAATAGCGGAAACCTTCCGCGTCCATAAACGACAAAGCGTTATAAAATTTTTCAAGCTGCTCCGGTGCGATTTCCCACCAATGAACATCTGTGTCAAAAAGGCGAGCCTGCCGACGCTGAGTTTCGTCGGCGTAATCGTCTATAGCGTCGGCTTCGTGGAGCGAGATACCATTCCCCCGTTGAACGTGGGAAAAGGCGCTCTGAATTGCCGACATTATTTTTTCTTCTTTGCTATCCATCAGATCAATCTATCCGGCTATCCGATTCCAGTGTGCAAATTCTAAAGTTTCACAATCTCAACGTCGTCTTCAAATTCATCCCCCGTTATCATAGAACGAGCAAACTCGATAACACTGTCCAAGTCCTCGTCTGGGTGTGAGGAAGTGAGTATAAATCGACTATCGTCGGAAGCGTCCCCAACGACAAGTTCGTCAATAATATCCTCAATCCGGCTGCAATTATCACCGGCAACGGCGATGAAGCCCACTCTGCCGCGGATGCACTCTTCAACAAAAGTATGCAGTTTCTGTTCGCTCTCCGGTGCAACGCAGAGAACAATTTTACGGCTTTTGTGCACGACCTGACCCATGTGTGAAAACGCTTTTCTCTGACTATTGTATTCAATTAGGCTACTTATACAAATATTTAGATGTATGTCCCCGCAGCCTATTGGCGGCGGGGACTTTTTTTAAAATCATGAAATGCGAAGGCCGCTGCCGGTTTCTGCCGGCAGCGGCCTTCGTCCGTTTAAGGCGGCATTATGCTTATGCCGCCGCCGCCGTTTCCTCCTTTACCTGCAATGCTTGCAGGAAGTCGGCTGCCCGTTGCGCGTGGGCTGCCGCGCTGAATATGGCGCGGCTGTCCTCCTTTAACGCCTTCAGCCAATGAGCCAAGTATGCCGCATGGTCTTCCCTGATTTCCGGCGTGATGCCGAGGTCTGCCGACAGGAAGGCCGCGCCCAGTTCCGCTACAAGTTCCTCCCGCGCATAGCCGTTATCGCCAAAACGCTTGGCGTTAAAGCTGCGGTCTAGGCGGGTCTTGTGGCTCGTCCAGTGCGTGAGTTCGTGCAGGGCGGTGGCGTAATAGCTTTCCTTGTCCTTGAAGGCCTCGAAAGGTGGCAGCTGGATAATATCCCGGCCTGGGGCATAAAAGGCGCGGTTGCCGCCGTGGCTAATCGCGGCTCCCGTTGCTTTCATGAAACTGTCGGCGTTCTCGATGCGCTCCGCGATAGAAAGCGGCTGAATGGGCTGGGCATAGTAATGTGCTGGCAGGTTCTCGACCTGCTCCACGTTAAAGACGTTGTACCCCTTCATAAAGGGGATTTCCTTCTCCGTGTCCTCTCCCTGTTCGTTCGTCTCCGTGCGGGTGAGGGTGTTGGCGTAAACCACAAGTGCGGATTTTTCCCCCTTCTTCACGTTGCCGCCGAGTTCCTGCGCCTGTTTGAACGTCATCCAGATGGGCGCGGCATAACCCTTATCTATTGCCTCGCCCCAAAGCAGGAGAATGTTCATGCCCCTATAAGGAGTACCGTTATGGCGCAAAGGTCTGGAAATCTTGCCCGCCGTATGGCTGACGCTCCACGGTTTCAACCATGTGCGGACTCCTTTCTCTAGGTCGGCAATAATGCGGTCAGTAACTCGGGCGTAAACGTCTTTTCTAACTTCGGCCATGGCTTTTCCCTCCCTTACGCTGCTGCAAGCATGACATCGACATAAGCAACCGCGCCGCCTGCTGCGCGCAGGGTCGAGGCCGCCACGCTATCGCGATAAAATCCGCGCTCCGCCAAGGGCAAGGCGGCATGAAGCGGGTTCAGGGATTTGACTTCGATGGTGGTATGTTCTTCGCCAGTGAGGCGGCTGGATAACTGGTCAGACTCGACCTTGATTTCTAAAGTGATACCGTTCCAGTTCAGGCTGTGGATTGCTGCTTGTGTCATTTCTGTGTCCTCTTTCCATTGGTTAAAAGTGCGTTTGCGTCTCGCATATGCACTTCTGCCTTCCGGCGAGGATGGGGTAGCAACCGCAAGGGCGGCTCAGGCCGAGGGGTCTCACCCATGCTGCACAAGTCGCTCGCTTGAGAGCGCGCGGAAGCATGGGGATACGGCCTGCGACGTTTATCGCAAGACCCTTGCGGGCGCGGGGGCAACAGCCCCTAGCAACCGGTTTTTATGTCCGTATTATTTTTTGCGAAAGCGATTGGCACCCTAACGGGCGGAGACGGCGCAAGCTGGCTCCGTGAGCCCTTGCGAATAAAGCGCGCTGCGCTGCTTGCAGCGCATTCGCCGCGTAGATATTATTCACGTCACGCAGTAACGGATTTTGCCTCGGGGTCAGCTGGTTGTCTCGCTTGTTGGAGGTATCCGATGCGAGTTAAACCAGCAGGATGTGAGAGAGACGAGGACATTACTCAGGATTCAGCAATTGGTGATTAGGGTTTTTCGCCACCCGCTTCTGGCACGGGCGATGCATTCTCCGCCCCCGGCGTGGGGAAGGGGCTGCGGGAATATTCGATTTCCATCAGCTTCACCGGCTTTCCGCCCTTTGCGACGGCGTAGATGGTGCGGCGATAGCCCTCATCGTTGACGAAATCAATCTCCTCGCGGTAAGTGCCGCGCGCGCCGGTCAAAGGGTTAGTGAGATCGCCCGAGAGCGTCAGGAGCCTTTTCTGGCCATCGTATTTGCCGCTGCCGTTCACAACCTGCGTCGAGAGCGAGTTGATCCATGTCGAGACGTAGAGTCCCTGTGCGCGGTCATAGCCGAGAATGCCCTGCCCGTTGGCCGGGACGTCGTGCCCGCCTACATTCAGCACGCCAGTTGTCTTGCTTTCGAGGAAGCGACCGTCGAGGATCATGTTGTTCTCTGACCGGCCAATAGTGCTGGCGGGCGTGGCGCTGCCGGCAGCCCAGACGGTCGCGCGATAATGCCAACCGCCCGAGAGGGTCGAGATCAGCTTCTGGTGCTGCTCCTCCGCCGCCGCGCCGCGTTCTACGAATTGCTGAAAAGTTGCGTCGCTTTTCTCCTGAGCGGCGGCATCGGCTGCGCGCGACGGCGCGGCGTGCAGCAACATGAGGAGCGGCAGCACCAAAAGCGGGGCGAGAATGTTTTTCATGGGCACACCTAGAATTATGAAACAGAAAAATGACGGACGATTTCTCTATGATACGCTCGTTGCCACTGAGTCGCCACGATGAAATCACCCGCCCCTAATCTCTTTGCGAAAGCCGTGGGGTATTTTAGGAAAATCCTTGCATAATCAGGCTTGCAAAATAAATTGCTTCCCTCCCTTGCCATGACGGGAGCAAAATAAATAATCGACCATCAACCTGCCCCGCGATTCCCGTCCGGCGTTTCCGTCGCGCGGGCTCCGTCGCGGCGCAGCCAGCCGCGGGTTTGTCATGACCAGTTTCGCCAAGAATTTCCTGTGCGTAATTCTAATCGGGCTCGGCTTGCTGCTCGCCTCCGGCGGCCCGGCGCAGGCGGGCGGCGCGCTGACCAGCGGCACGTCGAGCTCCGGCGTGCTGAACCTCGGCAACGGCTATACCGAGAACTACACCTTCACTGCAAACACCGGAGAGAACGTTGTTATGCACGCCGTCGCAACTATCGGCGTGACGATCAACGTGACCGGGCCAGGGGGCTACGCCGTCAGCGGTAGCGCCAACCGCTTCGTGAGTTCCAACTTGGCGGCAGGCGGTACTTATAACGTGACTGTCACAGGCCCCGCCGGCAACTTCCAGCTCATGTACGTCAACTCCGGCGGCGCGGTCGCGAATGGCAACCTGACGAGCGGCAGCGTCGCGAGCGGCAGTATTGGCCTCAACGGCATGCTTAGCTACAAGATCAGCGCGACGGCGGGGCAATTCCTGCTGCTGCAGACGGGACTCGGCACATCGATAGGGATCGCGACGCGCGTTTATAATCCCGACGGCACTAGTCTTTCCCTCAGCAGCAGCCGGGTCGAGCAGGCACTGGCAACGACCGGCAACTATACAGTCATCATCGAACCGACGAGCAACCTCACCACCAGCACGACGCAGGTCTATGCGGTGCTGGGCGCGGGCGCGGTGTCTAGCGGCAGCCTCACCAGCAGCGCGACCGCAAACGGCACGCTACCGGTGAACGGGCTGATGAGCTACCAGTTTACGGCGGCGGCGGGCGAGTATTTCCGCATCCAGGTCGATAGCGTCTACAGCGGCAACTACATCTGGGTGATGAAGCCCGACGGGACCGCTTATGCCAAGGGCACCAACCGCTTCGCCGACGCCGCGACCGCCAGCGGTACTTACACCGTCGTCGTCCAGGCCTCGAACATTACCTATACCGGTGCCTACAAGCTGTATTTCGCCAAGGGCAACGACAGCAACAACAAGAACGTCATCGTGAGCGGCAACAACTTCAGCGGCGACCTCGTGCCAAACGAGATCAAGACATATGTCTTCGACGCGGTGGCTGGACAGGGCGCGCGTATCCACATAAACAGCACATACGGCATGTTCATCAGCATCTATGCGCCCGACGGCACCTTCTTCACGGTGTCGGCGGTGGCAGGGCGCGTCGACTTCCCGACGCCTGCCGCAACGCAGAGCGGTCGCTATACAATCGTGCTCTATGCCACCTATATCACCGATACCGGAACCTTCGACTTCAATTTCTTCCGAGGCGCGTCGGACGTGTCGGAGGGTGAGTTGTTCAATGGTGTGGCGCAGGCGGGCGAATTTTTGGCGCGCAACGCGATCAACAGCTACAAGATGAACGCACAGGCAGGTACAGCCACCATCACCACCACCTCTTCGCTCGGGCGGCAAATATGGCTGTACAAGCCGGATGGCAGTTACCAGACCTCCAACGCGTCGTCGCTGACCGGCGTGACGCTTGCGACCAGCGGGGTTTATACACTCTATGTCATCGCCACCACCGTGGCGCAGACGGGCGACTACGACATCACGGCGACCTTTACCCCCATCGCCGACACCGCGACCACACCCGACCAGTCGACCACGCCCGAGGGCTGTCAACTGCCGGGGGGCGCAGACGCTGCCGCCGCACAGGCAATACAGGCACCCGCCGACCGCGGCGAGACTGCAGGCGGTACCAACATGAGCGGGGAGGTCGCGCGTATCAGTGGCCCCAGCCCAAGCATGGGGAACCCGATTAATTTCGACGTCGGCTACAAGCAGCAGACGGCGGTGGATTATGATGCGGGCGCGCTGAGCTTCATCCGCGTCTACCGCTCGGATTCCACCTGGACGAATAACACCGTCGGCACGTATTGGCGGCACAACTACGCGCGAACGCTGACGGTCACCGGCGGCACGGCGGCCTCTATCACCGACGCCTCGGGCGTGGTGCGCGCCTATACCCTGACAGGCGGCAACTGGGTCCCGAATGATCTGTCGAACCGCGCCGTATTCAAGACGATCACCGGCGGCTATTCCTATACGCTGCCCAACAACACGGTGGAGAAATACAACGCCACCTTCCAGCTGACACGCATCGAGTACATGGGCGGCGGGGCAGTTAACCTCGCCTATAACGGCTCGGGGCAGCTGACCTCGGTCACTAATGAAAACGGGCGGGCGATCACGCTTACCTATGTCTCGGGCAAGGTGAATACCGTCGTCACGCCAGACGGGACATTCACCTACGGCTACACCGGCACGAACCTGACCACCGTCACGCGCCCGGATACCAAAACCACGACGTATCATTACGAGAACCTGACCTACACCAATGCGCTGACCGGCATCACTGACGCCAAGGGCGTGCGCTACGCCACCTTCGGCTATGACGCCAGCGGCAAGGCGATTTCCTCCCAGCATGCGGGCGGGGTCGACAGCTATACGTTCAACTACACCACCAATACGTCGACCAACCCGCTTGGTAAGGACACGAAATACTACTACCGCAACATCGGCGGTGTGCGCCGGGTCATGCTGGTCAGCGGCATCGCCTCGGCCAACTGCGTTGCCTCGTACAAAAAGATCAATTACGACGCACTGGGCCGCGTCATCAGCAAGACCGATTGGCAGAACCACACCACCCGCTACCAGTACGACAGTCGCGGCAACGTGGTTTACATGCTGGAGGCAGCGGGCCGCCCCACTGTGCAGCGCGCCACGACAATCTCTTGGATCACCAGCTTCAACCTGCCCGACGTGGTGACAGAGCCGGGGATAACCACGGATTATGATTACGACACCTATGGCCGACTGGTGACGATGACCGTCACCGATACGGCGACGGCGGAAACCCGCATCACGACCTATGCCTATTATTCCAACGGCACGGATGGCAGCGGCAACGTGATCCTGGGGCGTCTGCAGCAGGTCAACGGCCCGCGCACCGACGTCTCCGACCTCACCACTTACGCCTATGACGGCAATTACAACCTCACCACCGTCACCAACTCCTTGAGTCAGGTGACGACTGTCTCCGCCCGCGATTCGGCAGGCCGCCCCACCACGATTCAAGACATGAACGGCATCAACACGGTCCTCACCTACGACACGAACGGCTGGCTACAAACGGCGACGCGCGCCTCCGGCACGGGCCTCGCCGCGCTCTACGACTTCGACTACGACTTCAACGGCAACATCGTGAAAGTGACGCTGCCGAACTCTGTCTTCGTGGAATACAGCTACGATAACGCGCAGCGTCTCACGGGCATTAAAGACTCCCTCAACAACACCGTCACCTACACGCTCAACAACGCGGGCGATGCGACGAAGGCGGAGGTCAAAAACGTCACCCCGACCACTACTTACGTCCACGACCAAGCTTTTGACGAACTCTCGCGCCTTATCCGCAGCATCGGTGCGGCGACTCCCGCGCAAACCGCCGTCTTCGCCTATGACAAGAACTCGAACCTCACCAGCTATACCGACCCGAAGGCGAACCCTGCCACCACCTACACATACGACGCGCTGCAGCGGCTGTCGACGCAGACGAACGCGCTCTCGGGCGTGACGACGCTCGGCTATTCCGGCCTTGATGACCTCACCTCCGTCAAAGACCAGCGCAACCACACGACCAGCTATACCTACAACGCCTTCGGCGACGTGAGATCCGAAATCTCCCCCGACCGCGGCACGATCAACTATATCGTGGACAAGGCAGGCAACGTCACCAAGCGCACCGATGCGCGCAGCGTGGTAACGGATTACACCTATGACGCCCTCAACCGGCTGCTGACCGTCGTCTATCCCGCCGAAACCGCGCTCAACGCCACGCTCAGCTATGACCTCTCCAGTGGCTGCGGCACGCCGTACAAGGGTCATCTGTGCCGCGTGGTCGATAACACCGGCACCACGAATTACCAGTATGACAGCCTTGGCCGCGTGACCAGCGTCTCCGAAACGCGCGGAGCCCTGACCTTCACGCAAAGCTACACCTACGACCTTGCGGGGAATATCGCCACCATGACGATGCCGTCGGGCAGGGTGGTCACCTACACCAGAAACGCCAACGGCCTCGTCTCCAACGTCGCCGCCCCCATCAACGGCTCGGCCACGAACCTCGCCTCCAGCATCACCTATCTCCCCTTCGGCCCGCAGAACGCCATGACCTATGGCAACGCGAAGACCTTCAGCGCCACCTATGACACCGATTACAACCCCACCAACCGCACCGTCAGCGGCGGGCTGTACAACTGGACCTACACCACCGACAAAAACAGCAACATCACCCAAGCAGGTACCACCACCTACGGCTATGACGCCCTCGACCGCGTCAACGCCGAAAACCCCGGCGCGGCCGCCAGCTACACCTACGACGCCACCAGCAACCGCCTGACCAAGGTGCAGGGCGGCACCATAACCACCACCGTCCCCGCCGCCAACAACAAGATCAGCGCCGTCGGCGGCACCGCCTACACCTACGACGCCGCCGGCAACATCACCGCCATTGGCACCAACGGTTACGTGTGGAGCAATCAGGGGCTGATGAAGGAATACAAAATCAGCGGCGTATCCACCGCGACCTACACCTACAACGCCTATAATCAGCGTACTAAAAAAGTAACTGGCGGCGTGACGACGCATTACGTTTACGGCGCAGGCGGATTAATGCTTGGCGAATACACCACGGCGGGCGCGATGGTGCGGGAATATATCTACCTCAACCAAGTCCCGCTCACCCAAGTAAACAGCGGCTCTCCCGAAACCGTCACCTACATCCACACCGACCACCTAGGTACGCCGAGGTTCGGAACGAACAGCGCGGGTACCAGCGTCTGGTCATGGGCCAACGACGCCTTCGGCATCAGCGCGGCGAGCGGTGCAACAACGATCAACCTGCGCCTAGCGGGGCAGTATTACGACTCGGAATCCAGCCTGTTTTACAACTGGAATCGATATTACAACCCCGCGATCGGGCGGTATATCAGCAGCGATCCGATTGGGCTGGCGGGTGGGTTGAACACATTCGGGTATGTCGGACAGAGCCCGGTAATGTGGATTGACCCGATGGGATTAGCAGGCATGGGGCATAACAAGCCGCCTATAATCACAATTCAGCAGTTGCTAAGCAGTACAGCTCTTGCTTCTGAATTTATAGGCTTTGGAGCAGCAGGTTTAGCTGTTGGAATGTATGCAGGCTATAACCTAGTTGGGTTTGTAGGCTCGTACTTCCTGCCCGAAGACGTCGATTGTCCTCTCGGTGGAGGCCTACCTAACGCCAACGCGGCTTGGGGGAAAAATCGTCTTATAAAAGAGTTACATGATCGTGGCTTCATATACGACAAGCCAACCACGGGCGAAGGCGGGTTCATCTACAAGAACGCCAATACAGGTGAACAAATTCGTATTCTGCCTAGACCAAATAGAGTGCCATATTCCAATGATCCGACTGCTAAATTCGAAAATGATTGGTACTATCGATATAGAACCCGCGATCAACCATGGGGCCCGGCGACTACCATCCCCAATAAATAAACCGGTGAAGAATGCATAAACCTAATTTGACCAAGATCCAACGTTGTATTTTGGCAATACTTGAAGAAGCTGGGAATGAAAATGTTGCCACTATAATTAATTCAGCTATTAGAAACTCTGGCAGGAGAAACGAGTTAAACGCTATTCAAGTTGCACTTGATGGATTATTAAAGCATGAATTAATAAAAATTATTAACTTTGATGCGCGCGCTCACGAGTGGGTTTCATGCCGTGAGGAAGAATCGTACGCCTTTTTAACCTCTCTTGGGTCATTAGTGTATTGGTCGGATAGTATAAAGGCCTGGACCATGCAAGAGAATGTCTCTTCTTTAGAGGTAGCTCTCACTGAAGGAGGTATGATAGAAGCTCGTGAAATTTTGAAAAACGAGGGATATCCAGAGCTAAATAGTATATTAATATGTACATCAGACGAGTTGTGACTATAAGTCTCAATGCGCATCCCAATGATGCAGTGTATTCACCTAAAGATTTATCAGGGGACTCTACTTTCGGCGAATTCAAAGGGTTTCTAACATCTAAGCCAAGCTACCAAATTTCTAAAGATGATGACTTCTACGAGTTTGACCTGATGGGATAGATGAGAGTAGTGCGCTGGCTACGCCCTGTTCAGGGCGTTTAACGCCACCATGACAGACGTTCATCCGTCATTTCGTCCGTTGGGCAATCGGTCGTTCGACCTTTATGCTCCACGGTAGTCACGCCGTTGTTCAACTGCTGCGTAGAAAGGCGATGATTAGGGGAGTTTAGAAAATGGCGGACAGGGCGAGATTCGAACTCGCGATAGGCTTACACCTATTTCAGTTTTCGAGACTAGCATGGCAAATTATCCTATTGAGTTATAACGACCTTTTTCTGGCTTCGCTAGAGTGTGTAAGAAAATGTGTAAGACTACAAGCGCTTTTACTTGGACGATTTCCTGACCAATGTCGAGGAATCTGTGTAGGTGAATGTCAGTTGAACGTGGTCAGACGAAATCTGCGAAATACGATTTACAGTTATCCGGCCAGTTGAGCGCCAGTGACAGGTAAAGGACAAGCACTCGCGGGATAGGTTGTCGCGCTTCAGTTCAATCCCTGATATTTTAGCAGTTTCGCCATCATTCGGATCTCTGGCTTTAACAGTTGCGCCTTTTGCACCAACTGAAACTGTAAATTCGACTTCGGATTCATAAGGATTAATATCCACCCATGTTCCAGCCAGTGGGTGTACTCTCTTTTTTTTGATCGGGGCTTTCTTTTATTCATTTTGCTATAATTCCGTTGTTATTCTTTTGTATTCTTCGGTAGCATCATCGTCCACGACGACTTTTATCGGCGTATGGGGATGGGCATTTGAACCTTTTGTTTTAACCCCTGAAACCCAGTATTCCTCGCCTGTTGCCGTATCGAAAAAGTTTCCGGCTATTCCTCCTCCAGTTGCTTTCTCGAGAACTTTGTCACGGTAATAGATCGTTTTTCCGGTTTTGGAAAAAAGTAACCCATCCAATCCGCGCATGTGCTCCGGCGATGGGTTCGCCTTTGCTCTCCACATACATGACGCGCCGTTTCATTCCTTTATTTAGCTGTGTCTTTTTCATCCATTTCCTAATTGGGAGTTTTAATAGCATAAACTACAAAATCCCCATCATCGAGTTTGATCGATTGCCGCAAAACATGTTTTGCATTTGGCACTTGATCCCACTCCGCCCCATATGTATTCGCACACAAAAATTGGATTTGGTCTTTTGATAGCGCGCTCTTGGGCAAGTCTTTTAAAAAGAGGGGAACAAAACTTTTCAGATTACTAAACCGCCCTTGGTGGACGTAGGTTTTACCGTTGAAAGCGACGATCAATGTATAAAAGGCCATGTGTAATAAAACGTTCTTTCTATTGATTGGGATTAGGCTGCTTTATCAGGGGGTCTCTTTCCAAGATCAAGCCCTTTCCGGTCTAAGGGTGAAAATATCATGTGCAGTATAAGCCAATAAAAGTATACAGGCAGGGATGATTCCATGTCGTCGTCATCCAGTAGGCCATGCATCATAAGATGTCGAAAGTTATCGCCGACTTTTTCGACGAGCAGGCCTCGCAAATCAAATAACAGATCTTTCCCAAGAATATTTTCAAGGGCGCGCATTTCAAGAAGCTGAGAGAGCGACTTTTCTTCCTGGAGTCCGTCTGCATTAAGCTTGGACGTTTCCTCGCCAGCTTCTTTAAGAATATGTCGCAGAGATTTTTCTACTTGAGGCATTAGGATGCAAGCGGCAGCCACATAATCCCCATGGAACCCATGATAAAGTCCCCGTGCGTAAGTCATGCGACTATGTTCAGGCACAAATGGATGACTATGCAAAAAGTCTACCCATTCTCTAAATGATATGGCGTGCTCAAATCTAATTTGGGCCAAAGCGGGCCTAATAAAGAGGGCCGGCTGCATGCTCCTGATTTCAGCAGCAGCGCGGTGAAGGTGATTTTCTTCAGGCTCTTCTAGCTCTTTTCTCGCTACTACACGGCCATGTTTATCGTGATATGTTGCAGCCAACATATGCGCTAAAGGGCCCGCCTCGGCCTTCTCCGCAACATGCTTTTGCAACGCCTCCCGACTTGAAGGGAAACGGTAAAATGCAGCGGCCATAATTGCGCCTAGCGCGTTCCGATCAGAAACATGCGCAATGGCTTCTTTAACAGACTCGGTAATGTCAATGTTCACAGAGTGCCTTTGCATTTCCCCATGAATACGTGGTTGAAGGGAAGCTAAGCGCAAATAGAGTTCGTCTGCTCGCTCTTTGCCGCCTTTAATTTGGCGGTAGGCAGAGACTGCGCTTTGCAGCCATGAGCAAATTTGCATATAGCTCGGGTTTGGCTCTCGTTCACTGGCATCAGCCATTTTTACAAAAGTATCAGCGGCACGTGTTGCAGTATAAGTTACCTTGTCAAATTTATCATCCGAATGATAAAGACGCCCAAGAAGTAGCCATGCGTCATGAGCGGCATTGAAGTTGCCTTCATTCTCAAATTTTTCCGCGATTTCAGAAATAATTGAAACAAAATCTATTGCGCCTTCAATACCAGAATTGTTAAGCAGGCCAACAAGCTTCATTGTTAGATATGGGTGGCCGTTAACTGACGAATTCTTTGCGGCTTGAAGAAGCTTATCAGTAACGACAATACCCAGCTCTCCGTCTTTATCGGCGCGTTTCATGCTCGCATAAATACGAAGCGTCCTTGCATAGTGATCCGCTTCATATCGCCAGCCATCTTCCTCAGATTGCTCCGCGGCTGTTAAATATGCCCTTACGGCTTCCGATGCAAAGAAAGTTGCCTTGCCATGTTTAAGCTCCCAAAGAGTGTCAGCAATTCTTGCGCGCATTTCTTCATCGGCTACTTTGGGAAGAAGTGTTGCAAGAAATTCACGTTGTTCTTTTGTGAGATCTGCCGGAATAGCAGAGCGTTTGCCCTCCATCTGGAGCATAGGGCCAAACGCTTCGCCGGGAGAATCTGGCCGAAGGTGAAAAGAAAAGATTCTCTCAAATAACGAAATAATAGCAAATTCTTCAGATTCAGGTTTTGCCTCTAGGCGCGGCTTTTGAAGTGCCGTTGAGTAAGATTGGCATCTCTTTCGCTTTGCGGTCATGCAAAGGGGAACGACTATTTTCTCAAACTGTTCGATGGTTAGTGTCATGTATTTACCAGCAGTAAATTTTATGCAAGGCTCTTACCAATTGATACGCGGAAGCGGAAATAGATAAAAGAAATGGCGGCAGGGTGGGATTCGAACCCACGTTAGGCTTGCACCTAAATCGGTTTTCGAGACTAGCACGGGCAGCAGAGATTTCAATGGCCATAACAAATATGCTAAAGGGCGCTAATTAGCCAGCAAAAACGCAGGACTAATGCGATAAATACTATAAATTAGGACGCGCACCTAAGACCGCCTCGGCGGGCGGGGCGCTTGAATATTCCGAAGGGGGCGGCGAACTCGCCGCAAGTCTTCCCCTTCGGCCTATTCGCCCTCATTTCTTTCGGGGTTTTTTGGCTTCTTTTCCGGCTGCTCCAGCGTTCACGCTGGCGGCTTTCTCGCCGGATTACTCAGCCAACGGCTCCCATTCCGGTATACCCTGCAAAATGCGCTCGGCATTTTTCGCAGGCGTAACGTGGCCGTAGTAGTCCTCGATCATCTGGACTGAGGTGCCCATTTGTTTGGCTAGGAAATAGACGTCAACACCTTCGGAAAGTCGGAAGGTGGCGTAGGTATGCCGGAAACAGTATGTGCTGCGGCGGCTGCCGTTTGAACTCACAAGAAGGCCGGAGAACTCCAGCAAGTCGGCTACAGGTGAATCGTAGAGTGAGCTTGATGCTTTGCCTTCGGCTGTTGTAAAGATTGCATCGTCTGGTTTAGGGCCAAGGACTTCTTTTTTGATTTCAGGATTACGACGTAACTGCGATTCAATAAAGAGTTCACGTATGCGTTCAAGGTATGTAGCGACATTGCTTGCAGCAATGAGTTCTCTATACTTTTTCTTTCCTCGGACGTTCATGACAACGAAGGAACGTCCATCTTTAGTCTTTCTCATGTCAATATCCCGCCAGCGTAGATTCCTGGCTTCGGAATTACGCATGCCGGTATTAGCCATGATAAGCATGAAGTTGTAAGTCATTTTCCTGTACCATTCGGTAACAGGATTATTGCTTTCCTTTATCCACTCGCGGGCTTTGGTATGCAAAGCGCGATACTCCGGCGCTGTAAACGCTTCGCGTCTCGCGCTATCCTCGGGCAAGTCACCCTTCGGAACCATCGACTCCCTAATGTACTGCTTACGGGCGGCATATCTCATGATCGCCCTAAACGTCATCATTTCTGCAACGATAGTGCCATCTTTGCAGGGTATATGTTCTTCTTCCTGCTCATTCTTGACTTTCTTGGGTCGGAGCTTCAGGCCTTTTTGATTTGATTTTTTGAGTTCTTTCGGCGCGTTGTTCTCCTTGCGCCAGAAGGGATACTCCGTCCATTTGTCTTCATTGACGGAGGTTATCTGCATATTGCCCATGTAAGGAATAAGGTGCAGCCGGATATGACCATCTATTGTCTTCCAGCGGTTCAAGGTGATTTGTTTGATTTTCGCTTTGCGTTCTTGGACTGAAGAATATTCCAAGGCTACTTCTGCAAAGGACTTGTCAAAGACAGGGATTTGACGTTTCACCAAGATACGGATTTCGGCATCGAGGTCGTATGCCATTTCCTTGGCTAAATTTATGTCGGGTGTTTTGAGGGATACCGTTTTGTACTGGCGGCTTTTAGGAACTTTGACACGGCCATACCAATTACGGTGCTGTACATCGCTCCTGCGGAAGATGATGAGGCCGGGCTTGAGGTTTTGAACGTCAGTGAGGAAGGGTTGTTGCATTTTCGACTCCTGTATACGAGTTGTGTATATAAAGTCTGCAAGTCCTTGATTCGACTAGAACTGTAAAACGGCTGTATACTAGGATGATAGCATGAATGTCTTTAAATATCAGTTAAGTAGACTCCATACTTCATCCCCGCGAAGGCGGGGATCCAGTACCGTGGTTTATAAAAACCGCATCGCGTGATTGCCGCAATGAAGTAAACGGCCCGCTTCGGGAAGAAAGCGGGCCGTTCGGGGTAAGAAGAAAGCAATGGCTACGTCTGTTGTGTGTTAGCGGGGGTTATCAGGGGTCAGTCGGACGCCTTCTCCTTTTTGCCTTTTGCCGAGGGTGCGGGTTCGTCGTCACCGTCACCATCGTCGTTTGATTCTTCGGATCCCTGCAGCATCGAGTTGGCGACCGCATTCGCGTTGTCGCGCAGTTTTTTCTCGATGGCTTCCGCGACCTTCGGGTTTTCCTTCAGGTATTTGCGGGTGTTTTCGCGACCCTGGCCGATGCGTTCGCCGTCGAAGGAGAACCATGCGCCGGATTTCTCGACCACGCCGGCATTCACGCCAAGGTCGATGATCTCGCCCATTTTCGAAATGCCTTCGCCGTACATGATGTCGAATTCGACAACGCGGAACGGGGGCGCCAGCTTGTTCTTCACGACCTTCACCTTGGTCTGGTTGCCGACGACGGTTTCCTTGTCTTTCAACGATCCGATGCGGCGGATGTCGAGGCGGATGGAGGCGTAGAATTTCAGCGCGTTGCCGCCCGTGGTGGTTTCGGGGGAGCCGAACATGACGCCGATCTTCATGCGGATCTGGTTGATGAAGATGACGATCGTGCGCGATTTGGAAATCGTGCCGGTCAGCTTGCGCAGCGCCTGGCTCATCAGCCTTGCTTGCAGGCCCATATGGCTGTCGCCCATCTCGCCTTCCAGCTCGGCGCGGGGCACGAGTGCTGCGACCGAGTCAATCACGAGGACATCGAGCGAGCCGGAGCGGACGAGGGTGTCCACAATCTCCAGCGCCTGTTCGCCGCAATCGGGCTGGGAGACGAGGAGGCTGTCGATATCGCAGCCGAGTTTTTTGGCGTAGGACGGGTCAAGCGCGTGTTCCGCGTCGATGATCGCGCACTGGCCGCCGGCCTTTTGCGCTTCCGCGATAACCTGCAGGGCGAGGGTGGTTTTGCCCGAGCTTTCAGGCCCGTAAATTTCGATGATGCGTCCGCGCGGCAGGCCGCCGATGCCAAGCGCGAGGTCGAGGCCGAGGGAGCCGGTCGAGACGACCTCCACTTCCTGATGGCTGTCGCCGCCCAGTTTCATGATCGAGCCTTTGCCGAATGCGCGTTCGATCTGGCCGAGCGCGGCGTCGAGCGCCTTTTGCTTTTCAGCTGCGTTCATGTCGTTCTTCCCTTCAGTGCGGAGCGGTGTGACGGATGCGGATGCCATGTGATTTATCCTCTTTTTTGATCGTTGTTCAATCTCAAACTCGGCCTTACCCCGGTTCGATCTCTAAAACCAATGTACCTATTTCGTTCTCATGGCACAAGAACAAAATAGAACAAAAACGATACAAAATTGTCTTGACACATAATATCAAGGAGATAGCAGCGATCCGCCGACCTTAATATACAGGCGGTGCGGCGGGTGCGGGGCCAGCGTTCTGGCCGAGGGTTTTGAGGATGTCGGTCAAGACGCCGCTTGCGCCGATGCGGAATTTATCGACGCCGATCCAGTTTTTGCCCATCATGCTTTCGGTGAGCGCGATATATTGCGCGCCGTCGCCGACGGTTTTCACGCCGCCGGAAATTTTCACGCCCGCATCGAATCCGGTATCGCGGATCGATTGCAGCATCGTGGCGGCGGCTTCGAGCGACGCGCCGCCGGTCGCGTGTTTGCCGGTCGATGTTTTCAAAAAGTCCGCGCCCGCATCAAGCGCGAGGACGGAGGCCGCGTACAAATCTTTGTAGTCCGTGAAAACGGAGCTTTCTAAAATCACTTTCAGTTTTACGCCTGCGCCGCATTCGGCGCGGCAAACGCGCAGCAATTCCGCAGCTTTTTCTATGTTTCCGTTCAGGAATGAATCGTGGTCCAGAACGATATCGATTTCGTTCGCGCCGGATTTGATTGCAGCGCGTGTATCGGCAACCGTTTTTTCCGGCGTGCCCGCGCCCGAGGGAAAGTTGATGACGGTCGCGCGGTTGATGCCTTTTTGCGCCGTCGCGTTGAAAGTTTGCGTGAGGAACTGCGGATAAACGCATGTCGCCGCAACATGCCCCAATTTTCCCTGATCCGCTTTTGCAATCAGCGTGTCGATGACGGCTGGGGTGTCGGTGTCATTTAAACTGGTGAGATCGAGGCTGTGCAAAGTTGTCAGCGCGGCGGTTTCGGAAGCGGGAGCCGCTTTTGCTTTTTCGACAAGACCGGCGAGGGTGCCGGGAAAATTTTTCATCCGCAAAATGTCCTTTTTTCTGGTTTGTGCCTTATCCTCGCATGCCAAGTGGTTATGGTCAAACGTCATGTAAATTATATAATAATTACAATGGTTTGAAATATGCTCAATATTGTTTTAAGTGCCCAGAGAACCCCGTGGGAAAGAAGCGGAGCGAAATTTTTAACCCGCTGATATATAACGATTCTGGTGTGTGCAAATCGTAAAATCACGAATCATTAAGCCATTGAAATATAACCATATTTTTGAAAGCGGCTATGCGTCGCAAGGGTACAAACACGCAGGAAAAACGCGCCGCAAAGCCTATGTCCGAAAATGGCTGGTCTGACCCCGCATAACCTCTTCATTTGACATAAACCAGCGACTCGGGTATTCTTTAATCCATGCTGAGTGCATCTACCAGGCCGGTTTTACCAGTGGCTCTGTTTCCCCGCCTGTTCTCCGCACGACCTGCAAAACAGCCATGTGTTGCCGCTTTTTAAAAAAGCGGTTGAGGCAGGTCATATCGGAGAGAAAATCATGGACGGTACTCCATCCCTTTCGTTGCGCGAACAGTTCTTTATCGCCGTTCGCGATTTACCCGGCGTCGAACAGCGCCAGCAGGAAAATATCGCACGCGGCCGCAACGGCACCGTGCAGGACGCGGAACAGCGGCTGGCTGATATTGCGGCCACGCTGCCGGAAAAACTTGAAGCATTCATCGGCGCGGTCGGCGACGGCAAGACCCGCATCGCCAGCTTCCCCGACACTTATCGCCACGACGAGGAACCGCTGCGCTTCCAGATCACGCTGCCCGCGCAGCTGGAGGACACCGACGCCTTCACCGTGTTCAACAGACTGATGCGCACCCCCGCCTATCGCGACATCATGCATGTGCTGGCCAGCCCCGCAATCGACATGGCGGCGCGCACCAGTTTCCTGAGCGACAGCATCGTTGGCGGCGGCAAGCCGCCCGAGGTTATCAACAGCCTCGTGATCGAGATCGACCCCCGCCGCCCCGCGCAAAAGAAAACACCCGCGCAAAAAACAGGAGGGCCGAAATCATGAGAAACGACATCGAATATATGCATGGCGAAGATGAATACACCGTCGTCATCCTCTGGAACCGCAGCCCGCCCGACAAAGTGGTGGAGGCGCTGAGCGCACAATATCAGGGCGAGGATCTGGTCGCGCGGCTGGCGGCCCTTGGCGGCGGCGATAGCAACATCAGTGTCAGCAGCATCGAGCGCACGCGCGACGGCGGGCGCAGCGACGGACCCGGCGGCGAGCCCGCCGTGCAACACTGGCACGAGAACGGACAACTGGCGACGGAGGAACACTGGCGCAAGGGCAAGCAGAATGACGCCCCCGACGGCCGCGCCGCCAAGCGCAGTTTTACGCCGGATGGCGTGCTGCGCCACCAGATGCGCTATAACAGGGGCGTGCTGGAGGACAGCGCGTCGGGCGACGCCGCCGTGCAGGCGTTCAACGCCGACGGCTCCCGCTATCGCACCGACCGTTTCCGGCGCGGCCTGTCAAACGACGGCGTCGACGGATCGCCCGCGCATGAATACTACGGCAAGGACGGCCAACTGCAGCAAACCGAAAGATCCCTCGACGGCCAGATGCAGGACAGCCCCGACGGCCGCCCCGCCCGCGAAATGTTCAACGCTGCCGGCGAACGCGTGCGCGCGGAATGCTACACGAAGAACGAAATGACGAAGCAAATAGACGTAAAGCCCGCGCCGGGCAGGCAGTGTCCGTGAGGGAGCGGCCAGAATGAAGTTATCTTATGATAGATTACTTGTGTAGCGTTTTTACAATTGTCTGCGGCGACGACCCTGTCTTAATTTCAGGGCTGTAAAGCGTTTTAACTAAAAGTCGATCAAGCTCACCAAACGGTGGGGGAGCCGCTGTCATTTGTTTTTGGTAGTAGTTGTTCCAGCTTTGCTTGTCATTCCATTTCGAAAGCAGGAATTTAGGACTATTCTTTACGGCTCCTGGCAACCCCAATGATCGAACGATACACTCCCGAACCAATCCTTCGAGTATTAATTTTGGATGGTTATACGCGATAAAGCAGAACGCGTATTCAAGTTCGTTATTTTTATTGGGTAGTAGAAAACCCTCCACTTGCTGCATTGATTCGGGGGTGAAATATACGGCATTGGGAAACAACAATCTTGCCGCCTCCGGGAACATCATTAAGATACTCGGAGTTTCGCTATTCACAACGCTGGATTTATCACCTCTTTTATAGGGCGTTTCCCAATGCGCGGTTGCATTAACAAAGATAATTTTAATTCCCAACTTATCCGTTTGCTGTGGATCAAACGTGATATCGAGGTTGGTTAAATTACGTAAGCTTGGAAGCAATTGTTGAATATAAGCACCAACGCCTTCCTTTATTTTATTGTTCGCCACCATATCAATTGCTGGCAGGTCGCTATTGATTAGTACAACCTCTCGTTCACCCATGGGCGTCGATGGCTTCAAATCGTTGGGGTATCCAAAACTAATAGTAAACGCCTGCGTCCATTTATTGATTGCCACATGCTTCGGGGAAGATTCGTCATGGTAAATATGGCCGTATAGCCAAGGGTAAGAACGTTTAAAAGCTTGCCTTCCAAGGTCAGGCATTCGTGAGAAGCATTGAAAAAATGAGGAAATGGATTTGTCATCAACAAATGCTGAAAATGCTGTGTTCAGAAACTCAAATATCAGCTGATGGCGATAAAAATCAACTCCGTCCAATGTTGTAATGGCTGATTTGTCTGCATCTGTAATACTGGGGGGCATTTCACGGGTGGTCGCAGAACTGTGGACTGCAACGGTATCATCCGGACCTTGAGAGGATGCAACAGAATCATTTGCAAGCCAGAGAAGTACGGAGCAGAAACCGATAACGACAAATAAAGCCGGTAGTTTATTGCGTAGTGAAAACATCGTGCCCCCGAATACAATCGCGCTGTCCTGCAAATACAGTCTACAAAGTGCGATAGAATGTCAAAGACACATTTTGAATCGAGAGCGGGGGCGGCAGCTCACTTCGAAATCACCGCCAGCACCAGCAGGAAAAAACCGAATGATGCCGTGATGGTGACTTTGATATTGACGTCGGCGTCGGATTTCCACAGCAGGAAAATGCCGAGCGCGGTTGCGGCGACGATGCCGAGGCCTGCGCTGCCGAGGAATATCGTGGCACCCGTCACGCCCGCCTGCATACAGGCGAGCAGGGCGAGGAAGACGGCAAGGGTCGCAAACAGCCCGAGCGTCACATGCCCGCGGAGCGGCGGCGGCAGACACTTTACCAGCCAGTACACGCCGTAATAGGCAATCGACGGCAGGGCGATCAGCGGCAGGCTGATCCACCATCCGGCGCTGCTGCCGTGCTGGATGCCCACGATCATGACATCGAGCAGCAGCACAATGCCCGCGATGCTCAACACCTTCAGCGTCAGCGCCAGTTCCGGCGACGTGCCGGGTTTCCACCGCCAGCCCAGCAGCTTCGCGACCGCCAGCAGCGCCGCCGCATGGATGGCCAGCAGCAACAGCGGCACCATTTGCCCCGCACCGTATTGCAGCGCGTCCGTGACCCGCGAAAAGCCCGCCGATATCTGCGGCCCGTTGCCCGTCACCAGCAGCGCGAGGATGATCGAGAAGAAAAAGAACGACCAGAAAACCACCACGCGTTCAAACGGGCGCGCCAGCACATCGAAACGGCGCATGACCAGCCACGCCGCGATACAGGCAATGGCCGATGCGCCAAACAAAACCCCGCCCAGCGCCGATGACAGGAACGGATAAAACCCGCAAACCCACACGGCGGAGAGCGCAAGCGCGGTGCGGATAAAGGCGGGGTGGTCGTGCCGTTCACGCGGCTCCATCACGCGCAGGAAATAATACGCGGCCATCGTCATCAGCACGACCAGCCCCGGATAAATCACGGAAACGGTCATGGCGGAATGCGCGCTGAAATCGGGGAATGATGCGCCCGCAGGCGGCTGCGAGTAACGCCCGTAAAACGGCTCGGGCGCGACGTTGCGCGGACGCCGGACAAGGATATATTCCGCGATCAGGGGGAATGACAATGATAATAGGAATAGAGTGCCGAGAAATAATCTCAACATGTGATTCACCGTGCCTGTTTATGCCGCCCCATTTTTGGAGTCGGCGTTTTTTTTTTGTAGTATTCCCCATTATAACGCCGCTGCGGTTAACGGGGGGTTAAGGTCTTTTTCATTGACCGCGTCATTTGAGGCTTTACGATGAATTCAAACGTTTTTGAGGAACGCAATGGAGCTATTGAATATCGAGATTGAAAATGTGCGAAATCTTTCCCGCGAAGGAAAGTTTGACGAAGCGATGCTTCGTGCGCAGCAGTTGGTGGCGTCATACCCCTCGGAAATTGTAGTTTGGCGTTTAAGGGCATTTTTGTATGCATCAAGAGGGCTTCTTGAAAATGCAATCCAAGATCTGGACCATGCTCTGTCTATCGAAAAAAGCAGCGTCTTATATTACACCCGTGGTCTATACCTCTTTAAAAAGGGTGATTATCGAACTGCAGTCGTTGATTTCGAAAGCGCCTTGCTATCAGATAAATACGGTGATGAAACTTATGCATGGTATATCCATTTCGCGCGCGCGGAAGCATTTATAAAACTAGGAGAGAAAGACAAGGCGCTTGTTGACTTAGAAAAAGTTCCTGACGATTTTCAGGCTTGGACATATGCATTGCGGACGAAAACGGATTTGCTCGCTGATTGTAACGACGGAAGTTAGGGCTGTTGTCCGGTGATATCTGAAATCTACAAAGGCCAGAATACTTTGTCGGGTTCAGTTACTGGTATCACGGTTATCCTACCCGTACCGTCCTATCTCAGGGCATGCCAACTGCGTTGGCTAATCTGATATATCGGCAAAGCCAATGGGCTCCTTCCCCTCCTAGGCTAAGGTGTAAAAAAAAGCGGAATTTTATGGTGGCAAGATGCGGTGGTCTATGGCATGTTTCTCCAACGAAAAAAATTCAAAAAAATCAATCGAGGGGAATATCCATGAAATCCACGCTTCGCACGCTTGCCGTCACCGCCGTCCTTGCCGCTGTCATGGGCGCTGCGCCCGCGCAGGCGGAATGCACGGGCCGCCGGGTCAGGACGCGCTGAAAACCGCGCTGACCGACGCGCGCAAGGCGGATAACGGCGGCCTCAACCTCGATATGTGGGCGACGGTTGTCGACCGCGCGGGCATCGTTTGCGCGGTTGCGTATTCGGGCGACGCTGTTGACGCGCAATGGCCGGGCAGCCGCGTGATTTCGGCGCAAAAGGCGAATACCGCGAACGCATTCAGCCTGAAGGGCCTCGCGCTTTCGACCGCGAACCTCTATTCCGCAACGCAGCCGGGCGGTTCGCTGTTCGGGCTGCAGGAAAGCAACCCCGTCAACGTGAAATCGGCCTATGCCGGTGACACCGCCGATTACGGCACGGCGGGCGACGCGCTGAAGGGCGAAAAAATCGGCGGCGTGAACGTGTTCGGCGGCGGGCTTGCGCTGTATAACGACAAGGGTGAAATCGTCGGCGGCCTCGGCGTGTCGGGCGACACTTCCTGCGCGGATCACAACATCGCATGGCGCGCGCGCAACGCGCTGAAACTGGATTTTGTGCCCGCCGGCGTGTCGAAAGACAAAAACGACGCGATCATCTATGACGTGAAGGCCGGCCACAGCGCGGGCGGTTTCGGCCACCCCGCCTGCGGCGGCAAGGAAGCGGATGTCGCAAAGACGCTTCCCGCTTCGTCGAAAGTCGCGGCGGCGAAACCGGAATAAGGTTTTATCAAGTTCAAATAAAAGGCTCTCCGCAAGGGGAGCCTTTTTTTTCTTTTGTCATTTCGGAAGTTATCGGCGCGGCGCGGGTGCGGCAGATTTGCGGCGGATGAGGGCTTCCTCGATCGCGTCGACGGCGGCATTAAATAAGTCGGACAGGGTCACGGGCTGGGGGCGGCGGCGTTTGACGCCGTCTTCGCGGGCCTCGTCCATCGCGTCCAGTTTCTTGCGGGCGAGGCGGAGCGCCTTGTCGCTGAGGGGTTTGTGTTTCTTTTCGGTTTCTTCGCGGATGCGGTCGAGGATTTCGCCGCGTTTTTTCAATCCGGTGAATTTCAGTTCGGGTTCCACCTCCAGCGCGGCGCGGAACAGCAATAACTGGTCGTCGCGGTGCGCAACCTTGGTCAGCGCGATTTCGGCGAAGCTGACGGAATGGTAATCCTGCAGCAGCGTTTCGCGCAAGGTACGCGCAATCGCGGTATCGGGTTTGGCGAACAGTTCGGGCAGCATGGCGGCGAATTCCGTGATGCGCTGTTCGTCGAGCATCGTGGCGATGTCGGTGTACAGCACCGCGCTTTGCTGCAGTTCAGCCACATTTTTCAGCATGCCAACCGCGTGGTCGCGGGTGGCCAGTTCGGCTATGCGCTTCGGGTTCTGGTATCCTTGCATCTGCGCGTCCTGCGCCCCGTTTGAGGCAAGGCTGTCGCCGACCCAGTCCATCAGGCTGTCGATATAGTAATGGCGGTCGCTTTGCAGGGATGTGATTTCGTCCTGCGCGTCCTGCCATTCCTGCCGCCGGCGCTGGCGCGCGGCATGGGGGGATTCCGCAGGTGCTTCTGGTTTCTTTTTCATCCAGTCGGGTTTCCACCACGGCTTCTCCGGCGCGGCGGTTTCCGGTTCCGGCGCGACGACGGGGACAGGGATCAATCCATCGGGCAGGTCGGGCGGAATGATATTTTCGGTGAAGCGTGCGGGGATAAGCGCGCGCGGGCGCAGCATATCGGTATTCGCGCCAAAGCTTTTGCGCGCCAGTTTATCCAGCCCGCCAGTTGCCAGCACGATGCCGGCAACTTCGCCCAGCAACTCCGTCGTATAGATGGCATCACGCTCCAGCCCCTGACCCACCAGCTGGCTGACGCGGTGATGGGCGACCAAAACCAATGCCTCCTGCGACTGCAGCCATTCGCGGTGCCGCGCCGCGCGGTCGTCCAGCGCCGCCAGATAACCCGCGAGGCTGTCGCGGATTTCCAGCAGTGATACTGCGTCTTGCGGTAAGGGGGCGGCGGGCGTGGGCATCTTGATCCGGTACAGTTTGATACTGGCGCAAGATAGCAGGCGCGAAATAGTTATGCAAATCAATTGAGCGGCGGGTAACGGGCTGAATTATCTGGGATTCACATGCGCGTTGACCAAAGGACCGCCGATAACGCCCAGATCGGCCGCGATCATGGCCTCATATTCCAGCAGGTCTTCCTCCGGTATCACGACTTGGGTGGGTTGCGGCCTCCCGATGGCCTGTTCGGGCAGCGTGACCTTGACCGGGTCGGTGACGGGGGGACGTTCGATATTGATATGCATGGTCGGCATGTGAAACCCTCGGCTAAAAACTCCGGTCGCCATAGCCTACGCGACATGCGGCAGGAGAGTTCCAAGGGGGGCCTAATTCCGGCGTTTCCGGAGCCAGGCGACCGCGATCCCAAGGCCAATTGCCACCAGCGTCACGATGACATTGAGGACAAAGGGGGGCATCAGCGTTTTTTGCTGTCGTCTGTGTTGCGGAAGGCGACGGGCATGGCGGGGTTGATGAGGTCGGCGCGGCGGTCGGGATGGTCGAATTTCATGTTTTTGCGGCGGCGGTCGGGGCCGGTATAGCCCTCCGCCAGCACGAAGCTGCGCGGATGCTCGACAATATGCTCGATCTTCTGCGACAGGGCGCGGGCGGTGAAGGGTTTCACAAGGTAGTCGGACACGCCCGCGTCGCGCGCCTTGATGACGCGGTTCTGGTGGCCGGAACCCGCCATCATCAGGATGGGGACGAAGGGGTTTGGCGAGGTTGAATCCATCCGCAGCCGCCGCGTAAAGGTCAAGCCCCGGTCGGGATTTTGCAGCCAGTCGACGATCACAAGGTCGTGGTTGTCGGACGCGAATTTCGCATAGGCCTCGTCAATCCCGTAGGCGGAATGGATGTATTTTTCCGGCACGGTGAAAAACGTCAGCACGCCCTTCACCAGATCGAACAGCGGGGGAGAGGTTTCGACCACCAGCACTCTGACGTCCTTGAAATCATACGTCATGCCGTCATCCCTTCGTCTCGATGACTTCCTTTACCTTGGTCGCGAGCTGCTTGAGGGTAAAGGGCTTGGGCAGGAAATAGACGTCGGCGCCGAGATGCTCCTTGAAGCGGTCTTCGGCATAGCCGGAAATGAAGATAATTTTAATCTGCGGATATTTTTCCTTCACCTGTTTCGCCAGCGTCGTGCCGTCCATTTCGGGCATCATGACGTCGGTGATCAGGATTTCGGGCGTGAATTTTTTCTCGTCGAGGATTTTCAGCGCGGCGACACCGCCGGATGCGTCCATCACCTGATAACCCTTGTTCGACAGCGCGCGGGCGGAGAAGGTGCGCACCGCGTCCTCGTCCTCCACCAGCAAAATCTTTGCGGAACCGGTGAGGTCGCTGATGACGGCTTTTTCCTCGACCACTTCGGCTTTTTTCGCGCCGGCGGTTTCGGCGAAGCGGGGGAGGTAGATGATGAATGTCGTGCCCTGCGCCATCACCGATTTGACCGAGATATAACCGCCCGTCTGGTGGATGATGCCGTGGACGGTCGCAAGGCCGAGGCCCGTGCCCGCGCCGACTTCCTTGGTCGAGAAGAACGGCTCGAAAATGCGGCCCATGATGTCGGGGTTGATGCCGGTGCCGGTATCCTCCACCTCGATCATCGCCCAGTCGCCGGGGGGCAGCGTTTCATCGTTCGCCAGCTTGATGCCCGTCTTGTTGGTCATGTTCGAGGTGCGGATGAGCAGCTTGCCGCCATTCGCCATCGCGTCGCGCGCATTGACGACAAGGTTGATCAGCACCTGTTCCATCTGGCCTTGGTCGGCTTTAATCAGGCTGATATCCGTCGAATGGCTGAGGCGCAATTCGATGTTGGAGCCGATGAGGCGGCGCAGCAGATGCGACAATTCGCTCAATACTTCGGCAAGGTCGAGCATACGCGGCTGCAACGTCTGCTGGCGGGAGAAGGCGAGCAGCTGGCGCACAAGGTTGGCGGCGCGGTTCGCATTCTGCTTGATCTGCATGATGTCGGCGAAAGACGGATCGCCCGGTTTGTGGCGCAGCAGGAGCAGGTCGCAGAAGCCGATCATGGCGGTCAAAAGGTTGTTAAAGTCGTGCGCGATACCGCCCGCCAGCTGGCCGACGGCCTGCATCTTTTGCGACTGCGTGAATTGTTTTTCGAGTTTCTTCTGTTCGGTCAGGTCGATGAAGTGCAAAACGAAATCGTCGCCGGCCTTGAATTTACGCGCATAGATCTGCGTGATGATCTCGATCGAGCCCTTGATCTGCACTTCAAGGAACGGGTCGGAATGTTCGCCGCGCGCAAGGTGTTTCAGCCAGTCTTCGGCGCGGTGCTGCTGGTCCTTGTGGATGAATTGCAGCAGCGATTTGCCGTTCAGCGCGTTGACGGGCAGGCGCAGCATGGCGGCCAGCGTCGCGTTCGCATCCGAAATAACGCCGTTCGCGGTCAGCATGCAAATGCCGACAGGCGCTTCCTCGAACAAGCGCTCGAAACGGTCTTCGGATTCACGCAAGGCCTGCTGCATCTTCTGTTCCGTCGTCATGTCATAGACGACGGAGCGGGAGATAACCTTGCCTTCTTCATCCTTGGTGATCGAATGGGTGATCGCGGCCTTGAACACGCGGCCGCCCGCGCCCTTCATCAATGTCTCGCCATGCTGGTGATACCCGCCGCCCTCGAAACAGTCATAGGGCTTGCCGGTGACAGGCGGGTTGACAAGGAAATCATGCAGCTTGGTCTTGCCCAATATCGTGCGCGCATCCGCGCCCAGCAGGCGCAGCAGCGTATCGTTGGCGAATTGCAGGCGTCCGTCTTCATCGACGGAGAAGAAACCGACGGGCGCGTTGTCGGTGAAATCGCGCAGCTTTTCGCGTTCCTCGCGGATCGCGGATTCCATCTGGTAGCGGTGCGTGATGTCGTCAAAGCGCCAATGCACATAGCCGGGCCAGCCGATAATGAACTGGCAGGTGACCTGATACCAGATCGTCTTGCCGCGCATGCGCGTCTGGATTTCGGTCGAGGCGGAACCCGCGGGCGATGCCTTGTTCTGCAAATCCTCCAGCGTTTTTTCGATTTTCTTCTGGTGTTCGAACAGCCGCGTGAACGCGCCGATGGAAGGGTCGCCCAAACCTTCGACCATTTTGCTGAAACGGGCATTGGCGTAAATCGTCTTGCCCTGCCCGTCGCTGATCGCGCGCGCCTCGGCGCTTTTCTCCAGAACTTCGGTCAGGATTTTGCGGCTGCGGTCGGCGTCGGAAAAACTGCGGTTGAGCAGCAGCAGCGCAAGGCCGCCGATCAGCCCGTAAAAATAAATCGCCAGCAGCGACATGCCGAACCCGCCATGCAGCCGCACATAGACAAGCCCGACCGCAAGGAACACATACGCGATCCCCGCCATGAACAGCATGATCGCTTTCGCGTTCCGCACGGCCGTCGGGCTCTCGGTTTTTTCAGGCTTCTTCTCGAGAAAAAAGCCGTTATTCGGATTATTGGGCGGGTTCACGGGCGGGCAGGTTTCCTTTGCCCCATTTTAGCCGTTAAGAGGTTAAAAATTCAATATTTTCACAAGGGTGAGCGCCTCGATTTTACCTAATGGGCCTTAACCCATTCACAATATGGCTACGTTAGAATGTTTAGGTCATATAAGGCGAAAGGCCAAGCCATGCGTTGCCGACATTTAACTGCCATGTTGATGCTTATGTGCTTCTGGTCGTGCGACGTCTTTGCATGCGGTAGCAGATATTTATCTCCAGAAGATCAATACAAGTCAGCACTCATGATATTCGAGGGAGAAGTTATCGATGTTGCTCTAACGCCAGAAAAATCCAGAAAGGTAAAATTTCGCGTTGATAAAATTTATAAGGGAATAATTGACGACGAAATAGAACTGGGAGCCGGTTCCGGCAATACTTCATGTGACCTTTATTTCAATAAAGGAGAGAAATACGTTGTATTTTTCGGTGGCGAATATCCACTGGAGCCTAGGCTCCTTCAGAGTGGATGGACCCATTTAGTCAGGGGTGATCAAAGCGACAGTGACGAACGCCGCATATTTGAAGTCAAGATGAAGCAGCTTGAATTCATCGATGCTGCTCTTGCAGCGCAGAATGGAGACAAGGACGTCTGGTTAAGAAAAAAGGCAAAACATTTTTTAAACTGGCGGGATTTTCAGCAAGCAGAAGTTGTTTTGCAAGATTTGATTAAAAGGGACAAAAGGGATTTATGGGCGATAGATAACCTTATGACGGTGTTGTACAAACAAAAGAAAGTGCAAGCGATAAAAGATTTTCTTGAAACGGATGCTGCCCACGAAATTCCCGACATTTTAAATCAGAACCGCGGTGGGTACCACACAGAAGCGATTGGGCGAGCGGTGAGTCTAGCCTCTCTTCTGAGAAAAGATATGGGCATTGCCAATCCCATTTTACTGGAAGAAATAAGTTTGCAAAGTGTTGAAAAGCCACGCCACAATTTCCAAGGATTTTACGCGAACAAGGTATATATCAATAAAAGTAATTTTTCTGACTCGGATTTTATGAATGCCAATATAGATAGAAGCTACTTTTTCGACACCAATTTTTCGGACAGCAATTTTTTCAATGCGAAAATCGAGGATACGAGTTTCTACCGTGTCGATTTCAGTAAGGCAGAACTTTCCTCGGCGCGTTTTTTAAACAGCAGTTTTACGAATGTGAATTTTAAAGATGCGTTTATAAAGGGGTTAATGTTGACGGGCAGCGTATATGACTGCAAAACGGTTTGGCCGGAAGGCTTTGATCCGGTTGCAGCGGGGGCGAAGCCAACAGAAGGTTGCAAATAGCTTACGGCCTCAAATTCAGCAGATCCTTGCGGCCCTTGCTTTCGCCGATCTGGCTGTCCCAGACGAGGGTTTTGCCGTCTTTTGACCATAATTCGATTTTCGAGATATCGGCCATCAGCAGGTTATAGGGTGTGCCGTTCATGACCAGCGGTTTGGGGTCGGCGCGCATGGAAATCAGGGTAAGCGTCACCTTGCCTGCCGTGCCGTTATCGGTTTCGCGCATGATGGCCTCGGCCATGTTCGCGGGGGCCTTCAGCCACTGGTATTTCGCAGCGCCGCCCGGGATCAGGGCGTAGCGTTTGCCCATATAGGAATAGTTGAAAAACGTCACATCGTTGAAATTCTGGACGAAGAAGCCCTGATTGGTCGCGCTATAGGTGGACAGCTTGATGCGCGACTGCACGATAATGGGTTCCGCCGGCGTCATCAGGTTGAAGGTGTTGGTCATCTCCCCCACGCGCTTGTCGAGGAGGGCGGGGCGGTCGGCCATGTCGGTTTTCTGGTAGAGATCCCATTGCTTCGTCCAGCCCGCGAAATCGGGCGCGTCACCGGCCAGTTTGTGATAGAGCATCGCGATATAAAGCGGGCTGGTCGCAACCGGCTTCGTGCCGCCAAAACCCAGCGCGGGCGTGGCCGCCAGCATGACCGCGAGCAGCAGCGTGAAATAACGCATCATAATTTTTTACCCTTGAGTTTGAAGACGTAGGAAATGACCTCGGCGACGGCCTTGAAATGTTCGTTCGGGATCGTCTGCTCGATATCCATTGAATCATACAGCGCGCGGGCGAGCGCGGGGTTTTCGACCAGCGGCACCTTGTTCTCCGCCGCGACATCGCGGATGCGCTGCGCCACGGCATCGACGCCCTTGGCCACCATCTGCGGCGCGGCCATTTCTTTCTGGTCGTATTTCAGCGCGACGGCGTAATGCGTGGGGTTGGTGATGACGACATCGGCCTCCGGCACCGCCTGCATCATGCGCTGGCGCGCCTTTTGTTCGCGCAGCGCGCGCAGGCGGCCCTTGATCTGCGGGTCGCCTTCGGTCTGTTTATATTCGTCCTTCAGTTCCTGCTTGGTCATGCGCATTTTCGACATGAAATCGTGGCGCTGGTACATGTAATCGGCAATGGCGAGGACGAACAGCACGATCAGCGCCGCGCCCATCATCTTCAGGAACATGGTTTCAAGGTCGGACATCGCGGGGCCGAATTCCTGCCCGACAAAATGTTCAATGCTGTCGGCATAGGGCCAGAGCGCGAGGTAGATCGCCGCCGACACCACGCCCAGCTTGAACAGCCCCTTGAGGAATTCCGCGATGGACTTCATCGAAAACAGGCGCTGGAACCCGTTCATGATCGAGATTTTTTTCAAATCCGGTTTCATGGTTTCGGTGGTGAAGATCGGCCCCGTCTGGATATAGCCCGACAAAATCCCCATCCCCATCAGCACGGCGAAGGGCAGCAGCAGGTCGCCCATCACCGCCCAGAACAGGTCCTTGGAAACCTCCATCAGCCCCTTGCCGTCGGTCGGGTACTGGTGCGGGTCGGACAGGAAAGTGCGCAGCGTCGTCTGCAAATCCGCCATGATCGACGGGCCCGCGATCAGCACCAGCAGCGTGATGGTGAACAGCATGATCCAGTTGGTGACTTCGCGGCTGTAGATGACCTGGCCGCGCTTTCGCGCCTCTTCCAGCCGCTTGGGTGTCGGATCTTCCGTCTTCTGGCTGTCATCTGATTCATTGTCCGACATGCATGTTCCTTTACGGGTTCAGCGCGTCGTTGACGAGGGAATCAAAGCTGTTCATCCAGAAGATCATGCCGGCGGAAAAGACCATGGTCAGCATCACAAGCCCCATCAAAATCTGGACGGGGAGTGCGAGGAAGAAAATCTGTATCTGCGGCATCAGGCGGCCCAGCAGGCCAAAGCCGAACTGCACGATCGTGCCGATGATCAGAAACGGCGTCGCCAGCTGGATGCCGATGCGGAAGGCGGCGGAAACGGTCTGCACCGCAACCTCCATGATCGGGCGCATTTCCGGCGCTTTCGCCATCGCGGGGAACAGCGTGTAGCTGTCGATGACGGAAGCCAGCATGTAATGATGCATGTTCGATACGAACAGCAGCGTCACGCCCGTGACCGAATAAAGCGCACCGATGACCGAGCCTTGCGTCGCTGTCATGGGGTTGAAGACAAGCGCGTTGGCGAAACCCGACTGGATCGAAATCACGCCGCCCGCGGTATCGAGCGCGGTAATCATGATCCGCATGACCGTGCCGATAAAGAAACCGATAAACGCCTCCGACAGCAACAGCGCGGCGAGATCCGGCGCGGCGGCGGGCAGGGGCGGCAGCACGGGGGCGAGGAACGGGGTCAGGACCAGCGCAAAGGCCAGCGCGAAATGCAGCCGCACCTGCGGCGACACAAAACTGTCGCCGATGCCGGGCATGATCATCAGCGCGATGCCCGTGCGCATGAACACCAGCATGAAGGCGGAAAGGTGGGTGACGATGATTTCGTTTAACAGGGCCTGCATGCCTTAAGTATAGCGCAGAAATCGCCGTTAAACAGCTATCAGCAGCCTGTTTCCGTTCAGAATTTCGGGGTTTGGGGGCGCGGCGGCGTGGATTTCCCTATTGTACGGGCATTCCATTCCGCTTCGGTCAGGATCGTCACGCCAAGGTCTTGCGCCTTTTGCAGTTTCGAGCCTGCATCCGCGCCCACGACCAGAATATCGGTGTTTTTCGAGACCGAACCGACGACTTCCGCGCCAAGGCTGGTGGCGGTGGCTTCGGCCTGTTTGCGGGTCATGGTGGAGAGCGTGCCGGTAAAGACGATTTTCTTGCCCGCGATGTCGAAGCCGTTTGCAGCGGCGGGGGCGGGGGCGGGGGTATCTTCCTCGATCTCGTCCTCGTCAACTTCCTCGCCGCGCAATTCGGCCAGTTCGGATTTCAATGCGGACAGGCTGGAGGAGGGGTTCAGCAGCGTGCCGTTTTCGTCGAATTTGAAAACTTTTTTATGCGGGCCGTTTTCGTTCAGGGGTTCGCTTTCGGCTTCTGCCGCAAGTTCCGCGGTTTCTTCATCGGCAAAGAACGCGATATTCGCGCTGCCGTCGCCGCCATTGGTCAGCACGTACCAGACGGTGCCGGTATAGGGGCCGTTTTGCGCAGGAACCGATGCCTTGTTAAACGCGACCGTCATGCTGTCGTCTTCGTCCTCCACATCCTCGCCCTCGCGCTCCGCGATTTCGCGGCGGATGCCGGCCAAGGTGTTGTCGGGGTTCATCAGCGCGCCGTTCGCATCGAACGACATATCCTGCGCATGGGGGTTGTCGCCGAAGGCTTCGCCGCCTTCATCCTCGATATCCGACGCCAGCTGCGCGCTTTCCTTGTCGCCATAGAAACTCGCGCCAGCCGAGCCGTCACCCTGGTTGCGGACGATATAATGGATGCGGGTGGAGGGCATGGCAGTTCCTTTGAATAAGCAGATATTATGAAATGGCCTGCAAAGTATCGCGCATTGGAGGGTGAGTCAACGGGGTATATGGGAATATTTGCACCGGCCTTGTCCGGCCTGACCCCGCCGCCATAGAATGGATTTGGCAACAAAAAGGGCGACGTCATGGTTACCGCAGGAAATTCACACCCCGCTGCACAGGAACCGACAGGCGCATCTCCGCGCATCGTGGTCGTGGGGGCGGGTTTCGGGGGATTGGCGGCGGTGCAGGCGTTGGCGGGATTGCCCGTGGAGGTCACCGTTATCGACCGCCACAATTATCATCTTTTCCAGCCGCTGCTGTATCAGGTCGCAACCGCCGCGCTGTCGCCCGCCGATATCGCATGGCCGATCCGCCATATTTTGCGGCGGCAGAAAAACACCAGTGTATTGCTGGACGCCGTGACGGCGATCGACAGGCAGGCGGCGACCGTGATGACCGAAGGCGGGCGCAGCATCCCGTGGGATTACCTCGTCATCGCCACGGGCGCGCATCACAGTTATTTCGGCCGCGACGACTGGGAAAAAAATGCGCCGGGCATCAAGACGATTGCCGATGCGACCAGCCTGCGTCAAAAAATATTGCTCGCGTTTGAACGCGCGGAGGGGGAGAGCCGCGAGGATGAACGCGCAAGCCTGCTCACCTTCGTCATCGTCGGCGGCGGGCAGACGGGCGTTGAAATGGCGGGCGCGATTGCGGAGCTGGCGCGCCATTCGATTGCGGAAGATTTCCGCGTCATCGCTCCCGGTTCGGCGCGCATTATATTGGTCGAGGCCGGCCCGCGCATCCTGCCGTCGCTGGAGGAAAAACTATCCGCCAATGCCCATGCGACGTTGCAGAAAATGGGCATCGAAATCATGACGTCCAGCCGCGTCGAGGATGTGGACGCAGACGGCGTGATCGTGAACGGCCAGCGCATCGCCGCGAAATCGGTTGTCTGGGCGGCGGGGGCGAAGGCGTCGCCCGCAGGCGCATGGCTGGCCGCACCCGTCGACAGAACGGGGCGCATCATTGTTGACCGCAACCTGAATATTGCAGGCGACGCGCGCGTGTTTGTGATCGGCGACACGGCGGCCTTCACGCCCGAAGGTGCCGAAAAACCCCTGCCGGGTGTTGCGGCGGTTGCCAAGCAGATGGGAATTTTCACCGCGAAGCGCATCCGCGCGCTGGTCGAACAACGCCAGCCGCCCGAAAATTTCAGGTACAAGGATGTCGGCACCGTCGCCGCCATCGGCCGCAACAATGCGATCGTGGTGTTGCCGGGGCTGAAGGTGACGGGATTTATCGGCTGGCTGCTGTGGAGCGTGTCGCATATTTTCTTCCTGATCGGCTTGCGCAACCGCGCCTCGGTCATGCTGAACTGGGCGTGGAATTACGTCACATGGCAGCGCGGCGCGCGGTTGATTACATCGGAAGATCCGAATAAAAAAGACCAGTAATATCAGGTATATTTTCTCCATATATTGACATAATACCGATGTTTTGATATTGTATTCCCCATATCCGGGCCTTCGCGCCGGCGCGATTTTAAGAGCCTTGTTTCTCGCGCCTTCATTACTTCGCCGGGTTAAAAACAGCCAGATCAGTATCGTTCGACAAGGGAGCGTCACTTGGCTTTACCCGTTTCATTCCGCGTACCCTCGAAACCGGCCTCCACAAAGGACGAAGTCGATGCGTTGATCGCCGGCCTCGACGCTGATCCGTCCAACACCGATAAAATATTCACCTTTGGCAACGCGCTATACGGGCATGTGCCTTTCCGCGACAAGCTGTTCAAGGCGGCGCAGAGCGCAATGCTGCGAAACTACAATGAAATCCATATCCCGCAGGCCGCGAGCGACGCGGCTGCGGCAGAATATGCGGGCACGGCAGAGGAAGCCGTAAAAGCCCGACACATTCTTGAAGCCATGTACCGCGCGAAAGAGCACTTCATCGACCAGTCCGAGCAGAATTACTACAGAATGGGGAAGGCCGCCTTTGCGGCGCGCAAGGCCGAGGAGGACCGGCTGGAACGGCAGCGCATGCTGGCGCAACGGGCAATCGATGCGGAGCGGCGGCACGTGCAGGCGATGGTGGACGATAAAAAGCGCATCAAAGGGGTCACGGTGCAGATCGGCAAGCTGAACCAGCCCGTGATTGCGCCCAAGGTGGCGACGTTCAAGCAGAGAGTGGTCAGCCCATCCCGATGATCTTGTCGGCGATCCGGTCGGTGAAATTCTGCATCGCGGTGGCGTAGACGGGGAACAGCAGGTAGATTGCGAGATAAATCGCCATCATCTTCGGCACGAAGGCGAGGGTCATTTCCTGAATCTGGGTGAGCGCCTGAATGAGGGCGATGACGACGCCGACCACAAGGCCGATCAGCATGACAGGGGCGGAGATCTGGATGGTCAGGATGATCGCTTCGCGGGCGAAATCGACGACTTCTGCTTCATCCATAATATATGTCCTTCAGGCTCAGATACCGGTACGCATGACCGCTTCATAAGCTTGCACCACGCGGTCGCGAACCGCAAGCACGGTATTGAGCGCCATTTCCGCATTGTTGATCGCGGCCAGCACATCGGTCATGTCGGCCTTGCCGACGAGACCCTGTGCGGAGACTTTTTCCGACGTGTGCTGCGCGTCGATCGCGCTTTGCGCGGCGGTTTTCAGGACATCGCCGAAGGAGGGGCCGGAGGTCTCGGCCGGTTTCGCCTCCGTCATCGATTTCAAGGTGTTCATGTATGCTTTTGAAGCATCGGTTACGTTTGCCATGATCTCTATTCCTTTTTAAATTCCGGCTTAAGCCATCCGCAGCAAGTCGATGGTTTTCATCAACATCGAGCGCGACATTTCGATCACGCCGAGGTTCGCCTCGTAAGAACGCTGCGCCTCGCGCATATCCATCATTTCCAGCAGCGGGTTGACGTTGGGCGTCTTCACATAGCCGCGGTCGTCGGCGGCGGGGTGGCTGGGGTCGTATTTGGTCAGGAAGTCGGCGGTGTCATAGGTGACCTTGTCGACCGCAATTTCCTTCATGTTATCCGCGCGGTTCATTTCGTTCTTGAACGTCACGATCTGGCGGCGGTACGGGTCTTCGCCCTTTGCCTTGCCGGTGGTGTCGGCATTCGCCAGGTTTTCCGAGATCACTTTCATGCGGGCGCCTTGAGCCTTCATGCCCTTGGCCGCGAGTGTCATTGCATTGACGAGATCCATTTGAATATCTCCCTAACCTTATTTCAGAGCCATTTTCAGCATGGCGATGTTTTTCTGGTACAAATTGCTGACGAAGGCATGATCGGTATAGTTCTCGTTCATGCGCAGCAGCTGGTCTTCGAGGATGACGGCGTTGCCGGCGGGGGCAACTTCGTACACATCCTTCTGCTTGAAATCCGGCACTTTTTGCCCACCGGCAGCCATTGTATCGGCGCCGAAATGCGCGCCGTTGGTGGCCGCCATGCTGATCGCGCCGCCGCTGGAGCCTGCGGCCGACATCGAAAGTACGCTGGTAGAGCCGCCCAATAACTGTTTGAAATCCAACGGTTTCATGTCCATCGGGCGATAGCCGGATGAGTCCGCATTGGCGATGTTCTGCGCGATGATTTTCTGGCGTTCTTCGTGCCAGTCCATCTTCTTCAGCATCGCGGACATCAATGTCAAATCTTGCATAGCCATGAGATTTCCCCTTCTCACTTATTACATATGCAACGCGTGTGCCACGTAACAAGTGTATCCCCTGTTGAAAACTCTAACATAGCCTTGGAATCCTGAGTCAGGATTTTGCGGTTAAGGATTTGTTAAGAGTTTGGTAGAGTACGCGCATGGTCGACATCCACGACACCGACGACGAACAGAAAAAGCCCGACGCGCTGGACAGCCGTCGCCTTGCCGCTGTTGCGCTCAAGAAATATGGAATTGACGAGAATGCGCTGCCGAAGGTTGTGGCGGCGGGTTACGGGAAATTGGCGGAGCAGATTGTCGATCTGGCCTTTAAAAACGGGGTCAAGGTGCGGGAGGACAAGGAGATGGCCCAAATCCTTGCCGCCATCGAGCTGGATTCCGAGATTCCGTCGGAGGCTCTGGTGGCAATTGCCGAAATCCTCGCCTATGTTTACAAAGCAAATCAGATCTACAACCAAACCGACGATACGAAAGAAAAGCCGTGACCAAGGAAGAACTGGCGAAGCGCCTGAAATCCATCACCGATTACGTGCGCGACTGCGAACGCCGCGTGACACAGGGCGAGATCATGGATTTGCAGGGGCTGGACAATAACGTCGCCGAAGTTTGTGATTTGATCGCAACCATGCCGCCGAAAGAGGGGCAGGAGCTGGAGCCGCAGATGACCGTGCTGATCGCGAGCCTTGAAACGCTGGCGGACGCCATGCGCAAGCAGGATGAAGGGAAAGACGACTGATGGAAACCGAACGCCTGATGACGGCGATGGCCGCCTTTGCCTTTGTGGTCTGCCTGATGTACGGCCTTGCATGGGTGATCAAACGCCTTGGCCTCGGCGGTGCGCCGATGCTGATGACGGGCGCGAAACGCCGCCTGAAAATTGTCGAGCAACTGGCGATCGACCCGCGCCACAAACTGGTGATCGTGCGCCGCGACAATAAAGAACATCTGATCGTGATGGGCCCCGGCGGCGATACTGTCGTTGAAAGCAATATCCCCGTCGTCGATAACGTGATCGAGCTGGACCAGAAGGAAGTCAAGAATGGTTGAGGCATTGAACCTTCATCTGGTCGTCCCCGCAGATGCGGCAGCGCCCGTTGCAGCGAAAACGGAACCCGTTACTGATGCGGGCAGGGTTGTGCCTTTCCTGAAAAAACTGCTGCCGCTGACCGCCTGCCTGCTGATCGCGGCCATTTTGTTTATCCCGTCCCATACCTGGGCGCAGAGCATTTCGCTGAACCTCGGCGCCGGCACGCCGGATGATGGTGCAGCTGGCGGGTCGGTTGCGGGCCGCGTGGTGCAGATGGTTGTGCTGCTGACCGTTTTGTCGCTCGCGCCGTCGATCCTGATGATGATGACGTCGTTCACGCGCATTGTTGTGGTGCTGTCGTTCCTGCGCACCGCGATGGGCACGCAGCAGACGCCGCCGAACACGGTCCTGATTTCGCTTGCGATGTTCCTGACGCTGTTCATCATGATGCCGACCATCAACGCATCCTATGAACAGGGCCTCCGCCCCATGATGAATGACGAGATGGAGGAGATGGAAGGACTGCAAAAGGCCGTCGTGCCGTTCAAGCAGTTCATGCTGAAACACACGCGCGAGAAAGACCTGACGCTGTTTATCGGGTTGTCGAAAATTGCAGCGCCCGCGACCGCGCTGGATACGCCGCTGCAGGTCGTCATTCCCGCCTTCATGATTTCAGAACTGCGCCGCGCGTTTGAAATCGGGTTCCTGATATTCCTGCCATTCCTTGTGATCGACATGGTGACCGCGTCAATTCTGATGTCGATGGGTATGATGATGCTGCCGCCTGTCATGATCGCGCTGCCGTTCAAGATCATATTCTTCGTGCTTGTGGATGGCTGGTACCTGATATCCGGCTCGCTGGTGCAAAGTTACGGCGGAAGCTGAGGGAACGATTTTCATAGCTGCGCGTTAGACTCTCGTTCGCCGCACCCCACACAAGGAATTCCTATGCAAAAATCAAAGATGATCGTCGCCGCCGTTGCGCTGACGCTGATGGGCAGCACCGCCGTGCTGGCCGATAATAACAAAAACAACGGCCATAACATCAAATGGAACCATGGCAAACAAGTCTCTGCCGACGCGCATGAGCGCAATGCAGAGCGGAAATACGAGAAGAATGCCCGCAAGCATGCGCGCTGGGTGAAGGGTCATAGCTTCCCCCGCGAATATCGCAGCAGCAAGTATTATGTGACCGATTGGCACCAGTACAAACTGCGCAAGCCGCCGAAGGGCTATCGCTGGTACCGCGCCGATGACGATTACGTGCTGGTACGCCGCAAGGATAACGTGATTTCCGATATTATCAACGCGCTGCAGTAAGCGCTGCGCCTTACAACATAAACGGCGGCTCCGCTTTGCGCGGGGCCGCCGCTTCTGTTATTGCGGAACTATTAAAGCCCGCTTTCGTAGGTAGAGTAACGTCTCGTTCATTACCGAAGAGGTTCACACATGAAAACCGCAATCCTTGGCGCTATCGTCGCCGTTTCGCTGCTGGGCAGCACCGCCGCAATGGCCGACAGCTGGCAATCCCGCGATTACCGCTGGCATCACAAGCAAGAACGCATGCATGATAAATGGGAGCGTGAACAGATGAAGCGCGCTTACCACCGCGAACGCGCTGAACAACGTGAATATGACCGCTGGGTACGCGGCCAGGCGTTCCCTTCCGAATACCGCTACAACCGTTATATCGTGTCGGATTACAACCGGTATAACCTGCGCCGCCCGCCGGTGGGTTACAACTGGTACCGCGCGGATGACAACTACGTCCTCGTCCGCCGCGATAACAACCTGATCGAGGATATCATCGACGCGCTGGACTAATTATACAGCGCAAATAGTAAACCGGCGGCCCTGCTCCTTCAGGGCCGCCGGTTCTATTTTTGGCTACTTTGACGTTAGAGGTTTAAACAACAGTCGCGTTCAGCAGTTCGTCCTGCAGGGCGAGAATTTTCGCGCGGCGGTTACGGCGCAAGCACCAGACCGCCAAGCTCAATCCTGCAATCCCCAGCCAGCCGGCCAGACCCAGATGGGTCGCGCCGATGCCGAAGCGTTCCGACACTTCGCCCATCGCCCAGCTGAGGGGGATGAACAGCAGCGACACGCAAAGGCTCTGGGTGGAAAGCACGGTTGCCCGACGCTCCGATCCCACATGCCGGTTGATCGCCTCGCTGACCCGCGGCTGCGCCATGCCATAGATGCAGGTGCCGCCGATCATCAGCAAGACAACGCCGTGCCAGCCCAATCCCCCCGCAGCCGCGCCCAGACAGACGGCGACCGCAAGGCCCCAGACGAAAAACAGCGACTTGATCGTGCCGAATTTTCCGTCCAGGCGGTGGGAATGCTGGCTGGACAAACCGCCCAGCACGAAACCCGCCGCCATCATCAGGCCGTAATACTTCTCGTCCAAGCCCATCGCCATATAATACGGCTGCTGGCTCCACATGATCACCTTGGTGGCCGAAAACATGACGGCCGAGAACACGATGATCAACCCTACTTCCGCATGGCCGTGCAACGCATAGCGCGCGGTTGCGATCATGTCGGCGACCGGATGCTTTTGCGCCGCAACGCGGTGACGCGCAGGCTCCACCATCCGCCACGCCATGACCAGCGCGACGCCTTGCGCGATCACGTTCAACATCAGCGGCAGGTAGTGATCATAGGCATACAAAAAACCGCCCACGATGCTCGCCCCTGCGACGCTGTACAGCGCCAGGCCGCCGCGGCGTCCTTCGCGCATCCGGTATTCACCCTCGCGCCCCTCCGACAACAGCGAGTCGTAGAGCAGCGCGGAGTTGGTACCCGACAGCAAACTGATGCCGACGCCGATGACCGACTGCGACAATGCCGCCATGGCAAGGTTGTCCGCCACCATCAGCAGGGCAAAGCCCAGCATCTGCACGGCCGTGCCCAGCACCATCACCCAGCGGCGCTGCCAGACGTCGGACAGCCATCCGCTCGGCACCTCCAGCAGCACGACGGTCGCGGCAAAGGCGGCCTCGCCCAGCAGGAAGTCGCGGAAGTTCAGGCCCATTTCATCCCGGTAAAAGGGCATGATGACGGGAATGACGAAACCCATGTTCATGAACACCGCATGGCGTTCCAGCAGGCTGATATTTTTTTCGACACGCATGATCTGTTCCTTTCGTTGTTGCGTGCGAAAGGCCGAAATGAACATGCCGATTTTTTTATCGGGGGAGTTCTGTCAGCCTTCCGTTAAGGCGGCTGACAGGTGCTGATTACATCAGCCTGGCAACCGTCGTCTGGTCGTGGTACCGGCGGGTTTGTTGAAAAGAGGGGCAACGGCATCTTCGACGCCCATGGCATAGGTATTCCCGCCGCCGTTTTGCGGTGCGAAAAAAGACCAGCCTTGAATGTTTTTCATGCAATGACGCATGGATTTCCTCTTTTTAAAAACTACCTCTTCATCACAACACGGAACGGGATTCGCGTCATGGAAATTTTGTTGCGCCGCAGCAAGTATTTTAATTGACATATATAACCGGTTTCGTCATACTCGCGCGCGTAACCTGTTCAAGAATATGGAGTTCAACCATGCGTTCCGTCACCACCGCCGTTTTGTTCAGCCTTCTTCTCACCTCCTGCTCGGGCCGTGGTCCGTCGCAGACCGATGGTTACGGCGCGCTTGCCGCCGCTGTCCTGCTGGGTGCAGGGCTTGCCGTTTTCGCGCATAACCGCTGATACTTCCGAAGCATTGAATAACGAAAAAACCGGCGACCCGATGGTCGCCGGTTTTTTCGTGGCCTGATTTTGGTTACAGGTTGATCTTGCGGTTCGGCTTGACGTTGAATGCGGGCTTGTCCTGCGGCGCGTCGTCGTTCGCGACGTCGGTCGAGGGTTTCAGCACATCCTTCAGGTCATCAACCGCTTCGTTCATTGCTTTTTTCTGCGCTTCGGCTTCGATGCGCGCGGCGGCCTGACGTTCTTTTTCCGCCTGACGTTCGTAATCGGTCTGGCGCTCGCGTGCTTCGCGTTCTTCGCGCGCGACCGGGTCTTCGAACCATTCGCGGCGTTTGCGGTTCAGCAGTTTATCCGCGCCGACGCCAAGGCCCGCGCCCGCCGCCATGCCCAGCATGGTGATCAGGATCACGTTCAGCCATTTGAAGGTATGTACGTCGAAACCGTTTTCGTAGTTCTGGTCATACATGGAACGCGCGGTTTTCATGATGTCGGAGCGCAACTCGTTCGCGTTGCCCGGTTTTTCATGCAGCACGACATCGACGTAATCGCGGATCATGCGCTCCAGCTGCGGCGCTGCGCCTGCGGAGAAATGGATGCCGTCCGTCACGCCATGTGCAGCCTCCAGCGCGCGCGCGGCGCGGGTTTCGGCCGTTTCGGCCAATTGATATTCGGCAGGGCCGCTATCCGATCTGGAATAGGTTCTGTAATGGTGGTCATGCGATGTGCCGAGCGCCTGCCGCCACGAACCGGCAAGGTTCGTCAGCGCCTGATACTCCGCCGCCGCCTGCGGCGCGTATTTCAGGAAGTTGGAGCCGCTCGCCCATGTATTGGCGAATTTCAGGTATTCGGCGTCGGTCGGCACATGTTCCTTCAATTCGCGCGCCATGCTCTGGCGGATCGCTTCCTGGTTTTCGCCATGCGTCATTTTGGCGATATACAGGCGTTCCTGCACGCTCAGGTCGGGGTTGCGCTCCATGAAATTCTGCAACAGGCGCGCGGCCTGCTGTGCCTGCTGCGCGTTAAAGGTGTAGGTGTGCCAGCTGTAATCATACACTTGCTCGGTATGGTGCTGGGTCGTGCATTTGCCGTTGCTGCAGCTTTGCGTCGTGTAATGACGGGTGTGCGTCACGTCGCGGCGGGAATAGCTCCATGCGTCGTCGAACGATGCCTTGATGCCGGGCAGGGCGCGGGTCGCGTCTTCCAGCTTGGCGACCGATTCAAGCGCGGCGCGGGAATCCTGCGGCATCGCCTGCGTGTATTCGCTGATCAGCGCGTGTTTTTTCAAGGACGCGTCGACGCGGGTCTGCAGTTCATGCGCGAAAACGGTATGGCTCCTGTTGATATGCAGGGCGATGTTGTTGCTCTCGAACACCTTCATCGTGACGTCGTTGTTCGCGGCATAGAATCTTGTGAGGGCGGGGACGGGCTGCGAGGCCTTGTTAAAATCTGCGCTGATCTGTTCGATCTCGGAAAACGCCAGCGGAATTTCGCCGGCCTTGGATGCGTAATGCCGCGTCGACAAACCGCCTGCCAGCACGAGGCCCAGCGTCACGCCGATCCAGATTTCAGCCGAGGTATTGAACAGCTTGTGACGCGACCATTTGAAGGCGCGCTTGTACCACGGATCTGTTTTCGGCTGGATCAGGCTGTTGTCATCGCGTGATTTGAAAATGGACATCGGACACCCGGGAAATATGATTTTCGGCTTCAAGGAATATATCAAAAAGGGCAGGGGTTATGCAATTTGATTTTCATAATTGTTATATCAATATAATATCCTTTGTTTTCAATATTTTATCAGAATTAAATTGACGCCTTATTCCATAATCAATACAACATCCCTTACGCCATAGCGGCGGGGATGTGATTTGCCCCGACCGGCAACAGCGCGCAGCACGTCATTGAAAACCGATTTCCCCGCAGGCGCGAACGCCGCGGCAGGACAAGCAGGAGCGAAAAAATTGCAAGATGGAACAGTTGTTGAATTCTCATCCCTGACCAAAGAGCGCAGCGAAAAACTTTTCATTTCCGAGAAGCTCAAAGTTTTCATCCTGACCGGCCAGCCCGACGGCGGCACCTATTCCGGCCTTGCCATCAAACCATTTCACCAACTGAATAAAGACGAACGTGCCGCGCTGACCGCGAAGGCCGCGCCGCATAACGACGACGCAAAAATTTCGATTATCAAGAAGGACAACGACCTTGTCTTCACCGACGACATGACGGGCAAATCGACATCCGTGCCGCTGCGCCACCTCGACACCGATGTGCGCGAAAAACTGTCCGACCCTTTCAAGCGCCTGTCTGCGCATGATGCGCGCAAATTTTCGCTGCGCCGCAAATTCGCCGCAGGTCTGCTGGGTGTCGCGGGGCTGGGCGGCGGCCTGGGTGTTGCCTATGACGGAGGCGTTTTCGAACCGCTGCTCGACAGTGCGACCCGTGTTATCGCACCCGAAGCCAAGCGCGCGCTGGTTCCGCCCGTTGCACTGACGGGCATACACGAAAAATATTCCCTGAAGTTCTCGGAAAATCCGGCCAAGCTGGAATATCTGTGGCAGCAGATCGAGTCCTTCGCGCCCCGCGAGTCGAATTTCCTGCGCACTGTTATCGCGGGCGAGACGCTGAAGGTTGCCGGCCTGCTGGTGGACAAAAAGGAAGGCGCGGAATTGCTGGAGCGCGCCGGCAGCCTTGCCATGATCGTTGCGGTGCGCAATGGCGATCTTGACATGATCAGGGTGCTGCACGCGGCGGGGCAATCGCCCAATCAGGCCTATCACCCGACAACCTATTCGGCGGAAGATTTCTGGGTGCCGCTGGTGGATGCGGTGGAACGCGGATTGCCGAAAACGGTCGAGCTGCTGATCGCGCTCGGCGCCGATACCGAACAGCGCGAAAACCCGCGCCGCCCCACGCCCTATATGCTCGCGGCCTATTCGCCGCTGGTCGAAACGCCCGCCGCGCTCGAGATGATGGACAAGTTCCAGAAGGGCGGCGCGAAGATCGCGGCGCTCAGCCCCTACGGCGCCGACGCGCTGATGCACACAATCAAGGGATCATTCGGCGATGCGCGCAAATTCGAAAAGGCGCTGTCCGTGCTGCCCGATGCGCGCGCGGCGGTGAACCAGACATATGAAACAAGCACCGTAACCTTAGGCCTGATCAAGGGCTGGACGCTGCTGATGGAAGAAATCGACCGCGTGAGCTACAGGGGCGACACCAACACGCCCATCGTGAAATCAATCCTCGCCCATGGCGCGGATGTAAACGCGAAAAACGGCGCGGGCTGGACCGCGCTGCATCTGGCGGCGGAGCTTGACCAGCTGGAGACGGTCAAGATGCTGGTCAAGGCCGGCGCAAATATCCACGCCCGCAACAATGACGGCCAGACCGCGCTGGAAGTCGCGAAGAAATCTGATTTCGAGCCAATCGCCGTGCGCAATTACCTGCAAAGCCTGATGCAGCCGAAACCCGCAAAAGTGCCCGCACCCGCAAGCTGATCTTTACAGCTTCCAGTCCGGCCGCACCCAATGGCAGGTGTAGCCGTTCGGGTTTTTTTGCAGGTAGTCCTGATGGTAATCCTCGCCGTCCCAGAATTTGGTGAAGGGCTCCAGCGTGGTCGCGACCTTGCCGGGCCATTTGCCGCTGTTGTTGACGGCGATCATCACGTCCATCGCGGTTTTTTTCTGCTCGTCATCCATATAGAAAATCGCGGAGCGGTATTGCGTGCCGCGGTCGTTGCCCTGACGGTCTTTGGTGGTCGGGTCATGGATCTTGAAGAAATATTCCAGCAGCGCGCGATAGGTTGTTTGCGCGGGATCGAAGGTCAGCTCGATCGCCTCCGCATGGCCGCTTTTGCTGTCATGGGTGTCGTCATATTTCGGGTTGTCGAGATGCCCGCCCGTGTAACCCACGCGGCTTGAAATAACGCCCGGCTGCACGCGCAGCAATTCCTGCATGCCCCAGAAACACCCGCCGGCGATGACCATTTTATTGTTCATTTTTTAGTACTCCTTGCCCTGTTATTCGTGCGGCAACGTCAAAAGGTTACATCATCCCGCGTCACGCGCGCGATGGTCAGCACATAAACTTTCTCGGCACCCGCTTTTTTCAAGATGCGGGCGCATTCGTTCAGGGTTGCGCCGCTGGTGTAGACGTCGTCGACCAGCAGGATATTTTTCCCGCGCAAGCCAGCCGCCTGTTTTTCATCGACCGCGAAAGCGCCGCGCACATTGGCGAGGCGTTCCTTGCGGCTCAGCCCCTTTTGCTTGACGGTGTAGCGGGGGCGAGTCAGGGCATCGGGGGCGAAGCTGCGGTTGCTGCGTTTCGCCAGCATTTCGCCCAGTATCGCGGACTGGTTGAACCGGCGCTGCCACAACCGCCGCGCATGCAAGGGCACGGGGATAACGATATCCGCATCCGCGATGAGGTCGGCACCCGCACGCGCGAGCCACGGCACGAAAGTCTGCACCGCATGCAGCCGGTCGCCATATTTGAACCCCATCACGAGTTTCCGGCTGGCGTCGTTATAGACAACCGCCGAACGGGCGCGGGTGAATTCCGGTTCTTCGTCGAGGCAACCGGCGCAGATTGTCCCCACCGTGCTGCCGAAACCGAAGGGCACGCCGCAGGTATCGCAGAACGGGTTGTCGATAAATGACAGCTCCGACCAGAAACCGGGGGCGACCATGCCTTGCGCATCCACAACCGCGCCCGACCCTGCGCAGCGGGGCGGCAGGATCATGTTAAGCGTGGTATTCCAAAGCGTTGCGATGGAACGGGTGTTGCGGTTGCGGTTGGGCATGGGCTTGAAATTTGCCGTAAAACATCCTATTTATCAATGCGTAAAGCATTTTCCCTAAAGTTCTTGAGAATACTGGCAGATTATCATAATATGTCAGAGTTTTAGCAGGAAGGCAGACGCAAGGGTGCGTCTCCCTGTATAATGGAGAGATTGATTTTGAACTCCCCAAGGCAGCGCTGTGTCAAAAGTTGATAAGGCTGAAATTGCTGAACAGGTGGCAGCCAGCATCCGGAATTTTTCGGAGCTGGCGAAGGATGAAGCCACGCGCGCGCGCGCCGTCATCGAAATGCCCGAATTCATCCAGCAAAAGGCCGCGCTGATTTCCGCGCACTTCCTGCTGCCCGCCGGCGCCCGCGTGGTCGATATGGGCTGCGAACGGGGGGCGGTCACCTACGTCCTCGCGCTGCTCAACCCCCGCGTTGAAATCATCGGCATCGACATGGATGCCAAGGCGATCGATTTCGCGCGCAAGACATACCGGTTGCCGAACCTGTCTTTCCGCGCGGCGGATATTTCGATCCCCGAACTTGAAGATGAAACGATTGACGGCATCATCAATTCCAACATGCTGCACCACATCTATTCCGCGAACAGCTATAACCCCGACGAAGTCACGCGCCTGCTGGAAAAGCAGATCCAGAAGCTGAAGACCGGCGGCACAATGCTGATCCGCGACTACATGATGCCGCCCGAGGGCGAGTACGTAATGCTGGAACTGCCCAACGTGCCAAGCCAGGGCAACACGCCGATGGAATTGTCGGATGCCGACCTGCTGGTCCACTTTTCCCAAAATGCGCGCCCGATGGCGTCGGGCTGCGAAGGGTTCTTTATCGAGGAATTGATGCCGCGCCGCGACGGCACGCGCCTGTTCCGCCTGCCGCATAAATGGGCGCTGGAATTCGTGCACCGCAAGAATTACCGCAAGGACTGGACGAGCGAGCTTTCCGAAGAATACACGTTCTTCACCCACGGCGATTACCGCCGCGAATTCGCGCGGCTTGGCATGCGCATGGTGTTCTCCGCCCCGCACTGGAACCAGTGGGTGGTGAAGAACTGCTTCAAGGGCCGTTTCCAGCTGTATGACGAAGATTACACGCCGATGAACGCGCCTCCCACGAACTACTTCATCGTGGCGCAAAAGGTCGCGGATAAACAGTCACTGGTGATCGAGGAACGCCGCCCGTCGCAAAAACCCGTCGGCGATTTGCAGATCATGATCGTGCGCGACAAGAAATCGGGCGCGCTGCATGAACTGGTGAAACGCCCCGGCGAATATTGCGACATCGTGCCGTACCGCATCACGCCGGATAACCGGCTTGTGATTTACGTGCGCTCCGGCTATCCGCGCCCGATCGTCAACGCGGTTTCCCGCGGCTCCCACAACCTCGACGGCAAAAAATGGTCGGGCCACCTGATCGAGCCGATCACGATGGACACGGTCAACATGACCGACGACGTCGAAGAAAACCGCAAGATGATTTTCGGCTATGTCGACAATTACGCCAGCCTGCGCCCGAAATCGGACGAAAGCTGGTATGTGGGCGACACCTATTTCCCCAGCCCCGACCGTATCGACGAGGCGATCGAGCCTGTGTTCGTCGAGGTCGAGAACGCACAGCGCACCAGCTGGCCGATCAAGGAAGACAAGGAAGTCAACTTCACCGAGATCGGCACGATCATGGAGCTGGATGCGGCCGACATTATCCTTGCCTCGCAAGTGGGCCTGCTGCCCGAACCGCGGCTGGAGCTGCATGTATTCGAATTGATGTCGCGCTACAACATCCCGTTCCCGCGCTGGATCGGCGAGGTGATGCCGAAAATGCCCGGCCAGCCGACGAAATCAAAAGACCCCGAAGACATGCTGGCCGAATGCGAGCCGTGCGATTTCGAGGAAGAAAACCGCTCCCCCGTCATCCTGAAACCCGTGAAATCGGTGTTCGTGGAGGAAGGCAAGGTCGGCAAGGCCGCGCGCGGATTGTCGGCGCAGGACATCGAATTCATCATGACGGAAGACGGCATCGAAAACATCGCCGTCGTCATTCCGGTCAGCCGCGACTGGGACAATAACCTGCTTGTCTCCCTCGACCCCAAGATTTTGCCCGTGCCGAACCGCCTTGGCGGCGACGGCGCGATGCTGAACGCGCCCAGCTTCATGCTGCCGAAAAACATCCGCTCCATCGATGATGCGAAGGCCTTCATCGCCGAAAAATTCCACGTGCCGGTCGAACAGGTCGGCAAGCTGGGGGAGAGTTATTTCACGCATACGGGCGTTACGCCGCAGCGCGTGTACCCGTTTATCGTGTCCTCGCCCCCCGATGTCGGCTCCGGCCCGAAACGCAGCTATACGCCGCTGAAACGCCTGTGGCGGCTGCACGGTTTTGCGCGTTTTGCGGGCGGGTTGCTGAAAATGCTGGCGCGCACGCATATGTCGATGGATGCGAACAGCGACATGAACCTGAGCCGCAGCCCCGTCAACCTCAAAAGCACGGGCTTCTCCCTCTCGACCGAAAAGGTCGCGGTGGAGGCGAAGAACGTCGGTTATTCGGCGGCACCCTCACGCGTCCTCGGCCAGCGCGGCGCGGCAGGCGGCGGCGGCGCGGCTGCGAAACCCGATGCCTATACGCCGTTCCAGGCGCCGAAGGGCATCGACCCCGCATTGCTGGAGCAGAGCAAGGCCGCGCAGGCGCTGATCGAAAGCATCGCCAGCCCCCGCATCGGCAAGCGCCTTGTCGACAGTTACGCGCAAGCCAAGAAACTGCTGAAGGGCGGCGACGAGGCGATCCACATGCACGAAACCCCCACGGTCGCGCAGATCGACAAGGATATCGTCGCGGTCGCGGACCAGCTGAAAAAAATCCGTAACGACAAGGTCCTCCCGACCCTCGAACTCCGCCCGCCTGACAAGGGCGGGAAGATATAATCCAGCCATGAGCGACAACACCGTCACCGTCTTCGACCGGAAACTCCTGCGCGCGCGCCGCGACCGCGCGGCGGCGGATATCGTGCTGTTCGATTTTCTTTATCAGGATGTGGCGCTGCGCCTTGCCGACCGGCTGGACCTTATCAAGAAAGAATTCGCAACCGTGCTGGATTTGGGCGGCCACGGGGTCATGGCGCATCATTTGCGCGTGCGGGCGGGGACGCAGTTCGTGGCGACGTCCGACCTCTCGCGCGGCATGGCGGCGCAGGCGGAATGCGGCGTTGCGGCGGACGAGGAATTTTTGCCGTTCAAGAGCGGCAGCCTCGATGCCGTGGTCAGCAACCTTGCCCTGCATTGGGTGAATGATTTGCCGGGCGCGCTGGTGCAGATCCGCCGTGCGCTGAAGGCCGACGGGTTGTTTCTGGCGGCGGTGCTGGGTGGTGAAACTTTGGGCGAATTGCGGCAGTCGTTGCTGGAGGCGGAGATTGCGGTTTCGGGCGGCGCATCCCCCCGCGTCTCGCCATTCATCGATGCGCGCGATATGGGCGCACTGCTGCAACGCGGCGGCTTCGCGCTGCCGGTTGTGGATAGCGACATCATTACTGTCGATTATTCCAGCCCCTTGAAGCTGATGCAGGATTTGCGCGGCATGGGCGCAACGAACGCGGTTTATAACCGCTTGCTGAAACCCACCCGCCGCGCCGTGATACTGGAGGCCACGAAAATTTACAGCGAAAAATTCGGCGATGCGAAAGGCCGCGTGCCCGCCACGTTCCAGATCATCTATGCCATCGGCTGGTCGCCCCATGCCAGCCAGCAAAAACCCATCCAGCCGGGCAGCGCGAAAATGAAGCTCGCCGATGCGCTGGGCACCGAAGAAATCTCGACCGGCGAAAAAGCCCGCCCCTGATTACCCATTCATATCATCCACCTGCCGCCAGTCGCAGGGGAGGGGCGTTGCCCGCGGTATAACCTGATAACAAGCGTTTTTCAGGGGAGCCTAAGCCGTGGAAGAATTAATGCAATTCGTCAGGTCGAATTACTGGGGCATCGCCGTGGTGCTGACCAGCATGGTGCTGGCGGGGTTGTGGATCGATATCAGGCGCGGGCGCAAGCGCAGCGTGCCGGAAACCATGCTGAACCTGTCTGTCTTCTCGATCGGTTTCCTGCTCAACAACCTTGTCTACAAGGCGTGGCAGTTGATGGCGCTGGGTTTTTTCAGCCAGTTCATGATGCTGCAGATCCCCGTCAATATCTGGACATTCGCCTTTGTGTTCGTCGCGGTCGATTTCATTTATTACTGGCGTCACCGCGTGTAACACATGATTCCGCTGCTCTGGGCCGAACATTCGGTGCATCACAGCTCGCATGAATTCAATTTTTCGACCGCGCTGAGGTTGCCGTGGGTGACGCCGCTGTTCGGCTGGATCGTGTTCGTGCCGCTTATCATCATCGGCTTTCCGCCGCTGGCGGTGTTCGTGGCGCTGCAGATCAACCTGCTGTTCCAGTATTTCATCCATAGCGATGAAATCGGCAAGCTGGGCCGTGTGGAGGGCTACCTCAACACCCCGTCCAACCACCGCGTCCACCATGCATCGAACGAGAAATATATCGACAAGAATTTCGCGGGCGTGTTTATTTTCTGGGACAGGCTGTTCGGCAGTTACGCGGCGGAGGAAGAAACCCCCGTTTACGGCGCGAAATACACGCTGCCGCACCGCGACCCCTTCACCGTCAACCTCTACCCCATCTATGCGCTGCTGCGCGACGCGTCACGGGAAAAATCGTTCAGGGGCGTGTGCCGCAAGCTGCTGCTGCCGCTGAAGCCTTAAGGGGGATTGTTCTTTTTCCATTCAGCAATGCGTGCATCGACGGTGGCGACCTGTTCGGGCGTGAGGCGCTCTCTTGAATCGTTTCGCCCGAACTGCGCGCCGTTTTTATGTTCGTGCCCTTCGGGCGGCTGCAGCGCGCAAAGCGAAAGCCAGTAATAGGCTTCCGCAAAATCCTGTGCGACGCCTTGGCCACGGCGATACCTTCGCCCCAACTCGAAAGCGCTCGTATAATCATGCGGGGCGGCTGCTAATAATCTTTGTATAATCTGCGCATCTTCTGGGCGGGGCGGCCGGATATTTTCGGGCAGCGGCACCATCAGATCCTGCACATCATTGGCTGTATGCATCTTTGACATCTGCTCCGCCGATTTCGCCTGCATATCCTTGATATACCATGTGATGGCCGCGGCGTCGGTAGCCACGACGCAGATAACCGACAGCAGCGCGACGATGATAACGTTGACGTCTTCCTTGTTTCCCGCCCGCACGCGTATGCGCCACCAGGTAAAATGTATGACCATATAGAACAGGAAAAAACCGGCGACGCTGCCGACCACAAGGATCGTCAGCGCCACAACGCCCAGAAACAACAATACCTCCACGCCGCCATGCGCCTGCGCGGGTGTGGTCGCGATCATCGCCAGAAAAAGAACGCACAAGGCGGGAACTTGGCGCTGCGCGAATATCATGGGTGCCCTTTTAAATATCAAAAATAATTTTATGGTCTGAGCGGAGGGTGTTTCCTGAGCCATTCCGCAACACGCAAGTCAACGGCAGCCGCCTGTTCGGGGGTGATACGGTTTTTGAAGGAGTTCAGCTTCGCAATTTCCACTTCAGATTCCCTGAATGCCGGCAGCACCTGCTGCATGTACACCGACAGCCAGAAATACGACTCCACAAAATCCTGCACGGCGCCGTTGCCATGAAGGTACATTTCCGCCAGCTCGCCGGAGTCGCTGGAATTCCGCTCCGCCGCCTCGAACAATCTTTTCAGTTTCGCTTCTTCGTCCTGCGTCAGGATATGGGGCTTGCCGATCTTCTCGATGCGCTCGCGTTCCGCCTGCGCGTCCATTTCCCGCATTTCGGTTATCGGGCCATAGGTCAGCACCCGCACGGCAATCACCGTGAAGACGAAAAAAACGATCGGCGACAGGATCGCGATGCTGATCTTGCTGGTCGGCGGTTTCCCGGATTTTTTGCTGGAACGGCGGCTGAGCTTGTAGATGATGAAATAGGTGATCAGCACGCCGAGGATGCAGCCCAGCGCCAGCAGTATGGCGCCGATAAACCCCGCAAGGATCACCAGTTCAACGCCCCCATGCGCCTGTGCGGGTGTTGTTTCGATTACTGTCAGCAGAATGGCAAACGCGGCGGGAAGCCCGAGCCGGAAGAATGTCATTTATGCCCCTAAATGATAAAATTTATTTGGTCGCGGTCAGGAAGTAGTTCACGTCCATATCCGTCGCGCTCAATGAAAACGCGCGGTCGAGGGGATTAAACACGAGGCCGCGGACATCGGTGACTTCCAGCCCGTGTTCCTCGATATGTTTCGCGAGTTCGGACGGCTTCAGGAATTTTTTCCAGTCATGCGTGCCGGCGGGAACCCAGCGCAGGATATATTCGGCGGCAATGATGCCCAGCGCATAGGATTTCGGCGTGCGGTTGAGGGTCGACATGATCAGCATGCCGCCGGGGCGCAGGATCTGGCACAGGGCGCGCATGAATTCCTCCACATCGGCCACATGTTCCACAATTTCGAGCGCGGTCACGACATCATATTGCGCGCCTTTGGCGGCCAGAGCCTCGACGCTGGTCGCAAGGTAATTGATTTTCAATCCGTGGGCTTCGGCATGCGCCTTGGCGATCTTGATATTTTCTTTACCCGCATCGACGCCCGTTACATCGGCGCCCATGCGGCATAGCGGTTCGGTCACGATGCCGCCGCCGCAGCCGATATCGGCGATTTTAAGGGCTTGTAAACTTTTGACCGTGTCGGGCAGGTCGAAATGATCGGACAGCATGCGCCGGATATATTCCATGCGCACGGGGTTGAGCCGGTGGAGCGGGCGCATCGGCCCCGATTCATCCCACCATTTCGCGCCGAGAGAATCGAACTGCGCGATCTCGGCAGCATCGACGGTGGATTTACGGACAGGTTTTTTCAGATTTTTTTTGGTCATTACATTGCATTTTATATATTTTTTCACGCTGTAATAGAACGATATTTGCCGACATAAAATAACCGGTTAATGAGGTGTAAATATACCCCGCTGTTTCCTTAACTAAGTTTTCATAAGCGCAACGTATGTTCGTTTTGGGAACAAGAAAAAAACAAAAAGGGGCAGGCCAATGATCGCAAACTTTCAAAACATGATGACCGTCGTAACCGCACCGGCAACCGGCATGGTGGCCGCAGGCGCGATGGCGGTGGCAGCGGCGGTCGCGGTCGGTTTCCTGTTCATCTTTAACGAGGCGTCGTACCAGAAACGCGCACAACGCATGGCCTTCACGCAATATGCGCCCAAGACGCACACCGCATCGGCTTTCCATACCGCGCTGGTGAACGACAACGGCCTGCGGGTCGAAATCAAGGCGGGCGAGCCGGTGTTTGCGGGCGAAATGCTGGCGGTGGTGCGTGATCTGGCCGCCCGCGTCATGACCGGCACCGCCGATATCGCCGAGCTGCTGTCGATGCTCGACACCCTGCAGCGCATGGGCATTGATGTGCAGGGGCTGTTCGGCTTCCTCGGCCCCGTTATGGCGGCTGAAATGACCGAAGAAGCCCGCCTGCAACAGGCTTAACTGTTTGCGATTTAAGGGCGAACATGGCATCCTTGACGGCAATCCCGCCACCTTTGTTTGTTGCCGGACTATGGACGAATTCAACACAGCCTTGATCCGCGAAAAGATCATTTTTATCGATACCGCCGCGCCCCAGAAAACGGACGCGATGGCGGAGGGGCATAACGTCGTCCGTTCCAACCGTTTGATGCTGAACCTGCCGGGGGATCATGGCATCGAAAGACTGGTCATCCGGTCGCAGACGATGCCGGGCACGCTGCGCCTTGCCGCTGCCGCGCTGATGGATTTTTGCGCCAAGGGAAAATTCAGCGGCCGCGGCCCCGACTGGGATGAATTGTGGGAACGCGTGCGCCCGCCCTATGACCGCAAATATAACCCCGACAACTGGGCGGCCGCCTATGTCGACGGCAAAAGCGTTTTCAAGACCAACGCCTCCACCTATGCCGATGTGATCGAACAATGCGCGCAGGTGGCGACAGGCAATTACGATCATGCGATTGCGGTGACTGAAGGCGCGCTGCGCCGCATCGGCAAGCACATGCAAATCAGCCATTCATCGACCGTCGCCGCCGTTTTCACGAACGAGGAAGGCTCGCTTCGCACCGCCATCGTCAACCGGCGCGCGGGCAAAACCAACGCCTTCAACTTTGTCGCCAATGGCGGCGATTCCACGCGCCGCGTGCAGCAGGTGCTGTTCGTCACGGCGTCGATGCTGGAATCGCTCAACCTGCGCATGACGCTCGACGCATTGCAGGCGAAGGCGCGCAGCCACAGGGCGTCGCGCGAGGAACAGCAGCAGCTGACCGCGCTGCTGGGCCGCATGGACGCGCTGTACCGGCATATAGAGAGTTTCGAAAACGAATTTAACGCGAAATACCGGCCGGAGCGGCCCGTATTTTTTAGCCAGGAAAAACAAGGAGTTTAATCATGGATAAATCTGCACTCGAAAAAATGCTGAAGATGACGGATTCCGACAGCGAAACCGACGCGATCATGGGATTGCGCGGGATGCAGGGCGGTTTCCGCGCCGAGGGTGTCACGCTGGGCGAGGCGGTGCTGTTCGCCTTTGAAAACCTCGCCATCCTCAAGAAGCACAAAGCCGCCGTGACGATCGAGCAAAAACCGGCCGCGCCCGCCGCGCCGAAACCTGTATCGACGACCGGCATGCCCAATTGCCGCATGTCGAAACCGGGACATATCGAACTGATCGCGCCGGGTGCAACCTCGGGCGCCGTGGTCGCGTTGCCGCCCTCGGCCACCGAAGAAACGGCGCTGATCGCCGACCACCTGAAAGACGCGCTGGTGGCATCCGTCATCAACAAAAGCCGCTTCAAGCTGAAAGTCTTCGACGTGAAAAACAACCGCGGCGAAATTCTGGAGACCTGCCTGCAGGCCGAATACGACCGCGAAGGCATGGCGGTCGTGAAAATCTGGACAAACGTAAGGGGCGAAGTCGCCAATCTCGCGACATTGTTGCGCAAGGCGGTGGCTCAGGTGTATCCGGATCTTTATTTAACGTGATTTGCCGGGCGTCTTATGTTCAGGCCCTTTGTCGGCAGGCGCGACGTAGCCGGCGGGTTGGCCAATCAAGTGAACGAAATTTGCGCTGTCGGCGTATGCGGCGTCAAATTTGACCATTTCGGTTTGACGCCCGTGAAGTTCCAGCGCCTTTGCATGGGCTTGCGCCAGTTTTCCATTCTCGAAAGTTTTACCGTAGGCCATGGCCTGTTCTCCGCTTGAATTATGATTATACATAATACAGCAAAGCGGCTTTTTTGTCAAGTTTTGAGGCTTAGAGCCGTTTTGCCACGGTCATGCCTTGCCCCGTATTCAGCATGACGCTGATGTATTTTGCGGGGTTGGAGAGGCGGGTATTGAAATCCTGCATGGCGGCAAGGGCGGTTTCGCGGACGCGGTCGCCGGTTTCGTTCGACAGGACTGAGTCGAACAGGAACGTGTTATCGCCGATAATCAATCCGCCCTGTTTGACGTTCGCCTCCGCCCAGTCGAGGTAATGCGCGTAACTCACTTTATCGGCATCGATAAAAATCAAATCGAACGGACCTTTGGAAGAGAGTGCCGGCAGATTATCGAGCGCGCGGCCGCGCAGGACTTCGATCTGTTTGCCGGCGGCGTGTTCGCGGAAATGTTTTTCCGCGATATCGGCGCGGCGGGGTTCGTGCTCCAGCGTATAAATCACGCCGTCGTCCGGCAATGCCTGCGCCATCCATGTGGATGAATAACCGCCGAGGGTGCCGATCTCGACAATCTTCTTCGCGCCCGACATGCTGACCAGCAATTGCAACAACCGGCCATCTTCGGGCGGCACGCTGATCTGGTCGTCGGGATCATTCATGGCGGCGCGGATGGCACGCAAGGCTGCGGGTTCATGCGCGAACAGATCGTGGATATATTGCTGGCGCGTTTTCATTGCACGAAATTCTTCATGATATAGGCGTGGACTAAATATCCGATGGCGATCAACACGATGCCCGACGCATACATGCTCCAGAACGGCATCGGGAATTTCTTCGCCAGCAGGAAGGGGATGAAGAACAACAGCGACATGGGGATTGCGGTCAGGATGCTCAGCGCGAAATCGACCGATTTCTGCGGGTCTTTATATTCGCCGTAGGAAAACGCCAGCACCAGTAATGTGCTGATCGGCAGCGCGATGATAAATCCCGCAAGGTCGGGCCGCTTGCCCGCCAGCCACGACGAAAAGGCGATCACGACCGCCGAAATCGCTATTTTTATCGCCATCAAATACATGCTAATCTCCGGTTGAATTCAATGGATAGTGCAGCAGCAAAGGCTTTGTTTCAAGTATGCGCGTGGTGGTTCTGACAGGGGCGGGGATTTCGGCGGAATCGGGCATTCGCACCTTCCGCGCGTCCGACGGCTTGTGGGAAGAACACAGGATCGAGGATGTGGCGTCGCCGGAAGGTTTCGCGCATGACCCCGATCTTGTCTACCGCTTCTACAACGCACGCCGCAGCCAGTTGATGCAGCCCGATATCCAGCCGAACGCCGCGCATGTGGCGCTGGCGAAACTGGAACGCGCGCTGGGCGATGATTTCCTGCTGGTGACGCAGAACATCGATGATTTGCATAAGCGTTCGGGCAGTTTGCGCGTGCTGCCGATGCATGGGGAGCTGCGCAAGGCGCGCTGCACCGCCTGCCTCGGCCTTGCCGACTGGGACGCCGATTTCGATGCATCGACCGTCTGCCCGGTCTGTTCGAAAGCAGGGGGCTTGCGCCCGCATGTGGTGTGGTTCGGCGAAACGCCGCTCTACATGGATGATATCTATCCGCCCCTCGTGCAATGCGATTTGTTCGTGGCGATCGGCACCTCCGGCAACGTCTATCCGGCGGCAGGTTTTGTCGAGGTGGCGCAAGGGGCGGGGGCGCAAACGCTGGAAATCAACCTCGCGCCGTCGAATATCGCCTCGGCCTTTCATGACCAGCGCTATGGCAATGCTACGGAAATTGTGCCAGTATGGGTCGAACAAATTCTGGAATCCCTCAAATGACCGACTCTCTCCTGCCTATGCCCGTCGTCGAAGTGCCGTCGGCGGTTCGCCTCAACGAACAATCGGTGCGTAAACTGCGCATGGGTTATCCGTGGGTATTCAGGTCGGAAGTCATCAATGCGAAAGCGGCCGAAAACATTCCGCCCGGCACGATCGTCGATTTCACGCGCGACAAAGGCGATTTCGTCGGGCGCGGTTATTACAACCCGAAGCCGCAGCTGGTTGGCCGCATCCTGACGCTGAAGCAGGAAGAGAAGATCGAGAAATTTTTTATCCATCACTACATCGAAAACGCGGTTGTCTATCGCGACAAACTGTTCGGCCAGCCCTATTACCGCCTGATCCATGCGGAAAGCGACGGGCTGCCGGGTTTGATCGTCGACCGCTTCGGCGATGTGATCGTGGCACAGGTGAACACCGCTGGCATGGAAATGCTGTGGCCGCATGTGGAGGCCGCGCTGAAAGCGTTGCTGAAGCCCCGCGCCATCGTCCTGCGCAATGACAGCAACGCCCGCGAAACCGAAGGCCTCGAAAAATACGTCAAGGTCATCCACGGCACGCTCGACGACAAACTGGTCGAGGTGCATGACGGCGCCGCGAAATTCTATGCGAATGTGCTGGAGGGCCAGAAAACCGGCTGGTTCTTCGACCAGCGCGAAAACCGCCGCTGGGTGTCGCAACTGACGCGCGACGGATCATTGCTCGATGTGTTCTGCCATACCGGCGGTTTCGGCATCATGGCGGCGCGCAACGGCGCGCAGAACGTGACCTTTGTCGACAGTTCGTCCGAGGCGCTGAAGATGGTCGAGAAAAACGCCGCGCTGAACGATGTCTCTGCCAAATGCCAGACGACCGAGGGCGCAGCCTTCGACGTCATGGAAAAGCTCGCCAGCATGGGCCGCAAATATGATGTCGTCTGCGTCGATCCGCCTGCCTTCATCAAGTCGCGCAAGGATCACGGCCCCGGCATGAAGGGCTACCAGAAACTTGCCCGCCTCGCGATCCCGCTGGTGGAGCGCGCAGGCTTCCTGTTCTTCGCCTCCTGCTCCCACCACGCCGAAACCTACGAGCTGATCGACACCGTGTCGGGCGCGGTGCAGAAATCGGGCCGCCCGTACCAGCTGATCAAGGTAGCAGGGGCCAGCGCCGACCACCCCATCCATCCGATGCTGCCGGAAACGGGCTATCTCAAGGCCTTAACCTTTAGATTCCTTGATTAATTTCAAGTTTTATTTGACATAACTGTCGGAGTTTGATAGTTTATCTGCCATGCCCCGTGCCACTACCGCGGCGCGATTTGATGTTTCTCGCGCGGCCTTACCCTGCACCCGGATAAAACACATATTTTTGTTTTTGTAAGGGAGATTCACATGTCCAAAGCAGCCACAGTCATGATTGCCGCCTTCTCCGTCGTCACCGCCATCGGCGGCGCGAACCTCTGGGAAGCGGCCGAAGCCACCAATGCCACGACCACGCTGAAGAACGAAGGCTATACCGACGTAAAGGTAACGCGCGGCGAACGCTTCAAAACCGCCGCACCGGTTTTCACCCTATATGCAGCGCCTTTCACCGCAAAGGACGCAGCTGGCAATGATGTGAAGGGCGAAGTCACGCGCAACCTCGGCAAGCCCGTCGCATTCCAGTTGAAGGCCGGATGATCCCATGTCCGTCTCCCCGCTTGAAAAATTGATGAGCGCCATCCACCACAACCCCAGCGATGCCGGGAGCGTCGCGGATTTTTTCAATGCCGCGTCAGCCATACCCAAGGGCGACTACGAGGATGCAAGGCATGAGCTGAAGCGCCGCTACGATGAGGAATATATCCCCGAAGCCGTGCGCCGTGCGGAACAGACCACGAGCGCCGCCGAAACCGCCTATCTCAACGGTGTGGAATCGTATGGCAGTCTGCTGCATAACCCCCTTACGTTTTTCGCCAATTACCCCGCCCTGCAGGGGCAGGTGCCGCAGGTGATCGTGGAACACAATGCCGAAACCTTGCGCAACACTGTCTCCGAAATCACGGCCACCACCGGAAAACTGGGCGGGCAGCTGGTCGCGCCGCCCACCGCATCGTTCCGCCGCAACAAGGCGGAAATGTAATGGCCGCACCGCTGCACATCGCCGGCGATATCGGCGACTGGCTGGAAATGCGCGTCGCCGCCGAAAGCGAGCCTTTTGCCACGGGGCAGGAAATCGCCGACAAGGCCGATAAAATTCAAGGAATCTTCGACGCGCTCGACCGGGCGCCCGCCGACACCGCGCTGGTGCAAAAACTGGCGGAGGAAATCGGCTATCGCCCCGTCAGCGGCGGCGTGGCGTATCAGGCCGCGCAGGAAGCGATGCGCCGCTATAACGAAGAATTCATTCCGGAAGTCCGCCGCCGTTTGCCAATGACCGCGATGGTAGAATTGGACAACGAAGTGCTCAAGCGCGCGCGCGACCTGCTGGGCTCGAAAACGGCCGTGAGCGGTCCGTTTGAAAAGCAGCCGGTTGCGCCGGGCAGCCCCGAAAACAACCTGCGCCTCAACAACATCCCCTACCGCCGCCGCGGGGGCGAAGTGATCGTGATGGGCGATGTCGATTTCAATGATCGCGATCTGCTGCCCGACCTGACGGGCGTGATCGTGAATGGCGGCTATTACATTTTCAGCGTGCCGATGAAAAACATGTACGGCACGCCCAAATATGTCGGCGGTAATTTCTTCTGCGGCAATAACGGGCTTGAATCGCTGGAGGGCGCGACGCCCGATATCGCCGGCGGCTTCAACTGCAAGGACAACGAGCTGAAAGACCTGCGCCACGGCCCCAAAAACGTCGGGGGCGATTATATCGTCGAGAACAACAAGCTGGAAACGATGGAGGGCGCGCCCGAAAACCTGTCCGGTATTTTCAATACCGTCGGCAACCCCGGCATCCGCGATTTCGAGCATGCGCCGAAAACATTTCGCGAATTGCGCACCGACCACGGCGTATTCGCCAGCTGGGATGATGTGCCGACCTATCTGCTGCAGTCCGAGGAAAAGATCCTGCGCCTCGCCCAGGAATTCCGCGAACAGGTGAACGCGGTGGCGCGCGAAACCGGCATCCTGACCCGCCCTGTCCTCGCTCCGAAAACCGCCAGCTTCACGAGGAAGCCATGAACAAGACGCTCGGCGAATGGGACGCAATTGCGCAGGACCGGCTGGCGGTGCTGAACGCGCTGACGCCCGTGGTGCAGGCCGTGATGCTGACGCCCGCCAATACATCGGCGGTCGAAGGTTTCACGACACTGCTGACAGCGCAGGGCGATTACCCGTCGGATATGTTCCGCGTGGAAGTCGAACATATCCTTTTCGAATACGATGCCAATTTCCTGCCGAACGCCGCGAAGAACGATCTTCATGCGCTGCAGCGCCACCGCGAGGTTTTTGCGGAGCTTGCCGCGAAACTGGAAACGCCGGAGAGTGACAGCCCCCTGACATCCGAAACCGCGCTGCGCGGTCTGGGCATCAAATATTCCCGCCGCGCCGATGGCATGCTGGAGGTGGCGGACAAGATCGACCTGACGGGCAAGAAACTGGGCACGCTGCCGGATTTATCGAACGTGGTGGTGCTGGGCGATTTTTCGGCGGGTGGCAATGACCTGAAAAATATTATCGGCGCGCCGCCGTTCGTTGGAGGCACCGCGACATTTGCGGGAAACGTGATCAAGTCGCTGGCCGAAGGGCCGCAATATGTCGGCGTGGATTTCGTCGTCAGTTCCAACAACCTGAACGACCTGCACGGCAGCCCGCTTTATGTCGGCCGCGATTACGAGGCGCGGCAGAACCTGCTGACGACGCTCGCGGGCACGCAGCCGGAACTGAACGGCGTGTTCAGCCTGAAGGGTAATTTCCGCCTTGTGAGTTTCGAGCAGGGCCCGCGCGTGTTCGAGGAAATGCGCACCGAATTCGGCGATTTCAAGACATGGGAAGATATCCCCGAAAACTTCCGCACCTCCGCCGCCACAATCGCGCGGCAGGCGCAGGAATTCCGGGATATGGTGACGGAAATTTCGAAACAGGCGGGCGTGCTGTCCGGCCCCGTCGCCGCGCCCAAAACCGCGCGCTTTACCCGCAGATAGTCAGCGCGCTTTACGCGCAGATAGTCAACCGCGCGGCACGATCGAGGTGTTGATCCCGCGTCGGAATTTATCAATCACCTGATCCAGCGTCTTGCCATTCGCCATCGCATTGTCGATATGCGCGAAAAACGCGTCGTCCTGCAGCCATGCGGCGGCGAGGTCGCGGCGCGTAACGGCACCACCGTCCTGCGTCACGATGCCCGGCACGACTTCATCGACATATGGCGAAGTCGCGACGGCGGCATTGAAGGCGTCGGTGATGGTCTGGCGGATTTCCGGTTTCATGTTATTCCGTTATTTGGGCAAGTTAAGGCCCGGGCGTTTTTTGCGGTCGTCGCGCAGTTTTTCCTGCGTGTTGGCGGCCTTGGCCTGACGCTGCTTTTCGTGCGTGCCCGCGTATTTATTAAACATCTCGGTGACGCTGGTTTTTTCGGCTGCGGTCTTGCGCCCGTCGGTTGCGATATCGAGCGGGGTTTTGCCAAGGGCGTTCGGTGCCATGAAATCGGCGCCGGTCTCCAGCATCTGCAGCATGATGCCGGGTGAATTCGATGACAGCCAGCCGCGCGCCGCCACATGCAGCGCCGTCTGGCCTGCATTGTTTTTGATGTCGAGGCGCGGTTTCGCGGCCAGCAGGATTTTCGCGACCTTGTCGTCGCCGCCGATCGTGCTGCCCGCAATGCGGTGCAGCGGCGTGTTGCCGTCGCTGTCGCCGATATTGACGTCCGCGCCTGCGGCCAGCAATGCCTCGATACAATCCGTGCGTCCATGCCATGTGCCGCCGATAAAGCGGCCGATAGGCGACGCGTTTTTGTCGCCTGACAATGTGTTCGGGTTCGCGCCAAGGCGCAATGCTTCCTGCAGCCCCTCCAGCGAATAGGCTCCGATGGCGGCGACCAGTTTCCGGTCGAGCGCGGATTGTTCGGCGGCTGTGCGGCCTGCCATGATTAACGCTTCGGCGCGTTTTTCAGGATGGAGGCGGGGCCGGATTCGACGGGGGGGAAAAGCTGTTTCAGGCTTTTCTTGTCGATTGCGATGTAGTTGCCTTCGTCGCGGGTGAGGGGCTTCACTTCCGCGCCGATGATCGCGATGTATGCGATCAGCGATGCTTCGATGTTGACTTCGCCCAGCTGTTCTTTTTCTTCGGCGGGCAGTGCCTTGAACGCTTTCGCGGTCATGACCTTGTCGACGACGTAATGCGTGGGGCTGACGTTTTCGGCACCGGCATAGAGCGTGCGGGTGTCGGGCTTTTCGCCCTTCTTCATTTTGCGGTCGAAGAATTTGAAGTGGTGGGTTTCTTCGGGCAGGGTCAGTTTCGATACGTCGCGGTCCTGAACCTCGGCATAATGCGCGCCGCTTTCGGTGAAGAAGCGGACATAGGTGTGCGTTTCATCGCTGCCCGCTACGGCGTCTTTGGCGGCCTTCGCCGCGCCGAAAAGTTTCTTGAGGGGGTTCTTGAATTCCATTTCAAAAGCTCCTGGGTAAAATTGCTTGCTCCGGACGGTATAGGCCGACCTTTATGGAATGTCAACCCATGAGATTTTAAGACAACTGCGCGGAATAAATGGCCATTTCAGCGGGCAGCAGGGGTCTATTCCTGCGCCACGGGGGCGGTTTTCATGCCGATCACGAAACTGTCGATCAGGTAATTGGCCATGCTCTCGAACGCGCTTTCGCCGTCGAGCTTCGGCATCTTGCCCGTTTCTTCGAGGAAGCACAGGCCGTGGGTGGAGGCCCAGAGGATGCGCGCCGCCATCTTCATCTTGCGCTGCTGCCTGCCCGCGAAAGTGGGGGCGAGGAGTGTTTCAAGCGAGGTGAACAACCGGTCGATTTTTTCCTGATACCACGGCTCCACCTTGCGCGTTTCGGGCAGGTCGTGGCTGAACAGCATCAGCCAGTAGGGACGCATGTCTTGCGCGAAACTGCGGTAAAGCTGCGCCATTTTCTTCATGTTCTGCACGGGCGTCTTTTTCGCGTCGTGACAGGCGGGGGAGGAGAGGACGCCATGCAGCAGGTCGAGCGTGCGCGCATTCACCTGCAAATACAGCGCGTCCATCGACGGAAAGACGTTATAAATTGTGCCGGGCGCGTAGCCGATCGCATCGGCCAGCCGCCGCGCGCTCAAGCCCTGCGGGCCTTCCTTGCCGACCAGCCGCCATGACATCTCCAGAATCAGGTTCTTGAGTTCCTCGCGGGTATGGTCCTTGCGGCGTGCCATGCTTATCCATCCTTTGCCCCATAATAGCCTGATATTAAACGATGTTCAATATTTATATTGAACGGTGTTCAGTACTATGGGATGATAAATAATGAACGGTGTTCATTATAACAGGAGATAAACATGAAACGCGGCACTTTAATGGCGGCACCTGTACTGGTCGGCGGCGGCGCGGCGCTGATCGCGGCGCTTCCGGCATCGCTGCCGATGGCCGTCGGGTTTGCGGGCGTGACGGGCTGGGCGGGCTTTGCCAAGCTGCGCGAATTCTGCAGTGACTTGCGCCTGCTGCATTTCCGCGGATCGTTCGGTTACTACAACTACGGCTACCACAATTAAGGGGAGGCGGCGGATGGTTGACGATATGCTGCGGACGAAGGATTTCACCGAAAGTGGATCGAATGCCGAATACACGCTGCTCGGCGATACGCAAATCCTGCTGGCGACCCCGCGCGGCAAGGGCTGGCTGAACCAGTATTTCGATTTTTCATCGCGCAAGCCCACGATACGGTTCGAGGTGGACACGGGCGCATCCCGCATCGACCTCGGCACCGTGCAGATGGCGGCGATAGACGGGGAACGCACGACGCACCTGACGAATGCGTGGCGGGCGCTTTGTTCCATGTGCAGCGGTGCGACGTTGGCGACGGGGCCCAGAACTGATCGCAGTTCCGTGGCTGGCACCTAATGCCCCCGAAGCTTCTCACTTAGAAAAGCACTCCATACCTTAGCGCATAATTGAACCTTCAGGCCTTACACCTAATGATCTACGACTAATGACATAGTCGACACGGCGGTTAATATCTTCATCGGAAGACGACAAATTAATCGGCATTGTCAAAGTTCTTAGCACTTGGGTATTGAAATTTGTATAAGCAGGGTCGGAGCGGTATAATTGTATTGATAAGGCGACATTTTGTATGGGGGCGTACTTGTCGTTAAGATCATCAATAGAGAGAGTCAAAACTATACGAAGTCTGCCTTTGCCGGGCGCATTTGTGAGCGCTTGGGTGCGATCGAGAATCGTAAGCGGTTTGACGCTACATTCTTTAGTCTTTAGGACATACGGTAAAATCGATGTTTCTATTTTCGAAGACATTAGCGCCGTTAAATTATCAGTATGAAGCGCAGTCGGAAAAGTTAGGTAGTCTTCAATCAGTTGCTGTTTGTACTTATCTGAGTTGCTGTATTGGCTAGCGCATTTCTCCTCTTGGCCATGGCACTCAAGAAACTTTTTCACTCGAGTAGGCAAGTGTACATACAGCTCAACGTGATCAAGATCACGAAATTCAACTGAAGCCGCCTTGCGTTGCAGACGTTCGCAATAGTCCCCACGCGGTGGTTGTTCCACGCCTTCTAAATCGGCATGTGCGATATGTGACGTGGAGAGCAACATCACGAAGACTACAAAAAGTGTCTGAACTCGATACTGCAAATAACGATGCTGCGACTTTAAATTGTCACGCGACATGTTTTTCATTTGTGCCTCTACTTCTCAGAGCGTAGTAAAACTATCAGTAAAATTTATAATTTGAAAATTTCGAACTTAAATCGTTCCCGTTTCCGGGTTGATCGGCTGGTTGTCGAGCCAATAGACGTCTGAATGCGCCTTTTGCGGCATGCGGTCGGCGATGTGGTTGGTCAGGTCGTCCAGCACGTTGATCGGCCAGGGCGGGTTGACGATGGCGATGCCGGAGCCGAACATGCGGTAGCCTTCGGTCGGTGCCTTGTCGAGGCGCACTTCGCTTACCAGCACATCTTTTACTTCGGATTTGCGCAGATGGGTCAGCAGCTGCACATGGCCTTGCGCCTCCAGCAGCGGATACCAGATCAGGAAAACGCCCTGCGACCATTTTTTCCATGCGAGATGGACCTGTTTCGCGGTCTGCACATATTCGGTCTTGATTTCGTAGGACGGGTCGATGATGACGAGGCCCTTGCGCAAGGGCGGCGGGGAGAAATCGACGATCGACTGGAAACCGTCCTTCTGCTGCAAGTCCACACCATGCGCGTCGGACATTGTTTTTTGCAACTCCGCGAATTCGCCGGGGTGACGCTCGATGCAGGTCAGCTTGTCGCCGGGGCGCAAAATCTTGCGCGCGATCATGGATGATCCGGGCCAGATATTCAGGTCGCCTTCGGGGTTGAACCCGCTGACGATTTCTTTCAACCCTTCGGGCAACCCGTCATTCTCCCAGAAATGCTGCGCGCCGCTGGTGTATTCGGAGGTCTTTTGCGCCTCTTCCGAGCGCAGGTCATAGGTGCCCCGCCCCGCATGGGTGTCCAGCACCGCCAGTTTCGGGTTTTTCGCCTTCAGCGCCTTCAAAAGCTCGACCAGAATAGCGTGCTTGTGAACATCGGCGAAGTTTCCGGCGTGGTAGATGTGCTGGTAGCTGAGCATTTTTTTAAGTCCTGAGGTTGGAAAAGAAAAAGCCCTTAGACGCTGCTAAGGGCCTTTCTATGAAATCTTACCAGAAAAACCTTACGCGGTCTTCAGGTTCACGGCGGTCATGCGGCCCTGGCGGTCGGGTGCCAATTCAAAGCTGACTTTCTGGCCTTCCGCCAGTTCGCGCAGGCCGGATTTTTCGACTGCGGAAATATGGACGAACACGTCCGTTCCGCCGCCATCGGGCACGATAAAGCCGAAGCCTTTTTTATTGTTGAACCATTTCACGGAACCACTGGGCATTGACGTATCTCCTGGGGCAAGTTTGGTATGACCAGCCGGGCGGTTTTGATGCGCCTGACCACGTCTAGAATTAAACGATTTCGATTTTTGCCGCAACAAAATAGGGGGTGCGGAAAAAGCCGCGGAATTGCGCGATTTTTGACGTGCTGCAATGCGAAAATATTCGGCGTTATGTTATCTGGAATCTGATTCTTTAAAAGAACAGGCAGAGCAGCCAGACGACACCGACATTGCAGCAGGCGACAAACACCGCAGCGCTGCCCGCATCCTTGGCGTGTTTCGCATACGCATTCCATTCGGTGCCAAAGCGGTTCACGACGGCCTCGATTGCGGAATTGAATATCTCCGCGATCAGCACCAGCATCAGGCTGCCGATCATGACGGCCTTCGCGGTGCCGTTCGGGCCGTAATACAGCGCGGCGGGAATAAGGATGATGCAGGCGAGGAGTTCCTGACGGAACGCGGCTTCGGATTTGAATGTCGCTTTGAGCCCGTCATAGGTATAGCCGAAGGCGCGCATGATGCGGGTCAGCCCCGTTGCCTTGTCCGGCACTTTTCCGGGTTCCGTCATGTTACATTTCCCTCTGCTGATACGACTTGTAAATATCGCGGATTGGCCCGTCGGTCGTCAAGGCCATGGATGACGGCAGGTCGGAGGTAATGCGGCCTTTGTCGAGGTAAATGATGCGGTCGAATTCGGGCAGCAAATGCAGGCGGTGCAGGGTGGCAACCACGCTCTTGCCGCTGAAATGCGCGAAGACGTTCTTGAAGATTTTTTCTTCGGTCGGCAGGTCGACGCTGCTGGTAGGTTCGTCCAGCAGGATGATGTCGGATTGCTCCGCCGCGAACAATCCGCGGGCAAGCGCAAGGCGCTGCTTCTGCCCGACCGACAGGTTGACGCCCTTTTCGCGGATATCGGTATCCAGCCCCTTGGGCAGCTGTTCCAGCACGGGCAGGAATTCCGCGAGTTCGAGCGCGCGCAAAACGACGCTGTCCGGCACATCAAGACCGAAGCTGACATTGAAGCGGATGGTGTTTTCAAAAATCTCGGGGTCCTGCGGGATCAGGGTGGTGAGTTGTGACAGCGCGTCAAAGCCCGCCTTTTCCCCGTCAACCGTCACATCGGCATGCTGCGGCTGGTGCAGCGCGCGCAGGAGCGAGAGGAGCGTGGATTTACCGCCGCCCGATCCGCCGATCAGCGCGATTTTTTCGCCGTGGCCGAGCTTCAGGTGAATATCGGCGAGCGTCGCCGTCTCGCGGTTCATCTTGGTCGCATAGGTGAATTTCAGGTTGCTGATATCGAGGTTTTTCCAAGTGGGCGGCAAAGCGGCGGGCGTGCCTGTCACCAGTTTCTTGTGGTCGTCCACGATATGCTCGGTCGCGCGCAGGTCGGTCAGCGCGTTCAGCCATGTGCCGTGCATCCAGATGAAATCGAACATCTGGCCGCCGACTTTTTCCTGATACATATAAATCGTGACCAGCGCGCCCGCCGCAATCGCATGGCCCGCCTGCAACTGGAACCAGATATAGCCCAGCAGGATGATGGTCATGGTCGCGATCGAGAACATGGTGCCGAAGAAAAATCGCCACTCGTTCAGGTAAGCCTCGCGCATAAAGGGCGGCAGGGTGTGCTGCAGTTTCGACGCCAGCGTCGATTTGGAAAAGGCCTGCAACCGCAGGATCACGATGCTCACCATGTTGCCGACGAAATCATAGAATGTCGCATTCGCGGCGTGGCCCGCCTCGTTCATTTCATGGATCGCCTGCGTCATGCGGCGGTTGAGCAGCACGATCAGGGACAGGCTGATGGCGGTGCCGGTAAAGCTGATAAGGCCGATCCACGGGTTGAAACTGGTCAGCATGATCAGCGAACCCGTGAGCGACACCACGCGCTGGAAACTGATGAACGAATTCTCGGTAAAGCCGCGCAGCGCGCTTGCCGCCGTGCGGATGCGGTTGATGGTGCTGCCGGAATGGTGGTCCTGATGCCAGCTGAGCGGCAGTTCGGTCAGGCGCGCGAACATGGTGGTCGTGTACTGGATAAACACCAGCTGCGCGCAGCGGCGCTCGATCACGCGGCCGGGGCCGTGGAATACCCACATCATGAAATGACAGCCGATGATAAAGCACAGCAGCCGCAGGCAGTCGTTGAACAGGCCGGGGCCCGCTTTCTGCAGCTCGTTGATCAACTGGCCAAACAGCCATGGAATGGCAAGGTCGAAACACATCGCGAACAGGAACAGCAGGTGATAAAACGCGATATGGCTGCGCACGCCTTGCGCATATTTCCACACCTCGATCCAGAGGCGGGAATAGGAAAGCTGGGCAAGCGGGTTTTTCACGGGCACTGTGCGATTCTAGGGGGCTGTTATGGCGAATATAGTCGCCGTCTCTCCCGTTGTCATTACATGAATCGGCCATAAAAAAAGCCCCGGCTTTCGACCGGGGCTTTTTTATGCGTTATACCGGTTAATCGTGCTCGTGGCCGTCATGCGGGCCTTTTTCGCCGGCTGCTTTGGCGGCGGCTTCGGCTTTTTTCAGGGCTTCGGTGAAATCGTCCCATTCCATCATGCGCTCGTCGCCCTTTTTGAAGATAAAGCTGGGGGTTGAATCGATGGCATAGGTTTTCTGGCCGTCCTGCATCGATGCCATCATGGCTTTTTGCAGGTCGGGATCGGTCATGCAGGCCTTGATGTATTCGGGGTCCATACCGGCCAGCGCGCCGAATTTCTGCACCGCTTCATCGGGGGCGGCGGTTTTCACCCAGCGTTCCTGTTCGCCGAAGATCATGGAGATCAGGGGGTAGAATTTGTCGGCAGGCGCGCAGCGCGCCATGGCCGCCGCCTTCATCGCGTAATTATCCAGCGGGAAGTCGCGGAAGATCAGTTTCGCCTTGCCCGTTTCGATCAGTTCTTTCTTGATCGTCGGCAGGCCGTATTTGTGGAAGGCCGCACAATGCGAACAGGTCATCGACGCATATTCGTAAATCGTGACGGGCGCGTCGGGGTTGCCCAGCACGCGGTCGGCCATCGCGGCTGTCACATCGATCTTGGGCGTAGCGGCTTTTTCCTCCGCCATCGCGGGCAGCGACAGCACCAGCAGCAGGGCGAGGAAGGCGGATTTCATCATCATGGCAAATTACCTTTTTCAGGGGGAGGGGGTGCAGGAACAGGACAGGTGGAGAAGCCGAACAGCGCGTAGGCGCCGCAACTGCCCATTGCGGCATTCACCAGCAGCGCGCCGGCAAGGATGGGCCATAGGATGCCATGAAACCCTTCCCCCGCCCAGGCGCCCAGCAGCCCCACGCCAACCACCACACGCAGGACGCGGTCCCAGGTGCCTAGATTGCGGGGTATACGGGGTCTTTTGGTCGGGGTGGTCGGTTTCAGGTCCATCAAGGCTTCCTTCGGTACCGACTATAATATAGTTACAGGCTTATGCGTGACAAGTTGTGCCGAAAATGCCATGTTATGCGAAAACAAACGGCGATTCACAAAGAAAATCATGGCATCCACCCTTATCCTCAGCGTTCAGGAAGGCAGTATTTCCTTCGGCGAGAAAGTCATTTTTGACGAATTCTCGTTCAACATCCATTCCGGCGACAAAATCTCGCTGGTGGGCAAGAACGGTTCCGGCAAATCAACGCTGATGAACCTGATCACGGGCGACCGCGACCTTGATACCGGCAAGCGCTGGGTGCTGCAGGGAACCACGATTGGCTATATGCAGCAGGACGTCCAGCCCATCGCGGGCCAGACGGTTTATGATTTCGTCTTCGAACAGCTGATGAAGGACGGGGTCGAGGAAGAAAACCGTTACAAGGTCGATATGGTGATCCAGCCGCTCGACCTGAAACCGGATGACCGCATGGATATGCTGTCGGGCGGCCAGTTGCGCCGTGCCGCGCTCGCCCGCGCGCTGGTCGAAGAACCGGATATTCTGCTGCTCGACGAGCCGACCAACCATCTGGATTTGGAAATCATCGAATGGCTGGAGCAGTTTTTGCAGCGCTATTCCGGCGCATTGCTCTGCGTCAGTCACGATAAAGCCTTCCTCGCCAACATCTCGAACAAGATTTTCTGGCTCGACCGCGCCAAGATGCGCGTTGCGCCCAAGGGTTTCGCGCATTTCGACGAATGGTCGACGATGCTGCTGGAACAGGAAGAACGCGAGCTGCAGAACCGCCAGAAGCTGCTGGATATCGAAGTCGAATGGGGCAGCCGCGGCGTGAAGGCGCGGCAAAAGCGCAATCAGCGCCGCCTCGGCATGATGCAGGACGAACGCGCGAAACTGAAGCGCGACAAGAGCGCCTATCGCCAGATGATGCGCCGCCTCGAAGTCGGCGAGATGGAGATTGATTCCGTCGGATCGAAACTGGTCGCCGAATTCGTGAAAACCGACAAGAAATTCACCGATGACAAGGGCCGCGAAAAAATCGTCCTCAACAAATTCTCCATGCGCTTCCAGAAGGGTGACCGCATCGGCATCCTCGGCAAGAACGGGTCGGGCAAGACGACCTTCCTGCGCATGCTGGTCGGCGAAATGAAGCCCGATATGGGCAAGGTGAAACTGGCGCGCGGGATGGAATTTTCCTATTTCGACCAGAAACGCCGCGACCTGAAACCCGATGATACGGTGAAGCACGTGCTGTGCCCGCAGGGCGGGGAATACCTGAAAGTGATGGACAAGACGCGCCATGTGATCGGGTATTTGCGCGACTTCCTGTTCGACGCCACGATGGTCGACCAGCGCGTCAGCACATTGTCGGGCGGGCAGAAAAACCGCCTGCTGCTGGCGAAGGTGCTGGCAAGCCCGAAAGGCCTGCTGATCCTCGACGAGCCGACCAACGATTTGGATATGGATACGCTCGACATGCTGGAGGAAATTCTGGCGGCCTATACCGGCACGCTGATTGTCGTCTCGCACGACCGCGATTTCCTTGACCAGACGGTCAGCAAAATTCTGGCCTTCGAGGGTGATGGCCGCGTGCATGGCTATATCGGCGGCTATACCGATTATATCGAGGCGCGCAAACGCCGCCGCGCCGACGAAGACGACGAGGATGATTTCCTGTCCTTCCGCGAAGCAAAGAAACCGAAACCCCAGAACAACACGCCCGCAGCCGAACAGGCGAATGACGCGCCGAAGGTTTACAAGAAGCTGACGTACAAGCTGCAATACGAACTGGATAACCTGCCCGCCAAGATCGAGGGCTTCCAGAAAGAAATCGAAAGCCTCGAGCGCATCCTTGACGACGCGGAGTTGTACGCACGTGACCGCGGCGCGTTCGATACGGCGTCGAAGCGTCTCGTACAGGCGCGCGGCGATCTTGAATCGGCGGAGCTGCGCTGGCTGGAGCTTGAGGAAATGAAGGTTTCGTCCGCCAACTGATTTTGCAGCAGCCTGCTGCGTGATTTGCAATATCGATTATTGTAAAAACGCTTTTTTCTATTGGCGCATGCTTTTGAATCTGTCATGAATCGATAGTCACGGCAGCAGAATGTGATTCTAGGAAAACGTCACGTTTCACGCCGGTTGTGCAATCATTTGAAGCGAGTCCCCATCACATGGCAAAAGTCACCCAACCGACCGTTACGCTGAAAAACATCGCGGCTGAAATGGCCGAGACGCAAGACCTGACCAAAAAACAAATGAACGCGATCATGGAAGAAATCGTCTCCCATCTCGTGAAAAACCTGAAAAAAGGCAACCGCGTCCGCTTGACCGGCCTCGGCATCCTGCAGGTCCGCAAACGCGCCGCACGCATGGGCCGCAACCCCGCGACCGGCGAAACCATCAAAATCCCCGCGAAAAAGAAAATCGCCTTCCGCGCGGCAAAAGAACTGAAAGAAGCCGTCGGCAAGTAACCTGCCGCGCTTTACTTAAAAAAACCCGCCCCGGCAATGGAGCGGGTTTTTTATTGGCCCCTCCACCAGCGTGATTGCGGTAACTAACGCCTTGAAAACATTCTTGATGCGCCCCTGCGGCGGGGCTAAGATACCCTCAATCGAATTCAACAGGGGCAATCCATGACATACGCGGGTTTGACGGCGTCGATGTTCGTTTACGGTACGGCGCTGATTATCGCCCTGCTGCTGGCGCGCATTTTGGGCATCGGCGCTGAATCGTCGCAACTGCTGGCGGGCGGATGGTCGCCAGCGATGGTTGCTGGTTGCGCGGTTGCGGGTGCGGTGCTTTTCGCGCTGCAGCTTTACGCCGTGCCGCGCCTGCGCAGCATTACCGAGAAGCAGATCGACAAGGCCGCACGGCCCTTGCAAGTCTGGGTCGACAAAGCGGCGGAAAAACCGCTGCTGACCGGCATCCTGCTGGTGGCGGGGGCGTCGCTGTTCCTTGAGCTGGTGCTGATCCGCTGGCAGGGCAGTTTGTTCCCCGTTTTTGCGCTTTATAAAAACTTCACGCTGCTGGCCTGCTTCTGCGGGCTTGGCATCGGCTACGCGCTGTCACGCGGCAAATTGCTGCTGCCCGCCGCGCTGCCGCTGCTGGCGCTGACGCTTGGGGTGCTGACCTCGCTGCGCTACACCAGCCTGCCCATCATGCAGGACATGCTGTTTTTTGTGCCGGTGCAGGAAGAAAAATCGGTGGTTGCGGGGTTGAACACGCCCGATATCTTCACCTGGATATTTTTCAACATTCCCGTTTACCTGCTGTTGATCGGCACCTTTGTCCTCAACGTGCTGATCATGATCCCCGTCGCGCAGTTCTGCGGACGGCTGATGGGGCGCGTCGAGGCGCTGAAGGGCTATGGCGCCAACCTGCTGGGCAGCATCGCGGGCGTCGTGCTGCTGTTCGCGCTCAGCTGGCTGTGGACGGGGCCGGTCGTCTGGTTCGCGCTCGGCATCCTGCCGCTGCTCTGGTATCAACTGGCATCGCCGGTTGCGCGCGCGGTCGGCATGGTGGCGGCGCTGGCCTGCGTGACCATCACCGCATTGCCCGTCGATTCAATGGTGCAGAGCATCTATTCGCCGTATCAGCTGATCCAGCGCGTGTCGCGCGCGGACGGCTATATGCGTATCCTGTCCGCCGGCAGCCATTTTCAGGACGTCTATGATTTCCGCAAGGGCGGGTCTTTGCGCGAAAACAAGGATTACAATAAAGTTGTCGGCTATTACGAACTGCCCTACAGCGCGGCGGGCAGGCTCGACCGCGTGGCGATCGTGGGGGCGGGCAGCGGCAACGACGCGGCGGCGGCGCTGCGCATGGGCGCGAAAACGGTGGATGCGGTCGAGATTGACCCTGCCATCATCGCGCTCGGCCGTGTCAACCATCCCGAACAGCCCTATAGCAATCCGCGCGTGAACGTCATCAACAACGACGCGCGCACGTTTTTCCGCAGCACGACGCAGACTTACGATGCGATCGTGTATAGCGTGCTGGATTCCCACATCCTGCTGTCGCATGGATCGAATGTGCGGCTGGATTCATTCGTCTATACGCAGCAGGGTCTGGCGGAGGCCTTCGCGCGCCTGAAACCAGGCGGGCTGATGAGCGTGTCGTTCACGCTGCCGAACGAATTGATGGGCCGCAAGATTTATTCGATGCTGACCGCGCTGGAAGGCTCCGGCAAACCGCTTGCCATTTTCTGCGGCGACAGCCATATGCACACGACCGCGTTTCTGGTGAAGAAGGGCGGCGATGTGCCGTTGCCCGCCAAATTCATCAACGAACACGACCTGCCCGACGTGTCGGCAACCTATGCCAAGGACCCCGGCAAAATCGATCTTCCGACCGATGACTGGCCGTTTTTCTACATGGATGCGAAAATGTATCCGGCGTCCTATGTGCTGGCGCTTGTGCTGGTGATGGCGCTGGCGGGCGTGCTGGTGCGCGGGTTGTTGCCCGGCCAGAAATGGGACAGGTCGATGCTGCCGTTTTTCTTCCTCGGCAGCGGTTTCATGCTGGTCGAAACCAAGGCGATCACGGAACTTGGCCTGTTGTTCGGCAACACATGGCATGTGATCGGCGTCACCATTATCGGCGTGCTGGTCATGGCCTATTGCGCCAACCTGATTGCGGCGCGGTATGCCGTGAAATCCGTGCGCTTCGCCTGCGCCGCGCTGCTGGCGACGATTGCGGCGGGGTATGCGGTTGCGATGCTGGGCGGCTTTGCCGATGCCGGATGGTTCGTCAAACTCGGCATGATCCTGCTGCTGACCAGCCCCATGCTGTTCTCCGGCCTTGTGTTCTCCAGCCTGCTGAAAACGGTCAGGGATGTGCCGTCGGCGCTGGCCTATAACCTGATGGGGGCGATGCTGGGCGGCCTGCTTGAATATAACTCCATGCAGTTCGGCTTTGCGTTCCTGTACCTGCTCGCCTTCGCGCTGTACGCGGCGGCGTGGGGGACATCGGGCAAGCGGCGTTAGAAGATGTGGCGGTAAGCCCACATCAACAGGCCCGCGAAGCAGAAGGTGAGGGGGATGGTCAATATCCATGCCCAGACGATATTCCCGACAATGCCCCAGCGCACGGCGGAGAGGCGTTTCGTCGCGCCCACGCCCATGATGGATGTCGAAATCACCTGCGTGGTGGAAACCGGAATGCCGAAATGCGACGCGCCGAAGATGATGATGGACGCGGTCGTTTCCGCCGCGAAACCGTGAATGGGCTGCAGCTTGATCATTTTGGTGCCGAGCGTGCGGATAATGCGCCAGCCGCCCGTCATCGTGCCGATACCCATCGCAATCGCGCAGGACAGCACGACCCACAGCGGCACATGGAAATCCTCGGACGGATAGGTCAGCATCAGCGCAAGCGCGATAATGCCCATCGATTTCTGCGCGTCGTTATGGCCGTGGTTCAGCGCCATGAAACCGGCGGAGAGAATTTGCAGCTTGCTGAAAACTTTATTGATCCGCCCCAGCGAAACTTTATGCACCGCCCATGTCAGCCCCAGCATAATGACGAAGCCGAGCGTGACGCCGAGGATGGGCGACGTCACCATCGGCCCGACAACCTTTTCCATCACCTTGGGCCAGATAATGCTCTCGTTACCGGCGGAGAAAAACGTCGCGCCGAGCAATGATCCGATCAGCGCATGCGACGACGATGTGGGCAGCCCTTTGTACCAGGTAATCAAATTCCACACGATGGCGGCAATGACGGTGCAGATGACAGTCTGGATGGTGATGTTGGCGGCATTCACCAGCCCCTTGCCGATGGTGGCCGCGACTTCGGTGCCCATCAGCGCGCCGATAAAATTCAGCGCCGCGCCGTATATCACGGCATGGGCGGGGCGCATCACGCGGGTCGAAACGACGGTGGCGATGGCGTTCGCCGCGTCATGGAACCCGTTGATGAAGTCAAAGCCGATGGTAAGCACAACGGCGATGATCAGGAGCAAAAGTGCCGGATCCATCGAAACCTTTAATTGTATTTGAGGGCGATTTGCAGCGCGATGCCGGCGGCGTCGCGGTAACCGTCAATCACGCGTTCCAGCAGGTCATAGATATCCTTGCGCAGGATCAGCTGTTTGGCGTCGGGCGATGTGTCGATCAGGATGGTCAGCAGGTCGCTTAAAATCTCGTCGCCGCGGTTTTCCAGCTCGTCCAGCAGCTTGGCCTTCTCGATGATCTGCTGCGCCTTGCCGCCCTTGATCAGCGCGTCGATCATGATCTGCATGCCATCGGCCTCCAGCAAAATCACTTCCACCTGCCGCGTCAGCTCCACCGCGTCCTTGAACTTGTACATGTCCATATGTTCGCGGGTTTTTTCGATCGTTTTGGTGATGCGGTAGAGATAGCCGCAAATCGACTGGATGTCCTCGCGGTCGAACGGGGTGACGAAGCTGGTGCAAAGCTCCTTGGTCACTTCCGATGAAATCATTTTCGCCTGCGCCTTGCACGATGTGATCGCGGCGCCGGCTTCTTTCCGCGCGGCGGGGTCGGTGCTCTCGACGAATGTTTTCAGGTGGAGCGACGCCGTATGCGCTTCGGATGAAAGCTGTCGCAGGAAGACGTAAAATTTCTGCTCGTTGGGAAGCAGTTTTGCGATGTTGAGCATCGTTGGTCATTCTCCTTTGATATGCTGCACGGCAGCAATGTACCGCGTGAATGTGATTCCCGTCAAGTGTTTGACATAATCGTTACTGTCATCCTGAGCGCAGCGAAGGATCTCCCTTGTCCGCCGCCAGAAAGGGGGATCCTGCGCTGCGCTCGGGATGACAAGCAGGGGCGGGCAGTTTAGTGTCGGGGTCATTCAACCGGAGCCACCGCCATGAACCCCTACGAACAAAAAGTCCACGCCTTCCACGCCGCGACCGAAGTCGCGAATGACCGCCCGTTCACAGTCGCCCTGCTGGAACTCCGCAAGACCCTGATCGGCGAGGAAGTGAAGGAGCTGTTCGCCGAACTCGACCGCGCGATTGCGGAATTGAAAGCGGGGGGGGATGTGTCGAAGAAAACGAAACTCGACATGATGAAGGAAATCGCCGACGTGCAATACGTCCTCAGCGGCACGTCCTGCACCTTCGGCCTGCCCATCGACAAAGTCTTCGACCGCGTCCACGACAGCAACATGTCGAAACTCGACGACAACGGCAAACCCATCCGCCGCGAAGACGGCAAAGTCCTCAAGGGCCCGAATTACCATCCGCCTGTGCTGGATGATTTGATCTGAGAGTGATTATTCCAGTCGTGCCTTCACATCCGCATCAAGCCCGGCCATGAATTTTTCGACAGCATCCGTGTAATCGCCGTCAAGCCCGAGGTCGCCGTTGATGGCGCCGTGTTTGCGCGGCTCTTCCAGCACTTCAGCCTTAATGCCCAGCGCCTTCGCCTTTTCGGCAAACACATGTGCGGCGGGGCAGCTGTCCTTGCGCGTGCTGGAGCAGACGCCAAGCCACGGCAGCGACGACTTCGAGAGATGATGCACCGGCGATACTTTTGTCCAGAACGTCTCGTCCGCGCCAAAGGCGTCGTCATAAAAACCGGCATGCTTGACTTTCATCTTTTCGGGAATGTCGAGCGCCGCACTATCAAGCGAGACGGTGCCGAGCCACGGTTTCACCCCGAACCCCGCCGTTGTCTCCGCATCCGCCCCGATCAGCGATACGAGATGCGCACCTGCGGAATGCCCCATGATGATGATCCTGTCGGGGTTGCCCTGCCATTCGGCCGCGTGTTTCTGCACATAGGCAAGCGCGGTCGCCACATCCGCCGCCTGCGCGACGACATCCGCCTTATCCGGCAGCATGCGGTAGTTGATGCTGACGAAAATAAAGCCTTTATCGAGCCAGCGTGCGATCTTGTTCGTTACGACCTTGCCCATGTCCTTGCCGCCGATGCACCATGCGCCGCCATGCACCATGAACAGCACGGGGTAAGGTGCGTCATGCGCGGGTTTTGACGGAAGATAGACGTCGAGTGCCTGTGCCGCGTGTTCGCCGTATTTGAACGTCTTGTCAGGCTGCTGCTTGTCCGCCGGTTTGCGGCTGGCCCGCTTGTTGACCATCTGCGCCATGCGTTCACAGGAAAGGCTGCTGCGCATGCCCGTTTCGTCGTCGACAGCGCGTGTCATATCGTCGCCGCTATCACCGCCCGCGCGGCGTTTTTCAAGAAACGCGCGCAAGCGGCCGCCTTGCTCGGCATCGGCAGGTGCTGCGGTAAAGCCGGCAAGGCAAAGGAAAAGGAAAAGCGCGAAAAATTTGCGAAACATCTTTAAACTCCAAACAATAATAACATCAACAACCCGAAATCCCTGTTCGACCGGAATTTGGCGAGGCTGCTGTCGGGTTTGTTCATGTTCCAGCTTTGCAGCTGCCACATGGCGTGGGCGACGGGGAGTATGATGAGCCATTGGGTCAGGTGGCTTTCGGCGGCGAAAAATTTGCCGATGCCGAAGCAGACGAGGGCGAGGGCGAAGAAGATGCCGACGAAAATTTTGCTGCGGCTGCCGAACAGGCGCGCGGTCGATTTCACGCCAATGATCGCGTCGTCTTCCTTGTCCTGATGCGCGTAAATCGTGTCATAGGCGAGCGTCCACAGGATGCCGCCGAGATATATCCAGAGCGGCGGCAGGTGCAGCGCGTTGCCCGCCACATCCAGCGTGCCCGTCACCGCCGACCAGCCCATCAGCGCGCCCCAGTTGAAGGTAAAACCGAGGAACGCCTGCGGCCACCACGTCACGCGCTTCATCGCCGGATAAATCCCCACCAGCAGCAGCGACAGGAAGCCCAGCAGGACCGTCAGGCGGTTAAAGGTCAGCAGGATGCCAAGGCCGAGCAGCAGCAGGATAATCAGGAAAATGAACGCATGGCGCAGCTTGACCTGTTTCGAGGGCAGGGGGCGTTGCTTCGTACGCTCCACCTTCGCATCCAGATCGCGGTCCCAGATGTCGTTCACCACGCAGCCCGCGCCCCGCATCACGATCGCGCCCGCCGCGAACATCGCCATAATAAAGTAATGATGTTTCGTCATATGGGCGAAGCCGCCCGCGGCCAGCACGATGCTCCACCAGCCCGGCAGCAGCAGCAGCCAGGTGCCGATCGGCCTGTCGAGCCGCATCAGCTTGGCATAGGGATGGGCGCGTTTCGGCAGGATGCTGAAAATCGCGGCGCTGTTTTTAATGTCGGTCGCCATTTGGATTGAAGTGTATATCAGTGCTAGTCTTTTTTAAATCAGGGAACGCGCATGCAAGTCCGCCTTATAATTGGTACTTTTTTACAACTGGTTGGGGGCGGGTGCTGCGTATTTTCTTTAATCATCTTTTTCTACAATCTGGGTATTGCAATCATAAGTGCGCCCAGCGTGCGCGACACCCATGCGGAATTTACCAATATCGCGCAGATTATTTTTTATATCGTTTGGCCATTAGGGTTTACGGGTATTTTCTGGGGAATTTGGAGTACAGGTAAATTTTTGTCAGGATCTTTGAGGCCTACGCCATATAACAAGTTAGTCGAAGCGTATGATAAATTACGTTATAAACAAGCAAAGCCAAAACAAGACAGAAACTTGCCAGACAAATAAAGCGTGATTTATGACCCAGCCTTACAAAACCCTCAGCCGTATTTACGTCCCCGTTGAAAATCTCAGCGGCGGCGAAACGATTGAATTGTCAGAGGGTCAGCATCATTACTTGAGAAACGTGATGAGGGCAGAAACGGGCACGCAGCTGCGCATTTTCAACGGGCGCAATGGGGAATGGCTGGCGGCCATCGAAGAACTCAGCAAAAAGAAAGCGGTGGTTACCCTTCTTGAGAAAATAGGCGAACAAACGGCGTCCGAAGACATCTGGATGCTCGCATCGCCGATCAAAAAAGAAGCCTTTGATTTCATGGTCGAAAAATCGGCCGAGCTGGGTGCGGTGCAGTTCTTTCCCGTCATCTGCGAACGTACCGTGGTGTCGCGCATCAACCGCGACCGGCTTCAGGCCACAGCAAATGACGCGGCGGAGCAGTGCGAGCGGCTGGATATCATGCAGGTCTCCGACCTTGGCGATCTGGAAGTTCTTTTCGAATCATGGTCTCCGTCCAGAAAGCTCATCTTTTGCCTTGAGAGGGGCGAGGCGCCGCCGCTGGCCGCCGCCCTCCAGAAACTGCCCCCCGACACTCCCCTCGCCATATTAATAGGGCCGGAGGGCGGGTTTACAGAAGTGGAGATTGCGTTCATCCGCGGGCAGTCCTTTGCCCTGCCCGTATCCCTCGGCACGCGTATCCTGAAGGCAGAGACGGCGGCGGTGGCGGCCTTGGCTGTAGCCCAGTCTTGGGCTCAAAAGCACTGATTTTGTTATAATATTACCCAAATCCTTTATATATTGACATAAGCACCCCTTTCCGTATAGATTGGGGCATCTGTCACTATTTCCGGATTCAGCGACACGGTTAACGTGCGAGGAGGCTGTGGCAGGGAGCATCAAAATGAAATTTAATGCGCAAAAGAGTGTGTGAATTATGTCTAGTGCTAGCAAAGTCGATCAAAAACCGATCGAAAACAAACGCGAACTGATCGAATGGTTCGAGGGCGGCAATACGCCCAACGAAAAACGCCTGATCGGCGTCGAACACGAAAAGGCGCCTTTCTACCTCGCCGATAACGCGCCTGTGCCCTTCGTGGGCGAAAACGGCCGTGCCGGCATTTCAGATTTTATCGCCAAGATGGTCGCCGAGCGCGGCTGGAACGCCGCCGCGCCCGAAAACGGCATCGTATTGTCCGTGGAAAAAGACAACACCAACTGGACGTTCGAGCCTGCGGGCCAGATGGAGCTGGGCGGCGCACCCTTGCGCAACGTCCACCAGAACGCCGCCGAAACCGAAGCATCGATCAAGGAAGCGGTCGAAGTCACGTCACAGCTGGGCTATGGCATGCTGGCAATGGGTTTCCACCCGACGCATCTGTCCAAGGATTTGCCGCTGATGCCGAAATCGCGCTACAAGGCGCTGTTCGACTGGTTTGCGGAGAAAAAATTCCCGACCGCCGCCGATGTGGCATCCTCCACCTCGACCGTGCAGGTCAACCTCGGCTACCAATCCGAAGCCGACATGGTGAAGATGCTGCGCGTGTCGCTGTCGCTGCAGCCGATCGCGGTGTCGATGTTCGCAACCTCGCCGTTTGAAAAGGGCGAGTTGTCCGGCTACCAATCCACCCGCAGCCATAAACTGTACAAGAGCATGGGCGGCCGTTACGGATTCATGCTGCCGATCGCGTTCGATGACGGCTTCGGCTTTGAAATGTTCACCGATTACGCGCTGAACACCATGCCGATGCTGGGCGTGTACAAAGGCACAACGTTCCTTGATGCCAAGGGCGCGATGTTCCAGGATTTCATGGATGGCAAGCTTGGCATCGTGCCGGGCCAGCAGGCCAATATCGGCGACTGGCAGAACCACCTGAACACCATCTGGCCGGAAGTGCGCCTGCGCCGCTTCCTTGAAATGCGCGGCACCGATGTGGGCCCGCAGGAAATGATTCAGGCGCTGCCCGCATTCTGGGTCGGGTTGCTGTACGATAAACAATCGCTCGACGCCGCCTATGAAATGGTCAAGGACTGGGACGATCAGGACCGCGATTACCTGCGCGTCATGACGCCCGAAACCGGCCTGCAGACGAAATTCCTGAACACCACCGTGCAGGAAATCGCCAAGAACGCGCTCGCGCTGTCGGAAGCCGGCCTGAAACGCCGCGCCGTGCTGAACGCGGAAGGCCAGGACGAGAGAAAGTATCTGGAGCCCCTGAAAGAAATCGTCGAGAGCGGCCGCAACTGGGCGATCCGCCTCGAAGAAAAATTCAACGGTGAATGGAAGGGCGACATCAGCCGCGCCTTCACCGAAATGAGCTATGCCGCGAACCCGTCGGTGCTGAAGGTCAATAACGGCCTGACGCAGGCCGCCAACGCGAACAAGGTTGCCGTCGCACCCAAAAAACTGGTGCTGCCCGGCGACAAGGATTTTAAAATCCCCGGCAAGTAACAAGTTTCGAGGCAAAAAAAACCCGCAGTGCAGACTGCGGGTTTTTTGTTGGCTATGGAGCGTCAGCTTCGCTATTTACATTTCTTTTGGTTGATACCCGTTTCCGTAGGGTTCGCAGAGCATGTAGGACAAAAGAGACTTATGCGTATTTTCGCTCCGTTTGGCCTCTTCCAGCTGTTCCTTGAGTTGCTGCGCCAGCTCGCGCTCGCTGACTATTCCGATCAGCCTTTTCCGGTCTAGGCGGTTCACGACGGGCATATAGCGATAACCCCGCCGCAGCATTATCGCAGCGGCATCCTCGATCGATATGTCGTCATCGAAGGTTTCGGGGTGGGGAATCATGACTTCATCAACCATCATATCATCCAGATATTTTTTGATATTGGTCGGATGAACGAGCTTATCAAAGCTGCGTGCAAACATATGTCTCAGTATGGCGCGTTCCGTCAACAGCCCCGAAAGGTTTCCGTCCTCGTCCAGCACCCCTGCCGCACCCAAGTCCGATTCATACAGCAGGGGAAGGATGATCTTGACGTAATCCGTTTCGAAAAACGAGGGGCAAAACCGTCGTGTTACGATGTCGCCGAGGTTCTTAACGCGCAGGGGGCTGTTTGTATTGGCTGCGATTGTTCTCATGGCTTAACTCCTTTCATGAGCACGAGAAAAACTACAACTTTTCGTTCAGGGCGCGCCGAACGGCTTCGCCCTTTCTAAAATTATCTACGATTCGTATTTAAAAATGGATTAAAAAATAAATGACAAAATAAATGCCTGAAAATATTTGACGATTTTAAGGGGCGAAGACCGGCCTTGAACCTGCAAAACCCCCGCAAGGTTTCTGTGCGCGAGAGGGCGAAGCGGGCCAACAAAAAACCCCGCAAGTTTTTTGCGGGGTTTTTTGTTGGCTTGATTATCCGGATTACAGCTTGAATTCCGGTTTCTTGCCGAGGTTGAAGGGGATGGAGCCGGCTTTGTTGTCGCCCATCACGTTGCCGATGATTGCCTTGACCGAGTCTTCGGTGCCGTTGTAAAAGCCGGCGCGGGCGGAGGAAAGGGCGGTGCTGGCCTGCGTGATCTGGTCATGCACGTTCAGTTTCTCCACCATGTTCTTGCTGTGGCTCTTCACCGAGTCACGCACTGCCTGTCTCACACGGTGTTCCTGATGCTTGTGCAGGTGGCACATCTCGTCGCCGGTATGGCCGTTTACTTTGTTTTCGAAGATAAATTTCGCAGCCATACGCAGGCCTACTTCGCTTGCGGGGCGGTCTTTCTTCATGCGGCTCAACCCGCCGCCTTCTTCATACGACGCCGCGGCGCGGAACGCCTCGTCATTCGCGAAGGCCGCGTTCATGTCGGTCGTCGACGGGATGCCCGCAACCGCCGCCGCAGCAGCAGGCGCCGCCACATGCATAGCAGCCGCCGCAATGCCGCCCGAAGTCGCGGTCGCCGTGGGCGCGCCCACTTCCAGTGCATTGGCGGATGGTTTCGCGTCGTCGCCTGTATTGAGCAGCTTGCCCTCCAGCGATGTCGTCGACAGGCCTGCCGCGATTTTCGCCTGTATCTGGTCGAATTCGTCGATGGCGATATCCATCACGCTCTTTTCCATGATCAGGACTGCGCGACCGTCTTTCGCGACTTCCGGCGCCAGCTTGATCTCGCGGCCATCGAGCAGCGTGATAACGCCCTTCGCCATATCGAACAGGTCGCCCGCCGCGGTTTTGTAGTTGCCGTTCGCAAATTGATAACCGTGCTGGTCGTAAGCGCCGCCATAGGCGTCGAAATATCTGCCCGACATATAATAGCCGCCGAACAGGTCGGCCTCGGGAATGCCCTGACGCGTATTGCCATCGGCGGGGCGCGACTGGTTGCGCATATAGGCGTCGTAGGTCATGCCGCCGAAGAACGCCGCGCCGACTTTTTTCGACGGGTCTTCCTGTTCCTGCTGGTAATGCTCGGCCGCCACATGCTTGGCGTAAACTTTTTCTTCTTCCGCGCGGCGGGTGCGGATCATCAGGATGGCTTCCGCGTCGCTCATGCGGTCATTGCCGCGGAAGCGCGAGCGCACAAATTCAACTTCGCCGGAGAGGATGGCGGAGAACAGGTCGGAGTCTACCGAGCCGAGATCGAGCGGCTTGTCAGGCGAGATAAAAATGCCCTTGGAGGCGGCTGCCTGCGTTTCGGTTTTGTCGGTCATATTCTGCCCCTTATCCGCATCTTTTTCGTCCAGAAGTGTCCCCATAACCCGACTTTCTGAAAATTTATGTCTGACATAATACTATCATGGTTGTCATAGTTCGTAAAAGGAGAGCCTGTTTTACCTTGTAAAATCATATGGTTATAAAATATTTGTTTTAGGGAAAGGCGTTAAGAGAACTAAATTGGTTAACGCGCAAAAAACCCGCCAGAAAGGCGGGTTTTTGGGAGGGGCATGTGACTATCAAAGGGTTTGGCGCGATTCCTTTTTGGGCAAAAGGTTAACGCCGGAAATCAGCCGAATTTGGGCGGTTTCGGCTTCGCCTGATGGGCGGGGACAAGGCCCAGCTTCACGGCAATCTCGCGCTTTGCCGCCGCATATTCGCGTTTCAGGCGGGTGGCAAGCTCGGCGACGCTCGGGATGTCATTGATATGGCTGACGGTCTGTCCCGCCGCCCAGACATGTTTCCACGCTTTCGACTTTTCGCCGGGTGGCGGCACGATGCGCGGCGCGGCTGTGCCGTCTTTGCGGATTTTCTCCGCATCGAAGCCTTCCTTGGTCATGCTGTCCTTCAGGAAGTTCGCGGGCTGCGCGGTGAAGGCGGAGGTATATATAATGTCGCTGGCATTGCTGTCGACGATCATCTGTTTATAGGCGGGGTCTGCGCGGGATTCCTTGGTCGCCAGAAACCGCGTGCCCATGATGGCGAAATCCGCGCCGATGCTTTCGGCGGCGGCGATATCGCGGCCCGTGGCAAGGCCGCCCGCCAGCGCGATCGGCCCGTCGAAAATACGGCGTAATTCATTGACGAAAACGAAGGGGTTCATGGTGCTGCCCTGACCGCCGCCGCCCGCCGTGATGGCGATCAACCCGTCGGCGCCCGCGTCGATGGCGCGCTTTGCTTCGTCCAGATTGGCGACGTCGTGCAGCACGATGCCGCCATAGGCGTGGATTTTTTCGATCTGTTCGCGGCTCGCCTCTGCCGATGCCATGACGATCGGCACGCGGTGTTTAATCACAACGTCGAGGTCGGCATCGATGCGCGGGTTTTTGTTGAAGATCAGGTTGGCGGCATAGGGCGCGATTTTCGCGGCGGGGTTCGCGGATTTCATCTGCGCGATGCCGCTGTCGATTTCGGTCAGCCACTCGTCATAGCCTTGCGTCGTGTACTGGCCGAAGGCGGGGATGGACCCGACGATGCCTTCCTTGACGGAGGCCAGCACCAGTTCGGGCACGGAATTGAGGAACAGCGGGGCGACGATCAACGGCAACGATGTTGCGTCTTTCAACCGGTCGGTAACGTCTGTTTTTGCTGCCATGCAAAAACACTACCGACATTATGACATGTCGTCAAATGATTCCTGAAATCACAGCAGCGCGCCCGCAAAGGCCAGATATTGCAGCGATGTTTTGTAATAAACGAAAAGGCGTTTCTGGAACGGGTAGAGCGTCCAGACCTTGAGGCTCTGCGCCGGTTGCCAGCCATCGCCAAGGCGGAATTTGTTGGAGGTGATGAGCGTGCCGGGTTTCAGCTCCTCATGCAGTTTCTTGCCCAGCTTGTCGAGTTGGTAGAAGAACAGCACCACCGCGCTCGCGTCACGGATGTCATGCGTGAACACATCGGCGTGTTTGTAATCGAGGTTCCCGATCTTCATCTGCTTCTTCATCATCATCGACCAGTCATAGGACGGGCCGGAAACCTCGACGCCGATAACGGTCGCCTGCGGCATCTCGCGCGCGATCTGGCGGGCGAACAGCCCGTTGCCGGAACCGAGGTCGTAAATGATGTAAGGCTGCGTGCGGTCGGCGCGCGCGGCTTCATGTTCCTTCAGCAGGCTGATGATTTTTTTGCGGATGGCGGGGGCGGTGCGGATGTTCGGGATGCCGCGGTTGAAGACGAGAATATTCACGTTCCACAGCAGCAGGAACAGCGTGACGGCGAACAGGACGTCCAAAAAAATCTCGATCGCCAAGCAACCCTCCGGAAATGAAACGCCGCCTTTCGATTATAATCGAAAAGCGGCGTCACACGGTCAACTAAATTTCAGCTTATTTCCATTTAACCGGCTTGGGGTTCAGCGTCTCGTTGCCCATCTGGTGCCAATAGGGGTAAACGGGCGTTTTCGCCGATGCCTTGTCGAGCAGTTCCACCTGTTCGCGGCTCAGGTTCCAGCCGACGGCGGCGAGGTTCTGCTTCAGCTGTTCCTCGTTGCGCGCGCCCATGACGATGTTGGAAATGCCGGGGCGTTGCAGCAGCCAGTTCAGCGCGACCTGCGCGACCGTCTTGCCGGTATCCTTCGCCACCACATCCAGCGCATCGACGACGGTGTAAAGGTATTCATCGTCAACTTCCGGCCCGTTTTCCGCGCCGCCGTTTGCGATGCGGCCTTCCTTCGGTTTCTCGCCGCGGCGGATCTTGCCCGTCAGGCGGCCCCAGCCCAGCGGGCTCCAGACCATCGTGCCCAAACCCTGATCGAGGTTGGCGGGCATGATTTCCCATTCATAATCGCGGCCGATCAGCGAATAGTAACCTTGGTACGACACATATTTCGACCAGCCGTATTTTTCCGCGACGTTCTGCGATTTCACGATCTGCCAGCCGGAGAAGTTCGACGCGCCGATATAGCGGATCTTGCCCGCCTGCACCAGATCATTGAGCGTCGACATCGTTTCCTCGACAGGCGTCACGCCGTCGAACCCGTGCATGAAATAAAGATCAATGTAATCGGTGCCGAGACGCTTCAGGCTGTCATTGCATTGCTTGATCAGCTGATGGCGCGATGATCCCTGATCGTTCGGGCCTTCGCCCATGGGGAAGGTTGCCTTGGTTGCGATCAAAACCTTATCGCGGCGGCCCTTGATCGCGCCGCCCAGCACTTCCTCCGACGATCCTGCCGAATAGATATTTGCGGTGTCGAAAAAATTCATGCCCGCGTCAAGGCAGACATCGACAAGACGCGTGGCCTCCGCAACATCGGTCGTGCCCCATTTGGCGAAGAACTCGCCCTTGCCGCCGAAGGTGCCGGTGCCAAGGCTGAGGACGGGGACTTTAAGGCCGGAGCGGCCAAGCTGGCGGTGTTCCATGATGGGATAATCCTTGATGATGTTGCCGGTTTGAAACTTGCCCTTAACCTAAAGGGCGCAGCAGGCAGATCAAGGCGCTGGATTGAATTATTTTGTTGTCATATCGGCGGGGCTATCGGCGGCGGAACCGGGCGGTCTGCGAGGCATTGAGTGTTTTCTCCGTCGACAGGCCGGATTTCAGGTGGCTCCTGAACGCGGATTTTTCGCGTTCGCTCTGCTGGTAACTCTCGACGCCGTACAGCACGAATTCCGCGTTGTTGAGGATCGTTTCCACGCTGTCCTGTATCGATGTGCGGAACAGCGGGTCGCGCATGTTGCCGAGCAGCTGCAGCGCCGATTTTGATTCCGCAAGGATGGTGGCGGACAGGCGGGGCGTTTTTTCCTCGACCGCGATAATGGATTTATATGCCTCCGTCAGTTGCGCGTTGGGCTTGATCACCGACGCGTGCTTCTGCCGTTCCTCGCCCAGCATCTTGCGTATCATGCCCGCCTTCTGGCGCAGGGGAGAGTCGGGCGCGACATTGGCGTCAAGCCCGCCTGCGCTGGCATCGGCCCACAGCACGCCCACATGCACGACCAGCGACGAATTCATCAGTTCCTGATGCGCATCCTTCGCCGCCTTGAAACATGTCGTCAGGCTCTGCTTGAAATCAAGGTATGGCTGCAGCAGGTCTTGCCCTTGCGCCTCCCACGGGTCTTGCGGCAACAGCGCGTCCAGCGCCGCCGCCATCTGCGTCACGCGCTGTTCGGCGGTCAGGCCGGGGTTGGCGGCGATGTCGTTGAAAACATTTTTCATGATTTATCCGCGCCGGAAACGCGCAGGCGCGGGCGCTGTCACCGGTTTATCTGTCGACAGCCTGCCAGAGCCGAGGAAATCGCGCAGTTCTTCCTTGTCGACCTCGCGGCGGTGATGGTCGCGCACATCGCCCAGGACGTTCCATGCCATGCCGATGGCGTCATCCACATCCTGCTGGCGGTTTTCGAATTTGGGGAATTCCTTTTCGATGTTGCCAAGCGCGATCAGGGCGAGGCGCGTATCCTCCCGCATGCCATTGGCAAGGCCGATCATCGATTTTTCCGTTGCTTGCAGAAGTTTGAATGTTTCGGCCAGCGGTTTCACTTCGGACTGGATATCCAGCAGCACCGTGCGGGATTCCGATGCGCGCGTCTCGAAATTGCGCAGGGACCGCGTGTGGTCCTCCGTCTCGCCCGCCGCAAGGCCATCGCCCATGATGGCTTCCGCGACATTTTCGATTTCGGAGAGCAGGGAGGATTTCAAAATCTTTTCCGCATCATCCTTCAGCGTCTGGAGCTTGGTCTTGAAGCCGTTCTTCAGCGCCGTGTATTCGCCCATGCGTTGCGTATTCCCGCTGGCGGCGAACGACATTTCCGCCGATTTTTGCGCTTCGGTCAGGCTTGCGTCGTTGAACATGTCGCTGATGCTGCGCACGGCCATGTTACTTGCCCTTCCGGAAACGCGCGGTCGCGGGCGCGGTGATGGGCTTGCCGGTCGCGGGGCGGCCATCGAGGTATTGCGCCAGTTCCGTTTTCGTTTTCTGGCCCTGCTGCGGAGAGATGGCTTTTTCCATCGCCTTTTGCGCGATGTCGAGATAGATGTCGCGGTGCTCGACGACGGTTGTTTCAAGCTGGCCGAGTGTGCTGCGGTCGAGCAGCTTGTCGTGTGTCTGGAGCGACAATATCTTGTCGGCCTCGGGAAAGCCGCGCATGCCCTTTTCGGCCATTTTGATGCCGTTCATCGTCTGCTGCATGCTGATGCGGTCCATGTCGAACTTTGCGGCCAGCGTGGTTTGGGCGGCGACCTTTTCGGCCATGATGTCGAGCGTTGATTTCACCGCATCCGCGTCAATTTTTTCGCCATCGAGCATGCGGTCTATTTTTTTGTACAGGTCGGTGATGTCCGGGTTTTGCCACTGCGCGCGTATGGCGTCGCGGTGCGCCTTGACGGCGTCGTCCCATTCGGCGCGGAAGGCGCGGTAGGCGGCCTTTTCGGCAGGGCCGCTGTTGTAGAGCGCGGCAACCTCGGTTGCGCGCTTCACGCTGTCTTTTACGGCGTCGTTGAAGATATCGCTGTAGGTCTGCGGGGATATGCTCAAGGCTGCACCTGCGGCTTGCGGCGGAAACTGGCGGTCGCAGGGGCGGTCACGGGCTCTGCCGTGACAAATCCGCCGTTCAGGTAACTGTTGAAGGCGCGGCGCGCACTTTCTTCCTGCGCCTGTGCGTCGTCGTTCAGCCCCTGCATCCGGCGCGTGGCATCGTCCTTGATGCGCGCATAGGATGAATTGCGCCCGCGGCGCACGCGGTCGATGCTGCCGGTCTGCGAGGTGTCCTGCAGTTTTTGCAAGGTCGCGCGGGTATCGGCGGCCGTCCAGTTGACAAGATTTTCGATCTTGCCCTCTGCCACCGCCAGCGCGCCGAACGCCTTGCGCAGCAGGTCTGTTTCCGCCGAATGGTCTTTTATCACCTGCTCGTTATCGTTGACTTTGGCGGTCAGCGCGTCGAGGCCGGCCGCGATGCCGTCCGCATCCTGCGGCATGTTGCGCTGGAAATGGTTCAGGGATTTTTCAAGGTCGGACTGGTTCAGCAATACCTCCACGCGCACGGCATAGGCATCATACTGCTGCTGCCAGCGGCGGCGGAACACGTCATAGGCGGAATGCGCGGCGTTGTTGTCGTTGTGCGCCTGCGCGATGCACTGCCCCTGCGCGGTCGTCGCCAGCGTCGCGTCATTCAGGATATCGTCAAAAAATTGCGCGCTGATGTTCATGGCGTTTTCTTCCTGAATTTCGCGGTCGCGGGTGCGGGCATCGGCGCGGGAACGCCTGCGCCCGATTTCAGGTAATCGGCCATCGCCGCCTTGGCCGACGCGCTCTGCTGCTGGAGCGTCAGCATTTCAAGCTTGCCCGCGATATTGTTCAGCCGGTTTTTCTGGGTGTTGTTGAACGGCTCCTTGCCCGCGACCTCGGCATAGAATTGCGTGAGGTGGTCGGTGGCTTCGCGCGTGTGGCGGAGCGTTTCGGCGTCGTAGCCTTTCATGCCGCTTTCCGCCGTGGAAAGGATGCCGAACAGCTGCGACAGGGACTGGAGTTCCGGCTTCAGCCGCTCGATCTCGTTTTTCTCGGCGGCATGCTTGTCCTTCAGCGCCTCGAATTGCTTTTTTTCCGCCGTGATCGAGGCGATGCTCTGCCCGTCCAGCAAAAGGGCGAGGCGTTCCATCATCGCGTCGATGTTGTGCGACAGCCGCGACTTGACCAGCGCGGTCGCCTGGGTCATCGCGACGCTGGCGCGGTCGTCCTGCGTTTGTTTGAACGACAAATAATCGGCCGCATACGCTGCGCTGTGATTGAAGGCGCGCGACACCATTTCGCCCCGCTCGGTAAGGCCCAGATGGGGCGCGAAGACGATGTCTGCGTAATCTTTCATCGCATCCTTGCGCAATATTTCATCGCGGACCTCCGGCGGCGCGGCGGAATTTTCCGGCTTGGGCGGGATGCTGCTCATGGCGTTTTCTTTTTGAATTTCGCGGTCGCGGGCGCGGGCAGGGGCGCCGCCACGGCCGGGCGGGTTTTCAGGTAATCGGCGAAGGCGGTTTTCTGCGCGGCGGCCGTGTTATCGGCCTCCATCAGGTTCAGCAATTCTTCCAGCCCGTCGAGCGTGGATTTTTGCAGGCGGGCGGTGACTTCGCTGCTGGCGACGCTGCCGGAATAGCTGACGAGGTGCAGGTGCGTGGCATGGGTCGATTTCTGGCGCGTTTCATCAAAGCCGTCCATGTTTTCTTCCGCATGGGCAAGGATGCCGAACAGTTTCGACAGGGATTCAACTTCCGGTTTCAGTCGTTCGATTTCGACTTGTTCCTTCGCATGCATCGTGCGCAGGGCTTCGAACTGTTCCTTGTACGAGTCCACGACGCCGGCGGGCATGGAACCGCCGGAAACGCCGATCATGTTTGTGATGATGCGGATGCCGTCGCCCAGGCGCGACAGGTCATGGGCGATCAACTTGCTGATCGCCGCATTTGCGCGCTTGTCCACGCCCGATTTGAAAGCATTATAATCGCCGGCATTCGCCGCGCTCTGGTTGAAAGCGTCCGACACCATCTGCGACCGTTCTGTGATGCCCAGATGCGGGGCGTAGACGATGGCTTCGTAATCCTTCATGGCTGCATACCCGCGTTCTTGCGGCGGAATTTCGCGACCTTGGGCGCGCTGACATTGCTGCCCGCGCCGTGCTGCAAATAACCGGCCATGCCCTGATCGCGCAAGGCGGCGATATTTTTATCTTCGAGCGTCTGCAGCGTCGTGCGCAGGTCGCCGAGCGCGACTTCCTTGTTGTACCAGCCGTCTTCATGCGCCTGCAGCGAGGATATGTTCGAGAGCCCCGTTTTACGCGTTTCCGCCGTTTCTTCCCGCTCGCGGCGGGGGAAGTTTTTCATGACGCCTTCGGCGGTGGTCAGGATGATGAAGACGGATTGATGTGCCTTGGCTTCGTCCTTCAGCACAACATTATCAATTTTTTCCTGAATCTGGCGGCGGCGCAAAATCTGGAGCGTCTCGCGGAATGCCTTGATCGCGTCGGCATCCGCGTTTTTGGCGGCGGAAACCTTTTGCACGAGCGTGGAAATATCTGCGCCCAGCGTCGAGGTGCCGAGCTGCGCCACGCGGACGTCAAGCGAGACAGCTTCGGTCAACTGTCTGGCGCGGAATTCCATGTATTCGCCGCGCGCGCCACCGTCGTAATCCTCCGTCGCCATGCGCGCGCGTTCCAGCTGCGTCATATCGGCCGCGAGGAGATATTCATACGACATCGGGGTGAATTGCGGGGTCCGGGTCATGGCTGCGACACCTTTTGCCGGCGCGTAAAGCGCGCGGTTTTGGGCGCGCCCACAGATGTATTTGTCGCGATGCCGGCCTTCAGATAGGTGGCAAGATCTTCCCGCTGCACGCGCAGGCCGATGGATTTTTCAAGCTTCTGCAGCGAGGTTTCCACAGTGACCAGCATGCCGTCGCGGCTGGGCAGGGCGTCGGTCATGTCGCGCAGGCGGGAGGCGTTGTCGTGCAGTTCCTTTGCGGCATCCTGAATATTGACCAGATTGATGTTCGACCAACCCTTCATTTTCTTCTCCGCGCCCACCAGAACAGCAAACACTTCCTGCAATTCGGCGATCTCGGCGGAGGCTTTTTCCAGCGCGGTTTTATTTTCCTGCTGGCGTGTGCGAAGCGCGTCCAGCGCTGTATGGAGCGGGGCGGTGTCGGCCGTGTCGGTTTTCGATGCGATGTCGAACGTAAGGGACGTGCCGTCAACCTGCGACTGCGTCAGGTCATGGACATGCTGGTGCATCCGGCTGGAACGCGAGACGTGGGTCAGGCGGAATTCCGTGTAGATGTTGGGATTGGGCGTGCTGTTGAACAGATCGGCAATCATCTGCGAACGCTCGGCCGCAGGCGCATTGAACAGGGAGAGGAGATCGGAATAGCCGGCAGACATGGGATAACACCTTATAAACTGCCTGTAATTATACACTAAAATTATGAAAATAAAAAGATGTTATTTCACTGTAAAATCAGTGACTTAATAATCCATATTATGAGCATTTCAGGGGGCGGCGGCGGCGTTGCCTGCATTAGCGTTTCGCCGCTGCGAGCGCCGGGTTTGGACCGCCGCCCCAGTCCTCCAGCCACAGTTCCGGTTTTTCGGTTTTGAAGCGGGCGCAGAGGGTAATGCAATCATGGGCGGCGGCGCTTTTGCCCGCATCCATCACGATCACCTCGATGCCACGCGCGCGCATGAATGTGATGGTTTCATCGGACGACGCATTCTGCACATCCGCAATCACCACGCGCGGGATGCCGAATTGCGCGATCGTGCCCGTGCACATGAAGCAGGGCTGCAGCGTTGTGTACATCGTGGTGTTGTGGCGGTTCGTCAATCGCCCTGCGGCGCGCATCGCGTCCATTTCGCCGTGGATGACAGGATTGCCTTCCTGCACCAGCGTATTGTGGCCCGCACCCAGCACCGCGCCTGTATCGTTATCGACCAGCACGCCGCCGATGGGGCAGCCGCCTTCGCTGTAGCTTTTGAACGCCTGTTCATACGCGAGGCGCATATATTTTTCATGATCTTGTGTTGTCATGTCGCCAGAATGACAGGGTTTTTTAAAAGCGTAAATAGTTTGGGAACAAGCGCGGAAGAAACTTGTTGGCTTCGCGATCCCCCCAAAAAACTTTCATTAGGAGATATCGATATGAAAAAACTTACCCTCATGCTCGGCGTAGCCGCGCTGGTTGGCGGACTTACCGTTGCGGCACCTGCTGCCAACGCTGAAACCGTCATGCTCACGAACCAGAACCGCACCTATCTGGGCGACTGGATCATGGAAACCAACAATGGCTGCCCCTCCGGCACGACGCTGGTGAAGGAAAAGCACATGCTGCGCGATCCTTCGTATCGCTGCATTGCGCCGCGCGGCCAGAAAACCGTGTTCTACACCCCCGGCACCGTAATGCCGCAAACCGTCACCTACACCGAACTGCCCACGACGGTTATCGAGCACCTGCCTGCTGCACCGACCGGCCAGGTCTACGTGACGGCTGACAACAACGTTTACCTGCTCAACCGCAAAAACCGCACGGTTATCGACGCTGTGACGATCGTCCAGCCGGCCGAGTAAGTCCAAATTACCTCACCCCAGAGGTGTTTTATCCCGCCCGTCCCATGTAAATGGAACGGGCGGGATTTTATTGCGTTAGCTGGGTAACGATGGCTATGCTTGTCCAGCTGTTTTGAAAGGATATTACCCATGCGTCTGTTGTTGATCGCCTTCACTTTCGCTCTTGTCGGGCTGACCAGCGCGGTTGTTTTCGCAGCGGACGTCCGGAACATCGACATTACGGAAGAGGCCGCCATCACCGATGCCGCCGCCGTTTCCACCATCCTCACCAACATGACCAAAGAAGTCACCGCCTGCGCGCAAGTGAACGAACCGCCCGCAGAATGCCAATGCAAATTCAAGGACGAACTGGGCCAACTGAAAACCGCGTTTGACGATGCGGTCAAAAAACATCCCGGCTGGAAAGGCGCTGTCGTGAACTACCGCGCCGCCGGAGCGACCGAAGGCGCGAGCGTTTCCTTCGCCGGTGTCGAGGAACAGTTGATGGTCTGCAAATAAGCATTCCCCGTTAAAAACACCCCGGTTTATGCCGGGGTGTTTTTTATTCAGAGTGGGGTACATATGTATTGACAATCAGGCTTGGTTTTCCGTATATTGCCGCCATAACCAGACGGCATAGAGGAGTGTACCCAATGACCGCATATAACAAGACCCTCGATAAACTCATCACCGATTACGCCACCCATCTTGAAAAGAACGTGAAGGACGCGATCAACCCGCGCGTGCCCGCCGCCGCAAGTTTGCTCCGCATCGCATTCCGCACCGTCGTGACGGGCGATGTGCTGCTCGCCAAAATCTACGACCAGCTCGGCTGGGAAAAATTCGGCGCCGACCCGTATGAACGCGCCCGCGAATTGGCCGATCTCGCCGAAAAAAACGACAATCTGGCCGCCGCCCTTTCGCTGCGCTTCTCCGTCAACACCTTCGACAAAATCGCCCGTGCCGCAAAAAGCAAACTGCCGGAAGGCACGGGGACGCTGAAGGTGCTAAAGGAAATCAAAAAGCTCAAACTCGGCTAATTCGCGAGGGCAGAGGTTTTGCAGGTGGCTGAAAAATAGACAAAAATTTTTCGGCCGCGAAAACATGTGTCATTTTTCGGCGTGTTTACTGCAGGTTTCCGGTGCTTGCGACGCATAGCGTGTGAAAAAATATGATGCGAATTCAATAGGTTGTGAATCGTGATCTGCGCGAAATCGCAAACGGGTTTGTTGGTAAATCAATGGGTTGGACGTATGCCAATGTACCCGAATTTCAACACATTGTCATCCTGAGCGCAGCGAAGGATCTCCCTTGTGTGCGACAGCAAAGGGAGATCCTTCGCTGCGCTCAGGATGACACCCTCTGTGAACCGTCATCCCGCGCGAAGCGAGGGATCTTCCCCATTCTCCACCAAAGATTCCTCAGTCGCTACGCTCCATCGGAATGACGCGCTGAATGGCTAATCAAAAATTTTGTAAACGATGCCGCAGTTGTACGCGCCATCTTGTGGCTCGTCGCTACTGGAGGAATTTTGTTGTTCGTACCATTCAACACAATCGCCGTAAGCCCTGATATAACCCGTTATCGGATTTCCATCGTCCATTTTTCGATCCGTATATCGTGCCATTCGGGAAGTCAGGGGGAATGACTTCAACTGATGTTTTTCACCACCGTCCAAGGCCGCTTCGCTGACCCATATAATCGCATTGCCTTTCATGGGATGAGATAAGAAAGGTGGTGATATGGTGTCATCAATATAGCCGACGATGAAATATGTTTGCTTAAGCCTCGCTTCCGGATAGGGGATGTTGCCATCTGAGGGGGATTTCCAACCTTCCTCGGACTCGAGATCGCGCCAGAACAATACAGTTTCATCGTTCAGATTGGCCGAAGATGCGGGTAAAAAACGCCCTGCGAAATCTTTCGCGCCGATGATTCCGTCTTTATTTATGTCGCCGGGCAGGTGTCCATGTTTCTTTTTATACGTGTAGATAGCACTGGAAATACTGCCCAGCTGTTCTTGACTGGTTTGAACGCGAATAGGATCCATTAAAACGCGCTTACCTTTCATGATGCCATAGCTAGCGGCACCCAGTAATGCGCATATGATGAAAAAAGTTCTTGTCTTCAATTTTATTCCTGTTTGCCGGTTGTCAATCCGCGATCCTGAAAATCAATCCGCAATCTTTTTTGATGTTTGCTTCGGCATAACTAACCCCGCCGTCTTCAATCGTGAAGCAGCTTGGCGCTCCATAGGCCTGCACGAAACCTTTGTTGGGTTTGCCATCGTCCAACTTGCGGTCAATCTGTGCGGCACGGGCGGGAGAGAGGGGGTGTTTATCTGGCGTGTCCAAGGCGATTGAATCATCCGGTGAGGATTTCAGGACGAGGATTGTCCCTTTCATTCCCTGATTTTGCGGGGAAAGGCTTTCAGGGAATTTTCCGTCTGCATATCCGACCACAAATCCGCCGCCAACTCGCGCAGCAGGCATTGTTTCTCCCCAACTTAGTTGCAGTTCAGCCGATCTGGCGTCAACTACCCCCGATATGAGGTCTTCCTTCAATAGTTCTTGCCAAAACCGGATGCTTTCATCTTCTTTGAGAGCGATTGAGGAGGTTGATTGATTGTAACAAGGCTTCAATTCCTGAGAAAAAAAGATATTGCCGACTTTTCCATCCGGGTTTGACACAAAGCCGTCGCATCCAATAATTCCTTCGACATCGCCCGGTAGACGATTGAATTGGTCTTTAAAAGCTGTGAGGGCGGCCTCGTATGATTTCACCTGTGCGATGGTAGAAGTTACAGGTGCTGGACCAAAGTCGCAGTTCGATCCCTTCAGGATGCCCCCAACGAACAACCAGCCGATCAAGCCTAAGACGACAAAAACCTCCCAAGGAAATTTCCGTTTTTTCTTTGGTAATGGCGCAGTCATTTAAGTCTTCGTCCCACCAACCGTCAACCCGTCAATCCTCAGCGTCGGTTGTCCAACGCCCACGGGCACGCTCTGCCCGTCTTTGCCGCAGGTGCCGACGCCGTCGTCGAGTTTCAGGTCGTTGCCGATCATTTTTACTTTCGTCAGCGCGTCGGCGCCGGAGCCGATGAGGGTTGCGCCTTTGACGGCGGGGCCGATTTTGCCGTCTTCGATCAGGTAGGCTTCGGAGGCGGAGAACACGAATTTGCCGGAGGTGATATCCACCTGACCGCCGCCAAAGTTCACGGCGTAGATTCCGTTTTTAACCGAGGCGATGATTTCTTCGGGCGATTTGTCGCCGTTCAGCATCACGGTGTTGGTCATGCGCGGCATGACGTGGTCGGCGTAAGACTCGCGGCGGCCGTTGCCGGTCGGCTTCACGCCCATCAGGCGCGCGTTCATGCGGTCTTGCAAATAGCCGACCAGAATGCCGTCCTCGATCAGCGTGGTGCGCTGCGATGGCGTGCCTTCGTCATCGATGGTGATCGAACCGCGACGGTCTGGCATCGTGCCGTCATCGACGACGGTGACGCCGGGGGCGGCGACGCGCTTGCCGAGCAGGCCTGAAAACGCCGATGTGCCCTTGCGGTTGAAATCGCCCTCCAGCCCGTGGCCGATTGCTTCGTGCAGCAGAATGCCGGGCCAGCCGGGGCCAAGCACGACAGACATTTCGCCCGCCGGCGCATCGACGGAGCCGAGGTTGACGAGCGCCTGACGATAGCTTTCATCCGCCGCTTTTTTCCACGTCGTTTCTTCGAATACTTTGTCAAAGGAATAGCGGCCGCCGAAACCGTAATAGCCGTCCTCCATCCGTCCCTTGCCGTCATCGAGGTAGACCGAAATGTTGAGGCGGACGAGGGGGCGGATGTCGGATGCCTTATGCCCGCCCGCGCGCATGATCTGCACGGCCTTCCAGTTCGCGGCCATCTGGATGCTGACCTGTTTGACGCGCGGATCGAGGCCGCGCACATAGGCGTCGATATCCTGCAACAGCTTCACCTTTTTCTCGAAAGGGATCTGGAGGAGGGGGTTGTCGTCGATGTAAAGCTGCTGGTTCGTGCCTTGCGGGTTCAAATCCATCGTGCCGCCATGGCCCTGCTGCACCGATTTCACGGTTTCGCCCGCACGGGCGATGGCTTTTTCCGACAGTTCGGACGAATGGGCGAAGCCGAATTTTTCGCCCGCGACGGAGCGCAGGCCAAAGCCCATATCGGTGTCATAGGTGCAGGTTTTCAACCGGCCGTCGTCCCAGCCGAAAAACTCGCTCTGGACGTATTCCATGAACAATTCGCCGTCATCCGCGCCTGTCAGGCTGCTTTCGACCAGCTTCGTCACCGCCTCGGGCGAGAGCTTTGTTTTGTCGTAAAAAATCTTGTCGGTCGTGGCGGTATGGGACGGCATGTGAATTCCTTTCGAGACATCAATAATGTAGCACCGAAGGGGCGAATTGCGACAGGCGAAAACTTGAACGCCGCGGCGCAGCTATTTGCATAGTCGCAGGGGCGATTTCGTTAAATTTAACAATTATTTAACTGTTGTTGACTCACGCAGAGTCGGGCGGCTATTCGTACTCCCATGAAGTTCGAAGACTCACCCCTCTGGAATCATCCTCTCGTCGCACAAACGCGCAAAAGCGTCAGCATCACTTCCGCTGACCTGAACGCTGTGCCGGCGGCGAAGGTGTTGCTGGCGGCGGATGCGCTCGATCCCGTCACGGCCTCGTCGCTCATCGCGGCATCGGGCAATATCCGCGGCAAGATCGAACCCTGCATCGCCGATGTGGTGAGCCTGCTGCAATCGACGAAGCTGCATGGCGAAGGCCCCGATTACCTGTTCAAGGCCGAAGACACCGCCGCGCTTAAAATCATCATGGGCACGCTGATCCACGAGACGACCGGCGAAGGCTTCAAGCGCACGCAGGCAATCGTGAACCAGGCCGATGTCCAAAAGGGCATCGACATGATGGCGCAGATCGCCGAGCTGCTGGTTGAAACCGGCGCGCATAACGCGATTGAACCCAAACTGGTCGAGAAATTCATCGAAGGTCTCGAAAACATGAAGCCGTTGGCAGGCCATTCGCCGCGCCGCAAGATGGTGAATGAAGCAGGCGCCAGCCTGAAATACGCGCTGATGCAGGGCAACGCCGCCGACCTCACCTACCACGCCCCCCGCATCGACCCCGCCAGCAACCACGCCGCCCTGAAGCACATCGCCCGCGGCAAGCCGGGTCTTTAATCGTTAACTACCTGTATTTCCTGCATTAACGCCGTAATTTTCTTGTGCAAATGCGCAAGAAAATCATCATGCGCCGCATTGACAGAACACTGTCTCAGGCATATTACTTTGCACTTCAAACATTATTGCCCGTTGTGCAGGTAAAACCATGTCGCTCAAGCTCTCCGATTTCCTCACCGATCCGCTCGTGCAGATCACCGTCAACAGCCTCAGCAATGCCGAAGGCGTGCCGATGCTGAAACAGTATCAGGTCGATAACAACCCCGTCATCCGCACGCTGGTCGATGCCCGGGCGCTGGACAGCCACACGGCGGCGGTGCTGGCGGCCGAAGAAATGGTGCGCGGGCATGACAAGACATTGTGGGAACCGCTGGTGCCGGAACCGATCCAGCATATCGTCAGCCTTCTGACCGCCGATGTGACCTCCCCGATGGAGGGCCTTGCGCTGCTCGTGAAAGACGGCAGCCCCTCGGCGCTGAAAATCGCGGCGGCAGGCGTGGCGTTCGGATCGACGGGCGAGACGTTCAAATCCGTGAAACGCATGCTGAGCGCGGAAGACATGAGCCGCACGGCGGACATGCTGGTTGTGACCTCGATCCCGCTGGTCGACAAACTGGCGGTCGAAAAAACTTTCCGCCACCTGTCGCCGCAACTGCTCGGCCTGCTGGTCGAAGGGTTGAGCAACCTGCAGCATCATGTGACCGATGCGGATGTGAAGAAAAACATGGATGCGTCGCTCGCCAACCTGAAAACCGAAGTGACGCGCGAAATCCAGCTGCCGAAAAACCCCAAAGCACCGAAACCTTAATTTTTTTTAGAAAGTTATTTCCATGGCCTCGCTCAAAACCACCGACGTCCTGAACGACAAATTCGTTGAAACCGTCATCAACACATTGGCGGCGCAGGAAGGCGTGCGGAGCGTGACCCAGTCGGATATCGACGAAAACCCCGTTTTCGCGCTGCTGGCCGATACAGATGCGCTCGACAGCAATGTCGCGGCGGTGCTGGTGGCCGATGAAATGCTGCGCGGACGCAATGACTCGGTGGAACTGGCGAAACTGCTGCCCCCCGCGATCGGCGAAACGGTCGCGCTGCTGCATGCGGATGTTGGATCGTCGGTCGAAAGCGTGCAGGCGATGATGGAATCCGGCAACCCGCTGGCGGCGAAGCTGGCGGTTGCGGCGCTGACGCTGGCGGGCGACGAAAGCCAGCTGGCGCAGGCGCGCGGCTTCAGCGATCCCGCGACGCTTGCCGAAATGGGCCGCGAGATGAGCGACATTGCTGCCGACATCATCGAAACGGGCATCGCGCACGGATCTTTGCGCGGCATCACGACTGAACTTGCCGAAAAATTCGTTGAATCCGCCGGCGTGCTGACGGAACTTGCCGGCGGCCAGACGCGCCTGAAACTGATGAACCAGACGCTCGACAAATTCCGCGCCGAAATGGCGACGGTCGGCGTGTATCTTGCCGCCCCCGGCGCGGTTGCGGCTGTTGCGCCTGCGGCTGAACCCGGCGCTGTCGCGTCGCTTGCCTTCGACGAAATCCTGCAGGACCCGATCGTGCAGAAAACCCTGAAGGCGCTGGGCGCGGATACCAGCACGGTTGACCCTTCCGAAATCAACAACCTCGACACCGCGCCGATCATCAACCTGCTGATCGAAACCAACTGCCTTGATTCCGTTTCCGCCGCCGTGCTGCTGGTCGATGATGCCACGCGCGGCCGCAGCACCGCAGGCCTGCGCCTGCCCAAGGCTGTTTCCGAGGCGCTGACCATCCTGCACGACGACCAGATCGCCTATAGCGGCGCTGCCGGCCTGCTCGCGACCGACAACGTGCATGTGCACAAGCTGACCTTTGCCGCGATCACCTCCGCCATCAGCGGCGATGAATTCAAGGAAGCGCTGCCCGAAATGGACGCCGCCAGCCGCAAGCGCATGATCGGCGAACTGGCCAATGCAGGCGTCTCCGTCATCGAGCGCGTGACCGAAACAAATTCGTGGAAAGAAATGTCGCCCGAACTGGTCGACCGCTTCACCAAAGGCATGACCGAGCTTGCGAACATGACCGAAGGCCGCGCAAACAAGCGCCTGATCGAAGCCGCCGTCCAGATGCTGAAGGAAGACATCGCAGGCGAAACGGCGAAGGACATCACGACGCCGAAGGCAGGGTTGCAGGACAACCTGCCCCCCGCACCGAAACTGAAGCGCGGCCCCGGCGGTTTTAACGCGTAATTTAAGGCAGCGGCACGAACTCCGTATCGTCGCCCGGAATTTTTCCGAAGCGCTGGTGGCGCCAGTCGTCGCGCGCCTGCAATAAACGCTCTTTCGAGCTGGAGACGAAATTCCAGTCGATATAGCGCGGCTCCGCCAGCGGATCGCCGCCAAGGATCACGAAGGTGGATGCTTCTTCCGCCTCAATCCTGATCGTCCCGTCATCCCCGAATACCGGCATCGTCGCGGGTGCGATGCGCGCATCACCGATACGCAAACCGCCATTCACCAGATAGAGTGACCGTTCCGCATAGTCGCGCGTCAATTCCATCATGCCGCCTGCGGGCATTGTGACGGCGGCGTAGAAAAGCGGGCTGTAAAGTTTGATGGGGGAGGCGTGACCGTAAAGGCTGCCCGCGATCAGGCGGACGGTGGCGTCCTTCACTTTAAATTCCGGCAGCGTCTCCGCGCCGTGATGGAAAAATTCGGGCGCGCATTCCTCGACCTCTTTCGGCAGTGCGACCCAGCTTTGCAACCCGTGGGCATCGTGGGGGCGGTCAAGGTTGGCGGGTGTCGTGCGTTCCGAATGCGCGATGCCGCGCCCGGCGGTCATCCAGTTCACCGCACCCGGCGTGATGGCCTGCGCACTGCCCAGCGTGTCGCGGTGAAAAATCTCGCCGTTGAAAAGATACGTCACGGTCGCAAGGCCGATATGCGGGTGCGGGGGCACGTTGATGCCCTGATGCGCCGCGAAATGGGCGGGACCCATATGGTCGAGGAACACGAAGGGCCCGACCATCCGCCGCTTCACATAGGGCAGGATGCGGCGGACATGCAGCCCGCCGATATCGGCTTCGCGCGGGGGGATGGTGAGGTCGATCACAGACATGCCGCCAGTATAGTTTTTTGCGCTGCGGCAGGGCAAGCGGACGCCCGAATTTTCAATCTTGCCATCCGTTTTATCCCCGCTATGATGCCTTATCCAAAGGAAAAGGCATGTCGGAAGACAATCCAGAACTGGGCTACCAGCTCGTGACCGGCGCTGCGACGGGCATGATCGATATCGTGAACGAAGCGCTGGATGCCGGCGCGAATATCCATTTCGAGGATGACCTTGCCTTGCGCACCGCCAGCCTGATGGGAAATGCCCCCATTGTGAAGCTGCTGGTGGAGAAGGGGGCGAATGTGAATGCCGCGTCCTCCGAAGCCCTTTTATATGCCGCCAAGTCGCAGGATAACGATCTTGTCGGGTTTCTGCTGTCCAAGGGCGCGTCGATTGACACCATGATGCGCGGCCACCGCCGCGAGGTGGACCAGACGACCATCGACACCCTCGACCGCCACGAATCAAAGAAGCTGCGCGATGCGTTCGAAAAGAACTTTTCCAGAATACAGAAGCCCGATACCGATGCTAAATTCAAGTTACGGAAAAAGCCGCCTTCTCCCTGATTTCCAAAGCGAATTTTGAGCAACTGATAATCAGTTTCAACAAGCCTTTGGCATTGTTTGACATTTTCCGGATTTCGGATTATCTTGCCGCCTAGTTAGCCACATACTGACCGGTATGAACCCCAGGGGAGGGAAAAGCAAATGTTGTGGAAGTTATTCGGAAATGAACGCGAAGTGAAAAAGGCCCTCGAGCAGTCCACGGGCTATGACATTACGCCTGACTCGCCCGCGCCCTCGGCGCTGCTGCCTGCGAACGACCCCATGGTGCTGCCCAAGCTTGACAAGTCCAAGGGAAAGCCCGACCTTAACTTCATCGCGCCTTGGGAAGACAAAAAGAACGCCTGAGGCCTCAACAGTAAACCTGTTACGGGGGATACTCTCATGGCTTCAGCCGACGCGCTTTCGACCAGCACCCAAAAAGCGGTACTGGAACAACTGCCCGCCCAGCATCAAGACAACAAGAAAAGCGCGCAGCGCCGCGCCGGATTTCTGGCGGCTGGCGTCGTGGGCTTTATCGCGGCACATGCGTTCCTGCCCGTGGCCGTGGTCGCCATTCCTTCTTTCGTCGCGGCCATCGTGGTGGGCGTGAACGCGTTCCGCCTCGTCTCCAACGCGGCGCGCACGTTGGCGCTGATGGGCGTGAAGAAAGACGCCGGCAACAGCGATTTCGTGCCGAAACTGAAACAAAAGGCCGGCAAGGCGCTGGAGCGCGCGACCAAGCTGAACAAGATCAGCAATATCGCTTTCTTCACCATCATCGGCGCGATCGTGGCGCCCGCTATTCCGCTGCTGGCGCCGTTGGCCGCAATCGTTTATCCCGTTGCGTCCGCCGTGATGTTCGCAGCATGGGGCGCGTCCGAATTCACAACCGGCACGGCGCAGGGCACCAAGCCGACCGCGAAACTGGTCTATGACCGTCAGGTCGCGGAGGGCGTGATCCGCCCCGCCGAAGACATCCTGCCGCCGGCATCCGTTCCCGCGATTCCGGCGCACAAGGCGCAGCCCTCGACCTCGCCCAAATCGATCTTCAGCATTTTCAGCCGCAAACAGCCCAAACCCGAAGCGCCGAAGCCTGCCGTGCCTGTCGCCGCACCGCCTTTGCCCGCTTCGCCGAAACCTTAAACAATTTCAATCCTGTGACAGCCCGCCTTTGACATCAGGGGCGGGCTGTTCTAGTCTTGGGGTAGTTCTTAACATGTTAAAGATTGGACAGATGATCCGGACCCGCAAAGGCCCTGACCACCGCACCGCCCGCCACGCGATTTTCGTGATGCCCCGCGCAATTGATTGCGCGGGTTTTGTTTTTTTAACCACTGCATGGAGTATTGAATGACCGACCGCCAAATCCTCTCGAAACAGCATCAAGAGGACGTTGCAGCGCAAGCGGGACGCGATGCGCGTTTCAGCCGCGACAGCATGAAAAAATCACTGAAATGGTTCGGCGGCGTCACGGTTGCCACGCTGGCGCTGATCGTCGCCTTGCCTGCTGCCCCCGCCCTGATTGCGGGCGTTATCGGTGGCTCCATCGCGCTGGTTTCAGGCACCTATGCCGCCAGCCATTTTGCAAATGCGCGGGAGATGGACAAGCTGCAGAAATCCGTCGGCGAAGAAACCTTCGTCGGCAATCTGCAGGCAAAAGCATCGCGCCTGACCAAACTCCACAAAATTTCCGACCGTACCTCTACCATCGGGTTGTTCGCCAATGTGGGCTTGCTTGTGGCGGGGCTTATCTTTCCGCCTGCGGCGATTGTCCTCGAGCCGATCCGCTTTCTCGCCATCATGGCATGGGGTGGTGGTTCGCTGGTGAATGCGGCAACGCGCGCGGAAGCGAAAAGCCTGCAACAGTTGAGCGATACAGCCAGCAACTACGCGCCCCGCGACACGCTGGATGCGACGCTCGCACCCGCGAATGACCTTGCGCCCTCGAAACTCACCAACGCGCCCGCGCCCGGCCTTGCGTTTGACAAGGCCGTGAAAGCGGCGGAAGTGGCGAATGACGCAACCGCGCCGAAACCGGCATGGAAGCGCGCGCTGCGCCTCTAAAGCTCTTTTCCATACAATATCGGGGCGGCTCATATCAATTGAGCCGCCCTTTTTGTTGTCCTATAGTCGGTGGACGCAAATACCGGAGGATTTATGACCCAGCTTGCATCGCAACTGTCGCCGCAGTCGCAGGAATTCCAAAAGAACTTTGAAGCGACCGAAAAGGTCGTCGGCGATTTCCGTGACAAGCTGGTCGAGATCCAGAAGGGCGGCGACGAAACCGCCCGCGCCAAGCATCTGGGGCGCGGCAAGATGCTGCCCCGCGACCGCGTGAAAAACCTGATCGATCCGGGCTCGCCCTTCCTCGAATTTTCCGCCTTCGCGGCCTATGGCACGTATAAAGACGTCGTGCCCGCCGCAGGGATGATTTCCGGCATCGGCCGCGTTTCCGGCACCGAATGCGTGATCGTGGCGAATGACGCGACCGTCAAGGGCGGCACCTATTACCCGATGACCGTCAAGAAACACCTGCGCGCGCAGGAAATCGCGGCGCAGAATAATCTGCCCTGCATTTATCTGGTCGATAGCGGCGGCGCGTTCCTGCCGTTGCAGGATGAAGTGTTTCCGGACAAGGAACATTTCGGGCGCATCTTTTACAACCAAGCCAACATGTCGGCACGCGGCATTCCGCAGATTGCGGCTGTCATGGGTTCCTGCACCGCGGGCGGCGCATACGTTCCCGCGATGTCGGATGAATCCATCATCGTGAAAAATCAGGGCACGATTTTCCTGGGCGGCCCGCCTTTGGTGAAGGCCGCGACGGGGGAAGAGGTGAGTGCGGAAGATTTAGGCGGCGCCGATGTGCATTGCCGTCAATCCGGCGTCACCGACCATTACGCGCAGAATGACGGCCACGCGTTGCAAATCACGCGCCGTATCGTCAGCAACCTGAACCGCGTCAAGAAAATCGACCTCGCCGTGCGCGACCCGCGCGCGCCGAAATACGACACGAAAGAAATCTACGGCATCATACCGCAGGACAGCCGCAAGCCGTTCGATGTGCGCGAAATCATCTCCCGCATCGTCGACAACTCCGAATTCGACGAATTCAAGAAACTGTACGGCGAAACGCTGGTCTGCGGCTTCGCGCACCTGTTCGGCTATCCGGTCGGCATCATCGCGAATAACGGCATCCTGTTTTCTGAATCCGCCGTCAAAGGCGCGCATTTTGTGGAACTCTGCTGCCAGCGCAAAATTCCGCTGATCTTTTTGCAAAACATCACAGGATTTATGGTGGGCCGCAAATACGAAGCGGGCGGGATTGCAAAAGACGGCGCGAAACTGGTGCATGCCGTTTCCTGCGCGCAGGTGCCGAAATTCACCGTCCTGATCGGCGGTTCCTTCGGCGCGGGCAACTACGGCATGTGCGGCCGCGCCTACAACCCGCGCTTCCTCTGGACCTGGCCGAATTCCCGCATCTCCGTCATGGGCGGCGAGCAGGCGGCGAGCGTCCTCGCCCAAGTGAAAAAAGACGCGATGGCATCCAAGAAAGAAACATGGACCGCCGCCGAAGAAGAAGCCTTCAAAAAACCCATCCGCGACCAGTACGAAACGCAAGGCCATCCATACTACGCCAGCGCGCGCCTGTGGGATGACGGCATCATCGACCCCGCCGATACGCGCATGGTCCTCGGCCTCTCCCTCTCCGTCACCCTGAACGCCCCGATCGGCGATCCGCAGTTTGGCGTGTTCAGGATGTGATGGTGCAGGATAAATTCCTCATCATTTTCGGCACGGTGTTCGGCGGCAAGCCGCTGGCCTATGGGCGCGTGGACCGCTCGAAGCTGGAGGCGTATCCGCGCCGGTTGTTGCGCGCCTATAGCCATGTTTTGATGACGCTCTGCGCGGCGATTTTGCTGCCGCTGTTTTGCCGGCTGGAATTGTGGACGGTCGTGGCCTGCGTGCCGCTGGCGGTCGGCTGTTTTGTGCTGATGATCAAATACGAGAAAAAACTCGATCCCCTGCTGAAAAATCATTTCGTCAAGGATGACGACTGATGAATCCGCTGATGTACAAACTCAGCCGCATTTACGGGCGCTGGGGGATGAAGGCGCAGAAATATTCGCTGGTCGACCCGCGCGGGCTGCCGCGCCGCCTGCGCGTCATGTGGCATCTGTACCGCATCACGCTCATCCTGATACTGGTTTTTGCGGTGATGCTTTTCCTGCAAAACAGCTATATATTCTGGTCGGCCTTCGCCGCCAATATCGTGATGCTCTATACCAAGGGCATTCTCGAAGAACGCCTCGATTTCGGCATCGAGGATTTAATGAGGAAAGAAAAAGAAAATGACCGACAAGCAGATCCTGTTTGACACCAAAGACGGTGTCGCCACCATCACCCTGAACCGCCCCGAAGTCCACAATGCCTTTAACGAGGCCGTGATGGATGAACTGACGGCGCTGGTCAATCAGGCGGGTGCGGATACATCGGTGCGCGCGCTTGTGCTGCGCGGGAACGGTAAAAGCTTCTGCGCGGGCGGCGACCTGAACTGGATGCGCAAATCGGCGAATTATTCCTATGAAGAAAACGTGACCGATGCGATGCGCCTCGGCACGCTGCTCAAAACCCTGAATTTCATCCCGAAGCCGACCATCGCGCTGGTGCATGGTAATATCTTCGGCGGCGGCGTTGGTTTGGCTTCGTGCTGCGATATCCTGATCGCGGAGCAGGGCGCGCAGTTCTGCCTGTCGGAAGTGCGCATCGGCCTGATCCCCTCCATCATCGCGCCCTATGTGATCGACGCGATGGGTTTGCGCATGGCGCGCCGCTATTTCATGACGGCGGAACGCTTTGACGCCGATACGGCCTATAGAATTGGTTTCGCGCATGAAGTCGCCGCAACCGGCCAGCTGGATGTTGTCGCAGGTAAAGTCATCGCGGCATTGATGGATGGCGCACCGCAGGCGCAGGGACGCGGCAAGAAATTGATGCTGGAACTGGTCGGCCGCCCGATCGACGAACAGGTGATCGACCTGACCGTCCGCCAGATCGCAGAGGCGCGTGCTTCCGAGGAAGGCAAGGAAGGCCTCACGGCATTCCTGAACAAATCCGAACCCAGCTGGCGGAAAAAAGCCTAACCGCGATCAATGACGGGCGGCGGTTTCCGCGCAGACAGCGGCGGTTCCGGCACACGCGGCGCCTCGGCGAATTTCCTTGCGGCGGCGATGAGGACGGGTGCATCCCTGAATTCGTCAATTGTCGCGACTGCCTTTTCCGTGAATTCCTTCATCGGCGGATAGCTGAAAAATTCGTAAGCGGCGCGCTGCACATCGGCATCCGTATTCGCCCGCATCACCTTCAGCGTTTCGCGCAGAAACACTTCATAGGCTGCCGGGTCTTGCGCATAGGTCTTGTTGACGATGTCCTGCTTGGTGCCCAGTTTCTCCTGATACACCTTCACAGCCCCCGAAAATGCCCAGTTGAGTTTGTCGAGCTTGCGGGCTTCAAGCTGGCATTCCTGCGCGAGGCGGTCGGCCAGCTGCGCGGTTTCCTGCAGGGAGAGTTTTGATATGTCCTGCTCCCATGCCAGTTCCTTGACGCGCATCATGGTGTCCATCGTGTAATGGATCGACGAATGGCCCAGCACCACCATGTATGATTTGTTCACGTAGTTGAAAAAATCTGTTGCCTGCCCGTAACGCTGGATATGGCGCAGCGACGCGTAGGCATCCGCCGCCGCTTCGCCCAGATGCCGCCCCGCGCCCCGCCCGCTTTTTACGACATGGTGGCCGATTTCATGGTCGAGCACATAGACGGCGCGCATTTCCTGCGTATAACCGTTGGTAAAAATGCCGGGCGGATTGTCCTGCAATGCGATCATCTGCGCGACCGTGCCGCCGACGGGAAAATAGGGGGTGGCAAGGCCGACGGCATTCATCCGTTCCATTTGACTGCCCGTCTCGCGGATCGCCTTGCGCACAGCGTCGATGTTTTTCGACAGGTGTTCGGCGAATTCGGGCGACACATACAAGGGCGCATCGGCGGAGGTCTGGAATATCACCATCGCCTTGAACGCCAGCGGGAAAGCGTCATGCGCTTTCTCGGCGGTTTCATTGAATATTTGCGTCAGGCTCTTTTGCATGGGAAATACATTACCATAATCTGAAACGGCACGTAAACGCTAAAATTTCAGGCGGCGCGGCGGGGCAAATGGGCAGGAAAAGCGCGCTTTTCGGACGGCGGGAAGATGCTGTCGAGCGTCACGGTCTTTTCCTTCTCGTGCAGCTGCCGCGCAATATCGACCCACATCGACCCCGTCAGCATTTTGCCAAGGAATACCGACAGCACGCGGTTCGCCATGTAAAACGCCTGCGGCGAGGTCGCGGGGTCGAGCGCGATTTCGGCGAGCTTTAACAGCGGCGCGGTATTCTCGCGCGTGATTTTGGGGATCTGGTTTTGCAGCGGCGCGAAATCCTTCAGCAACGCATCGACCTGCGGGCGGGTGGGGGTGTAGCGCAGGTGATATTCCTTCACCTTCTCCACCACCTGCGCGGGCGTCAAATTGGCAGCCAGCAATTTGTGGCGGTCGCGCAAGACCGCGTCGATGGCGAAACTGGTGACATATGATGTCGCATCGTCATGGCTGTTGTTCATCGTATCGGTCGCACGCTTGAACGGCGCGAATTCCAGCGGCGCGCTGTCGGCACCGTATTTCTGCAGGTGGCGGATGGTGGCATAGACATCGGCCGCCACTTCACGGCCCGAATTGGATATACCAAAAAGCTTGCTGAAATAATCATCCAGCTTGCCCGCATGTGCGGCGGGGATAATCAAATGCCCGATTTCGTGGTGGAAGGCGAACAGCCTGTCCATTTCATCTGTCACAGCTTTACCCGCCAGCAACCCGAACGGACGGTCGAGCGTCATCGCCAAAACCATCACGCCGTCATCGCCGTCGGCAACGGCATGCGCCGATCCGCGTTTCAGGGTTCCGGCCTTTTTGCGCGCGCCCCTCAGCATCTTGCGGAATTTGCCCGACAGCGTCGCGCGCATGCGGGCGAGGCGGGGGCCGGTGCGCGTATTGGTGTCGAGGTCGACGAAAACGGTATTGCGTTTTAAAGCCGGATGGTCGGAAACAATATCCCGCGCCGCCTTGTTGAAATCAAAGCTGTCGCTGGGTGGCGGAGAAGCGTTTTCAGGCGTTGGCATAGCTTAAGTCTAGGTTATTGCAATTCTTATGTCAATTTCGTGTAAGCCGCTGTTATTGATAGGGTTTTAAACTCGGCTTATACTGCTTTCAAAGAGGTAAAACATGCAGCTGATCGACCGCGACGGGCGCCTGACGCCCGTCCTTAAAATCCTGACCGATTATCCGCGCGACGACCTTGCGCATGACGAGGTGCATCAGTCATTGGTGACCGCCTGCGTCACGCGCGGATTGTATCCCGCCAATATCGATGTGGGGTCGATCGCGTCGCTTGATACCATTGTCGCGGGGTTCAAGACCGCGCAGCTGGTGTTCAATTCGAAACTCGGTTACGGGCATATTTTCCACACCAACTGCGCGCCCCGCAAAAACATCGTCAGCGTCAAAAGCGCAGGGGAAAAGATCGTGCTGGGGATGACGTCATCGGGCGTCGTGCTGCTGGCGGTCAATGCGGGCTATACGCTCGCGCCGTTTTACGATGCTGTAAAGGCGGGGGAGATGGTGTTTTTCCAGACCTCCGTGCCGGATTCCGGCTCGCAATTCCGCTCCCGTGATTATTTCCCCGATGCAATGGCGGATCTGACGCTGCATCTGGCGACACGCTTTGCCTCGCTGGGCGAAGAGAAAATCAAGCAGATGTTAAAGGCGCGCGCGCACCGCGAATTGCTGGAGGGGCTGTCTTATCTGGGCGCGCCCATGAATGTTTCCAGCTTCCCGCAGCTGCCGGAAGGCACGATTTACTACATCGACAATTTCGGCAATATGAAGCTCAACATGAAACACGCCAAGATCGTGGCGCAGCATAAACCCGGCACCGCGCTGGTGGCGGCAATCGGCAACACGGTTTGCGATGTTGTGGTGGGCGATGTCGGCTTCAGCATGGGCGAGGGGGTGGTGGCGATCACCTCCGGCTCCTCCGGCTGGGCCGTCGGCAGCGGCGAGAAAGAAATGTTCGCCGAAATCTTCCTGCGCGGCGGCCGCGCCGACAGCCATTTCCCTGGCGCGAAAACGGGCGACCAGCTGCTCGCCATGACGCGCAGCGATCTGGAGTGGGTCATCGAAACCCTGAAAGGCGCAAGCGGCGACGTCTCCGGCCGTCACGACCTCTACAACATCTCCGAAGCACGCATCATGCATATGCTCGCCCGCGCGCGGTTGCTGAACGGATTTGACAGTTCGGAATTGCAAAAGGCCTTTGCGGCGAATGATCTTGAGAAGCGATTGATGGCGTGAGGGAACTCAATCGCGCGCCACGGCGTTAAGACTAAAATTTATCAAAAGAGGGTAATCCAGATGCGTTATATGCTCCCGCTCACCGGTCTTATGATGATGGGGCTGGTCGCTTGCGCCGCTCATGCGCAAGAGTCTGGGCCTGTCGGTTATGGCTATAATCCCGCGCTGCCAAAGCCTGAAAAGGCGTTGGTGCCGACGGTGAAGGCGGCGAAGGCTATCGGTTGGCCGGAGGGCGGCAAGCCGGTGGCAGCGGCAGGGTTGAAGGTCAACGCGTTTGCCGACAAGCTCGACCATCCGCGCTGGATTTATACGCTGCCGAACGGCGACGTGCTGGTCGCCGAAACCAATGCCCCGCCCAAGCCCGATGACGGCAAGGGCATCAAGGGCTGGTTCATGAAAAAGACGATGAAGAAGGCGGGTGCCGCGACGCCGAGCGCGAACCGCATCACGCTGCTGCGCGATACCGATGGCGACGGCGTTGCCGATTTGCGCACCGCGTTCCTCGAAAACCTCAATTCCCCATTCGGCATGGCGCTGGTGGGCGACACGTTTTATGTGGCGAATACCGATGCGGTGGTGAAATTCCCCTATGCGGCGGGTGCGACGGAGATCAAGGACGCGGCGGTGAAGGTGGCCGACCTGCCGGGCGGCACGCTGAACCACCATTGGACGAAGAACCTCGTCGCTTCCGCGGATGGCAAGACGCTCTATGCCTCGGTCGGGTCGAACAGCAACGTCGCCGAAAACGGCATCGACAAGGAAGAAAACCGCGCGGCGATTTTGAAGATCGATGCGGCGACGGGCGCGACCGAAGTCTATGCAAGCGGCCTGCGCAACCCTGTCGGCATGGACTGGCAGCCCGGCACCGAAACGCTGTGGACGGCAGTGAATGAACGCGACGAGCTGGGCGATGATCTGGTGCCCGATTACATGACCTCGGTCAAGCAGGGCGCGTTTTACGGCTGGCCCTACAGCTATTACGGCCAGCACGTCGACGAACGCGTGAAGGAGCAGAAGCCCGAACTGGTCGCAAAAGCCATCGTGCCGGATTACGCGCTGGGCGCGCATACCGCGTCGTTGGGACTGACCTTTTACACCGCAGACCTGCTGCCCGCGCAGTACAAGGGCGCAGCCTTTGTCGGCCAGCACGGATCGTGGAACCGCAGCAATCCAAGCGGGTATAAGGTCGTCTACATTCCCTTCAAGGCTGGCAAGCCCGACGGCTTGCCGCAGGATTTCCTGACTGGATTTCTGGATGCGGAGGGTAATGCGCAGGGTCGCCCTGTGGGTGTTGAAACCGACGGCAAAGGTGCAATGCTGGTTGCCGATGACGTCGGCAATATCATCTGGCGCGTAACGCCGCAGTAATAACTAGTCCCCTCTCCCGCGTGCGGGAGAGGGTTAGGGAGAGGGTGCAGAACCGCACTCAATAGTTGCACCGCGGCAGCGACGATTACTTCCGGTCACACCCTCTCCCCAGCCCTCTCCCGCAAGCGCGGGAGAGGGAGCAGAAACAAAAAAAGCCCCGCCGCGGGAAATCCCGGGCGGGGCTTTTTTGTATCTGTTGTTTAGTCGTTGCCGAACAGGTTCCAGCCGGATTTCTTCGGCGGTTTCGGCGGTTCGATATTGGCATTTGCAGCTTTCGGCGCGCGGGGGTCTTTGAGGTGCGGCATGCCAAGCAGCACGCCTTCGTTTGCCAGCTGCGCGCGGCGCTCGGCCATGCGGTCGCGGACATCATCCCAATACCGGCCTTCCAGCTTGATGGGCGTGGTGTCGCGGCTGACCTGCTGGCCGAACAGCATTTTCTGCGTTTCCACATCGAAGCCGACCTTGCCGTCGAGGAAGCGCTGCAGCGCGGAGGAGCCGATGCGGAAGGTGAAGTAGGTTTCCGCCCGCTCGTGATCGTCCGACAGCGTGATTTCCGCCATCTTCTTCAGCGCGGCCTCCAAGTCGCCTGTGCGGGCGATGATGCGTTTCACTTCTTGGAAGTTGCGCGCAACGGTCGCCATCACTTCGATATGCGGCGTGTTCTGCAGGGCAACGCGCGCCGACAGGGCGGCGGTTTCCGCAGGCGTCAGCGCCTGCACGTCCAGCTTTTCCAGCAGTTTTGGCATCGCGTCGATGGAAAGGGTCGTGAAATGGTCGCCCTGTCCGGTCAGCACGAAACGCCATGCGCGGCCCCAGCTGCCCATTTCGATCGCCTTGCTGTCTTCGCCGTATTTCTGGATGTGGCGCAGGATCGCGAAGACGTCAGCGACGTTTTCGGCGAGGCCTTCCGTCGGCGAGCCGAAAGCGGCGGGTGCCACCAGGTGGCCGAGTTCATGATAGAACGTCGCCATCGCTTCCATTTCGTACGGCTGGTCCTTCGTCGTGAACAGGCGGAAGGGCAACGGGTTATAAGTCATCACATGCAGGCCAAGCTGTGCGATCTTGGTCGCAAAGGCCGATCCACCCTCCGCTTCGCGCACCATTTGTCCCGCGAATTTCTGCAGGTCGTTTTCGTCGCGGAAACCGGATCTGCGCAGGTCGACGTCGGAATTCATCGTCATTTCGCCGGCGTTGACGAACAGGAAAGTGCCCTTCAATTGGGGGTATTGGATCACGGCTTCCTTCACCGCGGCATTGAACACTTCCTTCAGCGAGCCTTCATAGGGCAGGGGCGGGCGCTCGGGCACCGCCGTGCGATAGCGGCTGTTGTAAGGACTGCCGTAGCCGTCATCGCGATGCCCGTAACCGTGGTTGTGGCCCGCAAAAAGACCGTGTTTATGATCCCCCGTCATATCTTTTTATGCTCCTAAAGTTGTGTGTGTTAAGGAAAGGTTAGTGATGTTTATGACATGTGTCAAATGGATTTATAGTCATAATGAGTACAAGCAAGAATATTACGGTAAATCCTATATCAAAGTTGTTTTCAGGGGGCGGGGGGAGTAGTCTCGTTTATCGTCATTTTTCGAGGAGAAAACCATGCAATTCAAAGACGTCACCCCCGCTGAATTCGTCTGCTCCACCTGCGCGGCTTGCCCCGCGGTGCTGGAAACCGAAACCTCCTATGTCATCATCGGCAAGAAACTGTCGGCCGAAGCGCTGGCAGCCGTTGAAGGCCGCGTCGGTGCGGATGAATACGTGATCGAAGTGCCGCGCGGCATGATCGACGGACTGAAGTAATCATCCCTCGATGATCAAAAAAATCCTGATTGCGAACCGCGGCGAAATCGCCTGCCGCGTCATGCGCACCTGTCAGAAGCTCGGCATCAAAACCGTGGCCGTCTATTCCGAAGCCGATGCGGAGGCTTTGTTCGTGGAAATCGCGGACGAAGCGTACCTGATCGGGCCGGCAGCGGCGCGTGAAAGCTATCTTGTCGCCGAAAAAATCCTCGATGTCGCCAAACGCAGCGGCGCGGATGCGGTGCATCCGGGCTACGGCTTTTTGTCGGAGAACGAGGAATTTGCCGAAGCTTGCGAAAAAGCGGGCGTGATCTTCATCGGTCCGCCGCCTGCCGCCATCCTTGCGATGGGCGGCAAGTCGGAGGCGAAAGCGCTGATGGAAAAAGCCAGGGTGCCGTTGGTGCCCGGCTATCACGGCGACAAGCAGGAAGAAAAATTCCTGAGCGATGAAGCCGTGAAAATCGGCTTCCCCGTGTTGATCAAGGCAAGTGCGGGCGGCGGCGGCAAGGGTATGCGCGTCGTCGAAAACGCAGGCGAATTCTCCGAACAGCTGCAGGGCGCAAAGCGCGAGGCGAAGGCCTCGTTCGGCGACGACCATGTGCTGATCGAAAAATACCTCGTCAATCCGCGCCATGTCGAAATTCAGGTCTTCGCCGATAAATTCGGCAATACGGTTTACCTGTTCGAACGCGATTGCTCCATCCAGCGCCGCCATCAAAAGGTTCTGGAGGAAGCACCCGCACCGGGCTTGTCCGAGGCAACGCGAAAGAAAATGGGTGAGGCGGCGGTGGCCGCTGCCAAGGCGATCGGCTATGTCGGCGCGGGCACGGTCGAATTCCTGCTCGATGCGTCCGAAAATTTTTACTTCATGGAAATGAACACGCGGTTGCAGGTGGAACACCCTGTCACCGAATACATCACCGGCCTCGACCTTGTCGAACAACAGATACGCGCGGCGGAGGGGAACAAGCTGACCTTCACGCAGGCTGACCTCAAAATCAACGGCCATGCGATGGAAGTGCGGTTATATGCGGAAGATCCCGCCAACAACTTCCTGCCCGGCGCAGGCCAGATCAAATATCTGCGCTTCCCCACGGAATCAGATGCCGTGCGCATCGATACCGGCGTGCGCGAAGCGCCGTTCGGCGATGGCGACACCATTTCCATCCATTACGACCCGATGATTGCGAAAATTATCGCCTGGGGCAAAGACCGCGACGCGGCGATTGCCAACCTGAAATCCGCCCTCGACCAGACTTTGGTCACGGGCCCGAAAACGAACCTCGTTTTCCTGCGCCGCTTGCTTGAAAGCCCTGATTTCAAGGCCGGCAAGGTCAACACATCGTTCATCAAGAACCATGAAAGCGAATTGCTGCCCGCCAAACAGGCGCCGTCTGATGCGGCCTATGTTTTGGCTGTGCTGGGGCTGCTGAATGACCGCGATGTGCTGCCGAGCGCGCAGGATGCGGGTTCGCCGTGGAACGACCTTGCCGCATGGCGGATCGGCGGCGGCGATACGGAAGTGTTTAAATTCGACAATGACGGCAAGGAAACCGCCGTCACCGTTTCCAGCAAAAAAGGCTTCGCGACGCCACAGCTGACCGTGAACGGCAAGCCCGTCTCCGCGCAGTTCGCGCCCGCGATGTATGATCTTAGTTTCGATGCGAAACTGGACGGCCAGCAATATAACGCGGTCGTCCTGCATGATGGCCGCCATTTGACGCTGCTGCATGACGGGCATTACGAGGAACTGACATACCTCGACCCGCTCGCCTATGAAAACGCGGGCGACGAAACCGATGGCAAGCTGACCGCGCCCATGCCGGGCAAGGTCGTGGCGGTGCGCGTCCAGCTGGGCGACAGCGTCAAAAAAGGCCAGCCGCTGGTGATCGTGGAGGCCATGAAGATGGAACACACCATCATTTCCCCCGCCGACGGGATCGTGGAAAAAATCCATGCGGGCGTCGGCGATCAGGTGCATGAAAAATACGAATTGATTTCATTGAAATAAGCAAAGCATGAGCGGCCAGTCCAACGAGGAAATCCAGAAGCAAGCCGACGAGGTGGTGAAGCAGATCCGCGAATTCGTGCCGCCGGAAATGCTGGGCTTCCTGATCGCGGGGCTGATGGTGCTGGGCTTTATCGGCATTATCTGGTTTTTCCACCGCATGCGCACCCCCGTCAGTCACGTAAAAACCAAGATGTCCTTCAAGCGCAACCGCAGCCGCGCCCGCGAAGGCGCCATCGCCGCCGGTTTCGTGGTCGAGGATATCGAGCGTGAAACCCCCGAATTCCACAAGGGCACCGCCTATGTGCTGGCGCGCGAGACTTGCGCCCATTATCACTGGCCCGAAAACGTGAAATCGAAAGCCGAATGGGAATTGCTGTGCCGGCCGGAGGAATATGCGCCGGGGCTGGGGCAGCGCGGCTGGGTGATCCAGACCAATCAGGGGCGCATGTCGCCCGAAATTTTGTCCACCCTGAATTCCATCACCCGCAGCCTCGGCCCGCCGCTGCAGTTTTTCGAGATTGAAATGCGCGACAGCCAGATCCATTTTTACTGGCAGGAGCATGGCGGCGACGAAGCGGTCGACATGCTGACCACCTTCACAGAAATGCTGAAACGCGCGCCATGACCCATGATTTCCCGCAAAAAGTCCGTATCGTCGAAGTCGGCCCCCGCGACGGGCTGCAGAACGAAAAGAACATCGTGCCTGCGCATGTGAAGGTCGCGTTCATCGACATGCTGTCGGATACCGGCCTGCGCACGATCGAGGCCGGTGCATTTGTTTCCCCCAAATGGGTGCCGCAGATGGCGGATACCGCCGATGTTTTCGCGGCGATCAATAAAAAATCCGGCGTTAGCTATCCCGTCCTCGTGCCGAATGCTAAAGGCATGGAAAGCGCGGTTGCGGCGGGCGCGCGCGAAATCGCGGTCTTCGCCGTCGCGTCCGAAAGCTTCAGCCAGAAAAACATCAACTGCTCCATCGCCGAGAGCATCGAGCGTTTCAAGCCCGTGATTGACGAGGCGAAAAAGCATGGCATTGCCGTGCGCGGTTATGTTTCCTGCGTCCTCGGCTGCCCCTATGAGGGCGAGATTGCGCCCGACGCCGTCATGCGTGTCGCCAAGGAATTGTTCGGCCTTGGCTGCTACGAAATATCGCTGGGCGATACCATCGGCACCGGTACGCCCGTGAAAACGAGGGTTTTGCTGCAGGCGGTTAAGAAGGAAATCCCCGTCCAGCATATCGCCGCGCATTTTCATGATACCTATGGGCAGGCGCTCGCCAACCTCGTGATCGCGCTGGAGGAGGGGGTGAGCGTCATCGATTCCGCCGCCGCCGGCCTCGGCGGTTGCCCCTATGCCAGAGGTGCCACCGGTAACGTCTCGACCGAAGACGTCCTATATATGCTGCATGGCATGGGCATCGAAACCGGCGTGGATATCGAGAAAGTCGCAGCGGCGGGGCGGTTTATCGCCGAAGCCGTCGGCAAGCAACTGGTGTCCAAAGTCGGGCAGGTTTACGCCACACGCGGCTGATTATCTTTTGTAATCAACAGGTTTACGCTCCATTAATCCCGCCCGTGCGATAATGTTCGCATGGCTTCAAAATTCTTTTCGACAGGCAGTCCGTTTGACGCAACGCCGCTTCAGGGTGCGTTCGAGACGTTATTGGCCATGGATTTTCGCAAGGGCGAGTTCGCAATCGCAGGCAGCGCCGCGCTGCATTTCCTGTCGTCCACGGCGATCAGCCGCGGGTTCGAGGGGCTGATGACCCGCATGCCGCATGACCTCGACATCCTCATCGTCGGCGAGGCGCGCGAGCGTGCGCGGGAGCTTGGCATCATTACACCGTCGCATCTGGGGAAGGGTTACCTCATTTCGCTCCAGCTGGGTGAAAACAAGGCCGATTTGCTGGATATCACCACGGCCTGGCCCGTCGGCCCGCAGCCGGAGAACGCAAAAGAACTTGCCGCGATGACCCACCACGTCGAAGGTTTCCGCGTGATGGAAGAACAATGGGTTCTGGAGTTGAAGCATCAGTTCAACCGTGCCAAAGACCGGCCGGATATAGAGCAGGCGACCAAAAGCATGTTTAAAGGCCATTTCAGGCCGGCGAACATCCAGATATCGCCCAAATAGGGCTCTTTCCCCCAAAATTTGACAGTTTGCGTATTTTGCCATAATGTCTGCCTTGCTTTTACCCTAGCTGGAGCAGGCAATGCCGGATATCGACCTCAAGAAACTCAAGCAAGTTCTGCAAGATCAGTTCGATGAAGCTGTAAAGCGGCATCCCTACTACGAGGATTCGAATTATTCCAACAGCAGCACGCCCTTCAATCCGCGCATCGAAAGCCGCATAGCGATCGCCGAACTCGCCAATGCGCTGATCAATGCGCAGCGCGAAGAACGTGCGCAGCGGCGCGACCAGCAGGAACTGGAAGAACGCAAAAACGGCATGAAACTGCCGGGCAAATAGCATTTTTGAAGGAAGACGATGATGGCCAAAAATCTGGATGATTTGAAGAAAGAGCTTTATGAAGCCTTCGGCAAGGCAATCGAGAATGCCGACTACCCCTATAGCAATACCAGTTCGCCCGATGCGGCGACGGCGGCCTCCACCGCCTTGACCGCCGCAGCAGAACTTGCGCGATCCATTGTCGCGGTCGAGCATGAAATCGCGGACCGTAACGACAGGAAGGACGGGCCGAAACTGCCCGGCAAGGCGTAATCATGGCCCAGACGCTCGAAGAGATTCGTGAAAAGCTGGAAACGGCGTTCAATACGGCCGTTATCTACGGCGACGCATACAAAGGCAGCTCTATTGGCCCCGAACACATGAAGGCTGCAGCGGAGCTGGCGAAGGCGATTGTGGCGGTGGATGACAAGATGGACCGCCGGAACGAGGAAAAGGGCGGCCTAAAGATGCCTGGTAAGTAAGGCGGAATCGGGACGAGGGGCTTTGCGCTGCGGGAATCTGCAAAATTTCTGTTTCCGGAGTATTGAAAAGCCTGTTTGGCGTTGTATATCATTTAAACGAAACGGGGAATTACCGAGTAATTTCAGCAAGTTGTTAAAAATTCAAAAAAGGTTTTGACTTCCGCTGAGACCATCCGTATAACCTCAACTCTGTCGCGGGCACGTCGCTCGGTCAGCCTTCAGGAAAGAGCGAAAAAGAAATCGCAAATTCTTGTTGACCCGGAAGGAACTTCCTTCTAGATTGCTGGCTCTGACAGATTCTCTCCGAAACGAAAACTTCGGTTTTTACGGGGAGAGTTTTGCGGCCTGAAAATGGCCGCCGGTTATTGAACATTGTAGATCGATGAGAAGAGATACGCAGGCAGCGGTTTGCTGATCGTGTTAAACGTTTCAACAAAACGACCTGCTCTGAGTATCTCAGCACAGCCGAGACTAAGCCCCTCACGGGTTTAGTCTCAACACAGAAGCGTACAAGCTTCTGTTTTAACAGTGATTGTCTTTGCAAGAAGACAATAAGCAGGTCTCTAAACTATATCGAGATCCTTTGACATCTAAAAAGTCAAGGTTTCAAATTCAACTTAAGAGTTTGATCCTGGCTCAGAATGAACGCTGGCGGCAGGCCTAAAACATGCAAGTCGAACGCTGTAGCAATACAGAGTGGCGCACGGGTGAGTAACATGTGGGAATATGCCTTTTGGTACGGAACAACGTTTGGAAACGAACGCTAATACCGTATGGTCCCTTCGGGGTAAAGATTTATCGCCAAAAGATTAGCCCGCACTAGATTAGCTAGTTGGTGAGGTAAGAGCTCACCAAGGCGACGATCTATAGCTGGTCTGAGAGGACGATCAGCCACACTGGGACT